>CAVUOW010000001.1:0-25186 GCA_963743205.1 Candidatus Aminicenantota bacterium
ATATTTCTCAAGAACGCGGCCCTCGCCCGGAATTTCGGGACATGACCCTTTTCTCCAGAAAAGGGATCGTGTCCCGGGAATTCCCGAGCGCGGCTCGGTCACGATGACGGTCCTGCTTCTCCTGGTCGTTTTCTCCGGGCTCGGGCTGGCGATGGTCCACGCCTCCGGGATCCACCTGAAGATCAACGGCTTTCGCAGGTTCTCGACCCTGCTCGATTGCGCCTCGGAGAACGGGCTCAAGAGGGGCCTGCGCGATCTCTCGTCCTGGCTCGAAACCGATTGTCTTCTGGCGCCCGTCCCGGAGGAGCGCGTCGAAGCCGTCCGGACCGCGCCCCGGCAGGAGTTCCCTCGTCTCCTCGACGCGGCGGTCGGGTCCGCGTTCCCCCGGGCCCTCGAGGAGACCTTCGACGGCATGACGTGGCGCAGCCGGGCCGAGTGCGGCTTCGGCAGCCTCACGGACATGAGCGGCTATCTCCGGATCTCGGCGTTCCTCCGGATCGAGTCCTCGGGCGGACTCCTCGAGGTCAGGCCCCGGCGGCTCTCATCGCTCGAGGGATCTCTCGGCTTCTTGGCCGGCCGCCTGCCCCTGGCGGCCATCCCTCTCTATATAAAAGGAGAGATGACCGACGGCGAGAAGGCCGCCTATTGCGGCGAGAATGGCATCGGCCTGCCGTCGAAGTCCGGCCAGGCTTTCGGCGCGAGTCTGGTTGCGGCCCCGGACGGCATCCTCCCCGAAGACGCCGGCGGGTTGGCCGCCAAGGCCCTGAATATCGGGATATTCCGGCCCGGGGACCTCTCCCCCGCCCGGCTGCGGGAAGCGCTCGGACTCGAGGTCTCGGCCGATCCCGTCCCCGACGGCGTCTATCTTATCCAGAACGATCTCGGCCTCGGCGGCGTCTTTGTCCAGGGCGATCTCGACGAGATCGTGCTCGCGATCCGCGGCGACTCCCAGATCGCGGTCTTTCGGGTCGGAGACGCGGAGTGGCGGCTCGAGTGGAGCCCGGCCCGGAGCCGGACAGAATTCCTCGCACCGGAAGGGACGGTCTCTTACGACCTGGTGCCTTTGCCGATCTTCTTCGTCAACGGCGCGATCGGAGCGCTTGGCGGAGGGGCCATCGGCCTGGACGGCCGCGTGGAGATGTCGTTCGACGGCAAGACGCCGGCCATCCTCAACGGCGTCGACCTGACCATCGTCTCCGCGGACAGGGTGACGATCGCCTCCCATCTCATCCTCGAGGGCGTCCGCTGGCAGGACGGGGTCCCCTACTCCAAGGACTCCGAAGCCCAGCTCGTGATCTACTCGGCGGGACGGGACGTCGTCTCCGGCGAAGCGACCGCGGGAGGGATCGCGGTCGCCGCGACGGCGCCGGACGATTTGAAGGTCCAGGCGTCGTTGACCGCCGCCTCGGGAGGATTCCGGATAGACGGGACGGGCAAGTCCGTCGAGCTGCTCGGCGCCCTGCACGCCGACGCCTACGCGGGGAACGGCAATCGTCTCGCCCTCTACCGAGACGACAGGGCCGCGGCCGGAGAGTTCCCCGCGAACGCGCCGCTCACGGCCGGCCCTCAGCTGGCCGTCTACTCCCTGAAGGTCCTGACCTGGAAGGAATACTGATTGGACGCGCGTCCGGCAGGCTTCACGTTGCTCGAGGCCGTCCTGGCGCTCGCCCTCGCCGGTCTGTTCGCACTCGGGGGCACTTATACGGTGGGTCGGCTGGGGCCGAAATTGGACCTGCAATCGGGGATCTGGGAGGTGACTTCCGGCCTGAACCAGGCACGCTTCCGGGCCATCCTGTCGGGCGTCTCCGTGCGCGTCCGCTTTGCCCCGCCGGGCTTCGTCTCCGAAAGCTACGACGAGACGTCGAGCACCTGGCGTTTGTCACGGGCGGTCTCCCTCTCCGGGGTGCTCGTGCGGGCCAACAACGCGCCGGTCTTCCATCCGCAAGGGACAGTCTCCGGCCTGGCGACGATCTCGGTCTCGAATGCGCGGGGAAGCTACAGGATCACGGTGGCGATAACGGGCAGGATCCGGACGGTCAGGACCGGCCGAAGCCGGCCTGGGCCGGCTGGGCCTTCGGCGACGCGGACGAGCAGCGGCCGTCGTGGAGGTTCTTCATCAGGCTCAGGACCGTCACCATGCTGGTATGCTGGAATTCGACGCCCATCTCGAAGACGTTCGCGGCATCGTCCCACCGGCGCCACTTGACGACGCCCTCGACCCGGAGCGCCTCGCTGGTGCGGACGAGTTCGATCTGGAGGCGGAGAAGAGTCCCGACCTCGAACGACTCCACCGTGTGGAGCCTGGCGCCGCCGATCGAGAGGTCATAGGTGAAGGCGTCGACCGGGGGCCGGCCCTCGGAGTTCCGCGGATCGGTCAGGGGCGTGATCTTCGTCTTGTTCCACTGCTTGAAGCGGCGGTCTTTGCGCGGGGTCATGTCGTTTCCCATTCTCTTCGTGGCAGTCTCGGCTAGGGTGTGACCTTGTCCATCTGGGCGGGCGCCTGGTCTTCCGTCGCCTTCCGCTCGGTCTCGTGATAGAGGTTCCTCATGATGGCCTGGAGCGTCGCCTCGATGCACTCCCGGAACTCCACGCCGAACTCGTGGACCTTCTGCTCCTCGTTCCAGCGCGTCCAGCGCACCTCGCCGTCGATGCCGACGAACTCCCGGGAGCGGAGGAGCTCGAGGTGGATGCGGAGGACGGCGCCGACCGGGAAGCTCTCCTCACACTGGATCCGCGCCCCGCCCAGGGACAGGTCCCAAGCGCAGGCGTCGATCGGGCAACGGGGCAGGACCCCCTGCACGCCGGAGACAGACTTGATGATGGCCTTGTTCCATTGCTGGAACCGGCGATGCTTTCGTCTTTCCCTCATGGCGGAACTCCTGTCCGAATCCCGGCGTTCGGTTCTCCGTCATTTTGAAGGGGGGTCCAAATGGGAACAATCCCCCCTAGGGGTGATTCCGGCGATGAAATCCCCGCCCCCCGCGGTCCCCGCGAATGGGACGGCCAGCCCGGTTATCAGCGGCGACGGGCGTCGCGCCGGGCCTGCCGCCGGATGCGCCGGAGGTCGTTGAGCATCCCCCAGGAGCCCTTGAAGATCCGGAGGCGGCTCGGCCGGACGTCGCACCAGACGACCGGGATCTCGGCGACGCGATAGCCGAGGTCGCGGCAAAGGACCAGGACTTCGACGTCGAAGCCGAACCCCGGAGTCCGGAGCCGGGAAAAGACGTCCTTGGCCGCGGCTCCGCGGAAGGCCTTGAAGCCGCACTGGGTGTCGCGGTAGCCGCTGAGCACGAAAAGTCGGACGATGAGATTGAAGATCTTTCCCATCCACTCGCGCGGCCGGCGCTGGCGGACGCGGATCTCGGAATCCGGATGGGCCCGCGAGCCGATGACGACGTCGGCTCCCGCCTCGAGCGCGGCCACGGCCTTATCGAGCTCCGTGATGGGTGTCGACAGGTCATCGTCGCAGAACAGGATGAGCTCGCCCGATGCCGCCAGGACGCCTTCCCGGACCGAGGCCCCCTTGCCCATGTTCCGCTCCCTGCGGATGACCTTCGAAGGCACGCGGCCGGTCAGCGCGGCCCGGGCCACATCGGCGGTCAAGTCGGAGCTGCCGTCGTCGACAACCACGATCTCGGAAGCGAACGGCTTCGCGGCCAGGTAGGTCGCGACTTGTTCGAGGGTGGCGGCGATCCGCGCCTCCTTATTGTAGGTGGGGATGACGACCGAAAGTCGGATATCGTTCGGGCTTCCTGCGTTCATGATGACACCGGCATTATAACCCGAATTCGTCGATGGAACCCATTCTCCCGTCAGCGCGGCCTGGGGAAATTCGCGACACATGAGAAGATACGCCCCGGCGATTTCCGCTTTTCACGGAAGAGTATCGAAAAAACGAAATTTGAATTAAAATCACTTCCTATCGTCGATCGTCAGGAGGAAGCCCCTTGAAAAAGCTCTCGATCCATCTGGCCGTCATCTTCGCGGTGGCCCTCGCCGTCTGCCCTGTCCTGTCCGCCCAGGAGCCCTACAAGCTGCCGCCGAAGGAGGTCATCGACATCGTCGACGCGCCGCCGACGCCCATGGTCTCGATGAGCCCGGCCGGCGACACGATGGCCCTCGTCGAGCGCGAATCGATGCCGACCATCGCCTACATCTCCGAGCCCATCCTGCGGATCGCCGGCATGCGCATCACGCCCGGCTTCAACAGCCGCCAGGTCCTGAGCTTCTCGACCGGCCTCTCGCTCAAGGACATGAAGACCGGGCTCGTGCGCAAGGTCGCCCTGCCCGACGGGGTCAAGTTCACCTTCCCGTCCTGGTCCCCGGACGGACGGACGATTGCCCTCCTGCGCTATGTCGACGGCGGCGTCGAGCTCTGGGCCATTGACGTCGCGGCGGCGGCCGCCAAGGCCCTGACCCCGGCGACCGTCAACGCGGTCCTCGGCGGCATCGAATGGGCCCCGGACAGCCGCCGCGTCATCGTTCCCCTCATCCCCGACGACCGAGGCCCGGCCCCGGTCGCGCCGCGCGTCCCCGTCGGCCCCGAGATCCAGGTTTCGGGCGGCAAGGAAGCCAAGGTCGCGACCTACCAGGACCTGCTCAAGAACGCCTTCGACGAGGTCCTGTTCGATTACTACGCCGCGTCCCAGCTGGCCGTCATCGATGTCGGCACGGGCGCCTCCCGCAAGATCGGGAAGACCGGCATCGTCGATTCGATCTCGGTCTCCCCCGACATGACCTGTCTCCTCATCGAGAGGATCAAGCGTCCCTATTCTTACGCCCTGCCGGCGTCGGGATTCGCGCATGCCGTCGAGATCTGGGACATGGACGGCGGTCTGATCAAGGTCCTCGCCGACCTGCCCACCGAGGAGGGCGTCCCTCTCAACGGCGTCCCTAAGGGGCCGCGCAACGTCAATTGGATGACCCACAAGCCCGCGACGCTCATCTGGGCCGAGGCCCTCGACGGGGGCGACCCGAAGGCCACGGTCCCCTACCGCGATCACTACCTGAGACTCGACGCGCCCTTCACGGCCGAGCCGCAGGAGATCGTCAAGCTCAAGGAGAGGGCCGCCGGGCTTTCCTACTTCGCGATGCCGGGCAAAGCCCTGGCCTCCCAGAGCGAATGGAAGCGCAATTGGCGGACGACCTTCCTCGTCGACCTGGCGAACCCCGCGGCCGAGCCGGTCAAGATCTGGGACATGAGCACCCAGGACCGGTATAACGACCCCGGCCGCCCGGTGACCATGAGCCTCAAAACCGGCGAGCGGGTCATCCTCCAGGACAAGGACTGGATCTACCTCTCCGGCGCGGGCTCCTCCCCCAAGGGCGACCATCCCTTCCTCGACCGCATGAACCTCAAGACGATGAAGGTCGAGCGGCTCTGGCAGTGCCAGGACCCGGCCTACGAGACCTTCGTCGATTTCGCCGGCGCGTCGCGGGTCAAGTTCATCACCAGCTATGAAACGAAGACCGACCCGCCGAACTATTACCTCTACGACCTTAAGTCGAAAAAGCGGACCGCTCTGACCGACTTCAAGGACCCGGCGCCCCAGCTGACGGGCGTCAAGAAGGAGCGGATCACCTATAAGCGGACCGACGGCCTCGAGCTCAGCGGCACGCTCTACCTGCCGCCGGGATACAGGGAAGGCACGCGCCTGCCCGTCGTCGTCTGGGCCTATCCGATGGAATACGATAGCGCGGCCACCGCCGGCCAGGTCCGGGGTTCGGTCAACCGGTTCACGTTCTTCCGGGGGACGTCGCAGCTGCTCTTCGTGACCCAGGGCTACGCCGTCCTCGACAACGCCGAGATGCCCGTCGTCGGGACGCCCGAGACGGTCAACGACACCTTCGTCCAACAGATCGTCTCCAACGCCGAGGCGGCCATCCGCAAGCTCGACGAGATGGGCGTCGGCGACCCGAAGCGGGTCGGCGTCGGCGGCCACAGCTACGGCGCCTTCATGACCGCCAACTTGCTCTCCCACTGCGACCTCTTCGCCGCGGGCATCGCCCGCAGCGGGGCTTACAACCGGACCCTGACCCCGTTCGGGTTCCAGAGCGAGCGCCGGACCCTCTGGGAAGCGCCCGAGACGTACGTCAAGATGTCGCCGTTCATGTTCGCCGACAAGATCAAAACGCCGCTGCTGCTCATCCACGGCATGGCCGATAACAACTCGGGCACGTTCCCCATCCAGTCCGAGCGGCTCTTCGCCGCGCTGAAGGGCTTCGGGGCGACGACACGCTTCGTCTATCTGCCCTACGAGAGCCACGGCTACTCCGCTCGCGAATCGGTCCTCGACGTCCTGGCCGAGATGTTCGAGTGGTTCGACAAGTACGTGAAGAACAGAAAGTGAACAACGAATTTCCACAGAGTTTGTGCATAACCCTGTGGAAAAATACGGGGAGGGAGATTCTAAGAGCTTGTCAGTCGCGGACTTTTGATAAATTGCACACCGAATGTGCAACGCATCACGCAGCCTGAGGAGTGAGTGATGGAAAAGAGGCGTCGCGGCATCGAGATCCTGGTCCTGGCCCTGGTCTTCGCAGCGGCGTGCGGCGGAAGGTCCTCCGCGCCCGCGACGGGGCCTCTCAGCATCGTGATCACGAACGACGATGGGATCGAGGCCCCCGGGATCCTCGCTTTGGCCGAGGCCCTCCGTCCCTTGGGCCAGGTGACCGTCGCCGCGCCGTCGGGCAATCGCTCGGGCGTGAGCCACGGCGTCACCTCCGACAGGGTCATCGCCGTCCGAAAGAGCGAGCGCGGGGGCCAGAAGTGGTTCGCCATCGACGCCATGCCCGCGACCTGCGTGCGGCTGGCCGTCGAGGAGCTCCTCCCGTCCAAGCCGGACCTCGTCCTCTCGGGCATCAACAAGGGCGAGAACCTGGGCACGGTCACCTTCTACTCGGCCACGGTCGGGGCCGCCAGGGAAGCGGCTTTCCTCGGCATCCCGGCGATGGCCGTCAATCTGGCGTCCGCGGACGGCATGGACTATGGGACGGCCGCGTCGGTCACGGCCGCGATCGTCCGGTCGCTCGGACGGGGCGGGATCGCGCGAGGGACGTTCCTCAACGTCAACGTCCCCGCGCTTCCTCCGGAGCGCCTGCGGGGGATCCGGATCACGCGGCAGGACACGCGGGCGCCGGTCGATTTCTTCGAAAAGGCGATCGCCCCCGACGGGTCCACGACCTACATGCCCCGCTGGGAGCACCTCGAACCGGGCGGCGAGGGCACCGATATCTGGGCCGTGCGCCAGGGCTATGTCTCCGTGTCGATCTTCGGCTTCGACCAATCGGCCGCCGTCCCCCCGGCCGCTTTCATCGGCCTCCGGCGCCTCGAATCCCTCCCCATTCGGTGACACACAACTAAACTCACTTATTTATTCCGGATCGGAGACACTCCGTCCCCCGAGCCTAGAATTAGGTGAGTTTAGTTGTGTGTCACCGAATTATCGGGCGTATCGCCGTTCCCGGCAGGATTGACATTGAGGGTTTCCGCTAGTAGCATGAAATCGGCTCGCGCCCGGGGGGCCGGCGTTGACCAGATGCCCTAAGTGTTCGGGTGACAATGCGGAGACGCAGCGCTTCTGCGGCGAATGCGGCACCCCGCTCCCGGTCGACCTCCGGCGTCCGCTGAGCTTTTCCGCGGGCGACGAGACCATTCCCCTCCCTTCCCTCGATCTCGAGCCCGGCACCCTGTTCGGCAAACGCTACCAGGTGGTCGAGGAGCTGGGCGTGGGCGGGATGGGGCGGGTCTATCGCGTCCTCGACAAGAAGCTCAACGAGGAGATCGCCCTCAAGGTCATCCGTCCCGATATCGCTTCAGACCGGGCGGTCATCGCCCGCTTCTCGTCCGAGCTCAAGCTGGCCCGAAAGGTCGTCCACAGGAACGTCGCCCGGATGTTCGACCTCAACGAGGAGGGCGGCGCCCCCTACATCACCATGGAATACGTCAAGGGCGAGAACCTGAAGCGCCTGATCCGCAAGGTCGGCCGCCTGTCCCCCGGACAGGCCGTGCCCATCGCCTGCCAGATCTGCGACGGGCTCGCCGAAGCGCACCGGCTGGGCATCGTCCATCGCGATCTCAAGCCCCAGAACGTCATGATCGACGAGGACGGCCGGGCGAAGATCATGGATTTCGGGCTGGCCCGTCTTCTTTCCCAGGAGAGCCGGGACGGTTTCGGTTCGCGAAGCGGCTCGCCGGCCTACATCGCGCCCGAACAGATCAAGGGCCTGCCCCCCGACGGACGGTCGGACCTCTACTCTCTGGGCATCCTCCTTTATGAGATGCTGACCGGACGGACCCCGTTCAAAGCGGAGAGTGTCGCGGAGATCGTCGACATGCACCTCCACGAGATCCCGCGGGAGCCGCGCGAGCTCAATCCCGGGATCTCGGCCGGTTTGAGCCAGCTCGTCATGAAATGCCTGGAAAAGGAGCCCGGAAAGAGATTTCAAAGCGCCGCGGAGCTTCGGGAGGCCCTGGGCTGCTTGGCGGAAAGTCCGGGGGCGCGGCGCTCCCTCCGCGTCCGGCGGCGCTTCCTGATCGCGAGCGGGGTCGGGGTGCTAGCCGTCGCCGCCGCCGCCATCATCCTGATGATCGCCGGGCCGCCCGAACGCTGGAAACGCTCGCTGGCCGTCCTGCCCATCGAGGACGCCGGCATGGAGGAGGCCAACCGGAATTTCCTGGCCGGGCTCCAGAGCGAAGTCACGGACCGGCTATCCGCCATCCCCAGCCTCCGCGTCCTGCCGGTCTTCTCGGTGAACTCCTACGATCTCAAAGGGAAGAATACCCCCCAGCTCGGCAAGATGCTCGGCGTCGGGTACCTCGTGAGAGTGACGCTCGCCGTCGAGGGCAACAGGGTCGACGCCAAGATCTACCTCATGGATGCCAAGCGGAACGTGAACCCCGCGCCGATGATCTACAGCAAGGACCTCACCAGCTATCGCGCCCTGCAGGACGAGATCGCGATACTCACAGCGAAGGCCCTCGGCGTCGAGCTCGAGGCGGCACAGCTGGAGAAGATCGGACGGCGGGGGACGGACAACATCGAGGCCTACAGTCTCTACCTTGAAGGCCTGAGGCTCCTGGATCAAGGGGTCAGCGAGGAGGAGATCCAGCGGGCCGTCACGACGTTTAGCCGGGCGGTCGAGATCGATCCGGGCTACGCCCTGGGCCACTGGGGGCTCGGCTATGCCTACGAGAACCTCTATTACAGCCGGCGCGAGAACAAGGATCCCGTCGCCCTGGAGAAGATGTACGAGCAGCTCAACGAGGCCTCCAAGCTGGACCCTTCGTTCGCGGAGACGAACCTCGGCCTCGGCTGGTACTTTTTCAACAAGGGCGATAACGCGAGGGCCTTCGAGTCCTTCCGGAAGGCCCTGAAGCTCGAGCCGGACGGCTACATCGTCAATCGCGACGCCGGCGCCTTCCTGCGGAGCATCGGCCTCTACAAGCAGGCCATCCCGTACTTGTCCCGGTCGGCGAAGCTCTCGCCTCGCGATCCGCTGCCCCTGGTCCAGATCGCCCAATGCTGGCTGTTCCTCGGCCAGTGCGAAAAAGCCAGGGCCTATGCCGAGAGAGCGCTCGCCCTCCGCGAGAACGATCCGGACGCCTGCATCATCCACGCGGTCCTCCTCACCCTGACCGGAAGGTTCGACGAGGCGGACCGCCAGATCAAGGCCATGGAACGCTTCGACTTCCGCAGCAAGAGGCTTCCCTTTCTCCAGGAGGTGGCGACGGCTTTGCGGAGCGGCAGAGGAAAACCCCATATCTTCCAGACCGAGCGGCCGGGGGTGACCCCGCAGGGGACTTACCTCTATCTCTCGTTCGGCATGAAGGACGAGGCCCTGTCCAATATCCAGGCCGGGAGCGAGCGGGGCTTTTCGGACGGGATGTACCTCTATTCCTATCCCTCGCTCGTCAAGAACCCCTGGTACAAAGGCCTCCGCGGAGATCCGCGGTTCGAGGCCATCTTGAAGCGGCAGAAGGAGCTCTACGACAAGGAGCTTAAGTCATTCGAAGAGCTTTAGGACAGGAGGGAGAGATGGACAATGTGAAGGTCGCGAAAACTTGGGGGGCGGCAGCCGCGATCATCGCTGCGATCATGTGCGTCGTCGCGGCAGCCCTGGGAGTCACGGCCCCGGCCGGAGGGCAGCAGGGCCAGCCGTGCAGCCCGGCGGTGGTCATCCAGTGGCAGCCGCAGTCGATCCTCGAGACAAAGCTTTCGGCCCGGATCATCGAGGACAACAAGGCCATCCTCAACGGCCTTCAGGCCCTGGCGAAGGATCCCCGTCTGACCGAGAAGGACATGATGGGCTACCTCGGGAACACCTACCTCAGGACGCCCCGCCTATGGACGAAGGACGGGTGGGTCGAGGGATGGGCGAATGTCTTGCCGAAGCTCAAAGTGATCATCGCTCGCGACAGCCGGCCCGTCATCAACGCGGTCTCAGCCCTGATCGAGTATCGGCCGTACGCCGGGGCCAAGACGCCGGCCGAAGATATCGATGCTCTGGTGACGGTTCGAATGACGTTCTCGGCCAGCCCCGGCGATAATATCCTGACGGGCAGGCTCCAACACAGCCGGCCGTGCCCGATCGACCCGGTCCCTGGGGGCAACCCTTGATCGGAGTTTCGCTTCACCGGCTGAGGAGCCAGCGGACGAAGGCGACGAGATAGACGACGAGAAGGACGACGGCCGCGACGTTGACCGCGTCGTTGATCCGCTTCATGAGCGGGAAGTCGCGCCGCGTCCGGCGGGTGTTGAGCTTGGGCAGCGCGTAGAGCAGCGCGATCGCCAGGAGAAGGAGGAGCCACTTGCGCATCGGTCCGGATTATCCCCGAAACCCGGACCGTTGGCAATGCTGAAGGAGGTTTTATCGTGAGCAGATTTCTTTCCGTTCTCATCGTTCTGGCCCTGGTCGTGCCCTTGGCCGCCCAGGACCTCGCGGTCACGATCAAGGAGGTCGAGCCCTTCCCGTACTGCGCCATCGCCCACAAGGGCCCGTACACGGACATGGGCACCGTCATCGGCGAGCTCATCGGCGCCATGCAGGCCCAGGGCCTGTTCCCGCAGGTCCGCGGTCCCATGGTCGGCATCTATAACAACTCGCCCGCCGACGTGAAGCCCGAGGACCTCTCTTGGGAAGCCGGATTCATCGTCACGGCTCAGGCGACCACCCAGCCGCCGCTGATGAAGAAGTCCTGGGACTATCGGACCGTGGCCGCCGCCCTGCACGTCGGGCCTTATGAGGACAGCGGCGCCGCCATCGGGAAGATCATGGCCTGGCTGGCGGCCCAGGGCTACGAGGCCGACGGTCCCATCCTCGAACGCTATCTCGACCGGAATCCCGAGACCGTCAAGCCGGAGGAACTGCGGACCGAGATCTGGGTCCCCTGCCGGAAGAAGTAGTCAGCGCTGGAACTTGTAGCCCAGCCACGGCACCGTGATCAGGTGCTTCGGCGCGGACGGATCGTCCTCGATCTTGTGCCTCAGGTTGTACATGAAGGTGTCGATCGTCCGCGTCGTCGGGAACTTCTCGTATTCCCAGACCTTGTTGAGGATGGTTTCGCGCGAAACGACCTGGCCCTCGCAGCCGGCGAGGAGCCGCAGCAGGCTGAACTCCCGCGCGGTCAAATGGAGCTCGTGCCCCGCCTTGGTCGCGATCTTGGTCCGGAAGTCGATGTCCACGTCCCCGAACGCGAGGTCCTCGATCTCCGGGACCTCGGGGCGCGACCGCCTCAGGACGGCGTGGACCCGGGCGATGAACTCGTCCGTCCCGAAGGGCTTGGTCAAGTAGTCGTCGCCGCCGAGCTCGAGCCCGAGGACCTTGTCGACTTCCTTTTTCTTCTTCCCGGACGTGACGATGACAGGGACCTGGCGTCCGGCCTCGCGGAGCTTGCGGCAGACCTCGAGCCCGCCCATGGCCGGCATGACGACGTCGAGGACGATCAGGTCGAAGTTGGTCTTGAGGGCCTTGTTCAGCCCCTCCCGCCCGTCGGCCGCCTCGGACACCCCGTAGCCCTCGATCTCCAGGGCGGCGGCCAGCGTCTGCCGCAGGACCCGGTCGTCGTCGATAATGAGGATCTTCTTCATGGTTACCGCCTTCCGGGGAATTTCAGGGTGAACGTCGTTCCGCGCCCCGGCGATCCGGCGATCGCGATCTCGCCGCCGTGGGCGTCCATGATGTGCTTGACGATCTTCAGCCCCAGGCCGACGCCTTTAGGGTCGTGCCGGACGGCCTCGGGGGCGCGATAGAAGGCCTCGAAGATCCGCTCGCGGTCCTCCGCCGAGATGCCGAGGCCGCGGTCGCTGACGCTGATCTCGGCCCCGCCCGCCGCGGTCGCGACGAGCCGGACGGCGATGTGCTTCCGCCCGGAGCTGTACTTGATGGCGTTGTCGACCAGGTTGAGCAGGGCCTGGCGGACGGCATCGGGGTCCGCGTCGACCGTGACGGGTCCCGCCGGTACCTTGACCTCGAGGTCGAGATCGTCCTCGGCCGCGGCCGACCGGACGACCTCGACGACCCCCACGACGACCGGCTTGAGGTCGGTTTCGCGGATCTCGTAGGTCATGCCATCCTGCTCGATCCGCCCGAAATCGAGGACGTTGTGGAGGTAGCGGCCGAGCCGGCTGCACTCGCCGGCCATGAGCCCGATGAGATGCTTGCGCAGCGACGTCTCGTCGGCCTTACCGGAATCGAGGAGCTCGGAGATCGCCTGGAGCGACGTCATGGGCGTCCTCAGCTCGTGGGACACCGACGAGATGAACTCCGTCTTCATGCGGCCGAGCTCCTCCAGCTTCTCGCGCGAGGCCCGTTCGTAGATGACCTCTTCCTGGAGCCGGATGCGGCGGAGCGAAGCGGACATCTCGGCGGCCAGGGCCTGCAGAAGCTCCCGGTCTTCGTCCGTGAGCTTCAGCCCCGATCGCTTCGGCCCGACAAAGACCCAGCCCGAGGGCCCGTCATCGCCGAGAGGAACAGGCAAGACATCGTCGAATCCGAGCCGCCGGAGCTCTTCGGGCGGCAACGGGGCATCCGGTCCCGCGGGTCGGGCCAGAAGATGGGCCACCGCATCGTAGTCGAGCCCGCTCCGGAGCGCGACCCCGGGCGCCGCAATACCCGGCGCCGGGACGAAGGCGCCGACTTTCTCCACGGGCAGGGTCTCGTCGAGCGTCGCCAGAAGAGCCCAAAGAGGTCCGCGGCGCTATGGACACTCGCGGCCGCCGTCGTGAACCCGAGAACGGCCCGGCGGTAGTCGTAGCTCCTGCGGAAAAAGGCCTTGTCGACGAGGACCTGGATCCGGGACCTGGCGGGCGCGAAGACCAGGGCCGCGATGAAGGCCGAGCCGACGGGGATCCACGTCTGTCCCGTCGCGGAGCTCGCGGCAAAGAGCGCTTTCAGCCCTTCGATCGAGGCCAGGTAGACGCCGACCGTGACCGCCGTCAGCAGCGAATAGACGACGCCGCGGTTGATGATGACGGTGATGTCGAGGAGCTTGTACTTCAGGATGGCGAAGGCCAGGGCCAGCGGCAGGAAGGAGAAGAAGATGCTGGCCGTCTCCTCGCTGAGCGGCGGACGCAAGCCCGCGGCGAGCGGGATCGTGTAGAAGAGCAGGAACGGGCCGAGCCCGACGATCAGACCGTAGAGGACCCAACGGACCTGGTCCCGCCTCTCGCGCGTCGGCGCGGCCCGGAAGGCCCGAAACAGGATGACGATCGACGCGAGGCCCGCGACGCCAAAAAAGATCCGGAAGAGGCTGAAATATGTTTTCAGGCGGAAGAGCGCGATGGAGGGGACGAGGAGCGACGCGACGATAACCGCGCTGAAGAAGCCGCCGAAGAGAAGCGCCACGACCCAGAGGAGCGGCCCTCCCGGGAGCCGTTCGCGGGCCGTGAACGTCAGGACGAACTTCAGCAGGATGACCGGGGTCAGCGTGTAGGCGAAAAAGAAGAGGACGCCGGGGACGAGATGGAGGGGCCGGCCCTGGACGCCGTACCACTCGCCGCTGATCATCACGGCTGACGAGAAGGCCAGGCACAGCCAGAAGAAGAGGCGGGCCCGGCGGTCTTCGGCGCGCAGGATGAAGACGCCGAAGCCGAGGAGAAAGCCGAATACGCCGGTCAGCAGGAAGATGACGGGCGCGCCGCTCTTGCCGTAGAACGGCACCAGGGGCTCGGTCACGGACAGCTCCCGGCCGTCCTTGGCGACGACGAACTCGATCGGGTCGCCGATCCGATGACGGGCGGCGATGAACTTGAAGTCGAGATCGCGGTCGCGGACCTCGAAGCCGTCGGCGCGCAGGACGGCGCCCGCCAGGAGGTCGCGGGTGATTCCGGTCGCCCGCGCGAGCGCCTCCCTGGGGATCTCCGGACGGCCGAGGAGCCCGACGAAGCCGAAGACGCTCAGTCCGAGGATGAGCACCCCGGCGACGAGAGAAAGATGGAAAGACGCTTTTTTTGGTTCCACGCCGTCCCCTGGTTCCGTTTGGCCTCGATTATAGCCGAGCCCGGACCGGAATGACAAGGCCGTTCCGAACTTGAACGCCGGCCCGAAGCGTGCTACCTTGAGGTTCCCCCCAAGGAACCAAAGAGAAAAAGGAGGCGCCATGGCCGACCACGCGGACCCTTCTCCCATCATCACCATCGAACGCCACATCCTCGAAGAACAGTCCGTCCACCCGGAGGCCACAGGCATCCTGACCAATATCCTCTACGACCTGGCCCTGGCCGGCAAAGTCATCGCCAGCAAGACGACGCGGGCCGGACTGGCCGAGATCCTCGGACTCACGGCAGACATCAACGTCCAGGGCGAGAAGGTCATGAAGCTCGACCGCTTCGCCGACCTCACTGTCACGCGGCTGACGGACCACACCGGCCGGCTCGCCGGCCTCGCCTCCGAGGAGAACGCCGAATTCATGCGCATTCCCGACCAGTACCCGATGGGCAAGTACCTCCTCGTTTTCGACCCCCTCGACGGCTCCTCGAACGTCGACTTCAACATGCCCGTGGGCACCATTTTCGGCATCTACAGGAGGCAAAAAGAGTCCGGCCCGGCCGAGGAATCCGAGTTCTTCCAGCCCGGCCGGAACCTGGTCGCGGCGGGCTACATCGCCTACGGAACGAGCACGATGTTCGTCTATACGGCCGGCCACGGCGTCCATGGCTTCACCCTCGATCCGTCGGTCGGCGAGTTCCTGCTGTCCCATCCCAACATCAGGATCCCCGACCCCAAATACTTCAGCGTCAACCTCGGCTATGAGATGTACTGGAGCCTCGGCGTCAGGCGCTACACCCAGTACCTTCAGGGCCACGAAGGCGGCGTCAAAGGCCTGTCGCTTCGCTACATCGGCACGCTCGTTTCGGATTTTCATCGCAACCTCCTCGCCGGCGGGGTCTTCTACTACCCGGCGGATTCGAAGGACCCCCAGGCGCCCTCCGGGAAACTGCGGCTTCTGTACGAGGCCGGGCCGCTCGCCTTCGTCGCCGAACAGGCCGGCGGCTACGCTTCGGACGGCAAGGGGCCCATCCTCGACGTCACGCCGACCTCCCTCCACCAGCGGACCCCCCTCTTCATCGGGAACAGGGATCTCGTCGGCAAGGTCGAGGAGTTCATCCGCGGGCTCGACGGCTGACAGGCCGGGGGGCGGCGCGGCATCCGGGCTTTTCCCGGCTTCCGAAATGTGATATTCCTGTCCGCTCGAGGAGGTGCCGTCATGTCGCCCAGCCGCCGTTCTTTCATCAAGACCGGTACGATCTCGCTGGCCGCCCTGGGGCTCGGTCCCGTTTCCGCGTCCCAAGCCGCGTCCGGCCCATCGCAAGAGCTCGAGAACCTCGTCAAGGGGATCGAGCCGCTCGGACCCGACGATTACGCCCAGCGCCGCGAGAAAGCCGCGAGGCTTCTGGCCGAACACGGCCTCGACGCCCTGTTCGTCGGCGGCGGCACGAATCTCCTCTACTTCACCAAGGTCGGCTGGTGGCTGAGCGAGCGCGTCTTCGGCGTCGTCCTTAGCCGCAAGAAAGACCCGATCTGGATCTGCCCCGCCTTCGAGGCCAAGCGCGCCGAGGAACTCGTCCCGGCCGGTCAGGAGATCCGGACCTGGGAGGAGCACGAGGATCCCTACGCGACGATCGGCGGCGTCCTCAAGGACATCGGCGCGGCGACGGGCAAGCTGGGTGCGGCCCCGGACCTCCGGGCCTTCGAAGTCTTCGGCCTGCGCCGGACGCTCGCCGCGGCCCAAGTCGTCGACGGCGCGCCGATGACGGAAGGATGCCGCGGCACGAAGACGGCCAAGGAGATCGCCTTCATGGACCTGGCCAACCGCATCACCAAGCTGGCCTTCCGGGAGGGCTTCAAGACGCTCCGCGCGGGCATGGCGACCCGCGACCTGGCCGGGGCCATCTCGGCGGCGACCCAGAAGATGGGATCGTCCGGCGGGGGCGGGCCGCAGTTCGGCCCGAACACGGCTTTTCCACACGGCTCGCAGGTCCCCCGCACACTCACGACGGGGGATGCCGTCCTCGTCGACGGCGGTTGCGCCGTCGAGGGCTACCGGGCGGACGTGACCCGGACGGTCGTTTTCGGGAAACCGACCGACAAGCAGCGGCGCGTCTGGGACATCGTCAGGAAGGCCCAGGCGGCGGCGCTCGCGGCGGCCAAGCCGGGCGCGACGTGCGAATCGGTCGACGCAGCGGCACGCAAGGTCATCACGGACGCGGGGTACGGGCCGGGATATAAGTACTTCGCCCACCGCCTCGGCCACGGCATCGGCATGGAAGGGCACGAATACCCCTATCTCGTCAAGGGCAACACGCTCCGGCTCGAGCCGGGGATGACGTTCAGCAACGAGCCCGGCATTTACATCTACGGCGAGTTCGGCATCCGCACCGAGGACTGCATGGTCGTCACGGAGAACGGCGCCCGGCACCTCGGCGGGATGGAAGCGGTGTCGATCGAGGAACCGTTCGGCCGGTCGTGAGCCCGCTCATCCGGCGGCCAGGATCTTCCTGATCTTCTCCGCATAGGCTTCGCTGGCCGCGTCGGGCGTCGCGATAACGATATCGGCGGCCGACGAGATCCCCAACCCCAGCTGGACGGCCCAGGAGATCTGCTCCTGGGCGAAGATGGCCGGCTTCATGATGGCGTCGTTCGAGCCGAGCTCCTTGAGGATGGCGACGCCGACGGCATCGACGGCGATGCGGTCGGTGCCGGCCAGAAAGACGCCGGCGTCCTTGCGCGGTCCGGTCATCGGGCCCTCGTCGACGAAGGCCACGAGGCCGTCGACGACGATGACCGCCGGCTTGTAAGCGGTGTTGATCTCGGCGATCATCCGCCGCTGGTCGGCCGAGCCGTGGAGCTGGCGCATATAATTGTGTCCGGCGCGCGGCACGATCCCGACGGAGTTCTTGAGCGACATCGTGAAGACGCCGCCGAACTGGTGGGTCTTGAGGCAGCAGGTCGAGACGACGCACCCCGCATCGACGATGGGCCTGGCGACGAGGAAGCCGCTTTTCCAATGCGAGGCCGGCGGGTCGAACTTGACGTAGCCCGTCTCGCCGAGCTCGTCAAAATTCAGGACCTTGGCGTCGAACGAGGCGGCCAGGGCCGGGATGCCCTTCTTCTCGAAAACCTGGAGCGTGGGCTCGGGTCCGCTGCGGTCGCCGATGGACAGGGTCTTGGCGCCCCCGTCCCGGATGTGTGCCAGGAGCGCCTTGAGCGTGTCGTTATGGGTCGAGCCCGGCGTTTCGTCGGACGTGTTGAAGTTCGGTTTGACGAGGACCCTCTCGCCCTTGAAGGGATCGCCGCCCAGGAGGTCAAGGCACTTCTTCACCCCGTCGGCCCGGGAATCGGTCTTGACCAGGACGACGCGCGACTTTCCCGTCGGGACGGCCGTCTGGGCCGGGCCGACCCCCGCTGTTTTCCTGCCCCCGAGCGGGGCGGCCGAACCGCCTAGCGTCGCGGCCCCAGCCGAAATCGCTGCGCCGCCGGCGAGGCCCGCGCCCGCGACAAAAAATTCCCTTCGTGTCATGCCGTCTTTGTTTCTCATGACCGGACTTCCTCCCTGAAGCTCGCGCTTCTCTGCTATTCCGATTGATCGCAGGGCTTGGGGCCGCGGCAGTCGCGGACGCAGATGCCGCAGATGAACTGGGTCGTGTAGCCCTTCTTGCGGAACTCCTGGAGCGTCTCGAAACAAGCCAGGTGGTCGAACGCTTCGCGCGTGTCCTTGATGGCCCCGGCCGGGCAGGCTTTGGCGCAGGCGCGGCAGACGCCGCATCCGCGGTCGAGCGGGGCGTCCGGTTCGAGCGGCATGTCCGTGAGCACGGTGACCAGCCGGAAATGCGCGCCAAGGTCGGGGTTGACGAGAAGATTGTTGCGGCCGAACCAGCCCAGGCCGGCGGCCCGTCCGACGTGCTTGTGCGAGACGTGGGCCCGCTGCTTCTTCCAGTCGATGATCTGCGAGGCCGCGATGGCCAGCGACCGGGACCCCCGCCTCTGGATAAAGTCGGCGACGAGAAGCGCTCCGCGGTCGAGGAAGAAGTTCATCTGCCGGTAGTGGTGAAAGTAGATCGACGTCGGGCGGTCCTGGATGTCCTCGAGAACGGCGTCGCTCAGCCGCTTGCCCAGCGAGACGGCCAGCCCCAAGCGGTCCCGCGTTGCGGGCTCGAGCAGAAAATCGTCCCTTAACCCGGCGACATCGGCGATTCCGAAGAGGTCGAAGCCGAGGTCCAGGGCGAAGGCCTTCAACTCCCGCTGATTTCTCGCTTCGATCGCCTGTTCCATGGGCGAAGTTCATTCTATCGGCGCCCTCCATGCCTGTCAAACGAACGGGGGCCTCCGGCTTTTTTCACCCTTGACAAGGGCCCCCTCGAGGAATAGAGTTGGGCCATCGGCGGGGGTCATGAGAATCTCTTTTCGAGGTTGAAGTGTTTCAATTTTCTTTTGATCTTTCAATCTCCAGTCATCGAGCATCATGAGGCCGTAAGGGCCTCCGGCGATAGAGGGGGAGAGGCGAGTATCATGAGAAAGTTCCTCTGGGTCATATCCATCGGCGTGTGCGCCGCGGGCCTCGTCTACCACTTTTCGGGTTCTGCGAGCGCGCCGCAGACCGGCGCCGGCGCGGCCGGCAAAACGGTCTTAGAAATGATCGGGCCGGGAAGCGAGAACATCGTATTCAGAGAGAGCCACTTGGCCAATTCCCGCCTGCTCTCGGCAAGCGTCTGGGGACACTGTACGTACTGGTATTTCACGCCGGCCGACCAAGGCGTCTCCGACTATGTCCTCTACGGGGTGCTGCCCGCGCCCGGGACCGTTTATGACCCGGACCTGGTGCCCCTGAAGGCCGAGCGGATGAACGTTACGAGATCCGGAGCGGCTCTGGAGGCCCGGGTGCGCCCGAACGGGACGATCGAGCCCGGCAGTGTTCAAGACGCCCCCTCCGTCGAAAAAAAGAACTGATCGCCTCTGGCCTTCGCCGCTTCCCCTGATCCCCCTCCCGGTCTTGGGCCATCTCGCCCGTCCTCCCAAGGGCGTAATCCGGGCTGGCATGCGCCCTAAATAGAGCGTCCTTACGGGACGAATTCTCTGTGAGGCGAGCCATGAATAAACGCATCTGGGTCATATTCCTGTTCCTGCCGGTCCTACTGTCATTGGGACGAACTCCCGAGCCCCGGGATGGTCAGGCCGTCGCGCCGCAGAAGGGCGTCGATTGGCTCGAGGCGTTGGTCCTCGCGGACTCGTTCCGGGATGCCGCGAAGCTCGCAGCGGAAGTGCTGGCCGACCCCGCCGCCGACGTCCGGACACGCGCCGTCTGCGGTCTGGCCTTCCTCAAGGCAGGGCGCATCCGGGAAGCCGAATCGATATTCCTGAAGGTGGTTTCGTTCTCTCCCGACAATCCTGAAGCCCACCTCGGCCTGGGGAGGATCGCCCAGATCCGGAACGATCCGGAAGCCGCCATGGATCACCTGCGCCGGGCCGTCCCGTCCCGGGCCTTCTTCGACGAGGCGCTGCGCCAGCTGTGGCGAACCGCCTGGGAGCGCGGCCTGGTCTCCGACCTCCTCGAGATCTACAAGACGGCCGAAGAGCGCTACGGCCGTGAATCGAAGCCCCTCCCCTCCTGGTTCGGGAACGGCCTGGCCCAGATCCAGGGGCTTGCCGGGAAGCGGCTTTTCGAGAGGGAGGGCCGCTTCGATCGCGTCACGGTCCCCCTCGTCGCCAGCGCCGACCCTCGGATCCGTATCCGGATGATCTCTCTCAAGCTCAACGGAAAAGGCGAATATCCCTTCGACATCGATTCGGCCTCGGCCGATTTCCTGACGATCAGCCCTCTTCTGGCCGAGGAACTGGGCCTTTCCCTGACCGGGAGCTCGACGGCGACGGGCGTCGGGACGGCCACGTCCGCCGTCCGCTTCTCGGTCCTCGACGAGGTCGAGCTCGCCGGGATCGTGTTCAGAAACGTTCCCGTCATGGTTTCCGACATCCATCCCTTCCGGGGTTTGAAGAAGGGCCTGCTCGGCACGGGCCTGCTCAAACGCTTCAACGTGACGATCGACGTCGAGGCGAAGGTCATGGACCTCTATCCTCTCGATCGACCGGATCTCCTCTCCCGCGTCATCGACCGCGCCGCCGTGGCCGCGGATGTCCCTCTCTACGTGTTCGACTCCACGACCGTCGAAGCGTCCCTGGGCGGGGCCCCGCCTGCGCTCTACATCCTGGACTCGGCGGCGGCGACGAACCTCGTCGACGAGGTCTTCTTCAAGGAGCACCTCAAGCCGAAGCTCGATCCGGGCCGGATCGTCCTCAGCGGGATCCAAGGCGCCGGCGGGCCGCAGCAAGTCAATCGCATCGACGGCTTGTCGATCGCCCTCGGCCCTCTCGTCTTCGAAGGGCAGACCGCGCATGAATTCCCGATGGAGGAGCTGAACGCGATCGGCGGCCGGTATCTGGCGGGACTTCTCGGCAACCCCATCCTCTGGCCCTACCGCGTCCATATGGACTTCCACGCCGGCCGGCTCATCCTGGAAAGGCGATCCGGGTCCTGATCGGGCTTGAACACGTCCGGCCCCGAGGAGTAGATTGGGGCCATGACATACGCGAACAAGCGGATCATCGCTCTCTTTCCGCTCGTCCTCGCGCTCGCCGGCTTCGCCGCGGCCGCCGGGAGCCGTGACGGCGAGTGCTTCACCGTTCTCGTCGGCCGGAAGGCCAGCGTCGACGGCTCGGTCATGGTCGCCCACAACGAGGACGACCGGGGCGACATCATCGTCAACCTGCGCAAGATCAAGGCCCGCGATGACGGGGCGGCCCGGAAGGTCGACCTCGGCCAGGGCGCCTTCTATGAAACCGACGGCCGCACCGACGGCTTCCTCTGGATCGAGGCGACCACCCAGGAGTTCGCCGACAGCTTCATCAACGACCACGGCGTCCTCATCACCTCCGACAGCTGCCCCTCGCGCGTGAGCGACGAGGATACCACCGACGGCGGCATCGGCTGGATGCTCCGCCGGCTCATGGCCGAAAAGGCCTCCTCGGCGCGCGAGGCCGTCCGGATCGCCGGCGAGCTCATCGAAAAGTACGGCTATCGCTCCACCGGCAGGACCTACTCCATCGCCGACAAGAACGAGGCCTGGATGCTGGCCGTGCTCAGGGGCCGCCACTGGTACGCCGAACGCGTCCCCGACGACGAGGTGGCCGTCATCCCCAACCACTACACGATCCGCGCGATCCGCCCCGGCGACGCCGACCATTTCATGGGCAGTCCGGATATCGTCGAATACGCCGCCAAGAACGGCTGGTACGACGCGGCCAAGGACGGCGCGTTCGATTTCAAGAAGGCCTTCGGGCGGCCGTCGACCCGCGAACTGGCCGCCGACGGGAACGCCCTGCGCCACTGGAGGGGCTTGAGCCTCCTCACCGGCCGGACCTGGCAGCTCGGCCGCGATTATCCGTTCTCCGTGAAGCTCGGGAAGAAAGTGACCGCGGATACGCTCATGGCCATCCTCCGCGACCACTACGAAGGCACCGAATACGACGCCACGGACGGCTACAAGACGGGCACGCCGAATCAGACGAAGTTCCGGACGATCTGCACGGCCTCGACGATCGACGCCTTCGTCGTCTCCCTCGGAGCGAAGCGGCCGGAGCCGCTCGCCGTTTCGATCTGGCTGGCCATGGGCAAGCCTGACACGACCGTCTTCCTGCCCCTTTATTACGGGGTCGCCAGCCTGCCGCCGGGGGCCGGTCTTGGAGGGAACGCTCACGACGATGCGGTCTTCTTTAAGACGCACTTCGACGACGCCGAGCTCAAGGCCGCCAAGGGGGATCTCCTGAACACCAAGGTCCTCCAGCTCGAAAAGGCCGCCGAAGCGAACTACGGCCCGATGCACGAAACACTCGTGAAGGAGCTCTTCCCGGCCGAGAAGGAATTCATCAAGGGCCGGACGAAATTCGAAAAGGATTTCGCCGCCCTCTATGCTAAGAATAAGGATCAGGCGCTCAAGAAGCTCGACGATTACGTCGCGGCGGCCTTCGCCAAAGTCGCCGGCCTCACCTCCAAGCTTCTGGCCGAAATATCAGGGAAATAATGGCCTCCGCGCTTTGGCTTGCCTTCGCGCTCTTGATTTCGGGCAGAGCCGGCTCCACGCCGGCCTTCCCGAATGATCTGCGGTCGACTGGACTTTATTCGGATTTCGGCCATAAAACGATCGACCCGCAGAACCTTCACTATTCCCCCCAATACCCTCTCTGGTCGGACGGTGCGAGCAAGCAGCGCTGGATCTACCTGCCCCCCGGCACGGCCATCGATGCCTCGGACCCCGATATTTGGTCGTTTCCGGAGGGGGTGAAAGTCTGGAAGGAGTTCTCGTTCGGCGGCCGCCGGGTGGAAACGCGCATGATCGAATCTCTCGGAGGAGGGCGGCTGGCGTTCGCCGCCTACGCCTGGAACGCCGACGAGACCGAGGCCCGGCTGGTTCCGCAGGGGGGACTCAAAAATGTCGTGGAGATCCGGCCCGGGGTCGGGCACGACATCCCCGGCGTCTATGACTGCCGGGCCTGTCATGTCGGCGACAAGGAGGAGATCCTGGGGTTCAGCGCGCTTCAACTGTCCCCGGACCGGGACCCGAAGGCGCCGCACGCCGAGCTTCCCTCGGCCGGGATGGCGGACCTGGCGACGCTCATCAGGAAGAACATCATCCGTTCCTATCCGACGTCGTGGGCCTCGCGCGCCCCGCGAATTGCCGCCTCGACCGCGGCCGGACGCGCGGCTCTAGGGTACATGCACGCGAATTGCGGTAACTGCCACAATCCTTCCGGCCCGCTCGAATCCCGCGGCCTGATCCTCAGATACAGCGTCAAGCCCGGCGCGGCCGACGAAACAGCAATCATCGCGGGCCTTGGGCACCCCAGCCGCTTCCCGGTGCCCGACACCGCGCCCGGCACGAGCTTTTTCATCCGGCCCGGCGACCCCGGGCACAGCGCCATCGTCTACCGGATGGGCACAAGGAATCCGCTTCGGCAGATGCCGCCCCTGGGCACGGAAATCGCGGATGAAGACGCCGTGGGCCTCATCCGCCAGTGGATCGAAAAGGACCTAGCCATCAAGGAGGAGAAATGAGAAACCATCCGTCCTTTGTCGCCCTAGTCGGGATCGCGGCTTTGTCTTCTCTTGCAGCCGCCTTCCTCATCGGACAGGATGCCCCACCCCGGGGGGATGTCGCGCGGGGCGAGTACCTGGTCAAAGGCATGGGCTGCGGCGACTGCCATACTCCGATGAAGATGGGACCGGCGGGACCTGAAACCGACAGCTCTCTCGCCTTATCGGGACATCCTCAGTCCCTGGTCATGCCGCCCGTCCCCGAGCTTCCCAAGGGCCCTTGGTTAGGGGTCGTTTCGGCGACCTTCACATCATGGGCGGGTCCTTGGGGCGTCAGCTTCACGGCCAACCTCACTCCGGATAAGGAAACGGGCCTCGGAGACTGGAAGGCCAAGACGTTTGTCGATACCATCCGCTCGGGCCGGGTCATGGCCAAAGGCCGCCTGATCCTGCCGCCCATGCCTTTCCCGGCGATGCAGAACTTGACGGATGCCGACCTCGCGTCCATCTTTGCATATCTCCAGACGCTCCCGAAGATCGCCAACCGGGTCCCCGATCCCATCCCGCCCAAGGACGCGCCTGTCCGCTAGCCCCGGGCTTCAGGCCCGCTTGTGGCTGTGGACGAAGTCGCCGATGCGGCGCATCCGCTCGACCTCGGCCCCCGTCATGGGTCCGTGGTCGAGGACGGTCAGGTTCTCGCGCATTTGCTCGACCGTCTTCGCCCCCGTCATGCAGACGTCGACCGCCGGGTTGGAGAGGACGAAGCGGTAGCAGTCGGCGGCCGTCGGGGGTTTCTCGCCGGACGGCATGTTCTTCGGGTCGAGCAGCTTCCCCCAGCGGGTGGCCGTGAAGGACACGGTCCCGGGGCGTTTCGCCCTGACTTCGGGCAAGTAGGGGAAAATATCGATCTCGGCACCGCGGTGGGCGGCGTTGTAGCGGAGATGTAGGATGTCGAACTCCCCTTCCCCGGCCATCCGGCCCAGGAGCTTCCGTTTGTGGCTTGAGACCCCGATGAACCGGACGAGCCCCTGCTCCTTCATCCGCAAAGCGCCGTCGATCAGCCGCCGCGACGGCTGGCGCGAAAAGTAGCCTAGGATGAGGACGTCGGCATGGTCGAGCCCGACGCTCTTCAGCCCGCGGCGGAGCAGCCGCTCGGTCAGAAAATTGCTATGCGCGTATGTGAACGCCGCCAGAACCAGGTGGTCGCGCTGACCTTTGGCGACGATCGCCTTCAACGCTTCGCTCATGCCCGGCACGTAGCCTTTGACGACCGTGCCCCAGGTGAAATAGTTGCAGCCCCTTTCGAAGGCCTCCTCGACGGCCGCCGCCGGCGCCTTGTATCCGGACGCGATGCCTAGCCGCCCGACCTTGAGGCCCGTCCTCCCCAGGATGACCGGTTCACTGAAGTTCATGGTCCATTCGCTCCTTTCGGCGCGCCTGGGGCGGGCCCGACACGGGCGTCCAGGCCGTCAAGCCATTCCAACATGGCCGCAAGATGGAGGTCGATCGATTCTTCGATCCCGGCCGGCACCGCGAGCCCATTGGCCGCGCAATATTCGGCCAGAGAAGCGTCGATGTCCTGCCAAGAGGAGAGCGGTTCGGGGT
>CAVUOW010000002.1:0-6366 GCA_963743205.1 Candidatus Aminicenantota bacterium
CATGTACAACAGCCTGATCTCGCTGCGCAACCGCTGCGACAACGGCTGGTCCCAGATCGACGTCCAGCTCCGCCGCCGCTACGACCTCATCCCGAACCTGGTGGAGACCGTCAAGGGCTACGCCAAGCACGAGAGCGGCGTTTTCGAGAGGGTGACCCAGGCCCGGGCCGCCGCCGTAGGCGCCCAGACCGTCAAGGAGCAGGGCCAGGCCGACAACGTCCTGACCGGCGCCCTGAAGTCCCTGTTCGCCGTCGCCGAGAACTACCCCGAGCTCAAGGCCAACCAGAACTTCCTCATGCTCCAGGAGGAATTGGCCGGCACCGAGAGCAAGGTCGCCTATGCCCGGCAGTTCTACAACGACACGGTCATGAAGTACAACATGCGCCAGCAGGTCTTCCCCTCGAGCATCATCGCCAACATGTTCGGCTTCAAGCCGCGGGAATACTTCCAGATCGAGGAAGAGGCCGCCAAGGGCCCGGTCAAGGTCCAGTTCTAAATCGGGGACACAATACCAATTCCCCTTTTTCGAGGTCCGCGGCCCTTGTGCTGATCGGGAACCGCCGATCCCAAAATGTACGAACAGATCTCGCGCAACAAGTGGAAATCCGTCGCTCTCATCGTCTTCTTCATGGTCTTCATCTTCGTCCTGACCTGGTTCTTCGAGTATGTGACGGGCTGGGGCAAGGGCGGCCTCGTCCTGGCCGTCGTCGTGGCCATGGGCATGGCCGCGGCCGGCTACTACGCGAGCGACAAGATCGTCCTGACCATCAGCCGGGCCCGGCCGGCGACCAAAGACGAATTCCCCTACCTCTATAACGTCGTCGAAGGCCTGGCCATCGCCGCAGGCATCCCGACGCCGAAGTGCTACGTCATCGATGACACTGCCCCCAACGCCTTCGCCGCGGGCCGCAAGCCGGAGACGGCCGTGATCTGCGTCACGACCGGCATCCTGGAGAAGCTCAACCGGGTCGAGCTCGAGGGCGTTATCGCCCACGAGATGTCCCACATCAAGAACTATGACGTCCGCCTCCAGACGCTCGTCGTCGTCATGGCCGGCATCGTGGCCCTGCTCAGCGACTGGATGCTGAGGTCCTTTCTATGGGGCGGGGGCCGGCGCCGCGGCCGCGGGCGGAGCGGCGAAGGCGCCGCCAGCGGCGTCCTCGTGCTCGTCGGCCTCGCGCTGGCTGTCCTCTCGCCGTTCATTGCCACGATCATCCAGCTGGCCGTCTCGCGCAAGCGCGAATTCCTGGCCGACGCGAATGGGGCCATGCTGACCCGCTACCCGGCCGGGCTGGCCTCGGCCTTGCGTAAGATCTCGGCCGACACCGAGCCCCTCGAGGCGGCCAACAAGGCCACGGCCCATCTCTACATCGTCAATCCCCTCAAGAACGTCAAGGGGGGCGCCGGCGTCAACCGGCTCTTCAGCACCCACCCGCCCATCGAGGAGCGCATCGCCGCCCTCGAGAAGATGTGACTCCTCTAAAGTTTCTTTAGAATAATACTTGTATATCCTATGTAAATGTTTATAATTACCTAGGATATGCATACATGAGGAAGGATTCCATTCCAGGGGAGACAACGAAGAAGGTTCTGGGCCTTCTAAAAAGCCGGGGAGGCCTGCGCCCTCGAGATCTTGCCGAAATGGGAATTTCTCGGGAGATGCTTCGCTATCTTCATAAAAGACAGCTTGTCGAACGGGCAGGCCGGGGTCTCTATCGGCTGGCTGGCCAGATGGAGGAGCATCGCTCGCTCATCGAGGCGTCGAAGCTTGTCCCGAAGGGGGTCGTATGTCTGCTTTCGGCTCTTCGTTTTCACGAAATCGGCACGCAGGAACCATATGATGTCTGGATGGCCCTCCCCAATAGCGCCTGGCGGCCGAGGATAAGGACCCTGCGCATGCGTTTCGTTTATCCATCGGGTAAAGCGTTTACGGAGGGGATTGAAGTCCTTGCGTTCCCGGGAGGGAACATCAGAATCTATAATCCAGCCAAGACCGTTGTCGATACCTTCAAATTCCGTAACAAAATCGGCCTCGATGTGGCTATCGAAGCCCTCAGGGATTGTCTTCGTTCGCGTAAGGTGACCCGCGATGAGCTATGGCGCTATGCTGGGATTTGTCGAGTCCAAAAGGTTATGAAGCCTTATATGGAAGCCCTGTCATGACGAAGGATCCCGTAACGAATCTCCCGGCCTCCATCCACCAACGGTTGCTCGACCTCGACCCGAAGAGAATTCATGATTTTACCCCAGTCCTAAGAAGGTATGCATTCGAACGTTGGCTCTATCGGTTGGGGAAATCCGAATATGCCGAACAATTTGTCGTCAAAGGCGCCATGCTGTTCGTGCTATGGACTGGCGATGTGTCCCGCAAGACAATGGACCTTAATCTTTGGGGAGCCGGCGACCTGACGGAGGCCGGGCTCCGGGAAGCATTCTCGATGGTCGGTCGGGCGAATGTGGAGCCCGACGGCCTGACTTTCATTATGGACGGGATGGTCGTCGAGCCGATCCGCGACGAGGCGGAATTCCACGGGCTCCGTGCCAAGTTCTCGGCCCGATTGGGAAACATTCGAATTCCCATGCAAGTTGATATTGGGATCGGTGACAGGATATGGCCGGAGCCGGAATACATCCTTTATCCCACGCTCCTGGATATGCAGGCGCCCCGTGTCCAAGCTTGCCGCAAGGAAACGACCATAGCAGAAAAATTTGCCGCCATGCTCGAACTCGGAATCACGAACAGCCGGATGAAAGACTTTTATGATATCGCTGTCCTCGGGGACCTTTTTTCCTTCAGAGGCCCGGAACTTCAAAAAGCCATGCAGACCACGCTTGCGGGGAAAGCGTTGGGATCCCTCACTGAGCACCCCGTCGCATTTACAGATGAATTCGCGAATGACCGGGACAAGAATATCCAATGGGCGGCATTCATGCACAGGATTGGAAAAAGTCCTCAAGGTATGCCGCTCATGCAAACTGTGGAGAAGATTAGGAAGTTCCTCCATCCAGTACTCGCAAGCTTGAAAGAACAAAAGGAATTTGACGCATTTTGGCCGGCTGGCGGGTCATGGCGGCCCCAGGAGAAAGAGCAAGATGATTGAAGTCGCCGAACGCGTTTCCAGGGTAGATCGATGAACCAGGCCGGGCAGAATCATGACACTCATCAGCATCAACGGCCGCTGAAGATCGCCCTCGCCATCACAGCGACCGTCCTCGTCGTCGAGATCGTCGGGGGCTTTCTCAGCCACAGCTTGGCCCTTCTCGCCGACGCGGGCCACATGCTCACCGACGTCGCGGCGCTCGGTCTGAGCCTCTTCGCCTTCTGGCTCTCCGGGCGTCCCGTGTCGTCCGGGCGCACCTTCGGCTGGCGGCGTTTCGAGATCTTCGCCGCCTTCCTGAACGGGGTCGCGCTCTGGGTCATCGCGGCCGTCATTGGCTACCAGGCTTTCCTCCGGCTCCAATCGCCCCGGCCCGTCAAGGGCGGCCTGATGTTCGCCGTCGCGGTCTTCGGGCTTGCCGCCAATGTCGCTGTGGGGGCCGTCCTTTACCGGAGCCGCGAGCGTAATCTCAACATCCGCGGCGCGTTCCTTCATGTCGCGGCCGACGCGCTCGGCAGCGTCGGCGTCCTCGTCGCGGCCCTGCTCATCGCCACGACCGGCTCGTTCATCTGGGACCCCATCGTGAGTGCCGCGGTCTGTCTGCTCATCCTCTGGAGCTCGGCCCGGCTCATCCGCGATTCCTTTCACATCTTCATGGAAGGCGCTCCGGCCCATCTCGATCCGAGCGCCATCCGGGCGACCCTGTCCGGGCTCGACGGGGTCGTCGAAGTTCACGACCTCCACGTCTGGACCATCACGTCGGGTTTCGTTTCGCTGAGCGCCCACCTGAAGGTGCGGTCCGGGGCGGAGACGAAGGATGTGCTGCGGCGGGCCCACGAGGCCATCTCCTCGCGCTTCAAGGTCCTCCACTCGACCTTCCAGATTGAGACCGAGGAGGGCGCGACGTGCTGCACCGGCTCGTGCGACCGGGAACCGCCTACGTCCTCTTGAGGAGCTTGCGCAGCTCCGGCAAGCTCCGCGTGTTGATGACGTCGGCCGGCTCGATCCAGCCGCGCCGCGCCTGCCCGATCCCGAATCGCATCAGGGCCAGGTCGTCCAAGCTGTGGGCGTCGGTCGATATGGCGATCCTCAACCCGATCTCCTTGGCCATTTGGCAGTGGACGTCGTCGAGGTCGAGGCGGTCCGGATGGGCGTTGAGCTCGAGATAGCAGCCGCCCTCGACGGCCGCCCGCATGACCTTCTCGAGGTCGATCTCATAGGCCGGCCGCTCGTTGATGAGACGGCCCGAGGGGTGGCAGAAGATGTTGACGAAGGGGTTGTCGATCGCCCGGAGGACGCGCGCCGTCTGCTTCGCCTTCGTCAGGTTGAAGTTGTAGTGGATCGAGCAGAGGACAAGGTCGAGCTCGCGCAGGATCGAGTCGGGAAGGTCGAGCGCGCCGTCTGCCAGGATATCGCACTCGATCGACTTCAGGAGCGTGATGCCTTTGAGCTTGGCGTTGAGCTTGTCGATCTCTTTGATGGACCTGGCCAGCCCGGCGGCGTCCAGGCCGTGAGCCATGGTGACGCGCTTCGAGTGATCGGTGATGGCCAGATACTCGTAGCCCCGTTTCCTGGCCGCCTCGGCCATTTCGGCGGCGGTGAAATGGCCGTCGGTCGTCTTGGTGTGGGCGTGGAGGTCGCCCTTGATGTCCTCGAGACGGATGAGGTGCGGCAGCTTGCCCTTGGCCGCCGCCTGGAGCTCGCCGCGGTCCTCCCGGAGCTCGGGCTCGATGTAGGGCATGCCGAACAGCTTGTAGATCTCCTCTTCGGTCCGTCCGGCGATCATCTTCTTGCCCCGGAAGACGCCGTACTCGTTGACCTTGAGCTTGCGCTTGACGCCCATGAGCCGGACGGCGATGTTGTGCGCCTTGGACCCGGTGAAATAGTGGAGGGCCGCGCCGAAGGACTCGAGCGGCACGACCCTCATGTCGACCTGCAGCCCGCCGCGGAGGAGGACCGACGCCTTCGTTTCGCCCTCCGCGAGGATCTTGGAGACGTCGTCGTAATGGATGAACCGGTCCATGACATCGGCGCTCTTTTCGGCGGCGACCAGGATGTCGACGTCGCCGACGGTCTCGACGGAGCGGCGGTAGCTCCCGGCGATGGCGATCTTTTCGATGCCCTTGGCTTTCTTCAGGTCCTCGAAAAAGAGGGCTCACGATCTGTTCGGCCACCGCCCGTTTGAACCTTTCCGGGCCGCGCTCGGTGACCTTGGTCTGGCCGATCCCCTGGAGAATCGCCTGTTCCGTTTTTTCACTGAAGCCGGGGAGCTCGCGAATCTTCCCTCCGGCGGCGGTCTTCTTCAGGTCCTCGAGCGAGGCGACTTTGAGCTCCTTGTAGAGGAGCGCGATTTTCTTCGGCCCGAGGCCCCGCACCCTCATCAGAGTGCTCAGGCTTGCGGGCAACTCCTTCTTCATCTCCTCGAGGACCGGCAGCTTCTTCGTGGCGACGATCGTCCGGATCTTGTCCGCGAGGTCTTTGCCGATGCCGGGGATGCCTTCCAAGCCCTTCTCCTCGGCGGCGAGATCGGCGACGCTCCGGGACAGGCCGGCGACCGTCCGGGCGGCGTTCCGGTAGGCCCGGACACGGAACGGGTTCTCGCCCTTGATCTCGAGTAGGTCGGCGAGTCCGTCGAAGATCTCGGCGACGTCGTTGTTGTGGATCGGCACGGGTCGACGCGAGCGGGGATCTGCCGGTCAGACGGTCACTTGAGACGCGAAGCGGCGTCGTTGACCGCCTTTTTGAGGTCTTTGACGGCCTGCTCGAGGCCCTTCTTGACGTCGGTTCCGGCCTTGCCTCCGGCCTTGGCCCATTCCGCCACATTCGCCTTGAGGTCCTTCTGTGCCGCCTCTAACGATTTGAGGCCCTTTTCGTAATCCAGGCGTGCCTCGAGTCCAAGCTTCCGCCCTTTGGCCTTGAGCTCCATCAGCCCGGCCTTGACGTGGTCCATTTCGATGCCGAGCCTCTCCAGGAATTCGTCGGTTTTGGTGAGTTTGGCCATGATTTCCCCTCCTGCCCCCAATCTAGCAGAAAACCCTGCCTTCTGCGAGAGTCCAAGCGCCACCTTGAAAGTGGTCCGGCGTTTCTCTATAATAGGCGGGCCCTCGCGGGGTCGTAGTTCAGTTGGTTAGAACGCCGGCCTGTCACGCCGGAGGTCGCGAGTTCGAGTCTCGGTCGGCCCCGCCATCTGATGGCCTGATCTTCCCCAGAGGGATCCCTCCACGACATTTCGGGGGTGTTTTCCGTCGTCCGTTCGCTATCCCTCACT
>CAVUOW010000003.1:0-253893 GCA_963743205.1 Candidatus Aminicenantota bacterium
TCCAAGGACGAACGGACCTTCTTTTTCGACAAGGGCCCGCTCCTCGTCGTCCAGGACGGGACGGAAGGGAAGGATTTCCTGGCCGCCTGCGGGCAGCGAAAGCCGGGAATGCCCTAGCCTGATCTTCGGCTGACCCGATCGCGATCAGCCCGGAGGGGCGAAGCTGCCGCTATCGGGGGCCGCGCTGCCGGTACCATTGTCCCGGCGCCACAGGATGATCACGAGCCACAGGAGGAAGATCCGGACCGGCAGAGGGAAATCCTCGGGGAGATTGGCCGTGGTCCGGCGCGTAAGGAAACTATCCGGCTTGACCGTCCCGATCACTTCTTGATTGTCGCGGAGGACGAACGCCCTTCCGAAGGGCGACCAGGCTTCGAGCCTCAGCCTCCGACCTTCGTATTCAACGATGAAGCTCCGGCGCAGCGCATCCGGCTTCTCAGCCTTGGCCAGGACCTGGCCTCCCTTGTTCTCGAGGATGAACGCCCCGCTGGCCAACCCTTCCCGGTAGACCCGGTAAGGACTGCCTTCGACGAACAAGACCCCCTTTTCGCGCCATAACGACAGGTCCATTTCGGCCACGCCCCGGCCTCCATCGAGGATTTGGAAGTCCCATGAGAACCACTGCTTGGGAATAGCGTTCAGCATATCCTGACGGCTCCTTCGCGCTTGGGCGCTGGGCATGAGCTAATTAACAGCACGCACCCGCCTGACCTGCCCTCCGTTCAATGTACCACCTCTGAAGTGAGATCTTCAAGCATTGGAGCCTCGCTCAACAACTGGCCCAACCTCTCATTGCCTTTTTCCCCTCCCCCCGCCAAGGCTTCTTTCATTCCCACCCCTGGCTGCAAATTCTCTTACTCCGCGGCCGGTATTGATCTCAGCGACTAGCTGACTTTATTCGAATATCTGGCAGGGGACATGTACCGGCGAGCGCTCAAGGAGGACTGCCCGGGCGCGCGGCCCCGGCCCTCCGTCTTCGAGCGCTTCGCTTATCGAACCGGGGCCGGCTCCAGGGCCTTCGCCTTGAGTCGGGCCAGGATCCCCGCGCCGACCCAATAGGCGTGGCTTTCCCCGCGGCGCTGGCTCAGGAAGAACAGGTACTTGCCGTCGGCCGTGACGACGGGCGCCAGTTCGATGGCCGGGCTGTTCACTTCGGGGCCCAGGTTCACCGGCGCCATCCATGATCCATCCTTGGCCCGAAAGCTCGCCCAGAGATCGAACTCGCGCGAGAATAGGAGAAAGCTGCCGTCGGGCGCGACGAACGGGGTCGTTTCCTCGGCCGCAGTCGAGATGGGCTCGCCAAGGTTGACGGGCTTCTCATATTTCCCGTTGACGAACCGGGCCAAATAAATGTCGTTTAGGCCATGGCTGTCCGGGGCTTGTCCGGCGAAATAGAGGTTGCCGGCGAGGTCCATGGAGAAGCACCAATGCATCGGGTGCTCGTTGACCGAGCGGTCGAGCGGCCGCGGCTCCGACCAGCCGGAAGCGGTCCGGTCGGCGTACCAGATGCGTTCCTTCGAGCCGGCCTCCCCGCCCGGGAGACCACGCCTGGACATGAAATAGATCCTCTTGCCGTCCGGGGCGAAGAAGGGAACGTCGCCGTCACCCGGTCCGGCGAACGGGGCCCACGCGGGCGCTGTCCAGCGGCCGTCCACTCGCCTCATCATCAGCAGGCCGCCCAGGGAATAGTTGGCGCCGGGGAATTCGACCATCGGCGCCCAATAGACCTCGTTGCCGTCCGGAGAGAACACCGCGGTGGAGTGGAGGCCCCAGACCGAAGAGACGATGCCCAGGCCGAAGAGCTCGGGGGTATCTCCCGGGGGGTCCTGGCCGACATAATCGCCTTTGAGGACCGGGAAGCGGAGATCGGACGTGTCGGCCCCCTTTCCGGCCAGCAGGCGGACGACGCCGTCCCTCTTCCACTCGTCGGCGATATTATAGGCCGTCTGGCCCATGGTCGTGCGATGATCGAGGGGCGTGCCCCGCTCGATGAGCTTCAGGGCGGCTTCGGCCCTGCCGAAGAGGGCCGCATAGTGAAGCGGCGTCCAGCCGAGCCAATCGGCGCGGGCCGGGTCGAACCCTTTGTCGAGCAGCAGCCCGACGATCTCGGAGGATCCGCCCGAGGCCGCCGCGTTCAGGAGAGAGAAGCCCGGGGACTCCGCGGCCTTCAGATCCTGAGCCCCTTCGGCCATGCGGCGGAAGAGGTTCGTCAGTCCGCCGGAGGCGGCCGAGGACAGGACGGTCCACCACTTCTGCTCGTCCGCCGGGACCTTGGCCCCCTTAGCGAGAAGCAGGTCGACGAATTCCTGCTTGCCGCGCCAGGCCGCGAGGTTCAGGGCGCTGTCGCCGAACTTGTCGACCGCGTTGACGTCCGCGCCGGCCTCGACGAGGAGCTTTCCGGTCGCGGCCTGGCCCCGTTCCCGGGCACAGAGGACAAGGGCCGTCCGCCCGTAGCCGTCCTTCGTCTCGAGAGCCGCTCCACGCCTGAGGAGCGCGGCCACGGCCTCGCGGCCGTCGCTCAGGGCCGCAAGGTGGAGCGGCGTCTTGCCGCCTGCGCCGGCGGCTTCGAGCTTGGCGCCCTTGTCGACCAGGAAGTCGATGAGCCCGGCGTCGCGGCCGACGGCCGCATAATGGAGGAGCGTGTCGCCGTCCGGGTCCCGGGCGTCGACGAGCTGGGGCGACTTCTCGATCAAAACCTTGACGGCAGGCCCATCCCCTTTGCGGAGCAGGTCGAATATCTCTTGCGGTTGAGCCGACGCCGAGAGAACAAGGACGCTCAAAAAAGCCGGCCAGAGTCGGTTCATGGGCGGTCACCTCCGTAGATTATAAGATAATTACGTCCCAGCCTCGTTTATCGCTTAGACTCGACTTCCGGGCCACGTGTCATTCGATCTGAGCGACCAAGAGCGAAAGAGGGCGGATGCCCCCGGAAGGGGACTCCGCCCATTTTGATTTTCAGGGGGATTTTTTATAATCGGACCGGAATCGCCCTCATGGCCCAAACAGTTGATTCGAGAGAACGTTTCGTGGCCGGCCGCATGACGGACCTGGTCGGGAAACCGGCGTCGCTCATACCGACGCCGGCGCTGGTCGTCGAGACGGCGGTCCTGGAGCGCAACCTGCGCCTCATGTCCGACTTCTTCGCCCGCCGCCACGCCAAGCTGCGCCCGCACTTCAAATCGCACAAGTGCGTCACGATCGCCAAGCGCCAGCTCGAGAGCGGCAACGCCGTCGGCATCACCTGCGCCAAGCTCTCCGAGGCCGAGGTCCTGGCGGCGGGCGGGATCCGGGACATCCTCATCGCCAACCAGATCGTCGGACAGGGCAAGCTCGAGCGAGTCGCCGATCTGGCCCGGGAGTGCCGTCTCACCGTCGCCGTGGACGACGAATCCCAGGTGCGGCAACTCTCCGCCGCGCTGGCCGGGACGCGCGCCACGGTCGGCGTTCTGGTCGAGGTTGACGTCGGATTGGCCCGCTGCGGCGTCCCGCCGGGCGAGCGGGCGCTCCAGATCGCGCGAGCCGCGGCGACCGCCGCCGGCGTCGATTTTCTCGGAATCCAGGCCTATGAGGGCCACTGCATCACCGTCCTTGACCCTGAGGAAAGGCGCCGACAGGTCCTCGCCTCGATGCAGAAGGCCGTGGACACGAGGCGGCTCATCGAGGCTTCCGGGCTGCCGGTCCGCGTCCTCAGCGGCGGCGGAACGGGGTCCTATGATATGACCGGCGTCATGGACGGCGTTGACGAGGTCCAGGCCGGATCTTACGCCCTGATGGACCATTACTACGCGAAAAGACGGCCTGAATTCGCCCCCGCCCTGAGCGTCATCACGACCGTGATCTCCAGCAACGGTGCCGATCACGCCGTCCTCGACGTCGGCGTGAAGGGGGTCGGGGCGGATCTCGGCCCTCCCGTCCTGGCGGACCGCCCGGAGGACGTGATCTCGCGCTTCGAGTCGGAGGAACATGCGTCCGTCCGGGTCGGCGGCCGCCCGCTGAAGGTCGGGGACAGGGTCAGGCTCGTTCCTGTCACACGGCTGCACGACCTGCAACCTGCACAGGCGCCTCTTCGCCGTTCGGGACGGGATCGTCGAGGGCGTTTGGGCGATCGAAGGAAGCGGGTGTCTGGATTAGCGGATCACGGCCGCCTTGACGCAGCGCCTTCAGACATGCGAACATCCCCCGGCATGAGCGAAGCCTTTGAGGAGCAAATGAAAGCGGTTGTCTTCACAGAATACGGTTCCCCCGATGTTCTGCGGCTCAAGGACGTCGCCAAGCCGAGCCCCAAAGACAACGAAATCCTGGTAAGGGTCTGTGCCACGACTGTCAACTACGGCGACCTGACGGCCCGGAATATGGGCCATCTCAAGCCCGGCGAGTTCAACATGCCGGCCATTCTCCTTCTGCCCGCCCGGCTGTCCATGGGCTGGAACAAACCCAAGCTCAACATCCTGGGAAGCGAACTGGCCGGACGGGTTGAATCGGTCGGCAAACGGGTCACCAAGTTCAAACCCGGCGACCAGGTTTTCGCCTATGCGGGTATGGGCATGGGGGCCAACGCCGAATATATCGGCCTCCCCGAGAACGGGACGATCGCGCTCAAACCGGCCAACCTGAGCTACGACGAGGCCGCCACCCTGCCTTACGGAGCCGTGATGGCCGTCAGCCTGCTTAAAAAGGCCAACCTGCAACCCGGGCAAAGAGTCCTGATCAACGGCGCTTCAGGCGGCATCGGCGCCATGGCCGTCCAGTTGGCCAAGTATGACGGGGCCGAAGTGACCGGCGTCTGCGGCACCCCTCGCCTGGAATATGTCAGGTCATTGGGAGCCGACAAAGTCATCGATTACACCCGGCAGGATTTCACCCGGAACGGCGAGACCTACGACCTGATCTTCGATATCCTGGGCCGCAGCTCGTTTTCCCGCTGCTCGGGCTCGCTCAAGCCCCGGGGCATCTATCTGCTGGCCAGCTTCAAGAGCCGGGCCCTTCTCGACATGCTCCGAACGTCGCTCCCCGGCCGCAAGCAAAGAGTCATCTGCGCCATGGCCGGGGAAAAGGCCGAAAGTCTGGTTTTGGTCAAAGAACTGGCCGAGGCCGGGAAGATCAAGTCGCCGATCGACAAACGCTTCCCCCTCGAGCGGATCGCCGAGGCGCACCGTTATATCGAACAAGGTCGTCAGCAGGGTCCGGTGGTGATCACCGTGGCCTGACCCCGACGGAGATCCGGGAGAAAGGACCGCTCACGCCGGAGGAGACGGACTTCATGCGCCGATTCGGGGATGCGGTCCATCATACCAAAAAGAAGCTCCTGGGCTCGGCTCCTCTCTGGGGATAAGGGCCAGGCCGAGGGCCCAATGCTGGCACGTATCTTGCTAATCCTTTTAGCGCTGCAGTCCGGCGCCGGGTCGTCGAACCTACACGAGGCCGGGTGGGAGCATGATAAGGGGTGGTTTCGGCGAAGGCTCGGCGGCACCGGCGTTCGGCTGAGGTCGTCAGCAAGAGGAGGGGAGATGAAAAGGTCCAAGGCGGCCGTCCTGCTGCTCCTAGCGATATTCGTCCGGATCTCCGCCAGGCCGTCAATGGCCGCCGGATCCCTTGAGTTCAAGCGCATCGTCGGGATCTCCTGGGCGACCTTTTCGGAGCCGCCGGGCCCGATCGCTATCCCCGAGGCCGGATTCTCGCTGGCGCGCCAGACAGGGCTCGTTTTCGGCGGCGGGGGTGTCCTGCGGCTTGGCCCGTATTTTTCGATCGACCTCAATCTCCAGTACCTCAGGAAAGGCGCCAAGGTCGATCACACTTTCATGGACGAGCACTCCGGCACATCCACCTATGACTTCAAGTCTTTCAGCGTCCCCCTCTGCGTCAGGTTCGGCCTGTTGCGCGGCTCGACGCCTTATCTCTTGACCGGGCTCGAGACCTCGTACCTCCTCGGCCACAACGTGCTTTTCTTCCCCGACGGCTCGGAATCGGGCACAGCCACGAAGCTCGGGCACGTGGTCCGTCACATCGATTTCGCGGCCGTCCTCGGCGGCGGTTTCGAATTCGTCTTCAAGAACTGGACGTGCTTCGCCGAAATGCGCTACTATTCCGGGCTCGTCAACCTGTCGCATGGGGTCGACGGATACCCGGTCATCAAGACTCGGACGCTTTCCCTCCAATTCGGCTTCCGGACCCATCGCGCGCCGTTCCCGTTCTGAAGCAGGATCACCACCGCACCGATTTGATATCTCGAGTTCTTGACTTCTGCCGGGGGGCGGACTACCTTCATTCCGCGAGTTCACTCCGACAAGGAGAGCAACAGTGCCCCTCGACCGCCGCGCATTCCTGGCCATGGCCGGAGGAGCCGCCACCGTGGCCCTCACGGCTCGCGGCCTCGGCGGCCGGCCCGCCTTGATCTCCTCCGCCCCGGCCGAAAACCCGGCCTTGCCTCGCCTCCTCGGAAATCGGTTCCTGACCTTCAACTCGGTCATCCGGGTCAACCAGATCGAAGTCCGCCGCGACAGGAACGAGGGCGTCGATGAGGCGGCCATCCATACGCCCCGAACGGTGCGCGACCTGCGCTCGGCGTTCGCGGCGGGATTTCCCGGCGGACGCATGACCTGGGCGTTGAGCTGGCTCGCCCTCCAGGACCCCCGGCCGAACTACAGGGAGATCCGGCGGCTGGTCAAAGGCTTCCACGACGAGCACGGGGACGAGGTCACGTTCATTCCGGGCGGGTATTTCGCGCCCATGTACAACACCCGGGCCGAGGTCAACCGCGACCTGCACGAGGCGTTGGGGATGGTTTCGACGCTCGTGGGCGGAGGCTACCGGCCGCGGAGCGTCCTGGCCGGGTTTCTCGCCGCCGAGAACCTGGCCTGGCTGGCCGAAAAAGAGGGCCTCCACGTCTGCCAGGGCAACATCTGGAGCCAGTACGCCATCGACAACGGCGACGGGGACGGCTCGGTCTGCTACCCCTACTACCCGAGCCGCCGGCACTTCCTGGCCCCGGCGCGCGAAGCCGCCGACCTCGTCGACTGCGTCAACCTCGACGGCTGGACCTGCGACTTCCTGGCGGCGCGGCGGGCGGGGTTCGCCGAGGGCTTCAACAGCCGGATGGGCGTCGGCCCGATCGAGACGATCCGCAACCTCGGCCCGGAGAAGGGCCTGGCCCAAATGCGCCACACGACCGCGGTCCACTTCGACGCCGGCTTCGCGCTCAACAAGTTTGCCTGGGTGACGAACTGCTGGGAGGTTTGCCTTATCAAGGAATTCGGCGGGCTCGAGTGCTTGACCCAATGGCTGGCCGGGATCCGTGAACGCTGGCCGGAGACGCAGTGTCCCACGCAAGGCGAGTTCGGCCTTGCTTGGCGGAGGCACTTCAAGGACAACTCGCGCCTGGATTATCGCTTCGTCGAAAAGGGCTCGGGGATCGGCGGCTCGGACGCGGACCGGGAGATCCGCTGGTTCATGAACGCCGATTTTCGGCTGGCCCTGCTCCGGACGATCGGCGCGCCGCGAACCGAGAAGGTCATCGACTTCACGCGGTACGACCTCGGTGCCCGCGAGCCCGGCGAGATGGGCCGGAACTGGAGCCTGATGAACCGGCTCAACCAAAAGGGCACCCGGCCGCAGGACGCGCCGGTCGAGCTCGAGGCGCTCCCCGCGGAGGACAAAGCCCTCATCGCCCGCCGGTATCCGGAGCTCTTTGAGAAGTGACCCCGACAGCGGAGGTGACCGTCATTCGGCTCATTGACGCAAGCCCGCGGCAGCGATATCCTCATTTTGTGAAGGGACGGGTTGATCTTGAGCGAGAAGCCGGCGATTTCGAAGAGGTCGGGTCGTCCGCGTTCGACGTCGTGGTGATCGGCGCCGGCCAGGCCGGACTCGCCATCGGTTATCACCTTGCTCAGCGCGGGGTGAGGTTCGTGATCCTGGATGCGGGCTCTGACGTCGGCGAGGTGTGGAGGTCCCGATGGGACTCGCTCACGCTGTTCACGCCCGCGCAATACAGCGGCCTCCCGGGGATGGCCTTTCCTTCGCCGAAGGACACCTACCCGTCGAAGGACGACGTGGCCTCATACCTCCGGTCGTACGTGTCTGCGTTCGATCTCCCGGTGAAGCTCGACGCGAAGGTGACGTCGCTCACCCCACGTCAAGGGCGCTACCTGGTGACGACCGCGGGGGGCGGATTCACCGCCGACCAAGTCGTCGTCGCGACCGGGCCGTTCCAGGTTCCCTTCGTTCCTCCAGTTGCGCGAGACCTCGACGGCGCCGTCTACCAGATCCACAGCGCCGGCTATCGACACCCGGATCAACTCCCGGATGGCCAGCTGCTCGTCGTGGGGGGCGGCAACTCCGGGTTTCAGATCGCCGAAGAACTCGCGGCGACCCGGAAGGTCGATCTCGCCGTGGGCCGGCGTGTCCCGGCTCTGCCGCAGCGTCTCCTTGGCAAGGACCTCTTTTGGTGGCTGTCCGCCGTCGGGTTCATGAAGGTGAGCACCGATTCGCGACTCGGTCGGAAGTTGGCGAAACGCGACGTGCTCATCGGATCGAGCCCGAGGGGCCTTCGGCGCGCCGGCGTCACGCTGAAGCCGCGGCTGACGAGCGCGGCAGGGCGGCGCGTCTTCTTCGATGACGGAAGTGAGCGGGACGTCGACGCGATCATCTGGGCGACGGGGTATCGATCGGACTTCTCGTGGATCGACCTGCCCGCGATCAAGGACCCTCATGGCGGCATCGTCCACAGACGCGGGGTGACCGGCGCGCCTGGCTTGTTCTTCATAGGACTTCCATGGCAGTACACGCGGGGGTCCGCGCTCATCGGGTTCGTGAAGGATGATGCCGCCTTCATCGCAGGACGCATAGAGTCACATTCTCGAGGATCCCTCAGCGAGATGAAAGAGTATGAACGACATGAAGAGCAATAAAAAGGCGTTGTCACCGGAACAACGTGAAGAGCTACTCAAAGCGTTGAAAGCCCGTTTTGAGAAAAACATGAACCGCCATAAAGGCCTTGAATGGGCTCGGGTCCAAGCCAAGCTGGAAGCTCATACCGAAAGACTGTGGTCACTCAATGAAATGGAAAGAACTGGCGGTGAACCGGATGTTGTCGGTTTTGATAAAAAGAAGGGTGAATATATTTTTTTTGATTGTTCAGCGGAAAGTCCTAAAGGCCGCAGAAATGTCTGTTACGACCGTGAAGGGCTGGAAGCAAGGAAAACGTTCAAACCGGACAGTAGCGCTATGGATATGGCCGCTGCCATGGGCATCGAGCTTTTAACGGAAGAACAATATCGAGAGCTGCAGGAACTGGGAAATTTCGATATCGAAGACGTCGAGCTGGGTGAAGACACCTTCTGATATTAGAAAACTCGGCGGCGCCCTCTTTGCCGATCGCCGCTACGGCCATGTCTTCGTGTATCACAACAGCGCCCCATCTTACTATGGGGTCAGGGCGTTCCGTGGCTCGCTGCGGGTCTAAATCCCTCAAGAATCCCCGCGGTGCTTGTTCGCGAACCTGGCGGCGCCGTAAGTCGCTACACAGTACGGGACTAAGTATGTCAGAGCCAGCTTGACCCAGTCCAGAAGCCGCATATCGTGCCGAAGGAAAATGCGAGAGATGCCGGGCCGGCTTTCAAGGACCGTTGACGAACGGCCCGCCGGATTGACACCGCGCAGCGCTCCGGAATACCATCTTGATCATGAAGAAAAGTTTGCGACACGGCCTGGTTCTCGTCTTCTCGACCTCTCTGGCCGCTTCGGTCGTCGCGGGGCGTCCGCAGACCCGTGCCTTCGAGCCCTTCGTCTGGGACACGGCGGCCCCTGCCGATTGCCCCTTCGTCCCGTCCACGGCCCTCGCCGGCGTGCTCTTCAAGGGCGTCCATAGCGACTATCGCTTCGCCGACACCTGGTACCCCAGTTGGGCCAGCGACGGGAACCTCTATTCCCCGTACACCGACGGCGACGTCAACGGGGTGGGTTCCAACTCCGACGGCTACGCGTCCATCGACGAAAAGCACGAGGGATCGATTTGCTCCCTCCTGAGGAAAGCGACGACCGGGCAGGCCGTCCTGGTCGGGGACGACCCTCTCCACCTGACGGCGACGAACCTGGGCATGGTCCAAGCCGATCCTTATCCTTACGGCGGCCGCTATCCCTGCGGCAGCCTGGTCCATAACGGCGTCTGGTATTACGGCACGTACACGCTCGCCCCTCACGCGGTCACCCGGTTCGGGCCGACGGCTTATAATTGGCCTTGGCTGGGCCCTCTCGTCGGCTTCCGAACGTCCCTCGACTTGGGGAAGACATGGCGCGAAACGCCGCACACGCCGGCCAAGCCCCTGTTCGGCGAAAGCGGTCTCTGGGGTTATCCGGTCAAGATCGGCGCCCCGCACTTCGTGGACTTCGGCAGGAACATGGAGCATTCTCCGGACGGGAAAGCCTACCTCGTGGCCATGGGCGCCGGCCCTTCCGATCCCAAGCCCCGGTTCGAGAACCTGAGCTGGATCACGGCCGACCAGGTCTACCTGCTGAGGGTCGTCCCGTCCGTCGAGAACATCAACGACGCCTCCAAGTACGAGTTCTACGGCGGGATCGATGCCCGCGGAGCGGACGTCTGGACCCATGATCTGGCCGCCGCCAAGCCCCTCCTCGAATGGAACAACCATATGGGCTGCGTCACCGTCACCTACGACGCGCCGCTCAAGAAGTACCTCATGTGCGTCACCGACGGCGGCAACACGTGCTCCCGGATGAGCACGTACATCCTGGAAGCCGACAAGCTGACCGGCCCGTGGCGGATGGTGACCTTCATGAAGGACTTCGGCCAGCAGGCGTATTTCGTGAACATCCCTTCGAAGTTCATCGGCCCGGACGGCTATTCGGCCTGGCTGTGCTACTCCGCCAATTTCGCGCCGGACTGGAACAACGAGAAGATCCTCCCGGATCCCCCCGGCAGCCGGTACGGCCTCGTGTTCCAGGAGATCCAACTCCTCACCCCGGCCGCCCGGAGGCAATGGGAAGCCGGAAAGAAGTGAAGCCGGCCATGGCCAAACACATCGGGATCGTCGCCTGCAGCGCCGAGGGAGCGGCCCTCTGCTATAGGACCCTGTGCCAGGAGGCCCCCGCCCTCATGGGCGAGGATCGTCATCCCGAGGTTTCCATGCACACCCATCCTCTGGCCGCCTACATGACCTTCATCCGCGCGGGCGATTGGAACGGGGTTGCCGGACTGATGCTCTCGTCCGTCGAAAAGCTCGCCCGGATCGGCGCCCAATTCGCCATTTGCCCCGACAACACCATCCATCAGGCCTTTGAGCTCGTCGTGCCCCGGTCGCCCATCCCATGGCGCCATATCGCGCAGGCCGTCGGCCGGGAGGCCCGGGCGCGCGGGCTCAAGCGGCTGGCGGTCGCCGGAACCAGCTATCTGATGACCGGCCCTGTCTATCCCCGGGCCCTGGGCGCCCTGGGGATCGAATGCCGGATCCCCGACGAGGCCGACCGCGAGAGGATCGACGCGATCATCTTCAAGGAACTAGTGAACGGCGTTTTCAGGGAGGACTCTCGCCTCTTTTTCAATCAGGTCTTTCAAAAGCTGAAGGACCAGGGCTGCGACGGCGCCGTGCTCGGATGCACAGAGATCCCTCTGCTCGTCAAACCGGATGACTGCCCTCTCCCGACTCTCGATTCCACGCGCCTGCTGGCCAGGGACGCCTTGAGGGAGTCCCTGAAAGGGGACTGATCTCACGATAGGAGAAACGACAGTCATGAAGTACCGATTCCTGCTGACAATGCTCGTCGTTGGCTGTCTTACGCCCAGGCTTGCAGGCGCGGATGACGGCGTGTTCAACTCGAACGGCGTGAAGATCCGGTATGTCACGGAAGGCCAGGGCGTACCTGTCGTCCTTATCCACGGCTGGATGGCCGATTCCAGCATGTGGGGCCGGGACCGGTCCGGCAATACCAAACTCGACGCGAGCGGCGCGAACGGCTTCCAGTTGATCGCCCTGGATTGCCGGGGGCACGGCCAAAGCGACAAGCCGCACGACCCGAAGATGTACGGCCCCGAAATGGCGGCCGATGTCGTGCGCCTGCTCGATCACCTCAAGATCCAGAAGGCCTACTTGGTCGGCTATTCGAGCGGGGCGTTCATCGCCGGCAAGGTGGCCGCGACCCACCCCGAGCGCGTCCTCGGCATCGTCTACGCCGGGCAAGCCCCCCTCGTCGCGGGGACCAAAGCGCCCAGTTCCTCCGAAGTCGAAGTCTTTGCCAAGGCGGTCGACGAGGGCAAAGACCTGGGGTCCTACATCATCGCGGTCACTCCGCCGGGCAAACCGAAGCCGACCGAGGCCCTGGCGAGCGGGATCGCCAAGTTCATGTTCGCCGGCAAGGACGTCAAAGCGTTTGCGGCGGCCGGCCGCAGCTTCCCGAAGCTGGAAGTGACCCGAAAGCAACTGAGGAAATGCAAGGCTCCGGTCCTGTTCATCCACGGCGGGAACGAATCCGATTATGTGAAGGAACGGGTCGCGGCTGTCCGAAAGCTGCTCGGACGCGGCGAGCTCAAGATCGTCGCGGGCGGGGACCACATGACCACGCTCACCAAGCCGGAGTTCGCGTCCGCGATCATGGAGTTCCTGCGCTCCGGCAAGCTGGAATAGGCCGGCGGCCGCGGCTAGTCGATGCGCCCGAGCTGGCCGCAGGCCGCCATGAGAGCGCGGCCCCGGGGGCTGCGCAATTTGACAAAGGCGCCTGCCGCCTGGAGACTCCCGGCGAACGACTCGATCTCGGCTTCGGTCGGAGCGCGACCGATGGGGGACGAGCCGGGATTGTAGGGGATGAGGTTGACGACAGCCCGGCCGGACGGTGCCGCGGCCCGGAGGAAGGCTGCCACCCCTTCCGCCGCGCCTGGTCCGTCGTTCCTGCCCGGGATGAGGCAGTAGTTCACCGCGAGCGCGAAATTGCGGCGCTGGGGATAGCGCGCCAGGACGGCCCCCAGGGCCTCGAGGCCCATGCATCGGCTCGCCGGCATGAGCTCGCCGCGGAGCCTCTCGTCAGGCGCGTTGAGGCTCACCGAGAGATTGAGGCGCTTGAGCCCGAGCCCCCTGAGACGGGTGATGCCCTCGGGCAGGCCGATGGTACAGACCGTGATGTCGTCCTGCGAGAACGCGGGGCCGGATTCGTCGAGGAAAATAGCCAGGGCTCCCGCGAGGCCCGCGAAATTGTCGAGAGGCTCCCCCATGCCCATGAAGACGATCTGGCCGATGTCCCAGCCCAAGGTCAAGCGGGCTGCCGCGTACTGGCCCACGATCTCTTCGGGCCGGAGATCCCTCACGAGGCCCCCGCGGCCGGACTCGCAGAAGACGCAGCCCATCCGGCAGCCCACTTGGGAGGAGACACAGAGAGTGGCCGGTCCGGGTTCGGGGCCGCGGCGGGCCACCGGAATGCGCACGCATTCGACGCGCTGGCCGTCGTCGAGCCGGAGGAGGGCCTTGGCCGTCGACCCGAAGGGCCCTGCCTCCTCGACAACGCGCTCGACGGCCGGGAGCCGGAGCGCGACGCGGCCGGCCAGGGCGGCGGCGGTCTTCTTGGCGATGGCCTCGGACGCCGGCTCGAAGCGGCCCTCGGCGAAGGCCCGACGATAGAGGCGGCCCAAGGCCCGCGAATTTCCGCCGCGGCCGGCCAATGCCTCGAAGGCCGGACGGGTCAACCCCAGGATGTTCAAGCGCCCGTCGGTCTCCGGCATGGGGCCACTGTAGTGGAATCCCGGCCTCGAATCAACGTCGACGCGCTCTTGACATCACTCCGAGGCCATATTACTATCCGATATCATGATTCCCTGGAGGGGGGAGAATGATCGATGGATTCCTTATCGCGTTTCTCGCCCTGAACCTCTTGGATTCGATCCTCGTGCCCCTCAAGTCGTGGATCTCCATCCGGCCGGTCTTCCCCCGAAGGATGGGCAGGGTTCCGGGCGAGCCCGGGTTCGCGGTCAACCTCATCGTGCCCTGCAAAGGCGCCAGCGAGCATCTCGAGGAGAACCTGCGCGCTCTCGCCTTGCAGGATTACCCGGAGCTCACGATCAGGTTCGTGACCGATACCGCGGACGACCCGGCGGCGGCGCACATCAAGCGCATTATCGCCGATACCGGCAAGGGAATACACATCGTCGCGGGGGAGGACGGTTATACCTGCGGGAAGAACCATGCCGAGCTCGTCGCCATCGCGGCCGATGCGAAGAGCGAGGTGCACCTGATCTGCGATTCCGACCTGCGCCCCTCGCCCCACTTCGTGCGCGAGATGGTCCGCCCCTATATCGATCCCGCCGTGAACGTGACAACCTCCGGGCGCTGGATCACTCCGCCCCGTCCGGGTCTGGCGCCCTATACCTACACGGCGCTGGGAGGTTTCTCGACGATGCTTCTCGGCCTTGGCCTGATTAGCTACGTCTGGGGCGGGTGCTTTTCGATCCGGCGCAGAGCCTTCGTCGATTGGGACCTGGCGAGCCTGTGGAGGGGCACCGAAGACGACGACATGATCGTCTGCAAAAAGCTGAACGAGCACCGGCAGAGGCCGGTCTTCGTTCCGACCGCCGTCAGCCCGAGCTTCGAAGTCCACGCGACGCTGCGCGGCCTCGGGCGCTGGCTGGTACGCCAGGGCCAGACGGCCCGCCTGCATTACTTCGGCGTTTGGCTTCTGCTCCTTGCCGTCGAGACGGCCATGAGCCTGGGCCTTCTGGGCGCCGCCGCCCTGGCCGTCGCGGACCTGATGGCGGGCCGTTTCTCCTGGCGCACCGGCGCGGCGCTCGCATCGTTCCTGATGGCCATCGTCAGCGGTATCCTGGTTAAGGCTCCATATGCCGGGCGCAAGGATATGCCGCTTGTCGCCTGGGCCCTGGTGCCCCTGTTCGGCCACTTCTTCGCGGCCGTCTGCTTCTGGCTTGCGATCAACCCGAAAATGCGCTGGGGGAAGCTCGTCCTCGAGTTCAATAAGGACGGCACGATCCGTTCGATATCGTGAAGAAGACCGTGGAGCTTCGTGTCAGGGAGCCCGGGACCGCCCTCGTTTCTTGACTCGCTTTCAAGGCTGGAATATCCTCGTCCCATGAGCAGCATCCGCATCCTGGTCACCGGCGGAACGTTCGACAAGGAGTACGACGAGCTCTCCGGCAACCTCTTCTTCCAGGACACGCATGTGCCCGAGATGCTCCGTCTGGGACGGTCGGGCCTCAAGGTCGAGATCCGGACGCTGATGATGGTCGATTCGCTGGACATGTCCGATGACGACCGGAAGACGATCCTCGAGCACTGCCGCAGCTGCCCCTCCGAGCGGATCCTCATCACTCACGGGACCGACCGGATGGAGGTCACCGCCCGGCTTCTCGGGCAGTCGATCCGGGACAAGACGATCGTCCTCACCGGAGCGATGGTGCCCTACAAATTCGGATCCTCCGACGGTCTTTTCAACCTCGGCGCGGCCCTGGCGTTCGTCCAGGTGCTGCCGCCCGGCGTGTATGTGGCTATGAACGGCCGGGCCTTGCTTTGGGACAGGGTCCGCAAGAACCGGAAGACAGGCGTGTTCGAGGAGATCGAACCCTGAAGAGAAGGCTCCTGTTCGGCAGTCGATCGCGATCCTCGTCTCGGCCATCGTGGTTTCGGCCCTGGACCCGTAACGATGAGCTGATGGAGGATTGCTTCGGTCATTGACCGATTTCGAGTTCTTGACGCCTGTCTCCGGCCGGTCTATCCTTTGCGGTGAAGGGGAGGCTGGAATGATCAACACAAGGATTCGGCTTTCGTTTCTACTCCTGGCGATCGCGGCAGGCCTGGCGCTTTCCGCCGGGACGGCTTCGGCGGAGCTGGTCGCCAAGCTGCCTCAGGTGATGAACCCGTTCTTTCTCACCATCGCCGACGGCCGCATGTTCATTGTCGAAAACGATGTCGCCGTGCATATCTTCACGCTGGACGCCAAGGGGGTCTCCTTCGTCAAGACCTTCGGGCGCGAGGGGCAGGGGCCCGGCGAGTTCGACTTCATCTATATGATCCGGCCCTTCAAGGATCACCTGGACATCCCCGGCTCGCACAAGCTCGCCCGTTTCTCGCTCGACGGCGACTATCAGAGCGAAGTCGCCGTCACGGCCGGCGCGTTCAAGGGGGCGGTCTATCGCCTGGGGGATGGCTATGTGGTCAGGGACGTCAACTTCGACGAAAAGGGGACCACGACGACGATCCGTCTCTATGACAAGGATCTCAAGCTGATCAGAGAGATCGGCAGTCGGACCGAGCCCTCGAACATCATGAAGATCAACCTGGTGGCGAACTACTATGCCCCACGCGTATTCGGCGACCGCCTCTATGTGATCGACGCGGCTCAAAACACAGTTGTCACTGTCTATGACCGGAACGGCGTCAAACAGAAGGAGATCCGCCTGCCTCTGGAGCCGGTCCAGATGACGGGCGCGTTAAGGGAAGCCGTTATCAAACCGATCAAGGACGGCTGGACGGGTGCTATGTCATGGGCTGATTATGAGAAACGGCTGTTCTTCCCAGACAAGACGCCGGGTCTCGATTACTTCGAGATCCTCGACGGAAAATTCGTTGCCCGAACATGGCGCTATCGCCAGGACAAGGTCGAATTCGCCCTCTTCGACGAGCAGGGGCGGGAGCTGCGGCGGCTGGACCTGCCTTTTACCGGCCGGCTATCCAACGGCATCCTGTTCTGCTTCACCCAAGGCCGCTATTTCTATCTTCGCGAGAACCCCGATGAGGAGGTCTGGGAGCTTCACTCCGAGAAAGCCTGGTAGGGGTGACCTAGGCCTCGTCGCCGGTCGGAATGATCCCCGCGTTCTCGACCATGAGGATGACGGTCCGCTCGGGGGCGCGCGTGCGGTGCTTGGCGCCCCTGGGGACCACCAGCCCCTGCCGCTGCTCGAGGGTGAAGGTCTTTCCCTCGATGTCGACGAAGAGGCGGCCCTCGACGACGAAGAAGAACTCGTCGTCGGCCTCGTGCCTGTGCCAATGGTACTCCCCCTCGATGACGCCCATGCGGACGACGGAGTCGTTCACGCGGACAAGGGTCTGATTGAACCACCGGTCGGTGCAGGCCGCGACGAGGGCCGGCAGGTCAACGACCTCGAGGGGGCCGCATTTGACGTCGAGATGTGTCGCGTAGGGATATTTCATATTTGCCGGCCGTCACTCGCAGAAGACGCGGACCTTGTCCTTGCCGTCCACTTCGACGGTCATGTCATCGAGGTTGGAGACGATCTCCTCCAGGTCCTGGGGCGTGATCCGGGCCAGGTCGACGTCCATGCCCCTTTCCTTGAAGGCCTTGGTCACCTTGGCTTGGGCCTCATTGGGGATAAAAGCGGCGAACTTGAGGCCGGCCCGGATGAGCTTGAACGGGACCCGGATGTTGACCCGATCGCCGCTCTCGCTCGTCGGGCCCGGCTCGACCTGGACGCGGAGGTACTTCCAGGAGCGGCGCCCTGAGGCATCTGTTCCTGCCGTCGCTCCGGTCCCGCTCTCGCCGACGGCGGCCATGAGCCTGTCGGCCTCGTCGACAGTGATCTTGCCTTGGGCCAGCATGTCCAGGATCTTGCGTCGTTCTTCGTTCATGGGATTCTCCTTTATTGCGGGTTAGATGAAATCGATCAAGAGCGTGCGCTCTTTCTGATCCACGTCGATGGTCAGTCCGCCGAGGTTCCAGAGAACCGAGGCGAGAAGGGGATAGACAAGAAGAAGCTTCGCGCCCGGGCCGCTCCGCCAAGTGACCAGGGCGGCCAGAAGGAGGAAGGGGAGCACGACGAGCATCAAGGCGGCCAACAGGATCCAGATGAGAATGACCGGGAACCAGATCCCGAACCCGCGCCGGCCGGGCTCCCTGACCTTGAAGCGGACGAGCATGGGCAGCATCGGCTTCAGCCTTTCAGTCTTTTAAGGGCTTCCTCGACCGAGATCTCTCCCTTGTCGAGCTCCTCGAGGACATCCTTGCCGGGTGACGGGGGATTGACGTCCACGAAAGGTAGCTGGGCCGAGATGGCATTCAGCCTGTTCTTGACAGTCGGGTAGCTGATGCCGAAGAGGGCCTCCATCTCCTTGATCGAACCGTGGCTGCGGACAAAGGCGGTCACGAAGAGTTGGTCCTCCGCGGTCAGCTTGGCCAGGGGAGGGAGGGCGAAGCTGCCGGCGATCGAAATGTCCCGGTCGACCATCTTCACTCTCTCGATGGTAAAGGCCTCGCCCCGAGTCAGCTTGGTCAGTTCCTGCCAGTCTTGGGTCATTTTGCATCAGTCCTTTATTCACATTCGTTATATTTATACGCAAAAATATTAATAAAGTAAATAAATATATTAATTAAATTAATTAATTTATGTAAAATATTTAAATTTAATGGTTTTCAAGATGACCGGACATTTTCTTGTCCCACCAGACCTCTACCGGTCTATAATCGAGTTGGCGTTGAGCAGGGACGAAGGATTTGCCTGCGGCGCCTAGCTAAGTAAACAGCCCGGGATCGGGGGGCGTAGTTACTGACAGGAGAAGAAATATGGCAATCAGGATGATGGGCTTGATTTTGGCCGCCGCGGCAATGCTTGCCGCGAACGGACCGGCGAAGACCGATCCGAACACCGTCACCTTTGTGGGCATCTCAGGTTTCTTGATCGAAGTGGACGGCAAGAAGGTCCTGATCGACGGGCTCTCGGATTTCACGCCGCCGGCGGTCGAAAGCCGGCTGCTCGCCGGCGAAGCGCCCTTCGACGGGCTCGACCTCGTGATGGCCACGCACAGCCACAGCGACCATTTCAAGGCCGCCTCGGTCCGCCGCTGCCTGCAGAATCACCCGAAGGCCGCGTTCGTCGGGCCGCAGGACGCGGCGGATCAGGTCCCGGGCTTCCCGGGCCGCGTTTTTCCCGTTCAAGCCGACGAGGGCAAGCGCACCGTGCTCGAAGTGAACGGTATCCGGATCCAGGCCATGCCGCTGTCTCACGGCACCCCTCCGCCGGGTGTCCCCGGGATCGTCAATCTCGGCTATCTCGTGACCATCGGGAGCGTGACATTCTTTCACTCCGGCGATATCGACGCTTCGCAGCTGACCCCGGAGCTTCTCCGGAACCTGGGCCTTCCCGATGAGAAGATCGATTTCGCCTTCGTGCCGGGATTCTTTCTCGCCTCGCCGAAGCCTCCGCGCTTCCTGATCGACGGCATCAGGCCGCGCGTGTTCATCGCCGCGCACATTCCCGGGGCCGGACAGGAGCCGCTGGATGAAGCCGCGATCCGGCGCAATTTCCCGACCGCGGTGTTGTTCAAGTCCGAGCTGGACAGCTGGACCATCAAATAAACGTGCGCCTGATCCCGCGCCGCGTCACTTGACGAAGCGCAAGACCCTCTCGAAAAGGCTCGCGGCCATCTTCCCGGCAAGCTTCTTGACCAGGCTCGCCTGGAGCTCTTCCTCGGCCCGGAGCCACACTTCCTTGTCGAACAGCGCCCGTTCATCTCTGGACAGATCGAGGGTGGTATAGTCTCCGTCATAATAGGCGCGCCGGAACGGGGCGGAGGCGTTGGCGACGACCGTTTCCTCATCCACGACCCTTCCCGACGCCGGTTCGATGATCTCGTACCTGACCTCGCCGCTTACCTTGACCGTGTATCTCTTTTCCGTATAGGCGGCGGCCTTCGTCTTGTCCCTGCGGAGAGGGGCTTGCCGCAATTTTTCTTCAGGAACGCTGGCTTCCTGCGCATAGGATCCAAGCCAGCCGACCACGACGAAGTCCGCGTTCAAGGCCCGGCCGACCATCCTTGCCGTCTGAGGAGCGATCTCACCGCTCCTGACCCGGAGCCGGCTCATCTCGCGGTGGATCGCCCCGCGATCGATCGGGCCGACAAACAGAACCGGGGCTTCCATATGCTCATAAAGAAGGGTGTCGTAGAGGCTGCTCTCCATTCCTCGAGGCGGCCTGTTTCCGGATCCCCGATCGGCCCAGAAGGGAAGGACGGCGACCGTCTTCGTTCCGGCTTCGAGGGCGGCCTTTTGGATCGCCCGGCCGTCCGCTCCCGCCTCGCTGTCCGGGCCATGGATCTCCAGGGCGCTTTGCGCGTGGCCGTAGGCCGCCCGGAAGGACCCTCTGGCCATGTCCTGCTTGGCCCATTCGGTGAGGACCCGCGCCCGCGATTCATCCACGCGGGTCCTCTGGTCCGAAGCGAGCGGGTACGGAAGCATTCGTTCATATGTTCGCAGAGCTTCGGCCCAATTCCCCGCGTCCTCCAGGTCCCCGCCCTGCCGAGAGAGGGACGCGAAGGCGGCATCGACCATGTCGCGGCGGAAGTCCGCATAATCGTCCGGAACGGAAAGAGAGACCCCCACCTGGCCTGCCCGGCCCCTCAGGCTGTCGATGCGGTTGATCGTCGCGACGGCGCTTTCATAAAGGCCGTTCGTTTCGTCCGCGCGGGCTTGCGCCAGGCCCTCGCTGACGATCCGGGAGCCCACATCGGCCAGGCTCCGCCGCGCGTCTTCCATGTTCGGGTCTTTGGTCAACACCGTGATGTAGCGCTGGGCCGCCTCATCGAGCCGGCCCTTGGCCTCCAGTTCCTGGCCTTTCCGGTATCGCTTCTCGACGCTGACGCAGCTGACGAGGGCGACAAGCAGAAATACGGAAACGATCGCGACGGACGGTCTGGGCTTCATGGTCATACTCTCCTAGGGGATTAGTCGGGGAACGGGTCGATTCTGTCGAGAACGCGTCCGCTTCGCCTTTGACATCTCGAGCGGGTTCTCGGGTATAATCCCGAGCGCGGGGAGCGGTCCCTGGACGTTCCGACCTCCCGATGCTGGAGGCTGCTACATGATCCATCCGCCAAGACCATATAGGCTGGGAATTCTCCTTCTGGGCTTGAGCTTAGTCGCGCCTTTACCCTCTTATTCCCGGCTTCGTTGGCGTAGGTCCGGCCGATGAATAGAAACGCCGATCCCGCTCTCGTCAAGACGATCATGCTGGACTTTGCCCGCCTGACAGGGCTCGAACCGGCCCGCGCCCCTACAAAACGTTACCTCTGGACGGACGCTTTCGCGGCCTGCAACTTTCTCGGGCTATTTGGCCTGGAGAATGACAAGAAATTCCTGGATATGGGCCTCTCCCTCGTCGACCTGGTCCATCGGACCCTCGGCCGGCACCGCGCGGACGACCGGCGGCGCGGCTGGATCAGCGGCCTCAGCGAAAAAGAGGGCGAGCGGCATCCGACCCGGGGAGGCCTAAGGATCGGAAAACGGCTGAACGAACGCCAGGCCGGCAAGCCCCGGAATGAGCGTCTGGAATGGGAGCAGGACGGGCAGTACTACCATTACCTGACGAAATGGATGCATGCCTTGAGCCGGGTGAGCCGGACGACCCGAGATCCGACGCATCTCGGCTGGGCGATCGAGCTGGCCAAGGCGGCCCACGCCGGGTTCACTCAAGCCCCTCCGGCCGGCGGACCGAAGCGGATGGCCTGGAAGATGAGCATCGATCTTACTTACCCGCTCGTCGCTTCGATGGGCCAGCATGATCCCCTGGACGGCTTCGTCACCTACACCGAGCTCCAGGCGGCAGCCGGGGATTTCGGAGTATCATCGCTTCCCGGATTGACGGATGAGATCGCGGACATGTCCGGGATCCTCCGGGACATGGGCCCGGACCTGGCCACGGACGATCCGCTTGGCATCGGCGGGCTTCTGTTCGACGCCTGGCGGATCATGCAGCTGGCGATCCGGGGCGTTCAGAACTCCGGAAGCCTGCTCGAAAGCGTCCTGGACGCAGCCCTTCAGGGATTGAACGCCTGGTCAGTGAGCTATTCTCAGGAGGAACCGGCGGAACGCCGCCTGGCCTTCCGCGAGCTCGGGTTGTCCATCGGACTTTCGGCGGTAGAGGACCTGCATGAGGCCGTCGAATCGGAACCCGGTCTGTCCGGCCGGAACGGCGGCCCGCGCCGGAGGATCGAAGCCCTCCGCGAGTATATGCCTTTCCGAGACTCGATCGAACAGTTCTGGCGGGACGGCAAGAACCGGGAATCCGCCGCGTGGGTCGAACATCGCGAGATCAATATGGTCATGCTCGCCACGAGCCTCGAGCCGGACGGATTCTTGTCGATCTGATAGAATTAAACCGGGCTTTCGAATGAAGCCTTGGGGGAAGGACCATGACAACCAAGAACAAGTGGCATAAGACCGTTGCCGAGGATCAGCTTAAAGAGGGCGCTCCGATCGCCGCACGGATCGGCACGCGGGCCGTATTCCTGACTCGGGTCGAGGGCCGCATTTACGCCATGGGCGGCAAGTGCAGCCATTACGGTGGGCATCTCGAGAAGGGGCGGCTCCAGGACCACATCATCACCTGCCCCTTGCACACCGCGCGGTTCGATGTCAAGTCGGGACAGGTCCAAGCCCCCCCTGCCCTCGATGATCTGGCCCGCTACGAGACAAAAGTCGAGGCCGGCGACATCTATGTCAGGAAAGTCCCTGCCGAGGTTCTTTCCGTTTCCCGTGGAGACGACGATCGGACCTTTCTCATCCTTGGGGCGGGGGCGGGCGGCCTGAACGCGGCGCTGGCGCTCAGAAGGATCGGCTTTGCCGGGAGACTGCTGATGGCTACCGCGGAGGCCGACCTGCCGTACGACCGGCCGGACCTCTCCAAGGGATTCATGGCCGGCGGCACGGCGAGGGACCAGCTGGCCCTCGAGCCCGAGCCTGTCTACCGGCGGCTCGAGATCGAGATCCTCAAAGAGCATCGGGCGACCGGCGTCGACCGAGGCACGAAGACGGTCGTGTTTTCCAACCGGCGGAAGCTCCATTACGACAGGCTCCTTTTGGCGACCGGCGGGACGCCAAGGGTCCCCGACATCAAAGGGACGCGGCTTTCCGGCTTCTTCGTTCTCAGAAGCCTCTGCGACGCCGATGCGATCACCGCCGCGCTCTCCGGAGCCAAGACCGCGGCCGTGATCGGAGGCAGTTTCCTGGGGCTCGAAGTCGCCGCTTCGCTCCGCTCGCGGGGCCTCGATGTCCACGTCATCACGCCCGAACCCGTCCTGATGGCCCGCGTGTTCGGCGCGGAGATCGGCGCCTTCCTCAAGCGCAGGCACGAAACAAGCGGTCTCGTCTTCCATCTCGAACGGACGGTGACGGAGATCTCCGGAGAGAAGAAGAAAGTGAGCGGCGTGGTCCTTTCGGACGGCTCCCGGATCGCCGCCCAGGTCGTCATCGCGGGCATCGGCGTCGTCCCCGCCACCGGATATCTCGAGACAAGCGGCCTGCTGGTCAAAGGCGTCGTGCCGGTCGACGCGAGGTTCCAGACCGCCGATCCGGACATCTTCGCCGTGGGGGACATCGCGCTTATCCCGGACCCCGTGACCGGGGAGGCCCGTCGCGTGGAGCACTGGGTCGAAGCCGAGCGGCAAGGGCGGCACGCGGCCTGGGGCCTGGCCGGCATCGTCAAAGATTACTGCGAAACGCCCTTTTTCTGGACGAACCAGGGTGACGTTTCCATCAAATACGCGGGCTATGCGAGCTCCTTCGACCGCGTTGCCTTTCGGGGCGACCTCGAAGCGGAGAAGATCCTCATCGGCTATTACCGGGGGGGGGTGCTGCGGGCGGTCGCGTCCCTGGGGCGGACGAAGGAGTTCCTGGCCGTTATCGAGATCCTCAAGTCCGGGACCGGCATCCCGCTGTCCCGGTTCGAGGATCCGCGCGTCGATCTGGCCGAAATCGCGGCGAGCCTGTCAGCGTAACAGGCCCGAGCCGACTGCGCCGGCGCGGCCGAACCGGCCGTTCTCGGGCAGGCCCGTTCTTGACACCCATCCGGGGCGGGAATACCCTCATGTCATGAGGAGGTCCGTATGAAAAGATCGCTCCCGGTCCTTCTCTGTGGAGTGCTCATCGCCGTCCTCTCGGGATGTGTCCCGGCGGAACGGACCGGACCGGTCAATTCCGCCGACTCGTTCTACACCCCCCCGAACCCGCCTTCGAGCCGTTACGTAATCGACGCGCGCCTCGGCGCCGCGGAAAGCGCGATCGAGGGGCGGGAGACCATCTCCCTGAAGAACACGGGGGACGAACCCCTGGGCGTCGTGGCCTTTGATTGGAATATCGGACCCGCATCGTCGCTTGAAGTCGGGGTCAAAGGGCGCCGGATCTTTCCGCCAGGAGGGCTCGCTCCCGCTGCTCAGCGAGGGCCGATCCTCGTCAGCCTCCCTGAACCGCTCGCTCCCGGGGCCGGCATCGAGCTGAACGTGACGTTCGGCCAGAAGCCGGGCGGCTCCCAGGATGAGACGGAGTTCGTGAGTGATCATTGGTATCCCCGGCTGTGGTGGGATGGCCTTGGCCATCACGATGCCTTCTCGGCGAAAGTCGACGTGCCGGAGGGCGTGGCCGTGGCCGCAAGCGGGAGGCTCGATCCAAAGACCGGACGTTACGAGGCTGCAGCCGCCGCCTCGTTCGGCCTTTACCTTGCCAAGGGTCTCAAGACCGAGACGCGGGAGGTGGATGGGGTCCGGATCACGTCGTATTTTACCGACAAGGGAGCAAAGGCCGCGGCGATCTGCCTCGAGACGGCGGCCGACGCCGTCCACTTCTACAAGCAATGGCTGGGGTTTTACCCCTTCCCGTTCCTGAGCATCATCCCAGGCGGCCCCGGGCGCTGGGGCGGCTATCCGGTCGCGACCGGGATCGTCGCGATTCACGGCCTGGAGACGTACGTCGAGGGCGAATCGCCCCGGCACTGGCAGCACATCACGTCGCACGAGATCGGCCACGAATACTGGGGCGAGTGGGTCCTCGACCCCGATTCGCCGGCCTGGCTGTGGATCGCGATGGGGATCTTCGCCGATACCGAGTTCATGACCGTCCGCGGCTTCGACCCGGATCGCCGGGCCGGATGGATGGGCAATTATGTCGACGGGATCCCGATGTACTACGACATGACTCTGGACGTCCCGCCGGAGCGGGAAAAGTCGGTCCGTTTCGACTTCAACAACACGGTCATTCACAGCAAGGGGCCGGCGGCCGTCTTCGCCCTGGATTCCGTGCTGGGACGTGATCTCTTTCTGAAGGTCTATCAGCGCTGCCTGCGGGAATTTGGCGGCAAGCGGCTTGGCTGGAGGGACTTCCGGGCCGTCGCCGAAGCCGAGAGCGGTCAGAGCCTGGGCTGGTTCTTTGACGCCTGGGTCCGCTCGAACCAATACCTCTGCTACGGGATCGAGTCAAAGGGAAGCCGGCCTGACGGAAGCGGCGGCTTTGTCTCGGAGGTCCGCGTGAAGCGCCTCGGGACGATGTCCATGCCGGTCCCGGTTCGGGCCGCCTTCGAGGACGGTTCTTCACAGACGGCGCGGACCGACCGGACGCAAATCGTCACGACCTTCGTATTCAAGAGCGCGTCGCCGCTCCGCGATGTCGTGATCGATCCGGAAAAGAAGCTGGCCCTGGTCGACGCGCCATTGTCGAAAATATCGTCCTCCGCGGCGGCCAAGCTCGCCTCGGGCTGGGATTCGAACGCGGCCCTGGAGGTCTATGCCGCCGTGAAGGACGAGGCGATCCGGGCGGCGGAGATCTGGTATGGCCTGGGTCGCGACCTGTTCGCGGCCGGCCGCATCGACGAGGCTATCGACTGTTTCGCCAGGATCGATCGGCCCGATACGGATCCCCTATTGAGATTCGGGGCCCGGGGGTGGCTCGGTATCCTCGAGGACCTGAAGGGGCGCCGGTCCGCGGCGCTCGACCGGTACAGGGCGGCCCTTGAGATCGATCCAGGCCGGCCATTCACGGTCGGCGACCTCAGGATCACGATTGACCGCGGCTGGCTCGAGGAGCGCCTGAAGACGCCCTTTTCCAGGGAGAGCCGGGTCCGCGTGCCCGAGCAGCCGACCGCGGCCCAGCTCGAAGACATCGTCGACGGCCTGAACTGGAGCGGCGAAGGCGACACCCCCGGCCTCGTCTTCCGAAAGACGTCTGGATTGACGATCGCGGACGCGGGATTCTGGTTCAAGCTGGGGCTGCTGTTGTTCGATAGCGGCGCCTACCAGGAAGCCCTGGAGTCGTTCGGCCGGACCGCGGCGCTCGAGACGAGCGGCGTGACCGCCTTCGCCTCGCGCGTGTGGCAAGGCCAAATGCACGATCTGCTCGGAGACCGGACCGCGGCGCTGGCCTGCTACAAGGAAGCACTCAAACTCGACCCCGGGACGCCCATGACGCACAGCCAATGGGGGATGACGATCGACCGGGCTTGGGTCGAGGACCGCCTCACGACCCCCTTCACCTGGAAGAAGAGATAGCGGCTTCGACGGCGGCCGCAGGCTAGGGCATTTGACAGGCCGTCGGCCATTCCGCTATGGTAACTGACACGATGACGATCGCCCGATTACTGCCCGTCGCGGTCATTCCTGCTCTTCTTTCCCTCGCCGGAGGTGCCGTGAAGGATTTTGGCCCGCAAATACCCAAACAGGTCCTGGACTGGAAGGCCTCCGGGCCGGACACGGTCTATGACCGGAAAACGCTCTACGATTATATGGACGGCGGCGCGGAGGTCTACCTGGCCTTCGATTTCCGCGAGGTCTTTGTCCGCAAGTATGCCGACGCCGCTGAGAACGAGATGAACCTGGATGTCTACGACATGGGCTCGCCGGCCGAGGCCTTCGGCCTGTTCTCCTGCGATCGGCAGGATCCGGAGGCGGGGATCGGCCAGGGATCGGAATACGGTCCGGGGCTCTTACGGTTCTGGCGCGGCCGATATTTCGTTTCGATCACGGTCTCAGGAAACGAGGACAAGGCGGAAAAGGCCGTCCTCGAGCTGGGGAAGGCGGTCGCCCCTTTGCTCGGTCCGGACGGTGCTACCCCGGAGATGCTCAAGCTCCTCCCCTCCATAGGGCTGCAGGCGGACAAGACCTCGTATTTTCATAATCACGTCCATCTCAGCAACCGCTACTTCGTCTCATCCGAGAACATCCTGGACCTGGACGAAAAGACCGAATGCCTGTTCGCCGAATACGATGCGCCGGGCGGCGACGCCGGCCGGTTGCTCGTCGTCCGCTATCCCGACGCCGCAAAAGCCCGGGCCGCCGCCTCGTCGTTCCTGAAGTCGTTCCTGCCCGGCGCGGACGCCGACGGGGCCGCCCTGAACGAAAACAAGACCTGGACGATGATCAAGACGCGGGACAACGTTTTGGCGGTCGTTTTCGAAGGGTCGTCGAAGGCCTACGCCGGGCGGCTCGCGGAAACGGCCGTTCGTCCGCTCTAATGAGGTGACCATGACGTCCTCCATCTCCCGCCGCGATTTCATCCGGGGCACGGCCGCCGCCGTCTTGGGCGCGTCCGCCGTGTTCGGCCAAAACGCATCCGTGCCGGCCAAGAAGACCCGCGTCGTCCTGATCCGTCACCCGGACGCGCTCGACGCCGATTCCGCCTTCAACGAGCCGGTCATCCAGCAGATGTTGGACGAAGCGGTCTCCAAGCTCCTGGACGTGAGCGACCCGGTCGAAGCGTTCAAACGGCTGGTCAAGCCCGAAGATATCGTCGGGATCAAGACCAACGTCTGGTCCTTTCTCCCGACGCCCGCCCCGGTCGAGAAGGCCATCAAGCGCCGCGTCCTGGACGCCGGGGTCGAGGACAAGAACATCGGGCTGGATGACCATACCGTGCGGACGAACCCGCTCTTTATGAAGGCCACGGCCTTGATCAACGCCCGGCCGGTCCGGACACACTACCTGGCCGGCATGTCCGGTTGCCTGAAGAATTACATCATGTTCGGCGAATCCCAGCCGGCCTACCACCCCGACAGCTGCGCCGCGCTCGGGTCGCTCTTCCTCCTGCCCCAGGTCAAGGGGAAGACCCGGCTGAACGTTCTCTGTGCCCTGACACCGCAATTCCACGGCCGAGGCCCGCACAATTTCAGCCGCCGGTACGTCTGGAATTATAAGGGTCTCATCGTCGGGCAGGATCCGGTGGCCGTGGATTCGGTCGGCCTCCGCCTGATCATGGCCAAACGGCGCAAAGAACTGGGTCCGGCCCAGGAAATTCCCCCGGTCCCCAAGCACATCCAGCTGGCCGACACGAAATACGGGATCGGCACGGCCGACCCCGAGAAGATCGAGCTGGTCAAGCTGGGCTGGCTCGACGACGTCATGATCTGAGCGCCGGGCGGAGGACGAACATGTCCCGATCGAAACTCGTTCTGCTGGCCGTATCGGCCATGGTCCTGTTCTCGTTCGGCGGTCAGACCCACAGCGGCCGGGACACCGGCCAGCTGACTTTTCTCGGCTCGTCCCTGTGGACGAAGGCCCACGACGTCGAGATCAGGGGGACGCTGGCTTACTGCGCTTTCCTTGACGGCTTCCAGATCCTGGACCTGTCCGATCCCCGGGACCCCAAGACGCTTTCCCAGATCCATCTCGGCGGAGGGTTCGCCGTCGCTCTATCGGGAAACAACGCCTTGATCGCCGCAGCCGACAAGGGCCTGGCCGTGATCGACGTCACCGACCCGAAAGCTCCGGTCTTAAGGAGCGTCTTGGATACTCCCGGCGAGGCCCGGGACGTCGCGGCTTCCGGATCCCTGGCCTTCGTGGCCGACGGTTCCTCGGGATTGCTGGCCGTTGACGTCTCGGATCCCTCAGCCCCGAAGATCGCCGGCTCCTGGGATTCCCCGGGCGAGGCGTCCTGGATCGCTCTCAAAGGACGATCCCTCTTTCTGGCCGACGGCAGCGCCGGCCTGCAGATCGTCGATATTGCCGATCCCGCCCGTCTCGCCTTGGCTGGAGTCCTCGACACGGACGGTACGGCCGAGAGCGTGGCGATTTCCGGGGACTATGCTTATATCGCCGACGGCTCCGGCGGGATCAAGGTCGTGAATGTCGCCGCGCCGGCCGGGCCCAAGCTGGCCGCCTCGCTGGTCGCCGAAGGATACGCCCACAGCGTCTCCGCAAACGGGAAGCTCCTCTGTGTCGGCAGCCTCTATGACGGCGGCTATCAGATCCTCGACATCTCCGACCCGGCCGCGCCGGCCGTCCTCTCGACCAATAAGTACACGATGTACAACGAGGGTTGGCGCGTCCTTCTGCAGGACAACCGGGCCGTCGTCGTCGACTACTTCTCGGGCATCTTCTTCGTGGACATCGCCGATCCCCGGAAGCCGAAGGTCATCGGCCAGCTCCCCGCGCCAAGCTCCATCGTCGCCGTCTGCGGCCGGGACCGATATGCCTTTGCGGTCGGCGAGCTCTCCGGGGTCCTCGCCGTGGACGCGGCCGACCCGGCCCAACCCATCCTTGTCGGAGGGACGGGGATCTTCCGGGGCGTCCAGAACATCGCCGTCAACGGCAACTTCGTCTACGTCACCGACCGCTGGTCGATCAGGGTCTACGATGCCACCGACCCGGCCAAGCCCAAACAGGGCAAACCCCTGACATTCACCGAGGGCATCCCGAGGACGCTGGTCATTCGGGGGAGCTCGGCTTATCTCACAGCCGACAACTTCGGCTTCTACACCCTCGATATCACGGACCCGTCCGCCCCAAAGGTCACAGGCTCGTTCAAGCTGCCCGGATTCACTTACGGCCTGGCCGTCTTCGGAGACCGCGCCTATCTGGCCAACAGCGACAGCGGTCTCCACATCCTCGACGTCCGAGATCCGAAGGCGCCGGTCGAGATCGGGCTGGTCAAGCTCGCCGGCGAGCCGAGCGGGGTCGCGGTCCGGGACGATCTGGCCTACGTGGCGTCCGGGGCGGACGGCATGATCATCGTCGACATCCGCCGGCCCGAGGCGCCGAAGATCCTGGGCGCCGCCGCGTCCGGCGATTTTTCGAGCGCCGTCGTCCTCGACGGGCGCTTCGCCTATGTCGCCGACGGCCTGGCGGGAGTCAAGAAGATCGACGTCTCCGACCCGAACTCCCCGAAGTCCGTTTCGTCCTACGACACGCCGGGGGAGGCCCAGAATCTCTGCCTTCTGGGAAAGACCATCCTTGTTGCCGACACGTATTCGCTCATCCTTCTGAAGTAATCCTCCGGTCGCTTTGCGCCGGCGGCCTATCTTGGTAGAATTGTCCTGTGAAGAAGGCCCCGGTTCTTCTGCTCCTGGCGATCGTTTCGGTCGCCTTTCTGGCCGCCCAGGACGCCCCGAGCGCCGGGCGGAGTGAGAAGAACGTACTCCTTTCATCCTCAGGGATTCTCCGGCCCGCCTTTCCACCATGCGCCAGTTCGACGTGAATGCCCTCAGCGGCTTCCGCCTCTTCTCCGATACGCTCAACAGCGAGCTCAATCCCGTTCTCAGCTATGTCCTCCAGGGCGCCATCGGACTTCTCTTTTTCAAGACGATGACCCACGAGGAAGCGCATCGGTCCATCCTGGTCGGGGAGGATATCGGCGCGGTCTCCCACCCGTTCCCGTTCTCGACGCGCAGCGGCTACGTGGACGGCGTCACCGATGCGACCCTGCAGAACCTGCGCGACACGAAAGTTCCCCACCTTCATCCGGCTCCACACGGCGGGATTTGAATCGGATTACATGCTGGCCACGCGGGAAGAGACCCTGATGTCGCTGGGCGACGAGAGCTATCGGAATCTCGTCGTGGAATACCTGCTCCGCAAGGTCGCGATCGTCAAGTATTTTACGGAGGGATTTTTCAAGCACGACACGGACGGTCCGGAGGAAGCGGACGAGCTGCGGCGAGACATCGTCGGCAACGACCTGTATAGCGTCATCCGCCACCTGTTCCGACCCGCCATGGCCTACACGCGATACACCCGCTACGCCGACCTGACGGACCAGGAGCTGCACTACCTGCGCCGGGTGGAATGGCGGACATTTCTCAACCTGGCCAATGCCAACGTCATTGGGGTGAGCAACTTCCGCCTCTCCGAAGATCTGAGGGCGAACGTCGGCCTGGGCCACTGCATGGGGCCTTTCGGCGACTTCATCGACGAGAAGCTCTGGCTGGCCTACAAGCAAAAAGTGAAAATCAACGCCTATTTGCGCGAGTTCGAGAACTTCGACCGCTGGTTCTTCGGTGCGGGGCTCGGTGTCAACGACTATCCTGTGGCCGAGCGCGTGGCCGTGTCGGCCACGGTCCACTATTGGAACCAGCCAGCCGGTCTGAGCTTCACCGAACACGCCGGAAAGTCGGGCGGGGCCGTCGACGTAACCTGCCGTTACAGGCTGATCCTCCGGCCCGATTCGCGGTTTAAATCCTTGTCGCTGGACCTGGGCGTGATCTATAAGAGCGCCGGCTTCCTCCCTGAGGAGACCGCGTTGGGTGAGCATTTCGGCGTCCGGCTCGGGCTGAGCCTCGGTTTCCGCAGGGACCATTGAGGTTCATTTTCTCGATCCGCCCGCCGAAAAGCGAACCAAAGTCCGTTTCCACACGTCTATATCAAGAGATGTTCTTTATCCCACGGAGGAACCCATGCTGATTTCCCGCCGTACCCTTCTGCGATCCGCTCTTCTGTCCCTGCTCCTGACCGCCGTCCTGGCCGGGGCCATCCCCCTCGCCGCCCAGGACCATCCGCTCTGGCTGAGATATCCGGCGGTCTCGCCCGACGGCGGGACGATCCTGTTCTGCTTCAAGGGTGACATCTACAAGGTCCCGGCCGCGGGCGGCCAGGCCTTTCCCCTGACCATCAGCGAGGCCTATGATTACGCCCCTGTCTGGAGCCATGACGGAAGATCGATCGCTTTCGCTTCCGACCGATTCGGCAACTTCGACGTCTTCGTCATGCCGGCCGAGGGCGGGGAGGCCCGGCGCCTGACCTACCACTCCGCATCCGACGTCCCCAGCAGCTTCACCGCGGACGACAAGAGCATCCTCTTCAGCTCCACCCACCAGGATACGGCGGCCAACGTCCAGTTCCCCATGGGCACCTTTCCGGAGCTTTATAGCGTCCCGGTCGCCGGCGGCGAGGCCGCCCTGGTCCTGACCCAGCCGGCCGTCGCGGCCACGGTCGATCCGGCCGGCAACAAGATCATCTATCACGACCAGAAGGGCTACGAAAGCGAATGGCGCAAGCACCACACGTCGGCCATAACCCGCGACATCTGGGTCTATGATCTGAAAACGAAAAAGAACACCCAGGTGACGACGTTCAAGGGCGAGGACCGCAACCCCGTCTTCGACGGGAACGGCGACGATTTCTATTACCTGAGCGAGCAGGGCGGCTCCTTCAACGTCTACAAGAGCTCGCTGAGCAAACCGGCGGTCTCGACCCCTCTGACCAGTTTCACCAAGAACCCGGTCCGCTTCCTGACCCGGGCCAAGAACGGGCTTCTTTGCTTCGGCTACGACGGCGAGGTCTATACCAAGGCCGGCCCGGCGGCCCCCAAGAAGGTCGACATCCGCATCGCTGAGGACGGGCGCCAGGTCCTGGAGCGGACGCTGCCCATCAGCGGAGGCATCACCGAGATGCGGCTCGCGCCCAACGGGAAGGAAATGGCCTATGTTTTCCGCGGCGAGATCTTCGTCGGCAGCGTGGAAGGCGGCCTGACCAAGCGCGTCACCAATACGCCCGGCCAGGAGCGGAGCGTCAGCTTCAGCCCCGACGGCCGGTCCCTTGTCTACGCCGCCGAGCGCGACAACAACTGGAACGTCTATAAGACCTCGATCGTGCGTTCGGAGGAGCCCTACTTCTTCGCTTCGACCGTCCTCAAGGAAGAGCCGGTCGTGGCTACCGAGGCCGAGGAATTCCAGCCGGAATTCTCGCCCGACGGCAAAGAGGTCGCCTACCTGGAGAACCGCGTGGTCCTCAAGGTCGTCAACCTGGCCTCCAAAGAGACCCGTCTGATCCTGCCCGCCGAGGTCAACTATTCCTACTCCGACGGGGACCAGACCTACAAATGGAGCCCCGACGGCAAGTGGTTCCTGGTCCAGTTCGCTTTCGTCCGCCTGTTCTCGCCTCAGGTCGGGCTCGTCTCGAGCGACGGCAAAGGCAAGGTCGTCGATCTGACCAAGAACGGCTTCGGCGTCTTCATGCCCCGCTGGGGGATGGACGGGACGATGATGACCTACGCCAATCCCCGGGAAGGCGCCGTCAACACCGACGGCTCGTCCCGGGAATACGACGTCTTCGGCATGTTCTTCACCAGGGCCGCGTATGATCGTTTCCGCCTGTCCAAGGAGGAGTTCGCTCTCCTCAAAGAGCAGGAGGATAAGGCCAAGGAGGACAAGGACAAGGCCGAGAAGGACAAGCCTGCGGCAAAGACCGCGGCGGTCAAGCCGGAGGAGCCGAAAAAGGACCTCGTCTTCGAGCTCGATGGTATCGACCGGCGCAAGATCCGCCTGACCATCGCCTCCGCGGACATCGCCGATATGGCCCTGACCAAGAACGGCGAGAAGCTCTTTTACCTGGCCCGTTTCGAGAAGGGCTACGACCTGTGGATGACCGAGACCCGGACGCGCGACACCAAGCTCTTCTCCAAGCTGGGCGCGAACCAGACCGGGATGGAGCTCTCGGCCGACGGCAAGGCGCTGTTCGTCTTCGCCGACGGCCGGGTCCTGAAGATCGACCCCGAGAGCGGCAAGTCCGAGCCCGTGGCCGTCGGCGGGGAGATGGTCCTCGACCAGACCGCCGAGAAAGCCTACATGTACGATCACATGTGGCGGCAGATGAAGCAGAAGCTGCTCGTGGCCGACCTCTACGGGGCCGATTGGGACTCCTACTTCGGCGTCTACCGCAAGTTCCTGCCCTTCATCGCCAACAACTACGATTACGCCGAGATGGTCAGCGAGCTCCTGGGCGAGATGAACGTCTCGCACACGGGCTGCTACTATTCTCCGCAGCGCAACCCGACGGCGGACGCTACGGCTTCCCTCGGTTTCTTCACGGATTACGATTTCTCCGGGCCCGGCCTCAAAGTGGCCGAGATCCTTTCCGGCGGCCCCTTGGACAAGGCCAACCTGAAGATCCGGGCCGGCCACGTCATCGAGAAGATCGACGGCCAGCCCCTCGATAAGACGGTCGACCACTACAAGCTCCTGAACCGCAAGGCCGGCCAGCTGACGCTGCTATCCGTGCTCGATCCGGCTTCCGGGAGCCGTTGGGAGGAGGCGGTCAAGCCGGTCTCGCTCGGCGAAGAGGGCGGGCTCCTTTATCGGCGCTGGGTCCGCAACCGCCGGACCGAGGTCGACCGCCTGTCCGGCGGGCGCCTCGGCTACGTCCACGTCCAGAGCATGAGCGATTCGAGCTACCGGACGGTCATCGAGGAGGTCCTCGGGCTGAGCCCTGACAAGGATGCCTTGATCGTCGACACCCGCTTCAACGGCGGCGGCAACCTCCACGACACGCTGGCCGATTTCCTGAGCGGCAAGAAGGTCTTTGACATCGTGCCCCGCGGCCAGGTCGTCGGGGTCGAGCCCTATAATAAATGGATCAAGCCGTCCATCGTCCTGATGGGCGAGTGCAACTACTCCGACGCCCATCTCTTCCCCGTCGAATACAAGGTCCGGGGCCTCGGCCAAACGCTGGGCATGCCCGTTCCGGGGACGGGGACCTTCGTCTGGTGGGAATCGCAGATCGATCCGACCCTTCGCTTCGGCATCCCGCAGGGCGGCTGGCGGACACCCGACGGCAAGCTGTGCGAGAACAATCAGCTCGAGCCGGACATCCTGGTCAAAAACGACCCGGACGTCATGTCGGCCGGCCGGGACATGCAGATCGAGGCCGCGGTCAAGGAGCTGCTGAAAAAGAAGTGATCCAGGCCTCCCCGCGCTTCAGAAGCTCCGGCTGATCGGCCGGCGCGGGATGAGAGGCCATCAGCGCCACGGTGTGCCGGCGCAGGAGATCCTCGGCCCGCGGCTGGCCCGCCGCCTGCCAGGCCTCCAGGCTCAACCGTGGGAAGACGGGGCTATTGAATGCCGCCTCGCGGAAATGGCGCAAGGTCAGATCGGCCGTGAAGTAATTGCCGCCCGGTCCCACCTCGGCGATCTCCCTCAGGCCCAGGGCCTCGTCGTCCAACGCGAACCCGCTTGCGAACCGCCGCGTCTGACGGATGACGTGATCCGCGTACACGGCCGCGGCCGGAGAGAACGCCAGGGAGTCGAAGTTGCCGCCGACGAAAGGGGCCAGCCCGACAGAACCCAGGCACGAGGTCAGGTGATTCATCCAGAAGAGGTCCGCAGCGGGCAGATCCGCGCCCCATCCCGTCCCGCTGCCCGAAGTCCCGCAGTGCGGCAGGCGGTAATGCGCCATCATCTCTCCGCAGGCCAGGTTCAGCAGCATCGTTTCGGGCCCGTAGTAGCTCGCGGCCGACGCCATGTCGAAGCCCGCGGGCAGGCTGCCGAGGATGACCGGGGTCCCCTCGCGCTGGAGCTGGGCCAGCACCAGACCGGCGAGCAGCTCCGCGTTCAACACCGCGAGGGTTCCGGCGGGAGTGATGGGCGTTGTCGCGCCCGACATGCCGTAATTGGAATAGATGACCGGCAGCCCGCGGGCGATGGCTTCGGACATTTTGTCGCTGGTCTCCGCGTTGATCACCAGAGGCGAGACGGGATTGACGTACGGAATAACGAACGGCCTGGGGGCCAGGTCGCCGCACAGCGTCTCGAGCAGGTCGAGGGAGGGAGCGAACGCGGCCGGCTCGGAGACCAGCAGAACCAAGGGCTTGACGGTGTTGGCGGCCGTTTCCAGCGTCGCGTAAAGATCCGCGACGGCCGGAGGCAGGTCCCCCAATACGCCGATCGTCGAGACGACGTCGAAGGCCGGCAGCGCGTCCCCCAGCCGCGTGCAGGACGCCATGTGCTCACGATTGAACGGGACGACCGCGTCGGTGACCGGATCCTGGTAGTACAGATTCGTCACGCCGATGCCGAACCGCGGACCGTCCTCCCCGGGACCCAGCCTGAACGCCGGCTCGCCTGTCCGCCGATAGACCGCCACGTCCGCCGGCGCGACGCTGAGAGCCCAGGCCACGAGCTCCGACGGGATCCGCACCCGCCCGTCCTCGGGGGAACCGCCTGCGGCGCGCGCCAGCAGGGCGCGGGCCCGCGGCGAGTCGACGCGAACGCCGACAGTCGCCAGGATCTCCAGCGACCAGGCGTGCACCCGGGAAATGCCGTCGGGGGTCAAGACGCTGATGCGGGGAATGATCTGACTCACTTCACGACCTCCGTATCCAATGCGATCAGGACCGGTGGCGCGGCGCTCATTTGATGAATAAGCGGTCGAGCCGGCTCAGGAATTTGTTCGAATTGAAGGATGTCCGATTGAGCATGATCACCGAGGCCAGGCCCTGGGCCGGATACATGCGCATTTCGCAGTGGAAGCCGGCCCCTCCGCCTTCTTTGAAATAGTACGGCCGTCCCTCGATGTCGCCGATGTGCCACCCGAGGGTCATGGCGATCTTCTGCCCGTCACTCAATCGGGCCTGGTCGAAGAAAAGCGCCTTGGACGCTTTCGACAGCAGGACCGGATCGTCCTTCAAGAGGTCCCGCAGAATGACGCCAAAGGCCGCGGCCGAGCCGACGGCCCCGCCGTAGGACGCACCGTCGGGATAGACGTCACAGATCCGCCGCCAAGCTCCCTCGGTTCCTCCCCAAACATAACGATCCAGCAGGACGCGCTTGAGGACGTTCATGACCGAGAAAACGGCCAGGTAGCCCTTGGCGTGGTTTCGGGGGTCGGCGATGGTGAAATCGATGTCCCGGGGGCCCAGGCCGAGGGGATCGAAAATGCGCGCGCGCATGAACGAGACATAGTCCTGTTTCGACGCGGCCTCGATGACTTCTCCGAGCAGCCAATAGCCGATATTCGAATAGAAATACCGGCTCCCGGGCTTCGACCTCTGGCCGCCGTGTTCGGCCAGGACCTTGGCCAGCGCGACATGGCCATCGAAGCCGGCCCGGGCGTCCGCCGCATGGACCCAGCGGAGGGGGATCGGGTTCGGAAGGCCCGAGGTGTGGGTGATGAGCTGACGGATGGTGATCCCGGGATCATAGGGGTGACCGACATACTTGCCGGCCTCATCGTCCAGACGGAGGGCGCCTTCCTCGGCGAGCTTCAGCACGGCGACCGCGGTCAGCGTCTTGGTCATGGAGAAGGCGGCCATCGTCGTGGTCAAAGCCAGGGGGACGCGGCCGGAGATGTCGGCCAGGCCGCCGGCCCGCTCGAATATCGCTCCGGAGACGCCGGCCATGATATAGGCCATCCCGGGGCCGCCGGGCTTCAGCTGGCCGTCCATGATCCCGACGATCCGACGCTGATCCGCCATGGCCTTCTCCGGAGGCAAGCATAAATTCCGGTTCGGGGGATGTCAAGAACGCCGGAGATGGGGGCTTTTCTTTTCGCCCCGCCGCGTCTAGAATCGTCTGGACGCCGAAGACACGCGCCGAACCGCGGGTCATGGAAGGAGCGAAGGGATGAAGATCAGCCGAGGCCTCTCGATTCTCCTTGTCATCGCCTTGATCGCGCCCTGGACAAGCCGTCTTGTCCGGGCGCAGCAAGCCGCGCCGCCGCCAAAGCCCCAAGAGGTCAAGCCGTCTCCTGCGGCGGAGCTCGCCCCGGCCCGGGAGGAATCCTCCGTCACGGAGCATATGATCCGCATCAAGGGGCAGAGCATTCCCTATCGGGCCGCGGCCGGGACGACGTTCCTCCGCGACGACAAGGGCGAGCCGACCGGCCTGATGTACGCCGTGGCCTATACCCGAAGCGACGTCAAAGACCTCCGCGCGCGGCCCATCGCCTTCTTCTACAACGGGGGACCGGGCTCGGCGTCGCTGTGGCTGCACGTCGGGGCGTTCGGTCCGCGCCGCGTGTCGACCGTGGACGCCTCCTTCACTCCGCCCGCGCCCTACGCCCTCGTCGACAACACCGAAAGCCTCATCGACAAGACGGACATGGTCTTTATCGACGCCATGGGCACCGGGTACAGCCATGCCGTGGGCAAGGCCCAGAATAAGGATTTCTACGGCATCGACGAGGACGTCCAGGCCTTCGCCCAGTTCATCCGGACCTACCTCAGCCGGAACGGCCGCTGGAACTCGCCCAAGTTCCTGATGGGCGAAAGCTACGGGACCTTCCGCTCGGCGGCATTGGGCAATTTCCTCCAATCGCGGGACGGGATCCACCTCAACGGGATCGTCCTCATCTCCTCCGTCCTCGACATGGCCACGATCACCTTCGGCCAGGGTGACGACCGGCCCTACATCTTCTACCTGCCGAGCTATGCCGCCGTGGCCTGGTACCATCAGGCGTTGAAGAACAGGCCCGCGGACCTCGAGGCCTTCCTGGCCGAGGTTCGCCGCTACGCCCAGGGCGACTACGCCGCAGCCTTGTTCGAGGGCGCCGCCCTTCCCGCCGCGGACAAGCAGGCCGTGGCCGACAGGCTGGCCGAGTACACGGGCCTCAGCGTGGACTACTGGCTCAAGGCCAACCTCCGGGTGACGCTGGCCCAGTTCAACGTCGAGCTCGAACGGAGCCGGGGACTGACCACAGGCCGCATCGACGCCCGGTTCACCGGCTTCACCCGCGACCTTCTGGCCGAGAATGCCCAGGGTGACCCGGAGGGGCCGGCCGTCGGAGGGGCGTTCACCGCCCTGATCAACGCCTACAACCACGAGGAGCTCAAGTTCGGGCAGGACAGGACCTACAACACCTCGAGCGGCGGCGGCCGGGACTGGAACTGGCGCCGGCAGCCGACGACAGGCGGGTTTCCCGGGGCGCCCAGCACGTCGGGCGGCTTCTTCCCCGGAGCGCCGAACGTCGAGTCCGACCTGGCCCAGGCCATGGTCACCAACCCGCGGCTGCTTGTCCAGGTCGAGAACGGCTATTACGACATGGCGACGCCGTTCTTCGCCACCGAGTTCACCATGACCCACCTCGGTCTTCCGGCGGAGCTTCAGGCCCGCATCACGCAGGACTATTATCCCGCGGGGCACATGATGTACCTGCACGACGAGAGCCGGGTGAAGCTCCACGATGCCGTCGCCGCCTTCATCGACCGGGCGACGAAGAGATAGCCGCAGGTCCCGGGGACGAAGCGGCGCAAGGGGCGCAGAAGTCCCGGAAAAACAGACGATGTCCCAGTTGGCGGGACAGGATCCCGGGCGACGCGCGCGAAGCCGGAGGCCGTGCCCCCGATGACTCCGGCCCGCAAGTTGGCATAAATCCTGCTAAATAATCCCTGCGGTGTAATCTCGAGGAGGGCTCATGAAAAAGATCGTGCTTTTTGTCGTGCTTTCCCTGATCCTGAGTGCGGGCGCGTGGGCCGACCAGAAGAGTCTGGCGGTCATGAAGTTCACGACGACCGCGGGCAGCGGCAGAAATTTCTGGTACGGCGCGAGCTGGGATATCGGAGAAGGAATGTCCGAAATGCTCGTGACCGCCCTGGTCGAGACGGGCAAGTTCAAGGTCTTGGAGCGGCAGCAGATCCATGACGTGCTCGGCGAGCAGGACCTTGGAGACAGCGGCCGGGTGGATCCCGCGACGGCCGCGAAGATCGGCAAGATCCTGGGAGCCCGGTTCCTCATCTACGGCACGGTCAACGAATTCGAGTATTCGAAGGCCGGAGGAGGCGGCGGCGTCCGCATCGGAGGCATACGGGTCGGGGCGAGCGAGGCCAAGGCGCATGTCGGCATGGATGTGAGGATCGTCGACGCCGTGACGAGCGAGATCCTTTTTTCCTCCCGCTCCACCGCAGACGCCAACAGGACAGGTTTCAAGGTGGGGTACTCCGGTGCCGATTTTGGCGCCGATGTGGGGGCCTTCCAGAAGACCCCGCTCGGCGAGGCCACCCGCAAGGCGATCCAAGACGCCGTGGCGAAGATGGTCAGCCAATTCGGGACGGAAGCCGGCCCCGAACCGGCCGCGGTCTGGTCGGGAGCTCTCCTCGTCGCTGACGATGGGTCCCTCGTGATCAAGGCGGGGGCCCGCGAAGGGCTCAAGACCGGGGACATCCTGACCGTCTTCAGGCCGAAAACCGCGAAGGTCGGCAATGAGGTGCTGACGGTCGGGGAGGACAAGATCGGGAAGATCCGGTTGACGTCGGTCGGAGACGCCGCCTCCACCGCCGAGGTCGTGGAGGGCGCGGGGTTCAAGACCGGCGACGTCGTCAAAAGCGGCGGACGGCCCTAAGGACCCGGAAAGGACAGCCCGTGGCGACCATCCCACAAAAGCTCATTCCGAATCTCTGGTTCGACCGCCAGGCCGAGGAGGCGGCCGATTTCTACACGTCGCTCTTCGAGAACTCCAAAGTCGGCGCTTCGGTCCGCGCCGGAAAGGCGGGCTTTGAGACCCACGGCCTGTCCGAGGGCACGGTCATGAGCATCGGGTTCGAGCTCGAGGGCCAAAGATTCGTCGGGATCAACGGCGGGCCCCTGTTCAAGTTCACGCCGGCCATCTCATTCCTGATCGCCTGCCGGACCAAGGAGGAGGTCGACACGCTGTGGGCCAAATTATCTCCGGGCGGTGCGGCGCTCATGGAGCTCGGGGAATATCCGTTCAGCGAACGCTATGGCTGGACCCAGGACCGGTACGGTCTTTCGTGGCAGGTGATGGCCATGGGAGACCGCCCGATCAGACAGAAGGTCACGCCGACGCTGATGTTCGTCGGCGAACAGAGCGGGAAAGCGGAAGCGGCGATCAGGCTGTACACGTCGGTGTTCCCGAACGCGAGGATCGGCGATATCCTCCGCTACGGTCAAGGGGAGGAGCCTGACAAGGCGGGGACGCTCAAGCACGCCGCCTTCACCCTCGAGGGGCAGGAATTCGCGGCCATGGACAGCGCCTATCCGCATGCCTTTTCCTTCACCGAAGCGATCTCCCTGATGGAGATCTGTGAGACCCAGGAAGAGATCGATCGCTATTGGGGGAAGCTCACGGCCGACGGGGGGCAGGAGAGCGTGTGCGGCTGGCTCAAGGACAAGTACGGCGTTTCCTGGCAGGTCACCCCCTCCGGCCTGGATGCGATGCTGCGGGATCCCGATCCGGCGAAGGTCGAGCGCGTCACGAACGCGTTCCTGAAGATGAGGAAATTCGACATCGCGGAACTCGAGAAGGCCTACCAAGGATAGAGGCCCGGCCGATCACGTCAAAAAAAGAAGGGAGAAAGGACGATGACCAAGATCAACATCTATCTCAATTTTGCGGGCCATGCGGAAGAGGCGTTCATCTTCTATAAGTCCGTTTTCGGCGGGGATTTCAGTGCGGTCGTTCGCTTCAAGGACATGCCGATGCCCGGGGAAAAGCTCAGGAAGGAAGACGAGGACAAGATCATGCACATCGCTTTGCCGATCGGCCAAGGCGATGTCCTCATGGCCAGTGATACGCTGGAATCATTCGGACAGAAGCTCGTTCAGGGCAACAACGCCTATATTTCCGTTCACCCGGACAGCCGGGACGAGGCGGCCAGGGTTTTCAAAGCCCTCTCCGCGGGCGGCGAGATCGAGATGCCCATCGCCGACCAGCCTTGGGGCGATTATTGGGGAAGCTTTAAGGACAAATTCGGCATCCCGTGGATGGTCAGCTATACCCCGCCGAAAAAATAGCTCTTGGCCTTGGTCGAGACGCGGACCGCGAAGCCTAAAGCTCCTGGTCTTTCCAGGCTCCGCTGTATTTCGCGGTGCCCTTGCATTCCTGGAAAACGACGTGGCAGATCCGCATGCCCGGCATCAGCTTGATCTTGTTCCGCCCGGCGTTGTAGATCTCCAGGATCTGCCTGTTCGAGATCCCCGGGGCCAGGAAGGGCGCCGCGATATGGCTCATGAGCCCGATCCGGGCGAACCTCGAGCGCGAGTTCAGCCAGCCGCACACGTCCCCCGGGAGGGTGATCTTTTCCTTCGTGATCCCCAGCACCAGCTCCCCCGGTTCCAGCAGGTAGCCGTTGGCGATGTCGGTGAGCTTGGCCAGCGTCCGGTAGTCGATGTCGGCCCGGGTGATGTGCCGGTCGGTATTGAAGACCCGCAGCTTGTCATCCAGCGTCAGATCGATGGAGGCGGGGCCGACGGCGGTCTTGTCATAGGGCTCGATCTTGATCCGGCCGTCACGGATCTGCCGGAGGATCTCGGGTTTTGCCAGGATCATGGTGTACGCTCCCCGGTCATCGGTCGACCGGCTATCAGATTAGTCCACCCGGCGTCGGTTGGCAAGGATGCAGCATCCCGGGCGGATCCGCCGGTTCCTTGACGTCCGCCCGCCGCCGCGCCTATCATGGCCCCGTGATCCGGAATGGCACTGACCGCTGAAGATCTCCAAACGTTGAGGCGGGCCAAGGCGCTGCTGGAGCATCCCAGCCTGGCCGCCCGCTTGACGAACGCCTTGGCCTCGCCGCTCGAGAAGGGCCTGTCCCGGCTGCCGCGCAAGTTGGCCGGAGTCGTCCACGCGGCGACGCGAAAATCGATCGAAAAGGCCTTGGTCTTCGCGGTGGCGACCATGAAGGGCCGTCGCCGGTCCCGCCACTCCCGGGGGATCCACAAGATCGCGGTGATGACCTCCGGTGTCGCGGGAGGCGCCTTCGGGTGGGCCGGGCTTCCCCTGGAGCTGCCGATCTCCACGGTGATCATGCTGCGGTCGATCTCGGACATCGCCAGGAGCGAAGGCGAAGATCTCAATTCCCCGGAGACGATGTTGAACTGCCTGCAGGTCTTCGCGCTCGGCGGCCGATCGAAAAACGACGACGCGACGGAAACCGGATACTACGCCGTCCGGGCGGCCCTGTCCAAGGCGGTAGCGGATGCGGTGAAATATGTTTCCGAACGGGGCCTGACCGCCAGGGGTGCTCCCGTCCTCGTCAGACTGGTCACCGCGATCGCCGCCCGCTTTGGCGTCGTCGTCTCGGAAGAGGTCGCCGCCATGAGCGTTCCGGCCATAGGCGCGATCGGCGGAGGGCTCATCAACACGATCTTCATGGATCATTTCCAGAATATCGCCGAGGGCCATTTTGCCGTCCGCCGGCTGGAGCGGCAATACGGGGCCGACGTGATCCAAAGCGAATATCAAAAGCTGTGAGCGGAAAGCCGGTCATCTCGGGTCGAGGAGAGATGCGCATGAGTCGAGTATCACACCGGGGATTCTTGGGAGCCGTCGCCGTCGGCGCGGCGGCCTGTTCGGGGTTCGGGCGGCGCTCGGGGAGCTCCTCAGCTCCCTGATATGAGAAGGGAAGGCAGGCGATGTGCCGGAATATCAAGACGCTCTTCAATTTCAGGCCGCCCGCGACCGATCAGGAGATCCGGGCGGCGGCCTCCCAGTATGTGAGGAAGATCAGCGGCTTCGCGAAACCGTCCGAGGCGAACGAAAAAGTCTATGAACGGGCCGTCGACGAGGTCGCCAAGGCCTCGTCGATCCTGCTGCGCTCGCTCGTGACGTCCGCTCTTCCCAGGGATCGCGACGTCGAAGCGGCCAAAGCGCATGCCCGAGCGGTCCGCCGGTTCGGATCGTAGCAAGGACTACTGCCAGGAGGAAAGACAGATGGCATCCTCATCCAAAAAGGACATCGCCGTATCGTTTCTTGAGATGGCGTCTTCCGGCAAGGTCCGCGAGGCCTACGAAAGATATGTCCATCCGAATTTCATTCACCATAATCCTTACTTCAAGGGCGATCGGGAATCGCTCTTGGCCGGGATGGAGCAAAGCGCGGCCGAGCTGCCCAATAAGGTTTTCGAAGCCGTCCGCACGCTCGAAGACGGAGCATTCGTCGCCGTGCACGGGCGGATCCGGCTCAGGCCGGATATGCCCGAATACGCTCTGATCCACATTTTCCGGTTCGAAGGAGATCGGATCATCGAAGAATGGGAGGCCTCCCAAGAGATCCCGAAAGAATCCCCGAACACGAACGGGGTGTTCTGACGGCTGGTTCGGACTTTGGGGTGCCCCCCTTTTTCCTTTCTGATTTTCGAAGGCTTCCGCTATAATTGAACGATTCCGGTCCAAAGGAACGCATCATGAAGAACCAACGCTACCGTTCGATGCCCCCCGAGAACGCCGTCGGCCGCCGCGATTTTCTGAAGTCCGGCGGAGCGCTCGGCGCCGGCCTGATCCTGACCGGCCGGAGCCTCTTGGCCGCCCAGCAGACCGAGGGCCAGCAGCCTCCGGCCAAGCCGGCCGCAAAGCCTCCCCGGCCCAAGACCAATATCGAGGACGCCCTCAAGGTCCCCAAGACCAAATGGAGCCTGCCCGGACCGTTCCCCGGCCGGGTCGTCGAGGTCTATGACCCCGCGGCCATGTCCGACGGAAAGGTCGACGCGGCCGTGGTCAAGGCCATGTTCGAGAAGGGCATCCGGGGGCTGACCGGAAAGAGCCTCAAGAAGAGCTTCGGACTGTTCTTCACCAAGAATGACGTGGTCGGGCTCAAGGTCAACCCGGTCGGGCCCGGTCTCATCAGCACCCGGCTCGAGGTCGTCGACGCCGTCATCGACTGGCTGACGTCCTGCGGCCTGCCGCGCAAGAACATCGTCATCTGGGACCGTTTCGATTACATGCTCAAGGACGCGGGCTTCACGCCCGAGCGCTATCCGGGCATCGGCATCGAAGGCCTGCAGACGATGGACGAGGCGGCCGCCGAGGGCAAGACCCAGGACAACAGCAAATGGCTGAACGCGGACGGCACCCACGTCAGCGTCCCGAATTTCGATCAGAAGGTCTTCTATTGGGCCGACGTCGAGGGCCCCAAGGACCTGCCGTACCTCAACCAGCACGTCTTCAACGGCAAGTATTCCTACTTCGGGAAGCTGCTGACCCAGAGGCTGACCAAGATCGTCAACCTGCCCGCGTTCAAGAACACCGGCAACGCCATCTCCATGGCCACCAAGAACATCGGCTACGGCGCCGTCTGCAATACGAACCGGCTGCACCAGCCGCTCTTCCTGGACGTCTGCGTCGAGGTGCCGGCCTTCTGGCCCGTGCGCGACAAGATGGTCCTCAACGTCACCGACGGCCTGAGGTCGCAGTACGACGGCGGGCCGGACAAGAACGCCAAGTTCGCCTACATCGACAATCGCCTGTATTTCGCCTCCGACCCGTTCGCGCTGGACATGGTCTGCCACGCCAGGATCGTGGCCAAGCGCAAGGAGATGGGCGTCGCGGTCAACGAGAATCCCCGCTTCACCGAGTACCTGCGCTATGCCGAGAAGCTGGGGCTGGGGATCGTCGACCCGGCCAAGATCGCGCATGTCAAGGTCTGACAGGATTCTCGTCGGCGTGATGTCGGCGTTCCTGGCGGCCGGCGGATCCCTCGCCGCACGCCAGGCGATCCCGGACCCGCCCGCGATCCCCGGGCCTGAATTCGCCCCCGGGTGGGCCAAAGCCGGTCCGCTCCGGACATTCACCGGCCAAGACCTCTTCAATCAGATCGACGGCGGGGCAGAGCTATTTCTCGAGTTCGGGTTCGCCAGGCTCCGCCTGCAGGCCTACGCCCGGGACAAGGCCGAGCTGACGCTCAACGCCTACGAGATGGAGAGCGCCGCCTCCGCTCTGGGCGTCTACTTGATGAAGATGGGGAGAGAGACGCCGTTCCCCGAGGTCGCCGCCCGCAACTCCAGCGAAGACGTCCAACTGACGATCCTCAAAGGCCGCTATTTCATCCAAGTCGACAACCTGGGGGAGGTGGCCGCCTCGAAAACCGAGACCGTGGCTCTGGCCAACGCCTTTCTGGCCGGCGTCGCGGAGGAATCGGCCCCGACCCCGCTCGACGCTCTGCCCGCCGAGGGCAAGGTGGCGGGCTCCGAGCGCCTGATCCGGGGACCCTATGGGCTTCAGCCCTATTTCACTTTCGGGGAAGGGGACAGCTTGTCTCTCGGCGGCAGGGTCTTTGGAGCCCTGGCCGCCTATCGAATGCCCGGCGGTCCGGCGTTCACCCGGCTGATCGTCCCTTACCCGGACCCGGATGCGGCGATCGCTGCATTCGCCCAGCTCAAAGCCAACCTCGATCCCTATCTGAAGATCATCGGCGTCCGGGCCGATGGTTTCGATTTCGTCGATTTTCAGGCCAAAAAAGGTTCCGTCGTCCGATCCGGCGCCGTCCTGGAGATCCGGTTCAGCATCACGGAGCAGCGCCGCAGGCCCTAAGTTAGCGGGGCCAGATCCTGATCATGCCCGGGCCGGTGCCGGGCGTTTCGAACGGTCCGGGCGCCGGGTTCGAAAGATCTCTTTTCTTCCCGAAGTAATCGACGTCGATGCGAAGGAGTGAGCCGTCCGCCTGCTCGTACGGGAGATCCGGCTATGGCCGCCCTGCCGAGAAGTTCCGTAGTCACAAGGCGGCGCGTCCGCTTCCCGAACGCCGTGTCCAGCGCGATCTCCAAATAGAACCCGTCGGGCTTCTCGGCCAGCTTGAGCGCCGGGTCAAGATCCGCCCTGACAACGGGTTCGCGTTCGTGCCGGGATGCCTTGGCCCCCTTCAGGAACACGTTTCCCTCCATCCGCACGGGCATGGGCGCCGCATCGTACACGCTCAGATCGCCCGGACCGACGAACAGATTGTTGAAATATTTGTCATCGCCGAACGGGTTGTCGTGCATCCCGGCCAGCTCCGTCGAGTGGGCCTTGTGGAACGGCGTCTGCCGGGCGTCGAACGCGTTCACGCGCAGCTCTCCGGCCATCAAATTGTGGACGTACGCTCCGCCCTGCGAAACGCAGAGCAGCGACCGCGGCGAAAGGAAGATGTTGTCGTCGACCACGAACGGCCCGTGGTCCACCTCGACGAACAGGTCCTCGGCCATGTTGTCGTGGAAGAGGTTCCCGGTGACCCGCGTGCCCTGGGCCATCCAGTCGAGCCAGATCCCGCGGACGGTCCGATAGATGTGGTTGCGGCCGATGACGACGTCGATCGCGCCGTGGAGCTTGATGCCGGCCATCTCCGCGCCGGTGAACAGCTGCCGGACGTGGATGTCGTGGATGGTGTTGCCGGTGATCGTGCTGAATACCGCCCCCAGGCTGCCGACGATCCCCGCCTGTTCGCAGTTCGAGATGACGTTGTCGCGGACGATGTGATGGCCGATCGTGTTCTCATTCCAGCCGTTGGCGAGGGCGCGCTCGATCGTCTTGACGTAGCCTTCGGCCGTGTCGCGCGAGGTGTTGTCGAATTCGTCGCCGTACTTGCCGAGCGAGATCCCCGAGCAGACGGAATGGCTGATGGTATTCTTCTCGATGATCCAGCCCTTGCTCCAGTGGGGGCCGATGAGGCCCACCTGCTCCGCCGTCGGCGGCGCCCAGGGCGTGGCCGCGTCACGCATGATGAAGCCGCGCACCGTGATAAAATTGATGCCGGTCTTCTCCGGGTAGAACACCGTCCGCCGGACGTTGATCTCCGTCAGGCGCTCGTTGGGGTCAGCGTTCCCGAACTGGGCCCAGAGTGTCGTCGCGTCCTTGTCCACCCGCCCGAACCACAGCGGCGCAGCGCCGGCGGGCTTCAACAGGTCGTCCAGAGCGGCCGCTTCGGTCAGCCACTCGCCGTCGAGGTAGACCGCGCCGGTGTGATGGGCCCGGCCTTTGGGTTCGAACCAGTCGCCTTGGATGAGGTCGCTATAGGGGTTGAAGTCGCCGAAGAGGGAATTCGGGACGGCGACTTTCCAGACGCCGTCTTGAATCTTGACCCAGTCTTTGACGATCTCGGACCCCTTGATCTCCACCTTCTCGCCCGGAGCCGCCTGATAGGTGATCCGGCTGGCGTCGGACAGGCCGCCGCGGGGCGGGCTGACGCGTTCGCGATAGGTCCCTGCGTGCACGGTGATGACATCGCCGGGTTGAGCGAGGCCGGCCGCCCGCTGGATCGTGCGGAGAGGCGCGTTTCGCGTCCCGGGGTTGGAGTCCTTACCGTTGACCGCGACATGGATCTCCGCGGCCCGAGCGGAGACCGCCAGCGCGACGATGCCGACCAGAAGCCAGGGCGGCGTTTGTTCATGGATATCCTCCCGTCGTCGGGCAAGATAGGTCGCCGAGACGGGGATGTCAAGGGACCCTCATGTTTTCGCTATAATGGAAGCTGACGATGCCGGGGATTGGCAAGCCCGGGCATCACGGGGGTCTTCATGAAGGTCATCCTGACGATCATCGGCGTGCTGCTCGTCCTTTTCGGCGGGATCTGGATCCTCCAGGGGATCAACGTGCTTCCTGGGAGCTTCATGACCGGTCAGATCCGCTGGGCGATCTACGGCGGGATCGCGGTCCTCGTCGGCATCATATTGATCGTGCTGGCCCAGCAGGAGGAAAGCCAGCCCTCCGGCCGTGCGCTGAAGCGACGTCTCTTCAAGCTCGTCTTAGGAGCTGTCCTTCCTCGGCCTGGCAACGGGAGCCACTCCGGCCCCGTCCAGGGGTGGGTTCGTCCTCCGCCCTCAGGCTTTGGACTTTGTTTCGGCCCGATGAAGGCGGTGGAGGAGCCGGTGCACGATCGGGGCCGCCATGATCCCGACGACGACCAGGAAGACGATGCCGGAGTACAGCGCGTAGACCGAGGCGAATACCTTGCCGGCGGCGGTCTGAAGGGGGTCGACGGGACCCATGCCGCCCAGGATCATCGAAGCGTTCAGGAGCGCATCGATCCAGGGCAGCTTGTCCAGAAAATGATAGCCGGCGATGCCCAAGCCCAACGAAGCGCCGATGATCCCCAGGCCAACGAGGATGTGGTTGATCTGGCGGCGCAGGAACCGCCGGAAGGGAAGCAGCGGCTCGTTCTTGTGTTCGTACACGCCGAGGCCATTTTAACATAAATAACAGTTGCATCCGCGGCGGGCCTCTGGAATCATGGGGAGGTAGAGCATCCGCACATGGCCGCACATTCCAGGGTCTCTAGGCATCCGGGGATTTTCTCAATTCTCGTGGTTTTCGCCGTTCAGGTGGCCGCCTGCGCCACGGTGGCGAGTCCCCCGAAGATGAAGCTCGTCTGGTCCGAGGAGTTCAATATCGACGGGCTGCCCGATCCCGCGAACTGGGGATATGAGGCCGGACGTATCCGGAATCAGGAGGCCCAGATTTACACGGTCGGGCGTCAGGAAAACGCCCGGGTCGAAGGCGGCTGCCTGGTCATCGAATCGCGGAAGGAAGACTACGCCGGCGCGGCCTATACGTCGGCCAGCGTCAACACCTTGGGCCGGAGGGAGTTCTCCTATGGCCGGATCGAGGTCCGGGCCAAGATCCCGACGGGCGTCGGGTCGTGGCCGGCGATCTGGATGATGGGCACCGACATCATCTCCGGGGGCTGGCCGGAGTGCGGCGAGATCGACATCATGGAGAACGTCGGCTACCAGCCGGACACGATCTACGCCACCGTCCATACCCCGGGCTCGGTCCATGACCCCGGCCGGGTGATCAAAGGCGGACAGATCAGCGTGTCCGCGCCTTACGCCGATTTCCACGTTTACGCCGTCGAATGGCGCTCCGACAGGCTGGATTTCTTCGTCGACGACCACAAATATTTCACCTACAGCAAGGACAGCCGGTACCCCGATTATTGGCGCTTCGCGAAGCCTTTCTACATTCTCCTCAACACGGCGATCGGAGGCACCTGGGGCGGCGAGCAAGGCATCGACGACAGCATCTTCCCCTTGAAGTACTCGATCGACTATGTGAGATATTACCAATGGGAATAGAACCGGCCGAAACCGAGATCAAGAGACCGAATCGCCTGCCGACCCCGACCGCTTGACATCACCGCATCGATGTGGGAAGTTGCGCCTGTGTCCCCCATCCCTTCTTCGCTGACCACTCCGGAAGAATGGCATCGTCAGGGCTATAGCCTGCCTCCCGTCCAGGCGGCTTCGGAGTTCCAGGAATTCCTCGACCGTTACCTGCCCAAAAGGAAGGATTGGTCCGTGCTGGAGATCGGGGCCTGCCCCGGGTCTCATCTGTTGGCCATCGCCTTGAGCCACGGCTACAGACCGACGGCCCTCGACTACCTGCCCGCGGTGCGGCAATTGCCCGAGGCTTTTGCCCGGTTCGGGGTCCATGACCTGGAGGTCATCGAAACGGATTTCCTGACGTTCTCGACGCCCCGCAAGTTCAATGTCGTGACGTCCTACGGATTCATCGAGCACTTTTCGGATCCGGAGGACCTTATTCGACGCCACTGGGATCTGGTGGCTGAGGGCGGCTATATGGTCCTCGGCGCCCCGGCGTTCGGGCCTCTGCAGTTGGCCCTCCGGCGACTGATCCTCAAGCCTGACGAATTGAAGCAGACGCTCCGGGCCCACAATCCCGGGATCAGGAATCTCGAGGCGATCGCCGACATCTGTCTTCGATTGCCCGGGGCCCATATCGAGAAGAGCGACCCCCGCCGGCCACATGGAGGCCTGGTTCTCTCCTCACGGCAGCGAGGTCCGTCGAAGCCGGGTCTGGCTCCTCGTCCTCTGGCTTGTCATCGGCCGGATCCCCCGATGGATGAACTGGTCCTCCCGGCGGTTTTCCCCGCTGTCTCTGGTCATCGTCCGGCGGACGACGGCGCCCTAGCTTCGGGTCAATCGGGCGGCGGCAGCGTGTCGATGCGGACGATCCCTGCCGCGGCGGCTGCGCGGCGACGATAAGCCTTCTTGAGGAACCCTCCGAGCACGACCTTGTCGATGGCCTTCAAGAGCTGTTGCCGCTCGTAGCGCCGCCGGCAGGCCTCCAAGGCCCGGAGGAGTGCCCGATCCGCCGGGCCCATCGCGGGATCGAAGTTCTCCTCGAAGAAGATCATCTCGATGTCATTGGCGATGCGCATCTTCTTGACCGTGCCGAGCGGCGGCAGGGGAGGGAAGGGGGCGGCCGAAGCGCCCAAGAGCCCAAGCGGGATCATCGTGCGCAGACATTTCGCGCAGCGGCCGCAATTATCGTTCATATCGTCGAAACAGACCCTCAGATTGGCCAACGCCGCCGCATTCCCGGCGATGGTCATGACCTTGTCCACGCGCCGGGCCTCGGCCCCATCGTGAACGATCTCGACGCTTTCGTTCGACCAGAGCGGGTCCGTCAAGGGATGCGAACCGAGGGGGATGAGCTGGCTGTAGGAATAGGCCGCCGGCACATAGACCCTGGGGAAGCCGAGAAGAAGGGCGACGCTGGCCAGCGCGCTGCCCTGGGTCAGGTTCCTGCTCAGGTTGTAGCGATACCCGAAGGCGTAATGGTTGGTCGAGACGGCGATCAGGGTCTTGTCGAAAGCCCTGGCGAACCGGGCATTTCGCTCGAAAGCCGTTCGATAGATCGTATCGTCCCGTCTCGCGATCTCCTGAGGATAGGCGTCTTCGACGAGCAATCGGTTGAGGCGGTACAGGCCCTGGCCTGTGGGGTTGCTTTTCAACAGGTCCTTCGTTTCCGGCCGGAATCTGATTCCGGAGAAACGTCGGGTTTCCCAGATCGGCGGTCCGGCGAGGAGGCCTTCGAGCTCCGCGGCCAGCCGGGATTCCAGGCCGCCGGTCGAGATTCCCGAGCCTCGATAATCTGACACGGCTTTCAGGGTTTCTTTCGAAAGGCTGTCTCTCAAGAACGCCGAGAACGGGTCCCGAGGCCTCGTCAGCTTGAGGGCGAGCTGGGACAGGTCGGCGAGGTCGCCGACCGAAAACGTCTCTGATCCAGCCGCGTCAATGTAGAAATCGAATCCCCGGATGAAGACGAGATGGGTCAGCTCCGCTTGCCTTTTCAGGAACGTGTAGGTGCTGTCCACTCCACCCGAGAAGAACGCCAGAACGCCCCGGCTGAGGGGTTCAGCCGGCGAAGCGGCCGCGCGGATCGGAACGATCTTGAACAGGGGATTCCAACAGTGGTGGATCTCCTGGAGCCGGCCGAGATTCCCGACGAGCTTCGGCGACAGGGTCAGGTCCGGGCCGACCTCGAGCCCTTGACCTTGGAGCATCGCCGGAAGCAGGGCCGCGGCCACGAAGGGGTCGGCGGCTCTCGAAAGCGGATACGGACGGGGGACCCGGTACCACAGGCGGAAGCCGTCGATGTCCGCGGAGACTTCCGTGCTATCCCCGAGATCCCGGGTCCGCCAATCGGTGATCTTCATGCGCGTCCCCAAGAACCTACATCCCCCCTCGGGCGTTGTCAACAGGACCGCCCGCCCTGCCGCTCGCCGCCTTGACACCCGGGCCGCCTTGGCCTATCGTTCACCCAAGAGCAGGGAGAGGGTGACCATCATGCGCATCGGCATCATCGGAACGTCCAACAAGGAAAATGAACGGCGGGTCCCCGTTTTCCCTGACCACCTGGTCCGGTATCCGGAATCTCTTCGCCGGGCCATGGTCTTCGAAACCGGTTACGGCAAGGACTACGGACTGCCGGACGCGTATTTCCAGGAGCGCGGCGTTTCGATCGAGACGCGGGACAGCGTTCTCGGAGGCTGCGATCTCGTCGTCCTGCCCAAGCCGATGCCCCAGGACCTGGAGAAGATGAGGCCGGGCCAGGTCCTGTTCGGTTGGCCGCATGCGGTCCAGCAGAAGGCCATCGCCCAGCTGGCCATCGAGAAACGGATCACGGTCATCGCCTGGGAGGCCATGCACCTCTGGAGCGCCTCGGGCGAAAGGTTGGTACACGTCTTTTATAAGAACAACGAGCTCGCCGGATATGCCGCCGTCCTTCATAGCCTCCAGCTCCTGGGTCTGGACGGCTATTACGGGCCCCGCAGGAAGGTCGTCATCCTGAGCCACGGCTCCGTCAGCCGGGGCGCCATCTACGCCTTGCATGGGCGCGGCTTCAACAACATCCACGTGTTCACTCGCCGGGAGCCTTATCAGGTGGGCGATCAGAACCCGGACGTCTATTATGGACACTATTTTGCCGTCCCGGACGGGACCTTGATGGCCAGGGACTCGGAAGGGAAGGAGCAGCCGCTCATCGACGAGCTGGCGGGCGCCGATATCATTTGCAACGGGATCCTTCAGGACACCAAGAACCCGGTCATCTTTGTCGGCGCCGGGGAGGTCGGCAGATTGAAGCCGAGGGCGCTCATCATCGATATCAGCTGCGACGAGGGCATGGGCTTCGCTTTTGCCAGGCCGACGAGCTTCGAGGCCCCCGTGTTCGCCGTCGGTGACGGCGTGACCTATTATTCCGTCGACCACACGCCGAGCTACCTCTGGAGCGCGGCTTCGAGGGAGGTCTCGAAAGCCCTGCTGCCTTACCTGGGCCTGGTCGCCGCGGGCCGCCCCGCCTGGGAGGCCGATCCGACGATCCGCCGCGCGATCGAGATCCGGGATGGCGTCGTCCTCAATCGGAACATCCTCGAATTCCAGCATCGGCGCGCCGAATATCCCCACCAGTTCCTCTAGAAATCCGGCGGGAACCTCGATCCGGGGTTGATATCGGCTCCGGCCCTGAATAAGATAGCCGCATGGCCAACAACCTTGAAACAGCACCATCCGGCGGCCCGGCTCAAACGGGCAGTCCGGCCCCCGCCTCACTGCGTCGTGTCCTCGGCGTCGGCAGCATTATCGGCATCGTCGTCGGTACCATGATCGGCTCGGGCATCTTCATCGTCCCTGCGACCGTGGCCGCCGAGGTCAAATCGCCGATCCTCATGCTCGCCGTCTGGGTCGTGGGCGGCCTGATGTGCATCTTCGGCGCCCTGTCCCTGGCCGAGCTGGCGGGAGCCTTTTCGGAGACCGGAGGCATCTACGTCTACCTGCGCGAGGCCTATGGCCCGCTCGTCGGGTTCCTCTTTGGCTGGGCCCTCCTGCTGGTCATCGATTCGGGGACCATCGCGACGCTTTCGTTGGCCTTCGCCACGAAATACCTGCCCTATTTCGTTCCCCTCGGCCCCGCCGGCCAGAAGGCGGCCGCAGTCCTTTTCATCTTCGCCCTCATCGGGATCAACTACGTCGGCGTCAAGCAGGGGGCCTTTGTCCAGAACCTCCTGACGGTCCTCAAATTCACCGCCCTCTCGATCATCGTCTTCTGCATCTTCCTTTTCGTCCGCGGGGACTGGGGGAACCTCTCGAATCCCCCGGTGTCCGCCCTCGGGGGCGGCCTCGTCGGGCCGTTCGGGCTGGCCCTCGTGGCCGCGCTGTGGGCTTACAAAGGCTTCGAAGTCTCCACGTTCAACGCCGGAGAGACCAAAAATCCGTCCCGGACCGTGCCGCTCGGCCTCATCGCCGGCTGCGGGCTGGTCACACTCCTCTATCTTGTGGCCAATGTCGCCTATCTTTACGCCGTGCCCGCGGCCGAGATGGCCGGGTCCGACCGCATCGCGGCCACGGCCATGAAGGCCGCCGTCGGCCCGGTCGGGGCCTCGATCGTCGCCTTTATCATCCTGTTCTCGATCATGGGCGCGGCCAACGGACATATTCTGACGGGTCCCCGGGTCTACTATGCCATGGCCAAAGACGGCCTCTTCTTCCGGAAGATGGCCGAGATCCACCCCAGATTCCGGACGCCCCACATCGCGCTCCTGGTCGTCGGGACGTGGAGCACCGTCATCTGCCTCATCCCCGGGGGAACCTTCGAGCAGCTCCTGAAATACGCCGTCTTCGGCGCCTGGATCTTTTTGGGCCTGGCCGTGTTCGGCGTCATCCTTTTGAGAAGGAAACGCCCCGACCTGCCGCGGCCGTACAAGACCGTGGGCTATCCGGTGACGCCTATCCTCTTCGTCCTGGCCGCCCTGTTCGTGATCGTCAACACGCTGGTCCAGAGCTTCTGGAACGCGTTCGCCGGCCTGGCCCTAATCGCCCTCGGCATTCCGGCCTATCTGTACTGGAACCGGAAGAGGGCCGGGCCGCGTCGCGGCCCTCGGTTTGAGACCGCCTCCAAAACGGATGGAGGGGGGTGGAGATGAAGATCCGATTGAAACGGGCCTACGAGCGGCCCGAGAAGGACGACGGTGTCCGCCTGCTCGTCGAGCGGCTCTGGCCGCGGGGCTTGACCAAAGAGAAAGCGGCCATCGACGAGTGGTTCAAAGACGTCGCGCCAAGCCCGGCCCTGCGCAAGTGGTATGGCCATGACCCGGAGAAGTGGGAAGATTTCCGCCGCCGCTATTTGGCTGAGTTACGCGGCAACCCTGAGGAGGTCCAAAGGCTCCGCGCCCGGGCGAAGATGGGGACGGTCACATTCGTCTACGCCGCGAAGGATGAGCAGCGCAACAGCGCCGTCGTCTTGAAAGGCTATTTGGAGGGAAGAGACTCTCGGACGGCGCGGTAGTCCCTGCCAAAAGTCCACACGAGAGCGGTGACCCGTCCTGCGGGATCCTTATCGAAGCTCACGATGCCTCCATAAGCGCGGTCGATGAAACGACCCTCGCCGAGGGGAATGAGATAGGTCGTTCCGGTTGCCGCGTCTCCGGCGAAAACGAGCCAGGGACCGTCGCGCCTGATCTCCGCCGTCAGTCCCGGATTGAAGGAAAAGTCATCGCCGAACCGGTAGCGGCCCAGACAGCGCGTCATCTCGGCCTCGGCGACCGTCACCGGAACCGCCGGGATCAGTGGCGCTCTATCTTCACCGAAGACGATCGCGGCAATGTCCGCGGCCATACTCTGGCCGATGCTGGAATACAGGTTGGAGAGGAGGATCACGCAGACCCGATCGTCGATGAACCGCTCGACACTAGCGGTGAACCCAGGCGCGCGGCCATTCGAAGCGACGGAAGGATGGCGGCCCTTGTGGACGAACCATCCGTAGCCGACGCCTTCGGTTTGCTCCATGAACATCTTCCTGCGCGAGGCGTCATTCAAGAGCGCGTCCCCGTAAAGCGCCCGGTCCCATTTGGCCAGGTCGTCGGCGGTCGTATAGAGAGAACCGTTGCCTGTCTTGATCGACCAGTCGAGAGAAGGGGCGCGCTCGACGGCGTCGCCGCGGGCCGGCGCGTAACCGGAGGCCAGGCGCGCGATCACAGCCCGGCCGTCGCCGTGATGGGCCGTGTCCGCCATCCCCAGAGGTCGGAAGATGGCCTTACCCAGGAACTCCCCGTAGCTCTGCCCCGAGACTTTCTCGATGACGGCCGCGAGCACGTTGTAGTTCGAATTGCTGTAGGCATAGCGCGCCCCCGGCTCGAAATCGAGGGGCCTGTCCTTGAACCACGACAGGATCTCGTCGAGCCCGTGCGGGAACATCGCCTTCGCGTCGTAATCGGGGAGCGCGTTCACGTTCGGGATGCCGGAGGTATGGGCGAGGAGTTGATGAAGCGTCAGGCGGCCGCCGTTGGGGAAACCGGGGAGGAAGCGGTCCAGCGGGTCGGACGTCCGGAGCTTGCCCTGCTGTTCGAGCAGGAGGGTCGCCGCCGCCGTGAACGATTTCGAAACGGAGGCGATCTGGAACTTGGTCTCGGGGGTGACCGGGACGTCGAACTCCCGGACGGCACAGCCGTAGCCCCGGCGCAAGAGCGCCTGGCCGTCCTTCGTAACGAGGATGACGCCGCTGAAGTTGTTGGTCCGCACGTACGGCTCGACGTAGGCCGCGATGCGGGCCTCGAGAGACCCCTGGCGGGGCGGCCCCGCGCAGGGCGCTAACGCGACCGTCGCTAACGCCGCCGCCAAAGCCCCGCCCCATGAAAGCCAGCGAGATCGCGTCATGGTTGGTCCCTCCGCGTCGACCGGAGATCATTATAACGGTTTCTCGGAGATCCCGGGAAGCGGCTCGGGTGACAAGGGGTGCCTGGCGTGCTAGACTTCGCCACGCGGGCCATTCGCCGGATCGGAATGACGGGCAGAAGGAGATCCCGATGACGCGATTTTCGCTCGGACCGAGGATCCTGAATTGGACCATCCTGATCGCGGCGGCCGGTTTCATTGCGGCCTGCCGTCCGCAGAGCCCCCCCGCTTCGCCGGGGCCGGCCAACCGCGGAGTCAGGATGTCGGTTCCTTTCGAGACCGTTCGCGCCTCTTTCAAGGACCCGGACATGATCTATGCCCCGTTCATCTTCTGGTTCTGGGACGAGCCGCTCGACGCCGCAAAGATGGCCGAGATGTCCCGGGTCATGGCGAGCCAGCGTTTCAATCCTGGCTACGCCCACGCGCGCCGGTCCATGGTCGGGACGCCGGACCTTCCGGACGCGGAATGGCTGGGGGACAAATGGTTCGCCTCGTTTGACGCTGCGTTGAAAGAAGCCGAGTCCAAGCGGAGCTATCTCGGCTATTGCGACGAATACTGGTGGCCGAGCTTCCGGGCCAACGGCCGGATGCTGGCCGCCCATCCCGATCTGCGCGCCGCGTCCCTGAGCTGGGAGACGCGCGACGTCCCCGGAGGCTCCGAGACCCAGATCCCCGCCTCGTTCTTCGCCGTCGCCGCCGAGGTCAGCCCGACGGCGCCCATGGCCGCGCAGCCGGGCACGGGGCCCGCCATGATCCTCAGCCGGACACTCCAAGTCATCGGCGCCGGCGCTCCCTTCTCCTGGAAGGCGCCCGCGGGCGGCGCCTGGCGCATCTATGTCTTCAACACGTACAGCCACCCCGGAGCTGACGGTTCGGACGTCAACTATCTCGACTCGCGGCTGGCGCCGGCGTTCATCGAGGTCGCGCTCGAGCCTTACGCCCGCCGCCTCGGCGACCGGCTCGGCCGCTCCGTCCCCGGAGACTTCATCGACAACGAGGGCGACTACGGTTGGGGCCTGGCCTGGTCGGCGACTCTCGACGAGCGCTACCGCGAACGGTACGGCCGGGACATCCGCCTCTGGCTGCCGCTCTCAGTCGAGCGCGATGTCGAGGGCGTCTTCGCCCGGGCCCGCTGGGACTGGTTTGATCTCGTCTCGGACATCTACGCCGAGGGCTTCCGGGCCGTGACCGATTGGCACGAGAAGCGCGGCATGTCTACGACCATCCATTTCTGGGAAGAGGGCATCCAACCCCAGGTCTCCGCCGTCGGCGACCACCTGAAAATGCTCCGCAGCGTGACCATGCCGGGCCAGGACTGCCTGGGCCGGAAGGCCCTCCGCGTTCACGATTTCAAGGAGATCGAGTCGGTCGCCGAGTTCGGGAACACCCGGGCCGTGACCGAGCTCATGGGCGCAGGGTCGTTCGAAGGGACGCCTTGGGGGACTTTCAATCCGCCCTTTCTGAAGCAGGCCGCGAACGCCGTGACCGCCTGGGGGATGAGCCACGTCATCCCGCATGGAGTTTTCACGACCCGGAAGCTTACCGGGAACCCCTGGCCCCCCGACTGGTACTCGGAGAACCCGATGTTCCCGTACCTCCACATATGGACCGACTTCGTGCGGCGGGCGAGCTTGATCAACTCCATGGGGCGTGCGGTGCCCGACGTCCTCCTCTACAACCCGATCGAATCCGCCTGGCTTCAGGCCGATGCGGGGCTCCTCGACGTCGACATGTGGTCCTTTTCCGAGAAGAACGAAGCCGGGAAGCGGATCAATGCCCTCGACAAGATCTACGCCGGCGCCATCGACGATCTGACGGCGGCCGGGATCGAATTCCTGGTCGGCGACCGCCATTATCTGGGCCAGATGGACGTTAAAAATGGACAGCTCGTCCGCGGCGAATTCGCCTTCCGGACCCTGGTCCTGCCGGCGCTCGATATCCTGCCGCTCGAGGCCGCGCGGAAGATCGTCGATTTCGCCAAGTCCGGCGGCCGCGTTTATGCTCTGGCGGAGCTCCCGTCGGCGTCCGCCGAACAAGGCTGGGGCGACCCGCGGATGGAAGAGCTGATGGATGCGCTCCGTTTCGAGCCGGGCTTCACGGCCTGCCCGGGCGGCAGCTTGAAGACGTTGTTCGGCGGAGGGGGCGAGGTCCCCGGTCTTCAGAGTCCGGTCGTCTTCAAGATGGGCGGGTTCCCGATGCTTCGGCACCACCGCCGCATCGACGGCCGGGAGTTCGTCTGGCTGGCCAACAACACCGACGCCTGGCAGACGAGCGAAGTCGCGGTCCGCGGGGCCAAGGGCGCCGCGTCGATCTGGGATTGCGAAACGGGCGGGACCCGTCCGGTCGCCTCGGCGGAGACGAGCGAGGGAAGCGTTCTGACCTTGGTGTTCAAGCCCTATGAGGCCTATTGGCTCGTCTTCGATCCGAAGAAGGCCGCACTCGCCGGTCCTCCGGAGTCAACGCCCGAGATCAAGGTGGTCGCAGCCGTCGACGGGCTTTGGAAAGTCACCTACGATCCCGGCATCCAGCCAGTGATGGAATTCCCGATGACCCCGCCGGCCGAATTCGCCGGGGGCGTCGAGAAGCCGCTCGAGGATTGGAATGCTTGGGGCCTGCAGAAGTTCAGCGGGCTCCTGGATTATTCCAAGACCATCGTTGTCGAAAAACCCGAGACGGACATGAGGCTCGATCTCGGGAAGGTCGGTCATGTCGCCGAGGTCTGGGTGAACGGAACGAGCTGCGGCTCCCGGCTTTGGGGCCCGTACGTTTTCGACGTCGGCGGAGCCTTGCGTCCCGGCGAGAACGAGATCCGGGTGCGCATCGCCAATCTGATCAACAACAGCTACGGCGAATTCGCGGAGTCGGGCCTTATCGGACCCGTGCGCCTCGTGTTTATCCGATAACGACGGGCGTACCGGAAAGCGCAATAGGAGGAAGACGATGGATAGGACGCACAACCTGGCCGAGGAGCTGCTCCTGCTGGCCCTGAACGATAAGAAAGGAACGGTGCTGATGGCGGCCTCGATGGGGCTTCCCTACGGCCTCGCCGGCGCGCTGCTCATCGAGCTCGTCGAGGCCGGCCTCCTTCGCATCGAGGGGAAGGAGCTCGCCGCGGCGGCGGGCGGCTCCGCGCGGGACGAGCTGCTCGACGGGATCCTCGGGACGATCCGTTCATCGAAGCGGACACGCGATCTCAAGCATTGGGTCGGCCGGCTCGGACGGTCGGGCGGGAAGATCAAGAAGGACCTCCTGGCCCGCCTGGTCCAAAAGGGGGTCCTCAGGGAGGAGGAGCACCGGCTGCTCTGGATCTTCCCCTCTCCGCGCTACCCTGAGATCGATCCCAGGCCGGAATACAGGATCCGGGAGCGGGTCCGCTCCGGGATCCTCGGGATGACCCCGCCCGAGACGCGGACGGCCGCCCTGATCAGCCTCGTCCATGCCTGCGATCTGACCGGGGTGCTCTTCGATAAGGGGGAGCGTCGGGAAGCGCGAAACGGCGCGCCAAGGAGATCACCGAAAGTCAGCCCATCGGCGGCGCCGTCGCCCGCACGGTCGAGGCGGTCAGAGCGGCGGTGGTCATTGCGGCCGCGGCGGGAGGCTCCTAGCCCGTTGCCGGAAGGCCTAAGGGCTGGGAGACCGCTATGACGAAAGTAAGGGGTTGAGCACATGACCCGCTCGGAAACGCGCGCGGCCGCGAAATCCCGGATGATCATGGCGGCACTTCTGGCCGGCCTGCTGCTCCTCACCGCCGCCCCGCCGCAAGAAAGAGACGTCACGACGCTTGTCGAGATCCCCGACAAGGATCTTCGATCGGCCTACACGGAGTCGGCTGTTAAGAACGTCCTGGCCGCCGTCAACCCGAAGGTCTTTCCCGGCTATTGGTCGGTGTGCGCGGATGGGCAGGGGTTCGGGTACGGCTATACCTATCCGTCGCTCGACGGCCACCAGATGACCGACGCCCTCCTCTGGCTCGGCCAGATCGATGTCGTCAAGGCCAATTGGGCCTATGTCCGCTCGTTCCAGCGCGCCGACGGGTCGCTGCCGATCGCGATCCTCCCGGATCTCGCCGGGAAACAGGCCGGGGAGGGGGAGCATCTGGCCCAGGTCGCCGGGAACGGCGGCCTTTACACCCACTGGGTCCCCGGCAACCCACTGCTGGCGCTGGCCGACCCGACCTTCATACAGAATGCCGACGACATCTTTCGCATGACGCTCGACCGGAAATGGCTCGAGGCGGAGCTCCCGGCGGTCAACCTTTCGGCCGAGCATCTGGCGTCTCTCGTTACGGACGAGGGACGCGTCAAGGGCGCAGGCTACTACATCGAGATGCCGGCCCGGGTCGAATCCGACGGCGTGGCCCAGTGCCACGCCGTCGACGCGTTCCGTCGTGTGGCCGCCCTTGACCGGGTCGCCGGCGACCATGCATCGGCGAAGCGATTCGAAGCCCTGGCCGAACGCGTCCGGAGCTTCTTTGTGAACCGGTTTTGGGTCGCGGAGAAAAGCCAATTCGCCGAATACTGGCATCCGGAGAAAGGCTTCATCTCATCGCACGGCCTGACGGACACGGATTGGGCGGCGATCGCCTTGGACATCGCGACGCCGGAACAGGCCTCCATCCTTTGGCCGAAGCTCGCCCATGAACCTCGCTTCCATTATGGCGGTATGCCCACGGGCATCTCGACGCTTCCGGGGACTTACGAAGATTGGGAATTCACCCATCCGAGGCGGCACGACCTCGCCGCCATGGGCCGCGTCTGGTATCTCGAAGCCCAGGCCCGGGCCCGGATGGGCGATCCGCAGGGTCTCCTCGACGGCCTGCTAAAGGTGGCCGAGGTCGGACGGGCCAACGGATTCTATTGGCGGGAAAGATATCAGCCCGACGGCAAAGGCGGAGTCCTCGCGGCCGGGCCCAACACCTATTGCGAGTATCCGGCCAACCTGATCCGCATCGTCCAGCGCTTCCTTCTCGGAGTCGAGTTGGGCCTCGACGGCTCCGTCACCCTCGCGCCCTCGGCCGTACAGGGCTGGTGGCAGAAGGGCTTTGGTCAGACCCTGCGCTGGCGCGACAAGGAGCTGCAATACTCCATGAGAGCCGATGGGATCGAGGGGACTTATTATGGTGACAGCCCCCAGACCCTGCGCGTCCGGCTTCCGGGCCTGGCCTTGACCGATAAGATCCGGGCGGAGGTCAGAGACCTGCCCGCGGAAGCCAAGATCGAGGATGGGGTCATTGTCGTCAATCTGGCGAGATCCCTTGGCAAGATCCCCTGCCGTTTCGAGATCGTCCGAACGGCCGGCCGCTGACGGCCCGTGCTGCCGGCCCGGCGATTTGACAGCCAGCGCCTCCTGTTCTATATCCTGTTCGACTTTATTTCGACCGGAAAGGAGGGCCCCCATGCCCCCGTTTCAGTATCTGACCGACGAATGGCGGGCCGAGGCGGAACGACGCCTCAAGGCCGAGCTGACCCCTGAAAAGATGAACCACATCACGTCGTCAATGTCCAACGTCTACCTCGACTGTCCGGGCGGAGGCACGAAGTACCTGCTGTTCCGGTTCGAGGACGGCGCGCTGGCCGAGATCGCCTTGGGAACGGGGGAGCCCCCCGCGGCCGAATTCCTGATCACCGGAAGCTATGATGTTTTCGCCCAGATCTCGCGGGCCGAGCTGGGGGCCCAGAAGGCCCTCATGACCGGCAAGCTCAAGCTCAAGGGCAATATGATCAAGGCCCTGAAGCTGGCCGCGATCGCCGACCGGCTGAACAAGGTCCTGGCCGGCATCCCCGCGGTCTACTGAGGGGTGACGCCATGAAGACCCTCGATCCCGGAAGCCCCTACTTCATCGATCATCCCGGCCGCATCCGCGCCTTGCAGGCGGAGATGGCCCGGGCGGGGATCGACGTCTACCTCGGCTCGCGCCTGCGGACGCTGTCCTGGACCCTCGACGCGTTCTGCCCCTGGCGGAGCTTTGTCGTCATCCCCTCCGAGGGCAAGCCCGCCGCCTTCACCTTCGTCATCGACGCCGCCCGCGTCGCGGACGAGTCCTGGCTCGGCGAGGACAGCGTCTTCGGTTTTGCCCCGATGGGCGGCCAGGACCAGATCGAGCTCATCTCCGAATATATCAAGGACCTGCTCAAGGGCCGGAAGGGCCGGGTCGGGATCGAGAGCGGGATGTCCAACTACCTGCCCGAAGGCAACCTGACCCATTACGAGTTCGAGCGATTTCGCGACGCCCTGCCGGGCTCGGAGCTGGTCAACGCCCACGACCTCGTCGACCGGCTGTCGCTCGTCAAGGATCGGGGCACCATCGCCCGTTTCAAGGAGGCTTCGCGGATCGTCGACGTCGGGCACCAGGCCGCCCTCGAGGCCCTGCGCGACGGCGGCTGGAAGGGGCTGACCGAGACCGAGATCGCGGGCCTGGCCGCCCTGGCCATGCGCAAGGCCGGGAGCGAGTGGGAGTGGTCGTTCACCGGAGGCAACGAGATCGCCTCGGGCTACCGCACGGGCCTGACCGGCGGGGCCTGCACGCCGGCCACGCGCCGCGAGCTCCGGGCCGGCGAGCCGCTCATGGTCGACATCCATGCCATGTTCATGCTGGGACTGGGGGACCACTCCCACAATTACCTCATCGGCCCTGCGAGCGACCGCCAGCTCTGGCACGCCCGCAATTTCACGGACATCGTGGCCCTGACCCTCCGGACCTACCGGGCCGGCATCAGTCCCTCGGAGCTTGCCGAGCAGATGATCGGCTTCGCCGAGAGCCGCGGCTTCGCGGACTTCATGGTGCCGGGGTTCGAGCATGGCATCGGTCTGATGGGCGACGAGTGGCGGATCGGGATGAACGACGGACCATTCCCGTACTGGACGAATCCCGACCATCGCTATCGCGAGAACGAGATGCTCATCTGCGCCATGCAATATGCCTGCCCCGAGGAGGACATCGGATTCCGGTACGAAAACCCGATCGTCATCCTGGCCGACGGGTGCGAATACCTGTCCAAGTTCCCCCTGACCGTCGACGTCATCACCTGAGGGGGGTCCGCCAGTTTCTTTGGCCCGCAAGGGATAGGTCATACTGCGTCAAAACACGTCAAAGAACGACATCCGGGCTTCCTCTATTGACAAACGCGGTCCCAGGCCCCATTGAGAAGGGTAGGGGTGAGGAGAACCGAAGGGGAGGTCGGCATGAGGGGGAAATTGAGGCTTCTGGGTACGTTCGTCCTCTTGGTCGTGATTATCGCTGCGCTGATGGCCATCCCCTCCATATGGGCCCAAAAGGGGAAGGCCGCGAGACCACCGGAGCCGCCTCCGATCGTCGCCCGCCTCTGACCCGATATCCATCATCCGCACCGGCCGGAATGCGCGACGGGATGCCGGCCTCCCGTCAGGGATCAGGGGAGACGCAGCCGGAGCGCTGAAGCCCCCGGCCGGGGAGCCGGCGATCTCCAGGCACCGCGAGGCGAGAGCCAAGTAAAGGACGATGGGCAGGTACTGCGGTTCGGGGGTCGGCGCGGCGAGCAGGAACGCGAACGCCGCGGTCAGCATGGCCGCAAAAAGACCGAGGCGCGGCGCCGCCAGGACCGCCAGAGCGACCACGGCCACGGCCGCGACGGGATAGACGGGTCCGAGTCCCAGCGCGCTCAGCGGTCCGGAGAGGACGTTGGGATAGAACGTCGTCAGGGCGGACCGGTGCCCGAGAATGAGGTTGAAGAAGAAGGTGTTCTTGAGGACGGCCATGATGCCGAACGGCGCCATGATGAGCGCCGAGGTGGCCAGGGCGATGGCCCCCCCCCGGAGGATGGGCGCCAGAGTCGCGGGCTCTTTCGGCCTGAATGTGTTCCAGTAAAAGGCCGCCATGAGCGGCAGGATCAGGAACTTGGTCATCAGCCCGATCCCGAAGACGACAGCGATCAGATAAGGCCGGCTCCGGCCTGGCTTTTTTATCTCCCTGACGATGAGCCCCACGAGAATGGCCGTGACGAGAAACGTCAGAGAGGGATTGGTCTTGATCTCTCCGGCGAGGAATATCGGGAAGAATGCCGCTAGATTCAAGGCCCCGACACGCGGAAACGTCCGGAGAAGAATGAGGCAGGCCAGGCCATTCATCAGGATCATGACGCCTGTCAGAACGGTGCTGTTCCAACGCCCGGCGACCCGATAGGCCAGGTAGTAGGGATAGATCTCCGCGGGTGGATAATTGAAATTCCCGTAGACGGCGTTTCCGTCCTCGGCCCGGTGGAAGATGGTGCCGCAGGCATAGGGATTCCGGCCGCTGTCGATGGCCTCGAAGACGGTTCCGTAATAGCCCACGATCTCCGAGCCGGGATCGATCGACGAAACGTTGAGGATCCCCCATCCGAGCCCGGCGACGAAGATCAAAGCCAGAACGCCCCTCTTGAAGATCACGTCGAGAGGGGTTTTATAGAGAAGCCAAATGAGGGCTAGCGCGATAGTCAGCTGGATGGCCAGATCGTAGCGGTGTCCGTGCGGGACGGGCTTCAGCACGCCCATGGCGATCGAGATCAAAACGGACAGGATGAGTGTCCCGGGCACGATGAGCTTTTTCATGCGGACTATCGGAGGGGGCCCCTCACGCGGCCGGACGAAGACGGTGGTGCCGCCGCCAGACGCCAAAGATGCCGGCGGCGGCCTCGACCTTGGCCCGGAGGCTCATCTTGGACCGGCCGGTGCGCCGCTCGGTGAAATGGATCGGGACCTCGCCGATGCGGAGGCCCAAGCGCTCAGAGACGTAGGTCATCTCGACCATGAAGAGGTAGCCGTTGGAGCGTATGCGCTCCAGACCGACGGCTTCCAGGGCCGACCGGCGCCAGGCCTTGAAACCGGCGGTGGCGTCGCGGGTCTTGATCCCCAAAAGGGTCCGGGCATAGGCGTTGGCCGATCGGCTCAGGGCCAGCCGGCCTCGGCCCCAGTCATCGTCGACGCTGCCGCCCGCCGTGTAGCGCGAACCCACGACGATGTCGCAATCGGCCAGTTTCTCCAGCAGCCGGGGGACATCGACGGGCGAATGGGAGAAGTCGGCGTCCATTTGGACGACGGCGTCGGCCCCGCTGTCGAGGGCCCGGCGGAATCCGTCGATATAGGCCAATCCCAGGCCGCGCCGGCCGTGCCGGTGGAGGACCGCGATGCGGCCCGACGATGCGGCGGCCAATTCGTCCGCCAGCCGGCCGGTCCCGTCGGGCGATTCGTCGTCCACGTTGAGCAGGCGGAGTCCCGGGACCGGCAGAGCCAGGATCGCTTCAGCCATCGGGGCCAGGTTCCCCGATTCGTTATATGTGGGGATGACGACGGTGACGTTCATCAATATTCGGAGATTATACAGGATAGACGCAAATCCGGCCATCCGGCCGGGAGCGGACGAGGCAGATCCCCGCATTTGGCGCGAGCTCCGCGCATCGTTCCGGCCGAGAGTCCGGGCCCGAGGCTCGGTCTACTGGCGGACGAGGATGAGGTTCAGGAGAGCCTCTTCGGGGCTGCCGACGGTGAACTCGAATGGCATGTGGCCGCCGGTCAGCGTCAGATCGTTCCCATCCAACGAAAAATCGAATTGGCTCTCGCCGGACATTCCCGACGTCCAAGTCAGGGTCAGGGTATCGATGGACGCAGACCATGTCCCCGTGAAGACATCGGGGTTCTGGCCGGGATCGGTGACGGTCAGGACGAAAGTGCTGGAGCTGAAGACCACGGTGAACGTCGATCCCCGGGTGATAATGTCGACCTTCGTGCTCGGATTGGCGATGCTGACGTATTCCGCTTTGGTCGCGTGCCACGTCCCGACGAAGCTCTCAACCTTCGGACCGGTGCTGCTCTTGCAGCCGGCGGCGATAAGGAGAATCACTCCTGCGAGAAAAACCAACGTCTTCTGTCCCATGAAACCTCCATTCCATCCGCCCAAAATGAATGAGCTTAGGCCAGGAACGGGCGGAGAGAAATGCTGGATAAAGATCGGATCCCCACGCCCGTTGCCTGCGCTCAAAATAGCCCCGTGCCGGAAAGAAGTCAAGGACATTCAAGGGCCGGAGAGGCCGCAGGCATTGACACCTTTGGGGGCCGCGCATATCATCGCGGCATGACGGGACCGGGGGAACGGGCCTTTTTCGGGCCCTGGGGCTTGAGGGCGGGCTGGCGCCTGCTCATCTTCAACGCCGCCTTCTTTCTCTTCGGCCTCCTGATGAAGGCCCTCCTTGTTTCCGTCGTGGGCGGGGATCCGGAATGGACGGCCTGGAACTTCTTCTTCATCGAGATCGTGTCCCTGGCCGGATCGCTGGCTTGCGTCCATCTCATGGCCGGGATCGAACATCGTCGTTTGGCCGATTATGGCTTTACCCGGGTCGGGGCCTTTGGCCGGCTTTTTTGGGAGGGCGGCCTTTGGGGGTTGGCTGCGATCGGCGCCGTCGTCGCCGTCATGGCTCTGGCCGGGGGTTATGCCGTGCGCGGCCTCGCTCTCGAAGGCACCGATCTTGTCCTTTCGACGCTCCTCTGGGCCGCCGGCCTACTCCTGGCTTCGCTTCTCGAGGAGATCGTGTTTCGGGGCTACGAGCTCTTCACGCTGGCCTCCGGCATTCGTTTCTGGCCGGCCGCGATCGTCCTGTCCGCGTTCTTCGGATTCTATCTCCACTTTGCCGAGAAGCCCAACGAGTCGCTCATCGACGCCTTGAGCGTCACCTTGATCGCCCTCTTCTTCTGCTTGACCTTGCGCCGCACTGGGAATCTCTGGTTCGCCATCGGCTGGCACTGGACGTTCAACTTCGGGGCGCTGTTCATCTTCGGATTCCCGAACACCGGAAACCGGGGCGGCCTGCCCATCTCCGGTCGGCTGTTGGACGCGGTGACCCGCGGCCCGGCCGGGCTGACAGGCGGTCCCACCGGGGCCGAGGCCAGCCTCATCATCTTCCCCGTCCTGGCCGTCCTCTTCGCGGCTTTTCACCTCAGGCACCGCGAGGTCAGGTTTCGAGTGGATGGCCGTCGCGGCCTGACTCCGACCTCTCCCGGCCCGAAGCGCCGGCCTGCGGCCATCCCCCCTCGCCGCGGCCCGTTCAGGACTTGAACTTGGCCGGGAACTGCTTCACGATCCCGTGAGTCAGCATATCGGCGAACATCAGCATGTGGGCGTGGCCCTTGTCGTAGGCTTCGATGTCCGCTCCCCAATCCTTCTTGAGCCGCGAAACGACCTCTTGGGTCGTGTAATCCAGGTGCTTGTGCAGCATGTCCGCCATTGCGGTGCGCGTCCAGCCCGGATTGGCTCCGCTCAAGAATGCCGCGATGTCGTCGGCGTTCGCGGTCCATTTCTTGCTGGCGGCGGCGAGATCCGTTGTGGCGCCGGCCTTGGCAGCCTTGACGACGTCGACGGCGATGAGGATGTGGTCCCGCAGAAGGGCCGTAAGCTTGGCCCCTGCCGCGTCTCCATAGAACGGCTTGATCGCGTTGCCGATGTCATCCTGGTTCCTCAGAAGCCGCTCGGCGATCTTTCCCTGGTCTTCCAAGCCCGCCAGAGCGCTGATGATATAGTTCCGCGTATAGGTGATATGGTCCTCCCACAGCATACGCATCGCCATCCCCAGGTCCGCGGCCGGCTTAGTCATCATCATCCCGCCGCCCGTCTTCGGCATCATCTGAGCCCGCGCGGGAATCAGGGCCACGACACAGACCGCTAATACGACCAGCCCACCGAACATCATCTTTTTCATCTCGGCCTCCTTTGTCGATCTTCGCAGACCCTTGGCCCCGGCCTCAGCCGTGCTGTCACTCAAGACGGCTTCCCCGAGGCGGCCGGGTCTTGTGAAGAACGCAGGCGTCCGGCCAAGGATTCGCGGTACCTCATAATTAAGCAAGATACGTGCCAGGCACTGGAGAGGCCGGATATCCCTCCCCCATAGAATCCCGCCTCGGATCTGATGACTCATCGATCTTTCGGGTGCATCGGGAAGCCTGATCTTCCCGAAACGCGGGACTTGGTGTGGGACAATGTCCCCTAACGGGCTTTTGGAGCTTGGGACTGGACGTGCTTCAGGTTCTCGGCGACCCGGAACTTGACGATTTTCGTGATCAGCTTCAGCGGCAAGGGTCTGTCGAGCGGGAACCTGATCGTGCCTTTCGAGACATCATAAGGCGCGAGCTCCCGCTTGAATGCCTCGACCCCTCTCGATGTCGGATAGAATCCGATATGCTTCTTGAATGCGGCGAAATAGACCAGATGGCCCTGGAGATAGAAAGCGGGCATCTGGTAGCTGATCTTCTCTTCGGCTCCCGGTGCGGCGGCCCTTATCGTCGCCCTCATCTCATCGAGGATCCGTCTCGTATCGTCTGGAAATGCAGAGATGTAATCCTCGATCGATCGGGCGGTTTCGCTGCGGTCTTTCATGACGGGCCCCCTCGAGCCCCTCCACGTCTGGCGGAGACTCCCGGTCAACCGGGAGCCCCCCGAGTACGGGTCGAGAGGCGTCAACTGGTGATCGTGACGCCCATCTCGGTCGTCGGTGTCGTGGCGGCCATGATCTTGTCGACCGACAGGGCGTTGGCGAGGACGCCGAATCCGGCGAGCGAAAGGACGACGGCAACCAGGAGGACGGCCAGCTTCGTTCTGATCTTCATGATATTCTCCTCTTTCAGATCTTCTTTTCTGTCTCTGTTAACACTCCTTTAGACGTCAGCGCTCAGCAAAAGGTTTCATTTCCTATTAAAAAAGTAGGAATTGCGTTTTGGAGGGTGCGCCGCCCTCGAGGGAGCCAGGGGAGCCCCTGCCGTTATCGGGCCCGGACGAGCCCGGCGTCCCGGGGGTCTCGGGTCATGCTTGGCCTTCGTGACGGCTACGATGCAGCCGTCCTGTCCGGGGATCCAGGTCTCGGATTCGGCTAATCGAGGACGACGTCGAGCTGGCTGGCGACGTTCGGGTTCTTCTTGTCCCAAACCTTGAACGTCACTTTGTCGCCCTTCTTGAAGCCGGGGTTCTTGAAATAGGCTTTCGTCCTGAACCCGGTGAAGCCGTACATCGAGCCCTCGTCGACGGACAGCGTGCCCCGCAGCGTGAGCGGCGGGAAGAAGTCCGCCCTCTGAGGGAAATTGTAGAACCTGACCCAGGCGGAGATGATGCCTTCTTTGCCCAAGTGACGATAGAAGTCGATGTCGTGGATGGTACCCTTGTAGTTGTCGCGAAGCTCCTTGAACGTGGCCATCTTGTATTCCTGGCCCTGGTAGACCATGACGATCGAATCCCGGCCGACCACGATGTCCTTGTTCTGGTCCTTGGACGCCATGTAGACGACGAACATGACGTAGGGGCTGTTCATCTGGAAATCGACCAGAGCGGCGTCGACCGCGAGCAGGATCGGCCCGCGTTCGCTGGCGAAAGCGCCCATGCCGAGGTCCTCGGTTTGGCCGTATGCGGCCGCGCACAGGAACAGAACGATCAGGATGGACTTGAAGATCTTCATGATTTAGCCTCCTCTGACTTGTTTAAGAATAGTGCAATCTTCATGCCAAGGATGCTCCGGAGTCTTCTCCCTTGAAGCCCGGACGCCTCCTGCCTCCAACCGGTCAATTTTGGGCGCGGTTATCCTGTCGGACAGGATGGCGCAGGCGCCGGCCATCGCTGGTGTGGACCCGGGAAGGGGAAAGCCGCCAAGATCCCGACGGCAGCCAGATTCGCAGGGAAAAGCCAGTGGAGCCGGGGCCATCCGGAGCATCCCGGCATCAGGCGAATGGCATAGAGTTTGCATTATAATAGACATCTGAGAGGAAATAACGAAGTCGGGAGGATCGTCATGACAACGCCAAGCCGTCAGCCCTGTGCCATCGGACTGGCCGCCGTCATCGCTCTGGTCATCGTTTCCTATTCTGCCTGCGCCCGGGAGACGCCGGCGGCCGTCTTCATCCAGCTGACCAACGCTCCCAGCACCCTCACGGTTAACCAAACGGTGAATCTGACCGCGAACGTCGGCAACGACTCCTCAGCCGCCGGCGTCGACTGGTCCTGCAGCGGCGCGGCCTGCGGCACCTTTGCCCCGACCCACACCGCGAGCGGCGCTGCGACGGTCTTCACGGCGCCTGCGTCTCCCGGCATCGTGACCGTCACCGCGACCGCGACCGCCGACGCCAGCGCCAAGGCCAGCATCGCCATCACCGTCGTGCCGATCGGCTCGAATGCCATGCTCAACGGCACGTACGTCTTTTCCGTCCAGGGCGTCAACGGCTCCGGCAGCTATTCCGCCGTCGGAACGATCGTCGCGGACGGCAACGGCCATATCACCGCGGGCGAACAGGACTTCGCGGACGAATCGATGCAGGCCGGACCCGACGCGCTCACCGGCGCCTACGCCATCGGGCCGGACGGCCGAGGCAGCATCACCCTCGACGTGAGCAACGCCAACCTGCCCCAAAACGGAGTCGAGACGTTCAGCATCGCCGTCACTTCCTCCGCCCATGCCCTGATCATCGAGTTCGACGGGACCGCCAATTCGAGCGGCAGCCTCGATGCCCAGGCCGCCAGCGCCCTCGACCCCGCGGCCATCAGCGGCGCGTTCGCCTTCACCGCCCAAGGCGTGGACATCGCCAACCGGTCGCCGATCACTCACGGCGGCGTCCTCACGATGAACGCCGCGTCCGGGACGATCACCGGCGGCACGTATTACGAGAACGACGGCGGCGCCATATTCACCTCGGCCACTACCGGATCGCTGACGGCGCCGGATTCGTTCGGTCGCGGGACGCTCGTGCTCAGCGTCGGCCTGGACTTCGTGTATTACGCCGTGCAAGGCCAGGTGCTGCGGCTCATCGAACCGGACGTTCCCACACTCATGACCGGAGGCAGCATGTACGGGCAAGGCGACGCCGGGGCGAACGCGACGTTCTCGAACGCGTCGCTTACCGGCAACTACGTCCTTTCCCTGGCCGGAGGGACGGCCTTCGGACCGCTGGCCATGGCCGGACAGTTCTCGGCGGACGGGGCCGGGAATTTTGCGGCCGGCGCCGCCGACCTTAACAACGGGGGCGTGACGACATTCGCCTCGATCGCGGGCCAGGCCCGCTATACGATCGCCGGCAACGGGGTCGGGACCCTGACCCTCCCTCCCGGGGTCGATCAGCGGGGAAGCGTCTCCACCCTGCTGATATTCGCCGTTTCCCCCGCCCTCAACCTTTTCGACCCGAACAGCGCCAGCGGCGGCGGCGGAGCGCTGGTCATGGACAATGACGGCGGCGCGATCGCCTCCGGATACATCGTTCCCCAAGCCGCGGGTGTTTTTGAAGGCCATTATGCCCTGAACCTGCAGTTCGTCGGGTCCGCCGGAGAGACCGATTGGGTCGGACAGTCGGTGGCCTCCGGGGGAGCGCTGACCGGGAGCGTCGACATCAATGAAGCGGGTCTGACCTCGGCCGGCCTGACCCTCACAGGCGGTTTCGCCGCCGACACGGCCAACGCGGGACGATGGACAGGCTCCTTCACGGTGAACACGGTCACCCACAAGATCACCTATTATCAGGTCAGCGCCACGCTCCTCGTGATCGTGGATACGGACGCGGCCGATATCGGGATCGGGATCCTGGAGAAGGAATAAGGGGGAGGGTCCTATCAGTCCCCAGGCCAATTCCGAAGGCCGGAAGGCGACCTCCGGCCGCTTTCTGGTCCGCGCCGTCGGGTTCATCACACTCGGCAGCGGCGTCGTCAACATCATCTCGGCGGCGGGCAGGTCCCTCCCGGGGCGCATGGCGGTTTTGAGCGACGTCTTCCCCTTGGAGTTCCTGCACATCTCCCGGTTCCTCTCTCTCCTCACCGGATTCGCCCTGGCTGTCTCCTCCCTGAACATCTTCAAGAGGAAAAAGAGGGCTTTCAGCCTGGTCATGCTCCTCGCGGGACTGTCGGTCGTCTTCCATCTGACCAAGGGACTGGACTATGAAGAGGCGGCAAGCTCGCTCGTCCTCATGGCTGTCCTCTTCCTGGCCAGAAAGAGCTTTACGGTCAAAAGCAGCATTCCCGACCTCCGCTCGGCCCTCCTCAGGCTCGCGACGGCGTTTGCCGTCACCCTTCTTTATGGCACCTTGGGCTTCTGGCTCCTGGATGAGAAGGATTTCGGGATCACGTTCACCGTCGCGGACGGCATCCGGCGGACGATCGCCGCCCTGGCCTTCGCGAGCGATCCCGCCCTCGTCGCCCGGACGCACTTCGCGGCCTGGTTCCTCGATTCGCTCGATCTCATCTCCATCACCGTCCTCGTCTACGTTCTCTACTCCCTGTTCCGGCCCGTCTTCTATCGGCTCAGGACCCTTCCCCTGGAGCGCGACTGGGCCGCTGAAGTTCTCGAAGCCCACGGCCGCTCCTCGCTCGATCCGTTCAAACTCCTTGACGACAAGACGTATTATTTCTCCCCGTCGAACCGGGCCTTTCTCGCCTACCGGATGGCCGGGAACTTCGCCGTCGTCCTGGCCGATCCGGTCGGGCCCGACGACGAGATCGCCGGGATCATCCGGTCGTTCAAGGAGTCTTGCGAAGAGAACGATTGGAAACTGGCTTTCTATCAGACGCTGCCCGACTTCCTGCCCCTGTATCGGCAGGCCGGTTTCAAGAAGATGAAGGTCGGCGACGATGCGATCGTCGACCTCGAAAAATTCAACCTGGACGGCAAGTCGATGAAGCACATCCGCCATGCCGTCAATCAATTCCAGAAGGCGGGCCTCCAGTCCGTCTACTACGAACCGCCCGTCGCCGACGACATCCTGGCCGGCATCCGGGACGTCTCGGACGATTGGCTGCGGATCCCGGGCCGGCGGGAGCGGGGATTCACGGTCGGGGTCTTCTCCGAGGAAGAGATCCGGCGGACTCCCATCTTCGCCGCCGTTCAGCCGGGCGGACGCATCCTGGCCTTCATGAACGTCATCCGTTCCTACGCCCCGGGAGAAACGAGCATCGACCTGATGAGGCACCGCCGGGACGCTCCTGACGGGATCATGGACAGCCTCTTCGTCCGGCTCTTCGAACGCCAGCGGCAACAAGGGTTCAAGAGGTTCAGCCTGGGGCTGGCCCCGCTGTCGGGCTTCCGCGAAGGCGAGGAGGCGGGAGCGGAGGAGCGGGCGGTCCAGTATTTCCTCCAGCGATCGAACTTCATCTTCAGCTACAGCGGCCTCGCCGACTACAAGGCCAAGTTCGCGACGCACTGGGAGCCGCGCTATGCGGTCTATCGGAACGTCCTCGACCTTCCCCGGCTGGCCGTCGCCCTGATCAAGGTCTCGGGGCTGAAACGCGGAGTGGCGACCCGTGATTAAACCGTCGACCAAGAAGGTCCTGCAGTGGGCGGCGGCGACCATCATTGCCGCGGCGGGCCTTTTTTGGGTCTTCCACGATGTGGAGTGGGCCAAGCTTCTGAAGAACATCATCGGGCTCGATTGGCGGTGGGTCGCCCTCGGCGTCCTGGCCGATGTCGTCAGCTACGCCGTTCAGGGGGCTCGATGGCGCCTCCTCCTCAAGCCGCTCGGTGACATTTCGGTCGTCCAAACGACCCAGGCGGTCTATGCCAGTCTGTTCTTCAATGAAATCGTCCCGTTCCATCTCGGCGAGATCGCCCGGGCTTATCCGATATCGCGCTGGATGGCGGCGCCTCTCGTCGCGGTCATCCCCTCGATGGCTCTGGAGCGGCTCTTCGACGGGATCTGGATCGCCGTCGGCATCGGCATTACGGCGATCTTTGTTCCGCTCCCCCATAACCTCCTGGAGGCCGGCGATCTGTTCGGCCTGGCCATGCTGGCCCTGTCCGCCGTCCTCGTCTACTTCCTGGTCCGGAAGGCCCGCCGAGCCGGGTCCCGAACCGCCGGGCAAGTTCCGGCGTTGGGGACCGGCGCGCTGGGTCATCGCTAATCTCATGAGGCTCGAGGACGGGCTTCGGTCGATCGGGTTCACCCGGCTGTCGGCCGCGGCCTTCATGGTCTCTTTCCTGGTCCTCCTGCTTCAGGCGCTGTCTTTTTGGCTCATTTTGGCGGCCTACGGGCTGCGCCTCTCGTTCTGGGTGGGAGCCGCCGTCTTTCTCATCGTCCGCTTCGGGACCGTGCTGCCCGGCGCCCCCGGCAATCTAGGCCTTTACCAGGTGTTCTGCGTCCTCGGGTTGACACTGTTCGGCGTGGACAAGACGGCCGCGGCGGGATTTTCGATCGTCGTCTACGTCCTTCTCTCGATCCCCCTGTGGGTGCTCGGGTTTCTCGCCCTGAGCCGAACGGGGATGACGCTGGCCACGATCAAAGCCGAGATCAAGGAAGGGGAGCCCTGAAATGAAAGCCTGGCGTCTTCTGATCGTCTGGGTCCTGCTCACCTCGGGCCTTCTCGCCGGGGCGGACGAGGTCGTCGACTTCGGCCGCTTCGGACCGGTCACCCTTTATCGGAGCGCCGGCCCCGCGGCCCAAGTCGTCCTTTTTGTTTCGGGGGACGGCGGCTGGAATCTGGGGGTCGTCGATATGGCCAGGTCCCTGGCCGGTCTCGGCGCGCTCGTGGCCGGGATCGACATCACCCACTATATAAGGGAACTGGGCCGCAGCACCGAGGCCTGCCTTTATCCCGCCGCGGATTTCGAGGCCCTGAGCAAGTTCGTCCAGCGAACGGCGGGCCTCCCGGACTACATCCCTCCCGTCCTGGTCGGCTATTCCTCGGGCGCGACGCTCGTCTATGCGGTGCTCGTCCAGGCCCCGGCGACGGAGTTCAAGGGAGCGATCAGCCTGGGGTTCTGCCCCGACCTCGTCCTGCCCAAGCCCCTCTGCAAGGGGAGCGGGCTCGAATGGAAGACGGGGGCCAAGCCGGGCGAGTTCGTCTTCCTGCCCTCGTCCACGCTCGAGGCCCCATGGGTCGCTCTCCAGGGCCTGGAAGACCAGGTCTGCGCTTCGGCCGCGACCCAGGATTTCGTCCGCCGGACCAGCCACGCCGAGATCATGATGCTTCCCAAGGTCGGGCACGGGTTCATGGTCCAGCAAAGCTGGATGCCCCAGTTCAAGCAAGCCTTCGGCCGGATCACGAGCGAGCCGCCGGTCGAGAACCCGGCGCTGGTCGAGAGCCTCGAGGACCTGCCGCTCGTCGAAGTCCCGGCCAAAAATGCCGGGCGGGATATCCTGGGCGTCCTTCTCACCGGCGACGGCGGATGGGCCGTCGCCGACCGGGGCCTCTCGAACGAGCTGGCGGCGGCCGGCGTGTCCGTCGTCGGCCTCAACTCCCTCAAATACTTCTGGAACAGGAAGACTCCGGAAGAATCGGCTTCGGCCCTGGCCAGGATCCTGAGGCACTATCTGGCGGCTTGGAACAAAAAGCGGGCCGTCCTCATCGGCTACTCGCTCGGCGCGGACGTCCTGCCATTCTTGATGAACCGGCTGCCCGAAGAACTCCAGGCTAAAGTGGGGACAGTCGTCCTGATGGGCCCCAGCGCGAGCGCCGAGTTCGAGTTCCATGTCGGCGATTGGCTGGGGCGCTCCCCGGGCCGGAATGCCCTTCCGGTCGTCCCGGAGATCCGGAAGATCAGGCCGGACGTCGTCATCCTTTGTGTCCACGCCGCGAAGGACGAGGCCCAGATCTGCGGCGCTCTCGACCCCGGCCGGGCCAAGTCGGTCGAGGTCCCGGGCGGTCACCGTTTGGGCGGAGGCTATGGCCCGGTCGCGGCGGCGATCCTGGACTCGCTCAAAGAGTCGCAGAGGGCCTCATAGGGTTTTCACGGGGCGCGCCCGGCCTCGGGCTCATAGACCGGCCTTGACAGGCCGAGGAGGCTGTTCTATTCTCCGGGCAAAAGCCGCGCGGACCGCAACTTGAACATCATCTTCCGACCGACCGTTATTCTCTTTGCCCTCCTCTTCGCGGCCTCCTGTTCCAGCGGAAAACCGGATCCGACCGCCTCACCGGTCCCAGCCTCGGCCGGAGAGCTCACGCCGTCACGGTCCCATTATTTCGATTGGATCAACAGCCAGTATGAAGGGACGACCGAGACGCAGACGCTCGTCAATATGGCCTTCTTCCAATGGCTCCACGACGAGTATGGCCTGACCCTCGACGTCTATTCCCTCGACGTGGGAAACATCGATGACGGGCCCTACACGGCCGGCGTCGGACGCCTCATCCCGCACCACTACGGGACATTGGATACCGAGGAGTTCAAGGCGCAGTTCCCCCGCGGCTTCGGTCCCCTCGTCAAGAAAGCAGCCGGTTTCGGCGGCCGGCTGGGCGTCTGGATGGGCCCCGACGGCTTCGGCGATACGCCTGACGAGGAGAAGGCGCGCCTCGACATGCTCGTCTCGCTTTGCCGGGACCATGATTTCATCGCCTTCAAGTTCGATGCAGTGGCCGGCCAGCTCCGGCCGGAGAAACAGGACGTCTTCCGCAGGGCCATCGAGGCCTGCCGGGCCTGCCGCCCGGACCTCATCGTCCAGAACCATCGCGTGAAGCTCGGCTCCGCCGCCGGGGTCGAGAGCGTCTCGCTCTGGGAAGGGGTCGAGACCTATATCGACGTCTTCATGCCCAACAGCGGGACCGCCGCCCACCACCGGGCCGGAGCACTGGCCCGGGAGCTGCCGCCGAACCTCACCCGGCGTCTCGAGGATCACGGTGTTTGCCTTTCGTCCTGCCTGGATTTCTGGGAGGACGACCTGATCCTCCAAGCTTTCAACCGCTGCCTGCTTCTCGCTCCGTCGCTGTACGGCAATCCCTGGCTGCTGAGGGACGATGAGTTCCCGAAGCTGGCCCGGATCTTCAACCTCCACCGCAAGTATCGCGATCTCCTGCCGAGCGCGATCGTCCTCGACGAGGACCGCTGCGGCCCGTTCGCCGTATCGAGAGGGGATGGAGCGACCCGGTTCATCACGCTCCGCAACTTGACGTGGGATCCCGTGACGTACGCCATCCGGCTCGACGGGACGATCGGCCTTGAGCCCGGCGGCGAGATCGAGGTCCGCCGCTTCCATCCTTCCGAGGCCATTCTCGGCCGCTTTCCGAAGGGCTCGGTCGTGGCCGTCGAAGTGCCGCCCTTCCGGTCCTGTCTCATCGCCGCCTCGGCCCGGGCGCTCGCCGAGATCGGTGTCGAGGGCTGCGAATTCGAGGTCGTCCGCGAGATTCCGGGAAAGCCCGTGGTCGTCAAGCTCCTGGGGGAACCCGGTTCTCGGAAAGAGATCCGGCTCGTATCGGGCGGGCGCATATTTCGCCGGGCCGCCTTGGACGGCGCCGCAGCGGCGCCCCTCCTCGATAATCAGAGCCTTCGGGTGGATTTCCCCGGCCGAGCCCTGAAAGAAGCCTGGCACCGGAAGATCGGCGACCTTGAATCGTGTCCCGTCCCCGCCGACGCCGAAACCTTGTTCGAGGCCACGTGTTTCGCCGCGGACAATAACGCACTCGAGGTGCGCTCCCTCCACCGTTCCGGCCCGAGCGCCATTGCCCAGGTCAACGCGGCCCGCGCCGCCTTCTTCACGAAGCCCATGTTCGTGAACCGGGCGATCTGGGACAGGAACCTTTTTGATGGGAATATCGAAACGGCCTTCGTGGCCCGTCTCGACGGCCGGTCTTTCAGGCTGGATCTCGGCCGCCCCGAGCGGCTGGACAGGATCGTTCTCAAGGTGCGGGACCGCCAGGCGGCCGACCTCAGCCCCGACCTCGATCGCTTTGGCGAAGGGGCCGCTGCCGAAGTCTCCGGGGACCTCAAAACATGGATCCCCCTGAGCCCGGCTTGGGGCGGGAAGGGGACGATCGCCGTGCTCAAGACGCCTCCGGATTTGCCCGTGCGCTACCTCCGCATGAGCGGTGCTCCCCGCCGCCTCGCGGAAGTCGAGGCCTTTCAAAACGGCCGTCCTCTCGACAGGTCCGTCTGGCGGGCCTCCAACCTCTTCCCGGCTTATTTCCACGCGCCCGCCGTCTCCGCCTGGAAGCTCACCTTCAAACCCGGAGAGATCTCGAAGAACGCTTACCTGGCCGTGGCCCTCAACGGGACTCATGGGAACGAGGGGGCTTGCGCCGCCCTCCGCGTCGATGGCCGGCCTGTCGGCGCCCCCGACCGGGCCGTTTCCTTCCCCAGCAATACCTGGGAGTACTTTAACGTCGAAAGCGACCAAAACTATACCTATTATTTTCCCCTGCCCGAGTCGACGGCCGGAAAGACCGTCGACATCGTCGTCCTCATTCTCCGGGGCGGGACGAACGGCGTAAGGCCGGAGGCCTGGCTGACGGCTTACCCTCCCCCCCGGGCGACGCGGGAGCTCGTCCTCTATGATTGAGTGAGCTTTCCTGGCCGGGGGAGGAGGCCTCATGGTCAAGAGTTTCGGGTTCGGCACGCTTCTCGCCGGGCTCATCGTCGCCGTATGCGCCGCCTGTTCGGGCGGCCGGCCACAGGTGACCACCGGAACACTGTTCGAGGAGATGATCGATCTCGACGGGTTGGCCCGATTCCCCCAGCCCGCGTTCCGCACCCTCCAGTTCTCCTCGACTTCGACCGGCGCAGCCGGGTCCCCGGCGGCCCGGACTGGTTCGCCAACGCCGACGGCTTCGGGGGCGAGCCCATCCCCGGTTTCGAGGCCGTCCTCAGGCCGCCCGAGGCGGACGGCCCCGGCCAGTACCTCATGGCCGATGTGTCGGGCCCCGGCGCTGTCGTCCGACTCTGGACGGCCGCGATCGCAGGCCGGATCAGGGTCTACGTCGACGACATGGACCGTCCTCTCTACGACGGAGAGGCCGAACCCTTTTTCCGCCGTCCCTATGACGTCTTCCCGGAGATGAGATCGGTGGACTGGCGAGCGCTTCCGGACCACCGTCTATCAGCGCGACGCTTCCTACGCCCCCATCCTTTTCGCTAAACGACTTCGGATCGTCTGGATCGGCAAGCTCGACGAGATCCATTTCTATCACATCGGGATCCGCCGCTATCTCCCGGGCACGGCCGTCGAGTCCTTCCGGCCCGCGGACATTGCCACGTTCCGCCCGACGATCGACCGCGTCACCTCCGTCCTGGCCGATCCCGATTCCCGTCCGGACTCTCCGTCGGCCAAGCCGCCCCAGGCTTTCGAGGTCGACCTCGCTCCCGGGGAGAAGCGGAGCGTGCTCACCCTCGAAGGCCCCGGCGCGCTCGAGAGCTTCTGGCTGCGATTGCGGTCCGAAGACCTGGACGCGGGTCTGAGGCAGACCGTCCTGCACGTCATCTGTGACAACTTCCCCCGGGGCCAGGTCGAGTCCCCGGTGGGCGATTTCTTCGGGGCCGCGCCCGGCGTCAATCCCTATCGCTCGCTTCCGTTCTCGGTCGCCGAGGACGGACGCATGACCTGCCGGTTCGTCATGCCCTTCGAGAGGTCCCTGGTGATGGTCCTCGAGAACCGGGGCAGCCAAACGGTGCGCGTGGCCGGCGAGGCCGTGTCGCGGGATTTCGCTTGGGACGCGAGAACCATGCACTTCCGGGCCCGCTGGCGGGTCGATCACGACCTCATCGCTTCGGGCGAGGACGTCCAGGACCTGCCGTTCCTCCTGGCCAGGGGCCTCGGCGTCTATGTCGGTACGACCTCGATCCTCCTCAATCCGGCCACCGTGCCGACGTCCTGGGGCGGCTGGTGGGGCGAGGGGGACGAAAAGGTCTTCGTCGACGGCGATACGGTCCCGTCCATCTTCGGCACGGGTTCGGAAGATTACTACAACTATTCCTGGTCCGCGCCCGACATCTTCTTTTTCCCCTATTGCGGCCAGCCCCGGAACGACGGGCCGGGCAACCGCGGCTTCGTTACGAATTTCCGCTGGCACGTTCTCGACGCCATTCCCTTCCAGAGCTCGATCGGGTTCAGCCTGGAGCTCTCGAGCCACGAGCGGACGCCGGGCCTATCCTATGCCCGGACCGGATACTACTATGCCCGCCCGGGGACGATCGACGACGTCGAAGCCCTCACGCCGGCCAACCTCCGCGTGCCCCGGCTGCCCGACGGCTGGCAGCCCGCCGCCCGGTTCGGGGCCAGCCATTCCGTCTTCTACGCCGCCGAGGAGATCATGGCCGGCCGGAAGGACACGGCCCTCCGAGAAGGGCGTCTCTGGGCGGGCGGACGGCTCCTCGTCTGGACTCCCGATAAGCCCGGGGACCGGAAGGAGCTGAGGATCCGGGTCGACTCAGCGGGCAAGATCCAGGTCCACATTACGGCCGCCCTGACCCCCCTCTCCGGCCGGTTTGCCGCCTGGCTCGCCGACGCGCCGGCCGGCGGGACAGCCCAGCCCACGATGATCGATCTCTACGACCCGTTTCGGACGATGCTCAGAACCTTTTCCCTCGAGCCGGCCGAGCTGGCCCCGGGCGATCACAGGCTCGTCCTCGAATACAAGGGAAGCGGGCCCGGAGTGACCCGGCCGGAGATCGGCCTCGACTTCATCTGGGTCCAAAGACTTGGGGACCGGACTTGAAGATCCCCTGGAGGAGTGGAACCCCATGAATGCTCCCGAGAAACCCGCCCTGAGGAAGAGAGAACGCGCGCTCATCTTCCTCACGCTGTCCGCCGCGCTCCTCGCCGTATCGGGGCCCCGGCGCGTGGCGGCCCAGTCCGAGGAAGTCCGTCTCAAGGTCTATTCCAGCCCGCTCCACGAGGGCCGCATCAGTCCTATGCTCTATGGCGGCTTCATCGAGCTCCTCGACGACCATGTTCCCGGCATGTGGGCCGAAATGCTGGGAGACCGGGGCTTCGAGGGTGTCCTGCCGACGTCGACTTGGGACTATTTCCGGGGCGAGCCCAATCTCTGCGACCGGGACTGGGATCGGAACCCCGATTGGAGCTATGACACGGACCGGCCCTTCAATGACAGGCAGTCCTGCCGCCTGGATGTCCCCAAGGGCCGCCCGGCCCTTCTGACCCAGGGCCAGATCGCCGTGCGGAAAGGGATGGCCTATCGGTTTTCGGGTTGGTGCCGAGGCGGCGGGTCCCCCATCAAGGTCCGAGTCGCCCTCAGGGCCGAGCTTCCCGACGGGACCTGGACGAGCCTCGCCGTCGCGGATCTCGCCTCTCCGAAGGGCGAATGGCGAAGGTTCTCCGGCCGGTTCGCATCGCGGGGCACGACCGATCGGGCGGTTTTCGAGGTCGAGGCCCGGGGCGCCGGACGGCTCTGGCTCGACAAGCTCTCCCTCATGCCGGAGGACAACGTCGACGGGTGGCGCCGGGACGTGGTCGAGGCGATGAAGGAGCTCGGGCCGCCGATCCTCCGCTGGGGCGGATCGACCATCGATCCCGGGCCCTACCGCTGGGCCGCGGCCGTCGGCGAACGCGACCTCCGGCCCTCGTTCGTCAACCGCGTCTGGGGCCGGCGCGACACGAACGACGTCGGCGTCGAGGAGTTCGTCCGTCTCTGCCGCATCGTCGGGGCCGAACCGCTCGTCTGCGTCAGCCTGGGCGACGGCGTCGACAACGCCCGCCGCCTGGTCGAGTATCTCAACGGTCCCGCCGATTCCGAATCGGGCCGCAGGAGGGCCGCGAACGGCCGGGCCGAGCCCTACGGCGTCAAGTACTTTCAAGTGGGCAACGAGATCGACGCGGCGGGGTACGTCCAAAGCCTCGTGGAATTCGTCCGCGCCGTCCATGCCGTCGACCCGGCCGCCCGGATCCTCTCCTCGTTCCCGACGAAAGAGATCGTCGATGTGGCCGGTCCGGAGCTGGCCATCGTCGCCCCCCATTATTACCAGTCCGATCTCGACGGCGTGGACGCGGACCTCCGCAAGATCGAGGGCTGGATCAAGGCCTCGGCGGGCCGCGACCGGCTCAAGATCGGCGTCACCGAGTGGAACATCGACGCGGGCGATTGGGGCCTCGGCCGGGGCAAGCTCAACAGCCTCCGCTGCGCCCTTTTCGAAGCCCAGTTCCTCAACGTCCTGCACCGGCACTCCGAGTTTGTCGTCCTGGCCTGCCGGTCGAACATGACCAACAGCTTCAGCGCCGGGACGATCCAGACGAACGCGGCCGGGCTCTATCGGACGCCGGGGTTCCTCACCATGGAGATGTTCCGGAGGCATTCGCGGCCCGTGCCCCTGCGGGTGGCCGCGGATATGCCGTCGGCGGTCGACGCAACGGCCTGCGGCGCGGAGGACAGGTCCGGCGTGACCGTGTTCCTGGTCAATCCCCGCGGGGAGCCGGTCCGGGTCGGGCTCGACCTGTCCGATCTCGGACCCGGCTTCGTCGTCAAGGGAGGGGAGGTCGTCAAGGACTCGCAGGACAGGCGCCAGCCCGACATCATCAATGGTTTCGCGGACCCCCTGCGGGTCGTCAGGGTCAAGATCGACGTCCCGGACGGAAACGTCGTGACGATTCCGGCGCTCTCGATCGCGGCCCTCGATTGCGGCCGGCAGTGATCAAGCGTCTGTGAAGGCCCGCCTCGGACTTGTATGTCGCGCGTCGAGAGTGTTAGATTGAAGACATGAAACGACGAACCTTCATGGGCATAGCAGCGGCTACCGCGGGGGTGCTGGCCACGTCCAAGGCGCGGGCCGAAGGATTGGCCAAGCGGGAATACAAGGACGGCATCAAGCTGAGCGTCATCGGCTTCGGCGGCATCGTCGTCGTCGGCATGGAGCAAAAGCAAGCCGACCGGACCGTGGCCGAGGCCTTCGACCGGGGGGTCAACTACTTCGATGTCGCCCCCAGCTACTTCGACGGCGAGGCGGAGACGAAGCTGGGCCCGGCTTTGGCGCCTTTCCGCGGCCAGGCCTTCCTCGCGTGCAAGACCATGGAGCGGGGCGCGGACGGTGCGCGCAAGGAGCTGGAGCAAAGCCTGCGGCGGCTCAAGACCGACCATTTCGACCTCTACCAGTTCCATGCCGTCTCGAGCCTCGACGATGTCGACCAGATCGTCGCTCCCGGCGGAGCGGGAGAGGCGTTCCTCAAGGCCCGCAAAGACGGCAAGATCGGCTACCTGGGCGCGTCGGCGCACAACGCCGAAGCGGCGATATCGTTGATGGACCGTTTTCCCCTCGACTCGGTCATGTTCCCTGTGAACTTCGTCCTTTACCAGGAAGGCCAGTTCGGCCCTCAGATCCTGGAGCATGCCAAGAAGAAGGGGATCGCCCGGATAGCCCTGAAATCGATGTCCTATACGGTTTGGCCGGAGCAGGCCCACGCCGACTGGCCGAAGTGCTGGTACAAACCGATCGATGACCCGGCCCTGGCCGAAAAAGCCGTCCGGTTCACCCTGAGCGAAGACGTGACTGCGGCCATTCCCCCCGGGGAAGAGAAGCTTTTCCGGATGGCTCTGGACTTTGCCGGGCGGTTCCGTCCCTTGAGCACGAAAGAGCGCGATAATCTGATGATGAGCGCCCGCGGCGTCCGGCCCATCTTTCGGGCTTGAGCTCGCGGCTTCACCGGAACGAGATCTCGGAGGTCCGCATGACGCTCGCCCCATCGCCCGCTGCCGCTCTCGAAGGCCTCCCTGTCCCGAAGCTCGACCGCGTCGACCTGGTCACGGTCAAGCTGCCCTTCGTCGCCCCGTTCGGGACGAGCGTCCACGTTTGGACGGACAAGGAAGCGATGCTCATGCGCCTCGAGTCGGACGGACTCGCCGTCTGGAGCGAGTGCGTGTCCGACCCCGACCCGTTCTATTTCTACGAGACGAACGACACGGCCCGCCACATCATCAAGGACTTCCTCCTGCCGCTCGTCGAGCCCGGGATCCCGCTCGGCGAGCTCGAGGAGCGGTTCCGCCGCGTCCGGGGCCACGGCATGGCCAAGGCGACGATCGAGAACGGCCTCCTCATCCTGCTCTCGCTCCAGAGGGGCGTGCCTCTCCATGGGCTCCTGGGCTTCCCCGCCAAAAAGATCATGTCGGGCCTGAGCATCGGCCTCAAAGAGACGCCGGCCGACCTCCTGGCCGTGGTCGAACGGGCCGTGGCCAAGGGCTATCACCGCGTCAAGATAAAGGTCAAGAAAGGGCAGGACGTCGATTGGATCCGGGCCGTGCGCGACCGTTTCCCGAAGCTGCCCCTGATGGTCGACGCGAACGGCGATTATTCGCTTTCGGACATGGCCCACCTGCGGCGGTTCGACGAATTCAAGCTGATGATGATCGAACAGCCGCTGTCCTACAGCGACATCTATGAGCACTCGCTCCTCCAAAAGGAGATGGCGACCGCGATCTGCCTGGACGAATCCATCCACAGCCCGGCGGACGCGGCCACGGCCATCGCCCTCGGCGCCTGCCGCATCATCAATATCAAGCAGGGGAGGGTCGGCGGGCTCATGGAATCGATGAGGATCGCAGCCTTCTGCGCCGCTCACGGCGTCGACGTCTGGTCGGGCGGCATGGACGAGACCGGGATCGGACGCGCCGTCAACATCCACCTCCAAACGGCCCCGGGATTCACCCTCCCCGGCGACACGTCCGAGACTTCGAATTATTTCGACGAGGACATCGCGGACCCGCCGGTCGTTCTCGACGCGGGGGGATTCATCGACATCCCCGAAGGCCCCGGGCTCGGAGTGACCGTGGTCGCCGAACGCATCCTCAAGCGGGCTGTCCGCTGGGAGCGTCTGCTCGCCTGATCAGTGTGTTGCCGGCCGGGTTTCATCAGACGGGACTCGCGGCCCTGCGATCTCGGCTCGGCGATATGATCGGGCTCGGGGAGTCCGGTTTTTTGGGATTTGTGTCACCCGCCGGGATTTTCGAATGTCCTCGAAAAGCCCGACCTTGGGACTCCTCGCCCCCCCAAGGCGGGGAGCCCAAGGCGGGAAAACAGCGGAGATCGAGGAGGTATCACCTCTTTCTCGCCTATGGATAGATACAAGAATCGTGCCAGACCGGACAAAGAAGTCCCGAAGGCGGCTAGCTTTTTTCGAGGTCGTAGTAGTAGTCGAGTCCGGTGTGGTGGATGAGCTCCTCGCGCATCAGGTAACGCAGCGTGTTCAGGAGCTTGCTCCGTTGGACGAACAGGTCGTTCTCGGCGTAGAGACCTTCCCGCACCATCGGGCTCTTGAAATAGAAGGACAGCCATTCCTGGATGCCGTACATCCCGGCCCGGGCGGCCAGGTCGGTGAACAGGATGAGATCGAGGACGACCGGCGCGGCCAGGATGGAATCGCGGCAGAGGAAGTTGATCTTGATCTGCATCGGATAATCCATCCAGCCGAAAATGTCGATGTTGTCCCACGACTCCTTGTCGTCGCCGCGGGGCGGGTAATAGTTGATCCGGACCTTGTGGCAGAGATCGCCGTAGAGCTCGGGGTAGAGGTCGGGCCGGAGGATGGTGTCGAGGACGCCGAGCTTGGAGATCTCCTTGGATCGGAACGATTCGGGGTTATCGAGGACCTCGCCGTCCCGGTTGCCGAGGATGTTCGTCGAGAACCAGCCCGAGATGCCCAGCAGCCGGGCCGCGAGCCCGGGCGCGAGGATGGTCTTCATCAGCGTCTGGCCCGTCTTGAAATCCTTGCCGCAGACGGGCCTGTGCTTCTCCGCGGCCAGCTCGAGGAGGGCCGGGCAATCCGTGGTGATGTGAGGCGCGCCGTTGATGAAGGGCAGGCCCATCTTGAGCGCCGCGTAGGCGTAGATCTGGCTGGGGCTGATGTCCGGCGAATTCGCCTTGAGCCCCGCCTCGAAGGCCGGGACGGAGGCGTGGACGCCCTGGGTCTCGCGGTAGGCCTCGGTCGAAGCCGTCCAGCACATGATCAGGCGGTCGGTCCGGTGCCGCGAGCGGAAATCGGCGATGTCCTTCATCAGCATCTCGGCCAGGTCCATCTTCGTGGCCGCATTCTTGACGTTGCGGCCGTCGAGGTTCTGGACGAACTTCCGGTCGAAAACGGCCGGCATCGGCTGGATCGCCTCGAGCTCGTCGCGGACGGCCTCGATGTGCTCGGGCTTGAGGACCTTGGCCTTGCGGGCCGCCTCGTAGGCCGAATCGGGGAAGCAGTCCCAGCCGCCGAAGACCATGTCGGCCGGGTCCGCCAGGCCGATGAACTCCTTGATGGGCACGAAGCGGCCCTCGGTCCTCTTGCCCAGACGGATCTTTCCCATCTGGGTCAGCGAGCCGATGGGACGGGCCAGGCCCTTGCGTACGGAGAAAAGGCCGGTCAGGAGCGTCGAGGATACGGCGCCGATCCCGGGGATGAGAACGCCGAGCTTGCCGCGGGCCGGAGCGATATCGCTTCCTCTGAGTATTGCGGGCATCGTGAGCTCTCTTTCTGTTTTCAGCCGTCAGGGCGTCCGCGAAGGGGGTTCCTCCGGGCGCTCGAGGATCCAGAAGCGGATGAAACGATAGATCATGTTGGGAACGGGAATGCCGATGAGGATGGCAATGACCAAGTCCAGGCGGCCGATGAGAGAAAAGACCAGGATGCCCATGTAGACGAGCCCGCGGAAATCGCCGCTCGCGCCCGACCCCGTCCACATGCCGCGGTACTCCCGCTCGAGATAATAGAGGAGGACCTGGAGCATATAGGCGGCCAGACCGAAGAGGCTGATGATGAAGAAGCCGGTCCGGCCCGACTGGATATAGTACCCGACGGCCATGGCCCCGAAAACGACGAAGTCCGTGACCCGGTCGAGATAGAGATCGAGGTAAGCCCCGAAGCGGGTGCAGTGCTTTGTGGACCGGGCCAGCATGCCGTCGGCCGCGTCGAGCAGCGTGCCGGAATAGATCAGGAGGCCGGCAATGATGAAGCTGAGGCGATTCCCCCCGAGGAAGAAGAGGGCCCCGGCCGCCCCGAGGACGAACGCGGCCACGGTGATCTGGTTCGGCCGCAGTTTCAGCCGCAGCGCCGCCCGGACGATCAGCGCGGCGATGGGACGGTTGATGATCCGGTCGAGCTTGGCGATTTTGGGCATGGACGCCGGCAACGGAGGCTTGAGAGAGGCCTCGAAGTCGAAATCCGGTGCGCCCCCCCGATGGTCGGTCATCGCTCGATTATATCACCGGAGCTCCGGATTTTCCAAGTCTCCCTGGGGCGGGGAGCGCCTTGCGGGTCCGCCCGGGCTCTTCTATAATGGAGGGCCTGTCGGCACAAAGGATGAGATCGATCGCCCCATGACGCAAGACACCCGCCACGAGCTGAGATGCGTCATCATCGCCGCCGGCCGGGGCAGTCGGCTGGCGGCCAGGGCCCCGAGCAAACCCCTGCTCGAGGTCGCCGGGGAGGCCCTCATCGACAGGGCCGTTGACGCTGCCCGGGCCGCCGGGATCCGGGAATTCGTCGTCGTGACGGGATATCGAGGAGAAGACGTCGAGGGCCATCTCCGGTCGAGGACCGAGGCTGATCATATCTCGATCGCGACCGTCCGCAACGAGGAATGGGAGAAAGAGAACGGTCTCTCGGTCCTCAAGGCGAGGGAACTGGCCGGGGAACGGTTCCTGCTCATCATGTCCGACCATATCTTCGATCCCGCCCTTCTCGGCGGGCTGGCGCGCATCCCGATCAATGGCGACGAGATCATCCTGGCCGTGGACCGCCGGACGGGCGGCCACGCCTATGTCGACCTCGACGACGTGACCCGGGTGCGGGACGTCGACGGGCATATCGCCGCCATCGGCAAGAGCATCCCCGAGTACAACGCCTTCGATACGGGCGCTTTTCTCTGCACGGCGGCCCTGTTCGAGGCGCTCGAGACGAGCCAGGGGCGGGGCGATTATTCCCTCTCCGGAGGCATCCGCGTCTTGGCGGAGAGGGGCAAGGCCCGGACTTGGGATACGGGCGGCCTTTTCTGGATCGACGTCGATGACGAGCGGGCCGTGGCCAAGGCGGAAGAGGCTATCGCGGCGGGGCTCATCGGCCCGCCGCCGGCCCTCCGTCCATCCCGGCGGCCCCCGCGCTGGGTCCGGGTCCTCCTGAGCGGCGCGGGATTGCTGCTTCTCGTCCTCCTCGTGCTGAAAGTCGGGGTGGCCACCGTCCTCGGATACATCGTCGATTTCGGGCCCTGGTTCCTGGTCGTCGTCGGCCTCGGATTCGGCTGGATCTTCCTTCAGGCGTGGGCCTGGTACTATCATCCAAGCCGCCCATTTCCGGCGGGTCCCGCTCGGGCGCCTCTTCCGGGCCAAGATCATCAGCGATTCCTTGAACACGCTTCTGCCCTCGGCCAACTTGGGCGGCGACGCCGCCCGGCCCTTTCTGATCCGGCGTCAAGCCCCGTTGAAGGAAGGCGATCCCCGGTGTCCTCGTCGATAAGACGGCCGAGGCCTTCGCCGCGGCGCTCTTCCTGATCACCGGCTTCCTCCTCAGCCTGCTCCTGCTCCACCTCCCCGGCTGGATCAACACGGCGGCGGCGCTCTGCCTCGCGGCCACCGTGGCCGGGATCGCTCTTTTCATCGTCTTCCAGCTGAAGGGCTTTCTTTGGACGCTCGGCCGGGTCGCGAAGGTCTTTCCCCGGGTCCGCGGCTTCATCGCCAAGCGGGAACGGCACATCCGTGAGCTCGACGCCAACCTGCGTATCGTCTATCGGTGCCTGAGCCTGAAGACAGCCGCCGCTGTGGCGCTCCACTACGCGTCCCGGCTCCTCGGGGCGGTCGAGGTCTATGTCATTGTGACAGTCCTCGGCGCCGAGGTCTCTGCGCTCCAGGCCCTGTTCACGTCGACGGGCGTGACCATCATCAACACGGTCTTCTTCATCGTGCCCGGACAGGTCGGGGTATCGGAGAGCGCCAGCGTTCTGGTCCTCCAGAGCCTGGGCTTCCCCGCGGCGCTCGGCCTGAGCCTGGGGGTCATCCGGAGGATCCGTAAGATGGCCACGGCTTCCGTCGGGCTCGTGCTCTATTCTGTGCACACGTCGTCCCGATCCAAGCCGGACGGCAAGGCGGAGTGAACTCGAGGGCCAGAGCCGGGCGTCCGTTTCCTTGACAGCGTCGCGTGGGCGAGACTATCATTCCGCAACGATAAACCTCGGAAGGATGGCTCCATGAACAAACGTGCCCCCCGATTCCTGATCGCCGCCGCCCTTTTCGCCGCCGTCTGGGTCTCGACATCCGCGATCGCCCAGACGCCGGCCAAGCCGGCCGTGGATCCCGTCGTCAAGAAGATCATCGATCTCGGCACGGCCGACAACCGGGTCATGACTTGGAACGACTACGCCAGCAACAGGTTCGGCGGCCGGGAGACGGGCACGAACGCCTACACCGACGCCGCGGCCTGGGCCGTCTGGCAGTTTCGCCAGTGGGGACTCGAGGCCGAGCTCGATGAGGCCGGCGAGGTGCCGGTCGGCTTCAACCGCGGCCCCTGGTCCGGAAAGATGATCAAGCCGGTTGAAAAAGCCTTGTTCTTCGGGACGCCGAGCTTCACGGCCGGCACCAAAGGCGTGGAGCGGGGACAGGTCGTCATGCTCAAGTCCGATCCGTTCTCGATCCCCGGGCGGAATGCCAAGCCGGAGGACGTCGAGAAGAAGCGCGCGGCCGTCGAGGCGGCCATCGCCGAGGTCCGGGCCAACCCGGCGTCGTTCAAGGGCGCCTGGGTCCTCATCCCGGGCGAAAACACCGGCTTCGCCCGGGACGGCCGCAAGGGCACTCCCGAATACTCCGACTCGCAGCTCATTCCGAAGCTGACCGCAGTCCTCGTCGAAACCGGCGCCCGCGGCACCATCCAGTCATCCAAAACGGAGCCCTTCCGGATGCTCGACGGCTACGTGGAGTCCTGGGACAAGCTTCCGGTCCTGCCCGACATCAAGCTGGCTGAGGGCCAATGGAACGAGATCAAGGGCCCTCGTCGAGAAGGGCGAGCCGGTCGAGCTCGAATTCGACATCCGGAACTGGTTCAAGATGGGGCCGGTCAAGTATCATGACGTCGTTGCGACGCTGCGGGGAACCGATTTTCCCGAAGAATATATCGTCCTCGGCGGGCACTTCGATTGTTTCAGCTCGGCGACGGGAGCCGTCGATGACGGGTCCGGATTCGGGCCGATGATGGAGGCCATCCGGCTTATCCAGGCGGCCGGCGCCAAGCCGAAGCGGTCGATCGTCGTCATCCTCTTCGCCGCCGAGGAGCAAGGCCTCATCGGCTCCCAGGCGTGGCTCAAGACCCACCCCGGCATCGCCTCGAAGGTCATGATGATGATCAACCGGGACGGCAGCCCGAGCGCCATCACCGGCGCCGTGGTGCCGGAGACCTGGCTGGCCGATTTCAAGACCATCACGGCGCCGCTTATCGGGCTCGACCCGAAATGGCCGTTCAAGCTTGAAAGAGGCGTGCCCAGGGCCCATGCGACAAGCCCCGGCGGGACGGATTCCTCCTCGTTCGAGATGGAGGCCGTGCCGACCCTCCGCTTCCAGACGCAGACGGATTATTCGTACAACCATGCCTGGCATACGCTCTACGATCTCTACAGCGAGCTTGTGCCCTACACGGCGCATCAGCAGCAATCCGCGCTGGTCACCGCCGTCGTCGCCTACGGCGCGGCCAACCTCGATCGGCCGCTCGCGAAGGAGGGCGTCTATCTGGCCGACGGCCTGTACGCCGATATCGCCATCGGGACCGCCGACGCGCCCGTTCATTTCATGACCACGCTCGATTTCGTGAACGCGCCTCTCCAGACGGCGAACTTCGTCCGCATCGTCGAGGGGAAGGGCGGTGGCCAAAGGGGTCCGGGCGGTCCGGGCATGGGTATGAGGCCCGGCGGCCCCCCGGGCGGGGGACCGCGGCCGGAGATCCCGCCGATCGGCAAAGTCGATGTGCGGGACGGCCTTATTTCCGGGCTCGTCGTCTCCGACGTCCAGAAATCCGTGGCCATTCCCATGCTGCCGCTGATGCGGAACGCCGCACTCAAGCATGACGGATCGGGCGTGCTCGGTGTCTCCGGGCCGAACGCGTTTTATCTGACGCTCCGGAAGCGCACAGGGCTGGACAAGACGGCCACGGCCATCGGCAAGACGATCGCCGGGCTCGACCTCCTCAAGACGGTGAAAAAAGGGGATGCCATCCGGAGCATCCGCATCGTCCGGGTGGGCCAGGCCGCGCGCGATTTCAAGACGGACGACGAGGCGTTCCGGAAGCTCCTCGAGCCGAAACGATAGGCCAGAGGCCGGCGGGTTTCCCCGCACGGGGAGCCGTTTGACAGCGACCCGCTGACGGTCCTATCATCGGCGCACCGGGAGAATTCTCCAATCCCGAAAGGAGCCCACGTCCATGATCAAACGCCATTCCCTCTATGCTTTGACCCTCGTCCTTCTGCTGGTTTCTCTAGCCGCACACGCCCAGGTCCGTCCGGTCGATACGGGGGACGCGGCCATGCTCAACCGTATCTGGCTCGAGGGGACGAACAACTCCCGGGTCATGGAGCACATGAGCTGGATCACCGACGTCTTCGGCCCGCGGATCCCCGGGTCGCCGGCCTACAATAAGGCGGCGGATTGGGCGGTCAAGAGATTCACCGAGCTCGGTCTCGCCAACGCGGTCATCGAGCCCTCCGGAGAGCTGGGCTTGGGCTGGTCCTGCGAGTACGTCTCGGCTCACATGACCGCCCCTTCCTACATGCCGATCCTGGCCTATCCTCGCCCGTGGACCGGCAGCACGAACGGCAAGATCACAGGGAGTCCCGTTCTCGCGCTCATCTCCTCCAAGGCCGACATGGAAAAATACAAGGGGAAGCTGAAGGGCGCGATCGTTCTTCTCAAGGATCCGAGACCCGTTCATCCCAATTTCAATGCGCCGGCCAAGAGGCTCGACGACAGGGACTTCAAGGAGCTCCTGGACACGCCGATCCCCGTCAGGCCGGCCAAGCCGGGCGGAGCGGAGGGGGAGAGCGGCCTGAAATGGGCGGAGCTGGAGGAATTCTTCAAGGCCGAGGAGGTCGGCTGTCTGGTCGAGCCTTCGAGCGGGAATCGGTCCGATTTCGGCACGGTCAGGGTCGACGCCTATGAAGGGAACGGAAAGGACTTCCTGACCCGCGGCCAGAGCCCGCGCCTGATCATGGCGGTCGAGCCCTATAACCGCATCCGCCGCATCCTCGATCTCAAAGTCCCGGTCACCCTCGAGATCGAGGTCCGGACGACGATCTATGATCAGGACACCCAAGGCCATGACGTGACCGCCGAGATCCCCGGCACGGACAAGAAGGACGAGCTGGTCATGCTCGGCGGCCATCTCGATTCCTGGACGGGCGGGACCGGGGCCGTAGACGACGCCGCCGGGTGCGCCGTGGCCATGGAAGCCGTTCGGATCCTCAAGGCCCTCGGGGTCAAGCCGAGGCGGACGATCCGGGCGGCCCTCTGGACCGGAGAGGAGGAAGGCTTCTTCGGCTCGCGGGGCTACGTCGCCCGGCACTTCGGGGACACCGACAAGCAAAGCTTGGCCAAGATGGATTTCGAGGTCCTCGACAGGAGCTGGCGCAACCCCTTGGGCGATTCCCGGAAGCTCCTGGCCAAGCCCGAATACGCCAAGATCTCCGGGTATTTCAACTACGACAACGGCTCGGGCCGGATCCGCGGCGTCTATCTCCAGGAGAATTTTCAGGTTCGTCCGATCTTCGAGGAGTGGATCAAGCCGCTCAAAGACCTCGGCGTGACGGTCCTCGCCTTGCAGAATACAGAAGGGACCGACCACCTGCCGTTCGACTATATCGGCATCCCGGGCTTCCAGTTCATCCAGGAACCGCTCGATTATTTCCCGGGGCTCCACCATACGAACCAGGACGTCTACGACCACGCCGTCCCCGAGGACCTCATCCAGTCGGCCGTCGTTATGGCCTATTTCGTCTACCAGACGGCCATGCGCGAGGACATGCTCCCGCGCAAGCCCCTGGCGATCCCGGTCGAGATGCCGGTCAAGGGGAAATAGCCCGCGCGCGGCGCCGATCGGTTCGTTTGACACCCCTGTCCCAGCGGTGGTACAATAATCCGATAGTCTTTATAGGTTATGTAGGCCATTAGGACCCTGACCAGGTCTGAGAGACCCTTGCCGCCCGGCGGGGGCCCCGAGAGGAGCAACATGCTGGGACGGACACTGGGACATTATCGCATTATCGAGAAGGTCGGCGCCGGGGGGATGGGCGTTGTCTATCGAGCCAGGGACGAACGTCTGGACAGGGACGTCGCTGTCAAGGTCCTTCCCGCCGGAGCGCTTGCCGACGACGAGGCCAGGACGCGCTTCCGCAAGGAAGCCCTGGCCCTGTCCCGGCTCAATCACCCCAACGTCGCGACGATCCACGACTTCAACTCCGAGGGAGACGTGGATTTCCTGGCCATGGAGTACATCCCAGGCGTCACCCTCGCGGAGATGCTGCCGCCCGGAGGATTACCTGAGCCGGAGGTCATCCGGTTGGGCCGGCAGGCGGCCGAAGCGCTCGAAGCCGCCCACGAACAGGGGTTGATCCACCGCGATCTCAAGCCCGGGAACATCATGGTCACGCCCAAAGGGCTGGTCAAGCTGCTCGATTTCGGGCTGTCCAAGCTCCTCCGCCCGTCGGGACCGGTGGACAAGACCCTGACCTTCGCCGGCACGGAATCCTTTTCCGGCACTCTGGCCTACATGGCACCCGAACAACTGGAAGGCCGAGGGACCGACCAGCGGACCGATATCCACGCTCTGGGCATCATCCTCTATGAGCTGGCCACGGGGCAAAGGCTCTTTCCCCAGAAATCCGCTTCCCAAGTCGTCGAAGCCATCCTTCGCGTCAGGCCTGAGGCCCCCCGGACTCTCAACCCGGGGATCTCGGAGGGCCTCGAGAGGATCATCTTCAAATGTCTGGAAAAGGTCCCGGACGACCGTTATGCGTCGGCCCGAGAGCTCGTCTCCGATCTGAAGACCCTGGAAAGCGGAGATCTCTCTAAGATGATAGCCGGTAAGACCAGGAGCGGATCCCGGCGAAGCCCTTGGCGGAGGCCGGCGCCACTCGCGGCGGCTGTCGTGCTGGGCTTGGCGGGGTTCGTGCTCATCCTGAACATTGGCGGCCTCAGAGGTCTCTTATTCGGCCGGGCCAAGGCGCCCGGTGTCCAGTCGCTGGCCGTCCTTCCCCTGAAGAACCTGTCCCAGGATCCGGACCAGGACTACTTTGCCGAGGGGATCACCGATGCCCTCATCACGGAGCTCGGCCGGGTCGGCAGCTTGCGCGTGATCTCGAGCACGTCGGTCGGCCGCTACAAGAAGACGGAGGCGTCTCTGCCGCAGATCGCCAAGGAGCTGAACGTCGAGATGATCATCGAAGGGTCCGTTCTGAGGTCGGGAGACCGGGTGCGGATTACGGCCAAGCTCATTCACCCGTCCGACGAGCGTCAGCTCTGGAGCAGGTCCTTCGAGCGGAACGTCGGCGATGTCCTGGCGCTGCAAAGCGAGATGGCCGAAGATATCACGCAGCAGATCGGGGTCAGGCTCAGCGAGGAGGCGCGGCTGCAGCTGGCCAAACGGCGGACCGTGAATCCGTTGGCCGTCGACGCCTACCTGAAGGGCGTTTATTCCGGCGACCCGGAGCATTTCAACCAGGCGATCAAGATCGATCCGGATTTCGCCCTGGCCTACACGAAGATCGCTTCGGGCTATTTCTATGCCGGCCTCTTCGGCAGCATCCCGCCCCGCGAGGCCTTCTCGAAAATGAAGGAGGCGGCTCTCAAGGCCCTGGAGAGAGACGACACGCTTGGGGAAGCCCATGGCTTCCTGGCCGTAGCCTGGCTCCACAACGATCTGAACTGGGCGGAGGCCGAGAAAGAGTTCAAACGGGCCTTTGTCCTCAATCCGAGCCTCGCCCAGATCCATCACCTTTATGCCCATTACCTGATGGCCATGAATAGGACCGGCGAGTCCATGTCCGAGATCAAGCTCGCCGAAGCGCTGGACCCCTTTTCGTGGGATCAGAGCCAATGCTTCGGTTGGCACTGCCTGTTCACGAAAGGCTACGACGAGGCCGTCATGATGGCCCTCGACGGAGTCCGGAGGGACCCCAAGAACTCCTGGGCTCACATCATTTTGGGCTGGGCCTATGAGCAGAAATCCATGTTCAAAGAGGCCGCATCCGAATTCGAAGACGCCATCGCCCAATCGAAGGACGATTCGATCGCTCTGGCCGGCCTCGCTCACGTCCTCGGCGTGTCCCGGCAGGAGAAAAAGGCCCGAGAGATCCTGGCCCGGCTCCTCGAGATGTCGAAGCGGATCTACGTTCCGGCCTACGACGTGGCCGTCGTCCACATGGGCCTCGGAGAGAAAGACCAGGCCCTGGCCTGGCTCACCAAGGCCTACGAGGAGCGGTCGGGGTTCCTGGTCTATATCAAGTGCGACCGGAGATTCGACGAGCTCCGCTCCGACCCCCGGTTCGAGAGCCTGCTCAAGCAGGTCGGCCTGCCGCTCGCCGCGATCCCCGAAGAGCGCGCGGCCGGCGAATGAGCGGATTTGACTCGACCCCGGGGAAGGGCTTATCATCGGACCCATCATCACGATCTTCCTCGGGAGGATAGATCCATGGCCAAGATCCTAGCCTATTGCGGCCTCGATTGCGGAGAGTGCGAAGCGTACGTCGCGACACAGAAGAACGACCGGGCCGAACTCGAAGCGGTCGCGAAAAAGTGGGCCGCCCAGTTCGGCGGGAAAGAGATGGGCGGCGACGCCTGCGTCTGCGACGGCTGCTCGTCAGGCAAACGGACGGCCACGGCCCACGCGATGACGTGCGGCATCCGCGTTTGCGCTTCGGCGCGCGGCGTCGTAACCTGCGCCCACTGCCCGGACTACGGCTGCGCGACCCTGCAGCAGTTCTTCGCCTACGCTCCCGTTCTCAAGGAAAAGCTGGAGACGATCCGGAAGGAAATCGGCAACTAGCGTCCGTTCCGTCCGGGGAGGGAGAACTTAGCGTTTTTCCCCCTGAAAATAGCTGTTTTAGGCCGAAAATAGGCCCGAAAAAGAACCTAACTTCTTGATATTGCTCGTATTCCTGTGGTCCGACCCCTACCCATTACCCGGCCGGCCGGCCGATCGAGGTCATGGATGATCCGGCCGTCCAAGACGGTCAGCCTCACTTGAGTCCGGCGGAGCTTGGCGATCGGCGCCGCGAAGATATCCCGGTCCAGCAGAATGAGATCGGCCAGCTTGCCCGGTTTAATCGTCCCTTTCAGATCCTCAGAGAACTCGGCATACGCCGCGTCCCGGGTATAGGCGACCAGGGCCTGTTCGAGAGTCAAACGGCGGCCGTCCGGGCCGGGCCGCTCGACCGCCTCGGCCAGCACTTCGAACGGGGACATCAGGGGAGAGGCCGTGATCGCGTCGGTGCCCAGCACGATCCTGACTCCGGCGTCGAGAAGCTCGCGGCAGGGAAAGAGGTGCCGCGGAGGAGCCGCCCCGGCCCGGGTCCGGTCATCGATGTGGGCCAAGAGGGGAGGCTGCACGCTGGCGATCACGCCCGCGGCCGCGTAAAGGGCGATCCAGTCCGGGGGCACGTCGTGAGCGTGCTCGATCCTGAACCTCGGGTCCTGGGGCTTGAGCTCCTTGCGGATCCGCTCATAGATCTTCAGGATCTCGTAGCCGCCGGCGTGGACCATCGTCTGGAGGCCCGCCTGCGTCGCTCCGGCGAACCAGCCGTAAACCTCGTCTGCTGAAGGCTGCACGGCCCAGCGATCCCGGCGACCCGCTTTGTCCACGGCCGGTCCCGGCCTCCAGGTCATCTTGAAAAGCTTGAGCGAGCCCCAGTGAAGCCAGGCGTCGCCGCGGCCATGAGAGGCGACGTAGTCACGCATCCGGACCCAGGCCGGCAGGGGAACTCCGGCATAGATCCGTGTCTTCAATTTCCCTGTTTGGCGCAGCCGCTGAAGGACGAGCAGCTCCTGCCAGTTGCCCGTGTGCTGGACCGAAGTCACGCCGAGCGCGGCCAGACGGTCCATCGTCTCCTCGGCCTGCCGCCCCGCGGCCCCGATGGCCTTCTCGGCCAGGACCCGGTCCATCAGCCACATGGAGCCGCCCCGGATCAGGCCGGTCGGCTCTCCGCTCCGGTCGCGGACGATCCCCTCAGGGGGCGATTCGCTGGTGTCCCGCCCGATCCCGGCCTCGCGAAGCGCCGCGGAGTTGGCCAACCCCGAATCACCATGCGCGTTCAGCAGCCAGACCGGATGATGCGGCGTCGCCCGATCGATCCACTCCTTGGACGGCAGCGCCCCGCCCCACTTCCGCTCGTCCCAGCCTTCTCCGAAGATCCAGGCGCCTTCAGGGACGTTTCGGGCATGCCCAGCCAGGATCTCGACGAGCTCATCGCGGCCGGCCGCGAAACGCATGTTCAGGGGCACCTCGCCTGCGGTCGTGCTGAGGTCGAGGAGATGGAAATGGGCGTCGATGAGACCCGGCAAGAGGGAGGCACCATGGCCGTCGATGACCACTGTCGCAGGCCCGACCCAGATCCCGATCTCTTCGTCCGTGCCAACGGCGGCGATGCGGTCGCCCGCCACGGCCACGGCCTGGGCCCACGGCTGCTTCGGGTCGCCGGTCCAGACGCGGGAATTGCGGATGGCCAGGTCGGCCTTGGGATCCGCGCCGGAAAGTGGCCGCGCCGCGAAGAGGAAGACGACGAACCATACGCTCAGGCGAACTTGACGGGTTTTCCGGGTCATCAGCGGTTGAGCGCGTAGAGCGAGGCGTTGAGGACCGTCGCGAAGCCGACCCACAGGAGGTAGGGGATCAGGAGATATGCCGCGGGCCTCGAGATCTTATGGAAGCGCAGGATCGTTCCCAGGATCAGGATCCACAGGGCGACGATGATGACGAAGGCCCCCAGGATCTGATGGGCGCCGAAGAACATGATCGACCACAAGACGTTCAGGATGAGCTGGGCGACGAAGACGAACAGCGCTCTCTTGACATCGGCCCTTCGGACCCCTTTGTCATAGACGAGCCAGGCCGCGAGCCCCATCAAGGCATAAAGGGTTGTCCAGACCGGGGCGAAGACCCAGCTCGGCGGATTGAACGCCGGCTTGGTCAGCCCGGCATACCAGCCCGGGATGCCCGGGGCCGTAAAGAGAGATCCGATGACCCCCGCGCATTCGCAGATGAGCACGGCAACGAAGAGCTTGAGACCTTTTTTCATGGCTGTCTACCGATCATGGGCGGGGCTCTTTTCCCGTCCCGTAAAGCTCGAAGTCCCAGAACGTCGGGGCGCCCTCGGCCTTGAGGACATGGAGGCGGACATAGCGCCCGGTCGTCCGGGCAAAGGCGAGGGTCGCTCCCGCGACGTCGATGGTCGTCCCCCCCGCAATGGGTTTCCAGCGGCCGGCGCTGTCCTTGACCTCCAGCGCGTACTCGCGGACCCGGCCCCAACCTTCGCTCAGGAACGCCCCGTCGAATTCGCGCTCGGCCCCGAGGTCGATCTCGAGCCAGCATTCATCGGTCCCCTCGCCGGTCGCCCAGCGCGTTGTCGAATCGTCGTCCAGGGCTTTGGTCGGGGCGTATTCCGGATCATCTTTATAAATGCCGGACGCCGCGGCCTTGGCGCCGAAGGTCAGAGAGGGCTTGACGAGCGACGGATCGGCCAGGGCGGCTTTCATTTCCATCAGACGGGCGGCCGTGGCCTCAGGGATGCGGCCGGTCTTGTCGGGAGCCAGGTCGAGGAGGAGATTGGCGCCCTTGTCCACGGTCGCGTGATACGTCCGGACAAGCGTCCGGACGGACTTGAGCGCATCGCCCGCTTCCCAGAACCAGTGGTGGGCCAGGGTATCGCAGGTCTCCATCGGCAGATAATAAGTTCGTCCCCCGACCGGGATAAGGGGGTTGTGGCCGCCCGCGGGAGGAGGGATGACCTCTCCGTTGACCAGGTCTTTGGGCCAGAGAAGGACCGGCGGCCGGTCGAACTCGCGGTGGGCGTAGGTCGGCGGCATCTCCCGGACGGAGCTTCCGTCGACGAAGCCCTGGTTGAGAAGCACCAGACAGTCCGGCTGGAGGGACTTGATCTTGGCATAGAGCCGGGCCAGGACCTCGTCCGTGCCCGGTCCCATGTCCCAGGGAATGTCGAGCCAAAGCTCAGTGATCGGGCCGTAGCCGGTCAGGAGCTCTTCGATCTGGCCCTGGCAGAAGGCCTCATAGTCCTTCGGCGTCCGCGCCCACTGGTTGACCTTGTCCCAGCCAAGCAGGTAATAGAAGCCGGGCTTGATGCCCCGAGCGCGGCAGGCATCGACGAAAGCGCGGACGACGTCGGTCTTCACCGGACCCGAGGCGACGTCATAGTCCGTGAGCTTGCTGTCCCAAAGGGCGTGGCCGTAGCAGTGCTTGGTCGTCAGGATCGCGTACGTCATGCCCCCTTCGGCGGCGACGCGGACCCATTGGTCGACGTCGAGCGCGGTCGGCGCATAGAAATCCGCCCGGGCCGAGACTTCGCCGAACTCCTGGCCCGTGAACGTGGACATGCCGTAGTGGATGAACATCCCGAACTTGAGGCCTTCCCACGCGGCCAGGACGGGCGTCCTGGTCTCGGCGGGCGCTGAAGGCCGCCTGCAGGCGGAGACTCCCGCGACGGTCAAAAAGGCCAGGAAGGCCAACGCAATGGCGCGGATCGAAGCGGCTACGGTCATGCCGGCGGGCGCGCGGTCTTGATTCATTTGGGGCCCTCCTGAGAGGCGATGGAGCGAATGTAGCCCAAGGGGGAAAAGGTTGTCAACATTCCCGGCCCCGGGGCTCGCGGGATCCGGAAAAGTGGTATCATGGCCCTCCTGGAGATGATGTTTTGGACGCCATCCGCGTGGAAAGCCTGGTGAGGACGTTCGACGGCTTCACGGCCGTCGACCGCATCTCGTTCGCCGTCGAAGAAGGGGAGCTCTTCGGCCTGCTCGGCCCGAACGGTGCGGGCAAGACGACGACGATCAACATGCTCGCGACCCTCCTCAGGCCGACCGCGGGAAGCGCCACCGTGGCCGGCTTCGACGTCGCCCGCGACCGTGACGCCGTGCGCCAGAGCATCGGCATCGTCTTCCAGGAGCCGGCCCTCGACGGCCGCCTGACCGGACGCGAGAACCTGGAGTTCCATACGATGATGTACGGCATCGGCAAGGCCGAGCGCCAGCGCCGCATCGACGAGGTCCTGGCCCTCGTCGAGCTCACCGACAAGGCCGCGACGGTCGTCGACAAGTATTCCGGCGGCATGAAGAGGCGGCTGGAGATCGCCCGAGGCCTGACCCACCGGCCCAAGGTCCTCTTCCTCGACGAGCCGACCCTGGGCCTCGACACGCAGACGCGCCGGCACATCTGGGAATATGTCCGAAAGCTCAACAAAGAGGCCGGCGTGACGATCATCCTGACGACGCACTATATGGAGGAGGCCGACTTCCTCTGCGACCGCGTGGCCATCATGGACCACGGCACGTTCGCGGCGCTCGACACGCCGGCCCGGCTCAAGGACCTTCTGGGAGGCGACATCGTCTCGCTCGAGCTCGAAGGAGACGCGGCGGCCTTCCTCGAGGGTCTCGGCCAGCTGGATTGGATCAAGCGGTCCAAGCTCCGCGAGGACGTCCTGTCCCTGACCATGGAGAGAGGGGAGAGGCGCATCGCCGAGCTCGTCGTGATGGCCCAGCAGCATGGCGTCACGGTCAGCTGCGTCAATTTGCACAAGCCCAGCCTCGAGGACGTCTTCCTCCACTTCACCGGCCGCACCATCCGCGAGCAGGAGGCCAACCAGAGCGATCGCAACCGGGCCCTCATGATGGGGCACATGGGGAGATCGCGATGAAGATCCACTGGACCGCGGTCTACGTCCTGTGGCGGCGGGAGATGATCCGCTTTGTCCGGGCCAAGTCCCGGATCTTCGGCTCCCTGGCCATGCCCGTCTTCTTCCTGGCCTTCCTCGGGCTCGGCTTCCGGCGCATGCCCGTCCCCGGGATGAGCGGCGGGGCCGGGTACATCGGCTACCTGGCTCCCGGCATCATCGGCATGACGCTGCTCTTCTCGTCGTCCATGCAGGGCATGTCCGTCCTCTGGGACAAGGAGTTCGGCTTCCTCAAGGAGATCATGGTCGCCCCGGTCAGCCGGGTCTCGCTCGTCCTCGGCCGCATCGCCGGAGGCACGACGACGTCCATGCTCCAGGGGCTCCTCATTTTCGGCGCGTCGCTCATCATGGGCTTCCGCTTCCGCGGGCCCGCCGCGCTCGCCTTCGGCCTCGTCTTCATGGTGCTCATCGCCTTCACCTTCATCGGCCTGGGCCTCGTCTTCGCGTCGCGGATGAAGGACATGCAGGGCTTCGGCATCGTCATGAACTTCATTATCTTCCCCTTCTTCTTTCTCTCGGGCGCGCTGACGCCCCTCGAGAATTTTCCCTGGGTCATCCGGGCCCTGTCCTACGCCGATCCGCTGACCTACGGCATCGACGGGCTCAGGGGGGTCCTGACCGGAACGTCGTCGCTCCCCGTCCTCGTCGATCTCCTCGTCATGACCGGCTTCGCCCTGGTCATGCTCTTCCTCGGGGCCTACTTCTTCGAGACGAGCGAGGGCGTCTGATTCAGGAAAGAGGACCGTCTGGGAGACCCTAGCGGGCCAGCGAATTAAGGCCGCTTGCCATCCTCCGGCGCCGCGACGGAACCTGCATAAAACACCTCGCAGGGCTTGTTGCTGAACAGTTTCCCCACGCTCCTCAACAAGCTTGTCACAGGGCTGGTGAGCGACTTCAAGACGTTGACGTTGCCCATCTCCGGACGGCCGAACGGTCCGCGGACTTTTTGCGTGAGGAGCGCGCAGCCGTTCTGATCGACGACCGCCACGACGACGTCTTCAAAGCGGTCGTCGTTGAAATTCAGCCCGCCCTTCATGGCGATCCGGCGCTTTTTCGTGGCCATGGCGACATCGACCGCCTCCGCGACGCCGTTCTCGACCTTCCAGACCGAGACAAGCTTGGCGATGACTCCTTTTCCTCCCTGGGAATCCTGGAAAAGGTCCGCGAAACGGTAGCCTCTGGTGAGAGCCGGCCCCAAGGGGCCCGCGAGGAAGAACGCCCCGACATCGACGAGGCTGAACCTCCGGCTCCGGATGAGCGACGATATCAGGTCATCGATATCCATGCCGTTGAGCGCGATATTCTCGCCGTTCAGGGAGGCCTGGCCGCGGAGGGATCGTTTCGCTTCAACAATTGTCTTCCCGCTCGCGGTCAATTCCGCGGAGAGGTCGGCCAGCCCTGCCATATTCTTCGAGTTCGAGGATTCTTGAAGCAGTTGCTCGACCTTGAGCTGCTTCACGGCAAAGAGCATCTTGTATCGAGGCTTGTCCCCCGTGAAGTCCGCGTGGAGGGTGGCGTTCCCCGGCCCGCCGAAAACGGTCATGTGGGCCTTGCTGACATCGATGACGCCCTTCTTGCCCTCAACTTTCAAGACGAGGTCGGCTATCGCGACGCCCCCGGCCTTGATCGTGCGGCACCGGACATCACCCGTGAATGACAGAGTCTTCATCGGGCCCCCGCCCGGCGTCCCCCCGGTTGAGATGTTTCCGGCCGCGATATCGACACCCTCCAGCGCAATCCCCCCGCCGGACTTGAGGTCGGCAAATATCAGGCTTCCCTGGGAGATGACCAGCGTGTTTGGGGGCTGAGGGGGTCCTGACGGCTTGCCTCCCTGCTTTTCGATATTGAGCTTTCCGTTTTTCTGCCGGACTATGGAAATGGCAGGTTTGACCAGTTCTATCCGGCTGATCCTGATTCTGCCCGTGATGAGCGGCAGGAGCCTCAGTCCGACTTTCGCCTTGGCCACGGTCGCCACGTTAACGCCACCGTTCGCGACCACGATGTCCGCGATGGAAGCGCCGAGAGCCGGGAACAAAGATACGCCCACCCGGCCTCGGACCTGGACATCCATTCCCAGGGCCTTGGACGCAGTCGCCACGACCCGGGATTTAAGACCTTTGGCGCCGAACAGAAGGACGAGGATGACGAGGACAACCAGGCCCCCTCCGGTGATCAAGAGCACTTTTCTCTTGCGTTTTGTCATGAGTTCCCCCCAAAGGGCATTTTTCAGGGATAAAGAATTTGCAAGCTTTGTGCCAACCTATCCTTGACCTTCTCCCTGGGGAGCGGCCCCGGGCAGGACGATCATCGCACGCGCATGAGTCCTGGCGGGCACGACCTCCACGGTCGCGGGGCGCTGTCGCGCAAGGCTAAAGAAAGCCTATTTCGCGACGAGCTTGAGGCCTGTATGGCCAGGAAGGGCGTCATGCAGGTCCATCCTCCGGTCCGACAATAACCCCAGACGATGGCGCTCTTGAGAATTGACGTACATTCTCTTGAGGACGACCCTGAGATCCGTGAAATCACTGTCTTTTTGGCTCAAGAATCGAGGCAACAGGAGATGAGCGAGTCGGATTGTGCTCTTCTTGAGATCCGGAAGAACGAGGACGACGTAGATCTCCGGGAGCAGCCCGCGGATCTGCTGCATCCGCTCAAGCTCTTCCCGGTCCGAAGCCGAGAGAACGGCGATAGAATCCGGTTCTACGGGCGTCCGGAGTCTCTCCCTGAGTTCAATCAGGCTTTTAAAGGGCTCTATTCGACCCTTCGGGATCACTTTATGGACGGCCGCCTCAAGCCTCTTGGCATTTTGATCATTCCCATTCGAATAAAACAGGAGTTGCATAGAATTCCTTTATAGGGCTAGTGAACCTTAATCAAGAAACATGCCAAGTCCAATAACCCGACCGTCCGTTGATTATGGTGAGGGGGAATTGGAGGGGCCAATTTCACCCGGAATCTAAGGCCCGTTGTTCTTTTTAATAGCACTCATTCCAATAAATGAGCACTTCTGCTCGGTTCTTTAAGAGACCAGGACCGGCGTCAGGCCGACTAGTGCATATCTGCTGGACGGTGCTTTCTGAGGAGAGTATAGAATCTTGAACGAGACAAGCCGGAGATCCGGCACGCTTCGTTCTTGTCTCCGCCCGCATAAGAGATCAGATCCTTGAGAAATCTTCGCTCGGCTTCGGCGACCGCCGCTTCCCGGATCTCTTTCAATTTGGGCGGCACTTTGGGAATGCCCGGGCGTTTCTCGAGTCCGGCCGGACTCGAAAATTTCGAAGGGAAAGCGCCTCGGGCCACATGAATTCGAATATATGTCGGAAGGTGCTTGGGGAACAACATGGGTTCTTCTTTTGCCGAAATCAGCGCCTTCTCCAAAGCCTGGATCAGTTCCCGCACGTTGCCTGGCCAGGGATAGGAATCCATGATCTCCCAGAATTCAGGAGAAGCTCGCTTGGCGACGATCCCGAACCGCTCGCACAAGTCGTTCATATAGAAAAGTGTCAATTTCTTGATGTCTCCGGGAATCTCTCTCAGCGGGGGCGAGTCGATCACGATCGTCCGGAGGCGGAACAGGAGATCTTCCCGGAATCGTCCCTCCCGGACCATGGTTTCCAGACTTCTGTTCGTCGCCGCAATAAGACGAAAATCGCTCGCGATTTCCCGGCGTCCTCCGACGGGGCGGAAGGTGTGCTCTTGAATGACCCGGAGGAATCTTTTTTGGATCGATAACGGCAGCTCCCCGATCTCATCCAAAAAAAGAGTCCCCCCGTCGGCCTGCTTGATCAACCCCTCCTCACTCGTTTCAGCCCCGGTATAAGCCCCACGCACGTGCCCGAACAGAACGCTTTCGACGAGTGTCTCGGGGAGCGCCGTGCAGTCGACGACCACAAAGTTCCTAGGAGCCCTGCGGCTGTTCGCATGGACCACCTTGGCCAAAAGCTCTTTTCCGGTGCCGGTCTCGCCGGTGATAAGGACATTGGCGTCGCTGCTTGCGGCCTGGGCCACGAGTTCCAGACAAATCATGATCTCCGGCGAATCTCCGATGATGCCATCCCTTTTCAGAGCGGTCGCCGTGTTCCCCGGTCTTCGTTCCGATCGATATTCGAGTGCCCGGAGAAGAGGAAGTTTGATGGCATCGAACGAAGCCGGTTTTTCCAGATAATCCCAGGCGCCGCTCTTGATGGCGAGTTCGGCTTCGTCGGGATGGCCCAGTCCGGTGATCACGATGATCTCCGGGAAAGATGGAGTGCTTTTCATCTTCGGCAGGCTGTCCAAGCCGCTTCCGTCGGGCAATTGGACGTCGACGAAAACGATATCAAAGAACTCGGACCGGAGTTTCCTGAGCCCCTCCTGGAGACTTCTCACCGAGAAGGGGCGATGCCCTAATTGGGCGACGACATTCGCGATCCAGTCGCAAATGAGCTTATCATCATCAATGATCAGAACGTCGGCCATAGCATTTCCTGCGGGGGCAAGGACGAGAGGATTCTAGGGGCGACGATATCGATTGTCAAGCCCGGCCGGCGAGGGGGGGTGCCCCGCGCTTAAGGGACAGGGATGGGAGCCGGGAATTTCCGGTGCCGGGGATCGGGCTTGAGGAGCGAGATCCTTATTTCTTTTTTCGGTCGGCAAGTACCAACGCGATGCCCGCGACCAGCGCCAGGCCGCCCACGACTGGAGGCAGCGGTATGGTCTTCCTCTCCGAAGCCGTGACCTTGAGAGGCCCGATGTCGATCAGTTTCTCCCGAGTTGTATAGCGGATGCCCTGATAGGCCAGAGCCAAAGCCCCAAGAACGATCAAAACGATACCTGCAAGCTTCATGGATTGACGCCTCCCTCGAGCATTAAGAAAGGGCGTCCTCTCCCAGGAGAGGACGCCCGCTTCAGATCAGCCGAAAGAATGATGTCCCGTCGGGCCCCTATTAGAGGACCAATACGACCACGAGGATCACAACGCAGATGGTGATGATGACGATGAGATCTCTCGAAGAGATCGCGCCGCCCCCGGCATCGGACGCTGTGATCACGTCCTGAGCGCCGATGACAAGCTGAGCCGTTGTCCCCGCCTGCTGAGCCGCCGGTTTCTGAATGGCCGCGGCGGCGAAGCCGGACAGCAACATGATCATCAACAGGACACTTCCGATCTTAACCCGTCTTTTCATTAGACTTCTCCTTATTTTGAATGTATTCAAGGCGGGCCCTTTCGATATAGAGGGCCCTGACTTGCAGATAATGCGCGCGGATGAACCCCTCCTTGGGGGCCAGCCGACGAGCCTGACCGAGGGACTGGAGAGCCGGGAGCATCTTCCCTTGGTTGGCGTAAGCCAGGCCAAGGACATCGTGGGCGTAAGCGCTTTTCGCGTCCACGCCGAGGGCTTCAAGAGCATAGGCCTCCGCCTCGTCGAATTGGCCTTGCCTCAAGCTGACCATGCCCAGGCTGTACAGGGGATAGGGATCCTCGTTGAGGGATTCTTTGACTTTTTCCCACATCTCTCTCGATCTCGTGAAATCCGACCTCCGGTAATACGCCGTGGCCAGGTTGATGGAGGTCAGCGGGTCGTTTTGAAGGGCGGGAAAAGGGAACGGGCTTTGACCGGGGACAACGGCCATCATCCACCTGGATTGGTTCCGTCCCTTTCCAAGCTCCCAGACCTTCATGAAAGTCTTGACCTTCATGGCCCTCCGGCCCCCGAAAAAGGGGTCGTGAAAGATGATCTGGCCCTTGTCATCATCGAACCCGATGACCACCCGGTAATGTCCTTTGGCGAGCTGTTTGATGGTCTTCGTCAAGACGATGACCGGGATATCTTTCCCGACCAGGTCTTTCAAGGTCTGCAGGGTTCCCTGGAATGAGTAGCTTTCGAATCCTTTAGTCCGCGGATACAAGACGAGCTCGGAGTTATAGGTCGCCTGGCTTCCGGAGTCATAGATCTCATCGGCGATCTTTCGCTGGCTGAAGGGTCGCGTATCATCCCAGGAGTTGAGGACCATGGCCAAACAAGCCGGGCCGCAATAATTTATTTTCAACCACTTTTCGAAGGGGACGGTCTGGATCAGATGCCCCTTTTCAGGCCTGCTCTTTTGGTACTTGAAGACTTGAGCGGAAAAAAGTCCGGAAGTCATCAACCCCAAACCTGCGAGCATTCCGTATATCCGTCTTGCGGCCCGACCCTTTGGTCCGATCATTTCGGCGGACTCCCAGCTAAAGGACTCTCCGGCCCCGCAACAGTCGTATGATCAGAATGATCAAGGCGATGACGATGAGCGCGTGGATCAGGCCGCCTCCAACATGAAAGGCGAAAAAGCCCAGGGCCCACAGAACGACCAGGACGATCACAATGGTTTCTAACATCTCGACCTCCTTTTTTCTCCTGCTTCTTGCCGTCCCGTGCCCGGCCCCATTTGAAGGCACGATGGACTCGGGAGAGGCTACCCTCGCTTAAGCCGATTTCATGCCAAAAACTTCCCGCCTCCTCGGATGCGGGAAATGGGCTTCCTTAATTGGGAAAAGACCGAATTTCAGGCAATGACCGATTCAGAGCTCCCGAATGACCGGCGAAGCCGCTTTCCCGCCTCACGGATTGCCCCATAAAACGGTACTTGTCCTGTTTTTGTGGACAGGCCCCTCCGCCCTATACTCGAAAAGTTCCTGGAAGCGGCTATCTCCTCCGGATCAAACGATAGATGATGAGGATCAGGATGGCGCCAAGAATCGCCCCGATGAACCCGGCCGGCTGACCCGGACGATACCAGCCGAGGCGTTGCCCGATGTAGGTCGCCGCAAAGGACCCGCCAATGCCGAGGAGAATCGTGATGATGAAGCCGCCCGGATCCCTTCCCGGCGTGAGCAGTTTGGCGATGGCCCCGACCACAAAACCGACGACGATCGTCCATAGGATATCCATATGACCTCCTTGTTCAATTCTTTGACTTTTCGCTGTCCACGCGGCCATTTATTCTCGCCCCTCCCCTTTTTCAGGCTGAGCTGGTGGATAATTCCGTCCGGATCGGCCTTGGCCTCCTCGTTGATCTTCCCCTGCAGGGAATCGAGCTTCCTATCTCCGGTAGCTGTCCGTTTGGCGCTGGCCACGCCAGGGGCGAAATGGAGGCCCAGGAAGACCAGGCATGTCGCGGCGAAGCTTATCACGAATTTTCTCAATGTTTTTTCCTTCTTAAATTCTTTCATCGTCTCTCCATTTTTCCTTGGCCTCTCGCCGGTCTGGGCCCAGCTTTTTTTAGAAATGGACTGGGCCACAAGAGAAGCCATGACTGCAATTGCAGTTTTCATGCCAGGGTCTTTCTTCCCGACCAGGGGCTTCTGATAAAGGCCCCTTGGTCAGGTTGCTCACCGGATGATTCGGCCAATTCCCCGGCGACCGTCACAATAATAGGAAACAAATGGAAATATGGATTGGCACGATGCTTGCATGGATTTCAATAAAAGGAGAACTGACATGAAAAGATTCCTCTGGATTATTCCCGTTGGTTCTTGTGATTACGGCGAGTTGCGCCGGATACGGTTCTTCGCCCGGAGTCGGCTATCCGCCCGGCGCGGGAAGCACCATGTACCCAGGTGATCAACAGTATTCCAGCGGGCCTCAGGGGTACGGTCAAAATGAAGATATGTCCTACTTTTATGATCGTCTTTCCCCTTACGGGAGCTGGATCGACTATAACCCCTACGGCTACGTTTGGGTCCCCAGGCATATGGGCTACAACTGGCGGCCCTATAGCGAAGGACATTGGGTCTGGACCGATTATGGCTGGACCTGGATCTCGAACGAGGAATGGGGGGATATTCCCTTCCACTATGGCCGCTGGGGCATGGACAACGACATCGGCTGGTTTTGGGTCCCGGGCATGGACTGGGGCCCCGCTTGGGTGACCTGGAGGTCGAACGATCAATACATGGGCTGGGCGCCTCTTCCACCCGGCGTCCGATTCGGAGTGGGAATCAACTTCAATTCGCAAGCGTTCGACATCCCCTTCAATTTCTGGATCTTCATCCAGGGTTCGCACTTTCAGGACCGGGACATCAATCGTTACGTCCTTCCCTATGAGCGCAACAGGACCATCGTCAACTATACGACCATCCACAACAATATCTACGTGCAAAACAACAGGATCATCAACGAAGGGATAGGGGTTGACCAGGTCCGTCGAATGACCGGGCGGAACGTCACCCGATACGGGGTGCAGAATGCCCCGCAGCCGGGACGCACGAGGGTCGTGGGCCAGGAGGTCCAGATCTTCCGGCCGGCCATCCGGCAGAATGAGGCCGCAAGACCAAAGGCCTATCTGAACAGGGACCAGGCCCGGCAAGAATTGGCTCCGGCCAGGGTCTTCGAGCCGCGTCAACAGCAGCCGGTGCAGAGAGCAGGTCTCGGCCGTCCAGAAGCGGCAAGCCGAGGAAACGGCTCTGCTCCAGAAAACCCAGGCCCAAGACCTGAAGGACATGCAGAACAAACGGGTCGCGGAACAAGCGCAAGTCCGCGATTCGGCGGCCAGAGCAAAGATCCAGAAGGACTATCAGGCCAAGACGGTCGAGTTGCAGAAACAGCATCAGGCCGAGACGCAACAGCTGACCGAACGGCACAAAAAGGATACCGAGCAAGTCAAGAAGGCCGCCCAGCAGCCGGCCAAGAACAGGAATGAGAAGCCGAAGCCTCCGGCCAAAAAGAAATAGATCAATCAGGAATAAGGTTAGAGGTAAGCGGAGTTTTTATCGAACCTGTCACGTCGGCCCCGAGAAGGTTCTTCTCGGGGCCGACGATGAAGAAAAGGCACCACAGATCGCGGATGCGTGAAACCGGCTATTCCACCTTGACGATCTTCACCGGGCCGAGAAGCCCCGAAGGCAGAAGCGGCGAATCGGCCTTGTAGAATTCGACCGCCGTGTAGGTGTACGTCTTCGCGACCCCGGGCTGCTTGTCGCCGATCAGGCGGTTGACCCAAAGGTTGGCCACCTTGATCTCCAAGGTGTTGGCGCCGGGCTTGAGCGCGGAGGTCACGTCCATGCGGAAAGGCGTCTTCCAAAGGGTCCCCAGCGCCTGGCCGTTGATCGAGACCTCGGCGAGGTTCTTGACATCGCCCAGGTCGAGCCAGAGCTTGGCGCCCGGCTTGAACCATTCCGCCGGGGCCTCGACGGTCTTGCGTGTAAGCTGCCGACGCCTGAAAAATACTTGATCCCTTGATCGGGGTTCATGCTCCAGGAGCTCAGGGTTTCGAAGACGGCCTTGTCCGGCGCGCCGCGACCGGCCTGGAACGCGACATCCCAGGGGCCGGCGATCGTCGTCAGGTCCGTTTCGACCGGATCGGGCAAGCGCGCGGGCCGGGGCCGTCGACGCTTTTCGAAAGACCACGAACACCGCGTCATCGGGCGTGAGACGCAGCGGCACGATCGTGCGCCCGTTGGCGATGAGATAGGAGGCCGGCTCGACGAGGCCGGTCTCGGCGTGCCAAAGCTCGGGTTCCTTGCCCGTGACCCGGAAGCTCACCTCGAGCGTTTCCGGGCGGGTGTTGCCGTTGACGACCCAATAGAGATCGCCGTCGGGGAGGGCGCGGTGGACGAACATGAGGGCGGTGTCCTCGCGCGGCTTGGTGAATTCGATGTCGGGCGACACCCCGATCGAGGCCAGGGCCTGAGCGACGGTTTGGTCGCCGAGGACCTTGCCTTTTCCGCTGCCGGGACCCCAGAGCTCGTCGGCGATGGAGCGGAATTCGGCCTGATCGTCGGCCAGGCTGGGGCTGTCGATCGGTTTGGGGCCGACAACGGCGGCGCCGTCGCGCACCAGGTCGCGGATCTTCCGCAGGACGGCGAGCGACATGTGCCGGCTGTTGGGATCGAGCGCCAGCAGGCTATAGCTCATGCCCGTGGCCGTCACGATCCGTCCGTCCTTCACCGATAGGCGGTTGATCAGGGCATCGGCGTTGACAAAGTCGAGCCTGTAACCGGCCGGGATGTCGGGCATCTTCGCGCCGAACAGAGCCGTGACGTTGGAATCCTCGCCGTAGAAATAGGCGATGTCGGCCACGAACTTCCCCTGCTGGAGCATGAACGAGCTGCGGGAGAGGTAGGTCGTCCAGGGCCTGGCCATCTCCGCCCAGGTCTCGTGACGCGTGAACCACTGGCCGAAGGGGCCGAGCCCCAGGCCGGGGATCTTGTCGTCGACGGGCTGGTGGACCGAGGTGTGGATGATGAACCGGTTCAACCCGTTGGCCATCATCCGGTCGGCGGTGGACTTCAGGGTCTCGGGCGAATAGGCCCAGGCGTTGCGATAGACGGTCAGGGACTCGGCCGCCACCAGGTTTTGGCCGTAGATGTGGGCCACGGAGGCGGATTCATGAACGTCGGCGTCATACTGGCGGCTGGCCTTGTCCGGGCCGCTCGAGCCAGGTGGCGCTCATGGGGATGTCGGCCCGGCGCTTCACCTCCATGCCGTCGCCGATGAAGGCACGGCCGCCCTCATGCGACTCGGTATAGCGGCCCATGCCGCGCGCGTGCAGGATGTCGGTGAGCTGGTCGTAGTGATTCTCGGTCGACGAGGTCGCCGAGGGTCTTGCGGAAATCCCAGAGGAAGCGGTCGCTCGCTTCGGCGCTCTCGACGATCCGGCCGGCGAGGACCGGCAGCCAGGGATGCATGTCGTAGCCGCGGCGCTTGGCGAACTCGGCGAACATCCGGTCGGTCCAGTTGGCGACCCCGGCTTCCCAGCTGTCGGTGATCACGTACTGGAGGCCGCGCTGGCCCATGAGGCCGCCGGTGGCGTTCTTGTATTGATCGAGGTAGTTGTCGAAGTAGGCCTTGACGTGGGCCCGGTCGAGCTTGTCGACCTCGAGCCCGGTGGCCTCCGGCGAGGCCGGGGAGTTGCGTGCGCCGGTGAGGGAATAGCCGAAGCGCAGAATAGTCCACCGGCCGGCGGGCGGGGTCCAGTCGAGCTTGCCGTCGGGGCGCATCTTGGAGGTGAGGTCGACGACGTCGGCCGGGCGCACGGCGTCGCTGTCCGGGACGTCCGGCGTGGCCAGGGCGTAGAGGTCGGTGGTGGAATCGAACGCGGCCTTATCCTGGAAGCGATTGACGGGCGAGGCTGTATGGAGGACGAGTTCGGCGATACGGATCCCGGCGGGGGAGCCGGGCTCGGGCTGGCGGCCCTGCGGAGACCCGGGCTGCGGCGCCAAGGTCGGGACGCTCATGCGGAAGAACTTCGCGGTGACGGGAGTGAACGCGATCGTGCCGGCGTCGGTCGGGAGCTTCAAGACGGAACGGAAGTCCCGGCCGTCGTCGCTCGTCTCCAACTCCGGGTCCCCGAAATTGCCTCTGCGGTCGGCCCTGACGGTCATCAGGGTAAGGCCGCGGATCGTCTGAGGACGGGGGAATTCGAGCCGGATCCAGGCCTTTTCGCCGGCCGGAGCGGCCGGCAGAAGCTCCCCTTTGGCCACGTCGCCGTCGGTGAGGATGCTAAGATCGAAAGCCCCGCCGCTCGAGGTCACCTTCGCCCCGAGCTCGGCGAGCGTGCGGTCGCTGTCCGGGAGGCGATACGCGACGACCGCGCTGTCGGCGTAGAACACCGGCTCCTTCTCGCGCCCGGTGCCCATGTTCTGGTAAGGGCCGGTCGTGGAAGGCGGCTTGGGGAGCACTCCGCTGAAGGGACGGCCGCCCTCGACGCGCGTCTCGCTCCAGACGTATTTCTTCATCGCCTGGGCCGGGGTGACCCACGGGCCGCCGCTCTCGCTCCATCCGGGCGAGCCGGCGATGGCCATCTCCAGGCCCAGCCGATCGGCCAGCGTCGCGGTGAACTTGAAGGCGTCCTTCCACTCCGGGGTCATGTAGACGAGGCGCTTCTTGACGATCTGGGGCGTTTCGAGTCCGGCGTCGAAGTTTTGGAAGCCGGCGATGCCGGCCCGCTTCATCCATTCGAGGTCCGCTTTGATCCCTTCCTTGGTGATGTTGCCGCTCATCCAATGCCACCAAACGCGCGGCTTGGCGCTGTCGGGCGGGTTCTGGAAGCCGCGGGCGATGGCATCGTCCGATGTCTGCGCGAAGACGGTTCCTAGGGCCAGCCCGGCGGAGGCCGCGGCCACAAGCAGGAATAGGGTGGTTTTCTTTGTCGTCCGAGGCATGGGTTGTTCCCCTTTCATATGGTCGAGAGGACGGGATCGAAACGTCACGATCGACATCAAGGATATTGCGGGCCGCCGACCGATGTCAACAACAAGGGAATCCCCGCGAAGCAGGCCCGGATGCTTGAAGATCCCGCTTCAGGGATGATACATTGGTTCAGGGAAGACGCTCATGGCCGCCGATTATAAGAAGATGGTCGCCGACCTGCTGGCGTTCTACGATCTTAAGGAGAAGACGGTCCTCTCCGTCGGGGCCGGCGGAGGGCAGCTCGTCGAGTACGGGCGGGCGGCGGGCAAGGTCCTGGCCCTGGACAGCGACGCTCAAGCCCTAGAGAAGCTGCGGGAAAATCTGAAGACCGCTGGGCTCGAGGACAAGTTCTTACCGGTCTTGGGGGATTTCTTCGAGGTAAACCTGCGGGCCGACGTCGTCCTCTTTGAGTTCTGCCTCCACGAGATGGCGGATCCCGGGGCCGCGGTCGAACGCGCCTGGGGGATGGCTTCGGCCGTCATCGTCTTTGACCATTGGCCGGGCTCGCCGTGGTCATTCATCGCGGCCGAAGAGAAGAAGGTGGCGGCGAGCTGGGCCTCGCTCGACCGCTTCGCGGTGAAGAAGACCCGGATGTACGAAACCGTCCAGTTCTTCACCGACTACGATCAGCTTTATCAGAGGGTGAAAGGCCAGGGCGAGACGACATTGGCCAGGATCGAGAGGTTCAAGGGCCAATCCGATATCCGGATCACCATGACCTACGGCCTGGCCCTGATCGAGCCTACTTGAGCTTGCTCAGGACGTCCTTTTCGAGGAGGGCCAGGCTCAATTGGGCCTGGGCGTACGATAGGCCGAACTGCGCCTGTTGAACTTCTGTATTCGAGATCATTCCCACGGCTTCCTTGGCTTGGAGGCTTTCCAGGCGCTTCTTCAGGGAATCGACCGTCGATTGGGCCTGTCGCAGATCACTCTCGGCGGCGGTCATCCGGTCCTGGATCTCGACCTCCTCGGCCGTCATAGCGCCGGCGATGAACCGCTTTCGAAGGTCGAGACGCTTTTCGATATCTCCGATGCCCGCCTCTTGGACCGCGGTTGACGCCAGGGATCCGTCCAGCCAATCATGGGGAGCGAGGCCGAGGTCGACCCTCTGCTTGAGTCGCTCGTCCCGGGCCCGGCGCAATCCCAGGTCCAGCTCGAGGACCTTCCTCTCGATCACCAGCCGCTCGCTGACGAAGTCGCGCCCGTCCACCGCCGGAGCATAGAGCTCATTGCGAGGCGTCTCTCCGGAGGCCTTCACCTCATCAAGATCGAGCAGCGACCTTTCCAGATCGAGTGCGGATCTCTCGGTCGCGAGCTTCATCGCCAAGTATTCATCCTCGCGGATCAAACCCAGCGAAGCCTGCGTCTCGGCCTTGGAGGCCGACTCCTTCTTGAATTCGAGGAAGGCCCTTTTGAGCTTGATGTCCGTCTCCAGCCTGGCGATCTTCGATCTTCTTTCGCCAGGCCCCCTTGATGGAGTCGGACGCCTTGATCGCGGCCACTCCCATCAGCAGGACCCCGGCGACCAGGCTGAACGCGACGACCCAGCGGGGAACCGCGACCCTGCCCGCCGCGGGCTTCAGCCGGCTCGTCCGGCGGAATTCCGAGGATAATTGCCATTCCAGCTTGTCTACGAACTGGCCGTCAGGTTCGAAGCTCTTAGGCATCTTTTCCTCCATCGGATCTGGGATCGGGGAAGAGCGATCTGAGGGATTGCCGGGCCCGCCGCAGGAGCCCCTCGACGGCCCGCTCCGAGACGCCCATCTCGCCGGCGATCTCCCGGACGCTCATCCCGTCGTAATAGAACGCCTCGAGGATCCTGGCCTTCTTCCGCCCGAGGGAAGTGATGGCCCGGAAGATCTCCAGGGACTCGAAATCGTCCGCCGGCGTCCGATGATCGGCGTCGAGCCGAGCGTCCGGCCCGGACTTGACGTCCCATTTATTTCGCCGCAGATGATCGATCAGGATGTTCCGGGCCACCTGTTTCAACCAGGCCAACGGAGTGTCCGGGACCGCCCTGCGAGTCCAGGTGTCGAGGGCCCTGAGGTAGGATTCCTGGACGATATCCTCCGTCAGCGCCCTGTCTCCGCCCGTGCGCCGGGCCATGTAGCCATAGAGAGGATGGACCGTTTCCCGGTAGATCTGCAGCCATTGTTGCTCTTGCACGGCCTCCGGCTCCTTTTTCGGGACGTTCTATACTTATGACGCACGACCCGCGGAAAATCCCACGGAAAAGCAGGGAAAAAGATTAAAAAAAGCCTCGGAGCCGGTCTCTTCCGCAGGGAGGTGCCAATAACCAGAGGAGAAGTGGTAATATTGTCCATTCCGTGGAGTGATCTGGAGGAAAGATATGAAGAAGATGCCACGCCTGTCATTCGGAGTCGTCCTTGTCCTCACGCTGGGGGTCCTTTCCAGCACGCCGGCCGTCGCTCAGGACCGCGGCGATCCGGACCTCGCCCGCAAGCAGCTCGAATACACCCGGTCGCACTACACCAAGTTCGACTATCGCATCCCGATGCGGGACGGGGCTAAGCTCTTCACCACGGTCTACGTCCCGAAAGACAAGAGCCAGGCCTATCCTATCATGATGCAGCGGACGCCCTATTCCGTCGGTCCCTACGGCATCGACAACTATCGACCCGTCCTCGGTCCCTCGGAGCTCTTCGAAAAAGAGGGCTTCATCTTCGTTTACCAGGACGTGCGCGGCCGCTACCTCTCCGAAGGCGAATTCGTCGATGTCCCTTTTCACAAAACCCGCTTCTCCGGCCCCAAGGACACGGACGAGAGCACGGACACATATGACACCATCGACTGGCTCATCCGGAATCTGCCGAACAACAACGGCAAGGCCGGCATCTGGGGCATTTCCTACGGCGGCTTCTTCGCGGCGTTCGCCTTGATCGACGCCCACCCGGCGCTCAAGGCCGTCTCGCCGCAGGCGCCCATGGGCGACGTGGGGAACGGCGACGACGCCTTCCACAACGGCGCCTTCTACTTGTCAGCGAACTTCGGCTTCTACAGGTTCTTCCGGCCGCGGGTGGGCGGCCCCGAGCTTCCCGGGGACTTTGCCCGCATCGACTACGGCACCCCCGACGCCTACGATTTTTTCCTGCGCATGGGACCGCTCGCCGTGAGCAACGAGAAATACTTCAAGAACGGGAATCCCTTCTGGGATTACAACCTGGACCACGCGAGCTACGATGAATTCTGGCAGGTCCGCTCGCTCGTGCCGCACATGAAGGCCATCAAGCCGGCGGTGCTCTTTGTCGGCGGCTGGTTCGACGCCGAGGACCTGGCCGGTCCGTTGAAGCTGTTCCAATCGCTCGAAAAGAACGGACCGATCGCTCCGGACACCCTCGTCATGGGCCCCTGGCCCCACGGGGGCTGGGCGCGCATGGACGGCGACCGGCTCGGCAACCTGAGCTTCGGTTCGAAGACGGGCACGTTTTACCGCGAGAGCATCGAATTGCCGTTCTTCCTTTATCACTTGAAAGGCCGGGGCGACGGCTTGAAGGAAACGAAGGAGGGCGCCGTCCCGAAAGCGTGGCTGTTCGCGACGGGCACGAACGAATGGCGGCGGTTCGAAGCCTGGCCGCCCCGGGAGGCCCGCGAAAAGTCGCTCTATCTCTGTTCCGGCGGGAAGCTCTCGTTCGAGCCGGCGGCGGCCGGGGGAGAGGCTTTCGACGAATACATCAGCGATCCGGCCAAACCCGTGCCCGTCATCGGGCATATCGGGGATGGCATGCCGGGCGATTACATGACCGAGGACCAGCGCTTCGCCTCGCGCCGCCCGGATGTGCTGGTCTATGAGACGGAGCCGCTCGACCACGACGTCGTGATCGCGGGGCCGGTCAGGCCGGCGCTCAGGGTCTCCACGTCCGGCACGGATTCGGATTTCGACGTCAAGCTCATCGACGTCTATCCCAACGATTACCCGAATCCCGATCCGAACCCCGGCCTGGCTCCGATGGCCGGCTACCAGCAGCTCGTCCGCGGCGAGCCCTTCCGGGGCAAGTATCGTAAAAGCCTGGACAAGCCCGTGCCCTTCAGCCCCGGCCAGGCTGAGACCATCGAGTTCGCCATGCCGGACGTCTATCACACGTTCCGGGCGGGCCACCGGATCATGGTCCAGATCCAGAGCTCCTGGTTCCCGCTCACGGACCGGAACCCCCAGAAGTTCGTGGACATCCCTAAGGCCGCGGCGTCCGATTTTGAAAAGGCGGTCGAGCGGGTCTATCGCGGCGGCCCGCAGGGATCCAGGATCCGCGTCCTGGTCCTCGATTGACTGCCGGCCGATCGAGGGGGATGAGCGGGCGCCCGCCCGCCCTCACTTGCCGGCGTTGGCCGATCTCTCGTGGATCCCCGTGGCCCCGCTGGGGGAGGGGGGATTGTCCTCGGTGATCTGCAGCGCGCCCGCTCCGTCATAGGCGCGAACCCGCAGGATGTGTTTCCCCGGGGTCGCCTTCCAGCCGTACTTCCACTGGATCCAGGTCAAGGGGCTGAGGGCCGGGACGCGCAGCTCGGCCTTCTCCCAAGGCCCGTTATCCGCCTGGACCTCGACCAGACTGATCCCCTTGTCCCCGGCGTAGGCGATCCCTCCGACCGGGACGACGCCCGCTCCCGAGCTCTGTCTTGCCCGTCGACACGATGTCGATGACCGAGGTCGTCCTGACGAAGGCCGTATCGCTCCAATTCCGGTCGACCCAGAAGCCGTGGCCCTTGCGGTCGATGGCCTCCATGCGTTGGATCCACTTGGGCTGTTTCATCCCGAAATGGCCGGGGATGAAGATGCGCAGCGGATAGCCGTGATCGGCCGTCAGCGGCTCCCCGTTCATCTCGTAGACGAGCAGGGTCCGGGCGTCCATCGCCTCGCTCAGGGGGACGCTCTCGTAGAAGCCGTCGGCCGACTCGATGAAGATCTCCCGGACGCCCTTCTTCAATCCCGCCTCGTCCAGGATCCCCTTGAAGGGCGTGCCGGTCCAGAAGCTCGTGCTGATGAGGTCCCCGCCGACGGGGTTGGAGATGCAGGACAGCGTCAGGGCCTGCGTCTGCCGGGGCTTCGACTGGATATCGTCAAGAGACAAGGACAACGGACGTTCGACCAGCCCCTCGAATTTCAACCGCCACTTTTTCCCGTCGACCTCCGGCGGCTTGAGATTGATGTCGATCCTGTAGAAATCGCGGTTCTTGGTCAGCTCGGCCCGGGTGCCGGGGACGGGCGGGAACCTTGCCTCAAGCCGGGAGGGAGGGGGAGAGGCCGCCGGGCCCGACGTTTCCGCCGCCCGGACGAGCTCTTCCTGGTCGCCCTCGCCCTCTGGCTTCTTGTCCTTCCCCGATACTACGCTGACGCCGGCGGCGGTCACCATGACCACGAAGGAACCGGTCCCGACCAGCCGGAGGAACCGCCGCCTCGCGATCGTGTCTTCGGGCGAGGCGTCGGACGACCCGGCGGCTGCGGCGAGCGCCAGACCCAACAGGGCCCCGCCGCCGATCAGGACAACCGCCAACCATGGGACGGCGAGAAGCGGCCGCGAGCCCTGAAAACCCCGGGCCCATTCGATCCCAGCCCCCGAAACGAAGAGGAGGGCTCCGCCGAGCGACCCGTAGAGGGGCAGGCGTTCCGGCCGGCGTTTTCCCGCGGCGGCCAGGACGATGCCGAAGACGAACCAGATCCCGGCGAATTGGGCCAGGGCCATGCCCTGCTCGGCCAGCTTGGCCGTGGAGGCCGTGGGCCCCAGGCGGAGTCCGCGGATGACAACGACCATGGCATCGATCGAGCGGGCGATCAGGCCTCCCGGGAGAGTGCGGGCCATCCAGTCGAAGATGTCGAAAGGAAGGTAGGGCAGTCCCGCGAGACGATGCCCGAGGTAGGTGAAGGCGATGACCGCGCCGCCGACCAGGAGTCCCAAAGCACCCGCCAAGGATGTGCTCAGCTTCTTCATTGTTTGCCCCCCGGGCTCCGAGGCCAGCATGTTCAGATATGTCCAGTTTAAGGGCTTTCCCGGAAAGGGTCAACAATCGACCCTTGACCGGGTCTCGCCGCCGGGACTATCATCCGGGTACGAGAGGAGAGCCCGTCATGCGACAGGAACGGCAGAGCCACGAACCGCCATCCGCCATCGCCGAACGGGGCTGGCGCTACCATCATCTTGGCATCCCGACCTCGGTGCCCCACCCGGGTGAGATCTATCTGCCCCATCTCAAGATCCACGTCTCGGGATTCGAAACGAGCCCATTCGGTATCGAGTGGATGCGCTTCGACCCGGACTGCGAAATCTCCGAGCTCGTCCGGACGGTGCCTCACATCGCCTTCGAAGTGGACGACCTCGAGGCGGCGCTGGCCTCGCTCCAACTCACGGGCGAGATCACCTCGCCCTCCGAGGGTGTCCGCGTGGCCATGATCGTCGATGACGGGGCCCCCGTGGAGCTCATCGAGTTTCGCGAACGGGGCGGCCGTTCGAAGTGAAGCCGGGCGAACGGCCGGTCCCTACGGCCTCCGGGCCAGGACGGCCTTCTTCAACTCCAGATGGATCTTGGCCTTGTGCGCTTCGGCCTGGGAGAGGACCGCACGGGCCTCGTCCCGCCGGCCGGCCACGAACAGGAGATTGATCAGATTGTTGTAAGTCTCGCGGAAGTCCGGGTCTTTTGCGATGGCCTGACGATATTGGGCCTCGGCCTCCGCCGGCCGCCTGAGCATAAAGAGAACGTTGCCGTGCCAATAGCTATAGAGGGCAGGGATCCCCGCGACGTCCTTATCCGGATCCGTTCTGTTTCGCTCTTCCTCTTCCCTGGTTAGAACTTGTTTGGAATCCTGGAGCGCACTGTCGTATCTGTTGGGCATACAGGATCCGCGGCCCTTCACCGCAGCGGCCGCGGCCGCGAGGTCCGCGATCTCTCCGTTCATGCGATCGATGTCCTCCGACTGTTTCTGGCGCTTCTGCCCTTCCAAGACGAGAAACAGCCGGGATATCTTGATGTAACCCTCTTCGGCCGACCGGAGGTGCTCGAGCGCGTTCCCGTATTCGCCTCTCTTGTAGAGGACCTGGGACATCAGGAAATGGGCCTCATGGTGCTCGGGCAGCTTTGCCAGGCAGAAGCGAGCCTCTTCTTCACATTTTTCGAGGCGGTCCTTGCGAAAAGCCGTCCTGGCCTTTTCGATATGGGGAGAGAGCGTCGCGTAGGCGTTGATGAGCGAGAGAAACTTGTCCTGGGCCGGGGCCCTCGAAACAAGCGCTCCTAAAGCGAGCACACATGGGAGGATCAGCTTTCGTTTCACGGCGCCAGCCCTTCCCAGCCGAGACGGGGTGACATCCTTTTCCGCCTAACCGAATCATAGCCCGGAGGGGCCGCTATGTCAAACCCCTGCGTCCCAGCACGCCCGGGGCCTTCTTGACCTCCCCTCGGGGACGGCGATATGATGTCCGCACGCCGCATCGAAGGAGGTCTTCCATGTCCCCATTCCGCCGCCTTTCCCGCGCCGCCGTAACGGCCGCGTTCGTCATCCTAGCCCTCTCCCAAGCTCTGCCGCCGGCCCGTGGCGCCGCGCCGTCGTCGGGCGCCCAATCCCAGAGGGCTACGACCGGAGTCCCGCCCGGAATCGACGCCACCGTCGCCCGGATCATGCAGGCCTTCGAAGTGCCCGGCCTGGCCCTGGCCATCGTCAAGGACGGCCGCGTCGTCCTGGCCAAAGGCTACGGCGTCAGGAAGCTCGGCGATCCGGCCCCGGTCGACGCCCGGACGCTCTTCGGCATCGCCTCGAACACCAAGGTCTTCACCGCGACCGCCCTCGGCCTTCTCATCGAAGAAGGGAAGCTCGCCTGGGACGCGCGCGTCGTCGACTATCTGCCGTGGTTCATGATGTCCGACCCCTACGTCACCCGCGAGCTCAGCGTCCGCGACCTGCTCGTTCACCGCAGCGGCCTCGGGCTCGGGGCGGGCGACCTGCTCTGGTGGCCGGAATCCACTTATAACCGGGAGGAGGTCGCCCGTCGCCTGCGCAATATTAAGCTCGCGACGTCGTTCCGCAGCGCCTATGCCTATGACAACGTCCTCTACCTCGTCGCCGGCGAGGTCATCCAGGCCTTGAGCGGCGAGAGCTGGGAGGATTTCGTCGGCGGGCGCATCCTGAAAAAAGTGGGCATGACGGGAAGCAACGTGCGTCACTCGGCGGCGGCCGACGGCGGCAATGTCGCGACGCCGCATGCCAGGGTCGAGGGGGTCGTCCGGCCCATCGCCCCGTTCACGAGCGATAACACCAACCCGGCCGGCGGCATCAATTCCGGGGCCGAGGACATGGCCAAGTGGATGCTGGTGCGCCTCAACCGGGGGAAGCTCGCGGACGGGACGGCGCTCTACTCGGAGCGGACCGCCCGCCAGATCGAAACGCCGGTGACCATCGTGCCCAACCCGGCGCCGCCCGCCGAGCTCGCCCCGCTCAAATCCAATTTCGCCGCCTATGCGTTGGGCGTCGGAGTCCGCGATTACCGCGGCCAGCGCGTCCTGACCCACACCGGCGGCCTTCCCGGCTATGTCTCGATCGTGACGCTCCTCCCGGAGCGGAACCTGGGCATCGCCGTCCTGACGAACGCCGAGTCCACTGAGGCCTTTTCCGCCCTCACCTGGCAGATCATCGATAGCGATCTCGGCGCGCCACCAACGGACTGGACGGCGGCCTATCTCAAGCTCTTGACCCGGTCTAATGAGGAGACGGCCAAGGCGCTCGGCACGTCCGCGGCGACCCGTGACGCCTCGTCCAAGCCTTCTCTCCCGCCGGCGAAATACGCCGGCACGTACACCGACGCCTGGTATGGCGACATCGTGATCGAAGAAACCGGCGGGCGCCTGGTCATGCGCTTCACCAAGACGCCGGCGCTCGTCGGCGACATGGAGCACTGGCAGTACGACACTTTCATCGTCCGCTGGCGCGACCGCGAGCTTCGGGCCGACGCCTACGTGACGTTCTCCTTGAATCCCGATGGTTCCATCGAGCGGGCCAAGATGGAAGCGGTCTCGCCGGAAACCGATTTCAGCTACGACTTCCAGGATCTCGAACTCAGGCCGGCCCGCAAGACGCCGCGCTGAAGCCCTTTTGCCGTCTTGACCGGCCCCTCGGCCGAAGTTATTATGCCTCCGGGAAGGAGGCCTGATCCTCATGGTCGACTCAACGGTGGTTCTCTTTGGCCAGACGTTGGCCTACACGTTCTACGCGATCGTCATGATCCTCGTCGTCGGCTGGGTCGCCTGGAGACTGACGAAGCCGCCGGGCAAGGAAGCAGGGGTCAAGCCGGCCGTGTTCTTCACCTTCGTCGCTTTCCTGACGGTCCTCGGCGTCTCCCTGCATCTGATCACGTTGAAGACCATCCCCTGGGTCGAGCCGGACTTGCACCGGGCCAGCGTTCAGGTCGACAAGGTCTTCCAGATCCGGGTCGCGAACCATGAATTCCGGCTTCCGGCAGACCGCATCGTCGTCCGGGTCGGCGAAAAGGTCCGCTTCGAGGTTTCTTCGGAGGATCTGACCTACGGTTTCGGGGTCTTCCGCCCCAACCACACGATGGTCTTTCAGATGCAAGTCGTCCCGGGCCACAAGAACGACGTCATCTGGCAATTCACTAAGCCCGGGCTCTACACCATCCGCTCGACCGAATATTCGGGGCCCGAGGGCGCCCACATGATCGTCGAGAACGCCATCGAAGTCCTCGATGCGAAGTGAGAGGGACCGCATGAGCATCGTCCAGACACTGATCAACGGAGAACAGGGCCTGTTCAAGCCGAAGACCCTGACACCCATGCAGAAGCTGGCCCTGAGGTTCGTCGTCGTCGGGCTGGCGTATTTCGGGTTTGCCGTCATCGAAGGGATGATCATGCGGATCTACGAGGTCCAGCCCGTCCCCTTCATCAAGTCGAAGCAGTTCTTCGCCATCATGACCGCCCACCCGCTCGTCGGCATTTTCGGGTCGTCGTATGCGATCGTCTTCGGCGCCTTCATCTTTTTGGTGCCGTTCCTCATGAAAAAGCCGCTGTGGAGCTTCAAGCTGGCCGCGTGGACCTTCTGGCTCGGCGCCGTCGGGACCTTCGTCTTTTGGGGCGCGGGCTTCGTCTCCCATTACGCGCCTCTGTACACGCTCTACTGGCCCTTGCCGGCCGACTTCAGCCAGTTTAGCGCCGTCGGCGGCGCCGTCTTCATCCTGGGCATCGCCCTGGTCATGCTGGGCGCCGTCTTTTTCGTCATCAACATCTTCAAGACCATCGCCTATACGCCCCGGGGCTGGGACAAACAGCCGGCCGGCGCCCTCCTGGCTTCGGCCCTCGGTTGGACGGGCCTGACGAACCTCTTCAGGAAGAAGAAGAAGGAACACCTCGTGCCCCTGCCCGTGGCGGCCGTTGCCCGCGGGACCGTGGATGTGGCCTTGAACTCCGGCATCATCCTGTTCACCGGGGTCCTGATCCTCGTTTACATGGTCGGCTCGCTCCTCGGTTTCGACCTCAAGAAGACGGCCATCGACGCCCTGCTCTACAAGAATTGGTTCTGGTGGGGCCTCGACCTGGTCGCCGACGGCCTCGTCCTCATCTTCGTCGCCGGGACGTGGTATCTCCTGGCCACGATGATCACGGGCAAGGCCCTGTTCATGCAGAACATCGCCCGGGCCGCCCTGCTCGTCGAGCTCGTCGTGTCCTGGACGGTCTGGTCCCATCACCTTCTCTCCGACCAGGCTCAGCCGGCCCTCCTCAAGGTCGTCTCCGGGGAGATGGTGACGGCCTTTGAGCTGATCACCCAGGGCCTGGCCTTCTTCATCACCCTGGCCACGCTCTGGAGCGCCCGGCCTCTCAAGATGTCGAACGAGCTGAAATTCCTGCTGGGAGGGCTCCTCGGCTTCGCCCTGGGGGTCCCCGCCGGCATCATCCAGGCCGACGTCGGGCTGAACCGCATCCTTCACAACACCCAGTGGGTCGTCGGCCCGCACGTCCACGTCGCCGTCCTCGTCGGATTGAGCATGACCCTCTATGCGGCCATCTACCTCCTCTTTCCGATCCTGACCAACGGCGCCAAGCTCTACAGCCAGAAACTGGCCAACTTCCATTTTTGGGCCCAGCTCATCGGGGGCATCGGGATGGGTGCCTTCATGGGCATGGCCGGCCTGAAGGGCATGCTGCGCCGGACGATCTACTACAACGGCGAGTTCAACGTCTATATGATCCTGGCCGCCCTTTGCGGCGGGCTGTTGCTCGTCGGCTTCTTGTGCTTCTTCCTCAATATCGTGATGAGCGTTGGCTTGAAGGGCGTTCTGGGCATCTTCGGGAAGTCGGCGCTCGACAAGGACCGGCTCCTCCCTGCTGAGAAGTAAGTCCCCGGGACTCGCGGGACGCCTGACGGTCTCTGAACTTTTCTTCAGTCAAGGTTCAGTGGCGGAAGCGCCTTGCGGCGGCTGGGCGATTTACCTACTTTTTCGCCATCAATCCCAACGGCGTCACAAGGCGGACGCCCTGGTCCAGGACAACGGGAGGAAGACGAACTCCGACTGGAACGGCGTCTGGTACGCCGCCGCGACGAAGACCGACCGCGGGTTGGTTCGCCGAGGTCCGGATCCCCTTTTCGACGCTGAAGTTCAGCGCCGCCAACGAGCAGGCCTGGGGCGATCAATTTCGAGCGGAACATCCGGCACAAGCGGGAGCAGGTCCGTTGGCAGGGCTGGTCGCGGGACGTCGAGCCTTCGCGCAGGTCAGCCGGGCTGGGACTCTGAAGGGTCTGCGGGACCTCGCCCGCATGAGGATCTTTGAATTCCGGCCTTACGCCGTCGGCGGGCTGGAGAAAGACGCGGGGAGCGCAGGCCTTGACCAAGGCAGATCTCGGGCCTCGATTTCAGCTATCTCGTCAACCCGACGGTCAAGCTGGACTTCACCGTCAACCCGGATTTCGCCCAGGTCGAATCGGACCAGCTGATCGTCAACCTGACGCGGTTCTCCATCTCCTATCCGGAAAAGCGGCAGTTCTTCCTCGAGGGCAAGAATTTCTTCGATTTTTCGCTTGGGCCGGGCCCAGCCGTTCTACAGCCGGCGGATCGGCAGCTGTCCAGGGGCTGGAAGCCGCGATCATCGGCGGGGCGCGTTTCCTCGGTAAGATGAGCGGCACGACGCTCGGGGTCATGACCCTCCAGACCAGCCGTACGGACATCGCGAATTCGACGAACTTTTCTCTCGTCCGTCTGAAGCAGGACCTCGGCGAGGAATCGTCGATCGGCTTGCTTGGCTATCGGCGCGGCCCAGTCCGGGCACGTTCAACGGGACCGGAGGCGTCGACGCTCTGTTCTCGACCTCTAAGCTCTTCGGCGACAAGAACTTCCAGCTCGGGCGGCGCGTTTGCCGCGACTTATCACTTCGGCAGCGCCGAGACGCGGCCGGGAGCGGCCCACCGGCTGTTCTTCAGCTATCCCGAACGACCTCGTCGAGTTCAGCGGGCTCCTGTGGAAAAATGGCCGCATGGACGCTCGCAGGATCATCGGCTTTCTTGTTATCGGGACGCTGCTGGGCTGGGGGGCTGCGGCCGGAGGATCCCCCTCGCCGTCGCAGCCGGAACAGTCCGGGCTCCGGTCGGTCGCGTTGTCGGGACCTCGCGGTGCCGAGGCGGCTGTCTCGGGACTGACGTTCGCTGACGGATCGGAGATCTCCCTCGCGGCCCCTCTGCCGCTCTTCTCTCTTCTCGTCGACGGACGGCTCACGACTTCATCGGCCTTGCCGTCCGGCCTCGCCTTCGTTGTGAGCGCCGAGGAAGGATTCAGGCCGGGGGCGAAGCTGAAGCTCGTGTTCCGGAATGAGAGCAGTTCCAAGATCACGCTCGAGAACCTCGTCCCGCTCGGGGAGGGGGCCGACCGGACCTACATCACGGCCGGGCTGCCGAACGCGCCTCCCCACGAGCTCGACCGGAGCCAGCTCTTCCGGCCCGGACTTCGCCCGATCGGCGTCGTTCTGCCGGACAACGCCTGGCACCTGGGCTTCTGCTCGATCCCCGTCGCCGGCGGCGCCGGCACCGCCCTGACGTCCATCGCCCGGCGGGTCAAGACTGAAAAGGCCGAGCGCACGCGCTGGGCCTCGATCCTCGAGCCGGGAGGCACGGTCGAGTATGCTCTCTACTTCGAAGCCCACCCCGGCGGCTGGCGCCGCGGGCTCGAGATCATGGTCCGCGAGCGCTTCCTCTATGACCTCGAGAAATTCGACAACGCGCTGTTCGAGCGCCCCGACCTGGCCTGGGTCCGGCGGGCCTACCTCATGGTCCTCCAATTTGCCTGGGACAGGACCTATTACGACCGCGAGGCCGGCCGCTATGCGTTCGACCGGACGCTCACAGGGTGGGACCAGTCGCTCGGCCCCATCGACATCTACACCATCTGGCCGACCTGGCCCCGCCTGGGGCTCGACGCCCGGAACCAATGGGACATGTATCGAGACCTGCCCGGCGGCCTCGCCGAGCTCCGCAGACAGGTCGACCTGGCCCACAGTCTCGGCAAGAAGTATTTTATCTCCTACAATCCCTGGGACGAGAGCACACGCCACGAGGACCACATCACCGGGATGGAGGAGATGCTCCGGACGCTCGACGCGGACGGGGTCGTGCTCGACACCCGCGGCGAATCGAGCCGCGAGTTCCAGGCGGCGGCCGACCGGGTCAAACCCGGCATCATCATGTACAGCGAAGGCATGGCCGTGCCCCGGGACATGCCCGGCATCGTCTCCGGCCGCGTCCACGACGCGCTCTATATGCCGCCCCCGCTCAACCTGAACAAGTACATGAAGCCCGATTTCGCCATCTTCCGGGTCCTGCAGCTGGCCGAGGGGCCTCTCCACCGCGAGTCGGCCGTGGCCTTCTTCAACGGCTACGGTTCGGAGATCAATACCATGCGGCCGGGCCGGCCCGACTGGATCGACGAGGAGCTTCGCTACCTCGGCCGGACGACCATGCTGCTGCGGGCGAATTCGACGGCCTTTAGCGATCCGGCCTGGGAGCCGCTCGTGCCGGCGCTCGAGGACGGCCTGTGGGCCAACCGCTGGCGCGACGGAGACAAGACCATTTTCACGATCTTCAGCCTGCGGCCCGAAGGATACAAAGGCCCGCTCGCCGAAGTCGATGTCCCGCAGGGCTCTCATCTGGTCAGCTTGTGGAATCATGAGGAGCTCGAGCCCGTCGCGCGGGAAGGGAAGAGCTACGCTCCGGTCGACGTCGCCGCCTTCGACGCCGCCCGGCTCGGGACGCGCCTGGAAGGGAATGTCGATTGCCTCGCCGTTCTGCCCGGGCTCCTTCAGGTCGAGGCCGACGGGGAGCTGGTGACGTTCGAGGCGCCGGGCGCGCCCGCGGGAAGCCGGATCGCGGTCTCGGCCGGAAATCCCTCTTATGCGGAGACGCCGGCCTCCTTCGGAACGGCGCGGCAGACGATCGCTCTCCACGAACACTTCCGCTTCCGCGAGGAGAAGTTCGTCGTCCAGCTCTTCGACGGGCGGGGCGAGATCCTCGATGAGCGCATCGTCCGGCTTCCGTTGGCCTTCCCCCGGCTCGTAACGCGCGTCGAGCGGACGGCGCCGGCCCGGACGGCCCCCTCCGGCATGGTCGAGATCCCGGCCGGGACGTTCGTCTTCAAGACGGCCGGAAACCCCGACGATGCCAACCCGATCATCCCTTATCCGGACACGACCAAACCCCGCAGGATCGAGATGCGCCGGTTCTTCATGGACCGCACGCCGGTCACGAACGCCGCCTTCGCCGCGTTCATCGCGGCCAGCGGCTACATGCCTGCCGACAAGTCGAACTTCCTCAAGCACTGGGTCGACGGCAGGCCTCCGGCCGGCCAGGGCGACCATCCGGTCATTTGGGTCTCGCTCGAGGATGCCCGGGCCTATGCGCGCTGGGCAGGGAAGCGCCTGCCCACAGAGCCCGAATGGCAATACGCGGCCCAGGGCACGGACGGACGGCCGTTCCCCTGGGGGAAGAGAATGGAGCCGGGCCGGTGCAACAACAAGCTCAACCGGACGACACCCGTCACCGCCTTTCCCAGGGGCGCCAGCCCCTTTGGCGTCCTGGACATGGTCGGCAATGTCTGGCAGGTGATGGACGACGTCTATGACGACGGGGTCTACCGTTTCGGCATCATTCGCGGCGGCAGCTCCTATGCCCCCGAGAAGAGCGTCTGGTACGTGAAGAGCGGACCGCTCGCCGTCGACCGTGTCCAGATCCACCTGCTCGTGGCTCCGGGCCTCGACCGGGCGGCCACGGTCGGCTTCCGCTGCGTCAAGGACGCCGACTGAGCTCGCGGCCGACGTATTTTCGGAGAGCCGCGCCCGTGTAGGACGAGGGGCAAGCCGCCACGGCCTCCGGCGTCCCCTGGACGACGAGAGCGCCGCCTTCATCGCCTCCTTCCGGTCCCAGATCGATGACGTGTCCGGCCCGGAAGATAAGATCCAGGTCGTGCTCGACGGCGACGATCGTGTGGCCCGCGACGAGGAGCTTGCCGAAGAGACGAAGCAGCCGGTCGACATCGGACTGATGAAGTCCGGTCGTCGGTTCGTCGAACAGATAGAGAATGCGCCCCGGCGGCGGGTCCATCAATTCCGAAGCGAGCTTCAAGCGCTGCCTTTCCCCGCCCGAGAGCGTATCGAGGGACTGGCCGAGCCGCAAATAATCCAGTCCGATCTCGGCGAGGAGCGAAAGGCCGGCGGCGATCTTCGGCTGGCCGGCGAACGCCGACGCGCCTTCGGCCGCGGTCAGATCGAGGACGCCGGCGATCGTCCGCCCGGAGGCGTGGACCCCGAGGACCTCGCGGTTGTAGCGTGCGCCGCGGCAGACCTCGCACGTCACGGAGACGTCCGCCAGATGGTCCAGGCTGAAGGTCTTCCGGCCGGTCCCGCCGCAAGCCTCGCAGCGGCCCTCGGGCGTCAGGAACGAGAAATGGGCCTTTTTGAAACCTCTCTCCCGGGCTTCGTCCGACGCGGCGAAAAGGCTCCGGACCGCATCGAATAGCCCCAGGTAGGTGAGGGGAATGCTCGACGAGTTTTCGGCCGGGGCCTCGATCCCGGCCGAAACGACCTTGGAAAAACGGCCGAGGCCGCGGATCTCGGAGCAGGAAGCCGGCCGGCCAGCCTCGGCCGAGGCCCGGATGACGTCGAAAACAAGGCTCGTCTTGCCGCTCCCGGAAACCCCGGTCACGGCCGTCAGGGCCCCTGAGGGTATAGCGACGTCGATCCCGCGGAGGTTGTTGGCCTTGGCCCCGATGATCTCGAGCAAAGGTCCCGGCGCCGCCGGAAGAGGCCCGGGCCGCTTGGCGCGGCCGGCGAGATAGGGCCCGGTCACAGAGTCCGGCGACATCTCGACCAGGGCGGGCGGGCCTTCGGCGACGATCCGGCCGCCTTCACGCCCCGCGCCCGGCCCAAGGTCGATGATGTGATCCGCGGACCGGACGACGTCGAGATCGTGTTCGACGGCGACGACGGTGTTGCCTTCCGCCGTGAGGCCGCGGATGAGGTCGACGAGCTGGCTTGTGTCGCGGGGATGGAGTCCGAGCGTCGGCTCGTCCAGAACGAACGTGACGCCGGTGAGCTTGACGCCGAGGAGTCCGGCCAGCCGGAGCCGCTGAGCTTCCCCTCCCGACAGAGTCGCCGATGCGCGGTCGAGACGCAGATAACCGAGGCCGACATCGCGGATGAGACCGAGCCGCCGCGAGATCTCCCCGCCGACAGCCGCCGTCACCGCCGCCGTTCGGGCGTCCGTCGCCGGCGCGTCCGCGTTCGCGAAGAAGCCGAGGCTTTGGACCACGGTCAGCGCGGACAGCCCGGCGATGTTGAGTCCCCGGTAGGTCACGGCGAGGGACTCGGGCTTGAGCCGTCTTCCGCCGCAATCGGGGCACGGATCGTCTCTCATCAGCACCCGCATGGCCTCGCCCCGGTGGTCGGCGTGCTTGCGCACGTATTCCTCGGCGACGAGGACGGCGAATCCCTTCCACGGCCCTCGGAACCTGAAGTCCCCGGCCCGGTTCCCCCGCTTGTAGGACCAGACGATGTCGTAGATGCGGCCGCCCGTGCCGTAAAGGGCGATGTTGCGTTCGGCCGCGGTGAGGTCTTGGCAGGGCTTGGAGAAGTCCATCCCTGCCGCCTCGCCGGCCGCCCTCAGCGCGGCCACGAACTGGCCGTGGGGATCGCCGTAGAACCGTCCCGTCTTCGTCCCGTCCATGGCCCCGGCGAGGAGCGATCTTGCCGCGTCCGTGATCAGCCGCTCGGGATCGGTCACGGTCACGGTCCCGAGCCCTCCGCAGCCGGGGCAGGCGCCCTGCTCGTGATTGAACGAGAACATCGAGGCCGTGAGCGGCCGGCCGCCGAGCTCCGGCGGGGGAGTCCCGGCCCGGGAATAGAGCAGCCGGTAGTAATCATGGATCTCGGTCATCGTCCCGACGGTCGAGCGGGGGCTCGGGGTCGAGGAGGACCGGGTGACGGCGATCGGCGGCGTCAGGCCCCGGGCGGCGGTAAAGTCGGCCCGGCCGCCCTTGTCGATGAGCGCCCGGACGTAGGCGGAGAAGCTTTCGACGTACCTTTGGCGCGAGGCGGCGAAGAGCGTGTCGAAGGCCAGCGATGATTTTCCGCCGCCCGACGGCCCGCAGAGGACGGTGAACTTGTGGAACGGGATGCGGACGTCGATCCCGCGGAGATTGTGGGTCGAGACGCCTTCGAGGACGATCGGTCCGTCCGCATAGCGGCCGCCCCCGTCGCGGGCCTTGCGCTCCAGAGGGGCCGCGCCTTCTCCCCGCAGGGCCCGTCCGGTCAATGAAGCGGCGCAGGCCGCGATCTCGTCCGGCGTGCCGCAGGCGACAACGCGGCCGCCTTCGTCCCCGCTCCCGGGGCCGAGGTCCACGACGTGATCGGCGGCCCGGATGACGTCCGGATGATGCTCGATGGCGATGATGGTTCGGCCGAGGGCGACGAGTCCTTGGAGCGCCGAGAGGAGGTTCTCGATGTCGGCCCGGTGGAGTCCGGTCGTCGGCTCTTCCAGGACGTAGAGGGCGGCCCCCGCCGCGGCCTTCCTCATCTCCGAGGCGAGCTTGACGCGCTGGGCTTCGCCGCCCGAGAGGGTCGTCGAGCTCTGGCCGAGCTTGAGATACCCGAGGCCGAGGCGCTTCAGGACCTCGAGGTCTGCCGCGAGCCGCGGGGAGCCGGCATAGAAGGTCGAAGCGTCTTCGACGCTCATCTCCAGGACGTCGTGGATCGACTTGCCCCGGTCCCGCACGGCCAGCGTCTCGTCGTTGAAGCGGCGGCCCTCGCAGTCCGGGCAGACGACATCGACGTCGCCCAGGAAATGCATGCCGATCTGCAGGAGCCCGGCGCCCTGGCACTTTTCACACCGGCCGCCGGCGACGTTGAACGAGAACCGGCCCTTGCCGAAGCCTTTGGTCCGCGACTCGGGGAGCGCCGCAAAGAGGTCGCGGATGCGGTCGGAGATCTTGGTGTAAGTCGCCGGGTTGGACCGCGGCGTCCGGCCGATGGGGGATCGGTCGACCTCGATGATCCGGCCGACGGCCCCTTCGATCGCGAGTCCGTCGGCATCCGGTCCGGGACCGAAGCGTCCGGTCCGGAGCCGCCCGGCCAGGACGTGACGGACCAGGGTGGATTTGCCCGCGCCCGACACACCCGTCACGACGTTCAAGGCCCCGAGCCGGAATTCGACGTCGATGCCCTTGAGGTTGTGCTTGCGGGCCCCCCGGACGAGGAGACGTCCCGTTCCGCAGCGACCCTGCGAACGGACCGCCGGGACCCTGTCGCCCGTCAGAAAATCGCGGGTCGGGCTCTCTCCCCGGGCCAGCCCGACGATGCCGGCCGGAGGCCCTTGATAGAGAACGCGTCCGCCCGCCTCTCCCGGGCCCGGACCGAGATCGATGATCCGGTCGGCCGCCCGCATCACGTCCTCGTCGTGCTCGACGACGAGCACGGTGTTGCCGTTGTCGCGGAGCTCGCCGACGAGATCGAGGAGCCGCGCGGTGTCGGCCGGGTGAAGGCCGGCCGTCGGCTCGTCGAGAACATAGAGAACGCCCCGCAGCCCGCTTCGGGCTTGGGCCGTCAGCCGGATGCGTTGGATCTCACCGCCCGAGAGCGTGTCCGCGGCGCGGTCGAGGCGCAGATAGCCGAGCCCGAGCCGCTCGAGCAGATCCGTCTTTTCGAGGAGGGAATCTCGGACGGCCTCGCCGGCGGCCCGGCACGAGGCGTCGAAGGCCATGCGGCAGAAGTCTCCGGCCAGGCTGCTAACGCTCATTTCCGAGAGATCGGAGATGGAACGGCCGGACACGGTCACTCGCAGGGATTCGGGCCGGAGACGGCGGCCGCCGCAGGCGCGGCAGGGAAGCGTTCGGGAGAAACGCAGGATGTTGTCGTTCCTCTTCGTTTTGAGGATCGTCTCCATGACCGGCAGGATGCCCCTGTAATACCCTTCCTCACGGGGCTTGGCCACGATGCCTTTCCAGCGGAGCCGCGATTCGAGCGGATGCTTGCCGTAGCGGATGAGGATGCGCTCGCTCCCGTTGAGGACGACGTCCCGCTGGGCCCCGGTCAGGTCGCGCCACGGAATGTCGACGGAAAACCCGTGGGCCCGGCAAACCTCGTCCAGGACCTCCATCGTCACCTGGGAGTAGATGATGTACCCGTTCGGCGTCGTCAGGGTCAGGGCGCCCTGACGCAGGGTCTTGGCCGGGTCCGAGATAAGAAGCTCGGGATCGATGCGATCCTCGACTCCGAGGCCCCGACAAACGGGACAGGCCCCTTCGGCGGAATTGAACGAGAACATCCGCCGCGACAAGCGCAGGCCGTCCGGCGATCGCCCCAGCCGGGCGAAGAGCAACCGGAGATCGTCGTGGATCTCGGTCAGCGTTCCGACCGTGGACCGGGGCCCCGGCGACGAGATCCTCTGGCTGACGGCCACGGCGGGGGAGAGGCCGGTGACGTGGCCGACGTCCGGCCGCCGCAGCTTGCCCATGAACTGCCGGGCGTAGGACGAGAACGTCTCGAGGTAGCGCCGCTCCGCCTCCCGGAAGACGACGTCGAAAACGAGAGAGGATTTTCCCGAACCCGAGACCCCGGTGACGACGGTCATCCGGCCGTGAGGGATGTCGACGTCGACGTCCCGGAGGTTGTTCTCGGCCGCGCGGCGGATGGTCAGGACGTCCATGGGGGACCTATTATCCCCGCAGGCTGAGGATCGGTCAAACCCGAGGGCTCAGCGCGGCCCGGGCGGACGCTGGCCGAGATACGCCCGAGCCCCCGAGAAATGCGACCGGAACCAGCTGCTCTCCAGGGATTCCCGGCGGACATTTTTGCCGCTTCCCGGGGCATGGATGAAGACGCCGTCCCCGATGTAGATCCCGACGTGGCTGAGCGGCCCTCCCGGTGTCGCCGTGAAGAAGACAAGGTCGCCCTTCATCAGCCTATTTTCGGGGACCGCCGTTCCCGACTGGTACTGGTCCCGAACAGACCGGGGCATGGCCAGGCCATTGAGCTGATAGACGGCCTGGACCAGTCCGCTGCAATCGAAGCCCGAACGGGTCGAGGTTCCGCCCCAAGCATAGTCGACCCCGATGAAGCCCTTGGCCGTATCCGCGAGCTTCTCCCGGAGGACCGATGCCGGCGGCGGTGTTGCGTCGACGGCGCGACGGGAAGCACCGGGCCGGGTCACTGCATAGTCCGCGGGGCCGACGATGAAATATTCAAGGATGCGCCCTTTTTCCTTGAGCTTCCGGCCTCCACGACGGCGGCGTCCCAGGAGGGGAAGTTCCCGAAGCGGACCTTAAAGAGGCCGGACCCGGTCGGAAAATAAAAGGCATCCAGGCCCGCCGCGGTCAGGGCTTCGGCCAAGGCCCGGGCATTATCCAGGACGGCAAAGGCGCCCACCTGGATCGTGTAACCCATGCGGGCCAGAGTTTCGCTGGGCTGGGCCGAAGCGGCCGGCTGGCCGTGGATTTCGTCCGCGGCAGCTGCGGGAGGTGCGGCGGGAGCGTGAGGCGGGACGGTCCGGGCGCCCGTCCTGCAGCCGGAATACCAGGACAGAGCGACGGCGAGGACCATAAGGCCGCCGCTCTTCCGGAGCCTCTTCATGTCCTATCTCTCCTCCAGACGCGACCCCGCACTTTGGAAGTCAAGGATAGGACGGGCCGTCGACCGATGTCAACACGCAGGCCGCCCTCAACCTTCTTGGGCGCTGTTGCACAGATATGGTAATATGCCCGGCAAAGGTGTGGCTGAAATGCTCGAGATCAAAAACCTGACCAAATCCTACGGCGATGTCGTGGCCCTCGACCGCTTTTCCCTGGACCTCAAGAAAGGCGACGTCCTGGGCCTTCTCGGCCCGAACGGGGCCGGGAAGACGACGCTCATTTCGATCCTGGCCGGAACGCTCCGCGACTTCACCGGGACCGTGACCTTCGAGGGCCGCAACCTCTTTTCCGACCGGGCCCTGAAGAACCGCATCGGGATCGTGCCGCAGGACATGGCCTTCTACGACGACCTCAACGCCATGGACAACCTGCTTTTCTGGGGCGGCCTCTACGATGTCCCGAGGGCCGATCTGAAACGCCGGGCCGTGGAGATCCTCGACCTCGTGGAGCTCGCCGGCCGGGCCAAGGAGCCGGTCAAGAATTTCTCCGGGGGCATGAAGCGCCGTCTCAACACGGCCATCGGGCTTCTCCACAAGCCCGACCTGCTGCTTCTCGACGAGCCCACGGTCGGCATCGACGTCCAGGCCAAGGTCAGCATCCTCGATATCATCCGCAACGTCGGCGCGGCCGGCACGGCGGTCATCTTCACGACCCATCAGCTCGCCGAGGTGGAGACGACCTGCTCCCGCATCGCCATCATGGACCACGGACGCATCCTGGCCCAGGGGACGCTCGACGAGCTCATTCGCATCGTCGGCGAGCGGGACATCGTCGAGATCGCCGGCGAATTCGCCGCGGGGGCGTTCTCCGAGGCCCTGCGGGACATGGCCGGGGCCGATGTCGAGCTGCTCTCCGTGGCCGACAACCTGGCCTCCCTCGCGGTCTCCGACAGCGGGCGGATCCCGCGGGTCATGGACCGCCTGTTCCAGAGCAAGCTCGCCGTGACCGACCTGAAGATCCAAACGCCCGGCCTCGAGACCGTGTTCCTGAAGCTCACCGGCCGCAGCCTGAGGGATTGAGCCGTGCGCCGTCTTCTCCTCATCCTCGGGAACGACGTGCGCCGCCACCTCAAGGCGCCGTGGGCGATCGTGATCTTCATCGCCATCCCGCTCCTCATGACCGGGCTCATCGGCGTCATCTTCGCTCCGCGGAGCGACTCGGGCCAGCTCCCGCCCATCGCGGTCCTTCTCGTCGACCAGGACAAGGGCCTGGCTTCGAAGCTCATCCTCGGTTCGTTCGACGTCGACCAGATGAAAAAGATGTTTCAGGTGACCGTGACCGACGAGGCCGACGGCGCCCGGCGCATGAAACGCGGCCGGGCCTCGGCCATGGTCGTCATCCCCAAGGGCTTCACCCTCGATCTGCTGGAGGCCAAGCCCACGACCCTTCGCGTCGTCAAGAACCCGTCCGAGCAGTTCCTGCCCGACGTCGTCGAGGAATTCATGGCCACCATGGGGGTCATGCTGTCAGGCGCGGTCCAGGCCTTTTCCGAAGAGGTCAAGGGCCTCCGGCTCATGCTCGATGGCCCGGTCGAGCGCATCCCTTGGGAAACGCTCGGGCCGGAGTTCGGCAAGGCCCAGAAGAAGATCGCCGCCGCGGCCAAGTATCTGGATCCCCTCCTGATCGGTCTGAAAGAGGAAGAGACGAAGGCCGCCGGGGCCAAGGCCCAATCCTCCATGACGGACATCTTCTCGATCATCCTTCCGGGCATGGCCGTCATGTTTCTGCTGTTCATCGTCCAGACTCTGATGCGCGATCTTCTCTCCGACCGCGAGGACGGCAAGCTCCGGCGCATGCTCACGACGCCCTTGCGGCCGGCCGAGCTCATTGGGGCGCGGATCGTCGGCGGCTGGGTCATGGGCGTGGCCATCCTCCTGATCATGGTCGCCTTCGGCACCGTGGTCTTTCATGTGAACTGGGGCCCCTTCGGTTTCTTCCTGCTGCTCGTGATCGCGGCGGCCTTCTGGACGGCCGCCTTCTTCGCCCTCTTTCACGCCCTCGTCCGCAACCGGAACCAGGCCGGCGCCCTCGGCGCGCCGATCATCCTGGCCTTCAGCCTGTTCGGCGGGTCGATGATGAACCCCGAGGTCATGCCGAAGGCCTTCCGGGCGGTCGGGATCGTGACCCCGAACCGCTGGTTCATCGACGGCGCGGCGCTCGTCCGCGAGGGGCGCTTCCCGCTGGCCAGCCTGATCGTCCTCCTTGTGAGCGGCCTGGTCCTCCTGGCCCTGGCCGTCCCGGCGCTCCGCCGTCGCGCCTGGTGTGACCCATGAGACGCATTCAACGCATCCTCCACGTGGCCGGCAACGATCTGCGGCTCATGGTCGGCGACAAGGTCTTCTTCTTCTGGACGCTGGCTTTCCCGATCCTGTTCATCGTCCTCTTCGGGCTCCTCTACAAGGCCGGCGACAACGCCCCGGCCGTCGCCGAGATGACGGTGGTCAACCTCGACCAGGGGCGCTGGGGGAGCTATTTCATCAAGAAGATCGAAGCCCCTGGAATCGCCGTCACGGTGACCGACAAGGAACCGGCCGAATACAGCCGCCTGATCATCCTCCCGGCGGATTTTTCGGCCAAGATCGAAGGCCGCCGCAGCCAGGCCCTGGCCTTCAAAAAGCGCTCGGGAGCTTCAACGAGCGCCGCCGCCCGCGTCGAGACCCGGCTCTACCAGGCCATCGCCCGGACGATCAGCGAGCTCATCCTCTACGGTCCGGGCGATCTCACGAAGTTCCTGGACGATCACCCCGCGTTCCGGGAGCTCGTCGTCGTCAAGGGCGAATTCCCGCCGAAGACCGTTACCGTCGTTCCGAGCGGATTCGACCACTCCATCCCCGGCACGACCATCCAGTTCATCATGATGATGGTCCTGATCTACGGCGGCATCGGCGTCATGGAGGACCGGAAGAAGGGCATCCTGGGTCGGCTGCTCTTTTCCCCGCTCTCGACGGGCGAGCTCTTCCAGGCCAAGCTCCTCAGCCGCTGGGGGATGGGCCTCCTGCAGGCGCTGATGCTGTTCACCGTCGGCAAGATCTTCTTCCGGCTCAACCTGGGGAGCGTGCCCCTGGCCCTGCTCGTCATCGCCGTCTTCTCCCTGGCCATGGCCGCTCTCAGCGTGTTCATCGGGTCGCTGTGCACCAAGGAGGACGTGATCGTCGGGCTTTCGGTCCTCCTGGCCAACATCTTCGCGGCGCTCGGCGGCTGTTGGTGGCCGAACGAGATCGTGCCGCCGGCCGTCCGCGTCGTGGCCAGGATCTCGCCGGCCTACTGGGCCATGGACGCCCTGCACAAGCTGACGTTCTTCCAGGGAAAATTCGCCGACATCGCGCTGCAGGTGGGAGTGCTCGCGGCCCTGGCCGCCGTGCTGACGGCCGTCGCCGGCAGATCCTTCCGGATCAAGGACTAGGAAGGGTCGTCGTCGGCGGTTTCTGGGGTGGGCCGGCCAGCGGCAGGAGGATCCGGAAAGTCGTTCCCGAGCCGATCCGGCTTTCGACCTCGAGCGCACCGCCGTGCATCTTGGCGATGGACGTGGCGATGGACAGGCCGAGCCCCGTCCCGCCTTCGCCGTCCGTTCGGACCCTGTCCACCCGATAGAACCTGTCGAAGATGAACGGCAGATGCTCCTCCGCGATGCCGATGCCGGTGTCGCCGATGGTCACGACGGCCAGATCGTCCTTGCGGACGACCGAGCCGCTGATCGTCCCGCCGGCGGGCGTGTAGCGAAGAGCGTTATCGAGGATGTTCAGGAACAGCTGCCTCAGCCGGACCCTGTCGCCGCTCACCGTCAGCCCGTCCAGCGGACCGAAGCTCAGATGAAGGCCCTTTTCCTGGGCCAGGGCGTCGACGTCCTGCGCGAGCTCGGTGAGGAGGCCGGCGACATCGACCTCCTGGACGTGAAGGAGCTCGTTGCCGGCGTCGGTCCTGGCCAGGACGAGGAGCTTGCCGACGATCTCCGACATGTAGCCGACTTCCTGAGAGACGAGCTCGAGCGCTCCCCGGTACTCCTCCTGTGTTCGGGGTTTCTCCAAGGCGAGCGATGTTTCGGCCTGCATGACGGCCAGCGGCGTTCGCAGCTCGTGGGAGGCGTCCGCGACGAACCGCTGTTGCTTGACGAAGGCCTCCTCGAGGCGGCCGATCATGCCGTTCAGCGTCGAGGACAAACGGCCGAGCTCATCGTCGGTCTCGACGTCGATGCGGCGGCTCAGATCGCCCTCGCCGATGCCGCGGGCGATGTCGGCGATGCGCTCGACCGGCTTAAGCGTCCGCCCGGCCATGAACCAGCCGCCGACGCCGGCGAGAAAGAGGAGCAGGACGGCCGAATTGAGGATGACCATGCGGAAGATGGCCAGCATGCTCAGGATCTCGTTCGGCACGCGCCCGACGACGATGGCGATACGGGTGGCCGTATCGACATTGAAAGGGGCCGCGTAAAGGCGCACGTAAGGGCCCTCGACGGTCTCCGCCGAGACGAACGACGCATTCCCGAACAGCGCCTGCTTCACCGTCTCCCCGATCGTCTCGAACTCGACATTGGGCCCGAGCCGCTGCTTCAGCTCGCGGTCGGCGTTGTAGATCAGAACGAGCTCGTCGACCTTCTGGTCGAATATGAACGTGCCGCCCTCGAACTTGATGGACTTCTGGATCTCCTCGCTCCGGGCCCGCAACGACGAGTCGAGGTTGCGGTAGAGGTTCTTCGAGAGAAGGACATAGGCCACCCCGCCGAAGCCGATGAGCAGGATGGCGATGACGACGAGATACCAGACGGTCAGGCGGAACTTGATGGTCTTTTGGAGGGTCATGTCGCGCGCAGGCGGTAGCCGGCCCCCCGGACCGTCTGGATCAGGCTGGCCTGTCCGTCCTGGTCGATCTTCTGGCGGATGCGCCGCACGTAGACGTCGATGACGTTCGACAGACCGTCGAACTCGTAATCCCAGACGCTCTCCCCGAGCATGGTCCTGGTGACCACGGCGTTCGGGCGGCGCATGAAATATTCGAGGATGGCGTATTCCTTGGCCGTCAGCTCGAGGCGGGTCCCGTCCCGCCAGACCTCCCGGCTCTGAGGGTCGAGCGATAGGTCCCCGACCTGGAACTTCTGGGTCTTGGGCAGGACCTCGCGCCGGAGAAGCGCGCGGATCCGCGCCAGGAGCTCGGAGAAAGCGAAGGGCTTGACCAGATAATCGTCGGCGCCGCAGTCGAGGCCCGTGACCCTGTCCTCGACGCTGTCCTTGGCAGTGAGCATGAGGATCGGGGTACTGACGGCCTTCGCCCGGAGGTCGCGGCAAACGGCCAGGCCGTCCTTCTTCGGCAGCATGATATCCAGGATGATGATGTCGAACGGCGTCGTCTCCGCCATGTACTGGGCTTCTTCTCCGTCGTAGGCGTTATCGACGGCATATCCTTCCTCGAGGAGTCCTCTCTTGATGATGCCGGCCAGGCGCCTCGAATCTTCGACGACCAGGACTCGCATGCGGTTCCCTCCTGAAGTTCCTAACAAGTACTGCGATTATACACCTTCAAGATGAATATATTATGAAAATAAGATGAATTTATCAATAGATATTTTAATCTAAAATTAATCTTTGGTTAATCGCAGGTTCATCTTGGACTGATACCTTGGCCTTCGAGGGCATCGATCCCAGCTGCCGGGACCGATGCCCTCGGCTGAAGAATACGGACTTGGAGGCAAGGCATGACCGATGTCCTCACGAGACACAACTCCCTGATGGAGAAGATCATCAAGGAGTACGGCGCCATGATCCGGAGCGCCGTCGATAAGGTCCTTGGGCGGCGTGCCCTGCGTCGACGACATCGTCGCCGAGGTCCATTTCGCCGTCTTCATGACCCTGCGGAAGCTCGGCGAAGGCTGGGTGCCGCCGCGGTCTTTCGTCTCGACGATCGTCAAGAACAAGGTCAACGATTTCCTTTGGCAGCACCACTGGGACAGCAACGACGTCGAAGAGGTCAAGAAGCGCCAGGCCGAACAGATCTACCAAAAAGAAGAGGTCATGGCCCAGATCCATACGCTGACCCAATCCGAATTCCGCGTGTTCCGGCTGCTGGGCCTCGGTCTGACGAACCAGGAGATCGCCGAGAGCCTTTTCATCTCGCCCTTGACGGTCCGGACCCACGTGAAGCGGATCCACGCCAAGTGCGAGATCAAGGGCCGGGCCAAGCTGGCGTTGGCCGCCTACCAGGCTTGCTATCACGAGGTTCCGGAGGGCCGGGAGGCCGATTCGGCCTTGGCCGTCCATGACCCCGGCAAGTTCCTGAGGGCGGGACTGCTTTCGCAGCAGGCTTCCTGAAGCCGAAGGCCCGGGCCCCCCGCGTCACCGGGCGTCGATATGGAAGCGGGCCGACATTGTTTTTCCGCCGACCGTGATCTTGACGACGATGATCCAGGGACCGGCCATGATCAGACGCATGCTCATCGTATAGGCGTCCTTCTTGAGCTTGGCCTGGGTCTTGTAGTTCATCGGAGCCATCCGGGGCATCGGCGGCATGTAATAGTTCACCAGGACCTCGGCCTCTTTGAGGACGGCGCCCGTCGGAATCGGTGATCCGGAGCTCGAGGCCGTTGGTCCCGACGACAGGGGGGTTGCGGTCGATGCGCAGCTCGACGTCGTAGACCCCGGCCTTCGCCTTGAGCTCCAGATTGGCGGCCCCGGCCGGTGCGAGAAGCAATCCTCCCGAGACCAGACAGACGAGTCCCCGTCCCGCGTACCGGCTTCTTCCCTTCGCTGGCCATGCTTCATTCTACCCTCTCGTCGTCATGAGCGTCAAATGGGAAGCGCCGGATTTGGTCAAAGTGGCTCGACCCGGGTATAATCAATGGCCAGGAGGCCGTGACCATGGCAAAAAGGATCTCCGCCGCCGCGATGCTTGTCATCGGCTTGGGGTTCATCTTCGCCCCGGCCGGCTTCCTCACCGCCTCGCAGGCCGCGGCCGAAAAGGCCCTGCCGCCCGCCGAGCCGTCTGCGGCCAACAAGTGCCCCGTCTGCGGCATGTTCGTTGCCGGACACAAGGATTTTCTGGCCGCCGTCGTCTTTCGGGACGGGGCCACCGCATATTTCGACGGCTGCAAGGACATGTTCCGGTTCCTTTTCGAAATACCCAAATATGCGCCCGGACGCGTGCGGGCCGACGTCGCTTCCATCTGGGCGACCGACTATTACCGTCTCGCGTTGATCGATGGAGCGACGGCCTTCTTCGTCCGGGGAAGCGACGTCCTCGGCCCGATGGGCCGGGAGCTCGTCCCGTTCGGCAAGGAGGCGGAGGCGAAAGAGTTCCTGAAGGACCACAAAGGCACGTCGCTGCTCCGTTTCGCTGAAGTCACTCCGGACGTCCTCAAGGATCTTGATTGACATGACGCGCCGGACCCGGCTCTTCGGGCTCTTGATGCTCGGCCTCTTCGTCCTTTTCGGCCTGATGGCGGTCCACGCCGCGCTGGCCGGCCGCAGCGCCGGGCCCGGGCTCCGGGAGGAGGCCCTCCTCGTCCGCCGCCTCGAGCTGACGGACCTCTGCCTCTCGACCGAGGCGAACTATACCCGTCATCTCTCCCTGGCCGATTTTCACACCGCTTTCCAGGACCACCCTCTGGCTCTGGAGCATTTCCCGTCGGGGTCGCTCCTCGCGCCGCCCCCGCACTTGAGACGGAGCCATGGCCAATTGGATTGAGCGGCAGAAGAACGTCCTCGACTTCACCCTGTCCTCGCTCCTGAGAAGGAAGGGCAAGAACCTGGCCCTGCTGTCCGTCTATACCCTTCTCGTCTTCCTGATGGCCTCGGTCATGCTGGCCTCGTCGGCCATCAAAAGGGAGGCTTCCACCGTGCTCCGGGAAGCTCCCGAGATGGTCGTCCAACGGACGGTCGCGGGAAGACAGGATCCCATCCCGCTGGCCTACCTCGAAAAGATCCGGGACATCGCCGGCGTCATCTCGAGCGACGGCCGGCACTGGGGCTACTACTACGATCCCGTTGTCGGCGCCAACTACACGCTCCTCGTCCCCCGTGAGGGCCGGCCAGAGCCGGGGACGATCACGATCGGCTCGGGCGTCGCCAGGGCGCGGCTGTCCTCGAGGGGAGACGTGATCGAATTCAAGACCGCTGCGGGCGCGGTGACGGAGCTGGCCGTCGGCGACATCCTGTCCAGCGATTCGGAGCTCGTCGCGTCGGACCTCGTGCTCGTCTCGGACTCAGACTTTCAGGCGATCTTCGGCTCTTCGCCCGGGCTGGCCACGGACATCGTCGTCCGGGTGGCCAACCCCCGGGAGCTTTCGACGATCGCCCTGAAGATCAGCGAGCGACTGCCCGATACCCGCATCATCCTCAAGGACGATATGCTCAGGACCTATGACGCCGTATTCAGCTGGCGCGGCGGCATCCTGGCCCTCATCCTTCTCGGCATCGTGCTGGCTTTCATCATCGTGTCCTGGGACAAAGCCTCCGGGCTCAGCCAGGAGGAGCGCCGCGAGATCGGCATCCTCAAGGCCGTCGGGTGGGAGACCTCGGATGTCATCCTGATGAAATTCTGGGAGGGGACGGTCGTCTCGCTGTCCGCCTTCCTGCTCGGCTTTCTGCTGGCCTATGTCCATATCTTCTTCTTCTCGGCGCGGCTCTTCGCGCCCGTCCTCAAGGGATGGTCCGTCCTCTATCCTCAGTTCCGGCTCATCCCGTTCATCGACGCTTCGGAGATCACGGCCCTCTTTTTCCTGACCGTGGTTCCCTACGCGGTGGCCACGATCATCCCCTCCTGGAGGGCGTCCGTCACCGACCCCGACGCCGTCATGAAGGGGCTCCGATGATCACGCTCGACAAGGCCAGGAAGGTCTACGGCCAGGGCAAACCCAACGAATTCACCGCCCTGTACGAGACGAGTCTCGTCATCGAGGCGGACCGCATGACCGTCATCCGGGGACCGAGCGGCTCAGGAAAGACGACCCTGCTCAGCCTGATCGGGTGCATGACCCGGCCGACTTCGGGCCGCATCCACGTCCTCGGGCGGGAGATCACCAGTCTGCCGGAGAGGTTCCTGACCGAGATCCGGCGCAAGACCTTCGGATTCATCTTCCAGCAGCTCAACCTCATCCCCGGGCTGACCGCGCTCGAGAACGTCATCCTGCCCGCCTACCCGACCGGCGAACGGCGCGCAGCCCTGGAGAACAGGGCCTCCGGGCTCTTCGATCTCTTCAACCTTTCGTCCAAGGCGAGGTCCCGCGTCGAATGGCTTTCCGGCGGCGAGGCCCAGCGCGTGACGATCGCCCGCGCTTTGATCAACGACCCGGCCGTGGTTATCGCGGACGAGCCGACGGCGCACCTCGACTCCAAGCTCTCGCTCGAGTTCATGGAGACCATGGGCCGGCTCAAGGGCGAGGGCCGGACCGTTCTGATCGCCAGCCACGACCCCCTCGTCTATGACCACCCGTCCGTCGAGCGCGTTTTTCAACTCCGCGACGGGAGGATCGACGGAGAGGGCCGGTGATCTTCCATCCCCTCATCCTGGCCCTGTTCACGGCCTCCCTGCTCACGGGGTTCATGGTCGTCTATGCGTCCGTGTTCGGCGCCCAGATCCTGCGGCGATGGGACCTTCGGAGCGGCAGCGAGACCCAACTCGGCCTCGAGCGCAAGACCTACCTCGTCTCGACCCTGTTGAGCTACGCTTTTGCGGCCGAGCTTCTGTCCCTCGCGCTCTTCGTGTTCACGGCCGACCGGATCCACGGCTTCTTCGTCGGAGCCATGTGCGCCGCCGGCGCCTTAAAGGCCAACGGTTTCGGCTACCCGGCCCTTCTCCTCAAAGGATCGAACGCCGTCCTGGCGGGTCTTTGGCTGATCCTCAATGCGGCCGACAACAAGGGTTCCGATTATCCGCTCGTCAAGACGAAATATGCCTGGCTCCTGGCCGCGTCGCCGCTCATCCTGGCCGAGATCGTCCTTCAGACCGGCTATTTCCTGCGGCTCAAGCCCGATATCATCACCTCGTGCTGCAGCACACTCTTCAGCCAGGGCGGAAGCTCGCTCGGCTCGCAGCTGGCATCGCTGCCAGTGGCCCCGATGAAGATCCTTTTTTTCTCGAGCCTGTTGCTCAGCGTGGCCCTCGGTCTTGTCTTTATCCGCACGGGCCGGGGGGCCGTGCTTCTCGGGGCCTCCTCCGGGGGGACGCTGGTCATCTCGATCCTGGCCATCATCTCCTTCATCTCGATCTACATTTACGAGCTGCCCACCCATCACTGCCCGTTCTGCATCCTCCAGGCGGGCTACCATTTCATCGGCTACCCGATCTATATCAGCCTGTTCGGGGGGGCGATCTCGGGCCTTGGCGTGGGCGTGCTGTCGCCCTTCCGAAAGGTCGCCAGCCTGTCCGCGGCGGTCCCCAAGCTGCAGAAGAAACTGGCTGTGGCGGCCGTAGCGTGTTTCCTGGTCCTGGCCGCCATCGTCATCGCCGCGCTGGCGGCTTCTCACCTGACCCTCCCGGACTGAGCCCGGCTCAGGCCGCGGGCAGGGACTTCTTGACCTCGAAATGCCATTTCCAGACCTCGTAGATCGCCGGATAGACGACGAGCTCGAGGAGGAACGAGGTGAAGATGCCCCCGATCATCGGCGCGGAGATGCGCTTCATGACGTCCGCGCCGGCTCCGATCGACCACATGATGGGAACGAGCCCCACGAATGTCGTCGAAACCGACATGAACTTGGGCCGGAGGCGCTTGACCGCGCCGTAGCGGATGGCGGCCTGGAGATCGCCGAGGCTGCGCATCCGGCCCTCCGCTTTCGCTTGCTCGAAGGCGAGGTCCAGGTAGAGGAGCATGAAGACGCCGGTCTCGGCGTCGACGCCGAGCAAGGCGATGAGCCCCACCCAGACGCCGATGCTCATGTTGTAGCCCAAGGCGTACAGGAGCCAGAAGGCGCCGACCGCCGAGAAGGGCACGGCCAGGAGCACGATCGCCGTCTTCGCGAGCGACCGGGTGTTGAGATAGAGCAGGAGGAAGATCAGAACCAGGGTCACCGGAAGAACGACGGCCAGCCGCTTCTTGACCCGCTGCATGACCTCGAACTGTCCGCTCCACGACAGGGAATGTCCCGGGGGGAGGCGGACGCTCTGCCGGATAAGCTTGTCCGCTTCGCGCGTGTAGACCCCCTGGTCGACCCCGGTGATATCGACATAGACATAGCCCGTCAGCAGGCCGTTCTCGTTGCGGATCATGGATGGGCCCGAGGCCAGCTTGATGCTCGCCAGCTGGGAGAGAGGGATCTGCCGGTCCCCGCCGGCCGCGACCAGGACCCGGCCGAGCGCGTCGAGATCGGCGCGGAAGTCCCGCATGTAGCGGATGTTCACCGGATAGCGCTCGCGCCCTTCGATCGTGGTCGTGATGTTCTCGCCGCCGATGGCCCGCTGGATGACCTCCTGGACGGCGGCGATGCTCAGTCCGTAGCGGGACAGGGCTTCCCGGTTGCACTCGATATCCAGGAAATAGCCGCTGGCGGTCCTCTCGGCAAAGACGCTCCGCGTCCCTTCGACCTTGTTGAGCGCGGCCTCGACCTGAGCGCCGATCTCCTCGATCGTGTCCAGGTCCGAGCCGGAGATCTTGAGGCCCAGGGGGGTCCGCAGGCCCGTGCTCAGCATCTCGATCCGGCCCCGGATGGGCATCGTCCAGGCGTTGGCCAGCCCCGGGAGGGACAGGGCTTCGTTCATCTGGTTGATCAGGTCCTCCTGGGAGATGTGGTCGGGAGTGAAATGCCGGAAGATCGACCGGGCCCAGCCGGGGGCCCAGGAGGAATACCAGGTCGGCACCTTTCGCCACTGGTTTTTGGGCTTCAGGGTGATCACCGTTTCGAGCATCGATAGGGGAGCGGGGTCGGTCGACGTGTCGGCCCGGCCGGCCTTGCCCAGGACCCGTTCGACCTCGGGGAACTCCTTGATGATCCGGTCGGTGACCTGGAGGATCTTTTGGGCCTCCGTGATGGAGATGCCCGGCATGGTCGTGGGCATGTAGAGAAGCGAGCCTTCTTCGAGCGGCGGCATGAACTCGGAGCCGAGTTGGAAGAAAACGGGGACCGTCAAGGCGACCAGCAGGAGAGCCCCGCCGATGACCAGCCATTTTTTCCTCAGCGTCCAGCGGACGACGGGGTCGTAGATCTTCATCAGGAAGCGGCTGACCGGATGCGTGTCCTCGCTGCGGATCTTGCCGACCAGGACCGCGTTGGTCGTGCGGCAGAGCCAGCGCGGCCGGAAATCGAAATTCTTCCCGTGCATGAAGAGGACGCGCAGCGCGGGATCGAGAGTGATGACGAGGATCGCGGCGATGATCATCGACAGGTTCTTGGTGTAGGCCAACGGCTTGAACAACCGGCCTTCCTGGGCCTCGAGGGTCAGCACGGGCAGGAAGGACACGGCGATGACGAGGAGCGCGAAAAAGCTCGGCCGCGCGACCTGCTTGACGGCCCCGATGACGACCGCCCGGTCGGAGCCCTGGCTTCCCGCCTTCTGCCATTGCTCGAGCTTCTTGTGGGTCTGTTCGACGACGACGACCGCGGCGTCGTCGAGGGCCCCGATGGCGATGGCCAGGCCGCCGAGGGACATGATGTTGGCGGTGATCCCCATCAGGCGGAAGGGGATGAACGACAGCAGCACGGCGACGGGGATGGTGATGACCGGGATGAGCGCGCTCGGAATGTGCCAGAGGAAGAGGAAGATCATGAGGCAGACGGTCAACAGGATCTGCAGGAGCGTCGACTTCAGATTGCCGATGGCCCGGTGGATGAGGTCGGAGCGGTCATAGACGGGAACGACCTTCACGCCCGCCGGCAGGCCGGCCTCGACCTCCTTGAGCTTGGCCTTGATCCGGTCGATGACCTGGAGGGCGTTCTGTCCCTGCCGCATGATCACGATGCCCGAGACGGCCTCGCCCTGGCCGTCGAGCTCGGCGACGCCGCGCCTGATGTCCGGCCCCAGGACGACGTTCCCGAGGTCCTTGATCCGGATCGGAGTGCCGCTCGCGCTGGCCGAAACGACGATGTCCTCGAAATCCTTCGTGGACTTCGCGTATCCCCGGCCCCGGACCATGTACTCGGTTCCCCCGAACTCGACCAGGCGGCCGCCGACCTCGGCGTTCCCCTGGCGCACGGCCTCGGTCACCTGGCTGATGGTGATGCCGTAGGCCTGGAGACGGTTGGGGTCGAGGTTGACCTGGTACTGGTTCCCGAATCCGCCCACGGCCGCCACCTCGGCGACGCCGGGCACGGACTTGAGATGATACCTCAGGAACCAGTCCTGGACGGACCGCAGCTCGGCCAGATTGTAGCTTCGGGTTTCGTCCACGAGCGCGTACTGGTAGATCCAACCCAATCCGGTGGCGTCGGGCCCGAGCTCGGTCTTAGCTCCCTCGGGGAGCTGCGAGAGGACGGGGGACAGATATTCCAGAGTCCTCGAGCGGGCCCAGTAGATGTCTGTGCCCTCCTCGAAGATGACGTAGACGTAGGAGTATCCGAAGTCCGAGAAACCGCGGACCGACTGGACCCGGGGTGTGCCCAGCATGGCCGAGACGATGGGATAGGTCAGCTGGTCCTCGATGATGTCGGGGCTGCGGTCCCAGCGCGAAAAGATGATGACTTGCGTGTCGCTCAGGTCGGGGATGGCGTCCAGCGACAGGTTTTGGATCGACCAAACGCCGGCCAGGCAGAGGGCGGCCACGGCGGCGATGACCAGGACCTTGTTGTTGACCGAGAAATCGATGATGCGGTCGATCATCTGTGAGCCGCGGCGGAGGCGCCTTCCTCGCCGACGTACTTCCGGGGCTCCTTATCGAAGCGCTGCTTGCATTCGTCGGAGTGGAAATAATAGGTCTTTTCCTGATAGACGCTCGTCCGTCCCGCTTCTTCGGCCTTCTTGACGGAGACGGGCGTGCCGCACACGGGGTCCTGGGCCAGATTCCCCGTCATCCCCGCGGCGGCCAGCTCCATCCGGCTCTCGGAGTCGATCAGGAACGTGCCCGAGACGACGATCCGCTCCCCGGGGACCAGTCCCTTGACGATCTCCACGGTGTTCCCCAGCCGGCGTCCGGTCGAGACTTCACGGGGCTCGAAAAAGCCCCCGCCCCGGTCGACGAAGACCGTCTTCCTGAGCCCCGAGTCGAGGATCGCGTCCGTGGGCACGGCCACGGTGGCTTCGAGCGTGACGGGAAGCTCGACGTCGACGAACATGTCCGGTCGAAGGACATAACCGGGGTTGTCGGCCTCCAGCCGGACCTTCATCGTCCGGCTTTCGGGGTCGAAGAGTGGCAGGACATTGCTAACCACGGCTTCAAGGACCATATTCTGACCGGCCAGCGAGACCTTGGGCCGGGCCCCGGGCCTGAGGTACTGCGTTTCGTTCTCGAAGACATCGAGGAGGATCCAGACGCGCCGCAGGTCGGCGATGCGGAAGAACTCCGTCCCCTGGACGAACTTGAGCCCCTGGAAGATGTTCCGGGCGATGACGATGCCCGGCGCCGGCGAGCGCATTTCGATCTGCTGGACCCGCTCTTTCGTCCGGGCGATCTGGTCCATCTGGATGTCGCTCATGCCCAGGTTGTGGAGGGCGTCCCGGTTCTGTTTGACGCTGATCTCATTGGAGGCGACCTGGGCCGGCAGAACCTGGCCTTGGGTCTCGTTCTTCAGCCGCTCCAGGGTCGAGGTGCTATAGATGAAGGCCTGTTGGGCGCCCAGGAGCTCGGGGGCGTAGAACGTCGCCAGGACCTGGTTTTCTTTCACCATCGTCCCGGGGGTCACCGGGGATATGCTCATGACCCAGCCGGAGGTGGCGGCATTGACGATGAAGAGCCTGGTCTCGTCGGCGGCCACCCTTCCGAGGACGCGCAGCGTGTGGGTCACAGGCCCCTTGCGGACCTCGGCGATGCGGATGCCGACGAGCTGTCGTTTTTCGGGGCCGACATTCACCGTGCCCGGGGCGAAATCAGATTCATCTGTTTGGGAAGCGGCCGCGGTCTGGACGGAGGACGCTTCACCCGACGGAATGCCGACCGGTGGGCGGTTTTGGCGGCCGGATCTCGAGCCCGCCCAAAACGCGACGATAGCGATCAAAACGAGGGCCGCAGCCATGGCGACGATCTTTTTCATAAGTGTTCACCTATGGTTTGGGACTGGAATCCGGATTCCGGGCTCGAACTTGTTCCCGGGCAGGCCAGAACGCCCGGCTGCAGGCAAGAAATCTGAGCGAATCCTTATCGCCCCGCTAAAATAATCCATCTGTGCGATGACAATAGCAAAATCGATGCCATGAATTCAAGCCGCGACACAGGATCTCCAATGGGCGGAAGATGAGGCATCCCGTAAGGCCCAAGCGTCCTGGGCTGGGGGGGAGTCCTCTCCTACAGGACAAAGGCCCATCCCGCAAAAGAACGGAAGAACGGGCCGGCGCCGGGGGTTCCGAATCCCCGGTGCCGGCCCTCTTTGGCCGATTCGGTCGGGCTCCCCTCCGCCCCAAGTCAACCGTTGACGACGAGGGGCCTCATCATGTCGTGCTCTTCGTGTTCGAGGATGTGGCAGTGAAAGACGTACTCTGCGCCTCCGGTTCTCGGGCTTTCAGGGATCGTGACCCCGGCCGGATCTGGAGGGATGTCGAACTTCATGATCACGGCCGTGATTTCGCCAGGGTTCATCCGGACCGTCTCCTTGTAGCCGAGCTCGTTAGGATCGGGGGCGATCATCGGGCCCGTCGGTCCGAGCGTCGCCGGATCGACGGCTTGCCGATAGAGGACCTGGACGTTGCTCAGGTGGAAGTGCATGGGATGGGTGTCGGCCGTGAGGTTGGCGATCTGCCAGACCTCCACGTTTCCTCTTTGGACGATTTCGGTTGGCGGATCGAGATATCTTTTCCCGTAGAAGCCTGAGCCCGCTCCGCCCGTTTCCACGTCGGTCCCGATGAATTGGGCCAGTCTTCCGAAATTATCGAATCCTTCGTTCAGTGTGAGCTTGCGGATCGTCGCCACCCCCGCCGGAATGCCCGTCGGCACGCCGGGCGTCTGCTCGACCAGGAGAGGATCGCTCAAGTTGGCGACACGGGTGCTGATCGTCGGCGGCAGCGGCATCACGGGCCCCGTCGCCCGTTTGACCCTGATCTTCATTAAGGTCCGGGTATTGGGGCCGAAACCGGGCAACACATAAGGATTCTGCTTGTTCAAGGGGAAGAAATCGAAAGTCCCCGTCCCTCCGGGGAAAGGCGCCGGAGCGTCGTTGAAGAGGATGAACTCCTGGCCGGGCCGGACTTGGGAAAAGTCGATCAGGAGGTCGGCCCTTTCGGCCGGCGCCAGGATTAGCTGGGAACCGAACTCGCCGCTCAGCGGGACCGGCTGAGGCAGGTAGCCGCCTTCGGTCCCGATCTGGAGGAATCCCGGGCCGAGGCGGTTTTTCAGGGGCTCCGCGTCGAAGGGGAACCACCAGCCGGCCGTGGACACCAGCCGGGGATTGAGGAACCTCGCGTTGCAGGCGTTGAGCATCCGGATCCGGATGGGCCTGGCCTCGACCTCGAGCGTCGGATACGCCGTGCCGTTGACGAGCATCGTATCGCCGAAGAACTCCGGGACGCAAGACGGCGTGGGCGGCGGGCTCAATTTCGGTTCTCCGAATGAAGGATCCTCGGCCGGTCCGAACAGGGCTTGATCATAATTGTACGCGTAGAACAGATCGCCCGGGCCCGCGTCCGCGCCGTAATCCGCGGGAGCACCCTCCCGTCCGAGAAAGATCTTATCTTGGATAGCGAGGTAGAAAAAGTTGACATTGAGATTGGCCAGGTCCAGAGACGATGGGACACCAGGGTTGGCGGTGTCGAACGTGGCCTCGGCCACGGGATCGATGATCACGTAAGCGGACGCCATGCCGGAGTAGGCGTTCGTCCGGGTGATCCCCCAGGCGTGGTCGTGATACCACATCAGCCGTCCGCTCTGGTCGTTGGGGTAGTAATACTCCGCCTGTCCCGGCAGCGCTGACGGATTGAACACCTTATTATTGAGGAAGCTCAGCCCGGTTGTCCCGTCCGGGGCCCACCAATGGTGGGGGCCGCCATCGCTGATCCAGTGGACGTGTGCGCCATGGAGATGGATCGCGGTGCGATTCCACCTTGTGACTCCTTCAGGCTGCGGGATCGTTATGTCGTTGGGAATGATCTGGGTATTCGGGATCTTATTGTTGAATGTGATCTGCAAGGGCTCGTTCCTCATGGCGAGGATGACGCCGCCGAGGTGCTTGAATTTGCCCCCCTGTCCGTAGCCCCGGAGCTTGGTCCCCTTGAAGCCGCGGATGAAAGCCGGCCTCGCCGGCTTCAAGAAGTCGGAATGGAGGACATCCTGGTATTGTCCGATGTTGATCGTGAAATGCTTGACGCCCGTGATGGGGGCGCGGAAGCTGTCCGCCGCTGCCAGAGGGATCCCCGTCCCGCCGATGCCCCGGATGGGATCGACGAACTTTGTCAGGTACGGGCTGACGATCCCATAAGGCCCCCGGACCCTTGTTGGAGCGGCCGTGAGCACGTTCGTCCCTTGCAGGGCCGCCATCGCTCCTGCAGTCGCCGAGTACTGGAGGAACTGCCTCCTTGAGCAGCCCCATTCTTCCCGTTTTTTCATGATTTCTCCTCCTTTGAATTAAATAGCCTTGTCCCCGAGGCCGGAACTCCTACAAGATTTATGCCAAGATCAGGGGGAGATAGGGAGATGACCCACGAATCCCGGCCCTGCCTGACGCCGGCGCCGGACATCGGTGTCGGGTGGGCTCGGCCGTCCTTCCGCGCCGGACTTCTTCCTGCCTTTCGGGACAAGTTCCGTCGGCATTTGCACCGCCCCTCCATCCCTGCGATTCGTCCTTTGCCCAGCATCGAGCCGGCCATGCCCGGAAATGGCATGTTTCTTGGAGTCTCGAGTGCGGGCGGGGGATGTTCCTGCCAATCTTAATGAGGAGAGTCGCAATGGCCGAACAAAGAAGGATCTACGTCAACGTTCCCGTCAAGGACCTGAAAGCGTCGGTCGCGTTTTTCGCCGAGCTCGGCTTCGAGTTTGATCCGCGGTACACCAACGAGGACGCGACCGCGATGGTCATCGGCGACGGCAGCGCGGTGATGCTGTTGCAGGAGGAGTTCTTCAAGACCTTTACCAGGAAAGCGATCGCCGACGCGAACGCGACGACCGAAGTCATCATCTCTGTTTCGGCGGCCAGCCGGGAAGCGGTCGACGAAATGGTCCACAAAGCCCTCGGGGCAGGCGGCAAAGAGTCGCTCGAGCCGATCGAGATGCCCGGGATGTATGGCTGGAGCTTCCAAGACCTCGACGGGCACCAATGGGAAGTCCTTCATATGGACTTGAAGCATGACTGAACCGCCCTGTCCCGCCTGGCTGTCCTTCACGCTGACGAACGTCTTCCGGCGGATGGCCCACCGTCCGGTCCGCGTCCTCGGCCCTTTTCTCAAAGAGGGCGACACGGCTCTCGATATCGGCTGCGGACCGGGCTACTTCACTGTCCCCATGGCCCGGATGGTCGGCGATCGGGGTCGGGTCGTGGCTGTGGATATTCAGCCGGCGATGCTCGAGCGGACCCGGCGGAGCGCGGAGCGGGCCGGCGTCGCGGACCGGGTCCGGCTTCATCTGGCCTCGGAGGACAGCCTCGGATTGGATCTCAAGGCTGATTTCGCGCTCGTCTTCTGGATGGCCCACGAGGTTGACCGCCTCGAGCCCTTTTTCCGCGAGATCCTGGCCGCCCTCAAGCCGGACGGCCGCCTTCTCCTCGTCGAGCCGCGGTTCCATGTCCCGGAGCGCAGGTACGCCGAGATTGTCTCCGCCGCGGTGAGAGCGGGCTTCACACCGCACGAAACCGATCCTGTCCGGCTCAGCCGGGCCGCCTTGCTCCGCCCGGGGGCTACTTCCAGATCTCAGGGATAAGGGGGTACTGGGTCTTGAAGCCCAGGATGGCCAGGTAGAGGCCGTAGTCAGGATAGTTCTTCCGGAGCACCCGCAGATTCTCCATCGGGTCGTACGGCGTCCCTTCGGGGATCTCGTGGCCGACGCACTCCGACAGAAGATGGAGCTTCTTCGACATCCAGGCGTCCAGGACGACCGGCAGGCGGAAGGGCTCGAGGCCGGCCAGCCGCTCGTCGCGGCCGATGATGGGCTGGGTGATGATGAAGGACGCCCCGGCGTCGACCTTCCGTTTCATCTTCTCGATTTCGGGGTCCTGCGGTTCGTAGGGGTTGAAGGCGACGCCGCAAGTGAACCGGCCCGGATGCTCCCGGTCGATATAGCGAAGGAGCTCGACGGAAGTCACCGTCGTGCATTCGATGCCGACCTCGGCCGGCTCGAGCCGGTGGAGCCGCTGGCTGCCGTCGCCGGAGACGACGAGCAGGTGCCGCCCGCCCGCGGCTTCGAACGCCCCGAGGATCTCGTCGAGCTCTTTTCTCGGGTGGAACGTATTGAGATGGACCATGAGCTGTTCCGGGCGGACGGGCAGGCCGAGAAGGTCGATCGTCTCCATGGCCCCGTAGCTCAGCAGGCCCATGGGGTTGTCGGTGATGCAGACGATCCAGCCCGCCTCGACCACCTTCTTGTATTTATCCTCGAAGACGCACAGGTCCTTTTCGACGTCCTCGGACGAGCGTTTGGGGGTTTGGAGCTCGACGTGGAAGATCTTATCCATAGAATTCCTTGAGCCGGATGAGCGGTTCGTACCCTTCGAGCTTGAGAATGTCCTCGAGACAGGCCAAGGCCGGATGGCCGGCCGGCAGGATCTCGTACTTGCGGACGGTCGAGCCGATGATCGTGTCGAGGCCGAGGGGCATGGCCAATGTCAGGAAGGCGCTTTCGAGCGGCCCTTTGACCGGCGCGCCGTCCTTGGTCTTGGAAGGCAGCATGACGGTGAAATTGCTCAAGCCCACCGACAAGTGGACGCCGGCGAAGGACGGATCGCTATGGATGAGGGCCAGTGCATCGAGCACCCGCTTGAGCTGGCCCTCGCTGTCGCTCGCGACCGGGGCGATGCCCGGGTCGATGATGGCCTGGTCGTTGGTGAAGCCCGGCACGCGCCGGCGGGCCTCCTCGAGAAGAGCGCGGGCCGTCTCCCGGGTCTCCTCGGCGGTCTTATTGGCGTTGGCCGAGCTCGCGCCGGGATCGAACCGCTCCGATGACATGAGGATAGGGATGAAGGGCCGGACCGCCCAGAGATCGAACATTGCCAGCCGGAGCGGCGAGATCGAGTTCAGGATGGGCCGTTTCCCTCCGGCCCGCTCGGGGTCGTAGGCCCTGAGCCCCGCTTCGGCGATAGCCGGGTCGGGCGTGTCGATCGACAGGGGCTTGGCCGTGACCGACTGGATGCGGCGGACGAGATCGGCCATGAACGCGGGCGGGCGTGAGCCCACGTTGACGTCGATCCAGGCGGCGCCCCTCTCGTCCTGGCCCCGGGCCAGCTCGAGAAGACCGGGGATATCGTTCTCGTCGAAGAGCTTCTTCGTCGACGGCACGGAGTCGTTGACCGATTCGCCGATGATCGTCAAGCCGGGGATGGCCATGGGGCATTTCTCCTGAGGGAAGGAAGATATCGTCTGGCACGGCCCTTGTCAATGGCTCCCGCCCCTTGACCGCTTCGTCGAAAAAGGATTCACTAGGTCCGGAGATCGAGGCCCATGAACGGATACCAACGCATAAGCGCCGCTCTCGCGGGCGTGCCTCCCGACCGCGTCCCGGTCATGCTCCACAACTTCCTGATGGCCGCGCGGGAGGCGGGATTCTCGCAACGGCAGTTCCGCGAGGACCCGGCGGCGATCGCCGAGAGCTTCATCCGTGCCGTCGAGACTTACGGTTATGACGGGGTCCTGGTCGACGTCGATACGGTGACGATGGCCGAGGCCCTGGGGGTCAAGGTCGATTGTCCCGAGGACCAGCCGGCGCGCTGGGCCGGGCCCAGGATCTCAAGCCTGGCCGAGGTCAAGGACCTCCCGCCGCCGGATATCGCCGGTCAGCCGCGCATCATGATCTGGCTCGAAGCCGTGCGGCGCCTCAAAGCCCATTTCCGCGACGAGGTCTTCATCCGGGGCAACTGCGACCAAGCCGGATTCTCGCTGGCCTCGATGATGCGCGGCCCGGCCGATTGGATGATGGACCTCATCGACGAGGGGACCGGGGAAGACGCCCACGCTCTTCTCTCTTATTGCACGGATGCCGCGATCGCGTTCATCCGGCTCATGGCGGCGACCGGGGCCGACATGGTCTCGAACGGCGACAGCCCGGCCGGCCCCGATCTCATCTCTCCGGCCCTGTTCGCCGAATTCGCCCGGCCCTATGAGACCAGGCTCGTCGACGAGGCTCACGCGCTCGGCCTGCCCTACGCGCTTCACATCTGCGGCAACACGACCCGGATCCTCGACGGCATGCTCGCCACCGGCGCCGACGCGCTCGAGCTCGACTACAAAACCGACGTTCGCGCGGCGCGCGACGCGATGAGAGGCCGGGCGACGTTCATCGGGAACATCGACCCGAGCTCGGTCCTGGCCTGGGGGACCCCCGCGCTCGTCGAGGCCAGGACACGCGAGCTTCTCCAGGCCTTTGCCGGGACCCCCCGGTTCATCCTCAACGCGGGCTGCGCCATCCCTGCCGAAACCCCTTCAGCCAACCTTCGGGCCATGATCGCCGCGGCCCGCGGCTGATAAAAAAATAATTGATTTTGCTTCCGCGGGCTTTTTATGCTAGGATATCGCCCGTAATTCCCCCTTTGCTGGGGGCGCGGGTCGGATAAAGGCACGGAGGCCTGTGGCCCAAACAGCCGGCGTTCTCCTCTCCTTTATTGCGATCGATTTTTGAACAGGGCGGTCCGGTAGAACCGGACGGACCCATCGTCGAAGGAGACGAGATGAATATTTACGTCGGCAACCTCTCATTCAACCTGACCGAGGAAGACCTCCGCACGGCCTTCGGGGCCTACGGATCGGTCGAAAAGGCGGCCATCATCACCGACAAGATGAGCGGCCAGTCGCGCGGGTTCGGCTTCGTCGAGATGCCGAACAGGGAAGAGGCCGTCAAGGCTATCGAAGGCCTCAACGGCAAGGACCTCAAGGGCCGCAACCTCAAGGTCAACGAAGCTCAGCCCCGGCCGGCCGGCGGCGGCGGCGGCGGCAGAGGCGGATTCGGCGGCGGCGGCGGCGGCCGCGGCCGTTATTGATCGCCGGACCACAGAAACGCGGGGGCCCGTGCTTTCGGCACGTGTCGCCAAGTAACTGGAACGTCTGAAGGGCCCGTTCCCTTAGGGGGACCGTCCCTTATGGAGAAGACTAGGTCTGCAACCTCGAGGCGGGCGCCTCATGCGGGGCGCCCGCCTTTTTTTTCGGCTGGCGAGACGGAATGAACATCAAGGCCATCAGAGCGACTCCGTTCGGCCCCGTCGTTCTGGTTTGGGCCGATCTGGAGGAGTCACCCAAAATCTTCCGGGTCCTGCTCTCCCGACCGGAGGCTTCGGCCTTCGACACGGCCGAGGAGCTTTACTCCGAAGCGCGGCCGAGGTCCTGCCGCGAGATCGATATCGTCGCGGCGTCGATCCGCGAATTTCTGGCCGGCCAAGATGTCTCTTTCTCCCTCGACATCGCGGCTTTCGAGACGCGCCCCTTCTTCCAGCAGGCCGTCCTGCGCGCCGAGCATGCCATCCCGCGCGGCCGCGTCAGCACCTACGGGCTCATCGCCGCGCACCTCGGCGACCGGAACGCCGCCCGGGCCGTGGGCAACGCCTTAGCCACGAATCCTTTCCCCCTTATCGTGCCCTGTCACCGGGCGGTCCGCTCCGGCGGAGACCTAGGCGGCTTCCAGGGAGGCCCGGCGATGAAACGGGCCCTGCTCGAGCGGGAGGGGATCGTCTTCGATGAGGCCGGCCGGGTCGTCGTTCACCGGTTTCACTATTCCTGACGTTTAAGGAGGCAGAACATGGCTGACCACCCGCTTTCGACCATGCGGAAGCTCGACCCCGGATTCATGAAGCACGTCGACGATACGGACGCGCTCGTCTATTGCGACGGCGCCTTGCCGCGCCGCATCAAACTCCTCATCGCTATGGCCTTCGACGCGGCCAACGGGGCGCCGGGCGGCGTCCGGGCCCTCGCGGAACAGGCCATGCAAGCGGGCGCCACCAAAGAAGAGATCGCCGAGGCGCTGCGCGTCGCCTTCCACCTGTCCGGCATCGGCTGTCTTTACGCCGCCTCGTTCGGCCTCAAGGACCTTCTAGACTAGGTGCGAAAGTTCCCCGTGCATCCCGGGGCAGCACCTGTCACCTGTGATTCAGGCGCCCGCCGTAATACCCCTCCACGATCGCTCCCAGGATGAGGAACGTGTTGCCGGCCAGGTAGATCCAGTGCCCCGGGCTATCGGGGGCTTCCTCGAAGATCCCGAGGGCGGCGATCCTCCAGATGACCAATGGCAGGCTCAGGGCGGCCATTCCATAGGCCGTCAAGATCTTCCTTCTAAAGATCAATCCTTTGGCGCCGTGGTAGCGCGTCTTCCACTCCGACCATCCCGTGAGTACCGTTGGCATCAGCATGACGGTCCCTCCGAGAAGCGCCACGTTCGTGGCGAGCTCGAAGCAGACGGGAGCCATGAAGAGGTGGAGGATCTGGAAGCCGAACGCGGTGCCGAAAAGCGAGATAGGGAAATGGGTGAGAAAGACATGCCAGTGCATGCGGCGATGCGGGGCGGGAACGCCTGGCGGCGACGCCGCATGCATCGGATCGGCCATGCTCATGCCGGCTCCTTGTTCTTGACCATTAATAGGCTTTTCGGCCGGGGCCGTCAATTCGAGCGCTGGGAGCCGGTCCTCGATCCTTTCATCCGAAATTGACCTTGCGGCGCGGCCGATGATACGATTCGGCTCCACATGGAGGAGCTTAAATGATCACCCCAAGACGCCTGGGATTCGCCCTTGTCACAGTATTTTTGGCCGCCGGGGCCCATCAGGTCTTGAGCCGTCCGGCGCCGGTCGACGACGGGAAACCGAGGATCCTGTGCATCGGCGCCCACCCCGACGACGCCGAGTCAGGGGCGGCCGGAACGGCGGCCCTTTGGGTGGCCAAGGGCTATCACGTCAAGTTCGTGGCCGTGACCAACGGTGACATCGGGCACTGGAGGGATTCCGGTCCGACGCTGGCCCGGCGCCGCAAGGCCGAGGTCGAGCACGGGGCCAAGCTCATCGGCTACGACTTCGAGATCCTCGACAATCACGACGGCGAGCTCCAGCCGACGATCGAGAATCGCAAGGCGATCACCCGCCTGATCCGCGAGTGGAAGGCCGACGTGGTCATCACCCATCGGCCCAACGATTATCATCCCGACCACCGCTACACGAGCGTGCTCGTTCAGGATTCGGCCTACATGGTCACGGTGCCGAAGTTCCTGCCCGAGGTCCCGGCCCTGAAGACCAATCCGGCGTTCCTCTATTTCTCCGACCGCTTCCAGAAACCCTATCCGTTCGAGCCCGACATCGCCGTCGGCATCGACGCCGTGATGGACGCGAAGCTCGAGGTGCTGCTGGGCATGGGCTCGCAATTCTACGAAGGCGGCGTCAGCGGCTCGCCCGAGCTCCTTTCGACCGATCCTGGATATCAGAAGGCCCGTTGGGCCAGTCTCCGGGAGCAGTTCACGAACCGGCAGCTCGGTGTGACGGCGCTCTGCCGCAAGAGTCTCGAGGCCTGGTACGGGAAGGATCGGGCGGGGACTATCCGTTTTGCCGAGGCTTTCGAGATCGGCGAGTATGGCCGGCATCCGGACAAGGCCGAGATCAAGAGGCTCTTCCCCTTCTATTGATTCTATCGACCAGGCGCTTGACACGAGCCCGAAGCCTGCTTAGATTGAGATCAGGGAGGCAGGAAAACCATGACTGCCAGAAGCCATTTCGGCCTTGCCGTTCTTGCCCTATCAGTCTCGGCCCTCTTCCTGGCCGGGTCCGCTTCCGATAAGATCTCCGACGACGCCAAGATCTTTCAGACCGAGCTCGAGGCCATGAAAGGCCAGGAACCCCGGCCGATCCTGAACAAGCTCGCGGCCTGGAAGTTCGAAGCCATGGTCGCCTGGATGGCGGACACGCCGGAATCGAAGGACTTCAAGAAGTTCAATAAGGGCAAGACCAAGTTCTCCAAGAAGGAGATCGCCGAGATCTTCAACCCGCTCGGGAAATTCAAGATCGCGGTCTACGGGATCCTGGTGGCCACGGATTCTGCCACCTCGGGCTCGGTCGATCAATTCGGGATGACCTCCTCGAAGGACGCTTCCCACAGCCTTCAGATCTTTACGGTCGTCCGCATCGTCTTCAGGGACGAGAAGCTGATCGACGTCCGCACCTGGCCCAGGATAGAGAACTCCGAGATCGCCGGCGGCGCGTGGCGCATCCGCTAGTTAGAGCCTGACGGCCAGCCCGGCGCTGGCCATGAAGCCGTCGAAGACCCCGACATCGACGAGAAGGTGGACCATCTTCGTCAAGCGCACCTTCAGGCCCAGGTTGAGCTGGATGAAGGGCAGGAAATTCGGGATCGGGAAATCCGTTCCCCCGTCGGCCAGGGCATCGTCCCTGAGCTGGCGCAGGGTCTTCGTTTCCGTCCCGGAGACGGTTTGCGGCGATACCGCGTTCCCGGTGAGCTGGCCGGTGTAGCTGTACGCGACGCTCGAATCGTCGAGGGCCTTGGATGTCGAAATGCCGCCGCCGAAAGTGATGTAGGGATGGACCGCCTTGGACGGGAAGATGTCCCAACGGAACGTCAGGAGGAAGGACATGGCCTTGAGGATGGCTGAGGCGTCGGCGGTCCCGTCAAAGGCTGCCGTCTGGAGTGAGACCTGGTCCTGGAGCTCCATCAGCGCCGCGGCCGTCGGCAGGATCTTGAACTTGCTCTTCTCGACGGACACGCCCAGGCTGAACGAGCCGAGGTGACCGCCCGGGTACCAGCGGATGCTCGCTCCGAAATCGTCGCCGCTCGAATCGAAATTGATGGTCTGTCGGTAGTTCGTCACAGATAGGTTCGGATAATCCTGCTGGATCGTCTCCAGGATGCGGTTTTGGAGCTCCGTGTCGAGGGCGTCGTTGACGAGCTCGTTGGCCTTGCTGCCGAGGATGTCCAGCGTCCAGCGGCCGTAGTGGCCGCCGAACTCGAAGTGGCCCCCCTGGGCCATGAGAGCGGGGGCCCCGGCGAGAAGCAACGAAGCGAAGAAGGCAAAGCAGATTCGTCGCACGTTCATCTTCCCCTCCTTGGAGGACGGGCTCGCGGCCCATCCGGTGTGATCTTATTGTGGCCGCGCCCAGGTGCCTTGTCAAGGTCCGTACGCTTCGCCCAGATCAGCCGGGTCAGCGGGATTTGCCGCAGCTCCAATCGTATTCGACGACCTTGGCCCATGAGCTTCCAGCGCCGCGGCGCGCCGCCCCCCTCGAGATGGGAGATCGCCTCGAGGCCGCGCGTCGGGTTGACGGCCTCGAACCAGTCGAGCGGCTCCGCCAACGGCTGAGGGCGGGACGCGATCGCGAGCGCCGCGGCCACGGTCTTCTCCTGCTCTGCCGTGAGGGCGCCTCTCTTGAACGAGATGAAGAGCGGTGTTCCGGAGCGGGCCAGGAGGTCCAGCCACTGGCTGTTGCAGGTCCAGGGGATCGCTTCGGCTTCGGTCAATCCGACGCAATCGGCGTCGACGGCGAAAAAGGCGCCGTGCTGGGGGGCCCGGAAGCCGAGCGTGTTGACGCCGCGGTTGCGGACGCGGTTCCAGTCACGGCCGCTCGTGTCGTCGCCGATCCGTTCGAGCTCGAAGAGGCCTGCGGCCAGATGCCCGATGGTATTGCAGCCGATGATGATCCCGTCGTCGCCGGCCGCTTCGCGGATGCTCCGGTAGTGGTCGAGGACGATCTCCGCCGCCGTCCGGCCTCGATCCGCGTAGGCCCACACGGCATCCGGCTTAGGCGCGGCGCGTGTGTAGCCGGCGAGGTCGCTCACGGAATAGTCGTGCTTGATGAGCTCGTAGCCCCAGGCGCGAAGCCGGGCCACGGTCTCCATGATGTATGTGCGGACCTCCGGGACCGAGATATCGAGGATATTGGGGTTGTGAGCGAGGCGCCAGGCTCCGGGCTGGCCGTCCTGGGCCGTGAGCAGATGGATCCAGATCCCCGGCCTCGCCCCGGCTCTGCGGATGCCGTCGGCCAATCCGGGCATGGACGGGAAGTTGGCGTTGCCCCGGTCCCAGGGACCGCCGTGACCCGTGCCCCCTCCGGCCGCCTGCCAGCCGTCGTCGACGACCATGAACGGGCGGTTCGTGCCTTTCGGGGCGAGCCGGGCGACGAAAGCGGCGTAATAGAGGACGCTCTCGGCGCTGTTCTTTCCGTAATCGCAGTACCAGTCGTTGAAGCCGTAGACGGGCTCCTTCGGAAGGCGCGGGGCGGGGCACATCTGCCGGCAGAAGGCCCGGGCCGCCTCGAACGGCGTCTCCCCGGGCTGTCCACGGCGGCTGGTCACGTCGCAGACGGCGAGCCGCCGCGCGCCCAGACGGACGCCGGCCCCGCCGCAGCGCACGTCGGCTGTCAGCTTGATCCCCTCCGCACCGGCCTTCCACGCGCACATGGCCGCCGGCTGGGTCATCACGCCATAGCCGTGGGTCGTCCGGCCGTCGCTTGCCAGGAAATACCATGGCATCTCTCGGCCCGCGTCGAGGGGCTGCCATTCAAGCTCGCCGTAAGAGCGCTCCCAGGCGTCGCCCAGGTATTTCCAGTGGGCGGGCGGGTGGCCGGCCCAGCGCACTTCGATATATTTCACGGCGGCATTGGGGCCCGAGAGCTCGAACCGCAGACGTCCGTCGCGAACGACTGTCGTTACTTCAATGCCCGCGGCCCGCCAGAGCCCCCCTTCTCGCGTCAGCTCGACCGTCCCGCCTTCGGTGACGACGGTCACGGCGTCCGGCGAACGCAACACGTCCTGAAAATAGTCGTTCGTGGAGGACCGCTTCGCCGAATGGCAGGCGAAAAGAGAGACCGATAGGATGGAGACGAAAATGCCTATACAGGGGCTGGAGAAGATCTTCATGGCTGTTTCTTCGAAGCGCCCAATGAGAACTTCAAGCCAACCGTCATGCAGTACGGGATCGGTTTGCCGGCGTTCGTCGCCACGGCATACTGCCATTGTTTCACGGCGGCGATTGCGGCCTCGTCGAGGCCGGGGACCGACCTAAGCACACTCACTTCCGTCACCCAGCCGAGATTGCTGATTGTTATCCCGAGGAGAACAGCCCCCTCGACGTTTGACCGTCTCGCATCTTCCGGATAGTCCGGGCTGATCTGATGGATGGGGCTCGCCGGCTCGAACGGGGGGGTAGGCTTCGGCTTGGGTGCTCTTGAACCAGGGGATACCGAAATGAACATCTCTGTGGCAAACACGTATGGACAGGGTCGGCCTTCGAAACGAAAGGGCTCGTAAACCCATTTCCTCATGGCCTCAATGACGGCCTTATCCAGCGCGGGGATGGACTTGAGGATTCGGGCGCTGGCAACGTGGCCATCCGTCCCCAGGACCAGCGCGGCAACGATGCGGCCGCCGGTCCTAGCTCTGAGTTCGCTTTCGGGGTAATTCGGCATGGGGCTCTTGGTGCGCTTAGGAGGCATGAGCTCTTTACCCGACATGATCGTGACCGTCGCGGCCGCCCCTCCTTCGGAATCCGGGAGTGAAGGCCCGGCTTTGCCAAAGACCATCCGCAAGTAGTCCGCATCGTAGCGGACGCTCTCTTCGACGCCGAGCGGAATCTTGGTGCCCTCCAGGACGAACCAGCCGCTGTAGCCGATGTCCTCCAGCGCCGTGCGGACGGCCGGGAAGTCCATCGACCCCTTGCCGTAGAGGTCCTTGGTGTCCTTGGCATGGACTTCCACGATGTGGGCCCCGAGCTGGCGGATCTCGTCGAAGATGGGATGACCCACATCCTGGGAATTGGCGACGTCGTAATAGACTTGGACGGCGGGCGATCCGACCCGCTCGAGGATCTTCAGGTTGTCCCCGGCGCTGAGATAGCTTTCGAGGGCCAGGACGACGCCCCGGGCCTCGGCCTTCGGCGCCAGCCGCTTCAGGGCGGCGACGACGGCGTCGATCCCGGCCGGGTCGTTCCGGAGCTCGCCCTTGCCGAAGAACGGCACCAGGATGATCTTGACGTCCATGGCCGCGGCGATCTCGATGCCCTTGTCCAGCCACTTCTCGGCCCGGGGATCGCTCTTGAGCGGGACGTCGTTGAGATCGCCGATGGCGAAGGAGGCGATGGGGATGCGCGCCTTCCGGGCCGCTTCAAGGAAGGCCCGGCAGAGGGCGGGGTCGGCGAGGGCCAGCGAATCGCCTTTGGGAACGAGGCTGACTTGAACGCCGTCGAGCCCGAGCCTCGCGGCCAGCTCGAAGGCGGACGGAGTCGCCGGTCTTGGCGATCGTCCAGTCGCAGACGCCGAGCCGGAGGTTGTAAGCGGTTTTTTGGCCGGCCGGTCCCGCAAGTTTCGCTGATGCCGCCGATGCGACAAGGACCGCGGCGACGAAAATTGTCAGGCCCATGGTCGTTCCCCTCATGAAAGTCCTCCTCTTGCGACGTTCAGTCCTTCAGACCGCCAAGGTCGGGAACGAGCCGCTCGCCCGATTCGATGAGATCCGCCCAGGTGACGATGCGATTCTCGTAGGCGGACTTCCGGCCGAGGATGGTGATCATGTTGCTCTGGACGCTCGGCTCGACCGTCGGGTTCCGGAAATCCCCCTCGACGATCGCCCGGCGGAAATCCGCGATGTTGGCGACGGCCCCGGACTCGTAGATCTCGGGGGTCTTGCCGCCGTTGTAATAATTCTCGCCGCGGATGAGGACGGCGCCGCCGTATTCGGTCTCCAGGACGCCCTTCGATCCGAACATCCGGTTCTTGATCCCCTCGGCCGTGCCGTGCCCCTTGAACTGGCGGCCGCTGAACTGGACGCCGACCTCATGCGGGTATTGATAATGGACGAGGAAGTGGTCCCAGCACGTGCCCACCTTTGGCCGGGCCTTGAGCCCGCCGCATCCGATGGCGTAGAGCGGGGGAGGGCCCATGATCCAGCTCATGACGTCGATCGCGTGGATGTCCTGCTCCGTGATCATGTCGCCCGAGAGCGCCCGGTCGAGGCCCCAGGCCTTGAGGCGGAGCTCGGCGTTCCCGGGGTCCGCCGCGACGGGCGCGTAATATTCCTCCCACGGGGATTCCGCGTGGTATTGAGCTTCGCCGAACACGATCTCGCCCAAGCCGCCCTCGTGGACTTTGGCCACGGCGGCGATGAAGGACGGATGGGTCCGTGTCTGGAAGTCGACGAGGAAGGCGCGCTTCTTCGCCGTCGCTTTCGCCCCGGACTTGGCGATCGAACGGCAGCCCGGGGCATCGACCGCCACAGGCTTGGCCACATAGATATGAACGCCGGCATCGACCCCGGCCGCGGCCTGCTCCGGATGGAAATAGGGCGGCGTCTCGACGGCCATCGCGTCCACGCCGGATTCGATCAGGCGCTTGTAGCCGGAGAGCCCGGTGAAACGATGGGATTCGGGCACGCCGAGGGCGGCGCCCGCCGCGTCGGCACGCTCCCTGAAATAGTCCGCTACGGCCGTGATCGTGTAACCGCCGTTCTTCTGGAAGAGCTTGGCGAGCCAGACGCCCCGGCCCCCGCACCCGACGAGGCCGAGACCGATCTTCGCATTGGCCTGGGAGCCGCGCACGAGCCTCGCCGGGAGAATCGTCGCCGACAAGGCGGCGGCGCCGGCCTTGGCCATGAACTCGCGCCGGTTGACGGTCTTCGATTCTTTCATGATCATGACTCCTTCGCGCCCGGCTCCGCGGGCGGATCGCTTCAGAGGCCCCGGCCCATCTTGCGCAGTCCGTCCAGGCAGCCTTTGATGTTGCCGATCGGGTCCGGGCCGGTCTCGTGTTCGACGATGTACCACTCGGTGCCGGCCGTCGTCTCGCAAACCTGGAAGACCTGGGCCCAGGGCATGACCCCTTGGCCGATGACCGCGTTCTCGGGCCCACCGAACTCCTTAACGTGGACCGTCGTCGACCGGCCGGGATATTTCTTTAGCAAGGCCACGGGGTCCCCGCCTCCCTGCATGCAGTTGCCCGTATCGAGCTGCATGACCACGTCCTTATTCGTATCGTCGAAGAAGATCTCCCACGAGGTCTTGCCGTCGAACTTTTTGAAATCCCCTTGGTGAGCGTGATAGCCGACGCGCATGCCGAGAGCTTTGGCCTTTGCGGCGATCTCGTTGAACTTCTTGGCCATATCGACCCAACCCTGGGCGCCCTCGACCTGGAGGCTGGGGACGATGAGGAATTTGTTGCCCAGGATGTGATGCAGGTCGGCCGTCGCCTTGAGGGCATCCCCGGTGACGGTCTCGAGGTCTGTATGCGTTCCGCAGCACCTCAGGCCGTTGTCATCCAGGAGCTTTCTTAGCTCCATGGGCTTGCCCTCCCAGCCGTAGTAGCCGGCGAACTCGACGCCCTTGTAGCCCATCTTGCCGATGGATTCGAGGACGGCCGGCAGGTCCTTGGCCGCTTGCTCGCGCACGGAGTAGAGCTGGACTCCGACAGGGATCTTCTTCTTGAGTGGACTGACCTGTGACGCAATGGCGCCGAACCCTTCTAAACCCGCCAAACCGGCGCCGGCGCCGACAGCAGCGGCTTTCAGGAAATCCCGGCGCGAGAGTCCTTTCTGTTGGAAACGATTCATGAAGACCTCCTTTGATGATCCTTCTAGCACTTAGATTATTTGCCCGCGAGCAGGCGGTCGGCCGCCAGCACGATGAACACATAGGTCGTCGCGCCCGTCAGCACGTACTCGGCCTGCTGCCAAAGATAGGGGAACGGTTCCTTGAGCTCGGGGAAGTCGGGCCGGATGAGCGAGGGCCCGGAGACGCCGCCGCCCGGGATGTGGGTCCAATCGTTCAAGTTGATGCCGTAGGCGACCGTCATCGATTGCGCGCCGACCGCGGATACGAGAGAAGTGGCCGAAGCCGGGTGGCAGCCCAGGACGTAGTTGAGGACGCGCAGGACATTCTCCCGGTCGAATTCCTTGGGGAACTCTTGGTGCAGGAAATACTGCCGGACCGCATACTCCTGGATGTCCCAGGTGACGCCCCAAACGTAAGGCACCCAGGGAACACCGTAAGGCGTCTTGGCCAGGTCCGTCTTGAGCTTCGAGGCATATGCCGAGAGGATCGAGCTCAAGCGCTTCGAGAATTCCGCGTTCCGGACGTGGGGAAGCGCCCGCGCGGCGGCCCAGCCGACCTCAGCCACCTGGGCGTCGATGACCGGGAGGAGCGCCTGCAGGCGCGCGGCGTAGGGGGCTTCTTTCGTCGTGATCAGCAGCTCCGCCGCGGCGAGCACTTCCTGAGCATCGGCTCGCTCGGGAACGTAGGGGTTAGGCGCGCGGACGGACGGGTGAGTCTGCTCGAATTCCCAGGTCTTGACGGCGGTCGCCAGACACTCCTTGGCCAGGGCATCGTCGTAGCCGCGCAGGACCCGGCTCGAAGCGGCCAGCGCGGCCGCCTGTGCGTACTGAAGGCCCGTGTCGCGCCCGGTGAAGGCATAGCGGTCGTCGCGGCGTCCCGAGCGGTCGCAATTGACTTGGTCGATCTTGAGCGACCCGTCGAAGACGCGATTGTCGGTGATCGAGGCCGGTTCGCCCAGCGTGCCGTATTGCTCGAGCGACGGGTCCGAGATCCCGGTGAAGCTGTGCCCCGCAAGACGGAAGGGGCCGAGGAGGGCCTCGACGCCGTGGACGACCTGTTGGAGGATGTCCGGCTTGCCGTCGGGAACGTGAAGGACGACATTGAGGCGGGCGGCATCGACCGTCGTCTGGTCGGAGGCGAGGCCGAAGGTCTCGCGGGTCAGGGCCAGCAGGTGGGTCGCCCAGGCTTGGGCGCCGCCGGCGAGGTCGTGATCGGCGGCGTCGTGCCAGCCGCCGCGGTCGAGGCCGGGCATGTGCTGGTCCGCGGCGAACGCCGTCTCCGTCTCCGGGCCCTGCTTGTAGCCCTCGATGAAGGCCAGGTCGAGGCCAGGCGGGGCCTGGAGGGCGTCGTCCATGTGGCAGGCGCCGTGCCAGATGCGGCCGCGGTCGATGACCCGGACGTGGCACATCTGGACCGGCAGGAAGGTCTCCAAGGTCGGCTGCCAGACGTCGTGGCGGTAGACATCGCGAGAGATGAGGAAGGGGGAGGTCTGCGACTCGCCGAAGCGGACGACGTAGGCGCCGGGCTCGCGGACCGCGGAGAAGTCGAAGACGGCGTAATCGTAGCGCAGGAAGCGTCCCCAACGGGCGACGGGCGCTTCGAACGCCGGGACAAGGCCTTTCGCCGGATCGACCTTGAGAAGCGCCGCGGGCGGGAGCCCCTCCGTGCGCGGATCGAGCTCGATGACGGCGCGCTTCTCCTGGGCCGGATGATAGCCGACCTGGGATATCCCGATGACGGGCGGGCGCCGCCAGCTCGCGACGGCGTTGGGCGTGATCCTCCAGCGGACCGCGCCCTTGGTCGCGCCGGCGCGAATGATCGAGCGCACCAGGAACCATCCGCTCGTATCGGTGCTGCGCCCGTCGAAGAAGCGGAGGTCGCCGGTGAGGGATTCGACGGTCAGGCGCCTCAAAGGATCCTCGGGCGCGGCCGTGAAGACCGGGCCCTCGGCGAGCGGCGTCGCCCAGACGGCGGAGGCGTCGGACATATTGGGGCCGTTGCCCTGCCGCTGGAAGACGCCGTCCGTGCGCCCCAGGTGGTAGGATTTGCCGAAATAGGCCGACGGGAAGAGCTCCAGGTTGAACCCGGCCCGGCCGACGAATTCCTTCGGCAGCGGACGTTCGAGGTCCACGGTCACGGCGAGGGCCTCGCCGTCGGGCTCGATGCGGACGCGATAGGCGATGCCTTCCTTTTCGAAGCGGAGAGGCACTTCGGCGCGATTGGCGGCCCGGTCGACCGTGCGCTTGCCGACCGCCGGGAGCTTCCCCCACTGGCCGGGAGCCGGCTCGAGGCGGACGTCGCCGAGCGCCGCGACCCTCTCGCCGTGCTGGATGATCTCGAGACCGCCCTGCTTGCCTTCGGGGTAGGTGTCGTGGAAGACGAGAACGGATACGCCTGGACGCTCGAAGTACTCTTCGGCGTTGAGGACCCAGGCGGACACGGCGTTGAAGCCTTTCGCCTGGGGATCGCCCGCCGCGGACGGGGCGGAAGCCGGTCCAAGGCTGAGAACGAGGGCCAGGGTAAGGATCAGGGGGGCTTTCTTCATCGGGGGACTCCTCGGCCGGAGTATATCCAAAATCGGGGACACAATACCAATTCCCCAATTCAACGGGCGCCGGGAACTCTGAGAACGCGAGAGCCGGTGATTGACTTGGCCGCATCCCCATGCTATAAAGCGGCCATAAAGGTCATCCTCAAGATAAGGGGAAAAGCGATGACCGCCTCGGGGGTTTGGAGAAACTTCTTCTCTCCGTGCGCGCCGGAGCTCTGTCCATGGTAAGCCCTGGCGACAGGATCCAGCACTACGAGGTCGTCCGGCTCCTCGGAAAAGGCGGCATGGGCGAGGTCTATCTGGCCCGCGACACCGCCCTCGAACGGAACGTCGCCCTGAAATTCCTCCCGGACGAGCTCGAGAAAGACCCGCGTATGCGCGAGCGCTTCCTCCGGGAGGCGAAGTCGGCCGCCGCCCTCGACCATCCCTTCATCTGCAAGATCTACGAGACGGGGACGTTACCAGGGCAAGGGCTACATCGCCATGGAGTATGTCGAGGGCGAGACGCTCAAGGACAGGATGGAGCGAGAACCTGTGCCCCTGAAGGAGGCCATCCGCATCACCCTCGAGATCGGCGAGGCCCTCGAGAACGCCCATAAGGCGGGCATCGTCCACCGCGACCTCAAGCCGGCAAACATCATGTTGAGCTCCCAGGGGCACACGAAGGTCATGGACTTCGGCCTGGCCAAGCATATTCTGCCCGGTACGGACGCGTCTGGCGTATCCAGGACCATGACGCAGCAATCGCTGACGGGGCAAGGGGCGATCGCGGGCACCATCGCCTACATGTCGCCGGAACAGGCCAAAGGCAGCGCCATCGACGGGCGAAGCGACATCTTCTCGTTGGGCATCATCCTCTACGAGATGATCACGGGCGGGAATCCCTTCTCTAAGCCCACGCCCATCGAGACGCTGACGTCTATCCTGCGGGACGCGGCCCCGGCCACGCACGTCACGCCAAAGTCGGTCAATCCCCTCCTGAATCCCATTGTCCATAAGGCCCTGTCCAAGAACCCGGACGAGAGATATCTGAAGATCGGGGATTTCGTGGCCGACCTGCATAAGGCCTACCGGGAGGTCGGAGGAGGAGGGGGACGGCTTTTCTCGCGGCGGGCCCTGGTCGTGGGAGGGATCGTGCTCGGCGTCGCGCTCGCGGCCTTCGTCGTCGACAGGATCGTGCGGCGGCCGGCTGCGCCGGTCGCGGAGACGGCGGGGCCGAAAACGGTCTCCGTCCTCATCGCCGATGTGGCCAATACGACCGGAGATCCCATGCTCGACGGCGTCCTCGAGCAGCTCTTCGCATTCAGCTTGGGCGGAGCCGAGCATGTTTCGGTCTTCGAGCGGAAACAAGCGCTCGGACTCCTCGGCAAGGTCGATCCGACCGCCGAAGGCCGGCTGACCGAAAAGGCCGCGCTTCTTCTTTCCCGCAGGGAAGGGATCGACGCCGTCGTCAATGCTTCGATCGAATCGGCCAAGGGCGGATACCTGATCAAGGCTCGGGCCGTCGACGCCGTCAGCGGCAAGACCGTCGCGCAATCCGAGCAGGCTGTCAAGGACCGGAAGGACATCCTTAAGGTCCCCGATGTCCTCTCGGCCAAGCTCAGGGCGGGGCTTGCCCCTGATTCCTCGGGCGCTCTGCTCAAGGAAACATTCACGACGACCTCGCTCGAGGCGATGAAGGCCTACACGGAAGCCCAGCAGCTCGATGCCCAGGGGAAGGAGAAGGAGGCCATCGACGCCTATCTCCGGGCGATCGATCACGATCCTGAGTTCGGCCGGGCTTACGCCGGTCTGGCCGCGGCCTATTATGCCCGCGTCGAGCTGCAACTGGCCGACAAGTATTACAAAGACGCCCTGGACCGGATCGACCAGATGACCGAGCGGGAGAAGCACCGGACTCGGGGCGGCTACTATCTCTTCAAGTCGAACTACAAGCGGGCGATCGAAGAATACAGCGCCCTCGTCCAGGAAAATCCGAAGGACCAGGCGGGCTATACGAACTTGGCCCTGGCTTATTTTATGAGCTGCAAGATGCAGGAAGCCTCTCAAATCGGGCTTCTGGCTGTGGAGCTCGACCCGGAGAACCTCGATTACAGGTATAACCAGAGCTGGTATGCCCTCGCCTCGGGCGATTTCGATAAAGCGCGGGAGGAAGCCCGCAAGACACTCGAGATCGATCCCGCGTACGTGAAGGCGTTCGTCGTTCTGGCCCTGGCCGACCTGGTCCAGGGCCGAAGAGACGGCGCGATCAAGTCCTACGGGGATATGCAAGCCTTGGGCCCCCTCGGTGTGTCTTTCGCGGCGACCGGAATGGCGGATCTGGCTGTGTACGAAGGGCGGATGGGGGACGCGGTCGGGATCCTGGTGAAGGGGATCGCGTCAGATAAAGAGAGCAAATTCAATTACCGGGCCGCGGACAAATCCCTCCTGCTCGCCCAGGCCTATTCCGCTCTGGGGAAGAAGGATCTGGCGATCAAGGCCGCCGACGAGGCCTTGAGATTGAACAAACGCGAAGAGATCCTCTGCGCAGCCGGACTTGTCTATATCGAGGCTGGGCAGGAGGACAAGGCCAGGGCGGTGGCCGGGGAGTTGGGCAAGAAGGTCCAGGACCTCCACCTGGCTTATGGAAAGCTCATCGGCGGGCACCTGTCGCTAAGCCGCGGAGACACGGCCAACGCGCTCAAGCTCTTCGAGGAGGCACAGGGATTGGTGGACACCTGGCAGGGGCGCTACGCGTTTGGCCGGGCCTATCTTGAAGCCGGGGCCTTCGCAGAAGCCGATTCGGAATTCGAGAAGTGCGCGCAGAGGCGGGGTGAAGCGCTGTCCGTCTATTTGAACGACCTGCCGACGATGCGCACACTCGATTCGCTCGATTACTACATGGGCCGGGCTCTCGAGGGGCAGGGGAAAAGTGCGGCGGCTAAAGAAGCATATGCGAAGTTATTGAAAATAAAGGTGAAGGCGGACCCCGGCCAGGCGATGGTCGAGGACGCCAAGAAGCGGCTAGGCAGCCTCTGATTATTCTCCTGACGACTTAGAATGACCTCATTCAGTCGTTAGCTCTCGTCATTCCCTTCGGGCTCATCGGCCGTCGTATCCTTCTCTCCTTGTCGCCCTGAGTGGATGCACCGCGAGGGTTATCGCATAAGGCGTTCCGTTGACGCCTTCGGGGATGGACGTTGTCGTGATGGTCAAAGGAGTGGCTATGGCGAACCTGGCCGTTATGCTTTTATCCCCGTCCATCGTGATGTTAACGGGATTGTCGAACTCATGCCCGACGGGCACGCTGCCCGACCATCCGACGAACACGGCCCCCCCGTAGGGATGCGCAGTCAGAGCGACGACCGTTTTAAAGTCAAACACGGCCGAGCACGTAGTTCCGCAACTGATCCCTCCGGTATCGCTGGTAATATAGCCGAAACTCGAGCCCCCAATTTGGACAGTCAGGGTATAGGGCATATGGACGAAGGTGGCACTGATAGACTTGTCCCCATCCATCGTAACGGTAATGGGATTCGTCGCCCCCGTGACGTCCCCCGTCCATTCGACGAACCGATATTCATCGGTCGGAAGGGCCGTGAGCTGGACTGTGGTCCCGAAAGGATAAAAGGCCAGGTCGGGATCCTTGAAGATGCCTCCGTTCGTCGGCACGGGGTTGACGGTCAGCGTGTAGGTGTTGGGCGCAAAATTCGCCGTCACCGTCTTGTCGCCGTCCATCGTGACCATGACCGGATTGGCCGAACCCGACGCGTCCCCGGCCCACTCGGTGAAATGGTAGGCGGTGGCTGGAACGGCCGTGAGCTGGACGGTCGACCCATATCCGTATCTTTCGAGGAGCGGACTGAGGGTGATCTCGCCGTTGACCGCGTTGGCGGAGAGGACATAAGTCAGGAGGGCAGCGGCGTAGTTTTGGCCAACGAGGCCAGAGGTGACATTCGAATAGGGAACACTGATCGGGTCGAAGCTATAGCCGGCCAGAGTCGGTGTGACGGTCCCGCTCCAGCCGTAATCGACCGCGGCGGAATAGTTACCGTTGGCGTCCGTTACCGCAGACCCGGTCAGCCCGCTCAAGACAACTCCCGACAGAGGGCTTCCGTGCAACATTATTGTTCCCGAAATCGTTAGGGTCGGAGTGGGAATAATATCGAACGGAATGGAATCCACTTCCGTGAGGCTGCCGGAATTAGCCCGCAAGAGGTATCCCGTTCCGACCGTATCGACGGTCAGATCCTCGAACGTGGCGACCCCGCCGACCGCCGCCTGGGACAGCGTGCCGCCCAGGATGGCCGACCCGGCATTGCGAAGGGATAGGACGACCGTATTCGACGCAGTCGGAACCCTGGTCCCCAGAGCGTCCAGGATCTCGACGGTCACCGCGGGAGAGATCACCGTATTGACGCCCGTACCGATCGGCTGCTGGATGAAGGCGAGCTTGGAAGGGATAGTGGGCCCGGAGATAACCGTGTAGTTCTGGGCAGGGATATCCGCGCTGACATCGCCATAGGTTTGATTAGCAGGACTGAAGGCGTAGCCAGGCCTGGCGGGTACCACAATCCCGTCCCAACCGTCGAGGACGACGCCCTCGTAATATCCGGCGCCGTTCGTCATCGGAAGACCCGGCAGTCCCGTCAGGAAGACCCCGCTCATGCCGCCCGTGCCGGTAGTAACGGTGCCCGAAATCACGTGACTGTTGTAGATATTCTGGGGATACCAGACCTCCGTGCGATCTGAGCCGTCGGTGCCCACGCCGTTGATATCTCCTCCCGTTAGCAAAACCAGACCCGAGGGCAAGACGGTCAGAGCACAGTTCGCTCGTCCCCCCAAAATGGTGCCAGTCAATCGGAACGTCCTCGAGGTCGGATCGTAGATTTCTGCCGAATCCCAGTCATCGGCGCCGACGATCAGGACAGACCCGTCACGGAGGAGAACGGATTGATTATACCGATGCGGGAAGTTCATGGGTCCGACCTGCGTAAAGCTGCCCGCTCCGGGATCAAATAAAAACGCGGCAGTCCGGCTCGTCAAGCTTCCCCCCGTAATAAGGACTTTCCCGTCGTTCAGACGCACCGCCGAATGAAAGCTCAGAGGATTAGTATCCCCGTAGTCCGGCAAAGCGCCGGCCACGAGATTAAATGTCCCCGTTGCGGGATCGAAGATCTCGGATGAATTGGCGCCTGCGCCCACGATCAGGACCTTTCCGTTCGGTAACAGGATTGCCGGATGGCCCGTATGGGCCGCGTTCATGTTCGCCGTCGCACTAAAAGTATTCGTCGCCGGATCGAAGATCTCGGCGTTGGAACTTCCGCCCTCGCCGCCGACGATCAGCACTCTTCCATCCGGCAGAAGGGTCGCGGTGTGGTATTTACGCGGGTGATTCATCAAGCTGATAGATGTCATGGAATTCGTTGCAGGATCGAATATTTCAGCGGTACTTGTGCCTATGTACCCCAAGATCGCGCTTCCGCCTGTGATCAGTACTTTGCCGCTAAATAAGGCTGTTGCCGTATGATGCGATCGTGCCTGGGTCATCCACGGGCCGTCGCTCAGCGAGTTTGTGCTTGGGTCATAAAATTCTGCCCGGTTAAGGACAAAATAGGGATTCTCTCCACCGGCAATTAGAATGCGATCATCCAACAGAGGCGTTGCCGTGTGATTCGCCCTTGCGTAGTCCATGACAGTACCTGTAAAGTCGAATCCCTCGATATTGAATGGCGCTGAAGTGGCCGGAGTCATGCCGGTGCTCGTCGCCAGCAGCGTATATCCCCACCCGCCCTCGCTGATGGAGAGATTGTCGAATTGCGCCCTGCCATGGAAGACTTGTCTGTGGCTAGTCCCCGATAGAGTTCCTCCTCCGGGATTGTCCACTATCGCGAGGTCCACAGCGGAGTGATTGTCCGAAGTCACCAGATTTCCGCCCGCGTCTTGCACTTCGACGATGGCCGACTGGGGCCATGCCTGGCCGCCGGCTCCGCCTCCGGGTTGTTGGTAGAACACGAGCTTCGTGCCCGTGACTCCGATCACTGTCAATGTACCCGAATTCACCGACGTCAGCCCGTCTAGAGAGGCCTGAATCTGGGCGCTTCCGGCGACATGGCCGGTGAAGGTGGCGCTCCTCCTGTCTCCCGAGACAACGAGGTCCCCGTTCACAACACCGCCGGTCCTGTTGATGAGTGACCATGAATCGACGGCCGCGTTTTCGACGAAGTTGTTCGAATCGGTGCGGGCTATGGCATACGTAGTTATCGACGAGCCCGCCCCGATGCTCTGTGCGGGGACGATAGTCCCATTGCCGTCGGCCTGGGTCTCGACCTGGATCTTTGTCGCCACCGGCGCCGTGACGTTGAATGGGATGGAATCGACCTCAGTGAGGCTGCCCGAGTTGGCTCTCAAGAGATACCCCGTTCCCGCCGTGTCGATGCTCAGATTGCCGAATGTGGCGAGGCCTCCGTCCGCCGCCCTAGAGGGGGTGCCGCCCAGGATGGCCGATCCGGCGTTGCGAAGCGATAAGGCCACGGTATCAGTCGCCGTCAGTACCCTGTTTCCGGCGACATCCAGAATCTCGACGGTTATCGGAGGATCGATCGTTCCGTTGACCCTGGTTCCGGTCGGCTGTTGGACGAAGGCGAGCCGGGCCGGGACGCCGGAGAAGGCGATAGCGAAGCGCGCATCGCTGACGTCGACGAGGCTGCCCGCCGCGCTGATCCGAATGAGACAAGCCGTGGATGGAGTGTCGGGGACCGTCCACGGATAGGTTCCCGTGTTTTCGGTGTCGGCAGCGATGTCCGTATAGCTGGCGCCGGTGTCGGTGCTGACTTCGATCCGGACGTTCCCGACCCCCAGCGAGGAGGTCCAGGTGATGTTCTGGCTCGATCCGACCGCCCAGACCTCGCCACCGTTCGGCGATAGAAGCTGGAGCGTCTTCGCGCCGAGGACCGCGTTGATATTCGTCGCGTGCGTGCCGGAGTTGATGCTGACTGGGTCAGCGGCGCCGAAGGAATCCTTGGCGTTGTACCATCGCGAACCGTAGACGGTGGCGGACGCGTCAAAATAGACGCGCGCTTCAAGGGGTGGAATGTAGGAGATTGCGTAATCGCCCGTGCTTCCTGTCTTCTCGGTCCCGACTTCTCCCTGGGCGAAATCGTAGGCCCTGACCGTGACGTTCGGAATGCCGTTGCCACCGCCGTCAGTCACCCGGCCTTGGATCGATCCTGCTCCATTCCTGGATTGGAGCACGATATCGATATTCGGCGTCGTCACGCGGGGAGAGACGGTGATGAGATTAGCCGCGGCTAAGGAGAAGTTGCCGGCGTACCATGTGGCGAAATATCCTGCGCCTCCCATTCCGGTGAAACGGGCTTTTACCGTCCCCGAGGCCGGAATGCGGATATGTCCGACAAGGTAGGAGGCGGTATTTGAGCGGGTATAGCCACCAGTCGGGGACCCGTCAGGAGTAAAAGAGGTAATGATGGTTTCGAGGATCGGGTCGCCCGAAGAACTCGTAACTATTCCCGAGATAGCCGCTCCATCGGCGAGCTGATCGTCATGGCCTCCATTTGTGGCGCCGGCGCTGATGGAAACGGCATTGGCGTTCGCGAAATCAGCCTTCCCCTGGTACCATTGAGGAAGAACATAAGGATCGGAAGGCACCGGCAGGTAGCTGCCATAGGAGTAAGGAGAAAGGGTTATATTAAGTTTGAGATTCCCGGGTGTAAATGCAAGATTGTAAGTCCCGTCCGCAGCCGTAACCGCGACTTCCTTGAGCGCGGACCAGGAACCGTCACCTTCCGGGTACGCTTCAATGAGCATGTTCCCGACGCCGTCCCCCAGGCTGTTGGTGATCCGGCCGGTTATCTCGCCGATGCCCGTTAGGTCTCCTTGGGTCATGGTTAGAGTGTACGTTGTGTTCTGCGTGCCCGACCAAATCCTGAGGTAATACGTATCGGCATGCACGTTGCTCAGATAGACGACTTCCTCGGATCGATTGCTGTAGACGCATACAAGCAAGCGGCCGGCTCCATCATAGACATAGATATCCAAGTCGATATTGTCGGGCTCTGAAGGACAAACCGCGTTGCCTGTCGAGATCCGAAGATCCTGGCCTTCGGTAGCGACGACCTTGAACCAGTGTTCGTTTCCCGATGGGCCGAAGAGGTCCTGGTATGTGCCGGTGGTGAGCAACGGTGCGCCGATCTGATCCGAGCCCGCGACAATGATGTCGAATGGGTTCGATGTCGCCCCGGCCAAGCCTACCGCGGCGGCCACGATCGTATATCCGGAATAAACCTGGTCGAGCTTCAGGTCGTCGAACGTCGCGACTCCCGCTACCGCCGCCCTAGAGAGCGTCCCGGAAAGTCTGGCGCTCGGAGGACACGTGGCTGGCGACAGAGTCACTAGGTCCGTGGCGGTCGCCACCAAATTCCCCGCCCCGTCCTGAATCTCGACAGTCACGGGTGGGATCAGCGTCGCGTTGGCTAGGGCGTTGTGGGGCTGCTGACCGAAAGTGACTTGATAAGGCACACCGGCGGCGGCCTCGATCGAAAGGCTCAGCGCCTTAGAAGCGATCAGATCGCCGTCCTTGGCCTGAACTGTAAGACTGGAGACCCCAAGCGTCGTGGGAGTCCCCGAGATCAAACCGTTCGCCGGATCGAGCGTCAAGCCAGGCGGCAGGCTTCCTCCGATGACGGACCAGGTCCGCGTTCCGCTACCGCCAAAGGCCCAGAGGGCTTTGGCATACAAGATACCCACATAGCCGATATCAAGGGTTTCAGTGCTAATGATGAGCGAAGTGGGGAAGGACTGCGTGTATCGGATCGTAGCATAATCGTCACTTGTTACGGTCCCCTCTCCATAACCTGTCACATAGATATTTCCCAATGGATCAACGGCAAGCGCCTGGCCAGAGTCGTTCGCGTTTCCCGAGCCGTTGTATCTTGCCGCCCACTGTTCGATTCCAGCGCTGCTATACTTGATGGTGGCATAGTCCCAAGCCGTTGAACTCCCCGTACTGTAGCCCGTTACATAAACATCTCCCAGGGGCGTTAGGGCAATGTCATTGGCCCCGTCTTCACCATCTACAGGGCCATTGTACCTGGCGACCCACTGCTGGACTCCAAAGCTATCGTACTTGAGCGTGGCATAGTCCCTATCTGTTCCATTCCCGGCACTATAGCCCGTAGCATAGACATTTCCGGATGAATCAACGGCTATCGCTTGAGCCGAATCGTATCCATTTCCGGGGCCGGGCCCATTGTATGTCGTCACCCAGATCTGATTCCCATTCGTATCATATTTTATTGTGGCGTAATCCGAAAAACTCTCTCCGGTCACATACACGTTCCCGACAGAATCCACCGCAATGGCACGGGCAAAATCGATGTCGTTAAAAGAGTCGTTGTACGTCGCCACCCAGAGCTGGTTGCCGCTGGCATCGTATTTGATCGTGGCGTAATCGGCAGACCCGCCGCTCACATAAGCTTCTCCGGTCACGTAAACATTCCCAGAGGAATCCACGGCAAGAGCATGCGCACGGGCCCGGCCCGTACGAGGACCAACGTACCTCGCAACCCAGAGTTGATTCCCGTTGGCATCATACTTGACTGTGGCGCAATCAGAATCAGTGCCGCTTCTTCTGCTCTCTCCAGTCACGTACACATTCCCAGATGCATCTACGGCGAGAGCCGTGGCATAATCCGTGCCACCCGAAATCACGCCATTGTACCTGGCAACCCACTGCGTAACACCTGAGCTGTTGAGCTTAATAGTGGCATAGTCATAATTCGTGCCGTTCCCGACACTTTCACCTGTGACATAAACGTTTCCCGACGAATCAATAGCGATGGCACGAGCTTTGTCATCGCCATTTCCGAGGCCGTTGTACCCCGCCACCCACTGTTCGACGCCGGAGCTGTTATATTTGACCGCGGCATAATCATACGACGTTCCGCTACCCGTGCTGTAACCTGCCACATAGACATTCCCGAATGTATCGACCGCCATAGCTTCTGACATGTCTATGCCGTTTCCGGGGCCGTTGTACGTGGCCACCCATGCCTGCGTCCAGGCGGGAGCAATGTTGAACGGCTGGGAGATGGCCGGAGTGAACGGTGGATTTGAAGTAGCTTGGAGGGTATAACCGTTACCGCCGTTATTGATTGACAGGTCGGCAAAGGACGCGGCCCCATTGACAGCCTGAATGGTTGTGTCCCCCGATAACGTCCCGCCGCCGGGATTGTTTCCGATGGTGACCGTGACTGACGGTCGTATGTCAGACGTGACCCTGTTCCCGTTTACGTCCTGGATTTCGACGATGGGCTGGGTGGCCCAAACGGCCCCGCCGATGCCGCCGCTCGGGCTCTGGGTGAAGACAAGCCTGCTCGCCGGTCCCACGAGCGTTGCCGCCGTAAAGAGATCGATTGGTTCGTAGTGATGGTGGTGAAGGTTCGGCTTGGAGGGTTGAACGTATAACCGGAGAGAATCGGTGTCACCGATCCCGACCAGCCATAATTGACGCTGACGAGAAACGTCCCTGACGTATCGGTTGTGGGGTCGCCGGGTAATCCGGTCATATGAACTCCGAGGAGACCGATCGCGCCGAGACGCACATTCCCCGAAATCGAGAGGGGCGTTGCCGGGACGTTGTAATTCTGACTGCTTTGGCTCGAGGCCAGGTTCGTGTAGGTCCTGCTCGCGGGCGAGAACGTATGCCCGGCCGCGAAGGGGATGGCGGTTCCCGACCAGCCGGCCGGGACCCTGTCCGCATAGCTGCCGTCGGCGGCCGAGACGGGGGTATTGGGCAATCCGCGGAGGACAACTCCGCCGAGCGGGGTGCCGCCTTCGTCGAAAACAAACCCGGTGATGTCCAGATACGTGGTCGTCTCGGCGGCCACAACGAGAGTCAAAGTCTGGGTGTCGATCGTTCCGTTCCGGTCGGCGACGCGCGCGGTGAAGCCAAAGGATCCGGTCACGGCCGGTGTTCCGCTGATGACGCCGCCGCTGTCGAGGCTCACCCCATCAGGCAGCGCGCCCGACGAAAGGCTCCAAGAGCGGGGCCAGACCCCGCCGACCGCCTGGAGCGTCGCGCCGTACCAGACGCCCTGGACCCCGCTCGGGATCGACGTCGTTGTAATGTTCAGGGGATCCGGGGTCGTATTCGAATCGATGTTTATGGCGTACTGCTGTGTGTCGAACTGACCGCCGGAATCCACTCGAACGATGAACTGGTACGTCCCGGCCTGCGTCGGCGTTCCGAGGATGGCCCCTCCGGCGGCGACGGACAACCCGGGTGGAAGTTCTCCAGCATTCAGGCTCCAGACGTAGCTCCCGGCTCCGCCGTATGCGTTCAGAGGGGCATTGTAGGAATACCCCACGACTCCGTCAGGGAGAGAAGCCGTTCCGATCACCAGATCGGTCGCGTCGGCGGGCGGGACCTGGCTGCCCAGGGCGACGTCCATGGAGTTGACCGCATGGGAGGTCACGGCGAAACCGAGGGATTGGATGAACTCATCGACCGTCACGGCCTGGGTCGAGACGCCCGCGGCCATTGTGCCCATGGCCATTTGCGGGCTGCTCGCGACGTTTGAGGTGCCGGAATCGAGCACGCGCAGGTCGACCACGACCTCTTCGCCGGGAGCCACCGAGAACGTGGCGTTCTCGATGTCGGCGTTGACGATGTTGGGGTTGACGATATTCGGATTGACGATGTTGGGGTTGACGATATTGGGGTTGACGACGTTCAAGACGAGTTCGTGATGCGGCTCCTGCTTCAGCGAGCAGGCCTCCACCCCCACGGCCTTGAGCTCGGCACCGGTAACGGCCGGAGTGTAGTGGACCCGGTAGACGAGAAGCTGGACATAGACCCCCTGCGGCGGGGACTTCTTGGCCAGGGTCTTTAGGCTGTACGACGTGGTCGCCGTGCCTTCGTTCCTGACAGTCCACTCGACGTCCGTGGCCGTAACGTCATCGGGATTGGCGTTGACGATATTCGGATTGACGATGTTCGGATTGACGATATTGGGGTTGACGATATTCGGATTGACGATGTTCGGATTGACGATATTGGGATTAACAATATTCGGATTGACGATGTTGGGGTTGACGATATTGGGATTAACAATATTCGGATTGACGATATTGGGGTTGACGATATTGGGATTAACAATATTAGGGTTAACAATATTCGGATTGACAATATTGGGGTTGACGATGTTTGGATTGACGAACCAGTTGACGATGTTCGGGTTGGCCGAATTGACGATGTTCGGATTGTGCGTCTCCTGGTTGCCCGACATCTGCGGGTTCGACGTGTCGCTGTTGATGTCGATGAAGCTCGTCAGGCCGTCGGCGATGGTCCCTCCGGAAGCGTCGATCTCGTTGACATTGACGGTCACTTCGGCGTTGACGTCGGACGAGCGGATGAAAACAGTGCGGGAAATGGTCGAGTATGGCGCGATGTCGGCGTCGAGGGACGAGAGGAGGCGGAACTGGTCGAACGAGGCCTGTCCTCCCGCAGGCTGGGCGGCGATCGAGAGCCTGAAGTGCCTGAAGGTTTCGGTGTTGTTCTGGACGTAGACGACGAAGGCGCGGGCGACGCCGTTGGCCAAGTTCAGAGGCTTGTCGTTGACCGGAGCGCCGGCGACGACACCCCAGGTGAGGCGGGAGGTATAGATGTTCTGGTTCCGCATCCCTGGCTCGTTGCCGCTGCCGTTCGAGTTGCACGAGGGATGGTCCGGGCTGATATAGGCGGACGCTTGGCTGGAAGCCGGCGGAGTGTAGGAGGTCCAGTTCCCGTCGAGCGGAGGCCGGACGTCCCGGTTGTCGGCCCAGGCCACATGGAAGACGGGGTCTCTCTGGTCGTCCGAGTTGAAGATCCAGTTCCTCCAGGTATCCTGCCGGAAGGAGGGTGAGGCGGCGATGTCGATGTAGTCGCCGTTGAACGGATTGCGCCCGCCCTTGAATAGAGGATAGTTAACGCAGTTGAACTGGACGGGGAAGATAATAGGTTGGCCGTTCTCGTAGACGATCTCGCCGAACTGATCCCTCAGAAGGGCATGGAGGTAGCGGGAGACCTGGCTGGATTTCCAGACAAGATTCGGGAAGGTCGAAGTTTCTGCTTCGGCCGCCCAGACGTCCATGGTGTGACGGTAGGGGAGGCTGTCAATGACCCATTTGTTGTAGCCGTACTCGGTCGCGGAAACGTCGCGCCGCTGATCGACCCAGACCAGGGCCAGCTTCCCGGCCGCGAAGGCCATCGACGGCATGATCTGGTGGCCGAGGAAGGGGAGCCCATTCTTGTCGACAGAGGCCACGGGTTGGGGGACCGACCAATTGCTGCCGAAGTAGGAGCTCGACAGAACGATCCGGGCGTCGCCGGATGGACCCTGCCCTCGCTGCGACCAGGCGAGATACACGTGGCCGCTCTTGTCCACGGCCATCGTCGGGTAGCTGTTGGTCCGGAACGCCGGGCCGGCTGCGGTCCCCGGCAGGGCTTGCGTTTCGTCCGTCGTCGGCTGGTCGAAGGGAGTGACGTCGGCGACCTTGACCGGGCTCTGGAAAGACGCTCCCCGACTGAGGGATTGGGCGACATAAATGGTGTCCGGGGTCCGGCCCGAAACGCCGAAACGGCGCCAGGCGACGAGGACTTCGCCGATAACGGGCTTGACGGCGATTGTCGCGCCCTGCTGCGCGAAGCTGCCCGTGCTCAGCTTGATCGGCGTTCCCCAGCTTGTGCCGCAATCGGTCGAACGGGCGAACATGATATCGCCGAGCAGCGTTGTCGTGCCCGAGAACGAGCTGTAGGCGATGTAGACGTTGTGGCGGGGAAAGGTCTGGCCGCTGATCGTGATATTGGTCAGCGGGACGCGGGGCTGGTCGACCGAGATCCAGGGCTTGTCCAGGAATTTCGTCGCCGTGCCCTTGGCGATGATCTTGGTGTCGATATAGCGGATCGTGCCGCCGTTTTCCTTGTTGTTGTCGTCGATGAAGCGAGCTACGAAGACGACGCCGAGGTTGGTGTCCCGGTTGAAAGCGATGCCGCTGAAATAGAAAAGTCCGCTCGGGCCCGAGCGCACGACGGGGTCGGCCGCCGCGCGATAACCTCTGAGGGGGTTATTGCCCGAATCCTGCGGGAAGCCCGGGAGCATGGTGCTCGTCCAGGACTCGCCGCCGTCGTAGGACATGAAGACGCCGAGCCAGGCATCGCCGACCGCGGCCGTGGGCTGCTTGCCGGGAAGTTCGCCCTCGGACGTCGGCATGTCGACGGTCCGGTAATCGTTGGCTCCGGCCAGGAGATGGAGCGGGTTGCGGGACGATACGGCGATCGACGGCTCGTTCTGCCTCTGAAGCCAGGGGTCGCCTCCCGGGAGCGTCATGCCGGAAACCATATTGACGTTCCGGCCCGAGATGACGGTCGGAGTCTGGGGTATGGCCTGGCTCGAGAGCCTCGAACCGGCGACGATCCAGACCACGGCTACGGCCAAGAAGACAAGGAAAGCATACGACGACAGGCGGCGGATGGACATCGGACCCTCCTCTTGCTGTTCCGGCACAGAAGGGCGGGCTAAGGCACAGAAAAGGCTATCTTTTCTGGCTTAGTGGGTTTGTCGGACCTGTAGTGGGTGAATTGGAACGGAAAATGGCGCTTCCCCCTGGCGCAGTGACTGTTGATAACCCCTCCCGCCTTTCCAGTTGCGGCACCCCGATATTAGGAGTGGAGGATTCGAATGTCAAGCCGTTTTAGGCGTCAATTAGGACAAAGATCAGGGAGAAGATAGGACATAATGCGACATTCTCCGAAATCGGGGACACAATACCAATTCCCCAATTTTCCGGACTTGGATTGGCCGCGGCCCCCAGAGCTCAACGACCGGAATACACGGTTTTGCGACGCCCGATGACCAGGATGGCGACACCGGTGGCATAGCCCAGCGTCAGGGCGGGCCCCACGGAATCAGCGCCCACAGTCTTGAGGACGAGGACCATCAAGATGAATACGGCGGTCGTCACGGCGAGCTGGACGCCCACGGCCACGCTGATGGGGGCCGTGCGGTGGGCCCTGACCAGGACGCCGCGCTCGTAGGACAGGACGGCCTCGAGGAAGGGGAGAAGGACGAGGAGCGCGCCCGGCAGGATGGAGAACGCCGCGAGTTCGGGCGAGAGGCCCGAGACGGTCCCGTACCAGACCGTGGCCAGAGGCGTGAACACGACGGCGGCCAGGCCGACGGTCGAGATTATCCCTACCTTGAGCGTGAACCGGTTGAGGATCCGCTTGTTTTCGCCGCCCTCGCCGACAAGGGCGATGACGACCTCCTGAATGGCGATGCCGGCCGTGCGGAAGACGAAACCCAGGCCGACGACGACGGGCAGAACGGCCAGCGATTCGAGAGGCATGCGGCCGCGAGCCAGGAAGAATGTGGTCAGCGGATTGATGAAGAACGATAGGAACGAGGTCAGGGCGAGCGGGGCGTAGAAGCGCACGACCCCGCCGGCCGTGAGCGAATGGCCGAACGCGCATTCCGCGTCGTTTTGGCGCCTGAGACACCGGACGGTCGGCCGGGCCATGAACCAGCTCGCGGCGCCTTCGGCGAGGACACCGGCACCGAGAGCGCCAGCCCCGACGCTCGCGCCGGGCATGCGGAAAACGAGGGCGAACACGAGACCGGTCGCGGCCATGGTCGTGAGGCGGATCACCGTCCCCCAGGTCACGGCCTGCGGGCGGCCGTCGCTGATGAGGATCCCCTGGTAGAACCGGCGGAACCCGATGGCCCCCGGCCAAAGGACGAGAAAGATCATCGCATGACCGGCGAGCTTCGCGACGTCGGCTTCGAGGCCCATGATCCCCCGGGCGACGAAATTGAAGACAGGCGGAGTGACGAGGACGATCATGACCGCGGTGACGGTCGCGTTGAGGACGTTCGAGAAGCGCCTCAGCTTGCGGTAGGCGACGCCGTCTTTGACCAGGGCGTTCGAGGCCGAGAGCATCATGATGATCGGCGATTCGACCATCCAGGCCAGGGCCGTGGCCACGGCGAAGGCGGCCAGGTTCTCTTTCGGCGCCGCGAGGCGGGCGATGAGCGCCGCTACGAACGGGCCTTCGGCGGCCATCATCAGCCAGGTGGCCTCGAGAGGAAGCCAGAAGCGGGCGATGCGGCCCGACGTGAGGGCTGTCGGCGATGTTTCGTGTTGGCGCATAGTAAGCGCAACAGGATAGCATGTCCCGCGGCGGCAGGCAATCGGCCGCGATTGATTCCGCGACGTCTCCTGTGCTATATCAGGCCCAGTGTCAGGGGGCGTTCATGAGCAAGCCGATCCCCAAAGAAGGCATCGTTCAACTGCCGTGGGAGGAACAGCTCCGCTCGTTCGCTGAGCTCGCGAGCGACGCCGTGGATTCGGCCTCCTACGGGCAGTTCGAATCGCGATGCGAAGCCTTCGGGTTGCGGCTCGCCGCCGACGAGATCGTCATTCTGGCCGCCCTCGACGCCCCGGCGAAAGTCCAGGAATTCCTCGACACCCGCCTCTACTACAACGACGACCACGCTTCGGTCGATCAAGAGGAGACGGCCATGCCGCCGCGGCTCGTCCTGCAGACGGGCATGGCCCATTGCTTCGAGGGGGCCATGTTCGCCTACGCCGTGAACTTCCTCCACGGCCACGAGCCGCGCCTGGTCATGCTCGAGGCCAGCCAGGACGCGGACCACAATCTCATCGTCTGTCGCGACAAGAGCACGGGCCTTTACGGCGCGAACGCCCAATCGCGCTACCCGGGCCTCGTCGGCCGTCCCGCCGAATACCCGACGCTGAGGGCCCTCGCGGAGAGCTATGTGCCGTTCTATTTCAGCGACCGGACGCTCGATCCGAAGGACCTGACCCTGGTCGGCTTCTCGGAGCCGGTCGATCTCGCCGCCAAGTTCGGCACGGCCTGGATGGGCTCCGTGGAACCGCTCTGGGACATCTATTACACCTATATCGACGACTCGGTTCCCTTCCATTACTTCTTCGATGACCCGGGACGGCCGCATCTCTACCCGGCCGTGCGCGCCCTCAAAGAGAATTGGGTCCGCCTGGATGCCGCCGGCGAGCCCCACGTCAGCTTGGATGATCTGCCGTCCGGAGCGAAAAAAGAGTGGGACGCCTTCTGGAGCGTCTACGGTCCCAAGGACGGGCCGCGTCCGCGGGGGAGAGCCAAGGAGATCGAGCAGGCCTTCTTCCGGCTCACCGGCACGACGCCGATCGACCTCGACGATATCGCTTTCGATCTTCAGTTCTACCTGGCCGCCGGCTACCGCCTCGATCAGATCATAAAACGGTGACACACAACTAAATACACTTAATTCCCCGCAAATCTACGCCGTCCTTTCGGGAGAAGCGAACAGAGAGCGCGAGTTAAGTGTATTTAGTTGTGTGTCACCGAAATTATCAGCGTTTCTTTTGGTAGTCGGGGTAGGCCGGCTTTTTGTGCTTCGGGGGCGGGTTCTTGGCCAGCAGATCCATGGCGACTTCGACCGCTTTCTCGAGCTGAGCGTCGTGTCCCGCCTTGATCGCGGCCGGCTCTATCTGGACCTCGAAGTCCGGATCGACGCCGTGGTTCTCGACGTCCCACGTCCCGTTCGGATTCCAGAAGCCGCTCTGCGGCGCGCCGACGAACCCGCCGTCCATCAGCGGGGCCGCCCCGGCCATGCCGACCAATCCGCCCCACGTCCGCATCCCGACGAGCGGTCCGATCCCGGCCGCCCGGAAAAGCCAGGGCATCATGTCGCCGCCCGAGCCGGCGTATTCGTTGATGATCATGACCTTGGGCCCGTAGATCGAGCCCACGGGCGTCTTATAGTCGACGCCGTCGCGTGCGGCGAAGTAGCCCATGAGCGGCCGCCGCATGTAATCGATGATGTAATCGGCGATCAGCCCGCCCTGGTTGAAGCGCTCGTCGATGACCGCGCCTTCCTTGCCGACCTGGGCGAAATAATAGCGGTTGAAGTTCGTGTAGCCGCCCTCGGCCGTGTCCGGCAGCCAAACGTAGGCCAGCTTGCCGCCGCTCAGCTTGTCGACTTTCCGCCGATTGTCCTCGACCCAGGCCAGGTTGCGCAGGCCGCCTTCGCTGCCGACCGGGACCACGGTGACCTCGCGGGCGCCCTTGCCGTCGGGAGTCGGGCCGACCTTAATTACGGTCTGCTTCCCGGCCGTGGCCTCGAAGGGCTTGTAGACCTCCTCGGCCGCCGTGACCTCCCGTCCGTTGACCGCCAGCAGGTACTCGCCCGCGGCGACGTTGACGCCGGGCTGGGTCAGAGGCGCCTTGAGCCGCGGGTTCCAGTTCTCGCCGTTGTAGACGCGGGCGAACCGATAGCGCCCGTTCTCGATCTTGTAGTCGGCGCCGAGAAGGCCCACGCCGATCGTCTTCACCTCCGGCAGGTCTCCGCCGCCGACGAAGACGTGGCCGCAGGTCAGCTCGCCGAGCATCTCTTCGAAGAGATAGTTCAGGTCCTGGCGGCTGGCCACCCCCTCGACGTAGGGGGCATACCTCTTCTCCGCGGCCGCGAGGTCGAGACCGTGGTGGTTCGGGTCGTAGAAGAAATCGCGCTCAAGGCGCCAGGTCTCATGGTACATCTGCTTCCACTCGACGAGGGGCTCGACACGAACCTCCATCCCGCCCGTGTTGAGCACACCCTTCCCGGGCTCCACCGGCCCCGCGGCCGCGGCGATCGTAAATTGCGGCCCCTGGCTGATCAGGATCTTTTCGCCCGTGGCCGAGATCGTGAAGCCGTTGACGCCGTCCAGGAACTTGTCGGTCTTGCGCGTGCTCAGGTCGAATTTTTGGATGGAGTTCGAGGACGAACCGCCGAGCATGGCTGTGAACGCCTGCGGCGCCTCGAGCAGGAACACGATGCCTTCTTTCCCCGTGACGAGGGAGACGTAGTTTTTTGCCGGGACCGGCAAGGCCAGGATGCGCTGGCTGATCCCCTCGAGGTCGATGACGACCTTTTCCGGTTCTTTGGCCGCTTCCTTGTCTTTATCCTTGTCCTTTGTCTCGCCGGCCGCCGGTTTCGCGGCGCCAGCCTTGGCCGCATCCGCCTTTTCCGGCTCCTTGGGCTTCTCGTCGTCGCTCTCAGGCGCGAGCGGCGAGGGCAGGTCCTTCTTTAGCACGGCGACATAGACGCTCCGCGTGACCGGCCTGTCCATGCTCGACATGTTCAGCCACCCGGGCGTCAGTCCGACGTCCGTGCTGGCCGTGAAGAAGAGATATTTCCCGCTCCGGTCGAACGCCGGATACTTGGCGTCGCTCAGGCCGTCCGTGACTTGCGAGGCCTGGCCGCTCTCGATCGAATAGACCATGACGACGTCCATGTGGCTGGGAACCTGTTTGGCGTACGTCAGCCAGCGGCTGTCCGGCGACCAGCCGAAATCGAAGGTGAACGTCGGGTTGTAGTAATAGGTCGTGTCGACCTTGACCGGCACGCCCTTGGCGATATCGACGTACCAGAGGGTCAGCCGCTTGTCGTTGTAAGCGATCTTCTTGCTGTCGGGCGACCAGACGGGCCGGTAGAAGAAGGACGGCGGCTCGCCGAGCCCGATCGTCTTCGCCGGCCCCTGCCCGGCCTGGTCCCGGATGTGCAGGGCGTATTCCCCCGATTCGTCCGAGAAGTAGGCGATCGACTTGCCGTCAGGCGACCACGAGGGATCGCGCTCCATGACGCCGGTCGTCTGGGTCAGGTTGCGGATGTCGCCCTTCTCGGCCGGCACGGTCAGGATCTCTCCGCGGGCTTCGAAGACCGCCCGGGCCCCGTTCGGCGAGATCGCGGCCGCGGAGATGCGTTGTCCGACCTTGACGTAGTGCGGCCGGACCTCGGGCAGGTCCCCCTCGAGCGAAACGGATACCGGATGGGCCTTCCCTGTGGCCGGGTCGAAGAGATGGAGGGCGCCGAACTGTTCGACGATGATGCCCCCGGGCCCGGCTGAAGCCGATTTGAAATCGAGGCCGTTGTTCGGCAGGACCTGATCGACCTTCTTGGTCGCCAGGTCGTAGACGAAGAGCGACACGGGGCCCTTCCGGTCGGACAGGAAATAGATCTTGTCGCCGACCCAGAGCGGGTTGGAGTCGTTGGAATTGTCACGCGGGATCTTCTCGACCTTGAGGTCGGCGAGCGAGACGATCCAGATCGGCGTCGTCTGGCCGCCCTTGTAGCGTTTCCAGGCCACCTGCCACTGCATCGTCGGGACGTAGGCTAGGCGCGACCCGTCGGCGGAGAATGAGGCGGAGACGCCTGTCGGCAGAGGCAGTTCCTCGGGGAAGCCGCCGTCCAGGCCGACCGTGAAGAGCGTCGGGATGCCCGAGGCGCTCGACCGCGCCGACCGGAAGACGATGCGCTTGCCGTCGGGCGTCCAGCCGACGACTTCGTCGGGGTTGGGATGATAGGTCAGCCGGCGCGGGACGCCGCCCGCGGCCGGAACGATGTAGACATCGGTATTCCCGTCATATTGGCCGGAGAAGGCGATCGTCGCGCCGTCGGGAGAGAATGCGGGATCGTTCTCGATCCCGACGCCGGCGGTCAGCCGAATGGCCGCCCCACCGTCGCGCGGTGCGAGCCAGAGGTCGCCCGCGTAGGCGAATACGATCTGCGTCCGGCTGAGCGACGGGTGCTGGGCCAGCAGCGGCTTTTCGGCCGCCACGAGGGCTGGCCTTGCCGCGAGCGCCGCGAGAATGAAGACGCCGATGATCCTGCCGTGCTTTGTCATTGTCCCCTCCCGGCCGATGGCTCGGCCCTTATTCGATCCCCTGCGGGTTAGAAGACGAGTCCGGCGCCGACGCCGAAGACGAGACGGTTCGAACCGTAGGTCATCTCGAAGCCGGGAAACGTGGAGGCCCCCGGCGAGGCCGAAGCATAACGGAGGAAGACATCGAAGGAGAGGTCGCTGACCCTCTCGCCGTCCCCCCAGACTGAGAACAGCGGTCCTTCATAGCCGAAACCGATCGAATAGTTGTTGCGGTCGAGATCGGGATAGACGGGCGTCCGGCCCGCCTCATTGACCGAGCTCTGACGGCGGGCGTAGCCGGCCCGCAGCGCGAGGTAGCGCCCGGGACGGAATTCGAGGCCGGCCTTGATGTCCGTCGTGTCCCGCTGAGTCAGGGGAATGCCTTGGGTGCCATAGTTCAGCTCAAGGCCGTAAAACTGCTGGTATTCGGTCGTGAAAGCCGGGTTGAGGGCGGCGCCCTCGTTCACGGACCGGAAGGTCCAGTCGCCGAACTCGCTCCAGCGGTCCCACACGACGTCGAGATAAACGGACAGACTCGGGAGGGGCGTCAGCGCGAAGCCGCCGGCGATCTCGCGAGGGAATGTCAGCCGCCCGGTCACATCTTGGGTCGCATAATAGAAATCGATGAGGTCGGAGACGCGGCGCGACGGCCGATGGGGATCGGGGACCGTGACGCCGGATATATCCAGCTGCGCGTTGAAAATGTCCGTGCCCGCATAGTCGACGGGGACGCCCTGCTGGTACCTCGCCCCGATCCGGAGGGCGGGGACGACCTGCCACAGGGCTCCGGCCACGAAGCCCAGGCCGTTGCCGTGCAGACGGTGACTGCTGTCGATATCGACCGGCCGCGCGAGCGGGTAGTTCGGGATGTCGAAGGGGATCGTGTGGAGCCAGCGCAGGCTCGAAGATACGACATCGACCCCGGCGCTCAGGGCGAAGCCCTTGACCACCTCGACGGCCACGACGGACCGGAAATAGAGCGACCTCAGCCGGTTGCGCTCATTGAGCGTTTCTCCACTCCAGCCCGGAGTCCAGTACGATTCGTAGTTGTAGGGAGAAAAGAGTCCCGTGCCGATCGTGACCCGCTTGAACGGCTGCCAGGACATGGCGATCGAGCCCAAGAACTCGGACGGCGCGGTCCGGTAAGGCCCTGGGCCTCCATCGGGCCAGGCCGCGGTCGTCGTCCGCGTGCTGAAGGCGATATTCGTCTTGAGGCGGAACCCGGTGAGGAAGGCCAGGCCGGCGGGATTGTAGAAGAGGGCGGAGGCGTCGTCCGCGAGGGCCGTGAAGGCCCCGCCGAGGGCCGCGGCCCGGGCGCTCGGTTCGTGAAAGCTGAAATCGTCGGCGCCGAGGCGGGATGGGACGAGGGCCAGGGCCAGGGCCAGGGCGAGAACGAGGGCTGGAACGGGCCCTCTCGACCGGGAGGTTCTTGTTCGACAAGATGATCATGATGCTCGGCCTGCTTCCGAGCGGGCTATCTTAGCACCGACCGGGGGGAATGGGAAGCGGCCCGGATTGACAAAAGCTGGAACGGGCCTCATAGTCATTTTATCCGGAGGCCGGCATGCGGCGCGGCGGCAAACGCGGCACTCTCCTTGTGGTTCTTGCGCTGGCGTCCCTCTCCGTCCCTTTCCTTATCGGAGCCGCCGGGTCCGGACGTCCCGGGTCGTCCGGCCAGGCGAAGAGCAAGGCGCCCGAGGCGTCCCTCCAGCACGAGGTCACCGTCACCCTGAAGCTCATCCAGGTCTTTGTCACCGACGCCCAGGGAAAAGCGGCCATGGACTTGAACAAGTCCGATTTCGCGTTGTATGACAATGGCGCGCTCCAGGCGATCACGGATTTCGAGAGTCACGTCCTGGCCGCGCCGCCGATCGAGCGCGCCGAGGCGGCCCCCGCTCCGTCAGCGGCCGGGAAGGCCGCGGCTCCGCTCGTCAGCCGCAAATTCTTCTTCATTATCGATTACGTGAGGAACAAGCTCGAAGGCGTCATGAAGGCACGGAACGCCGTCCTCGAGTTCATGGACACGAAGGTCCAGCCCGGAGACGAAGTCTCGCTTTATACGCTGTCCTCGCTCGGCGGATTGGTCCTCCACGAATATCTCACCACGGACCACGGCAAGCTCAGGCGGACGCTCATGAAGCTGCGCGACGTGCCAGGCATCACTCCCGTCGCCGACGAGAGCTCGGGCGCGCACGAACCCATGGGCATGGAGGTCATGAACGCCGAGATCTTCGGCCCGCACGGCGGGCACAGCGGGACCGGCAGCCGGAATCACTTCGCCGAGATCGCGGCCTGGGCCAAGTCCCTCAGGGCCATTCCCGGCCAGAAGAACGTCATTCTGTTCTCGCAGGGATTCGGCGGGGCCGTCATCCGGCCCGGCGATTCCGCAAACTCGCTCTTTCAGCTGATGACGAGGGAGCTCGCCACGGCCAACGCGCCGGTCTTCACGGTCAACACCACAACCGGAGTCGACGACAAGATCGCCCTTGGCGTCTTCCCTGAATTATCGCTTGACTATCTCTCGCGGACGACCGGCGGGAGATATTTCCCGGACGTCAACTATTATGCCCGGATCGCAACAGACATCCAGGATTCGACAGCCAATTACTATGTCCTCGGCTACAGCATCCCCGCCGCCTGGGACGGGAAGTACCATGACGTCAAGGTCGACGTCGTCAAGCCCGGATACAAGGTCTATGCCCAAAGGGGCTACTTCAATCCTGAGCCGTTCGCGAAGCTCTCGCCCGTCGAAAAACACCTGCACCTGATCGGCGTTGCTTTGGGTGACGCGGCCTCTTCGGCGAGAGATTTGGATTTCCCGATGACGGCCGTTCCGTTCGCGACGACGGGCCAGTTGGGCGACGTCCTCCTTCTTTCCGAGCTCTCCGTCCCCTCGGTCCGGAACGCGGTCGGCGACCGCACGGAATTCGTCAGCCTGGTCTTGAACGAGAACAACGCCATCGTCGACGGGAAGAGAGTGGAGCTCGATTGGAAAGAATTCGTCGCCGGCACGGTCTATCAGTATTCGACGGTCTCGCTGGCGCCGGGGCGATACGACTGCCGTGCCGTCATCAGGAACCTCGACGACGGGCGGGCGGCCGTCGGATCCTGTTCGATCGACGTCGCCTCTCCGCAGACCGGAGGTCCGACCCTTTTTCCGCCGCTTCTCCTCGTCCGCGGGCCTGAAGCGCGGTATCTCAACGTCGCCCCGCAAGCGAAGGGGAGCGGCGAGCTGGGCCTCTCGATCTCCCGGATCTTCCCCTTTCCGGCCAAAGAATATGTTCCCCTCGTGGGCGCGCTCGAGCAGCGCACGACCTCACTTTTCGCCACCCTGCGCTGCGAATGGAAGGAAGAGCGTCGCGGCGAGGGTCAGATGGATCTCTCGGCTTGGCTCTCGCCCGAAGGAAGCGAGGAAAGGGAGCCAGTCGAATTAAAGCTGCTCGAAAGCGTCAGCCGCGACGAAGCGGACTTCTATCTTCTCGAGTTCGGGCTTCCCGATTATCTCATGCCCGGACGCTATCGGCTCGAGATCCAAGCCGAGGACATGGTGAAGGGCTCGATCGTCCGCACGACGGGCTCGTTCACCGTCCATTAATTTCGGTGACACACAACTAAATACACTTAATTCCCTCGCCGTTGGCCAGACCTGATGCGGAGTCAAGGCTATCCTGCAGCGAGTCTGAGCTAAGAGGAGCCGGCCCAGCTGAAGATAATTAAGTGTATTTAGTTGTGTGTCACCGTTTCTTATTTGCGGACGAGCCGGATGGTCTTGATCTCGTAGGGTGCGAGCGGCACCGTGATCGACGTGCCCGAGCCGATCGTCTTTCCGGTCGGTCGCTCGATCAGATCGCACTCGCTGGCTTCGACTTTCCAGGGGAGCTCGATCTTGGCCTCGGTCTTCTCGCCGTGGATCTCGTAGAGCCTGAGGATGAGGCCCCACTCGGCGTAGCCCATCTCCTTCTTCACCGCGGACAGGATGACGTTCGCCGGACCGACCTTGATGAACGAGTGGACCTTGGGCAGATCTCCGCCGTGAACGAGCGGCGCTCGCGCGATCAGGGGATTTCCGAGTTCCAGGCCTTTTCGCGTCACCGCCGCGCCCTTCCAGTCCCCGCTGTGGGGGAGGACCGAGTAGAGGAGCTCCTGGCGGCCGCGGTCGGCTTCGGAGTCGGGGTAGGTGGCCCCGTGGACGACGGACATGCGCATGACGCCGCCCTTGACGTCGAAGCCGTACTTCGAATCGTTGAGGAGCGCCGTTCCGTATTGACCCGACCCGTCCGTGACATCGATCCAGCGCAGGGCCGGGACTTCCGTCCCGTCGGCGGGGCGGGCGATCGAGCCGTAGGGGATCTCGAAACGGGCGGCCGGAGATTTGATGTCGAGCGGGAAGGCCGCCTTGATCATGATGTTCCGCTCGCGCCAGTCGAGGCTCGTCCGGCAGTCGAGCCGCGGCAGGCCCCGATAGAGGGTCAGGTCCTGGACGAAGGTCGAGTCGCGGAAGCGCGATTTGACCCGGAGGACGACCCGCACCGGGCCGCGCTCGACGAGCTCGATCGTCGCGCCGTTCTCCCCGGCCCGACCGGCGAGTCCCTTGAAGCCCAGCTCCCAGGCCGACATCTCTTTGGGCTCGTCGATGACCGCTTCGAGGACGTTCCCGGGACCGGCCAGGACTTCGCGCTTGGCCGTCTTGTCGAAGAGGCTTTCGATCCAGCCGGTCTTCGGGTCGAGGCGGACCTTGAGGAAATCGTTTTCGATCTCGGTGGCGCTGGCCTTAACGCTCGTCGGGCCGGCCCCCTCCGTCTCGGCCGGGATGACGCGATAGAGCTTGTAGCCGAGCGAGGGCACGCCCTCGGCCATGAAGACGACGCGGAAGGTCGTATTGTCGCCCTGGGCGCGCTTCTCCAGCACCTGGACGGGGATGTCTTTCCCCTCGCCGTCGGTCATGCGCACGGTGCCGCCCCAGGGCTTGGCCGTCTTCGCGTCCGGCGGGACGACGATGTCGGCGAAAGCGGGCTCCGTCCGCTCCCAGAAGAGCGGGTTGTAGACGACGACCGGGAAACCCTCGCCCCTCGTGTCGATCGCGTTCCCGATCGTCTCGAGCGAGAAGTCGAGCGCCCGCTCGCCCCGCATCCGCGCCTGCCGGTAGAATCCGCCGACCTCGTCGTAGACGGGGCCGATGCTCGAGCCGTCGAGGATGTCGTGGAACTGGTTGCGGAGGACGATCTTCCAGGCTTCGTCGATGTCACGCTCGGGATAGTAGTCCCGGTATCCCGAGGTCGCGGCGATCGCGGAGAACTTCTCGGCCGTGACGAGGAGGCTTTCGAGCTGGCGGTTGTTCTTCTTGGTCGCCGTCTGGGTCGTGTAGCAGGCCGGGAAGGTGAAGTTGAGCTCGCGCTTGACGACCGGGAGCGCGGCGCCGTTCGCGGCGGCGATCCCCTTGAGATAGGGCTCGGGGAGGTCGAAGACGAGCCGGGGCTCGTTCGGGTCCTCCCGGTATTTCTTGATCGCGGCCAGGTCCACGTCCCGCGGCCCGCCGCCGTGGTCCCCGGCGCCGTAGAGGATCATGAAGTCCTTGATGTCGGTGTTCTTGCGCGCGGTCTCGAGGATCTTGCGCGTTCCGTCCTGGAGACTGACGTTGTACCAGCCGGCCGGCACGTATCCGAGGACGCGCGAGCCGTCCATCCCTTCCCACCAGAAGAAATGGGTCGGGTCCGGTCCGGGCGCGCAGCGGCCGAAGACGTAGGAGTCGATCCCGGCGCGGCGCAGGATCTGGGGCAGCTGCCAGTTGTGGCCGAAGGTGTCGGGGTTCCAGCCGACCTTGACGTCGACGCCGAACTTGTCGAGGAAATAGCGCTTGCCGTAGAGGAGCTGGCGGGCGAGCGCTTCGCCGTCGGGCATGTTGGCGTCGGGCTCGACCCACATGCCGCCGACCGGGACCCAGGTCCCTTCCTTGATCTTGCGCGTGATCTCGGCGAAGAGCTCGGGCTGGTCCTTTTCGATCGCGTCGTAGATCGCGGCCTGGCTCTGGGCGAATGTCAGACCGGGCATCTTGTCCATCTGGGCCAGGGTCCCCTTGAAGGTGTAACGGGCGATATCGGACACGGTCTCTTCCCAGCGCCAGAGCCAGCTCAGGTCGATGTGGGCGTGGCCGACGAGATGGGCCGTGAGCGTGCGCGGCGGCACGGGCGCCGGGGCGGCCGCGGCCGCCGGCTTCTGGGCCGATGCGGTCTGACCGGGGCCACCGATCGCCGTCGAGGCGGCCAGCGCGATGACGGCTATGAGGACGACGAGAGTGCGAAGCGAACGGATCTTCATGGGTTGCCTCCTCCGGACGGACGCCCCAGGGCCCGCCAGGTGCTCTGATTATAGGGTTTCCGGGAGGTCGAACTCAACCCCTAAAGGACTCGGATTCGACGCCAGCCCGTTTTTGGCGGCGCTGGGCCGCCCTGACTAGAAGATGAAGCCGACGCCGAGTCCCGCGACCCAGCGCTTGGCGCCGTAGATGAGCGCGGGATCGGTCAGCGCAGAGGTGACCGTGCCGGCCGAAGCGTAGCGGACGAAGACGTCGAGCGAGAGCTGGCTGACGGCCTTTTCCGAATCCCAAATGGCGAACAGCGGGCCCTCGTAGCCGGCCCCGAACGAGTAGACGCTGAAGCCGTGGTCGGGATAGAGGGGGGTCTGCCGGCCGTCCGGGACGGAGCTCCCATGACGGGCGAAGCCGGCCCTGAAGGCGAACCATTTTCCTGCGCGATACTCCACGCCGGCCATGAGCTTTCTCGAATCCTTGAGGGTCAGGGCGACTCCCTGGATCCCGTAATTGGGCTCGATGCCGTAGAACTCCCGGTAGAGGGGCGGGAACGCCGGGCTCAGGTCGCCGCCCTCTTTCACGGACGTGAACGTCCACTGTCCGAATTCGCTCCACCGGTCCCACTGGAGGTCGAACGAGAGCGACAGGTTTCGGATGGGGGTCAGGGAGACGCCGCAGGCGATCTCGCGGGGCAGGGTCATCCGGCCCGTGACCTTCTGGCTGGTGTAGAACATGCTCAAGAGATCGCTCAGGATGCGGTACGGACGGTCCGGGGCGGGGAGGTCGGACCCTGAAGTTCCGTAATCGAACATATAGCTGTTGACCCCGGTGAGATCGATCGCGACACTCTTCTGATATCTCGCCCCGAACTGGAGCCCGGGAAGGGCCTTCCACATGACGCCGGCCGCGAGACCCACGCGGTGTCCTCTCAGCTCGTAAAAGCTGGTCACCTTGGCGGGTTCAGGGAGAGGGTAGTTAGGGACATCGAAGGGGATCTTGTGGTCCCAGCCCACTCTCAGCGAGACGAGATCGAGGGCGACACTGAAGGCCAGCCCTTTCAGCGGCTCGACGGCCACGGCGGACCTGAATGTCAACGCGTTGAGTTTTGCGGCGATGGAGACATCTTCCGCACTAAAGGAGCGCGGCCAGCGCGAATCGAAATTGAAGGGCGAATAGAGACCGAACCCGAAGCTGATCCCCCGGGCCGGGCGCCAGGCCAGGAACTGACTTCCCCGGATCTCCCGCGGCCCGTTGGGGAAGGTCAGGCCCGTGTCCGCCCGGGTGGCGCTCATCGTCCGGGCGTCGAACGTCAGGTTGGTCTTGAAGCGCCAGCCCCCGAGGAAGGCCAGGCCCGGCGGGGTTGTAGAAGATCGCCGAAATATCGTCCGCCCTGGCCGTGAAGGAACCGCCGAGAGCGGCGGCCCTGGCCCCGATCTCGTGAAAGGTGAAGTCGTCGGCCCGGAGAGGATGCGGCGGCAGAAGCACAAAACTGAGGGCCATCGAAACGGCGAGAAGGCGGGTGATACGGGTCATCGGGGCCTCAATCGCGGACTTCGAACTCGACGGTGAAGAACTTGAAATCTTTGTAGACGACTTCGGTTTTCGAGCGGACGAACGCCTTGCCGGATTCCTTGAGGTAGGTTTCCTCGACGGACAGTCGGCTGGGGAACCGGATGCCGTTCTTCTCGGCGCTGAACTCGGAGCGGATGTTGAGCCGGGGCTTGCGCTTGAAGGCCTCGCCCCTCTTGGCGAACACGTCGAAGTTCCCGACCCGGTCCTCGCTCCACTCGATCTTGAGGATGTTCCCCGTGGCGGGGTCGATCCAGGATCTGCCGTAAAGGTTCCGGGAGGCCGGCGCCCCGGGCTTGGGTTCGGCGTCGACGATGACCACGGCGGTCTCGTCGATCCGGTCACGGCCGGCGATCGTAAAATCGTAGCCGGGCTGGAAGCGCTGGCCGAACAATCCGACCGGCGCGAGAAGAGCGGTGCCGAAGACGACGATCGACGTTTGGAGCTCGGCGTTGGGCACCATCTTCCTCTTGCCGTTCTCCTCGAGCTGGTTGCGGATCTCGCGGATGGCCCGTCCGGCCCGGATGCATTGGTAGTCGTAGACGAAGCTGCGCTTGATCTTCCTGACGGTGCTGATCACGAGCGTCGGTCCGATATAGTTCGATGCGCCCGGCCCCGTATAGTTCGTCGAGCCGGGACCCAGTTGGAGGCCTTTTTGTGCGGCATCGAGCTTCGGGTCGATCGTCTCGCGGATCTCCTCGCGGCAGACGAAATCGAAGGCCGAGCTCTCGAGCTTGCGGCAGTATTCGGCGGCCTTGGCCAGGATGTCATCGAGAGACGATGAGACAGGGGGGAGGGGACTTGGAGACGGCTTCTGGGGCGGAACGTTTTGGGCCGGGGCCAGGGCGTCAGGCAGGAACGCAAGGGCCAGGACAGCGATCATCGCGGCGATCGATCGTGAAATGCGCTTGCCCGGCATGGTTCCTCGCAGGACCGCGGCTTTCTCGCCCCGAGATCAGGATAGGCCCCCTCTCTGGGGAAAGCAAGCCGCAGAAGGTCCGCAGTTGAATTCGCTCCGGCCCCGATCGATGTTTAGGGAAGAAGGGGTTTGACCCCTTCTTGTGGCATTCGGGCTATCATAATTTCGGTGACACATAACTAAACTCACTTAATTCCCCAATAAATAATTAAGTGTATTTAGTTGTGTGTCACCGAATTGGGGAGGACGCGATGAAGGTCCGATACGGATGCGAAGAGGGCGAGCTTTCTCATTACACGTGTTTCCGCACGTCCCATAAGCTCGCGATCGACGGCCGCCTGGACCGGCCGGCCTGGCGCGAGGCACCCAAGTCCCGCCGGTTCGTCGATCTCGTGAACGGCGTTCCCGGTTTTCTTGAAACGCGCATGGCCTCGCTCTGGGACGACGACTACCTCTACGTCGCTTTTTGGGTGAGCGAGCCGAACGTCCAAGCGAAGCTCCTCGAGCGCGACTCGCTCGTCTGGACCGAGAACGACGTCGAGATCTTCATCGGCGGAGAAGACTGCTACTACGAGTTCCAGATCAACGCCCTGGGTACGATCTACGAGGTCTTCTACATCTGGCAGGACGCGCTGAAGAAGGGCAGCCGCTTCGACCTGCCGGAGTTCGATCTCCGGGCCCGGCGCGTCGACGTCATCGGCGGCTTCCAGGACGGCATGCGCTACGGCAAACACCCGCGGGGCCTGCGTTGGGCTTTCATGGATTGGGACCTTCCGGGGTTGCGCGCGGCGGTCCAGGTCCAAGGGACGCTCAACAACCCTGCCGACATCGACGAGGGCTGGACGGCCGAGATCGCCTTCCCGTGGCGCGGCATGAAGCATCTCGCCGGCAGCCGCCCGGTCCCGCCGCGGGACGGCGACGTCTGGCGCATGGATTTCTCCCGCTTCGAGCTTCTGGAGAATTGCGGCGTCACGGTCGAGCCGCACCCCGGCTGGGCCCTCAACAAGCACGGCGTCTACGACTCGCACATTCCCGAGTGCTTCTCGTTCGTGCATTTCTCGGGCCTGGACGCGGCCGACATCCCCCAAAGATAAGGACAGGTCGATGAAAACCCTTCTTAAGTCCGAGCGCTTCGCATCCGCGCTTATCGTCTCCCTCTTGGCCTTGACCTGCTTCGGGGCGTCCGCAGAGGCGGCGGCTGCTCGTGGCCAGCTCGAATTCGCCCCCGGAGTTGAAAGATACAGCATTCCTTTCCTTAGAAAAAGAGCCGCTCGCTCCAACGAGTGGCTGAAGATCCGCTTCGCCCGCGTCCTTCCCGAGCTTATGCGCCGCGAGGGGATCGACATGTGGATCGTCGTCTGCCGCGAGAACGCCGAGGACCCCGTCTACCCGACACTCGTGCCCCTGCCGAACATGTTCGCCTGGCGCCTCACGATGCTTGTCTTCTTCGACCGCGGCGCCGCCGAGGGCGTCGAGCGCATTTGCGTCAATCCCTACGGCAGCGGCGACTTCAACAAGGAGATCGGCTATCACTACCGGCCCGGCTGGACCGACCAGGCCGAGGATCCCTGGGCCCGCCTGGCCCGCATCGTCCAGGCGAGAGACCCGAAGCGCATCGCCATCGACGAGTCCGAGACGTTTCCCGTCGCCGACGGTCTCACGGCGACGCTCAAAACGCAGCTCGTCGGAGCGCTCGGACCGTTCTACGCCGCCCGCCTGGTCTCGGCCGAACGGCTGGCCGTGGGCTGGCTGGAAAAACGGACGCCCGCGGAGATCTTCTTCTTCTCTCAGCTCGCGGCCATCAACCGCGGCGTCGCGGCCGAGGCGCTGTCCGCGAAGGTCATCAAGCCGGGCGTCACCACACTCGACGACCTCTCCTGGTGGACCCGCGAGCGTTTCGCCGGGCTTGGGGTCGAAGCCTGGTTCCAGCCGACGTTCTACATCCTGCGGCGGACCGGCCAAGGGCTCACGGAGGAGGCCGGCCGCGTCGTCCTGCCCGGCGACGTCGTCCGCTGCGATATCGGCTTTTCCTGCCTCGGCCTGACGACCGACTGCCAAGAGGTGGCCTACATTCTTCGCGCGGGTGAGAACGAAGCCCCGCAGGGATTGCGCGAAGCGATGCTGCAGGCGAACCGCCTTCAGTCCATCCTCATCGCCGGATTCAAACAGGGCTTGACGGGGAACGAGATCCTGGCCGCGGCGCTGCGCCAGGCCAGGGCCGAAGGGATCAAGCCCAGAATCTACTCCCATCCGTTGAATTATTACGGCCACGGCGCGGGCACGAGGATCGGTCCGGGGGAGAGCGTCCCCGGAATGGGCGACTATCCCCTCACCAGCGACACCTGCTGGGCCATCGAGCTCAGCGTCGCCGCGGTCATCCCCGAATGGGGCGGCCAGGAGATCCAGCTGGCCCTCGAGGAGAGCGCCGTCTTTGCTTTCGCCAACGTCCGCCCTCCCGTCCCGGAAGTCCGCTACCCCGCCGGCCGCCAGATCAAGTTCCATCTCATCCAAGGGGTCGCGGTCAAATAAAGGAATGGGTCCGGCCGGCCTCGCCCCGTCATGGCCAAGCCAAGTCGGGGGCCTGCGATGGGGCGCCGGTCAGGAAGTCGATTCCCCGAGCCGGTCGAGGAAAACGCGGCGGACACGCTCGATGAGCTCGTCGATATTGTCCTTGCTGTAGCCCGCTGTCGGGACCGCGGGTTCGATGGACACTTCGACGCGTCCGGGCCGGACGAGCTTGCTGCCCTTATGGTTGATCGCGAACGCTCCCTGCTGGACGACAGGCAGGATGTCGAAGCCCGTTTCGACGGCCATGAAGAACCCGCCCCGCTTGAACGGACCGAGATGGCCGTCGAGCGTCCGCGTCCCCTCCGGCATGATGCCGAACGAGAAGACGCCGCGTTCCCGGACCCAAGCGGCCGCCCGGCGCAGGGTCTCGACCGCACTGGCGGTATCTTTGCGGCTGATCGGGAACATGCCCAGCCGGCGGATCGTCCCGCCGTAAACCGGCCAGCGGAAGTGGCTCTCCTCCTCGACCCCGCGGAGCGCAGGCGGAAAGGCGATCTGGAAGACGAACGGGTCGAAAAAGTTGACGTGGTTCATCATGGCGATGTACTGCCGGCCGGGAACGAGGTTCTCGCGCCCGCTCACGCGGACCCGCACGCCGCAGACGAAGAGGATGGCCCGGCAGCCGGTCTTGAGCAGGGCTTCGAGGGCGCGCCCGCGGAGGACGAAGGAGCCGAGCCCGACCAGGATGCAGGCCGCGAGAAAGACCGGAAAGGCGATGAGCCAGATGAGGAGCGACCGCAGCCGATCGAAGAGCTTTCTCATGGGCGCACCGATCAGGCCAGGAACACGATCTCGGACGGCAGGACTTTGAGGCGCAGCGGCGTCCACCCGATGAGCTCGCCGTCGGCCATGAGCCGGAGCGGCGGGTCGGACTCGACCGAGATCGAGGCCGCCTGGATCGTCTCGACCTTCGGGTGGGCGAGGTGCTTGCCGGAGAAGACGCCGGCGAAGATGGCCACGATCTCGCGGCGGTTGACGCCGTTGAAGAGGATGATGTCGGCCCGGCCGTCGGAGGTGTCGGCGGGCGGGGCGATCTTCATCTTGCCGCCGGTGAACTTCGAGTTGGAGACGACGAGCGCGCTGTTCGCGACCTCGAGCTTGCGGCCGTCGGCCTCGATGGTGATGCGGTTCGACATGCCCCGGATGAGGCGGACGAGGACGGCGAGACTGTAGCCGGCCGCGCCCAGGAACTTGAGGCGCTCGTTCGTGAGCTGGAGGATGTCGGCGATGAGTCCGACGCCGATGATATTGAGGGAGTGGCGGTGGACGATCGGCCCGTCGGCGCGGTCCTCCCGATAGCTGAACTCGACCAGGTCGACCTTGCGCCGGCGTCCCGCGAGGATCGTGTCGAGCGCTCCCTCGGGCGTCGTGACGTCGAAGTCGCGGAGGAACGAGTTGCCGGTCCCGGCCGGGATCTGGCCGATCTCGGGCAGGCGAGCGGGGCGGCCGGAGGCATAGAGCCCGTTGATGAGCTCGTAGGGCGTGCCGTCGCCGCCGAGACAGATCAGCCGGTCGTAGCCGGCGCCGGCGGCTTCGCGGCCGATCTCGATCGCGTGTCCCGGCGTACTCGGAGAAGCGGACCTCGAGCCCGGGGAAGGCGGCGCGCAGGCGCGGTTCGAGGCGCTCATAGACCTTCTTGCCGCGGCCGTGGCCGGCGGCGGGATTGACGACGAGCAGCGTCTTCATGGTGAGCCGAGGGGGACTTATAGCACAAGGCTTACGAAATAAAAAGGCCTCGACCGGCGGGGTCCTGAGTCAATCCCGGGTGGCCCGGGACGACTAAACTTGTGGTATTTTTGAAAGGAGCGCCCATGAAAAAGCTAAGCGCTATTCTATTCGTTCTTTTGTTCGCCGGGGCGGCCTTCTCCCAGGCGCAGGTCCTTCCGGGGAAGTTCGAGCTCGGCACGTCGGTCACTTATTTCAATCTCAAGTTCGACAGTGACACCAGCTCCATGAGCTACCTGAATATTCCCGTCCGTTTCGGCTGGTACTTCTGGCAAGGCCTCGAGATCGAGCCTGAGGTCGAGGTCTTCATCCCGATGGGCAGCACGAGCGGAGACACGACCTACTTCTTCCAGGGCAAGCTCCTCTACAACTTCCGCCTGCCCGGGGGGGTCGAGCCGTTTATCGGGGGCGGGGCCGGCGTCGGCAACGGCATTCCGTTCTTCGGCGTCGTCGAAGGCGGCAAGGATTATAAGATCTTCAGCTACATGGGGCTGGCCGGCATCAAGTTCCGCCTCGGCAACTCGGCCGCGATCCGCGTCGAGTACAGGTTCAACCGCTTCAGCTGGCAGGTGCCCTTGTTCGAGAAGGAGTGGGGAAACCTCCACCGTGTCCTGGTCGGCATCTCGGTCTTCCTGTAGGCCGACCCCTCGGCTGGGACGTCCCCAGAAATGGGGACGTTTCTGTTTTTCGGGCCCTGATCTTCCCGCAAGCGGCGGCTCATTGTGTCCAGCTATTGGACAATATAGGGGTCTGAGAGCCTTTCCTGCGACTAAATCCTTGGATTAGGATGTCGGGTTGGGTTATAATGTAGAGTCGAAAGCATTTCCCGACATCGGAGAGAGCGAATTGATGAGTTATTCGAGGATCTTGGGTGTCGCCGGCCTTGCGGCGGCGATCGGACTTTGCGCCGGCTGTTCGGCGACGAGTGAGCAGCCCCCTGCCAGCAAGCAGGCCATCGTCATCGACCATCGCTCGGTCAACCTGGCCACGATCCCCACGACCTGGATCGACCAAGCCAAGACGACGCTCCATATCGCCTTCGGCCACACGTCGCACGGCACCCAGCTGACGTCGGGGATGACCGGCCTCGCCGGGTGGAAGGGACCCCTCTACAACTGGACGAGCGGTGGCACCGACGGTTCGCTCGACCTCAGGGATTTCAACGGCAATTTCGGGAGCCTGGGCGTCGCCAACGACCTCGGGGACCCGAACCGGACGGCCTGGGAGCAGGCCACGCGGACCTACCTCGCCCAGAATCCGGCGGTCAACGTCATCATCTGGGCGTGGTGCAGCCAGGTCGACGGCTCCGAATCGAGCATCCAGCAGTATCTCGACTTGATGAGCGGGCTCGAGCGGGACTATCCGGGCGTCAAATTCGTCTATATGACCGGCCACACGGACGGCGCGCCTCCTTCGGGGAACGTGCCGGCGCGGAACAAGCAGATCCGCGATTATTGCCTGGCCAATGCCAAGATCCTCTATGATTTCGCCGACATCGAGAGCTACGACCCGGACGCGGCGTACTTCGGGGACAAGCTTGTCAACGACGCCTGCTATTACGACAGCAACGGCGACTCGTCCCGGGACCGGAACTGGGCGGTCGATTGGCAAAACGCCCACCCGGCGGAGTGGTACAGCTGCTCCTCGGCCCATTCGCAGCCGCTCAACGCCAACATGAAGGCGTACGCGGCGTGGTGGCTGTGGGCGCGGCTGGCGGGTTGGGACGGGAAGTAAGCGCCAAGCCAGCCTGACTATTTCTTCGCTAAAGCCTCTTTGATGCGCGCCGCCGTCATGGGCAGCATGGTCATGCGGACGCCGATCGCGTCGTTGATGGCGTTGGCGACGACGGCTCCCATGACCGTGATGGCCGGCTCGCCGCATCCCTGCGGCGCCAGATCGGGGTTGTCGACGAGGACGACCTCGATCTTCGGCAGCCACGACATGCGCGGCAGCTCGTAGGTGTCGTAGTTCTCGTCGAGGACCGCGCCGTCCTTGAACCGGATCTCCTCGGTCAGGCAATAGCCGAGGCCCATGGTGATGCAGCCTTCGATCTGCATCCGCGCGCCCTCGGGGTTGATGACCTCGCCGGTGTCCTGGGCGCAGACGACGCGCAGGACCTGGACATGGCCGCTCGCTTTGTCGACCGCGACTTCGGCCATCGTGGCGAGATAGGTCCCCAGGTAATCGGTGATGGCCATGCCGTAGCCGTGGCCGGACGGGGCTTTAGCGAACGTGTGACCGAACTTGTCGGCCGCGGCCTGGACGACCTTCTTCATCCGGGCGTCCGTCAGGTTGGCCAGCCGGAAGGAGAGCGGATCCATGCCGGCCGCTTCGGCCATGACGTCGATATGGGATTCGGTGGCGAAGATATTGGTGTTGCTGCCGGGCCCGCGCCAGGCGCCGGTGCCGAAGGGATGGACGCCCTCCGCGCCGCCGAAGCCGCCCCCGTAGCCGGTGACGCGCTTGTGCGGGATGTCGTAGACCGGCTGGGAGCTCCGGCTTCCGGCGTGATAGTTCTGATAATCCCAGAGGACGATCCGGTTTTGGGCGTCGAGGCCCGAGCGGATGTCGTAGGTCGCGGCCGGACGGAAGGTGTCGTAGAAGAACTCCTCTTTGCGCGACCAGGCGACCTGGACCGGTTTGCCCGCGATCTTGGCCAGGCGCGCCGCCTCGACGATCTGCGCCCCCGCGTTCTTGCCGCCGAAGCCGCCGCCGACGAAGGGCGTGCGGACGCGGACGTTCGGGACGTCCAGGCCGAGCAGCTTGGCGATCTCCTGCTGGACCCGGAACGGCGATTGCGTCGAGGCCCAGACCTCGGCCTTGTCTCCGTCGATGCGCACGACGGCCGTGTGCGGTTCGGACGGGGCGTGGGCGACGTACTGGGCGAAATAGGACTTCTCGACGATCTTCGTCGCCAGCTTGGCGCCCTCGTCGAGGTTCCCCGATTCGATGACGACGTCGGTCCGCGCCGTGACCTCCTTGAGGTGGCGGAAGATGTTATCGTTGTCGAGCGTCGACGGGGACGGCTCGAACTCGGCTTTGATGAGGGTGACGGCCTCGGCCGCGACGTCCGGTTTCGCGTGGAGAACGGCGATGAGGTCGCCGTCGCGGACGACCTGTGCGCCCGGGACCTTTTCGGCCGCGGAGGTGTCGGCGCTCTTGAGCTTGGCGCCATGGGCCGGCGGCCGGACGATCGCGGCGTAGAGCATGCCGGGAAGGCGGATGTCGCCCGAGAACTTGGCCTCGCCGGTGACCTTCGGCCGGACCGTCCGAGCGCAGGGTCGGTCTTGCCCGTGACGGTGTGCGCGGCGACGGGCTTGATCGGCGGCTTCTTCTCCAGGCGGACCTCGATCTTTTTGCCGCCGATGAGGTCGGCGTAGGTCGCTTTTTTCGACGGCGACTTGAGGACGTAGACGGCGCCGTCCTTGGTCGCGAGGGCGTCTTCCGGCGCCCCGAGCTTGGTCGAGGCCAGACGGACGAGGATGCCGCGGGCTTCGGCCGCGGCCTGGCGCAGAGCCGGCCCGAAATACTTGATGCTGCGCGACCCGAATGTGCCGCCGTCGTACGGACAGACGGCCGTGTCGCCCATGATCATGTCGACGGAGGCGAGCGGCACGTCGAGCTCTTCGGCCAGCATCATTTGGAGGGCCGTGAGCGTGCCCTGGCCCAGTTCGACCTTGCCGGAGAAGCCGGTCACGCGGCCGTCGGTGCCGACCTTGAGGTAGGCGTTGGGGTCGTCGGGATAGCCCTGGCCCTGGCCCTGGCCGCGCTGTCCGCCCTCTTGAGCGTCCAGGCCGTCGCCGGCCGCGAAGAAGACGACGAGGCCGCCGCCGGCGAGCTTGAGGAAGTCGCGGCGCTCGAGGGACATCTCGTCCGCCGCGGCCGTCGGGAACGGACATCGCGTATTCGTCGTCCTTGATGCGGGGCTTGATCTTAACGGGCGTCATGGTCCACCACCTTCATCTTCAGGGCCGCGGAGGCCTGCCGGACGGCGGCGATGATGCGTTTGTGCGTGCCGCAGCGGCAGATGTTGCCTTCGAGGGCGTCGGCGATCTCGGCCTCGGTCGGGTCCGGCTTGCGGAGGAGCAGGGCGTAGGCCTCCATGATCATGCCCGGCGTGCAGTAGCCGCACTGCAGGGCGCCGTTGTCGACGAAGGCCTGCTGGAGAGGGTGGAGGCGGCCGCCTTTGGACAGGCCCTCGATCGTCAGGACGCTCTTGCGTTCGACCTTGGAGACGGGAAGCGAGCAGGAGCGTTCGGGCTTGCCGTCGACGAGGACCGTGCAAAAGCCGCAATAGCCCTCGCCGCAGCCGTATTTCGTGCCGGTGTGTTCGAGGTCGGCGCGCAGGACCCACAGGAGCATGCGCTCCGGCGCGGTCTCGACGGCGACCTCCTTTCCGTTGAGCTTGAATCGGATCGTCTTGTCCATGCGGCCTCCGTGCGTGAGTCGTGGCCTTGCGGGGCTTGCTGGCCCCGTATCTAAATCTTAGCACAAATGGGGTCGGACCACAGCAATAAGAACTAAATCAATGACATAGGTCCATTTATGACGTTGCTGGAGGCTTAAAATCCGTGTTTTTGACCCCAAAAATGAGACTTGACCTATATGGACAACCATTTTGGCGATCGTTGTTTTTGGCCCAAAAAATGCGGGACTTAAGCACTCTAGTTCACAAAAAATGGGGTCAAATCACTGATAATGTTCCGATTGCTGTGGTCCGACCCCAAAGCCTTGAGCCGGGAGGCGGTTTTGGGATAATGTGAGCGGTAAGTGACGCCCCATATTGAGCGGGGCCGGCGCCCCGGGCGGACTCAAGTGGGATGGATGGAGGGAAATCATGAAAAGAACCCGTAACACCTGGATCGCTCCATTGATCCGGCCAGCGATCATCGTCGCGTTGGCCGTGACACTCGGCATTGCCTGCGGCCCGTCGGCTGAGCCCCCCTCAAAAAAGGCGGCGGCGACGGCGAAGACGGTCGAGGCCGTTTTCCCTCTCGAGGAGGCGACGATCGCCGGTCTTCAGGAGATGATGACCTCGGGAAAGTCGACTTCGGAGCAGCTCGTCAAACTTTACTTCGAGCGCATCGATAAGGTCGACCAGGGTGGCTCGGGGCTTAATGCCGTGATCCAAAAGAACCCCGACGCCCTGGCCATCGCCCGCGAGCTCGACAAGGAGCGCAAGGAGAAGGGGCCGCGCGGACCGCTCCACGGCGTTCCCGTCCTGATCAAAGACAACATCGACACGGCCGATCAGATGGAGACGACGGCGGGTTCGCTCGCCCTGCTCGGCTCCAAGCCGGCCAAGGATGCGTTCATCGTCAAGCGCCTGCGGGAGGCGGGGGCCGTCATCCTCGGCAAGACGAACCTCAGCGAGTGGGCGAATTTCCGTTCGTCGCGCTCGACCAGCGGCTGGAGCGGGCGAGGCGGGCAAACGAAGAACCCGTACGCGCTCGACCGGAACCCGTCGGGGTCGAGCTCGGGCACGGCGGCGGCCGTGTCGGCGAACCTCGTGACGGTGGGCATCGGAACTGAGACCGACGGTTCGATCGTCTCGCCGGCGTCGTGCTGCGGGATCGTCGGGCTCAAGCCGACCGTGGGGCTCGTCAGTCGCGCGGGGATCGTTCCGATCGCCCACTCGCAGGACACGGCCGGGCCGATGGCGCGGACGGTCAGCGACGCGGCGACGCTCCTCGGCGCGATGGCGGGGCCCGACCCGAACGACCCGGCGACGCAGCAGAACGGCGTCCACTTCTTCCAGGACTATCGGGATTTCCTCAAGCCGGGCGGGTTGCGCGGGGCGCGCATCGGCGTCCTGCGGGCGAAGGCTTTCAATTTCGTGAGCCGGCTCGACCCCATTCTGCAGAACGCGATCGACGTCATGAAGGCGGAAGGGGCCGAGGTCATCGATCCCGTCGAATTTCCGACGCTCGGCAAGACGGACGACGCGGAGTACGAGGTCCTTCTCTACGAGTTCAAAGCCGATCTCGAGACCTACTTTGCGGCGAGGCCGGGGGCGGCGGTGCGGACGTTGGAGGATCTCATCGCCTTCGACCTGAAGAACGCCGACCGTGAGATGCCTTTCTTCGGCCAGGAGATCGTGGAGCAGGCGGCCAAGAAGGGCCCGCTGACCGACAAGGCCTATCTCGAGGCGCTGGCGAAGTGCCGCGAGCTCATGCGGGAGAAGGGCATCGACGCGGTGCTTGCGGCTCACAAGCTCGACGCGCTCGTCGTCCTGACGAACGGGCCGGCCCACATGACGGACCTGGTCAACGGGGACTCGTTCTCGGGCAGCAGCTCGTCGCCGGCGGCGGTCGCAGGATATCCGACGATCACACTGCCGGCGGGGTGGGTCCTCGGCCTGCCGGTCGGGCGTCTCGCTTATCGGCAAGGCTTGGAGCGAACCGGAGCTGATCCGGCTGGCATTCGGCCTCGAACAAGCGCTGGGGATGCGGAAAGCTCCGCGCCTGCTCCCGACCTTGGATCTCAAAGGGGTCGGACCACAGCAATAAGAATTAAATCAAATAGTTAGGGCCATTTTTCGGCCCTTAAAAGGCTTAAAATGGACGTTATTGATGCCAAAAACATAAAAAGAGAATTCCCAGGCGATCGCCTTATAGGCCGGGACGCAGACGAATCGCGCTTTTTGGCCCAAAAAACGCACGAATTAGGCCAAAATACAGGGGAAAACAATGGCTAAGTATGTGATTATATTTCGATTGCTGTGGTCCGACCCCATTAGAGATCGGAGGTAAAATATGAAACGCATTTCCACGGGGATCATCGGGGTTTTGGCAGCGGCGGCCATGTCAATCTCCGCCCTGTCTAGCACCCTATTTGCCTGGGATGCCGCGGCGGCCCATGATCGAGCGAGCCGGGACGCGTTCGCCAGCGGCCATATGACAAAAACCGGCCCTCCGCCGTTCGCCTTTATCTATGGTGGCAAAGCCTCGTCCGGCTTTATCGGCAAATGGAGCGTGACTTCGGACGAGAAGACCGAGGGCGCGAAGATCATCCGGACCGTCGTCTATACCGACTCCTCGACCGGCCTCCGCATCACGGCCGTCTACACGGTCTATCAGGATTTCCCGGCCGCGGAATGGGTCGTGCGCTTCAAGAACACGGGTCGCGCGGATACGCCGATCATCGAGAATGTCCAGGCCTGCGCCGTTTCATTCCCGAATTTCGCCGCGTCGGCCTCCGGACCGGTCATGTTGTATCGGGCCAGAGGCAGCGCCGCCGAGCGCTCCGACTTCGGCCCGATCAACGACACGGTCGCGCCGAAAGCCGAGATCCGCTTCGGACCGACCGCCGGACGCTCCTCCGATACGAACGCGCTGCCCTTCTTCAACATCGCGACGCCCGAGCACGGCATCGTCGCCGCCATCGGATGGAGCGGCCGCTGGGAAGCCGTCGTCGGGCGCAAGGGCGCGGACTCGCGTTCGCTCGACCTCACGGCCGGCATGGCCGCGACGCGCTTCCGGCTCCGTCCCGGCGAAGAAGTCCGGACGCCATCCGTGGCCCTGCTCTTCTGGAAAAGCCCCGACCGGATGTCCGGGCACAACCTCTTTCGCCGCTTCGTCCTGGCCCATCACATGCCGCAGGCGAACGGCAAGCCCGTCGCTCTGCCCATCGCCCACGGCGTCGGCTTCGGCGGTCCGTTCCCGTGCAACGAATACGTCTGCGCCACCGAGAGCTACGCCATCGGCATGATCGAGCGGCTGCATCAGTTCGGCATCGAGCCGGACGCCTGCTGGATCGACGCCGGCTGGTACGAGAACCCGACCGGCCAATGGTGGTCGGGCGTGGGCACCTGGACGGTCAACACAAAGAATTTCCCGCGCGGCCTCAAGCCGGTGACGGAGGCGGCCAAGAAGTTCGGCCAGGGCTTCGTCGTCTGGTTCGAGCCCGAGCGCGTCTATGAAGGCACGTGGCTCGATCGCGAGCACAAGGACTGGCTGGCCTTTCTGCCCGGGAACCGCAATCGGCTGCTCGATCTCGGCAACCCGAAGGCGCTGGCCTGGCTCATCGGCCATATCTCGAACTTCATCAAGACCGAGGGCGTCACGATCTACCGGCAGGATTTCAACTTCGATCCGGCGCCCTTCTGGAAGGCCATGGACGCGCCGGACCGCGTCGGCATCGCCGAGATGAAGCACATCGAGGGGCTGTACGCGTTCTGGGACGCGCTCCTCGAACAGAATCCCGGGCTCCTCATCGACAATTGCGCGTCGGGCGGGCGGCGCATCGACCTCGAGACGACGAGCCGCAGCATCCCGCTCTGGCGGACCGACTACCAGTACTACGAGCCGAACGGATACCAGTGCCACACGTACGGGCTCCACTTCTTTGTGCCGGCGAGCGGCACGGGCAACGGCGACCCGCGCAAATACTGGTTCCGAAGCGCGGCCATGGGCGGGGCGGTCGTCATGGGCTGGGAGCTCGGGGCGGGGTTCAACGTGCGCGGCGCTATCGAGGACGTGGCCGAGTTCAGGGCGCTGCGCGAATATTTCTACGGCGATTATTATCCGCTCTCGGAATATTCGACGAGCGACGATGCCTGGACGGCCCTCCAATGGGACCGGCCGGAGGAAGGGGACGGGATCGTTATCGCGTTCCGGCGTCCGATGGCGCCGCAGCCGTCGATCGAGGTCAAACTCGGCGGGCTGGACGCGGGTGCGGACTACGAAGTGAGCTTTGAGGATTACGGCGTCGCGGTCGTCAAGAGCGGCCGCGAGCTCTCCGCGGGGCTCACGCTCAAGATCCCCGAAGCGCCGGCCTCGCTCCTGGTCAAATACCGGCGGGTGCGGTAAATAGGGGAGAAAGGAATAACAATGGGGTCGGACCACAGCAATACGAATGAAATCAAATATATATGGCCAAATTTGAACGTCGAAAGTGCCTTAAATCGGCGTTTTTGCCACCAAAAACGAAAATCTGCCAAAACGGCCAGGCCAATACCGTGTCGTCAATTTTGACCGCAAAAACGCTTAGTTAAGGCAAGAAAAGACGTGAAAACGCTTGTTAATTTACTGATTATATTCAGATTGCTGTGGTCCGACCCCAATGATAAGGAGCGCGCGTGATCGAGCTGACCCACGTTACCAAGAGCTATAACCGCGGCAAGATCAAGGCCGTCGACGACCTGACGCTCGCCGTCAAGCCGGGCGAGATCTTCGGCTTCCTGGGGCCGAACGGCGCCGGGAAGACGACGACCATCAAGCTGATCGTCGGATTGCTGCGGCCCGACTCCGGTCGGATCGCGGTCGAGGGCTTCGACGTGGCCAAGGAGCCGCTCAAGGCCAAGCAGGTGACGACCTATGTCCCCGACTTTCCGGCCATCTATGAGCGGCTGACCGGCCTCGAGTACCTCAATTTCATCGGCGACGTCTACGGCGTCCCCAAGGCGGAGCGGCTCGAGCGCATCGGCAAGTGGCTCGAGATCTTCGAGCTCGCGCCCGTCGTCACCAACCCCATCCAGAGCTACTCGCACGGCATGAAACAGAAGATCGTGCTCGCGGCGGCGCTGCTGCCGGCGCCCCGGGTCATGGTGTTGGACGAGCCGCTCGTCGGGCTCGATCCGCGGGCGGCGCATCAACTCAAGGAGATGTTCCGCGAGCACTGCGACGCGGGCAAGACGCTCTTCTTCTCGACGCACATCATGGAGGTGGCCGAGAAGCTGTGCGACCGGATCGGCATCATCCACAAGGGACGGCTGGTGGCGTGCGGGACGATGGAGGAGCTCAAAGCGATCGACCGCACGGAAGCCGGCCAGTCGCTCGAAGAGATCTTCCTGGAGCTGACAGAGAAATGAGCGCGAGCGGCGCGGGCGGCGCGATCGCGGGCGGGGACCGTAGCGCGGGCGTGGACCGTAGCGCAGGCGGGGGCGCGAGCGGGCCGGGTCGGGTGGAGCCGGACTCGCGACGGCCGAGCAGGGCCCAGACGGTCCTGACGGTCATCCGGGCCGGCCTCAGGTCGAACTTCGGGCTGGCGACCCTGAAGCACAGGCTGCTCAAAGAAAAAAAGGACCGCTGGCTCGTGCCGCTCTTCGGGGTCGCCGCGATCGGCGTCGTCCCGATGTTCTACGGCATCGTCCTGCTCATCGAGAACGTCTATCTCGTACTCAAGCCGATGGGCCAGGAGAGGGCGCTGCTATCGTTCGGGATCCTGGCGGGGCAGCTCCTGATCCTGCTCTTCGGGATCTATTACGTCATCGCGGCGTTCTATTTCGCCCGCGACCTCGAGTTCCTCATCCCTCTGCCTCTCCGGCCGGGCGAGGTCATGGCCAGCAAGTTCGCGGTCATCGTGATCAACGAATATCTGACGGTCGCGGCGCTCGTGCTGCCGGTCGTCGTTACGGTGGGCGTGCTGGCGCGGGGCGGGGTCGGCTATTGGGTGAACGCGACGCTCGTGTATCTGACGCTGCCGATCATCCCGCTGGCGCTTGTCTCGCTCGTAGTCGTGGCCATGATGCGCTTCATCAACGTCAGCCGGAAGAAGGACGCGCTCATTCTCGTCGGCAGTCTCGCCCTCATCGGCCTGTCGTTCGCGCTGCAGATCGGGCTCGGGAAGTCGACGGGGGGCGGAGGCCCGGAGGCGAGCGCCCAGGCCGTGGCCGCTTTCTTCACCTCGTCCGACAGCCTGCTCAACAAGATCGGCGCGATCTTCCCGCCGGGGATCTGGGCGACGAAGGCGATCGCCGGGGGATTCAGCGCGGAGGGGCTGGCGAACCTGGCGCTGCTCCTGGGCGTGTCGGTCGTGTTATTCGCCGGGATGGTCGTGGCGGCCGAGAAGCTCTTCTATCGCGGCGTCATCGGACTTGGCGAGACGACGGGGAAACGGCGGAGGCTGACGCGCGACGAGATGTCGCGGCGCGTGACGTCGGGGCGCAGGGCGTTCGCGGCGATCTTCGGGCGCGAATGGAAGATCATGAACCGGACGCCGATCTTCCTGCTCAACGGCATCCTCGTCAGCGTTTTTGTCCCGGCCATCTTCGTCCTGATGGCGACCCTCAACAAGGGAGCGAGGGGAGGGGGAGGCCCGGGCGGAGGCGGAGGCGATCCCATGGCCCTCCTGACGACCATGATATCGGCCAATCCGCTTGTGGCCATCTTGGGTGCGGCGCTGTTCATGACCATCTGCGGCAGCATCAACGGCACCGCGTCGTCGACGTTCTCGCGGGAGGGGGCGCAGTTCTGGATCTCGCGGATGATCCCGGTCGCGCCGAGAGAGCAGGCGGCGGCCAAATTCCTGCATTCGTATCTGGTGGCGATGCTGGGCGTCGCGACGGCGTCGGTCGTGGCTGCGGTCTTCCTTCACATGAGGGCGGTGCACCTTGCGCCTGCGGTCGCATTGTCGCTCGTGGCGGGGGTGCTGCTGACGGCGGTCGGCATGATGATCGATCTCGCGAGGCCGCTTCTCGACTGGACAAACCCGCAGAAGGCGATCAAGCAGAACCTCAACGTGCTTCTGGCGCTGTTAGCGGACGTCGGCATCCTGACGGCGGTTTTCTTCGGGGCGAAGTCGCTGATCCGGGCCAAGCTCGCGACGAACGTCGTGCTGGGCGTGGTGTTTGTAGGATTGGGCGCGCTGGCTGCAGCCAGTTACATGGCCCTCCTCAAGTTCGCCGACAAGCGTTATCCAGAGATTGAGTAATGGGGTCGGACCACAGGAATCAGAACAATATCAGTAAGTTAGGTCATCTCTTGAGGCGCTTTTGGCCTTATCTACGGTGTTTTTGCCATCAAAAACGAGAACTGACGGGGATTAGTGCGGCTACTAATCGAGACGTCGTTTTTAGCATCGAAAATGGCCGAGTTAAGCCAAATAGGCCGCCCAATTTGAGGCTAAGTTGCTGATTATTATTTAATCTGCTGTGGTCCGACCCCATTGACCCAACCCCATTGACCAATCAGCTGGCCAGGCCCGAATGCAAGTGGATGGGCCGCTCCTGGCGCCGGCGGACGCGCAGATTAAGAACCTCGACGCCTACCGAAAAGCCCATCGCGAAATAAATGTACCCCTTCGGTATGACCAACCCCAGGCCCTCGCCGAAGAGCGTGAACCCGACGAGGAGCAAGAAGCTCAGCGCGAGCATCTTGATGGTCGGATGGCCATCGACGAACTCCCCGATGGCCTTGGCCGAGAGCATCATCACTCCGACCGCGATGACGATGGCGGCGATCATGATCGTCAGGTGATTGGCCAGTCCGATAGCCGTGATGACCGAGTCGAGGGAGAAGACGATATCGAGCACGGCGATCTGCGCCAGCACCGAGGCCATCCGCGCAGCTCCGCGGGCGTTGTGCTGGGCGACCTCGCCCATCAGGCTGTGATGGATCTCGCGCGTGCTCTTGGCCAGCAGAAAGAGACCGCCGCCGACGAGGATGAGGTCGCGTCCGGTGAACTCGCGCGAGAAGACCTCGAAGAGGGGGTTCCTCAGCGTCATGACCCAGGTCAGCGAGAGAAGGAGCAGGATGCGGCTGACCATGGCCAGGGCCAGGCCGATAACGCGGGCCCGGTTGCGGCGTTCGTGGGGGAGGCGCCCGACGAGGACCGAGATGAAGATGATGTTATCGATGCCGAGGACGATCTCGAGCGCCGTCAGCGTCCCCAGCGCGATCCACGATTGGAAATGCGTCATCCACTCCATCGGTGTCTCCTGCGGACAGGTTTACAGGGCTCTCATTATAAGCGTTTTTGGCCCCAAAAAGCCCGGAGATAAGCCTTTTATAACGCAAAAAACGGGCTTAAGTTACAGATTTATATGAGATCTGCTGTGGTCCGACCCCATTAAGTGAAAATGATCTGGCCGCCGGCCGAGATCTCGTAGAACTTCCCGACGTTGATGACCGAATCGACCTGGGGCGCGAAATCCTCTTTTTTCAGCTTGAACATGTCGACCGTGGCCTTGCAGGCGTAGAGCTTGCACCCGGCGTCCGCGACCATCTCGATGAACTCTGGCACGGGCGGGATGTCGATCTTGTCCATCGTCTTCAGCATCATCGACGTGGCGAACGCCGAGAACCCCGGCAGGATGCCCAGGATCGACGCCATGTGCATGCCCGGGTTGCCGACCGTCGCGATCTTGATCTTGCCCATGCGCTTCTTGGTGATCGCGTCGAGCCCGAAGAACGTGAAGAACAGGTTCGCCTCGATGCCGTCCATGCGCGCGCCGTTGGCCATGATGAGCCCGGGGTAGACGCCATCCAGGCCGCCCCTCGAAACGACGATCGAAACCTTCTTGATCTTATCTTCCATTGCTTATCCCTCCAACTTCAATCTCATTTCGGATATTCTTGAAGCGCAGCATTGTGTCAACGCCCACTTCTGGTGATCGCTTCTCAGGATCCACTTGCTGTCCTAAGACCCCATCCTGCTCGCCGCGCCCGGCCGGCCGTCAGACGCAGCCCTCGGGCTTCTTCATGCCGGCGATCTTGGCCGCCTTCTTGGCCGGTCCGCCCGGGAAGAGGTCGTAGAGCTCCTTGGTGCTGACGACGCCGCTCTTGTTGAGCTTGCGGATGCTCGGCACCTGGCCGTTCTCCTTGAACTCCTTCTGCATGAACTCGAGGACCTTCCAGTGGGCCGGCGTGAGAGCGGCGACCCCTTCCTCTTTGGCGATGGCCGCGGCGACATCGCGCGTCCACTGCGCAAAATCGGTCAGGAAGCCTTCTTCGTCGACGTCGACCGCGGCCGTTCCGAATTGTTTCTTAGGCATGTGTCCCTCCTTCGTTTTTGCTTGCGGTTCCTATTCCATTCTGGTTTATTTCGACTCTTTCGCCCTGCTCGCATGCCTTCGCGCCCGCCGGACGCCTTTTCCCGGCCATCTGCATCTGATTGGGAACAAACGGGATAGGCCGCCCCTTGAGCATCATGTGCCAGTAGATCCAGCGGAAGGCGAGCTTGCCCCAGTGATTGATGCGGCTCGGCTTCAGGAGCGACATCGGCCCGATGACCGGGAACGGGAAACGCCCGGGCAGCGGCTCGACCTCGTAGTTGAAATCGATCAGGATGGCCTTGCCGCGCCCCGTCTCGACGAAGCAGTTGGCGTGCCCGTCGAACTTCTCTTCGAGCGGCTGGCCCATCGATCGCCCGATGGATGTTCTCGGCCAGGATCTCGGCCTGGAAATGGACGACCGAGCCCGCTTTCGAAGACGGCAGGTTCGTCGCGTCGCCGATGACGAAGATGTTCTCGTGCGTTCTTCGACCGCAGCGTCTTGGTGTCGGTCGGGATGAAGCGCAGCTCGTCGCCGAGGCCGGAGCTCTCGATGACCTCGGCGCCCATGTTCGTCGGGACGGTGACGAGGAGATCGTAGGGGACCTCGCGCCCGTCGTAGCCGATGATCTTGCGGGCCGCGGCGTCGACGCGCTCCGTGCCGAAATCGGGGACGACGCGGATCTTGCGCTCGTCGAGCAGCGCGCCGAGCGCGGCGGCCGCCACCGGCTTCGTGAAGGCGCCGGCGAGAGGCGTCACGTAGACGATGTCGACCGCGTCGCGGAGCTTGCGCCGCGTGAAGTACGAGTCGCTGAGGAACGTGAACTCGAGCGGGGCGACGGGACACTTGATGGGCATCTCGACGATGTGGATCGCGAGCCGGCCCGCCCTTGAACGTCTCGAGCTTGCGGGCGAGGGCGGCGCTCCCGTCCTTCGTGTAGAAATCGAAGATCGTGTCGCGCCAGCCGTCGAGAAGGCCGGGCGTCTCGGCCGGGACGATGTCCGCGCCGGTCGCGATGACGAGGATGTCGTAAGGGAGGCCCTCGCCGCCGGCGACGCGGACCTCGCTCTTGGCGGCGATCGATCCCCTCGATCTCGGCGACGACGAATTCGACCTGCTTGGAGAGGAAGCTTGTCGCGGTCCTTGACGATCTGTTTCGGGGCGTACATGCCGAACGGAATGAACAGGAAGCCCGGCTGATAGTAGTGATTCGTGTCGCGGTCGACGACGGTGATCGCCCAGAACGCGGGGTCGAGGCGCTGACGGAGGAGGTTGGCCATGACGGTGCCGCCCGTGCCGGCGCCGAGGATGACGATTCTCTTCATGGGTATGACTCTCTATCTGAGCATAAGCGTGAGCATAAGGGCCGATTCGGAAGACAAATGCTAGCATTATTAGGGCATTTCTTCAAATTCCCATTGGGGTCGGACCACAGCTATCGGAACGTTTTCAATAGCTTAAGTCCGATTTTGAGATCTTTTAGGGCTTAAAGTCGGCGTTTTTGGCCCCAAAAACGAAAATCGGATTGCCCTTGGTCCGTCTGAGCACGGTCGAATCGTCTGCGATGCCGCCTCGCACGATCTCAGCCGCGCCGATCTTGTTTCCCAATTCGGCTTGAAAACCTCGAAGGTACTTTTCGCTGCCGACGGCGACGCTCTCGGTCCAGATCGGGTCGCGCTCGATCTGTCCCTTGCGGATCGCGATGTCGATCCACTCGGATCGCCGGGCCAGGTGAGCGCGGATATCAGGCGCGCCCGTCAGCTCCACGAGCTTGCTCGAATCGACCAGGAGCCCGCGGCGTCGCTCGCGAGGGACGGCGATCTCGCGCACGAGCTCGTGATACCCGCAATAGGCCCATTCGCGAGGGTGGGCGACGACGCCGGCCCTGACCATATTCATGTCGACGTAGGTGAGGCATCGCGCGAGTTGGGCCCCGTCCTCGACGGCGGTGCCGTGATAGCGGTCCTCCCAGAACGCGCCGCGACGCTCTTTCCTCGCGTTGTAACCCTGAGCGATGCGGGACTCGATGAGCTGAAGCGCGCTCGGCAAGGCCGTGGCCTGCGCTCGCGCTCGGCTGGCGAGAACCATCGCGAGCAGATGGATGTGATTCGACGTGATCATGAAGTTCAAGATGATCAGGCCGTAGCGGATCCTCGCTTGGTGCGCCCAGTGGAGCCAGATCAGCTTGTCGCGGCGAAACTTGAGCAGGAATTCCTTCTTGTGACACCGATGCGTGATATGCCAGATCCGGCCGGGAAGGAAATTCCGGTTTGCTCGAGGCATCGCGTTTCCGCCGTCCTGCTCGTCCTGTCTCCGAAGAAGTAGACGCATCAAGGGACCGTATCTTCTCACGAGACCCAGGAGCAAGACGGATGTTTTTGACCCAAAAAACAATGGTTTTAAGCCTTTTTTATGCCCAAAAGAGTGGCTAACTTATTGATTATTATCGGATCTGCTGTGGTCCGACCCCACTTATGCTAAGATGGCCTCCGCGAGGTGCATGATGGCCGAAAAAAACACAAAGCCGGCGCAACCCCCCGCGAAGCCGGCGCAACCCCCCGCGAAGCCGGCGAAGCCCGCGCCCCCCAAGCGCCTGGCGCGGTGCTGGGGAGAGCCCGATGACCCGCTCGTCCGCGATTACCACGACCTCGAATGGGGGACCCCGCTCCATGACGACCGCAAGATCTTCGAGTTTCTTATCCTCGAAGGCATGCAGGCCGGCCTCAGCTGGAATCTGATCCTCAAGAAACGGGAGAACTTCCGGCGCGCCTTCCGAGGTTTCGATCCCGAGAAAGTCGCCCGGTTCACGGCGCGCGACGTCCAGCGTCTCCTCAACGACGCCGGCATCATCCGCAACCGCCTGAAGATCCTCGCCGCGATCAACAACGCCAAACGCTTCCTCGACGTCGAGAAAGAGTTCGGCACGTTCGATCGTTACATTTGGGGCTTCGTCGGCGGCAAGCCGATCCGCTCGGGCCTGCAGTCGTTCGCGAACATGCCTGCCCGCACGCCCCTGTCCGACGCCATCAGCAAGGACCTCAAGGGGCGCGGCTTCAAGTTCGTCGGCTCGACCGTCGTTTATTCGCACATGCAGGCGACGGGCATGGTCAACGACCACCTGGTCGGGTGCTTCCGTTACAGGGAACTCGCCCGGTCGGCCAAAGCCGAAAAACAACCGCGAAAAAAATAGGCTTGCGTCGCGCCCGCGGGTTATAATCACCGTCAACGGGAATGTCCCAACCGCATCGAATTCGACCGATCCGCTTCATCAAGGACGAGTACGTCCGAGCTTATCGCGGATTGCCGCGGCGCGCCTGGATCCTGTTCGCCGTCAACCTGGTCAACTCGTCCGGCTCGATGGTCATCTTTTTCCTGGCGCTCTACTTGACGCGCAAGCTCGGGCTCACGACCGCGCGGGCGGGTCAGGCGCTGAGCCTCTACGGCGTGGGCTCGCTCGCGGGGGCCTTCGCGGGGGGGTGGCTCTCCGACCACGTCGGGTCGATCACGGTCCAAAAGGTGAGCCTGGCCGTGTGCGGCGTCACGCTCATCGTTCTGGGACAGGTCCGCACGGTGGCCGGGATCCTGCCGTTGCTCTTCGGATTGGCGCTGTTCGCGGGCATGCTCTATCCGGCCAACGCCACGTCGATGTCGAAGATCTGCCCGGCCGAGCTTCAGGTCAAGGGATTCGCGCTCAATCGGCTGGCGAATAATCTCGGGGCGACGATCGGTCCGGCCGTCGGAGGCGTGCTGGCGCTCAGCGATTATCGGCTGCTTTTCTGGGCGGACGGCCTGACGTCGCTCGCGGCGGCGGCGGTGTTCGCGGTGCTGTGGAAGGGTGCGAGGGCCGGCAGAGAGACGCGGAGCCGCGAGCCGAAGTGCGCGGGGGCCGCACAAGCTGTCGGAGCGGAGCAGGGCCGGGTGGATACGACAGAGACCGAGCGGCGACCGGCGTCTGGCCCGGCGATCGGGGGCCGGCCAAGGCCCAGCTCGCCCTGGCGCGACGTTCCTTTTCTGCTGTTGATGCTCATCTGGCTCGTCTGGTGCTCGGTCTTCGTCCAACTGCTGACGACGTTCCCCATCTACATGCGCAATGTTTATGGGCTCGCGGAAAACCGGATCGGCCAACTCTTCGCCGTCAACACGATCATGATCGTCACCCTCGAGATGATCCTGATGGAAAGGATCCGGAAGCATGCGCAGGCTCGTGCGATCAACATATCTATCGTGCTGCTTGGCGATCGGATTCGGGATGATGCCGCTGGGGCGGGGGTTCGCGTTCGGCGCGATCACGGTGGCGATATGGACATTCGGCGAGATGCTGAGCATGCCGCTCGTGACCGCCCTGATCGCGGGGCGCGCCGACGACTCGAACCGCGGCCGGTATATGGGACTGCTCAGCTTCTCGTTCTCGCTGGCGTTCATCATCGCTCCGGCGGGCGGCACCGCGATCTACGAGCAGTGGGGCCCTGATGCGGTCTGGTACGTCTGCTGCGGACTCTGCCTCCTCTTGGCGGCAGCCTTTTCGGCCCTGAGACCGCGTCTCTATGGGGTCGGACCACAGCAGATTGAATAAAAATCAATAACTTAGGCCGAAATTTGAGGCTCAAATAGCCCCTAATTGAAGCTTTTTGACATCAAAAATAGAGAACGCCTTGGCGCCGTCTCCCGAGCCAAGACTATTGCCTGATGCGAGTCCTTTTGCTTTTGCCCATGAAAATGCCGTTTTTAAGCCAAAAAAGAGTTGAAAATCTTGGTTAACTTATTGATATTGTTCTGATAGCTGTGGTCCGACCCCATTGGGAACCAACTGCGCCGGCTATTCGGAACCCATATCCAGGCCTAGCCCCGGCCTCGAACCTGCCCCACGCGCTTTCCCAGGCCCCTTCCCGGCCCGTTTCTACGTGGCCCGCATCCGAAACAAGAATCTCGTTACGCCACGTGATGCCGATGTCAACTTGGGGCCAATCGATCAGATTCTCTGGCCTAATCGTCGCCTGGAGATAGGTTTCTATTTTTGCCCCTGAAAATACGGGTTTTAAGCCAAAAAAGAGCCGAAAAGTAGGGCTAACTTGTTGATATTTTTCGGATAGCTGTGGTCCGACCCCATTAGATGTTCCAGCGATACGACACCTTGAGCAGGAAGATGTTGTCGCCGGGGGCGGAGAAGAGGTCGCCCAGGTCACGGCCGATCCGCAAGTCACCCGGGTTCGCGTAATCGGCGCGGTTCTGCGTCCAGACGAAATACAGCAGGCTGCCCGGCTTGTACTCCCATCTCAGCACGACGGTGCCTCTCAGCGACTTGTAATTGAAATCCGGATTCCCGAACGCGAACGACGGGGCCGCGCCCGCCGGCCCGTCCGGGTCGACCGTGTAGGCGCCGCTCGCCGCGTCGTAGGCGATCGTCGAGCCGTTGCCGCTCCCTCCGCTCCCGCTCCCGCCCGTTCCGCCGCCGCCCAACGTCCCGCCGCCGTACACGTTGTACGCAAACGCCTTCGCCGCCGCCAGCTCCTTGAACGCGTCGTAATGCCCGACCGCGAGGAACGGCTGCATGTACGCCTGCAGCGTCAGCTTCGGCGTGAACGTCCAGTCGAGCCGGATCTCGCTGCCGAGCACCTTCTGATCGATCCTGCCGAATACGTAGCGGCTCCCGTACGTCGGCGTCATCAGCGGGTCGCCCACGCGCGTCACCCACTGCAGCTCGTTCTTCTCGATCGTGAGCGTCGGCCCGACGCTCAAGCTCACGTTCGACCCCGGCTTCCACCGCGCCGAGAGCTGGCCCTGCCACTCTTCCGACACCGCCGCCCGCTGGTACGTCGTCCCCTGGAACTCGAACACGACCGGCTTCCGGGTGTCCGTGTTCAGCATCAGGTTGACCTGCCAGCCCGACGGCATGATGGCCAGCGGCCCGCCCCGCGTCAGCGTCTTGCTGATGGTGTCCGGGTTGTACGCGAACATCGTGTCGAACTGCCAGAAGTTCCGGAGCTGGCCCTGGAACTCGAGGATGCCGCCGTCCCAGTTCTTGTTCCAGCCGAAGTCGTAGTTCCGGAACCAGCCGCCGATCACGAGCGCATATCGGAAGACCTTCCCGGGCTTCGTCCACTGATATCCGGGGATGAACTGCATATTGATGATGTCCGACCCGCCGTACTGGAAGCCGGTGTCGTTCGGGTCGAACCCCGGCGAGATGGCGCCCACGTTGGCCAGCACGAGGAGATTCCCGTTCTGCTTGGCCAGGTTGAGCCGCCCGGCCCAACCGCCCAGGCTCCTGGCCGTCGGGTCGACGCTGACGTAGCCCGCGTCCGGCCGCTGGAAATAATGCATCGACGAGTTCTGGAGCCGCAGGATGTCCTCGACGCTGCCCTCGACCCGCGTCGCCCCCGCCCAGCCGCCGATGACCCAATCCTTCTTTTTATCGAGCGAGGTCCACCCGTCGACGGCCAGCGAGAACGCGTTCTTGTTGAGGATGCCGGCGAGCGTCCCGGTCGAATCGCTGCCGAGATCGCGCACGACGCCCGTGGCCATCATCCCGATCCCGCTCTTCCCCTCGGCGATGTCTTTCTGGACGCGCACCGTCCCGTAGTACGAGAGCGGCTCGACCTCCTGCCGCAGCCGCGTCCCGAGCTGGTCGATCTGGGCGAACTCGCGCCCCGTCAGCGCGCTGAGCCAGCCGACGTTCCAGCTGCCGCCGAGCTTCCCGGTGAGCTTGGCCGCGCCCAGGATCGTCGTCCGGTCGGGCGTGCGCGCGAACCCGTCCTCGGTGACGTAGCCCTGCGGCTCGCGCCCGATGCGCCGGCTGTAGAAGAAGGTCGGCTGCGGCCAGTTGATGTTGGCGTTCATGAACACGCCGCCGCGCCCGAAATTATTGAAGAGCGACGCCCCCTCGATGAAGAAGGGCCGCTTTTCCTCGTAGTACGTTTCGTAGGCCGACAGATTCAGGACGGCCGGGTCGACCTCGACCTGCCCGAAATCCGGGTTGACCGTCGCGTCCAAGGTCAGGTTGCTCTTGAGGCCGACCTTGAGATCGAAGCCGGCGTTGCCGAGGGCGCGATGCCCGGTCTCGAACGGATTGCCGGCCTGCGACGGGCGGAGCTGGGCCTGTCCGACCATGTACGGCATGAACTCGACGCGCCCGCCCGGGCTGATGCCCCGGAGGCCTTCGAGCCGCGCGAACCGCGACACGATCGCCGCGTCGGTCTTGGGGCTCCAGTTGAAGCTCGACTGCTCGTTCTTGCGCCGGATCATGCGGCGGAAGTTGACGCCCCAGACGTAATCCTCTTTCTTCGGGAAGCGGATCTGGTTGAAGGGGATGCGCATCTCGATCGTCCAGCCGTCGCCGTTGACCGCGGCCTTGTTCTCCCAGACGCCGTCCCACGAGTCGTCGTCGTTGACGTCGTTCGAGAGCGCGGCGTCGGTGATCGAGCCGGCCGGGTTCGCGTAGAACGCGTAGCCCGAGCGCTTGTCGAAGTAGGGATCGACGGCGACCATGAACCAGTCGGAGTCGGTCTGCGCGTCGCGGCGGCCGAGGCGCTTGAGGATCTTCGACGGGTCGGAGTCGTGACAGAACGCGGCGACGTAGAGGGCGTGATCGTCGTAGGCGACCCAGACGTCGGTCGGTTCGGTCGCGGGCGAGCCGTCTTGGGGATCGTTCTGGGTGAAGCCGGTCGCGGGGGGCGTCTTCCACGCGGCCTCGTCGAGGCGCCCGTCGAGGACGATGGGCTCGGTCGCGCGGACGGCCTGGACGATCTTGGTGTCGGGAGGCGGGAGCGCGGGGCGGGCGGAGGCGCGCGGGGGGCGGGTGGCGGTACCGGTCGGGGTGGGGGTGGCGGCACTGGCGGACATGGTTAGGGCGAAGGCAAGGGCCAAGGCCAGCCCGAACGTGGCGGATAAAGCTTTCTTCTTCATCAGAAGCTCCTGATCACCGATCGGCTGCGGTCGAATATCTTTGCCGAAGGCCCGCGGGCCGGATTTTCTCGAAAGCGCTTAATTCATACTTAAATACGAATCAGCCGCCCGAAATGTTGCCTCAATGGGGTCGGACCACAGCAGATTAAATAAAAATCAATAACTTAGGCCTCAATTTAGGGCTCTAATACCCCTTAACTTGAGCTTTTTGACCCCAAAAATAGAAAACACCCCTGCACCTCCCGCAAGCCATAACCATCGCGACGAAGTGAGTCCTTTGTTTTTGCCCATGAAAATGCCGTATTTAAGCCAAAAACAGACCAAAAATATCGGCTAACTTATTGATATTATTCGGTTGGCTGTGGTCCGACCCCATTGTATTTGACCCCAGACAGAGTCTCGGATATGATTCTAGCGCACATGGATACACGCTTCGGAAAGTTCGTCCACGATTTCCCCGGGCGCCTCGCCATGCCCCTCTGCGTCTATTCCGGGCTCGAGATCACCGGCGAATCGATCGAGGACATGATCAGCGTCCCCGGCTCGCAGTTCAAGGCCATCATGGCCCTCCAGGACCGCTATCGGACGCCCGTCCTTCTCACGGCCATCGACACGACCGCCGAAGCCGAAGCCTACGGCTGCGAGGTCAAGTTCTCGGCGCGCGAGGCCCCGTCGATCGTCGGGCGCCTCGTCACGACCGCCGCCGACGTCGCCGCCCTCGCCGACCCCGTGCCCGGCGATGCCCGGACGCGCGTGCCCATCGAAACGGCCTGGCGCCTAACCGCCGAAGTAGGGGAGAGCGTCCCCGTTCTCGGCACGATGCTCGGCCCGTTCGCGCTCGCCACCCGCCTCTTCGGCCTCAACGAGACCATCGCCGCGACCACCGCCGAACCCGAGACGATCGAGACCCTCCTCGACAACGTGACCGGATTCCTCTGCCGCTACGCGCTCGAGTTCCGCGAGACGGGCGCCTGGGGCATCGTCGTGGCCGAGGGGGCCGCCGGCCGGCTCTCACCCGAAGGCCTAGCCCGCTTCTCGACGCACTTCGTCAAGCGGATCATCAAGGCCGTCGAGACCCCGGACTTCTCCGTCGTCGTCCACAACTGCCGTGCCGCGATCGACCACCTGGACGCGATCATGGCCTCCGGCGCCTCCATGTATCATTTCGGGGCGGGGATGGACATCGTCGCGGCGCTCGCCAAAGCCGGCCCCGAGATCGTTCTCAGCGGGAACCTCGACGCCAAGAAGATCTTCCTCAAAGGCACGCCCCAGATCGCCGGGGACGCGACGCGCGCGCTCCTCGAGGCGACCCGCCCCTACAAGAATTTCGTCATCTCCTCCGGCTGCGACATCCCGCCGGGCGCCACGCTGGCGAACCTCAACGCCTTCTTCCGCGCCGTCTCCGACTTCAACAAGTAAGTCTTCATTTTTGCCCCCAAAAACCACCGTTTTAAGGCCTAGAACCCCCTCGAAATGGACCTAAACTATTGATTTGTTTTCGAATTCCTGTGGTCCGACCCCATTGCCCTCTTGACAACCGCCCAGCTTAATTCCTATTATCAAACCAACAATCCCCATTTCAGTCCGGTCCCGGGCCGCTCCCGCCGGGTGAGGACAGATGGACGAAGGGCAGGTTCTCGAATCTTGGAAGGAGATTTCCGCCTTCCTGGGTCGTGACGTGCGCACTTGCCAGAGATGGGAAATCGAGATGGCCCTGCCCATCCACCGCCTCGACGGCTCGCCCCGGGCGCGTGTCTTCGCCTATAAAAACGAGCTCAACACCTGGCTCGAGCAGAAGCTCCACGATCACGATACCGCCGCCATCGCTCCCCCGGCTAAACGCCTCTTCCGCCGCCTCGCCCGCCCGCTCCCCCTCGCCCTCTTCGCCTTCTCGACCCTCGCTCGTCGCATTCACCGTCTGGCGCGCCGTCGTCCCCCCCAAGCCTCCGCCCCTCCCTGCCGGTTTCGTCCAACCTGTCCTCGCCGTCCTGCCGTTCGAGAACAATTCGGGCGGCAAGCTGCCCGACTATTGGCGCGATGCCATCGCCGAGCTGCTCTTTGCCGAGCTTTCCCAGTCGAAATATATCCGCGTCGTCTCGGGCGGCGAGATGATCACGGTCCTCCGGCGCCTCAATTTGACCGATTCCCCCGCATACTCCTCCGAGGACATCGCGAGGGTCGCCGCCCTCACCCGGGCCGCGCACATCCTGACGGGCAGCTTCGTCAAAGCCGGCGAGGCGATCGTCATCACGGCCAATCTCCAGGATACGGCCCTCGGCCGAAGCTCCTCCGTCCCTAAGCTCATCGCCCACGACGAATACGACATCATCCCCAAGATCGGCAAGCTCGCCGGCGAGATCAAAAAGGCCCTCCGCCTGACCCGGGCCCAGATCGTCTACGATTTCGCCATGGAAGCGGGCCAGGCCGTCACGTCCTCCCCCGACGCGCTCAAGTATTATGTCGAGGGCCGGCGTCTCCAGCTGAGCAACCGCTGGCCCGAGGCCATCGCCTCGATGGAGAAGGCCATCGCCATCGACCCCGAGTTCGCCATGGCCTACCGGACCCTGGCCGTCGCCCAACGCGACCTCGGTCAATATGCCGAGGCCCTGGCCTCCATCAAGAAAGCCCTGGAGTTCAGCGCCCGCCTTCCCGAGGGGGAGCGCGAGCTCATCGAAGGCCAGCTTGCCTTCTGGGCCGATGATTACGCCAAGTCGATCGAGATCCTGGAAGGGCTCCTGAAAACGCATCCCGGCCATCTCAACGCCCTGACCTATCTCGGCTACGCCTACAACGGCGCCGGCGACATCGACAGGGCCATCGACTATCAGAGCCTCGTCACCAGCAGCCGGAACACGGTCGTGGACGTCCGCACCTTGGCCGCCTATCTCCAGCGAAAGGGGCGTTATCAGGAATCGATCGATCTCCTCCGGTCGTTTGTCCAGAATGTCGAGGACGCTTGGAACGTCCACCAGATCCTGGCCTATTCTTACGGTTATCTGAGGAATTTCGACGAAGCCCTGGCCGAAGCCCGGATAACCTTTCAGGGCAATCCCCGGATGCGGTCGGTCGAGTTCGAAATGCTCGTCTTCAAGGACGACCTCGCCGGGGCCGAGGCTCTGACGGGCCTCGAACAGGTCTGCCTGGATCGGGGGCGTTTCGCCGCCAATATCGACTTTGCCCGGAAGGAGCTCGTGAATGCCCGGGCCCAAGGGACGATCGACGACGTCGCGGCCGCCAAACGCCGTCTGGCGTTTGCGCTCGAGAAGGCGGGGCGCTATGCCGAGGCATTAGCCGAGCACGGCGAGTATCTGCGGCTCTCCGCGGAGTCGCGGGCGTCGGCGGGCCAAGCCGGGTTGCCCTACCGGCCGATCTTCCGGAAGCCGGACCTTTTCGTCAAGGGCAGGATCCAGGCGGAGATGGGCGATGCCGGGGAGGCCCTGAAGACGGCTGAGGAGCTGAAGTCGGTCATCGACTCGGGCATCAACCGCAAAGAGCTGAAATATTACGAATACATCCTCGGCCTGGTCGAGCTCGGGAAGGGGAACCCGGCGCGCGCCGCGGAGCTCGTTCGGGAGCGCGTGCGGGCGCCTGGACTTCGAGGATTACTGGACTTCCGAGCAGGCCATCTTCCTCGATCGGTACGGCGAGGCGCTTCGAGAATCGGGCGACTTCGACAAGGCGCGCGAAACCTACGAAAAGATCACGCTGCTCACGACCGGCCGGCGCGACGACGGCGACATCTATGCCCGGGCCTATTACTGGCTGGGGAAGATCGCAGAGCGGAAGGGCGACGCGGCGACGGCGCGCAGCAATTATCGGAAATTCTTAGCGCTGTGGCAGGGCGCCGACCCCGGCCTGCCCGAAGTCGCGGACGCGAAGGCGCGCCTGGCTGGCAAGTAGGGGTCTGACGTGCAGTTCTGCGCCCTCTTTGGCTAAAGAGCGCAGAGTGTAGGCCTGACCCCGTCTGATTCTTATTCTGTGGGCTTCAATCCCCGATCGCGACGGCGTAGAGATACCAGGCGGCGTGGGGGAGCCACTGCTCGGCCCAGCGCCAATCGTCGTCCTTGCCCGTCTGGGCGTAGCGCAGGCCGAAGTCGATGCCCGTATCGTCCGTGTAGCCGCCCGTGATGCCGTTGCAGATGCCGCCCGGCGCGTTCGTGTACTCGTAGGATTCGAAGAAGATGTAGGGGATGTTGTTGCGGCCGTGGCCGTGGAGCATGCAGGCGTCGTAGGGGTTGAGGCCGAGGATCCAGTTGAGCTGATCGCGGCCGAAGGCGCGGAGGGAGGAGGCGAGGGCGCGATCGGAGTCGCTGGGGCTCTGGGCGAAGGCGAGGGCCGCGAGGCGGGCGGCGGCGGCCATCGACCCGAGCCGGGCGTTCTCGCCCTGCCACCAGGGCGCGGTCTCGGTGTCGTGGGGGAAGAAGAAGCTCGTGCGGCGGGTCGACGCGCCGTCCTTCGACTGGACGAGCTGACGGCTGTAGCCGAAGGGGTTCGCGACCTCGGCGGTCACGGCGAGCTCGAAAGCGAGGGACTTGCGGACGGCGTCGAGGGCCTTCGCGCGGCCCGCCTCGTCGGCGATCTCGGAGTAGAGGAGGAGGCTGACGACGGGCATGCCGGCGTCGACGGGGTGGAAGAAGGGGCGATCGCCGCCTTCGCCGTCGGCGCGCCAGTAATTCTCGTAGACGGTAGTCGCTCTTCCATGAAACCAATCTCGCCTCGAGCGACGCGGCCCGCTTGTCCGCGGCCATCTCTGTAAACCGGCTTCTTCGTCGTCCTGATAAAGCTCCGTCGCCGCGATGAGCGCGCAATAATCGTCGAGGATGTTCTCCTTGCCGTCGTTCGTGAAGAGGAGGTTGTTCTTCTCGAGGAAGGCGAAGGCGTCCTCGGCGGCCTTGAGATAGTCCGCGGCCTTGAAATCGCCCTCGCCCCGGCTCACGCCGTAGCCAGGGGTCCCGGGCGCGCCATCCGCCCCGCCGCGCGCCGCGGCCATGGCCAGCGCGGCGATGCAGAGGCCGGCGCCCTCCCGATATCCGGCCTCGTAGGCCGCGTCGCCGGCGATCTTCTCCCGGCCGTAGTCGCGGAACTTGTCCTTCGTCTCCGGCGTCAGGATGATGTGGCGCTCGGCCTTCGGGGTGATCTGGCGGTCCTCGGGCTTCTTCTCCGGGCCGCGCCCCGAGACGGTGATGTAGAACGACCCCTTCGGGTTCTTGCTCCGGACGAGGTAATCGGCGCCGAACAGGGCCTCGTCGAGGAGCCGCTTCTGATACTGCTTGAAGTTGGGGTCGCCGCGCCGCTCGATCTCCCGGAGGGTCTGGAAGAGGCTCCAGGCCGTGAGCGAGACCTGCTGGGGATTGAAATAGGACGAGTAGGAAAGGTGCGAGAGGTGCTTGCCGTAGTCCCCGGTGGCGTCGAACCAGCCGCCGTGCATGTCGACGGTGCCGGCCTTCCCCTCGAAGGTCAGCTTGCGGTCGGCCTTGTCCCAGAGGCCGGATGAGCGCTGGCCCTTGAAGTAATAGATGACGTCGGAAAGCGTGTTCCGGGTGAGCGCGTTCTTCTGGACGAGGATGGGGTGGGAGCGGAGGGTAGCGCTGCCGCAGTAGCGCAGCCGCAGCTGCCAGCCGCGCCTGCCTTCGACGCGCATTCGATGATGTAGGTGCCCTCCTTTGTCGACTGCGCTCCAATCGATCGTCCAGAAATCCCAATCCTTCCACTTGGCGACCGGCCCGACGTGGACCGGGGTCCCGGTCAGGACGACCTCGCCGCCGGGATAGCTCTTGACGGCGAAAGCCGCGAACGCGTCGCCGGCATGACCTTGGATGACGGCCTTCTTCGCGCCCGTCGGCTCATACCCGACCTGGTTGGTCAGGATGCGGGCCGGTTGCGACCTGGGGCTTGGCATTCTATCTGACTGCCGGGGACCACACGCCCGATGACGATAAGGGAAAGCCCAATGGCGACAATCGAAATGGCAGCCGTCTTCTTGAGACATCAGGACCTCCTCGGGGATCTGGGAAGAGGGGTCAACACGTGTTTGTTTGTGCCGTTTTTGACGATAAGCACAAAAAACAGGTTTGACCCCTTCTTGCTCTTCCCTTGGCTTTATTTTTTGGCTTCGAATAGCGTCCAGGGGTAAGCCTTCATGTCCTTCAGGTACGGCTTCTGCCAAGCGTACTCTGGGTGCTTGGCCAGGAAATCCGCCGCTATGAAATCACGTCCGCACGGGTGACCCATGTGGGCCCACATCTTCATCTCTTTGACCAGCGCGCTCGACGTCACTTTCCCCTGGACCGACCCTGCCGGAGAGAACGGCGCCCAGTTGAACTCGGGCGTCCCTTTGGGATCCTCGTCGACGTGGCCGCAGAGCACGTTGCTGTTGAATCCCGTCTTGCCGGTGGCCAAGTCGACGTGGTCGGCCTCGAAGAGCTTCCCGTCCTCGACGTCGATGTAGCCCTTGTATTCCTCCATCAGCTGTTCCCAGCGCGCCTTCCTCACCAGCACGGACTGCGTCTTGTCGTTCGGATTGAATGTCGTCTCCTCGGCGATGACCTTTTCGTCGCCGGGGAAGTTCGATCCGATGAAATAGCCGTCCGTCGTCCGCCACAGCCTCTGGTTCTTCAGCCCCAGCTCGTACTTGGCGATCTCGCCCGTCTTCGTGTCGCCGACGAGCCAATCGTTGGCGTAGGCGCCGTTGTTGTCGGCGGTCATGATGCGGACGAAGTCGTCGATCGACGCCGCGTACTGGGCCGCTTTCCTCGCCCGCATGAACTCGGGCGTGCCCTCCTCGCGGAAGCCCTTGAACGTGCCCATGGTCGTTTCCGTGTAGACGAGGCCCGCGCTGTTCATGACGAAGTCGTCGCCGCTGTGGATGGCCCCAGGCATGCAGTCCATCAGGATCCGATGACCTGCCGCCGGTACGATGTCGGCGATGACATTCCAGCGCGACCCGATGATGTAATCGACCCAGTTGTTGTGGCCGATGACGATGCCGCCGCCCTCGGTCCAGCTCCCCGTGGCGATGAAGGCGCTGCAGTAGCCCGGCGCCTTGTTGTCGCCGGCGCCTTTCTTGGCCATCCCATCGAGGTAGGGGACATAGTACCAGGCGAGCTCGATCCAGCCGTTGAGGGCCGTGATATCGATGCGGTCGTATTTCGTCCGTGGGAGCCGCGCGCGGAGCCCCGCGGCGATGCCCTCGATCTCCTCTTGGTATTCCGCCTCGAGCTTCGGCCAGAACATCCGCTCGGCAGCGCCCCTGAAGAACGCCCAGTCGCGTTTCGTCGAGCCCTTCGAGAAAGTGGGCGAGCGCCTTCAGCAGGTCGTCGATTTCTGGCGCGAGCAGCCACCCATGCTGGAAGCCGATCTCCCGCGGCGTCCCTTCGAGATGAACCTTGATCCAGCCGTTGGTGTCGACTCGCGTCGCCTTGGCGAGTTCCGTCGGAGCCGCGGCGGGCGCGGCTGCCTTCTTCGAGCAGGCAGGGGAGAGGAAGATGAGAACCAGGGTAGACAGGGCAATCAGCCCGGTGAGCACTTTCGTTCGGGCGCGGGGCCTTAAGTTCATGGTCGCCTCCGATCGAACTGGGCGCCTTTTAGGAGCGCGGGCGCCAGGCGGAGGATATAACGGACTTGACTCCAATTCAAGCGCGGGTGATTTGGCGTTTATAGCCCCAAAAACACCATAATTAGGCCAATTTAGGCCATTGAAACGACCTTAAGTCATTGATTTTTTAAAGAGAAGCTGTGGTCCGACCCCATTACTCAGGACCCCATTACTCAGCTTTGGAGTAGCTGTAGTATTCGCGGGCGTAGTAGCCGTCCTGCTCGACGAGATCGACACCGTTCAGGATGACACCAAGGCATTTCAGCTTGTGGGCGTCGAGCTTCTGCTTGGCCTGCTTGATGGCCTGGAATCGGAGTTTGCCCGCCCCTCGCGACCAGGATGATCGCGTCGGCCATCGGACCCATGGCCAGCGCATCGGATACCGCCAAGAGCGGCGGCGTATCGAATAGGATGAAATCGAAGTTGCGCTTGAGATACCCGACGAGGCTATCCATCTTCTCGGAAGTCAGAAGCTCGATCGGATTGGCCGGCAGGGGACCGCTCGTGATCAAATGCAAGTTCGGGATATCGGTAGGTTTCACGACCTCGGCGGCTTCCATATTCGAGCTGAGATATCGGCTCAAGCCCGGTCCGTCGCCGCTATTTGCGCCGAAGATCTTTGCCTGTTTGGGTTTTCGAAGGTCGGAATCCACGATAACGACACGCTTGCCCGATTCTGCCAAGGTTATTGCCATGTTGGAAACCGTGGAGGACTTGCCTTCCCGGGCAAGCGGGCTCGTGAAGAGGATAGTCTTGATCCGGCCCGGAGGCGAAGATACGAGCAGGGTCGTCCGGATGGACCGGTAGCTCTCGGCCTGGATCGATTGGGGTTCCCTGGCGGCGATGAGCTCGATCTTGCCCGCCCCGATTTCGTTTTCTGCCGGATTCTCCGCTTGCCCAGTCTGGCGTGATCAATTGGACGGATCGCTGTCCTTCTTCCGTCCGCCTGCTATCTGGCTTTTTTCTGCTCACTCTTTCCGCGAATCATGGAGATCATCTTTGCGAATTCCGCAATCGGGCCCTTCGACTTGAATTCGGCTTCGAACGCCGGGACCGTTCCAAGCGTCGGGACGCCGATGGAATTCGTGACGTCTTTTGAGGTCTTGACGGTGTTGTTCAGGAATTCCAAGCCCTAAGGCAAGCCCGATCCCTCCTGCCAGGCCAAAAATAAGCCCATCAGGACGTTCTTCCGCTTATTCGGCGATGCCGGGCGCAGGGGATAGTCCGCCTTGTCGACGATCCAGACGTTCAAAGCTTCCAGGCCCTTGAGCCGCGAGGATACGTCGGTTTCGCTCTGCCTCTTCGACAGGGATTCGAGCAATGCCTTCTGATTGTCGAGCTCGATCCTCAGGCTGTTGATAGACGACCGAGTTGCTGTTGGCCTTGTAGGCCTCGTTCTTCTGGGTATTCAGAAGACGCTGAAGGGACTGTTCCTTGTTCAGGGCGTTTTGATAGTCGTTGTAGGCGTTCCGGATAAGGTTCTGGGTTTCGTTCTTGAGAGCTTCGGTGGCCGCGTCGAGCTCGATTTCAGGCGCTGCATGGCTCGGGATATTCCGGCCGGACGGTCGCCAGCCGGGTCGCGTATTCACGGCTCAGAGTGATGTATTGCTCCCTTAAGCGCTGGATGAGACTTCCTTCGGGGGCGTTGGGGATCTCCCCGAGGGGCGCCGCTCTTGAGCTGGTTATAAACATTGAGCTTGCTGACCCGGTCGAGAGTCGCGTCCGTCAGCGCCTTATTGATTTCCCCTATCCTGCTGACGGTCGGGGCCTCCGCAGCCGTCAGGGGCAGGATATCCTTTTCCGAGCCGTACTTGTTGAGCTCCTTTTCTTTCTCCTCGATTCTGGTCCTGAGCTCGGCGATCTGGGTGTTCAGGAATTCCGTGGCCTGCTCCGACGCGGCGTATCTCTTGCGGACGATCATGTCGATATAGCCATCGAAGAGGGCGTTCAAGTATCGTCAGCGGCAACTTCGGATTGCGGTTGCTGAAGCTGACATCGACGAGGCGTGTGCTCGCAGCTGGCACCTGGGACGGAGGAAACGTTCAAGGCAATCAAGGAATCTTTGATGAGGACTTCCCGAAATATCGGATCTTCAGGATCAGAGCGTTCTCGCCCTTTTTCGGCTTTCCCGCGAAATCGGGATTTTCATAGAGCTTCATTTTCTCGATGATGTCGGCGGCCAATGACCTGCTTTGCAGGAGCCGCACGTGGCTCTGCGAGATGGCTCCCGGCGCCGAACGACTGAACGTCCTCAAAAGGCAGGATGTTCGGATCGTCCTCGATCCAGATGCTTCCGCTTGGCCGTATAGACGGGAGGCACAAGAAAGCTGTATAGCCGTCGCCGCGGCGACGCTGGCGACACAAGAATCCGCCAGCGCCGTCCACTTCCATTTGAGGATGATATGCCAGTAATGCTGGACCTGGGCCAGAAGACCCGCCTGCGGCTCTCTTGGGAGTTCCATGTCCATGCTTAATCCTTACGGATCATTATCCGCTCTAGGGGACGATGACGACGTCGCCTTCCTCGAGAACGATGTCGGCGATCTTGCCGCTGATCATGCTCTTCAGGTTCACCCGGATCTCCATCTCCTTGCCGGTTTTCTTATCTTTCCGCTTGATCATCACCTTCGTTTTCTTTGCCCACTCCGTCGGTCCGCCCGCTTGGGCGATGGCCTGGAGGAGGGTGATCTTCTTCGAACTCAAGAAAGGAATCACACCCGGCGTCTTGACTTCCCCATAAACAAAGACATTGAGCATCAGGTCGATCGGGATGGAGATGACATCTTTCGGCTTGAGCTCCACGTTGAATTCCTGCTTCCCGTTGGCCAGGTCTTCAAGACGGACGGAGATTATTGACTGTTGGCCATCCGGGGATTGCCGGTAGACGAAGATCTCGTTCATGGCTTGGGCGGTCAGTCCTCCGGCCTGGGCGATGACCTGGAGCAGGGTCGTCGGCCCGACGAGCTCGTACTGACCGGGCTTTCCGACAGCTCCGATGACTGAAACTTTTTGATATTCCTTGATGAATACCGTGACGTGCGCGCCCTTGGTATATTGCTTATCCAGCAGAGCGGCCAGCTTCTTTTCGAGCTCCTGAGCCGTCAACCCGGCGACCTCGACCTTGCCGAGGAGGGAGAGCGTGATCGAGCCATCTTCCGAGACGCGGACCGTCTGATTGAGCTCGGGCAGCTCGAAAACGGCGATTTCCAGGAGGTCCTTGGCCCCGATCCTATAATCGTTGACCTGAAGTGATGGAATTTCCTGGGAAGCCAGGCCGTCTGCCCCGGCCACTCCCGCTAAAAGAAGTATGAGGAATAAGCGTTTCATAGCTAGCAACTCTTTCATATTCTATCGATATAGCCCAAATAGAATCCAGCTTAGCATTCGCGCCTATCGGTACGGACTTCCCGTAAGGGGAGAAATCGCACCTGTCGCTACGCCGTAAACAAGATGGAGGCCACAAGAACTCAAATCTCTGACTCGGCCAGACTCCACGCGTTTCCTCCTGGCGATCGTCGCGGAGAATCCGATCCCCAAGTTTCTAGCCAGTCTGATCATCAAATCGGAAGTCGTGGGCCGAATATCGTCCGTAGTAGTCCAGAGGAAAGCCAACTACTTCGGTACTATCCGGGGGATATGAAAACCGAGAGAACAATATGTCATAGGAGAATTGTCGCCTTCCTCGAAACACGCTGCGAAACACCTCCGCCTAGATTCGATACGAGATAAAACGTGGCATTAGAGTAACCCGAAAACTGGAAACCCCTGGAATAGAAAATCCTCCCATCGGTTTTCTTGAGTAATCTGAGCGAAATATCAATTTGGCCGACGAAAGCTGATCCGTCTAAGCGCTGAGGGTTATTCATATTGATAGCGCATGTATCCTAGGCGGATGGTCCCACCCACCCCCGCCGCTTGCAGCAACTCTCCGACGCGGGGCACGAGTTCAATGCCCCCAAAAATTCCGTAGCTCCTCGCGTCCTTGAAGGCCGAAGATATCTCAGTAAAAGCGTACCTGGCAAATTGCCCGTCGAGATAGCAGCGGAATCTGGGATTTGGTTGCAGGTAAGTGATGAAGTCAAGATATTGCACATTACGATTCAGCGCCGCGGCAATATCCTCAGCCCCATAATCGGCATTGCCATAGCCATAATGCTCGCCTGCATAAAGAAAACCTAGCGAGGTCTCCTCGGAAACCTGCCAGAGGACGAGTCCGTTAAGGCTATCCTCCTTCTGCCTGACATTGACGAGCAGTTCATTGCTCAGGCGTTGGCGGATATTCGAAAAATTTCCGCCGGCCTGGAAATAAAGCCGGTTTAAGGCGAAATGGAGCCGTCCCCGAAGTGTATTATTCCAACTCCGTTCCTTAGTGGTTTCAAGATAGAAAACATATTGGGGGCTATCGAAGATCTCAAGAACGATTTGTTTGCTTAGGGGAAGAAGGACTTGAACAGGAACACTGGCCGAAAACGAGTAATCGGGCACGGTTTCCGTGAAGTAGCCTGAATAGATATCGGAATCGTAGCCGATATTCCCGAGGTTAAACGCGGCGTTCACTCTAAGTGACCCGAATCTCCAACGGGCTGCCTGCAGGCGCTGCTGCAAATTCGTGCCCGCCCACGTGCTTCCTTGGCCGTACGCCCGGTTGGCCATGGCCGCCTGCAAGGCAATAACAGACACGACTGCGACCGAGAAAATGACTTTTTGGCGCAAACCTGCGTTTGCTTTCATCGGTTGGCTCATCCCTAGTATGCGCCGATGCCGAAAAGGACGACGGGAACCGTCTTCATCAGGATCTTGGCGTCGAGCCAGAGCGACCAGTTATCGAGATACTCGAGGTCGAGCTTCATCCAGTCCTCGAAGGCGATGTTGTTCCGGCCGTTGACCTGCCAGAGGCAGGTGATGCCCGGCTTCATCGAGAACCTTCGCCTTTGCCAGTCTTTGTACTTCTCGACTTCGTCGGGGACGGTCGGCCGCGGACCGACGATGCTCATATGACCGACAAAGACGTTGAAGAGCTGAGGCAGCTCGTCGATGCTGAACTTTCTCATGAAACGACCGACCGGCGTGATCCACTGCGTCTTCTTCTCCTTGAATTCCGGCGTCGTCATGGAATCGAGGTCGGCGACGTCGGAGAGGACGTCGTGGGCGCCCTGGCGCATCGTCCGGAACTTATAAAGCGTGAACCTCCGGCCAGCAAGACCCAACCTGTTCTGCCTGAAGAAGACCGGCCCTTTGGACGTCAGTCTTGATGAGGATGGCCATGACGAGAAAGAGCGGCGATAGGACGAGTATTCCCAGCCCCGAGGCCGCGAAATCGAAGAGCCGCTTGATGAGAAGCTCCCACTCTTTGGCGTGGGTCGTCTTGAAGTGAAGGAGGGGCAGGCCGTCGAGCTCGCCGACGGATGACCTGGCCAGCTTCGTGTCGAAGAGATCGACGGCAACGGTCACCACGACCCCCTCGGTCTCGCAGTCGTCGATCGCGCCCTGCAGGGAGTTCAGGCGCGACCGCGGCACGAGGAAGATGACCTCGTCGACGGCGTCCCGATGAAAGATCCTGGGGATGTCGTCGAGCGTCCCGATCACGTTGAGCCGGCCGACCTGGTGGACGCCGCGTCCTGGTTCGTCGTCGATGGCCCCGAGGAGTTCGAAGCCCCATTCGGGGTGCTGGTCGACCTTCTTGATGAAGTCGTTGGCTCGCTTTCCCGTCCCCACGACGAGCAGGCGGCGCGTGTTGAGTCCCTGGCGGCGGACGTAATGCGAGCTCATGAAAATGGCCGTCTTCTCGAGCCAGATGAAGAGGAAGCTGAAGCCCATGAAGAGGAGGAAGAAGAGCCGGCTCATGAACGTCAGCTTGAACAGGAAGATGAAGGTCCCGAGAAGCAGGAACGTCACGGCGGCGGATTTGATCACGGCCCAGAGGATCTCGAGATAAGATCGGGTCCTCATCGATTGATACATGCCATGCGCATAGAGAGCCAAGCACCAATAGGGGATGGCGAAGACAAAGGCGAGCCAGTACTTCAGAAGAGGGAGCCGGCGCTTCAGCGAGGAGACCGCTCAAGGAGAAAGGCGAACAGATAGGCCAGGACAAGGACGCAGGCATCGACGAAGATCAGAAACCTGCGGAGAACGGCTTCCTTTTCCTTCAGCATCGGTTCAAGCCCCTCTGATTCAAAAAGCTCCCAGATTATCTACTTATTTTCGATCTTACGCAAGACCTTTGCGGGATTTCCGGCCACGATCGTCCAGGGGGGGACATCCTTGGTGACGACGGCCCCAGCCCCGACGATGGCGCCCTCGCCGACGGTCACTCCGGCCAGGATCGTGGCGCTCGAGCCGACCGAGGCCCCCTTCCTGATGAAGGTCGGGACGACCTTCCAATCGGATTCGGTCTGGAGCCCGCCGCCCTCGACCGTCGAACGCGGGTACATATCGTTGATAAATGTAACGTTGTGGCCAATGAAGACGTCGTCCTCGACGGTCACGCCCTCGCAGATAAAGGTGTGGGAGGAGATCTTGCAGTTCTTGCCGATAAAGGCGTTCTTCTGGATCTCGACGAACGTCCCGACCTTGGTATTGTCGCCGATCGAGCACCCGTAAAGGTTGACGTAGGCGAAGATCTTGACGTCTTTTCCCAGCTTGACGTCGGGCGAAATCCTGCAGAATTCCATGGGCGCTCCTTTACAGCTCGATTCTCTTGCCTCCGTTCTTGATGGATTCGTCCGCGGCTTCCAGGAGGCGGACGACCTGGAGCCCGGCCTGGCCGTTGTTGAAAGGCTCCTGGTCTTTTTCGATGCACTCGACGAAGTACTGGGCCTCGGCCTTGAGGGCTTCGATGCCCTCGAGCTTGGGGATGTGGACGTCGCCGGACCTGTAGCTGACCAATAGCTCGTGGATGCCGTTCTTGCCCCCATTCGCCGCTCTTGACATCGACCCCCCGGTCGTAGATCTTGACCTTTTCGTCGGCGTCGAGGTCGTCCCAGACGAGCATCTTCTTGTCGCCGCTGATCAGGGTCTTGCGGATCTTGACCGGGCTGAGCCAGTTGACATGGAAATGAGCGATAAAGCCGTTGCCCTCGAATTCGATCGAAACGTAGGCGATGTCCTCGAATCCGCCATGAAATGGACCGTGCCGTGGGCCGAGATGGCCACGGGCTTCTTGTCGATGACGTAGTCCATGATGGACAGATCGTGCGGGGCGAGGTCCCAGATGACGTTGACGTCGTGCTGGAAAAGACCCAGATTGACCCGGACCGAATCATAGAAAAGGAGCCGTCCCAGCTCGCCCGAGTCGATGACCTGCTTGATCTTCCTGACGGCCCCCGTGAAAAGGAAAGTGTGGTCGACCATGATCTTGAGGTTCTTCTTGGCGGCGAGGTCGATGAGCTCTCGGGCCTGGGCGCTTGTCGCGGTGAAGGGCTTCTCGACGAAGATGTGCTTCCCTGCGAGCAAAGCCTCCTTGGCCAGGTCGAAGTGGGCAAAGACAGGCGTGACGATGGCCACGGCGTCCACATCCGTGGATCGGATGAGATCGCGCGGGTCCTTCATCACCTTGATGAAGGGATAATGGTCACTGGGCCATCCCGAGGCGCTTCTCCGAGAGGTCGCTGATCGCGGTCAGCTTGGCCCCGGGGGTGCCATGGAAATTGCGGGCCACATTGGGCCCCCAATAGCCGTACCCGATGACACCGATATTAAGCATGGTTCCCGCTCCCTGGATTCTCGACGAATACCCCCCACGTAGCCTCTTGGCGAAAGACCAACGAGGGGATGATATTAGCATCAGATCAGCTTGCAAGCAAGTGCCCTATTTCCCATAGAATTCCTTGATTGAGTCAGCGACGTAGGCGATCTGTTCGTCTGTAAGTTCCGGATACATGGGTAGGGAAAGGATCTGGTCCTGGCATTCGTAGGCGACTCGGGAAATCCGCGGGCTGATGCTTGAGGTAGCGATAGGCCGGCATCAGGGGCAGGGCAGTCGGATAGTGGATGCCCGTTGCGACCCCCTTCGTCTTGAGGAAGGCGGCCAGATCGTCCCTTCGCTCGGCCCGAATGACGTAGAGGTGGAAGATGTGGAATGTGTCCGGCCGGAGCTTCGGGCACTTGATCTGCTTTACGTCGCCCAGGAGTTCGTTGTACTTGAGGGCATGGCTGTTCCGGGCCTTGTTCCAATCGTCGATATGCCTGAGCTTGACCTGAAGCACGACGGCCTGGATGGCGTCGAGGCGGCTGTTGATGCCCTCGATCTCGTGGATGTACTTCTGGAGAGAGCCGTGGCTGGCGAACAGGCGGGCGTTCCGGGCGAATTCGTCGTCGTCCGTGACGATGGCCCCGCCGTCCCCGTAGGCTCCGAGGTTCTTTGCCCGGATAGAAGCTGAAGGTTCCGGCGATGCCGAATGTCCCGGTCTTTCTGCCCTTCGTAGGTGGCGAAATGGGACTGGGCGCAGTCCTCGATGAGGTAGAGGTTGTGCCTGTCGCAGATCTCCTTGACGGCCTTGATGTCGACCGGCTGGCCGAAGAGGTGGACCGGGATGATCGGCCTTGGTCTTCTTGGTGATCTTCGATTCGATCTGGGCAGGATCGATGTGGAAGTATTCGTCGATGTCGACGAAGACGGGGCGGGCGCCCGGTCTGGCTGATCGTCTCGGACGTGGCAATAAAGCTGTTGGCGACGGTGATGACCTCGTCGCCCGGGCCGATGCCCAGGGCCTTGAGGGTGATGTAGATGGCATCGGTCCCGTTGGCGCAGCTGATGCAGTGCTTGGTCCCGTACTTCTCGGCGATAGGCTTTCTCGAAGCCGTCGACGTACTTGCCGCCGACGAAGGCCGTCTCGCTGATGACGGACTGGATGGCGGGATCGATCTCGGACTTGATGGACTGGTACTGGGCTTTGAGGTCGACAAAGGGCACGTTCATGATGATGTAATGACTCCTTTTCAGTTCGATGGTGTCCCATATTCGGACATATGCCCGTTGTTTCTCATATCGGCACTAGGGTAGGGGATGAGCCTCTCCTCCACCATCACCGCGGGGGGTTATTTTAGGGGTGACTAAACTGGGCGCCTTCTCACCTCAAAGGGTGAGGAGCTATCTAGTTTTTCTAGAAGGCACCCTCGATGTTGGTGGAAGCGGGACAAATGAGGAGGCCAGCTTGTGCTGGACGTGGGCATTATTGGCGATTTTTGCAGCTCGCCAATAATCGGCTACTTCTCGAGGCAGCACATGCCAGTATCTCCCGGCATATTTTGACTGGACATATTCGAGGAATTCACGATAAAGACCGACGGGGTATTCTTCTCGAGAACTAGGGCGTTCCTTGGAAGTTCATATAATCGGGGTGGGAGTTCAATAAGGCCATGCCCCCGTTTGCCACAATCCAATCAATTTTATTTTTCCAGATGCCGATGTCCTTCTCCCGGAGGATGACGAACAGACAATGGTCCTGGGGTAGAGTGTAGGGGAGCTCGACATACGTCCTGGTGCCCGAATTATTGCCGACAAGAAAGGGAAATATCGTGCCGAATCCGTCGGCTTGTGGTTCGAAAGGATCCGTGTCATAAGAAGAACAGCCATGCTCGATATCAAGTTCCGACATGAAGCTAAGATTTCTAAGCATGGAAGGCGAGGTATAACCGACGGCCCTCCATGCTCTCAGGTAGCGGTTGATTTTCGGGGCCCGTCTGAGGAACACCGCAACGTTCCTAAATGTTTTCCCATCGTGCTTGAGGCCATGTACGCCGATTTCAAAACCCGCTTCTACGAGACGCTCACGAATCTCCGGCGGGGTGTAATAATCCTCGGGCACGAAATTGAAGGAGGAACGGAAACCCAGGGACCTCTCGAGCTCGGCGAGGAAGATGCATTTCTTGAGCCCGATTTCGGCGTCTACGTCATGCTGGAGGATAAAAGCGAATTCTTTGCCGCCCGGCCAGCCTCCCCAGCCCTTAGGCTTTTGAGATGCGGTCGGATCGATAGGCCACATGGCCCCATGGACCCTCCTTTTATGGGAAGCGATGATTCTCCGCAGATAGAGTTGAAGCGCTCTTGGGATTGCCGGCTTTACGTGATAGTAGACGTCGATAAGCCTCATAGAACTGCTATCTCAATAGCCATAGCGAATAATCTGCCGGTTTCGGCAGGGGAATCAGGTGCCATATCAATCGCCTACGATTAGTGTCGACCCGCCCTCCACTCAATATATCACGTCTGAACAGAAGTTTCCAACAGGGGAGGCTCACCCAAAAACTGATCCGGCCGCGGGGCCGAATCAATAAGTATTCAATCAACGAGTTCATCAATCATGTCTAGGTATCGCTTGGCCATGATATCCCAGTTATAGTTCTGATTAAATTTCTTCAGCCCGTCAATCCGAGTTTCGATCAGTCTTCGGTCTTGATAGATACTTCGAATAACCTGAGCCATGTCGCAGGGGTCATCGGGTTCGTAGAAAAAAGCAGATGTTTCATCGAAGTAACGCTTAAGAACCTTCAATCGAGGCATAATAGTTGGTATCTCCATCGCAGCATATTCGAGGGCCTTCACAGGGAGCATATAGTTGTTCTTCTTCTCTGTCTCCCATAAATTGCCGATTATGCCGACGTGTACATTGCGCAAAACCTCGGGAAGTTTCTCTACGTCTACGAACGGCCTCCATTCAATTATTGTTGTGATATCCTTCTTTGCCGCTATCGATTTCATTGAGGATAGGTCATATCCGTCGCCCACGCAGAGGAATCTCAAATCCGGACATTCCTTTCTAATTGAACTTAACGCCTCCACAATTAATAACAAGCCCAGACGCTTTGCAATCGTCCCGTGGTAGCCAAGCCAGAATTCCTGGACAGGATGGCGATAAATTCTGGGCTTGAAGATCTTTCTATTCCCGACATTAAGAATCTGAACAATCTTTCGAGGTGGTATCCCATGTCCGACCAGGACATCCCTATGCATGTCATTGGTAGCGATTATCTTATCTGATACTGCGGCCGAGACCAGCTCTTCTGCTACCAGGAATTTTATGAGACTACTTTCTAGCGGAATATCCAGGGTTGTAGCAATCGCTTCGGGCATCGTGTCATGTATATCGAGGATAATCTTAGTTCCGGCCAATTTGAAAGGGACCCCGATCAGAGCAAGGATGTTCGGCATATTGTGTACATGAATGATGTGATATGGTTTGTCGAGGGAATGGACGAACAAATGCCAGAACGCCTTTGCGAGGAAGCGGACTTGGGCGTACAGATAGGCAAACGTATTCGCACCTCGGTACTTGAAACCAAGACACCGGAGGAAAAGCCTTCCTTCCTGACAGGCGCCCATGACCTTTCCCAACGCGAGTACATCCACATTGACGCCAGCGTCCAACAGAGTATCGATATAATTTTTTATGCGAGCATCGTTGAAATAGTTCGCGTATGCGACCATGGCAATTCGGACATGCCTTAGAGAGTCCATACTGTCACCTGTTTATCCGTTTAGAGAAGGGGAAAGAAAAGCCTATGCATCTAACTATTAAGCATATCGACGACAAAGCCACAAGTCAATTGGACGCAATGGTTAGGTCCCCTGGGTTATAAGGAAGCGGAGGCCGTGGTCTTTAAGGGTTGCGATGCCGAAAGCGTCATCAAGAGCTCTCGTAGGGAACGGGCATTGCACTTTATATCAAACTTTGTCTCAACGAGCGCTCGGGCGTTCTGCCCAAGCGCAGTCCTCAGAGCCCGATCCGCGGCCAGGGTTGCCAGGGCCTCCGCCAGTGCCTCGGAGGCCTCAGGCGGGACAAGAAATCCTGAGTGTCCCTGCCGGACGAGTTCCGGGATACCCGAGACATTCGTGGATACAAGCGGAAGTCCCATGGCTCCTGCCTCCATCAAAACCACTGGGATACCGTCCTTGTCCCCATTAGGAGCTACGATCGAGGCCAGGGCAAAAACGTCGTGCCGACGATACTCCGCGACGATCTCTGGCTGGGTCCGAAGGCCCAACAGTCGAACACGGTCCTCGAGGCCCGAATCTTCAATTTGCCGCTGGAGAGCCTCCTTGTCAGGCCCATCCCCGATAATCGAACAGGTAAGTCGACGCCTTTTGCCCGTAAATAAGCACATGCCTGGATGAGAAACCGATGTCCCTTCTTGGGCAAAAGGCTTCCAACGGACAGGATCCTTAGGGGAGACAGCCCTTCAGCCTCAGCCGTTTCGTAATGGGGCGGAGGGAATTGATCGAGGTCGATACCGCAGCGGATGACCGATATCCGTTCAGCGGGGCAGGCCTTCAACCTGATGATTTCCTGTTTATTGTATTCAGAGATGGCGATGACCCGCTGGGCCTGGCCGCACACTAAAGGGAGAAGTTCATTAGACGCAAACAGATCATAGGCATGAACGGTAACAGTGTAAGGAAGACGAATCAACCCTGCGATGATCGAAGCCGCCGCGCCCGGCAACCATGCAAAATGGGAATGTAGATGGTCAAGGTTTTGGGATTCCAAATATCGTGCCGAAGCCGAGGCCTTGAGAAAAATGCCGAATCGCTTGGCCAGGGAACTGAGAAGGTGAGTGGGGGCCGGCTGACGAAGCAGAGTAAAAAGAAGTCTGAGATATATGCGGGGCGACTTTGAGAAGTAGTATAATTGCCCGCGCCAGAGCCTTCCGGTCGCGAAGCCGGGCGCGTACCAGGCGTGCTTCAGCAGCTCTTCCGAAAGAGGCTGGCGAGCTCCCGCCTGACACGCGAGCAAGGAGATAATATCGACCTGCGAACCTAATTCTTTGACGGCCCGGATTTCCTCGGCAACGAACGTTTCCGTGAGGCGGGGGAAATGGAGCAGGACATATCCGATTTTGAATGGCGATACGAGCAGGGTATCAGATTTGGCTAACAAGATCTCTCCTGCCAAATGGCCCCGGCTGTTGCGCTTGATCCGCCAATCTTAGGCCCTAGCCTGCCTTCGAGGGATTCAAAGACATAACGGCGTTTTTCCTAGGGCTTTAGCAACCGCATTAAGTAGGCACCATAGGTGTTGGCCGCCATTGTTTCCGCCTGGGCGCGCAATTGGCGATCGTCAATATATCCCAGCTGGTAGGCGATCTCTTCCGGCGAGGAGATCATCAATCCCTGTCGTTCTTCTACCGTCTGGACAAAGCTGGCTGCCTGGAGGAGTGATTCATGTGTGCCGGCGTCGAGCCAGGCGATCCCCCGCCCCATGACAGAGACACGCAATTTCCCGGCTTCAAGATAGAAGCGGATAAGGTCCACGATCTCGACCTCTCCTCGCTTCGAGGGGTTGAGCCGTCGGGCATAATCAACGACCTTTTCGTCGAAGAAATAGATGCCAGGTATCGCGCAGTTCGACCTCGGCGCTTTTGGCTTTTCTTCAATCGAGATGGCGTTCCCCTTCGAATCCAGCTCGATCACCCCATAGCGTTCTGGGTCCTTGACTTGATACGCGAATATGACCGCGCCTTCGGTCAAGGCCGCGGCTTGGCGCAGGGTTGCCGGCAAACCGGCTCCATAAAAAATATTATCGCCAAGTATCAATGCGCATGGTTGACCGGAGATAAATCTTTCTCCAACGAGAAAGGCGTCTGCCAGGCCTCGCGGCGCTGCTTGTTCCGCATAGGAAAAGTGAAGACCCCATTGGCTACCGTCCGCCAGCAACCTTCTAAAAAGCGGCATGTCTTCGGGCGTGCTTATGATAAGGATCTCTCGGATTCCCGCCAACATCAAGATCGAAAGCGGATAATAGATCATCGGTTTATTGTAAACGGGGAGAAGCTGTTTGGAGCTCGCTTTGGTCAGTGGATGCAGCCGAGTTCCCTTTCCCCCGGCAAGGATGATTCCTCTCATTTCGCTGCCTCTCTCGCCTGATAATTCTTTTCAAGCCAGGCCTGAAATTCGGGTCTGTCGGCAATTTTTTGCACCCAATCAAGATGGTCGAGATACCAGCGTACTGTCTTCCGAAGGCCGCTTCGCAGGTCTTCTTTAGGGGCCCAACCCAGATTCTTGCGTATCTTTCCAGTATCCATTGCGTAGCGGCGGTCATGTCCCGGCCGGTCGGCGACATAGCAGCGCAGCTGGTCATGGGGAACATGACCGGAAACAGCCGCGAGAGCATCAAGAATAGCGCAGACCTCATCAACGATCTGGAGATTCGTGGGCTGGTTGTTTCCTCCGATATTGTAGGTTTCGCCAGGGTGGCCCCGCCGCGCCACTTGCCAAATAGCCTCGCAGTGATCTTCGACATAGAGCCAATCCCGAATCTGCATTCCATCTCCGTAAATGGGCAGCGGCCGGCCGTTCAAGGCGTTCAGAATCATCAACGGAATGAGCTTCTCCGGGAATTGATAGGGACCGTAGTTGTTCGAGCAATTTGTGATCGTCACGGGAAGACTGTATGTATGATAATATGCGCGAACGAGATGATCGCTTGACGCTTTAGAAGCGGCATAGGGAGAATTCGGAACGTATGGCATGGTCTCGGTGAAAGGGGCTTCATCGGGGCCGAGCGAACCGTAAACTTCGTCCGTGGAGACATGATGAAAACGGACTTGCTCAAGCGGGACCGTGCGCCGTATTAGCCAGGCCTGTCTGGCCGCCTCGAGCAACGTGAACGTGCCGACGATATTCGTTTGGATGAACTTATCCGGAGCGTGGATTGAGCGGTCGACATGGGATTCCGCCGCAAAATGGACGATGACACTGATAACGTGCTCAGAGAGAATGCGATCCACCAGTCCGCGATCGCAGATATCTCCCTGGATGAACAAGTAGCGTTTGGGATCAGACAATTCGCGCAGATTATCCAGATTAGCGGCATAGCTGAGGATATCCAGATTGACGATCGAAACATCCGGTTCAAGACGCTGCAGGTAGTGAATGAAGTTCGAGCCAATGAATCCCGCGCCGCCCGTGACCAGAACATTTGTCACGGGAATACCTCCGCCCTTTCAAGGCGGGCCCCAGAAGCGTCTTTTGGCGAGAGAATTGGCGCAATTCCGGACGGTAGCGGCCAAACGATACCCAACGTCGGATCGTTCCAGAGGAGAGTCCTATCCCACTCGGGAGCGTAATAATCCGTTGTTTTATAAAGAACATCTGCCCATTCGCTCAGGACCAGGAACCCGTGGGCGAATCCCGGTGGGATCCAGAGCATTCGCTTGTTCGAAGCGGATAAGGTTTCTCCCACCCAGCGTCCAAAGGAGGCCGAGCCGTGGCGAAGATCCACTGCGACATCAAAAATCTCGCCGGTCAGCGCCCGGACCAGTTTCCCTTGGGGCTGGCGGATCTGATAATGCAGCCCGCGCAGCACATATCGATAGGAGCCCGACTGATTATCCTGCACAAACTGGGAAGGAATTGCCGCTGGACCCATCCCATGGGCGCGGAACGTCTCCATGAAGATCCCGCGGGCGTCCGAGAAAAGGTGCGGCTCGAGCAAGATTACGTCGGAGATTGCCGTGGGCGAGAAGGTCATTATGTTCAGTCTCTTGACATCGACGCGCCTGAATATTGGCTTTGCCGTCCTCGGCCCTCCGCTCTCCAGGGCTTCCGGGCGACGGTCAAGGACCTCCTCAAGTTCGCATATGAACGTAAGGATGTCAAGAAAACAGTGGGGAATGTCAAGGCAACATGAATCTTTCCGGTCCTGGGCAACGTGAATCTTTCCGCTTTTGTCATCATCTAGGGTCTCTCGGGCAGATCGTCTGCGACCGGTCTCTGTAAACCTTCCAAGGGTGGGTCGGAGGCGGTGTGTACTTGGGCGGCTTCGGCCTGACCACGGGCACCGCCGGGATGCGCTTCGGCCGTTCGGCGATCTCCCGGTAGCCCAGGTCCCGGCCTTCGTAGCGGATGATCATCCGGCCGTCGAAGTGGAGCATCACCGTGGCCGGCCGGCCCAGCATCCGACGTGTCGGCTCCTCGATGGCGAAGCGGCTTGCCCTTCCAACGGATGAGGTAGCCGTCGAGGATCGTCCGGACCGTCTTGAGGCAGAAGATCTCTTCGAACTTGAACCCCTTGGGCAGCGGCCGGTGAAGGTCCTCCGGCTCGCGCGGCTCACGCTCGAACTGGGCGTTGAACCGGGGGAGATGCGACTCCAGGAAGCGGTTGGCATCTACCAGAGTCGAGATCGAGGCCAGCCGCAGCTCCTTGACCAGCCGGTCCTGAAGGGTGGCGAAGGCCCGCTCGATCCGGCCCTTGGCCTGCGGCGAGTGGGCATGGATGATCTTGATCCCCAGCTCCTGGGTCGCACGTTCGAACTGGGTCGATGCCTCCTCGCCCCTCAATTGTTGAGCTGCACCGTCATCGGCCAGTTGGGCGTGGCCGGCAAAGACGACGCCGAACAGGAAGTCGTTCCAGATGCCGGTGACCTGGAGGATGATCGCGACCACGGTGATCGGCAGCGACATCGGTATCATGATGCGGAAGAAGATCTGCCAGAAGCCCGCCCCGTCGACGCGCGCCGCCTTGAACAGCTCGAGCGGCACCGACGCGTAGTAGTTGCGGAACAGGATCGTCATGATCGGCATGCCGAAGATGGTGTGGATGATGATGATGTCGTGCAGCGTCTCGTGGGCGCGGCGCTGGGCGTCGACGGTGATGGCCAGGTGGGCCAGCGGGTCGTGCATGTGGGTGTCGCAGCCGTGCTGGCTGACGAGCACGTCGGGCGCGAAGGCACGCACCAGCGGCGGCACGACCGACGTCGATCGCGCGCAGCCACGCGGAGTCGCCGGTGCCCGGCGGCAGCGCGACGTTGGCGACCGTGCCGCGCGCGGACGGGCCACCGATGTCGCGCCGGCCAGCCGGTACCGGGGAACAGGTGCCGGCCGCTCTCGTGCACCGAGATCGTGAGCACCCGGGGGTCGTTCCAGAACATCCGCTCGACGCCGTCGCCGTGGTGCACGTCGATGTCGACGTAGGCGACCCGCTGGGCGCCGTGGTCGAGCAGCCACTGGATGCCGACGCCGATGTCGTTGTAGATGCAGAACCCGCTCGCGTGGGTGCGCATCGCGTGGTGCAGGCCGCCGCAGTAGTTGACGCCGTGCTCCGTGTCGCCCTGCCAGACCCCGCGGCAGATGTCGAGGGTGCCCTGGACGATCCGGGCCGAGGCCTCGTGCATGCCGGCGAAGGCGGGGTCGTCCTCGGTGCCCAGGCCGCGGTTGACGTCGGCGACCGTGGGGTCGGCCGAGGCGTGGTGCACGGCCTCGATGTACTCGCGGTCGTGCACGGTGGCCAGCACGTCGTCGTCGGCCACCTCGGGGGCCAGCAGGGTGACGTGGTCGAGCACGCCGAGCGACCTCGCCAGGCGGGTCGTGAGGTCGAGTCGCACCGGGGCCATCGGGTGCGTCGGGCCGAAGTCGTAGTCGGTGAACACCTCGTCCCAGACGACGCTCGTGCCAACGGCCATGTCTGCACGCTACTCGTCGCACCCGCCGTGGCAGGCTGGGACCCCTCGACACCCGTGAGAGAGGCATCACGATGGCACGCAGCGCAGCCCACGACGACGACGTCCTCGTCATCGGGCTCGGCCGGTTCGGCGCGGCCGCGGCGCTCGAGCTGCGGCGGTTGGGCCACAAGGTCACGGCCATCGAGAAGGACGGCTTCCTCGCGGAGAAGTTCCTCGGCCGGGTCAGCCACGTCATCCACGGCGACGCCAGCGACGTCGGCGTCATCCAGGACGCGAAGGCCGGCCGGTTCCGCATCGCCGTCGTCGCCATCGGCTCCTCGGTCGAGGCGTCGGTGCTCGCGGCCGCCAACCTCAGCGACGCCGGGGTGCCCGACATCTGGGCCAAGGCGCTGTCACCCGAGCACGCCCGCATCCTCGACCGGATCGGCGTGCAGCACATCGTGCGCCCCGAGGCCGACACCGGGCGCCGGGTCGCGCACCTCGTCGGTGGCCGGATGCAGGACTACATCGAGTTCGACGACGGGTTCGCCATCGTCAAGATGCGCCCGCCGACCGAGGCCATCGGGTTCACGTTGGAGCAGAGCGCGATTCGCAGCAAGTACGGCGTCACGGTCGTGGGCGTCAAGGCGCCTGGCGAGGACTTCACGTATGCCGTGCCGTCGACCAAGGTGTCGGCGCACGACACGCTCATCGTCAGCGGGCCGACGGCCCTGATCGAGCGGCTGGCCGCCCGCCCCTGACACCCCCGGTCACAACTTTCCCGCCCGGTGCGGGAACCTTCACCTTCGCCCGGGAACCGTTCCGGCGCGAAGGTGAGGCTCCTGGTGCTGAGCCGGCGTCACCAGCTGGCGATGCCACCGCGGTCGCCGGACAGCGGGAGCGTCATCGCGAGCTCCTCCTCGCCGTCGTCCTCGGAGACCACGCGCATCGGCCGGCGCTCGGCCGTCGGGCGGAAGCCGAAGCCGCTGGCGAAGGCCACCGCGCGACCGTTGTCGGTGCCGACCCAGTAGAGCAGCTGGCGCTTGCCGCCCTCGGCGGCGCTGCGGGCGCCGGCCCGCACCAGCTCGGTGGCCACACCGGTGCCGCGGGCGTCGGGGTGCACCCACAGGCCGAAGAGCTGCGCGGCCTCGGGCTGGTCACCGTCGGCAGCGCCGACGCTGGCGATGCCGACCGGCTGGCCGTCACGTTCGGCGACCAGGCGCGTCGAGCGCTGCATGCGGGCCCGCCAGAACTGCTCGTCCTGTGCGGCCTCCTCGTCGTACGAGGCGACGAACGCGTCGGGGGACTCCTGCAGCGCGACGAGGCGCACGGAGCGGTACTGCTCCCAGTCGTCGACCCCCAGGGGGCGCACCGTGATGTCAGTCATGGCGGCCACTCTCCCACGACCCCAGCCGGCCACGGCAACCCGAGCCGGTGAACATCAGGAGCCGACCGGGAGGTCGAGCGCCAGCGTCTCCTCGGTCACGGAGGGGTCCCACGGCATCCGGCCCACCTCGCCCGTGGGCCGGAAGCCGTTCCGGGCGTAGAACGCACGGGCGCGGGCGTTCTCGTGCGCCACGTCGAGCACCACCCGCCGCCAGCCGGATGCCGCGGCGTAACCGAGCAGAGAACCGCACTGCGGGCGGAACCATCGCTGCTTCGGGTCCTTCTTCTTCTCGGAAGCGACCCTCACAGTATCGTGCAGCTGCTGCCGCGGCTCGACCGCTGGCTTGGGGTCCAGTTCGCCGTGGAGACATCCAGCGAGCCGTTTCTCGTGGTGGATTTCAACCTCGACGGACGTCAGGATGTCATCACGGGATCGCGCGTGCTCTACCAGGATGCCAAGGGCGGGTTCGCGAGCGTGGCGAGCGACGTGTTACGCCCAGATCGCCACGGCATACTCGTTTCAGAAGCGCCGTCTGGTCGCCGCCCCTAACCTCGTGGATTTCAACGGCGATGGCATTCTCGACACTTTCTCAGTGAACACGAGCACGAACAAGATGAGCCCCCGCACCGACGTGTCCATCTTCCTCGGCAAGCCGGATCGCTCCTTTGGCAAGGAGGCGGACTTTGTGCTGCGGACACGCGATTTCGCCTACAGCGAGGCAATTCCCATCGGCGATATCGACGGCGACGGCTGTCAGGACATTGCGCTCATCCATCTCGACTTCCAGGCCTCGTCGCCCAGCAGCCAACTCAAGGCCTATCTCCGGAATGGCCTTGATGGCGAGCTGTGCTTCTATCTCTGGGACAAGCGCCGCAATCGTTTTCCGTAGGCCTACTCGTTCAAGCACCCGCTCCTGCTCAGCTACGAGATCTATGGGGCGCGGCAGATATACCAACAGCAGATCGTGATCAACCAGGACATGGACGGCGACGGCCTTCCGGATCTCGTGATGAAGACCGGGCCTCAGGAAATCTCTGTGTTCAGCAATCTCGGCGACCGAAGGCTTCAGCTCCCGACCCACGATGAAGGTGGCGACACCCACCCGCTTCTCGTCGCTGCAGGTCCGCGACATGAACTGCGACAAGAAAGGCGACATCGTGGTGTCCGGGTATCTCGAGGATCAGGACGACCGCGTCATCTACACTTTCTTCATGTCCAAGTAGAGCCCGGATGGAGGAAGGCACGACTCGTGGGGATCGCGCGAGCATTCTGGGCGCCGCCGCGGGCGTTCGCGGTCTCTCCCGTCAACCGGCTCTTGGCCCGTGCCGCGTCGAGATCGCTGCGCCGGATGTCAATGCGCCAACGGGGGGCGTCAACTGTACGGACCCTCGCGCGGATTGTCCACGACGCCGGCGGATTTGACCGACTGAGCCTCGTTGAGAGCCTCGACGACGTGGCGAACAGCCCCGTCCGGTGGCATCGCGCACGCTTTTGCCTGTACCCGCTCTTCGTGGAAGAACTGCGCATCGTGCCGGACAGCGAACTCGCGGACTCGCACCTGCCGGTCCGCGTTCCGAGGCCCCGGACTGCTCGATGTCGGTTCCAGTGCCGTTCTGCCTGGAGCAGGGCACATCCTGCAGAATCGCGACCTGTGGCGCGCGCTGCTCCTGTCCAGTTCCGACAAAGCGGATGGCCATTCGGGGAGGGCTTGCCCTGAATGTGCTGGAGATCCCCAACGACGCGCTCAGTGCGGGCAAGATCGACGTCATGCCCCTGTGCCTGCACGCCCTGCGATCCGACGGCAGCCCGTGCCACCGCGGCGACGCCCAGGCGCAGGCCGCCGTGGCGAACGCGTTCTGGCAGAACATACTGGGCTACCAGCGCACTGCGAGCCCAGGGCGGGAATGTCTTCCCGATAGCATTCCTTCCGAGCACCAATCCGCGCGAATTCGAGGAACCCTGGGCACAGCGCCAGGTCGGATCCGGACGCCGGCTGTTTGGGCGCACATCGATTCTCGCGTATACCCTCGAGGCGATCACGCGCGCCCGAGCTCTCCATTTCGATCCCGGCAGGCTGGAATTCCTGACGATGCATGATCTGGCGCCCGCAACCGCGACGGCACATCGCCTGCTGACGTCGCGTTGGCTCTGCGTGAATTGAACAGTACCGGGTTTCCCGATGCCTACACGGGGGAAAACCAGGTGACGTTTGCGTCCTGGCGCGACCGCGATGCCGGACTGAAGAAGAGCGAGCCTGAGAGCCCACACAAGCCTGTCTGCATCAGCCGCGTTGTGCCATACGGCGGTTGTGGTTTTCTGTCCGAAATCGTGACCCGCACGGACCACCTATGCACCCAGGGCAGGATACAGGGACTCGAGGGCCACATCGTCGCAGCCACAAACTCCACGTTCTTTCTCAACTTCCCCGAGGAGTACGCAACGCTGCACAGTGCAATGAACGACCCATGCGCGCTTCTTGTCGAACGGGGCGTACCATACAGCCACCGCTCCTGCGCCGGGCTGCTTTCGTGCAATACGAGGACGGTGTCACCGCCATCGAAGTCTCCGGCGGATCCGGGTCAGATGACCCCGGGCTGGAGACAGCCGACTACTACATTGGGAGCGACAAGCCGTTCGAGGAGAACAGCATTGGGCCCGTAGAGGCAGGACTCGTGCTGTGCGGCGGAGGCGTTGTCGAGGCAGTCCAGGGCGGCTGTCTCGACATCCCGCGAACGGGCAGGTGATCCACGGTGGCAAAGTGATGGAATGGCTCAACTCAGACCGCACGCTGTGCCCTGCACCGTGGCCCGGACCTCATGCCGCCTCGCGCGACGTCCCGATACGGAATGCATTCGCGGCGGGGCCTCTGCTGCTGCTCGACGGTCAGGTTGTGCCGCTCGGCAACAGCGGCGAAGAGTTTCGGGAATCATGCTGAACCGAAGCAAGGGGGTTCCTGAGACCTGGCAAGTACGCGCACGGCCCATACAGAGTCCTGGCCGGGATGCACGGGGCGCGGTGTGCCACCGACCCGGTTTCCCCTCGATTGGAGCGACACCAGGGCCCCTCGCACAGCAATCGGCATCCGCCCCGATGGCACAGTGCTGCTTGTCGTTGTCGATGGCCGCGCCGATCTCGAGCACTCAATCGGCGCGACACTGGCCGAACTCGCGTTGGTCATGCGGAACCTGGGCTGCAATTCCGCGATGAATATGGACGGGGGCGGTTCATCGGCAATGGTCGTTGCCGATCCCCGCGCGCGGAAGCTGCGCGAAAAACTGGCCGACGGCATGGTGAGCCTGCCCAGTGACCGGGGCGGCGCTCAGCGCCTGCTGCCGGTATCCCTGGCCATCTGCCGCCGAGGGATGCGAGATTCCGACTTCGAACTGCTTCGGTTGCTACCGCTCAAGCAGCGCGTCAACGCGGCGCATGAAGTCCTCCGGCGAGAAGGGCTTGCTCAGGAAATCGTTAACGCGCATCGAGTCGCGCCAGTTTGCATCCCCCTTGGCGTCGCCGTCTGTCACACACGTGATGACGATGATCTTCATGTGCTGGAGCTTAGGGTTCTTCTGGATTG
>CAVUOW010000004.1:0-814259 GCA_963743205.1 Candidatus Aminicenantota bacterium
CATAAGGGACTGTGGTGCGCGGTGCTTTGGGTCTTTGTCGCAGCGATATCCGCCATCGATCACAGCGAGGCGCAATCAAAGAAAGTTCGTGTTGCGATTCCGGGTTATACGATTGCGGTGCTGTCTTTCCTCGCCGCCAGGATGAATGGTTACTATACCGCCGAGGGCTTAGACGTGGAGCTAGTTGCGATGCGAGCACCTACGGCTAATGTGGCGGTTCTAAGCGGTAGCGTCGAATTTTCCGGTGTGCCTTTGTCGGGCTTGACGACTGCGCTTCGGGGAGCGCCGCTCAAAATGTTGTTCTGTCAGAACGACCGGCCTCAGCATGTTCTCTTGGCCAAGCCAGATCTGCAAAATATCAAAACGCTTCGCGGGAAAAAGATCGCCGTCGTCGGCCCCGGCGCCATTGATGACGTACTCTTGCGAGAAGTTTTGGCCGCCAACGGCATCGATGGTGGAAAAGACGCGACGATTCTAGCGATAGGAGCTGCGGAAACCCGATTCGCGGCTTTGGTAAACGGAGCAGTGGACGCGGCCGTTCTCATCGCGCCATTCACTTTCAATGCGAAGGAAGCCGGTTTCAAAGAGCTCGTAACTTTTAAAGATGAAGGCTTCGTGTTGCCGAGCGGCGGCATCGTGGCGCGAGATGAATTGCTCAAAAGCGATCCAGTAACCGTAGAAAAATTTGTCCGGACAACGCTGATGGGTTTTCTTGTGGCACGAGATAACCGTGGGACGGCGATCAAGGTCCTGTCGCGGAGCCTGAAGATCGAAGAGCCGACAGCGGCGAGAATTTACGATTCCGCCAGACCGACCATGACGACTGATGGAGCGTTGTCCGAGGAGGCGCAGAAAAAGGTTGTCTCGTTTGTGATGAAGCAAGCCGGAGCGAAAGAAGCTCCACCCTATGAGAAGCTTTTCGACTTTTCGGTCATAAAGAAAGCCAACGCAACGCTTCAAGCGCGAGGCTGGCACCCCGGCTCGTGAGCTGGATCGGATTTTGTTTTATTGGTTGCCGAACGACATAGAGCTTGCCCGGCCCAGGTTTCTAACCGTAGAGCTCTACGGCCACCAACACTAAGGCCTCTTGACCAAGCTGGCTGAGAACAACATGACCACGGAACTCCCTTCTGGTTTCAAGCCTGAGTTAGCTCACAAGTTTGTCGTACTCAGAATGGGGTCCAATCCAAAACCATAACAAATCATCGCCCACCTCAGTCGCCAACGCTCGATAGTGCAATCCAACTCGGACGGCACGGTACTTTCCAACTTTTTTGAAGCGCAACGACCGATGAGACGGGTTTGCTTTAAGAAGCTCGAAGTTCTTGTTCGCAAGTTCTTGAATTGGTTCGGGTAGAGCTCGGTAACAGACCCAGAAGTTAGGAGAAGCAAAGTGCTTCAAATCTCTTTGCTCTTCCCCGCACGATGTTCAGCCAAGGCTTCTTCCGCGAGCTTGTCAAGTTTGCCGGCCCGGACATCTTCTTCAATTTGGCGATCCCACGCGTCAGAATCGTACTCACGAAACCACCTACGAAAAGCCAACAACTCCTTCCGATCAAGCTTGCGGATATCCTGTTCTATCTTTTCGACCTTGGTCATTCCTGGAACCTCCAACGATAAGGAATTATAGCATCAAAAATGTTGCTCAACCAATAATGCGACTGGCAATGTTCGGAGGGTGTTAGGACTAACCTCCCGCTCGCAAAAAACAAGGTTAGCGATGAATTTCTGTCGGGTTTTCTATGAGCAACTTCCTGTTAGCTTGGCAGCGGACGGGTGTGGACGAGTTGGCCGGTTGCGAGATATTCGAGTTCCTCGGGCGTTGATTGCCGCCCCAGGACTTCGTTGCGGTGAGGATGACGGCCGAAGCGTGCGATGATATCGCGATGGCCGCGAGCTTGGTTCGCGGAGAATTCGAGCATCGCCGCATGCTCTTCTGGCGCCTCTTTGACGAGTTCCTCCGCGAGCTTGACCACCTGCTCCAGTTTTGTGAGATCCTCGGAGTGGCCGAGAGGCAAGAAAAAGAAGGTTTTCTCCCAAGGTGTTTCGAGCGCCGCGTAGTGACCGTTCTCGATCCCTTCGAGAGCAAGGGCGAGAGCCTTCGGATCCTGCGCGAACGCTTGAGCGGTCCCGCGATGGATCGTGCGTGAGAATTGATCAAGAACTATTATGAGCGCGAGCCGCGACCGCGGACTGTGCGACCAGTTGTCGAGATCCCCTCGCTTGGCTCGATCCAATAGTGGTGGAAACCGTTCGACGATCTCAGAATCCGCGCCACCGCGAAACCACCATTCCATTTGGCCGAACCATTGCCGCGTGGTCACCGCGTCGGCAGGCTGGAAAACCAGAACCGAAGAACGTCTTCGAATCCTTCATTCGTTGACATTAGCGTACCCTCCACCGTTGACAGCGAGATTCATTCGGATTAGGTCTCGAATACTTAAATTAGAGGCCTAATATGCCGAAAGCAAATCTAGGTGACGTTGAAATTTACTATGAAGTGCAGGGCGAAGGCGAACCTGTTTTGTTCGCGCCGGCTTCCTGGTGGCCGTCGGATACGTGGAACGTTACTGTTGTGCCGTTTCTCTCGAAGCGCTTTAAAACCATCATCTTTGATTGCCGCGGAACCGGCCGGAGCAGCAAGCCGAAAGACGGTTTCACGGTGGCGCAATTTGCTCAGGATTGCATCGGCTTGCTGGCGCATCTTGGCATCTCCCGTTGCCATGCCGTGGGTTTCGCTCTCGGCGGGCAGATCGTGCAAGCTATGGCCATCGAACGGCCGGACCTGGTGGCAACGGTCACCATTGCCGCTTCAGGGTCGGGAGCGAAAACCCTAGCCGGCGGCCCGAGGAACGTGTCGGCTGATACGGAAAACGAAATTCGTGACATGGGGTTTTGAGCGTTACATTCGCGCCTATATCGAAAACGACACGATGGCATTTAACCCCAAATTTTATCGCGATCATGGCGACGTGGTGATGGCCCTGGCCAACGCCGTCTGGTCGGGACAGAGCACGGTGGAAGTTTTTCGCCGCCATGAGGATGCGCGTCTCACTTGGGATACTCTGGCAAAGGCTGCTGAGGTAAAAGTGCCTGCACTGATTCTCTGCGGCGCCGACGATGATGTGAGCCGGCGCGGTAGCACGCCGGTGGGAACGGCACGGCGTCTGGCCGAGCTGACGCCCGGCTGCGAACTAGTTTTGATTCCGAACGTGAAGCATATGACGTTTTGGGACGGGACCGGTGGGCTTAGCGCGCTACAGGATTTCTTGACTACGGCATCCGCTTGGAGTAAGTCAATGAGTTTCACATTCGAGCCTCATGATTTTTCGCTTGTGAAGAAAGCTCCTCTCGCGCTAAATAGCCTCCATTGCGACCGGGCCGAGGATTGAACTTCTCCGGGCGCGCGGACAAAGACGTTCAGTTCAAAGAGACAGGCGGTCTCGTCCACGTTGAACCTTGAACATTAAACCTTGAACTATTTAACGGAGGTAAGATGCCGAACGCGAACCTAGGAGATCTTAGTCTTTACTATGAGGAGTCGGGACATGGCGAGCCGGTATTGCTCGTGCCGCCTTCATGGTGGCCGGCGGCGACCTGGAAGGTGGCGGTTGTGCCTGTGCTCAGCCAACATTATCGCACGATCATCTTCGATTGCCGTGGAACGGGACGCAGTAGCAAACCGAAGAACGGATACACGGTCCAACAATTCGCTCAGGACGGCATTGCGCTTTTGGCGCATCTCGGGATTCCTCGTTGTCACGTGGTAGGGTTTGCACTCGGCGGACAGATCGTGCAGGCGATGGCGATCGCGCAGCCGGATTTAGTCGCGACCCTAACCATGGCTGCCGCGGGACCGGGATCAAGGACCCTCAGTGGGGGGCCGCGGGATTTGTCACCGGAAGCAGCCCGTGAAATTCGTGAAATGGGATTTGAGCAATACATCAAGATGCACATAAACAACGACGGCATGGCGTTTAACCCGGCTTTTTATCGCGAGCACCGCGACCTGACTGACGCCCTGGCCGATGCTCTTTGGTCGGGGCAAAGTACCGTGGAGCAGTTTGGTTACCACGAAGAGGCGCGCGTCACTTGGGACGCGTTGGCGAAGGCGCCGGAGGTCAAAGTGCCGACACTGATTCTCTGCGGCGCGGACGACGATGTAAACCGGCGTGGCAGCACGCCGGTGGGAACGGCGCGGCGATTGGGAGAGTTGGTTCCTGGCGCGGAGTTGGCACTGGTTTCAGGCGTGAGACATATGACTTTTTGGGACGGCGACGGCGCGCTCAAAGCCTTGCAGGATTTTCTCGCGCGCCATCCCATTGCTGGGAGTTGACACCCTTGAATTTTAAACTGGACGATAAGAGGAAATCGGCAATGATGAAAATCCGTGTCACTATGAAAACGGTAGCCCTGTTGATTGTGGTGGGGTTCTTGGCGAATGCCGGCTACGCGCAGGAAAAGGGCAAGGGCGCGGGCAGTGAAGCTATCGCGCAGCTGTATGCCGCCGCCAAGAAGGAAGGAAGCGTCATTATCTGGGGTCCGACAGACGCGGTCATCTATCAAAAAATGCAAGCAGTCCTGGATAAGCAGTATCCGGGAATCAAGATCGAACACTTCGAAAGTATACCCGAGCCGCTGGTCCAAAGAATTATTGCCGAAAGTCAGGCGGGCAAGCCGGCCAGTGTCGATATTATCCAGTCCGGGTCGCTGCGCGCGGTTCGGCCATTGATCGATCGGGACATGCTGGCTGCTTACCCCGGGTGGGAAAAGGATTTCGGCCTCGATGCCGTCTATGCCGGCGGCCGCTTTGTTGGAGCCTATAACCTCACTTTGCCTATCGCCTACAATTCAAAACTGGTCAATGCAAAGGATGCCCCGAAGAGTTGGGAAGAATTATTGGAGCCAAAGTGGAAGGGCAGAAAATTGATCATTGAAGCTCGGTTGGTGCCCTTTGCGATGCTCGGCACGGAATGGGGTAAAGGTAAAGCAACCGAATTAGTCAAGAAGCTGTTGGCGCAGGAACCGATCATTGTGCAGGGCGGTACGACTGTCGCCAATGCGCTTGCCGGAGGGCAGGTTTCCATCGCTGTAGGAACCTACGCTTACACGATCGAGAGGTTGAAGAAAGCCGGTGCGACGGTTGACTGGATACCCGTGGCCCCACTTCCGATTCTTACCTCGGCTGTCGGCGTACTAAAGACCGCTCCCCATCCGAACGCTGCGCGCTTTTTTGCCGGTTGGATGGGAACCGCGGAAGGGCAGAAAGTAAGATACGAAACTTCGGGACAAGCGAATGAGGTTGGCAGAAACGCCATCGGCTCCGTTGCCGAGCGAATCAAGGCAGCGCGTCCGGCGATTATCCTAGAGACGGACAAGAATTTCACGCCGATCTTGGAAATTCAGCGCGAACTCGGAAAACTACTCGGCGCTCTGCGCTGAGAAGAAAAACACTGGGCACGTGATCGTGTTTCGTAACGCTCTTGTTTCTAGAACCAGGGTCCTGCCTGCGCCTTTCCTGGTTGAGGGCCGGTTTTTCCGGCCGATCATGGGCCTTCGGGCTCACACTCCTTATCGTTTCCTACCTGGTCATTGTTCCTCTGATTACATTGCTTTACGCGAGCATCAAAAGCACCGAGGATAAACTACCCTTTGAAACCACTGCAACGACCTTGGCGAATTATGCTCTGATTTTTAGCAGTCCAGCGACCCTGCCGCTGTTTTTGAACACATTATTGTTTACCCTTGGTTCCCTCGCTATTGGACTCCCCGTCGCCATCGTCTTTGCGTGGTTGCTTGAACGGACCGCGGTCCCCGGACGGGCCTGGATTGCGAGCCTCATCCTCGTGCCGATGACGATTCCATCGCTACTCTCGGCGATTGCCTGGATCCAACTGTTGGATCCACGCATCGGCTTGGTCAACGTGAGCCTGCGCGCTGCGCTAGGGCTGAGCGGAGACATGGGTCCCTTGGATATCTATTCACTGGGCGGCATGTGTTTCGTGCAGGGACTACGGCTGGTGCCTTCCGCTTACCTTATGATCGCGGCTTCGTTTCGCGCCATGGACCCTTCGTTGGAAGAGCAGAGCGCCATGGCCGGGCGCAATGTGGCGCAAACGACACTGAGAGTGACGTTGCCCATCGTTCGCCCGGCGCTGCTTGCAGCACTGATCTATTACGTGATTGTCGTCATCGAGTCTTTCGACATTCCGGGTCTGCTGGGTTTCACGGCGCGCATTCGGGTGCTGAGCACGGCGATTTATTGGGCGACTCATTCGGAGGTGGGGCTCCCCGACTACGGTCTTGCCTCTGCATTGGGAACGATCGTGTTGGCCGTCGCGTTATTCTTGATGTGGATTTATCATCGCCTCACGGGTCATCAAGAAAGATTTGCGACCATCACGGGCAAAGGCTATCGGCCGCGGCAAATCAACCTGGGCAGGTGGACGTTGCCGGCTTTTCTATTCTGTTTGATCTACGTTCTCGTGGCCGTGGTTTTACCATTCGTGATGCTGCTATGGACCAGCGTCCAGCCGTTTTACGCTCCCCCGTCCGTGGATTCATTTGGCCGCGCGACCTTCGACGGCTATCTAAATATTTGGCGCGACGGCAGCGTCGTTCGCGCCGTCTGGAATACCACCATTATTGCTTTGGTCACGGCGGTGGCGACGATTGCCTTGTCAGTTCTTGTGAGTTGGTTTGTCGTGCGCCGCAGACGCGAATCGGGAGCGCTTGCAAGCTATCTCGCCACGGTGTCGTTTCTACCCCAAGGCGTGCCCAGTATCGTCATCGGCCTGGCGCTCATCTTCGTCTATGTTCGTTTCCCGATTCCAATTTACGGCACTCTGTGGATCATCGTTTTAGCCATGACCACTCGCTATCTCGCCTTTAGCTCGCGCGCCACGACATCAGCGCTTATCCAGATACACGGCGAGCTGGAGGAAGCTTCCCAAATGTCCGGGGCTCCTTGGCTTCGCACTTTGCGCAGGATAACGGTGCCGCTGTTGGCCCGGCCATGATCAACGTTTTTTTCTGGGTCGCGGTGCACGCTATGCAGGAGCTCTCGATGGCGCTGATGCTATACAATCCAAGCACCGTGGTGGTTTCAACGATGATTTGGAGCATGTGGCAAAACGGCAGGACCGCGGATGCTGCCGTATTGGGCGTGCTGTTAACTTTGCTTTCGCGCTCTATTACTTTTGGGCGGGCAGCTCTTGTCTTATCTGAGAAGAAATTCTTACCAATAATAGTTCTTCGACCGTGATTCGGATAAAAGACCTGGTGAAGAGTTTTCAAGGAGCGAAGGGCGAAGTTCGCGCCTTGCGCGGCGTGTCGTTCGAAGTCAGCAAAGGGCAACTCTTCACGCTGCTCGGCCCCAGCGGTTGCGGCAAGACTACCACCTTGCGCTGCATCGCCGGGTTGGAGCAACCGTTGGAAGGCGAAATCTGGGTCAATGACCGTCCGGTTTTTAGCGCGTCTAATGGAACCTTCGTTCCGCCGGAACAGCGTCGCATCGGAATGGTCTTTCAATCCTATGCAATTTGGCCTCATATGACGGTTTTTCAAAATGTTGCCTATCCATTGACTAGCGGCATGAGCCGCAGAGAGCTCGCGGGCCGTGTGGACCAAGTTCTGAAGCGACTGGGTTTGGACGGTTTGGCGGATCGTTTGGCTCCGAACCTGAGTGGTGGGCAACAACAGCGAGTGGCGCTGGCGCGCGCTTTGGTCGGTAAACCGGAGGTGCTTTTGCTCGATGAACCGTTGAGCAACCTCGACGCCAAGCTTAGAGAACAAATGCGCTTCGAGCTCAAGGCCCTGCATGAGTCACTTGAAATAACGACCGTCTATGTAACGCACGACCAAGAAGAGGCGCTGGCGCTCTCGGACCAAATCGGCCTCATGCATGAGGGCGCTCTGCTCGAAGTCGGTGCTCCGACGGAGCTTTACCTCCGTCCTGCGCACCGAATCACCGCCGATTTTCTAGGCACAGCCAATTTCGTTCCCGTGCAAATCAAAAGCAGCGGCAACCAGGCCTGGGATGAAATGGTTGTGGAGTCCCCGCTGGGTACCTTTGTCGCGCAGCGCAGTATCGAGTGGCGGGAAGGATTGCCGGCGTCGTTATTCTTCCGTCCCGAGTATGTCGAATTTTTCGACCCGAACAATTCGTCGAACAATGGAACGAATACCGGAACCGGTACTATCGAGCGGGTTACTTTTCTTGGTAACTCGGCCGATGTTGTGATTCGCTGCGGGGAAATCGCGCTGCGCGTGCGCGCGCATCCCACACGTACGCCGTCTGCAGGCAAACAAGTACATTTTTCTGTGGCGCCGGAATTTTGCATCGTTTTCCCGGCTGAGGCTAATCAACTCAGGATGACCATGCGCATTCCCTCTCCCCTTGCGGGAGAGGGCTAGGGTGAGGGGTTATATGAATCTCAGGCACCCTCACCTCGATCCTCTCCCGTCGAGGGAGAGGAGGTGAAGCCCCTGAGGTCGCTTATGATGAGGCAAGTTGGCTGATCACGACTCACGCCTCCGACTTTGCTTTAGGTTACATAAGGAGTAATTGCATGGAACCAACCCAATCGCCGCCAGGCATCGATCGTCAAAACAACATCGAGTGGCGTCTTTATAAAGACATGCTCGTGACCCGTTTGTTCGAAGAAGCCTGCATCCGTTGGGAGCACGAAGGCAAAATGTCGACGCAAGTTTTCCCTAGCCGCGGTCAAGAAGCCATAGCCGTCGGAGCGTGTCTGGCGATGGAAAAAGGGGATACGGTAATTCCATCGTTTCGCACGCGCGGCGCCATGGTTGCCATGGGCATTACCATCGTCGAGCAACTGCGCGAGATCATGCATAGCCCGCTGGCGGCCGGAGGTTCGCGCGATGCGCCGCATCACAGCTCGTGGCCGGAGCGGGGCGTGATGCCCGGTTCGACGATGATTGGCGGCCATTTAGCGATGGCTGCCGGACTGGCGTTGGCCATGCAGCTTGAAGGGCAGGGCGCCGTAAGTTTAGCCTTCTTCGGCGACGGCACGTTGGGATCGGGCGATCTTCATGAGACCATGCACATCGCCGGCATCTGGTCGCTGCCGTTGATTCTCGTCTGTGAAAACAATGGCTGGGAGATGGCTACTCCTTGGGAGAAGGTGCGCAAGCATCGTGAATTGATTCCTTATGCTGAGCCCTTCGGTTTCGCCACGCGCAAGGTTGACGGCAACGATCCGTGGGACGTTTATCACTCGGCGCGCTGGGCGCGCGCCACTGCGTTAAGCGGCCAGGCGGCTTTTCTCGATTGCATCACTTTTAGAAGCGGCACCTACAGTTCTCATTTCGGCGAGACCCGGCCGGAAATCGATAAAGATCTGGCCGAATGGGGGAAGCGCGATCCGTTAAAGAGAATGGCTGATTGGTTGATCGGCCGGGGCCTTGCATCATCGGCGCAAGACTTGGAGCGGGTGCGGCAAGAGGAAGAACAGCGGATCCAGGAAGCGTTTCACCAGGTTCTCGCGGAAACGACCAAGTAAGGAAGGACGGAATCGATGGCTACTTTGACTTATCGAGATGCAGTCGGGAAGAGCGCTGCAGGATTCATTGCGCGAAGATCCGCGATTGATCCTCATCGGCCAGAATATCGCCAGTTATAGCTTGAAGCAAATGGCCGAAGAATTCGGCGAGAGCCGTATTCGTGATACCAGCATCAGCGAAAGCGCCATGGTGGGAATGGCGGTGGGCGCGGCGATGAAAGGGTGGAAGGCCGTGGTCATGATTGCCTACGCGGATATTTCTTCTGTCTGTCACATGGCCATCGTGCAGAGCGCCGCTAAGATGCACTACCTTACTTGCGGGCGTTTGCAATGTCCCGTCGTGATTCGTCTTCCCATCGCCCGTTTCCGTGGCCACGGGCCCATGGGAAACGAAGTTGCGGTGTCATGGTTCTACAACGTCCCGGATCTCAATATCGCGATGCCGGCATCGGCTGACGAGGCTTACTGGTCTTTTCGTGATGCTTTGCAGCGTCCGACGCCCACGTTGTTTTTTGAGGACCGATCGATTCACAGCCGTTCGGGTGAAGTCGCGCCTGCCAATCCCGGCGCCACGGCGCGCATAACGCGTTCAGGCGATCGGCTGACGATCATCGCCGCCGGCCGGACCGCGGCGCTTGCCGAAGATGCCGCCGATCAATTGGCTGGGGACGGGAATCGCGGAGCAATCGAAGTAGTTAGTCTAGGCTTTATCAAGCCGATGGACAGCGAGACCATTCTGAAAACGGCACGCAAGACGGGAAGAGTGCTGATCGTGCAAGATGAACCGCCATGGTCGGGGTACGCGCCTTACGTGCGCTGTTTGCTCGATGAGCTTCCATCGGGCGCCCTTGCGGTTACGCCGCAGATCATTTCCGGCGCCGACGAATTTCTACCCTATTGGGATGAGCGACCGTTTTTGCCATCGCTGGAAAGCGTCGTCGCGGCTGCCAAACAATTGATGAAATAGTGCGAAGTTTACTTTTCCGAGTTTTTGTTCTAGTCATCTACACGAACTTCAAGAACCGGTTTCGTGCACGACTGTAGACGCTTCGATAGGAGGAAGAGGTGAAAACCTTACACAGTATTGCCTCGATGGTTCTTGTCTTGCTTTCTGCGACGCCCGCTCACAGCCAGTACACTAAGCCGGTTTATGTCTCGATGCCTTCGGCGGGCAATCTGCAGCACCTTCCGCTGGCGGCTGCCAAGTTCAAGGGGTTTTACAACGAGATGGGCATTACCAACGCCCAGCTGGTCTTTCTGCGCGGCAATTCCATCAACGTTCAAGCATTGGTGGCGGGCAGCGTTCAGTTCGCTTCGGCCTTCGGACCGTCGATGCACGCGATGTTTCGCGGCGAGCAGATCCGCATTCTCGTCCCGATATTCAATCAAATTCCGTTCAGTCTGGTGACCCGGCCAGAGATAAAGCAGCTGCAAGATCTCAAAGGCAGTAAAATCGCCGTAACGTTCGGCGGTTCCACCTACAGCGTTCTGATTGCCTTACTGACCAAATATGGGATCGCGCCGAATTTCGCGGAGTACCTCAATCTACCCGGCGATCAAGCGAAGACTGCGGCACTGATTCAAGGAAGAGCCTCGGCCGCTCTCATGGCCCCGCCGGCAGACCGGCAACTTCTCAAAGAGGGATTCAAAAGGCTGGTCTATGTCGGTGATGTTTTCAAAAACATTCCATTTAGTGCAATGCTCACCACGGCGAAACTCATTCAGGAAGAGCCGGATCTAGTTCAACGCGGGGTTACGGCGGTCACAAAGGCTCTGCTCTTCATCCGCGAGAATCGTGAGGGAGGCATCGAAATGATCATGCGCCATGGTCAAGTGGATAAGGAAGTCGCGACTTCACTCTATGACCTGATGCGCGATGCGTTCTCACCGGAGCTCACGCCTGAAGGCGTTATGATGCGCGCCGAACTCGAGATCGCTACCTTGAAAGAGCGTCCCAACTTCGATCCCAAGGCTTTCATGGATGATCGCTTTCTGAAAAATGCGCTGCGCTCTCTGGGGCGGTGAAAGGTGACGGAAGGCGCTCAAGAAACCAAGCCGATGGCCATTCACATCAGAATGATAATATTTGCGATCTTGGCGATTCTCGCGCATGGTGTTGCTCCCGCGATGGCGCAGGTCGGCACTGACCTCGTCGCGCAAGCAAAAAAAGAAGGACGTGTCACTTGGTACACGACCGTCTCCATCCCCGAAAGCAAACAGTTCATGGATATGTTTGAGAAACAATATCCGTTCATCAAAGTTGATCTGCTCCGTTCCGGCTCCGGTGCGCTGGTCAATCGCATCGTCAGCGAGTACGCCGCGAAGAATTACGCCGCCGACGTTTTGCATGGTATGTCCACCCGGGGTGGTTTCACTGTCCTCAAACAGAAAAATATTCTCGGCCGCTACGAATCACCCGAGCACAAATATCTTCCCGCGGAGCTTAGGGACAAGAATGGCTATTGGGGATCTACGTTTCAGAATACCTTCGTTCTGGCTTACAACAAACGCAACGTGAAACCTGACGACGTGCCGAAAACCTACGAGGACTTGCTGAAGCCGATGTGGAAGGGTCGCCAAATTATCAACGACACGGACAACTTTGAGTGGTTTGACGGGTTGCTCAAGTTTTGGGGCCGCGACAAAGGGTTGGCCTACTTCCGGCGCCTGGCGCAGCAGGACCAAATCTTTCAGCGCGGCGCGCGCGGCCGCATCCAGCTGGTCGCAGCGGGCGAAGCGCCTCTGACCATCGGCTACGGGCCTCACGCGCAAAGTTTCGTCAATCAAGGCGCGCCCATCGAGTGGGTACCGTTGGAACCGGTAGTGGTGATCGTCAACACCGTCAGTATCGCGCAAAGAGCGCCTCATCCCGCGGCTGCGCGCCTGTTCATCGATTTCCTTTTCTCGAAACCCGCCCAACTCAAACTGCGTGAGATGAGCCGGATCCCGTCGCGCAACGATGTCGACTCCGAGCCACCGCGTCTGATCAAGGGTTTCAAGAAAGTTTTTCAGGACATCGAGAACGAAAACATGTCAGAGTCGATCAAGTTATTTCAGCAAACCTTTGGTCTGAGCGCCGGGTAGAGAAGCGGAATGGAGTATTGGAGTACGGGAGTATTGGAGTACTGGGTTTTAGACCCATCGCTCCAATACTCCACCACTCCAGCACTCCGTTCTTTATCGAGAGCAGCCTGCTATGCGAACTTTGCCGTCGCGGTCATGGAGACTCTGCCCTCGGGATCGAGCGACCAGAGTTGCGCCTCTCGTCCATCCGCCGATGGGTTTCCGGCGATGGTAAACTTCCCGGTGTCATAGATCTGGCGCGCGCTTTTGAAATCGAAGGATTTTAGTTGACGTGTTGGCAGCTCTTTGCGGCACATCTCCATCAGCAGCTGTGAGACGAGTGAGCTCTGCACCACCAAACCGGGGAGCTTTTCGACTTTGGTCACATAGTCCCGATCGTAGTGAATGCGATGACTGTTGAACCGAATCGCGGAAAAGCGAAACAGCAAAGGCGCATTGGGCTCGACCGTCTGCTTCCAGGTTGCTTCAGATGGGACCGTGGGTGGAGTCGCTGGCGCCGCCTCGGCTCTCGCTTCGCTGAGCATAACCATATCGCGTTCCTCGACGACGGCAAGACCACGGCTGTTCGAAATGCTGTTGCGCTCGATGACGGTAACCATCGCACCGCTCGGCCCGTCGTCGACCTTAACGTCCGCGATCTCGGTGACCCGGGTGATCTCGTCGCCGATTCTCAATGGCTCGCTAAACGTCACGCGGGTGCCGCCGATGCGGCGGCGCGGTAAAGGAATGGGAGGTACGATGCCTCCGCCAGATGCCTGGCCGTCTAGACGCATCTGGGACGGCCGGTGCGATGCCGGGAAAAACCCCCCGTACCATCCCGGCGGGATCGGCTGACCCTTGTCCATGGGCGGATTTTCCTGTCCCAGTGTGGCGGCGAATTTTAGCACCGCCGATGCCGTCACCACATCTGTCGCCTTTTCACTTTTGCCGATATAACTCTTAAAGCTCTCCAAAGATTCTGCCATGGCTGTAACCTCCATAAAATATTCTTCGTGTCGGAGCGTAGTCCGCCGTGGTTCGGGATGTCAAGACAAAAGAGGAAATCACAGGTGTTCGGTTACCGGTTATGCTAACGCTTCAGTTTTACCTCTTCTTCAGTTGCCGAGTGAAGAAGCATCCTCGGCGGCAGCACATCGTTGGTCTACCGAGGAGCCGGGGCAATTTCGAGCTTGTTTACAGCGGTCAGATTATCCGCCCACTTTGATCGTGGAAGTAATTCGTGAGTGAACCTTAGTTCTCAGCCAGCGCGTGCCGTCTTGCCGCGTGTCCGTCTTGAGCGAGTGGTTAGACCCCGATCTTTAACGAGTCGTAGCTGTAGCCGGTAGCCCAAAGCCGACGCGTAACGCTTGAGCGTTGCGATAGAAGGCGAATGCTTCCCGATGTCGGATTCGAGCCGCGCCACCACGGATTGAGTGGTACCGATTCGGGCTGCGACTTCGGCCTGGGTAAGTCCGGCTGCCGCTCGGGCCTTCAGGATCTCGTCCAGAAGCTCGAATTCCTCAGCAAGCGCATCGTATTCGCGGCGCACATCCGCACGCGCAAGCGCGCGGGCTTTGAAAGTTTTAAGACTGTTCCGCATCTTTCACCTCTTTCATACGCTTTCGCGCGATCTCGATTTCCCTCCGTGGGGTTTTCTCAGATTTCTTGATGAATTGGTGCAACATCACGATTCTTCGTCCGATAAGCGCGCAGTAGAAAACACGGGCGATACCTTCTGCGGCCTTGAGCCTGAGTTCGAAAAGGCCACCACCCATTGCACGGGTGTGCGGCATTCCGAGGTCGGGGCCATAAAGTTCCATTCGTTCGGCATATCGCAGAAAGCGCGCCACGAAACCTGCAGGCAGCTGGAGCAATTCCCTTTGGAATGTCGCGCTGTAGAAGATGACGCGCCAATTCACTGGTACAGTATAGCAAATATGCTATTGTAAGACTAGGTGACCGCAGCGGGCGCTAGAGCACATGCGCGCCTACAAGCCCGACGTCTATTTTCCTTCCCATCACGACGCGCCATTCAATGGCCTCTGGAGAGCCACCGAACCGCTCTTTCAAGCGCTAAAGGACGAAAATCCCAACATCATCACCGTCTCGCGTGGCTATCGCGAGCCGACCTGCTTCGATACGGAAAACAACAACCAGCGGCGGCAAGGTCGTTGACATAATATGGTCAAGACGTAAAGTCTAACCTTGTCGTGGTACCCTGAATTGACGATGGTCAGATTCGGAAAGAATCGTCCACTGATCTTGTTCCTGGTGGCGTTCGCTACAGTGTCCGTCTCTCCTGCGCCGATGGCAGTCGCCGCTTCTGTAGGTTTTTATGCCGGCGCTTTTGATCCTCCCAGCTCGGTCACAAATAAGAATGATTCACTGTGCCTTAGGGGACGATCCGCTGCACAAAGAATGCGGAGAAATCGGGAAAGAGCATTTCACGGTTGGTGGTGTTGGTGATTGAAGACAGTGAAAAAGATACCTTCGCTTCTACTCGAGAACAGATATTGATGTTGAAGAGAGCGCTTCAAAAGCACGGTGATCGGGTGGAGATCGTTGCCTCAACGAAAGCAGAAGCGGAGCAAAGAAAGCGCGCCCTCCTGGAGGATAAAAGAATTGAGCGGCTGTTCGAGCTCGTTCCTGCAGTTGCTTACAAGGATTTGAAGGTTTCTCCAGGTAGCCAAGATCCTCGGCTCGTATGGGTGGTGTTTCCGTTGGAAGAAGAGGGTGGCGGTTCGAAAGGTGGCGCAGCAGGCGATCATTTGGGTTTCACGGAAGTCATAGAGAAACTGGGGCTGTACCACGACGTCAGCCCGGATCTTGATACTCTACAGCGGTCATTGTTTGAAGAAGGTTGGATGGATTTCTTACAGGACCTTAAATCCGCTTGTCCAACTACTATAGACCAGAAATACTGCGCCGAGCTCGCATCAGACTGGGAGACTGTCGCTATAGTAACCGATGACCAGCTAAACCGAATGGATCGCAAGGAGTCTTCAGCCAATGTTCCTCTGATTTACAAAAGAGCCCAATCCGAAGACCGTTGGGCTGAGAAATTTGTGAAAGCGGCGCTGCAATTTGTGCACGGATCTGAGGAATACAACAAATTCAAACCCGTGGCAGACGATATTGCCGCGAGAGTCTACCAAGGTTACCCTTACGGCAAACTCCCCCATCTGCGAACTGTGTCCATCAAAAAGAACACTACATCGCGGGAGTCATTCAAAGTCATTCAAAAGCCGGTCGCCTGTTCCACACCCCAGGGTTCGTATAACGCGGATATGGATCAGTATCTGGCCGATCGTTTTCCGCGGGCTTTTTCTGCGTTCTTGAAAGAGGCAGGTCGGCGATCAAGTGTGCCCGTGGAGCTTCATGTGCACAACCACTCTTTCGCGGAGGCTTATCAATTTCACCAGCGCGATGGTTACAGTATGTTCTATTTTCTTCAAACCCGCCGAGGTCAACTTCATCGCGACATATACCTCGCGGTAAGATCGCAGCCCCTAGCCTATCGAGTAGTTCTAACCAGTGTTAGGGGTAACGACCGTCAGGCCAACGTCCTTTGTCAAATTCAACGTACTCATGTCTTTTCCAATTATCGCTTTGTTGAGTCGAGGCAAGCGCAGCCCCTGTTTGTGTTCAATCCGCAGGGGACCTCTCTACGACTGAATCGAGAGGATTGGCTCTTTTTTGGTTTTAAAGGGAACTGGTCAAGATTGTTGCTCGCGCAAAATTGGCGTCAAAATCCTCTGGTAAATGAAGGATTGGATATTGATCTCTTTACGCATCCGATGATCAAGCACAAGATAGTCGTCGCTCGCAATGCCTACGGCGATGACGCGCAGATTGTTCTAAATGCTTTTTACCGGAAAGGGGTTCGTCAAGTGCTTTACTTGGGAATGGCAGGGTCCGTCGCGGACTATCAGATCGGGGATGTCGTGATTCCCAATGAGTTTGTCGACCGTCACAATAACGCCGTATCTTTTGAGAATTTTGCCCGCGCTTTTTTGCCGGAGCTGGCAAACTTGGTCAATGTTTACGCAGACAAAAAACAGGGTTGGGTACAATCTCTCTTTGATGAAACTCAAGCCGTGCTCTTGGATTGGCAGGCAAAGTCGGTAGCCGCAGTGGATATAGAAGGGCTTCATCTGGCAAGGTTTGCTGGAAATCATCATGATCTTAAAATGGCGGCTTTGTTCGTCATCTCCGACCAGGCGCTGGGTGATATTACGATAGAGGAAACCAATGCGTTCCGCGGAGTCATCGATGATTCCGTCGGTAAGCTGCTATCCGTTCTTTTTTCTAAGCTAGTGAAGCCAGACTAATATCTGGCCAATCCTTTATGTTGCGCCAAGAAGAGTGGAAGTTGGTTGATAATTCTTCGCCGGGATATGTCGGCATACGCCGCAATGATCTCTGGGCGGAGCGGGATGCCAAATACGGCAAAGGAAATTGGCAAACGATCTGGCTCGTGGACGGCAATTATCTCGAATACGAGGAGGCCTGCCATCTCTATGAAGACGCATACTTCGAATATTTTAGGAAGCGTCCCGAACTTTTAGAATACCTGTTGGAAGTCGCTTCGAATGTTTATGACGATGATCCGAGTAACGTGGAATCGGGATTAGACTATTTGCAACGCGGCGCCCTCAGGACGCACATTCAAGATATTGCGATTAGAAATTGTGTGAAACGTTTCGGCAGGGAATTTAGAGGAGATAAGTTGATTCAAATCAGAGACAGAATCGGCGAGCATCCCTTAAGTCTTGCGCTTTCGCCCGGACAGGTTCCCTTCCATAAACCCGAGCTTATATCTTATCCGGATAATCCGGCTGAGATAAGGGCCAAAGCCTGGTGGCTGCCATCGAGTGTTGAAGATTTTTATCAACGGGGCAAGAGATTAGTAGTGAGAAGGAAGCTCTGAATAGCGAGCCTTACCAGTTTAGCCGCATGAGATGCCGCTTCGATGGTTTTACAAGTCGCTGAGATTTGTTTCGGTAATCAGTTTCCACAAACGTGGAGGACTTCCAGCGTCGAGTTCAATCAGGTAAAGCTCGTCATTGGCCTGCCGGATGGAGATGGCTTGCTCGAGAGTTAGGCCAAGAAGGGCTCGGAGAATCATTTGGTTTGTGATGGCATGGCCAACGATGAGAATCGCTCCCGAACTGTGTTGACTCCGGATGTTTTCGAACGCGGCGCGAACACGCTCATAGAACTGGTTCAACGACTCCCCGCCATCGAGCTCATCATCCGGATCGCGACTGCGTTTCGGGTATTCTTGCGCTGTCGCCGGATCACTGTTTTTATCCAGCTTTTTTCCCTCGAACTTCCCTATTCTCCGTTCGTTTAATCCAGCCAAGCTCTTCAGCGGGACCTGACCGCGCACGAGCTCAGCAGTGTCTCGACTGCGGCTGAGAGTACTGGAATAAACTGCGTCCAAGCGAACTCCCTTGAGTCGCTCTGCAAGCTTGGCCGCCTGTTGCCGGCCCGTCGAGTTTAGAGCGGTATCGGTTGCTCCTTGAAGGCGGCGTTCGGCATTCCAGTCTGTTTCTCCATGGCGGGCCAAATATATCCTGAGCGTTCCAGTGGACTGACCCAACAGAGGCTGATCCACAATCAATCCGACGAGCATAGAAAAACAGAGGAGGAATACGACGTGAAGAATAGAGAGATGCCTCCCTTCCCGTCCTTGAGAGAGGTTCGGTTGCGGTTTTTGTTCGACAAACGGTGCCAAGTATTCGTGCATCAGTGCGACCTCATCGTACGGTGTCATGTGTCTGTCAGAAAGCGTCCTATCGCGTGCGGCTGGCCTCATAAGCGGCGACGAATGCCGGCGAGCTAAGGCGCAGGCGTTCCAAGTCCACCCGTCCGGAACGGGTAATGTAGCTCATAGCGAAGTCCATCGCCGGGAGTTCCATGTGCTCGGCGAATCGTTCGTACCAGGCCGCGCTGGCGTTGGCCGCGGTTATCAGCTTGGCCGCAATCAGCTTGCGCGATTCTTCATAGGCGGCGAGCGCGGCTGCAACATCCGTGGCATGCTGCTCCAGTGCTTTTGCCAGAGCGATGGCATCCTCCATCGCCAACCGAGTACCGGAGCCAATGGAAAAATGTGCCGTGTGTAGTGCATCGCCGACAAGCACGCGATTACCGATAGACCAGCGTTCATTCCAAACCTTTGGAAATTGCCGCCAGATCGATTTGTTAGACACCAAGCGATGTCCGTCGAGTGTCTCCGCGAAGACCTCTTCGCAGACTGTTTTGGCCCGATCCCCGTCCATCGCGTCAAAGCCCGCGCGGAAGAACGTCGGCTCGTCCATTTCCACAACGAAGGTGCTCATGTCAGGTGCGTGGGGGTGATGGTGGGCGTTAAAGTGACCAAGCTCGGTTTCGACAAAAGTGTGGGTCAAGGCTTCGAAGTTCTTGGCAGTACCGAACCAGGCGAAGCGATTGGTTAGATAGGTGACGGTGGTGCCAAATATGTTTTCGTAGCCTCGCCGCACTACCGAGTTCACGCCATCTGCGCCGACGATGAGGTCGGCATTTCTGCAGGTTTCGAGGTCATCAATCACGTGGAGGTACTTGGGCTCGACATCTACGGAACGTGCTCTTGCCTGCAAGATTTGCAGTAGCCGAAGGCGGCCAATGCCGGTGTAGCCCATGCCGTCGATACGGACTTCCTGGCCCTTGTGTATGAGGATACTGTCGTTCCAGTGTTCAAGAGCCGGCTGGATCGCCGCCAACGTGTCCGGGTCCTCATCGTTTAGGAACTCGAGGGCCCGTTCGGAGAACACCAGGCCGAAACCGAATGTGGCATCGGGCGGATTTTGCTCGAAAACCTCAACCTCGACTTTAAGTTTGCTGCGCTTAAGCAGGTAGGCGAGATAAAGACCGGCAGGCCCGGCGCCGACGATTGCGATTCGCATCGCCATTACTCTCAGGTTTCGCTGCGGCCTTTACTGCTGATTTCAGGCGTTACAGTTGTCGCGCCGGTTGGATCAGAGAGGCTCGCGATGATCTCGGGAGGGACGGGCTGAGCTTGGATCGCGCCCGGTCGCTCGGGATGCGGCGCAGCCCAAACGCGTTTCTCGAATCCTTCAACGACCGACTGGCCTTCCTTCAACACTCGGTGGCGCACGGTGAAGCTCGTCCGTCCCCATTCGCTGACCTCGCTCTCCACGACGATATCGTCATCGAAGCGGCACGGCATAACAAACTTCGCTCCCACTTCCACTATCGGCATGCCGACGATTCCGTATTTCTTGCGCATGGCGAGCGGCTTCAAGCCCGTGCGCTCGAACAGCCATCCGGTACTCGTGTCGAAGATAATCAGGTATTGCGGATAAAACACGATCCCGGCGGAATCGCACTGACCCCACTCAATGCGCAAAGTTCGGCGGTTAACCAGCATCGATCTTAGCTTCCTTTCCTTTTGGCCGGGTTTCGCTCGGTGCGTTATGGGAGCTCTCTTTTGCAACCGATTCCGTCACGGGTTGACGAGCATCGATACGAGCAGATACAACAACCGTTCACTTGTCAAACTGCCTCCGCACCCTGCTCCATCAGGAGTCCCTTTAACAGCGATCTGTGACAGTGGGTCTCGTCTTCACAATAGCAGCCAACGGAAAAATTCGCCTGTGACGACAGCGCGGCCAGTAATGCAATGAGACGTTGCGCGGCCGGTTGCTGCATCTCTCGCCGATAGCGACGCCGATAGAAGGCCCAGCGTTGTGGCGTGAACGGCTCGGATAGCGCCCACGACACGAGCGGCGCGCTTGGAGCCAGCTCCGGCAACCAGACATCGAAGTAATCACGCGCCGCGTAATCTGCCTTAAGCACGCCGCGGGGCGGCCGGCGAACCGTGCCGATGCGCAAACCTTCGTCAGGACCACGCGGTGTTTTAAGTCGAACGATACGGACAGACATAGGCCGTCGGTTTCATGACCCGGATACCAATCATGTAATACTTTAGATTTGTGTCGGAGAAAACTGCTCGCCAGAGCAAAACTTCAAAATCCCTCCAACACGATTTTGCCCTTGGCCTTGCCGCTCTCGATCAGCGCGTGGGCACGCTTCAAGTTCTGAGCGTTGATGCGGCCGAAGTGCGCGCCGAAGGTGGTGCGAATCACGCCGCCGTCGACAAGCTCGGCCACCTCGGAAAGCAGCCGGTGCTGCGCAATCATATCGGCAGTGCCGAAGAGCGAGCGCGTGAACATCAGCTCCCAGTGCAGCGAGATGCTCTTGCGCTTGAGTTGATTGATATCGATTGGCTTAGGATCGTCAATGAGGCCGAATTTGCCTTGGGGTGCTAGCGATTCAACGATTTCGGGAAAGTGCGCATCGGTTTGAGTCAAGCTTGCGACATGGGTAACCGCGGCAATACCGACCCGCTTCAACTCCGCCGACAGCGGTTTGGTGTGGTCGATGACGTGCTGCGCCCCGAGCGAGAGGACCCAGTCAGCCGTTTCCTTGCGCGACGCGGTGCCGATTACGGTCATCGCGGTAAGCCTACGCGCGAGCTGGGTGAGGATGGAGCCGACACCGCCCGCGGCGCCGATGATCAACAACGATTCGTCCGTGGCGCGTTTCCCCGGTAGGACGCCAAAGCGGTCGAAGAGTAACTCCCATGCGGTGATAGTAGTCAAGGGTAAGGCTGCTGCTTGTGCGAAGTCCAGGGACTTGGGTTTCTTGCCGACGATGCGCTCGTCCACCAAGTGAAGCTCGGCATTGGTGCCGGGCCTGACTAGTGAACCGGCGTACCAGACTTCGTCCCCGGGCTTGAAGAGATGCGCCTCCGAGCCCTTGGCCACGACAACACCCGCCGCGTCCCAGCCGAGCACGTTGGTTTCGCCGGCTTGCGGGGCCTGTCGCATGCGCACTTTCGTGTCCACAGGATTGACAGACACGGCTTTGACATGTACCAGCAGATCGCGACCTGACGGTTTCGGGTCCGATAACTCCACGTCGATCAGTGATTCGGCTTCCGCGATGGGGAGCGATTGCCGATAACCTACAGCTTTCATAATCACTCCAATCTTACTAAGAATAGGGGCTTTTCACGATTTACTTACGTTGCGGCGAGCGATCGCAGGACGGGCTCCAAGACCTTCCAGACATTAGCGGCGACGATTTCGTGCCCCTTGGCTGTTGGGTGGATGCCGTCGGCGAGGTTCAGCTCGCGGCTTCCGCCTACTCCTTCCAACACAAAAGGGATGAGCACGGCTTTGTTCTTTTTTGCCAGATCACCGAAGACCGCTTCGAACTTCCGTCCATAGTCACCGCCCATGTTCGGCGGCACCTTCATGCCCGCCACGATTACTTTGGCTTCCGGATACTTACCTTTAGTACGGTCAATGATCGCTTGAAGATTTTTTCTGGTGGTTTCGGCGGGCAAGCCGCGCAATCCGTCGTTGGCGCCGAGCTCGAGAACCAAAACATCGACTCTGTTTTTCAGCAGCCACTCGAGCCGGTTTAGCCCGCCGGCACTGGTGTCGCCGCTCTGCCCGGCATTGACGACTTTGAAATTCCATCTTTTCGCGTCGATTTTTTCCTGGATCAATGCAGGGAAGGCCTGCTCCAGATCGAGTCCATAGCCTGCGGTGATACTATCTCCCAAAAACAAAATGATCCCTGGCGTCGGTGCGGCCATGGACAATCCCCGCACTATCACAAAGCAAAGCGCAAGGAAAATAATCTGCAAATTTCTGGTGAGTTGTGTACCCGTCATAAAAATCTTAAAGTTATTTAGTGTTGGCAATCGCCCGTGTCGTCTCGCGACGTTTCCTACCGCCTCTAATCCCATTGAGCACCGAAGATGACTAACAATACGATCTTAAGCGTAGAGCATTTGCGCAAGGTTTTTAAGAGCGGAGATCAAACTCTTGCCGTTCTCAGCGATGTGTCCTTTGCCATCGAGGAGGGAAGCGCCTGCGCGATCGTTGGCCCTTCGGGCAGCGGCAAGACGACTCTTATCGCCATCTGCGCGGGCCTGGAGCGTCCAAGTGAGGGGGCCGTGGTCTTCAATGGAGTTGCCATCCATGGATCCAACGAAAAGGAGCTCGCCCAAATCCGCAACCGCTTCATCGGCTTCATCTTCCAGAGCTTTCAGTTGCTGCCGTCGCTGACCGCTCTGGAAAACGTAATGGTGCCGGCTGAGATTCGAGGTGAAAACCATGCACGCAGCCGCGCCGCGGATCTCCTGCAACGGGTTGGTCTCGGCGGCCGCCTGCGTCATTATCCTATCCAGCTTTCCGGCGGAGAACAGCAGCGGGTCGCCATCGCGCGCGCTTTCATGAACCAGCCTAAAATTCTCTTTGCCGACGAGCCCACCGGGAATCTCGATGCGGAAACCGCCAAGGATATCGTGCGGCTGATTTTTGAACTCAATGACACAACCGGCACAACTCTCATGTTGGTGACCCACGATGCGGATCTGACCCGGCAGGCCGGCCGTGTCCTCACCCTCAAAGCAGGCAGGCTAGTGGGCGATCACGGAGCGCGAAAAAATACTTCCGCGGATTGAACGTTTATGGGAGGCCTTGTGAAAAAATGGGTTTGGCGCATGGCGCTGCGGGACGCGCGGAGCGGTTTAAAGCCGCTGCTGCTTTCGATGTCCTGCGTCATCTTGGGAGTTGCGTCCATCGTTGTAGCCTTCTCGTTTCGCGAGAATCTGCAATCGAGCATTCGGACACAATCCAAAGGCCTGCTGGGCGCCGACCTTGCCATCGACAGCCGCGAACCTTTCTCTCAAGAAGGTGAGGCACTGATTGCTTCACTCGGCGGGGATCAATCGCGTCAGATCGGTTTTGCTTCCATGGCGTACTTTCCCGGCAGCGGCGCTTCCCGTCTCGTCCAGGTTAGAGCCATTAGCGGGAAGTTCCCTTATTACGGTGCGTTAGAGACGGAACCTGCATCAGCAGTTCAACAGTTTCAAGACGGTCCGAATGCGTTGGTGGACGAAAACGTTATGCTGCAATTTAACGCCAGGGTGGGAGATCGCCTGAAGCTCGGCGATCATGAATTCCGTATCTCTGGGAAGCTGCGCAAAATTCCCGGAGAGACTTTGGCGTTCTCGCTGATCAGCCCGCGGGTGTACATTCCTATGGCTTATTTAGACCGCACCCAACTGATCCAGAGAGGGAGTCTGGTGCGCTACCGGGTTTATTTCAAATTGGATCCCCACGTAGACGCGGATCAGCTCGTGCAGCGCATCTCGCCCGAGCTGCAGCGCCTGCAGCTGCAGGCCGACACGGTGAGCCGGCGTACGGCCGCCATCTCTGTGGCCATAGAAAATCTTTCCCGCTATCTGAGGCTAGCGGTCTTCGTTGCCGTATTGCTTGCCGGAGTGGGTGTCGGCAGCGGCGTTCACGTTTACGCCAAAGAAAAAACCCCTTCGGTGGCAATGCTGCGCTGCATTGGAGCCAACCCGACTGAAACCATAATGGTCTATTTGCTCCAAGTGCTGATGCTAACCCTGGGGGGCTCGATTGTTGGAGCTGTTCTGGGCGCCTCCTTGAGTTTTCTGCTTCCCGTGGCGCTCAAGGATTTTCTTCCCGTGAATGCCGTCATGGTCATTGCGCCCGCTGGGATCGTTGTCGGTTTGCTCGTCGGTCTGGGCACGGCGCTACTTTTTTCTCTTATTCCCTTATTGCCTCTCCGGAAGATCTCGCCGTTGCTTGCCCTTCGTTCCTCCTATGAAGGAGGTCGACGCTACAGGGACCCGCTGCTCTGGTTGGTTTTCTTTGCGATCCTAGCCGCGGTTGCCGCTTTCGCCGTGTCCACCGCCGCGAGCTGGTTCTTTGGTCTATGGTTCACGCTGGGAGTGTTGTTTGTGTTCGGACTTCTAGTGGCTGTAGCCCGCGGTGTGGCGCTGCTAATGAGCAAGTTAGCCCCGGGATTTTTGTCCTTTCCCTGGCGTCAGGGATTGGCGAATCTCCACCGCCCCAATAACCAGACCACCGCGGTCATGCTTGCCATCGGTTTGGGGACCTTTCTACTCGTCACGCTTTACAATGCGCGGAGCGCATTGATGAGCCAGGTCATGCAACGAAGCGGCAAGGGGGAACCGAATCTGGTGCTCTTCGACGTCCAGGACGAGCAGCGACGTGGCATCGCGGAGCTGGTCCGATCTTTTAATCTCAGCCTCTATGATCAGGTGCCGGTGGTGACCATGCGCCTGTCCGCGGTCAAAGACAAACGTGTCGAAGAAATCCGCGCCGACCGCAGTTCAAGAATTCCATCCTGGGCGCTGCGCCGGGAATATCGTTCGACCTACCGAAGTCGACTCACCGGCACCGAACAGATCATCGAGGGAAGTTGGCAGGGGAAGGTTGGCGGCGACTCTCAACCGATACCGGTATCGCTCGAGAAGGGCATCGCCGAGACACTGCGCGTCGGCATCGGCGATTCATTGGAATTCGAGATCCAGGGGATTTCCCTGCGGACTAAGGTCGCTAGCTTGCGACAAGTCGATTGGCAGCGCGTGCAACCTAACTTCTTCGTGGTTTTCCCGGAGGGGGTGTTGGAGAATGCTCCGCAGTTCTACGCCGTGGTGGCGCGTGCCGAGTCCGCCGCCTCCTCCGCGAGTCTTCAACGCGCTGTGGTGGAGCGTTTTCCGAACGTCTCCGTCATCGATCTGACCCTAGTCCTCAATACTCTCGATGCGATTCTTGACAGAGTTTCCGATGCGATTCGGGTCGTTGCCCTTTTTACGATCCTGACGGGCTGTGCCGTGCTTGCCAGTGCCGTCCTGAGCAGCCGCTCACAGCGTGTTAAGGAAAGCATTCTCCTCAGAACTCTGGGAGCCCCACGGTCGCAGATTATTATCAGCGTGATCGCAGAGTATTTATTTTTGGGATTGATTTCCGCCTTGACCGGCGCGCTGCTTTCCAGTGTGGCGAGTTGGGCGCTGAGCTTTTATTTTTTCAAAACGGCGGCGGCCGTTTCCGTCGGCGCGGTCCTTTCGGTGCCGATGCTGGTCACCGTTCTTACGGTTGCCGCCGGCGCCTTGGGCTGTTGGGGGATCTTCCGCCGCCCAGCGCTGGAAACCCTCCGGGCGGAAGCGTGATGGTTGTTTTGGAATGAACAGCAACGAGTTGTCGATGGCCCGCGATTTTTCCTACCGTTTCCGTGTTCGTCATGACGAGTTGGACTCCTTCGGACATCTCAACAACGCGGTCTGTGTTAAATACATGCAGGAAGCCGCCATTCAGGCTTCGGGGGACGCCGGCTATCCGCTTCAATGGTATGAAGAACGCGGCGTCGCTTGGGTGATTCGCCGCTTGGAGATTCGCTATTATTTGCAGGTTCGTTACGGCGACGAGCTTGAGGTGAGGACCTGGATATCCGAGTGCGGACGATCCACCTGCGTCCGTGAATACGATGTCACGCGTACCATAGACGGAGCGCGGGTCGCGCGCGGTCGGGCGCTGTGGGTATACATAGACTCGAAAAGCGGGCGTCCGATTCGTCTGCCGCAGGAAGTCAAGATCGCCCTCTCTCCGGGTGGTGAAAAAGAGGACCTCGGAATTCGCGGTTACAAGTCACGCACGGTGGAGGATTGTTACCGGTATGGTTACCGGCGTCAGGTGCAAAGCTACGAGCTCGATCCCCTCGGGCGGGCGCACCACACGGTCTTTTTCAACTGGATCGAGCAGGCCTACTACAACGCTATGCGCTTGGCCGGCCATCCGCTGGAGGAGCTGCGCGCGGGAGAGTGGATGGTTTTCCAGGGAGGCCACGAGATCGAATATTTTGGTCCTGCTCGCGCCAACGAAGAGATCGAGATCGTGAGCTGGATTTGCGAAGTCGGCAAAGTACGCGGCGCATGGATTCATGAAATCTACGAAGCGCGAAAGAAAACACTCCTGGCCCGGGACTATTCCCTGGGAATCTTTGTCAATGCCAAGGGCAAACCAACTGCGGCGCCGGCATCCTTGCTCGACGACGTTTTGCGCGGCCCGCGGGGCGGCGATAATACCTGCACTTGAGTTCAACGTTCAAAGTTCAATGTTCAAGGTCCGACACGAGTTGAAACGTTGAACCCAGGACATTGAACCTTCTTACGACTTGAACGATTGGAACGGCTGGAACGTTTTGAACTGTTATTTCTGTAGGTCGCTCTATTGCCTCCAGGCTCGTGGCTTTCTATAGTTTTCGACAGAAATCCCTTTAGGAGTTCCAATGCCAGATCGAAAACCTTACAGGCTACCCACTAACGTCGTCCCCGAGCGTTACGAGATCAAACTCGCTCCCGACCTTTCCGCAGCCAAGTTTACCGGGGAAGAACGAATTGTTGTCCAGGTGCTCGAGCCGGTCCAACAAGTCATTGTCAATGCTGCTGAACTTGATTTCCAAGCGGTTTCCATCAAGGGGCCCGGGCGGTAAGCTGACTGCGGCAAATGTGTCTCTGGACAGCGAGAACGAGCAAGCTATTTTTAACTTCCCCGATACCCTAAATCCCGGGCGTTGGGAATTGCAGATTACCTTCTCGGGTATCTTGAACGACAAGCTCCACGGTTTTTATCGCAGCACCTACAAAGACCCGAACGGGCTGGAAAAAACGCTGGCTTCAACGCAGTTCGAATCAACGGACGCGCGGCGAGCTTTCCCTTGTTGGGATGAGCCGGCGTTTAAAGCGGTTTTCCAGGTGACATTGGTGGTGGATGAAAAATTGACGGCGATTTCGAACACGCGGCCAATACGTCTGACTCCTTTGCCGGGAACCGGAAAAAAGGAAGTTGTCTTCGCCGACAGTATCAAGATGTCGACTTACCTGGTCGCGTTCATCGTCGGCGAGTTCGAGGGAACAGAGCCGGTTATGGTGGGCAGCGCTCCCTTGCGCGTCTGGGCCGTGCCCGGAAAAGGCCATCTAGGGACATTTGGCCTGCAGGTCGGCAGCTTTTCGCTTTCCTTCTTCAGCCGCTACTACGATATTCCTTATCCCGGTGACAAATTGGATCTGATTGCCATCCCCGATTTTGCGTCCGGCGCCATGGAAAATCTCGGCGCGATTACTTTCCGGGAGACGGCTCTGCTCGTCGACGAGGAGAAGGCGACCCGCAGCGAGCTGGAACGGGTCGCGGACGTGGTTTCGCATGAGAACGCCCACATGTGGTTCGGCGATCTGGTAACCATGAAGTGGTGGAACGGGCTGTGGCTGAACGAAGCCTTCGCCACCTTCATGGAGATGCTCGCGGTGGACGCCTGGAAGCCCGAGTGGCGGCGCTGGGACAGTTTTACCGTGTCCCGCGCGGCGGCGATGCAGGTCGATGGCTTGAAGAGTACGCGGCCCATCGAGTTTCCCGTGGAGAGGCCGGAAGAAGCCGCGGGCATGTTCGATGTTCTTACTTATGAAAAAGGGGCATCGGTGTTGCGCATGCTTGAGCAATATCTTGGCAACGACTCGTTTCGCGACGGCATCCGGCTCTACCTGCGCCGCCACGCGTATGCCAATGCCGAGACGACCGATTTATGGGACGCCCTGGAAGAGTCTACCCATCAGCCGGCGCGAGCGCTCATGGATTCATGGATTTTTCAGCCGGGCTATCCGCTCCTTAGCGTCGAAAAGGACGGCCACGGGCTCATTCTGTCGCAGCGGCTATTTCGCTATTTACAGGACGGTGATGTTCCCGATCGTAAATTTCATGTGCCGATTTTTCTACGCATCGGCACGAAGCAGGGGACGGTTAATCAGACCGTTCTTTTGACCGATCAGGAGCTGCACATCCAGTTGCCCGAAGACTTAGATTGGGTTGTGGCAAATGCCGGGGGCCACGGGTTCTATCGTGTGCGCTACAATTCGGAATTGATGGCGGCCGTGAAGCGAGAGCTGCAATCCAATCTCTTGCCGGTGGAGCGCTTCAATCTGGTGAACGACACCTGGGCAACGACCTTGGCCGGCCTCGCGTCGTTGACAGACTACCTGGACTTGATCGATCTGCTCCGTGATGAGACCGATCTTAATGTCTGGACGACGGTGATCATCTCTAGTCATCATCTGCACCGCATTCTGGATGACGTACAGGAGCGGCTATTTCAAGAGCGGATCCGAGCTGTTTTCAATCCGGCGCTTCAGCGCTTAACGTGGTCCCCTCGAGAAGGGGAGACGGAGCTCGAGCGACAGCTGCGGGGCGAATTGATCAATATCCTCGGGACGGTGGGAGAAGACAAGCCCTGCCAGCAGCGGGCGCGGGAACTGTATGCTCAATACGAAAAGGACCCTGCCTCCGTCGAGCGCAATTTGATCCCGGCTTTGGTATCGATTGTCGCTCATACCGGGACCGTCGCGGACTATGAGAAGTTTTACGCGAAATTCAAAACCGCCCAAACTCCCCAGGAAGAAACGCGCTATCTTTTCGCGTTGGGCTCATTCCGCCGTCCGGAGCTGATCGATCGCACGTTGCAGATGACGATAATCGGCGAGGTGCGCACGCAAAATGCGCCCTATCTCATGCGCGGCATTCTCCTAAACAAGGACGCAAGAGAAAAGGCGTGGTCTTTCATGAAAGCGCATTGGGAAGAAATGCTCCGCCGCTACCCTGACAACTCAATTCCCCGTATGTGCGAAGGCATCATCGGCCTGGTCACTCCCGAGCTTGAAGCCGATGTCCGAGATTTCTTCGCAAAGCATCCCGTGAAACAGGGTGCGAAGCAAATGGAACAACATCTGGAAAGACTGCGCATCGCAGTGGCATGCAAGGAGCGCTGGAAGGATTTGCTGCGACCGTGAGGCAAATTCGCGCATATCTACAAGCGAGCTCGTTGAGTCTGTGTTTTTGGAGGATAGCACCGCGATAGAAGCCGGCATTCTTAGACATGCCCGTTGACTTCACAATCGCCCGTGGTGAACGTTCCCGCCCGGCCGATCTACTATGGCTTTGACAGAAGATGCAGCGGCGAAGATCATCCTGATTCGTTCCGTCGAGGAGTGCGACCGGACCTTCTTTTCGGATTCGTTGCTGATGGACGCGTTCTCCGCCGCAAGAAGCTTCGCTCCTGGCCTGAGCTGGGTCAAGGCTCGGGCGCAGTTTTTGTTTGACCATCTTTCGTCTGGCTATCAATCGGTTATTCATCTGGCAAGGTTGCCGACGCCGCTAACTCTGCCCCTGTGCTTGATCGCTCTGGTTTTGGGCTTTGTAACAAATTTGCTTGGGCCGGCGGAGAAAATCCACGTTGTGCGCAACCCGGTGCTGTTGCTGGTCGCATGGAACCTGTGTGTCTATCTTGTGCTTTTCCTGGTGTTCTTGGCGAAGCCGCAAAAAGAGGACCGGGTTTCTTCGCCATCCGCTGATCGTGCTGGCGCTAAACAGCCAACAAAAAACCCCGGACAAGGAGGTTCGGAAGCCAAGCTCAGTGTTTCTCACCTGGCGCAGTTTCTGATGCCGGGGCTCTGGCATTTTTTTCATCGGGTCGCCATGAATGTGGGTGAAAAAAAGAAACTAGCGGACGTTGTCACCCGCTTCAGTGTCAACTGGTACGCCGTTGCCGCTCCGTTGGTGGTTTCGCGTTGGGAAGTCATGCTTCATTTGGGGGCGTTATTTCTGGCCACCGGTGCAGTGGCGGGCATGTATTTCCAGGGACTCTTTCAAGGCTATCATGCGATCTGGAGCAGCACGTTCATTACGGGCGAACCGTCCGTCATCGCCTTCGTCCATTTTATCTTTGGTCCAAGTCTCTTGGTATCCGACCTGCTTGGTCTTGGACTGGCAAGCGAGATCGATGTTACCCGCCTGCTTTCATCTCAGGGCGACAAAGCGGCTCCGTGGATTCATTTATTCGCTATTACGGTAATGCTGATAATCGTGATCCCGCGGGGGGCATTGGCCGCCTGGCAATGGAGAAACATTCAGCGGCGGCGTAACGATATCGGCCTGAGGTTGGACCTCTATTACGGCGAGGTTATCGAAGCTCCCGTGCGCGCATTGATTGAAAAGGAAGTCGCTGAGGGGACAAAACAGCTGGCTGAGGACATCGCGGCTTTTGTTGGTCAGAAGCTCTACGATGAGCGGATCGTGCCGCGATTGCAGCAATTCAGACAAGAGGGCGGCAAAGTCTCAGAACTAAAGGCCGAGATACAATCGCTCTCGGAAGGATTTGTATCGCAAATCGAGTCTTATGTCGCGGAAACTGGCTTGTCCGAGTTTCAGACTACTTTGTCGCGGCGCGTCGGCGAGATTCTGAAAAGCTTAGGGACGGATTTCATCGTTCTCAAAGAACCGCAAGCGGTACTTGGCGGTATCAAAATAGCCACCGGCAGAAGTACGGATATGGGCATCTCTCAACAATTTACCGGAGCCATCGGCCTGTCGGTAGGAACCTCGATCGCCCTTGCCATTGCCACCGTTAGCGGCGGGCTCGGCAAGTACCTGGGAGTGGCCATCGTGGCCACCTTACTGCACACCACCGGGCCCGTGGGATTCGTGATCGGCCTCATCGCCGGCGCCGTGGTCGCCGCCAGCGCGTGGTGGCTGGGGAAGGAGAGGGTCGTGGATGCGGTTGAAGCGATCGATCTACCGGCTGTCGTTGTTCGGACCGCCCTTTGGGAGTCGCGTTTTCAGCGCTTGGCCGAGGATGGCCGAAGGCGATGCGAAGACTCGGTGCGTGCAGAGGTCGATGAGCGGCTCACGGCACTTCAGCCGAAAATCACTAGGGAGATATTGTCGCGGGTGCGCAGTTTGTGGCAGGGTTGAGGAGACGACGGCTTGGGATGGTTCAAATCGTTCAAGCCGTTCAAAAAGTTCAAGACGTACAGAACTTCAATGTTCAAGGTGGTGCATGAGATGACGTATCTCGGCTACATCGTGTTCGCAATATTCATTTCCACGCTCGGTGCCGCACCTCAGGCGCGAGGACAGGCGTCCCCGGAAAAAGTCGTTGTCAGTTATCCGAGCAAATCCATCACCAACTTTCCGATTTTAGAGACTGCGAAACAGAAAGGTTTCTTTCAGAAGGAAGCGCTGAATGTCAGCGCCGTCTACATGCGCGGTGGGATCGACATCAAAGCGTTGTTGACCGGCGACGCCGATTTCGGCACGGGCAGCACCACCGCGGTAACCGCCTTTGTCGCCGGCGCGCCGCTGCGCGTGATCATGAGCCTTAATGCCTACGTCGATCAAGGTCTTTACGCGCAACCTAAGTACCGCAGCTTGGCACAGCTCAAAGGACAACCGATCGGATCACTCAATCCCGGCGGACTCGTGGATACCCTGCTGCGACAGATTCTGATCCAGGGCGGACTTCAGCCTGATAAAGACGTTGTCGTTCTAAACATGGGAGGGACGCCGGAGCGCTACGCAGCCTTGAAGTCTGGTACCATCGCGGCATCGATGCTGAGCGCGCCGCATAGTCTGCGCGCAGAAAAAGAGGGTTTCACCAAGATCGCGGTCACCCGCGATTACGTCAACGTTTCCGGCACGGGGCTGGTCGCGCATGCCGATCAGATCAAAAAACGGCCCGCTATGATGAAACGATTCATGCGCGCCTCCCTGCGCGCAATGAATTACATCCGTGAGAATCGTACCGAGACAACCCAAATGATCGTCCGCGAGTTCGGCATGGATCAAGAAGTTGCCACGCTTGCTTACAAACAGCTGTTAGAGTTACTTAGCCCGGATGGCAAAAATCGCGTGGATGGTTATCAGCTCTTGATCGATTTCGCCCGCGCGTCGCAGAAAGTGGATAAGCCGATCAGTGCCGCTCAGTTCATCGACGAAGCCTTGCTCGACGAGGTGCTGCGCGAAGGCGTCACGCGGTAAACTGGAAACAGGAACATTAGCCGCAGAGAACGCAAAGTACGCAGTGAGCTAGTCAACGCTCCTGACGCAGAGGCTAGGCGGAAAATTGGCGAAGAAAAACAAAAGCAAATCGAAGAACAAGGGCAATCGCGCGCGTCCGCTGGCCCAAGAGCGGATAGAAGAACCGGCGGCGCGAGCTGAATCTATCGCATTCCAAGACAGACGATTGGTTTATGCCGGCGGTGCCGCGGTTATTGTCATTTTAGTTGCCGTCATCTGGTTTGTTCTCCACAGGTCAAGTGAAGAGTTGGTGGGGCAGTCGTCCCCGCCTCGGGCAAAGTGGTTAGACCAAGCAACCGAGTCCTCGGCAAACAGATCTGGGGCAGAGAAAGACTCCTCAACCCAAAGCTGGACTCCTGAAAACTCTCAAAGCGCCATCGGATCTGCTGCCAATACGAAGGTGCTTCGCGACCCCCTGAAGAGTGGAGGGGCGGGACCTGAGTTGATCATGATTGCGGCGGGATCGTTTCGGATGGGAGATGTTCAAGATGGCCGCGATAAATCTGCCCAGCCGGTTCGCCTGGTCAACATACTGAAGCCTCTTGCCATTGGCCGGTACGAAGTGACTTTCGAAGAGTACGATAAATTTGCCCAGGCCACAGGGAGACAACTTCCGAATGATGGGGGTGGGGGTCGTGGCCGACAGCCGGTCATCAACTTCTCGTGGGAAGACGCTGTGGAATATGGCAAGTGGTTGTCGACCCAGACGGGGAAGCGCTATCGTTTGCCCACCGAAGCAGAGTGGGAATATGCCGCGCGCGGAGGTGAGGAAACCACGTTTTGGTGGGGTAACCAAATGAAATCCGGTATGGCGAACTGTGTTGGCTGCGGTAGCCAGTGGGACAACAAAGTGACTGCGCCAGTGGGGTCATTCCAACCTAATCCTTTCGGACTTTACGACACTACCGGCAATGTGTGGGAGTGGGTCGAGGATTGCGACCATGACGATTATAAAGGTGCGCCAACGGACGGATCGGCTTGGAAGAAGGAAGGTGGTGGAAACTGCTATCTGCGCGTCTTCCGCGGCGGAGCGTGGAACTACGGAGCGAAGGGATTGCGTTCATCGTTCCGGGGCAGAGGCGATCCGGGCACCCGGAGCGCCAGCATCGGATTTCGCCTCGTGCGGGAGATGGAATAGCTTCCTTCGGAAGCTGTTCCAATCGTTCCAACCGTTCCAGCCGTTCAAATCGATCAAGCCGTTAATCGCGATGAGAAAGTGAATGTCCAAGGCTTCATGGCGGCTGAAAGATCGGTATCACGACCCCTTAAACCGACGAATCTGGATTTCCGTTTGCACGGGATGACGAAACGGACGCGATTTGTCGCGGGTCCGTGGACGATTTGAACTACTGGAACGGCTTGAACGATTGGAACCCGTAAGAAAGCTTTCTCCAAAAAACACTTGACAAGTAAGTAAGTAATTGCTAACTAACCGATGATGAGTCAGAACGGACGACTTTCTGCGGAGGAGCGGCGGCAGGCCATTGCCGATGCCGTTCGCGGGGTTTTTGCCGACAAAGGGTTCGACGGAACGACTACACGGGAGCTGGCCAAAGCCGCAGGAGTCTCGGAGGCCTTACTTTACAAGCACTTTCCCAGCAAAGAGTCGCTCTATGCGGCGATGCTCGATGCCTGCGTCAAAGGCCCGACCTTCGCGGAATTCAAGCGAATCTTGACCTTGGACCCGTCCACGTCGACCCTGGTTTTCATGGTCCATTTCGTCGTCACCCGTTTCGTTCAGGGATGGGCCGGGGACCTTAACCAGAAGGTCATGGACCGCTTGAGCGTGCGCAGCCTCCTGGACGACGGCGCTTTCATACGACTAACGCATAAAAAGTTTGCTCCCGCATGGCTCGCCAAGTTCGAGGCCTGCTCTGAAAGCCGCCGCCAAGGCTGGAGAGATGCATGAAATTCCTTTGCGGCCTGATCTCAGAGCTTGGTTGGTGCATCACATCGCTTTTGCTTTGATGCTCCATCTCCATCCCGAACAGCCGGCGGTGGATTATAAAGTTTCGAAACAAGCCTTGGTTGAGCAGACGGTGTGGTTTGCGCTGTTGGGCGTGGGCCTGAAGGAACAAGCGATTAAACGGTATTACAATCCCAAGGCGCTGTCATTGCTGACCCAGTAGTTTTTAGCTGGTGATAGTTAGTGAAGACCCACTAACTGGTGGTGTAAGGAGACAGAGAATGAAATTCGAAAAGAAGCGTGTGGAAAATACCCCGGCGCAGGCAAGCCCCGGCGGCGACGAAAGAATCTCGTCTCTTTTTCAACCGGACGTGCTGCTAGCCGAGCAATACATCGATAATTTTCGCAGAAAAACGCCCTTGGAGCCCGAGAAGGCGCTTCTGCTGGCAGTCTTGGAAGATGGCATCCGCTGTTTTCAGGACAATATCTTGCCTCGAAATAAAAAAAAGCAGATGTTGTTCGAAGAGGCTGAAGCGTGGCTTTTTGGCGATGAATCGAATGGGATCTTCTCGTTCGTTTCGGTCTGTGCCTTGCTCGGTCTTGGATCCCGGTTACATCCGGCGCGGACTCAGGCAGTGGCAGGAGCGGGCCGTCGGTGGAAAGCGAAAGAAACAGCGGGGTTTTGGGGATCTACCCCAACGTCTCGTGGCGTAAGAGTGAAGTTACGCGGTTTACAGACTCCGCGGAGATGGTTTGCTATTTCCGCCCGGACAGTTATGGTTTTGGGTGGCTTGGCCTTCCTCGCCGCCTGTGAGAAGAAAGCGGCGCCGTCCTTCGAACGGCCGCCCGCGCCGGTGACTGTTACCACGGCGGTCACCCAAGACGTTCCCAATTATATTGATGCCATCGGTAAGTTCGTTGCCCGGGAAGTGGTCTCTATCCAGCCGCAGGTCTCCGGACGGATTACTCAAATTCATTTCGTTGATGGTGCCGACGTTAAGGTCGGACAGGTGCTCTTCACCATTGACCCGCGGCCCTATCAGGCTCAGCTTAATCTGGCGGAGGCCAATCTCGGTCAGGCGAAAGCTGCGCTTGAGCTAGCCAAGATCAATTTTGATCGGGTGGTAAGTGTCACCGATCAGAGAGCGGTTTCGCGGCAGGATTACGACGCCAAGAAAAACGCCGTTGCGGTGGCCGAGGCCCAACTCAAGCAAAACCAGGCGGCGCTGGATAGCGCCCGTCTTAACCTCGACTACTGCACGATTCGCTCACCCATCAATGGCCGGGCCGGGCAACGGCTCGTCGACCTCGGTAACGTGGTGACTGCCAACAGCGGTTCCTTGTTGGTTATCCAACGCTTGGACCCGATTTATGCCGATTTCACCATCACTGAGAACGATCTAACAATGGTGCAACGCAACATGGCGCGGGGCACCTTGAAAGCCGCCGTGCGCCTGTCGGACGAATCTGAAAAGCCCCGCGACGGCAAGCTTACGTTTCTTGACAACTCCGTGCAGGACGGAACCGGAACAGTCAAACTTCGCGCCACGATCGCCAATGACGATCGCCGCTTCTGGCCGGGCCGATTCGCTAACATCCGGCTGATTCTCGGCATGCAGCAGAATGCGGTATTGATCTCTGCCGAAGCGCCACAGATGTCGGCTAAAGGTTCCTTCGTCTACGTTGTCAAACAAGACTCGACCGCCGAGTTACGGCCCGTTACCGTGGGTCAACGCCAGGGAGACCTCGTGGTCATCAACAAGGGCATTAACTCGGGCGAGCGGGTGGTGGCCACAGGTCAGCTCGGCGTCACTCCGGGCGGCAAAGTCCGCATCGCCGAGCCGAGCAAGGTCGAGAATACGCCCGCTCCGGCAAACGCGGAAACCAAGTCATGAATTTCTCCGAGCCCTTCATACGCCGGCCGGTCATGACGACGGTCTTGACCGTCTCGGTCGTGCTATTCGGCATCCTCAGCTATTTGCGGCTGCCGGTAAACGACCTGCCCGCGGTGGACTATCCCGTCATCCAAGTCCAAGTGAGTTATCCCGGCGCCAGTCCTGATACGGTGGCCAACGCCATCGCCACGCCGCTGGAGCGGCAGTTCATGCAGATCAACGGCCTTGAGCTGATCACCTCCAAAAGCAGCCAGGGAAACGCAAGCATGACCTTGCAGTTCGCGCTCGACAAGAGTATCGACGCGGCTGCGACGGACGTGCAGACGGCGATCTCGCGAGCGACCGGTAGTCTACCTGTCGACCTGCCGTCGCCGCCGACCTTTTCCAAGACCAATCCCAACGACCAGCCGATCATGTACGTCGCGCTGACCAGCGACTCGGTGACCCCCGGGCAGCTTTATGATTACGGCAGTACGCAGGTCGGGCCAGCGCATCAGCATTCTGCGCGGCGTGAGCCAGTGTCGGCGTATTCGGCGCAAAATCGGCGATCCGGATCAAGGCCGATCCTTCCGCCATGTGGGCTCGCGGCATCTCCGTCGATGATTTGGCCGCGGCGATCAAGAACGGCACGAGCACGGTGGGTGCGGGACAGTTCGACGACTCGGCGGGCACCTTGCTGCTTCGGCCACAGGGCCAATTGGACGATGCCCAAGACTACAGCAATCTTATCGTCAGCACCAAGAACGGCTCGCCGGTTTATCTGCGGGATGTCGCTAAGGTGGTCAATTCGGTTCAGGATGAGCGGATCAACATGCGGTTCTGGGTGCGCGGCTATCCGCCGCCATTGGCCACCGTCGTCGTCGCGGTCAATCCGCCAGGCCGGCGCCAACGCCGTGGAAGTTGCTCAGAGCGTCAGAGACCTGCTGCCGATGATCAGCACAGAGCTGCCCGGGTCGGTTCGGGTCACGCCGATCTATGACCGTTCGCAGACTATCATTCACTCCGTAATCGACGTGCAGCTGACCCTCGCCATCGCCTTTGTGCTCGTGGTGTTGGTGATTTTCATTTTTCTCGGCCGGGCGAAGGATACCTTAATTCCGGCGATGGCTTTGCCGCTGTTCTCTGCTGATCACGTTCATAGCGATGGCGATGTTGGGATACAGCCTGGACAACCTTTCGCTGATGGCACTTACTCTGGCCATCGGCTTCCTGGTGGACGACGCCATCGTGTTTCTTGAGAACACGGTGCGCCGGATGGAGCGCGGCGAGAAAGCGCTGGAGGCGACCATCAGCAGCGCCAAGGAGATCAGCTTCACGATTGTGTCCATGACTATTTCTCTCGCGGCGGTCTTCATCCCTTTGGTATTCATGTCCGGCTTGGTGGGCCGCATCTTTCGTGAGTTTGCGATCACGATCGTTATCGCGATCATCGCATCCGGATTGGTGTCGCTGACGCTCACACCGCTCATGTGCGCCAGGCTGCTCAAGGAGCGCGGCGAAGGCACAAAAAAAACCTGGATGGAACGGATGATCGGCGGCATAGAGCAGCGTGTTCTCGGCGCTTATGGCAGATTGCTCTGGTGGTTCCTCCGCTTTCGCTGGGTGTCGGCGTTGATCTGGGTCGTTTGTCTGGCGGGCACGGTCTGGCTTTTCATGGTGGTTCCCAAAGCGTTTTTGCCCGTGGGCGATAGTAGCTTTGTCTGGGGCGTCATGATCGGTCGCGAAGGCTCATCGCCTAAGGAAATGCGCGATCTCCAGGACCGCGCTGATGAGTTGATTCGGCAGGATCCCGCCGTAGCAGCAACCTTCACGATGACAGGCAACAACGCGTTTCTGTCGTCGAACCAGGGACTGCTCCTCGCCTTTCTCAAGTCGCCCGACACCCGCGCGCCCATTCAAGATGTGGCAGGCGGTTTAATGGGCAAGCTCAGCAATATTCCGGGTGTGATGCCATTTATGCGTGCGCGGCCGGTTCTCGAGATCAGCACGGGGGCGACGAATCAAAACCAGGGTCAATACGCTTACACCGTGTCAGGGGTGAATCAAAACCAGGTGTACGATGTTGCCACAAGGCTCATGGAGAGGCTGAGGCCTTACCCGGGGTTTTTGACCCTCTCCTCCGATTACTTCAATAACACGCCTAATCTCGATATCGAGATCCGGCGCGACCAGGCCAAGATGTACGGCGTATCGGAGACGCGCATACTCACCTTGCTCAGAAACGCCTATTCGCAGAATTATCTCTACTTGATTAAGAAACCTGAAGATCAGTATCAAGTCATCCTGGAAGCGGAGAGTTCGGCGCGCTCCCAGCCTGGAGATCTTTCGCTTCTGTACATCAAATCGGACGACGGAAAACACCTGGTGCCGCTGAATGCTCTGGTCACCTGGAACACGTCGCTTGGACCCCAGGCGGTGAATCACTTAAACCAGTTCACCAGCGTCACCCTTTTTTTCAATCTCAAACCCGGCGTGCCCATCGGTGAAGCCACCGACTTCATCACGAAGACCGCCGCGGAGGTCGTCCCGCCCTCGGTTCGTGCCAGCCTGCAGGGCGAGGCGCTGACGTTCAGCAATACGGTTCGAGATTTGACCATTCTGATGTTCTTGGCCATCTTCGTCATGTACGTGATCCTGGCGGTTCTCTACGAAAGCTATCTCCATCCTCTAACCGTCCTCTCGACTTTGCCCACGGCTCTGGTAGGAGGATTGCTGACCTTGTACTTATTCGGCCAAGAGGCATCGCTGTACGCCTTTGTCGGGATGTTCATGCTGATGGGCATCGTCAAAAAGAACGGCATCATGATCGTCGATTTCGCCCTTCACCGGGTGGCTGCCGGCGAATCTGCGGAAAAGGCGATTCACGATGCCAGCATGGACCGCTTCCGGCCGATCCTGATGACGACCCTCGCTGCGGTTTTTGGCGCCCTACCGATCGCGCTCGGGTTCGGCGCCGACGGCGCCTCGCGCCAACCGCTGGGCTTAGTCATCGTCGGAGGGCTGGTGGTCTCGCAGTTTATTACGCTTTTCATAACCCCGGTGATTTATCTCTATCTCGAGCAGTTCCAGGAAAAGGTCTTAGACCGGACCTCCTTCTTCCGCTCGGAGCGCACGGCCGCGCCAAGCGGTGTGCCGGTGGAGAAGGTCACGATGCCGTCGCGTCTGCCCTCACTGGACTGAGATCCCGCGAAGTCGAGGGCTGAAAAGGTCCGTTGGCTGGAACCCTTCGATGTTTGCCCTCATCATAGGAAACTGATAATACTCTATTAGTTTCTTAAGTATATGCTTCCTCAACTGTCGAAACAAAAGAAACGCTCCGCCCCAGAACCCTCGTGGACAAACCCGGCTGCTCACAGAATTGTCTCGGCGGCGCGGCGACATTTTTTTGCGCACGGTTTCCGCAGCGTCACGATGGATGATCTGGCGGAAGAGCTGGGCATGAGCAAGAAGACGCTGTACGCGTCTTTTCCAAGCAAAGAGGCTCTTCTGCGAGTTGTTCTCCTGGATAAATTCCGCAGCGTGGAACTGGACCTGGATCGCATAGCGTCCGGTTCGTCAACTGATGTGCTTGAGTCGTTGCATCAATTGCTTGCCTGCGTGCAGCATCACGCGGAAGAAATCCAGCCGCCCTTTGTGCGCGATATTCGGCGGGAGGCGCCGGAAATGTTCCAGCTGGTGCAAAGCCGGCGCCGGGACGTGATTCAAAGTTATTTCGGCAAAATTCTTGACGAAGGACGAAGAGCAGGGATTTTTCGAAAAGACATTTCAACCCGATTGATGATCGAGATTCTTCTCGGCGCAACCGAAGCGATCATGAATCCGCCGAAGATGGCGGAGCTTGGCCTTACTCCAAAGACCGGGTTCTTAGCTATTATTACTGTTTTTCTCGAGGGCTTGCTGACTGAGACGGGCAGGTTGAGAGACAGACAGGAAGAGAAGGAGATCAGGAGACAGGGATCGGGCAGGGAGACCGGGAGACAAGGAGACAGGGAGAGGAAGAGAGAACGAGACAAAGATAAGGAGCAAGGGGACAGGGCGCGAGGCGGGAGAGGTGACGGGTGAAGCGCACGGTGTGGGTTGTGGCGGTGGTCGTAGTGGCGGGCCTGGTGGCTGTCCTGGCTTGGTGGCTGAATCGACGCGAGAGCGTCCCGGGCGAGCTTGTCGCCTATGGGAATGTCGACCTGCGGCAGGTACAGCTTTCATTCAATAACAGCGAGCGGATTGCCGACGTGCTGGTGCAGGAAGGCGATCGCGTGCGCAAAGGCCAGCTCGTGGCCCGGCTGGACACGCGACGCTTGGAACCGCAGGTGGCCCAAGCTGAGGCTCAAGCAGCTGCCCAACGGCAAGTCGTACAGAGGCTCCGGAGCGGCAGCCGTCCCGAAGAAATCGCCCAGGCGCGGGCCAACGTGGAGTCGGCCAAGGCTGATGCCGTTAACACACGCCAGCAGTACGAACGCATCAAGAGCGCAGCCGAAATGTCTGCCGGACGGGCAGTGCGGCAGCAGGATGTCGATAGCGCCAAGGCCGCTTTGCAAGTGGCTGATGCAAAACTTACTGTCAACGAGCGGGCGCTGGAGCTGGCCGTCATCGGGCCGCGCAAAGAAGATATTGCCGAGGCCGAGGCGCGGCTGCGGGCCAACGAGGCGCAGCTGGCTTTGCTGCGGCAACAATTGGTGGACGCTGAGCTTCTGGCGCCAATCGATGCGGTCGTGCGCACGCGTGTATTGGAGCCCGGCGACATGGCGTCTCCACAGAAGCCGGTGTTCTCGCTGGCGATCACCGACCCAAAATGGGTGCGCGCCTATGTCTCAGAGCCGGATCTAGGCAAAATTCGTGAGGGTATGGCGGCGGCGGTTGCGGTGGATAGCTTTCCCAAGCGACGCTTCGAAGGATGGGTCGGCTTTATCTCGCCGGTCGCTGAATTCACCCCCAAAGCCGTACAGACCGAGGAGCTGCGGACAAGTCTGGTCTATGAGATCCGCGTGTTTGTGAAAGACCCGTCGGATGAGCTGCGTCTCGGCATGCCGGCGACGGTCTATCTGAATACGGACGAGGAGAAGAACAGACAAGGAGACAAGGAGAAGGGGAAAGAGGAGACAGAGGAGATAGGCGGAGAGCAAGGAGACTTGGTCTCCAAGTCTCCTTGTCTATATCGAGAGGACCGACTGTGAAGTTATCGAGCATGCAAAAGTCCTAATCGGTCGCGATATTAAAAAGACATTCCGTCGCGATACCGGTGAAATCGTGCAGGCACTCGACGGTGTTTCGCTCGAGGTAAAACACGGCACGCTCACGGCTCTGGTGGGACCGGACGGTGCGGGCAAGACCACGTCTCATCCGCTTGGCCACGGGGTTGATGACTGCGGATGGCGGGGAGTTGAAAATTCTGGGTGTCGATGTCGCCGCGCGATCCCCAGCAGGTTCAAGATCGCATCGGCTACATGCCGCAGAAGTTCGGGCTCTACGAGGATCTAAGCGTTCAGGAGAATCTGGACTTGTACGCGGATTTGCACGGGGTGACGGCCGAGGAGCGGCGCGAACGCTACCCGCGACTGATGGAGATGACGGCGCTGGGTCCGTTCACGCAACGTTTGGCCGGAAGGTTGTCGGGCGGGATGAAGCAGAAACTCGGGCTCGCCTGCACCTTGGTCCGCTGCGCCGGAGCTGTTGTTGTTCGATGAGCCGACGGTCGGAGTGGACCCGCTTGTCGCGGCGCGAGCTGTGGGACATCATTCTGCAACTGGTCGATGATCAGGGACTGACCGTGCTGCTCAGCACTTCGTATCTCGACGAGGCCGAGCGCTGCGGCCACGTAGTCGTCATGCACCAAGGAAAGGTGCTGGCGCAGGGGCCACCCGGCGATGTGAGTGAATTGGCGGCGGGCCGCGTTTTTGTTGCCGAGCCACCTGCCGGACAGAAGGCCCGGGAGTTTCAGGCACGATTGTTGGATCGTTCCGGCGTCGTCGATGCCGTACCGGAGGGCGGCCGCGTGCGGTTTGTGCGCGCCGCCGTGCACGGATTCTTCAGCGGGCGGAGATGTTTCCTTCCATGACGTAGTCTCGACTCCCGTGCCGCCGCGATTCGAAGATGGATTCATGGTGCTGCTACAGCAGAGGACAGACAAGGAGCAAGAAGAACAGACAAGGAGATTGGAACAAGGGAGCATAGAAGAAGGACAACGTCGTCCCTGTCTCCCGGTCTCCCTGTCTCCTTGTCCTCCGACGTCTCCCGTCCCGATCCCGTCGTCCAGGTCCGCAATCTAGTCCGCCAGTTTGGCAGTTTTGCTGCGGTAGACCATGTCAGTTTCGATGTTCATCGCGGCGAGATCTTCGGCCTGCTCGGTCCAAACGGGGCGGGCAAGACCACGACGTTCCGCATGCTCTGCGGGCTGCTGCCCGCTAGCGAGCGGCACGCTGCGCGTGGCCGGCGTCGACCTGCGTCGCGCGCGGGCTTCGGCCCGCCAGCGAATCGGCTACGTGGCCCAGAAGTTTTCGCTCTACGGGCAGCTTTCGGTGACGGAGAATCTGGACTTCTTCGCCAGCGCCTACGGTTTGCGCGGCAGCGCGCAAACGAGATCGCATCGACTGGGCGCTGCGAGCAGTTCGAGCTGGCACCGCTGGCCGAGCTTGCCCAGCGGGCAAGCTGCCCGGCGGCTACAAGCAGCGGCTGGCGATGGCGGCGGCGCTGCTGCACGAGCCGGAGATCCTGTTCCTCGACGAGCCGACGAGCGGCGCCGATCCGCTGGCCCGCCGCGAGTTCTGGCGGCGGATCACCGCGCTGGCCGAGCAGGGCGTGACCGTGATCGTCACGACGCACTTCATGGAGGAAGCGGAGTACTGCGACCGGTGGTGATCATGGACGCCGGCCGGATGCTGGCCCAGGGCACGCCGGCCGAGGTCCGCGGCACGCGCGGCCTGCGAGCACGGAAGCGAGCCGACGATGGAGGACGCGTTCATCGCCATCGTCGAGGAAGCGCGCCGAGATGAGTCGAGCCGGTACAGCGGCGCGAGGTGCCGCATGAGCCGTGCGAATACCGATCTCACGCACCGACACTCGTTGGCGCCAGAATGCGGCGCATCGGGTCGCTGGTGCGCAAGGAAACGCTACCAGGTCTTCCGCGATCCCAGCAGCATCGCGATCGGCATCGTGCTGCCGGTGGTTTCGATCCTGCTGTTCGGCTACGGGCTGTCGCTGGACGTGAAGAACGTGCCGGTGGCCGTGGTGCTGGAGGATCCGTCGCCGGAGGCGACGGAGTTGGCCTGCCGGCTTCCAGCTCTCGCCCTATTTCAACGCGACGCTTCGTGACCTCGATGCCGCGGCCGAGGAACTGATGCTCGACCGCAAGGTGGACGGCATCGTCTGCGTGTGCTCGACCGGATTTCGCACGGCAGCTGCGGCTGGGCGATGCCGAGGTGCAGGTCGTCGTCCACGGCACCGACGCCAACCTCGCGCGGATCATCCAGGCCTACGCGCAGGGCGCGATCGGCCAGTGGGCGGCGCGGCGGACGGCCGAAGGAAGGTCGTGTCGAGGCCGGAGGCCGGTGGTCGTGCAGAGTCGGCTCTGGTTCAACGAGGCCAACGAGAGCCGCTAGTTCCTGGTCCCCGGGCCTGATCGTGCTGATCATGACGCTGATCGGCGCATTGCTGACCGCCACTGGTGATGGCCGCGAGAGTGGGAACGCGGCACGCTCGAGGCCCTGTTCGTCACGCCGGTCCGGCCTGGACGAGATTCTGCTGGGCAAGACCATCCCGTACTTCGTGCTGGGCATGATCGGGCTGTCCTGTGCCTCCTCGCGGCCAAGTTCCTGTTCCACGTGCCGCTCCGCGGGTCGCTGTGGGTGCTGCGCGGCGCGTCGATGCTCTACCTGCTGGTGTCGCTGGGCATCGGGCTTCTGATCTCATCGACGACCAAGAGCCAGTTCGTGGCCAGCGAGGCTGACGATGCTGGTGACTTTCCTGCCGGCGCTGATGCTCTCGGGCTTCCTGTTCGACCTGCGGAGCATGCCGGCGGTGGTCCGGGTGATCACCTACGTGCTGCCGGCCCGTTACTACGTCGCGCTGCTGCAGACGGTCTTTCTGGCGGGCGACGTCTGGGGCGTCATTCTGCCGAACGCGGCCGTGCTGGCCGGCATGGCCGGCTGGTGCTGTCTGTTCTGACCCGACGGGTCACGCGGAAGAAGCTGGCTTGAGGCAGACGATGCTCGACGCGATCTTTCGCATCTGGCGCTCTGACGCGCAAGGAACTGCTGGCGATCCTCAAGGATCCGCGCGGCCGGTTCAGCGTGCTGATCCCGCCGATCCTCCAGTGCCTGGTCTTTGGCTACGCGGCGACGTACGACCTGAACGACGTGCCCTACGCGGTGCTCGATCAGGACCGCAGCGCCGCTTCTGCGCGAACTGCTGGCCCGGCTCGACGGCTCAGGCGTGTTTCATCGCGTGGCCGATCTTGATCGAGCGGCCGACATCAGGAGCGCCAGATCAACGAGCGACGCGCCTTGCTGGTGATCCAGATCGACCAGGACTTCGAGCGCCGGCTGCTCTCCGGACAGCCGGCCGACGTGCAGGTGATCGCCGACGGCCGCAACTCCAACACCGCCGGCATCGCGATGGGCTACGTGGGTACCATCGTCGAGACGTTCAACGCCGACTGGCGGGCGGCAGCACGGGCCAGGCCGGCCCGCCGGTCCGGCGTCACCACGCGGGCGTGGTACAACCCGAATCTGGAGACGCGCTGGCACATGATCCCGGCCTGGTCGGCACGCTGACGATGCTGCAGACGCTGCTGCTCACGGCGCTGTCCGTCGCCCGCGAGCGCGAGCAGGGAACGTTCGACCAGTTGCTGGTGACGCCGTTCCGGCCGTTCGAGATCATGGCCGGCAAGGCGCTGCCCGTCGGTGCTCGATCGGCATGGTGCAGGCGACCTGGTCCTGCTGGTCGCGCAGCTCTGGTTCCGCATCCCGTTCGCCGGGTCGTTCGTGACGCTGTACGCGGGTCTGAGCCTGTTTCTTGCTGGCGGCGGTGGGCATCGGGCTGCTGATCTCGTCGCTGGTGGCGACCATGCAGCAGGCGATGCTCTTTTCACTTCATGGTGGTGATGCCGTTCACGCTTTGTCGGGGCTGCACGACCGATCAGCAGCATGCCCGGGTTCTTCAGTACCTCACGCTGATCAATCCGTTGCGTTATGCCATCGACATCGCCCATCGGGTGTATCTCGAGGACAGGACTTCGTTTACTGTTTCCCGAGTTGTGGCCGCTGGCCATCATCGCCGTGGTTACGCTCTCGGCGACGTCGTGGATGTTTCGCCATCGGCTGGCATCGTAAAGAGAAAACTATCAGGATAAGAAGGAATCAAAAAATGCATAGTTCAAAGTTGGTCCATAAACTTCGGTTCGCCATTAGCGGCGTGATTTTATTGGCCGCCGGTTGCTCGGTTGGACCCGATTATCAGAGGCCGGATCTCGCAACGCCTGCGGCATGGCAAGAGGCCAAGCAAAAGGGCGTCGATACCCGCTCTACCGATCTTGCCCGTTGGTGGAGCACGTTTAAGGATCCGTTGCTCGACTCGTTGGTCGATCAAGCAGTCCAGTCGAATTGGAGAGAATCAAAATTTGCAAGTAAAGGAATGAAAATGACTGGTAAAAAATCAATCGGCAAATTTCGAATCGCAGTGTTAGCTTTAATTTTTCCGGTTGCCGGCTGCTCGGTGGGGCCCAACTATGAGAAGCCTGGCCTGCCGGTTCCCGCAGCCTGGACGGAAGCGCAACAAAAGGGTGTCGATGCACGCTCCATCGAGCTGGCTCGGTGGTGGACGAAGTTCAACGATCCGTTGTTGAACTCTCTGGTCGAGCGCGCGGTCCAATCCAACCTGGATTTGCGTTTGGCCGAGGCGCGCATTCGCGAAGCGCGGGCATCGCGGGCGGTGACCGCGTCCGGTGCGTGGCCGACCGTGGATGTGTCCGGTTCCTACACGCGCAATCGCGCCAGTGAGAACGCCATCGGGGCGCCGGCTCAGGGCGCCGTGGTAGCGCCCTCCGGCGGCGCCAATCTGGATCAGAACTTTTACCGCAGCGGTTTCGACGCCAATTGGGAAATCGATGTGTTTGGCGGCGTGCGCCGGAGCGTTGAGGCGGCGGATGCGACCATTGAAGCGACGGTGGAAGACCGGCGCGACGTTCTCGTAACGTTGCTCGGCGAAGTGGCCAGGAATTACATCGATCTGCGGGGGTTTCAGCGCCAGCTCGCGGTAGCGCGCTGCCAATCTAAAAACGCAGCAGGACACGTTGGAACTGACGCAGGTCCGTTTTCAGGCAGGACTTGCCAGTGACTTGGATGTGGCGCAGCAGGAAGCCCAAGTCAACACAACGGCTTCGCAAATTCCTACATTGGAAAGTGGTTTGAAGCAGGCGGCCTACGCGCTCGATGTTCTTCTTGGATCACAGCCCGGCGCGCTTTGGGGCGAGCTGGCGAAGGAAACGGAGATTCCCGGCCTGCCGCCGGAGGTGCTGGTCGGATTGCCCTCCGATCTGCTCCGCCGGCGTCCGGATGTTCGTCGCGCCGAACGACAACTTGCCGCCGCGACGGCGCTGGTTGGCGCTGCGACTGCAGACTTGTTCCCGAAGTTTTTTCTGACCGGGGTTGCCGGCCTCCAGAGTATCAGCGCCAGCGATTGGATTAACGGCGGCAGCAGGTTCTGGTCTATCGGACCTAGGATCACCTGGCCAGTTTTCGACGCCGGCAAGATTCGAGCGAACATCGAGATCCGCAACGCGCAGCAGGAGCAAGCCTTAACCCAGTATGAGAAATCGATTCTGAGCGCTTTCGGCGATGTGGAAACCGCTTTGGTGAACTATGCCAATGAACAGGTTCGCTATCGCTCACTCACCGATGCCGTCACCGCTAATCGCCGGGCCGTGACGATGGCGAATGAGCTTTATATCCGTGGGCTAAATGATTTTCTTAATGTCCTCGATACCCAGCGCTCGCTTTACGTCACGGAAAGCGCACTCACACAGAGCCAGGCGACGATGGCGACCAATCTCGTCGCCTTGTACAAAGCCCTCGGCGGCGGCTGGGAAACACCGTGACGCGCGGCGCAAGAACCACAAAACTGTTCCAACCGTTCCGATGGTTCCAGCAGTTCCAATCGTTCAAACCGTTCGAACTGAGCGAAGCGTCGCGCGATTGTAGGGATGCTTGTGATGCAACCGATAGCGTAGTAGGAAGGTCAAAGCGCTCGCAAGATCAATCTGAAAATAGGCAGTGAATTCGGAGGGAAACATGAATCGTCGGGAATTTATGAAAACAGGGATCGCGGTGGGGGCCGCAATGGCGCTGCCGGAATTTGACCTGTTCGCCCAGGGGGCGTCACTTATTCAGAAGAAGATTCCCTCGAGCGGCGAGATGATTCCCATCATTGGTCTGGGGACGGCACGGCGCTACGAGGACGTTAAGACCGACGCTGACAAAGCGCCGCTCCGCGAGACCATCGCGAAATTTAAAGAGGTAGGATTAAAAGTCATCGATTCTTCTTCGTCCTACGGCACAGCGGAAGCGGTGGTCGGTGAGATTGTCGAAGGTCTCAAGATCCGTGATTCGCTCTTCCTGGCAACCAAAGTCAGCCTTCGCAAGGCGATGGGTCGGGACGCCGGGATGGAAATCATTGAGCAGTCGTTCAAGAGATACCGCACCAACAAGATCGATCTGATCGCTGTGCATAACTTGCTCGACACACCAACACAGTTGGCGACCTTGCGCGAGCTGAAGCAGGCCGGACGTATTCGCTACGTCGGCATCACCAACGTCCTTCGACAACCAGTACGGCGAATTCGAGCAGACCATGAAGAAGGAAACCCTCGACTTCATCCAGGTCGACTATGCTCTCGATAACCGCGATGCCGGCGAGCGGATCATTCCGCTGGCGGGAGATCGCGGCATAGCGGTAATGGTCAATTTGCCCTTTGGCCGGGGGCGGCTGTTCAAGGCCGTAGAAGGCAAAAAATTGCCGGAATGGGCGGCTGAATTCGATTGTGCATCGTGGCCGCAGTTTTTTCTTAAGTACATCGTCTCTCATCCTGCTGTGACCTGCGCCGTGCCCGGTATGGCGAGGGCCGAATACGTCGTCGATAACGTCGGCGCCGCCCGCGGGCGCTTACCCGATGCCGCTATGCGCAAACGCATGGAACAGTTTATCGACGGCGTCTAGGCATTAAAAAAAGCGGTTCCAAACGTTCCAGCGGTTCCAATCGTTCAAGCGCCCTTCGGGCGATTCAAAGTTCAGGCTTCAACGTTTTGACATCATTGAACGCTTTTCGAAACACGAACCTTCTAACCACTAAGAAAATTGCATGAGCGATTCTGACGCTGTGGGGCAAGCGAACGCCGGGTTGGTGTACCGGCTGCTGAAACGTGTTATCGACGTGCGCCCTGCCGAGATACAAGTGCTTGGCTTGTCATGGCTGTACATCTTCTGCGTCCTCTCTTCGTATTATATTTTGCGTCCTATCCGGGACGAAATGGGAGTCGCCGGGGGTGTCGAGAACCTCCAGTGGCTTTTCACCGGCACTCTCGTCGGAATGATCGTGGTCAATCCGCCGTTTGCAGCGCTGGTGGCCAAGCTGCCGCGGGTACGCTTCATTGCTATTACTTATCGATTCTTCATCGCCAATCTGTTGATTTTTGTCCTGCTTCTCCACCTGGCGACTGCCGAGCAGCACATCTGGGTCGGCCGGCTCTTTTTCATCTGGACCTCGGTCTTCAATCTCTTTGTCGTCTCAGTGTTCTGGGCCCTCATGGTGGATGTCTTTCGACTCCGAGCAGGGCAAGCGTCTATTTGGATTTATCGCCGCCGGTGCCACCCTGGGAGGCATCGCGGGGTCGAGCATCACTGCGTTGCTGGCCAAGGATGTCCCGGCGACTTATCTCCTCTTGGGCTCGGCAATACTTCTGGAAGCGGCGGTATTCAGTGTGCGACGATTGGCGCGTTTGTCCGATGCCTTGCACCAACGGCCCGCAGCCCAGAGCGGAGAATCGCCCATCGGCGGCAACATACTTGCCGGTCTGACTCATGCCTTCAAGTCGCCGTATTTGGTCAACGTGAGTGTTTACATCTTGCTTTTCGCGATCACCTCGACATTTCTTTATTTCCAACAGGCGGAGATCGCCCGTCAAAGCTTTGCCGATCGCGGCGCGCGCACCGCTTTTTTTGCCCGCGTCGACCTTTGGGTCAATATCCTCACTTTGGGAGCCCAGCTTTTTCTCACCGGCCGTATTCTTCGTGCCATCGGCGTTGGCCTGACCTTGGCAATGCTGCCGGCCTTGAGCATCTTGGGCTTCGGCACACTTGCCATGACTCCGACCATCGTCGTTGTGGTGGTGTATCAGGTGCTGCGCCGAGCCGGAAATTTTGCGTTCGCGCGGCCGACCCGCGAACTTCTCTTCACTGTCGTGCCGCGGGAAGACAAATACAAAGCCAAGAGCTTTATCGACACGGTCATCTATCGAACCGGCGATCAAGTGGGCGCCTGGTCCTATGCGGTTCTGGGCTTTCTCGGGTTGGCCATGACCGGGATCTCCATCGTCGCCATTCCGATCTCTATTGCATGGCTGCTCAATGGCTTGTGGCTCGGGAAGAAGCAGGAGGGGATGGCGGCAGCGGAGAACTTCGGAGTTCAAGGTTCAACGTTCAAGGTTCAATGAGGACCAGAGCGCCGGGTTCTCTGAACTTCCAGTAGATAATCCGGGCTGTAGTTGACTTCCGCTAAGCCCAATTCTAGCGTTTATATATGTGGCTAGGTTGGCTATCCATAGTTTTTGTTTTGGCAGGATGTGCCGCTTATCAAGCCGCGGGACAGGTGCAATCCGGGCGGCAAGCTTTGATAATCAACAAACCGGAAGACGCCTTGGCTTATTTCCAACAGGTGGCGCAAAGTAATCCCAACTATATTTTCCAGTCTGAAACGTATCGAGAAGGGATTTGGACGTATGTTGGCCGGTCTCAATATAGTCTGGGTAGGTTGACGGAGGCACGACAGTCCCTTGAAAAAGCCCTCTCGATTTATCCGGACGACTATTTGGCGAGAATCTACCTGGGGTTGACTCTGCTGCGCAGTGGCGATGATTCCGGAGGTTTGAAAGAGCTCACCGGCGGCATGAAGGGTCTTTATGACTGGCTGGAATATATGAATCGCACGATGCCCTTTACCGCGTTTTGGGACCCGCGCCGTGAGATTCGCTCCGAGCTTGAAAAGGACCTCAATCTGCTTTCAGGGAAGGATATAGATCGGCCCCAGCTAATTTCCAGCGCTGAATGGATAGGGCAAAGGATGGAAGAAGAGATCGATCTGGTCCGGCGGGATGAGCAGCGGCTGATGGACCGGGATTCCGAATGGTTCCGCGGACGCGGGGGCGGGGTTGGTATAGGCATAGGTTTTTAGAAACTATCGAGAATCGAGGTACACGTGAGCTGGCAATCTACGACCGACCCTGAATGCCATACTGACCTGACGGGCTCGCCCATCGAAAGCGTGATTGTGCCGCGCCGCCGCGATGTCGGCGGCTTCGACGTGATGCGGGCGCTACCATCTGCCGAGCGCAGAGCTGTGGGTCCCTTTGTCTTCTTTGATCAGTTCGGCCCGCTGGCAGTTGATTCAGGGCCGGTCCCTTGAAGTACGCCCGCATCCCCATATAGGTCTCGCGACAGTGACCTATCTGTTCGCCGGCAAGATCATGCACCGCGACAACCTCGGGACGGTGCAGCCGATCCAGCCGGGTGAAGTCAATTGGATGACGGCGGGCCACGGCATCGTTCACTCGGAGCGCACCTCGGATGCCGGCAATCCGCCCGGAGCTGAGTTGTTCGGTATTCAGACCTGGGTCGCCCTGCCGAAGAGCCATGAGGAGATTGAGCCCGCCTTTGCTCATCATGCACGTGTTGAGCTACCAGAGGTGGCGGGAAACGGGTTTTGGGGCCGGATTATTTTGGGAAGCTGTTTTGGTCGTTCTTCTCCCGTAGCTGACCTTTGCCGATCCGGTGTACGTGGATTGCCGTCTTGATGCCGGGTCTCGGCTTTTGCTGCCGGCGGAAATCGAAGAGCGCGCGGTATCAACGTCTCCGGGGAACTTCAAGTGGGCAAGCAACGCTTCGCTCCAGGTACCCTCGCCGTGTTCTCGCCGAGGACCGAAGTTGTCTTGACCGCTGATGTCGCCACACACTTTATTCTCATCGGTGGACCCAGACTGGACGGCCCGCGAATCGTCTGGTGGAATTTTGTCTCCTCTTCCCAGGAACGGATCGAAGCGGCGAAAGCGGACTGGCGCGCGGGACGTTTTGCGCCGGTGCCCGGCGACAATGAGTTCATTCCCCTGCCGGAGTGACGGATCCTTCTCCAAGCCTGTACTCTGGGTTAGTGGTCAACGAGACCGGCCGAGTCTTTGAACTTTGAATCTGGAACTTGAACTTCTCTACTCGCTCCGGTTGCCGTTGTACCTTGAAAAATGCTACGTCCCTAGAGACCGTTTAGCCCCAGGCACAAAGAAAACACTCCAAGGAGACCTCGCAGCCGTGAAATTCGGTTACTACTTTCTGAACACTTATGTTCCAGAGCTGGATGGCGATAGTCGCGAACTCTACGCCCATTGGCTTGAACAGATCGACGCGGCCGAAGCGCTCGGCTTCGACTCCTTGTGGGCTACCGAGCATCACTTTCGCCATTTCGGCGGCATGCTGCCGAACCCGCAGCTTCTTCTCACCGCAGCGGCGCAGCGGACCAAGCGGATAAGGCTGGGTGCGGCTGTATGTTTGCTTCCCATGCACCACCCGCTGCAAGTCGCGGAGGACTTTGCGATGCTGGATCTGCTATCCGACGGCCGCGTGAACTTCGGCGCCGGACGCGGCATGCATCCACTGGAGTACGCAACTTTCAACGCCGACTGGAACACAGCGCAACTAAGGCTTCCCGAAGCCCTCGATATCGTCGTGCGCGCCTGGACCGGCGGCGAGTTTGAATGGAACGGCGAGCATTACCGCTACCCCAAACTTAGCGTCTATCCCAAACCGCAACAGAAGCCGCACCCGCCGATTTACGTCACCGCCAACCGTGATCCAGAAAGTTTTCAGTTGATCGGCCGGCGCGGTTATAACCTGATGACTTTGCCGTGGATAGCCACCAACGAATTGCAGCGCACGCGCATGCAAGCTTACTTCGACGCTCTCCGTGAGGGCGGCCACGTAGTGGAATCGAAGGATATCTTCGTGATGTATCCGGCCTACGTCGGGGACAGCGACGCGCAGGCGCGGGCCGAAGTTCTCGAGCATTGGAACGGTTGGCGGGTATTTGCGCTCGAAGCGATGAATCTCGACCCAAGTAAAGGAGAGGCCTACGAACGAGTGGTAAAGCACTTGGACTACGATGCGATGGCGGCTGACAACCGCGGGGTGTTCGGTGGTCCCGAGACCTGCGTGCGCATTCTCAAGCGGATCATCGAAGTCGTCGGTACCACCCACATCGGACTGACCTTTCACTTCGGCGGTCTAGGTCAAGGCAACGTCCTCAAATCCATGGAGCGCTTCGCGCGCTTGGTTATGCCCGCCCTAAAGTAGTCTAATTTTTGAGACGGTCTTGATGTGACTTGGGTTAACTAGTTAGCCCAGCGCGGCAGAGCCGCAACCAAAGCAGCAAGCCTTACTTCACCACAGAGACGCCGAGTTCGCAGAGATCGGACTATTTCTTGATCAAGAACGCTTTACTCTGTGCCCTCAGCGCCTCCGCGGTGAGTTTTCCTCTGGACCGATGCAGTCAGAATAGCCACGCAGCTTACTTCGCGGCCGGTCCCCAAAGCGCTTCGAGCCGCTGATCGCGGCCGCAACTATAGCGATAGTATTTATAGCGGAGCGGGTTTTTCGTGTAATAATCTTGGTGATAGTCCTCCGCCGGATAGAACTCGGAAGCAGCAACGATTTCCGTCACGATAGGCTCTTTGAAACGCTTGGAGAGGGCTTTTTTGGATTCTTCCGCCAATCGTTTCTGAGTTTCATCGTGGTAAAAGATCGCCGTGCGATACTGGCTGCCGATGTCGCAAAACTGTCGGTTTGGGGTGAGAGGATCGACGTTGCGCCAGAAGACCTCGAGTAATTTCTCATAGGTTATCTTTTTCGGATCATAGGTGATCTGGACCACCTCGGCGTGTCCTGTGTTGCCGGCGGATACTTCCTCATAGGTAGGATTCTTCTTTTTGCCGCCGGCATAACCCGAGATCGTCGAGATCACCCCGTCGAGCTTATCGAAGGGCGGCTCCATACACCAAAAACACCCGCCGGCAAAAGTTGCCTTGGCTGTTTCGGTAGGGCCGGTACTTTGGCTTGCACCGTAAGCTATCGCTACAGCCGACGCCAAAATCATACCTAGAGACAACACTGCATCAAAGAGTTTTTTGAGCGTCATTTGCTTGCCCTATGGATTAGTGGTTCGTGGCCGATGCCCACAGGTTTGGCGATAATAAGCCTCATGTTGCGACAATGATTTCATTGGCCCGTTGCCATGCGCTCCACGTCCGCGATCGTGGGCCCGTTCAGCCGAAAGGCGCGATGGGCGTTCCATTCAAACACTTCCATCGTTCGAATGCCTCTCACATGATGCGGATCTTGAGCGGCGATGCGCTCCGCTTCGCTCTTGCTCGAGGCGAGCATGATATAGATTCCATAGGCGCGATCGGCAGTCGGTCCGGAAAAAAGCAGCCGTCCCGCCTGGTGCTGATCGTCCAGCCATTGCCGATGTTCTTCATAGTGCTGCTGTTTGCTTTCTTCCTTCTCCGGCAGCGAGCGTGAAAGTATGATATACCACATGCTTGTTTCTCCTCTTCCGTGAGTTTTAATATTTAGACAACTCCATCTGATTGCATTACACACATCACCTTATTATAGAGATGGCCAGAAACAAGAGGCAGCAGACTGAACCTTTTGAATAAGATGCTGGTTGTATTTCTGGTGTGGATCGTATCCACGACGAGCGACGTGAGAGCGGCCTCGGCGCAGGAAGTCGATATTGAAAGCGCAGTCTGCGGTTCCGTGCGCGAGCCGTTGATGTTCTGGTTATGGCGCAGCATGGCCGGATCTCCAAACTCCACCCGCGTCGCGCACATAACGAATCTCGAACAAATCCGCTTCAAAACTCGGGACGGCGTAGAGCTGGGCGGCTACAAGCTCATGGCTACGAACCCCAAGGGTTACCTTTTGGTCGCGCAGGGCAATGCTATGCTGGCGGATCAACTGGTCGCCGATCTTCAGACCTTCCGTGATTTGGGATTGGATGTCTACATTTTCGATTACCGCGGCTACGGCATATCGAAAGGGAACAGCCGTCTCGGTGCCATCGTCGGTGATTATGCGGAAATCGTTTCGTATTTGGATACTCTCGGATACGCGAAAAACCTATTGTACGGGATATCTATGGGAGGAATTGTCTTGCTCAACGCGGTGGGGCGCAGCCAGACGTACATGCGGCTCGTGGTGGACTCCTCACCGAGCCGAATCTCGGACTTCGGATGCCCCGAACGCTATGACCCCGTGGTCCATTTGCCGGAGGACAGCTTCCGGCTCATGATTATTTCCGGCGCAAAAGACCAGGTTGTCGCACCCGCGCAAATGGCCGAATTGGTCCGAGTAGCGGGATCACGTAGGGGCCGGGTCCTGCTAGACAATGAATTTGCTCACCCTTATCAGGATTTCTCCGAAGCGATTCATCGACGTCGGCAAAACGAGGTGGCGGTTTTTCTCCTCCAGGACTAACCGTTTTTAGGTTAAATTACTTTCGCCGTAGTCTTCCAAGGTATTTTCTCGTTCAGCTTGTGTAAAAGAACTTTGGCCCAGGCGAACTCGGTAGCGAGAATCGCCAGACCCAAAGGTATGACTACGATCGCGGGTCCGGGCAAAAAAATCATCGCGGCTCCTATGCCGAGGACGCTCACGCCGACGATCGCGATAACTATTTTGCGGACGATTTTGTACGACTTGTTTTCGAGAATTCGACTTAGCACTGCTGAGTTTCCTGGAAGTTTATTTTGGCAATAAGGCGGATTCGAGTGGAGAAAACTACATTGGAAAGTACCATAAGCAACGTTAGCGCAACGGCGGCCGGCGTTAAAGATACCGGGGACTAAACTAAGTAAGTAAAGGCTCGGGCAACGCGATTACTTATTTCCCCCACAGGGATGCGAAAAAACCCTCGTTGATGAGTTCCTGCACCAGGCTGTTGTCATAGAACTGCTCGGGCTTCGCCTGTTTCGCCTTGGGATTTTTCCTGCCGGTCTCGTCCAGGGTGGACTGAATGGCTTCGCGCTTAACCAGTGGGACTTTTTCGACGAAGTCGTAGGCGTATTGCATGGTGCCTTCGAGCATGCCCGGATCCGTAACCTTGGTGTAACGGGAAACAATAGCCTTCGACTCCTCTTTGCGGGTATGCATGAAATGAACCGCGCTTCCGTAAGCGCGCACGAAGGCCTTCACCTGAGCTCTGCGCTCGCGCATGAATCTACTCGTGGTAGTGATGCCCTGATGTAAGAAGGGAATCTCCTCCTTGGCTAGATTCGCCAGCACCTTCATCCCGGCTTGCTGAGCCACCAGCCCCATTGGGTAGGACATCGCTGCAGCGTAGATAGATTTTTTCGAGAGAGCTGCGGCCAACTCCGGCAGGCCGCCGATCTGGATGATCGGGACATCCCGGACCGGCTCAAGACCGTATTTCTTAAGAAACATTTGGATTCCAAAGTCCGTAGTGGCGCCAAAGCGACTGACTCCCACCGGCTTGCCCCTCAGATCTTGAACGTTCTTGATCTCCGGCGCTGCCATAATATAGAGGGCGACGAAATTGACGATGGCACCCACCGCCACGAGATCGCCCCCTTGAAGCCCGGTGTCTACCACGGCTTGGCTGTTAGCGGTTGAGATCGCTACCTCACCGGCGAGCATCGCTTGCGCCATGGTCGATGAGGCAGCGATATAGATGAGATTGGAATCCAATCCCTCCTGTTTAAAGTAGCCGGCGTCCTTTATAACCCAGAAGGGAGCTTGTATCGCAGTCACTCCGGAATAACCGACGACAAACTTTTGTGCCAGAGCGACCCTGGGAAGAGCGAAGGCCAGGACCAAGCTGAGAACCGTAAGCCGCCAGGGAATGAGTTTCTTCATAACCTCTCCTCAGTTAGCGATTTTCTCTATCCTGCCGAGATAACGAAAAAGCCCAGCTGGGGAGAACCAATCCAGGCTAATGTAAAACGAATCGAAGATGTAACGGTGGAGAAAACCCCAGCCCTAGGTATTGGGGAAACTAGCTGAAGTCTTGGCTAGACGTCAAGGCGCTCCGGATAAGGACTCAGATCGCGAGGATGGGTCTTCAGTAGCTTGCTAGCTTCACATCGGTGGCATAATGCCGCCGACACCAGCGGTGATGCGGGTTGCCGTCAGAGTTCCGTCCTCGCCCCGCATGGCGGGAATGTAGACCCCGGTTCCAGGCTTGAGGAGCGAACGGTCGCCAGGGACATTTTTCACAATGGGCGTTTCCGACGGAATGAAGATTTTTTGTTCTCCGTCTTTGTATTTAAGTGTCAGGAGCTGCCCTTGAATTTTTTCCACCGCAACTTGTTCCACTTTCTCAACGTTCGCGTTAGTCATCGTTGAGCCAGGCTGTAGATCCCACGGCCGGTGTCCTTCGCCGGTCCCGCGCGAGCTTTCAGGAAAGATGTGGACCTCAAGAGCCTTGAGATTGCCGTCGGCTTGTTTGACTGCCGTCGTGCCGACATAGTTCCCCGCGGTGATATCGGAGAGTTTGGCCGCTTCGACGCCGCCGATTCTAACATCATCCGGCAACTTGACCAGGACCTCGCCGGCAGAGGTTGTTACTTTAAGCGCTTGCTTTTCGACCGCGGCGATCTTTCCCCGGATCGTAACCGGTTTACCCTGCGGTGCTTGCGCCTGAGCAGCCTGCAATTGAATTAAAGCGCTGAGGGCCGTAAACATCATAAGGCGCAAGGAGTGGGTAGCTATTCGCTGAATTTTCATTTGTCTTCCTTTTTGTTGCCGGAGAGTGATTGGTCGAAGATCGCACGCAAGTTTTTCGTGGGTACTGAAAGAGTCGTTCGACTGAGTTGGGGAGTGGAAATAAATTACGCGACCTATTATAGGGGCGCGATTTCGGACGGTATAGAACCGTGCAGCCGTCAGCTATCTTTCGTAAAAGGATTCGGCTCTTCCAACAATTCTTTTTTGAGTTCGGCTCGAACGTGGGCAAGTCTATGTTGAAACCACGAATTGGCTCTCGGCCTGAAGACTCTCGGAACAAGCTCGTCGCCTGTGTAGACGCCTCCGTTTACCGGGCTCTGCTCAAAAATAAGCCGCCAATCCATGATACTTTCATCTTTTTTGAGATGGTTACGTCGAAAAGCCATATACTTCCCTCTGGATGACTTTGAAACGCGACTTTGCTCCTTCTTCAAAATCGCCTCACCGAAGCTAGGTCCACAGCCGATTCGTGCCATCATAGAGGCTGCCGGCACCCAAAGAGTCCATAACAAAGCACCCTCATTGCTGTCAATAGGGCTTAAATGCCAAACGTGCACTATGGAATCATAACTACTATGCCGGCCTAATCATTCTCTGACAGTTCGATTACCGTTGGCTTACACCACTGCTTGCCTTTCGCGGGGATTGCTAGACGCACTCAAAGCCGAACGTCTCCTCATAAAACCTCGCCGCTTTCTCCCGATTAGGCACCGAGATCGCGGTATGTCGGAACTTGCCTTTCGTCATGTTCTTTCTCCCTTCGGCGCATTAAACCCGGATTCCGCAGTTGCCGGAAGCGAGGTGGAATCCTGGAGCAGCGAAGGCGTCCGACTGTCAAGTTTCAAAGTCATTTTGCGCTTTCGCACGTCGTTGCTCTGAGGCTCGACATTCCCTCGAAGCACCGCTGATCGATGTCTGCTCAGAGGCAGAAACCCATCGACTTCGCTGCGGAAGGGTTGCGCCTCGCGCTTTTTGTCGATCGCAACTGCGGAATCCGGGTTAAAACCGTTCGGGAACGTAATACCCGCTCTCTTGGGCCTTACCTTGACTTGCGCTCGGGGGGCCGTTTGACGCCGCGATTAATCTAACGGTTCAGCGTCACCGCGAAGACGGTACCATATTTTTTCACGGCTTTGGGGTCGTTGACCCCGCCCGCCTGGGTGAGGCCATAGAGAGTCGAGCCGTCACCGGACGGAATGACGTTGTCTTCAGGAAAGGCGCCCGTCGTCGCCCGATCAAAGGAGACCAGCCTTTCGTAACGCAAATCCGATGGCCGCAGGCGAAAGAGCGTGCCATCGTCGTGGTCGCCGCCGACGGTGGTGGTGCCGTAGAACCACTCGCCCACTTGCACCAGCGAACCGAAGGGTTTTTTACCGTCGCCGGCCGCACCGAAGGAATGGACGATGGAAAATTCCGAACCGTCGGCGCGTAGACGGAAGAGCACACCCTGGCCGTGCTTTCCGCCGAGTTCCGTCGTGCCGTAGTAATAACCGCCGGCGGGGCTGAGGAATCCGTGGTCGTTCGTGTCGCCGTTGTCGCTGGCATTCTTGGCGAAGACGTGGAGCACCTTGTACTCTCCGCTCGTGAGATCGTAACGAAAAATCACGCCGGCACCCTCGCTGCCGTCCGACAGCGTGCCGCCCAAGCGTGTCATGCCGAGCAGCGTGTTGGCGCCGTCGAAGACCACCGTACCGTGCGGCTCCTTGCCTCTCGACTTATCGAAGTGATGGAGGATGCGGAAGCCGGCGCCGTCGACGCGCATCTCGTATAAGGTGCCATGGCGATGCTTCCCGCCGCCCGCGCTCATACCGTAGAGCATCCGGCCGTCAGGAGAGATCTGAGGTGGGCTGTGGGGGGTCGCGGGCGATCGCTCCCCGCCGTCGAACTTCTGAAGGACGGTATAAGCTGAGCCGCTGGTCTCGATCCGGAAGATCGTGCCGTTGCCGTCCTTCTGCGCTCCCTCGTCGGCGTTGTCGGTATTGCCACCCTGCCGCGCCGCGCCGATCAGCGCGTCGCCGATGAGCAACAAGGAGTTGTGATGCGGCTGGTTGCCGAGACCGTTGTCGCTGCCGGCGGTAAACGAGTAGAGACTCTGAAACCCGGTGCCGTCGGGCCGCACGCGGAAGACCGTGCCGTTCTTTGCGTCGCCGCCCAGCGGTGGTCCCGCCGTAGAGAAACCCTCCGGCTGCGATCAGCGACCCGCGCGGCCATGCGCCATCCGCCCCACCGAAGGCGTGCAGAACCCGCACAGTGGAAGTGGAACTGGCGCGGTCACCGGCGGGGCAGCCCGCGAAGAGGAGTGCCAGCGCCACACCCAACGCAGTGAGAGCGAAGAGTTTCGCGCGTCGGTGGCGTAGCAGAGGAAGCCTAGACATGTCGTAACGACCTCAGCTCTTAACGGCCTCGTCGCGCGAACCGTAAATAGAAAGAATAGACGAGAAGCCGGCCAGGTCGAACACCTGCCGAACGTGATCTTGCAGGCCACACAAGATAATCTTTCCGTCCGTGGCCTGTAGTCGCTTGGCGGCGAGAAGAAAGACGCGCAGACCCGAGCTGCTGACGTACTCCAGCAAGGCAAGATCGACGACGAGCCGCTGCGCTCCTGAGTTGATCAGTCCGAGAATTTTATCCTCAAACGTTTTTGCTGTCGTGGCATCGAGTTTTCCCGACAACGCCAATACCACCGCGTCAGCTCTTCTATCTTCGCTAATGTCCATGATCCGTGACTCCTACGCGGAAAAAGCATTTGTGTCCACGACAGCACCGTGGCTTATCCTCACGCAATTTTCATACTGCCTTGAGCGCCGGCAGTCTTATGATGAATTCAGCGTTGCTATCCTGTTGGCGGCATTCGAAACCGCCGCCGAGCCACCCGAGGGTTCTGTCATAGAGATTGAGTCGGTGCTTGCCAAAAGCAGCCGGATCAATCCGCTCACGGCTCGAGAGTCGGATGGCCACGCGGCCCGGCGATACCTCGGTTACAATTCTGATGTGCTTGACGCCAATACCTGCGATTCCTTCGATCAAGTCGGTCAGGATATCGTCGAGTCGTTCTGCTCCGACGTTCGCGTTGGTCGGCTGTGCGTCCGGCTCAAATTCAAACTCGATATCGCGCAGACGGCGAATACGCTGCCAGCCGACGCGTGAGAGCCTGCAGAAAAGATTGGTCATCGTCCACCGCTTCCATCAGGTCAATTGATTCCATCACCGTAGCGGCTTTGACCCGCGCCAGGAGCTGCGCAATCAATTCGTTTACGGCACTCGGTGACTCCGCGTTGAGAAAATGCAGACCGCGCACCACGCTTAAGAAATCCGCCAGTCGTCTCTGCGCCCGTCCAACCAGCGAGAGGTCGAAAACTTGCTTTACATGCTCTTCGGAGAGAAGTTGCTGCAATGACCCGGCGACTTGGACGCCCTTTAGCACTACGGTCAGTTCGGGTACTGCGCTGGAATTGAACGATTCCACAAAGCGGCGAAACTCTGAGAGGATGCGGTCGATCTGCTCGATATCCAAGGTCGTAAGAACCCGACTTGCCGCACTGTCTTCCTCCAGCAGGGACAAATAGTAGGACACCGTGTAGAGGCGCCCGGATAAGATCGTAAACAGCGCCGCGGTTTCCTCCAGTAGTTCGTCGACGTAGCTCTTGAGCGCGTCAATGCGTTCGGCGTCCAACAATCGCACGTTAGTGAGGTTCCGGGCTTCACCCTCCATCAAGCGGAGCTTCTCCCGCATGCTATCGGCGGAAACGCAGTACCCGTGTCCGGGACAACAGACGGTAATATCGGGCATTTTCAGCAGCCAATCCATTTTGCGCAAGGTCTGCAAGAGATCCGCGTGGTTCCAGCCGTCGAGGCCGCAGAGTCCAGGATTGGCGGCGAAGGGCAAGTCACCGAGCACGAGCAATGATCCAACTCGAAGCGATATACTACAAGGCGAATGGCCGGGAGTGTGATAGATCTCAAGATGCTCATCCGCACCGAGCGCGAGCCACTGGCGTTGAAGCACGGCGCCGTCGGGCATCGCGATCGGCTCGCTGTGCAGCTCGATCCGTCCACCGTTGGCCAATTCAACTGCGTCCACCGCAGACTCCGGTCTTGAGGCAAATAGTTTTCCTTCAAATCGCGCAGGGCATATTTCGGGACTCCATGGGTAGAGATACGCAACCGTCAGGTTGCGGTCACCGCGCTTCAGCGCCTCAACTCCCGCTTCGTGTGCAAATCGCTTGATTTCTGTGCCGTCCGGCAATTCAAAGCCGGCTGCTTCCTGCGAATGGTCTTGATGACAATGGGTAAGAAACACAAGGACCGGCCGATGGGATGCTGCCAGGGCGGCGCTCACAGTCTCGCTAATGTGCTTCGTCTGCTCAGGGCTGGCGCCTGGGTCAATGATCAAGATTGCCTCGGGTGCGGCAAGGATATAACAGTTGGAGGAGGTGATGCTGGGCTTGGTTATGATGGGGAAAATTTCGACGGCCGTAGCGCCAGGAACTTTCTGCCAGACGTTGGCTTCGATCTTCATACTATCTCACGCGCAGCCCGGCAGGCGCTCCAGGCGCCGGGGCCTTCGACATCAAGTCTTGATGTCAATGAATGATGTAAAGCCTGCGAGATTCAGTACGTTATAGATTTGAGGCGGGACGTTTACAAGTCTCAAGCGCTCGCCGTGTTTTTGCAATGCTTTTGCAGCCAGCAGTAAAACCCGCAGACCGGCGCTGCTCATATATGAAACTTCCGCCAGATCGAGCTCCACGGCTCCGGTGGGAGCTTCGGCCGCGCGCAACAAAGGTTCCTGTAGCTGCGTAGCCGTATTGCTGTCCACCCGCCCCGCGGCATGCAGAACGACCGTCGATTCTGAATGCCGCATCGTGATTTCAAGTTCCTTCATATCGAGCCTCTTTTGATGATGGAAATTCGCTAACCTACGCCTCTCGCTTACCGGGGCAACCTAAACCTGGTTCAAGACAAAGCGATTTCGGATGCTCTAGCGCAAGTGCTTTTTTATGATCAGTAGATTCTTTCCTTCCTGTCTCTGGTACTCGAGACCATCCATGAGTTTGCGCACGAGATGAATGCCCAGTCCACCGATTGTTCTTTCTTCCAACGGTTTTGTGGTGTCGGCTTCCGGCGCTGCTAGCGGATTGAACGGCTGGCCATCGTCTTCCACGTCGACCCTAACCTCTTCCGGTTGCATGCTCAGACGCACTTTAATCTCGTGTTCGGAGTTGTCCGTGTAACCATAGGAGATAATGTTGGTGAGAATTTCTTCCAGGGCGAGATTGAGATCTTGCACAACCTTGGGGGCCAGACCGTGTCGCCGGCCGAACTCCGTCAGGGACTGATTAAACCTCTCGAGCTCCGACAGCTTGTTATTGAGGTTGATCTCCAGTACTTTCCCCATTTTTTGCGTGGTCCCAAAATAGCGAAGCGCCAGCGCCGTAATATCATCCGATTGTGGCGCTGCGCCAGCAAAATGCCTGACGTCGCTTACCAGATCGCCGATGATCTGGTGTGGGGCGGAGCTGCGATGGTTTGATAAAAACGCTGAGAGCCGCTGATCGGAATAAAGCCTCTCCCTCGAATCCATGGCCTCGGTTACTCCGTCGGTGTAAAGCAACAGAGCTTCGCCAGGGCTGAGAACCATCCGTCCGGACATGTAGGGACTCTGCTCCACAACCCCAAGGGCTCTTCCGCCGCGGTTTTCCAAAGGAGTCACTCCGCTGTGGTGAAGGTAATAGGGTAGGTTGTGGCCGCCGTTACTATAATCGACTTGACCCGTGCGGATATTCAAGATAGCGCAAAAAAAGGTCACGAACATACAGGACTCGTTATCGCGACAGATCTCGGCGTTCAAGCGCGCGAGGATTTCACCAGGATTGCCGCCTTTGCCGGCGGTCGATCGGAACAGGGTCTTCGTGACGGCCATAAAGAGTGATGCGGGGACTCCCTTGCCGGAGACATCGGCGACGGCAAAGCATAGTTGATCGTCATCGATGAAGAAAAAATCGTAGAGATCCCCTCCGACCTCCTTGGCCGGCACCAAAGCGGCGAAAATATCGAATTCACTCCGCTCCGGGAACGCCGGGAAGATCTTCGGCACCATGCTCATCTGAATTTCGTGGGCGATCTTCAGCTCGCTCTCAATCCGCTCTTTCGCCGCGGTGGTTTCCTTAAGATGCTCGATCGATTCGGCTAACCGCCGCGTCATCCCGTTGAACGAGGCGGCGAGGACGCCAATTTCATTCTTTGCTTTGATATCGATCCTTTGAGTGAAGTCGCCGCCAGCGATCCGGCGGGTCATATCGGTCAAATCGGCAATTGGCCTGGAGATGCTCCTGGCGCCGAAAACGCCAATCACTGACCCGAACAAAAGCACAAGGCCGCTGACAGCCGTAGCCAGCCGAGTCTCGCTGCGAATAGCGGCCTTCATACGATCGGTAGGCAGAGTCACCAGGATCGCCCCACCTTTTAGCTCTCCCCCCTCCTCGCCGATGGTCGCCGCCACTTTGAGGAGCGGCCCTTCCAGATGGCTTTCGGTTCGCCCTTCGCTCACCAACTTGCGAAGGTTCACCAGATCGCTCTCCGTCGGCTCAGGTAGCTTATCGTCCCGGAGCCTCTCAGCATAGTCCACGGTGATCATGTTCTTGTCGAGGACGCGGATCGCGATGACGCTTCCTTCGGAAACCAGCTGATTGACCAGACGGGTCAGCCCCATGCGCTGCCGCAGTTGTTGGAGAAAGGCGGCGTTATAACCTACCTGGACGATGCGCGGCTTATCCACTCCCGTGACTCCGACGTACTTGAAAACTTGTGTGTCGACTTCGCGCTGTCGCGCCTCCTGGACAACGCTTTTGGTTTTTCCTGTGAGCAGGGGCCAGAATACGTGGGCTTGGGGCTGCTGCTTGGGGTCCGGACTAAACGTGAAGTTGATTTCCGAGATATTTCTCAAGTAGGCATGACCTTTCTCGTCGGTAATCCAGATTTCGTCCAGCATCGTATCGTCGGCGATTTGTTTAAGTCGCCGGTTGATCTCCTGCGGGCTGACTCCCGCCAGCTCCCCTAAGGCCACGAGATGCGCCGCCATCGTGGCCTCTATGACCATCTGCTCGCCGATGGCGGCTTCAACATCGCTCATGACCCGGGCACCGAAGGCCGCGCTGCGTTCCAATAGTCGCACGATAACAAGACCCTCGGCCTCGGTGTCGGCAAGCAATGCCTGCCGCGAGTTCCAGCCAAGAACACCCGCGGTGGCGAGAACCGCGGCGGCCAGCAATAACGTCACCATCAAAAGCGTCTGCGTCCTTATCGTCACAGGTTTCTCCTTCGCCGTTTCATTCCTTGCGGCAAACTAAAAACGCGTCGCGAGTCCCGGTTTTTTTCAATGATCGAAATGCATTTGGATCCGACACTGGCCATCAGACATCTCAGCTTTGACTCTGTCGGTGTAATGGCGAATCAGAAAGCCTGAGAGGCTGGCGACGGCCTTGTCATCGGCGAGAAGCGCGTCCTCAGTCGGCCGCCTGCTCGGAAATTCCATCAGCTCGCCATTATAGCCAATGTCCACATCGAGATTGAATTCGTCAAAACTGACATCGGCTTGGGCCTTTCCCTTGACGAGACCCAGACCGGCGGCGGACTCGACAAATTCGTTCAGGGCGGCCGTCGCGCGCATGACCACGTCCCGGCGCGCTCCCCAAACACCTCCCTGGCTCTCCATGAACTCAAAAATTTTCTGCGAACCGTCGACGCCGGGCGTCAGCTCCAGAGACTGGCGTTTCGTGACACCGATGCGAAAAAGCAGGTTCAGAATCACGACGAGGACTGTAGATATAGCCAGAGATGACGAGAAGAGGGGCTGGATTTGATTGGGCACGTCTCGGTACAGTCCGGGAATCATGTCGACACTCAGGCCGAAGATCAGAGCGATGCCGACAACGAAGGTCCGGCGCGCGTCGAGCATGCGCGACGTGATGACCTGAATGCCGGCAAGAATCATGTAGCAGGCGACGTAGACGAGAATTGCGCCCATCACCGGATCCGGCATCACGGCAAAGAAGGCGGCGAGCTTGGGGAGGAAGGCCAGGAGAATCATCAGGATCCCGCAAGGAATGGCGATGGACCGGCTGGTGGCCCCGGTGGCGAGGGAAAGACCGACGTTGCTGGAGAAGGTGGATTGGCCGATCCCGCCCAGCAAACCGGAGAGGCCGGTACCGATGGCGCCGGAAAAAATGCCGCCGCTCACCGATCGCATGTCGGTCCGCTTCCAATCGGCGTCGTTGATTTTCTGGCAGAGGGTCAAGTCTCCGACGCTTTTCAATGTCGAAGCCAGGCTGGCAATGAGGAACGCGGGCAGAAGCGCGAAGTCCAAGGACCATCCCGAGTGCGCCTTCCGCGGCAGGCTGATCAGCGGCGTGGCGAGCATCGCCTGCAGCCGCTCCGTGTGAAAGACGCCAAGAAAATAGGCGAGCAAGTAGCCCACTACGAGACCGATCAGCACGGGATACAATTTGATCTTCCCTTTGCCCCACACGGTGGGTCCGATCATGGCGGCCAATGTCACGATCGCCACGGTAGTAACTCTTCCTTGCGGGCCCGCCCCGCCGTCCTGAAACCCCAGAAACCTGGGACAACCCAGGGCTACAAGCTCAATTCCTACCATAGTCACCACCAGTCCGGTGACTTCGGGAGGAAAAAGCGGACGTAATCGTGGCACCACCCGAGCGAGCAGTGCTTCGAACAGGCCTGAGATTACGGTCATGAAAAAAACCAACCGCAGGCCACCGACCTTGCCCGCCAAAATCGACGCAGAGATATATGCAGGTCCCCCGCTTATGGGGCAAAAATATCCAGAACCGACCGGACTGTTAGGCAAAGATTGCAGAATGGTCGCGATTCCGGACGCAATCATCGACATCCGCAGCACGTTCGACACTTCTTCTTGGGTTCCACCGATAGTAGCGACGACCACCACGACCATAACCCAACCTGCTGTCATCACGAAGACGTGCTGGATTCCCAACAGAGCAGCAGCGCTTAGCGGGGGTTTATCATCGACACCATAAATCAAGCCAGCCGGCTTCTTTGCCATAGTTGCAAACCTTTTGGATTGCGACGGGTTGGTAGTGTGCCCGATAGAATATCACTCGGTGAGGAATTTCAACTGCCGACTGATATCTAATCGGAGCCATGTAATGGTCATGCGCTCCACTCGAGCTTCAACAAAGGAATAGGAAGAAGGGGGCAGATCTTCTTTGACCGGGATGTTAGATGTAGGTCCGCCGGAGCATCTCCGCGGCGGTTTCGTCCAGCTCCTCCCGCCGCCTGACTTCGTCGGCTCTGCTGCTCTTATACATCAGCCTGTTATTCGGCTTCGGACTGTTAGCGGAATTCGAACTCTTCGGTGATAATTCGGTCACGCGATACGCCGAGCGCCCGGAACTGGCGGGCGAGGTCCGAGATGAACCGGACCTGGCCGCATAGCATTACTGCATAGTCTTCCAAGGGAGCGACCTCAGATGCGACCTGAGCAGCGGTGATTCTCCCACGGCCTGCCGTTGGCCACAGCGTATAGTCGATATACGACTCCGCCTCCAAATAACTCTCGCGAATTTCCGAGTCATAGACCGCGTCTTGATCGTCGCGGACAACGTAATAGAGCCAGATTCGCCGGAAATCGTGATTACTAAGTTCGAAAGCGAGCATCCCGAGGAACGGCGTGATACCGATGCCCGCGCCGATACAGACAATCCGGCGGAAGCGAGCGAAGCGGTGGGAAGTGAACCCGCCGAACGGGCCGTAGACGTCTAGGGGGGTCCCGGACTTGAGCGCGGGTAACTGGAGAGTGAAGTTTCCGATTGTCCGGATAGACACGCGCAGATCGCGGTCGACCGGTGACGAGGAGATGGAAAAAGGATGAAGTTCTTTCTGCTGCCCCTCCATATCGGGGACGCGCAAAAAGACAAAAGTGCCGGGCTCGTACATCATGCGCCGTTCGACTGGGCGCATCACCAGATCGATGATATTGCTTCCGCGTGAAACAACCGTCTCGAGACGGTAGCGATAACGTGGCCCAAGCCGGTTAAACAGTATGACTCGATAGAGCCACGCGGCTCCGCCGGCCAGGATTAGAATCACCATCCACGTCCTCAACGGCTCGAAGTCGGCAATGGTTCCGGGTTCCATGGCCGCGTGCGCGGCTCCGCCGAGAAAAACGAGGCCCGTTAGCCGGTGGACCGATAGCCAGCGCTCGTAGCTCATGCGGCGATCATAGGCAAGGGCGCCAAGCAGCAAAAGCAAATAGAAGACGATAATATCGATCGAACGCGCCGACTCCGACCAGAACGGGATGAACAAGTTGCCGATAGAAGTGCCCCTCTTAAATTCCGCCAGAGCCAGGAAAATTACATGTGCGATCAGGAGAAGGATTGCTGAGGGCCCGAGGATTCTATGGAAACGCACTGAGCGATCGAGACCGCCAAAAACCGGCTCTAAGGCATGGGCGCGGACAACCGCGAGCATGGCGATCGCCATTAGAGTAACCGACCATAGTACAGTGAGCTGAGAAAGCCCGCGCCAGGGCCAAAAGTCAGGCGAGGCCGCACCTGGGAATCGGGCGGCGGTCCAGAGAACGGTCGTGATGATCAGAGAGCCGGTGGTCAGAATCCAACCTGGTCGGAATGCCTCAAGGCTGGGCAACCGCTTGCTGAGGGCATTTCTTAGCTTCACGCCTTTATTCATGCTCTCCGCCTGGCGGCCTCTTCCTTGGGCGAATACCGGCGAAGTTGTCGAGGCGGCTTGTCTCGGATTTGGATTGTAAAACACTCACAGTTTACGGCTAGAGGTTTTTAATCGCCTCATCGTGAGAGCCGTAAACGGAAAAAATAGACAAAAACCCGGCTATGTCGAACACTTCTCTGACTGGATCCTTGAGCGAACACAACACGATCTTGCCGTTCTCTCTATTGAGACGCTTGCTTGCAAGGATAAACACGCGCAGTCCCGCGCTGCTGACATAATCGAGCTGCGCAAGATCGATGATGAAGCGGCGGTCGCCCGATTCTATTCGGGTGAGGATTTTTTCCTCAAATGTCTTCGCGGTCGTCGTGTCCAGTTTTCCAGATAGGCATAGAGTAGCAATGTCTGCCGTTCTACGCTCGGTTATTTCCATAGACTAAGTCTCCTTTGTCCTCTTTATCATCTGTAAGGGATTTTTCCAGTCTTGGCCCGGCGACATACCAATCCAGGAACGTAGAACGTAGCAACGTAGGATGGGTGGCGCTCTGTGCCGATACCCAGCATGTTTGCACCTGGTGATTTCGTGGACGTGTACTGCACCGACAGGTTTCGCCAGGCTCAACCCATCCTACCGTGACTGGGGTCGAATCACGCCGACGCCGATACAGGCAAATTCGTCTTCAGTCGTTCTCGAATTGCTCTGACTGCGCGGCGCCAGTTCAATCGGCTCCTACCCATCCCACGTTGGAAACGTCGATCACTTGCTCGTCGGGGCCGAGGCATTTGATCTCGTAGTACGACTGCGGCCGAGATGGATCGGTGGGATGGACTTCCGTTCTGTCGGTCAGGGGTTTGCCTCCGAGCCCGTTGATTCGGGTCGATGGTGGCGTCAACGTCGTCCACTTGGAAACCGACATGATCGATGCCCAGCCGCAGAGGCTCGCCGTCCTTTCCGGGCTGGAACTTCAGAACGGCAATGTTGAGATGACCGTCGGTGAGATAGATTCCGTTCTGCCCTAGCCCGACTTGCTTCAGGCCGAAGGCCTCTTTGTAGAAAGCCGCGGTCTTTTCGACGTCTCCGGTTCTGATGGCAATGTGTTTGATCCTGGCCATGAACTCATCCTTTCGGCAAAGTGTGCCTACTGAAAATATCTCTTGTATTCCTCCGTGATCTGGCCAATGCGGTCGGCGATGGCAATGTCTTCGGCGATAATCTTCACCTGCCCAAACTCGTCCTGCGGAATATCCGTGCGGGAGACAACCCGGCCGAGATTTTTCATCATGAGTTGCCCTTCCTTGGACAGCACAAAATCAACGAATAGCTTGCTGGCGTTGGGATGGGGCGCGGCGGCGGCGATGGCCAAGGGATGCATGTTCTTAGTAACGAAAGGCAGGGGCGCAATGCCGAGCGGTGCGCCTTGTTTTTTGAAGCGGAGCACCTGGTTTTCGTAAACCAGGCCGAGATTGAATTCGCCGGCGGCGACGAACTGCGCAATCAACACCGGCGCATTACGATAGTGAAGCTCCTGTCTCCCGAGCGCCTGCATGAACTTTCGGCCGCGCTCGTCGCCCATCACGCGCAACAACGTGGCGTACCAGGCATACTGCCCTTCGGGGAAACCGATCTGCCCCTTCCATCCCGGATCGAGCAGGTCTTCGTATCGCTTGGGTACTTTTTCCTTGGGAATGAGTCGGGTGTTGTAAGTGACAATGCGCAGGTTCGAATACATATCGACCCAACCACCGGCGGGATCTTTGGAATCGGCGAAAAAGAACTGTGCTTCCGGGGATACGTAGCGCGCGAGCAAATTGGCTTTCTTTAGTAAATGAACTTCCATGCCGCTATTGGTGACCACATCGAAGAGATGAGCGCCGGTGCGATGTTCAGTCGTAATTCTCTGGAGCAGCTTGTCGCTGCTGAGCCGGGTAATGTCCACCCGTATAAATGGGTATTTGGCTTGGAAAGCATCGGCCAGCAACTTGCTCTCTGTCGCCGCCATCGTCGTATAGAAGCTCACCTGGCCCTCTTTTTTGGCAAGCTCCAGCGTCTTCTCGTCGGCCGCGTGGGCATGAGCTCCAAAAAACCAAATGAGAGCCAAGAGAAAAAGTGCGTGAAGCACTTTTCTATGATCGCTCATTTCTTGTCCCAGATCGCGGCGATATCTCCGGCGGTGGCGATATCGAAGAAGGTTTGCTCCATCAATTTCAAAGCCATATCATGCAGCTCGCGGTTTCTCGAGCCGACGCAATCTTTCAGGATGACGACGTCATATCCGAGATTGCGCGCGCTGCGCGCCGTGCCTTCGATCCCACCTTCGGTGGCGACGCCACTGATGAGAATGGTTTTTACCCCTTTGCTGCGAAGTATGAGATCGAAATCAGTTCCGACAAAGCCGTCGGGCCGCCGCTTCTGAAAGACGACATCTTGCGGCTGCGGCTTTAACTCGGCGATGATTTCCCGGTCGTGAGGATTTTCTTTCTCTTGCAGAAGCTGATTGGGATCGGTGGCCTTGGCGCGCTTCATCCTGATGCGCACCCAAACGCCAGCTTCTTCCTTCACCACATCAAAACCCGTCTGCACGGAGTAAAAAACCGGTACACCGACGCGGCGTGCCAGCGCGGACAACTCTTGCAGCTTCGGCAGCATCTCGTTGTAGTTAAAGGCATTGGGCCCGATGGCATACTCCATGTCCCATATGAGCAACGCCGCCCGCTGCGGGTCGACAACTTCCGCCAGACTGCTCGGTATTTTTTTCCCGCCTATCTCAAACATGAGTCACCTCCTGTTAAAGGTCCTAGGTTAATATCTGCGGGTTTGATTTTCCGCGGCAGTTACTAGTCCTCTCAAAGTCCGTCATTCCCGCATGTCATTAGCGGGAATCAGGCGAAGTTCCGACTGGCCCCCCGATGAAAACATTCGGGGGTGACGGTCCTCAGACAAAAGCTCCTCAGCGATCGAGAGTTGCCAGAGCCTTTTTGTAATAGCGCTCGTCAACGTACTTATCGGGTTTCGGCACCGGTGGTTTCATCAAGCCGGCAGTCTCGCGCAACTGGAGCACCGACCGGATACCCTCCATGTCGATTTGGCTCCGCGGGGTGAAGCCGAATCTAGGACTGAGGCTCTCCGCATACATCGCTTCGGCTCTAGCCTTGCTGTTCCGATTTTCGGGGACAAGGATAGCGATGACTTCTTCCTTGTTCTTCGGATCGGTAAGCCAATCCGTGGCGCGAATCATGGCACGCGTGAAACGCACGATCAAATCTTCGTTCTTATTGGCCCACTCGCGCCGGGTCGCGCCGAGTCCCCTTGCGTAGTGTTGGACGTAGTCTTCGGATTTGGCGAGGACTTTGAAGCCGCGCTTTTGAATCTCGTCGTCGGCAAGGCTCATCATGGCGCCTGACGCGTCGCCGCGGCTCATAGCGTCGGCTCGAGCGCCGGTGTTGCCGAAGGCTTTGAACGTGTAGTCTTTGTTCAGCTCCAGACCGTGCTTTTTGAGAATATAGACGCCGACGATGGCGTAACCGGTGGTGGGCGCGTCCACCGCAAAGATTTTCCCTTTGAGATCGCCGTAGTCGTTGATCCCCGGGGCCACGATCAGTTTTTGGTTGACGCCGCGGCTTCCTCCCAGAAAGATTACGAAATCATTTTTCTGGGGATCTTCTCCCTGCCCTTCGGCCCAGGCGATGACGTTGTCGGCATTGTTGAGGATGAGGTCGTATTTGCCGCTGATGAGACTGCGCAGCAGCGTTGGGGAGTCGGTGACGATATTGATCTGAACCCGGATATTCTCCTTTTGAAGAAAGCTTTTTGTTTCAGCCGCGATGATCGCGGCGTCCTTGTTGAACGCTCCAATCTGGATAACGTCTTCAGCCATAACTATCTTCGGCAGCAGCAATAAGAAAACTGCTAGCCATACCTCCTTGTATTTCATCATTTTCTCTCCTTGCAGGCGATGCACTCCACTGCTTTGATCGGTTAATACAGTTTCTCGATTGTTGTCAATGAGTCAGTGGCGTAATGCAGGGTGAGACTCAGGCGCTCACTTGGCCAACTTCGGCAGAAAATCTTCCAAACGAATTCGTGTCATCACGTCGTTTGGAACCCGCAGCTCGGCTGGAAAATCACCCAGCGGCTTGGTGGCGTCGAGGCCCATTTTGGCGTTGACTCCGCCGGGACCGGCAGAGGGATCGAGCTCGCTGCCCTGCGCATTGGGGATGACGACGAGGCCGCGGTCGGCTTGAAAACGATTGGAGATCGCCCAAAGGACCCGCTCTTCGTCGAAGACGTCGATGTCGTCGTCGACGATAACCACGTGCTTGAGCAGCATGTCGGCTGCGAAGGCAGCGCAGATGGCATTTTTTGCCTGACCCGGTGCGCGTTTGGCGATGGAAATATAAGCATGAAATCGGCAATTGCCGGAGACCGGCATGCAGACATTCTTCACCGTGGGAACGGACTGGCGCACCGCTTTGAGCAGCGCGGCCTCGCGCGGCACCGCTCCCATTAGTTTATGCTCGGTGTACCCCGCGTGGATGTCTTGGAAAATATAACCCTTCCGGTGGGTGACGGCGGTGACTTCGATGACCTGTCGATCGTCGGAATCCACTGCATGACCGGTGAATTCGCCGAAGGGCCCTTCAACGCCGCGAACGTGCGGAAGGATCCTGCCTTCGATAATCATCTCTGCGTCCGCCGGCACTAGGATGGGCATGGTTTTGGCTTTGATTAAGCGCAATGGTTCATTCATCATGCCGCCGATAACGGCGTACTCGTCTTCGTCCGCCGGTGTCAGCGCCTGTGCGCCAAGAGAAAAGAGCGGATGAACGCCGATGACGATGGCGATGGGCAGGGGCTCGTTGCGGCTCTCCAGCTTGTTATGCAGGGTCCAAAGATGTCTGCCGTCCGTCGCGGAGATCGAGAAGAATTACGTCTGGCCCGCGGCCGACTGGTGGGACTTCAGTGACATCCCCCGCCAGGCCGGCCGCAACGACAACCACCCCCTCCGCGGCGGCGGCTCCGAACCCTTCCTGATCTACAAGGAGCTGCGCGGCATGGAGCAGGCCTTCGTCGACCTCGTCGAGAAACCCGAGATCGTCCATTACTGCCTGGACAAGCTCTTCGGCCTGGCCTATGAGTGCGCCGTCCGGATCTACGAGGCCGCCCCGGGCCGGGTCGACATCTCCTACATCGCCGAGGACATGGGCGGCCAGAGAGACCTGATGATCTCGGTCCGCCACATCCGCGAGTTCCTCCTGCCGGGGATGAAGCGGATGATCGATCTCGCCCACCAGGCCGGCGCCCACGCCTTCCATCACAACGACGGCAGCTGCTGGCGCATCATCCCCGACATGATCGGCCTCGGCATCGATCTTCTCAATCCACTCCAGTGGCGCTGTCCCGGCATGGAGCGCGAGCGGCTCAAGTCGGAGTTCGGCCCGCACGTCGTCCTTCACGGCGGCATGGACAACCAGTACACGCTGCCGTTCGGGACGGTCGAAGAGGTCCGGCGCGAGGTCGAGGACAACTTGCGCATCCTCGGCGCCGGCGGCGGCTACATCCTGGCGCCCTGCCACAACATCCAGGCGATCACGCCGCCTGAGAATGTGCTGGCGATGTACGAAACGGCCCACGAGCTGGGCCGGGCTTAGGCGCCGAGGCTCTTCCGCCGGGCTTCGAAATCGGGAACCAGCCGCTTCCAGAGCTCGTTGAAGCGCGCCTGGAGATCCGCATAGAGAGCCGCGTTCCCCGGGTCCGGCTCGGCGGCGAGCCGGTCTTTGGCCACCCACTTCGCGGCGATGGCGGCGATGCTCCTCTTTTCGCCTTCCGCCAGCCGCCAATTCCAGACCGATTGGAGGGCCGCTCCATAGGCCGCGGCCTCCGACTCCTTCAACGTCACGACGGGAGTCCCGAAGACGTCGGCCGCGATCTGGAGCCAGAGCCGGCTCTTCGCTCCGCCTCCGGTCGCCCGGATCTCGGCGGGCCGGAGGCCCAAGTCCCTCATCCGGCCGAAGCCGTACCCCAAGTTGAGGACCGCACCCTCCATGACCGCTCGGACGAAATGGGCGGCATCGAATGTGCGGCGGTCGAGGCCGAAGAAGACGGCGCTCGAAGAGGGGAGGACCGGGACGCGCTCTCCATCGACGAAGGGCAGGAACACGAGGCCGGCCGCGCCCGGTCCGGCCCTTCGGGCCAGCCGCTCGAGCTTGGTGTTGTCGAGTCCGAACAGCGACTTGACGATCTCCGTCGTGTTGGTCACGTTCATCGTGCAGAGCAGCGGCAGCCAGCCGCCCGTGCTGTCGCAGAAGGCCGCGATCTCGCCTTCGGGGTCGACGAAGGGCCGGTCGAAATGCGAATAGATGGTGCCTGACGTTCCCAGACTGAGCGTGCACACGCCCGGCGCGACGTTGCCGCTGCCGATCGCGCCCATCATGTTGTCGCCGCCGCCGGCCGCGACAAGCACGCGGCCGAAGCCGAATCGCGCGGCCACGGATCTCTTGGCGAAGCCCACGGGCTCGCTGGGGGGGCTGAGCGGCGGGAGCTTTGCAGCCAGCTCCGGGTCGATCGCGGCCACGGCCCCCTCGTCCCAGCGGAGCTTGCGGATGTCCATAAGGCCGGTGCCGGAGGCGTCGCCGTATTCCATGTGGGCCCGGCCGGTCAGCCAGAAATTCAGGTAGTTGTGGGGCAGAAGGACGGTCGCGAGCCGGGAGAAACGTGCCGGCTCATGCCTTTTGAGCCAGAGGATCTTCGACGCCGTGAAGCCCACGGCCGGGCTGATGCCGAGCCGGTCAATGACGGCCTTCTTCCCGCCCAGCCCGGCGATGAGATCCCCGGTTTCCCGGATGGTCGACGTGTCGTTCCAGAGCTTGGCCGGGCGGATGACCCGTCCCTTGGCGTCGAGCGGGACAAAGCCGTGCTGCTGGCCGGAGACGCCCATCGCTACAACTTTCGCCGGGTCGATGCGGGCTTGCTTCATGGCGGCGGCCAAAGCCGCCTCCATCGCCTCGATCCACACGGCCGGGTCCTGTTCGCTCGCTCCCGGTCCGAGTCCCTCGATCATGGCATGAGGCGACTTTCCCCGGCCGAGGACGCGCCCGGAATCGGCCTCGACGACGAGCGCTTTCGTCCCTTGCGTCCCGGAATCGATGCCGACGGCGTACTGGGGCATTTTGGACCTCGCTTGTCCCCGATTCTATGGGAGCCGCCGCTCGGGTGTCAATTGGAGAAAACGGGGACACCCCCTTTTCTTGACTTTTCATAAAGGGTCCGTCTTAATAGACTAAATAGAGGATAAGGGAACATATGGCCAAGATCATTCAAAAGGCCCTGCTCCTGGGGGTGCTCGGCTTCGCCCTCCTTGGCGGACCCCAGGCCCAGGAGAGCCTAGTCTGATGCCCCTCGGGCCACCGGCCTCATCCCGCTCGACGCCGCTCAGACCGAGGCGATCGTCTCGAACTGGCCCAGGATCACGCGCGTCGGCATCAATTCGCTCGGCTACGAGCGGGTCAACGAAGTCCGGGCCGGGAAGGGAAAGGCGCCTCTCGATCCGCTGTCCGTCGCTCCGATCGGCGCCGAGGTCGAGAGCTCGCTCGCGGCCCACGCCGCCTCGACCCAGGCCGCTTCGGCGAACGCGGCCCTGGCCGGCGACCTGCCCGTCACCGTCGACAACAGCAAGCTGCGGTTCTTCCCCCCGATCCGGAATCAAGGCAGCCTCGGCTCTTGCGCCAGCTTCTCCTCGACCTATGTCCAGCTGTCCTACATGACGGCGTTCCAGCGCAACCTGGACATCCGCGACTCCGCCGACAACACGAACAAGTATTCGCCGAAATGGTCCTACAACATGCTCAACGACGGGTCGAACAACGGCTCGTCGCTCTATCAGAATTACGCCCTCCTCAACAGGAATGGGGCGGCCACCTGGGCCGAATTCCCCTATGACGCGAATTATCTCGCTTGGTGCCTGAACCCGGCGGCCTGGAGAAACGCCCTCGGCGTCCGGACGAAGGTCACCCAGTACGTCCGCGACGCCTCGACGGCCGTCGGGACCGAGCTCGTCAAGGAACTTCTGGCCGACGGCTATGTCGTGGTCTTCGGGACCTACATCACCTCCTGGGTCTTCAAGCCCGCCCAGGACGATGCGTCGACCTCGGCCGATGACGCCGCCGTGGGCAAGTCCGTCGCCTTTTGGCTCAACGGCAGCGAGGGCTCGCACGCGATGACCATCGTCGGATACAACGACGCCGTCTGGACGGACATCAACGCCAACAGCGTCATCGACCCGGGCGAGAAGGGCGCTTTCCGGATCGCCAACACCTGGGGGCCCGGCTGGTACGAGAGCGGGTTCACGTGGCTCGCCTACGACGCCCTCAAGAGCATCTCCGCAGTCACCGACGGCCCGTCGACAAGCCGGGTCGCGGCCATCCAGGGCGACCTGATCTATGTGCTGACGGCCCGGAACGGCTATGCGCCGAAGATGATCGGCGAGTTCACCGTCGACCACGCCAAGAGGAATCAGCTTGCGCTCACTCTCGGGCGCTCGAGCCCGTCGACGGCTCTCCCGACGACCGTGTGGACGCCGTCGGCTTTCCAGCATCAAGGCGGCGCCCTCGCTTTCGACGGCTCCTCGACGTCCGTGAGCGGGACTTTCGTGCTCGATTTCACCGACATCCTCGTCCAAGGCGCCGGGCTGCAACGGTACTATCTCGGCGTGAACGACAGCGCGGCCGGCGATGCGGCGACGCTCAGCGCCTTCAAGATCGTGGACCTGACCACCGACCCGAACGCGGAGAACGCGTCCTCGCTCGTTCCCCAAACGGCCGATTCCCAGCAGATCTATGCTTACGTCGACTACATGTATCCCGGCCCGGCCTACAACGATCCGCCGCAGCTCTCCTCTCCCCAGGTCAGTCCCGTGACCGGGACGGCCGGGGCCACGTTCACCTTCAACGTCCGCTACACCGACCAGGACGGCGACGTGCCGGCGGTCAAGAACCTTATCCTCGACGGCACGCCCCGGGCGCTGAATCTGCTCGCCGGCCAACAGGCGGCCGACGGCTGGTACTCGACCGCCGTCGTGCTTGCGGCCGGCCCCCACAGCTACGCCTTCTATTTCGAGGACGGGCGGGGCGAATCGGCGCAGGCGCCCTTGGCCGGGGCGTTCAGCGGTCCCGCGGTCTATGGCCACATGATCACGTCTATCGCGCCCGCGAGTGCCGCGACTGGCGCCCCGGCATTCGCTTTGGTCGTGAACGGCTCCGATTTCGTGAACGGCGCCGTCGTGACCTGGGACGGCGTCGACCGCCCGACGACGTTCGTCTCGAGCTCCCGCGTGGACGCGGCGATCCCTGCGACCGATATCGCCGTCGGCAAGGCCATCCCGGTGGTCGTCCGGAACCCGAGCGGCGTCTTGAGCAACGTCCAGACGTTTTCCGTCAACAACCCCTGGCCTGCCCTGACCTCGGTCAGCCCGACCCGGGCATCCGGGGGAGGAGCGGAGCTCATTCTGACCCTGCGCGGGTCCGGGTTCGTGACGAACTCGAAGGCCCGATGGAATGGCATCAACCTGGCGACGACGTCCATCGGCCCCACCGAGGTCCGGGCGTCCCTGACCGCCCAGGACCTGGCCCAGGCCGGAGATTTCGAGGTGAGCGTGGACAATCCTTCTCCGGGCGGGGGAGACACGGAATCCATCGTCTTTTCCTTGTCCGATTTCACGATGAATGTGCCGCCGTCCGAGGTGACCGTCGCGGCCGGCCGTTCGGCCACCTATTCGCTCGAGGTGAGTCCTCGATACGGCCCCTTCGACTCCGCGGTGGCTTTCAAGTGCACGGGATTGCCGAAAGGTTGCACCGCGTCGTTCTCGCCGGCAAACGTGACGCCCGGCGCGACGCCGGTGACGGTCACGCTGACTCTGGCCACCAAGGCTCCGCAGAGCTCCTCCGGCACTACGGCCTTCGGCCCGATCGATCCTGTCCCCCCGGCGGCGGGGCTTCTCCTGTTGGCCGCGATCGCAGCGGCGGTGGCGATCGTCCGTCGAACGGCGGTCCGTTGGCCGGGCCGTCGCCGCGCGGCGGCCGCCGCGGCCCTGGTCCTTCTGACCGTCTGGCTCGCCGGCTGCGGCGCGGGCGGGAAAGTCAACACGCCAGATCCCGGAACGCCCGCCGGGACCTACCAGGTGGGGATCCAAGCGACTTCGGGCAGCCTGACGGTCCAGAGCTCGGTCACACTCATCGTCAACTGACGGCGCGACGCGGCCGGGTCGAATATAAAGTTGGAGAGGATCGACGATGTCCAAGCGCTTTGGCCTGATCGCGATCGCGATCCTGGCGGTTGCGGGATTCGCCGGAACGGCCTATGGCGCGGGTCCTTCCGTGACCCTCAAAGCGGACTTTTTCTTCCCCTCCGACAAGCTCTTCCGAGAGACCTATTCCGGAGGACCTTCCTTCGGGGCCGACATCATGGTTCCGCTCGGCGGAGTGTTCCAGCTCTGGGCGGGGGGAGAGTTCTTCGGCAGAACGGGCCTCCTTTCGCTCTCCGAGGAGACGACCAAGGTCCGCATCGTCCCTCTCTACGCGGGATTGCGCGCCCAATTCGGCGCCAAGGGCGTCCGGCCGTACATTGGCGCCGCGGCCGCCTATTTCTTCCTCCACGAGGAGAACCCCCTCGGCACGGCGGATGACGGCGGCCTGGGCCTTCTCTCCCAGAGCCGGAGTCCAGTTCAGGCTGAACGGCGCGTTCGGCCTCGATATCTTCGTCGGCTATCGCGCCTGCACCGTGCGGTCCGGCGGCAGCGACCCTCTCGAAGCCAAGCTCGGCGGCTTCTCCGCCGGCCTCGGCCTGGCCTACCGGTTCTGATCGACAGGGAGCGGATTCTTAGGAGCGACCATCAGAGCGGCGGAGCGTCTCGGAGCCGCCTTCTGGGGAATATCCGGTTCAAGCTGACCTTGAAATAACGCCTCCGGACCGCTAAACTGGGAGACATGAAGACCCTGGCCAAGATCATCGGCGCGTTCGCCGTCGTGCTCGTTCTGTCCGCCCCGACGTTCGCCGTCATGAAAGCCGGCGAAAAGCTCATCCCGTTCTCTCTGAAGAACATCGACGGCAAGGACTATACCGTCGCCACTGGAGTCCGGCAAGCTGACCTTGATCGTCGCTGAGACCGTCGCCGGGGAAACGAAAATCGTCAAGTCCCATCCGGCCGGGATCCTCATCGACTTCTGGGCGACCTGGTGCGTGCCCTGCCGCCGGGCCATGCCTCATATGCAGGAGCTCAGCGAGACCTATGAGCCGGCCGAGGGGCAATCGGAAGGAGGCCTCCGCGTCCTGGGCATTGCTCTCGACGACGCCGGCGGCAAGGTCGTCAAGCCTTTTTACGCGAAGCTCAAGATCACCTATCCGATGCTGGCCGACCCGCCCTCGGCGACTGCCGCCCCGGCATCGCCGCGACGGCCAAGGACATGAAGAAGAAATACGGCGTCCAGGAAATCCCCGTCGTTTATCTGATCGACTCGACGGGGACCATCACCCACGCCCACGTCGGCTTCAAGGAAGAGTTCGTTCGCCGAGCTCGAAGCCGCCGTCAAGTCCGTTGTCGGCAGGCCGGTCCGGTGAAACGCCGGCTGCCCTGGGTCCTGCTCGCGATCTCCCTCGGCGTCATGGCCGTGGGGCTCCTCCTCGGCGAATACAGGACCGTCCTCGAAAAAGCGATCACCGTCTGTCTCGACTGCATCGGGATCGGCTGAGCGGGACGATGGGCAAGAACCTGCCGCGCAAGCCCCGCGATAAAAGGCCTTGGTATCAGGCCGCTTTCGCCCTCGGCATGAACGCCTGGATCCCCTCGTGGTTCAAGGGCGAGATCTTCCAGGGCGGCATCAAGGGCATCTGCGTTCCGGCCCTCAATTGCTACTCCTGTCCCTCGGCCATGGGCGCCTGCCCCATCGGGGCCATGCAGACCTTTTTCGGCGGCCTGCGCTTCAATCTCTCCGTCGCCGAGAAGAAGTTCGGCCTCTACGTCGCCGGCTTCCTGGCCGCCGTGGGCAGCGCCGTCGGCCGGATGCCGTGCGGCTGGGTCTGCCCGTTCGGCTTCTTCCAGGAGCTCGTCTACAAGATCCCGACCCCCAAGCTCAAGATCCCCCACTTCATGACCTATTTCCGCTACGCGGTCCTCGTGACCATGGTCGTGGCCCTGCCCCTCCTCATCGTCGACCAGTTCGGCTACGGGGAGACCTGGTTCTGCAAATGGATCTGCCCGGCCGGGACGTTCGAGGCCGGCATTCCGCTCATCCTCATCAAGGCGGACCTCCGTCCCCTCGTCGGGTTCATGTACTACTGGAAGGTCGGGCTGCTCGTTCTCTTCGCTCGGTTGGTTCGTCGTCAGCCAGCGGCCCTTCTGCCGGACTGTCTGTCCGCTCGGCGCATTCTGGGGACTGTTCAACAAGAGAAGCCTTTTCCGCATGGCCGTCGACGACGAAAAATGCACCCTCTGCGACAAGTGCCACAAGGACTGTCCCGTCGATATCAAGATCTACGAGTCGGCCAACTCGCCCGACTGCGTCCGCTGTCTGAGGTGCGTCTCGTCCTGCAAGTTCGGGGCGATCAGCTACGAGTTCCTGGGGAAGAAGGAAGTCTCTCCGGACTTGAGGGTCCCTAAAGCGTCTTGACCAGCGCGCCCCAGCGCTTGTCCAGCTTGAAGCCGTGCCTCAGGAAGAACCCCGGCAGGTAGAGGTGGGTCATGACCAGGGGCGAACCCTGGCTGGCCATGCGGGCGCAGAAATCCTCCAGCGCCGCCCCGCCGAGCCCGGATGATTTCAGCTGCGACGTGACGGCGATGACGTCGATCCAGGCCACCCGGTTCGACAGCATCCGGAAGCACAGGCCGCCGACGATCCTCTCCTGGACGTCCTTGAGAACGAAGTGGCGGTCCTGCTGGGAAACGATCTTGGGATAATTCTCCTTGAAGTAGAGCCGGTAGGCCTGGCCGATCTCGGCCGGGTCGAGCGTCTCGCTGAAGGTGTATTGCCGGCCCGAGCGGTCGGCGAGGAAGGATTGGACGATGACCCGCCGGTCTCCCTCGTCCCCCTGCGTCACGACGCCCAAGCGACGGTCGGGGTCGATGCGGGGGAAGACCATCCGGCTGAAGACCAGCCGGTCGCGCTCGTCGCGCAGGACCGTTTGGAGCTCGGACAGCTCGACCTGCTGGACGGCCGGTTCGTCGAGGGCGGCGTTCATCTTGGCGAGAAGGCGATCGAAGAGGGCCTCGATCCGCTCGCTCCGGCCGGCGAAATAGGTGTGCCGGTAGAGGTAATAGCGGACGATCTCCGGGTACCTGTCGAGCGCATAGCGGCGGTGAACGTCGAGGACCTTGCGCTCCCGGACACGCGGTGCGGCCAGCGGATCGGCCTGCCGCCACTCCTGGTAGGCCTCGACGGCCAACTCGGCCGGGAGCGGGATGGCGTACTTGCTGTCGAACTCGGCGCGGTAGCGGCGAAGCCTCTCGCCCAGGTCCTCGCCCGGGACGGCCGGGACTTTGGTCCTGTCGAGCGCGGCCTGGAGGTCGGCGAAAAAGGCCGAGGCCTTGTCCCGCCCCATGGCGTCGTAGGCGGCATCGAAGACCCAATCGAGGTCGAGATGGTCCTTCGACCACGGGTAGTTGGCCGCGGCCCGGTGGTAGAAGCCGTCGATCATCGGCCTGACGATGGACAGCGGGCCCGACGAGGGCTGCCAGCCGTCGATCGACGCGAGGAAGGTGTCGTCGCGGAATTCGAGCTCGGGGACGACCACGTTGACCGGGGAGATGCGGCCGGGCAGGATGCGGCGGCCGCTCGTCTGCCAGGCCCGGAAGAGCGCCGACATGGCTTCGACGTAGAGCTTTCTCCAGATCGCGGGAGCGGGGAGAGGTGCCTCGGCGGCGCGCCGGCCCGAGAACTCGCGGATCTTCTCCCAAACCGTCAGGTCGCCGAGGTGACGCCACGTGACCGCCCCGGTCGTCTGGTCCGTGGCCCCGAGGGGCGGCAGGACGCGCGGCCCTCCCGGCTGGTCGGACAGGGCGGCGGACCAGAGACGTGTCTCGTGTTCCCTCGCGTCGCGGCGGCCCTCGGGCAGGACGAGCTTGAGATCGTAGTGACGTCCGTCCAAGGTGTTGATGCTGATCCGGTATGTGGTCCGGCGCGGGGCGTTGTAGATGCGCGAGACCCAGATGCCATCCGGCGCGATGGTCGCCGTTTCGAAGTCCTCGATGCCGCAGGCGAGCCGTATGGAATCTCGGAGGAACGTCGGCAGGCTGAGAACGGCCCTGATGCGGCGGGCCTCGGCCGGCGTGACGGTGTCGTCGCAAATGGGCCGGGGAGGCGCGGTCCGGCGGCCCGCCGATCTGGCCGGCCCCTTATGACGGCCTGGAGTCAGCTTTCCATAGCAACGGATCATGCGGTCGACCTCGCGCTCGGCCTCTTTCGCCAGCGCGGGGTCGGACGTGTGGAGGACCCAGCTTGCGAGCTCGGCCCGGACGGAGCTGAAATAGGACGGTTCCCGGATCGCCAGGTCGACCAGCAGGCGGAAGATGCGCTCGAACTGTTGCCGCCCGGCCTCGTCGACCGGCCAGGGCAGCGTCTCGCGGTAAGCCCGGAGCCGGACCCGGAAGGCGTCGAGGCGGCCGCGGCCGAAGCGCGTCGAGACGATCTCGTCGATGCTCTCCCGGTTGAGGAAGGGCAGGCCCGAGCGGACGAAGTCCGCCGCGCCCTGGCCGTAGTCGATGTCCGGGTTGAAGAGGATCAGGGTCCGGTAGGCCCAGCAACGGAGCTGCTCCCGGGGATGGCGGGCCAGCGCCCTCAGCCGGGCCCGGACGAGCTCCTCCGTCCGCAGCGGGGATTCGTAGAAGATGCGCTCGACCTCCGTCCGCAGGGCGGGTTCCGGCAGCTCGGCGGAGAAGAGGAGCTCCGAGAGCAGGGCATGGAGGCGAACGACGCCGGGATCGCCGAGCTTGGGCGGCGCGACGATCTCGGCGGCCGTATAAGTCCTGGCCCGGCGCCGCGGCAGGGTGACCCATCCCGTCGCCGGTTCGAGCGGCAGGTCCCAGCCCTCCTTGACCGGCGAGAAGGCGGCGAGCGAAGGGTTCCCGACCCAGAGGAGGGGTTGGCGGGCGAATACGCCGAGATCGAGAACGCCGCCTTGGACCTCGTATTCGAGGTCTCCGACGAGCCAGGTCCGCTCTCTCTCGCCGCGCCGGATAGGCAGGCGCAGGCCGCGGTTGAGGTCCCGGAGCCCGCCGCGATCGCGGACGATCTCGTCGTCGAGGATGCCGAGATCGCGGAAGAACCAGAGCGGGATGCGGATGAGGATGCCGGGGCCCGGCAGGTCGATCATCCGGCGCCGGTAGAGGTCGTCGATCTCCGTCGCGAACGAGGCCGCGATGCGCTTGCGGTTGTAGGAGCTCTTGGTCGTGAGCTCGCCCCGCTCGAAGCTGAAGTCGCGGCCCAGGACTTCGAAATTGATGACCCGCTCATAGGGGGCCAGGCCCTCGTTGGCCGCGGTGACGATGCGGCGGTAATACTCGCGGGCGTTCTCCGGGCCGAGCCCGGCGGCCAGGACCGGGTCGCTGTAGTCCGGGACGATGAACAGGACGTTGTACGGGCGGCCGTCGCCGACGAGGAAGGTCCTCTTGATGCCGGGCACCCCGACGAACTTGTCCTCGACCTTGCGCGGCGCGATGGTCTGGCCGCGGTTGTTCTTGTAGATGTCCTTGATCCGGTCGACGATCTGGTAGTAGCCGTTGGCCTCCCGCTCGAAGACGTCGCCGGTCGCGAGCCAGAAGTCGCGCTCCAGATCGCCCGTGGGATAGGGGATCGTGTCGCCGGGGCCCTTGTCCTCGAGGTAGCGGGCGACGTAGTGCCCTGTGACCTGGAGCTCGCCCTCGGGGCCCAGGCGGGCCTTCAAGCCCGGCAGCGGCAGGCCGTGCGAGCCGTCGACGTATCCGCCCGGAGGCGTCATGGTGATCCCTCCGGTCGCCTCGGTCATGCCGAAGCCGCTCATCAGCTCGACGCCGTGGGCGGCGAAGAAGCGGAAAACGCGCGGGTCCAGATACCCCGCGGCGGACAGGCCCCATTTCAGCCGCGGCCCCACGACCTCGCGGACGACAGCGGTCGGGTCGGTCCCGGCCGGGGCGGCGTCGATCCTCTCCAAGCACTTCTCATGGAGCTGGGCCCAGCGGACGGGGACGCTGATGAAACCCGTCGGCCGGATCTTGGGCAGGAGATTGAAAAGGGTCTCGGCCGAGGGGTTCCCGGCGAAGACGTACGTGCCGCGCCAGAAGATCGTGCCCAGCATCTCGAGATAGCGGCCGAAAGTGTGGAAGAGCGGCAGGAAGCTCAGGAAGACCTCGCCGGGTCCCACGGCGGGCAGGGCGGCCGCCCGGGCGAAGCGCTTGGAGACGAGGTTGTAGATGGAAAAGGACACGCCCTTGGGACGGCCCGTCGAGCCCGAGGTGAACATGACGGTCGCGACCTCGTCGAGCGTGAACCGGCGCCGCCTGGCCAAGCGCGCGTCGATGTCCCGGGCCCCGAGCTGCTTGCAGAGCTCGGGCAGAAAGACGATGCCGTCGTCGTCGCCGCGGAGCGCCGCGTCGGTGACGAGGATGAGGAAGGGTTTGGCCGTCCGGCGCCGGGCCTCCTTCAGGAGCGAGATCCGCTCGCGGTCGTTGGCCAGGGCGAGGTTGATGGACAAAGCGTCGAAGACGGCGACGACGTTGTCCAGATTGAAGTGGGGATTGAGCGGCGTGTCCAGGATATCGTGAAACAGGCAGGCGAGGTCGGCGAAGGCGCCTTCGGCATGGTTCTCCGCATAGATCGCCAGCCGCGGCTCGACGCCTTCCCGGTCGGCCAGGGCGAACAGCGCGGCGGCTGTTTCGAGGATGTGGCGTTTGGCGGCCTCATAGCTCCAAAGGCGCGGCGGAGTGACGGACATGTCCTGGAAGAGGACCCGGTCCGGATCCTCGCGGATGCGGTCCTCGAACATGTCCCTCAGACCGTAGCCGGTCCGCTGGATCAGGGCGAACGACGCTTCGGCCCAGCGATCGAGGAGGTCCGGCCTGCCGAGCTCGCGCAGGAACCGCGGATCCGAGGTCAGCCGGAGAAACTCCCGGGCCTTCTCTATGTCCGGGCCTTTCTTCGAAGATATGCTCCGCTCGGCCCTCTCCAGGAGCGATAGCGCCGGACGGTCAAAGTCCTGTCGGAGTGAAGATCTTGACCTTTTCATTGCCGTCTCGAAATATTATATAATATCTCCTCGAGATACCGCAAGCGGTTCTATCTTGGACCAGACCTTTCCGATAACAGCCTCTTGACAAAAGATATGAACCGGTATATATAAGGTATAGTCCAAACGATTCCGGTACAGACCACAAGGAGCGACCATGGACAAACTCAAGCTCGAAAAATTCCCTGGGGCCAAGCCGGCCTACCAGCAGATCATATCGTTCTTCGAAAAAGAGATCCAATCGGGCCGTCTGAAACCGGGAGAGAAGCTCCCCGCCGAGCGCGACCTGGCCGAGGAGCTCAGCACCGCCCGCGGCACAGTGAAGAAGGCCTACGAGGAGCTCGTCCGGCGCCGCCTTATCGAAGCCGCTCCCGGCCGGGGAAGCTTCGTCGCGCCGGAGCGCCACGGCCCGGCCGAGAGCCGCAAGGACAAGGCCGTGCGCCTCATCGACGAGCTCATCGACGAGCTGGCCCGCCTCAAGTTCAGCGCCAACGACATCCGCATCTTCTTCGACCTGCGCCTCCTCGGACGCGAGGAGGAGCTGCAGAACCTCAGCGTCGCCGCCATCGACTGCAACCCCGAGGCCCTGGCCATCTTCGAGCGCCAGTTCCTCGTCCTGCCCCACGTCAACCTGGCCAAGATGCTCATCGATGATATCATCGACGATCCGGCCGGGGCCGACCGCCTGCGCGCGTTCGATCTCGTCCTGACGACAACGACGCATTACCAGGAGATCCTGGAGCGTTTTCCCGACCTGAGAGCCAAGCTCGTCCAGGCCGCCGTGGCCCCGACCCGGAGCTCCATCATCGCCCTGGCCCGCCTCACGCCGTCGCAGAAGATCGGCATCGTCTGCGATTCCAAGCGCTTCCTCGACATCGTCCTCGATCACCTCAAGGCCTTCGACATCCCGGCTTCGTCCGTCGCGCCGCTCTTCTGGTCCGAGATCGACCGTCTCGACAAGTTCATCGCCGGCCTCGACGCCGTCATCATCCCGGCCGGCTACTCCCTGCAGAAGAACCGCCAGCATCTCGCGGCCATCCAGGAGTTCACCGAGCGGGGCGGGGCTATCATCACCTTCGACTATCAGATCGAGCGCGGCTCCCTCCTCAACGTCGAAGAGCGATTGAGGACGCTCGTCGAAGAGAACCGGAGGGGGGTCTGATGGACGTCCCGCGCATCGTCCTCGGCGTCATCGGGGCCGACTGCCATTCGGTCGGCAACAAGATCCTTGACGCCTACTTCACCGAGGCCGGATTCCACGTCGTCAACCTGGGCGTCATGGTCAGCCAGGACGAGTTCCTCGATGCCGCCGTCGAATCCAACGCCGGGGCCATCCTGGTCTCGTCGCTCTACGGTCACGGTCTGATCGACTGCGAAGGCCTGCGGCAAAAGGCCATCGAGCGCGGTCTCGACAAGATCCTCCTTTACGTCGGCGGCAATCTCGTCGTCGGCAAGACCCCCTTCGCCGAGATCGAGAAAAGGTTCAAGGACATGGGCTTCGACCGCGTTTTCTCGCCCCATGACGATCTCGCCGAAGCCGTCAAGATGCTGCGCCAGGACCTCGAGGATCGGGAGCGCTGATGTCTCCGAAGCTCCTTCTCTCCGTCGATATCGGGTCGACCTATACCAAGGGCGGCCTGTTCGCGCTCGAGGGGGAGGAGCTTCGTCTCGTCGGCCGGGAGGTCGTACCCACGACGGTCGACCACCTCGGCCGCGGCTTTACCCAGGTCCGGGAGGCCGTTCTCTCCCGCCACACAAATGGGGGACACAATACCAATTCCCCATTTTCCGGAACGAAAGGCGCCTCCCCGGCCCAGGCGATCCCGGTCTACTGGTCGTCCTCGGCCCGGGGCGGGCTCAAGATCGCCGCGGTCGGGCTGACGCCGGACCTGACCCTTTCGGTCGCCCGCATGGCCGCGACATCGGCCGGCGGCAAGGTCGTCCGGGCCTACTCCTACGAGCTGGCCCCGGAAGACCTCGAGGACCTGCGGGCCGTCGAGCCCGATATCATCCTGTTCACCGGCGGCACGGACGGCGGCAACTCCCGCGTCGTCCTGCACAACGCGGCCCGGCTGGCCGAACTCGTCTCGCCGGCGATCATCCTTTACGCCGGGAACCGCAAAGTCCGCGACCAGGTCGTCGATATCCTCCGCGACCGCGAGGTGGCGACCGCGGCCAACGTCATGCCCGAGGTCGGGACGATCGACATCGAGCCCGCGCGCGACGTCATCCGCCGCGTCTTCCTCGAGAGCATCGTCGACGGCAAGGGCCTGTCGTCCGTCGTCGCCGAGGCCGGCCGCGAGCCCCTGCCGACGCCCCTGGCCGTGTTCGAGCTCGTCCGGACGATCGCCGAGCGCGTCCCGGGCTGGGGAGATTTCGCGGTCATCGACATGGGCGGCGCGACGACCGATTTTTACTCCCACACGAAATCGTTCCATGGCGGCGACGCGATCATCCTGCGCGGCCTGCTCGAGCCGACGCTCAAGCGCACGGTCGAGGGCGACCTTGGCCTGAGGGTCTCGGCCGAAGCCCTTTTCCGTTCCGAGGCCTCTTTCCTCGAAGGACGCCTGCGGGAGTCCGGCACTAATGTCGCCCTGCTCCGGCGATACGTCGAAGAGGTCAGCCGGAACACGGATCATCTGCCCGATGACGACGAAGGACGGCGCTTCGACCGGCTCCTCGCTGCCGCCTGCGTCCGGGCCGCCGCCCTCCGGCACGCCGGGATCTTCCAGCGCGTCTTTACGCCGCAAGGCGGCTTCCTCGTCCAGCGGGGAAAAGACTTGCGCCAGGTCGGACGGCTCGTCGGTTCGGGAGGCTACCTCGCCGGCGAGACCAGCCCCGACATCCTCCTCGAAGCCTGCGCCCCCGGCGCCGACGACCCCGACACTCGTCATCTCGTCCCCGAAGCGCCGGCCTGCTACGCCGACGTCGAATATCTCATCCCCCTCCTGGGGAACCTCGCGGCGGACTTCCCCGGCGCGGCCGCCCGCGCCGCCGTCGCCGGGCTGAAGCCGCTCGGACCTCACAAGAACTGAAGAGGACACCCATGAAATATCAACCCCTGCCCTGGAAAGACTTCCTGGCCCAGCGCCCGGCCGTCCTCGACTCCTGGCCGACCGGAAAGGACGTCGCCTCGATCGACGAGGGATTGCGCTACCAGCGCGGCATCCCCGAGGGCAAGAACTTCGCCAAGGCCATGGCCAAGGCCAAGGCCGCCGGCCGGACCCTGCTCCAGCCCCGCGCCGGAGTCGCCCTGATCGACGACCACATCCGGCTCCTTCGCTTTCTCGAGACCGAGGGCACGGCCGACCTCCTGCCGACGACGATCGACGCCTATACGCGCCAGAACCGCTACGAAGAGGCCGCCCGCGGCATCGAGAAATCCCGCGCCGCAGGCACGTCGCTCCTCAACGGCTTCCCGGCCGTCAACCACGGCCGCGACGGCTGCCGCATGGTCACCGAGGCCGTCACCAAGCCGGTCCAGGTCCGGCACGGCACGCCCGACGCCCGCCTCCTCGCCGAGATCTCGCTCGCCGGCGGCTTCACCTCCTATGAAGGCGGCGGCATCTCCTACAACATCCCCTACGCCAAGAAGGTCGAGGTGGGCAAGTGCCTGCGCGACTGGCAATACGTCGACCGCCTGATCGGCTACTACGAGGAGAACGGCATCACCATCAACCGCGAGCCCTTCGGCCCGCTCACCGGCACCCTCGTCCCGCCCTTCATCTCGCACACCATCGCCATCCTCGAAGGCCTGCTGGCCCTCGAACAGGGCGTCAAGTCGCTGACCCTCGGCTACGGCCAGGGCGGGAACGTGCTCCAGGACCTGGCCGCGCTGGCCTCGCTCCGGGAGCTGGCCGACGAGTACTTCCACAGGGCCGGCTTCACCGGCTATGATCTGACGCTCGTCTTCCACCAGTGGATGGGCGGCTTCCCGGAGGACGAAGCCAAGGCCTTCTCCGTCATCAGCCTCGGCGCGTTCGTCGCCTCCGCGGGCCGGGTCGAGAAGACCATCGTCAAGTCGCCCCAAGAGGCCGTGGGCATCCCCACGAAGGAGTCCAACGCGTCCGGGCTCAAGGCCACCCGCCAGGTCCTGAGCATGATGATGGACCAGCAGATCTGCACCGACAACGCCGTCGTCCGGCGGGAGACGGACCTCATCCGCCGCGAGGTCGATTCGCTCATGTCGGCCGTGTTCGCCGCGGCCGACGGCGACCTGGTCCAGGGGATCGTCCGGGCCTTCGCCGGCGGCATCCTCGACGTGCCCTTCGCGCCCTCCATCTACAACAAGGGCAAGGTCCTGCCCGTCCGCGACAACGAAGGCTACATCCGTCTCTTCGCCAAGGGGAGCCTGCCCCTCGGCGAGGACATCATGGCTTTCCACAAGGAGCGCCTCCAGGAACGGTCGAAGGCCGAGGGGCGCCCGGTCACCTTCCAGATGGTGACCGACGACATCTACGCCATCAGCAAAGGCAAGCTCATCGGGAGGCCCAAATGAAGATCGTCAAAGCCTGTTCGTCCCCGGGTCGTCGGCGTTCTACTTCGACGACCAGAAGGCCATCAAGGCGGGGGCGCCCCACGACGGCGCCCTCTACGGCGGCCAGCCGGAGACCCCGGGTTTCCGGGCCGTCCGCATCGCCGGCGAAGCCCTGTCCATCCTGCTCCTCCTCGAGGACGGCAGCTGGGCCCTCGGCGACTGCGCCGCCGTCCAGTACTCCGGCGCGGGCGGGCGCGACCCGCTCTTCCTCGCCGCCGATTATCTGCCCCTGCTCGAACGGCGCATCCGGCCGCTCCTCGAGGGCGCCGAGGTCGGCCGCTTCCGGGACATGGCATCAAGGTTCGAGGCCCTGGAGTTCGACGGCCAGCGCCTCCACACGGCCGTCCGCTACGGCCTGTCCCAGGCCCTGCTTCACGCCCGGGCCCTGGCCACTCATCGGATCATGGCCGAGGTCGTCTGCGAAGAATACGGCCTGCCTGTCGTCGCCGAACGCGTGCCCATCTTCGGCCAGAGCGGCGACGACCGCTACATCAACGCCGATAAGATGATCATGAAACGGGTCGACGTCCTGCCCCACGCCCTCATCAACAACGTCAAGACCAAGCTCGGCCAAGAAGGCGAGCTTCTGAAAGAGTACATCGGCTGGCTTGTCAACCGCATCCGCACGGCCCGGACCGACGAGTCCTACGTGCCGACGCTCCATATCGATGTCTACGGCACGATCGGCCTCATCTGCGCCCTCAGGCCCGGCCGGGTCGCCGACTACTTGGCCTCGCTCGAGCCGATCTCCGCCGAGTTCCCCCTCTACATCGAAGGCCCCGTGGACGCCGGCGAGAAGCCCCGCCAGATCGAGCTCCTGGCCGCCATCCGCCGCGAGCTCAATGCCAAGGGCTCGAAGGTCAAGATCGTGGCCGACGAGTGGTGCAACACTTATGAGGACGTCGTCGACTTCACCGACGCCCGGTGCTGCGACCAGGTCCAGATCAAGACGCCCGACCTCGGCGGCATCCAGAACACGATCGAAGCCGTCCTCTACTGCCGCAACCACGGCATGGAGGCTTACCAGGGCGGCACCTGCAACGAGACCGAGATCTCGGCCCGCACCTGTGTCCACGCCGCCGTGGCCGCCCGGGCCGAACGCCTGCTGGCCAAGCCGGGCATGGGCTTCGACGAGGGCTTCATGATCGTCCGCAACGAGATGGAGCGCGTCATCGCCGTCCTCCGCGCCCGCGCCGGAAAGGGGGTTTGACCATGGCTGCCAAAGCGAGCCCGAAGAAAGAGTTCCGCGTCCTCTCGACGACGGCCATCCTCGGCTACGGCTTTCCCGAAAGCTCGTTCCGGGAGGGCATGAAGCGCCGGCCCGACCTCATCGGCGCCGACGCCGGCTCGTCCGACCCCGGGCCCTATTACCTCGGGGCGGGCAAGTCCTTCACCGACCGGTCGGCGGTCAAGCGCGATCTGCGCTTCATGCTGACGGCCGGCGTCCGCCGCGGCATCCCGGTCGTCATCGGCACGGCCGGCGGCAGCGGCGCCCGGCCGCACGTCGACTGGTGCGAGGCCATCATCCGCGAGATCGCCGCCGAGGAGAAGCTGACGTTCAAGATGGGCATCATCTACGCGGACATCCCCAAGGCCCGCGTCCGCCGGCACCTCCGCAAGGGCGAGATCGTCCCCCTGACCTGCGTGCCGCCGCTGACGGAAGCGGTGCTCGACGAGTCGGTCAACATCGTCGCCCAGATGGGCGTCGAGCCCATCCAGAAGGCCTTGGCCGCGGGCTGCCAGGTCGTCCTGGCCGGGCGCTGCTACGACCCGGCCGTATTCGCCGCCCTGCCCATCAGCCTCGGCTACGACCCCGGCCTGGCCATCCACATGGGCAAGATCCTGGAGTGCGCGGCCATCGCCGCGACGCCCGGCTCGGGGGCCGACTGCGCCTTCGGCCGGCTCCGCCCCGACTCCTTCGTCCTCGAGGCGCTGAATCCCGCCCGCCGCTTCACCAAGCTGTCCACGGCCGCCCACACCCTCTACGAGAAGTCCGACCCCTACCATCTGCCCGGCCCCGGCGGCGAGCTCGACCTGACCGGCTGTTCGTTCACCGAGCTGCCGGGCGGCAAGGTCGAGGTCCGCGGCAGCCGTCATGTCGAGACCGAGCGCTACTGGGTCAAGCTCGAAGGCGTCCGCCGGGTGGGCTTCCGGACGATCGCCGTCGCCGGCACCCGCGATCCGATCATGATCCGCGAGATCGGTCCGATCCTGGCCGGCGTCGAGGCCCAGGTCCGCGACCTCCTCAAGGCCGAGGCGGTCGAGGGCCGCATCACCTTCCACGTCTACGGCAGGGACGGGGTCATGGGCGCCCTCGAGCCCGAACACCGCATCCGCGGCCACGAGCTGGGCATCGTCATCGAGGCCGTCGGGCCGACCCAGGCCGCGGCCGACTCCGTCTGCAGCCTGACCCGCTCGACGCTCCTCCACTTCGGCTATCCCGGCCGCATCTCGACGGCCGGCAACCTGGCCTTGCCTTTCTCGCCCTCCGATGCCAGAATGGGGGAGGTTTTCGAGTTCTCGATCTACCACCTCATGCCCCTCGCCCGGCCGGCCGATTTCCCGGCCCGGGTCGTCACGGTCCGGGGCTGAACGGAGCCGCCATGAAGCGCAGCATCCTCTCCGCCGCCAAGGTCATCCGGTCCAAGAACTCCGGCCCCTACGAGCTGACCCTGGACATCCTGTTCAAGGACCGGGCCCATTTCGATCTCTTCCGCCGCCGCAACATCGTCACCAAGAGCAAGATCGCCGCGCTCTACCGGCGGCCGGTCGCGGACATCCTCAAGATCGTCTACTTCGAGCCGAGCAACGCCCTCAAGATCACCATGCGCCGGCCCATCCCCTCGGGCGACGCGGGCGAGACCGACATCTACGGGGCCCAGCAGCACGCCCCGCTCCTGAGCCTGACCTACTGAGGCCGCGGCCATGATGAAGCTCAGCCAAGGCACGGTCCATCGCGAGACCCTGCTCTATGCCGTATACTACGCCCCTCGCGGCAGCAACCGGCTGTACATGGTCGCCGCCGAGCTGGCCCAGAAGTACCTCACTCCGACCGACCTCGTCATCGGCATCCTGGGCGCCGAGGGCTCGGGCAAATCGACCCTGATCAAAGGGCTCTTCCCGGGGCTCGAGCTGACCAACGACGACGAAGGCATCAACGTCCGGCCGACGCCCCTTTACGACTTCGACCCCGCCGACGCCTTCTCCGGCCACACCTTCCATGTCGACGCCCGCTACGAGCTGGCCTTCCACCAGAAGTACGAGCTGGCCGAGGCCATCATCAAGGCCATCTCGCACAACCGCCGGGTCGTCATCGAACACTTCGACCTCATCTATGAGGCCATTGGCCACAACGCCCAGGTCCTCATCGGCATCGGGGAGGAGATCATCGTCGCCCGGCCGACCGTCTTCGGCCCCTTCCCCCAAGTCATCAAGACGATCGTCGACAAGACGATCAAGTACCGGCTGATGGCCCACTCGGCCGAGGACATCACCTCCATGGTGCTGCGGGAGGATTACAAGATCCCGTTCCCGCCGCTCCACTCCGACGTCCCCCAGGGCTTCGTCCTCAACTTCAAGGAGCGCCCCGAGGTCGACCTCCACGAGCTCGAGAAGAAGGTCCTGGCCATCATCGCCAAGGACATCCCGATCTCGCCCTGCGGCGACAACACCATCAGATTCGGCGAGCGGACGATGCCCTGCACCGGGACGCGGACGCACGTCCACTCGAGCAGCCAGATCGAGAACTTCCGTCTGATCAAGGAGTACCGCTACGACCAGATCAGCAAGGAGTATTACGTGATCGGCCTCATCGGCAAGAGGGGAGAGGACACCTTCGAGGACCTCATCGACGTCGAGGGGATCTACGAATGAACATCATCGATCCGGGGCCGGACAAGGCCGGCTATCGCCGCATCGGCGCCCGGGGCGTCGGGCGGACCTCGTGCGGCGGCCGGCCCGCCCTGCGCATCGCCGACGGCGCCCTGAAGGCCCTGGCCCGGGAGGCCTTCACCGACCTCGCCTTTAATCTCAGGCCGGACTTCCTCGCGGCCATGCGCAGGATCCTCGACGATCCCGCGGCGTCGGACAACGACCGGTTCGTGGCCGAGGCCGTTCTGCGGAACGCGGTCATCGCCGCCGAAGGCGTCCTGCCGCTTTGCCAGGACACCGGCTCGATCCAGATCTTCGCGTTCCGGGGCCACCGCGTGGTCACGGACGGCCGGGACGAAGAGGTCCTGGCGGCCGCCGCCTCCGAGGTCTACAAGACGCGCAACCTGCGCTTTTCGATCATGGCCCCGCTCTCGGTCATGGAGGAGATCAACACGGGCACGAACCTGCCCGCCCAGATCGAGATCCAGGCCGCTCCCGGGCGCGAGTACCGGTTCTTCTTCGTGGCCAAGGGCGGCGGCTCGTCGAACAAGATCGCCCTGTTCCAGGAATCGAAGGCCCGGCTCGAGGACGACACCCTCGAGTCCTTCCTCGCAGAGAAGATCCGGGCCCTCGGCGTCGCCGCCTGCCCGCCCTATCGCATCGCCGTCGTCGTCGGCGGCCTGTCCCCGGAGATGACCCTCAAGACGGTCAAGCTCGCCTCGGCCGGCTTCCTCGACGGATTGCCGAAGCGCGGCTCCAAGAGCGGCGCCGCCTTTCGTGACCCGGGCTGGGAGGAGCGGATCATGCGGCTGGCCCGGGAGACCGGGCTCGGGGCCCAGTTCGGCGGCATATGGCTGGCCCACGAGGCCCGCTTCGTCCGCCTGCCGCGCCATGCCGGCTCCTGCCCGATCGGGATCGGCGTGTCCTGCAATGCCGATCGCGGATTGAGGGGCAAGATCACGGCCGACGGCGTCTTCCTCGAAGAGGTCGAGCGCCGGCCGGCCCGTTTTCTCGAAGGCGCCCGCCCGGCCGGCCCGGCCGCGGCCGTCGCCGTCGACCTGGCAAAACCCATCGGGGAGGTCGCGGCCAAGCTGCGGACGCTTCCCGTCGGCACGCTGGTCCGGCTCTCGGGGCCGCTGGTCGTCGCCCGCGACATCGCTCACGCCCGCCTGGCCAGGATCCTGCGGGAGACTGGCGACGTTCCGGAGTACTTCAAGCGCCACGCCGTCTATTACGCCGGCCCGGCCAAGACGCCCCGCGGCCTGGCCTCGGGCAGCTTCGGCCCGACCACGGCCCAGCGCATGGACGGCTACATGGCCGATTTCCTGGGAGCCGGGGCTTCGCTCGTCTCCCTCGGAAAAGGCAACCGGACGGCGCCGGCGATCGAGGCGCTGAAGAAGGGGGGAGGCGTCTTCCTGGGGACGATCGGCGGGGCGGCCGCGCTCATCGCCAAGGAACACATCGTCTCGAGCGAGACCATCGATTTCGCCGACCTGGGGATGGAGGCCGTCCGCCGGATCGTGGTCAAGGACCTGCCCGCCTTCGTCGTCTATGACGGCCGGGGCGGCGACCTTTATGCCGCCCGGTCCTCGGGCTGCTGAGCGGCGCCTTTCTCGTCCCGAATTTCGCCTCAATAAAAAAAGCCGAGGACCCGGCTTGCGCCGGGCCCTCGGCTGTGGTGCCTATCGAAATCAGCGGATCGCGATTACCGTTTTCTGGTCTTGAGGTCTTCGACCAATCTCACGATCCTGGGGTCGGTCTGCCCGGGGATAACCAACCGGAGCTGGCTCGTGCCCGTCGTTCCGGCCCAGCTGATATCGCCGTAGAAGGCGGTCTCACTGAGGTACCCGTTGGCGTCCGTAGCGGTGCACAGGATGGCGTAGATCGTCGCCTGGCCGGTGCCCGACTCAGTTGCCGGACCCAGGGTCAGCGAGCCGTGGGCGGCGAAATCCCCGCTGCCAAAGTTGTGCGAAGCGATCCTCGAAGCGGGATCGGGGGTCAGGTAATAGCCGGTATAGGCGCTGTAGACGTGGCCGGCCACGCCGTTGGTCTCGGTGAAGATCTCCGAGAAAGTGCCCGATGTCGTGTTCGCGACCGCATCATAGGTCAAAGACCGGGGGCGCCGGACTGGTGGTGATGGTGATGACCGCCGCCGGCAGGATCGTGACCTGGGCCGTTCCCGTGGTGGTGCCGTCGGCATTCGTCGCCGTCAGCGTATAGGTCGTCGTCACCAGGGGCGTGACCGCCTGAGTGCCGGTCGCGGCAACCGTCCCGATCGCCTGGTCGATGCTGACCGTGGTGGCGTTCGTGACCGTCCAGGCCAGGGTCGAGGATTCGTTCAGCTTGATCGAGGCCGGGGTCGCGGTGAAGGAGTCGATCGTCGGCGTGACCAGCTGGATCGTCACCGTGGCCGTCGCCGTCTTGGTGCCGTCGGCGTTGGTGGCCGTCAGCGTATAGGTCGTCGTCGCGGTGGGGCTAACGGACTTGGTGCCCGTCGCTCCGGTCACCGTGCCGACGCCCTGGTTGATGGACAGGGTCGTCGCGCCGGTCACGTTCCACGTCAGCACGGACGCCTCGCCGGTATGGATGGTCGTCGGAGCGGCGGTGAAGCTCGTGATCGTCGGCGGATGCTTGACCACAGGCTCAGTCGTGCCCTTGCATCCGTAGCCTGCCGCCAAACCCACAAACACCAAACCCACAATCAGCCATTTTTTCATTTTAAAAAGTCCTCCTAAAAATTGGTTTTCTAAATAAAGATGTCTATTCCTGCTCACAATAATCCGACTCTCCCATCGTGTCAACCATCCTCCGGGGGGAGGCGAAGGGTGACAAAAGCGCCCTTCTCCTCACCGCGGGAGGTGATTCCCCCTGCTCCGGGACGGCCAGCCGTCGCCGGAGCTATTTCTTATCCTCGGGCTTCTTGACGACTTCCTGGACCTGCGGGAACAGCTTGGGGGTGCCGTCGTAGGTCTCGACGGCGATCGTCCCTTCCTGGGGCTCCAGCCGGATCTGGGCGTCCTCGTAGAAGCGGCCTTCTCCCTTGCCCTTTTGATTGAGCGTGAGCACGATGGCCATGAAGAGATTGCGGGCCATCGATCTCTGGTATCCGGGGTCCCACTGTTGGCGGTTGAAGAAGAGCAGGACCTTCTTCCCCTTTTCCGTGGGCACGGTGATCGCGGCGTGGATGGGGATGTTGAAGCCGCGGGCGAACATGAAGCGGACGACACCCTTGTCGACCTTACTGAAGGCCGCTAGAAAAGCATCCGGGCCCGCTTGATTCAGGGTTTGCTGAAACTCGCGGACCTCCTCGGGGGTCGACCAGCTCGTGACCTCGATCTGGATGGTGATGAGCGCCGGCTCGACCGGGGCCTTCCCGGTCAGCATGCGGGCCCTAAATATGTCGGACGCCACGAGAGGGGAAGCCGCGGCGGCCAGGACCGCGCAGACGGACACCACGGCGAACGTTCGGTTGAACAAAACTCTCATCGTAGCGATTCTCCCGCGCTCATGCTGTGACTATTATTATAATGCGCACAAAGCCGCCGCGATGTCAAACGGCTATTTCCTGACCGTCGTCCCTACAGCCGGACCTCGGAGAGTGATATAGTGAAAAGGGGAGGGAGATATGAAACCTTCAAGATCGACGCGCATCCTGATCAACGTCGCGCTCGTCCTGCTCATCGCCATCTTGGTGAAGGCTCTGATCACCGTGCCGACGAGCGCCGGGGCGGCCCAAAGCCGGGAGTACAAGGTCATTCCGTATCCGTCGACAGGGCAGAACGTGGAGCAAATGCTCAACGACAACGCCCGGGACGGCTGGCGGTTTGTCTTTGCCTTCGAGTTCGGCCGCGCCCCTTACAGTCTCATATTCGAGAGATAGGCGCCCGGGAGGATCGGCGATTATCCTTGTTGCATGAGGGGGATAGGTTTACAATCATTCTAGGTCGCAAAACTCATCGAACGAGCGGTGCCGGCTCCGATGTCATCGGGTCGGACGATCGAATTCAAGGGCCGGCAGTCCGAAAGGGGGGCAGGTCCATGAAGCGGAGAGCATTCCTTAAGACCGCGGCCGCCGGGACCGCGGTGGCCATTCAATCCCTCGGTTTCCACGAGAGCTGCAGCAGCGGTTCTCCTCAAGATCCCGAGCAGCCGACCTATTACGGCCTTCATCCTTTCATCGAGAACAACCCCGGAGCGGTGTTCATCTTGCGCACCCAGGTCGCCGCGAAGACCGACTCCGCGGCGAAGAAGCAGGCGGGGCTGGCGTTCGGCCGGTCGGTCTATGTCAAGCGCTCGAAAGGGGAGGCCGGCGCCCACCCCTTGGAGACCGCAGTCGCCCTCAAGCCGAACATCGTCTGCCGGATGAGCACGGATCCGCGGTACACGGTCGAAGGAACGATGGGCATCGTGACTGACGCCGCTTTTGTCGAGGGCGTCATCGAGAGCATCAAAGCGCTCGGAGTGAGCGGAGACCGGGTCCATATTCTTGAAGTCAGCTGCCCCGAGGACTTTGATGACGGCGGCTACTGGGGAGTGGCCGAGCGGACTGGCGCGGTCTTAAAGGACAGGAGCGCGCCGATCGGAGTCATCGCCGAAAGCGAGATCCAGTGGGTGGACGTGCCTTCGGGGATCTGGTTTGCGAAGATCCCTTATTTGAAGCCGCTCAATTCCCCGAACTCCTGGCTGCTGAACATCTCGAAATTCAAGACCCATTATATGGGCGTGACGCTCTGCGCCAAGAATCTGCAAGGGGCCATCGCCAAGAACTATCAGGAGCATTGCAACTCCTACGGTTCGGGGATGAGCATCGACGCGGCCCACATCGCCCCGAACGCCGACAGCGTGATCCTGGCGAACTATGCCCGGCATGTGGCGGACGGCATTCCCCGCTGGGACAAGCCCGGCGATTCCGGGGGGATCTGGCAGGAAACCTGGGCCACCCGCTGCCTGGACAATCAGTCGAAGGCGCCGGCCGGCCTGCACGTGATCGAAGCGATCTACGGCCGTGACGGCCATTTTATCGATGGGCCCTCGTCGGACGGGCTGGCCACGGACTATCTGACCAACATGGTCATCTTCGGAAAGAACCAGTTCAATGTCGATATCATCGGGCATTGGCTGGCCGGGCACGAACCCGGGAACTTCGGTCTGTTCCATCTGGCCAAGGAGAGGGGGTTCATCGCCCAGTTCAATCCCCTCAATGTTCCTCTCTACGAATGGCAGACCACCAGCCAGGCCACGGTGACTCCCCTGGCCGCTTTCCCGCGCACCCTTTTGAAGACCGCCTATCTTCAGCGGGATTACGACGGCCAGACCGAACCGCTCTGGCATCTGGTCAACGAGCCGTTCAATTATGCCGCCGCACCGCTCGCGGCCCAACTGGAACCACGGAGCCGCGTCTGGCGTTATGTCCGGAGCGACGGCGATCGGGCCGCTTCGGCGATCGAGATCATCGCGCCGGAAAGCGATTGTGTCCGTCTGGAGATCTCGAATGCCCGAGGGCAGATCGTCGGCGTCCCCTTGGAAGGGCGAATAGGCCGGGGCACCCACCTGGCGGCCTGGAGCCACGCCGGCCACCGCCCGGGGACCTATCGCTACGAGCTTCGGTCGGGCAAGTTCCCATCCTCGGGCGAGTTTCACGTGGGGTGAATTTGCGGGCGATGAATTAGCGTCTCCGGGACGTCAAGGCCTCCTTCCTGCTATTTCTTGACGGTCGTTAAAACGACCTGAGCCTCGTCGCTCGCATGGACGGAATCGAACAGCGCCTTGACGGCCTTGTACTGCTCGACCGGGAAGAAGCTCTTCTTGATGATGAAATCGCGCTGGACGTGGATCTTGTCCGGGCCCTCGTCGGCGCACACGAGTGTGCAGGCCGAGAAGTCGTTCTGGTCCTTCCGCGCCGCCGGCCGGACCTCAGGGGTCAGGCCCTCGGGCAGGGTGATGACGACGTCGTCGAAATCTCGGAAGGGATATGGGAAATAGACGGCATATTTGCGCTCGGCGTGCCTGAACGGATAGCGTGCCGCGCCGAGCAGAGGCGAGACGGGCATGATCACCTTCTCGCCGGCCGCCGTCGCGAACCCCGGGACGGAAATGGCATAGGTGGCGATCAGGGCCGGATCGTTGTTGTCGAAGTTCTCGACCTTCGTCAGGGTCGCCGACGCGCCCATGGGGAGGACATCGGTGAGCTCTTTCTCGAGGGCCGCAGTCCGCGTGGCATCGTCATCGTGGAGATACTCGAGCCGCCGGACAAGGGCTTCCTGGCCTCTGTAGGTCGTCTTGACGCCGCCGGAGAGGTTGCCCTGGAGATCGAGATCGAGGGCGGCCTCGCGCTGTGTCAATGCCATCTCGGGAGGCTGCATCGGCGTGGTGAAGAAGGCCGGCGGCGTGAGGGAAGCACGCAGCGCCGTCGAATTCGTCCGGCTCCAGTGGACGAGGCCGAAGGGACAGAACGGCGTCGCCGGATCGAAGAACATGTTCTTTTCGCCGACCTGGACGATGGCCGCCTCGGAATCCAGCTGGTCATAAAAGGAGAGATAATCCTTGCGAAAGAGCTTATTGTCCCGGGCCGTGACGCGAACGACCTCGGCCGTAAATCCGGCCGCCCGGGCCAGCGCGACGAAGGTCCGGGTGATGTCGCTCCGGAGGCCGAAGCCCCGCTCGAGGACGTCGGCGACCTGGCGGTTGTCCTTGATCTTCTGCTCTTTCCGCTGCGCCCGGGTCAGGTCCTTCTCATAACTCAGGTTCCGGAAGCCCTGGACCTTCGCGTAGATCCGTTTGAGCTGTTCCACGGGGTCTGTCGCGTCCCCGACGATCCCCCGGACCGTGGCCGCCAGCTTGACGGGCTTGCCGATGAACTTCTCGACCCCTTTCTGCCAATCCGCGCTTTCCACCGTCCAGAACTCAGGGCCGCCTGCGATCGCGTTATTGAGATAGAAAAGATCGACCGACATCTTAAGCATCTTCTCGGGGATCATGAATTCCTCGGCCTTGAAGGCCGGGATGTCGGACATCTCGAGTTCCGCTTTGCCCAAGCTGATCTTGGGGTTGCCGTCCTTGATCCCCACCGACGCCCAGCCGACGCGCCACGCCCCGCTGAGAAGAAGTTGGATCACGTTCTGGCTGTTCGCGAACGAGAACTTGGCCTTCTTTGTGAACAGGTCCTCTTGCACCTGCCAACTCCCGATCGAGAGGGCCCGCCAGTCCTTCGCTTCCGTGACGCCGCCTTCCTCCGGCCTGTCCTCGGTCTCCATGAGGCCGGCCAGGAACTCGTCGAGCGCTTTCGCTTGGGCCGACGACCTCGACTTGCCGTACTCGATCTTGTAGCGGTAATCGATGATGGATCCGACGTCGACGTCGGGGAGCGCGAAGGTCTTGACGGCCATCCGCAGCTTGCCGGAACGAAGGACCGTCTTTTCGAAGATCTGTCCGCTGAATTCGCGGTCCGGCCCCTGGGGCGGCACGACCCGGGCCTCGATCCCGGTGATCGTGCTATAACCCGCGATGAACTGGATCTCGATGTTCGACTGGTCCCGGCCGGCCGCCGTAAGGATCTTCAGCCGCTTGAAAACGGTCGTGGTTCTGGTCACGACGTCCGTGAGCTCCTCCCGATAGAGGACGACGGCCGGCGCGCCGGGCTGCTGGGGGCAGTCGGTCATGGCCGCCTCCGCCAACGCGATCGGCGGCCAGGTCGTCTGGGCGCCCGCCGGCGACACGGCGAGGACGACGGACGTGACCGCTAGACAAAGTGCAACGCACGACATCTCGCAGGGACGTCTCCGGGACATCAAGGCCTCCTTCCGGCTATTTCTTGACGGTCGTGAAAACGACCTGCGCCTCATCGCTCGCCCGGACGGAATCAAACAGCGCCTTGACGGCCTTGTACTGCTCGACCGGGAAGAAGCTTTTTTTGATGATGAAATCGCGCTGGAGATGGATCTTGCTCGGGCCCTCTTCGGCGCACACGAGCGTGTAGGCCGAGAAGTCGTTCTGGTCCTTTCTCGCCGCCGGCAGCACCTCGGACGTCAGGCCCTCGGGCAGACTGATGACGATGTCGTCGAACTCGCGGAAGGGATAGGGGAAGTAGACGGGATACTTGCGCTCGACATGCCGGAACGGATAGCGCGCCGCACCGATCAGCGGCGAGACGGGAAGGAGCGTCTTCTCCCCGGCGGCCGTCGCGATCCCCGGAATGGAGACTTCGTAGCGGGCGACCAAGTCGGGGGCACTGTTATCGATGTTCTCGAGCTTCGTCAGGGTCACCGTGGCCCCGAGGGGCAGGACGTCGGCCAGCTCTTTCTCGAGGTCCTTTTTCGTCGCCTCGGCGTCATCGTGGAGGTGCTCCAGCCGGCGGACGAGGGCTTCGTGGCCGGTATAGGTCGTCTTGACGGTGCCCGAGAGAACGCCCTGGGCGTCGAGTTTCAAGGCGACCTCGCGTTGGGTCAAGGCCAGGTCGGGCTGATAGACGGTCGTCACAAAGAAGGCCGGCGGCTTCTCAGCGTAGCGGAGGGCGGCCGTGTTCGAGCGGCTCCAGTGGACGAGCCCGAAGGGGCAGAACGGCGTGGCCGGGTCGAAGAGGAGGCTCTTGTCACCGAGAACGACCATGGCCGCCTCCGAGTCCATCTGGTCGTAGAAGGAAAGAAGCTTGATGCGGAAAAGCTTGTCGTCCCGCGTCGAGACCCGGACGACCTCCGCCTGGAACCCGGCGGCCCGGGCGAGGGCCACGAACGTCCGGGTGATGTCGCTGCGCACTCCGTAGCCTCGCTCGAGGACCTCGGAGACGTTGCGGTTGGACTTGATCTTCTGCTCTTTCCTCTGCTTGCGGGACAGTCCCTTTTCATAGCTCAGGTTGCGGATCTTCTGCGCTCCCTCGTAGATCCTCTTCAGCTTGACGCCGGCGTCTTCGGCGTCCCCCATGAGTTCCTGGGCTTTCGGGGCGGACTTGCGCGCATCGCCAATGAAACCCTCCGCGGTCTTCTGCCAGATCTGGCTCTCCCGTTTCCAGAATTCATCAGAGTCGGTGATGCGCCGGTCCAGGTAGAATATGTCCACCGACATCTGCTCGGCCTCCTCGGAGGTCATGAACTCCTCCTCCTCGAAGGCCGGGACGTTCTCGAGCTCGAGCAGGACCCGTGAACCCTTGGTCTCCGGACGCGCAGCCTCGAGCCTGTGGCAGACCCAGGACAACCGGCAGGGCCCATCGAAGAGCGTCCAGATCAAGGGGTGGGCGGTGTACTCATATTTGACCTTGCGCGTGAACAGGTCGTCCTGGACCTCCCAGGTCATTGCCGCGAAGGAGAGGTACTGCTTGTTTTTCGGCAGCCCGCCCTCTTCCGGTTTCGACCCGGAAAGCGACAGGTTTTCCGCCGCATCCTCCTGGTCGGCTCCCGAGGATCCCCCGTAGTCGGGGACGATCCGAAAGCGGAACTCGATGATCGACCCGACCACGACGTCGGGGACGGCAAAGGTCTTGACGGCGACCCGGAAGCGGCGGTAGCGCAGAGCGGTCTTGTCGAAGACCTGTCCCCTGAATGGCACGGGTTCGCCCTGCGGCGGGATGTGCCTGATCTCGAGACCGTCCACCTTGGTGCGGCCGGCATAATAGGCGATCTCGATGTTTGCGTGATCGCGCCCGGAGTCCTTCAGGATTTTCAGCCGCTTGAAGATCTTTGTCTCGAAGTTCTCGTGATCCGTGAGCTCCTCCCGGTAGAGCCAGATGGCGTCGGCGCCGGGCAGTTGCGGGCAGTCGGTCATGGCCTTTTCTTCGGGCGTCAGGGCCGGCCAGGTCTGAGCCGGAGCGGGACGCGCCCCGGCCAGGGCGAAGGTGATCGCCGAGATCACGACGACGGATAATGCCGTGGTGCGGGAATGACGCATGACCATCAGGGCCTCCTGGTCTCACCGGTCTTCAGGAGCAGGCTTTGCTGCTCCTCGGCTCCCACGGCGAGGAAGAACTTGAGGGCTTCGTCGTAGCGCGACGCCGGCAGGAGCGGCTCGGTCAGCCGGTATTCCCGCCGGTAGACGAACGTCCGCCCGGCCGTTTCCGTGCGGCTCGAGTAGGCGGCGAAGCCCGCGTCGAGGGCGACCGGCTTGGGCAGGCTTTCGGCGATCCAGCCTTCGGGGAGATCGATCGTGAACTCGTCCCGGGCCAGGGTTGTCGTTTCCAGGTCGATGGGATAACGCCGTGGTTTCTTGTCCTTCGAAACGAGGTCAACGGCCTTATTGCCGACGACCCGGGGGCGGACGACAAAATAGCCGCCGGCGCGCTTGGCGTAGCCGGAGGCCACGAAGCGGTAGCTGACGACGAGGTCCCCGCGGGCGTCCTCGAGGTTCTTGAACTCGAAGGCCTGGAGCGAGAAGGACGCGAACGAGCGGGAGAGGAATGTTTCCAGTAACTTGCGCCGCTCCGCCTCCGTCGCCGATTGGATCTGGTAGCGCAGAGTGTCGGCCTCGGCGCCGCGCCGCGTCTCGACGATCTGGCCGGCCAGCGCGCCGTCTCCCGTCAGGACGAGCTGGCCCCGGCGGTCGAGGACGTTGCCCTCGGGGCCGGGACGGGGGAGGAGCAGGAGCTCGCCGCCGCCGCCGGCCACGAGCAAGCCCGTATTGTCCTGGAGGTAGTAGGGCAGGCGCCCGAGCGGCGTCGTCGGCATGGTCGGGTCGAAGACAAGAAGCCGGCCCAGGCTCGGATGACGCACCAGGCTGTCGAGGCCTGCGTCCGGAACGTCGTCCGGCAGGCGGATGGCCAGGATCACGTGATTGAAGCTGCCGAGCGAGACCGGCGATTGGAGGTTCACGCCGCCCCGGTCCGTATGGATGACGATGAAGTGAGAATCGATCCCGACCGCCTTGAGGAGGGCCGCGAGGAGCGTGGCCTTGTCCTTGCAGTCGCCGTATCGGTTGGCAAGAACGCTCGGCGCTGGGTGGGGCTGGAAACCGCCGATGCCGATCTGGATGGAAACGTAGCGGATCTCCTTCTGGGCGAATTCGGCCAGAGCCCTGATCTTCGAGAGAGTATCGGGCGAGGCCGCGGTGAGCTCTTTGGCCTTTTGCGACACGGCGACATCGGGCTCACGCCGCGGCCCGCTCAGCCCCGCGTACCAGGCTCCCATATCGGCCCAGCCGGAGAAAGAACGGACCTTGGAGTTGACTCCGGCGGGCTTGACCCTCACCAGCAGATGAGCGGCCAGGACGCGCTCCTTCGGCATGTAAGGCTCGTCCGCCGTGCCCGGGATATCGAGGACCTCGAAGGACAGCTTTCGGGGGAGCAGCGGGGAAATCGGGTCCCGCTTCGCCTCGACCGCAGGCCAGTTGACCCAGCTGAATTCGGGCTCCCAGCGGGTCGGCATGGAAAGGGCGTATACGGCTCGGAGGACGGGGAATTCCCCTTGGAGCGCGAAGCTGTCCTCGAGCACCTCAGGCGTTTGCTCCTCCACCGATTCGAAGCCGACCACGCTGCCGACGTCCACTTCGGGGACGACGAGCATGAGGACCTTGGCGTCCATGTAGAGGGTGTCAGGGACGAGGGAAGATGAGATGACCTGTTTCATGGTCACTTCGCGCGGCGATCCGGCCGGATTGATCACCCATCCGGTCATGGATTTGATTTTGGTATTGTATGTGTCCACCATCATCAGGCGGCTGGCAGACTCCACGCCGCCGGGGCGTAGGACCCTCGTGGCCCTCCAACAGGTCCTGGTCAGGACTCCGTTGGGACTGACGACGGTCGACTGCTCGTCGAGGAGCACGACCGCTTCGGTCTCAGCCGGGACCGAGGGCACGGGGCGCGCGGCCTCGTTGGCGAGCCAGGGAGGTGGCTTGACCGCGGCCCCCTCCGCTTGAACCAACCCGAAAACGGCGATGAAGATCGAAAACGCGATGCGCTTCTTCATTTTCGACCCCTTCCCATCATCAGAAGAAACCATAACAATAATATTGGTCGTAGTTCCGCCGACTTGTTTCAGATTATTCTTGTCGAAACATCCTTGTCAAGGAGATAAGCCGGAGTATGCGCGCTCGAGAATTTGCCCGAGTCCTTTCTGCGAGGACCTCGAGGGAGTGGTATAGTGATAGGCGAGGGAAAAAGGAACAAAGATCATGAAAGCCATAGTCTACACGAAGTTCGGATCACCGGATGTTCTTCGACTCACAGAGGTGGAAAACCCCATTCCTAGGGACAATGAAATATTAATAAAAGTCCATGCGGCATCCGTAAATGCCTACGATTGGCGTCACCTGAGAGCTGACCCGTTCTTCATCAGACTCATGGGCGCCGGTCTGCTGAAACCAAAACACAAGATCCTGGGAGCAGATATCGCGGGACACGTCGAAGCGGCTGGCAGCAGCGTAAAGCAGTTTCGGCCTGGTGACGAGGTCTTCGGAGAAGGCAGCTACGGAGGATTTGCCGAGTATGTCTGTGTCGACGAAAGCAGATTGGTGCGGAAACCAGCCAATCTGACTTTTGAAGAAGCCGCGGCCATACCCATGGCCGCACTCACGGCTTTGCAGGGCCTTCGCGATAAAGGACACATTCAGGCGAAGCAAAGGGTCTTGATCAACGGCGCATCAGGAGGTGTCGGCACGTATGCGGTGCAGATCGCCAAAGCGTTCGGAGCTGAAGTGACCGGCGTTTGCAGCACAGCCAAGATGGACCTTGTGCGCTCGATTGGCGCAGACCATGTCATCGATTACACCCAAGAAGATGTCACCGAGATTAAGCAACAATATGACCTGATCCTCGACATTGCCGCCTACCATTCCATGGCCAAGTGCAAACGGATATTGAGCTCCACGGGGATCTATGTCCTGGCGGGCGGTTCTATGGCTCGAATATTCCAGCTTATGGTCCTTTCCATGACGGGAGTCAAGAATATGGTGGTCATGATAGCGAAGATCAGCCAAGCCGATCTGCTATTCATCCTGGAGCTCATTAACGAAGGCAAAGTGAGATCGATTATCGATAGGCGTTTCCCGTTAGCCGAGACTGCCGAAGCGCTGCGATATCTCGAAGAAGGACACGCCCGCGGAAAAGTCGTCGTAAGGGTGTCCTGACGGGAAGCCGCCTGTTCGCAGCCCTGATGCTCTGGACTTGACGCCGCGCGTCGAGCGATGAAGTTCACAGCCTGAAGGACACGCCGACCGTTCCCCGCCAAAGGTTCTTGAAAGCCGGATACTCACTATCGGGTATCAGCGAGAATAAATAGCGGAAGTCGACGCGAAGACTGACCCTTTTTGATATGGGTTTATTCAATCCTCCGCCGACCGCCATTCGGATGTCTTCGATGCTACCGTCGCCCCACAATAAATAGGCCGGTCCGAATGTCAAATAAGGAACGACCTTCTGGTTCTCCTTATAAGGAATGAGGCCGACAAGAACGTAAAGGCCGGCCTCGAAGAGGTGCGCATAGTCGGTGGCGGCAGGGTAATAGAAGAATCCCGTCTCTATAGAGACCGCACGTGAGATCCGGAAGCCGGGGCATATCCCCAAAACGGCGCCCGAGTTCGATTTGGAACTAAAGAACCCGCCGCTCAAGCCCATTTCAAATCGTCCCGCGCTCAAAAACGTGAATGAACCGAGCATCATTAGAACAAAGGCCGCCATTTTCTTCATTGTCCACCCACCCTTGGCATGGATTAGTTGCTTCCTATTCTGCGAAGGCGACCGACGATGTCAAGGGCCGAGGAAGGCCGCTCCCCGCTTGTGCCACATCTGTGCCACATAGAAGGGCAAATGTGGGCTATTCTGTGCAAGCCCAGGCAAATTGACCGAACCCCTAAAATGAGGCCTAAGTCCCTGATATTCCAGTTTATATGGGGGAAAAGGAGAGCGCGCCCGGGGTGACTCGAACACCCGACCTGGCTGTCCCACTTTTGTCCCGGTAAATCAGGGTCCGGCCAACATCTAAAGACCGCCGAGGTGGGCCGCAAGGTCCGCCCCATCCCCGATATCCGCGCCCTGCGGACAGAAAAACCGCCCCCGAGTTAATGCGTCCGGGGCGTTCGCGTCCTCAGTTAGTCCACGAATATCCCGTAGGCCCGTGCTTCGTACATCCCGTCCCCCAGAAGGTCCGTTCTCGAGGTTCCCGTCCAGTAGCAGGGGAGGGTTTTCCGACCATCCGAGTAATCCCCCGCCGTGTAGACCGTGCCCCCCGAAACGAAAATGGATCTGGCATACGCAGAGTACGTCCCGTCTCCCGGAAGGTCCGTCCTCGTGGTTCCCGTCCAGTAGCAGGGGATAGCTTTCTGACCGACATAGTAACACCCCGCCGTGTAAACAGTACCCCCGGAGACAAAAATGGAGGTGGCTACCGCAGGCTCCGCCGGGTCTGCGGGGAGGTCCGTTCTCGTGGTTCCCGTCCAGTAGCAGGGGAAATTTCCCGAACCGTCCTGGTAATCCCCCGCCGTGTAGACATTGCCTCCCGAGACGAAAATGGAGGTGGCAAACGCAGAGTACGTCCCACGCGGAATGTCCGTCCTCGTTGTTCCCGTCCAGTAGCAGGGGATAGTATACGAACCAACCGAGTACGAGTAATACCCCGCCGTGTAGACAGTCCCCTCCGAAATGAAAATGGAGGTGGCAAGCGCAACGTCCGCCGGGTCTGCGGGAAGGTCTGTCCTTGTGGTTCCCGTCCAGTAGCAGGGGATAGTTTTCGAACCATTCGAGTAATCCCCAGCCGTGAAGACCGTGCCCCCCGAAACGAAAATGGATCTGGCATACGCAGAGTACGTCCCGTCTCCCGGAAGGTCCATTCTCGTGGTTCCCATCCAGTAGCAGGGGATAGCTTTCTGACCGACATAGTAACACCCCGCCGTGTAAACAGTACCCCCCGAGACAAAAATGGAGGTGGCACCCGCAGACTGCCCCGTGTCTGCGGGAAGGTCCGTCCTCGTGGTTCCCGTCCAGTAGCAGGGGATGTCTCCGGCAGCACCTAGGTAATGCCCTGCCGTGTAAATGGTGGGCTGATCCTCCTTCTCCTCCGGATCCGCCGAGCACCCGGATAGCCCAATTATCGTCACAGTCATTGCGAGACCGACCAACAGCCATTTCCCGTAAAAACGTTTCATGCCCCCCTCCTTTCCGTTTAGACCGTTAAACACAATCCCGTGTTCTCCATACAATATGCCGGGGGGAGTGCTCAATTCTCCACGGAGACCTTGTGAACGCATTCTCGAGCGGCACAGGACTGTCCGAGTCAGGCTCAAGACCCTATCTCCCCCCCCTAATGAACTAAGGATAATCCGGCCTCGGACAGGCGTCAAGAACTAAAAACCCCGCCAGCCGGAGTGACGGGGACGCACTATCGAATCTACCAACCGTGTACTGGCGGCGTTCCGGAAATGTTAAACTCCTTTCAACCTTGTCTCACATTTGTACCACATTGGAGGGTAATCCGGGGCTATTCTGTGCAAGCGCAGGCAAATTGGAGAGGTGGCCTGATCAGGGCCTAAATCTCTGATAATCTTATTTATATGGGGGAAAAAAAAGAGCGCGCCCGGGGTGGCTCGAACACCCGACCTGCTGATTCGTAGTCAGAGGTTCCCCCCCAAACATCACTCAGAGAACGACCGTGGAGAATATGGCGACTTTTGAGGAAAAAAAAGACATTAAAAAGGATAAAAGAGCATTACCGAGAAAGCTGTGATCTCTCGACAGGATTCCCGAGAATCCTCATAAATCTCTGATTATAGGGGAGTGGCGGGAAGGTGTGGGAGTCGAACCCACCCGGGACGTCTATAGCCCCATACCGGATTTGAAGTCCGGAAGGATCACCGGATCCCTCACCCTCCCGCGGGCTGAGTGATGGTATTCCGCGCAGGGATTGATGTCAAGAACCTGTGGGTATGCAGGTAGTCGATTAAGCCGTCAGGTCGGCGACCGGGGTCGCGATGAGCTTGGGTACCTACCCCATGGCTGGGACTCGCATCTTCGCACTCTCGGGCCGTGACATCCAACGATCGAAATCTAGCGTTTTTCTCCCACCCGATTGGCTCGGATGCCGGCCTCCCATTTCAAATATTCTCGGAAGGAGTAGCGGGCAGCGAATCCGGGTTCCCCGAGGACGCGCTCGACGAGTCCTGTTTTGGGCTCGCCCATAGCGTTAAGATGGATCTTGTAGTAGCCGGAGGCCTTGACGAACACGGTCCTCGCCAGGCCGTCCCTAATAGGCGGAGCCGCGAACACGAGCTCCGTCCTTTCGCCCGGGTTCGGGCTCTCCAGGTATGAGCCGTCGGTCGCGGCCAGCGTCGCCCTCACGTCCCGGCCTGTGTGATCGACGGCCTTCTCGGCGGCCAGCTCGGTCCCATGGACGGGCGCTTCTTCTCCATAATCCACGGCGAGAGAATTGATCATCCAAAAATTGACGGGAGGTCGCAGTTTGATACGGAGAGTCTCCCCGGGAATGTCGCCGACATCGAAGACATAGGCCTTGTCCTTGGTGATGACCGGCGCCCCGCCCATGATCATCGCCCGGGCCTTCCAGCCGCCGGGAGTTTCTACCCAGACCTTGAGGGTGTAGAGCTCTTCCGTCGCCATCCAGCTTAGTATCCGGCCGTACATCGGTCCGTGGCCGTCGACGTCCTCGTACTGCTCGGGGAGCGAAGACCCATAGAGCTCGAGGAACTTCCCGGCGGATAGCGAACCCCACTGCGTCGTCCAGGCGTTTGCCAGGAGCTTGACTCTTTTCGCCCCAGCAGGCTTGGGAAACTCGAAGACGAGTTCGTCTCTGAACTCGCCGTCTTCGTCCGGATTTTTCTCCTCGAGGACGCTCTGCCAGAGGGCTTTGTCGTCTTTGGCGACGAAGGGAAAGATGTCCCTGCCATTCTGGTCGACCGCGCTCGATGGAGGCCGGGGACTCGAGAACGTGTGAAAGCCGCCCGCCAGGTCGGGCGCGATCTTCGCTCCCGGGACATGGTCGACAACCACGAGCTTCAGCTCGTCCGTATACTGAGTTTCGTCGAGCTCGTTGGCCAGGAGGACACGGTAGGTCCCGCCGATCTCGCGCAGATTCGACAACTCGATCCAATCCGTCCTTTTCAAGCCCTCGGAGATCGCGGCTCCGTAGGGCTCAGCATCGAGGACGTATTCTTCCCCGTCCCAGGAGTAGATGAACGGGCAGGATTCCGTGTTCAAAAAGTGTGCAAACGCCAGGACGCCGATGAGCCCAACGACGACGACCCCCGCGGCGATCAACCCCGCGCCGGCTAAGACGCTCCTGCCGGTATCGCTCTTCCTTATCCAGACCTGCTGAACGTCCGAGAAGGGGATCGTGATCGGGACATAGGCGCTGAGATGAATCTTGTCCCCCTCCTCGGTAGAGTGGACAACCTCGTAGGCCGAACCGCCCGCCGTGACAAGCGTGACGAGCTTGCCCTTTTTGTCCACGATCATTCTCTGGACGTCCGCGCGGTCGACGTCGATATATTGGAGGGTCCTCGCGATGATAGCGCCGGAGCCGGGAACGACCCTCGGACCTTGACCCTCCCGTGGGATGAATGATGGTAGTCCGTGGAGGGATTGATGTCAAGAACCTGTGGGTATGCAGGTAGTCGATTACGCCGTCAGGTCGGTGACCAGGGTCGCGATGAGCTTGGGTACCCACCCGAGGGATGGGACTCGCATCTTCGCACTCTCGGGCCGTGACATCCAACGATCGAAAACTAGCGTTTTTCTCCCGCCTGATTGGCTCGGATGCCGGCCTCCCATTTTAGATATTCACGAAAGGAGTAGCGGGCCGCGAATCCGGGTTCCCCGAGGACGCGCTCGACGAGTCCTGTTTTGGGCTCGCCCATAGCGTTAAGATGGATCTTGTAGTAGCCGGAGGCCTTGACGAACACGGTCCTCGCCAGGCCGTCCTTAATAGGCGGCGCCGCGAACACGAGCTCCGTCCTTTCGCCCGGGTTCGGGCTCTCCAGGTATGAGCCGTCGGTCGCGGCCAGCGTCGCCCTCACGTCCCGGCCTGTGTGATCGACGGCCTTCTCGGCGGCTAGCTCGGTCCCATGGACGGGCACTTCTTCTCCATAATCCACGGCGAGAGAATTGACCATCCAAAAATTGACGGGAGGTCGCAGTTTGATACGGAGAGTCTCCCCGGGAATGTCGCCGACATCAAAGGCATAAGCTTTGTCCTTCGTGATGACCGGCGCCCCACCCATGATCATCGCCCGGGCCGTCCAGCCGCCGGGAGTTTCCACCCAGACCTTGAGGGTGTAGAGCTCTTCCGTCGCCATCCAGCTCAGGATCCGGCCGTACATCGGTCCGTGGCCGTCGATGTCCTCGTACTGCTCGGGGAGCGAAGACCCATAGAGCTCGAGGAACTTCCCGGCGGATAGCGAACCCCATTGCGTCGTCCAGGCGTTTGCCAGGAGCTTGACCCTTTTCGCCCCAGCCGGCTTGGGAAACTCGAAGACGAGTTCGTCTCTGAACTCGCCGCCGTCGTCCGGATTTTTCTCCTCGAGGGCGCTCTGCCAGAGGGCTTTGTCGCCTTTGGCGACGAAGGGCAAGATATCCCTGCCGTTCTGGTCGACCGCGCTCACTGGAGGCCGGGGACTCGAGAACGTGTGAAAGCCGCCCACCAGGTCGGGCGCGATCTTCGCTCCCGGGACATGGTCGACGACGACGAGCTTCAGCTCGTCCGTATACTGCGTTTCGTCGAGCTCGTTGGCCAGGAGGACACGGTAGACCCCGCCGATCTCGCGCAGATTCGACAACTCGACCCAATCCGTCCTTTTCAAGCCCTCGGAGATCGCGGCTCCGTAGGGCTCAGCGTCGAGGACGTATTCTTCCCCGTCCCAGGAGTAGATGAACGGGCAGGATTCCGTATTCAACCAGTGCGCAAACGCCAGGACGCCGATGAGCCCAACGACGACGACCCCCGCGGCGATCAACCCCGCGCCGGCTAAGACGCTCCTGCCGGTATCGCTCTTCCTTATCCAGACCTGCTGAACGTCCGAGAAGGGGATCGTGATCGGGACATAGGCGCTGAGATGAAGCTTGTTTCCCTCCTCGGTAGAGTGGACAACCTCGTAGGCCGAACCGCCCGCCGTGACAAGCGTGACGAGCTTGCCCTTTTTGTCCACGATCATTCTCTGGACGTCCGCGCGGTCGACGTCGATATATTGGAGGGTCCTCCCGATGATAGCGCCGGAGCCGGGAACGACCCTCCCGGGATCGTTTTTCCGAAAATCCACGATCTTTCCCGACTTGGTGACGACGCTGACGACCGCCGCCCGAGGATTGACGCTGTCGATCTCGGACCCGGTCCTGGTCGCGGTGGAGACGCAGGATACGTTGAAAAGGCCAAAGGCCGGCAAGAGGAAGAAGGCAACGATTTTCTTGGCCATCATCAGCCCTCCCTTTCCAGGATCACGGGTAACGGTCGCCGTTTCCCCCAAATAACAGCATTATAGGCCGGCACAGTGACGGAGTTGTCAAGATTTTGTCAAGATCAATTTATGAAATGTCCGAGCCCGGCCTAGCTTATGTCCACCGATCGGGGCGATCTTTTTCGATGACTCAGCCACGGCCCCGTTTTTCTCCAACGTAAGGGCACAAACCACAATACGGCGAGTGTCCAAATATCCTCATAAAATTGAGCAGAGATTGAGCAAACTCTTGCTCAAAGCAGCTCAGCCCAGCCTAAACGTGATTAAACCATCAAGATCGATAAATACAAGAAAAATAAGCTTGATACAGTCCAACAGGGGAGAAGCCGCCGTCGCCGATTTCCCTCGAGATCGCTTTTGAAGTCCGGAGGGATCACCGGATCCTTCACCCTCCCGTGGCCTGAGTTATCGTAGTCCGTCAGTCAAGTGGCGTCAAGGACGTTTGACTTCCCGCACATCCCTCTGTTAATCTGAGGCCAAGCTAAAGAAGGGGAACTCGCCTGGCCAACAAGTGCCCTAAATGGCATTCTGAAAACACCGACACCGCTCAAAATAAAGATTCATTTTGCCGAATAGGAGGCTCTCTATGAACGACATTTTCGAAAAGCGGGTGAGGGCTGCGGCAGTCGCGGGCTGGTGGACCCTGCTAATTGACGTCGGATTTCTTCTGATTCAGTGGATTGCGTATCGAGTAGCGATGTCTGTGCATCCTGCGTGGCTTTTGTCATTTTGGTGGGGCCCAGACACAACCTGGTCATTCGTCCAGACTGCGTGGTTCTGGGGACTGGCGATTATGAAGATAGGCATCTTGCCCTTAGCCTTGATGACTCTGTGGTTAACGTTATGGGCAAAGCAGTTGAAAAAACGAGCCGAGAACCAGCCCCACGAATAGGTCCACTTAATCCCTGCGGCGTCGAGTTCGCACTGCCCTAAGCAGGGGCAAGGACCTATCCGTAAGCATTCTGGCTAGTCCGTCCTCGGCTCCGGCCCCAGGATCCGCTTCTTGTTCCAGGCCTTTCGGATGAGCAGAAACATGACCAGCAAAAGGGCGACAATCATCACCCGTGCGCCCCAGAGATAGGGCCGGTTCGCCGGGTCCTTGCCCTTCATCAGGAACTCCTTGATCGCGTCCTGATAGGTCCAAAAACCCAAGAGCACGAGCAAATAGACCGGCGTGATGTAGGTCAGGATGAATTTGAAGACCTTCGGGACCTTGAGATCGGCGCCCTTGTGCATCTCCACCCAGCCCTTCTTGATCTTGAAGACCCAGGAAAAGAGGACGACCTCGATGGCCGCGAAGACGACCAGGCCGAACGTGCCGGCCCAGAAGTCGAGCTCGTCGAGGAAGCCGAACTTGAAGAAGCCGATGACAAAGGCACTGCAGAGGACGAGCACCGCAAAGACGGCCTTGACGGCCTTCTCCCGCTTCCATTTGAACTCGTCCTCGAGGAAGGCGATGGCCGGCTGGGTCATGGCTACCGAGGACGTGATGCCGGCGATGAAGAGCAGGAAGAAGAACATGCCTCCGAAGATCTGCCCGAGAGGGATCTTCTGGAAGACGACCGGCAGGGCCTGGAAGCCGAGATTGAAGGCGCCTCCCTGGGCGATGGCCTGGGTCTCGGCCGCGCCAAAGAAGATAACGGCGGCCGGGATGGCGATCGTGCCGCCGAGGATGACCTCGGCGAACTCGTTCGTCGATGCCGTCGTCAGGCCGTTCAGGGTGATGTCCTGCTTCTCCCGCACGTAGGAGGCATATGTGTTGATGATGCCCTGGCCAAGGCTCAAGGTGAAGAAGATCTGTCCGGCCGCGGCCAGCCAGACGGAGGCCGACCCCAGGCGGCTGTAGTCCGGATTCCAGATGAAGCCGAGCCCCGTTGAAACGTTGAGCCCCGGCGCGGACGGGTCGGGCGTGCCGAGGGTCAGCACCCGGATGACCAGGATGATGCCGAAGATGAAGAGCAGGGGCATGCCGTACTTGGCCAGGATCTCGATGCCCTTGGAGATGCCCTTGTAGAGGAAGTAGAAGTTAAGGGCGATGGTGATAAACCAGAAGATGAGGACGGGGGCGAGGGAGCTGAAGAATTGGTTCGACTCGGCCCCCTGGAAGCCGCGCAGGAACTGACCCATGGCCTCGCGATTGGCGTGGCCGAAGTACTTACCGGTGACCGAGAACCAGGAGTAGCCCAGGCACCAGGTCTCAATGAAGTTGTAGTAGATGACGATAAGGAAGGGAATAACGATGCCCAAGGCCCCCAGATACTTGGACGGCGCCTTCTTCCACAGGAGGTTGAGCATGCCAGGCGTCGTGCCGTGGCCTTGGGCACCGCCCATGCGCCCGATCGTCCATTCGACCCACATCATCGGGATTCCGAGGAGCAGGAAGGCGACGAAGTAGGGAATCATGAAGGCGCCACCGCCGTTAGCTGCCGCCTTGACCGGGAAACGGAGGAAATTGCCCAGGCCGATGGCGTTCCCGGCCACGGCCAGGATCAGGCCGATGCGCGAACCCCACTGCTCGCGGCCGCCGGCCTCGACGACGACCTCCGGCTTCTTGCCAAAGAGAACACGGCGGAAGCAATAGAAGGCGAGGGCCATGATGAAGCCCCAGCCGAGCACAAAGAAGATCCAGCCACTTGTGGTCATGCCTTGAGTCATAGGACCCCCTTGGGAAGAGCGGTAAACTGGATTGCCAGCCGGAAACCCGTCACAGAAGATTCAACGGCGCGAGGATTTTCGCCAGCAGATAGAGCAGTCCGGCGGCTATCAGCAATATCACCGAATATTGGCGCCAGTGCTTAAGTGTCGCCGGTTTGTTATCCGCAGTCTCGCCCTTTAAATACCTAATATCCATATAACGGGCCAAGATGAGCGCAAGGGCAATCAGCCAAAAGACTATGTCGGCAAGACCAGGGGCGTTGCCCTGGATAATAAAGACAGCGCCAAAAACCAGAAGACTGACCCCAAATATCCAGGTCAGTCGAACGACGATAGATAGGCATCCGCTGGATGATTCGGGGTTTGCGGGGATTTGTTGATTAGGAATGGTCACAGTAGCCTCCATATCGGCGCTTTTGACAAGCGCTGACCTCAGGGCAACATACAGGAAGTGCCCTGAACGATATGGATGGCGGCCCGACCATCCGTCTTTTGAAACCTACGCAACGCCCCATGCGCTGCGCACCCGACGGGTAGTATATGCGATACAGGGAATCAGGTCAACGGGATAACAGGAAGATCAAAGGGACGAATGAGGCGAGTAGAGATTGTGCAAGCTAATGCATGACCCTCCCGGGGGCTGAATGACGGTATTGCGTCCGGGGACCGGCGTCAAAAGGTCAGCGTGATCGCGTTGTGGCTGGCGAACTCCAGGAAGGTCGCGGCGCCACCGATTTCCAGCCCGTCGATCAGGTCTTCTTTCTTGACGCCCATGACGCCCATAGTCATCTGGCAGGCGATGAGCTTCACACCCAATTCTTTGGAAAGACTCAGGAGTTCGCTCAGCTTAGAAACGTTGGTTCTCTTCATCCATTTGTTCATCATCATCGTCGCCATCGCGGTCATCCCGGGCAGCATCCCGATGATATTGGGCATGGGGACCGGCATGGCGGGGTTGGCAACGGGGGACACCTTAAGCTTATCGATCTTTCCCTTTTTTAGGAGCTCTAGCCCGTAAAAGGTGAAAAAGATGGCCACTTTCATGTCCATGGCGGCGGCCGTGGTTGCCAGAATGAAGGGCGGGTAGGCCATGTCCATGGTCCCGTGCAGAGCGATGATCGCCAGTCTCTTGGCGGGTTCTTCAGGCATCACTTTTCTCACTTCGTCTTCCGGATATAAAAAACGTACCGATCACCAGATTCCTCGTGACTGATCAGTTCATGGCCGGTCTTGCCGGTCCAGGCCTTCATATCGTTGACGGAACCGGGGTCGGTCGAGATCATTTTCAGAACCTCCCCGACCTTCATTCCGTCGAGGGCCTTCTTGGTCATGATGATAGGCATGGGGCAGGCCAGATCGCTCGCGTCCACCGTAAGATCGGGCGTGATATCCATTTCCATATCCCTTTCCTAGAGTTTGATAGAGGGTGAGCCAGGACGTATCGTCATCCCCTTATCAAGGCGAGTTGAATATTCCCGGTCCCGGGCAACGTGAATTTCCGAAAACCCTAAAAGCGAGCTCATGCGCCCAGGTCCTTTTTCTTTTGCTCGAATTCCTCTTTATTGATCTCCCCACGGGCGTATCTTGTTTTTAGAATATCGAGGTGAGATTGTTCGCCGCCGGCCCCGCGCCGGGGTCCACCCGTCCAGAGCCACTTTATCAAAGCGACGATTCCAACAATGATAGCGAGGCAGACAATCACCATCATAACGGCTCCAAACCACCCCCAGCCGTGTCCCCATCCCATCATGCCCTGTCCTTCATGGTGTCCTCGGACTTGGGAAAAGCCCATTGAAACGTGGAACAGGGCCAAAACGACCCCCGCCGGGACAGGCAAAAGTTTTCTGATCATGGCAATTCTCCTCTCGGTCCATTTAAGTACACGAAACGGATACTTTTAACAGCATGAAATATGCCAAGCGGCGAGGACATTTCAGGCCCCCGTTGCACGCAGGAACCGTTCGATACACCCGGAATAGAGGTGTCCAGGCACGGAGCTCTTTCCTGTGAGACGACGAATAATCCTGAACGAGAGGATTTATAACGGCCTTGGCAATTTGGCTTATTCACCGGATCCCTCACCCGCCCGCGGGCTGAATGATGTTAGTCCGTCCAGAAAATAGTAGAATTGTTAAATACCCAGTGTTCCGATAGGGGTTGTAAGAAGAAAGCTTCCGGCATATACTATTAAAAAAGCCGACGGGCCTGTATCGAGGTCGATGATGCAGTCGGGGGACAGAAGGAGTTTCATGTCTGAGCCGACTCCTGCAGATTGCCAGGTTGGGTTGCGACTCGGCTTCCTCTATAAGGCCGTAACACAGTCGGCGCAGCTTAAGCCTGTCCCGAACGGGGCGGCCCTGTGGGGAAAGTGATGATTGCAGCCGGCACTCGCCTCGGCCCTTACGAAATCCTCGCCCCGCTCGGGGCGGGGGGGATGGGCGAGGTTTACCGCGCCCGCGATACCCACCTCGGCCGTGACGTGGCCGTCAAAGTCCTCCCCGGCGATCTGGCCGATAATCCCGAGGCGCTCTCCCGATTCGAGCGCGAGGCCCGCGCGGTGGCCCAACTCTCTCATCCGAATATCCTCGCCATCCACGACTTCGGGCGGCAGGGTGAAACTGCTTACGCCGTCATGGAGCTTCTCGAAGGCGAGACCCTGCGCGTGCGACTCGAGAACGGGGCGCTTCCTGTCCGCAAGGCCGCCGATCTCGCCGTGCAGATCGCAGAGGGACTTGCGGCGGCCCATGACAAGGGGATCGTCCACCGCGACCTGAAGCCGGAGAACGTTTTCGTGACGCACGAAGGGCGCGTGAAGCTGCTCGACTTCGGCCTCGCGAAGAGATCCGTTCGGCCAGTTGTTCCGGAGTCGCGCACGCTCTCCATGGAGCGGCACACCGATCCCGGGACAGTGATGGGCACGGTGGGGTACATGTCCCCGGAGCAGGTTCGGGGCGAGGAGGCGGATCATCGCTCGGACATCTTTTCGTTCGGCGCGGTGCTCTACGAAATGCTGGCCGGGCGGCGCGCGTTCCAGCACGATACGGCTGCGGAAACAATGACGGCCATCCTCAAGGAGGACCCGTCGGAGATCACGACGGCCGGCGCGGCCTCATCACCGGCCCTTATCCGCATCGTCCGGCACTGCCTGGAGAAGAAGGCGGGGGAGCGTTTCCAGTCCGCGCGGGACATCGCCTTCGCCCTCCAGGCGCTGTCAGAGTCGGCCGTTGCGAGCGGGCCTTCGGTCGCCGTCAAGCGCAGGGTCCGGTGGCCGTGGCTCGCCGTTCTTGTCGTCCCTGCCGTGCTCGGCATCGTGGCTGCGGTGTCGTACCGAAAAGGCGAGAAGGCGGAGCGGCGTTCGGCTGCAGGAATCACGTTCCGCCAGATGAGCTTCAGCCCGGAAGCGATCCTCCAGGCTGCCTTCGCGCCGGACGGAGAGACCGTCATCTACAGCACGGCCCTCGAGGGCATTGTCCCTGAGATGTTCATAATCCGGCCCGAGTTTCCCGAGCCGCGCCCCCTCGGCCTCCCGGGCACGCATCTCCTGTCGATCTCTTCCAAGGGGGAGCTGGCCGTTTTGACCAACGCCCGCTACATCGCGCATCGGCTGTTCATCGGCACTCTCGCACGAGTCTCGCTCGGGAGCACGGCCCCGCGAGAAATCCAGGAAGACGTCCGGCAGGCCGATTGGTCGCCAGACGGCTCCGAGCTGGCCATCATTCGGATGGCGGACGGGAAGGACCGACTGGAGTTCCCGATCGGCAAGGTCCTCTACGAAACCGCGGGCTACCTGAGCGACCTTCGTGTCTCGCCCCGAGGCGACCGGATCGCCCTCTTCGAGCACCCCGTGCAATGGGACGACCGCGGGTCGGTCATCGTCGTAGACCGAATGGGAAAGCGCACCGCCCTCTCGGGCGACTATTGGGGGGAAGAGGGCCTGGCCTGGTCTCAGACGGGCGAGGAAGTCCTCTTCACCGCCAGCACGCTGGGGGAAGCGCAGACACTCTATGGCGTCGACCTCTCCGGAAACCGGCGGGTCGCGCTCAGCAGCGCCGGCGGGTTGACGATGCATGACGTCTCCCACACCGGACGATGGCTCGTGACTCGCGACGACGTGCGTGGCGAGATCTCCGTCTTGGCCCCGGGCGCGAGCGCCGAGCGCGATCTCTCCTGGCTCGATGCCTCTGCGTTGCCGTTTCTTTCGCGGGACGGGCGCATGTTGCTCTTTAAAGACGAGTCCTCCGCTGCTGGCCAGAACTACGAGGTTTGCCTGCGGAGAACCGATGGCGGTCCCGTCTTACGTCTTGGAGAAGGCAGCCCCATGGGCCTCTCGCCGGACGGAAAATGGGCGCTAGCCATCATTTTCACGCCACCGCAACTCGTCATCTATCCGACCGGTCCTGGAGAGACTCGACGCCTCCCTCGAGGCGACCTGGAGACGTATCAATCGGCCGACTGGTTCCCCGACGGCAAGAGCGTTCTGGTGGTCGGCAACGAGGCCGGAAAGGCCTCGCGGTGCTACGCACAGGACGTCTTGGGTGGCCCGCCACGCCCGGTCACTCCGGAAGCAACGACGAAAGGCATTGTCTCTCCGGACGGCCTGCAAATCCTATACTCGAAAACTGGCGGAACCTGGTTCATCCAGCCCGTCGAGCGAGGAACAGCTCGGACCATGCCCGGGCTGACAACGGACGACCAAGTCATCCGATGGAGCGCGGATGGCCGCTCTCTCTACCTTTTCCGCCCATCGTATGTGCCATTCCGGCTCGAGAGGCTGGACCTTGCCTCGGGCCGCCGCGACCTGATTCGCGAGGTCGCTCCCGCCGACAGGACCGGAGTTTTCCGGATTTCGGGGGCCGCGCTGACGGACGACACCAAATCCTATGCGTACGGCTATGATCGGATGAGGTCGCAACTCTTCATGGTGGAGGGCGCGCGGTGACCCACAGAAAAGATCTTTAGATTAGTCTGAGGCCAAGCAAGAGAAGGGAACACAGCGTGACCAACAAGTGCCCGAAATGTCACTCCGATAATCCTGAGGCCAAGCAGTTCTGCGCTGATTGTGCGTCAATTTCAGCGAAAGCAAATCCAGGCTAAAGGGGTCGTCGACGGGGATCCCGGCATCACGCGGCCCCGACTCTTTATGACCGAAACCGGCGTCGACCGGGGCTGGCTCGTTCGACTCGGCGGCAGTGCGCCGTCGCCCATCACGCCGCCGGGCTGGTGGGTCGGGTCCGCGACGCCGGACGGCAAGTACGTCCTGGCCGATCATGTCGCGTCCTGGACCCGAATCATTTATGGGCCACTTCCCCGAAAGAGACGCTCACCAGGCCCGATGGGATCGCGCTCCCCAAACGGGTCTACCGGCTCGATATCCGGACGGGTCAAGCCGAGCCTTGGGTCGACATCGGCGGCCAACTGCCCAGGGCCGGGCTGATGAGCCTCGGCGGCCTCCATTTCAGCGGCGACGGAAAAAGCTATGTGTACCACTACAATATCAACCTGGGGACCCTTTATGTCGCCGGCGGCCTGCGATAGCGACAGCTGGGGGCGAAGAGGCCCAGTTAGCAGGCCTTTGAGCTCTCGAACTGGCCGAAAAATGGCATTCCGTCCAGGAACCGGCGTCAAGAGCGGTTGATTTCCCAGCCGGCTATGCGAACTTGAGAGCCTGGCTCAGATCGGCGATCAGTTCCTTCGTGTCTTCGATCCCGACCGAGTAGCGTATCAATCCTTCGGGGATGCCCATCGCTTCGCGTTCTTCCGCGCTGCATTCGACGTGGCTCGTCGTCGCCGGAGGGCCGGCGATCGTTTCGACCGAGCCCAGATTGGCGGCCCGGCGTGCCAGCCGGAGCTCGGGCAATACGCTTTTGACGGCCCCGAAACCTCCCTGGAGCATGAAGCTCAACACTCCGCCGTAACCGCGCATCTGACGGCGGGCGATATCGTGGTGGGGGTGCGTCTCCAGTCCCGGGTAAAAGACGGAGGCAACGGACGGCTGGCTTTGCAGCCAGCGGGCGATACTCAACGCGCTTTCATTCTGCTGCCTGAGGCGCAGGTGGAGGGTCTTCATCCCCCGGATCAAGAGAAATGCCGCCATCGGGTCGAGGGCGGCCCCCGTGATCTCGCGGAAGTGATAGATGCGCTGGACCATCTCGGCATCTCCGCAGACGACGCCGCCCAAGGCGTCGGCGTGGCCGCCCAGGAATTTGGTCGCGCTGTGGATCACAAGGTCGGCGCCAAGGGCCAGAGGGTTCTGGTTGATCGGCGTGGCAAATGTATTGTCGGCGACGACGATGGCGCCGGCGCGGTGCCCGGCCGCGGCCAGCCGGGAGATGTCCACGACCTTGAGCGTCGGATTGGTGGGAGATTCCAAGTAGACGACCTTGCAGCCCGCGGCGACAGCGGCCTCGATCTGTTCGTGATCTGTCGTGTCGCACAAGTCCGCCTGGATGTTGAAGCGGGGCAGGAATTCCGTGAAGAATTTATTGGTGCCGCCATAGGAATCCTTGACCGAGACGATCCGGTCGCCCGGCGAAAGCAGCGTGAAGAGCGTGTTGCTGATGGCGGCCATGCCGCTGGCAAAGCTCGTCGCGGCTTGAGCGCCCTCGAGAAGACGGACTTTGGTCTCGAAAGCCTGGACGGTGGGATTGGTGTTCCGGGAATAGACATGTCCGGGCTTGCGGCCAAGGGCGACATCCAGCCATGCGTCCATGTCGGGATAATCGTAGGCGGCGCTGTAGACCACCGGGACCTGAGTGGCCCCTTGCACCAGGGAATTCTCTTCACCTGCCCACACGGACAAGGTCGCGGCTGAGAGGCCGCTTGGCAATACGCGATCAGACATTGGTTTTCTCCTTTCGATGCGAATCATGCGATCGATGACTTGCCAGGAGCACGCTCTCTTTCGTTTCAAACCGGAACGCGAAAGGAATCGGAAAGGGCCCGGCCACTTCCGAAGAGATTCTATCGCCCCATTCAAACGGCTGTCAATAAGACGTGTGCCGTTTAACGCCTCGGCGGGTTCAGGTTCTTGACTTGGTTCCGCAGCCGGCGGATATCATCTTTTTGTGACAGTAGGGTTTAGTTCCAAGCCCCGGATCCGGGGGCGCCACAAGTAGGGAATCTTATATCTGGAAGTTAACGGAGGCGATCATGACAAGACATCTCTCACAGCATCCGTCGGCGTTTGCCGCCGCCGCGCTCGTCCTGCTCATGGGCGCCCTCAGCGGCTGCGCGTTCCTCGCCCGCGAGGCGACAAGGGCCTTTATGAACGTCAATGAAATGTTCTCCGCCAAGGACATCGAGATTCAGATCAACAGGTCCTTCCTCGAGAAGTACAAAGACAGGGTCGGCATCACTACGACGTTCACCGTGGACCAGGCGATGCAGAACCCCACCGCCCGCATATTCGACGGTGATCTTCATATGGCGGGTCAAGCCCCCGAGATAGGCCTGCCGGCCGTCGCAGAGATCGCCAACGGCGCTCTCGCTAAGAAGGCGGCGGACCTCGTCCATAGCGTCGAAGGCACAGGCAGGCCCCTGAAGATCTCCGGCGTGTGGAGGATCTGGGCGGAGCACGCAGCAACCGCGACAGAGGAGCAGGGGGCGCCGCTCCCTGCCGCGAAATCCAATAACCCCGGCCATGTCTTCGAGATCCATCCCATTACGAGGATCAACAATATCGACACCCTCGATACCTTCAGGCCCGTCGAAGGATACATGCCCGGGGGCGCCGGCAGCACTTTCGAAATGTATGAAAAAGCCGAGTGTACCCTCACGGTCAATCCCAAGACGGTCTCCATTGTCACCCGGAAGGGGCTCTACAATGATGTGGAGTTTCTCATGGAGATCACCGACGCGCGACAGATCGTGGCGCCCGGGGGAAGGTTCGTGATCGCTTCGGCAATGGACATGAAGGGGAAACTGCTCGTGAAACGGCTCCGCATGGTTTTCGCGAGCGGGACGCCTCCGGAGAAAGCGGTCAGACTCCTCAAACGAGGAGACCGCCTGCACGTCTACGGCTTGCCGAGGATGGATTTCGCTGAGGTTTCGCGACGGGTGAGGGGCTCCCGAGCGGACCCGAGCCTCCTCACCAAGCCCTTGCCGTACGAGATCATCATCCAGGGCGTCTATAAGGATGAAAAATAGGTCGGTTCAAATAGTGCTCCCTCGCTAGAAGGAAATGCTGATGCTGAGGGGGAAACCGGCGGCGCCGCCGGTTGGGGGCGGCACGTCATATCGGCTGCGGTGATTGCGGACGACCAAGCGGCCGATAACGTGGCCGATCACGCCGCCCACCAGCACGTCTGAGAGCCAGTGCTTGTTCTCGGTCACCCGTGACAGCCCAACGCCGGTGGCCACGGAATAGGCAACGATCGGCACCCAGACGCTCTTGCGATATTGCATGGCCAACACCGTGGCCAAGCTGAAAGCCGTGATCGCGTGTCCTCCAGGGAAGGAATCGTATCTCCCCGATTGCCCCGATCCGAACCTTTTGAAAAATCCGACCGGCCCGGACCAATGGTCGACCCCGTCTGCCCAGAACGGGCGCTGACGCCCGAATATCCCCTTCAGGAAGGTGACCAGGATCCCGCTCTGCAGCATCGCACTGGAGGCCAGGACCGCGGTCTCGGTCGATTTCTTGTCGCCGCCGATCAGGCCGACACCCAGGAAAACAGCCGCCGTCCCCCAGGCTCCGTAGGTCCCCATCCTCGTGATGACCGGGCTGACCGCTCGGACCCAGGCATGGGAATCCCGATAATTCATGAAGCTTCGGTGGATCGCCTCGTCGTTCCCGATCAGGAATCCGGTGAGGGCGGCCAAGCCGGCGATGGGCATGATATCGCGGGTCCTGATGTGGACCGGATAGCTCCAGATCTGCCCGGCGTCCTTCAAGAAATCGCGGGAGATGGATCTGAACGAGAATTCGCCGCTCACCGGCGGGGCGGACGTTAGAGAAGGATCGGTCGCCCGGAGAGTCATTGGGCGCAGAGTCGGCCTGACGGTTGGGGTGAGAGTCGGTTGAGCAGGGCAGTCCCCGCAAATCGATAGCGAGAAGAGTCGCGACGGGCCTTTCTCAGGTACCTCGGAAGCTTGATCCCTCGCGAATACCTGGAAAGGGAGGGCAGCCAGCAACAGGAGGGCCGCGGCTAAGATGTTGATCTTCTTCATCTCGCCCAACGCCTTCCTATCATAACCGATAGCCCGCGTCCCGTGAAGTAATCCGTCCAGAATCCGGCGCCCAGAAAGGTCTATCGGTCGGAGCGAGGCGAAAAGCCGAGAACCTGGAACGGCGCCTCGTCAGGCCGGCCCGGCGAGATGTAAAGCTCCGGCCTCTCGCCGAGGACCATGATCGTGCAGCCGTAGGTTCCCTCGTTATTGATCCCGGAGGCGCGGTTCTTGAAGAGCTTCTGGAGGATGTCGATGTTGATGGCGGCCGAATTGTCCTTGAAGATCTGGCCGAGGAAGTTGAACCGCGGGCAGAGGGCTTGGTAGCTCTCAAGGGTCATCTTATTGCGCTTCAACGTCTCCGGGAATCTGGGGTTGAAATCGTCGTTGATCAGAGGATGGTTCGTGTGGTAGCTGAACTCGGCCCCGGCGAAGGGGACGAACCTGGACATCTTGCCGGCCGAGCGCTCGAACACGGCCGCCTCGCCCGGCCCGCCGATGACATAAGTTTGCGGCGCCGCGGGCTGGATGTCCTGGAGAAACTTCACCGCTTGCTCGTAAAATCTTTGGCGCAGGAGGCCCCTGATGACGAAGTCGACGGGGAGCCCCTTGGGGGAATAGGCGAGCTGGGTGACGGCGTTGACACAGACCCCGACCGAACGGCTGTTCAATCCGTTGGCGGCGAGGACTCCCGGGATCGTGAAGACGAGGGTTTCGAGACCATCCCGTTCGTCCCGAATGCGAAGGACCGTCTGATAGCCGTGATAGAAGGCCGGAATATCCAGCGTTTGGGCGACATAGGCGGGATTCCCGTTCCTCTTCCCGGCCGCGACGGTCGTGCACTTGGAGAAACCCATGTCCGCGCCCATGGCCCAGACCTCGTCGATGAGCTGATAAGCGTACATCGTGTCGAAATCGATCCCGGCTCCGTCGGCGATGCCGCGGACCTCGTCGAGAAGGCCCGGCGTCCAACGCTCCATGGCCGGCTTGAAGTCCGTTTTCTTCAGGAACTCCCGGATAAAAACCTCTGCCGGGACTTGATAGGTCTTTTCCAGGTCCTGTTTCCAGCGCCTGACGAGTTCCTGGATGTCCGCCTTGAGAGTCCGGCCGTGGACCTTGCCCATCTGGTAGGGCGTTCCCGCCAGATCGACGATCCTCAGCGTCGTCGCCGGCCCGGGAAGAGGCCCGTCCCCCGCCCGGAGTGACGGCAGGTGAGCGATCGAAAGGAGGAGCAGAAGGACGAGGATGGCATTTATCGGCGGCGTTTTTCGCGGCTTGACCATGCGGGGACTATACTTCCGGCCGTGCGGGGCAGTCAAGAAATCATCCCCTGCGGCCTGCTTGCATAAAGACAATGATCTTGGCTATAATCCCGTCGGCAACGGAATTCGGCTGGGGGCGGTTAGGGATAGTGTAAAGTTATTTGCCTGCTTTACGGGTCGCGCCGCGCCCGTGGTCGCGCGATAAGGGTAAGAGGGGATAGGTTTTTGGCATATTATATGCAGCAACCTTGGGCGAGAATTAGGGGATTCATTATCGCGCCTTAGCCGGTCGTCGATCCTGGCCTTAGGGAGCTGGGCCATGAGTCAGAGATGCTTGGTAGGGGGCCGATCCCGGGGATGGCCCTGCTGATCGAGTCATGCTCAAGCTGACCGGTCTCAAGAAGTTCTACCAGATGGGGGAGACGACGGTCCGCGCCCTCGACGGGATCGATCTTCACATCCGCACGAACGAGTTCGTGGCCGTGATGGGGCCGTCGGGGTCGGGGAAATCGACCCTGATGAACATCCTGGGATGCCTGGACAAACCGACCGAGGGCTCGTACCTCCTCGGCGGCAAGGAGGTGAGCCGGCTCAACGACGACGAGCTCTCCTTCACGCGCAACAAGCACCTCGGGTTCGTGTTCCAGAATTTCAATCTCTTGCCGCGCTACACGGCGCTTCGGAACACCTTCCTGCCCTTGAAGTATTCTGCGGTCCGCCCGGCCGCCGGTCTCGAAAAGGCCGCCCGGATGCTGGAACTGGCCGGCCTCTCCGGACGCATGGATCACCGGCCGGCCCAGCTCTCGGGCGGGGAATGCCAGCGCGTGGCCATCGCCCGGGCCCTCGTCAATGACCCGGATATCATCCTGGCCGACGAGCCGACTGGCAACCTGGATTCCAAGACCGCGCACGAGATCATGGCCCTGATGCGTGAGCTCCACGAGCGCGGTCAGACGATCGTCATGGTGACGCACGAGAACGACATCGCGGCCTATGCGGGCCGGCTCATCACCTTGAAGGACGGGAAGATCATCCATGATTCCCCGAATGCTTAGAACGAGACCGCGGGCCGCACTCTTCGCCGCCGTCCCCATCGTGGCCGTCCTGCTTTTTCTCGCCATCCGCCCGGCCCGGAGTGACCGTTCAGCCCTCCCCGAGGAGTCCGTCACGAGCGTGGCCCAAGGGACCTTCCGGTCCACCGTCGTCCTCACAGGCAGCTTGACCGCCCTCCGGTCGGAAGAGATCAAGGTCCCGATCACGGAAACGTGGCGCGTCCAGATCAAGTGGATGGTGAAGGAGGGAGAGACCGTCAAGCCGGGCGACGCCGTGGTCAGGTTCGACACGGCCGGCCTGGCTTCGTCGATCGAGGCCGCCCAGGATTCCCTGAAGGCCAAAGTGGAGGAGAAGACCCAGAAGGAAGCCGAGTACAAGAACCAGAAGTTCGAGCTGGACGTGGAGGTGAAGAAGGCCGAGAACGACAACCGGCAAAAGACCCTCGACGCGTCGATCCCCGAGGGGATCGAATCCAAGTACGAGTACGACCGCAAGCAGCTCGAAAAGAAGATCAGCGATCATCTTCTCGCCAGCGCCCGGACGAACCAGAGCGTCAAGGGGGCCGACACGGAAAGCCAGATCAAAAAGCTCAGCATCGAGGCCGTCGAACTCCAGCTGAAGCTGAAGAAGCAGAACGACAGTCTCAATGATCTGACCATCGTCGCCCGGACCGAGGGCGCGGTGCTCTATGCCGTGGACGACTGGAGCGGCCGCAAAGTCCAGGTGGGCGACACCGTTTTCGCGACGTATTCCGTGGCCACCATCCCGGACCTGACATCGCTCCTGGTCCAGGCCTGGATCAGCGAAACCCACATCCAGCGCATCAAGATCGGGCAAAGCGTCGATCTCTATCTCGATGCTTATCCGGAACGCCGGTACACGGGCGCCATCCGGGGGATCTCCCAAAGCGCCGATCCCGTCAGGCGCTGGGGCCGGTCGAACTATTTCCGGGTCGATATCCAGATGGAGAGGCTCGAGCCGGACATCATGAAGCCGGGCATGAGCGTCAGGTGCGAAGTCCACGGGCCCGAACAGAAGGATGTCCTCCTCATCCCGCTGGGGATGACGTCGTTTGACGGGCAATCCTTCTGGATCAGGCCCGCCGGCGGCGAAGCCCTCAAGCTCGTCGCCCTGGATTATGATGAATTCGTGGCGGCGGCGAGCCCAGGCGATAACCCCGCTCTCAAGGCGGGCCTGGCCCTCTCACCGGTCGGGCCGCTCCCAAAGAACAAGGTGGAGAAAAAACCGGGTGACGCAAAATAGTCGAAGCTCGTTCGCATCGGGTCTCCGGGCCATCCCCTTGCTCGCGGCGGCCGCGGCCCTCGTGCTGGCCTTCGCGCTCGCCGGCTGCTCCCGGTCGGGCAAGGACTCGGTGGTCAAAGTCGTCAGGGGCCCCCTTGATATCAAGGTCCACGCCACGGGGCAGCTCCAGTCCGCGGCGTCTGTTTTCGTCGGCTGCCCGTCCGTCGAGAGGGTCTGGCAATATACGATCTCCTTCATGGCCCCGGAGGGCAAGGCGGTCAAAGAGGGCGACATGATCCTCGCCTTCGACGCCCGGGAGATCATGCAGCGGCTCCAGGTCAAGCAATCGGACCTGGACACCGCCCTCAAAGAGCTCGAGAGGATGCAGCTGACGGAACGGCAGACCCGGGAGAACCTGGCCCTGCAGTACGAACAGGACAAGGTCGACAAGCAGAAGGCCGTGCGGAAGGCGGACTACCCGGAGGACCTGATCGCGCCGATGGAGCTCGAAAAGAGGAAGATGGAGCTCGAGCTGGCCGATCTGCAGGAGAAGCTCGCGCAGAATCGCCTGGCCAACCAGATCTCGGGGATGGCCAGCCGGATCCAGGTCCAGGAATCGAAGGCCAGCCTGCTCAAGGCCCAGGTGGACCGGCTCCAGCGCGACGTGCAGACGATGAACGTCCTCGCTCCCAAGGCGGGGCTCGTCGTCTACACGCCCGATTGGGATGGCAAGAAAAAGGTCGTCGGCGACACGTGCTGGATGGGCGACACTATCCTCGAGCTGCCCGATCTCGGCCGGATGCAGATGAAGGCCGTCATCCTCGAGGTCCAGGCGGGCCGGGTCAAAGTCGGGCAGGCGGCCGAAGTCCGGCTGGACTCGAACCCGGACCGCGTGTACAAGGGCCAGGTGACCTCCCTCGGCCGGGTCTTCCGCGTCAAGTCGGACAGCCAGCCGGCGATCGTCTTCGACGCCGTGATCGACCTGTCCGAATCGGATCCCGGCCTGATGCGGCCCGGCATGGCGGCCGGCGTCAACATCACCATCTCCTCCAAGGGCAGCGCGCTGCAGGTGCCTGACGCCGCGGTCGTCTATCGCGAGAAGGGCGCGGCGGTTTGGAAAAAGGGCCTTCTCTCGAGCGAGCTGACGCCGGTCACTCTCGGAGCCCGGTCGTCCGGAATGGTGGAGATCCTGACCGGGCTTGCGCAGAACGACTCGGTCGTCATCCGGTCGGCGGGCGCGGGGGGGGGACGATGAATCCGAGGTCCGCTGCCGCCGGGTGGCTTATGATCATCCTCCTCGCGGCGGCCTGCGGACGGCCGGGGGGGGCGGCCGTGGCCAACATGAACGTCCGGAAGGGGACCTTCGAGATCGTCATTCCGGCGTTCGGCGAGCTGCAGGCGGCCAAGTCCACGCCGATCGTCGTCTCGCCCGAGAGCCGCTTCGCTTTGCAGACGGTCGCCTGGATGGCGCCTGACTACTCCCTGGTGAAGAGCGGCGACGTCGTCATCCGGCTGGCCAGCACCGAGCTTCCGGCCCTGCTCCGGTCCGAAGAGGCCGAGATGGCCAAGCTCAATCTGGAGATCGCCCAAAAGGAGAAGCAGCTCGAGAAGGAAAAGAACGATCTGACGGGCCAGATCTCGGTCACGTCGATCCAGAGGCAGCTGGCCGATGTCTATGCCGCCAGGGACGAAACGATCTATTCCCGCAACAAGATCATCGAAGACGCCATCGATCTCAACTATCAGACCATCCGCGAGCGGTACTTCCAGCAGGAGCGGACGCAACTCGAAAAGCGCATCGCCGCGGAGCTCCAGCTCCTTCAATCCAAGGTCCGCGCTCACCAGGTGAAGATCAAGCAGTACCAGGACCAATTGAACAATCTCGAGATCCGGGCCCCGCACGACGGCATGCTGATCATCGACAAGACGTGGAGGGGGGAGAAGTACCGGGTCGGAATGACGGCCTACAGCGGATTGAAATTGGGCTCCCTGCCCGAGCTCAGCGTCATGGAAGCCAAGGTCTACGTCCTGGAATCGGAGGCCTCGGGACTCAAAGAGAACCTGCCGGTCTCGGTAAGGCTGGATTACGAGCCGGGGCGGATCTTCACCGGCAAGGTGGCCGGGATCGACACGATCGCCAAACCGCTCTCGGAAGACACCCCGCTGAAATACTTCGAGGTCAGGGCCAGTCTCGACGTCACCGACCCCCGGCTGATGATGCCGGGGGTCCAAGTGAAGGCCTCCATTTTCGTGGAGAGACTGGACAATGTCATCGCCGTCCCGAACCAAGCGCTCGTGTTCGAGGGGGACAAGGCCTTTGTCTACGTCAAGAAAGGATCCAAGGTCCAGAAGAGGCCGGTCGAGATGGGTGCCCGGAGCCTGACCCAGACGGTCATCACCAAGGGACTCGAGGAAGGCGGGCAGATCCTTCTGGGGAATCCCGGGACCTCGGCCAAGGGGGGCAGGCCGTCATGAAGCTGACGTTCGATGTCGCCGAATCGATGGAATCCCTCCTCCATCACAAGCTGCGGACGCTGCTCACGCTGCTGGGGATGATCTTCGGGGTCGGCGCGGTGATCGCCATGTTGAGCATCGGCCGTGGCGCGGAGCGGGAAGCCCTGCAGCTCATCGATACGATGGGCCTGCGCAACATCATCGTCAAGGCGAAAGCCTTCGAAGAGAGCAAGCTCAAGGAGATCCGCGAGAATTGCCCCGGGTTGACGATGCAAGACCTGAACGCGGCCCGGGAAACGCTGCCCTTTCTCAGCACCTACAGCGCCACCAAGCAGATCAAGGTCTTCGCCGTCGTCGCCGGTGACAGGGAGAGCGATGCCGAGGTCTCGGGCGTGACGCCGACGCAGCTCGAGATGGCCAACCTGAGCATGAGCGCGGGCCGGTTCCTGCTTCCCTTCGATGACCTCGTCTATGCCCACGTCTGCGTGATCGGGTCGCGCGTCGCCCAGGTCCTTTTCCCGGGAGAGTCGTCCCTCGGCCAACAGGTCAAGATCAACCATGTCTGGATGACCGTTGTCGGCGTGCTCAGGGACAAGAACCTCCTCAAGGACGAATTCCAGGGGATCGCCCTCAAGGGCGAACAAAACAACATCTATGTCCCGCTGCAAACGGCCCTGAAGGTCTTCCGGTTCGGGAACTATGAATCCGACCTGGACGAATACCGGGTGCAGCTCAAGTCGGAGATCTCGAGCGCCGCGGCCGCGGCGACCCTGGCCCACTTGATGAAGCGGCGGCACAAGGAGATCGACGATTACGAGATGATCGTGCCCGAGGCCCTTCTCGAGCAGCACCGCAAGACCCAGAACATCTTCACCATCGTCATGGCCTGCATCGCCGGGATCTCCCTGCTCGTGGGCGGGATCGGCATCATGAACATTATGCTGGCCACGGTGCTTGAGCGGACCCGGGAGATCGGGCTGCGGCGGGCCCTGGGCGCCAGGCAGCTCGATATCCGGAGCCAGTTCATCGCCGAGACGGTCACGATCTCGGCCATCGGGGGGACGGCCGGGATCCTCTTCGGCTTCGGGCTGTCGATGCTCATCTCCGCATTCACCGGATGGCCGGTCGGTTGGACGATCACCTCCGTGCTGCTCTCGTTCTTCGTCTGCACTATCATCGGATTGGCGTCGGGGATCTATCCCGCGGTCAAGGCTTCACGCCTGGACCCGATCGAAGCCCTGCGTCACGATTAGGACGCGCCGGCCTATTTGATGTCTTTGAGGATCCTCCAAAATGTGATGACGGCCCTCCTTTCCTGGATTTTTGGCAGCGCGTCGATCATCTTCAGGACCGAGCGGGCGCTCACAAAGCCCGAAGGATTGAAAGGACGTCCCTGGTTCATCCACGAGATCTATGAGCCCGGCTTCTACACGGGCTACAGCGTGAAAACGCTTCCGAGCGTCCAGGAAGCCATCGAGCAGAGACGGTGGGAAGAAGCTGACCGACAGACGATCGTGGCCGCGAATACCCTGGAAGCCCATTCACGGGAAATCCGTGAGGCGACGTCTATCCTCCGATCCGCGTTGAGATAGAGAAGTATCTCCTAGGGCTGTTTGTAGATCACGCCGCCCTTCATGACAAAGCGCACGTCCCGGACGGCCCGGATGTCTTGCGTCGGGTCGCCCGTGACGGCCACGAGGTCCGCCAGCAGGCCGGCTTTGATCCGGCCGACCTGGTCCTGCATGCGGATGATCCGGGCGTTGACCGCGGTGGCCGCCAAAAGGGCCTGCGTCGGAGTCATCCCGCCGCGCACCATCCACTCGATCTCGCGGTAGTTGGTGCCGTGAGCGAAGACTCCGACGTCGCTGCCGAGCCCGATCGTGACGCCGGCCGCGAGCGCCGTCTTGAAGGCCCGCAAGGCCTGCTCCATTCCCGGCGTCGGGGCTTGCCCCTGTTTGTAGCCCTCGAAATACTCCCCATAGGCCTCTTCGGCGGCCAGCGTGGGCAGAAAGGCCACCCCGTGCTGGGCCATCAGGCGGAAGACTTCTTCGGTGCCGCCATAGCCGTGCTCGATCGATTCCACCCCCGCCAGGGTGGCCCGGCGCATGCCCTCCGCGGTTGTGGCATGAGCCGACACCGGCCGGCCGGCGGAGTGGGCTTCCGCGACCAGCGTGCGCAGCTCCTCTTCGCTGAACGTGGGGACGGTGCCGCTCACCCCGTGCCGATAGTCGGCGTAGACCTTGACCCAATCGGCGCCGTGCCCGACCTGGTCGCGGACCGCCTTCAGGACCTCGGCTTGTCCGCTCGCCTCCTGGCCGCCTTTCGGCAGGACGAGGTCGGGGGCGAAGCCGGCCGGCCCCGGTCCGTAGCTCGCCGTGGCGACGATCGCCAGCGTCGCGACGAGCAGGCGCGGCCCCGGGATGAGCCCCTCGCGGATGGCCCGCTGGACCGAGACGTCCGCGTAGCCGGCGCCCTCGGTGCCGAGGTCCCGGAGGAGGGTGAATCCGGCCATCAGTGTCCGCTCGCAGTGGATCACGGCCTCGATCGTCCGATAGGCGAGCGGCTCCTTGAGGACCTGATCGTTCCAGAGCGTCTCGTTATAGGGGTGAAGGAAGATGTGCGAGTGAATGTCCATGAGCCCGGGTAGCAGGGTCGTTCCGGCGAGCTCGATCGTCTTCGCGCCTTCCGGGACAGCGACCTGCGCCGCCGGCCCGACGGCGGCGATCTTGTCTCCCTTTACCAGGACGACCCAACCCTCGTGCGTCTTGCCGTCCTCCGCGTCGAACACCCGTGCCGGCTTCAGAAGGATGTTGGCCGGACTTAGGGCATCGCCGGGGGAATTCCGGTTGACGTTTCTTTGGGGGGCCGCCGACGCCAACGAAAGGACAAGCCCCGTGCCGAGGAGAATGACGAACGCCTTCCCGCTCCTCCGATCGATCGCCGCGTGTTTCATCGGACTCCTCCGCCGCTATTTCGGGCCGGACTTGAAGACCGTCCAGGGCTGAGCGGGACGGCTCTTCAAGTAGCCTTTGAGATAGTCGTACTGCCGGTGCTCCTTAAGGAACTTCTCGGCATCGAACGCAATGTCGCAGGAGCTTCCCCATTTGGCCCAAAAGGTCATCTCCCCGGCCATCTTGGCGTCCACGACCTTGCCGTCCAGCGCCCCGGCCGGATAAAAAGGCTTGGCCCAGGTGTCGCTGGCGCCGCCAGCCGGGTCCGACGCGAGTTCCCAGTGGCCGCAGATCGTGCGGTCCCCCGGCATATCCTTGCCGGCATAGACGTCATAATGGTCGCCCAGCATGAGCTTGCCGCGCTCGGCGTCGATCTTCCCCATCCACAGGTCGAACAGATCGAGCCAGCGCACCCGTCTGGCGATGTCGGAATGCTTGACGTTGTCGAAATCCGCGTCGGTCTCCCGGCGGAGCAGGGGAATGTTCTCCGTGATGTTCGAGCCGGAATAGAAGCCGTCCCGGGTCCGCTCGACGGAGTGGAACTTGAGGCCCAGCTCCAGCCGGGCGATCTCGTTGCTGCGCACGTCCCCGAAGAGCCAGGTGTTGGCGTAGCCGCCGTTGTTGCCGTCGATCATGATCTTGAGCGCCTCATCGAGGTTGCGGGCGTACTGCATGGCCTTGCGGATGCGGACGAACTCGGGCATCCCGGCCGGATCGAATCCCTTGAAGTAGTCGATCGTCGTCTCGGTCCCCACGAGTCCCGACGAGCAGATGAAGAAATCCGTGCCGCTGTGGATGCCGCCGGGGAATGCCTGCATCAGGATCCGGGACCCTTTGTCCGGCCGCAGATCGATGATCACGTTCGTGTCGGCCGGCACGAAGAAGGACCACGTGTTGTGGGCCATGACAATGCGGCCGTCGGCCGTGGCTTTCCCCGTGGCGATGAAGGCGCTGCAGCCGCCGGTCTTCAGCGGCGGACTGTTTTCCTGGTGAGAGGGATACCAGTAGCCCATGATCTCGGACGACGCGTTGAGGAGGACGATGTCCCCGTAGCTCGCGTCGACTCCGGCCTTGCGGGCGCCGGCGGCGATCCCCTCCATTTCTTCGCGGAATTCGGGGTCGATCTTCGGGGCGAACATCTTCAGGGTCTGTTCGACGAAATAGGGCCACTCCCGGCCCGTGTCCCACCAGGTCATGTGCTTTTCGACGCGCAGGCTCTCCGCGATCTCCTTGGCCAGGAGGTAGCCGTGCTGGAAACCGCGGGCAAAGGGCTGGCCCTCGATGTGCAGGGTGACCCAGCCGTTCCGCGTTTCCCGGGAGGCCTTGGCCACCCAGGACTGCTCGTCCTTGGTCAGATCGGCGGCGAACAGGGCGCTTGCGCCGGCCACGGCGATGAGCAAAAAGGATGCGATCTTCTTCGGCAATGACATCGGCCCTCTCCTGTCGACCGGGATTCTTGTCCTGGAGGCCTCCCGTCGCGCACCGATGATATGCTTTGCCTCGAAGGGCTGTCAAGAAAAGGGCCGCCCCGCCGCCCGGGTCTTGAATATTCTGATCCGAACGTGTTACATAGACTACGAAATCTGGGAAGGCGGTCGATCATGAAGACAGCCCGTTTGCCCGCGCTTCAGGTCCTTTGGCGAAATCCGCACATGCTCAAGGTCCGGCCCTCGCTGAGCCTGTTCTTCTTCGACTACATGCGCAAGTTCAGGGTCCGGAAGGTGGGCGAGAACCTCATCCTGCATTCCCACCTTCCGCCGCTCAACAGCCCTGCCTACTCCCGATTCATCCGCGAACAGCTCATCGAGAGGAGCGAAGGGCCCTCGCACGCCCAGGTCGGGTTGACCGCCGAGTGCCCCCAGAGATGCGGCTACTGCTACAACCGGGATCGGACAGGCCAGGCCATGGACTCCGCGGAGATCCGGGCCGTGGTCCGGGAATTGAAGCGCCTGGGCATCCTCTGGCTGGGCTGGACGGGCGGAGAGCCGCTTCTGAACAAGGACATCGTCCGCCTGACGGAAGAAGCGTCGGACGGCTGCGCCGTCAAGCTGTTCACCACGGGCAGCACGCTGACCCCGGGGATGGCGCGGGACCTGAAAGCCGCGGGGCTGTTCTCGGTATCGGTGAGTCTGGACCATTGGAAGCCGGAGGTCCACGACAGGAACCGGGGCGTCGAGGGGGCCTTCGCCACCGCCTTGCGGGCCGTCGAGATCTTCAGGAACGTGGACGGCCTCCACGTGGGCGTTTCCGCGGTCCTTTCGAGGGACATGATCCGGCAGGGCCAGACCGACGAGTTCTTGGGCTTTCTCGAGGGCCTGGGCATCCACGAAGCCTGGCTGAGCGAGCTTAAACCCTCGGTCCAGGCGTTCTGGAACGACGGGAACGTCATCAGCGAGGACGAGCGCGTCGGTCTCGTACGGCTCCAGGACCGGTATAACAAGCGGAACGGCATGACGGTCAATTATCTCGGCCATTTCGAAGGGCGGGAGCATTTCGGGTGCAACGCCGGCCGCAAGATGATCTACGTCGACGCCTTCGGCGAGGTCAGCCCCTGCGTCTTCACCCCGATGACGATGGGCAACGTCCGCGCGAGGCCGCTGGCCGAGATCGTCCGGGACATGCGGGAGCGCTTTCCTTCGGAGGACTCCTGCTTCATGAACAGGAACTATCGATTGTTCCAGGCCCATTCGAAGGGAACGATCCCCATCGCGCGCGAGGACGCGCTCGAACTGCTCGAGAACGTGACCTTCGCCCCCATGTCCAAGTTCTTCAAGCTCTATGATTCTTGAGGACATGACGATCATGACCGAGCGATCCCGGACGTCGTATCGAGTTTTCAGTCTCGGTTTGGCCGTGGTCTTCGCCTCGGTCGGCGGGGTGTTTCTTCTCTGGCCTCGCGAGATGCTGGCTTTCTTCAACGCCGTCGCCCGGCGCCTGGGCATGAGCGAAGGGCCGGTTGACCGGTCCTTCTTCGGGGTCCTCGCGGCGGCCTATATGTACATCGTGACGATCCTGGCCTGGTTCATGTATCGGTTTCCCGGAGAAAAGATCTATCCCCTGATCCTCTGCCAAGCCAAGCTCGCCAGCTCGCTCCTGTCCTTCCTGATGTTTTTCTTCCATGCGCCGTGGCTCGTCTATCTCGTGAACGGGATCGTCGACGGCGGGCTCGGCCTGGTCGTGCTCCTGATGTTCTTCCACGTGCGCGCGGCGGCGGGGCGGGGAGTGCGTTGAGGAAGTCCCGTTGAACGGGCGCCTCTTTCTGGCCCGCCTTTATCTTCCGGCCGGGCTCAGGAAGCGGAAGCTGGAGGAGCTCCTTCTCCTGACGGCCCGGGCCTTCGATGCGCCGCCGCCTTCCACCCGGGGGCTTTCCGGGGAAGAGCGGCTTCAGAAGTTTGCCGAATTTTCCCGGGAGATGGCCGAAAAGACGCTGGCTTCTCCCTCAAGATCGGCGGCGGCCGAGAGAAGGCTTTTCGACGGGGCCAGGCAAATAGGGCAGGAGATCGGCCGGACGTTGCACGTCTCCACGCGAGAAGAGGCGATGGCGGCCGCGAGGATCCTCTACCGGTGCCTCGAGATCGATTTCCGGGGCGATCCCGGAGGCGACATCATCATCAGGAGCTGCTATTTCAGCCGGCTCTATTCCCCCGAGATCTGCCGCCTGATGTCCTTCCTGGACGCGGGCATCCTGTCCGGCCTGGCCGGGGGCGGCGGCCTCGAATTCACGCAGCGTCTCACCGAGGGCCGCGACTGTTGCCGGGCCCGCTTTTCCTTCAAGGACGGGGCCTGATGCCGACCGCGATCGTGGTCGGGACCGGCGCGGGCGGCGCCGCGGTCGCCAAAGAGCTCCAGGGGTCCTTCGACGTGCTGATCCTCGAGGCCGGACGGGAATTCCGCCCGCTGTCCCTGAACCTTCGCGTTCCGGAGAGGCTCAAGAAGCTCGGTCTTCTCTTCGACGAGCGCGAGATCAGCCTTCTCTTCCCGGCCATGAAGATCCAGAAGACGCGCGAGGGGATGGTCCTGGTGCGCGGCATCGGGACAGGCGGGACGACGACCTTGGCCACGGGCAACGCCTTGCGCTGTGATCGGGGATTGAAAGCCATCGGCATCGACCTCGCCGCGGAGTTCGCGGAGCTCGACCGTGAGATCCCCATCTCGATCGCCCATCAACGCCTCTGGAACGAAACGACGCAGCGTCTGTTTTCGGTTTTCCAGGAGATGGCGCTCGAACCCCGGCCCTTGCCGAAAATGAGACGGAATGAGTCTTGCCGGAACTGCGGCCGCTGCGTCCTGGGATGTCCTTCCGGAGCGAAGTGGGACAGCCGCGAGTTCCTCCGGTTGGCCATGGACCGCGGCGCCCGCCTGATCACGAATTGTCCCGTCCGTGCGGTGGTCTTCAAGAACGGACAGGCGGCCGGCGTGGAGGCCGGTCACGGCCCGAGGCGCCGATTCTATCCCGCGGATGTCGTCGTCCTGGCCGCCGGCGGATTGGGGACCCCGGTCATCCTTCAGAGGTCGGGAATTCCCTGCGATCCGGCGTTGTTCGTCGATCCCGTTCTCTGCGTGGCCGGTCCCTGGAACAAGGCGCTTCAGCAAAGGGAGATCTCCATGCCCTTCGCCGCGCAGCGGGAGGGCTACATTCTGTCTCCGTATTTCGACTATTTGAGCTATTTCTTCAACCGCCAATGGGTTCCGGGGGCGGGCAACATCGTCAGCCTCATGATCAAGCTGGCCGATGCCGGATCGGGGACCGTCTCCGGGCGAAAGGTCGATAAGAGCCCTCACTCATGAAGATACCATAACCCTGAAAGCGGCCGCCGACGTCTGCGTGGACATCCTCCGACGGATGGGGATCCGGAAAAGCGATATGTTCTTCGGGACTCTCAACGCCGGGCACCCGGGCGGCATGCTTCCCCTGACGGGCGAGGACGCGAAAACGCTTCGGCCGAGCCGTCTTCCCGAGAACCTCTTTCTGGCCGACGCCACGCTGCTTCCCGAATCGCTGGGGAATCCTCCCATCTGGGGAATCGGAAATCCTCCTAATCGGCGTCGCAGCGCCCATCGTTTACAGCCGGACGAAGAAGAACGGCCGGGCGACGTCGCCTTCGGTCTCGCCTCGGGGTTCCTCCTGGCCCTCGGGCAGATCTACAGCAAGGCGTTCATGAGCGGATTCAACGAAGGGCAAAGCCTGTCCGTCACGGCGGCGACTCCGATCTGGTGGGCCTTCATCCTTCTACTGGCGATCGGCAACCTGGGTAACATGGTCGCACTCAATACGGATTCCAGAGAGGGAAGCGGTGGTCGTCGCCACGCTGGCCCAAGTCGTGGGCCTCTTGGGGGGCGTGATCGGCGGGGTCGTCATCTCATGAGTGGGACGGTCTTGCGTCCGAGTCCGGTGCTGAAGATCGGAGCCGTGGCAGCCATCCTCCTGGGGGTGATCATCCTCTCCCGGAGAACCGGAGAAGCGAGGCCGCCGCGCGCCGTCTGACCATCATGGCCCTGTCGGCCAAGAAGATCGGCAAAGTCATCCAGGGATTCGCGAGGACCGCGAGCTAGGAGCCGGACAATGATCCATCCTTTGACGCCCGACGTCCTCGAAAGAATGAACGCCTGGTGGCAGGCCGCGAACTATCTCTCGGTCGGCCAGATCTACCTCCTTGCGAACCCCCTCCTCAAGGAACCGCTCAAGCTCGAGCACATCAAGCCGCGCCTTCTCGGCCACTGGGGCACGACGCCCGGCCTCAACTTTGTCTATCTCCACATGAACCGGGTCATCAAAAAGTTCGACCTCGACGCGATCTTCGTCACCGGTCCCGGCCACGGCGGTCCCGGGCTCGTCGCCAACACCTACCTCGAGGGGACCTACAGCGAGGTCTATAACGCCGTCTCCCAGGACGAAGACGGGCTGAAGCGGCTGTTCCGGCAATTCTCGTTCCCCGGCGGCATCCCGAGCCACGTCGCGCCGGAGACCCCGGGCTCGATCCACGAGGGCGGAGAGCTGGGCTACTCCCTGGCGCACGCCTTCGGCGCGGCCTTCGACAACCCGGACCTCCTCGTCTGCTGCGTCGTCGGCGACGGCGAAGCCGAAACAGGCCCCCTGGCGACGGGCTGGCACTCGAATAAATTCCTCAACCCGGCGACCGACGGCGCCGTCCTGCCCATCCTGCATCTCAACGGCTATAAGATCGCCAACCCGACGGTGCTGGCCCGCATCCCGCGCCAGGAGCTCGACGACCTGCTGCGCGGCTACGGCTGGGCGCCGCATTACGTCGAAGGCGCCGAGCCCGAGGCGATGCACCAGCTCATGGCCGCGACCCTGGACGAGGTCGTGGCAGGGATCAGGCGCATCCAAGTCGCGGCGCGCGTCGAAGGCGTCACCCGACGTCCCACCTGGCCGATGATCGTCCTGCGTACACCCAAGGGCTGGACCGGCCCGAAAGAGGTCGACGGGAAACCGGTCGAGGACACCTGGCGGGCGCACCAGGTCCCGATCGACGAGATGGCCGCCAAGCCCGGCCACATCGCCCTGCTCGAAAGCTGGATGAAGAGCTACGAACCCGAGAAGCTCTTCGACGCGGCGGGCCGGCTCCGCCCGGAGATCGCCGAACTCGCCCCGAAGGGCGAGCGCCGCATGGGCGCCAACCCTCATGCGAACGGCGGCCTTCTTCTCAAGGACCTCAAGATGCCGGACTTCGAGTCCTACGCCGTGGCCGTGCCCCGGCCCGGGAAGGTCCGGGCCGAGGCCACCCGGGTCCTGGGCTCGTTCCTACGGGACGTCATGAAGCTCAACCTCGAGGCCCGGAATTTCCGTGTATTCGGCCCCGACGAAACGGCCTCCAACCGCCTCGAGGCGGTCTACCAGGTCACCGATAAGACGTGGCTGGAGGAGAAGCTCCCGACGGACGAGCATCTGGCCCCCGACGGCCGGGTCATGGAAGTCCTGAGCGAGCACCAGTGCCAGGGCTGGCTCGAGGGATATCTCCTGACGGGCCGGCACGGGTTCTTTTCGTGCTACGAGGCGTTCGTCCACATCGTCGATTCCATGTTCAACCAACACGCCAAGTGGCTCAAGGTGACGCGGGAGATCCCCTGGCGTAGGCCGGTCGCCTCGCTCAACTATCTCCTGACGTCGCACGTCTGGCGCCAGGACCATAACGGCTTCACCCACCAGGACCCCGGCTTCATCGACGTCGTCGTCAACAAGAAGCCCGATGTCATCCGCGTCTACCTCCCGCCCGATGCGAACACCCTGCTCTCCGTCGCCGACCACTGCCTCCGCAGCCGCAACGACGTCAACGTCATCGTCGCCGGGAAGCAGCCCGAGCTTCAATGGCTCGATAGGGATGCCGCCGTCAAGCACTGCACGGCCGGGATCGGCATCTGGGAATGGGCCTCGAACGACGCCGGCTGCGAGCCCGACGTCGTCATGGCCTGCGCCGGGGACGTCCCGACCCTCGAGACTCTGGGCGCCGTCGACCTCCTGCGGCGCCACCTGCCGCAGCTTAAGGTCCGGGTGATCAACATCGTCGACCTGATGACGATCCAGCCGCAGTCGGAGCACCCGCACGGCCTGGTCGACAGGGATTTCGACCAGCTCTTCACGACCGACAAGCCGATCATCTTCGCCTATCACGGCTATCCCTGGCTCATCCACCGCCTGACCTACCGGCGGACGAACCACGACAACCTGCACGTGCGCGGCTACAAGGAGGAGGGGACGACCACGACCCCGTTCGACATGACGGTCCGCAACGACCTCGACCGTTTCCACCTCTTCGCCGACGTCATCGACCGGGTGCCCGGTCTCGCGGCCGGGGCGGCCCACCTCAAGCAGATGGCCCGCGACAAGCTCATCGAGCACAACGAATACATCCGGGAGCACGGGCAGGATCTGCCCGAGATCCGCAATTGGGAGTGGCCGTACTGACCCGGGGACAGGGCTTTCTTTGCGAGGATCATCATCCGGCCGGCCGGTCGAGGGCGCGGCGGATCGCGGCGGCCATTCCCCGGAGGGTGAAGGGTTTCATCACGAGCTCGCGGATCCCCAGGCTGGCGATCGACCTCTCGTCGATACGGTCGCCGAACCCGGTGCACAAGACGACGGGCAGGCCTTTGTGGATCTTCCGGGCCTCCTCCGCGAGCATCGTCCCGACCAGGTGGGGCATGGCCTGGTCGGTGATGACGATGTCGAAGTCGCCAGGACGGGAGCGGAGGAGTCGAGGGCCTTGACGCTGTCCGTCTTAAAGGTCACGTCGTAGCCGAGATGTCTCAGCATGTTGCGGAGACCCTCGGCCTGGGTCCTTTCGTCGTCGATGACGAGGATCCGCTCGTGTCCCCTCGGAATAGGACCGGACTGGTCCTCGTCCTGCACCGCGTCATCTTCCACGCGCTGGAAATAGACACGGAAGACGCTTCCCTTGCCGACTTCGCTCTCGACTAAAATGGCCCCGCCGTAGCCAGTAACGATCCCGTGGACAACCGCCAGGCCCATGCCCGTGCCTTCCGCCACCCCCTTGGTCGTGAAGAAAGGATCGAAGATCCGGGGGAGCAAATCCGCGGGGATGCCGCTCCCGGTGTCCTCCACGGTCAGCCTCACGTAGGGACCGGTCTTGAGGTCCGGCACTCGCGACGCCGTTCCGTCATCGATATCGACCGCGTCGAGCCCGACGGTCAGGACGCCTCCCGCCTCTCTCATGGCGTAGGCGGCGTTGGTGCCCAGGTTCATGAGGACCTGGTGGATCTCTGTCGCGTCGGACAGGGTGACACTGTCCTCCGCCGTGATGATTTCCCTGATCTCGACCGTCGCCGGCAGCGAGGCCCGCAGGAAGCGCAGGGCCTCGTGGATGACCGGGGCCAGTTTGACGGGCTTCGGTTCACGGCTCTTCTTCCGGCTGAACGCCAGGACCTGCTTGACCAGTTCTTTCCCCCGGTCGGCGGCCTCGAGCACGAGAGGAAAATACTGCTGCGATTCTCCCGGTTCCTGATCGTCGCTGAGCGCGAGCTCGGCATTGATGACGATGGCCGAAAGGATGTTATTGAAATCGTGGGCGATGCCGCCGGCCAACGTGCCCAGGGCCTCCATCTTCTGAGCCTGGCGGGAGTGCTCGTCGAGTAGGACCTCGTGGGTGACATCGAGGAGGATCAGGATGATTCCCCGGACGCCGCCGTCAGGCCCGGTCAATCGGTGAACGCTCCGGTTGACGTAAACGGCCCCGCCGCCGGGCCCGGCTCCGCACGGGAGGGGCATCGCGTGATTGAAGGTGGGTCGGCCCGTTTCGAGGACGTCCCGGAACATCGCCTCGTCCGCCGGGCCAGGGAACAAGTCGAAGTAATTCTTGCCCTGGAAGTCCTGCGGTTCCCGTCCGTACGCCTGGGCGTAGGCGGGATTGACCCGAACGAAGGCGAAGGACTCGTCCATGTAAGCGACCATGACCTGGGTGATCGAAAAGACCTTCTCGAGAAGGGCGGTGGCTTCGTCGAGCTCGTCCTGGGCCGCTCTCCGGGCGCGTCGGACGCCGACTTCGCGGAGGCTCCCGGTCGACTGCGGGGACCAGGCGCTTCAGGTTATCTTTCATGATGTAATCGTGGGCGCCGGCCCGCATGGCGTCGACCGCGATGTCCTCGCCGATGTTCCCCGATACGATAATGAACGGCGCGTCTTGACCGCTCGCCTTGAAGCTGTCGAGCGCCGCAAAGCCGTCGAACTGGGGCATGAGATAATCTGAGATGACGAGGTCCCAGGTCCGCCTGGCCAGGGCCTCCCGCATGCCATCTGCGGAATCGACGCGCTCCCATCGCGGGTCGTAGCCGCCCCGCCGGAGCCCGTTCACGACGAGCAAGGCGTCGTCTTCGGAGTCCTCGACGATAAGGACGTTCAGGGTCGTTGCCATGATCTACGGCCTCGCTTTCCGGCTCAGGGCGCCTCGTTGAGGACCAGCCAGTAGAGACCCAGCTGGCGCACGGACTCGGCGAACTGGGCGAAATCGACGGGCTTGCGGATGTAGCTGTTGGCGCCGAGCTTATAGCTTTCGACCTTGTCCCGCTCCTCGCTCGAGGTCGTGAGGATGACGACGGGGAGCAGGCGCGTCTTCTCGTCGGCCCGGATGTGCCGAAGGACCTCGAGCCCGTCCAGGCGCGGCATCTTGAGGTCGAGGAGGATGACCTGTGGCAGGACGCACGGATCGCGGTCGGCGAATTTGCCCTTGCAGGCCAGATAGTCCAGCGCTTCGACCCCGTCGACCGCCAGGTCGACTGAGTTGGCCACGTGGCTTTTCGCCAGGGCCCGCATCGTCAGCTCGACGTCGTCGGGATTATCTTCGACGAGCAGGATGCTTTTCGATGTCATCGGACCTCTCTTTCTTCCGTTTTCTTGTTGAGCGTGAAATAGACTGTCGTGCCCTGGCCGGGCTGGGCCTCGATCCAGACCCGCCCCCCATGGCGCTCGATGATGCGCTTGACCGTCGCCAGGCCGATCCCCGTGCCGGGGAACTCGCCCATGGCATGGAGCCGCTGGAAGGGCTGGAAGAGCTTGCCGGCATAAGCCATATCGAATCCCGTGCCGTTGTCCTTGATGAAATAGGCCTGGCCGCCGGCCCCCTTGATCGCTCCGAATTCGATCCGGGCCGTCTCGCGCCGGGAGGTGAACTTCCAGGCGTTGTCGACGAGATTCCTGAGCACGACGGCCAGCAGGCGGTCGTCGCCTGCGCCGACGAGGCCGTCGGCCACGACCCTCGGCTTGCCGTGCCGGGCGGGCCGCGCGCACCTCGTCAAAGATCTTGCGCACCAGGCGGCTCAGGTCGACCGGCGCTCGGCCCATTTCGACGCGCGTGACCCGCGAAAGGTTCAAGAGGTCGTCGATGAGCTGGCCCATCTTCTCGACCGCGGCTATGATCCGTCGAAGCGAGTCCTTGCTTTCCTCGTTGAGCTCGGGGCCGCAGTCCTCGAGGAGGACATGGCTAAATCCGCCGATCGTCCGAAGCGGGGCCCTGAGGTCGTGGGAGACGGAATAGGCGAAGGCCTCGAGCTCCCGGTTCGCGGCGTCGACGGCCTCCTTGGCCAGGCGGAGCGATTCGAGCGCGACGCGGAGATCGCGGTTGGCGGCCTCGGTTTTCTCTCGTTCGCTGGCGAAGTCCTCGAGGAGGTTGAGCATGGCCCGCTGCGTATCTTCGTACCGGGCCTTCTCGGCGGCGAACTCCTCCGGGGCGTGGCGAAGGACCGTGGTACCGTCATCCCGGTCACGAAGCCGGGGAGCTCGAGACGGAAGTGACAGGCCATCGGTCATGATGCTCCGGGGCCTCCGGGGTCGTCTTGGCGGAGCCTCTCGATCTCCCGGCGCAGCCGGTCGATCTCCTTCTTGAGCTCGATCATCTTGAGCTCGCGGCCGACGGTCAGCTTCTGGAAGCGCTCGAGCTCCGCCAGCCGCTCGAGTTCCCGGGCCTGCTGCTGCTCGCGGGCCCTTTGCTCCGCGACTTTGGCCTCGGCCTGCCTCTGGGCGGTGACATCGCGGGCCGCGGCGAAAACGCCCAGGACCACGCCCTGTGTGTCCAAGTAAACGGACGCGTTGTAGAGGACCGATGTCAGCCGCCCGTCCCGGTGGCGGATCGTTAGAGGATAATCGGTGACGTAGCCTTTGGCGAAAACCTGCTCATACCCGCGACGCGCTTCATCCGGCTCGGTGAAGTAATCGGAGAAATCCGTTCCGATGAGCTCATCGCGCGGCACTCCTGTGACTTTGATCGTCGCTTCGTTAACGTCGGTGATCTTGCCCTCCGGGCTGATCGTAACAAGGGGATCGAGGCTGGCTTCGATCAGGCTCCGGGCATATTGGGCCGCCTGGCGCTGGGCGGTCACATCTCGGGCCGCAGCAAAGACGCCCAGGACGTGGCCCTGGACGTCCTTGTAGACCGAAGCGTTGTAGAGGACGGAGGCCAGGCGGCCGTCCCGGTGGCGCATGGTCAGCGGATAATCTGTAACATAGCCTTTGGCGAAGACCTGCTCGTAGCCCTTGCGGGCGTCCGCGGGTTCGGTGAAGTAGTTCGAAAAGTCCGTCCCGATGAGCTCGTCGCGAAGGACGCCCGTGGCTCGAACCGTGGCCTCATTAACGTCGGTGATCTTGCCCTCCGGGCTGATGGTGACGAGCGGGTCGAGGCTCGCCTCGATCAAGCTTCGGGCGTAGTTCGCGGCGCTCCGGAGCTGCTTGTCCGCCAGGTTCCTCTCAGAGATGTCGTTGCTGATCAGGAGGTAGCCCATGGCCCTTCCGGAGGCATCATTGCGCCGCGTGATGACGAGGCTCGCCGCGAACCGCGTTCCATCCTTACGCATCCGTTCGATCTCGCCCTGGGCCAGCCCCTTATCGGCCGCTTCGGTGATCAGCCGGTCGACGAGGCCCGACTGGATGTCCTCCGGCACATGCAAAACGGTGGCGTCTTTGCCGATGATCTCGTCGAAGACGTAGCCGTAGTTCCGGCGCGCCCCCTCGTTCCAGGACAGGACCCGGCGGTTGAGGTCGATGCTGATGATGGAGTACTTGGTCGAGCTCTCGAGGATGTTGTCAAGGAAATTCCTGGTCTCGGCGAACTCGCTCAGGATGCGCTTGGATTCCGTGACGTCGCGGGCCGCCGCGAAGACTCCAAGGACGTCGCCCTTAGCGTTGCGGTATACTGAGGCATTGTAGAGGACGTCGACGAGACCGCCATTCTTGTGCCGGATCGTCAGCGGGTAATCCGTGACCGAGCCGCAGCTCGAAGGCGCGCAGGTAGCCTTGTCGGGCCATCTCGGGTTCGGTGAAGTAGACCGAGAAATCAGTCCCGACGAGCTTCGACCGCGAGACGCCGGTGACCTTGACCGTCGCCTCGTTGACGTCGGTGATCTTGCCCTCCGGACTGATGGTCACGAACGGGTCCAGGCTGGCCTCGATCAGGCTTCTGACGTATTGGGCCGAGGCCTCCGGCGAGTCCGGGACGCTTGGGGAGGCCTGTTTTTTCGCGGCGGGCGATCTTCGGGACCGCTTGTCCCTGACGTCCGTGCCTTCCATCGTCGGGCCTCCTTACGGGCGGGGTACGGGGCCTCGGACGAGGCCGGCGCCCCGGTCGGCGGGTGGCAAAAACCATCCGAAAGATGTCGAAAGCAATTATCCGCCAACCGTCTCCGGGTTGTCAATTTCCCGAGTGCCGTCCGCCGCTGATGGGCAGGTCCGCGTCTTGGGAACGCGACGACGGGGATGCGCCGGGCCGAGAAGCCTCAGACCGGCTTTTAGAACAGGGTGACGACGCCCGAGCCGAAGGTCTCCGACCCTCCTCACGGGCGGGCCCCCTTCTCGGAGGCGAGCAGATCCGACAGCTTATCGAACGATTGGTTCCAGCCCTCCCGGGCGCTCTTCATGTCTTCGCCGGGCGGGATGCCGGAGTGGCTCAAGGTCAGCTTCGTCTTTCCGCCGCTCTCCTCGAAGACCACGATCTGCAGCATCTCCCTGGCGAAGTCGGGCCTCATCCCATAGGAGGTCGCCGACACGATGTTGCCCTTCTCGTCGGCGAAGCTGTCCGTGGCCACGATCCGCTCGAAGGGCACGATCTCGCGGTAGAAACCGGTGTTGCAGTAGTCCTTGCCCTCCGCCGATCGCATGCAGAAAAAATAAGTCCCGCCGACCCGGAGCGAGATCCGGCAGACGGGCGTGGTGAAGCCCTTGGGCCCCCACCAGCGCTTGACGAGGTCCGGGTCCGTCCAGGCTATCCAGACTCGCTCACGGGGCGCGTCGAATTCCCGCTCGATAACGAGGACCGAGCCGGGCGCCGGCTGCGCTAGAGATTCGCGGTCCTTCGGGTCCATGGTGTTCCTCCCTCGAATAGAACTCTTCCTGCCCCATAAGCATGGCAAGAAACTTGCCAAGTTCCGGTCCCTCAGGGAAGGGGCAAGCACGCCTGATGAAAGCCCGGGAGCAAAGCCGGCGGTGCGGCCTGAGGGTTCGAATATCCTATGGCGCAGGACAGCTTCCTCTGAGAGGGGAACGGCAGGAACGTTCGGGCGACTTGGCCTTGGGGTCGGATTCGGAGATATTATCGGGCGGTGCGGTTGACCAGGACATGGCGGTCCTCGACGCGTTTCGTGACGCCGGTCCGGTCGAAATATTCGAGGATGGCCTGGGCGTACTTTCGGGAAAGGTCGAGGCGGTCGCGGAGCTCGGCGATGGTGACGCTGCCGTGGCGCTCGATGAGGCCCGAGACCGCGGCATGCGCCGCTTCGAGCGTTTCACGGTGGTAGATCACCTTGGGCGCGAGCCGGATAAGATCGCCGGAACGAAGCAAGCCGCTCAGCATGGGGTTGAAAACGGACGGGTTCAGACCGAGCTTCGTCCGGACCTCGTCCTCGAGCGGGGCGGAGAAACGGGCGGTCCGGAAGGCGCCTTCGACCCGCGAGCGGAGATCGGCCTGGACCGGGTCGACTTTCGGCTCCCGGCCGGCGAGCCCGACCTCGGCGTCCTTGCGGAAAAGAACGCCCCCGGCGATGAGGGCGTCGAGGACCGCTTTGAGCGTCGCTACGTCGCCCGTTTCAAGGAACTCCGCCCGCAGGTCCGAAAAGGGCATGGCCGGGCGGGCCGGGTTCTTTTCGAAATAGGCCCGGACCGCGGCGACGAGTCCGTCGGAGAGACTCGAGTAGCCGGTGCGGTGGAGATATCGTTCCGGCTTCTCGCCGGGGATGGCGACGAGGCTCGAATCGGCGACGAGCGCGGCGACGGCCGCGGCGACTTCGGGCTCGCCGCGCCCGAGCTTTCGGGCGATCTCCTGGACGGTCTGGGGCCGGCCCCCGGCTTGGGCGGCCATCTGTTCGACGGCGTCGCGGGACGAACCCCCGAGCTTTTCGAGGCCCTCGAGAACGCCGCCGCCGAAGCGCTTGTGCTTTTCGGGCGCGGCGTCGAGCACCCGGCCACCGCCGATCGTCACGATCGGGGAGAAGGAGCGGATGACGAAGCGGTCGCCGGGGAGGGCGACGGCCGGCCGCTCGAGGACGAGCTGAACGGCGGACGAGGCGCCGGGGGCGACCGTCTGCGCGCCGATGATCGCCAGCCGGGCCATGACCTCGTCGGTGCCGATGTGGAGCCGGACGCGGTCGCGGTGCTTGATCTCGCGCGGGGCGGAGGCGAGGACGTCGAGGCGGGCGTCGAGGCGCGCCGTGGGGGAGAGGGTCCCGATCGCGGCGGCGACCTGGCCGCGGCGGAGATCCTCCTTGGCGATATCCTGGAGGTTGAGGGCCGTGCGACGGCCGATCGCGGAATGGTCCGCCTTCGACCCGTGGACCTGGAGCCCGCGGACGCGGGTCTCGAGCCCTTCGGGGTAGACGGCGATGCGGTCGCCCGCGCGGACGGTGCCGGCCAGAATGGTGCCGGCGACGACCGTCCCGAAGCCGCGCATGGTGAAGACCCGGTCGATGGGCATGCGGAAGACGCCGCTGTCGGGGCGCGGGCCGACGCGGAGGCCGATCGCGCGCAGGGCCGCCTTGAGCTCGGGGACGCCGGCCCCGGTCAGCGCGGAAACGGGCAGGATCGGCGCTTCGGCCAGGAACGAGCCGCGGACGAAGTGGCGGACGGCGGCCGTGAGCTCGGCCAGGCGCGCCTCGTCGACGAGATCGCACTTGGTCAGGGCAACGAGGCCCAGTTTGACGTCGAGGAGCTTGAGAATGTCGAAGTGCTCGCGCGTCTGGACGGCGACGCCTTCGTCGGCGGCGATGACGAGCAGTGCGGCGTCGATGTTGCTCGCGCCGGCGGCCATGGTCCTGACGAACTTCTCGTGGCCGGGCACGTCGATGAAGACCAGCTGTTTCGGGTAGGCCGGGTCGTCGAGGAAGACGAAGCCCAGCTCGATGGTCATGCCGCGGGCTTTCTCCTCGGGCAGGGTGTCCGGGTCGGTCCCGGTCAGGGCCCTGACGAGGGCGCTCTTGCCGTGGTCGATGTGCCCGGCGGTGCCGATGATGACGTGGTCGAGGTCGGGCATGGTCAGGAGCGCGGCGCACAGGCGCGGAGGAGGATGCGCGGCCGGGCCCTGCGCAGGACGCGGCCGATGACCGCGGCCTCGGGGACGCCCTTCTTGTGGAGGGCGGCGAGGAGGGCCGGGGCCTTGGACTTGCGCACGGCCATGAGCAGGCCGCCGGAGGTCTGGGGGTCGTAGAGGAGCGTTTCGAGGTCCTCGCCGGCGGACTTGTCGCGCTTGACGAACGGCGCGGCGTACTCGCGGTTGCGCTCGACCGCCCCGGAGACGACGTCGCCGCGGATGAGATCGAGGACGCCCGGGAAAACGGGGATGGAGGCGCCGTAGATCTCGATCTCGACGCCGCTCTGGGAGGCCATTTCGGAGAGATGGCCGGCCAGGCCGAAGCCGGTGATATCGGTCGCCGTCGTGACCCCGGCCGCGGACATGAGCCCGGCGGCGATGCGGTTGAGGGCGCGCATGGAGCGCTCGGCGGCGGCCAGGCCGTCGGCGGGGGCGCGGCCGATCTGGCGGGCGAAGCTCAGCGTGCCGGTGCCGAGGGGCTTGGTCAGGATGAGGAGATCGCCGGGCCGGGCTTTGCTGTTGACGGTCATCTTGCGCGGGTCGACGACGCCGGTTACGGCGAAGCCGAGCTTGATCTCGCGGTCCTTGATGCTGTGGCCGCCGAGGAGGGCGACGCCGGCCTCGCGGAGCTTGTCGACCCCGCCCTGGAGCATCCGGTTCATGATCCGGGGCGACAGCGATTCGATGGGAAAGGCGACGATGGAGAGCGCGGTCAGTGGCTTGCCGCCCATGGCGTAGATGTCGCTGACGGAGTTGGCCGCGGCGATCTCGCCGAAGGCGTAGGGATCGTCGACGACGGGCGTGAAGACGTCGACCGACTGGACGAGGGCGGTGCGGGGCGTGAGCTGGTAGACGCCGGCGTCGTCGCAGGTCTCCGAGGACACGAGGACGCGCCGGTCGCGGATGCGGGGGAGGCCCGAGAGGGCCCGCTTGAGGTCCTCCTGGCTGATCTTCGAGGCGCAGCCGGCGTTCTCGACGAGGGTCGTCAGGGCCACGTCCTCGGGGGCGTCCTCTTCGCGCTCGCCGGCGCAGAGGCAGACGTTCTTCTGCTTGAAGAGATCGCAGGGGCAGGGGTTCCGGGGATTGCAGATGCAATGGCCGAGCGCGATCGATCGGCCCATGATGCGCCGGCGCCTGGCAAAAAATGGGGACGTTTCTGTTTTTGGCGCCTTCATCACGACAGCGCCTTGATCAGCGTCTGTTCGATGACGGCGTCCTCGCCGGGCTGGATCGTCCGGAGGTCGAAGAGGACGGCGTCCTTGTGGATGCGGGCGAACACGGGCGGCGTCGAGAAACGGAGGCGCCGGGAGAGCTCCTCGGGCGCGAGTCCGGGCGTGCGGATGGCCAGGACCTTGGTCGGCAAGGTCTCGACCGGGACCGCGCCGCTTCCGACTTGGGACGCGCCGTCCTCGACCGAAACGGCGACCGAGGCCGGCAGGGACTTGCGAAGGGAGGCGGCCAGCTTCTTCGCCCGGCGGGCGAGCTCGTCGGGGGTCAGGGCGAGCATGCGGTAAATGGGATGGCGCTCGGTGAGCTTGTCGGGCGCGAGGAAGAGCTTGAGCGTCGATTCGAGCGCCGCGAGGGTGAGCTTGCCGCAGCGGAAGGCCCGGGCGAGCGGGTTCTTGCGGATCTTCTGGATCCAGGGGGACTTGCCGATGATGATGCCGCTCTGGGGGCCGCCGATGAGCTTGTCGCCGCTGAAGCAGACGACGTCGGCCCCGGCGCGGACGCTCGACTGGACGAGGGGCTCGTCGGCCAGGCCGAAGGGGGCCAGGTCGACGAGGGCGCCGCTGCCGAGGTCGTCGACGACGGGAACGCCGCGGGCGCGTCCGAGGGCGGCCAGGTCCTCGATCGACGGCTCCTCGGCGAAACCGACGATGCGGTAGTTGCTGTGATGGACGCGGAGGATGGCCCCGGTCGCCTCGGTGACGGCGGCCTCGTAGTCGCGGAGGTGGGTCTTGTTGGTCGTGCCGACCTCGCGAAGGATGGCGCCGCTCGTGGCCATGACATCGGGCATGCGGAAAGAGCCGCCGATCTCGACGAGCTGGCCCCGCGAGACGACGACCTCCTTGCCCCGGGCGAGCGTGTTCAGGATGAGGACGGTCGCCGCGGCATTGTTGTTGGCGACGGTAGCGGCTTCGGCGCCGGTGAGCTCGCGGAGAAGCGATTCGACGTGCCGGTCGCGGGAGACGCGCTGGCCCGATTCGAGGGCGAGGGCGAGGGTTGAATAGCCCGATGCGACGGCGTTGAGGGAGTCGATCGCGGCGGCGGGCAGGACGGCCCGGCCGAGGCCCGAGTGCATGATGACGCCCGTGGCGTTGACGGCCGGGGCGAGGGAGGGGGCGAACTTGCTCTCGAGGCGCGCGCGAAGGCGGTCGATGAGGGCCGGGGCCGAAACGTCGGGAGCTTCAGGGGCGGCCGTGACGTCCGTGGCGGGCCCCGGGGACGCCGCGATCGCCGCCCGGACGTCGTCGAGGGCGTCCCGGGCGGAGGCCGTCACGGCCTCGCGTCCGAACCGGTCGACAAGGGGGCCGACGCCGGGCTCGGACAGAAAGGCATCGAGGGAGGGGATGCTTCGATAGGCCGTCGTTTTCGTCATGTCGGTCATTGGCGGCGGGACCGGGTCCTTCTATTTTTGGAGGGTCTTGAAACGGATCTTGCCGAAGATCTCCGGATGAACGTCGGCGCCCACGCCGGACGCCGCCAAGGGCACGGCGATCTCGAAGGTCAGCTCCTTCGGCGGCAGGCATGATTCGTTGTTGCAGGCCTGGTAGCTCAAGGCGCCCTTGAGCGTCCGGGGCCCCGCGGCCAGGCCGTCCTTGGCCTTGATGAGAGCTCCCAAGGAGACTTCGCCTTCGTAGACGACAAGCTCGGCCTCCGAATAGGCGAAGCGGGCCCGGCGGCCCTTGGGGTAGGAGATCTCGAGGACCTCGAAATCGGGGTTCTCATCGATGACGAGGGCGGTCGGGATCAAGAACTCGTCGAGGGGCGCGTTATCGTTGATGTGATAGGCTGCCTGGATTTTGAGGATGATCGCGGCCTTGAAGGTCTCGCCGGGGCGCACGCAATCGCGGGAGATGAGCGCTTTGGCCTCGACGACCTGAGCGTCTTCCTGGGCGAGGAGAGCCGGCGCGAGCATCAGCGCCGCCGCTGCGAAAACGAAGAATTTATTGCTGGACATCTCGCTGTCAATTAGAGACGTTTACCCCCGTTTTGTCAACCTACTTCCGGCGGTCTTTGCCGCCGGTTGCGCCCTTGACGCCCTCCTCGAAGGGTTCGGTCAGGATGGGCACGACCCAGCCCTCGGGGCTTTCCTTATACGTCTCGATATCTTCCTTGACGGCCAGCGGGTATTTCAGGGCATCGAACCGCTGGTCGAGATAGGGGCCGATCCCCTCCGTCTTCGGATAGGGGAACGTGATCCAGGCGCTGCGGTCGTAATAGACGCTCCCGGCCTTGACCGGCAGCATCCGCGTCTGGTTGTTCGTAGCGAACGAATAGACGTAACCCCTCGACACGTAATACCACGGCCCGTTCTGGATGTAGATGAACGGCTCTTCGAGCGAGGCCAGCCCGCCGTTGAGGTTCGGCGTGGCCTGGTCCAGGTACAGGGCCGCGAACCCGATGCCCTTGGCCTCGTCGAAGAAGCTGACCCACGGCGTGTCCGGCCGGAGCACGGCCGCGTGGTCCGGATGCATCTTGGCCGTCGCGAAATCCAGGATCTCCGTCCGTCCGCCCTCCTTGAACGCCGCCTTGGTGAAGACCGCCTTGTTGAACACGACCTCGGCATCGCGCAAGGCCATGACGAACGTGTCCTTGCCGACGGTCGTGACCGACTCGACCATGACGACCGGCGACCCGGCGTAAAAATGATACCTGATGCCGATGTCGATGCCCTCGGGCTGGGGCAGCTTCCCCTTGAGGTTGAGCGAGTAGAAGACCGGGCCGGCGACCTCCGTGGCCTCCGGGTTCGTCCAGTCCGAGCTGTGGTACCAGGCGTGCGGCGGCGCGTAGACGTCCGGGTTCCAGTGGATGGCGCCGTTCGTCTCGAGCTTGTGCTCGAGCTTGATCCCCGTCGACTTCTCGACGATCTCGTAGACGACGCCGCTCGTCTCGTGGAGCACGATCCTGTAAAAGTCGTTCTCGATCGTCCGGCCGAGGCCCTGGCCCTTTGTCACCGCGAGATCGGTCACGTAGGCGGGCTTCGGCGCCGCCGGATTGTCATAGAAGACGAGGTAGGTGGCTTTCGCTCCGGCCTTGACGTCGGCCAGAAAAGCGACGCTGAACGACGTCGTCGGATGGTAGCGGACGACCTTCGTCCCGGTCTTCGCGTCTTTCTCATCGACGGCCAGGATCTTCGGGTCGTTCCAGGTGACGACGTCGTAGACCTGACTCGGGATCTCTTTATAGACGACGTCCGTTCCATTCATCTCCGCCCGGACCACCCGGACCTCGTCCGGAGAGCGCATGTAGTTCGCCAGGATGCCGATCGTCGCATGGATCGGATAGCCCGTCCGCGCGAAGCCGTGCTCCTCCGACACGACGAGCGACATGTAGCTCCTCCAGGCCGGGTCCCAATAGCCCTTTCCCGCCGGCGCGCGGACCGACGTCGAGAGGCTCTTCTTTTCTCCCGACTTCGGTTCGATGAGATCGACGGTCATCTTTGTCGAGGCCCCCGGCTGCCAGACGTGTCGCGCCTTGACGACGAAATCGAGCTTCCCGCCGTCGGACTTGACGCCGTGCCTGTCGATCTCGCGTCCGCCCTGGAAGACGAGGAAGTCCCGCGCCCTGAGCCCGTCGACCTCGATCCGGTCGACGCTCCATGCCGCGCCCTCTAGGCCGGCCGGCACATCCGGCGCCGCCATGGGGAAGTTGACGAAGTACCAGGGCTCGCCCGCGACCGGGTAGCCGAACATCACGGATTCTCCCTTATCGGCGGGGGAGGAGCCGGCCGGGGCGGCGATCTTGCTTGTGGCCGCCGCGGTGGCCGCGTCGCCGCCCGCCGCCGGGCCGCTCGGCGCCTTCCCGCAGCTCACCAGCGTTGCGCTGACCGTGCCCGCCACGGCCATGACGCCTGCGAAAAATAGAAACGTCCCCATCTTTTTCATTGTCCCTCCCAATCGATCCTGGCGATGATCTTCGACAGTCCCCAGGCCGCGACGCCTCCGGCCGCGAGGTAAACAGCGCCCCACGTCCAATCCATGAAGATGATCTTGCCCACGCCGAAAAGCAGGCAGACGATCATGACCACGGCCAGAGCCCACCCGGCGAACGGGGCCGCCTGGAGCTTGTAGCTCCGGCCGTTGAGCTTCGCGATCGGCCCCCAGACGCCCCCCGGCCGGACCTTGCGGTAGAACGCGAGAAGCTTCGTCTCGTCGTCGGGCTTGGTCACGAACGTCGCCGTGATCCAGGCGACGGTCGTCACCGCCACGATGACGAGGATGCCGACGCCCCACGGGTCGACCGCGAATCCCGCTTTCTCGAGCGTTCTCCCCATCCCCCGTACGAGCGCGTTGTCCGGCACGATCTTGAGATAGATCGCCGTCGCCGCCGACGCGCACAGGGCCGCGATCTCCGACCAGGCGTTGATCCGCCACCAGTACCAGCGCAGGAGCAGCACCAGCCCGATCCCGGCCGAGAGCTCCATGACCAGCTGCCAGCCCATCTTGACGCTGCCCAGCACATAGGAGAAGCCCGCCCCGAGCAGGGAGATGACGAGGACAAGGATCCTCGAGACCGCGACGTAGTGCTTCTCGCTCGCGTTCTTCTTGACGAACGGCCGGTAGAAATCGTTCATCAGGAACGACCCCGACAGGTTGACGATCGACTCGATCGTCGACATAAAGGCGGCGAACAGCGAAGCGATGATGATGCCCGCGATCCCCTTGGGCACGAAGGCGATCATCCGCGGGTAGGCCGCCTCCATCTCGCCCGGCGCCGCGCCCGTCAATCCCGGGAAGACGACGATGGCCGCGAGGGCCGTCAGGATCCACGGCCAGGGCCGGACGACGTAGTTGGCGACGGTGAACCAGAGCGTCCCCTTGACGGCGTGCCGCGGGTCCTTCGCCGCCAGGATCCGCTGGGCGCTCCAGCCGCCTCCGCCCGGCTCGGCGCCGGGGTAGTAGACCGCCCACCACTGGACGAACAGGGCCACGAAAAAGGCCAGAGGCAGCGCTTTCCCCAACGGCGGGATGACCGACAGGTAGTCCTTGCCCGTCCCCGCACCCAAGGCCTTGATCGCGTCGACGAGCGCGCCGATGCCTCCGACCTTCTCCACGGATACGACCGAGAGGACGATCGACCCGGCCATGGCCACCCCGAAGAGGAGCATGTCCGTGGCCACGACTCCCCACAATCCGCTGAGCGTCGTGTAGAAGACCGTCAGCCCGAGGCAGATCACCAAGGCCGTGACGCCGCTCGTGCCGAAGACCGTCCGGATGATCTTGACCATGGCCAGAGTCACCCAGCCGAAGGTGATGCAGGAGACGGGGATGCCGAGGTAGAGGGCCTTGAAGCCGCGCAGGAACCGGGCCGGCCGCCCGGAATAGCGGATGTCGATGAACTCGACCTCGGTCACGACCTCGGCCCGGCGCCAGAGGTGGGCGAAGAAGAGGACCGTCAGCGCGCCGCCGAGCATGAAGTTCCACCACAGCCAGTTGCCCGCGATGCCGTCCTTGACGACGATGCCCGTGACCGCGAGAGGCGTGTCGGAGGAGAACGACGTGGCCACCATCGACGTCCCCAGCAGCCACCAGGGCAGGCTCCGGCCGCTCAGGAAGTATTCGGAGATGCTTTTTCCGGCCCGCTTCGAATAGTAGAGGCCGATGGCGATGGACAGGACGAAGTACCAGGCGATGAACAGCCAGTCGACCGCCGCAAGCTTCATGGACTATCGCTTGGCCCGGAAGATGAGCGTGCCGACGACGAGAAACACGGCCGCCAGGAGGAGGACCGTCCCGCGCTCGGCCGCAGTCTTGCAGAACAGGAGCCCGAACAATCCGAGCGGCAACCCGACGCCCCAGAATCCCAGGGCCATGGGGCGGTATTCTTTCTTCAGCGGCCTACTTTTCGCGGGGAATGGCGTAGACGGGGACCTTGCTGTGGGCGATGACCTTCTCGGTCGTGCTGCCCAGGAAGAGCCGGGCCAATCGCCGCACCGTCGTCGACATGACGATGAGCTCGAAGCCCTTCGTCTCGGCGTAGTCGATGATGCCTTCCCAGCCGTGCACGGCCTTGGTCACATCTTCGCTCATCTCGACGGCCTTGTGCTCCCGTTTCCTGCGGGCCTCGAGCTTCTTGAGCACCGAGTTGAACATCTCGTCGGTCAGGCGGAAGTCGTGGCCGAAGATCTCGAGGACGTAGAGGAAGGTCAGGCTCGCGCCCAGTGTCTTGGCCAGCCGCCAGGCGTGGTCGCGCTCGACGTCCTCGGTGGCCGAGAAATCGGTCGGGACGAGGATCTTCTTGATGGCTTGGGGCTTGGCCGTGGTCCCCTTGGTCACGAGCACCGGGACGCGGGCGCCTCTCAGGATACGGTGGGTCACGCTGCCGATCAGGTTCTGCTCGTGCCCCGAGATCCCCCGCCGCCCGACGACGATGAGGTCGGAGCCTTCCTTCTTGGCCGTCCGGAGGACGACCGAGGCCGCCGAGCCCCCCTCGGCGATGATGACCTTGTTCGGGCAGATGCCTTGGGTCTCGCACATCTGGTCGAGCTTGATCTTGGCGTTGACCTTGCTGGCCTCGATCTGCCCGGCCAGCTCCGCCTGGACTTCGGGCCAGGCCTCGTAGAGGGCCGGGGCGAAATCGGGCACGACGTGGAGCGCGGTGAGCTTGGCTTTGAAGGCCTTGGTGAAGAAATCGGCGTAGGCCAGGGCCTCTTTCGATTCGTCGGAAAAGTCCGTGGCCCAGAGGACGTGCTTGATGGGTTTGGTCATGGGTGTTCCTCCTTCACGAACGTTCGGGCGCCGGCCGGCGGGCCCGCCGGGATCGTCCTCAGTCTACAATAAACTCAGTACTTCTGCCAATCCGGCTTGTGCTCGTTGATCCAGACGTAGTAATCGGCCATCTTCAGGTCCGAGGCGGCGTCCTTGTCGAGGACGAGGATGGCCCGCGGGTGCATCTGCAGGATCGAGCCCGGGACCATGGCCGTGACCGGCCCCTCGGCCGCGAGCGAGATGGCCCGGGCCTTCTTCTTGCCGAAGGCGAGGAGCAGGCACATCTTGCTGTCCATGATCGTGCCCAATCCCATGGTGATGACGTGGGTCGGCACGGCCTCCTCGCCGCCGAACGCGGCCGCGGCGTCGAGGCGCGTCTCCTCGGTCAGCGTCTTGATGCGGGTCCGCGACGAGAGCGAGGACGAGGGTTCGTTGAAGCCGATGTGGCCGTTCGTGCCGATGCCCAGGACCTGGATGTCGACGCCGCCGGCCGAGCGGATGGCCTGCTCGTACTTGCGGCAGGCCGCGGGGATGTCGCTCGTCATGCCGTCGGGGATGTTGACCCGCTCCCGCGGCATGTTGATGCTGCTGAAAAGATGGGCCCACATGTAGCTGTGGAAGGAGGACGGGTGGGCCGGCGGGGTGCCGACGTACTCGTCGAGGTTGAAGCTGGTGACGTCGCTGAAGTCGAGCCCCGACTCCCGGTGCATGCGGACGAGGTTCCGGTAGAGCTGGAGCGGCGTGTTGCCGGTCGCCAGGCCAAGCACGGCGTGCGGCTTCTCGCGGACGGTGCGGGCGACGATGCGGGCGGCGAGCTCGCTGGCCTGCTGGCTGTTCGGCTGGATGATGATCTCCATGGGCTGTCCTCCTTCTCTCTCTGAGCTCTCGGTGGGCGCCGCGGCGCGGTCAGCGCTTCACGATCCAATACTTTTTGATCTTCTGGTCGACGCTGGCCCGGAACTTGTCGATGTGGCCGAGCACATAGTGGCCGACGTCGAGCTTGTCGTCACGGACGAGCGGCGTCAGGTCCATGGCGAACCAAAGCTCCTCGGCCTCGTCGGTCGCGTGCGACTGGAAGTAGACGGCATTGGCCCGGCGCCGGCCGGCCGTCGCCAGGTCGTATCTCTTGCCGCCCTCGACCTGGGAGTCGTAGACGCCGATGAGTCCCGTGGACAGGGCCTCGCGGCGGCCCACGTCGAGCGGGACCTTGTCCTCGTCGTCCATCCAGTCGAGACCGCGCCAGACCTCGCAGCCGTAGACCGTCGTCGGGCGCTCGGCCGGGTCGAGCTCGCGCAGCGCCGCGAGCGCCGTAAAGGCGACGGCCGCGTGGGTGTCGTGCTTGTCGGCCGGGTTGTGCGTGTAGACGACCTCGGGCCGGACGAGCTCGAGGATCTTGACCAGGTCGGACTTCAGGCGGCCGGTGCCGACGTCCTTGGCCTCGGCGCTCGTGTAGTTGAGCTGGACGAGGGCGCCGTAGTTGCCGATGATGGCCGCCTTCTCCTGCTCGCGGCGCCGGAGCGCGGCCATGTCGGCGTCGCTCCACAAGGCGTATTCGCCGGCCCGCGGCGAGCCGGCCCCGTTCGTCGACGTCACCGCGCCGAACCAGAGCTCCCTGCTCGTGAAGCACTTCTGGATGCCGTGGAAGGCCATGATCTCGACGTCGTCCTGGTGGGCGCCGATGCCGAGATGGGTGACGCGGCGGAAGGCGTCGTCGGCGGCCATGCCGTCGGGGACGAACACGGCGGCGTCGGGTTTGAAGAATTTCATGGACGGACTCCTTGGATCTCGGGGAGGCTGGCCGCGGCGACGGCCTGGCCCACCCTCCGGCTCTTCTCGTCGAGCAGGTGGATGCGGACCCGGGCCGCGGTCGCGGGGGATTCGGCGGCCAGGACCTCGTTCGCCTTGTCGACGATGATCTTGCCTCCCGGCCCGGACATCACCCGGCCGAGAACGAGCAGGTTCCTGAAGCTGTAGAAGACCTCGTACCAGGGAACGGCGGAGCCGAGATAGGCGCCGATCTGCTCGAAGACGCGGGCGGCCTGCATGTTGCCCCGGGCCACGAGCCCCTGGACCTCCTTGAGGCGCTCCGGCAGCTTCATCCCGGCCGGGAAGGACAGGCCGGCCGCGAGGGCCAGCCGGTTGACGGCCTGCTGGGAAAAGTAGTTGGCCCCGACGCCGCGGTCGCGGGACCACTCGTCCATGGCGGCCTCGGGATTGAGATCGACCGGGGCGAACGCAAGCTCATCGAGCCAGCCGGGAATGTGGCCGTCGTTGTCGAGAAAGCCGGCCGCCTCGCTCGAGCCCATGGCCACGCCGAGGACACCCGTCTCGCCGAGCGACAGCCTCCCCGCGAGCGCGGTGACCTCGCCGTCGTTGATGACCTCGAAGGGCACGCCCCACTCTTTGGCCAGCCGGTCGAAGAGGCCCTTGACCTTGGATTCGAACAGGGCCTCGGGGACGGAGCGGAAGAGGGAGGCGATCCGGATCTGCCGGCGGATGAGGATGCCGGCCGACGAGCCGCCGATGGCGTCGACGCGAGGGAGATGCGAGGCGGCCTTCTTCAGGCCGGCCTGAATGTGCTCGTAATGATACTCGGGGTCGGATTGCTCGCCCGGGGACCAGGGGATCTCCTCGCTCCAAACGGGCTCGCCGTCGATGACCGCGGCGACCTTGTAGTCGCTCGCGCCGAGGTCGAAGCCGATGCGGAACCCGTCGAGGTAGCCGCCGGGGAAATGGACGGCTTCGCGGGCCTCGGGAAAGGTCGCGGCGCTGTGCAGGGCGACTTCAAAAGGACGCTCGTAGACGGCGCCCATCGTCCGGGCGTCGAAGGCCCGGGCGCCGGTCTCGGAATACTCGGCCTTGAGGCGCCGGCCGACCGCGGCCGGGCCCTGGAAGTGGATGCGCCAGCCGCCGCGCGACCAGAGCAGGAACTTGACCACGCGCTCGACGATGCGATAGGTCGATTCGGGATCGCCGTCCTTGACCGGGGCGACCGTCTGGAACACCGAGACGAGCCCGTCCTCGCGCTCGATGGCCACGCGGAGCGGCATCTCGCCCGAGGCCCGGGCCCTTTTGAGATAGGCGAGCCAGGCGGGATAGATGGGCTGAAAGCCGGGATCGTACATCATTGAGCCTTGAATTCGATCTTCACCGGGACGAGGAGCCGGGCGGCCAGGTCGTCGACGCGGCGGGCCCAGCCTTTAGCCGGCGGGTCTTCCGGCGCGGAGAGGCCTCGTTCCCAGGCTCCGGCGACCCAGTAGGTGAGCTTGTGCCCGGCGCGCCCGGAGAGCTTGAGGGCGCGGTCGAGGCCGGCGTCGTCGACGCCCGAGAGATCGGCCGGGGCGAAGATCGCGGCCAGGCCCACGTCGCCGGCCTTGACCGCTCCCTTGCCCCAGGCGGTGAGAGAGCCCTTGGCCTTGTCGAGGGACCAGGTCTCGCCGGCGAGCTTCTGGATGCCCGGACCGAGGAGGATGGGGGCGTTGGATCTCGAAGCGATGACGACGTCCTGCCTCGAGTACGAATTATCGGCGAAGGCGGAGAAGAAGACCGTCAGGGTGACGTCGCCGCCGGCGGTCTTCACGGCCGGGTACTCCGCTTTGAGAAGGCCCCGGACCGGGCCGGGCGATATGACCGTCAGCTTGGCCTGCGGCGCGGCCGGCCCGAAGAGCGGGATGCGCGTCGCTCCGTCCCAGACGGACAGGCCCCCGAGGCCGGCCGATTCGCCTGGGTCGAGGACGTCCATGCCGGAGTCCTTGGACTTGGCCAGCGCGGCGGGAGACATCTTGAGGATGAGCCCCGGCTGGAGCTTGCCGAAGAAGCCGATGCGTCCCTGAACGGATCTGTAGGCGGCCAGGTTCGATTCCCAGCCGGCCTCCGCGCCTCCGGCTTCAGAAGCGCCGCGGGCGAAGGCCTTCTGCGTCGCCATGAGCTGGAAGCTCCGTTCGGGGGTGTAGTAGCAGGCGAGCTTGGTCGTCGACGACGGGGGCAGGGTCCGGACGAGGACGATCTCGTCGTGGTAGCGGTCCTTGTCGAGGTCGTCGGCCTGGGAGACGACCAGGGCGTATTCGCCGCCCTTCGTGTCGAAGAGGGCGTACATATAAGTGTTGAAATCCGCGGCGACGGAGGCCCGGATCGCGGCGACGTCGATGACGACCGCCTGGTTCTCGAGGGTCAGGGGTGACGGGTTGGTGATCTCGACGATGAAATGCTTCTTGAACCCGAGGACCTCGGGGCCCGCCGTCTGGGCGGCCGGCGAGGCGGCTGCGAGGGTGGCCGCGGCGACGAAGACGAGAATAGCGATCGGGCGTCTTCGGGTGTCCGTTTCCTGGCGCATCGACGGGGTCTCCTTTCCGGGGGGAAAATCCGGCCCTATTTTACTCCAATTTCGGGCATTTGGGCGTCAAGTTATGAGGTGCGATTTGAAGCCCTTGCCGAGGACGTCGTAAGTGTCGTTGATGATGACGAAAGCTTCGGGGTCGGTCTTCTTGATGAAGTTCCGCAGGTCGGCGAGCTGCTTGCGGTGGATGACCGTCAGGATGAGCTCGCCCTCACGGTTGAGATAGAGGGAGCGCGAGCGCAGGGCCGTGCCGCTGCGGTCGAGGCCGCGGAGGATGAAATCGGCGATCTCGTCGGTCCGCGTCGAGGTGATGATGACCAGCTTCGAGTAGTTCCAGCCCTCGAGGACCATGTCGATGACCTTGGTCGAGAGGAAGAGGACGAGGTAGCCGTAGAGCGGCGCCTCGAGGCTGTGGAGGGCGAAGCCGGAGGCCGAGATGACGACGAAGTCCGTGATCATGATGCCGTAACCGAGCGACATGCCGGTGTACTTGCTCAGGATCATGCCGATGATGTCGGAGCCGCCGGTCGAGGCCCGGCCGCGGAAGACGATGCCCAGGCCGACGCCGAGCATGATGCCGCCGTAGATCGAGGCCAGAACGGGGTTGTCGGTGGCCGAGGGGAGCTTGAGGACCTTGTTGAACAGGTCGATGAACACGGACGAGACGACCATGCCGGCCAGGCTGTTGAGGACATACTTCTTGCCCATGGTCTTCAGGCCCAGGAGGAAGACGGGCACGTTGAGGACGAGGATGAGCGCGCCGACGGGAAGCGCCGCGAAGTAGTTGAGGATGATGGCGATACCGGAGACGCCGCCGGGGACGAAGTGGTGGGGGATGAGGAACAGGGCGTAGGCCAGGCCGTTGATGATGCAGCCAACGAGGATGAGCAGCGCGTTCTTCGTCTTGTCCATGGATACTCCGGATGTTTAGGCGGTATTCTACTCCGTTGCCCGGCCAAGTCAACGCTTTCCGGGACGCCCCCGGGTGTGCTATCTTTAGCGGCAAGGAGAGAGGGATGGCCAATATCGCGACGTTCGGCGAGATCATGCTCAGGTTGTCGCCGCCGGGGAGGGAGCTGCTCTTGCAGTCGCCGCGGCTCGAAGCGACGTTCGGCGGGGCCGAGGCCAATGTGGCCGTTTCGTTGGCCATTCTCGGACACCGGTCGCGCTGGATCTCGGTCGTGCCGGCGAACCCGGTCGGCGAGGCGGCGCTGAGAGAGCTCAGGCGATACGGCGTCGATGTCGGGGCCGTGGCGAGGGGCGGCCGTCGTCTCGGGATCTACTTCGCCGAAACGGGGGCGAACGAGCGGCCTTCCCAGGTCGTCTACGACCGCGACGGGTCCGGCATGGCCGAGGCCAAGCCGGGGGACATCGATTGGGCGGCCGCGTTCGCGGGCATGGACCGCCTCCACATCACGGGCATCACGCCCGCCCTGAGCGTCTCGGCCGCGGCGCTGACGGCGGAGGCCGTCGAGGCCGCCGGGGCGAACGGGATGCGCGTCTCGCTCGACCTCAACCATCGGTCCAAGCTCTGGAGGTACGGACGTCCGGCGCCGGAGGTCATGCGCGGCATCGCCGCCCGCGTGGACATGCTCATCGGGAACGAGGAGGACTGCCAGAAGTCACTCGGCATCGGCCCGGAGTTCGACGCCGGCGCGGGCAAGCTGGATGTCGCGGCGTACGAGCGCCTGACGGCCGAGGTCATGTCCGCGTTCCCGAACCTCGAACGCGTGGCCATCACCTTAAGAGAAAGCGTGAGCGCCGATTGGAACCGCTGGTCGGCCGTGCTGAGGGACCGATCCGGATATTTCGCCGGGCCGATCTACGAGATCCGCGCGATCGTCGACCGCATCGGCACGGGCGACGCCTTCGCCGCCGGCCTCATCCACGGGCTGGCGAGGTTCAAGACGGACGCCGAGGCGCTCGATTTCGCCGTCGCCGCCGCGACGCTCAAGCATTCGATCCCGGGGGACTGGAACCTGTCGACCGAGAAGGACATCCTGGCCCTGGCCAAAGGCGACCGGTCGGGCCGCGTGCGGAGATAAAGAGACATGACGAGAGACCAGGTCCTCGACGCCCTTCTGGCCGCCAAGGTCGTCGCGGTCATGCGCATGAAGGACGCGGCCCGGCTCGCGGCGACGGCGGAGGCGCTGGGCAAGGGCGGCGTCACCGCCATCGAGATCACCATGACCGTGCCCGGCGCGGCCGACATCATCCGCGGGATGGCCCGATCGAAGGCCCCGGGGACGCTCGTCGGGGCGGGGACGGTCCTCGACGCGGGCATGGCCGCCGACGTCATCGGCGCCGGCGCCGACTTCGTCGTCTCGCCGATCACCGACCCGGGCATGATCCGGGAGTGCCGCGCCGCCGGCGTTCTCGTCGCGCCGGGCGCTTTCACGCCGACCGAGATCGTCGCGGCCTGGAGGGCCGGGGCGGACATCGTCAAGGTCTTTCCGGCGACGTCGCTCGGTCCTCAGTTCCTGCGCGACGTGCGCGGGCCGCTGCCCCAGATCCGGCTCATGCCGACGGGAGGGGTGACGATCGAGAACGCGCGCGACTTTCTTGCGGCCGGCGCCTGCTGTGTCGGGATCGGCACGGCCCTCGTCGATCGGAAGGCGGTCGAGGCGGGCGACTGGCCGGCGCTCGAAGAGAGGGCCCGGCGGCTGATGGCCTCGCTCGCGTCGTGAGGCCCGGCGGGTTCGGATCGTCCGGCGGCGCTTGCGTATCGCGCGTTATCTGCTATAATGCAAGTAATCGCTTTGCTTCACTGGCTGTGCAAGGCAACAAGCTCCCCTCCTTTATTTCCCCATAAGCTTGTGATTCCCCAGAATAAAACAGCCAGCCTTCTTCCCATATCTGCTATACTGGCGGACCCATGACGGACGAGCGTGGCCGGTCGTTCTGGAACAGGGACTTTCTGCTGGCTCTGGCGGGATATTTCTTCCTGTTCATGTCGGTCTCGCTTTTTTTCCTCTTCCCGGTCGTCCTGGAGAAGTTCGGTCCGCGGCAGAGCCGCATCGGGCTGATCATGGGCATCTATAGCGTCGTGGCCATCGCCATCCGGCCGTTCTTCGGGCGGATGATCGACGTGCGCGGCGGCCGGCGCATCGCCCTGCTCGGGCTGTTCCTGCTCATGGTCTCCGTGCCGTTCTTCCACTTCGTCGACGACGCGGGCTGGCTGCCCTTCCTGCTGAGGGCGCTGTCCGGGCTGGGCTGGGGCATCAGCATGACGGCGACGATCTCCATGTGTTCCGACCTGGCGCCGGCGGACCGCCTGGCCAAATCCATGGGCGTCATCGGCGTGGCCGGGCTTGTCGCCAACGCGCTCGGGCCGCTGCTCGCGGAGGAGCTGATCCGTGGCGGGGGCGCGGGACGGCTGTATAACGTCAGCTTTCTGTTCCTGGCGGCGTCGGTCGGCTGCGTCCTGGCGGCTCGCGAATTTCCCAAGTCCGAGTGCGAGGCCGGCCAGGCGGCGGGGATGAAGGCGCTGAAGCTCGTGCCGTGGGCGCTCGCGGCTATCGTCGCCTCCGTGCCGGTTTTCCACGGGGCGATCCGCGGGGCGATGATCTATTTCATCGCCGTCTTCGGCCATTCGATCGGTATCAGCCGGATCGGGCCCTTCTTTCTCGTCTTCTCGCTGGCGGCGATCCTGACCCGGTTCCGGCTCGGCGACCTTTCGGACCGGCTCGGGAGGAAGACGGTCATTATGCCGGCGGCGCTGATCATCGTCGTCAATCTTTTTGTGATCGCCCAGGTGAAGAGCTTCGCGCTGCTCCTCGTGACGGGGTTCGTCGGGGGGCTGGGCCAGGGGCTGATCTTCCCGGCGCTCAGCACTTACATCATCGATTTCCTGGGACGCGAGAACAAAGGGCTGGCCATCAGCCTGTACAATTCGCTCTTCGACGTGGGGATGGGGCTGGGATCGCCCCTTTTCGGCTGGGTCTCGGACATGGCCGGATACCGGTGGATGTATCGGGTCGCGGGGATCTTCCTGCTCGTCTCGACGGCCGTGTTCATGCTCAAGGCGCCGGCGACGGAAGGCCGGCGGGCGCGGGGCCGGGCGTGAGAGAGAATGGGTTGCGGCAAGAGGAAATCCGGGACAAGAAGGGGTCAAACCTTAATTCTTATAGTATTATTTGTGCGTTGGATTTGACATGAAACAGAAAATTATAAGAATTAAGGTTTGACCCCGTCTTTGAGAAAGGAGTCGAGCGATGTGCCAAGACGACAAGATCATATTTGAAACGATCGCCATGCGGCGGACGATACGCCGGTTCAAGCCGGAGCCCGTGCCGAAGGAGCTTCTCGAGCGATTGGTCGATGCCGCGCGGCTCGCGCCGTCGGCGGCCAATGTTCAGCCGCTCGAGTTCGTGGTGGTCGACGCGGAGGGGCCGAGGGCCGAGGTTTTTCCGTGCTTGAAATGGGCGGCGTACATCGCGCCGGCGGGGGACCCGCGTCCGGGGGAAGAGCCCGCGGCGTACGTCATCACCCTCGTCAACACGAAGATCCGGGAAAAGATGTTCGAGTACGACTTGGGTGCGGCCATGGAGAACATGATCCTGGCGGCGCTCGACGAAGGCGTCGGGAGCTGCTGGATGCTGTCGATCGACCGGGACAAGCTGCGGGCGATCTTGGGCGTGCCGGAGCACTACCGTATTGATTCGGTGCTCGCGCTCGGATACCCGGCGGAAGAACCGGCCGTGGAGGTCATGGGCGAGTCCTGCCGCTACTGGAAGGACGAGGCGGGCCGCCTGCACGTCCCCAAGCGCCCCTTGGCGTCCGTCGCCCACTTCAATAAGTTCTAATGGGGTCGGACCACAGAAATACCCATAATAATCAGTAGTTTAAGTCCAGTTTTGACTGCCAAATTGGCCTTAAGTACGCGTTTCTGGGGGCAAAAACGCACCCGGCCGCATATCCACTTTTGGGCCAAAAAAGCGCGATATAAGGCAGCTTCGGGCATCGAAAAATGGGCTAAATAGAAGAAAGATATAGTGATTCCTGTGGTCCGACCCCATAGACGGCCATAGACGGACGGCTTGACTGGGAATCATGCGGATGATATATAAACATCACGGCGCGAGGGGCGCCGAGACGCCACTACAAGAGAGGGAAGCATGAAAAAAATACGTGTCGTCCAGATCTCGCTGCTTGCAGTCCTCGTCTGCCTCGTCTTCGCCGCCGGCCAGGCGCGGGCCGACGTGTTCATGAAGCAGAAGACGCATACGGACGCGTTCCAGATGATGGGCAAGAGCCAGCCGGCGAAAGACGAGATCATGACCTTTTGGCTGGGGGAGAACAAAGTCCGGACGGACATGGAGGGCGCGAAAACCTCATCGATCCTTCTCTCCGACAAGAAGATCCTGTACATGATCGACCACAACAAGATGCAGTACGCGGAGATGTCTCTCGATTTCGACAAGATGATCGGCGACGCGACGGCCGCGGGGGCCGGGGACGACCCGGACAAAGCCAAGGCCATGGAGAAGATGCCCGGCTTCATGAAGAACATGATGAAGGGCGCCATGGGCGACATGTCGGCCAAGGTGACCGAAACCGGCGAGACGAAAAAGATCGGCGATTGGAACTGCCGCAAGTACCTCATCGAGACGAACATGGGCATGGCCGGGACGACGGCGTCCGAGGCCTGGGCTACCGAGGACCTCAAGATCGACTACACGATAGCCTTCACGGCCGCCAACGCCACGGCGGCCAGCATGCCGGGCTTCGAGAAGATCATCCAGGAGATGAAGAAGGTCAAGGGTTTCGTCGTTTCCCAGACGAGCACCATCAAGATCATGGGTTCCGAGATCAAGTCGAGTTCCGAGCTCATCGAAGCCGGGAACAAGGACGCCCCGGCCGGCAACTACGACGTTCCTGCCGGCTATAAAAAAGTCAAATCGATGGGCCGCTGAACCCCGACTCCTTGATCCCTCCTTGCCGGTTGTGTTGGTGTGGCGATGGGACCTGGCCCCGATCGAGCTCGCCGAGACTTTATTAGACATCAGACGTCCGTATAAATCAAAAAAAGCGCAAAGCTCAGTTTGGTCAGACCCCAAAGGGCTATGGGGGGATCAGACGCCGTCGCCGGTGTATTTGCTCAGGAGCATCTTTCGCAGCTTGCGATAGAGGTCGACGAACTTCTCCATCCGCGAAACCGTCAGATCGGTGAGGTATTTCGCCGCGGCGGCGGGATCGCTCTTTAAGAGCTCCACCGCCTTGGCGTCCACTGCCGCCTGTTCGGCGAAAATAGCGGTCTCCACCGGATCTCGGGCGGCCTGGACGTCCTTCAGCGCCGGCTGCCAACGCAGGAGCATCAGCTTCTCGACGAAGTCATAAGCCCAGCGGGCGGAGTCCTCGCTGAATTCGCGAAAGTCGTAGGTCTCGTAGAGAGGGGAGACGGCGGTGACGCCGGCGTAGACCGGTGCGTAGGGTCCGACCATGGGGTTATCGACGTAGACCCAGTAAATGCCGCCGACCGCGTCGGGGAGCCACGACCGGAGCTGGGCGACCATGCCGTAGCCCTGCCCGGCGATCGTCCGGTGATGGCGGATGCGCAGGACCTTCTCCATGTCGGCGGAGATGTAGGGCGAGGCCATCGGGCTCTTCTCGAGGCGTCCGCCGCCCGCCGGCACCATCCAGGCCGGGTCCAAGGTCATGTCGTAGATCGTGTTCTCGAAGGCGGAGCGCTGGAAGGCGAAGATGTCCTGGACCGTGATCTTCTTTTCCGGCTTGAACGAGTAGGGGTAGAAGGCGGCGCCTTCGAAGGGCTGGGCGTAGATCGTCCTCGGTGAGGCAGGGTCGTTCAGGCCCCGCTTCGGCCAAGCCTTGAGAGAGGGCGCGAGGCTGCTCGTGATGAGCCACATCCGGCTCAGGTTCCCTTCCAGGATGGCCGGCGCGTAGGCTTCCTGCCAGATGAAGGGCCGGCCGCTCTTCGGGTCGTACCAGCCGCGGTCGGCGGCTTCCGTCATGTAGTTCGACGACGCCAGGACGTCGGGGCTCTTGGGGTCGACTTCGCGGATCCGGAAGTAGTTGGCGATGACGACGACGTGATCGTCGGGGACGCGGCGCGCGACCCAGATGGCGCCGGGCTTGCCGCTCTCCGGGGTCCATTCCGTCCCGACGCTGCAGATCTCCATCGTCCAGAGTTCGCGCGGGTCGGCGATGCACAGGGCCTCGGAGCCGCCGCAAGAGGGGAGGAAACCGTACTTGTCGACGAGCGAGCCGATGAGCTTGACCGCCTCGCGCGCCGTCGCGCACCGCTCCAGGGCGAACACTTGAGCCTGCTCGACGGTCATGATCTGCCGGGTGAGGCCTTCGATGTAAGCGACGTCGAGATCGGCCCGCTGGGAGCAGGTGCTCTCGCCGATCGCCAGCTGCTTCTCGTTCATCTGGGAGTAGCCGGTGTGGAAATAAGTGAACGTCCGCTCGACTTGAGGGATCTGGCCGATGACCTTGCCGAAATCGCCGAGGGGCAGGGCATGGCGGTCGTCCTCGGCGCCGAAGTAGACCATGCCCCAGTGGACCGGTGCCATCGATCCCTTGGGATAGGTCCTGCCCGGGACGACCTGGATGCGGCATTCACTGCAGCAGTCGGTGTGCGATGTGATGACCGAGCCGTCGGCGGTGGCCAGGCGCCCGACCCCGATGACCGTACAGCTTTCCCGCTTGGCGCTTTCGGCGATGAGGCCGTCCGCTGTGAGGAGTGCGGCAGCGATGAGAAAGATGGCGCCAACCATTCCGGCGAGAGGTCGTCTAGTCATGTTCTCCTCCTTGCATTGGGGTCGGACCACCTTGCATTGGGGTCGGACCACAGCAATATTAATATTAATCAGGACTTTGGGTCCAATCTTTGGGCACTATTCGGCTTAAAACCCGTGTTTTTGGTGGCAAAAACGCACTCAATCACTTATTCATTTTAGGGGCCAAAAAGGGCCAGTTAAGGCCGTTTTTGCCCTTAAAAAGAGGTCTAAGTAAAAGAAAAATATAGTTATTGCTGTGGTCCGACCCCCAACTTGATCATGACTGCGGCGCCGCCGCCGGGGGCGAGCTTGAGCGTGAGCCGGTCGCCGGCTTTGACCGTCTTCTTTGTGATCTCGAGGCTCGTCGCTTCCACCGCCGCGTCGGCGCCGTCGGCGAAGATCGTCGCCTCATAGTCTCCCGCGCCGAGGAAATCGAGCGGCAGGTCGATGTCGCGCGCGTCCCAGCCGGTCATGGCGCCGATCCACCAGCCGTCCCCACTGCGCCGCGCGATCGCGACGAACTTCCCCGGCAGGCCGCCGAGCACCTTCGTGTCGTCCCAAACGGTCGGCACCTTCTCGATGAACTCGAGCCCCGGCTGGCCCTCGTACGCCTCCGGGTAATCGGAGACCATGACCAGCGGGCTTTCGTAGACCACATACATCGCCAGCTGGTGGGCCCTCGTGCCCTGCGCCATCGGCGCGATGTCCTTCGCCTCGAACTGGCCCCGCGCCGCGTTCCTCATCGCCCCGGGCGTGAAGTCCATCGGCCCGGCCAGCATCCGCGTGAACGGGATGGTCACGTCGTATTCGGGCGTGATGCGGTCGCTCCACTTGCTGTACTCGAGCCCCATGACGCCCTCCCGCGTCAGGAGGTTGGGGTAGGCCCGCCGCAGCCCTGTCGGCTTGAACGCGCCGTGGAAGTCGACCGTGAGCCGGTGCGCGGCCGCCGTCTTCACCACCTTCTCGTAATAGTCGACCATGTCCTGGTCGTCGCGGTTCATGTAATCGACCTTGACGCCGGCGGCGCCCCATTTCTCGTAAAGGGCCATGGCCTCGTCCATGTGCCTCCCGAGGGCCTGCCACTCGACCCACAGCAGCGTCGCCACGCCCTTCGACTTCCCGTACGCGATGATCGCCGGGACGTCGACCTCGGGCCGGTAGCGCAGGATGTCTTCGATCCTCCCGTCCTCGGACATCGGCGCCCACCCGGCGTCGACGAGCATGTACTCGAACTTGTGCCTGGCCGCGAAATCGATGTAGTGCTTCATCGTGGCCGTGTTCATGCCCGGCTTGAACGCGACGCCCGTGGCGTAGCTTCCCGACCACCAGTCCCAGGCCGCCTTGCCCGGCTTGATCCACGACGTGTCGGCGATCGCGCACGGCGCGCTCAAGTCCAGAATGAGGTAGTTCCTCTCGATGAACCGTGCCGGGTCCGGCCCGACCATGACCACCCGCCAGGGGGTCGATTTCGGCGTCGTGCCCTTCACCGGCTGATCGAACCTCCGGCGCGGAGCGACGGACAGCCGCGCGGTCAGCGCATTGGGGACGCCCGCGACCCCGCCCACATAAAGCCCGGCGTAATCGGTGAGATCGGCCTCGAGCAGCGCGGCGTAGATCCCCGCCCCCGGCATCTCGACGAGGAGCGGCAGATTGACGAGCGAGGCCGGCTTGATGTCCTTGAGCGGCGTCCGGGCGTATTCTCCCTCGTTGCTCGTGTCCCAGCGCCCGAGGTTCAAGGCGAAGGCCGAGGCGTCCTGGGCGAAGTAGAATCCCGTCGTCTCCGACGCGATCGTGAACTCGCCGATCGCCTCCTGCTTCGGCAGCACATAACGGAAGGCGACCCCCTCGTCATACGCCCTCAGCACGACGTCCATCTTCCGGTTGGGCGCGTTCTTCTCGCGCAGGGAGACCACGAGCTCGCTGTACTTGTCCGGCACCGTCCTCTTGGCCCCGAACGCGTTCTCCCAAGTCGAGTCGTTCGACCGCTTCTCCGACCCGACGACCTCGAAGTCATGGTCGAGCGCATCGGCGCCCGCAAGATCCAGTCCGAGCGGCGAATCGGCCAAGACCGGCGCGCCCTTGTAGGTCACCCGATAGTAGAGCCGCTCGCCCGCGAGATACGGCTGCGGCTTGGCCGCCAGCGCGATCGATATGGTCAGGCTCCCGTCCGGCGATGAGACGGCCATCGGCCGCGTTCCCACCCCCGCGTCCTTCGCCGGGGCGCAGGCCCCGCCTATCAGCGTTGCGACCGTCAGAACGAGACCGGCGGCCAGTCTTTGCTTAGCGCACATCGAAAACCTCCATTATCTTTTCTTTAGAGCGGTGACTGTTCCCGGCGATTATATCTGCCCGTCCGGACCAACGCAATGGCGTCCCGCCGGCTTGACTTTCGGCGCGGCCATGTGCTAATCCATCCGTCAACGGGGAAACATGTTCTGCAACAATTGCGGCGCCGCCGTCCCCCCAGGCGGCCGCTTCTGCGGGGCTTGCGGTTTTGCGGTCGGCGCGACCGCGGCCTTCGGGCCTCCCGGGCGGCCAGGCCCGGGATCCGGCTTCGCGCTCGACCCGCGGGAATTCGAGCACCCCTCGATGCAGAAGATGAACCAGTTCTTCCGCAGCTCGGTCGTCCTGCGGAAATCCGCCGAGAGCCTGTCCCGGAAGATCGGCAAGCCCTGGTACGAGTCGACCTTCAACAGCATCCTCGCAACGGACAAACAGTACCCGCGCATTCTCGAGATCGGCCTCCTGGCGGCGCGCCGCCTGGGGGCCCGCCAGATACCGTCGTTCTATGTCGAGCTCGACCGCGGGTATCAGTCGTCCACCTACGGTTCCGAGGACGCCGCCTTCGTCAACGTCGGCGCCTTCCTGCCGCGCTTCCTCAATGACGAAGAGCTCCTCTTCGTCCTCGGTCACGAGGTCGGGCACCTCGTCAGCCAGCACGCCCTGTGGATGACGGTCAGCATGTTCCTCGTGGGCCAGCAGCGGCAGAACCTCATGGCCGAGGGCGTCATGGGTTTCATCTCCAACCCGCTCAAGCTCATCGAAGGCGGCGTCGAGTCGATCGTCACGAACTGGATGCGGGTGGCCGATTTCACCGCCGACCGGGCCGCGCTCCTCGCCGTCGGGAGCTTCGAAAAGGCCAAGCGGGCCATCTTCCTCCTCCATCTGAGATCGCGGCGCGAGCTCGACGAGATGGACATCGACGAGTGGGTACGGCAGGCCGAGGCCCAGGACCAGACGATGAGCAAGCTCAGTCAAATGATGACCTCGTCGACGCCCTACCTGGGCGTGCGGTTGGTCGAGCTGAGGAACTTCGCCGCTTCGCCCCAGTACGAAACGCTGCGGCGGAAGGTCGAGAGCGGGAGCGGCGCCGTCCTCGACGGCCTCTTCGACGAAAAGGGCTACCTGAAGAAGCTCAAAGCCGAAAAGAAAAAGCCGCCCGTGCCGACGCCGTCGCCGCCGATCGCAAAGGCGCCGAACGTCCCCGCCGGGCCGGCCCCGCCTCCGCCCGCCAAGGCCCGGATGCTCGAAGGCACCTGCCCGAGATGCCACGCGCCGTTCTCTTTCCGCCTGGTCGCGCTGCCGGGAAAGCCCTGGCTCGACATCCCCTGCAAATCGTGCGGCCGGAAATTCCGACTCCGGCTCGACGCCATAGATCAATAGCTCATCAAGGAGGGCGGCCATGGCCTATCCCGGGGGACTCGACCTTCAAGCGCTGGCCAAGCTCAACGACTTCGACCCGGCCGATTCCGGCGCCGGGGCCATCGGCTCGCGGGCGATCGACGCCGACGGCGACGGCCGGCCCGACCTCTACCTCGTCGACCTCGACGGCGACGGCTCCGTGGACGGCGTCGTCCGGGCCGTCGACAGCGACGGCGACGGAGTCAACGACACGTTCATCCAGTACGGCGATGACGGAAAGGTCGATTCGATCGGCCGGGTCGACCCGGCGACCGGGGAGCTTGACGTCGTCTACGAGCAGCCCGACGCCTTCGATGAGATCCTCGGCTCGCTCGGGCTCGTCGACCTCGAGTCTCCCGAAGAGGCCCTGTTCACGTCGTTCGAGGATCCCTACATCATGGACACCTACGGGACCTTCGGGGACGAGGTCCCCGAGGCCTATCCGGCGTCGGAGGACGATGAAGAGCCCGTCGAGGTCACGGACGCTCACGTGACCGAAGTCGCCGGCGATCAACCGGCCGCGGCCGGAGGATTCCGCGCCCCCCGAAGTCGTCCCCAGGATCGTCGAGATCGAGGACCGGAGCGGGGGAGACGGCTCGAGCCTCTGGGCCAAGGTCGACGAGGACGCGGACGGGCTGGCCGACTCCGAAGCCAGGATCGACAAGACGAGCACCGGGACCTACTACGGCGATATCAACAAGGACGGCTATTCCGAGGACGTCGCCACCGACCTCGACCTGGACGGCCGGATCGACACCGTGGATACGACCGGCCAGGGGTCTTCGACCGACACGGTCGGCGCGGAGCAGGTCGTCGAGCCGGGCTCGGACCATCTCGTCGACCGGAATGAGGATGACGATGATGATGCCGGGGCCGCCTCGACGTCTTCGGTCGCCGACGCCGGAGCCGCGGACACGGACGCTGCGAGCGCCGGCTCAGACGCGGACGACGGTATCGCCTCCGGGTCCGATTACGACGCGGGGTCTTCGACGAGCGGAGGCTCCGGAGGAGACAGCGGCGGCTCCTCAGGCGGCGACGATACGGTTTAGAGGGCGAACAGACTCTCCGCCTGCTTCTTGAATCCCGAATGGGAGAGCGGCTGATAGACGGGCGTCGACCTGTGCATCAGAAGCTCCCGCGTGCCGAGCGAGACGACGACCGTAAACTCGAACGCCATCCAGTGTTTCGGCCAATGGGAGTCGAGGAATGCCCCGACCCCGGCATCGACCGCCGGGGCGATGAGCACGGGATAGACGAGCAGCTGCTGGAACGCGTTCCTGGCGAAGAAGCCCTTTTTCGAAACGGCGAAATCGAAGACGGCCTTGCTGAAATCCTTGACGTAGGATGACGTCGCCGCCTCGGTCAGGGCCTTGACGCCGCAGACGGCGGTGACCATGCCGATCTGGGCCAGCTCGAACTTCTTCCGGCGCAGGAACCGGTCGAGGCCGAGCACGGCCGGCGGGTCGATCTTCTCGAACCCGTTCCCGGCCAGACGCGCGTCGAGGACGGCGAGATAGCCGGCCGCGGACGCGGATGCGCCGCCGCCTTGGGCGGGCCCGGCGACCGGGGGCGCCGATCCCTCCGCCGCGGCCCCGGCCGCCTCGAACCCCTTGCCGCAGGCCGTGCAGAACTTCGAATCGGCGGGGATCTTCGCGCCGCACTCCGTGCAGAACTTCGCCGGCCCCGCAGCCGCGGCTGCGGCCGGCGCGGGCCCGAGGGTCTTGCCGCAGGCCGTGCAGAACTTGCCGTCGTCAGGGTTCTCGAACGAGCAGGACGGGCACTTGATCATGGGACTTCTCCTCAGGCCGTCAGGCCTTTCGTTTCGCGCGAGACGAGCATCCATCCCCAGACGCCTCCGGCCAGGAGCCCGGCATTGATGAGGATGAAGATGACGGGGCCGGAGAGTCCCCGGAGCAGGAAGATCGCTCCGAGGACGGCCATGGCGATAAAAAGCCACTTGGCGTACTTGTGGTCGCCCTTGGCGATGAGGGTCATGGCGTAGACGTTGAGGCAGGCCAGCGCGGCATCGACGACGATCAGGAACCACTGGAGCCCGGTGCCGGGGACCTGGCTCGCGTAAGGGCCGTAGGCCGCCCTGATCTTTGCGAGCTCCGAGTACATCAGGAAGATGCCGAGCGCGTAGAGCGCCGCGCCGCCGCCGAGGAGCATCCTGATGCGTTGGCCGGTCTCGCTCGGCGCTTTCGGCCGCGCGGTCGCGACGACGCCGCCCGCGCCCCCGGCACCGCCGCCCGAGGGCCCCGGCCCGCCCGGGATCGCGGCCGCGACGGCGGGCCTGCCGCAGCCCTTGCAGAACCGGCTGCCCTCCGGGCTCTCGGCCCCGCAGGAGGCGCAGCGGACGTTGACGGGGGTCTTGGGAAGCATCGCGCCGCATCCGGCGCAGAACTTGCTTCCGGGGGGATTCTCGGAGTTGCAGCCGGGGCACGTGGTCATGAGGCCCTCCTTTTGCTCCGTCCTACGATTGGCGTGATTATAGATAGGCCCGGCGCTCGATGTCAATCGGCCTTGAAGCCGGATTAACGGGCACATATACTGGACCTGAAGCCCATGCCCATCCGACGAGGAGCCCGCGCATGACTAGCGGATGCCGGCGCGTGCTCTTCTCGACGAGGAGGTCCGATTGAGGCGCCGGAGGAAAGCATCGGCGGCCGCCGTGGCCGCGATCGCCCTCGTCTGCGCTGCCCTCGGCTTGTGCTCCTGGGCCTGCCGCCGCAGCGCGGTCAGGCCGATCCGGATCGAACGTCAAGGGGCGGAATTTCGGCTCGTCTATGAGGGAAAGCCGATCGGGCTTTTTGCCGCCCCGGAGCTGGCCGCGAGCGGCCTGCCGCGGATCGAAGTCGGCAAGGCCGATGAGGCCGGATGGCGTCGCGTCCGTCTCAGCTGGGACGTCTCCCGCGCCGTCGCCCAGGATGAGCTTTCCGTCCGCTTCGATGTCGGCTTCGAACCGGACTTTTGGTGGGCCCCGCACCTCGCGCCCGAAGAGGGTTATGTCGTCGCCCAGCACGTTTTCCGTTCGCCCGCGGTCATCGCGGCGCGCGGCCCGCTGACGCTCGCCGTCGTTCCGGACCTCGACATCGCCGGGAAGAACCCGGCGAATCCGTGGTTCCTCGACTACGATGCCGTGAACCGGAAGATGTGGCTGGGCCTGGTCAAGACCGAGATCCCCGAGCACGTCCTTTTCAAGAAGGCGCCGGGAATGACCTTCGCTGCGGGGACAGTCGAGCTGGGCTTCTACGTCGGCGCTTTCAGCGACCGCGGGGAGGTCCGGGATCCGTGGCGCGAGGTCGCGGCCTTCCTTTGGAAACGCTGGGGCAGCCCGCTCTCCGCCAAGGGCGAGCCCATCGCGGGCCGGCTCGAGCCCTATGTCCGCCGGACCTACGACTGGGCGTTCCACGGCTGGAGCAAGTACGTCTGGCAGGAATTCGAACTCGGCGGCCGGCGCGTCGGGGCACCCCAATTCATCGTCAACATCTCCCAATCGCCCAACTATCCCGGGCCGTGGTACCAGCGGGAGTTCCTGTCGATCTGGAACCAGGCCTGGTTCTCGTCCCTGCGGAGCGCCTCGGGGCTCTACCGCTACGGGCGCTTCCTCGGCGGCGCGGAGGGCGAAGCGCTCCAGGCTAAAGCCCGCATGACGAAGGAGCTGGCCCTGGCCGCGCCCATGACGGACGGCATCTTCCCGGCCGTGATCGGCACGCCGAACGACATCGTCGAGATCGGCGGCCAAGAGCTGCGCCGGCCGCGCGGCTGGGACGAGGCCCGCTGGTCGAACTCGGACCGGACCCCCGACGACCACGGCATCACGCCGGATTGGTTCCACGTCCTCGACATGAGCTGGACGGCGCTTCTCATGCTGCGCTGGCACGACGAGCTCGAGAAGGACCCGCGGCTCCTCGACTACGCCCGGGCCTACGGCGAGAGACTCCTCGCGCTCCAGGACGATCGCGGCTTCTTCCCCGGCTGGCTTCACCCGACGACGCATGCGCCGGGCCCGGTGATGAACCGGACGCCGGAGACGAGCCTGAGCGCGACATTCCTGCTCAAGCTGACCGATGCGACCGGGGAGGCGAGGTTCCGCCAGGCGGCGCTCCGGGCCGTCGACGCCGTGGTGGCGGACATCGTCCCCGACGGCAACTGGCTCGATTTCGAGACCTACTGGTCATGCAGCGCCTGGGGACGGGACAAGTACCTGGACCGGAAGATCGAGCGCAATGCCTTGCACAAGCAGAACACGCTCTCGATGTTCTGGACCGCGGAGGCGCTGCTCGCGGCCCACAGAGCGACGGGCGAGAGGCGCTACCTCGATTGGGGCCGGCGGACGATCGACGAGCTGTCCATGGCCCAGCAGGTCTGGCAGCCGCCCTTCATCTACGTCCCGGCCCTCGGCGGGTTCGGGGTCATGAACGCCGACGGCGAGTGGAACGACTCGCGCGAAACGCTTTTCGCCGAGCTCTTCCTCGACTACGCCAAAGCGACGGGCGAGCCGGCCTACTCCGAGCGGGGGATGGCCGCGCTCAAGGCTGGCTTCGTCATGATGTACTGCCCGGAGAATCCCGCGGTCAAGGCCATGTGGGAGAAGGTCTATCCCTGGTTCGGTCCGGCCGATTACGGGTTCACTATGGAGAACTACGGCCACGGCGGCGTAACCAGCCCCGAAGGCGAAGGCATGGGCGTCTTCACGATCTACGATTGGGGCAACGGCGCGGCGGCCGAGGCGGCGATGCGCATCCTCGATCACTACGGCCCTCTCGAGATCAAGGAGTCGCCGCCGAAGCGCTAAATGGGGGACACAATACCTATTCCCCATTTAAAAGCTGATGTTGACCCCGGGGCGAGCTCGAGAGGTCGTCCATCGCGCCGCTAAATCGGGGACGCAATACCCATTTCCGATTTAATCGGGGAGGAGAAAGGGGGAGGAGACAGGGACATGTCCCTCGGGTTCCTGTCCCCGCCCGTTCTGTCTTTAATTGGGGAATAGGTATTGTGTCCCCGATTTAAAATCCCAATTTGACCCCGAGGGCGAGCTCGAGCCCGTAGAGATGGAGCATGTTCTGGGCGAGCGGGTCATCGTCACGGATGGGGTAGGTCCTGCCCTCGTTCTCCATCCAGGTCTTGACCAGGTTGTAGCGCCCTTTGAGGCAGACGGCGAGCTTTTGGGAGATCCGGACGTCCAGCCCCGCGCCGATCTGGAGAGCCAGGCGGTCTACGAAGACCCGGCGCGGCGTATCCGGGGGCCAGACGTCCGGCGCGTAGCCGAGGAACGTGAAGCCGATGCCCATCAGCGCGTACGGGAGGAGCCGTCCTTTGGTGAGCACATAGATCTGCTCGTTGATGAGCAGGGTCGTCATTGTCATCCGGCCCGCGGAAACGAGGCCCGCGGCGCCCGACTCGACGGGGACGCCGAACCTCTCGAGGAAGAGCTCGATGCCCATCCTGTGGCCCGTCCTGAAAAATACGCCGCCGCCGTACTTCAGGCCGCTGCCGAATCCCGCTTCCCGGACGAATACGGCTCCGGAATCGAGCTCGACCGCGAAGCGGGGGATGGCGCGATGGTCATCGCCCCGGACCGCGAGGGGCGTCAGGAGCAGGATCGACGCGAGCATGATCCCGGCGCCGGCAGCCCGTTTCGCCGTGTGGGCCTTGTTCTTCATGGTCGATCTCCGCTTTAGAACTGCCACGTGACGAAGGCCCTGGCCTCGACGAGGTCCCTGTGGCCCTTGGGGAAATCCCTGAGGTCGAAGCGCCGCGCGCAATACTCGGCTTCGAATCCGACCCCGAAGCTCGACCAGACCGGGAACTCGAGTTGGCCCTGAAGGATGTCCCAGGTTTCACGGCCGACCCGGCTGCCGATGACGTCGAGGTCGAAAAGGTAGTAATGCCGCCAGATCAGGGTGACGTACTCGAACCCTTTGAGCCCGACGCTCACATCGGCGGCCGCCGTCATGCCGGTGGCCAGGTTGTAGGACCGCCGTTCAGCCCCCGGCTCGGTCAAGAAGTCATCCGATGCGCCGAGCCCGAGCCAGCCCAGCCGGGCGGACGTCGTCAGCCGGACGCCGGGATTGAACTCGAAGCGCGACGACCAGCCGCCGGTGAAGGACGTGCCGGAGAAGCGCATCGTCTCGAGGCCGTAATATTCGTAGTGCTGGTACACGCCGAGGAAATGGGAGGAGCCGCGGCGTCCGGCGAACGTCTTTCCGATGAGCGCGCCGTGGATGAGGAGCGAAAGGTGGGGCCGGTCGGGCCCCCAACGGAGGCGACCCGCGACCGTGAACACGTCGAAGGGACGGCCGGACCAGCCCGCGCCGGCCGGATCGCCGTACCTCAGCGTGAAGCCGACGAGGGGGGCGACCCGGGTGCCTGTGAGCTCGGCGCTCCGGGTGACGACGGGTCCGGTCAGCATGAGCTCGCCGTTGAGGATGCGGCCGGCGTCCGGGCTCCCGGGCAGGCCGGGGTAGGTGTCGTTGCGGCCGTTGAGGAGACGGTTAGCCCCGCCGACCGGGTCGAGGACGGCCCCGACGGCCTCGCGCCAGATGCGTCCGAGGCCGTGGGCGCCCCTCTTGCGGACGAGCGCGGAGAACCGGTAGCCGATCTCGCCGTAGACGATCCCGCCGGCGGTCGTCGTGATCAGGTCGTTGATGCTCGGACGGTACTTCTCCATCATCATTTCCCACATAAAGCTGCCGCCAAGGGCGGCCGCGGACGAGCCCCAGAAGTCGAGCCCGTTGGCCCGGCCGGCGTTGAAATAGAGGTAGCCGTGATAGGGGTGGTGATAGAAATTGATGAAGTAGCGGCTGCGGTCCCACTCCCAGCCGTCGCGGATGTTGTCGCGGAGCGTCTCCCAGCTGATGTAAGAATAGGATTCGTTCGCGACGTAGTGCAGGAAGGCCCAGACGCCGAGGTTGATGCCGGCCACTTCGGCGGCGGCGGTGAGCGGCTCGGGTTTGAGGTGGAGGGCAGGGGGCGGCGGTGCGGGAGAAGGCGAGGGCGACGGCGAGGGCGGTAGCGGGAGGATGCCGCCGCCGAGGATAAGGCGCAGAGCGATGCTCGAGATGGCCGTTGAGAGGGCGATCATTTTTGGTCCCGTTCGAGAATCCCCATTCCGCCGACATCATGTTCCGCGAGGCGGGCGGAGTTGTCAAGAGCGTGTCAAGAATCTGTCAAAAGGCGATCGGGGTGCGCGGACAAGGCTTGGATTGGAATGCGGAAATTGGTATTGTGTCCCCGAGTTAGGAGACGATCCATGAGACGATTCGCCGCCCTGTTGCTCGTCGCGCTGGCCGCGCTGGGATTTCTCGCGTCCTGCGCCAAGTCGCAGGGGCGCCGCCCGGAAGAGCGGGGGCGAGCGGGCCTCCGGGAACGGGAACGGCGGCCCCGGGACCCGCGGCGATCGGGATCGACGAGCTGGCGCGCCTCGACCTGCTGCCGCAGCTCAAGCGGTCGGTCAAGGTCGGACTCGTCTCGAGCTACGACCGGAGCGGCGGCAACGACGACGGCTTCAGCGGCAAGTATTCGTTCATCCGCAAGGAGCCGGGCGGACTCGTCATTGCCGATCTCGAAGGTCCGGGGGCGATCTATCGCATCCACACGCCGACGCCGACGGACGACATCGTCGAGTTCTATTTCGACGGCGAATTGGCTCCGCGGCTGAGCCTCAAGATCGCCGAGCTGTTCGACGGGACGCGGGCGCCGTTCCTCGCGCCGCTGGTCGGGTCGGGGTGGGCGGCTACACGTCTTATCTGCCGCTGACCTACAGGCGGTCGTGCAAGATCGTCGTCAAGGCCGAGACATTCCAGTTCTACGACATCAACTACGCCGTGTTCCCGGCCGACGTCGAGGTCGAAACCTACGTGGACCCGCCGAAGACGGAGTTTCTGGCCCGGGTCGAGAAGGCGGCCGCGCTGTTGAGGCGGGCGGGAACGGACATCAGCGATGCGCTCGTCCCGGCGGGGACGCCGGTTTCGGGCGACCGGCAAGGCGAGACTGGAGCCCGGCGGGAAAGCGGTCCCTGCTGTGGGACGGCGAAGCCGGGACGGATCGTCGGGCTGCGTCTCGGTCCGGCTGCGGCGTTCGCGGGCGGCGGGCGTGACATTCTCATAAGGGCCTACTGGGACGGCGCGGCCGAGCCGGCCATCGAATGTCCGGCGGGCGACCTGTTGGCTACAGCTTCGGCGATCCGGCGGTGCGGTGCCCATGCTCGGCACGACGGCCGAGGGCGCGACGTCTCACTCCCCATGCCGTTCGAGCGCGGGGCACGGATCGAGCTCGGTTTCGGAAAGGGCGGCGGGGGGCGAGAGCGCCGGCGTCGATATCGAGGCCGAGATCGTCACCGCGCCGGTCGGGAAGAGATCCGTCGAGGGCCGCTTCTACGCGCGGTGGCGGCGCGAGATCCGTGCACGGAGGGGCAGCCCTACACGTATCTGCGGACGACCGGGAGAGGGCACGTCGTCGGGGTCATCCTCCAGGCCCAAGGGCTCGAGACCGGGAGCACGAACTTCTTCGAGGGCGACGACCGCGCCGTCATCGACGGGGGCGCTGGCCGTCCCCGGGACCGGCTCCGAGGATTCGTTCAACGGCGGCTGGTACGATGTGCCCGGGCGATGGGAGACGCGGACGTCGCTCCCGATGAGCGGCTGCCTCGACTACAAGAAGCCGCAGGCGCGGACGGGCGGGTACCGGTTCTTTCTGCTCGATTCGTACGCTTATGCGAAATCGATCGACTACACGATCGAGCACGGCCCCGAAGGGAACGCCGTGCCGACCGACTACGCGAGCGTCGTCCTCTTCTATGCGCAGGACCGCCGCCGGCGGTCGAAGCGATGCGGCCGGTGGGAGAGCGGCGGGTCAGGGGCCTCGAGAGGCTCAGATTGATCCCCGGATGGGAACGTCCCCATCCAGATACGATGGTCGCTCCAGAACGCGGTCTGGACGAAGGCGTCGTCGGCCGTGGGCAGGGAGCGGGTGCGGGTGTCTGATGAAAACGAGCGGCGAGGACGTCTTCGGGCCGCAACGATGTGTCGTTTCGTTGCTGACCTCCGGAAGCGGGGCGGTATACGATCTCGGTCAAGGCCGTGCTGGGCCGGACCAGGGTCTTCTGAGGGTGTTCGAGCGGCGACAGACCGGCCGGGGAAGCGGTGGATCTTTATGCGGCGGGAACGGACCGTCGCCGGGCCGCTGCGGCTGGGAATCTTCGAGATGCGGAAAGGCGAGAACATCGTCTATCTGCATTTGGTGGGTGCCGATCCGCTGTCGAAGGGGATAGGATTCGAGATCGCGGAATTGATCTTTGAAAAGGCGAAGGAAGAGTGAGGAGAGACCCATGTTCAAGATGAAGAAGCTGAAGATCGATCCGATCATCGTGCTCATCATGGCCGTCATTGCGGCCTTGCCGTTCCTGCCCTTCGCGTCTTCCCGATAGGGGAGCGCGGCGGTGCGGGCGCGGCGGCAGGGTCTTTCCGGCTCCGGCTCTCTCCCGATCGCTCACCGACGACGATGCCGCCTGGGTCCAGAAGACCCTGGCCGGGCTGACGCTGGAGAAGAAGATCGCCCAGATCATCACGGTGGACGCCGTCGGCGGCTATATCACGGACGACGATCCGCGTCTCGACCGCTGGCTCTCCCTGGCCCGCGATCACGGGGTGGGCATGTTCGTCTTCTACGGCGGGACGCCACGCGACCGTCGCCCGCTTGCTCAACCGATTGCAGAAGGCCGCCGATATCCCGCTTCTCGTCAGCGCCGACTTCGAGGGCGGGCCGGGCCAGCAGGTGACGGGCGCGAGCGAATACCCGGCCAACATGGCCTTCGCCGCCGCCGGCTCCGACGATCTCATGTACCGAGCCGCCGCGGCCGCGGCCGTCGAGGGCCGGGCCATGGGCGTCCACCTGACGTACACGCCGGTCTGCGATATCGCCTGGCGCCGCGGACAACCCGGGCCGAGCGTCCGCTCTTTCGGGGGCGATCTGGAGCTCCTCGGGCGCATGGTCAGGGCCTACGTCCGCGGCTACCACGAGAACGGCATGCTGACGTCGGCCAAGCATCTTCCGGGACGGGGCGACGTCGAGAACATGCCGCAAAATCCCGGCTGGGCCTGGATCAACAAGCCGGCGGCGGACGTCGAAGCGGAGGAGTTCCGGGCATTCAAGCAGGGGATCGACGCCGGCGTCGATTTTGTCATGACCGAACACATCGCCGTGCCGCTCGGTGACCGGCGGGTCGGAGCTGCCGGCGAGCGTCGAGAAGAAGCTCGTCACCGGCTGGCTCAAGGGCAGGCTGGGATTCACCGGGGTCGTCACCTCGGACGACCTCTGGTACGACAACGTGATCGCGCGATTCGGGGCCGAGGAGGTGGCCGTGAAGGCCTTCGAGGCCGGCCACGACGTCATCCTCAAGCCGAAAGATCCGGTCAAGGCGATCGCGGCGCTCGCGGACGCGGTCCGGTCCGGCCGCATCCCGAAGAGCCGGGTCGACGAGGCCGTGAGCAAAGTTCTGACGCTCAAGGCCAGGCTTGGCCTGTACAAAGCTCGATTCGTGGACGAAGCGCGCGTCGGGGAGTTCGTCGGGACGGCGGCGCATCAGGCCATCGTCCAGGAGGCCGCCGACCGGTCGTTGACCATGCTCAAGAACGACGGTGTCCTGCCGTTGAGTGCGGCGGGTGCTGGCGCGGGCGCGGCGCGGAAGATCGTCAACATCAACGTCCAAAAGGTCGACGGTGATCCCATGCCGGCCGCACTCGCGGCCAAGCTCGCGGCGGCGTTCCCGGGGACGAGGAGCTTCGCTCTGCGACCCGACATGGACGCGGCCTATTATGAGACTGTCTGGAAAGCGGTGGGGGAGTCCGACGTCGTTGTGTTGTCGCTTTTCGTGGCCAGGAACAGGATGGGAGACGCGGCGCCTTTCCGTGACGGCGACCTCGCCTTCTTGAGAAGGGTCATCGCGGCCAAGCCGAAAGCAGTCGTGGCCATGGCCTACGGCAATCCTCAGCTCGTCAGGAAGATCCCCGACGTTCCCGCATTCCTCGTCGGCTACGGCGAGCGCGGCTGGTTCGGGAACCAGGGGGTCTATTTCGATTCGTTCATCAAGGCCCTCAAGGGCGAGCTCAAGCCCTCAGGGCGCCTGCCCGTCCACGTCAGCATGCAGTACCCCATCGGAGCTGGTCTGTAAGGGGGTTTGTAAGGGGGTCGGACCACAGGAGTTTCTTTACTTTTCAGCAACTTAGTTAAGATTTTAGTTCGTTTTTAGCCTTATTTATGGCACTTTTGGCCCCAAAAAGACCTAAGATAGCGGAAGGGACTTTGGGAATATCTCGCCCCAGAGTCCCGGATCCTAATCTTTCATTTTCGGGGTTAAAAACCCCTGAGTTAAGCCAAAATATCTGCAAAAAATGGTGTTAAGTTATTGATAAATAATTGAATTGCTGTGGTCCGACCCCATTAATCTCTTACTCAGGCCAGAGCCGGAACATAGCGACCCCATGGCGGGCGACGTAGGCCGTGAAGGAGCCGTCGAAGACGCCAATGTCCTTCCGCCGCCACAGGTCGCGGACCTTTTGCGGCCCAGAGGCGCCGAGGTCGGACCAGAGGGCGGTGACCTCGGCCAGCCGGTCGCCGCGGTTGAACAGGCCGAAGGCCTTCGAGCCATCCTCGAGCTCACGCACCCAGACCTCGATAGCGCCGTTCTTCGAGACGCGTCGGCCGGGCTTTCCGAGCGGGTCCTGATCGACGTCGATAATATCGTCGTTCGTGAGCAGGCCGAGGGTGAAGTCGTCGAGGCGGGTGATGTCGCCGCTGAAAATGAGCGGCGCCGCGACGAGCGACCACAGCGAGACGTGGGTGTATTGTTCGTTCGGCGAGAGGGGCGAGGCCTCGTTGCCGCCCTCCTTGTCATCGACGAAGACGGAGCTGAGGATGCCGATGAGGAGATAATCGGGGTCGTTCCAGCCGCCCGGGCCGCCGTAGCGGTGGAGCTCGTTCGTGGAGTAGACGTCGAAGCCGTCGCGGAAGAGGTTGCCGACGACGTCGTGGCCGAGGTCGCCCGCGGTGCGCCAGCTGTTGCCGCCGACCTCGCGGCCCCATTCCCAGACGTTGCCCATGCCGTACTGGCACAGGTTGAGGACGATGTCGCGCGGCTGCTTGGCGATGATGGAGCTGATGAGGCGGTAGGGCTTCTGGAGCTCGTCGCGGCTCTTCTCGTCCGTGGCGATGCTTCCGTAGGAGCACCAGTCGTACTTCAGGAAATCGAAGCCCCACTCGACGAAGCGCCGGACGTCGAGCTCCTCATGCTGCCAGGCCGCGGTGTAGCCCGCGCAGGTCGTCGGGCCGGGCGAGGTGTAGATGCCGGCCTTGAGGCCCTTCGCATGAATGTAGTCGGTCATGGCCTTCATGTCCGGGAAGCGGCCATTGGCGTTGATCATGCCGTGGGGGTCGCGGGGCTCGCCGCGGAGGGAGGGATCGTCGGCCTCGGGGCGGACGGACCAGCAGTCGTCGATGTTGACGTACTGGTAGCCGTGGTCGATCATGCCGGTCGAGACCATGGCGTCCGCGGCGCGGCGCATGATCTCGTCGGTGACGCGGTTCTCCCAGACGTACCAGCTGTTCCAGCCCATGTGCGGCGTCAGGGCCAGGGTGTGGCCGCAGACGATCTTGAACGGCCGCGAGTCTGTGCCGAGGCGGTTGGTCGCGGTGAAGGTGACGGGATAGCTGCCAGGAGCGGCGAGAGCGCCGGTGATCTGGCCGGTCGCCGTGTCGAGCATGAGGCCTTCGGGGAGGTTCTCGACGGCGAAAGTCATCGGCCGCTCGCCCGTCGCCGGGATGGTGAAAAGGAATGGCGATCCGGGACGGACGCCGAAGACGCGGGCGCCGTTGACGCGAGGCTCCGGGCCAGGCTTAGGAGTGAGGACGATCTTCGGCTCGGCGGCGAGAGCGACCGAAACGAGCGCTATAGCAGCGATGGCGCCGGTCAGGATCGAGGCGCGGGTCTTTTTGTTCATCGGCGGAGACTCCTTCACGACGGCGTGCCGGTATTATAACAAGTTAAAGAAGGGGTCAAACCTTAATTCTTATAATTTCCTATGACTTCGCCGGACCGGCCCGACCAGGTCTTCCCGAAATTATAAGAATTAAGGTTTGACCCCTTCAGGCTTGCCGGGGAATTCGGAAATTGGTATTGTGTCCCCAAATTGGAGGCGAATCATGACCAAGTCCCGACGCCTTGTCCGCACGATCTCCCCGATCCTGCTCCTAGCGCTCGTCTCTGTGGCGATCCTCGTCGCCGCGACCGCGCAAAGCGGCCCGGGAGACCGCGCCCCCCGAGTTGACTGTCAAGTGCCGTCCCGACCCGCATCCCTGGCCGCCCCAACTCAGACCTCTTCAGCTCAGGTCCAGGCCAAGAACCCCTACGCGCCTGACACCGTCGAGCCGGGGTCGGTCGAGGCCATCGCCAAGGACACGACCGAGCCGCGCTTCGGCAATCCTTGGGTCGCTTACCTGCCCGATTCGGCCACTGTGCCCTCGCCGGCGGAATATCTCGGCCATGCCGTCGGCGCCTCCGGCGAGCTCTCCTCGACGGCCAAGATCTACGGCTACTTCCGCAAGCTTGCCGAGACTTCGCCCCGCGTCCGCGTCCAGACGATCGGCCGGACCGAGGAGGGCCGCGAGATCCTCCTCGCCGCCGTCGCTGACGAAGACGGCATCCGCGACCTCGACCGCCTCAAGGAGGCGACCGCCGCGCTGGCCGACCCGCGCAAGACGACACCCGAGGCCGCCGAAGCCGTCATCGCCTCCGCGCGCCCCGTCTATTATTTCAACGCCGGGCTCCATTCGACCGAGACCGGCAGCCCTGAGATGGTCATGGAGATGGCCTACCGGCTGGCCGTATCCGACCAGCCGATGATCCGCAAGATCCGCGGCGAGGTCCTGGTCCTGATCAACCCCGTCTCGGAGCCCGACGGCCGCGACAAGGCGGTCGACTGGTTCTACCGCTACCTCAAGGGCAAAACGGACTTCGACGCGCTCCCTCCCGATTCGCCGCCCTACTGGGGCTTCTACGTCTTCCACGATAATAATCGCGACTCGCACCAGGAGTCGCTGCAGCTGTCCAAAGCCGTCGGCCGGATGTTCTTCGAGTATCACCCGACGGTCATCCACGACCTCCACGAGTCGATCCCGCTTCTCCAGACCTGGAACGGCACGGGGCCGTTCAACGTCAACATCGACCCGATCCTTCTCAACGAGTGGTTCGCCATGTCGATGGCCGAGCTCGGCGCGCTGACGTCGGCCGGCATGCCCGGCGTCTGGACGTGGGGCTTCAGCGACGGCTGGGAGCACGTCTTCCTCGATTCGATCGGCGTCAACCATAACAGCATCGGCCGCGGCTACGAGACCTTCGGCAACGGCACGGCCGAGACGGTCGAGCGCATCCTGAGGCCGGACGAGGAGCGCTACGCCGGGCGCCCGGTCACGAGCCGGGAATGGTACCGGCCGATGCCGCCGCCGCGCAAGTTCATGTGGTCCCTGCGCGACAACACGAACTACATGGAGAGCGGCTGCCTCGCGGCGCTCGATTACACGGCCAAGAACGCCAAGGAGATGCTGCGCGATTTCTATCGCAAGAGCTACAACTCCTGGCAGAAGGGCGTCAAAGGCGAGCCGTACGCGTTCGCCATCGCGGCCGAGCAAGGCGACAGGCGGCGGGTGGCCGACATGGTCAGCCTGCTGATGCAGCACGGCATCGAGGCCGGGAAGGCGACCGCCGCGTTCAAGGTCGCGGAAGGGGAGTTCCCCGCGGGGACTTACATCGTGCGGCTCGATCAGCCGTATCGAAATTACGCCGTGGACCTGCTCACGCCGCAGATCTTCCCGCCGGACGCCGTGTATGAGCCCTACGACGACGTGTCGTGGTCGCTTCCGATCCACTACGGGCTCGAGGCCAAGCGCATCAACGACGTCAAGATCAAGGATGTGGCGCTCGAGGCCCTCAAGGTCGGCTTCGCGACGTCAGGGAACGTGAACGGAGCGGGGCCGGTGCTCTTATTGAAAGACACGGGCCAGGAGGGACTGCTCGCGCTGCGCGCGCGCCTCGCCGCGTTCAAGGTCGAGATCGCCGAGAAGGCGTTCAAGGCCGGGGACAAGGATTATCCCGCCGGGTCATGGATCATGGCCGACCAGAAAGGGCTCGCGGAAGCGGTCAAGCGGGCGGCGGCGGAGCTGGCGCTCGATTTCGAAAGCGCCGCGGCGGCGCCGGATGTCGCGCGCCACGAGTCGAAGCTGCCGCGCCTGGCCGTCTGGCACACGTGGGCGGATACGGAAGCCGTCGGCTGGATCCGATTCGTCCTCGACCGGGAAAGAGTCCCTTATACGTACATCCGCGACGAAGATGTGCGCGCCGGCCGCCTCAAAGACCGCTTCGACGTCATCATCTTCGGCCACAACTATCTCGATCTGCAGGACCAGATCCTGGGCGTCGACAAGAAGTGGGGCCCGCTGGCCTACAAGAAGACGAAAGAGACGCCCAACCTCGGCGTTCCCGACGCGTCCGAGAACATCACCGGGGGGATCGGCTGGGCCGGCATGGCCAAGCTCGAGGAGTACCTCAACGCCGGCGGCGTGTTCGTGACGCTCGGCAACGGCTCGGCGATCGCCCTTCAGGGCGGGCTCGTCAGGGACGTCTCTCGGAGGGGCGGGTCCGTGTTCACGCCCGGGTCGGAGCTCAAGGCGAAGTTCGTGCGGCCGGACCATCCCCTGGCATACGGCTTCCCGGAGGTGACGTCGGCCTTCCGGTCGATGCTGCCCGTTTACGATATCGCCCGGTCAGGTCGGGGAGGGGTCGTTCTGCAGTGGGGCGCGAAGCTCAGGGCCGAGGATAGGGAAGAAGAGAAACCGGACGCCGCGAAGGCGACGGACGTGGCGGCAGGGGCGGCAGGTACTGCGGCTGCGGCGGCGGGCACGGCGGGCGCGAAAGAGTCCGGGACGGCCGGTGCGCCGGGGCAAGCCGCGACCGCAACGGCGAAAAAAGAAGAGGTCAAGATGCTCGTCAGCGGCGCCATCAAGGGCGATGACGAGCTCGAGGGCCGCCCCGCTATCCTGGATCTCCCGGCCGGCAAGGGTCGCGTCATCGCCTTCCTTTTCAACCCGATCCACCGCGACCTCAACCGCTCCGACCATCGCTTCCTCTGGAACGTCCTGTTGAATTGGGAAAAGATTGGGGTCGGACCACAGCTTTAGGAACATAATCAACAATTTAGGTCCAGTTTTGGGGATCGCATGGGGTTAAATGTGGTGTTTTTGGGCCCAAAAATGAAAGGGCTTTTCGGAACTTTGATTTGATCGCGATCGTTAAGATTGAAACGAATCGATGACACTCATGGACACGGAGGGATCGTGAAAGATCAGAACCTGGTGCCCCTTTGCCTGGCAGTATGCCTTGCCCTCGTCACGGCCACGGCATTTGCTGACCCTGGCACTCCCTCGTCGGCGCCCGTCCGCCTGGCTCCATCGAGCGGCCAATCTCCGGACCCGAACACTGCGGCCGTTACTGAGACCAAGACCTATCTTCGGCGCCTCGAGAAGCTCGGCTTTGCGGGGGTCGTCCTTGTGGCTAAAGGCGATGTGCCCCTGGTGGCCGAGGGCTTCGGCCTGGCCGATCGGGAACACGGAATAAGATGGACCCCCGGCTCTGTATCGGATATCGGTTCGATCACCAAGCAGTTCACCGGCGCGGGCATTCTCAAGCTGGAAGAGGACGGCAAGCTGAGCGTCGTCGATCCCATCTCCAAATACTTCGACGGCGTCCCGGCCGACAAGTCGGCGATCACCCTTCACCAGCTCCTAACACATTCCTCCGGCCTCGGAGACCCCGACATCGGCGACTTCGATCCCGTTCCGCTCGGCGAATACCTGAAACAGGTCTTCGCCAAGCCCCTCCTCTTCGCTCCAGGGAAGGGATACACCTATTCAAACGCCAATTTCAGTCTTCTCGGTGCCATCATCGAGAAGCTCTCCGGCAGGACCTACGAGACCTTCGTGCGCGAGCGGCTTTTCCTGCCGAACGGCATGTACGAAACAGGATATACCATGCCGGCCTGGGGTGAAAGCCGTTTCGCCCAGGGTTATGAAGCCGATGGAGGGCGTTGGGGCACGTTCCTCGAGCGCCCGACGGCCGCCGATGGGCCTCATTGGGCGCTTCGCGCCAACGGCGGCATCCACACCACGGTCTATGATATGCTCCGTTGGGCGCGAGCCCTTCTCACCGGCCGCGTCCTCGCGCCCGAGTCGATGAAGAAGCTTTGGACGCCCCACGTCAGCGAAGGCGGCGATACATACTACGCGTACGGCTGGTCGATCGCCAAGGCGCCCGATGGGACGAAGATCGTCACCCATAACGGCGGCAACGGCATCTACTTCGCCGACCTGGCCATCGTGCCGGACACCGGACTCGTCGTCTTTCTCATGACCAACGTCATCGCCGAAAACCGGTCGGCGAATTCGCTCCTCGAGCAGATCGGGATGCGCTTCCTCGCGGGCCAGCCCTATCCGGACATTCCCGAGGTCAAGGATATGAGCGCGGCCGCGCTCGCCTCATTCGCCGGGACGTACAGCCTCCCGGCCGGTGCTGGAGCCTATCGCCTATCCTTGGACGGCCAGGCCCTCTTCATCGAAGCGGAAGGACGGAAGGCTTTCGCGCTTCTGAATTCTGTCAGCGACGCCGAACCCGGCCGCCTCGACAAGCTATCCAAGCTCATGGCGGGCATTATCGCCGCGAATATGAAGGGGGATTTCATCCCGCTCTCCAAAGCCTACGGCGGGGAAGTGGCCCCGGAGCGCTTGAAGGCCCGTTGGGCGGATCTGATCGCGGAGAGCGAGAAGGTCCGTGGCCGCTTCCAGCGCTTTGAGGTCCTGGGCACGGCCCGGACCCAGGACTGGGACGAGTCCGTCATCCGTTTCTTCTGCGAGAGAGGCACGGTCGACCTGACCTACGTCTGGGACCTCAAGGAGGAAGGCCGTCTCCGCGGCCGGTCGGCACGCGGCCTGACCGTGCGGATGCGCCTCTATCCTTCGGGCGAACGGGACTTCTTCACTTGGGATGGAGGGATCCGGCCGCCTAAGGCCGTCCATATCGAGGCGGGCCCTGACGGCAACCTGCGCCTCAAGCTGGGCGATGTGGCGACCGCCGCCGTGAGGTCTAATGGGGTCGGACCACAGCAATAAGCTATCTTATCAGTGATTTATCACTGTTTTCGGCCTCCAAAAAGGGCTTATCTTGATCTTTTTTGGGGTAAAAACGACCTCATCCCGAATTTGCAAAGGCAATCGTCTGCGCTTCTGTTTTTAGGGCTAAAAACACCTCGGTTAGGCCGAAAACAGGCCAAAAAATGGGCGTATCATATTGATAATATTCTGATAGCTGTGGTCCGACCCCATTGTGTATAATAGCCCGGTAATACCCAAGGAGGTGCGAAGGATATGAAAGGCAAAGCCATGACCATTCTTGTCGTCGCGATCGGGATCGTCGTCGTTGCGGCGGTCGCCTGCAAGAGCGAAAAGCCGACCTCGCCGGCCGTGCCCGCCACCGGGCCGCTGACCGCGGCGGTCGCCCCGAACACGCTCCCCGCCGATAATCCCGAGAACCCCTTCTTCAAGCCCTTCGGCACGCCGTTCAACGTCCCGCCGTTCGACCGCATCAAGACCGAGCACTTCCTGCCGGCCATCGAGGAAGGCATCGCGCGCGAGCAGGCCGAGGTCGACGCCATCGTCAATAACCCCGACAAGCCGACCTTCGCTAACTCGGTCGCCACGCTCGACCACACCGGTCTTTTCCTGTCCGAGGTCAATAGCGTCTTCGGCGCCCTCCAAGGCGCCCTGACCAACAAGGACCTCCAGGCCGTCGCCCGCACGACCGCGCCCCTGCTGGCCGCGCACCGCGACAATATCGCCCTCAACGAGAAGCTCTTCGCCCGCGTTAAAGCCGTCTATGATGATCGCGCCAAGCTCGATCTCGGCCGCGAGGAGCTCTTCCTCCTCGAAAACACCTACAAGGACTTCGTCCGCGGCGGCGCCCTCCTCGACCCCGTCACCAAGACCCGCTTCCGTGAGCTCAATCAGGAGCTCTCGCTCCTCAGCCTCAAGTTCGGCGAGAACGTCCTGGCCGAGACCAACGCCTTCCAGCTGGTCATCGACAGCAAGAGCGACCTGGCCGGCCTTCCGCCTTCCGTCGTCGACATGGCCGCCGTCACCGCCAAGCAGGCCGGGCTCCCCGAGGGCAAGTGGCTCTTCACCATCCAGGTTCCGAGCATGACCCCGTTCCTGACCTATTCTGAGCTGCGCCCACTCCGCGAAAAGCTCCACCGCGCCTACACGATGAAGGGCGACAACGATAACGAGTTCGACAACAAGGAGAGCCTCCGCAAGATCGCCGCCCTCCGTCTCGAGCGGGCCAAGCTCCTCGGCTATCCGAGCCACGCCGCTTACGTCCTGGAGCTCAACATGGCCAAGACACCGGCCCGCGTCAACGACTTCCTGGCCCAGCTCTGGAAGCCGACGATCGTCAAGGCCCGGCAGGAGGCGGCCGCGCTCCAGGTCCTCGCCGACCGCGACGCGCAGGCCGGCAAGACCGCCAAATTCACTATCGCCTCCTGGGACTGGTGGTATTACACCGAGAAGCTGCGCCAGGAAAAATACGCCCTCGACGACTCCGCCCTCCGGCCCTATTTCAAGATCGACAACGTCCGCGACGGCATCTTCGCCCTCTGCGGCAAGCTCTACGGCCTGAAGTTCATCGCCAAGCCCGAGCTGCCGCGCTATCACCCCGACGTCCAGGTCTTCGAGGTCCAGGAGGCCGACGGCCGCCACACCGGCATCCTCTATATGGATTTCTTCCCCCGGCCGAGCAAGCGCAGCGGCGCCTGGTCCGGGGCCTTCCGGCGCGCCTACTACGAAAAGGGCGAGCGCGTCCCGCCCGTCTCCTCGATCACCTGTAATTTCACCGCGCCCACGGCCGACGCCCCGGCGCTCCTCTCGACCGACGAGGTCGAGACGTTCTTCCACGAGTTCGGCCACTCGCTGGCCACGCTCTTCTCGCAGGGCCGCTACCGCAATCGCACCGTGGCCCGCGACTCGGTCGAGCTGCCGTCGCAGATCATGGAGCACTGGTGCTTCGAGCCCGACCTCCTGGCTGTCTACGCCAAGCACTACAAAACCGGCGAGGTGATCCCCGCCGAGCTCGTCGCGAAGATCGAGAAGAGCAGCCTCTTCAACCAGGGCTTCATCACCGCGGAGTATCTGGCCGCCTCGATCCTCGACATGGACTGGCACACGGCCGCAGACCCCGGCGCCGCCGACGTGCGCGCGTTCGAGAAGGACGCCATGGACCGCCTCGCGCTCATCCCGGCGATCGTGCCCCGCTACCGTTCGACCTACTTCAGCCACATCTTCAGCGGCGGGTACTCGGCCGGCTACTACGCCTACATTTGGTCCGAGGTCCTCGACAGCGACGCCTACGAGCTCTTCCAGCAGAAGGGTATCTTCGACCGGGCCACGGCCGATTCGTTCCGCAAGAACATCCTCGAGCCGTTCGGCACCGAGGACATGATGACCCAGTACGTGCGCTTCCGCGGCGCCGAGCCCAAGATCGACGCCCTGCTGCGCAACCGCGGCCTGGATATCAAGGAGTAGTCTTTATTTCGCGGCGGGTTTATTGAGCGCGACGACCAGGCCGAGCGAGATCGCGAAGGTCACTTTGTCATCGTCGAAGGTCAAGCCGGGCCGCAGGGCGAGCAACGCTCTCTCGGAGACCCCGTAAACGACGGGCAGGCCGAGGCCGAACGAAGCCAGGTTGTGCTTTCCGCTTATGGTCAGCCCGTCGGCATTCCTGATCTTCAAGCTCGTGCTCGCGTAGCCGAGCCCGGCATAGGGCTGAAGATAGAGCCCGGCGACGACAGGGACGTCCCGATAGACCGTCGCTCCGACGAGGATCGTGTTCGCCCACATGGTGAAGCCTTCGGCATCGAGGTCCGGCGAGGAATAATTGTCCCTCACGTACCCGGCCGTGATCGCAAGGGAAACGGGGGACCTGGACGAATTCTGTTTGATGACGTGGGCCGTGAGTTCGGGCATGATCGACGTCGACGTGAGAGCGTTGAAGCCGCTCGAGACGGGGTCATAAGAGGGGCGGCCGACCGAGAACGAAAGATCGTAAATCCCCCCGAGCGAGACCGCGGCCGTGCCTGACCACCCGGACGCCTCGTTGCTCGTCGCGTACGCGCCGCTCAACCCGAACCCGCTTTGACCCTTTTTCAGGAAGCTGCTCTGCGGGAACGTGACGAGCGCCGAGAGGAAGAACAGGGCGCAAGAAACGGTTAGGGACTTCTTCATGACGACTCCTCGAGAGTTAGCCGCTCTCTCGCTTCCGGCAATCTGGCTCCATTATAGCCCTTGTCCGGATAAATCGGGGAGATAAACCGGGGACACAATACCAATTTCCGAATTAAACGCAGGAAATTGGCGGCCCTAAAGAGCCGCGAGCCGCTTGCGGGCGTCGGCCGGCTCCGGCAGACCCGGGTCGGCGTCCTTCCATATCTCGAGGAACTTCTCGTAATTCCGCCGTGCGCCGGCCTTGTCCCCCTGTTTCTCGGCGATCAGCCCCAGCCGGTAGAAGCTCAAGGCATAGAGATACCCGCCAAAGATCCGGCCCGTCGTCAGCCTCTGCAGGCCTTCATAGGTCTTGCGGGCGTTCTCCAGGTCGCCGGTCCCCTCGTATGCCCTGCCCAGAGCCGCGTAGTAATATGCGTCCGGATTCGAATAGGCCGATTGGGGCTCGAGCGAGTCCACCGCGGCCTTCGCATTCTCGACGGCCCGGCTGAAATTCCCGTTGGCCAGATCGATCTGGGCCTGGAGGCTCAGGAACCCTCGGATGGACTTCTTGTTAAAGGACCGCTCGACCAGCGCCTTTCCGTCATCGGCCGCCTTCTGGGCCTCGGACAGCCGGTCCAATCCGACCAAGGCGGCCCCCCGGGCGAACAAGGCGTATCGCATCATCGCCAGGCTCCCGTCCGCTTCGGCGATGCGGTATGATTGCTCGGCGGCCCCCAGAGCTTCCGCATGTCGCCCGGCGCCGTTGTAGACGAGGGTGGCGAAGAAATTGAAGGGCGCCAGCCACGTCGGCTCCCCGACCTTGCGCGCTTCCTCCATGACCAGGCCCATCTGTTCCAGGGCCTTCTCGAACCTCCCCTGAGCCATATAGAGGCAAACCAGGCCCCGTCGCCTCCAGGGCGTCTTGGCCTGGTCGGCCGCCGCGGCCAACCGGCCAAATTCGGCTTCGGCCCTGGCGAAGTCCCCCTTGAGCATCGCGGCTTCCCCGGCCGTGGCCATGACGTTCATATCCGTCGGCGCGAGGGTGAAGGCTTTGTCCGCCTCGGCCAGAGCGAGATCGTATTTCCCCTCAAAGGTCAGGACGCTGGCCAGATCGTCATGCGCGGGTGCGGAGTCCGGGACCGTTTTGAGGTAGCCCTCGAGAAGCTTCCGCGATTCGTCATATCGTCCCATCCGCGAGTAAGTCGAGACCAGGTTTCCGTAATAGAGGTAGGGCGCCCCCGGCTGCCTGACGCAGATCTCATAACACGCCGCCGACTTCTCGTGCTCCTCGATGCTTCCGTAGGCCATGCCAAGGCCGTTGTTGGCCAACGGATCGTCCGGATAGAGATCGACGACCTTCCGGAATGCTGCGATGGCCTTGTCGACTGTCGCTTCCGACCTGGAATAATACGTCCCTTCGATGAGCCAGCGCTCACGGTCGGAGATCCGGTCGGTGAGGGCCATGGCCTTGCGCCGGTACTCGTCGGCCTTCGTCCGGAACCCCATGTTCGAGTAGGCCGTGCTCAAGCTCCGGTAGGCCATGGCAAACCCGGGGTCGATGGCTACGGCCTTCTCCATCATGGCGATCGAGCTCTTGTAGTCGCGGGCCATATGGTAGGCCCGGCCCTGGGCGTAGAGCTTGTAGGCCTCGGGCGAGGCGCTCGTGATCTTCCCGACGTCCAAGTCGATATCGGCGGCGATCTCCCCCGAGGACAGACGGAGCCCCGCCTTGACCTTGCGTCCGAGCTCGTCGACCATCGTGTGGAAGCTCTCTTCGCCGATGCCCTCGACCATCTCGGAACTCAGGAGCTTTCCCGACGCGGCTTCCTCGAGGGTCGTGTTGATCCGGAAGGACTTGCCCGCCCGGGTCAAGGTTCCTTGAAGAATGTGGGTTGCCCGGGTCTTCTCGGCGACGCGTTTGAGATCTTCGGGAGCATAGGCCGGGGTGTTCATGAGGCCGAGCTCTCTCAGCACGCCATAGATCTGGCTGTCGCTGGCGACGTCGATGAAGCGGGACTGGGAGAGGTCGGCGATGATGAGCTCGGGCAGGGCCTGCCGCCAGACGTCCAGCGACGCGTCCCCCGTGCTGTTCTTAAAGTAGAGGACGGCCAGCGTGGGCTTGGCCCCGGCCGAAGGCAGAACGATGTGCTTCTTCAAGACGATGAGCCAGAGGACGAGCGCCGCCGCGATGACCACGACGCCGGCGACCGCCGGCACGACGAGCCTCTTGACATTGAACGTGACCGTCACCTGCTTCGACGTGTGCGGCCGCTGCTTCGGCACGATGCGCTCGGTCGTCGGCAGGGTCTGCTCGATGTGCTCCAATTCCGCGATGAGCTCGCCGGCGCTTTGGAACCGCTTCTCCTTGTCTTTTTCGAGACAACGCAGAATGAGCCGCGCCAGGTCCGCCGGGATCGCAGGATTGAGCTCGAGCGGGTCCCGCGGCGCCTCGCTCTTGTGCTTGACCCCGATCGTGAACGGCGTGTCGCCTTCGAAGGGGACGCGTCCGGTCGTCATCTCGTAGAGGATAACGCCGAGCGAGTAGATGTCCGAGCGCGCGTCAACGGGCTTGCCCTCGACCTGCTCGGGGCTCATGTACTCCGGCGTCCCGATCATGATCCCGGCCCCGGTGATGCCCTTCTTTTCGAGGGAGCGGGCGATGCCGAAGTCCATGATGCGGACGTTGCCGCCTTCGTCGACCATGATGTTCTGCGGCTTGAGGTCGCGGTGGACGATGCCGTGGCCGTGGGCCTCGGCCAGGCCCTCGGCGATCTGGCGGGCGATCGAGACCGTCCGTCCCGCGGGCATCTGGCCGATCTTGCGGATCAGGCGCTTGAGGTCTTCGCCGTGCACGTACTCCATGGTGATGTAGGGCGCGCCCTCGGCCCGGCCGATGTCGAACATCCGGCAGACGTTCTTGTGGGCGACCTGGCGGGCCGACTTGAGCTCGTTGCGGAAGCGCTCGACCGTCTCCGGATCCCCGGCGATCTCGGGCCGGAGAAGCTTCAGGGCGATCTTCTCGTTGAGCTCCGTGTCGTGGACCTTGTAGACGCGGCCCATGCCGCCGTGACCCAGCTCCTCGATGACTTGGTACCGGCCGGCGAAAAGCGATCCGGTCGTTAGCTCGTGAATGGGGGCCTGGTATGTTTCTGTAGGAAGGGCGGAGGAATCGAGCGGCGCCGCGCAATGGCCGCAGAACTTCGTCTCGGCGGGATTGTCGTGCCGGCAGCTGGGGCATTTTACTGTCATGCGCGCCCCTCCTTATCGTTCGTGGCCAAAAGGATATCAGCGGGGAAGGGGGATGTCAACGCGGCCCTCGAGAGCGCGTCGGAACGATTTGGATTATAATTCGGGGACACAATACCTATTCCCCAATTTCGACCTGGAGGGAAAGATGAAGAAGACGCAGTCCCGCCGTTCAGCCCTCGGCCGGATTTCTGCGCGAATCTTCGTGCTTGGATTGGCCCTCGCCCTTGCTGGCTGCTCGCCGAAGTCATCGAATAAGGCGGAGAAAGGCCGCGAGCAGCCGGTGCCTCAATCCAACACTGCCGCCGCGGCCCCATCGGCGCCGGTCATCAAGATCGCGACCGACGAGACCTCGCCGGGCATTTTTTTCCTGAGCTGGGACACCGAGGGAGGAATGAAGGCCGCGACGAACCTGCTCAGGGTCGGGAACGCGGTCCTGATCCAATATCTCGCCGCCGATGGCTCCTGGACCGACGCTAAGATCGTCGACCGCCGCCAAGGGAGCGACGCGAACATCGTCTTCCGGACGCTTGAAGCAGGGAAGGCGCACCTCGAGTGGCGGATCGAAACGGTCGACAAGCTCAATCTCACGGTCCATGGCCTCGACGCTGCGCCGACGCCGCCAGGGTCGCTACGCCTCCTTTTCCCCTTCGATCCCAAGGTCACATCCACGACGGTCCTTCCGGCCGAGTGGCTCGATGACGGGACGTTCCGCCTGCCCGCGGTCGTCAACGCGCCGGACTGGGGACCGATGCTGCTCACGGAAGCGAAGGGGCGGCCGATCGTCGGCCGACTCGAAGGCAGCCGCGCCGCGAAGACCGTCGATCTGATCCTCGAATTTCCCGACGTCACGACCGACAAGCCGGTCGCGCTCACGCTGACGCCGCTCCTTCTCCCGCCGTCCGCCGGCCTGTCCGACGACTCGCTGCCGCTTTGGCTCGCCGCCCGGCGCGGCTGGCTCAACGCCCTCCAGCCCTGCGCCCGCTGGGGCGAACAGGACAAGCCCTTCAGCGCGCCGCCGGGCATCCTCGGCAACAACGTCATCAGCGACCCGGCCAGCGTCTCGATCTGGTTCTACGCCGATCAGGCCTTCTTCATGCCCGAGATCGCCCCGGGCATCTCGGTGATGCCCCTCGTGCGCCGGACGATCGATTACTGGCTCGACAAGCGCATGCGCCGCGACCCCGCCGGCCGCCTGACCGGCGAGATCACCGGTTATTGGGACTACGGAGATTTCCTCGACGCCGAAGCCTCGCCGCTCATCGCCGCCTGGGACTACGTCGAATCGACCGGGGACCTCGACTGGCTCCGACGCCGCATCGAGCTCCTCGAGCGCGTGGCCAATTTTCTGGCACGCCGCGATGTCGACAGAGACGGCCTCGTCGAGGCCACCCAGCCCGGCACCCCCAACGCCCTCCAGCAGCCCAACCGATCCGACGCCTGGTGGGATGCGCTCAACTGCGGCAACAAGGACGGTTACACCAACGCCCTCATCTACCGGGCCTGGAGGTCGCTCGCCGACCTCGAAGCGAAGCTTGGGCGAGGGGAGAAGGCGGCGTTTTACGCGCGCCTCGCCGACCGTCTCAAGGAGGTCTATGCCAAGGTCCTGTTCAATCGCGAATCCGGCTGGCTCGCCTGGTGGAAGGACCGCGACGGGGTGCTTCACGACTACGCCTCGCCGACGCTCAACGGCCTGGCCATCGAGTACGGCCTGGTCGAGCCGGATATGGCGCGCACGATCCTCTTCAACCTCTGGCAAAAAATGGCCCAGGCGGGGTTCAAACGGTTCGACCTCGGAGTCCCGCCCATGCTCGTCCCGGTGCATCGCTCCGATTACCTCCAGCCCAACTGCCTCGGGCTGCCGCAGCGCGAGGACGGGACGGATACGCTCGGCTATTACATGAACGGAGGCATCACGGCCGGCCACGTCCTCCACTTCCTCATGGCGCATTACGTGATCGGAGATAAGGACATGGTCGACCGGGCCGACATGGTCCTGCGGGCCATGCTCGAGCGCCAAGGCCGTGGCGGGTTCCAGAACGGCGTCCGCGACGCGACCTTCGAAGGGATCGATTGGACGACGTGGGACGGCAGGCCCAGCGGCTACGAGGGCTACCTCGCCGACAGCTTCCGCTTTCTCCAGGCCGTCCTGATGCGCGAGCCGGGGATCAGGGCGAGGCTCTACCGGCCGTTGGATTCCCAACCGAAGCTCTCGGGCGCCGAACAGGGGTTGATGCTCCCCGATGACTTTCCTTCGGCCGAGCCTTATTTTGTCCGGACCCCGCCGCCAATGACCTGGAGCCTGCTGGGCAAGCGGCCTCGCTCCTTAGCCGAGGTCCGGAAATGGGGTCTGTTATACGACCTGCGTCATGCCGACCTCAGCCAGGTCGACCTCATGGGCCACGCGCAGGAACTCGTGGACTCGTTCTTCGACACCGAGACGAAATGGCCCGAGCGGCTTCCCGCCGGTTTCGATCCCGCCAAGGTCCTTGATCTGAATCGCAACCCTGGCCTCGGCCTGCGCGCCCTCCACGGCCGCGGCATCACCGGCAAAGGCGTCGCGGTCGCGATCATCGACACCCCGGTTCTCCTCGATCATGCCGAGTACGGCGACCGGCTGCGTTTCTACGGCGAGGTCAACGCCAAAGGCGTGCCGGCGAACTTCCATGGCGGTCTGGTCGCGTCGATATTGGCTGGACGCACCTGCGGAGTCGCCCCCGAAGCCGAGATCTATTATGTCGGCAGTCACAATTATGACCTGTCCGCCGGCATGGCCCCCAACGTCGCTCATTACGCCCAGGCCATCGATGATCTTCTCCGGGTCAACACCAGGCTCCCCCTGGAAAAGAAGATCCGGGTCATCTCGATCTCCGCGGGCTGGGGGCCGAAAAACCCCGGTTTCAAGACTATGAACGACGCCGTGCGGAAGGCCGCGGCGGCGGGGATATTCGTCGTCTCGGGCAACATCTTCGACGCGTCAAAGCCCGGCTTCTGGTTCTGGGGCTTCGACCGCGGGAGCCTGGAAAGCCCGGACGACCCGGCTGCTTGCCGGGTCCTGGCCTGGAAGGATTGGATCTCTCAAGTGGCGGGACGAGACGGGTTCGAAAGCTACTATGCGAAAAAGCTCGGGAGGGCGAGTTCGCCGGAATTCCTGGTCCTGCCTGAGGGCTCGAAGACCGTAGCCCATTCCGGCGGCCCGAATGAATACGGATTTTACAGGATGGGAGGTTGGAGCTCCATCCTGCCGCATGTTTCCGGGCTATATGCCCTGGCCTGCCAGATCAAGCCGGACATCACACCCGAGGTTTTTTGGAAAACGGCCCTAGCTACTGGCGACCCTATCACGGTTGATGGCGACAAAAAAACGTACCGTGGGAGGCGAGTGAACCCCGCTCGGCTCATTGAGTCCATTGGGGTCGGACCACAGCAATAAGAACATTTTCAATAAGATAGCTCATGTTTTGGCCCGGTTTTGGGTCTTAAATCGCTGTTTTTTTGCCCAAAAATAACGAAGTTCGATCTGCCTGCTTTGCGAAACTTAGAGTTCTTCGTTTTTGCCCCTAAAAAGCGCGATTTAGGCAGCTTTTGGAGGCAAAAACAGGGGTTAAATCTTTGATAACATTCTGATAGCTGTGGTCCGACCCCATTAAGAAATCGGACAGGTAAGAGAATTCCCTCGCGTAATCTTCTCCAGGCCCTCGGCTTCCTTCGCTAGAATCGCCGCCTTGTCCGTCTTCTCCCACGTAAAATCGGGATCGTTGCGGCCGAAGTGGCCATAGGCGGCGGTCTTCTTGTAGATGGGCCGCTTGAGCTTCAGGTGCTCGATGATGTCGTTCGGCTTGAGCGGGAAGTGTTTCCAGACGAGCTTGGCGATCTCCCCGTCCGCGACCTTGCCGGTCCCGAAGGTGTCGATGAACACGGCCATCGGGCTCGCGACGCCGATCGCGTATGAAAGCTGGACCTCGCACCGGTCGGCCAGCCCGGCCGCGACGATGTTCTTGGCGATGTACCGGCAGGCGTAGGCGGCGCTCCGGTCGACCTTGCTCGGGTCCTTGCCCGAAAAGCAGCCGCCGCCGTGCCGGCCCATGCCGCCGTACGTGTCGACGATGATCTTCCGCCCCGTGACGCCCGTGTCGCCCTCGGGTCCGCCGATGACGAACCGACCCGTCGCGTTGATATAAATCTTCGTCTTCTTGTCCAGGTACTTGCCGCACACCGGCTTGATGGCCTTCTCCAGGATGAGCTTCTTCAGGTCCCGCTCCGAAACGTCGGAGATGTGCTGCTGGGCGATGACCACCGCCTCGAGCCGAACGGGCTTCCCGTCGCTGTATTCCACGGTGACCTGGCTCTTGCCGTCCGGGCCCATGCTGTGGTGGGCGTTGTGCTTCCGCACCTGGGCCAGCTTGTGGGTCAAACGATTGGCGAGCATGATCGGCAGGGGCATCAGCTCGGGCGTCTCGTTGCAGGCGTACCCGAACATCATGCCCTGGTCGCCGGCGCCCTGCTCGTGCTTCTCGGCCTTCTTGACGCCCCGCGCGATGTCGCCGCTCTGGCCGTGGACCGCGACCCAGACGCCCGCGTCTTCGCAGTCGATGCCGTAGCGGGGATCCGTGTATCCGATCTCCCTGAGCGTGTCTCGGACGATCTTCTGGATGTCGGCGTAGCCCGTCGTCGTGATCTCGCCGGCGACATGCACCGAGCCGGTCGTCGTCAGGACCTCGATGGCCGTATGGGCGTCCGGGTCCTGCTCGAGCAGGTTATCGAGGATGGCGTCGCTGATCTGGTCGCAGATCTTGTCGGGATGGCCCTCGGTGACGCTTTCGCTCGTGAAATAGTACTTGTCGCTCATTTCAACACCTCGCACTGCCGAAGATGGAATATGCATTATGGTCCACCCTGCGGATTTGTCAACACTTTGCCCCTGTTGACGGACGGGCCGAATAAGCCTATCGTTAGCCCAACGGGGAATGGTGGCGACAATGGAATGCCCCAAATGCCGTGCCGCGAATCCGGATGCGTCCCGCTACTGCGGGAGCTGCGCCGCCCTGCTCGCCCCGCCTGACCCGTCCTCCCGGCCCTCCGCTCCGGTCTCTCCTTCGACGCCCGCGCCTGCCTCCGCCTCCGGCTCCGCCTCTGCCCCCCGCTCCGCCTCGCCCTCCGATTCGCCTTCCCTCACCACGACCATCGACCCGCTCGCCCGCGGCGTCCTCACCGGCACCGTCATCGCCGGCAAATATCGCCTCCTCGGCGAGATCGGCCGCGGCGGCATGGGCATCGTCTACGAGGCCGACGACCTCAAGCTCCGCCGCACCGTCGCCCTCAAGTTCCTGCCCGCGGAGCTCATCGACGAAGCCGAGGCCCGCGAGCGCTTCGTCCACGAGGCCCAGGCCGCCTCCATCCTCGACAATCCGCACATCTGCACCATCCATGAGATCGGCGAGAGCGAGGACGGACGCATGTTCATCGCCATGGCCCTCTGCAGCGGCGAGAGCCTGCGGGCCAAGATCAAGCGCGGCCCCCTGGCCCCGGCCGAGGCCCTGTCCATCGCCGCCCAGGTCGCCGACGGCCTGGCCGCCGCCCACGCGAGCGGCATCATCCACCGCGACATCAAGCCGGCCAACGTCCTCCTCACCAAGGACGGGACGGCCCGCATCGCCGACTTCGGTCTGGCCAAGATCACCGGCGAGGCCCGCCTGACCCGCGCCGGCCGCGCCGTCGGCACCGTCGCCTATATGTCGCCCGAACAGCTCCGCGGCGAAGACGTCGACGCCCGCACCGACGTCTGGTCGCTCGGTGTCGTCTTCTACGAGATGCTTACCGGGGAGCTCCCGTTCCATGGCACGACCGAACATTCGCTCGCTTATGACATCGTCAACGGCGAGCCGAAATCTCTCGCCCTCCTGCCGCCCGGCACGCCCGCCGGCTGCACCGCCGTCCTCGAAAAGGCCCTGGCCAAGGACGTCGCGGCGCGCTATTCGTCCGCCGTCGAGATGGCCGCGGACCTGGCCGCCGTCCGCGAGAGCGCCGGATACTCCGGCCACCTTCGGACGGCCGCGTCCGGCGCGCCAGTCGTTTCTCACGCGCGGCCCCGCCGCCCCGCCCTCGTCCGCTTCGGCGCCCCGACACTCGCCGTCGGCGCAGTTCTCGTCGCCGCCCTCGCGCTCCACCTCCCTCGCAAGATCTCCGTCCTTCTCGGCTTGGCCCAGTCCTCCGGCGCAAAGCACATCACCGTTTTCACCCCGACCGTCATCGGCGACAACCTCCAGGACCGCGTCTTCGCCGCGGGCCTGGCCGAGCATCTCCGCCTCCGCCTCGACGAGATCGCCCGTCGCTCCCGCTCCTGGGTCACGCCCGGCGAACACCTCGACAGCTACGAGGTCCGCGAGGCCTCCGACGCCCTCCGCATCCTCGGCTCCAACGTCGTCCTTCAAGGGAACTTCAAGCGCGTCGCCGACAACCTGACCCTGACCCTCGACGTCATCGACCCGGCCAGCCTCCGCCGCATCATCTCCCTCCCCAAGACCGACAACATCGCCAACATCGCCACCTGGCAGGAGGACCTCGTCCTCGAAGCCGCCGCCGCGCTCGGCCTTCCCGCGTCGAACCCCGCCACGGCCCGCTTCGCCTCTGCCGGCACCACGGTCCCCGGCGCCTTCGAATCCTACATCCGGGGCCTCGGCTTCATGACAGCCGTCTACGCCGCTCCCGGCCCTGCCTCGGCCGCATATTCCGACTCCCTCGCTTCCGCCATCGCCGCCTTCGAGGACGCCCTCCGTCTCGACCCCTCGTTCGCCTCCGCCGGGATCGAGCTTACCAGCGCGTACAGGCGCAAGACCGTCCCGCCGGCCCCGCCCGGCGCCAGCCCCGGCGCCGAACAGTCGCCCGCCCAGCACGCCGAGACCGTCATTCGCGCCGTCCTCAAATCGAACGACGGCCTGGCCCCGGCGCATCTCGCCCTTGGCGATGTCCTCCGCGCGCTCGGCCGGAACGACGAGGCCGCGCGCGAGCTCGAGCGGGCCGTGGCGCTCGACCCCCTCGACTACGATGCCCAGATCAAGCTGGGCAAGCTCTACGAAGACACAAGCCAGCCGGCCAAGGCGGAGGCGGCCTATCGGGCCGCGCTCGCCGTCCGGCCCGGCTACTGGGCCGGCGAGTCCTATCTCGGCATTTTCTTTCTGTACCAGGGCGCTTACGACAAGGCCCGGGACCAATTCGACGCCGCGGCCCGAACCTGCCCCGGCAACATCGACACCCTGAGCTATCTGGGCGCCGTCGAATTCAACTTGGGCCGTTTCGACCGGGCCGCGGCCGCATACGAGCGCTCCAACGCGGTCAAGAGGAACCCCGACGCCTGTTCGAACCTGGCCGTCATCTACTATTTCACCGGCCGCTACGCGGACTCGGTGAACATGGGCGAGAAGGCCATCGGCTTCGGGCCGAGCGATTCTTCCAACATCATCTACGGCAACCTGGCCGACGCCTACAGCTTCACGCCCGGGAACGAGGCCAAAGCGGCCGACGCCTACCAGCAGGCGATCGAGCTCACCGAACAGGCCCTCGCCGTGAGCCCCGGCGATCCGCGCCTGCGCGGCACCCTGGCGGTCTACCTGGCCAAGACGGGGCAGACCGCCCGGGCCCAGGCCGAGATCGAACGCGTCCTCAAGGACAAGCCAGGCGACAGCTCCAACGTCCTGCACGCCGTCGTCGTCTACGAGGTTTGCGGAGCGCGGCAGAAGGCCCTCGACGCCGTCCGCGAGTATGCGCGGCTCAAGGGGTCGATGGACGAGATCGTTCGCGACCCGTTCCTGGCCGGCCTGCGCCAGGACCCGGGTTACGCCAATATCACCGCTAAATGAAGGAGGGAAAAGTGGAAGGGAAACCGACCGAGAAAGAAGGACCGAAAAGGCACACGGTCAAGGTCACCGTCAAGGGCAGGACGATCTCTTACGACAAACCGCAAATCGTCGCCAAGAGGGGAGAAACGATCGAGTGGGTGATCAATGACGAGATCCCGTTCGCCGTTGTCGTCAGGGCCCGCCACTCTCCGCTCGCATGGGCCTGCCGCGTGGCGCCCAGGGGCGGCAAGCCGCTCGAGGTCAAAGTGAGGGAGGACGCGATGCCGGGGGTGTACCCCTATGCTTTCTGCGTCTGCGTCCGCGACACGCTTGTCGTTGACGATCCCGAGATCATCATCCCGCCGCCCAGAGGGAGGGATTAGGGACTAGAATTCCCGGTCGTCGCGCTTGCAGTAGTAGGCCGTGGGGCCGGCGATGTACCCGCCTAGGTAAACTTCGCCGCGCTCGGCCTTCATGAAGGCCTTGTCACTGGGGAAGCCGTAGAGGATGGGGATGACCTCGTCCTTCTCCCGGCAGTAGGGGCAGACGGCGCGGCCGTTCTTGCCGTGATTGGCGTGATTGTGACACTTGCCGTTCTTCCCGTTTCCGCCTTTTGCGTTGGCCATGTGGTTCCTCCGTTTGATGTTCCCTAGCCCGATGCACCTATTCTTTTTTCAGGGGCTAAACGCGTCCATCCCCCCGCGGGGTGATAGGAGGGGGGTTATTTCGAGCGGGGGTGGGGGAGGGGCCGTGACCGGTGGCCATTCGGCTTGACTTCGCTCCAGGCCGGGGCTAAATTTGGGGCAGCCGCATCCGGGAACCGGAGGGAACCATGATCGGAGCCATCGCCGGAGACATCATCGGCTCGGTCTATGAGTTCGGCCGGACGAAGTCCAAGGAATTTCCCCTCTTCGGCCCGACGAGCTCATTCACCGACGACTCCGTCCTGACCGTGGCCGTCGCCCGGGCCATCATGACGGACGGGGATTACCGCAAGAGCGTCCTCGACCTCGGCCGGCGCTACCCCAACGCGGGCTACGGCGGCTTCTTCATGAGCTGGCTCGGCTCAGTCGACCCCCAGCCCTACAACAGCTGGGGCAACGGTTCGGCCATGCGCGCGAGCCCGGTCGGGTTTGCCTTCGAGTCGGTCGAGGACGTCCTCCGCGAGGCCCGGCGCTCCGCGGAATTCACCCACGATCACCCCGAGGGCATCAAGGGGGCGCAGGCGACGGCGCTGGCCGTCTTCCTGGCCCGGACGGAGTGGGACAAGGACTTGATCAGGACGGAGATCACGAACAGGTTCGGCTACGATCTCGACCGGACCGTCGACGACATCCGTCCCTCTTACAGCTTCAACGAGTCCTGCCAGAACACCGTGCCCGAGGCCATCGTCGCCTTCCTTGATTCCACTTCGTACGAGGATGCTATCCGGAACGCGGTCTCCCTCGGGGGCGACAGCGACACGCTCGCCTGCATCACTGGCGGCATCGCCGAGGCCTATTACGGGCCGGTCCCGGCCTTGATCATGGAGCAGGTCAAGGGGATCCTCCCGGCCGATCTCCGGGAGATCACCGAAGGATTCTGCGCAAGATTCCATCTGGCTTATCTTAGTGAGGGGAGTGAAACATGAAAGCCATCGTCGTCTACGAATCCTATTGGGGAAACACGGCGTCGGTCGCGCAGGCCATCGCCGAAGGGCTCGGCCCGGACTCACGGGCGCTTTCGACCGCGGAAGCCAAGGGCGAGGCCCTGGCGGGCATCGGCCTGATCGTGGCGGGCTCGCCCATCATCGCCTTCAGCCTTCCGAGCGAGAAGACGCGGAACGACATGGTTGCGAAGCCGGACAAGAAAGCCCCGTCCCCGCCGGACCTGTCGCATCCGTCAATGCGCACGTGGCTCGTGGCGCTGCCCCAGGCGTGCGCGAACGGGGGAGGAGTGGCCGTGCGCGCCGCCGCCTTCGAGACGGGCTTCAAGCTCTCTCCCGGAGGCTCCGCGGGCAAGATCCTGAAGATGCTGGGGGAGAAGGGCTATCAGCCGGTGGCCAAGAAGCAGCGCTTTCTCGTGAAGGCATCGTACGGCCCGATGAAGGATGGCGAGCTCGACCGGGCTAAGGCTTGGGGTGCCGAACTGGCGAAGTCGGTCAAGTAGCGATCCAGTTCTCGACCTTTAGTCCCGGAATTCCCTCGAAATGACGGACGTTTCCCGTCACCACGATCAGCCGGTGTCTCAGGGCGATCGAGGCGATCTGCAAATCAGGTTCGAAGCGAGGCCGGCCGACTGCACATCGACGGCCAAGACCTCGGTCCTGTGACCAAGTTCGTCAGCGCGGACGGCGAATACGAGTATTTCAAGATGGTGGCCAAGGCGGATATCCCGCGCCTTATCGAGCTCTTGGGCGGGAAGCCGGAGGATGATATCCTTAGCCTGCTGGCCAGGAGCTGGACCGGCGAGAAGTCCTACGAGCTCGAGAGGATCTTGAGGGAAGGGCCGATCCCGGCCGAGCTCGGAATCTGGACCGGATGAAAGAGAAACAGCCATGGCCGAATATTCGATCTCACAACTCGGGAAGTTCGAGGAATGTCCCCGTCAGTACAAGTTCATCTACGTCGACAGATCAAGCGCTACGAAGAGGGCATAGAGGCGTTCCTGGGGCAGCGGTTCCACGACACTATGGAGTGGCTCTACGCGGAACGGGCGTTCAGGTGCGTGCCGCTCGATGAGCTCCTGGATTATTACGAGCAGAACTGGGCCGCGGAGTGGCACGACGACGTCAAGATCGTCAAGAAGAGGCGGACCCAGGACGACTACCGCCTGATGGGCCGGCGCTTCATCGAGGACTACTACAGGCGGCACCACCCGTTCGACCAGGGGCGGGTGCTGGGGCTCGAGCGCTACATCCGCTTCCCGCTCGACGACACGGGGCGTTACAGGTGCAAGGGGATCATCGACCGGCTGATGATCGCCCCGGACGGGGCCTTCGAGGTCCACGACTACAAGACGGGCTCGAAGCTCCCGGAACAGAAAGAGCTCGACCGGGATCGGCAGCTTGCCCTCTATCAGATCGGGGTCCAGAATCTCTGGCCCGAGGCGAAGGAAAGGGAGGTGCGGCTCGTCTGGCACGAGGTGGCGTTCGATATCGAGATGCGCTCGACCCGGACGCCCGAGGCGCTGGAGAAGCTGAAGACGGAGCTGGGGACACTTATCGACCGGATCGAGGCGGAGACGGAGTTCCCGCAGCGCGAGAGCGCCCTCTGCGGCTGGTGCGCGTATCAGGACCTGTGCCCGTCCAGGAAGCACTTGGTCAAGGTCGAGGCGCTGCCCAAGGACAGGTGGAAGGACGAACCGGGGGTCGTCATCGTGGACGCCTATGCCGAGAGGTGGAGAAAGAAGAAGGCGCTCGAGGGCGAGGCGAAGGCGATCGAGGGCGAGTTGGAGGCATTGAAGGAGGCGGCCATCGCCTTTGCCGAGAAGGAGGACGCCCAGGTCATCGCCGGGACGGACGCGCGCCTGAAGGTCACGGGAAAGGACAAGGTCATCTTGCCGGGCAAGGGGAGCGAGGAACGGGAAGCACTCGACGCGGAGCTCCGGAAGCTCGGTGTCTGGGACGAGGTCGCAGATCTCGATACAAGAGCCCTGGAAAAGGCCATATTGGAGGGAAGGTGGGGTGCTGGCGTCCTCGATGCGCTCAAAGCCCTCGTCTGCACCGAGAAGCGCTACAAGGTGACGCTGAAGGAAGAAGACGGCGATGACTGACCCCAAAAGGCCCGCGCCTAAGGCCGACCGCTTCGAATACTCCTTGACTCCCGAGGAGGTCAGGCGTGCGATCTACATCGATTTCGAGGGATTGATGGATAGGGCACCCTCCCTGATCGGGGTGGCAATCGGATCCAAGTTCTATCAGGTGGCGATCGACGAGGGCCTGCGACTGGCCGCGGACGCCAAGAAGATCCCGGTGCGGCCAGGAGACGAGCTCGTCCGAGATCTGCTCGAGCGGGCTGTGAGAGAACAACGCCGCATCGTCGCCTTTTCACCGTGCGAAAAGCGGATTTGCAGAAAATATTATCTGATAGATCTGTCGCCCGTCTACGCAGATGCCAACCGGATCGTCAAGAAATGGGCGGTCAAAGTCTATCCCGGGCTCAAGCGTCGCCCAAAGAGCCTCAAGGCTTATCTGCGGCTCATAGGCTACGAACGGGCGACTTGTCTCGGCGAGAGGCAGGCGGCGCAGCGGATCCGGGCCGTACGGGGAATGTGCATGAGGCGCGGGTCCTACGAAGCGCTCACGGGTTGTGTGAAGGCAAAGTGGACCAAGCTGCTCGAGTACAACAAGATCGATGTGCTCGGAATGCGTGAGTTGTGCCGGAGAGCCGTGTCAAGAAGGCATAGGATTAAGAATGAGCCGACTCAGGCTGCTGAGCTGAGTACCTAAACGCCGGAAGATGAGCCTTGGCCTCTCTGTACCGGGCTCTCAGCATCTCCTGTTCGGCCTTGTTCCAAGTCGCCGGTATTCCCGGGTTATAGACTCTCTAAGCTCTTCCCATTTCTTGTTGAATTCCGGGCCGTGGCCTTCGCCTTCGATGACAATGTGGGCCATCTCGTGGGCCAGGCTGTCGATGACATCTTCGCGGTTCTTGTTGTAGAGCAGGTTCATCAGGATGTCGACCCGGCCCCCTTCCTCCGTGACCGCGGCCCGAAGGTTGGCCGGCACATCCGTGGAGCCGTGGATATGCACGACCTTCTTGCGGCCCACAAGATCCAGGCAGATCTCCTGCAGGCGGATCCACTTGATGTCGGACCTCGGCGGTTTTTGTCCCATAGCCCCTCCTCGGAAGGCCAAATCTACCACCCGCGACCCGAGTTGGCAAATTTCCCCGAGTTCCCGAGCATCGGTGTATACTGGGCGCGGAGAAGAATATGCCGAATAATCATATACTGGTAAACCCTGAGGCGCCCGCTATCGCCGAGGCCGACGCTTTGATCGAGGCGCCGATCGAGACGGTATGGAACGTTTTGACCGATTTCCAGAACTGGCCAACCTGGAACAAGAGCGTTTTGAAGATGCAGGTGGACGGACCGGTCAGGACGGGGACCTCATTCGAGTGGCAGGCGGATGGCTGGAAGCTCGCCTCCTGTCTCGAAGAAGTGGATCCGCCCAAGAGGATCGCTTGGTCGGGAACAACGTTGGGGATCCGGTCCACGCATGTTTGGGACCTCACCGAAGAAGGGCGGGGCACGCGCGTCCACACGGTGGAATCCTTCGAAGGGTTGGTCCCGACGTTGCTTCGCCATTTCACAAGGAAAAAGCTGGCCGAATCGCTTAAGCAGGGCATGGCGGCCCTCAAGGCAGAGGCCGAGTCACGGGCCCGGCGCTCGTGAGTTAATCCCCCCCGCATTTCGAACGCGCTTATTTCTTTTCTTGACACTCCTTGGGGCTAATTACCGATATTATCGGCTCCAGTCCAATGGCCGGCATTCCCACAAATAATTTATTAACTGATATTTAGTAAAATATTGCAGAATATTAATAAAACATTACTTGACACTGACTACTAATGTAATGTATCCTGAGGGCGTGGAAACCGACAGGAGACGAAAATGAGCGTTAAAAAGACCAAGGAATGGACCCTCAAGGAGCTGGCCGCGGAGGCCGGCGTTCCGGAGCGGACGATCCGGTTCTACATCTCCCGGGGGCTGGTCGACCCGCCGCTCAGGGGAGGCCGCGGCGCGGCTTATGGGGAAAAGCATAAAGAACGGCTCGAGCTCATCCGCTCGATGCAGGCCAGAGGCATGATGCTGGCGGAGATTTCCCACTCCCTGTCCATGCCGGAAGGACGCCTTCCGGATAGGCGTGTCCATAAGTTGGATGAGCCCGACATCCGGAAGATGATCTGGTTCGAGAAGGACGGGACATTGGAGGAAAGCCAGCGCCATCTCTTGGGGCAGGAGCATCAGCTCGCGGCATTGGCCGCTCCCGCGCTCCCCGAACCCGAGATCTGGCGCTCTTACGCGGTCTCCCCGGACGTCCGGGTCATGTTCAAGACGGGGGGCAGCCCGTGGCGCACCAAGGCGGTGTTGGCCGCGCTTCACCGGTTCGCCGTCGAAGTCACGCATTCAAGCACGAAGGAGGATAAAGGTGAGTAAAGAAGAATTGGCTCAGGTCTTCGCTCCGAGGAGCGCGAAAACCGGCCAGCCGATCGAGCTGGCCATGCAGAGGCTCTGGCTCGTTGGCCGGATCACGGGCGTGGGGGCCCGGCTCGTGGTAAGGCACGTCTTCCGGTCGAGCGAGAAGAAGCCCCTCGAGGTCATCTACAGCTTCGTCCTGCCCAGGGACGCGGCCCTCAGGCGCTTCCGCATCAGCGGCCAGGGCTTCTCAGTCACGTCAGACCTCAAGCCGATCGAAAAGGTCCGGGAGACTTATGAGGAGGCGCTCGCGGCCGGGCACACGGCGGCCATGGCCGCGCAGTACGGCGACGGCATGGTCAACCTGACCGTCGGCAACATCCGGCCCGGCGAGGAGGTGACCGTCAACCTCGAGGTCATCGCCGGGGTCGAGACGCGCGACGACGGCATCCGCCTCCGCTTCCCGTTCACGCTGGCCCCGGGCTATCATGCCCGGGCGCGGGCGGCCGAGGTGGCGCCGGGAGTCGGAGAGATCGAGCTCCCGGCCGACGAGCTCGGCGACCTGGTGATGCCGCAGTTCGTGTCGGACGCGTCGGCGCTCCACGAGGTCGGGTTCGACCTCTCGATCTCGATGGCCCACCCGATCGTCGAGACGGCCTCGCCGTCGCATGCCGTGCGTGCCGTCGCGCAGGGGATCGGTCGGAGCCGCGTTTCGCTGGCCACGGCCAGGGACCTGCCGAACAGGGACCTGGTGCTCGACGTCCGGACGGCTGAGACGCTGGATGGCATCCTCGCAGGTGTCGGGAGCGACGGCCGCGGACATTTCGTCGCGGTCGTGCCGTCGGCGGCGTTTAAGGGCGAGGCGGGGGAAGGGGAAGCGGAGGCGCCGCGGCGGGTCGTGTTCGTTCTCGACCGGTCCGGTTCGATGGGCGGGGCGCCGATCGAACAGGCGCGGAAGGCTGTCGCCGCGTGTTTGGGGGCCCTCGGGGCGGAGGACACGTTCGGGATCGTCGTTTTCGATAGCGTGGTCGAGGCGTTCGGCTCCGGCCTGTTCAAAGCGACGGTGGAAAACAGGGAGAAGGCGCGCAAGTTCCTGGAGGGGATCGACGCCAGGGGCGGGACCGAGCTCGCGTCAGGCATGGAGGCCGCGGCGAACATGCTGGGCAAGACGGGTTCCGGTGGCGGGGGGGACGTCATGATCGTCACGGACGGCCAGGTCACGGGGACGGAAGCGATCCTCGCCGTGGCCCGGGCGACCGGACTGCGGCTCCACTGCCTGGGCATCGGCAGCGCCAGCCAGGACCGGTTCCTGACGCTTCTCGCCCGCGAGACGGGCGGCGTGAGCCGGTTCGTCACGCCGCGGGAGAGGGTCGACATGGGCGCCGTCGAGCTCTTCGCTTCCGTAGGCCGGCCGCTCGCGAGCGGTCTCGAGGTCAAGGTGGAAGGATTCGGCGAGGCGCGGATCGCGCCGGAGGTCCCGGCGTACGTCTTCGCAGGGACGCCGATCGTCGTCTACGGCGATACGCCGAGGGCCGGCGACGGGCGGCTGGTGTTCGATTGGGAGGTCGGAGGCGCGAAACGGACCCTCGCTGTGCCGCTGAAGATCGCGGAAGCGGGCGACGGGGAAACCTTGCGGCTACTCCAAGGGGCGCGGCTGATCACCGACATGGAGAGCCGCTGCGTCGGGGGAGAGAGCGAGCGGGGCGTCGAAGGGAAACGCGAGGCCGAACGGGTGAAGAAACGCCTCGTCGCGTTAAGCCAGGCCTACGGACTGGCCAGCCGGGAGATGGGGCTCGTCGCGGTCGTCGATCGCGTCGGCGACCAGCCGGGCGACATCCCGGTGACGAAAGTGGTCCCGGTGGGCCTGGCCCAGGACGTGGACATGGGGGCGTATTTCGGCGCATCGGTTCAGCCGATGGCGCATATGCCGCTCGCCGGAATGAGCCTCAATGCCAACAGCTTCGACTTGAAGCAGGTGTCTGCCGCCCCGAGAAAAGGGAGGATGCACGCAGCCGTGTCCGTCGAGGAACGAGAGTCCAGTGGCGAAGACGATGTCCTGCTCGATCTGGCCGCGAGCCTCGATGCCGACGGCGGGATGCCGGGGAAGAGCGAGGAAGAGCGGGAGCAGGCGACGATAATCGCCTTGCTCAGGTTCATGGCGGCGGGGCACAGCGCCAAGAGCGGCGCGTTCCGGGCCCACGTCAAGCGGATGCTGAAGTTCCTGGAGGGATCCGGCATAAAGAACGATGTCGTCAAGGACGTCGTCGAGCGTGCCAAGAAGGGCCGGCCCCTGGCCGGGGATTGGACGAAGGGCAGACCTGGCCCGGACTTCTGGGCCGAGCTCGAGAAGGCCATCGCGGAGGAAAGGACCGCCTAACCGGCAATTTTCGAATTTGGCGCGGTCTTACCGCTTGTAGATCCGCAGGGTCCCGGCCGAGCCGTTGTTCCAATGTCCGACGATCGCGAAGTCGGTCGTATTGCCGCTGACCGAGCCTTGAAACGCCCCGCCCCCGGGCCAGTTGATGCTGAAGCTCAAGGCTTGCCGGTCGAAGGTCCAGTTCCCCCGCCCATCCATCCTCCGACCGTCGACGAATTCGGAAGAGGTGAATGTGCCGTCCGCGGCGAACGTGACCGTGCCGTTGTAGCTCGAGGCCGACCGCTGGGGATCGCCCAGGATATATGCCCCGGCGAAATCCTCGATGCTGGCCTCCTCGACCGGTCGCGCCTGCCGCTGCGTCGGGTCGGGGCGATAATTGACATAGGCGATGCCGTACTGGAGGTCGGGCGTGACGTCGAACGCCCCGACGACCTCGACGACGACGGTCCACTCCTCGTTCGGATTGATCTGGACGAACCAGGCCTGATGGCCATCGAAGAGGCTCGTGAGGGGTTCGGCGATCGCCTGGTCCTGCTGGACGACGACGTTGCTCCCCTTGAGGACCTTCATGCGGAGCTTGGCGTCATGACAGCCCTCATAGGTGAAGTTCTTGACGGCCGCCTGGATGACCAGGCCGTCCTCCGGCCGGGCGGGATCGCGGCCGATTTGGATCATCGGCTGGAGCGCGGTGTAGGCCGAGCGCCAAAGGGTGTAGACCGCCTCGGCCGCGCCGCGGATCGCATATTCGGGAGTGCGCCAGTAGGCCTCGAGGTTCTTCCGCGTCCTGAGGGCGCACTTGGCGACGAAGTCCTGAACTTGCCAGGCCTGGGCTTGCCAGGCCGTGCCGCTGAAGGCGTAATCCGGAGGGGCGTTTTTCCAGAGCTCGTCATAGGGCAGGATCGTGCGCCGGTTATTCTTGTAGCCGCCGCTCTCGGCGAAGCGCCCATGGGCCCAGGACTCGTGCGAGGCGTGGGTCGAGAACAGGGACCTGCCCGGATCGGCGTTGCGGTCCGCCTGAAAATCGATCATGGCGTCGAGTCCTATCGGCTGCCCGTTCCAGTACCAGGGATCGAACCAGTCGAGAGGATTGACCGGCTGGCCGGCCCCAGCCGCCTTGACGCTGGCCTCGAGGACCTTGAGCGTCTCCCGGAAGTTCGACGTGACGCCCCAGCCTTCGCGCCGCCACTCGTCGACGGCATTGACGCCCCGGTCGAGCAGGCTGCCTTCGGGGTTGCGCGAAAGCGAGGCGGAGGGTTCCGTCAGGAAAGGCGGCCCGGCCTCGGCTTCGCTCAGGATGAAGTTCCCGGCGCGGAACCGGGCCAGGGCCTCGTCGGCCGGGATGCCGATCACGTGGTAGGGGACGAACATGTCGGCCAGGAAATGGGCCGACCAGGCCATGCCTTTGAAGGTCTCCTCGTCGCCGCCGGAGATGCCAATAATGGCTTTGATGAAGCGTTGGTACCAATCGGCGGCCGCTTGAGGAGCCTGGCCGCGGCCCGTCAACGGGTTGAACCAGTGGCACGAGTAGACGGTCGCGCCCTCGGCGTCGGGGCCGGGACCGTAGGGCTTATAGGTGGTGAGCGCGGCGTCGACGCCCTCGTACTGAAGCACGCTGTCGATCGAAGCGACCGTGCCGTGGGCGACAGGGATGCCGTTCATGCCGGCAAAGCGCGGATCGGCCATGAATAGAATAGACGCGGCGTGCAAAATCTGCTGGTGCGTGTCGGTGACCTTGATCCCGGCGAGGCCGCGGAAGGCGCCCCAAGGATAGGCGTCGTGCGCGGCCGGGAAGAGCAGGAGCACGAGAAGCGCGGCGGGAACGATGGAGGGGGGGTGGCGGGCAGGGATTCCCATGGCGTCCTCCTTTGGGGAGTATTCTACTCAAATCGAGGTCAGGATGTCACGCCGGTCCGGTTCCGCTTGGCGAAATCGGAAATTGGTATTGTGTCCCCGATTTCTTTTATACTGCCGGCATCTAGGCCGGAGCTTGAAACCGAGGAGGGCATCCATGAACAAGCGGCTTGTGGTCGGTCTGATCGTGCCGGTCGTGCTGGCTCTTGGGCTGGCGGCGTGCGCCCCGAAGAAAGTGGACGAGTTGAGGGCAGGATTCGTCAAGCCGCCGGATTCGGCCCGGCCCTGGGTCTACTGGTTCTGGCTCAACAGCAACATCACCCGCGAGGGGATCACGGCCGACCTCGAGGCCATGAAGCGCGTCGGCATCGGCGGCGTCCTGATCATGGAGGTCGACCAGGGCGCGCCGGTCGGCAAGGCCGCGTTCATGGGGGACGAGTGGCGGGGGCTGTTCAAGTTCGCGGTCGCCGAGGCGGGGCGGCTCGGGCTCGAGATCAACATGAACGACGACGCCGGCTGGAACGGCAGCGGCGGCCCGTGGATCACCCCGGAGCAGTCGATGCAGAAGGTCGTGTGGAGCGAGACGGGGCTCACGGGGCCGGCGCATTTCACGGCGACGTTGCCGCGGCCCGAGGCCGTGCGCGATTTTTACAGGGATATCACTGTCCTGGCCTTTCCGACGCCCAAGGGCGATTACCGCATCGCGGAAATCAAGTCGAAGGCTCTTTACGAGCGCCGGGACGTGGCCCCCGCGGCCGAAACGGAGATTCCGCCGGCGATGACGATCGACAAGGTGGGCATTATCGACCTCATGGCACAGATGAGCGCTGACGGGCACCTCATGTGGGACGTGCCGGCCGGGAAATGGACCGTCTTGCGTTTCGGGCACACCAGCACGGGAGTCGAGAACGCCCCCGCTCCGGCGAGCGGCAAGGGCCTCGAGTGCGACAAACTGAGCCCGGAGGGCATCGAGGCCCAGTTCGCGGGCATGATGGGGAAGCTGGTCGCCGACGTGGGCCCCGCCGCCGGCACGACGCTGGTGACGACGCACATCGACAGTTGGGAGAACGGAGCCCAGAATTGGACGACGCGGATGCGGGAGGAGTTCCGGACGAGGCGCGGCTATGACCCTCTGATATATCTGCCCGCGGTTACCGGCCGGGTCGTGGGGAGCCTCGAGATCTCGGAGCGGTTCCTCTGGGACCTGAGACAGACGGTGAGCGAGCTCGTGGTCGAGAACTACGCCGGGCACATGGCCGAGCTGGCGCATAAGAACGGCCTGCGGCTTTCGATCGAGGCCTACGGCGGGCCGTGCGACGACGTCACCTACGGCGGGAGAGCCGACGAGCCCATGGGCGAGTTCTGGATCGGCGGCGGCGCGTGGGAGACGCTGAAGATGATGGCCTCGTCGACCCACATCTACGGCAAGCCCATCCTCGGCGCCGAGTCGTTTACGGCCGGGGACAAGGAACGATGGCAGCAGCATCCGGGGTCGATCAAGGCCCTGGGCGACCGGGCCTTTTGCGAGGGCGTCAGCCGGTTCGTCTTTCACCGCTACGCCATGCAGCCGTGGCTCAATTACCGGCCGGGCATGACCATGGGGCCCTGGGGCCTGCACTATGAGCGGACGTCGACATGGTGGGAGCTGGCTGGGCCGTGGCACGATTATCTGGCGCGGTGCCAGGACATGCTGCGGCAGGGGACGTTCGTGGCCGACATCCTCTATCTCCAGCCGGAGGCCGCGCCGCAGGAATACAAATGGCACGAGCGGAACGGCTACGACTACGACGATTGTTCGGCCGAGGCGCTGCTAAAGAGGGCATCGGTTAAGGACGGTCGTATTGCGCTCGAGGGCGGCATGAGCTATCGCGTGCTTGTTCTGCCCGACACGACCCGCATGACGCCGGTACTGCTGAAGAAGGTCGCCGAGCTAGCGGCGGCCGGGGCCACGATCGTCGGGCCGACCCGACCGGCGAAGGCGCCCGGTTTGACCGATTATCCGAATTGCGATCTGGAGGTCGAGCGGCTGGCCGGGGAGCTCTGGGGGAGCGGGAAAGTCATCTCGGGGAAGCCGGTCGAGGAGGTCCTGGCGGCTGCGGGCGTCGGGAAGGACTTCGACGCGCCGTCCTACGTCCGCTGGATCCACCGGAGCGTGGAGGGGGCGGACGGGGCCGAGATCTATTTTGTCGCGAGCAACAGCCCCGAGCCGAGAGAGGCGACGTGCACGTTCCGGGCGGCGGGAATGCGGCCTGCGTTCTGGAAGCCGGAGACAGGCGAGATCGAACCCGTGGCGGTCTACGAGCAGACGGGGGGCACGACGCGCATCCCGATCTCGTTCGAGCCGAGCGGGTCGGTGTTCGTGGTTTTCCGGGGGAGCGCCGCGGGGGCCGATCCGGTCGTGGGCGTTATGGTCGACGGGAAGCCTGTCGTCCCAGCGCCGGCGCCCGAAGTCGCCGCCAAGGTCGTCGAGGCGGTCTATGGCGTGCCCGGAGATCCGGCGCGCACGCGCGATGTAAAGGCCAAGCTTCAGGCCATCCTGGACGGCGGCGAATCGTCATTCGTCGTGTCTCGCATGGCCGCGGGTGACGACCCGGCCTATAACGTCGTGAAAACGCTCGACGCGGAATACTCGATCGGCGCGGTCACCTTCAACGTGATCGGGAAGGACCCCGACACGATCAGTCTTCCGATCGCCCCGGGCCAGGAGCCGGCGGTGAAGGTCCTGATGGACGACAATGGCGGACTATCGGTCGAAGCGGCGAAGGCAGGAGCGGTCGAGCTGAAAACGGCTGCGGGACGTGTGATGAAGGTCGACATTGGCGCGTCGGTTGCGCCACTCGAGGTCGTCGGACCCTGGCAGGTGCGCTTTCCGCCGAAATGGGACGCCCCGGATAGCGTCGAGTTCGACAAGCTCATCTCGTGGAGCGACCACGCCGATCCCGGCATCAAGTATTTCTCGGGGACGGCGACGTATGCAAAGACGATCGCCCTGCCTCGCGAGATGCTGGGAAAGGGGAAGCGGATCTCCCTCGATCTCGGCAAGGTCCAGGTCATGGCGTCGGTGAAGCTCAACGGCAAGGACCTCGGCCTCCTGTGGAAGTCGCCTTATCGCTTGGACGTCACGGACGCGCTCAAGGCCGGCGATAACACGCTCGAGATCGGGGTCACCAACCTCTGGATCAACCGGATGATCGGCGACGAGGAGCTGCCCGAAGACAGCGACCGCAATCCCGACGGCACACTCAAGTCCTGGCCGCAGTGGGTCCAGGAAGGGAAGCCGAGCCCGACCGGGCGCTTCACGTTCACGACATGGCGCCTGTGGAAGAAAGGCGAGGCCCCGGTCGAATCGGGCCTCATCGGCCCGGTGACGCTGAAGGTCGCGGCGGTGGTGAAAGTAAAATAGCAATATCGGGGGCCAGCGATTTAAATGGGGGACACAATACCTATTCCCCTTTTTCTCGGGATCTTCCCCGAGCCGGAAATTGGGGAATAGGTATTGTGTCCCCCATTTAGGAGATCTCGAGGATGCGGTCGAGGCGGAAGGTGCGGCACTCGCCGCGCTTGTGGCAGTAGGCGCGCAGGCCCTCGAAGCGCTTGCCGCGGTATTCCATCATTTCGACGGCTTCCGGGCGGATGCGGCGGCGCGACTTCGTGTCGTCGGGCTTGAGGTAGACGATCTCGAGCTCGCGGTCTTCGCGGATGGCCTCGAGCAAAATAGCGCGCTTGTCGGCGATGGGCAGGGCCTCCTCGGCCTTCTTGTATTGGAAGCGGGTCAGGAAGCGGACGATGCGCCAGTCCATCCAGATGTGGCTCTTGCGGATGGGTGTCCGCAGGACGAGGCCCTCGAACGACGTGCAGCGGCTGAGGGCGACGTAGACTTGGCCGTGGGCGAAGGCGCCGCGCCCGATGTCGACGACGACGCGGTCGAAGGTCTTGCCCTGGCTTTTGTGGATGGTCACGGCCCAGGCCAGCCGCAGAGGGTATTGCGTGAACGATCCGACGGACTCCGAATCGATGCGGTCGGCCTTGGCGTCGTACTGGAAGCGGAAAAGCTCCCAGGTGTTGGGGGAGAGGTCGACCTCGTCGCCGTCGGGGAGCTCGACCGTAATGATATCGTCGCCGTCAGTGTCCGAAGACTTGGTGATCTTGGCCACGCGGCCGATCGTGCCGTTGACAAAGCGGCCCTTGCGGTCGTTCGTGAGGAGCATGACCTGGGCGCCGCGTTTGAGCTCGAGGGCCTCTTCGGTCGGGAGCGAGCGGCGCTCGAATTCGCCCTCGATGAAGCCCTCGTAGCGGCGGGCACGGCCGGGGAGTGAAGAGAGCTTCTCGCGGTTCCGGGCGGCGGCCAGGTCGTTCGTGCTCGTGAGCGTGATGTAGAACTCGCCGTCGGACGGATCGAACCCGGGGTCGAGTCGGCTGTTGAGAAGGTCGATCTGGGCGTCGTCGATCGAGCGGTTGCGGATGGCATTGAGGAGCCCGATGAACGCGGCGTCGCTCTGCCGGTAGACCTTCTCGAGCTCGACGAAGTCCATGGCGAAGTCCGGTTCCGCGAAGATGCGGGCGGAGAAGAAGTAGGGCGATTCATAGCGGGCGGCGGAAAGGGCGGCGGGGGCGTCATGCGGGTCGTCGCGCGGGCCGAAGCCGCGGCGCAGGGACGGCGGATCCGGGGCGAAGAGGCCCCGCTCCTGGCCGGTGACGACGGGCGGCAGCTGATAGAGATCGCCGATGAAGATCATCTGCAGGCCGCCGAAGCGCTCCTTGGGCCGGGGGCCGTTGAGGCGGAGGAATTTCTCGACGCAGTCCATGAGGTCGGCCCGGACCATCGAGACCTCGTCGATGACGATGGCGTCGAGGTTGCGGTAGAGGGCGATGCGGTCGGCGGCCGCGCCCCGGCCCTTGCCGAGCTTGCGGACGGCTTCGGGCGTGACGTCGGGCTTGAAGCCGAAGAACGAGTGGATCGTTTGGCCGCGGACGTTGAGGGCGGCGACGCCGGTCGGGGCCAGGACGGCGATGCGCTTGAGCGTCTGGCCGCGCCAGAGCTCAAGCAGGGTCGATTTCCCGGTCCCGGCCTTGCCGGTGATGAACACGTGGCGGGACGTCCCCTCCATGACGTCGAGGGCGCGCCGGAAGCCGGGGTTGATCTCGATCTTCGGGGCGGGCGGCGCGGGAGCCGGAGCGGTCTTTTTCGTCACCTGGGCATTCTCTCTGAAACGACACGGGGAATGCAAACGACGCATTCGACGACCCGGATAATAGGACGCTCCGCGACGGGCCATAATCTCAGCGACGATTCTGATTGCCTCCTCGGCTCTTCGGCAACGCTCTTTCCGGCCGCCTGGCCATCCAGGCGCTCTGCAAGCGGCTGAAGGTCCCCTTTAAAGTTGAGTAATGGGGTCGGACCACAGGAATATGATTTTATTCAATGCTTTAGGTCCAAAATAAGCCTCTTTTTTGGCCTAAATCGGGTGTTTTTTGGCCCGAAAATGAAGATTGATCCGTCCCGTGGTCAGTAGTGCTTTTGGATGCCGCCGAAGCCGATGAGGCGATTCGCTTTGGTCGCCTTCAGGAAGTTTTTCAGGCGCTTGGCGAATTGGTCGGAACGGTTTCGGGCTCCTTCGATGTAGCCGATGCGGATGCGTTTATAGGAATCCGAAAAAGCCCGGAAGTTCTTCCATGTCTCCCGATCGGCTTTTAGCGCGGCGAGTATGTCGGGCGGGACATGGACCGGCTTCACGGCGAGCAGAGGCCGGACTCTTTCCAGAACCTCGGGGATGATCTTGCCCCTAGCCGCCATGGCCCTGAGGCGGGCCACGTTCGATTCGGAGAACGAGCTCTTGGGATTGCGCGGCGTGAATCTCTGGGCGTACCGGTCTTCGTCGACCTTCACGGCCGTGCTGTCGATCCAGCCGAAGGCGAGGGCTTCCTCGACGGCGTCGTTATAGGCGATGCGCGGCCGGCCCGTATGCTTCTTGTAAAAGACCAGCCAGACCACCTTGGCGGTCTTGTAGTTCCGCCGCAGCCAGGCCCGCCATTCCGAACGCTTGGAGACTTCGAGGAGGGGCGACGGATCCAACGGCTTCTTCATTTTTGACCCCAAAAACACCGGTTTTAAGCCATTTTTAAACCAAAATCAGCAGCTAAATGGCTGATAATAAGCGTATAGCTGTGGTCCGACCCCAACTCAACTCAACGAACTCTTGCTTTGAGAGCTCGAAATTTTCCAAACAGGGTCTGGAGGGATTTGAGGCGCTCGGCAACCGCCGCCGCGAGCTGACTCGTCGGTGCCGTATCTGACACTTGGAGCGTGCTCATCAGCGAATTGAGCGAGCTGCCGATCGAGGTGAGCGTGTCCGAGGCGCCTGCGGATCCCGCGCCTCCAGGTCCGCCAGGGCCCATAGGGCCGCCCATCTGGGCTCCCGGTCCTCCGGCGCCGCCGGGTCCGCTATTCCCACCTTCGAGGGCCGCGGCCTCCTTTTCGAAAGTGGCGAGGGCGTCTAGGACCTCCGCCGGCCGCTTTTCTCGGACGGCTGCTTCTTGCACCTTCTTGTTTTGTACCCGCAGGGAGCGCAATTCCTGCAAGGCCTTCTGCGCCTCCAGGATCCCGTCGTAAAGCGCGACAGACATCTCCGACACTTGGGACAGACCCGCGGCCGGCGTCTTGACGCGCGGGTCCATCCGCAGCGTCAGCGGCTGCTCGAGTGTCCGTCCGTCGACCCTGAGCTTGACCTTATAGAGCCCGGGCGGCGCCCAGATCGAATTCGGCGCCGGCGCCGTGTTGTACGGCACTGCCGACATGGGCAGACCGCCCCGGCCGCGTCCTCCGGCGACCTCGAGCGGTTGATAGCGCATATCCCAGAGAAAACGGTGCATCCCGGCCGTCCGTTGGAGCGTCAAGGGCTTGCGGTACCAATAGAGCGGAACGGGCGCGTTTTCGGGGGTCGGCAGATCGGCCTTGTCGTCGCTGGAATAGCGCCGGATGGACCGGCCCGTGTCGTCGACGATCTCAAGGGTGACCGGCCCGGAGGCGTCGGACTTGAGCAGGAAGTCGATGATCGCCCCGTCGGGAGGGTTCTCGCCGCCGGGTTCGTCGGGCGGAAGCGGCGTGTCGGTGTTCATGCTGTAGCGAACTCGCATCGCCGTCCGCGGCTTGAAGAGAACGGCGCCGGCTGCGGCCGCCGTCGCAGTCCCATCGAGCTGGCGGAGCGGGGTGATGTCGTCCAGGATCCAGAAGCCGCGGCCGTGCGTGGCCGCGACCAGGTCGTCGTCCTTGATGATGACGTCTCGCACCGAGCTCGGGGCCATGTTCAGCCGGAGCGATTGCCAGCGGCCGCCGTCGTCGAAGGAGACGAAGACCTCGCGTTCGGTCGCGGCGAAGAGGAGCCCGCGGCGCGCCGGGTCCTCGCGGACCGCGTTCGTCGGCCCGTCGACGGGCAGGCCCTCGACGATCTCGGTCCAGGTCTTGCCGCCGTCGTGGGTCCGATAGACGTGCGGGCGCATGTCGTCGAGGCGGATGGTATTGACCGCGGCGTAGGCGGTCTTCGCGTCGAACCGCCCGGCGTCCAGGATCGACACCTTGGCCCAGGGCGAGAGCTGGGGCGGGGTGACGTCGGTCCAACGGAGGCCGCCGTCTGTGGTGACATGGATGAGCCCGTCGTCGGTGCCGGCCCAGATGACATTAGCGTCGACGTAGGATGGGGCGACCGCATAAATAACGCCGCGCGGGGCGGGCTTGGCCGACGGATCGTCCTTGTACTTGCCGACGCTCGCCGGCACGTCCCAGGTCTTGCGCGCCAGGTCCGGGCTGATCTGTGTCCACGATTGCCCGCCGTCGCGCGTCTTCCAAAGCGTGTTGGCGGCGAAGTAGAGCGTCCGCGGATCGACCGGCGAGAAGACGACCGGCTGGGTGCGCACAGTCCGCCAGTCGGCGCCGCCGCGCGAGACACGTGGCCCGACCGTCTGGACCTGTCCGGTGCGCCGGTCCCAGCGCGTGACGCCACGGCCGCCGTAGACGATGTTCGGGTCGAGCGGGTCGGGCGCGGCGTAGCCGTACTCGTCGACGCCGACCGTCTGCCAGTCGCGGAAGGTGATCCGGCCGTCGTCGCCGCGACTCAGGACTCCGGCCGAGCCGCTCTCCTGCTGGCCGCTGTAGACGCGGTAGGGGAAGCCGTTGTCGGCCGCGACGTGGTAGAGCTGGGCCGTCGGCTGGTTGTACCACGAGCTCCACGTCTCGCCGCCGTTCACGGTGATGGCAGCGCCCTGGTCGCTCGCATAAAGGAGGATCGCGGGGTTCGTCGGGTTGATCCAGATGTTCTGATAGTCGTCGCCGCCGGGGGCGCCCTTGAAGGCCCGGAAGGTGCGGCCGCCGTCGGTCGATTTCCAGGAGACGGTCGCCGCGACGAACAGCGTGTCGGGGTCTGTCGGATGGACGGCGATACGGGGCAGGTCGCCGCCGCCGATGCGCCCGGCCGGGCGGGTGTCTTGGAGACGAGTCCACGTTGCGCCGGCGTCGTCCGAGCGATAGAGGCCCGTGCCGCGCGGGAGGGCCACGGCGGCGTAGATGCGGTGCGGGTCGGACGGGGCGATGCCGAGGTTGATCTGGACGACCGGCTCGGGAAGATCGAGCTTGCGCCAGGTCGTGCCGCCGTCGGTCGACTTGTAGAGACCGCCGCCGGGGCCGCTCCAGGCGGCATTTTCCCAGGGACCCTGGCGGGATTCCCAAAGGCCGGCGTAGACGATGGCCGGATCCGAAGGATCGAATGCGACTTCCGAGGCGCCGGTGTTGGCGTCGACGTAGAGGACACGCTCGAAGCTCTCGCCGCCGTCGAGAGAGCGGTAGATGCCGCGCTCTTCGTTCGAGCCGTAGGGGTGGCCGAGGACCGCCGCGAAGACGCGACCGGGGTCCTGCGGGTCGACGATGATCTGCGGGATCTGCTGGCCGTCGCGCAGGCCGAGATGGGTCCAGGAGCGGCCGGCGTCGGTCGACTTGTAGATGCCGTCGCCGACGGAGAGGTCGGGCCGCTGCAGGCCCTCGCCCGAAGCGACATAGACGATGTCGGGATTCGACGGCGCGACGGCGATCGCCCCGATCGAGCCCGTCGGCTGGTCGTCGAAGACGGGACGCCAGACCCGGCCGGAATCGGTCGTCTTCCACACGCCGCCGTTGCAGACACCCATATAAAAGACGTTAGGCTGCGATGGGACGCCGGCCACGGCCCGGGTGCGGCCTGCACGATAGGGGCCGATCGACCGCCAACGCATCTCGCCGAACATCCGTGCGTCGAACGGCTGGGCTGCGAGCGGGGGAGGGACGATGATGGTGGCCGCCAGCAGTAGGCCTGCCGAGGCAAGGAGGAATAGGACGGCGGAAATAACGTCACGGCGTAGGGTTATCATGGATTGTCTCCTGCAATGGCTGCAATGGGGTCGGACCACAGAAATCATCTTATTTATCTGCAAGTTATCTCCAAAAATGGCCGCCTTTATTCCTTAAGACGGGCATTTTTACCCCTGAAAGTGAGAACAAGAATGGAATCTCGGGAAGAGGCGCTCGCTACAGCTATCTCATTCGTTTTTAAGGGCAAAAACGCCGGTTTTAAGCTCATTTTAGGCCCAAATAAGCAGCTAACTAACTGAAAATAAACGTATAGCTGTGGTCCGACCCCTATTTGATCTCCTTTAGGAGCTCGGAGACGGCGGCCTCGAGCTGCAGGTCCCTGCCCTTGACGACCGTCTCCTTTGTGTTCTCGACTTTCACATCGGGCTCGGTCTGGTGATTGTCGAGGTAGCCCACGCCTTCGACCTTGACGCCCATCGGGACGACGCCCCACCTGACGCCGCTGTCTCCGAGCATCTCCCAGCCGGCGAACGAGCACGTCCCCGGCACGGGCATGCCGACGAGCTTGCCGAGCTTGAGATACTGGTAGGCGAAGGCGTAACAGTGGCCGTCGCTGTACTGGGCCTCGCCGACGATCGAGATCGAGGGCTTGGTCCAGCGGAAGTTGGGCTCGTATCCGGTGCTGCGCTTGTCGGTCGTATAGTCGAAGAACTTCTTGCCGCTCAGGAACATGGCCAGATCGGCGACGAGATCGCCGCCGCCGTTGAAGCGCGTGTCGACGACGAGGCCGTCTTTGTTCGCGAACTTGCCCATGACCTCTTCGTAGGCCGACCGGTACGCGCTGTCGCTCATTCCGGGGACATGGATGTAGCCGAGGCGGCCGCCGCTCAGGCGCTCGACCTCGGCCTGGTTGCGTAGGACCCAGCGCCGATAGAGAAGGCCGCTCTCCTCGCGTTGCGAAACAGGCTTGACGACGAGCTCGCGCTTCGATGCCGCCGCCGCGGCAGGCGCCCCCGCCGCGCCGCCTCCGGACACGACGAGCAGGACGTTCTGCCCGGCCTTGCGGCTGAGGTATCGTTCAAGGTCCCTGTCCGCCGCGATCGTCTCGCCGTCGATGGCCTCGATGACCGTCCCGGCGGTCACGTTCAGGCCGGCCTTGTCGAGCGGCCCGCCCGCCACGACCTCGGTGACCTTCACTCCGGGGCCCGCGTACGCCGTGTCGTAAAAAGCCCCCAGCGAGGCCGTCTCGTCGGCGTTCTCGACCGTGCGTCCGTAGCGCGCCCCGCTGTGGCTGACGTTGAGCTCGCCCAGCATCTCGCTCAGGAGCTCGGCCATGTCGTAGCCGTCGCCGATGCCGGACAGGTGCTTCTCGTAGACCGGCTTGAAGGCGTTCCAGTCGGCGCCGTGATAGCCCGCCGTGTAGAATGTTTCCAGCACCCGGCGCCAAACGTGCTCGAACTGGGACTTGCGCTCGGCGGCGACGTCGACCGTCATCTCGCCCTTGATGCCGATCGAGTCGCGCTTGCCACTCGCGGGATCGATCTTGGACAGCCCGCCGTCGGCGAGCAGGAAGATCGACTTCTGCTCCTTGTCCCAGACCATGCGGCCGCTGTTGGCGTTCAGGGTCGCCAGCATCTTGGTCTCGCGCGTCTTGAGGTTGGTCGTCCACAGGTTCAGGCCCTTTTCGAAGCGGGCGAGATAGTAGAGGGTGTCGGCGTCCTTGTTGACCAGGGCGTCGCCGAGCGAAGACGAGTGGATCGTCAGGCGCGCCTTGCGCAGGGCCAGGTCGGTCCAGTCGATGACCAGGGGCTTGACCTCCTCCTTCTTCTCCTTGTCCGCGGTCTCTTTCTTGTCCTTGGGCGCCTCGGGCTTGGCTTTCTTCTCCTCGATGTCCTTGAGCAGGGCGGCCTCCTCCTTCGTCAGGCGGAAGCGGTCCCAGGCGTCGCGGGTGAAGAACAGGGCGTAGGCGTCGTTCTGCGCGCCCCCGCTGTAGGCCACGGCCTTCATGCCGTCGCGGTTGCTGAACCAGAGCATGGCCTGGCCGCCGAGGATCCATTTGGCCTGCCGGTCCTCGAAGCCGCTCTCGGTCAGGTTGACGATCTTGCCCGAGCCGTCGGCCTTGACCAGGCCGACCTCGCCCGGAGCGAAACCCGGGACGGCGTAATCGAAAAGGATCCACTGGCCGTCCGGGCTCCACTCGAAGTACTGGCTGCCGTCGCCCGACGGAGCCAGCTCCCGGTCGGTCAGAAGCGTCCGGATCTCTTTGGATGCCAGATCGAGGACCCGAAGGGTCGTGCGGTCTTCGACGAAGGCCAGTTGCTTGCCGTCGGGGGAATAGGCGGGCTGGGTGTTCTGTCGTGCGTTGGCAACGAGCGGCGTCTCCCGCAGCACCGTCGAAGCATAGAAGTAGGGTTCCGCGGCTCGCGTCCGGCGCGTCTCATAGATGCCCCAGCGGCCGTCTCGTTCCGAGGCGTAGACCAGGGCGTTCCCGTCGGGGGCGAAAGACACCGCGGTTTCGTCTCCGAACGACGACGTGACACGCTTGGTCACGCCGCCGTCGACGCTCGCGGCGAAGATGCCGCCGCGGACGACGACCGCGATCTCCTTTCCGTTGGGCGAGACCGCGAACTCGCGGGCACCGCCGCTGACGGGCACGACGACCTGGTTGTTGGAGCGGGCGTCGGCCGTGATCATGACATTGACGAGCGCGGGCGAGGCCGTGCCTTCGCGCTGAGTGTAGATCGCTCCGTCGTAGCCGAAGCAGAGGGTGCCGTCATTGGCCCGGCTCAGGAAACGGACCGGGTTCGTCTTGAACTTGGTGATCTGAGTCGACGGGCCGCCCGCAACGCTCATGCGATGGACGTTGAAGGTGCCGCTCTCCTCGCTCAAATAGTAGAAATCCTTGTCGCCGTTGGCCAGGACGGGGCTGCGGTCCTCGCCGGGGAACTCGGTGATCTTGCGGTGCGTGCCGGCCTTGATGTCGTAGGCCCAAATGTCGCGCGTGATGGCCGACTTGTGGTGCTTGCGCCAATCGTTCTCGCCGCCCTTTCTGTCGTGGTAGACGATGAACCGCCCGTCCGCGCTGAGCTTGGCATCCTCGGCGGGCGTGCCGAGGACCTGGACAACGCGGCCGCCGGCGGCCGGGACCTTATAAAGCTCCGGCTGCGAGCCGGTCGGGAAGAGCCGGTTCTCCGCTGTGTCGGCGCGCGCGGCGCCGAAGAGGACGTCCTTATCGTCGGGGCTGAAGGAGAAGGGCAGCTCGGAGGCCGAGTGGAAGGTCAGACGCCGGGCCTCGCCGCCGGAGGCGGGCATGACGAAGACGTCGAAGTTGCCGTAGCGGTCGCTGGCAAAGGCGATCCACTTCCCGTCGTGGCTCCACACGGGCATGTAGTCGTGCGCCTCGTGCATGGTCAGAGGCACGGCGACGCCGCCGTCGGACGGGACGCGATAAAGGTCGCCCTTGTAGGCGAAGACGATCGTCTGGCCGTCCGGCGAGATGGCCGGGTAACGCAGCCAGGTCGGGACGTTGTCCGCGACAACCGGGTTGTCGGCGGACGGTGCCGATTGCGCCGCAAGGGGGGTCGCAAAGGCCGCGCAGGCGGCGAAGATGGCCAAGGCAATGAAGAGCGAGGGGTTTCGTTTCATGGGAGACTCCTTTCGGCGCTAGAGGACTCCGGCGATGATAGCAAAAATGGGGGACACAATACCAATTCACCAATTATTTTCGAGCCGCCCAGCCGCCAGGAATTGGGGTCAGAGTATTGTGTCCCCCTATTTTCCAGCTAACCCTGAGGGGTGAGGGCCGCGCCGGCAGACTCACCCCGAATTTCATCGCGGCGAGGGATGACTCACCTTGGCCCGAGGCCTATCCTAATCCGCGGGAGAGGCCGATGCACGTGGACGTGTCTGAAGATCGCCGCGAGACTGCGGCCGTGGTCCGTCCGCCCGGCGGCTGGGCCTTCAGGCCCTGGAATGACATCCGGGCCAAGGTCACGCTCTACGTCCTTCTCCTTCTGGCCTCGACGGTCTGCGTCTCCTACGTCATCACCACCCGCATCCTGAACGATCACGTCAAGGGGGAGATCGTCAAGAGGGCCGAGTCGCTCAGCCGGAGCATCGCCTCTTCGGCCGGATACAATCTCATCCTCAAGGACCTGCTCGCCCTCGACAACCTCGTCTTCAAGATCAAGGAAACGAACCCCGACATCACCTCGATCGCCATCCTCGGGCCCGACCGGACGATCGTCGTCCACAGCGAAGCCGGGCGGTCGGGGGCGATGCTCGCGCCCGCGGCCGGACTCGTCGCCACCGGTGACGCACCCTTCGCCGTCGAGAGCCGGATCGTCTTCATGGAGAAGGACCTCGGCTCGGTCCTTCTCGACGTCGACTGGTCCGTCCTGGCGGCCGCGCAGACCCAGGCCCGCAACAAGGTCCTTCCGGTCTTCGCCGGGATCCTGATCCTCGGCGTGGCCAGCAGCATCTGGGTCTCGTCGCGGCTGACCCGGCCGGTGAAAGAGCTGGCCTTGGGCGTCGAGGAGCTCAAGCGAGGCCAGAGGAGCAAACCCCTTCGTGTCTATGCCGAGGACGAGCTCGGGCGGCTGACGGCCAGCTTCAACGAGATGACCGAGCTCATCACCGGCCAGCGGGAGAAGCTGGGCCAGTACGCCCACGAGCTCGAAGAGGCCTACATCTCGACGGTCCGGGTCCTCGGCGCGGCCATCGAAGCGCGCGACCACTACACGCTGGGCCACTCGACGCGCGTCGCCGAGTACGCCGTCGGGCTCGCCCGGGAGCTCGGCCTGGGCGCTGAGAAGGTCGAAGAGATCGAGATCGCCTGCCTCTTCCACGACGTCGGCAAGATCAAGATCCCGGACGCGATCCTGCACAAGAAGGGGCGCCTCGACCCGCGCGAGTTCGAGGAGATGCGGCGCCATCCCGAGTACGGAGCCGAGATCCTGAGCAAGGCGCGGTCGCTTTACAAGTACATGCCGGCCGTCCGGTACCACCACGAGTGGTATGACGGCAGCGGCTATCCGGACGGGCTGAGCCGGGACTCGATCCCGGACGAGGCGGCCATCATCTCGCTGGCCGACGCCTACGACGCCATGACGTCCGATCGGCCCTATCGCGAGGCCCTGAGCAGGGAACGCGCCCTGGACATCATCAGGGAATCGGCCGGCAAGCAGTTTCACCCGGAATATGCCCGGGTCTTCCTCGAACTCCACAAGACGCAGGGCCCGACCGTGGCGGTCGCGGCCGAACAAAGGTTGGCCTCATGAACAGAACCAGCAGCAGAGCGTGGCTGATCAAAGTCGTCGCGCTATTTTTCTTGGGCACGAGCGTCGTCGCGTGCGCTTCGGCGAAGAAGGTCGCCCTGAGACAGGCTTCCGCGGAGTCCGCGGGATCGTTCGCCGCCGGGGATTACGGGAAGGCGCTCGATCCCTATAAGAAGCTCTACGAGAAGGACCGGGCGAACGGAAAGGTCGTTTCGGGCTATGCGGCGATGATCGAAGAGGTCAAGGCGGCCGGGGACGAAGCCCGGGGCAAGGGCAGCTTCACGTCGGCGCAGGGCGCTTACCGGGTCATCCTCGACAGCTGGGACGGTTTCTCGGCGATCGCGCCGAGGCTCACGTTCAAGAGAACCGACCTCGAGGACGGCTTGAGGAAGTGCCGCTTGGCGGTGTGCGAGCGTCAGTTCCGTCAGGAGGTCGGGGCCGGCAATTACGCCAAGGCCCTCACCGTCTATCAGGCCGTGCTCAAGGACTATCCCGGCGACAAAACGGTGAGGGCCGGCTACGCCAAGGGCCTCGGCGAGATCAGGGCCGTCGGCGACAAGGCCCTGGCCGCAAAGGATTACGCGTTGGCCGGGAAGGTCAATGGGCTGCTGCTCAAGAATCTCGGGTCGTTCGAGGCGGTCGCCGGGAAGGCGGCCGGCGGAGGGTTGAGCAAGGAAGAGCTCACCGAAGCGCTTCGCGCGTGCTCGTCGGGATTGACCAACGGCGGGCTTGTGGAATACAGAAAAGGAAATCTCGAGAGCGCGATCGCTCTCTGGGACGTCTTGCTGGATTTCGACCCCGCCAACGCCGAGATCAAGAAAGCCGTCGAAACAGCCAAGGCGCAACTGGGCAAGCTCAAGGGTTCGGGGCGAGGCAACGGGCGAAGCGGCCGGAGCGCGAAGGGATCCCACTGAGCCGTTAGGCATCCTCAGGGGCGTCGACCGGGGGCCTGGCGATAGGTTTCCCTCCAAGTCCGGACTCCAATCAGCTGAAATCCAAGGGGCAAGCACGTGGCCCGCTTGCGATCAATAAATAAAAGATAATAAACGATATAATGAGGGTCAGGAAATCCACATAAATATGAGTTGACAAACGGCTTTCGTTATGTTATATTGTCAACCTGAGGCGATGACCGATGACGCATCAACGAGGCCGCAACCTACCGGAGACGCCGTTCGGGGCGCGCCTCAGGGCCGCCCGGAAAATGGCCGGGATGAGCATGGAGGATCTGGCCTCGAAGCTCGGCGGACTGGTCACCAAGCAGGCCATCAGCAAGTACGAGCAAGGCCAGATGATGCCCTCGCCCGAGGTGCTGGCCAAGCTCGTCGACGTCCTCAAGATCGCCACTTGGGGCGCCTCGCCGCTCCGAACTGGCGACCGGGAGCTCGACGAAGCGCGTCTCAACGAGAGCCCGGCCCTCTTCCGCATGGAGAATATGGAACGGCCCTTGTTCAGGCGGACCCGCATCTCCAGCCGGCTCCAGCGGGAAAGCGAAGAGACGCTGATCCGGAAGACACCCGGAGAAGCGCCGGCCGATCGCTATGGCTTCATCGTTACCGATTTTCAAAAAATGGAAGAGAAGGGGGTCGACGAGGGGGGCAAGGCTAAGGCTGCCGAGGCATCGTCGTCCTTGAGGGAAGAGGGCTTTCCCGCCCTTTCGGCCCGGCGCGAGCGGTTTGTCCGGGACTGGGAGTCCGGGAGCGGGCTGGACAAGATCCGCTTTCGGGCCGGGGAGAAGCTCGCGGCCAAGACGGAATCGGCCCTCAAGTACCGCATCGCCGACCATCTCCAGAAGTACCTCGAGCTCGAGTCGGTGCTGGGGATGCCGGCCGCGTTCGAGAACCCGATCGCGGGCCGCCCCACCAGGACCGGCGAAGAGGTCGAAGCCGCGGCGGCCCGAGTCCGCGACCGGTGGGAGCTCGGCTCCGGGCCGGTCGTCAATGTGATCGGTCTGCTCGAAGAGAAAGGCATCAAGATCTACGAGACGCGGGGCATCGAAGGGTTCGAAGGCCTGTCGGGCCGGTACGGAGACGTGCCCTTTGTCGCCGTGAGCATGGAGCGTCCGGCCGACCGGATCCGGTTCACGGCCGCCCATGAGCTTGGCCACGTCCTCTGCGATTTCGACGGCGCGGAAAGCCCGGAGGGCGAATGCCATGCCTTCGGCGCGGCCTTCCTCCTGCCGAGAGCGGCGCTCGAAAAGGTTTTCACGCCGCCCCGGCGCAAAGTGACCTTTGGCGACCTGGCCGAGATCAAGGAAACGTACGGCGTGTCGCTTCAGGCGATCATGTACCGGGCCCACACGCTCGGATTCGTGAGCGACCGGCAGCTCCGGTCGTTCCGCGAAACGATCAAGGCCAAGGGCTGGGTCGTCAGAGAGCCAGTGGCCTACGAGGGCAAGGAACGGGCGACGCGGTTCCGGCGGCTGCTCCATTATGCCGTCGCCTCCGACATCCTCGACGTCGACAGGGCCGCGGAGCTGGCCGGTCTCACGGCCGAGGCGCTCAAGAAAGAGATCGGAGAGATATTTTAACGATAAGAGCCAAGGACAAGGGAGGTCGATGATGGGAAGCTTCGAAACGGGTACCACCTAGCGGCGCACTTCGCCGGCTGGGCGTTCTGGTCGCAAACTAAAAAAGGAAAGGAAAAACACGAATGGACAAGTCTGTCGAAAATCATCTTATCGGGATGGAGCTGGGCGCGGGGATGAGCTTCGAGAACATGACCGTCTTCGAGCTCCTGAGGCCGGAGAACGGCGGCCCGGAGTACATCACGCTCCGTGAGGCGATCGAAAGGGGCGTCTTTGCGGTGACCGAAGTCAGCGAGGGCGGCTCGGTGCCCGAGCTCATGGTCGCCAACAAGGGCGAAGTGCCGGTCCTGCTCCTCGACGGCGAGGAGCTGCGGGGCGCCAAGCAGAACCGCATCCTCAACACGACGATCCTGGTCGCGCCGAAATCCTCGACCAAGGTCCCGGTCAGCTGCGTCGAGCACGGCCGGTGGCACTATGAAGAGAGAGAGTTCAAGGAATCCGGGAATGTCATGCACCGGGAGATGCGCGCGGTCAATATCCGCCGCGTGAGCGAGAGCCTGAGGTCGGAGCAGCAGTTCCGGTCGGACCAGGGCGAGATCTGGGACAAGGTCGCCGAACTCCACTGCGCCATGGCAGTGCCCGAGAGGACCGGGGCCATGCGCGACGTCTATGAGGCCAAGGGCGCCGACCTCGAGGGCTATCTGAAGACTTTCAGACTTGCCGAGGGCCAGAAGGGGATCCTCGTTTTCGTCGACGGCAGGCCCGTCGGCATGGACTTCGTCTCGAGGGACGCCGCTTTTGTGATGCTCTTCCCGAAGCTCATCAAGAGCTATGCTATGGAGGCGATGCTCCTCACGGAGCGGCGCAAGAGGGGCCGGGGCAAGGGCGGCGACGCGAAGGCGCAGGCCGTCCCGACCGCCGAGGGGGGCCGGGAGTTCCTGAAGCGGGCCGCGGCGAGCGACGAGAAGAAATACGAGTCGGTCGGCCTCGGCTGGTCCTACCGCTACGCCGGAGCCGGGATCGTCGGCTCCGCGTTGGCCTTCAACGACAAGGTCGTCCACATGGCCTTCTTCGGCATCGACGAGGCCGAATCGGCCCAGGACCCGGGGAGCATGGCCGGCAGCCGCATGCGCCGCAATTTTAGAGTCTGATTAAATGGGGGACACAATACCTATTCCCCAATTTCCCGGGGACGCGGGGGGTCGGGAATACGGGGACAGGGTATTGTGTCCCCGATTTATTCGCCGCCGACGGTCATCTCGGCGACTTTGATCGTCGGGCCGACGACCGGACCAAGGAACTCGAGGTCGGTCCCGACGGCTTCGATCGTCTCGAGGATGCGGCCGAGGTTGCCCGAGATCGTGGCCTCGGTGACCGGATAGGCGATCTCGCCGTCCTCGATCCACAGGCCGAAAGCGCCGCGCGAGATGTCGCCGGTCACGGAATTGAGACCGTGGCCGAGCGTCCGGATGAGCAGCAGCCCCTTCTTTGTCCCGGCGATGATGTCCCGCGGCGAGAGGGCCCCGGGGCCCGGCTCGAGATAGAAATTGCCCGGCCCGACGCCGCCTCCGTCAGCGCTCCCCGTCGATTCGAGCCCCAGCTTGCGGGCCGAGTAGTAATTGCAGAGGTAGCTCCGGAGCATGCCCTTCTCGACGACCACGGTCCGCCGGCAGGGCAGGCCGTCCGAATCGAAGGGGTGCGAGCCGAGCGCGCCCCGCATGAGCGCGTCGTCGATCACCGTGATGCGGTCGTTCCCGATCCTCTGGCCGAGCTTGCCCTCGAGGAAGGTGGCCTTTTGATAGACCGCCGTCCCGGCGATGCAGCCGAAGAGGAAGCCCAGGAGCCAGGCCGTCTGGGTCTGATCGAAGATGACGGGCACGTTCTGTGTCCGGATCTTGCGCGGGTTGAGCTGTCGGACCGTGCGTTCGACGGCCTTGCGGGCGATCTCGGCGGGCGTCTCGAGGTCCTTGAAGTGGCGCTTCGACGAGGACCAGGAGTCCTCGACCCGGTGGTCCGTGTCGCCGGCCTGGAGGCCGACGCCCAAGCCGCAGTAGGTCTGCTCGTACTCGCCGACGAAGCCGTTCGTCAGGGCCAGGACCGAGCGGATCTCGTTCGAGCCGAAGCTCGCGCCGTAGGAGTTGGTGATGCGCTTGTCCCGGAGGGCGAGCCGTTCGGTCTCGCGGGCCAGGGCGATCTTCGTCTTGGAGTCGAGCCCGGCGATGGCCGGGTCGTAGAGATCGAGCGCGGCGGCGTCCACCCGCCCCTTCGCGAGCGGGGCCAGCCCGGCGAACTCGTCGGGGTTGCCGAGCTCGGCCCGGCGCACCGCGTTGCGGACGAGACGGCGCAGGGTGCCCATCTCGAGATCGGACGAGCTGGCGTAGGCCGTCTTCTTGTCCTTGATGACCCGCACCCCGGCCGACCGCGAGTCGGCCTCGACGAGCGTCTCGATGCGGCCCTTGCGGACGTCGACATTGAACTCGTTGCCGTCGACGACGGAGACCTCGGCTTCTTCGGCGCCGCACTTGCGGGCGTACTCGACCAGCTCCGCGGCCAGGTCGCGGAGGGCCGGCGCCGGCTTCGAGACATCCCGCCTCTTCATGACCGGCCTCCGACCGTCATCTTGGCGATCCGGAGCGTCGGGCAGCCGTCGTTGACCGGGACGTCCTGGCCGTCCTTGCTGCAGGTCCCTGTCTGGAGCCCGAAGGCGAGATCGCTGCCGACCCGGTCGAGCTTCTGCAGGATGTCGATGTTCGTGCCGATGAGCGTCGCCTGCTTGACCGGGGCCGTGAGCCTGCCGTGCTCGATGAGGTAGCCGAGGCTCACGGAGAAGGTGAACTTGCCCGAATCCTCGACCTGGCCGCCCGAAAGGCTGGCGACGTAAAAACCCTTCTGGACCGAACGCAGGATGTCCTCGGGCGCGTCGAGGCCAGGCCCGATGTAGGTGTTGGACATCCGCGGGATGGGCCAGTGGCTGTAATCCTGGCGCCGGCCGTGCCCGTGAGCGGCGCGCCGCCCATGAGCCGCGACGAGAGCTTGTCCTGGAGCAGCCCGCGCACGACGCCCTTCTCGATGAGCAGGGTCCGCTTCGGCGCCGTGCCCTCGTCGTCGATGTTGTAAGAGCCACGGGACGACGGGATGGTCGGGTCGTCGAAGATCGTGACCAGCTCGGAACCGACCCGCCGGCCCATTTTGTTCCAGAAGATGGAGGTCCTTTTGCGGTTGAAGTCGGCTTCGAGCAGGTGGCCGACGGCCTCGTGGATAAGGACGCCGCTGTGGCCCGGCGCGAGGACGATGGGCATCTCGCCGGCCGGGGCGTCGACGGCCTCGAGCAGGAGCAGCGCTTCGCGGGCCGCCTCGCGGCCGATCTCGCGGGGAGGCAGGACGTCGCGGAAGAACTCCATGCCGACTCGCCCGCCGCCTCCCCAGTAGCCCGATTCGCGCTTGCCGCCGTCCTCGGAGATGGCGGCGCAGACGAGCTTGACCATGGGCCGCGTGTCGCGGACGAGAAGGCCTTCGGAGTTGGCGATGCAGACGTGGACCAGGGAATCCGAATAATGGGCCTTGACCTTGACGATGCGCGGGTCCTGGGACTTGGCCGCGTCGTAGGCCTCGCGGACGAGCTTGATCTTCTCGCGCAGGGAGGCTTCGTGGACGGGGCGCCGGACGATGTAGCGGCTCGTCGACCGGGTCCGGTCGCGGAGCGGCGGCGGAAGGGGCAGGGCCGCCTTGCCCCGGGCGATGGCCGCGGCCGTCCGGGCCGTCTTCTTGACCTTGTCCATGGAGAAGTCGTTCGTGTAGCCGAAACCTGTCCGGTCGCCGCGGAGGACGCGGATGCCCATCCCCAAGCTGACGGCCTCGGCCGTCTCCTTGATGATGTCCTCCTCCATGTTGATGAAGTCGTAGGTCCGGTGCTCCATGAAGATCTCGGCGAACTCGCCGCCGCTCGACAGGGCGACGCCGAGGACCTCGCGCAGGTCGGCCGCGGACAGGCCGAAATGATCGACGTAGGGGAGGGGGGCCCCGGACTCTTTAAGATGGGGACGTTTCTGTTTTTCCACGGTCCCGCAATGATGGCACAATCGGGCGGTCGAGGCAAACTGGGGAAACCCGAGGGGACATGTACCGAAGGTCTGTGTCCCCATGTCCCCCCCAGGCCGATTGACGGCTAACAGGCCATAGGTCTATAATTTACGCAACCATGGGAACAGAGGACCTTAAGCAAGCGATAGACGTGGCTATCGACGCCGCGCTCCGCGAGGACATGCCCGAGGGCGACGTCACCTCCGAGAGCACCATCCCGGCGGACGCCCGTTCGGAGGCCTTCTTTCTGGCCAAGGAGGACGGGGTCCTGGCCGGCCTCGATGTCGCCTCACGGGTTTTCGCCAAGATCGACCCCTCGGTCATCTTCATCGAGCGGTTCCGCGACGGCGCCGCCTTCCACCAAGGCGACAAGCTGGCCCGCGTCAAGGGGCCGACGATCGCCCTGCTCAAAGGCGAGCGGACCGCTCTCAACTTCCTCCAGCACCTTTGCGGCGTCGCTACGGCCACGCGCCGGTTCGTCGACGCCCTCGCCGGCACCAAGACACGAATCCTCGATACCCGCAAGACGACGCCCGGCCTGCGCCTCCTCGAGAAATACGCCGTGCGGACCGGGGGCGGCACCAACCACCGCATCAGCCTGTCCGACATGGTCTTGATCAAGGACAATCACCTGCGCTTCGTCGGGAGCGTTGGCGAGGCCGTCCGCCGGGCCCGCTCCAGGATCCGCCCCGGCATCCGCATCGAGGTCGAAGCGGGGAGCCTGCTCCAGGTCCGCGAAGCCCTGGCCGCGGGCGCCGACATGATCATGCTCGACAACATGCCCATCGAGACGATGAACCAGGCGGTCGCCCTGGCCCATGGCCGCGTCCCTCTCGAAGCCTCGGGCAACATGACCCTCGACCGCGTCCGGGCCGTCGCCGAGACGGGCGTCGATTTCATCTCCGTCGGCGCCTTGACCCATTCGGCCAAGGCCGTCGACATCAGCATGGATTTCGTCCGCTGAGGTCCTCATGAGCACACGTGACATCCGGGCCGACATCCTGATCATCGGCTGCGGCATCGCCGGCGCTTCCGCGGCGCTCGAGGCCGCCGACGCCGGGCTCGATGTCGTCATCATCAACAAGGACGCCCGGGCCGAGGAATCCAACACCTTCTACGCCCAGGGCGGCATCGTCTCCTTCGCCCCGGACGACCAGCCCGAGCTCCTCAAGCGGGACATCCTCGAGGCCGGCGACAGCGTCGGCGATCCGGCGGCGGTCGATATCCTGGTCGCGGACGGACCCCGTCTCGTCCAGGAAACGCTCATCGACAAGCTCAAGATCCCCTTCACCCGGAGCTCGCCCGATTCGCTCGACTATGCCCTCGAAGGGGGCCACTCGCGCCGCCGCATCCTCCACGTCGAGGACGCGACCGGCCGGACGATCGAGGAGCGCTTCCTCCGCGCCCTCAAGAAGAACCCCCGCGTAACGCTTCTCACTGGCCACACGGCCGTGGACCTCCTGACCGTTCCCCACCACTCGAAGAACCCGGTCGCTTATTATCGCGAGCCGCAGGCGATCGGCGCCTACGTCCTCAACAACGCCACGGGCGAGGTCGGACGGGTCTTCGCCCCGTTCACCATCCTGGCCACGGGCGGCTGCGGCTCCGTCTTCCTCCACACGTGCAACCCGCCCGGGGCCGACGGCTCCGGCTATGCCATGGCCTTGCGGGCCGGCGCCCGGATCGGCAACATGGAGTATATCCAGTTCCACCCGACCGTCTTCATGCGCGAGAACGGCGACGGGTTCCTGATCTCCGAAGCCGTCCGAGGCGAAGGCGCCCGGCTCAAGACGAGGGACGGCAAGACCTTCATGGAGAAGTACTCGCCGCAGCGCGACCTGGCGCCGCGTGACGAGGTCTCGAGGGCGATCTACGAGCAAATGATCATCACGAACACCGATTATGTTCTTCTCGATCTCGCCTCGTACGCCAAGCCGGAGACGATCCGGAAGCGGTTTCCGACGATCAGCCGGACCTGCCTCGAGGACGGCATCGATATCACCCGTTCGCCCATCCCTGTCGTCCCGGCCGCCCACTACTGCTGCGGCGGCGTCCTCGCGGACGGCTGGGGACGGACGTCGCTCGCCGGGCTCTACGCCGCCGGCGAGGTCGCCTGCACGGGCGTCCACGGCGCCAACCGGCTGGCGTCGACATCGCTCCTCGAAGGGCTCGTCTGGGGAACGCGTGCCGCCCGCGATATCGCGGTGCGGTTCGACGACGCGCGGCCCTACAAGGCCTCGGAGATTCATCGTTGGTATCATCCGAAAAAAGAAGAGGCCGTCGATCCGGCCCTGGTCAACCAGGATTGGCTGACGATCCGCTCGACGATGTGGAACTATGCCGGCGTCATCCGGACGCGCAAGCGCCTGGACCGGGCCAAGGCCGACCTCGAATACCTCAGCCACCGCATCGAGAGGTTCTACCAGGCGGCCCGCATCGAGCCGGCCCTGGTCGGCCTCCGCCACGGCATCCTCGTCGCCCTGATGATCACCCGGGCGGCCCTTGCCAACCCGGTCTCCCGCGGCGCCCACTTCATAAAGAAATAGGATTGCGGGGACACGTACAAAGGTACGTCCCCCCTTCCATTCCCTCCTCGCTCCCATCCGCTCTTGCTGCTTGCGAAGGGCGATGCCGTCACCTGGCCCGGAGCGTACGGAGGCGGCACAAGAGCGGCGAGGAGGGCAGCCGAACCCGACATTGGGAAAGTTTAGCCGGACAGAGTGACGGCCGAGGGCAGTTTCAGGGGAAACCGCCAAAACGTGTTTGAGCGAGGCGTAGCGCACGCCGAGCGAGTTGTTTTGGCGCCGAGGCCGGCGCACTGGCCGGCGTCTTCAAACTTTCCCAGGAGGGAGAGGCTGGCGTCCGAGCCGGTCCTCCGCCGCCTTGGGAGTAACGGGGCAGTAGCGGCATGGGCCGACTTGTTCTATAATGGCGCCTTGTATTTACCTGAACGGAGACTCCGATGGCCGAAAAGTCCGATGTGAAGGCGACGCTCAACCTGCCGCAGACGGCCTTCGCCATGAAGGCCTCCCTGGCCCAGAAGGAGCCGGAGACCATCCAAAAATGGGAAGCCGGCCGCCTTTACGAGAAGATCCTCGAAAAACGGGCCGCCGCCCGGCGCACGCCCTTCATCCTTCACGACGGCCCGCCCTATGCCAACGGCCACATCCATCTGGGGACCTCCCTCAACAAGATCCTCAAGGATTTCATCGTCAAATCGCGATCCATGCTGGGCTACTATGCTCCCTACGTCCCCGGCTGGGACTGCCACGGCCTGCCCATCGAGATCCATGTCGACAAGCAGCTCGGTGGGAAGAAGAAGGACATGCCCGTCATGGCCGTCCGGGATGAATGCCGTAAATACGCCGAGAAGTTCATCGACATCCAGCGCAATGAGTTCAAGCGGCTGGGGATCCTCGGCGCCTGGGAGACCCCTTATCTGACCATGCATCCGGCCTACGAGGCCAAGGTCCTCGAGTACCTGGGCGCCTTTTTCGAACACGGCGAGGTCTATAAGGGGAAGAGGCCCGTCCACTGGTGCATCCATGACCGGACCGCCCTGGCCGAGGCCGAGATCGAATACAAGGACAAGACGTCCCCCTCGATCTACGTCCGCTTCCAGGTCGTCTCCGACCTCGGGGCCAAGTTCCCGGCCCTGGCCGGCCGCCGCGTCTACGTCGTCATCTGGACGACGACCCCATGGACCCTCCCGGCCAACATGGCCATCGCCTTCCACCCCGAATACGAGTACGCCGCGGCCGAGGTCGAGGGCGACGTCTACATCATGGCCAAGCGGCTTCTTCCGGTCGTCGCCGAGGAGCTCGGCTGGCCCGCGCCCAAGATCCTGGCCACGTTTCCGGGCCGGGAGCTCGAAGGCTTCAAGGCCCGCCACCCGTTCATCGACCGCGACTCGCTCTTCGTCCTGGCCGAATACGTCACGCTCGACGACGGGACGGGCTGCGTCCACACGGCCCCGGGCCACGGCCACGACGACTACCTGACGGGCGTCGCCTACGGCATCGACATCTACACCCCCGTCGACGACGATGGCCGGTTCACGCCGGACGTCCCGCGCTACGCCGGGCTCCAGGTGTTCGAGGCCAACGCCCAGATCACCGCCGACATGAAGCGGGACGGCTCGCTCCTCAAAGAGACCCAGATCACGCATTCCTATCCCCATTGCTGGCGCTGCAAGAACCCGGTCATCTTCCGGGCCACCGAGCAGTGGTTCATCTCCATGGAGAAGGGCGGACTCCGAAGCAAGGCCCGCCAAGCCATCGATCGCGTCTGCTGGATCCCCGAGTGGGGCAAGGAACGGATCGACGGCATGGTCGCCGGCCGGCCCGACTGGTGCATCTCGCGCCAGCGCTCTTGGGGCGTGCCCATCCCGGCCTTCAAGTGCCAGGCCTGCGGCGTCCCGCTGGCCAGCGCCGAGGTCTGCCGCCACGTCGCCAAGATCTTCGCCGCCGAGGGCTCCAACGCCTGGTTCGTCAGGGACGCGGCCTCGCTCGTCCCGCCCGGCGCCTCCTGCGCCGCCTGCGGCGGGAAGGAGTTCGAAAAGGAATTCAACATCCTCGACGTCTGGTTCGAGTCCGGCTCCTCGCAGAACGTCCTCGAGCGCGAGCCCGGCCACTCCTGGCCGTCCGACGTCTACATTGAGGGCCACGACCAGCACCGCGGCTGGTTCAACAGCTCGCTCCTCATCGGCGTCGGGGTCAAGGGCGGGAGCCCTTTCCGGACCTGCATCACCCACGGCTTCATCCTCGATGACCAGGGCCGGGCCATGTCCAAGTCGATGGGCAATGTCATCGAGCCCGGCGAGATCGTCAAGCGCAACGGCGCCGAGATCGTCCGGCTCTGGGCGGCCATGCTCAACTATAGGGAGGACGCCCGCTTCGGCACGGAGATCGAGCAGCGGGTCGTCGAAGCCTACCGCAAGATCCGCAACACCTGGCGCTTCCTCCTCGGCAACGTCTCCGACTTCGTGCCGTCCCGGGACACGGTGGCCGAGTCCCGCCTTCTCGATCTCGACCGCTGGATCCTCCACCGCTTCGAGCAGGTCCGCGCCCGCGTCGTCAAGGCCTACGAGGATTACGAGTTTCACCCGATCCTCCATGACATCCTCGATTTCTTTACCGTCGACCTGAGCGCTTTCTACCTCGACGTGGTCAAGGACCGGGCTTATTGCTCGGCCAGGGCTTCTCTCGAGCGGCGCTCGGCCCAAACGGCCATGTTCACGATCCTCCGCGACTCGCTCCTCCTCATGGCCCCCATCCTGTCGTTCACGGCCGACGAGGCCTGGGCCCACGTCCCGGCCTTCGAAGGCAAGGACGCGTCGGTCCATCTGGGCGAGTTCCCCGAGGCCTCCGACTGGCTCAAGTCGGTCCCGGACGGCTTCACCCCGGACATGGAACGGCTCCTGGCGGTCCGGGAGAAGGCGCTCAAGGAGCTCGAGAAGGCCCGCGAATCGAAGCTCATCGGCAATTCGCTCGAGGCCCGGGTGACCCTCAAGGCCCCGGCCGCCGACGCCGCCTTCCTCGAGTCGCGCCAGGCCGGACCTGGCCGCCCTGCTCATCGTCTCCCAGGTCGAGATCGAGCGGAGCGCCGGCGCGGAGCTCGTGATCGAGGTCGTCAAGGCCGAGGGCGCCAAGTGCGAGCGCTGCTGGAATTACTCGACCACCGTCGGCACGAGCGCGGACTGCCCGACCTTCTGCGCTCGCTGCGAGAAGGCCGTCAAGGCGGGCCGGACATGACAAAGAACGCGCCCTACTTCCTCGTCGCGGCCGCGCTCGTCGTCATCGACCAGGTGACGAAGGCCATCGTCGCCCGCGGGGTCGACCTCTACCAGTCGGTCCCCGTCATCCGCGGCTTCTTCAACATCACCCGCATCCACAACAAGGGCGCCATCTTCGGCACCTTTTCGCAGACGAACAACACCCTCGTCTTCGGCCTGCTGACCGCGGCTTCGCTCGCCGCGCTGGCCCTGGTCGTCTACTTTTTCTTCAAGACGCCCGAGAACGATAAGCTCATGAAGATCGCCCTGACCCTGATCATGGCCGGGGCGCTCGGCAACCAGTTCGACCGCCTCGTCCGCGGCCATGTCATCGATTTCCTCGATTTCTATATCGGCAAGGCCCACTGGCCCTTCTTCAACGTGGCCGATTCCTGCATCACCATCGGCGCCTGCCTGATGCTGGTCACCCTTCTCAGGAGAAAACCCGAATGTTCCCCATCCTCTTGAAGATCGGTCCGATAACAATCCACACCTACGGCTTCATGATGGCCGTGGGGGTCGCGCTGGGCCTCTGGTTCATCTACCACCAGGCCAAGAAAGCCGGGATGGATGCCAACAAGATCATGGACGCCGCCTTCTACACGATCATCGTCTCGCTCATCGGGGCCAAGCTCATCCTGTTCGTCAGCAGCATCTCCTACTACATCTCCTATCCCAAGGAGCTGTTCTCACTGGCCCGGTCGGGAGGCGTCTTCCAGGGCGGGCTGACGTTCGGCGTCATCTTCGCGCTGTATTATTTCCACCGCAAGAAGATCCCGACCTGGCCGACCGCCGACCTCATCGCGCCGGCCCTGGCCATGGGCCACGGCTTCGGCCGGATCGGCTGCTTCAGCGCCGGCTGCTGCTACGGCAGCGAGTGCGCCGCGCCCTGGGCCGTGATCTTCAGGAACAGGTACGCCGGCCAGCTGACCGGCGTCCGCCTCGACACGCCCCTCCATCCCGTCCAGCTCTACGAGGCCATCCTCAATTTTCTCAATTTTGCGGTGCTCTTCGTCATCCTGAAGAAGAAGAAGTTCGACGGCCAGGTCTTCTCCTTCTACATCATCAACTACTCGGTCATCCGCTTCTTCACCGAATATTTCCGGGGCGACCATGCGGACAAGGTCTACTTCATCCGCGGCGCATCCCCCTTCTCCAGCCTGACCCTGCCGCAGCTGTTCTGCCTGCTGGGGCTCATCGCCGGGGCCGTCCTGCTCGTCGTCCTGAGGCGGCGCAAACGTGCCGAAAGCTGATCTGGTCGTCGAGGCCGAAGCCGGGGAGCGCATCCGGCTCGATGTCTTTCTCGCCGATAAGATCGAAGGCCTGAGCCGGGCCCAGGTCCGCAAGGTCATCGACGCGGGGGGGGTGCGGGTCGGCTCGTTCGCGCGCAAGGCGGGCTACAAGCTGAAGCCCGGCGACCGCATCCACGTCGAGTACGAGATCCCCGGGCCCGAACAGGCGCTCATCCCGCAGTGCATCCCCATCAAGATCATCTTTATGGACGCCGACGTCATCGTCATCGACAAGCCGCCGCGCCTCGTCGTCCACCCCGGGCCGGGCCATCCGTCGGGGACGCTGGTCAACGCCCTGCTCTTCCACTTTCCCGAGATCGCCATCGTCGGCAACGAGCATCGGCCGGGCATCGTCCACCGGCTCGACCAGGACACCTCGGGGGTGATGGTCGTCGCGCGCTCGGCCAGGGCCTTCGCGTCTCTCCACGACCAGTTCAAGACCCGGGTCGTCTGGAAGACCTACCTGGCCATGGTTTGGGGCCGGATGTCGGATACCGGGGGCAAGCTCAGCTGGCCCCTCGGCCGCCATCCCAAGGAAGGCTCGCGGATCTCCATCAGGGCCCGCAGCCCCAAGAAGGCCGAGACCTTCTTCCAGGTCCAGCGGACGTTCAAGGACACGACCCTGCTCGAGGTCAAGCCGGTCACGGGACGGACCCATCAGATCCGGGTCCACCTGGCCGCGGCCGGGCACCCGGTCGTCGGCGACCCGGTCTACGGGCGCAAGCACGAGCCGCGCGAGTTCCCGCGCACCTTCCTCCACGCCCACACCCTGTCCTTCCTCCACCCGGCGACCGAAGAGCGCCTGACCTTCGCCTCGCCCCTGCCGCCCGACCTCGAGGAGATCATCGCCCGCGAATTGTCTTTAGGTCAGTGACCCCCCCAAGAGAACGGGGCTATTCCCTCCGAGAAATAGGGATTTCTTCACGTAGAAAATATCTCGAACAAGGTTGAGGCCGCCGGAATAGCGTCGAGAGGGACGGCTGAACCCGACATTGGGAAAGTTTAGCCGGGACGCGCGCCGGGTGAGGGCAGTTTCAGGGGAAACCGACAAAACGTGTTTGAGCGAGGCGTAGCGCACGCCGAGCGAGTTGTTTTGGCGCCGAATCCGGCGCGCGGACCGGCGTCTTCAAACTTTCCCAGGAGGGAGAGGCCGGCCCTCGAGATGCCTCAGGCGGCCCACCGCAGGGACGAGGTTTTTCCGCTTGAGGAAACGCCCGATTTTGGGTAGAATGGCCCTTCTGTTCTTCCGAGAATCCCAGGAGGCTCGAGGATGAAAGACTATACCGTCGACACAATCAGAAATATCGCCTTCGTCGGGCATGGCTCGTCCGGGAAGACTTCGCTCGCGGCCTCGATCCTCTTCGACGCCGGGGCGACCAGCCGCCTGACCAAGGTCGACAAGGGCAACACCGTCACCGACTACGACCCCGATGAGATCGAGCGCAAGATCTCGATCAACGCCGCCCCCTGCTTCTGTGAATGGCACGACCACAAGATCAATATCATCGACACGCCCGGCTACAGCAACTTCCTCTGGGACACCCGGGCCGCCCTCCGGGCGGTCGACGGCGCGGCCGTCTTCATCGACGCCGTGGCCGGCGTCGAGGTCGGGACGGAAAAGGTCTGGGAGATGCTCGAGGAGCGCGGCCTGCCCCGCGTCTTCGTCATCAACAAGATGGACCGCGAGAACGCCAGCTTCGCCCGGGCCCTGGAGTCGGTCCGCGAGTTCTTCGGCCGCCAGGCGGTCCCCGTGGAGCTGCCGATCGGCGAGGAGAAGAACTTCTCCGGCGTCGTCGATGTCGTCGAAAAAAAGGCCTACGTTTTCGAGAAGGACGAGAGCGGCAAGATGAGCGAGGGCCCCGTGCCCGCCGGCATGGCCGAGGAGGTCGACCAACGGCACAAGGACCTCATCGAGATGGTCGCCGAGTCCGACGAGAAGCTCATGGAGAAGTATTTCGAGACCGGCGCGCTCGCCCCCGAAGAGTTCCGGGCCGGCCTCAAGAAAAGCATCCTCCGCGGCCAGATCTTCCCCGTCTTCGCGGCCTCGGGGCTGGCCAACATCGGCGCCCAGACGCTGCTCGACGGCCTCATCGCCTACCTGCCGTCGCCGGTCGACGTCGGTCCCGTCAAGGCCATGATCAAGGGCGAGGAGAAAAGCGTCCCGCCGTCGCCCGACGCCCCCTTCGCGGCCATCGTGTTCAAGACGATCTCCGATCCGTACACGGGACGCATTTCCCTGATGCGCGTCTTCTCGGGCCGGACCAACCCCGACGGCACGGTCACCAACGCCACCCGCGATACCGACGAGAAGTTCGGCGGACTCTTCTTCCTCCAGGGCAAGGAGCAGGTCGCAGCCGGGCAGGCCAAGGCGGGCGACATCGTGGCCACGGCCAAGCTCAAGGTCACCGCGACCGGCGACACGCTGAGCGCCAAGGGCTCGGGCATCACTTTCGCCCCGATCAAGTTTCCCCTGCCGTCGATCTCCTTTGCCATCGAGCCCAAGACGCGGGCCGACGAGGACCGCATCTCCCAGGCCACCCACCGCATCATCGAGGAAGACCCGACGGTCCGCATCGAGCGCGACCCGAACACCTCCCAGCTCCTCATCTCCGGCAACGGCGAGCTCCACGTCCGCATCATCACCGAGCGGCTGAAGAAGCGCTACAACGTCGACGTCGACCTCAAGCCGCCCAAGATCTCCTACCTGGAGACGATCAAGGGCCGGTCCGACGTCCAGGGCCGCCACAAGAAGCAGACCGGAGGCCGCGGCCAGTTCGGCGACGTCTGGATCAAATTCGAGCCCCTGCCGCGCGGCAAGGACTTCGAGTTCGATGACAAGATCTTCGGCGGGGCCATCCCGCGCAACTTCATTCCCTCGGTCGAGAAGGGCCTCCAGGAGGCCCGCAAGAAGGGGGTGCTCGCCGGCTACCCGACGGTCGACTTCAAGGCCATCCTCTACGACGGCTCCTACCACGATGTCGACTCGTCGGACATCGCCTTCAAGATCGCGGCCAACAAGGCCTATAAAAAAGGCATCCGCGAGGCCAAGCCGACGCTCCTCGAGCCGGTCATGAATGTCGAGATCTACACGCCCGAGGCCTACATGGGCGACATCATGGGCAATCTCAACGGCCGGCGCGGCAAGGTCCAGGGCATGGAGCCGAAGGGGACGATGCGCGTCCTCAAGGCCCAGGTGCCGATGTCGGAAATGCTCGACTTCGAGCCGACCCTGACCTCGATCACCGGCGGCCGCGGCTCCTTCCTGATGGAGTTCGACCACTACGAGGAAGCGCCCTCGCACATCCAGCTGAAGATCATCGCCGAGGCGGTCAAGGAAGGCCGGGTCCGGCCCGAAGAAGAAGATTGATCCGGGTCTCCCCGCAATAACACCAAGGGCCTCGTCGCCCACCCGTCTTGCCGCGCGTTGACAGGCCCGAAAGGCGGAAGGTATGATACGCGCGAATCCCTGGATGGAGGCCCTCATGAATCCCCAAAGACGCGCCACTCTTCTTGCCTTCGTCGCGATTTGCCTGGCCGGAGCCGTGGCCGCGGCGGCCCAGCCGCAGACGATGCCCGGCGGCCAGGCGCAGACCCAGGCGGCGGCCGGCGCTCCCGCCGCCGCCAAACCCGATCTGACTCTGACGCTCAAGATCGGCGACCCCGCGCTCAAGGACAAGGTCATGGAGATCGGCCCCGGCGACGTCCTCTCAGGCCGCACGGGTCGTCCCGTCGCATTCGAACGGATGATCGACGAGATGATGGCGGCGCGGATCGTCCATGTTGGCGAGACCCACAATTCGATGCCCATGCACGAGATCGAGTACCAGGTCATCCGGGCGCTCTACGCCAGGGACAAGCACTTGGCCATCGGCCTGGAGATGGTGCCGGTGACCCTCCAGGAGGCGCTCAACAAGTGGACCGAGGGGATCCTGACGAAAGAGGAGTTCCTCCGCGAGGTCCGCTGGTACGTCACCTGGAACTTCAATTTCGGGTTCTACGAGAAGATCTTCGACTTCGCCCGCGAGCACCGGCTCCCGATCTACGCGTTGAACGCGCCGCGCGAGGTCATCACCAAGATCCGCATGAGGGGCTGGGACGCCCTGACGGACGAGGAAAAGGCCTATTTCCCCGGGCAGCCCGACACAACGAACCAGGACCACCGGACGCTCATCCGGACGGTCTTCGAATCCGCCGATATGCCGCACGCCATGACGGGCCCGGGCCTCGACCAGGTCTTCGAAGGGCTCTACCGGTCCCAGTCGGCCTGGGATGAAGTCATGGGGGCGAACGCCGTCCGGGCGGCCCAAGCCGAGGGGCGGCGCGTCGTCGTCTGCGTCGGCTCGGGTCACCTGCTCTACAACCTCGGGCTCAACCGCCGGGCCTATGAGATGTCGAAGCTGCCCTTCAAGACGGTCATCGCCGTCGAGGTGCCGGCCGCGAAAAAGACTCTTCCGGTCTCGAGGGCTATCGGGGACTATGTCTTCGGCCTGGCCGAGCAGGCCAAGCCGGCCTTCCCGACGATCGGCCTCGGCCTCAAGAAGGTCGAAAACCTCGAGAACCTGGTCGTGGACGCCAAGCCGACAGAGGGCGCGGCCAGCCGGGCCGATTTCGACAAGGGCGACATCATCCTCTCGGTCGACGGCAAGGCCTACAGCGACATCAACGAGCTGAGGCTGGAGCTGGCCAAGCTCCGCTGCGGCGGCGAGGTCAAGTTCAAGGTCCTGCGGGCCGGCCAAATCAAGGATGTCGCGCTCAAGTGCGAGAAGGCCGCGGCGGCCGAGCCGGCGGAGAAGAAAGGGCCCGAGACGATCATGGGGCCCTCGGCGCTCGAAGGACAGACCCCTCGTGAAGAGGGGCCGTCCCGCCTGGCGGGGCTGGCCCAGCTGAAAACGCCGGCGGAGGAAGCGGGCTACGCGCAGTATTCCCAGAACGAGGCCATCGCCTCGTTCCTGAGCGCGCTCGATATCGCGTCCAAGGAGGTTGCCGTCTCGATCGTTGGCCGGACGCTGCCGACCGATGCCACCGGCGCCCGGGACATCTTTCTCGTCCTCATCAGCAGGAACGGGGCGGCGACGCCGGAGACGCTCGACCGGTCGAAGCCCACAATCCTTTTCACCGCCGCCCAGCACGGCAACGAACAGTCGGCCAAAGAGGCCGTTCTCCAGATCATCCGCGACGCGGCCGTCGGCGACCTCCGGCCCCTCCTCGACAAGGTGAACGTCCTGGCCATTCCCCAGACGAACCCCTACGGCAACGCCATGAACGTCCGCGTGAACGAGCTCGACCTCGATATGAACCGCGACCACGTCAAGGTCGAGGCCGAGGGCGTGCGGGCCATCCACCGCGTCTTCAGGGACTTCATGCCCGAGGCCACCATCGATGTCCACGAGAAAGGCGACGACTATTACCGTGTCTCGATCGGCTGCGTTTCGAACGTCAACATCGGCCGCGACCTCCAGGACTTCTCGCGCGGCGTCCTCCTGGCCGAGGTCGAGAAAAGCCTGGCCAAAAGGCGGATCGCTTTTCATGAATACCTGGTCACCGAGGACCTCGGCGTGGACACGTCGTCGGGCGCGGCCTACGAGCGCGGCCCGTCCGGTCCCCGCGAAGAGATGAAGCGCTACTCGACGACGGACCTCAACGACGGCCGGAACAGCCTGGGCATCTTCGAGACGCTGTCGTTCATCCAGGAAGGCGCCTCGCGCCACGACCTGGAGACGCTCAGCGCCCGAACGGCTTGGCAGTATCAAGGATTGAGGGCCTTCCTCGAATCCGTCGCCGCCCATGCTCCCGAGGTCCTGAAGATGGTCCGCGGCGACCGGGCGCGCCTCCTCGAGCGGGCCGCGGCCAGAGACGCCGCCGATCCCGTCCACCTGCGGATGATATTCGCCCGCGACCCGAAAGAGCCTCTGCTCGCCCTCAAGAAATTCGAGACCGTCGAGTCGCCCATCCGGGGCGTCCTCAAGGTCGACAAGAAGGCCGGGGAGACGCTCCTGGCCGACGACATCGCGCCGGCTCCCGGCCCGCGGACCGTGAAGATCGTCGACGAGGTGGTCAAGAACTGGTTCCCGAACGTCGAGCCGTCCCTCTCCGTCGCCCGGCCTCGCGGCTACATCGTCCCCGGCGTGCGCCTGGACATCGTCGAAACTCTGATCGCCCTGGGCGTCGAGGTCGGTCTCGTCACTAAGGACGGACTCGTCGACGCGGAGGCCTATGAAGTGACGGCGGTTGTCCCGTCCAAGCTCGACTACGTGGCGCCGGACAAGATCGACGTCGTGGCAAAACCCGTGAAGGTGCCGGTACGGAAGGGAGATTTCTATGTCGACTGCGTGCAGCCGGCGGCGAATCTCGTGCCCTCGCTCCTCGAGCCGCAATCGGAGTTCGGCCTCATCCGCTACTGGAAATTCGAGCTTGTGCCCGAGGCCGGCGGCGTCTTCGAGATCCTGCGCTTCGCCGGGACGACGGCCCCGGCCGTCATCCCGTACAAGCCCTGGCGGTCCTGATCATCTCAACGAAGAGATGAGGGCCATGACTTCGGCCGGCGGCTTGGGCCCGCCGAGGAGCTCCCGGGCCTGAAGCCGATCCTCTTTCCGGCCGAGCTTTTCCAGGGCCAACCCTCCGTAATAGCCGTTGGGCTGGCCCTCATCCCAATACTTCAGGGTGTAATCGCGGATGGCCTCGCGCAGCGCCGCCGCTTTGTCTTTCTCTCCCATCCGATCGAGCGCGAGGGCGATGAAATAGTCCTGCATCCGGCTGTCCGGATGGAAAGGTGCGCCCGTGCCGAGCTTCTCCGGATAGAGCTTGGACAGCTCGAGGGCTTGCACGGCGTCGGCCCAGGCGCCCTTCTTCATGGCCTCGAGACCTATGCCGACGTGGGCCTGGACGTAGAGACCGTGGATGTTACTCGCGCCCTCGTAGGGGAGGGCGGCGACGGCGTCGAGGACCGTGGCCGCCTCATGGGGATCCCCGGCGGCGAGCAGGGTTTCGGCCAGGTCGACCTGGAGCGGAACTTCGGTCGGGAAATCGGCGGCCGCCTTCCGGGCGGAACCCAAAGCTTCGTCCGCCCGGCTTTGCCGGAGAAGGAATGCGGTCAGCGTATGCCGGGCCCGCCAGCTCGAGGCGTCGAGCTCGACCGACTTGCGGTAGTCGACGTCGGCCCGGACCGGATCGGTCCTCTCAAAGAAGGCGCCGCGGGCGATGTAGAAGGGCGCGAAATCGGCGCCCTCGATCATCTCGAAGAGATCGCGGGCTTCGTCGATGCGGCCCTTGCCCCAGAGAATGAGGGACAGATAATACTTGGGCTTCCAATCGGACGGCCGGGCGGCCAGGGCCCAGGAGAAGACGGCGATCTCCTCCTCCCGGAAGGGGAAAACGAGGAACGGGGAGGCCGCGGAGGCCTTGTCGAGATAGGCGGCGCTCTCGGCCGGAGCGCTTTCCCTCAGGAGATAGGCGAGAGTATAGAGGACGGTCGCCTGCGCCGGAGCGGCCTTAAGGGCTTCGACGGCATCGGAAACGAGCCCGAGTCGTGCGTAGAACGCGGCCATTTCGAGCCAGGTCTCGTGCGGCAGCTCGTTGCGGATGAGCGCGCGGCAGGCTTCGAGCTCCGCCGGCTTCCGGCCGAGAAGGTAGCGCTCGAACCGGCCCAGGTGGTCGAGGGGATCGAGCTCGTCGAGCCGGTCCAGCGTGGCGCGGGCTTCGGCGATCCGGTCGTTCAGGCGCTCCGCCACGGCCATGACCTCGAGCGCGTTGACGTCGGCAGCGTCGGCGGCGAGCGCCAGGCGGGCCTCGACCAGGGCTCGTGTGTAGTCCTTTTCGACCAAGGCGATCTCCGCCGACTGGACGAAGGCCACCGCTCTGAATTGCGGCGAACGGGCCGCCCAGCCGAGGGTCTCCTTGGCGTCGACGAAACGCCCCATCCGGCGGGCGGCGACGGCGTAGGCATAATTGGCCTCGGGGTCGTACATCGAAACCGCCAGGGCCCGCCCGGCGAATTCGAGACCGCGGGCCGGCTCGCCGCGCCGCGTATAGAGCTCGGCGGCCCGGGTCAGGGCCCTGACGTGGAGCGGCTCCTCGGCGATCGCGGCCAGGTACCTTTCGAGGGCTTCGGGCAAGCGCCGTTCGCGTTCGAGGCCTCGGGCCTGGAGGAAGAGGGCCTCGGCCGAGCTCCCGGACGGCGTGCTGAAATGAAGCGGCCGCTCGAGGTTGTCGACGTCCGGCGCGGATTCGAAGACGAGCTTGGTCCCGAGCCGGACCTCTAGCGCTTCGGCCGCGGATACGCCCGCGAGCGGGACCGATTTCTTCCAGACTTGCTCGGGCCTGAGCACGAGGCGCTCCTTGAAAACTTCCCGGCCGGCGGCACGGACCGTCAGATCGTCGGCGATGGGCCGGAGGGCGAAAAGCCCGAGCTCGACGGCGTCGGCCGTGCGCGAAGCGCCGAAGGCGGCGTCGGGGGAGGCCTTGGTCATCGGCCCGATGCCGCGGTAGGGGAACCAGAGCTCCCGCCAGCGATCGGCCGCGCCGGGAGGGAAGTCGCCGTGGTCGGATTGATTGAGCAAGCGGCCGGCCTGGGGCTCCGTGTATTGTCCATCCTTGTCCGTCAGGAGGTCCACCCAGATCTCGCCGGATCTGGAGAGGTCCCAGATCCAAACCTTGCGTCCGGGCATGTCCTCGTAAGGCGACCAATGTCCGAAGCCGGTGTCGGACTTCTCGTACCAGCCGCCGTAGAAGTCCTCGTACTTGCCGACCGTGAAATAGCTCTTCGAGCCGGGGATGGCGTTGTTCCGGTACCAGGAGAGGTCGCGGCCGGTGCGGTCGATCGGCCAGGGCTCGAGGGGGACGGAATAATCGTGGCCGATAAACCACTGACCCGGGAAGATGTACTTCAGGTCGTCGGCGGCCTTCACGGCGGCGCAGGACCAGGCATAGTAGGACTGGCTGAAAGGCGTCGGGTTGACCCAGTGGGCCCTCGTCTCGAAGACGGCGCCGTCCTTGGGCAGGGTGATGGTGACGCTCCAACGGGTCCGCGAAGCGAGGTCCATCGTTCCGACGACGCACGAGGCGCTGCCGTCGGGGTTCCGCCGGAGAACGTAGTCGACGGGCGTGGCCGTCGACGGGGCGTGGCCGACGACGCCGAAGTTCCACTCGATGCCCCCGGACGTCCACGGCCCGCGGAGGGCGATCTGACGGAACTTGAGGACGTGGTTCCAGTAGAGGAAGTCGCGGCCGGTGGCGTTCTCCTTCGCCCCCCAAACCTTGCCGCCGGCCTCGGGCAGGATTGCGACCTCGATGGACGCGTTCTTCAGGCGGACGACGGTCCAGGGCTTGTCGACGGGCTCGGCCGTGAAGCGGTCAAAGATGAAATAGGGGTAGAGCCGTGTCCCCTGGCCTCCCATGGACGACCGGGCGAAGATCGGCACGGGGTCCGGGTCGGAGAAGGGATAGGTCCTGATGGATTCGGGTTGTTCGGAGACCGCGGCGCCGGAAGAGGCTGGCTTACAGCCGGGGAGTGCGGCGATAACGATCAGCGCACAAGCCGCGGCGGCGGCCGTGAACGCGGAGTTCGTACGCCGTTTCGAACGGGTCTTCGTCATCGGGGCCTCCTCACCATCCATCGACTATCTTGAATCCCCTTATTATCCGCACGACGCCTTTTGTCAACGTAGCATGAAAAATCGGGGGACCGGCGGGAAGCGGAGTCCTCGTAGCGACCTGCAGAACCGTGGCCGAGTCACTCGAGGCCACGATTCTGATAGATGTCTTAATAAAGCGGCTTGTTTGCGAAGGAGATCGTCGAGGCAGGGAAATCCGGCTCCGAGTCGCTCCGCGCGTACTTCTGCCGGGTCGCTTCCCAGCAAGTCCGCAGAGAGGATTCCCGCGGTCCCCGATGAGATTCAGATGTTGATCCGAATCGGCAAAATGACTGTCGTGATGCCCTTCCAGCGGAGCTCCTGCTGGATGGCGAAGGCCGTCTCGTTGTGGAGGATGCGGTTGATGATGCCGGGCCGGCGGAAGACGGTCTGGCCGGCGAAGACGGTCGACTTGGGAAATTCCCGGGCCACGCTCTCGCAGAGGTTCGAGGCCGTCTGGACGACGTCGATGCCGGTGTCGAAGTGAGATTCGGCCGGGAAGCCGAGCCTTCGGGCCATATCGACATATTTCCTCAGGGCGTCCTTGGTCGCCGCGGTCAGGCGGGAGACGGACTCGGACTCCTTGAATGCGCCCGCGTCGACTTCGGCGATCGAGACGAAGACAAAGTTCTTATAGAGCCCCGGAAAGCCGCGGATGATGGACAGGAAGGTGTGGACGCCGAAGCCGGAGTAACCGCTGACGAGCTGAATGGCCGTCATCTCCTTGGTGTCGGTCGGGTCGGCGTTGTAAGCGCCGCTGTGGGGGATGGCGACCAGCATGTCGTCGAGCTCCCGGACGCCCTTGCGGACCCGGTTGTAATGGCCCTTGATGACATAGCAGAGCATGATCACGACCGCCGTGATGGCCAAGGTCAGCCAGCCGCCGCGGGCGAATTTCTCGAGAATAGTGACGATCAGGATGGTGAGGCACACGGTCAGGCCGGTGAGGTGGACCGGGAGGTGTTTTTTCCAGTGCGGCTCCTTGCGCCTGTTCTTGATGAAGAAGCGGGACATCCCCAACTCGGACAAAGAAAACGTCAGGAAGACGTTGATCGAGTACATGACCACGAGCGTCGAGATGTGGCCGCGGGAGTAGATGAGAAGAAGGATGGCCGAGCCGCCCATGAGCACGACCCCGTTCTGCATGGTCAGGCGGTCCGAGAGGGAAGCGAAGCGGTGGGGGAACCAGTAATCGACGGCCATGTTGGCCATGACCCTGGGCCCGTCGACGAATCCCGTCTGGGCGGCGACGAGGAGCAAGGCGCCCTCGGCGAAGATCGTGATCAGAGCCAGGATGTTGCCGAAGCTCCAGCTGCCAAAGACTTGGCCCGCCAGCACGGCGTTGAGGGTCTTGCCGGCGGTCGGGTGTACCCCGAGAAGCAGGTAGCAGACGAGGATGCCGCCAGCCGTCAAGGCCAGGGAAACGGAGAGATAAACCATCGTCCTCTTGCCGTTCTTGACCCGGGGTTCGCGCATGATCTGGAGGCCGTTCGAGACGGCCTCGATGCCGGTGAACGTGCCGCCGCCCATGGAGAAGGCGCGGAGGAAGAGAAGGGCCATGCCCCCGAGGCCAAGCGTCGCCAGCCCGCCCCGGAATCCGGACCGGACCGTGCCGGCCACGGCGCCGATCTGAGGGATGTGCTTGAGGATGCCGTAGCCGATGAGGAGGACATGGGTGGCAATGAAAACGATGAAGATCGGCGCGAGCAAGGTCACCGATTCCCTGATGCCGCGCAGGTTGATGACCACGAGGAAGAGGATGGCCATGATCTCGAAAGGTGTCTTGAACGGCTGATAAACAGCGGGGAAGAAGCTGAAGACGGCGTCGCCGCAGGAGACGATCGAGACCGTGATCGTCAGCATATAATCGACAAGAAGAGCGCTTCCTGACAGGACGCCCGCTTTCTCGCCCAACGTGTGGGTGGCGACGATATAGCCGCCGCCTCCCGACGGGAAGTATTCGATGATGCGCGAGTAGGCGTACGAGATGATGAAAACGGTCAGCGCGGTGGCCACGGCAAGGGCCAGAGCGAGGTAGGTATGCTGGCCGAGGACCTTGAAGGCCTCTTCGGGGCCGTAGGAGGCCGACGACAGGCCGTCGGCGCCAAGCCCGATCCAGGCCAGGACGGGGATGAGGGCGAGCTTATGAAAGAGCGATGGGTCCTTGATGTCGCGGGGCTTGCCGATGACGGCCTCTTTGATCTTGTGGCCGACGCTGTCTTTGTCCTGGTTCATTGGCATGATGGGATATAGTTGTGGGGTTCACAGGGGCGGATGGGGGATCTTTTTGCCGGGTGCCATTATAGGCTAGGAACGCGGAAAAAGGAAGTCCTGTCAAAGATGCTTGAGCTCGTCGTGCTCGCCGTCCCCGTTCTTCTTGAAGCGCTTCTCCAGGAAGCTCCTGGCCAGGTCCTTCCCCCCGAGACCGAAAGCCAGGGCCAGGGCCAGGACGATGCCGCCCAAGGCGATCGTGAACGCGGCGATCACGGTGCTGCGTCCGATGCCGAGCTGCTCGAAGGCCATGACGAAGGCGAAAAGCATGATCAGGCCCTTGACGCCTCTGCTGAGCTGGCTCGAGAGCCTGACGCCGGCGTTCACGGAGGCGATGAGGGCGGCCCGCCCCAGGAAGTTGCTGAGGAGCCAGCCGATGATCAGGATGATGAGGGCGACGAAGACGTTGGGCAGGTAAAGGAGGAACTTCTCGAGGAGCTGGTCGATCACCGGGACCTTCATCACTTTCAGGGCAAGGATGAAGAAGATGAACGTGACCAGCCAATAGAACGTCCGGCCGATCAGCTTGGCGGGAGTGTCCCGAACGGCCATCTTCTTCAGGGCGTCGGTCAGGCCTGACCGGGCGCAAGCCGCGTCGAGCTTGAGCAGCCTGAAGATCTTGACGACGAGCGCCTTGACGAGCCAGGCGAGACCGAGACCGATGGCGAAGACGACGATCCCGGTGAGGAGATAGGGCAGGAAGGCCAGGAGCTTCTGGACGACCTCCCGCAGCGGCGCGACGATGACCTTGTCGATGAAGTTATTCATGACGCTCTCCTTGGAGGACCGTGTCTCAGGCCTCTCCGTCCCACCTTGCGACGAGATAACCCTTGCCCGTTTCGAAGGCCAGGCAGAGCTCCTCGAGCCGCCTTTCGACCTCGTCGGCCGTGCAGTCCCAGTTTTCGATGACGAAGGAGGCGACCTTGCCGAGGTAGAGCGGGGTCAGGGATTTGATGATGTGCTCCCGGCGGACGGCCTTGTGGTGGCTGGCCAGGGCGAAGCTCATGACCGTCTGCACCCATTCGCGGTCGGGATAGGCAAAGGTCTTGAAGTCTCGCTGCGCGGCCAGGGCACGGAGGAAGCCGAGGGTGTCCGCGGGCAGGAACGAATTGTAGAAGGCGTCGAGGTCCCGCACGCCCATCCGGAACATCTCGATCATCTTCTCCAGGTTGACGTGGATCGGCTCGAGGCCGACGGAATAGACGAAGCCGAAGGTGGCGACGGGCTCCGAGCCCTCGACGGACCGCCAGGTCGGCGCGTATTCCTCCATGAGGCCGAAGACCGACCCGACGACCTGGTGCAGCATGGCGCTGAGATCGGCCCCCGGGTCCTTGGCGTCGTGGATCTTCGCCCCGAGAAACGCCTGGCAGATCTTGAAGCCGTTGGCGATGGCCGACGTCGTCATCCAGATGTCGATGCCGAAACGGGCGACGTCGCTCTCCCAGACGTCCTTTTCGAGGAAGAACGAGGCCAGCTTTCCCGAAAAACCGAAATCGCCGCCGATGGGCTGGCGGATGCGCTTGCCATAGAGGGCCCGGGTCAACGGATAGACGATCGTGTTGGTGATCGTCCCGTCGTACTTGTGCCGCATGTAATAGGGGGCGACATAATCGTAGCCCTCCTCGAGGACGGGTTTGATCAGCAGCTCGATCCATTCCGGCGTGATGCTCCTCAGGTCGGCGTCGACGACGGCGCAAGCCTTGGCCCCGAGCTGGCGGGCGATCTCGAAGACCGTCCGGAAGGCGCTGCCTTTCCCCGGGATGCCGTGGTAGGGGGTGACGAGCTTGCGGAAGCCGCCGACCCGGTGATCGAGCAGGACGGCATCGAGATCGACGCTGGCTTCCCGGACGACGTCCGTCGTCCCGTCGGTCGACCCTCCGTCGGAGTTCACCAGGACGGACCGGCACGCGGGGAAATATTTTGTCAGGCCCGCCTCGATAGCCCGCACGACGTGGCCGATCGTCTTGGCGTTGTTGAAGCTCGGGATGCCGACGAGGATGTCGACGGCGTCGAGGCCGGCGGACGGATCCGGGCCGTTCGCGGCCGTGTTTGGTGCTGTTTCTGTCATGGTGCCGAAAACATTCTCCCGCGGCCATTATAAGGAAGCCGGCCCCCGCGGGCAACGGCAATCCGAAAGATGTCGATATTCGGGCCGGTCTTCAGGCCAGGACGGATAGGACCGTCTGGCCGATCGAGGCCGGGTTGCGGACGATGAGGACGCCGGCCTCTTCGAGAAGCTCGATCTTCCGGGCGGCTGTGCCGTGGGCTGCGGACATGATGGCCCCGGCGTGGCCCATGCGCCGGCCGGGCGGGGCGGTCAGGCCGGCGATGTAGCCGACGACGGGCTTCGAGAAGCCGCCGCGGATGAGCGCCGCGGCCTGTTCCTCGGCCGAGCCGCCGATCTCGCCGATCAGCACGATAGCCTCGGTCCCCGGGTCCTTCTCGAACATCCCCAGCAGATCGACGAACGACAGGCCGACGATGGGATCGCCCCCGATGCCCAGGGCGGTCGATTGTCCGAGGCCGAGGAGCGTCAGCTGATGGACGGCTTCGTACGTCAGCGTGCCCGACCGGGAGATGACCCCGACCGGTCCGGGCTTGTGGATGGGGCCGGGCATGATGCCGAGCTTGGTCTGACCGGGCGAGATGATGCCGGGCGTGTTGGGGCCGATGAGCCGGGCCGGGGTCTCGCGGAGGAAGGCCTTGACCCGGACCATGTCGAGCGCGGGGATGCCTTCGGTGATGCAGACGATGAGCCCGATGCCCGCTTCGGCCGCTTCCATGACGGCGTCGGCGGCGGCCATAGCCGGGACGAAGATGATCGAAGCGTCGACGCCTTCGTTGCGGACGGCCTCGGCCACGGTGTCGAAGACCGGGAGGCCCAGGTGCCGAGTGCCGCCTTTTCCGGGCGCCACGCCGGCGCGGACGGCCGTGCCGTATTCGATCATGCTTTGGGCGTGGAAGGTCCCCTCGTGCCCGGTCAGGCCCTGGACGACGACGCGAGTCGAAGCGCTGACGAGGATGCTCATCGGGCGCCTCCTCGCCCGCGGGCCAGGCGGACGGCCTCGCGGGCGGCCGACTCCATGTCGGGCTTTGTGGTGAACGGGAGCCCGGACTCGGCCAGGATCTTGCGGCCGAGATCGACGTTGGTCCCCTCCATGCGGATGACGACCGGAAGGCCGGCGCCGCGCCCGCGAGCCGCCCGGACGATGCCCTGGGCGACGAGATCGCAGCGGACGATGCCTCCGAAGATATTGACCAGGGCCGAGCGCACTCCGGGATCGGAGGAGAGGATCGAGAAGGCCTTGGAAACGGCGTCCTCGGAAGCCCCGCCGCCGACGTCGAGAAAGTTGGCCGGGCGGCCCCCTGCGAGGGCGATGAGGTCCATGGTGGCCATGGCCAGGCCGGCGCCGTTGACCATGCAGCCGACGTCGCCGTCGAGGCGGATGAAGCTCAGGCCGGCCCGGCGGGCGTCGAGCTCCTCGGGCAGCATCTCGTCCGGGTCGAAGAGGTCGCGGATGTCGGGGTGACGGGGAAGGCCGCTGTCGTCGAAGTCCATCTTGGCGTCGGCGGCGACGAGCGTGCCGCCGTTGACGGTGAGGACGAGAGGGTTGATCTCGATGAGAGAAGCGTCGGTCGCCTCGAAGGCCCGGACGAGGTTTTGAAAGAGCTCGACGGCCCGGCCGAAGGCGGGCCCTGAGAGGCCGAGACCAAAGGCGGCCGTTCGGGCTTGAAAGGGGAGGAATCCCGCCGCCGGAGAGATCAGCTGCTTGAAAACGAGGTCCGGCTCCGCGAGGGATACGGCTTCGATGTCGACGCCGCCTCTGGCGGAGGAGAGGAGCATGATCCGCTCGTCATCGCGGCTGAGGACGACGCCGGCATAGACCTCCAGCGCGACATCGACCGCTTCTTCGATGAGGATGCGGCGGACAACGCGGCCCTCCGGGCCGGTCTGTGCGGTGACGAGCGGCCGCCCGAGGAGACGGGTCGCTGCCGAGGCGGCTTCGGCGGGGGTCGATGCCTTGATGATGCCGCCGGCCTTGCCCCGGCCTCCCGCGTGGATCTGGGCCTTGAGGATGACGGGTCCGGCGAGATCCTTCGCGATCGCTTGGGCCTCGGCAGCCGTCGATGCGACTTCGCCTCGAGGGACGGGGATGCCGAACCCGGCGAGCAGCCGCTTGGCTTGGAACTCGTGGACCCTCATCGCGACTCAACGATATCTTTTTTCGCCGCCTGCGTAAAGCCGCGGCATCGCAAAAAAAAGGCTCTTCTCCCATTTGCGGGGGTCCCTCTCGCGGCGGCGATGGGTGTTGCCTCGAAGATCCCCGTCCGTGGGGGGGGCCCGCGCAGCGGGGGGAACCGGACGACTGGTTCCCGTGGGACCGGGGAGCTAGAGGCAATAAGGTGAGCCAAGCCGGAGAGAGGGATCTCCCGGCATTCGGAGAAGAGCAAAAAAAGGCCGGGGACGGGAAACCCGCCTCCGGCCGCAATATCGCTGGGATGACCGGTCTTAGAGCTTGGTCTCCTCGACGGTCTTCTTGACGACGCCGACCGTCTTCTCCAGCATGGCCTTCTCGTCGTCGGTGAGCTTGATCTCGTAGATCTTTTCCATGCCCTTGGCGCTGACCATGACGGGCACGCCGATGAACAGGCCGTGGACGCCGTACTCGCCCTCACAGAGGGCCGCGCACGGCAGGATGCGGCGCTTGTCCTTGAGATAGGACTCGGCGATGACGATGGCGCTGTAGGCCGGGCTGAAGAAAGCCGAGCCCTTGCCGAAGAGCTTGACGATCTCGGTGCCGGCTTCGCGGGTGCGCGTGGCCAGCCGGTCGATCTGCTCCTTGGTGGCGATCTCGGTCAGAGGCACGCCGCCAACCGTCGTCAGCCGGGGCAGGGGGACCATGTCCGGTCCGTGACCGCCGAGGACGGTCCCGGCGACGTCGCTGACCGACACGCCGAGCTCCATGGCGATGAAGGCGCGCCAGCGGGCCGTGTCGAGCGTCCCGGCCATGCCGATGACCTGGTTCCTGGGGAAGCCGGTCAGCTTGTAGAACGCGTAGACCATGGCGTCGAGCGGGTTGGTGACGATGATGCAGAGGGCCTTGGGCGCGTGCTCTTTGACGCCCGCGGCCACCTTGGTGATGATGTCGAGGTTGACGGCGAGGAGGTCCTCGCGGGTCATCCCGGCCTGGCGGGGCCGGCCGGCCGTGATGATGACGACGTCGGCGCCGGCGATGTCCTTGTAGTCGGACGTGCCGGTGATATTCGCGTCGGTGTTGCCATGAGGGGCCATCTCCATGAGGTCGAGGGCCTTGCCCTTGGCCGGGTTCTCGAGCTCGGGGATGTCGAGGATGACGATGTCTCCGAGCTCCTTCTGGGCCGCGAGCATGGCCAGGATCTGGCCGATCTGTCCGCCGCCGATGAGGGCGATCTTTTTGCGCATGTCGGTACTCCTTGTTGTCTTAAGCCTGGCTCAGCCCTTGACGTAGCCTTCCCAGGTCTCTTTGAGCTTGGGGTTCTTGACCCAATCCATGACGTAGTCGGTGAACGCTTCGCCGGTGACGCCGGTGGCGCGGCCGGTGATGACCATCTTCTTCTCGTACTGGCCGGTGATGTCGAGGGCCATCTCCAGCTGCTTGCCGATCTCCGTATAGCCGATGTGGCTGAGGAGCATGGCCGCGGCGCGGATCATGCTGCAGGGGTCGGCGTACTGGGCCCGGCCCTCCGTGACCATCCGGGGCGCGGAGCCGTGGATGGCCTCGAACATGGCGTACTGCTTGCCGATGTTGGCGCTGCCGGCCGTGCCGACGCCGCCCTGCATCTCGGCGGCCTCGTCGGTCAGGATGTCGCCGTAGAGGTTGGGAAGGACGAGGACCTGGAAGTCACGGCGGCGCTTCTCGTCGACGAGCTTGGCCGTCATGATGTCGATGTACCAGTCGTCGGCCTCGATGCCGGGGTATTCTTTGGCGATGCGATAGAAGTTCTCGAGGAAGCGGCCGTCGGTCGTCTTGACGACATTGGCCTTGGTGACGCAGGTGACCCGCTTGCGACCGTTCTTCTTGGCGTTCTCGAAGGCCAGCCGGCAGATACGGTCGGAGCCGGGGCCGGTGATGAGCTTGAAGTCGATGGAGATATCCTCGTCGACGTCGATGCCGTTCGAGCCGAGGGCGTAGAGGTCTTCCGTGTTCTCGCGGAAGAAGATCCAGTCGATGCCCTGTTTGGGGATGCGGACGGGCCGGACATTGGCGAAGAGATCGAGCTCTTTCCGCATGGCCACGTTGCAGCTCTCGATGTTCGGCCAGGGGTCGCCCTTGCGCGGCGTCGTCGTGGGGCCCTTGAGCGTGACGGGGTACTTCTTGATCTCCTCGATGACGTCGGCCGGGATGGCGCAGCCGTGGGCGGCCCGGTTCTCGATGGTCAGTCCCTCGATGTCGTCGATGACGACCCGGCCGGACTTGACCTCGTCCTTGAGCAGGAATTCGAGGACGCGCTTCGACTGGGCGGCGATATAGACGCCGATGCCGTCGCCGGCGAGGATGCCGATCTTGAGCGGGGAGAGCTTCGAGTAGTCGATCCAGCCGGGGGCGGCTTTGACCTTCTCCATGCGCTTCATCTGGGCTTCGAGGAGCTTGCCGAAGTGCTCCTTGGCACGATTGATCGCGGCGTTATCCATTCTTCTTCCCTCCGTAAAATTATTGAAAATTGAGGCAAAAAACCAGGAACAGAATTCTAACCGGATTAGCGCCGGATTGCAAGAGGATTCGGCCATTGCCTTCATTGGTGAACGTTTCGCTCGGGGCATTCTCCGGTCGGCCGCAAGAGTGTCTCGGAGGCCAGACTCGCCCTCATGGGAAAAGTTTGAAGACGCCGGTCCGTGCGCCGGACTCGGCGCCAAAACAACTCGCTCGGCTTGCGCTAAGCCTCGCTCAGACACGTTTTGGCGGTTTCCTCTGAAACTGCCCTCGTCCGCCACGCGTCCCGGCTAAACTTTTCCAATATCGGGCTCAGCTGCCCTCCTCGCCATTCGAGCGCGGCCTCCATTTGGAACACCCCTGCGTGCAAGGAGTTTCTCCGGAGGCCTTTGACAAAAGAGATCGAAGCCTTTATATCTAGGGGGCGCCGGACCGGCGCGACATTATTAGACCAGGAGATCGCCATGTTGGATTCATATTCTGCGATGGAAAAAGAACGGGCCCAGGCGGGGCTGCCGCCGCTTGCCCTGACGCCCCAGGAGGTCGAAGAGGTCTGCAAGGGGCTCGAATCGGCCGATAAGGACGCCGGGACCCGGCTCCGCGGCCTGCTCGAGAACAGGGTGCCCCCGGGAGTCGATGCCGCGGCCAAGGTCAAGGCCGGCTGGCTCGCGGCCGTGGCCAAGGGAGCGGTCAAGTCGCCCGCGGTCGCGCGGCAGGACGCCGTGCGCATCCTCGGCACGATGCTCGGCGGCTACAACGTCGCGCCGCTCGTCGAGGCGCTCTCTGACGCGTCGATCGCCGCGGCGGCAGCCGAGGCGCTAAAGAAGATCGTCCTCGTCTACGGCCAATTCGAGACGATCCTGAAGCTCGCGGCCTCGAACCCCCACGCCAAATCCGTTCTCGACTCGTGGGCGGCGGGGGAGTGGTTCCTGTCGCGGCCGGCCTTCCCCGACGAGCTCGTCCTCAAAGTCTTCAAGGTCGACGGCGAGATCAACACCGACGATTTCTCGCCGGCCGGCGACGCGCCGACCCGGCCGGACATCCCCCTGCACGCCAAGTCGATGGGCCTGAAGCGCTTTCCGGGCGGCAACGACGTCATGAAACGGTTCCGCGACGAGGGCCACCGCGTGGCCTTCGTCGGCGACGTCGTCGGCACCGGCTCGAGCCGCAAGTCGGCCTGCAACTCGCTGATGTGGCACATCGGCGAGGACATCCCCTTCGTCCCCAACAAGCGGCGGGCCGGGGTCGTCATCGGCGGCCTCATCGCCCCCATCTTCTTCAATACGACCGAGGACTCGGGCGGCCTGCCGCTCATGGCCGACGTGACCCGAATGAAGACCGGCGACCTCATCACCCTCGATTTCAAGGCCGGCGTCATCCGCGGAGCCGACGGTCGGGAGATCTCCAAGCTGACGATCAAGCCGGCGACGCTCAAGGACGAGTTTCGGGCGGGAGGCCGCCTGGCGCTCATCATCGGCCGCCAATTGACGGCCAGGGCCCGCAAGTCCCTCGGACTCGGGGAGGCGGCTTTCTTCACGACCGTCGAGAATCCCAAGCCCAAACCCAACCAGGGCTACACCCTGGCCCAGAAGATCGTCGGCCGCGCCTGCGGTCTCGCGGGCGTCCTGCCCGGCACCGCCTGTGAGCCGCACATGACCACGGTCGGGTCCCAGGACACCACCGGGCCGATGACCGCCGACGAGCTCAAGGAGCTGGCCTGCCTCGAGTTCCAGGCCGACCTGTTCATGCAATCGTTCTGCCACACAGCCGCCTATCCCAAGCCGGCCGACGTCAAGGTCCACCAGACGCTTCCGGCCTTCATGATCGCCCGCAAGGGCGTCTCCCTCAAACCCGGCGACGGGGTCATCCACTCCTGGCTGAACCGCCTCGGCCTGCCCGACACGGTCGGCACGGGCGGCGATTCCCACACCCGGTTCCCGATCGGCATCTCGTTCCCGGCCGGGTCGGGCCTGGTCGCCTTCGCCGGGGCCCTGGGCTTCATGCCGCTCGACATGCCGGAGTCGGTGCTGATCAAGTTCACCGGCCGGCTCAACCCCGGCCTCACCCTTCGCGACGCCGTCAACGCCATCCCTTACTTCGCCATTCAGCAGGAACATGCTAACGGTCGAGAAGAAGAACAAGAAGAACGTCTTCAACGGCTGCGTCCTCGAGATCGAAGGCCTCGAGGACCTGACCGGGGACCAGGCCTACGAGCTGACCGATGCCTCGGCCGAGCGCTCGGCGGCCGCTTGCGTCATCTCGCTCAAGGAAGAGCGGGTCGCCGAATACCTCAAGAGCAATGTGGCCTTGATGGAAGAGATGATCAAGGAGGGCTACCAGAGCGCCGACACGCTCCGCCGCCGGATCGACGCCTGCCGCGCCTGGCTCGCCGAACCTGTCCTGATCAAGCGCGACCCCCACGCCGAATACAAGGCCGTGCTCGAGATCGACCTGGCGGCGATCACCGAGCCGATCGTCGCCTGCCCCAACGACCCGGACGACGTCAAGCCGCTCTCGGCTGTCGCCGGCGACCCGGTCCAGGAGGTTTTCATCGGCTCGTGCATGACCAACATCGGCCAGTTCCGGGCCGCCGCCCGGATCCTCGACAAGGGCACCCCGGCGGCCAGGATCTGGATCACCCCGCCGACCAAGATGGACGCGGCCCAGCTCATGCGCGAGGGCTTTTATTCGATCTTCATCGGGTTCGGCGGCCGCACCGAGATACCCGGCTGTTCCCTGTGCATGGGTAACCAGGCCCGGGTCGCCGCCGGGACGACCGTCTTCTCGACCTCGACGCGGAACTTCGAGCACCGGCTCGGCGACGACACCCGCGTCTATCTCGGCTCTTCGGAGCTGGCCGCCCTGACGGCCCTCAAGGGCCGCATCCCCACGGTCGCGGAGTACATGGCCGTCATGAAGGAGAAGGTGCTGCCCGCGGCGGGCGAGATCTATCGCACCCTCGAGTTCCACAAGATGGGCGACTTCACTCTGGGGTACGTCCGATGATCCGGCTCGACGGCCGGAAGGTCCTGATCACCGGCGGCTCGCGCGGCATCGGCCGGGCCACCGCGTTTCTTTTCGCCAAGGCCGGGGCCGACGTCGCCATCAGCTACGTCAGCAACCAAAAGGCGGCCGAGGAAGTAGTCCAAGAGGTGGAAAAGATGGGCCGCCGCGCGCTCGCTTATAAAGCCGAGATGTCCTCCCGAACGGACATCGACCGCATGGTCGGGGACATCCTGGCCAAGTGGGGCGAGCTCGACACGCTGGTCAACAACGCCGGGATCTGGACGTATCTCGAGACGGGCAAGCTCGACGATGCGGTCTATCACGAGACGATCGGGGTCAACGTCGATGGCGTTTTTTTCGCCATCAACGCCGTCGTCCCGGCCATGAAAGAGCACGGCCGGGGCTGGATCGTCAACGTCACCTCGACCGCGGCCGTCAGGGGAGAGGCCTTCCACTCCCATTATGCGGCCAGCAAGGGGGCCCTCCACTCCCTGACCAAGTCCCTGGCCGTCGAGCTGGCCCCCCACGGGATCAGGGTCAACGCCGTCGCCCCCGGCTGGACCGACACCGACATGTGCACGGCCTCTTTCAGCGAGCCCGGCTTCAGGGAGAAGGTCCGCCAGTCCATCCCCCTGAAGCGCATACCCCCTCCCGAGGACGTCGCCGGCCCGATCCTTTTCCTGGCTTCCGACCTGGCCCGGCACGTCACCGGGGAGATCCTCGACGTCAACGGAGGATCGGTCCTTTGCGGCGGATGAGCCGTCAGGCTAGCCAATCGAGGGGGTCCATGAATCCCCCCTTTTTGGTATTGACACTTTTCCGGCAAGTGTGGTACTAAAGGCGGGTAGCTAATGCCTAACAAGCACCTCTCGGTCATCATCGTTCCTCACACCAAGACGAGCACCAGAACCCTGTGTTTTTCGAAGAAGACCCTGAAGATCCTGGCGATCGGCGGAGCCGTCCTTGGCCTCGTTCTTTTCGCCATGCTGGTCGATTATGCCCGGATGAGCGTCATCAGGGGCCGCTACAAGGCCCTGCGGGTCGAAACGGCTGAACAGAAGTCGACCATTGCCGGCTACGAAAAGTCGATCACGGAGCTCCAAGCCAAGATCTCCAACCTGGAAAGCTACACCAAGAAGCTCAATATCATGGCCGGACTCAAATCGCCCGACGTCCTGACCGCTCCGGCGGGCGTCGGCGGCGGCGACCCCGGCAAGGACGAGCCCGAACCCTACATCGAGCAACCGGCCGCGGCGCCGGCCCCGGCCGCGAGCGGTCCTCAGCAGATCAGCCCGGGGACGGTCCAGAGCCTGAGCCAGAAGGCCCAGAGCATCGAGAGCAATCTGACGAGCCTGATCAACTTCTTCGAGAGCGATAACCTCCGCCTGGCCTCGACCCCCTCCATCATGCCCACCGCGGGCTGGATCAGCTCGGTTTTCGGCCATCGGAACGACCCGTTCACGGGGGCCTGGACGATGCACTGGGGTCTCGATGTCTCCACCAACATCGGCAACCCCATCATGGCCACGGCCGACGGCATCGTCATCAAGGTCGAAACGGACAAGTACCTGGGCAAGAACGTCACGATCAGCCACGGCAACGGCTTCACGACCGTCTATGGCCACATGAGCAATTTCGCGGTCACCGCCGGGCAGAAAGTGAAAAGGCGCGACATCATCGGCTATATCGGCCAGACGGGCAAGGCCGCCGGCCCGCACGTCCATTACGAGGTCTTCAAGGACGGGAAGCGGGTCGATCCGCGGAATTTTCTGCTCGAAGAATAGCCGCCGATCCGGCGGCTGCCGCTCACACCAAGGTATCGCCCGGGGCGATCTTCGTCCCCAGGGAGAAGGCGTGCGCGGACATGACGCCCTTCCCCTCCGGCTGGAGCTCCTCGATGAGGTAGGAGGTCGCCGCGCCGCAGGCGACCTCGAGCCCGGCCTTTCCGATCCTGAGGACCGTTCCCGGGTCGGCCGTCGCATCGGATAGCGCGCACTCGGCGGATCCGACCGCGCGGCCGCGGACGATGTTCACCCGTTTTCCGGCGATAGGGGTGAAGACGCCGGGCCTCTCGGCCAGGGCGAGCACCTTCCTGTCGACGACTGCGGCCGTTTCCGCCCAGGACAGTCGCCCGTCCTCTTTGCGGATCTTGGGGGCGAGCGTGACCGCGGAATCGTCTTGCTTGACGCGGGGCAGCCTGTCGATGCGGGCCAGCGTCGAGACGAGCAGGCCCGCGCCGAGGACGGCCAGCCGCGTCTCCAGAGCCGAGGCCGACTCGCGCGGCCCGACATCGACCCGCTCCTGGGCCAGGATATCGCCCTCGTCCATGCGGTCGTCGAGTTCGATGACGGTCACGCCGGACTCGGCGTCGCCGTGGAGGACGGTCCATTGGACGGGGGCCGCGCCGCGGTATTTCGGCAGGAGCGAAAAGTGGACGTTGAGGGAGTGGTGGCGGGGGAAGTAGTGGACGGCGTGGGGGATGATCTGGCCGTAGGCGACGACGACGTTGACGTCGGGGCCGGCCGCGCGGATGCGCTCGAGGGCCGGCTCATCCGTCCGGATGCGGGCCGGCTCGATGACCGGGATGCCGTGCGCGAGCGCGAAGGCCTTGACGGCCGAAGGCGCGAGCTTTCGACCGCGTCCGGCCGGTTTGTCGGGTTGGGTGACGACGAGTTCTACCGTGTGGCCTGCCGCGAGAAGGGACTCGAGGGAGGGGAGCGCGGCGGCGGGGCTCCCAAAGAAGACGATCCTCATGCTTTTAGGGCGGCGGCCGCTTTCTTCTTGAATTTCTTCTTGATCAGGGCCCGTTTCAGGGCCGAGAGCTTCTCGACGAAGAGAATGCCGTCGAGGTGGTCGATCTCGTGGCAGAGGGCCCGGGCCAGCAGGTCCTCGCCCTCGATCTCGACCTGCCGTCCTTCGAGGTCGAGCCCGCGGGCGATAACCCTATAGGGGCGGGCGACCTTTTCCTTGATGTCGGGGACCGAGAGGCAGCCCTCCTCGGAGATCGATTCGCCTTCCTTGGACACGATCTCCGGGTTGATGAGGACATAGAGGGCGTCCCGGTCCTCGCCCACCGAGAGGTCGACGACGATGACCCTTTTGTTGATCCCGACCTGGGGCGCGGCCAGCCCGACGCCGGGCGCGGCATGGACCGTCTCGACCATATCCCGGGCCAGCCGGACGATCTCGTCGGTGATGCCGTCGACCGGGTCCGACGTTCGGGTCAGGCTCGGGTCGCCGATGATCAGGATCTCTCGAATGGCCATCTTGATTTCTGAGGTTATTTTAGCCGAAAACCCGGCGCCTTTGCAAAAGGCTCGGAGTACGTATTATTGGACGATTATGAAAAGCGGGAGATGGGAGGGAGAGTAAAGGACGCCCCGCGCAGGGGTGTTCCTGGAGGAGCGGCAGGGAGCGGACTCAGGGGAGCGACCATCAGAAGAGCGACGGAGCGACTCGGAGGAGCGCTTCTGAGAAATATCTTAATAAATGCACTCTTTAAAGATATTTCGCAGAATTGCGCCTTCGAGCTCTCAGCCCCAATTCTGCAGGTCGCTCCGAAGACTCCGCTTCCCGCCGGCCCGGATGCGAAGCGAGCCGGCTCGCTGGGCCGGCGAGCGGCCGACGGAAGGAATACCCCGAGCGTAGCAGGGCGGTCCATTACTCCCGTCCCATCGACACCCTTAAATGACGGCCGAGGGAGGCGCCGGTTCGTCGGCGGCGCCCGCGTTCTTGAGCGGAACCTTGATCAGGTAGAGCCCGATCAGGACGAGAACCGCGAGGCCGCCGATATAGAGGTCGACGACGCCGAAGTACTTGCCGCCCTTGAAGATCGCGGGGATGTCAAAGTGGATGACGTTCTGGAGGAAGAAGAACTTCCAGGCCGCGCGGACGAGGCCCATCAACCCTTCGCCGGCGATCAGGCCGGCGGCAAGGAGGATGCCGACGTTGGTCGCCCGGGCGGTCTGGGCGGGGTTGAACTTCCGCTTGGCCATGGCCTTGTCGACGAGGCCCTTGAACATGCCGCCGACGAAGATGGCGAACGTCGTCTCGAGCGGCAAATACATCCCGACCGCGACGAGCATCGGCGATTTCACCTGGATGAGGATGAAGGCGAAGCCCATGAGCATGCCGACGATGACGAGGGGCCAGGCCATCTCGCCGCCGACGATGCCCTTGGACAGCGCGGCCATCAGGCCGGCCTGGGGGGCGGGGAGGTCCTTGCTGCCGAAGGTGAAGGCGCCGTTGAGGAGCATCAGCGGGAAGTACATGACCAGCGAAGCCACGAGGATGCCGAAGATGTTCCCGATCTGCATCTTGTAAGGCGTGCCGCCGAGGATGTGCCCGACCTTGAGGTCCTGGAGCATCTCGCCGGCCACGGCCGACGAAACGCAGACGACCGCGGCCACGCCGAGGACGGCGGCGACGCCGGTCGTCCCGGTCGCGCCGACGAGGACCATCAGGAGGGCGGCGATGATGAGCGTCGAGAGCGTCAACCCGGAGATCGGGTTGTTGGACGAGCCGATCGTCCCGACGAGGTTGCCGGAGACCGCGGCGAAAAAGAAGCCGGCGACGGCCATGACCACGGCCGCGAGGAGGGCCGAACCGAACGACTTGGAGAACGTCTGGTAGACGAAGACCATGAGGACGAAGGTCAGGGCCATGAGGATCATGACGACCTTCATGTTCAGGTCCTTCTCGATCCTGGAAACGACCTCGACCTTGCCCGTCGCCTTCTTGACGTCGCCGATGGAGCGCTTCAGGCCGGCGGCCAGGTTCCTGCGCATCTTGTAGAGGGTGTAGCCGGCGCCGACGAGCATGCCGCCGACGGCGATCGGCCGGATGATGAACTTCCAGACGTTGGTGACCATGTCGACCCAGCTGACGTCGGCCGCGGCGACCCCGGGTCCGTAGAACGTGGGGATGAGCTGCGGACCGAGGAAGAACATGAGCAGGGGCGCGAACAGGCCCCAGGCCAGGACGCCGCCGGCGAAGTTGAGGGCGGCCAGGCGCGGGCCGATGATGTAGCCGACGCCGATGTAGGCGGGGAAGATGCCGGGCCCGGAGACGGCCACGGTCCCGCCGGCCCCGATCGTCGGGGCGTCCTTGGCGGCGCCGAGGCGGACGAAGCTCGATCCGATCTTGCCGACCTTGAGGATGAAGTCCTTGCTGGCGGCGAAGAGCTGGATGACGCCGAGCGAATAGAGAAGAGCGCCGAGGCCCATGGCCTGGAAGAGGAACTTGGAGCCCTGGCTGCCCTTCTGGCCGGCCTTGTGGATCTCGGCCGCGGCGACCGACTCCGGGAAGACGAGATCGGGATCGGTGACCATGACCCGGCGCAGGAAGGTGACGAAAAGGATGCCGAGGAGGCCGCCCACGAACATCAGCGCCGTCGACTTGATGTAAGCGTCGAAGGTGTTGAAGTTCGTCCAGGCGCCGGCGATGACGAAGGCCGGAATGGTGAAGATGGCCCCGGCGGCGATCGATTCGCCGATGGAGCCGATCGTCCGGGCGATGTTCTCCTCGAGGATCGAGCCCTTCATGATCCTCAGGACGGCCATGCCGATGACGGCGGCCGGGTAGGTGGCGGCGATCGTCATCCCGGCCCGCAGGCCGAGGTAGGCGTTGGCCGCGCCGAGGATAACGGTCAGGACGAGGCCGATGAGGATGGCCCGGAGGGTGAATTCCTTCTGGTCCGTCTTTTCGGGGACGTAGGGTTGATGGCTCAAAAGGCGCTCCTTTCCGTGGAAATCCGACTTCCGCGACTAATGATATATGAGAAGTCCGGACGTAAAGTCAAGCCGACGGCTTTCCCGGGCGGAGCGATTTGCGTCAACCCGGGAATTGTGCTAAAAATGGCCCGGACGGAGAGAGAGACATCATGAGTCTTATCAGCTGGATGAAGGACAGGCTATTCTGCGACCTGGCCATCGACCTCGGCACGGCCAACACCCTGGTCTTCCTCAAAGGCAAGGGCATCATCGTCCAGGAGCCCTCGATCGTCGTCGTCAACAAGGCGACGGGCAAGGTCGAGGCCGTCGGCTCGCGGGCGAAAGAGATGCTCGGCAAGACCCCGACGAGCGTCATGGCCATCAAGCCGATGCGCGACGGCGTCATCGCCGACTTCGAGATCGCCGAGAAGATGCTCGACTATTTCATCAAAAAGGCCATGAACAACCGCGGCTTCCTCCTCCGCCCGCGGATCGTCATCGGCATCCCGACCGGCATCACCCAGGTCGAGCGGCGCGCGGTCAAGGACGTGGCCATGCGAGCCAAGGCCTCGGAGGTTTACCTCATCGAGCAGCCGATGTCGGCCGCGATCGGCGCGGACCTGCCCATTTCGGAGCCGACCGGGAACATGATCGTCGACATCGGCGGCGGCACGACCGATATCGCCGTCATCTCCATGGACGGCATCGTCTTCAACCACAGCATCCGCGTCGCCGGCAACGAGATGGACGACGCGATCATCCACTACCTGAAAAAGAAGTACAACCTGCTCATCGGCGAGCGGACGGCCGAGATCGTCAAGATGCAGCTCGGCTCGGCCTATCCCCTCGACGAGCCGATGACCATGGAGATCAAGGGCCGGGACCTCCGCGAGGGCATCCCGCGGACGATCGTGGTCGACGACCAGGAGATCCGCGAAGCCATCGAAGAGACGGTGGCCGCCATCATCAACGCCATCCGCATCGCCCTGGAGCGGACGCCGCCCGAGCTCTCGGCGGACATCATCGACCGGGGCATCATCCTGACCGGCGGGGGCGCGTTGCTCAAGAACTTGGACAAAAGGATCCGCGAGGAGACCCAGCTGCCCGTCTTCATCACCGAGGACCCGTTGACGACCGTCGTCCTCGGGGCGGGCAAGATGCTCGACGACCTCGAGCTGCTGAAGAAGATCTCCCTCATCTGAGGGACCGGGCCGCGGCGGTGCGAGAGGTTCCATGCCCCTTTGGGAGAAACGGCGAAGCGCCCTGGTGCTTGCGGGCCTGATCGTTTTCCACGTCCTGCTCATCTCTATCCAGGTGCCCCAGGGCGCCGAAAAATCGGTCTTCGAGCGGTCCGTCTTCTTCGTCTTCGCGCCCGTCCAACGGGCCGTAAGCGGGACTGTCCGCGGCCTCGGATCGCTCTGGAACGGCTATTTCGACCTCCGCCGCGTCCGCAGCGAGAACCAGAAGCTCAAGAGGCAGAACTTCTTCCTGGCGCAGAACCTCCGCTTCCTCGAAGACCGTCTGCAGCTCATCCAGTCCGAGATCAAGATCAAGGCGACCCTGGCCGAGTTCGAAGGCACGATCGTCGTCGCCCGCGTCATCGGGGTCGACAGCGCCAACCCCCACCAGGCCATCGTCATCGACAAGGGCAGCTTTGACGGTGTCGCCAAGAACATGGCCGTCTGCGACCGGAACGGCGCGCTCGTCGGCCGGACGATCGCCCCGGTCGGCTTCAAGGAGGCCATGGTCCAGCTCGTGACCGACAAGGACAGCAGCGTCAGCGTCAAGTCGGTCGTCGCGGGACTGACGGGTGCGATGACCGGCCGATCGACCGGCGTCTGCGATCTCAAATACGTCCTGGCCAGCGCGCCCGGCGGCGAAGCGGGCGAAGAGCTGCGGACGACGGGTTTCGATAAGATCTATCCGGCCGGCATCCCCGTCGGCGCGATCGAGAGCCTGGCGCCCGATGAGGTCTCGCCGATCTTCCGCCGGATAGTCGTCAGGCCCTATTTCCGCCTCGACACCATCGACGCGGTCGCGGTCCTGACCAAAGGACCCGGAGGCGGGGCATGAGGGAGACCGTCGGGGGCGATGTTCTGCGGGCCTTCCTGGGCACTCTCGTCGCGGTCGTCGTCTATTCCGTGGCCGGTGCGGGCGCGCCCGCCTTGCTGGTCGTCTTCAACGCCTTCTCCGTCGTCGTGCTCTATTTCTCGATCCGCAGGGGCGAGATCTTCGGCGCGCTCCTCGGGACGATGTGCGGCCTCGCCCAGGACGCGTTCTCCCTCGGCGTCTTCGGCGTCGCCGGGCTGACCAAGACCCTGCTCGGCTTCTGGACCGGCTACATCTCGCGGCGGATCGACGTCGCGCCGTTCACCCGCAACGCCCTGTTCATGCTGGCCATGTCGGTCCTCGAGATGGTCCTCTGGGTCCTCATCACGGCGGTGGTCCGGGTGAAGCCGGTGAACCTGCAGGGCGGGCTCATCCTTCTCCAGCCCCTCGTGACCGCGCTCGTCGGAAGCTCCCTCTTCGCCCTCGAGCGGAGGATCAAGGCCCGGAGCTCCCGAGGCGCCTGATGCCCGAAAACAGGATCTACGAGGACCTGTCGCTCGTCCAGCGCCGGGCCAACACCGTCTTCTGGATCGTCGCCGCCATGATCTTCCTGGCGCTCTCCTATTACTGGAAAGTCCAGATCCTGGAGCACAAAAAATACCAAGGCCTGGCCGAAGCCAACCGCACCCGGATGCGCGTCCTGCCCGCGCCGCGAGGGCTCATCCGCGACCGGAAAGGCGGGATCCTGGCCGACAACAGGGCCTCGTTCAAGGTCTCCCTGGTCCGCGAGAACGTCAAGGACGAGGCCTCGTCCTACGCGGCGATCTGCAGGCTCTTGGGGATCGACGAGCCGACCCTGCGAGGCCGCATCGACCTTCACAAGGACCTCCAGCCGTTCGAGCCCATCATCATCGCCGACGGCCTCGGACCCGACGACGTCGCTCCGATCGAGAGCCGCCGGTTGGAGCTGCCCGAGCTCACCGTCGAGTCCGAGCCCCAGAGGTTCTATCCCGGGGGAGGGTTGGCGGCCCATGTCCTCGGCTATCTCCAGGAGCAAACGCTCGAGGAGATCCTGGCCCGCCCAAACCGAAAGGTCCGGCCGGGGGAGATGGTCGGCAAGACCGGCGTCGAGCGCGAATACGACGATGTCCTCAGAGGAGACGACGGCAAGGTCTACGAGGTCGTCGACAGCCTCGGCCGCGTCCACGGAACGACCGCGGCGACTCAAAACCCGGTCCAGGGAAGCGATATCGTCCTGACCATCGACCGCGACCTCCAAGCCGAGGCCGAACGGTCACTCGAGGGCCGCGAAGGCGTTGTCGTGGCGCTCGACCCGGGGACGGGCAGGGTCCTGGCGCTGGCCAGCTCCCCGACTTACGATCCGAACAGGTTCATCACCCGGTTCACCCCCAAGGAATGGATCGCGCTCATGAGCGATCCCGACTCGCCCCTGGAGAACAGGGCCATCCGCGGTCTTTACGCGCCGGGCTCGATCTTCAAACTGGTCATGAGCATGGGCGGGCTCAGCTCCGGGATGATCACCGAGGGCACGACGGTCTATTGCTCAGGCTCCATCCAGATCTACGGCGCCGTCCGGCACTGCTGGTTCGCCCCGGGACACGGCCCCATGGACTTGAGCGACGCGATCAAGAACTCGTGCAACATCTATTTCTATACCCTCGGCCGGCGGATGGGCATCGACACGATCGCCCAGGCCGCCTCCCTCCTCGGCCTCGGCCGGAAAACGGGGGTCGACCTCGTTGGCGAGAAAGAGGGGCTCGTGCCGAGCGAGGCCTGGAAGAGGAAGACCCTCAAGACGCCCTGGTATCCCGGGGAGACGATCTCCGTGGCCATCGGCCAGGGCCAGCTCCAGGTGACACCGATGCAGATCGCGGCCATGACCGCCATGATCGCCGAGCGGGGCAAGCGGTTCCGTCCCCACCTCATCGGCGGGGCTCTCGAGCCGCCGGCCGTCGCGGAGGAGCTGCCGGCGTCCGGCACCATGCCGCGCTTCACGCCGGCCGAATACGAAGGGGTCATCGCGGGCATGTGGCGATCGGTCAACGAGGGCGGCACGGGCCAGGGCGCCAAGGTCGCCGATTTCGACGCCTGCGGCAAGACCGGCTCGACCCAGACGATGAGCCGCGAGAGCGCCGAGCGGCTGAAGAGTGCCGGCCGGGAGGTCAAGACCCATTCCTGGTTCTCGGGATTCGCCCCGCGCGTCAACCCGAAGATCGTGGTGACCGTGCTGGTCGAGTTCGGCGGCGGCGGCGGCGCCACGGCGGCGCCGGTCGCCGGCCGGCTCTTCGACTTGTACAAAAAGGACCTCGCGACAAAGCTCGAGACGACCAAATGATGATGATCGACCGGCGGCTCATCGGCGAGGTGGACTGGATCCTCCTCGGGCTCATCCTGCTCCAATCGCTCGTCGGCGTCTTCTTCATCTACAGCTCGACGAATTTCCTTCCCGGCGCCTACCACGTCCGCCAGCTCATCTGGATCGGGGTCTCGCTCGTCGCCCTCCTGCTCGTCCTGGCCGTCGACTACAAGTTCTTTGTCTCGCTCTCGGGCTACTTTTACGGCCTCATGGTCGTCCTCCTCGCCATGACGCTGGTCTTCGCCCGGCTCGTGGCCGGGACGAAGAGCTGGATCACGCTCGGGCTGATGCAGCTCCAGCCGTCCGAACTGGCCAAGATCGTCATGATCCTCGTCTTCGCCCGGCTTTTTGCCGAATACAAGAGCGCCTACCTCACGACGCCGCACACGCTGGGGGCGCTCCTCGTCGCCGGCGTGCCCCTGCTGCTCATCATCGCCCAGCCGGACCTCGGGACGGCCATGACCTTCCTGGCCATCATCGGCGGAGCCTTCATTCTGGCCGGGCTGAGGAAGAAGGCCATCGTCCTGCTCGTCCTGGCCGCCCTCGTCCTCGGCGTCGGCGGCTGGACGATCGCCCTCAAGGATTATCAGAAGAAGCGCGTCACCACCCTCATCAACCCGGCCGGCGATCCGCGCGGATCGGGCTATCAGGTCATCCAGTCGAAGATCGCCATCGGCTCAGGCGGGTTCGCGGGCAAGGGCTTCCAGAAGGGGACCCAAAGCCAGCTCCGCTTCCTGCCGGCCCGGCACACGGACTTCATCTTCTCGGTCATCGGTGAGGAGACCGGCTTTCTGGGCGTCTTCGTGGTCATCCTCCTCTATTTTGCCCTCCTGGCCCGGATGTTCCTGTCGGTGGCCAAGGCGCGCGATCGCGCCGGGGTCTACATCATCTTCACGGCCTCCCTGCTCATCGCCTTCCAGTTCCTGGTCAACATCCTCATGATCATCGGCCTCTTCCCGGTCGTCGGGATCACCCTGCCCTTCCTCAGCTACGGCGGATCGTCGCTCCTCGCGAGCTATGTCGCCTGCGGCCTCGTCCTCAACGTGAAGATGAGACGATTCGCCAATGTCTGAAAGAGACGCCCTGGCCCGCGTCCTCACCCGGGTCGAGAAGCCCGGCCGCTACGTCGGCGGCGAATGGAACGAGATCCGCAAGGACCCGGCCCGGGCCGGGATCAAGGTCGCCCTGGCGTTCCCCGACGTCTACGAGATCGGCATGTCCTACCTCGGCCAGAAGATCCTGTACGCCCTGCTCAACCGGGACCGCGACATCCTGGCCGAGCGGGTCTTCGCGCCGTGGCCGGACCTCGAGCGGGAGCTGCGGGCGGCCGGGATCCCGCTGGCCAGCCTCGAGAACGGCCTGCCGCTCCGGGAGTTCGACATCGTGGGCTTCTCGCTCCTCTATGAGCTCAACTATTCGAACGTCCTGACCATCCTCGACCTCGGCGGCATCCCGCTCACGTCAGCCGAGAGGGGCGAGGACGACCCGCTGGTCATCGCCGGCGGGCCGGCGGCCTTCAATCCCGAACCGGTCGCCGACATCTTCGACCTCGTCTTCCTCGGGGACGGGGAGGAGGGGTTCCCGGAGATCGTCCGGACCGTCGCGGACATGCGCCGGCGGGGCCTCTCGCGCCGCGAGCGGCTGCGGGAGCTGGCCCGGATCGAGGGGGCCTATGTTCCTTCGCTCTACCGGGCCGTCGCGGCCGAAGGTTCGCCTCTCGTCGTCCCCCGGCCCCAAGAAGAGGGCGTCCCGGCGGTCATCCGCAAGCGCCAGGTGAAAGATTTTTCCCACTCGGTCTTCCCGGAGAAGATCGTTGTCCCAGGCCTCCGCGTCGTTTTCGACCGGGTGGCCATCGAAGCGGCTCGCGGGTGTCCCCAGAGCTGCCGGTTCTGCCAGGCCTCGACGCTCTATTTCCCGCACCGGCCCAAGGACCCGCAGGTCATCTACCGGACGGCCCTCCGCAGCCTGCGGCAGACGGGCTACGAGGACCTCTCGCTGTCGGCCCTTTCGATCGGCGACCACCCCCAGCTCGAAGCGACGGTCGGCGCCCTCATGGACGCTCTGGCACGGGAGAAGATCTCGATCTCCCTATCGTCCCTCCGGCCGGGCCGGCTGTCGCGCGAGCTGGTGAAGAACATCCTCAAGGTCCGCAAAACCGGCTTCACCCTCGTCCCCGAAGCCGGGACCGATCGCCTCCGGGCCGTGATCAACAAGGATCTCGACGGCGACGAGATCCGCGAGGCCCTGACCTTCGCTTTCGAAGGCGGCTGGCAGCTGGTCAAGCTCTATTTCATGGCCGGCCTGCCCACCGAGACCGACGAGGATCTGGCCGGCATCGTCGGGCTCGTCCGCGATACGCTCGATCTCGGCCGGTCCATCCTCGGCTCGACCCCTCGCGTCCATGTCAGCCTGTCGTCGTTCATCCCCAAGCCGCACACGCCGTTCCAGTGGCTGGGCATGGACGACGAAGCCGCGCTCGCGTCGAAGCAGGCCTATGTCAGGAGTGAGCTGCGGCGCTTCCGGACGGTCGAGGTCAAGACCCACCTCATCGCCACCTCCGTCCTCGAAGCGGTCTTCTCGCGCGGCGACCGGCGCCTCGGCCCTGTCCTCATCGACGCCTGGAGGAGGGGGGCGCGGTTCGATGGCTGGGACGACAAGCTCGACGCCAAGGCCTGGAGCGACGCGTTCGCGGCGGCGGGCGTCGACCGGCGGGACTATCTCCGGCCCTTGTCCCGCGAAGCCGTCCTGCCGTGGGACCACATCGACACGCGGATCCGGAAAAGCCGCCTGGCCCAGGAGCTCGACGCGGCCCTGCGGAACGAGCGGACGCCGGACTGCCTCGGGCGGTCGTGCGGGGAATGCCGGGGCTGCGAAGAGCGCGCCTGGAAGAAGCCGGCGCCGCCGGCGAGGATCAAGCCCCTGCCCGCGGCCCCGGGACCGGCGGGGGAGGAGGCGGGGACCGTGATCCGTTACCGGGCCGTCTATTCCAAGCGCGGCAAGGCCCGGTACCTGTCCCATATCGACCTCATCCATATCCTCCAGCGGAGCTTCCGACGGGCCGGTATCGAAGTCCGCAAAACCCAGGGGTTCCATCCCAAGATGGATTTTGCTTACGGGCCGGCCCTCCCCCTCGGCATGGAGGCTTCGAAGGAGGTCCTGGAGTTCCGTTCCGACCGCCGGATCGAGCCGCGGGAATTCCTGTCCCGGATCAACCGGAGCGTCCCCCCGGGGATCAAGTTCTCGGACCTGAAACCGCTCGAGGCCGGCTCGCCATCCCTCCACGCGCGCGACGGAGAGGCTCGTCTACTCGCTCGACCGGACGAGCGAGGCGTTCGGCCGGTCGTGGGGCGCAGGGGAGATCCGGTCGGCCCTCGGCCGATTCAAGGACGCCCTTCCCGCCGCGGCCGGCGTGGACTGCCGTTTCTCCGGCCGTCGATTGGTCCTCCTTCTCCCGCCCGACCCGGCCAAGGGCGCCAGGGCCCAGGATATCGTCCGGGAGATCTTCGGGATCGAGGATCCCGTCTTTCTCATCCGCAGGGACGCGGTGGTCCTGAAAAATTGACAGGACCGGCGGAATCCGCTACGATTCAGCCGGATTTTTCAGGGGAGAATCAACCGTGATCGAATTCGAACTGACCGAAGACCAGATCGCCCTTCAGGAGATGGCCCATGATTTCGCCGCGAGCGAGATGCGGCCCAAGGCCGCGGCCTACGACCAGGGCCACATGTTCCCGGAGGACGTCATGCGCAAGGCCTTCGAGGTCGGCTTCCTGACCTGCACGGTGCCGGCCGAGTACGGCGGCGTCGGCATCGGCGATCTCGACCTGGCCATCCTCAGCGAGGAGCTGGCCTGGGGCTGTGCCGGGCTGTACACGACGATGATGGCCAACTCCCTGGCCTTCACGCCGATCCTGCTCTTCGGCACGGACGAGCAGAAGAAGCGGCTGTTCGCCCCGTTCCAGAAGGACATGGCCTTCGCCTCCTACTGCCTGACGGAACGGGAGGCCGGGTCCGACACGTCGGCTATCAAGACGACCGCCCGCAAGGACGGGACGGATTTCATCATCAACGGCTCCAAGTGCTTCATCACCAACGGCGGCGTCGCCAGCCTGTACCTCATCTTCGCCAATTCCGCCCCGGGAAAGGGGCCTCGCGGCCTGAGCGTCTTCGCCGTGCCGCGCGACACCCCCGGCCTGTCGGTCGGCAAGGTCGAGGACAAGTTCGGCCACCGGGCCTCCAACACGACCGAGCTCTTCTTCGAGGATATGCGGGTCCCGGCGGCCAACCTCATCGGGCGCGAGGGCCAGGGGTTTATCATCGCCATGCGGACGTTCGACAAGACCCGGGCCGCGGTCGGCGCGGCCGGCGTCGGCATCGCCCGGGCCGCCCTCGAACACGCCGTCGAGTACTCCAAGACGCGGGTCCAGTTCGGCAAGCCCATCGCCGCGCTCCAAGCCACGGCCTTCAAGCTGGCCCAGATGGCCATGGACATCGAAGCGGCGCGCCTGGTCGTGTGGCGGGCCGCCTGGCTCATGGACAAGGGCAAGCCCAACTGCAAGGAGTCCGCCATGGCCAAGTGCCTGGGCTCGGATGTGGCCATGCGCAACGCCCTGGAGGCTCTCCAGATCTTCGGCGGCTACGGCTATATGAAGGACTATCCGGTCGAGAAGCTCGTCCGGGATGCCAAGCTGCTCCAGATCTACGAAGGGACGAACGAGATCCAGCGCCTGGTCATTTCGCGGGATGTCATCGGCCCGATCAGGGGCCGCTAGGCCGGAAATCCCGGCCTACAATCCGAGGATCCTGACGAGGTCCTCTTCCACGCTTTTTTTAGGGGTTTCGACGATCCGTCCGACTTCCCGGCCGTCGACGATGACGAGGAACGTCGGGAGCTTGACGATATCTTTGCCTTCATAGTAGGCCGCCCGCTTGTCCTTGGCCTCGGGGATGCCGAAGTAGACCGTTTGGAGAAGGGGAGTGTCGGTGAGGTCGAGGATCTTAAAAAAGGCGCTGACGTGGGCCATGCTGTCCGGGCACCAGCTGCCGAAGTAGACCTCGATGCGGACCTCGCGGCCGAGCCCGCGGAGCTTGTCGAGGGCCTCGGGCTTGGGCTGGTAGGCCGCGACCAGGTCCTGCCAGGCCGGGGTGCGTTCGAGGATGGCCTCGCGGCTGGTCGGGCCGACAAGGTCTTGCCCGGCTGCGAACAAGGGGACGAGGGCGAGGCTGAGAAAGACGACGATAAAGAGGACGCGTGACTTGCGCACGGGAGTGCTGCGCGGACTGTCCGGCCGCTAGTTCTCGATATATTCGGGGATCAGGGCGAGCGTTTCGACCCCGGCGCCGCGGGCGATATCGATGATTTCCATGACCTTGGCGAAGGGGAGCTTGGCCAGGGCGCGGATGAAGATCGTCTTGTCCTGGCGCGTGCTATAGAGGCGGCGGAGCTCTTCGAGGAGGCCGCGGAGCTCGTACTTGATGCCGTTGATCTCGACGACGTCGGCGGCTTGGAGGGTCAGGACGATGAGGCCCGTGGGCTGGCCGCCGCCGCTCGAAGAATCCGAGGTTTCGGGCAGCTTGATATCTATGCCTTTTTGAACGAGGGGGGTGATGACCATGAAGATGATGAGCAGAACGAGAAGGACGTCGCAGAGCGGCACGACGTTAGGCTCGGCTTTTGCCATAATGGCCTCCTTGATACAACTCTAAGACGGGATATTTTATGATAACTTCGGGAGCTTGTCAACGATATTTCCGCGCCCCTTATTTCAGGGTATCGACGGCCTTGCGGTTGTTGCTGGTGTGGAAGACGAGCAAGGTCTTGCCCTCTCCCGCGGACGAGCCGTAGGAGTAGCGGATGTCGACGACGGCGTTGCCCAGCAGGGCCCCGATCTCGGCGCCGGCGCCGATCCGGTCCGTGACGAGGACCGTGACCACCTTCTTCGCTTTGACCTTGTAGCCGAGGGTCCGCAGGGCCGTCTCCGCCTTTTTGGAGTCCGAGGTGACGAGATGGAAGTGTCCCTCCTCGCCCTCGGAATAGACATAGAAGGCCTTGACGTTGACCCCCGCGTTGGCCAGTGTTCCCAGCACGCGCCCGAAGATGCCGGGCTCGTCCGGTGTCGTGACGGTCAGTTCGATGTCTTCGTTCAGGTGTGTCAAGGTCGTTCTCCTGGTGGACGGGCATTATACCAGAATCGGGCCCGGCGAAACAAATGGCCCGGCCATGGGGCGAACGTTGGAACGTTCCCCGATGACGAGCGATGCCCAGCGCAGGATCAACGCATCGCTGGCCTTTTTTCGGGGCGATCGCTACAATGCCGGAGTACGACGCGCGGCGGCCCGGATCGCCGGAGCGCTTAGGAGCGTGACATGGCGGACACGATCAAGAGAGCCGTGGCCATCGTCGACAACTCGATCGACCCCACGATCTACCAGCCCGTCGAGCACTGGAGCCGGTACCTCGACGTTCCCTGGGAGGCCTTTGTCGCCCGGGAAGGGCGCCTGCCCGACCCCGCCGCGTTCAGCCACATGATCCTGACCGGTTCTGAATCCTCCATCGTCGAGCGGGAGCCGTGGGTCGACGCGGAGGCGGCGATGGTGAGGCAGGCCGTCACCGGAGGGACCGCGGTCCTGGGCAGCTGCTGGGGCCACCAGCTCCTGGCCTTCGCCCTGGCCGGCGAAGACCACGTCCGGCGCGCCGCGCGCCCCGAGATCGGCTGGATTTCCATCCGGCTGGACAAGACCAGCGACCTTCTCGGGCCGGCCGGGGAGACGCCGTTCACGTTCTCGATCCATTACGACGAGGTCTGCGACCTGCCGCCGGAGTTCGAGGTCCTGGCTTCGACCGACGCCTGCCCGATCGAGGCTTTCCGGTTCGGGTCAAGGCCGGTCTGGGGCCTTCAATGCCATCCCGAGATCGATGTCCCGACCGGACTCCGGAACCTTCGGGACCTTGTCGCCCGCGGTTTCAAGGGCCGGGAGGCCCTTCTCGCGGCCCTGCACGCGATTCCCAGGGACTCGGGGATCATCCACAGGATCGTCCGGACGTTCCTTGCCGCTGGCTAGCCGCCGGGGGTCACGGAGAGGGAAAGCGTTGATTTCGCTTGACAAGTGGGCCCGTTTTTAATATAAATCCTCCTAGGCGTTGTTTATCACCACGTATTCATCAGGAGGATTTCTATGAAGTTGCGTAAATCAGTCGTACTCTTCGTCGTGATGGCGCTCGTCGTCCTCACGGCGATGTCCTTTGCCCAGACCACGAAGCTGAAACGGATCGGGCTCTACACCTTCTGCACGGTCAAAGGCCAGGCGCCGACCCCGGCGACCATGAAGGGCCTCTTCGAGATCCGCGCCGCCGACATCAAGACCGGCTTCGACCTGGCGGGCAATTCCGAGCTCTACCAGCCGTTCATGGATCAGATGAAGACCGCCGAGTGGACCGACACCACCCTGCCGATCGGCGAGGTCCTGCCCTGGATGCTCTTCCGGTCCCACGAGCAGGTCAAGGTCGCCCGGAACATCGAATGGGCGGGCAAGGAGCCCCTCCCGGTGTTCATCGTCCCCGTCACCAAGGACTGGAAGCAATACGAGTTCGTCATTCCCCACGGCTGCGGCAATATCGCCCTCAGCAGCAAGGTCACGGACCTCATCCAGCCGGCCGTCTGCAGCCTGACCGTGACCCCGGCCCGGGCCAACGCCAACGACCCGATCACCGTGGACATGAGCGGCTCGCTGAACGCCAAGTCGATGGCTGTCGAGGTCACGGACGCCCAGGGCCTGAAGCTCGCCACCCAGGAGCTGACGCCCCAGTCGCCCAAGTGGCAGACGAAGTTCGACAAGCCCGGCGAATACACGTTCAAGGGCACGGCCACCGGCATGGACGGCAAGGTCGCGAACTGCGTCAGCACCGCCAAGGTGGCCATCAACTTCCCGCCCATCTGCAAGCTCTGGACGTCCTGCATGCCTTGCGAGGACTATGTCGGGCGGCCCATCACCTTCGACGCGTCCGGATCGAGCGACCCTGACGGCCAGATCGCCAAGGTCGTCTTCGAGCTCCTCGACGCCAACGGGAACGTCATCGACACCTGCGTGACGACGCGGAAGCCCTGGACCTGGGAGAAGATCTTCACCAAGGCCGGGACTTACACGATCAACACGACCGTCTTCGACAACGACGGCGCCCAGTCGCCGGCCTCCGATCCCTGCCGCCTGACCTTCGAGGTCACGCAGAAGAAGCTCTTCTGGACCGTCGGGGGCGGCCTCGGGGTCTATGGCGGCAGCACGGCGCTGTACGGCTTCCTGCGCGGCGGGCTGTTCGCTTGGATCACCCCCGACCAGTGGAGCTTCACCCTGACCGGCGGCGGCGGCATTCCTTTCGCCGGCAGTCCCTGGAAGATCATCTTCAACGCCGAAGCCCTCGTCAACGGCCACTTCCAGAGCTTCTTCCTGGGCACCGGCCTTGGCGTGAGCTCGGCCACCCAGCCCAAGGACGCGAACCACAAGTTCGGCGTCGACATTCCCGTCCAGGCCGGGTTCGATGTTTTCGACAAGTGGACGAGCAAAGGCCAGCTGTTCTTCGAATTCCGCCTTCCGCTCGGCCGGTCCTTCGACCACAATTGGAAGTCCGGCGTCGGCTTCAGGTTCCTGTTCTAAGCCGTTCCGCGAATCAAGGCCTCACAAGGGCCGGAGACGAAAGTTTCCGGCCCTTTTTTATTCCCCGGCTTTTTTCCCTCTCCGCCTGACCCAATCCTTGGGAATGGTCGAATGGCGGGGTTGAGTTTAAGAAGAACCGATAGCCCGTTCATGAGAAATGAGCACGCAGAGGTGATGCCACGAGGAGCGGCAGGGAGCGGACTCCGGGGAGCGACCATCAGAAGCGCGACGGAGCGGCCCGGAGGAACGCTTCTGGGAAATATCTTGGAAGAGCCATTAAGACATTTCGCAGAATCACGGCCTCGAGTTCTCGGCCCTGATTCTGCCGGTCCGCTCCGAAGACTCCGCTTCCCGCCGGCACCCCGAGTCGGGAGTTTCGAACGAACGGGATATCGAGACCTTAATGAATGAAACAGGGACTGGGGTCTAGTCGGAGAGCTTGCCCAACTTGGCCAGCTCGTCGTTGTAGTATTTGCGGTAGAGGATCTCCCACTCCCGGGAGCCTTCCTCGATGGGTTTCTTCTGGGACTGGATCTTGTCGATGGCCTTCTTGTCGATGGCCTCGTAGAGGCGCATTTCCTCTTCGACGGACTTGACGATGATCAGCCGGATTTCGTTCGGATCGTCGAGAAAATCGACCTGGTCGTCCTTTTCGAGGACCGCGAGGACTTGGCGAGAGAGGTAGTTGATCTTCTCGCGCGACAGCCGGTTGCTCACAGGACGATCCCCTTTTCCCGGGCCAGCTTCTTCTTGACCTCTTTGAACATGGCCTGGTACTCGATGTTCTCTTTGCGGATCTTCTCCATGTGCTTGCTCAGGAGCTCACGGACCTCCTGGTCGAGGCGGTCCTCCATCTGGAACTCGTCGACGAGCACGTTGGTCACTTCGTCGAGCAGACGGCCCTTGTCCTCGACGATGATCTTGCCTTCCTTGGCCAGGTTGCGCAGGATGATCGAGGCCAGATGCTCGATTTGGTTCTTGTTGAGCCGCATAACCCCATCACTTTACACGACCTGCGGCCAAAATTCAATGGAAATGAATGAAAACGGAAACGTCCCCGATTTTGCCCGATATCAGGCCCTTGAGGGATCAGACTATGACCAGAAAGGGATGGAGCGCGGACCCGTCAGGCGTCGGCCGGGCCAGAGCGAGGAGTTTTCCGCCCGTGGAAAGGAGGCGGATCGGGCCATCCCGGCCATCCGGAGGGCCGAAGTCCGGGAAAGGTGTTTCCAGGCAGGACGGTTCGAGGGAGCGTCCGTTCCGGATAAGGGCCTCCGCCTCCGGCCGCACAGTGACCGCCGGAGCCCAGGGCAGGAGCTGCTCGAGGGGCCGGATGAGCATATCTCCGTCGCCCCGGGCGGCCGCCTCCTCGAAGCCGGTCAGGGATACGGCGTCGGCCAATCCGTAAGGGCCGACCGAGGTCCGCCGCAGCACCGCGAGATGGGCCCCGCAACCGAGGCGCTGGCCCAGGTCATGGGCGAGCGAGCGGATGTAAGTCCCGGCCGAACACGCCGCCTCGAACTCCAGCTCGGGCGGGCGGTAATCCCGGAGGACGAAGCGCGAGATCGTGACCCGGGCCGGCTCGAGGTCGAACGACTGGTTGGCCCGGGCCATCTTATAGCCCGGCCTTCCGGCGATCTTCTTCGCCGAATAGCGGGGCGGCGTTTGGAGGATCTCTCCCTCGAAGGCCTTCATGGCCGAGGCGAGCTCGTCCCTGTCAGGAAAGTCGGGGGAGACTTCCGAGACCGGACGCCCCGAAGCGTCGTAAGTGTCGGTCGCGAAACCCAGGCGGATAAGGCCCTCGTAGACCTTGCTTTCCTTGGAGAGGAAGGGGAAAAAACGGGTCGCCTGACCGGCGGCCACCAGGAGCACGCCCGTCGCGTCCGGGTCGAGGGTCCCGCCGTGCCCGACCCGCCGCATGGCCAGGGCCTTGCGGATCCGCTGGACGACGTCGTGAGATGTCGGACCGGCGGGTTTGTCGATGATGAGCAGGCCGTCTTGAGCCAACGTCCGATCCGGTTCTCAGCGGCCCGGAGCGGACGTCTCGCCCGGGTCCTCATCGAGGAGTCCCTCGACGATCGCAGGAATGTCCCGGATGAGCCGCTCGTAGGGACCGTACACGGTGAATCCCGAGGCGTGGATGTGACCGCCGCCGCCGAAGTGCTCGGCCACCCTGGCCGCGTTGGCGCCGCCCTTCGAACGGAGGCTGACCCGGAAGGTCTCCGGTCCCATCTCCTTGAAGAACATGACCATCTCGACCCCCTTGATGGACCGGGCCTGGGTGGTCATGTCCTCGGTATCGACTTCCTTGAGGTGGAGAGCCTCGGTGTCGCGCTTGAACATGCTGATGACCGCGATCGTGCCTTTGGCGTTCATCGTCAGCGTCGACAGGACGCAGCCGAGGAGCCGGATCTTTTCCGGGGAATTGTTGTAGTAGAGCTTCTCGGCGACGCGGGTGGGGTCGGCGCCGAGGCGGGCCAGTTCGGTCGCCGCGGCCAGCGCGCGCGGCGTCGTGTTGGAGAACTGGAACGACCCGGTGTCGGAGGCGATGGCGCAGTAGAGGTTCTCGGCGATCTCGGGAGTCGGCCGGAGGCCGAGCGAACCGGCCAGATCGAAGACCATTTCGCCCACAGCCGGCGCCTCGGGGTCGATCCAATTGATGTCGGCGTAAGGCGAGTTCGAGTGGTGGTGGTCGATGTTGATCTTGAACGCCCCGTCGAGACCCTCCTGGCCCGAACGGGAGACGTCGGCGCATTCGAGCAGGACGACAGTGTCGTAGTCCGCGGCCCGGATCTGGCCGACGCGGATGCCCGCCAGATCGGGGAAGCCGGAGAAGGGCAGGGGGGTCGGGTCGCGATTGGTGATGACTGCGTCCTTGCCGAGAAGTCCGGCCAGGAGCGACAGGGCCCTGGCCGTGCAGAGGGAATCGCCGTCGGGCCTGAGGTGGGAGGTCACGGCGATCTTGCGCGATGCCTTGATCCTCTCGGCGATGAGCGCCCGCGGGTCAGCGGCCATGTTTCTTGGTCTCCTCGATCAGCTTATCGATCCTGTCTTGGTGCTCAGGGCCCGGATCCAGGACGAAAAATAGCTCGGGATTATACTTCAACTGGACCCGGGAGGCAAGCGCCTTCCGGAGGGCGCCCTGGCTCCGCTCGATACGCTCGAGCAGGGCCGCGGGATCGGGACCGCCGAACACGGACAGGAAGACGCGGGCCGTGAGCAGGTCCGGGGTCATCTCCACGCGGGTGACGGTCAGAAGGCCCGAGGAGGGGTCCTGGAACTCGGCGATGAGCAGGCGGCTGAGCTCCGAGCGGACGAGCTCGGCGACCCGGCGCGTGCGGATGCCCTTCTCAGACATAGCGGATCTCGTGGCCGGCGACGTCGGTCTCCTCGAGGTTGGCCGCATCGGCCAGGACGCGGCCGAGGACTTCTTCGACGATCGCCGCCTGACTGTTGAGAGTGACGATGCCGAGCCGGCTCCTCTGCCAGAGATCCTGAAAATCGATCTCGGCCAGGGCGACGTTGTGGCGGCGCGCCCGGTCCTTGAAACCGCGCAGGATCCGCCGCTTGTCCTTGAGCGAGCGGGCATACGGGAAAAAGAGGTCGAGCGTCAGGACGCCGACGATCATCGGAACCTCCCGCGCCGCTAGACGGGTTGGACCTTCTCGCGGACGAACACTTCGATCGTGTCACCCGGCTGGATGCCGGTGAAGCCGCCGACACCGATGCCGCACTCGTAATCCTTCTTGACCTCGGTGACGTTCTCTTTGAGGTGCTTGAGCGAGGTGATCCGTCCCTGGTGGAGGACCTCCCGGCCGCGCAGGACGCGGGCCTCGGCGTTGCGCGTGATCTTGCCGTCCTGCACGAAGCAGCCGGCGATCGTGCCGACCTTGGGGATCTGGAAGACCTTGCGGACCTCGGCGCGGCCCTGGTAGGTCTCCCTGATGACCGGCTCGAGCAGGCCGATGAGGGCTTTCTTGACGTCGTCGGTGAGCTGGTAGATGATCTTGTAGGTCCGGATCTCGACCTCTTCCTTCTTGGCCAGGTCGAGGATCTTCGGGCTCGGCTTGACATTGTAGCCGATGATGATGGCCTTCGAGGCCGAGGCGAGCAGGATGTCGGCCTCGGAGATGTTGCCGGTCGCGGCGTGGACGATCTTGATCTTGACCTTGTCGGTGCTGAGGGGCGGCACGACGTCCGAGAGGACCTCGATCGAGCCCTGCACGTCGGCCTTGAGCACCAGCGCGAGCTCCTTGGCCTGGCCGCCCTCGATTCTCTTGAACAGATCGTCGAGGGTCACGCCGCTGTCGCGGGCCTCCTCGGGTTTCTTGTCGCGGATCTTGCGGAACTCGACGACGTGCTTGGCCGCTTCGGGGTCGTCCATGACCTGGAACGGGTCCCCGGCGATGGGCACGTCGGAGAAGCCCATGATCTCGACGGGCATGGACGGTCCGGCGCTCTTGAGGACCTTGCCGTGCTCGTCGAACATGGCCCGGACCTTGCCCATGGTCAGGCCCGAGACGAATGCCTGGCCTTGTTTGAGCGTGCCCTGCTGGATGATGACGGTGGCCAGGGGCCCCTTCTGGCTGTCCAGCCGGGCCTCGAGGACGACGCCCTGGGCGGGGACATCGGGGTTGGCTTTGAGCTCGAGCATGTCGCTCAGGAGGAGGATCATCTCGAGCAGGTCGCCGATGTTCTTCTTTTCCTTGGCCGAGACCTCGACGCTGATCGTCTTGCCGCCCCAGTCCTCGACGAGGAGGTTCTCCTTGGCGAGCTGCTGCTTGACCCGTTCGACGTTGGCCTCGGGCCTGTCGACCTTGTTGATGGCCACGATGATCGGCACGTTGGCCGCCCGGGCGTGGTCGATGGCCTCTTTGGTCTGGGGCATGACGCCGTCGTCGGCGGCGACGACCAGGACCACGACGTCCGTGGCTTTCGTCCCGCGGGCGCGGAGGCGAGTGAAGGCCTCGTGACCCGGGGTATCGATGAAGGTGATGGTCCGGTTCTTGACCGCGACGCGGTAAGCGCCGATATGCTGGGTGATGCCCCCCGACTCCTTGTCGACGAGGTGCGAGGACCGGATGGCGTCGAGCAAGGTCGTCTTGCCGTGGTCGACGTGTCCCATGATGGTGACGACGGGCGAGCGCGTCACAAGCTCCGACGCCTTGGCCTCCGCCAATTGGCGCATGGCCTGGTCGAGGCCGATGAACTCCGCGTCGAAATGCGTCGCCTTGGTGATGGCCGCGACCGTCTCGTCGTCGATGAAGTCGTTGAGGTCTCCGTTAAAGCCCTTGGCGGCGAGCTTCTCGAGCAGGTCCTTCGGCCGGATCTTCATCGCCTCGGACGCGTCCTTGAGCAGCCAGCCTTCTCGGAGAGCGATGGCCTGACGGGGTTTCGGCGGCGCCGGCGGCACTGCGGGCTTGGGCGGGGCGGCGGGGGCAGGCTTGGGCGGCTGGGGCATGGCTCCCGGCCTCGGAGGCATGGGACGAGGCGCCCCCGGCCTGGACGGACCTTGAGCGGGCCTGGGGGCCGGTCCCGGCGCATGTCCGGGCCTTGCTGGAAACGCAGGCCTCGGCGCGGCTGCCGGCGGGGGAGTCGCAGGTCTCGGGGCGGGGGCCGGTTGTTCGTGCTTGACCGGGGCCGCGGGCTTGGCGGCCGGAACTGGGGCCGGCGCGGGTTTTGCGGCCGGCTTGGCCGCGGCGGTCTCGGGCGCTATCGGCTGAGGGGCGGTCGCCTTCGGGGCTGCCGCCGCGGGAGCGGCGGGTTTGACCGGGGGCGCGGCGGGCTTGGCGGGGGCGGGTGCCCCCGGCTTGGGGGCCGCCGGCTTCAGCGGCGCGGCCGGCCTGACGACGACGGCCGGCTTGACGGGAGTCCCGGGCTTTTGGAGAGCGGGCTTGGCCGGGACCTCCTCGCCTGTCTTGGGAACAGCCCTCTTCAGGGGCGGCGCCTTCCTGACGACCAGGGGGTTGGCCTCTTCGGGCTTGAGGGGCTTCTTAAGGAGAGGTTTCTTGACTGTTTCACTCATGCGCGTCTTCTTGTTTGATGGAAATTTTCCAGCCGACCAGGCGTGAGGCCAGCTTGACGTTGATCCCCTTCTTGCCGATGGCCAGCGAGAGCTGGTCCGGGGGGACGATGGCCAGCACGGCCTTCTCGGTCCGGCTGACGACCTGAAGCCGGTCGACCTTGGCCGGACTGAGGGCGGCCTTGGCGTAGGTGACGAGGTCCGGCGACCAGGAGATGATATCGACTTTTTCGCCCTGGAGTTCCTTGGAGATGGCCAGGATACGGTTCCCCTTGACGCCGATGCAGGCCCCGACCGGGTCGATGTCGCGTTCGTGACTGGCCACGGCGACCTTGGCCCGCTCGCCGGGCTGGCGGACGATATCCTTGATCTCGATCGTCCCGTTGGCGATCTCGGGGATCTCGGTCTCGAGCAGCCGGGCGAGGAAACGGGTCGAGGCCCGGGAGACGATGATCTGCGGTCCCTGGTAGCCCTTGAGGACCAGGGCGATGACCGCCTTGACCAGCTCGCCGCGACGGACTTCCTCGTTGGGCAGCGTTTCCCGGAGGGGCAGGGCCACTTCGATCCCGTTGACATCGAGGATGATGACGCCCTCCTCGACCCTGCGGACGACGCCGGTGACGATCTCGCCGATCCGCGGCGCGAATTCGCTGAGGATCTTCTCCTGCTCGGCGTCGCGGACCTTTTGGAAGATGACCTGTTTGGCCGCCTGGGCGGCGATGCGGCCCAGGGTGTCGGCCGGAAGATCCACCTCGACCGTTTCTCCCTCCTGGATCTCGGGGCGGATGGCCCGGGCCTCGGCCATGGAGATCTCCTCGGCCGGGTTCTTGAGCTTCTCCGTCGCCCTTTTGACGGCGAAGACGCGGAGCTCGCCCTTTTCCGGCTTGAACAGGACCTGGACGTTCTCTTTCTGGGAGAAGAACTTGGACGACGCGACGCGGAGGGATTCTTCAATCGCCTGGATGATGACGCGAGGCTCGACGCTGCGCTCTTTGCTGAGCTGCATGATCGTATTCCAGACGTTGACTTTCATCCGATGTTCTCAATTCCCGGTTTAGGGGGCTCAAGGACGATGGATTATATCGGAATCCGCCCCAAAAGGCAACGCACCGTGCAGGCTGTAGGGGCCGGAGCCGGTGATCCGGACGGTGACGAAGCGGCCGGAAGGGTCGGACGAGGCTTCGAAGTTGACGACGAGGTTCCCGGACGTCCGGCCGGAGAAGCGGCCGGCGCCCTTGGGGCTCGGCCCGGTGCCGAGGATGCGGAGGTCCTGGCCGACGAAGGAGCGGTAGATGTCCGCTTGGATCGTTTTCTGGAGGGATTGGAGGGCGATGAGCCGCCGCCGCTTGATCTCGAGAGGGACGTCGTCGGCGACGGCCGCGCCCGCGGACAGGGGGCGGGGCGAATAGCGGAAGGAGAAGATGCCGGAGAAGCCGACCTCGCGGAGGAGCGTGCACGTCGCCTCGAAGTCCTCCTCGGTCTCGCCCGGGAAGCCGACGATGACGTCCGTCATGAGGAGCAGCCCCGGAACGCTCCGCTTCAGCCGCCCGACGAGCGCGAGATAATCCTCGCGGGTGTAGCCCCGGTTCATCCGCTCGAGGACGCGCGTCGAGCCGGATTGGAGGGGAAGATGGAGGGCGGGGCAGACTTTCGGGCTCGCGGCCATGGCCCGGATGATGTCGTCGCCGAAGTTCTTCGGGTGGGAGGTGATGAAACGGACCCATTCGATCCCGGGTACGGCCGTAACGGCGTCGAGAAGGCCGGCGAAGCCGATCCCGGACTGCGGGTCGCGATAAGAGTTGACGTTCTGGCCCAGGAGCTGGACCTCGAGCGCCCCGGCCTCGACGGCGGACCGGACCTCGCCGAGGACGTTCGGGAGCGGCCGGAACTTCTCGCGGCCGCGCGAGAAGGGGACGATGCAATAGGCGCAGAAGTTGTCGCAGCCCTCCATGACCGGGATGAAGGCGCTCCAGGGCGTTTCGCGGCAGGTGGCTCCCGCCCCGATCTCCCTCCAATCCCGGCCGAAGTCCGTCCGGACCACGGGCGCCTCGGCGGCCCGGCCGACGATCTCCGGAAGGTCGACGTAGCTGTCGGGGCCGGCCACGAAGTCGACGAAGTGCAGCTTCTCGATGAGGCCGGCCTGGCGGACCTGGGCGACGCAGCCGGCAAGGCCCAGGATAAACGGCCTTTTCTTCTTGAGCCGGGAGAGACGGCCCAGATACGAATAGAGCTTTTCTTCGGACTTCTGCCTGACGGCGCAGGTGTTGACGACGACGATGTCCGCGTCTTCCGGACCGGAGGCTCTGGACGCGCCCGCCCGCACGAGGACACCGGTGATGTGCTCCGAATCGTTCTCGTTCATCTGGCAGCCGAAGGTCCGGACAAAGACCTTCAAGCCGGCGAGAGAGGCGCTCATGGGACGGTATTATACACGAAGCGCGGCGCGGGGCCGCTGAGTCAGAGCAGCTCTTCGAGGAGGGCGGCGGCGTCCCGGACGAAATCCTCGCACTTCGTCTGGTGGAGCCGCAGCTCGTCGACCTTCTTCTGGCCTTCCGGCGTGCCGAGGTCGCAGCCGAGAAGGTCCCGGCACTTGATCTCGCCGTGCCGAGCCGCGAAGCGGGCGATGAGCTCCTGGACGAGGGCATAGGTCTTGTCCCGGGCGGCGGCGTCGTCGGGCCGGGTCCGGCCGTATTTGAGTCCGATGACCAGGATCGCGCCGGTCAGGGCGCCGCACCAATCGGCCCGTCGGGCGATGCCCCCGCCGAAGCCCTGCGACAGGCGCAGGGCGGTCTCCTTGTCGAGCCCGTAATCTGTGGCGAAGGCCGCCGCGATGGCCTGGGAACAGCTGAATCCCTGCCGAAAGGTGGAAACGGCGCAGTCGGATTTGCTCATGCTCTTGGTCCTTTCGCCGGTCCGTCGTCGAGCATCTCCCGGGCGATCTGACGGGACGCGTCCGTCAGCCGGCTTCCCGCGAAAAGCCGGGCGATCTCTTCGACGCGTTCCTCCCGGTCGAGCTTGCGCACGCCGGTGAAGGTCCGGTCCTTCTCGACGCGCTTGGAGACGCTGAAGTGATGGGCGGCCGCCGAGGCGATCTGCGGCAGGTGGGTGATGCAGAGGACCTGGTGGCGGGCGGCCAATTGGCCGAGCTTGCGGGCGATGAACTCGGCCGTCTTGCCGCCGATGCCGGCATCGATCTCGTCGAAGATGAGGGTCTTCCGGCTCTCCTTGTCCTTCCCGGCGGCCTTGAGGGCGAGCATCATCCGCGACAGCTCTCCGCCGGAGGCGATGCGCCGCAAGGGCCTCAGCTCCTCGCCCGGGTTGGGCGAGAGCAGGAACTCGACGTCTTCCGCGCCCTGGTCGCGGATCGTGGCCGGGTCGTCGAGCGACGGGGTCCGGGCCGCGAGCTTGACCTCGAAACGGGCCTTGGTCATGCCGAGCAGGGCGATCTCCTTTTCGATCGTCCGGCCGAGCTTGTCCGCGGCCTTCTTCCGTTCGGCCGACAGGCGCGCGGCGGCCCGGACATAGGCGTCGAACTTGGCCCCGATGACGGCCTCGAGCTCCTGGAGCCGTTCGCGTCCGGATTCGAGCCCGGCCCGTTCGCGGCGGAGCGTCTCGCCGGCGGCGATGACCGCGTCGATCGTCCCGCCGTACTTGCGCTTGAGCTTCTCGATGATGCTCAGCCGCTCTTCGACTTCCTCGGCGTTCTCCGGCGCGGCGGCCCGCCGGTCCCGGAAACGGACGAGCGAATCGGCCGCGTCCTGGAGCAGGATGGAAGCGTCCTCGAGGCCCCCCCGGAACCCGCCGAACGACTCCTCGTAGGCGGCGAGGTCGTTGAGGACGGCTTTGAGCCGGGCGATGCGCGGCACGAGCGAATCCTCGCCGAGGTAGGACAGGTCGAGGGCCTTGTCGACGAGGCCGGCGATCTTCACGGCGTTTTTGAGGATCTCCCGTTCGCGCAGGAGATCTTCGTCCTCGCCGGGTTTGAGGGCGGCGGCCTCGATCTCCTTGAGCTGGTAGGCGATGAAGTCCAGCCGCTGTTCGCGCTCCTTCTCCCGGCCCTCGAGCTCGCGTTTCTCCTGGAGGAGGCGCCGGAGCTCCTGGGCCGCCCGCGCCGTGTCGTCGACGAGGCCGGCCTCCCCGAGGGTCTCGTCGAGGTAGGCGAGATGGTTCTCGAGATGGAGCAGGAAGACGTGATCGTTCTGGCCGTAGATGTCGATGAGCTGCGGGCCGAATTCGCGGAGCCGCCGGACCGGGACCAGGACGCCGTTGACGAAGGCCTTGCCCGTGCCCTGGTCGGTGACCGAGCGCTGGATGAGGAGCTCGCCGTCCTCGGGCTCGGGCAGCCCGGCCAGATCGACCGTCTGGCCCGTCACGTCGAAGACGGCCTCGACGAAGGCCTCGGACTTGCCGGTGCGGACGAGGTCGGGCGAGCCCTTGTCGCCGAGGATGAGCCGGATCGCGTCGATGATGATGGATTTGCCTGCCCCGGTTTCGCCGGTCAGGATGGAGAAGCCCGCGTCGAGCTGGATTTCGAGGTCTTCGATCGTGGCCAGATTCCTGACCCGCAGGAGCTTGATCATGTCGCCCGGACGCTATTTGAGGATATAGGGGGCCAGGGCCCTGGTCATGTTGATGCGGCCGTAGCCGGCGTAATCGTCGCGGCCCGGATGGGCCGTCTTGTTGATGTCGTCGGCCGTGTAGCGGATGAGCTTCATGATGTCGTCGACCGCGAGATCGGGCTTGACGCTCTTGATGAGAGCCGCCAGCCCGGCGACGTGCGGCGCGGCCATGGACGTCCCCGAGCCGAAGAGATAGGGCAGGAAGCCGTCGCCCACGTACCACTGGGGAGCGGGGGCGAGGATCCAGACGCCGGGCGCGGCCACATCCACCTCGGGCCCGAAGCTCGAGAAGTCGGCGATCTCGTCGTTGTAATCGCTGGCCGCCACGGCCAGGACGTAGGCGTCGTAGGCCGCCGGATAGAGGACCAAGGCGATCCCGTCGTTGCCGGCCGCCGCGACGACGACGGCTCCTTTGTCGTGAGCGTACTTGCAGGCGTCTTCGAGGAACGGGTCGGGGTAGTTCCCGCCCAGGCTGATGTTGATGACGTCGGCCCCATGGTCGGCGGCCCAGATGATGCCGTCGATGATCCAGCTGTAAAAGCCGTCCCCGGTCGCGTCCGTCACCTTGACCGGGAGGATGCGGCAGTTCCAAGCGACCCCGGCGATGCCCGCGGCGTTGTTCGTGTCCGCCGCGGCGATCCCGGCGACATGCGTGCCGTGCCAGACGTCATCGGTCGCGTCGTCGTCGTTGTTGGCGAAGTCATGGCCGCTCGAGACCAGCTTGGACACCAGCTCGGGGTGGGTCATGTCGACACCCGTGTCGACGATGGCGATGATGGTCTCGGCACTGCCTTTGGCCGCGTCCCAGGCGGTCACGGCTTTGATGTCGGCCCCGGCGGTCGTCTGCGGCTGGATGTCCGGGCTGATGTCGAGGATGCCGCCGCGGTTGCGGAGGTTGTACTGATAGTTCAGAAAATAGGGGTCGTTGGGGACGTCGGCCAGGCGCGCCCTGTAGTCGGGGCGGGCCAGCTCGATGTCGCCGTTGCGGCGGAGCATGGCCAGGGTCTCCGTGACGCTCACGCCGGCCGCGGTCCGGACGCTGTAGATCCCGATCCCCGGGATGCGACGGACGGCGGGGAAGCCATAAGACCGGAGCAGGCCGTCGGCATAGGTCTCGTCGACGTCGGGCCGGAAGCGGACGAGGACCCGGTCGGGCGCGTAAAGAGGGGCGCGCCGGCGGATGCGGGGCCGTTCGACGCGAAGGCCGGCCGGCGGACGCAGGGACGGCCCGACGGCCCTTTTCAACTGACGGCGCGGCAGGCTTCCGTCGCTCGTGCCGAGACCGGCGCAAAGGACGATGAGAAGAGCCGTGACGGCCCTGGCGATTTTTCCGGACGGCGTTGTCATGGTCCTCTCCTTGCCCTAGAACTTGTACAGGACCCCGAGAGAAAAGAGGCTGTCGACGCCCCCGGCGAAAGGCAGGATCCCCCCCCGGGCTTTGACGGCGATGCGGTCGGTCACCGCGGCGTCGACACCCAAGGTGACGCTGAACGAAAAGTCGCCCCGGACGCGCTTGGTCTCGGCACCCGCGAGGTCTCCCAGCGTTTCGGCCATCTCGAACCCGGCCCCCAGCCAGCGGGCGCTGAGCTCGAGGTAGGGGACGACCCGGCCGAAAAACAGGTACGACACGCGGGGCCCGAGAGCGGCCTCGACCCAGCTCGAGCTGCCCACGGCCTTCCCTTCGACGGCGAAACCCTCGAGCGGCCATGTCTTGGACATCCCAAAGGAATAGACGATGCGGCCCGTCCCGCTGATCTCAAACTCCGATAATTTAACGAGCGGGGCGACGGCTTCCGCGCCCAGGCAGAAGCCCTTGAGCGGCGGCGCGTCGTACTGGAGACTGACAGGGAGAGAGGTGAACGTCAGGCCCTTGAAGTCGGTCAGGGCGAGTCCGGCGCTGAGGCCCACAACGACACCCTTGCCGAACCCCAGCTCGGCCCTGGCCGTGATCAGGCTGGCTTGGATCTTGGAGGACGCGGCGTCGCCCTTCCAGACGACCGTCCGCGAGAGATTTTCGTAAAACAGGCCGGCGGCAAGCGATTCGATCTTCAACCCGGCGACCGATGCCTGCGCCGGGGCGAGACCGATCGCCGCGCCCAGGGCCAAGGAGGCCAAGACGCCTCGAATTCCCCCTCTCCCGTCCCTCATGAAAGACCTCCCGTCCCCGGTCGGGGTCAGCTCTTCTTGATTTTTGGGGCCGCCGCCGCCGCGGCTTTCAGCTTCTCGATCTCTGCCAGCTTCTCGGTCGCGGTCTTGGCCAGCTTCCGTCCGGAGTAGTCCGTGACCACCTTGGTGAAGAACGGGAGGGCCTGGTCGTACTGTCGCATCATGAAGTACGAGTCGCCGAGATAAAAATAGACCTTGTCCATCCCGGAAAAGTTCGGGTAGTTGGTCATGATCTCAGTCAGCCGGCTGATGGCCGCCGGGTAGCCGTGGCGCCCGTGGTAGCCGATGGCGATCTCGGTGCTGTGCCCGGCCAGTCGTTCTTCACAATCCTGGATCCTCGTCTGGGCCTCCTTGGCCTGGTCGCTGGCGGGATAGTCGGTGATGACCTTTTTGAATTCCGCCAGGGCCTGCATCGTCTTGGAAGGGTCCCGCCCGGGCTTCAGCATCTTCTTGTAGAAGGTCATGGCGATCTGGAACTGGGCGTACGCGGCCGACGGCGAGTAAGGGTAGGACCGGATGAATTCCCGGTATTCGGCCGCGGACAGGATCATGCTGCTCTCGTCGCCCTTGTGGAAATAGGCGTCGGCGATGAGGAGCTTGGCCCTCTGGGCATAGAAGCTCTTCGGGAACGAGTCGATGACCTGGCGCAGGTAGAGGAGCGCCTTCTCCGTGTCCTTCTTGAGCGTTTGTTCGCCGAGCTTGTAGAGGGCCTCGTCGGAGGCGGCCAGGTCGGGCGTGATCTCGACCGTTTTTTTATGGCAGCCCGCGGTCAGCCCGAGGAGCAGGGCGAGCACGGGGACGAGGACGGCGAGCGATGTCTTCGGGGCGGGTTTTGTCATGCGATCTTCCTCGCGATGTCTTTCAGGGCCCGGATGGCGGCGGCGGGATCGGGCCCGGCGAAAACGGCCGAACCGGCGACGACGATCTCCATCCCGGCGCGGAGGATGTCCTCGGCGTTGTCGAGATTGATGCCGCCGTCGACCTCGATGGGCACGGTGAGGCCCTTGGCCCGGATCCAGTCCCGGAGCCTGCGGATCTTGTCCAGGCAGGACGGGATGAAGGACTGGCCGCCCCAGCCGGGATCGACCGACATGATCAGGACGTGATCGAGCTCGTCCAGGACCTCCTCGAGGGTCCCGATGGGCGTCGCCGGATTGAGGGCGGCGCCGGCCTTGCGGCCGAGCGACCGGATCAATGTCAGGTCCTTGTGCAGGTGGGCCGTCGCTTCGACGTGGATGGAGATCCAGTCGGCCCCGGCCTCGTGGAAGAGCGGCACGAACGCCCGGGGGTTCTCGACCATGAGGTGGACGTCGATGGGCAGGCGGGTCTCGGGACGGATGGCGGCGACGAGCTGGGGGCCGAGGGTCAGGTTCGGCACGAAGTGCCCGTCCATGATATCGACGTGGATGACGTCGGCCCCGGCCTTCTCGGCCAGCCGGACGGCGTCGCCGAGCTTGGAGAAATCGGCGGACAGGATGGACGGGGCGATGAGGACCATCAGCGGCTCACCTCGATCGAGATGCGGTTCCGTTTCTGGATCCGGTAGCCGTTCGTCGGGTCCTGCTTGACGATGAGGCCCGCCGAGGCCCCGGGGTAATAGACATAGCGGATGTCGGCGACCTTGAAGCCCCAGTTCTCGAGGCGGGCGATGACGGCGTCGGCCCGGAGGCCGATGAGATCGGGCATGACGTACCGGTCGTCGATGTCGCCCTGGCTGAGGAGCAGCCCGACGGGGAAGCCGCGCTCGACGACGGTCTCCGGCGCGGGCCGCTGGGCGAGGATCCGTCCCGCCGGGAGGCGCGGGGTATGGATCTGGGTCAGCTTGCCTTTGGTCAGGCCGGCCGCCTGGAGGAGGGTCAAGGCTTCGTCGAGGGTCTTCCCGGCGAGGTCGGGCACGGCCGCGGTCCCGCTTCCTGAGCTGGTGAAGACCTGGACAACCCGGGTGACGCGGATCCTCGAGCCCGCGGCCGGGTCCTGACGGACGATGAGCCCCTTGTCGAGGCGGTCGCTCGATTCGGTGCCCTTCTGGGCGAGGGTCAAGTCCTTCTTCTGCAGCTCCGAGCGGGCCTGGGCGACCGGCTTGCCGGTGAGATCGGGGACGGAGACGATCTCGCTCTTGAGCAAGATCTGGGAAAAGATGACGGCGCTCAGGAAAAAGAGGATGAGGAAGAGGAGCGTCCCCAGGGCCGCGTTAAAAAGGAATCTCTTCGCCATCTGTGGTGATCACGCTTGGGAATTCGAAAACCATTATTATCATAGTTCTCGAACTTAGTAAACGGACGCAACGTTGCCCCCGCCGGGGTTCGGCGATATAATGCCGCTTTCGGAGGAATGAACATGTCCATCACCTATTCGGACTTTCGCAGCGATACGGTCACGAGGCCCACGGACAAGATGAGGAAGGCCATGGCCGAGGCCGTGGTCGGCGACGACGTGCTCGGCGACGACCCGACCGTCCTGAGGCTCGAGCGGCTGGCCGCCGAGACGATGGGCAAGGAGGCCGCGCTCTTCTGCCCGTCCGGGACCATGGCCAATTCGATCGCCGTCAAGATGTGGACGAACGTCCTCGAGGAGGTCATCGTCGAAGAGCGGTCCCACATCTATAATATGGAATCGACCCACATGACCTTCATCTCCGGGGTGACGCCGCGGCCGGTGAGATCGGAGCGCGGGGCGATGGACCCGAAGGACGTCGCCGCGGCCGTCCGCAAGCCGAATGTGCACACGCCCCAGACGACGCTCATCTGCCTCGAGAACACCCACAACAATTGGGGCGGAGCGGTCATCCCTCTCGACAACTTCAAGGCGATCCGGAAGGTCGCCGACGAGAACGGGCTCAAGGTCCACCTCGACGGGGCCCGGATCTTCAACGCCGGCGTCGCGGCGGGGGTCCCGGTCCGGCAATTCGCGGACCAAGTCGATTCCTTGCAGTTCTGCCTGTCCAAGGGGCTGTCGGCCCCGGTCGGCTCGATGCTCGCGGGGCCGAGGGAGCGGATCGAGTTCGGCCGCCGGCTGCGCAAGGCCCTGGGCGGCGGCATGCGCCAGGTCGGCGTGCTGGCCGCGCCGGGCATCATCGCCCTGACCGAGATGGTCGACCGGCTCAAGGACGATCACGCCCGGGCGAAGACGTTGGCCCGCGGCATCGCCGGCCTGCCCGGCGTCCGGATCGATCCGGCCACGGTGGAGACCGACATCATCATCTTCGGCTTCGACCACCCGAAGATCCCGGTGACGGAGATGCTGGAGAAGATGAAGGAGAAGGGCATCCTGGCCCTGGCCGTGAGCGGCGGCATCCGCATGGTCACCCACAAGGACGTCGGCGACCAGGACGTCGACCGGGCGATCGCGGCCTTCAAGGAGATCCTGGCCGGCTGAGACGCGATCATAGACGCATGCCCGGCCCGGCCCCCAAAATTGGGGCTGGCCCTCTCTGATATAATGACATCATGGTTGGCCCGGTTGTCCGCGAGATCGAAGCCAAGTCCGTCCTCAATCCGTCCAAGATCTACGACTATTGCGTCAACCCCTACACCGGCTGCCAGGTCGGCTGCGTCTATTGCTATGCGGCCCTGTTCATGCGGCGGTACAGCGGCCACAGCGAGCCCTGGGGCGAGTTCGTCGACGCCAAGATCAACGCGCCGGCGCTGCTGGCCAAGCAGATCGTCAAGGCGAAGCCCGGCACGATCTGGTTCGCCTCGGTCTGCGACTGCTATCAGCCCCTCGAAGAGCGCTTGGCGCTGACCCGCCGCTCGCTCGAGGTCCTCGTCGGCCGTGATTTCCCCGTCGTCATCCAGACGAAATCCGCCCGGATCCGGCGCGACCTCGACGTCATCAAGCGCATCTCCGACGTCGAGGTGGGCTTCAGCATCGCCACGGAAGACGAGACGATCATCCGGATGTTCGAACGGGCCTCGTCCCCGGTCGCGGAGAGGATCGAGGTCCTGCGGGAATTCAAGGCCGCGGGCATCCCGACCTACGCCTTCGCCGGCCCGCTCCTGCCCGGGAATCCGGAGCGGCTGGCCGGTCTCCTCGCCGGGGCCGTCGATCACGTGCTCATCGACCGGATGAACTATATCCCCGCGGTGAAGGCCTTCTACGCCAGCCACGGCCTGCTCGATGCCCTGACCGACGAGTTCTTCCGGACGCAGTCGGCGCGGCTGGCCAAAGCGCTCCGGGCCCGCGGCATCCGCGTCGAAAAGGTATTTTAGCGGGATCAGCCGAGGCGTTCCGCGACCAGCTGGGCGATATCCTTGACCGGAACGTCCTCGCGGCCTTTGTCCTTGAGGCCGTCGCGGAGCATGGTCAGGCAGAAGGGGCAGGCCGCGGCCGTGAGGTTCGCTCCCGACGCGATCACTTCGTCGACCCGCAGGTGATTGATCCGCGTCCCGAGCGATTCCTCCGTCCACATCAGCCCGCCGCCCGCGCCGCAGCAGAAGCTGTCGTCGCCATGCCGCCCGAGCTCCGCCGGCTTGCCGCCGAGGGCCGCATGCAAGATCGACCGCGGCTCCTTGGTCAAGCCGTTGTGCCGGCCGAGATAGCACGGGTCGTGGAAGGTGTAGCTCGCGGCGGCCGCGGGCTTGAGCGCGATCCGCCCTTCAGCGATGAGCCCGTCGATGAGCTCGACATGGGAGACGACCTCGATCGCCCGCAGCATCGATTTGTCCTCGGCCGTCAGGCCCGGGACGAGGTCGAGGAGCTTCGGGTATTCGTGCTTGATCGTGTTGTAGCCGTGGGGGCAGATGGTGACGATCTTTTTGACCCCGTACTGTTTGAACAGGGCGATGTTTTCCGCGGCCAGGCTCTGGAAGAGATACTCGTGGCCCAGGCGCCGGGCCGAATCGCCGCAGCATTTTTCTTCCGTCCCGAGCGTCCCGAACCGGACGCCCGCGGCGCGGAGGACCTTGACGAGCGAGGCCGCGATCCCTTTTCCGCCGTCGTCAAAGGCTCCCATGCAGCCGACCCAGAAGAGGTATTCGGCATCGGGCACGTCCTTGATGTGCCGGACCTCGAGCGGTTCGCCCCAGTCCGCGCGCTTGGAGAAGCCGAGGCCCCAGGGATTGGAGTTCGTTTCCATGTTGCGGAAGAAGGCGTTGAGCTCCGGCGGGAACTTGCTCTGCGTCAGGACCTGGCTCCGGCGGGCCCCGACGATCTTGCGGATGTGCTCGATCTCGACCGGGCATTCTTTCTGGCACGCCCCGCATGTCGTGCAGGTCCAGATCTCGCCCTCGGTGAACGTGGCCGGCACGAGCTCGGCCAGGTCGTCGCGCTTTTTCGCGACGAGCGCCTTGTCGCCGGCGAGGAGCGCCTTCTCCATGTTGAAGACGATCATCTTGGGCGAGAGGGGCTTGCCGCTGGCGAAGGCCGGGCAGGCGTCCTGGCAGCGGCCGCACTCCATGCAGGCGAAGGCGTCGAGGTTGTCCTTCCAGGAGAAGTCGGGCAGCTTCTCGATGCCGAAGACCTCGGACTTTTCGAGGTCGAGGGCCGCGAGCTCGCCGCTCGGGGTCGATCGGCGGAAGAAGACGTTGACCGGCCCGGCGAACATGTGCAGGTATTTCGAGTGGGGGACGTAGGCGATGAAGGCATAGACGGCGACGACGTGGGCCCACCAGGCGATCTTGAAATGCGAGGCGATGGCCGCGGCGCTCATCCCCGAGCGGCCTATCAGGCCGGCGAGCCACGGGCCGAGGAACGACCAGCGGGCCGTTTCGGGATGATGGGCGACAGCGAAGCCCTCGAAATAAAGGTAGGTCGCCGTGGCCAGCGTGATCAGAAGGTAGATCCGCGCCGAATCCCCCGGCGTCGTGGCGTAGGCCTTGGGCCGGATGACGAAGCGGCGGAAGGCCAGGAAGACGACGCCGGCCATGACGGTGAAGGCGGCGACGTCGATGACGAACGAGAAGACGAGCCCGAGCCCCGACCGGCCAAAGAGGGTGAAGCCGTCGATGAAGCCCTCGAGGGTGTGGGACAGGGTCATCGTGTCGAAGGTCAGGGCCCCGTAGAAGATGCCGACATGCATGAGGCCGGTGAAGAGCCGCTCGTCGCGGAGCGTGCAGCGTTGGAGCAGGACCTTGACCACGGCGTGACGGAACCGTTCCCAGAGGTCCCGGAACCGGTCGTCGGGCGCTCCGGCCAGGATGATCCGGATCCGGCGCACGATCGGGACGAGGAAGGCCGCCGCCGTCGCCAGGATCAACAGGGCGAATACGAGTTTTTCCGGGGTCGTTAGCATGCCGGGACTCCTTGGCCTCGATGCCGTCCCCTTTTTACCGATTCGCGCCGGGCCTGTCAAATCGGGCAGGGGCGGCCCCGGCTTTGACACGCCAGGCGGGCTGTGCTAAAAAACTCTATTCGGTGCGGGGCCTTCGCCCTGCCTGGGAGACCCGCATGAACGTTCTCGTGCTGCTGCTCGCCGCTGCGGCCATATTCGTCGTGGCCGGGCGCTTCTATTCCCGCTACATCGCCAAGAGCCTGGGTGAGGAGGCCGGCCACCCGACGCCGGCCGTCACCGTCAACGACGGCCGGGATTATGTGCCCACAAAAAAATATGTCGTCTTCGCCCACCACTTCTCGGCCATCGCCGGCGCCGGGCCCATCCTCGGCCCGACCATGGCCATCCTCTACGGCTTCGTCCCGGCCTGGCTCTGGGTCGTCTTCGGGGGGATCTTCATCGGCGCCGTCCACGACTACACGACGCTCTTCATCAGCATGCGGGAAGGCGGCAAGTCCATGGCCGAGGTCGCCCGCAAGACCCTGGGCAACCCGGGGTTCCGGCTGTTCATCGCCTTCACCCTGGTCATGATCGTCCTCGTGACGTCCTCCTTCCTCAGCGCCACCTCGATCTCGCTGACCTCGCTCTGGCCGCTGGCCAAGATCGGGGTCAAGGAAGGGGAGACCTTCCTCAAGACGGTCGTCCGGGACGGCGTCGTCATGGGCCGCATCGGCGGCATCGCCTCGACCTCGGTCATCTTCATCACGCTCTGCTCGCCGCTTCTCGGCTTCCTCCTCACCAAGAAGAAGCTCAAAACCATCCCCGCGTACATCCTGGCCTCGGCGATCTGCGTCGGGTCGGTCCTTCTGGGGATCGCCTTCCCGGTGACCATGGCCCCGACGACGTGGATGATCATCATCTCGATCTACGTCCTCATCGCCGCGGGCGTGCCCGTCTGGCTCATCCTCCAGCCCCGCGATTTCATCAACGTCCAGATCCTCTACGGCGGCATCGGGCTGATGGTCGTGTCGCTCTTCAGCTGCGGCTTCCAGGGCCTGACCGTGACCATGCCGAGGTTCAACCTGGCCGAAGGCACGCTCAACTTGGGCTTCATCTGGCCGATGATGTTCATCACCATCGCCTGCGGGGCCATTTCGGGGTTCCATTGCCTTGTCGCCGGGGGGACGACGGGCAAGCAGCTGACGACCGAACCGGACGCCCGGCATGTCGGCTACAACGCCATGCTCCTCGAGTCGCTCCTCTCGGTCTGCGTTCTCCTGGCCCTCGGGGCGGTCATGGCCTTCTCCGACTACAAGGCCATCGTCTGGCCGACCGACCCGGCTGTCAAATCCAACCCGATCCTGGGCTTCTCGCTGGCCGCGGGCCGGCTCTTCCACCAGGGCCTGGGCATCCCCGTGGCCCTGGGCACCGTCTTCGGCATCCTGCTGGTCGAAGGATTCGTCATCACGACCCTCGACGCCGCTGTGCGGCTTAACCGCTACCTGTTCGAAGAGCTCTGGGCGATCGTCTTCAAGAAAGTGCCGCGTCTTCTCAAGCATTATTGGTTCAACTCGGGCCTATCGGTCGTCCTGATGTGGTGCCTGGCCTACTCGAACGCCTTCAACGCCCTGTGGCCCATCTTCGGCACGGCCAACCAGCTGCTGGCGGCCATGGCCCTGCTGACCGTTTCGGCTTGGCTGCTCCTGCGCAAGCGGCGCAACTGGTACACGCTCGTCCCCGCCGTGTTCATGGTCGTGACGACCCTGGTCTCGCTCGGCATCCTGCTCGCGGGTTATATCAAGAAGGCGAACTACATCCTCATCGCCGCGGACCTGCTCCTTCTCGCACTGTCCGCGGGGGTCGTGGCCCTCTCGGCGAAGACGTTCTTGAAGCGCGGCAGGGCGCTGACGACATGAGCCCGGCCGCGATCCTTCAGGTCTCCTGCGTCCAGCTCCACTGGGCCGGGTCCCTCGAGCGGAACCTGGAGCGGGCCCTCCGCTATATCCGTCTGGCCGCCGATGCGGGCAGCCGGGTCGTCCTCTTCCCCGAAGCGAACCTGACCGGCTATTACTTCCCGGACGTCGTCGCGCTCGATCCGAAAGAGGTCGAGCGGGCCCTTGACCGGACGTGCCGGGCGGCGGCCCAGGCCGGGATCTGGGCCATCGTCGGCACGCTCAAGAAAACCCGCGATCGCTTTCTCAATCTGTCTCATGTCATCTCGCCCGCAGGCGCCGTGGTCTATGAATATGCCAAGGTCCACATGGCCGGGCGGGACGAGAAGGCTCATTGCCGGGGCGGCGACAAGCTGGCCCTGTTCGAGATCGACGGCATCCCGTCGACCCTGGTCATCTGCCGCGACGGACGGCACCCGGAGCTCTACCGGATCCCGGCCATGGCCGGGGCGAAGATCCTCTTCCATCCTTCCTGCAGCTCGGACGAGATCGAAGCCGTCGTCTGGAAGAGGACCTCGGGCCGGGCCCAGCAGCCCGCCGGGCCGACGACCGGGATCTTCCATTGCGTGGCCAACACCGTCGGCCAGTCGCCGGACGGAAAACAGTCTTCGAGCGGGCAGTCCTTCATCCGCGAGCCGTCGGGCCTGCCCCTGGCCGAGGCCGGATACTACCAGGAAGAGATGATCACGGCCGTGCTCGACCTCGATCGGGCCGACCGGGGCTACGCCCTCGACAGCCTCGACGCGCCGCCGTTCTTGCGCTCCCGCTGGGAGTCGATGATCGCGGACGTCAAGGCGCGAGCCGGGACCAAGCCCGAATAACGACCGACCGAAAGGACCATCCATGGCAGACCAGAGAGACATCGTCATCGTCGGCGGCGGCCCGGGCGGCTATCTCGCCGCCATGCGCGGCGCCCAGCTCAAGAAGCGGATCACGATCATCGAGGCGGACCGCATCGGCGGCACCTGCATCAACTACGGCTGCATCCCGACGAAATACCTCCTCCACCAGACGAAGATCCTCAAAGAGGTCGCCGGGACGAAGACGCTCGAAGGGCCCGTCGGCGAGGTGCGCCTGAATTGGCCCAAGGTCCAGCAGGGACGGCAGACCGTCGTCGACCAGCTGGTCAAGGGCCTCGTCTTCCTGCTCGAAAAAGGCAAGGTGGAGATCGTCAAGGGCACGGCCCGCCTAGCGGCGGACGGGACCGTCGTCGTCCGGACGGCGGAAGGGGAGAGGACCCTCGCGGCGGACAAGATCATCGTGGCCACGGGCAGCCGGGCGGCCAGTCTGCCGTTCCTCAAGCCCGACGGCCGGACCGTGATCACGAGCACCGAGGCCCTTACGCTGCCCGAGGTCCCGAAGAGCCTGCTTGTCATCGGCGCCGGGGCGGTCGGCCTGGAGATGGGCGTGGTCTATAGGCGGCTCGGGACCGACGTCACGGTCCTCGAGATCCTGCCCCAGATCCTGCCCGGCTCCGACAAGGAGTCCGTGACCAGGCTCGAGCGGGCCCTCAGGAAACAGGGCCTGAAGATCATGACCGAGATGAGGATCGAGGCGGCCGAGGTGGCGGACGGAGAGGTCACTCTGAGGGGCGTCGGCCTGAAGACCAACGCGCCGTTCGAATACAAGGCCGAGAAAGTGCTGCTCTCGGCCGGCCGCAAGCCGAATACGGCCGACCTCTTCGTCGGCGAGCCCTTCCTGGAGATGGACCGCGGATTCATCAAGGTCAACCCGGCGCTCGAGACGAACGTCCACGGCATCTACGCCATCGGCGACGTCATCGGCGGCAAGCTCCTGGCCCACAAGGCCTATCACGATGCCATCGTCGCCGTCGAGAACGCCTCGGGGATGAGCCGGACGGTCGATTACGCCGCGCTGCCGGCATCGGTCTTCACGGAGCCGGAATTCGCGACGGTCGGCCTGACCCAGGAGGAAGCGGTGGCCAAGGGCATTACGGTCAAGTCCGGCGTTTTTCCCCTCCAGGCGAGCGGCCGGGCCATGACCATGGACGCCACGGACGGGCTGATCAAAGTTCTGGCCGACGAGTCGGATAGAGTCATCGGGGCCCACGTCGTCGCGCCCGGGGCCTCCGACATGATGCCCGTCCTGACCATGGCCGTGGCCAGGGGCCTGACGCTCAAGGAGCTCGACCGCATCATCTACATCCATCCCTCGCTGTCCGAGGCGATCGGCGAGGCGGCGCTGAAGGCCAACGGCGAGGCGCTCCACATCCTGAACCCCTAACGGCGCCAGGCCGTTGAAAATTCTTTGACGATTGGCTACAATCGTCGCGGCTTTCGAGACACCATGCTGGAACTCGCGCTCGCCTTCCTCGTCTTCGGCCTCCTGACCGCGGTCATGATCCTCATCAACTTCGTCCTCGGTCCGAGGAAGCCCAATCCGGCCCGCGAAAAGCCCTTCGAGTGCGGCAGCCCGCCGCTCCAGGCCGGCATCGGCCCGGTCCACATCCCGTTTTTCCTGGTGGCGCTTCTCTTCCTCCTTCTCGACGTCGAGATCGTCTTCTTCTATCCGCTGGCGCTGGCCTTCAGGGGCCGCGGCTTCGGCGGCTTCGCCGCCCTGGGCGGCTTCGTCTTCGTTCTGGCCCTCGGGTTCGTGTACGCTTGGAAGAAAGGGATCTTCCGCTGGTCATGAGCGGCCTCGACTTCCTCACCACGCGCCTCGAGACGGCCATCGGCTGGGGCCGCAAGTTCTCTCTCTTCCATTATCCGTTCATCACGGCCTGCTGCGGCATGGAATACATGTCGGCGGCCTGCGCCCACTTCGACATCGACCGCTTCGGCGCCGGCCTGACCCGCTTCTCGCCGCGTCAGGCCGACCTGCTCCTGGTCGTCGGCACGATCAACCACAAGCTCGCGCCGGTCCTCAAGACGGTCTACGATCAGATGCTCGAGCCCAAGTGGGTCATCGCCTTCGGCGCCTGCACCGTGAGCGGCGGCATCTATCAGAATTACGCCGTCGTTCAGGGCATCGACCGGATCATTCCCGTCGACATCTATATTCCCGGCTGTCCGCCGCGCCCGGAGATGGTCCTCGACGGCCTGCTCAAGCTTCAGGACAAGATCCAGCATCAGAAACAGGATTGGCGATGGGCCAGGAAAACCTGATCGAAGCGATCCGGGCCAAGCTCGGCGACGCCGTCGAAGGCGTCTCGGATTCGTTCGGCGACGCTGTCCTCACTCTCCGCCCCGCGGCGGTCCGCGCCGTGATGGCGGCGCTCCGTGAGGCCCCCTTCGAATACGCCGTCCTCCTCGACCTGACCTGCGTCGACTTCGCGGCGGCCGAAGGGCGCTTCGAGCTCGTCTACCACCTCTATTCCCTGACGCGCAACGTCCGCCTGCGGCTCAAGGCCTCTCTCCCGGCCGACGACCCGTCCGTCGAGACGCTCGTCGGCCTGTGGAAGAACGCCGAATGGCTCGAGCGCGAGGTTTTCGATATGTTCGGCGTCCGATTCGAGGGCCATCCCTATCTGAAGAGGATCCTGACGTATGAGGGATTCGAGGGCCACGCCCTCCGCAAGTCCTATCCCTGGCGGCTCGAACAGCCGCGCATTCCGTTGAAGGGCGACGTCTGAGATGGAACCGTTGACGCGGCTCCAGCGGGACGCCCGGCCGGAGAGCATGCTGCTCAACATGGGCCCCTCGCACCCGGCGATGCACGGCACCCTGCGGATCATGCTCGAGCTCGACGGCGAGAAGATCCTTAACGCCGAGGCCGAGATCGGCTACCTCCACCGCGGCTTCGAGAAGACCTGCGAGAACAAGACCTATTTCAATCTCCTGATCTACACGGACCGCCTGAACTACGTCTCGCCCCTCATCAACAATCTCGGCTACGTCATGACCATGGAGAAGATGCTCGGCGTCACCGTGCCCGAGCGGGCCCAGCTCATCCGGGTCCTCATGAGCGAGCTCTCGCGCGTGTCCGACCACCTGACCTGCCTCGCCGCCATGGCCATGGAGAACGGCGCCTTCACCGTCTTCCTTTATATGATGAAGGCCAGAGAGTTCCTTTGGGACGTGATCGAGTTCACGACCGGGGCGCGGATGACGACGTCTTACATCCGCATCGGCGGCGTTCGGGCCGACCTCCATCCCGACTGGCGGGCGTCCCTGACGACCGCCCTCAGGGAGACGCGCCAGGTCCTCAAGGACGTCTCGGGCCTGCTCGACAAGAACAGCATCTTCCTCGGCCGGACCCGCGGCGTCGGGGCCATATCCAGGGAGGACGCCCTGTCCTATGGCTGGACCGGACCCTGCCTGAGGTCGACCGGCATTCCTTATGACGTCCGCAAAGCCAGCCCCTATCTCATCTACGACCGGCTCTCGTTCGAAGTCCCGGTCGGCGAGTTCGGCGATAACTACGACCGCTACAGCGTGCGCATGCGCGAGATGGAACAGAGCCTCCGGCTCCTCGAACAGGTCGCCACCCTCATCCCCGACGCGGCGCCCCTCTCCGCCGGCCCGACGATCGAGCCCTCCGAGGCCATCGCCGGTTCGAGGAGGCAGCGCACGGGCGAGCGTATCCGGCTTTCGCCGAACCTCGAAGGCTACGAAAAGGAGCGGCTGCCCGGTCTCGTGGCGACTGACAAGCCGATTGCGGTGCCGCCGAAGGAAGACACCTACACGACGATGGAGGGGCTCATCAGCCACTTCCTGTTCTTCATGAGCGGCAAAGGCATCCGTCCGCCGAAGGGCGACGTCTATTTCTCCGTCGAGGGCGGCAACGGCGAGGTCGGCTTCTACATCGTGTCGGACGGGACCGACAGGCCCTACCGCCTGCACCTGAGGGCACCCTGTTTCCACCTCGTCTCGGCGCTCGAGCAGCTCATCAAGGGACGGCTCATCGCCGACGTCATTCCGACATTCGGCTCGATGAACATGATCGGCGGGGAGCTCGACCGATGAGCTACGCCCCGGCCCCGGCCGCGCTCCGGAAGATCGAGGAGACGATCGCCCTCTACCCGGAGAAGTCCGCGGCCCTGCTTCCGGTCCTGCACATCATCCAGGAGGGATCGGGTTTCATCTCCCCCGAGGCGGAGAGCTGGGCGGCCGCGAAGCTCGGCATCCTGCCCGTGCGCGTCCGCGAAGTCGTTTCGTTCTATTCGATGTTCCGGAGGGCGCCTGCGGGGCTGACCACCCTTCAGGTCTGCCACAATGTCAGCTGTGCGCTGGCCGGCGCCGAAGACATCCTGAGATTCATCTCCGAGAAGCTCGGGATCGTGCCGGGCGAGACGACGCCCGACGGCGCGATCAGTCTCGTCACGGTCGAATGCCTGGGGAATTGCGACCACGCCCCCTGCCTCCAGGTCGACGGCGTCGACCACGGCCCGGCGACCCGGGAAAGCATCGCCGCCCTCATCGAGGAGCTCAAAGCCCATGCCTGATAATGGCTTCCCGCTCCTCCCCTCGGACGACGACTCCTGGCGGCTCGAAGCCTATCTCCGCCGCGGTGGCTACGAGACGGCCCGCAAGGTCCTGACCACCATGGCCCCCGAGGACGTCATCGCCGAGGTCCGCAAGGCCTCTCTGCGCGGCAGGGGAGGGGCGGGGTTCTCGGCCGGGGTGAAGTGGGGCTTCGTCCCGAAGGGCGTCACCGGTCCGAAGTATCTCTGCGTCAACTCCGACGAGGCCGAGCCGGGAACTTTTAAAGACCGTCTCATCCTCCTCCGGGCCCCCCACCAGCTCCTCGAAGGCGTGCTCATCACGGCCTTCGCCGTGGGCCTCCGGACCGCCTTCATCTATGTCCGCGGCGAGTATGCCCAAGTCGCCCGGCGTCTGGAGGAGGCGATCGTCGAAGCCCGGACGGCCGGATACATCGGGCCGCGACTTTTCGGCACGGATCTCAGCCTCGACGTCGTCGTCCACCATGGCGCCGGGGCCTATATCTGCGGCGAGGAAACAGCGCTCCTCGAATCGCTCGAAGGCCGGCGCGGGATGCCGCGGGTCAGGCCGCCTTTCCCGGCGGTCGTCGGGCTGTTCCGATCGCCCACGGTCATCAACAACGTCGAGACGCTGGCTACCGTGCCCCAGATCCTGGCCCGGGGCGCGGAGGCGTTCCTCGGCCGGGGACTGCCCAAGGACGGAGGGACGCGGCTCTATTGCGTGAGCGGCGCCGTCCGGCGTCCCGGAACCTATGAGCTGGCCGTGGGGACGCCGCTGCGGGAGATCATCGAGGTCCACGCCGGCGGAACGCCGGAGGGCAAGGGCATCAAGGCCGTTATCCCCGGCGGGCTTTCCGCTCCGATCCTCATGCCCGGAGAGATCGATATTCCCATGGACGTCGATTCTCTCGCCCGGGCGGGATCCATGCTCGGGTCGGCAGGGATCGTCGTCATCCCCGAGGGGACCCCGATGCTCGACGTGCTCCACACCACGGCCAGGTTCTACGCCCACGAATCCTGCGGCAAGTGCACGCCCTGCCGCATCGGGACCTCCTGGATCCTCAAGATCGTCGGGCGGCTCCGGCGCGACGGAGGGCGCCCGGCCGATCTCGACCTCATCCTCCGGCTGGCCGACGGGATCAAGGGGAAAACGCTCTGTCCGCTGGGCGAAGGGGCGGCCATGCCCATCCAGGCCCTGGTCACAAAATTCCGCGGCGAGCTCGAACGGGCGGTGGCCCGATGAACGGAAAGAAGCCCGTCGGCCTGACGATCGACGGCCTCAAGGTCCAGGCTGCCGAGGGGACCAACGTCCTCAGGGCCGCCGAACAGGCGGGCGTTGCCATCCCGCACTTCTGCTTCCACGCCGGACTGGACGTCGAAGGCAGCTGCCGCATGTGCCTGGTCGAGATCGAAGGCCTGCCGAAGCTGGAGCTGGCCTGCTCGACCATCATCCGCGAGGGGATGGTCGTCCAGACCTCGACGGACCGGGTCCGCGAAGCCCGCAAGGACGTCCTCGAGTTCCTGCTGGCCGAGCATCCGCTCGATTGCCCCATCTGCGACAAGGCGGGGGAGTGCCGTCTCCAGGATTACTACGATCGCCACGGGCTTTACGCCAGCCGCATGGCCGAGCCCCGGGAACGGCGGGACAAGAAGGCGCCGATCGGCCGGGGGCTCATCCTCGACCGGGAGCGCTGCGTCCTCTGCACGCGCTGCGTCCGGTTCCTGAGACAAGTCACCGGGACGGGCGAGCTGGGGGTATTTGAACGCAGCCTCCGCTCGGAAGTGGGCATCTACGACGGAAGGCCCGTCGACAACAACTACTCCGGCAACCTCGTCGACATCTGCCCTGTCGGGGCCATCACGTCGGAGGACTTCCGCTTCAAGACGAGGGCCTGGTTCCTCGTGCGGAGACCTTCGGTCTGTCCCCACTGCAGCCGCGGCTGTGCCGTCGTTATCGAATCGGTCGAAGGCTATCCTCTGAGGAGAAGCGAGAAGCGCGTTTATCGAGTCACGTCCCGCGAGAACCCCGCGGTCAACGGCTTCTGGATCTGCGACGTCGGCCGCGACGGGCGCCACGACATCGACGACGGACGGCATGCCGCCGTGTCGGAAAAAGGCGCTCCGGTCCCGGGGCTGTCGTGGGAGAAAGCCCTGGCCGGCGTCGCGTCCGCCATCCGGTCCGTTCCCGGTCCGGAGCGGGCCGGCAAGATCGCGGTCGTCCTGAACGGGCGCCTGACGTGCGAGGAACTGGCTCTGGCGAAGGGCCTCTTCGTCTCGGGCCTCGGTCTCGGCCAAGTCTTTTTCGCCGACCGGAAGTCCGATCCCGGCGACGGCCTGCTCCTGACGTCTGATCGGATGCCCAACAGCAAAGGCGTCCTCGAGGCCGGATTCTCGCCCCGGCTTCCCTCGCTCGGCGAGCTCGCCGGCGCGGAGGTCCTGCTCATCTTCGGGTCTTCTCTTCTCGCGCATTTCGGGCAAGAGGACGTCGCTCGGGCTCTGGCCGGCGTTCCTTCGAAATATCTCTTTGCCGCCCACACCGGGCCTCTCGACCGGCTCGTCGACACTGTTTTTCCTGTCGCTCATCCCGCTGAAAAATCAGGGACTTACATCAACACCGGGGGGGTCCGGCAATCTTTCGTCCGGGCTGTCAGACCGTGTCCCGCGGTCGTCGCGGAAGGCGCCATTCTCGTCTGCCTGGCCAACTCGCTGGGCATCAGCCTGGGAGATGCCGATGTTCGGTGACGTTCTCATCATCCTCGTCAAGGTGGTGCTCACCCTGATGTGGACGCTCCTGCTGGCCCTGTTCCTGACCTGGGTCGAGCGCAAGGAGAGCGCGGTGATGCAGGACCGGATCGGGGCCAACAGGGCCTCCGTCTTCGGGCTGAGGATCTTCGGCCTCTTCCAACCCTTCGCCGACGCCATCAAGATGCTCTTCAAGGAAGATTTCTCTCCGACGTTCGCTCAGCGCGCCCTCCACTGGCTGGCGCCGACATTCTCCTTCTTCTTTGTGTCCGTGACCATGGTCGCCGTGCCGTTCGGCGATACGATCAGCCTGTTCGGCCGGCGGATCCCTCTTCAGGTCGTCGATCTCAACGCCGCCGTCCTCTTCGTCCTGGCCATGCTCAGTCTCGGGATCTACGGCATCCTCGTCGGCGGCTGGGCCTCGTCCAACAGATTCGCCCTGATCGGCAGCCTCCGCGGCGCCGCCCAGCTCGTCTCCTACGAAGTCGCGCTGGGTCTTTCGCTCGTGGGCCTGATCATGGTCTTTCCCTCGCTCAGCCTGGCCCGGATCGTCGAGTTCCAGGGCGGGCTCCTGTTCGGCTTCCTGCCCAAGTGGGGCATCTTTCTGCAGCCCCTCGGGTTCGCGGTCTTCTTCCTGGCCGGCCTGGCCGAAACGAAGCGCGTCCCTTTCGATATGCCCGAAGGCGAATCGGAGATCATCGGCTTCTACACGGAGTACGGCGGGCTGAAGTTCGGCCTGTTCATGTTCACCGACTTCCTCGAGGTCATCGTCCTCGCGTCGATGGCCACGACTCTGTTTTTCGGCGGCTGGCAGGTGCCCTGGCTCGGTGACGCGGGATTCGCTTTCCCCGGGGGCGGCCGGGTCGGCCTCGCGCCGTGGGCCGTGACCGTTCTCCGCGTCCTGTCCTTCAACCTGAAAGTGTTCTTCTTCTGCTGGCTCCAGATCCTGACGCGCTGGACCTACCCGCGCTTCCGCTACGACCAGGTCATGGATCTCGGCTGGAAGGTCCTCGTGCCCCTCGGTGCCGCGAATATCCTCGCGACCGGGCTCATCCTGGCGGTGCGATAGGAGAGCCATGATGAAAGCCTGGAGGGTCCTCAGGGAGCTGGTGAGGGGGGCGGCCATCACGGCCCGCCATTTCTTCGTCAACATGACCTTCCATACACTGAGGCTCTTCGGCATTCGGACCCGGAGAAGGGGAGCCGTGACCATCCAGTACCCGGAGGTCCAAAAGGCTCTCTCGCCCCGCCATCACAGCCTCCACCGCATCCGGCCGCGCCCGGACGGCAAGCCGAGCTGCGTCGCCTGCATGCTCTGCGTCACGGTCTGCCCGTCCGAGTGCCTCTACGTCGAAGCGGCCGAGGACCCCGACCCCGAGGTCCAGAAGCTCCCGGCCAAGTTCGTCGTCGACCTCAACCGCTGCTGTTTCTGCGGCTTCTGCGTCGAGGCCTGCCCGGTCGACGCCATCCGCATGGACACGGGCGAGATCCGGCTGGCCTCCCTGACCCGGGCCGGGCTCGAGGTCCCGCTCGACAAGCCATGAGCCCGGCGTCCGATCGGATCAGGATCGGCGATGCCGAGATCATCCGGCTCCTCGACGGGACGTTCCGGGTCGACGGCGGGGCCATGTTCGGCGTCGTCCCGAGGACGCTCTGGGCTTCGAAGTCCGCCCCCGACCTCGAGAACCGGGTCACGCTGGCCTTGAACTGCTACCTCGTCCGGACCCCGGACACGACGCTCCTTCTCGACACGGGCGTCGGGCCCGACGTCGGCCGGCGGCACACGGATTTCTATTCCTTCGACCGCCGGCCGGGGCTTTTCGAATCTCTGGCGGAGCTCGGCCTCGGCCCCGACGGCATCGACATCGTGGTCAACAGCCACCTCCACTTCGACCACTGCGGCGGCAACACCTTGAAGAAGGCCGACGGGACCTGGTCGCCCGCCTTTCCCCGGGCCCGCTATGTCGTCCAGCGCGGCGAATGGGAACAAGCGCTCCATCCGGTCGAGCGGGACAAGCCGAGCTACATGCCCGCCAGGCTCAAACCTCTGGCCGAATCGGGACTTCTCGTCCTCATCGACGGCGACGGGCCCATCGCGCCGGGCGTCGAGGCCGTCGTCGTCGCCGGTCACACGGCCGCCCACCAGGGCGTGCGGGTCACGTCCGCCGGACAAACGTTCTTCTACGCGGCCGACGCCGTGCCCACGGCGGCCCACGTCGACCTCGAGACCATCATGAGCTTCGATCTCTATCCGGTCGAGACCTTCGACGCCAAGAAGGCCCTGCTGGCCCGGGCCGAGGAAGGGGCCTGGGTCCTCGGCTTCAGCCACGATCTCAAGACCCCCTTCGGCCGCCTGAGACGCACGGGCAAGCGCCTCGACGTCGTCCCGGCCCGGGTCGAAAACGATTGACTTTTCCCGGTCCCGTCTTTTATGATGGGGATTCTAAATTTCGAGGAGGTTGTTCATGAAGAAAGTGACCGTAGAAGAACTGCTGGCCCGAGCCCAGCAGCCTTCCCTGGACGCCCCGAGGCTCCACAAGTTCTACAAGGGCAAGATGGGCACCGCCGTGAAGTGCCGGGTCCGCGATTTCAACGATTTCGCGATCTGGTACACCCCCGGCGTGGCCGCGGTCTGCAAGGAGATCGCCGCCGACAAGAACAAGGCCTACGAGTACACCAACAAGTGGAATTCCGTGGCCGTCATCAGCGACGGGACCCGCGTCCTCGGCCTGGGCGACATCGGCCCCGAGGCCGGCCTGCCGGTCATGGAAGGCAAGGGGATCCTCTATAAGTACCTGGGCGGCGTCGACGCCTTCCCCATCTGCCTCGACGAAAAGGACCCGGACAAGATCATCGAGATCGGCCGCGCCCTCCAGCCGTCCTTCGGCGGCTTCAACCTCGAGGACATCAGTCAGCCCAAGTGCTTCAGGATCCTCGACGAGCTGCGGGCGAAGTGCGAGATCCCGGTCTGGCACGACGACCAGCAGGGCACGGCCTGCGTCACCGTGGCCGGGTTGATCAACGCCCTCAAGATCGTCAAGAAGGACATTGCGGAGGTCAGGGTCACGGTCGTCGGGTCGGGCGCATCGGGCATCAACATCGCCCGCCAGATCATGCTGGCCGGCGCCAATCCGGACAACATGCTGTCGGTCGACTCCAAGGGCATCCTCTCCCGCGACCGGGCCGACAAGGACAATCTCCAGAAGAACTTCAAGGAGAAGTGGGACCTCTGCTTGAGGACCAACCCGAAATGCAAGCAGGGCCCGATCCCGGACGCCATCGCCGGAGCCGACGTCCTCGTCTGCGTCTCGACCCCCGGACCCGGCACCATCAAACCCGAGTGGATCAAGACCATGGCCAAGGACGCCATCGTCTTCGCCGAAGCCAACCCCATCCCCGAGATCTGGCCTTGGGAAGCGAAGGAGGCGGGCGCCCGCATCGTCGCGACGGGCCGCTCCGATTTCCCCAACCAGGTCAACAACTCCCTGGGCTTCCCGGGCATCTTCCGCGGCGCCCTGGACGTCCGGGCCAAGACGATCACCGACGGCATGTGCATCGCCGCCGCCCGCGAGCTGGCCAAGGTGGCCGAGGACAAGGGCATCCACGAAGACTACATCATCCCGAACATGGACGAATGGGAGGTCTTCCCGCGCGAGGCCGTGGCCGTCGGCAGCAAGGCCATCGAAGAGGGTGTCGCCCGGTTCAACTTCCCCGCCGATGTCCGCTTCAAAATGGCCGAGGAGATCATCAGGGCCTCGAGGGAGGACGTTCAGAAGAAGATGCGGGAAGGCATCATCATCGACCCGGACAAGTGAGGCCGGCCCCCGGGAAAAGAACGAGAAAGCCGAGAGGACGGGGGGACGCGGGTTCCCCTGTCCCTTCTTCGACAGGATTTGACATGGGTTTCCCGGTTGTGATATAAGAACGGCAATCAGGACTTATCAATCAAACGGCGCCTATCTCACGTAATTCATACAAAGATACCAAAGGAGGTACAATCATGAAAAACTTCGTGAAAGGCTTATCCCTGGCGCTCATCGTCGTGCTCGCATTCACGAGCTGCGCCAAGCAACCCACTCAGTTGATGGATTCCGCCAAGGCCGCCATCCAGAGCGTCATCGACGCCAAGGGCGGCCTCTACGCGAAGGACGAGCTGAACAAGCTGCAGGGCGACCTCCAGGCCGCTCTGGACGCCGTCACGGCTCAGGCCAAGAAGTTCTTCAAGAAGTACGGCCCGGCCAAGGACATGCTCACCAAGGTCGCCACGGAAGCCGAAAGCGTCAAGGCCCTCATCCCCGGGCGGATCGCCGAGGCCAAGGCTGCCGCCGAAAACACGATGAACGAAGCCAAGATGGCCGTCGAAGAAGCCAAGGCCCTCCTCGAAAAGGCCCCCAAGGGCAAGGGCACCAAGGCTGACATCGAAGCCATGAAGGCCGACCTCGCCGGTCTCGAAACGGCGATGGCCGACGTCACCAGCGCCCTGGCGGCCGAGGATTACTTCGGCGCCAAGGACAAGGCTGCCGCCATCAAGGAAAAGGCCGCTGCGATCATCGAGCAGATCAACGCCGCCATCGCCAAGATCAAGGGACGGTAAGTCGCTTCCCCTTGAGGCTCAGTAAGACAGCCGTCTTCGTTCTGGCTGTTTTGCTTTTCGGTTGTCGAACCGCGCCGGTTCCTCCGGAGGTTCTTGAAGCCAACCTTCAGGAACAAGACCTTCGGGGGGCCGGTGCTTCTCTTTTCGCCGGCCGGGAGCACACGGCCTATCTCCAGAGCCTGAACTCCGCGCGCCAAGTCCTCGAGAAGGAAAAGCTCAAGCTGGGCTGGTTCCGCGACTACGGCAAGGTGCGCGAGGAGTACTCCGCCGTCCTGCAGACCGGGAGTTCCCTCAAGGGGACCATCCGGAGCGTCGTATCGCGCCGGGCGGCGTCCCTATCCCAGTCGGCCGAGGCGGTCCGGCGGCGGCTGCGGACGCTCGACGATCTGACCCTGTCGCTGGTCGAGCGAGGCTCCGCCCGAGGCCGGCTGACCCGGGCCTCCCTGGCCCTGGGGGAGGCCGACGCCCTGATCAAGCAGGCCCAGTTCGACGAGGCCCAGACACGACTCGACAAGGCTTCGGGCTTGGCGGCCGAAGCCGAAAAAGAGGTCCTCTCGCACATCTCCCGCTATCTCGACCCGGCCCAGGTCCGGAGCTGGAAGACCGCGGCCGAAGAGACCATCGCCGAGTCGGAGAGACGCGGCAACACGGCCCTCATCGTCAGCAAGCTCGAGCGCCGGCTCTCGGTGTACAAGGGCGGCAAGCTCTACAGGACCTATGACGTCGGACTCGGCTTCAACGGGCTGGCCGACAAGCGCTTTGCCGGCGACAACGCCACTCCCGAGGGCCGGTACAGCATCATCCGCAAGATCCCCTCGAGCCTGTACTACAAGGCCCTGCTCATCGACTATCCGAACGACGAGGACCGGCGTTCGTTTGCGAGGGAGAGGTCCAGGGGCGCCATCCCCAAGTACGTCGGCATCGGCGGGGACGTCGAGATCCACGGCGGAGGCCAGGACAGCCTGACCCGCGGCTGCGTGTCCCTCGACAACGACAAGATGGACGAGCTCTACGCCTTGGTCTCGGTAGGGACGCCGATCACGATCATCGGGACGATGGAGCTCGAGAACTACGTCATCAAAGCGATCCGGGATAACTGACATGATGATCAAACGCCTCCTCATGGCCGCCGCGGCCCTGGCCTACCTGGGCTTCCTGGCCGTCCTCGGAGCCTCCTATTTTATCGGCCTGAAACAGGCGTCGACCTGGCCGGCCGCGGGGAGCAGCGCCCAGGCGATCTCCGACAAGGACGTGCCCAAGGCCGAAAAGAACGTCCAGCAGCTGGAAAAGCGGATGTCCGCTTTCCAGCCGAAGGGCCTGTACATCGTCATCGACACGGCCGAGAACAGGCTCACCCTCAAAAACGGCGACCAGGTCGTCCGGACGGCCGTCGTCTCGTGCGGCAGCGGCGTCGTCCTCGAGGAGCCGGGCGGCAAGAAACGAAGCTGGGTCTTCGATACCCCGCGCGGCGAGTTTAGCGTCAAATCGAAGATCACCAATCCGTACTGGGTCAAGCCGGACTGGGCCTTCATCGAGGAAGGGGAGAAGATCCCCAAGGCCATGGAGGACCGGATCGAGGCGGGGACGCTGGGCGATTACGCCCTCGGCTTCGGGCAGGGCTTTTTCATCCACGGCACGCTCTACACGAGGCTTCTCGGGCGCAACGTCACCCATGGCTGCGTCCGGGTCGGCGACGAGGACCTCAAGTACCTGTTTAAGGCCGTCCCCATCGGGGCGAAGATCTACATCTATTGAAGAGGCGAGCGTGAAGAAACTAGCGGCATTCGCGGCTCTCGCAGCGGCCGGACTCATCGGCCTGGGCTGGGCGGCTGGAGCGGATAAAGCGGCCCTGGCGAAGAAGCAAGACTCCCTCACCGCCGAGTACGGCCTGGCGAAGGAAGCGAAATTCTATTTCGTCTTTGACGTCCTCGGCCGGAAGATCGAGCTGAGGGTCCGGGGGATGGTCCTCAAGACCTGGCCTATCGAGGCCATGAGATTCTGGGGTCAGCCGGATTTCTCAGGATCCGTGGAGATGGTCAAAAAGACGACGCTCAAGTCGCCCGAGAGGATCGTCATCAAACCCGGGGAGCCCGAGGCGCCTATCGTCAAGCCGGCGGCTGCGGGCGCGGCGTCCACTTCGGCCGACTACGACCTGGAAACCCTGGAGCTCAGGGACATGCCCAAGCGCTTCGGTCTCGACCTCGACAACGGTCTTCACGTCACGGTCACGGCCAAGACAGGGAACTCGATGGGATTCGGCGCCAGGATGAAAGAGGCCTGGCGCTGGTACGTCCGCATGCCCTTGATGAACCTCTTCGGGCCGAAGAAGGATAAGGGGCTTTCCGAACTCGAACTCATTATCGCGGACGAGAAGGATGCCCAGTCGATCTACTGGCATCTTTTCGATGGGATCAAGGGTATCATCCTATAGATCCTATTTAAAATCAGTCTGATATGGACAATTAGAGTATTTTTGACAAATACTTGACAACTTCACACTAAGATTTTATAATGGCTTTGCGCTAAATTGAATTATCCAGGAGGAATTAGATGAGTAAGATCATAGGCATCGACCTGGGCACGACAAATTCCGTCGTCGCCATCCAGGAAGGCGAAAAAACGACCGTCATCCCCAATGAAGAGGGCGGCCGGACGACCCCGTCGGTCGTCGCGTTCACGCCCAAGGGCGAGATCCTGGTTGGCCAGGTCGCCAAGAGACAGCGGGTGACGAACCCCGAAAACACCATCTACTCGATTAAGCGGTTCATGGGCCGGCGCTTCGGCGAGGTCGGTCAGGAGATCAAGCAGGTGCCGTTCAAGGTGACCGAAGCCCAAAACGCCGACGTCCGGGTCGAGGCCCACGGCAAGCTCTACGCCCCGCCGGAGATCTCCGCCTTCATCCTCCAGAAGCTGAAAAAGGCGGCCGAGGATTATCTCGGGGAAAAGGTCGAGCGGGCGGTCATCACCGTCCCGGCCTATTTCAACGACAGCCAGCGCAAGGCCACCAAAGACGCCGGGCAGATCGCAGGGCTCAAGGTCGAGCGGATCATCAACGAGCCGACGGCTGCGGCCCTGGCCTACGGCATGGACAAGAAGAAGGACGAGACGATCGCCGTCTATGACTTCGGCGGCGGCACGTTCGACATCTCCATCCTCGAGGTCGGCGAAGGCGTCGTGGAGGTCAAGGCGACCAACGGCGACACCCACCTCGGCGGCGACGACCTCGACCAGCGGGTCCAGGACTGGATCGTCCAGGAATTCCGCCGCGAGTCGGGGATCGACCTGACCCGGGACAAGATGGCCCTGCAGCGCCTCAAGGAGGCCGCCGAGAAGGCCAAGGTCGAGCTCTCGACGACGCTCGAATCCGAGATCAATCTGCCCTTCATCACCGCCGACGCGACCGGGCCGAAGCACCTCCTGATGAAGCTGACCCGGGCCAAGCTCGAACAGCTCTGCGAGGACCTCATCCAGCGCTCCGTCGCGCCGGTCCGGCAGGCCCTGTCCGACGCCAATCTCAAGGCCTCGGACATCCATGAGGTCATCCTCGTCGGCGGCCAGACGCGCATGCCCCGCATCCAGCAGCTCGTCCAGGAGCTCTTCGGGCGGGAGCCTCACAAGGGCGTCAACCCTGACGAGGTCGTGGCCGTCGGCGCGGCCATCCAGGGCGGCGTCCTGTCGGGCGACGTCAAGGACGTTCTCCTGCTCGACGTCACCCCGCTGACGCTGGGCATCGAAACTCTGGGCGGCGTCTTCACCCGGATGATCACCCGCAACACGACCATCCCGACCAAGAAAACGGAGACCTTCTCGACCGCATCGGACGACCAGCCGAGCGTCGAGATCCATGTCCTCCAGGGCGAGCGCGAGATGGCCACCTATAACCGGACGCTCGGGCGGTTCCACCTCGACGGCATCCCGCCGGCCCCCCGGGGCATCCCCAAGATCGAGGTCACGTTCGACATCGACGCCAACGGCATCTTGCACGTCTCGGCCAAGGACCTCGGCACCGGCAAGCAGCAGGCGATCACCATCACCGGCCACAGCGGTCTCGACGACAAGGAGATCAACCGTATGGTCAAGGACGCGGAATCGAACGCCGCCGAGGACAAGAAGCGGCGGGAAACGATCGACGCCCGCAACCACGCCGACCAGCTCGTCTACAGCCTGGAGAAGCTCCTGCGCGAAAACAAGGAGAAGATCCCGGCCGAGGAGGCGGAACGCGTGCAGAAGGAGATCGAGAACACCAAGAAGGCCATCGAGTCGGACGACCTCGAGCGCATCCGCAAGGCGACCGAGGACCTGTCGAACGCGTCGCACAAGCTGACGGAAATGATGTACCGGCAGGCCGGGCCCCAGCCGGGCGCCGACGGCGGCGCCGCAGGCGGCCCCGGACCGCAGCCGGGCTACCAGCAGCAGCCCCCGAGCGGCGACGGGCACGGCGGGTCGGACGAAGGCGAGGTCATTGACGCCGAGGTGGTCGACGAGGACAAAAAGAAATAGGCCCGGCGGCCTCTGACGGATTGACCGGGACCCCGCCGGGGGCCCGAAGACTGTCCGAGGTGCGGTGATGGCGAAAGATTATTATAAGGTCCTGGGCGTTTCCAAGGAAACGGCCCTACCCGACATTAAAAAGGCCTACCGCAAGCTGGCCCGCAAGTTCCATCCCGATCTCAATCCGGGCGACAAGACGGCCGAGGCGCGGTTCAAGGAGATCCAGGAAGCCTATTCCGTCCTGAGCGACCCGAAAAAGCGCGCCCAATACGACCAATTCGGCGACCTGGGCGGCGTGCCTCCGGGCGCGGGCGCCGGCCCCGGCGGTCCCGGGGGGCCGGGGTTCGAGGGCTTCGATTTCTCCGACTACGGCTCGTCGACCTTCCGCGACTTCTTCGAGAACCTGTTCAGCGGCGGCGGCGTGCGCGGGGGAGAACCGGCTCCGGGCGGGCCCGAGCGCGGCGAAGACCTCCAGTACGCGATGCAGATCGGCTTCGAGGACGCCATCCACGGCGTCCAGACCAAGATCCGGGTCAACCGCCTGGGCGCGTGCGAGAGCTGCAGCGGAACGGGCCGGTCCGCCGGGTCCCGAAGACGGCCTTGCCCGACTTGCGGCGGCAGCGGCCGGGGCACCGTCCAGCGTGGTTTCATGAAGTTTTCAGGCGCCTGCCAGGCCTGCGGCGGGTCGGGCCAAGCGCCCGGAGAAGCCTGCGCGAAGTGCGGCGGGCCAGGCGCCGTGCAGATCTCCGACCTCATCTCCGTCCGCATCCCCGCCGGCGTCGACAACGGCTCCAAGGTCCGCGTCCCGGCCCGCGGCAACGCCGGCCGGAACGGCGGCCCTCCGGGCGACCTCTTTATCGTTATCGAAGTTGCGCCGCACGCCTATTTCCGGCGGGAGGGGGCGAACATCTCGGTCCGCGTGCCGATCTCGGTCCCCGAGGCCACCCTGGGAGCCAAGATCGAGGTGCCGACGCTCTGGGGCAAGACGACGATCCGCATCCCGCCGGGGACGAAATCGGGCCAGAAGTTCCGCATCAAGGAACAGGGCGCCCCGGTCGCGGGCCGCAAGGGCTGCGGCGATGAGTACGCCGAGGTCTACATCGTCCCGCCGCCGTTCGACGACGAGCGCATCCGGGAGATGATGAAGGAGCTCGAACGGATCTCGGGGCCGAACCCGAGGCAATCCCTGGGGATGAACTGAGATGAAAAAAGAGCGCAAGGCGCAGACCAAAGGCGCCGAACCGGTCTATCATATTTCCAGCGTGGCCGAGATGTACGGCATCCACCCGCAGACCCTCCGCCTCTACGAGCGGGAAGGCCTGCTCAAGCCCTCCCGGAGCGAGGGCAACACCCGCCTCTACTCGGCCGACGACCTCAAACGGCTGGAGATCATCCTCAACCTCATCCGCGACCTCGGGGTGAACCTGGCCGGCGTCGAGGTCGTCCTCAACATGCGGGCCAAGATCGAGCGGATCGAGGGCGAGGTGACGGAGTTCCTGGACTACGTCCAGCGGGAGTTTTTCCAAGGCAAGGAGGAGGAATTCGAGGCTCGGAAGCGGGCCCTGGTCAGCGTCCGCCCGGGCGGCGTCGTCCGAGTCAAGGCCCGTGACGAGTAAGGCATGGATTACCGCGACTTCTTCGACTCCAGGAACATCAAACATTATCTGGAGGAGATCTCCAAGTTCCCGGCCCTGACCGAAGAGGACGAGAAGAAGCTCGGCGAGAAGATCCGCAAGGGTGATCAGGAGGCCCTTCAGACCCTCATCAAATCGAACCTCAAGTTCGTCGTGTCCTATGTCAAGAAATACCGGGGCATGGGGCTGGGCCTGCTCGACCTCATCGACGAAGGCAATATCGGTTTGATCGAGGCGGCCAAGCGCTTCGATCCCACCCGGGGCGTCCGCTTCGTCTCGTACGCCGTGTGGTGGATCCGCCAGGCCATCATCCACGCCCTGACGCTCTATTCGCGCATCACCCGCATCCCCCAGAAGCTGGCCGACCAGATCTCGCTGATGAAAAAAAAGACGGCCGAGCTCAAGGGGGAATTGGGGCGGGACCCGAACCGGGAAGAGATCGCCAAGGCCCTGGGGGTGTCGGAGACCGACGTCGAGGACCTCGAGATCCTCGGTGAGCGCAGCCTGTCGCTGAGCGATAGAGGGGCCGACGAAGACGATCTCGAGGTCGAGGAGCGGATCAGCGACACGCACTCGCCCTCGGCCGAATACCAGATCATCAAGGCCTCGGTCCAGCAGCAGATCCGGGAAACCCTGGGGGAACTGGATGACAAAGAGGCACTTGTGCTAAAATTGCGGTTCGGGCTGGACGATGACCGGCCGCGGACCCTCCAGGAGATCGGCGAGCAGCTGAAGCTGACCCGGGAAAGGATCCGCCAGATCGAGCAGAAGGCCATGAGGAAGCTCGGCCGGTCCCACAAGCTCCAGCACCTCAGAGGTTATTTGAATTGAGCGAACCTACGGTCTGCGGCAAGTGCCAGGGGACGGGCTGGCTCCTCGAGGACGCCGGCGGCTTCCAGATCGCGAAGCGGTGCGCCTGCTTCGGCGACCGCTGGAAACATTCCCTGGTCGATCAGGCCAACGTCCCGCCGCGCTACCAGGCCTGCACCCTGGACAATTTCGAGATCCACGACGATTCCCACCGGGACGCCCTCAAGATCTCGCGGCAATTCATCAAGAACTATCCGGCCCAGGACGTCGGGCTCATCTTCCTCGGCCCTTGCGGCGTCGGGAAGACCCACCTGGCCGTGGCCATCATCCGGGAGCTCATCCGGGCCAAGGACGCCGCCTGCATCTTCTACGACTTCCGCGACCTCATGCGGGAGATCCAGAGCACGTTCACGCCCGATTCGACCCTGTCCGAATCCGACGTGCTCACTCCGGTCTTCTCGTCCGAGGTCCTCGTCCTCGACGAGCTCGGGGCGAAGCGGACCACGGCCTGGGTCGAGGAGACGGTCTTCTACATCATCAACCATCGCTATAACCACAAAAAGCTGACCATTTTCACGACGAACTACCCCGACACCGACGAAGAGGAAGACAAGCGCGACACGTTCTACAAGAAAAGCGGCGACACCCTGATCGACCGCATCGGCGTCCGGCTGCGGTCGCGCATCTACGAGATGTGCAAGGTCGTCGAGATGACGGGCGAAGACTACCGCAAGATGGCCAAGCAGGCCAGCTACCGTTTTTGATCTCCGAGCCTCGGCGTTCCACGCGGAAGGGGAGAGCCGTGGCCAGCTTCTTATTGCTTTTTTGGGGGCCCCGTGCTATATTGCGCCAGCCTGCTCCTCGGTAGCTCAATCGGCAGAGCGGGTGGCTGTGTTATCGCAGCTTCCACGAGAAATCGTGGTTGAAAAACCGGGTGAATTCAGGGAAGCCCGCCCCTTCGCTGAGTCGAAGAAGGGTAATCCTGAGCCAAGCCCCGTCCCGGTGGGACGGGGAAGGTGCAGAGACTAGAGCATCGCTCGTACCGCGGATCCGATCCGTGGGAAGCGCCCGGCACCCTCAGCCCTTATCCGGGACGGGTGAAGAGATAGTCCAAGCCCAGAAGAAATTTTGGGGCGCTTGTAACCACTAGGTTGCAGGTTCGAGTCCTGCCCGAGGAGCCATTTTTTCTCCCTCCGATTTCTCCGCTTGCATTTCCCATTCGCTTTTCCGTAACATGGGACCATTCAGGCGGGGAATCGTGACCCGGACAGGCCACCCTTTTGACCCCAAGGGAGGACCATCTTGAGGCTGAAAACCACCGTGTTCCTCATTGTCTCGATGGCGGCGGCGATCGCCTTGCTGAGCCTCGCCGGCTGCGGGGCCAAGGGTACAGATGACGAGGACAAGACGCCCAAACCCTTCACCTGCAGCGGGACGCCGGCGACCTGCCTGAGGATCTCCACCGGTTGGACCTATGAAGGCGTGGTCCTGGACATGAGCCAGACCGGGAACGGCGGCCCGGATCCTTTCGTGATCCGCCTGGACGATGGCCGCTTCCGGATCTATTACGCGGTCGCCGACGTACCGCGGCGACCCGGAATGGTGGGGCATGGTCAGCTGGATCTCCGACAATGGCCTGAACTTCACGAAGGAAGCGGGCTATCGATTCGAGGGCTATACTCTCTTCGCGACACTGCATCGTGCGCAATCCGGACGGCTCCTACCGGATGTACTGGCTCGATCAAAAACAGGGTCAGGTCAACAATATGGGGTACAAGGCCATCAAGAGCGCGCTCTCGACGGACGGCGGCTTGACGTTCGCCGGAGACCCCGGAGAGCGGCTGACGTATTCCGGCGCCGGGTACGAGATGAACGGGATCGGGGCCGGCCGGGTCATCCTGCTCAACGACGGCCGATTCCGCATGTATTACGGGGGCACGGGCGACCACGGACGGCTCTTGAGCGCCGTGTCGACCGACGGCTTGAACTTCACCCGGGAAGACGGCGTCCGGCTCGACGTCCTCTGCCCGCCGGAAGGCGGGGCCCCGGGCATCACGCCGCTCATCGATGCCGTCGGGACGTTCCATACCTTTGCCCGGGCCGTCCGATGCACGGGCAATTATGTCAACAGCAAATCGGGCCTGTTCGACGGAACGACGACCGACGGCCTGACCATCAACATCTCCTCATCGCCGTTCGTCGCGGGCTACTCCAAGGACGGGACCCTCGCCAATCAGGTCGAGCCAGAGGATTTCACTGTCGTCCAGACGCCCCAGGGCCTCAGGGTCTATTTCATTCTCTATAATGCGGGCAAGATCATTCCCGAAACGGCCCTCTACAGCGCCATCAACACATCGATCAAGTAGGCCTCGCGGCGGGGTCGGGATCGGTTCCTTTCCCAGGGCGTCGCTTCTTTTCAGGGCCTCGCCCCGCTCTTAACACAAAATTGTCCATTCCTTAATCGTTCCGTTAACCTGGCTTTCCTTATTATGCGCATGGAAAACATCAAAAAAGGGAGACATGCTCATGCGTCAAGTCCTGAGAAAGGTCCGGGACATCGTTCTGGGCCTGATGATGCTGCCGATGGTCAGCCTGATGAGCCTTTGGAGCCAGACGACCACGCCTCCGCCGCAGACCTTTTCGACCACCGTCTACCTGGACTATCGGTACTTCCTGACGAACGCCGGGCCCGTCACCCTCAAGCCGGCCTCCAACGCCTCGGCTTACCTCAGCAACCAGTTCGTGTTCCGCCGGGCCTATTTCACCTACGAGAACAAGATCAGCGACAACCTGAAGTTCCGCTTCCGGCTCGACGCCGACAACACGGCCAACGTCACCGGGGTCACTCTGACCGGCGTCGCCGGTATCGGGCGTTTCCTTGGGCAAGGACGACAAGCTGCGTCCCTTCATCAAGCACCTCTACCTCGAGTACACGAACTTCATCATCCCCAAGATGGTCCTGAACGTCGGCATGATCGAGACCCTGACCTTCAAGCCGGCCGAGGAGCGGTGGGGCCTGCGCAGCGTCGCCAAGACCCTCGTCGACGGCTACCAGGACATCACCAAGCAGTCCATCTCGGCCACGAGCGCCGACATCGGCGCGACCCTGAAGTATTCCATCGCCAAGTATTTTCGTCTCGCGGCCGGTATCTATAACGGTGCCGCCTACTCTCACGCCGAGAACGACCAGTTCAAGAAGCTCGAGCTCCAAGCCCAGTTCACACCCGTGCCCGGGTTCTCGGTCGTCGGCTACTACGACTATGAGCGAAAGCTCCCGGTCGCGTCCCTGCCCGCCGAGATCAAGCCCGCCGCAGCGACCTACAAGGTCGACGCCTTCTTCGAGATGGTCAAGAACCTGGTCGTCGGCGGCGAGTGGTTCACCTACAAGGCCGACCTCAATCAGACCGGCGGCGAAAAGTTCAACCGGGGGGGCTGGTCCGCATTCGGCCGCTACGTGGTCAAGCCCGACAAGCTCTCGCTGTTCGCGCGCTACGACAGCTATCAGCCCAACAGCCTGGACCGGGATCTGGACATGAGCCTGGTCATCGCCGGGTTCGACTGGGCGCCCTACCACGCCAGCTGGCGGCTCCAGCCCAACGTCTGGTTCTACAACTACAAGAACGGCCTCCGCTACAACGCCAACGCCACGAAGAACAGCGACGTCGTGTTCAACCTGACGTTCTTCCTGTCCTTTTGAGAATCGAAAAGGAGAAATGAGATGAAGAAAACGATCGTCATCATGGCCCTCGGCTTGGCCCTCCTGGGCAGCCTCCTCCTGGCCGCTCCGGCCCGGAAGATGATCCAGATCAAAGGCTCGGACACCATGGTCAACCTCGTCCAGATCCTGGCCGAGGAGTACATGGGCAAGACTCCGGGCGCGGCCATCGCCGTCCTCGGCGGCGGCTCCGGGCACGGGCATCACCGGCCTGATCAACCAGACCTGCGACATCGCCGACCACTCCCGGGAGTGGAAGCCGAAGGAGATCGACCAGGCCTGGGAGAAGGGTGTCACCCCCAAGTTCTTTGTCGTGGCCGTCGACGGCCTGAGCATCATCGTCAATGACAAGAACCCGATCGAACAGCTGACCATGGCCCAGGTCGGCGCCCTGTACCGCGGCGATATCAAGAACTGGAAGGCCCTCGGCGACTATCCAGAAGCCGGTCTCCCTCTACGGCCGGCAGTCCAACTCCGGCACTTACGTCTTCATGCAGGAGTTCGTTCTCGGCAACAAGAACTACTCGGCCGACATGAAGGAGATGAACGGCAACGCCCAGATCATCGAGGGCATCCTCCAGGACGAGGGCGCGGTCGGCTACGTCGGCGTCGGCTACCTCTACGACGAGAACCACCAGATCCGCAAGGGCCTCAAGGTCCTCAAGATCTCCAAGGAGCCGAACGGCACCGGCTATCTGCCGACCGACAAGACCGCCGTCGATTCCGGCGCCTACCCGGTCTCCCGGCCCCTCTTCATGGCCACGAACGGCAAGCCCAAGGCCGACGTCGCCCAGTTCCTGACCTGGATCGTCGGCCCCGAAGGACAGGCCATCGTCGAGCGCGAAGGCTTCTTCACGATCGGCGAGGGCAAGTACAAAGCGGCGAACGACAAGAGCTTCAAATGATTTGACCTCTCGACGAGGTTTGCATAGATTACCCAGGTGGAGAGGGCTTTGATCGGCCGATGCGAAAAAAGAAGATGGAAGAACCTTAAAGAAGCGGCGATCAAGGCCTTCTTCTTCACCTGCGGCATCCTGGCCATCCTCGTCCTCATCGGCATCTTCCTGACACTCCTCTTGACGGCCATACCCGCCTTCCGGGAGATCAAGATCTCCGAATTCCTCACGAGCACCCACTGGGACCCCACGTCTCCCGAGAAGGCCGAGTACGGCCTCTTGTCCATGATCGTCAGCACGCTCATGGTCACAGCCGGCGCCATGCTGCTGGCCGTACCCATCGGCATCGGCGTCGCGGCCTATCTCTCGGACGTCGCCCATTGGCGGGTCCGGGAGATCCTCAAACCGGTCATCGAGATCCTGGCCGGGATCCCCTCGGTCGTCGTCGGGTTCCTCGGCCTCGTGCTGTTCGGACCGGCCATAGCCAAGATCTTCCATACCGGCAACGGCTTGAACGCCGTCAACGGGAGCGTCCTGCTGGCCATCATGTCCTTGCCGACGATCATCAGCATCTCCGAGGACTCACTCAACGCCGTGCCGCGCGCGTACAGCGAAGCCTCCCTGGCCCTCGGCGCCTCCCACTGGCAGACCCTCTTGAGGGTCAAGCTGCCGGCCGCCCTGTCCGGGATCATCGCCGCCTGCATGCTGGGCATGGGCCGGGCCATCGGCGAGACCATGACCGTGCTCATGGCCACGGGCAACGCCCGGGCTTTTCCCCACGGATTTCTCAATTCCGTGAGGACGATGACCGCCAATATCGCCATCGAGCTCGGCGAAGTTCCCTATTTCACGACCCATTATTATGCGCTCTTCGCCATCGGCTTGGTCCTCTTCATCATGACCTTCGCCGTCAACCTGGCCGCCGACGTCGTTCTCCGCAAGTATCAAGAGAGGGAACAATGAAGCCGGCGGCCCGGAAAAAGATCATTCAGGTCATAGGCTTCCTGGCCTTGCGGGCGGCCATGTTCCTCGTCCTGGCCATCCTGCTGCTGTTCCTCTATGACATCGGGAAAAAGGGCGGGGGGGTCATTTCGTGGGAATTCCTGTCCCAAGCCCCGAGGCGGGGGATGACCGAAGGCGGCATCTTTCCGGCCATTTTCGGCACGTTCCTCGTGACGGTCATCACCGCGGTCCTGTCCGTCCCGCTGGGCATGTGCGCCGCGATCTATCTCAACGAATACGCGAAGCAGACGGGTCTGACCAGGCTCATCCGTCTGTCCATCCGTAACCTCTCGGGCGTTCCCTCGATCGTCTACGGGCTCTTCGGCGTCATCCTCTTCGTCAACGTCATGCGTTTCGGGACGTCGGTCCTCTCGGCCGGACTGACCTTGGGGCTCATGACCCTGCCTTGGACGATCACGGCCAGCGAGGAGGCCCTGAAGACCATCCCCAACGCCTACCGCGAGGGCGCCCTGGCCCTGGGGGCGACGAAATGGCAGATGATCCGGACCAACGTCCTGCCCTACGCCGTCCCCGGCATGTTGACCGGCACCGTCCTCGGGCTGGCCCGGGCGGCGGGCGAGACGGCGCCGATCCTGTTCACCGGGGCGGCCTTCTACCTGCCGTTCCTGCCCAAGTCCCTCGGCGACCAGTTCATGGCCCTGCCGTACCACCTCTACATCATGGCCACACAGCACCACGCCATCCTCCAGGTCCGTCCCCTGGCCTATGGCACCGCCCTCGTCCTGATCGTCCTCGTCCTGGGCATGAACATGACGGCCGTTGTCGTCCGGTACCGGCTGAGAAGGAAACAGCGATGAGCAGCGCAGAAACTGCGAGCAAGATACAAGCCCGGAACCTCGATTTCTATCTACGGCACGGTCCGGGCCCTCAAGAATGTCACCATCGACTGCTACGACCGGAAGGTCACGGCCATCATCGGCCCGTCCGGATGCGGCAAGTCGACGTTCATCCGGACCCTCAACCGCATGAACGACGTCATCGCCGGAACGCGGGTCGAGGGGACGATCCTCCTCGACGGGAAGGACATCAACGCGCCCGACGTCGACGTCGTCGAGCTCCGCCGCCGCGTGGGCATGGTCTTCCAGAAGCCGAATCCCTTTCCCAAGTCGATCTTCGACAACATCGCCTACGGTCTACGGATCAACGGCCTGCGGGACAAGCGGAAGCTCGAGGAGACCGTCGAACGGAGCCTTCGGGGCGCCGCCCTATGGGAGGAAGTCAAGGACCGGCTGGACGAAAACGCCTTTGCCCTGTCCGGTGGGCAGCAGCAGCGCCTCTGCATCGCCCGGTCCCTGGCCGTCGAGCCCGAGGTCATTCTTTTCGATGAGCCCTGCTCGGCCATCGATCCGATCGCCACGGCCAAGGTCGAAGACTTGATAGAGAACCTCAAAACACGGTACACTGTCGTTATCGTGACCCACAACATGCAGCAGGCGGCCCGGGTGTCCGACTTCACGGCCTTCATGATGCTCGGAGAGCTCGTCGAGTTCGATGTCACCGAGAAGATCTTCACCAACCCGGCCAACAAGCTGACCGAGGATTATGTCACGGGCCGGTTCGGATAGGCGGGGCCGCCGGAGGAGGAGATGCCATGTCGAAGATGGAACGTCCGTTCGACGAAGAGCTGAAGGCGCTCAAGGAAAAGCTCCTCGGGATGGCCTCCCGGGCTGAGGAGCAGATCGCTCTGGCCATCCGCGGACTCAAGGACCGCGAGGAAAAGCTGGCCTGCCAGGTCCTCGACCGGGAGGAGTCCATCAACCTCCTCGACATCGAGATCGATGAGATGTGCATGCGCCTGCTGGCCCTGCGCCAGCCCATGGCCACCGACCTGCGCTTCATCACTTCGGCCATGAAGATCAGCAATGACCTCGAGCGCATCGGCGACCTGGCGGTCAATATCGCCGAGCGGACGATCGATCTCCTGAAGAGCCCCCAGCTCAAGCCGCTGATCGACATCCCCCGGATGGCCCAGATGTCCCAGGACATGGTCCGCGACGCCCTCAACGCCTTCGTCAACCTCGACGACAAGCTCGCTCGCGACGTCTGCGAGCGGGACGACAATGTGGACCAGCTCAACGACCAGGTGTTCCGGGAGCTGCTGACGTACATGATGGAGGACCCGGGGACGATCTCCCGTGCCGTCGACCTCATCCTCGTCGGGCGGCACCTCGAGCGGATCGCCGATCATGCCACGAATATCGGCGAGGACGTCATCTACATGGTCAAGGGAAAGACGATCAAGCACCATATCGAGGAAACGGGCCGGGCGACCGGTCTCAAGGGCTGCTCCGTCGACGAATAGACGCCGTCAGCCGAGCTTGCGGATCCGGACCTCGATCTCCTTTTCCTCCTGGAGAAGCTTAACCAGCTTCGACGGTGTCCGTATCTCCGAAGTGATAGGGATAGAGGATCTTCGGCCGGAAGGCTCTGGCCGCGTCGGCCACCTGGTCCGGGGACATCGTGTAGGGCAGGTTCATCGGCAGGAAGGCGACGTCGATCGAACGCAGGGCCTTCATCTCCGGGGTGTCTTCGGTGTCGCCGGCGATGTAGACCTGTTTGTCGCCGAAGGTGACGACATAGCCGTTGCCACTGCCCTTGGGGTGGAAGGGCGCGCCGTCCGGCCGCTTGTGGGCGATGTTGTAGGCCGGGACGGCCTTGATGGCCAGGCCGAGAACGGACCGCGTGTCGCCGTTGGCCATGATCAGGGCGCCATCCGGGAGCTTCGGGGCGCACGACTTGGCGCCGACGATCACCGTGTCCTTCTTCAGGATCGTCTTGAGCGCCTTGGGATCCAGATGGTCGAAATGTTCGTGGGTCACGAGGACGAGATCGGCCTTGGGGAGCGTACTGTAATCGGCGACGTCGCCGTAGGGGTCGATGTGGATCGTCTTCCCGTCGAAGACCATCATCAGGGAGGCATGGCCGAGGAAGGTGATCTCGAGGTCACCCTTGGCTGTCGGGATGACGTCCTTCTCGAACCGGGGCTGGGCCGCGGACAGCCCAGCCAAGCCCAGGGCCAAAACGCAAACGGTCAGGATGAATCGGATCAAGGGGTGTCCCTCCTTCCGGTGCTTTTTTTTATATTATAATCCGCCCGGCCCGCCGCCGCAACCGGAGGACAGGGGCTCCGCCGCCAGTGTCACTGCCTGTCAGCGCAGGAGCAGGGCGTGGAGAGCAAAGATGGCCGCGATCGCCGCGGCCGCGAAAACGATCGAGGCCACCCAGGGGAGGCCGGACCGTCTTCGGTAACCCTTGACGATCCCGATAAAAGACCAAACGGCGAGGGCCATGGAGATGATGAGGGAGAGGGTCACAAGCGTCAGAGGCACGGGGGATAGGCCTTTCGCGACCATTCCAGCAGAGGATTGTTAAGATATGATTAAAACCGGTGCCAAAATGCAGCGTTTTGTTTATAATACCGCATCATGAGAGGCGCACGGTGAGGCGATGGCCACGGTGATCGCCGCGCTGGACGACGAGGCCGACCTCCTCGAGCTCCTGAAGGTCAACCTCCAGAAGGCCGGCTACCGCTTCGAGGGCTTCCAGGAAGCGGAGGACCTCTACCGCTATCTAACCAGGGAGAGACCGGCTCTTATCCTCCTCGACCTGATGCTGCCCGGCACGGACGGTCTTGAAGTCTGCCGCCAGATCCGGAGATCGGAGGATCTGGCCGGCATCCCGATCATCATGCTGACGGCCAAAGGAGACGAGTCCGACAAGGTCGTCGGGCTCGAACTCGGCGCCGACGACTATGTGACCAAGCCGTTTTCGGTCAAGGAGCTCGTCGCCCGGGTCCACGCCGTTCTGCGGCGTCCGGCGGCGGGGGAGTCCGGGCCGAGGATCTCCGTGGGGACGCTCGTCATCGATCTCGACAAGCACGAGGTCACGGTCGTCGGAACGAAGATCGACCTGACGGCGACCGAGTTCAAGATGCTGCGACTCCTCGCCTCCCGGAAAGGACGGGTCTTCACCCGCGACCAGATCCTGGATCATCTCTGGGGCAACGAAAAGGCGGTCATCGACCGGACGGTCGACGTGCATATCCGCAACCTGAGGGAGAAGCTGGGCCCGGCGGCCTCGCTCATCAAGAACATCCGTGGCGCGGGGTATAAGCTCGAAGAATGAAAAAGACACTGTTTCTACGGTTCTTTGCGGGATATGTGGCTGTCGTCGTCCTGCTGGCCGCAGCGGTCATGATCTTCGCGCCGCCGATCGTGCGGACGGATTACGTCAAAGATCGGTCGAAGGGCCTGGAGCACATGGCTCGGCTTCTCGAAAGCCAGGTTCTCCCTTACGTGACCGGGGCGGCCGCCGGGGACCTCGAGGGGTTCGTGACATCCGTCGGCCGTGACACCCAAACGAGGATCACCGTCATCGGCATCGACGGGAGCGTCCTGGCCGATTCGGAAAAGGAACCCCGGGACATGGAGAACCATTTCTTCCGCCCCGAGATCCAGGCCTCCCTCCGGGGTGAGAAGCAGATGTCGATCCGCCCCAGCTCGACCCTTAAAGCCGACATGATGTACATGAGCATCCCCCTTCGGGCCGAGGGCCGGGTCGTCGGCGCCCTCCGGTTGAGCGTGTTCATGAAAGAGATCGAGAGCCTGCTCGGCGCCCTTCGCGTCAAGCTTTTCCGGATCGTCGGCGCGGTCACCCTCGTCGCGCTCGTCCTGGCATTCTTCCTGACCCGGTCCGTGACAGGACCCGTCCGCGAGATCATCGACGCCTCCCAGCGCGTCGCGGGAGGCGATTTCGATGTCGCCGTCTCGACGCGCCGGAGCGGCGAATTCCGGGATTTCGCTCTCGGCTTCAACGCCATGACGGGCCGGCTCAAGGACCTGTTCGGGGAGATCCGCGTCCAGAACGAGGAGATCCGCAGCATCCTGGCGTCCATCCGGGAAGGTCTGTGCGTCCTCGACGGAGATGCCCGGATCGTTCTGTGCAACACGAGCTTCCGCCGCATGGCCGGCAGCGCCGCGCCGGAAGGGCGGCATTTTTGGGAGGTCGTGCGCAGCTCGACCGCCGCGGAGATCGTGCGGAACGCCCGCGGCGCGGGGTCCGGGTCCTCGGGAGAGGTCGGCATCGGCGAGCGCATTTATTTCTGCAGCGTGTCCCGGCTCGCCGCGGCGGATCGCCTGGTCGTGACCCTGCATGACATCACGGAGCTGCGCGCCCTCGAAAAGACCAAGAAGGACTTCGTGGTCAACGTATCCCATGAGCTCAAGACGCCCCTCACGGCGATCAAGGGGTTCCTCGAGACGATCGAACCCCGGGCGGAAGAGGAGAACCGGCCCTACCTCGACATCATCCGCAGGAATACCGATCGGCTGATCGCCATTGTCGAGGATCTCCTCGTCCTGTCCGAACTCGAGGAACGGGGATCACGCATCGACAAAACCGAAATCGACCTCAAGCCCCTGACGGAATCGATCCTCAAGATGTTCGAGAAACGGGCGAACGACAAAGGGCTCGTCCTTGCGATGGAGGCGTCCCCCGATCTGCCGGCCGTCCAGGCCGATCCGGGCCAGATGGAGGGGCTGCTCCTCAACTTGCTCGACAATGCGATCAAGTACACCGATAAGGGATCCGTGACCGTCCGGCTGGCGGCCCGCGAAGACCGACTGGCGATCGAAGTGGAAGACACCGGGATCGGCATTGATGCCGACCACCTGCCCCACGTCTTCGAACGGTTCTACGTCGCCGACAAGTCGCGTTCGAAGAAGCTGGGGGGCACGGGACTCGGACTGTCCATTGTCAAACACATCGTCCTGGCCCATAAGGGCACGGTATCCGTCAAGAGCCGGGTCGGAGAGGGGACCACGGTCATCATAAGCCTGCCGCTCGCGTGAAGAGCCGGCCGCCCGCGATCCGCAGTGGATCCCGCGCGACTTGTCGGGTCAGCGCCAAGGGCAAGGGGCCAGCGCCAACTCCTCGGACGGGATCCCGTCCGGGTGGTCGGCGACACAGGTCTCCGGATCGCAGCAGGTCTGGCAGACGCGCTTGAAGGCCCGGAAGCCGTGGAGCTTGATCCGGGGGCTCAAAAAGCCGTCCTTGACCGGTTCCTCGCGGAGCAGGTCCGTGCTCAGGTATTTCTTGTTGTCGTCGGAGAGGACCGTCACGACCACCGCGTCCCGGCCGAGCTCGTTCTGGACCTCCAGCGCGCCCAGGAAATTCGCCCCGGACGAGATGCCGACGGCCACGCCGATCTCGGCGGCGAGCTTCTGGGCCATGATGATGGAATCGCCGTCGTCGACGGCGACGACCCGGTCGAGCTTCGTCAGGTCGATGATGGCCGGGATGAATTCGTCGCTGATGCCCTGAATGCGGTGCTTCCCGACCTTGTGACCGGTCGACATCGTCGGCGAGTTGGACGGCTCGAGAGGATAGAGCTTGACCGCGGGGTTCTTCTGTTTCAGAAAACGGCCTGTGCCCATGATCGTCCCGCCCGTGCCCACGCCGGCGATGAACGCGTCGGGCCGCAGGCCCTGCCAGCGGAGCTGCCACCAGACCTCGGGCCCGGTCGTCCGAAAGTGGGCTTCGGCGTTGTCCTCGTTGGAGAACTGCCGCGGCAGAAAGGAGCTTTCCAGGGAGGCGGCGTACTCCTCGGCCAGGCGGATGCTGCCCAGGAACCCGCCTTCCTCCTTCGAGACGAGCCGGACGCGGGCCCCGAGGCTGCGGATCAGGTCCTTGCGCTCCTGGCTCATCCAGTCGGGCATGAAGATCGTCACCGGATGCCCGAGGGCCCGGCCCAGTGCGGCGAAGGAGATGCCCGTGTTGCCGCTCGTCGCCTCGATGATCGTCGCGCCGGGCTTGAGCGAACCGCGCTCGTAGCCGCGACGGAGGATGTGATAGGCCATCCGGTCCTTGATGCTGCCGGTCATGTTGAGGTTCTCGGCCTTGGCATAGAGGACACGCGGCTCCCCGTCGAAGCTGAAATCGATGGCCAGGAGGGGCGTGTTGCCGGTCCAGTGCCCAATCCCGTTCAAGCGCGCTTTGAGAATCTTTTCGGTCGTCATAATCACTCTATTATATTCGAACCGAGGGCCTCAGGCAACGCCGGAACGGGGGCAGGGGCTGTCGTCAGGATTGCGCGCCCGCCGGAATTGGCTAGAATAGGGTCGGCAGAACCGGCATGATCTATTACCTCGGCCTCGGCAGCAACTTGGGACGGCGGCCGGCGAACCTGGCCCGGGCCCGCAGGCTTCTCGAGCGCCGCGGTGTCGAAGTGCTCGCCGCGTCCTCCGTCTACGAGACCGAGCCCGTGGATTACGCGGACCAGCCCTGGTTCCTGAACCAGGTCCTCAAGGTTCGCTCGCAGCTCGACCCGCCGGAGCTCCTGCGCCTGGCGAAGGCCGTCGAGGCCGAGATGAAGCGGCGGCCCGCGGTGGCCAAGGGCCCGCGGACGATCGACATCGACATCCTGTTCGCCGGGGGCCTGGTCCTCGAGACGCCCGGACTCGTCATCCCGCACCCCCGCCTCCAACTGAGGAATTTCGCTCTCGTTCCCCTGAAGGAGATCGCCCCCCGGCTCCGCCATCCCGTTTTCGGCAAGACCGTCGCGGAGCTGGCCCTGTCGGCGGGCGACCCGGGCCGGGTGAAAAAGCGGATCGGGCCTCGAAGTCCGCGACCAGGGACCGTGAGGGGGAAGAATTCGTCCCTGCGGCGCGTCTAATTTGTGATGGAGAGTTATATGCGCAAAACGGTCTTGGCCTGCCTCCTCTCATGTTCCCTTCTCGCGGCCGCAGGCTCCGCCGCGGAGATCCGCGGCAAAGTTGTGGGAGCGCTGGACAATCCCGTCGCCGCCGCGGTCGTCCTGCACCGGGCGAGCGGCGCTAAAACGGAGACGGACGCCGAAGGACGTTTTGCCCTCGACGTTCCCGCCCTCGGCCGCTTCATTCTCGAGGTCGTCCATCCCGACTACTATGACCGCGAATTCGAGATCGGCGCCAGGGAGCTGGCGAAGCCCGTCGTCCTCGTCCTCGTCCCGCTCATCACACAGAACGAGGAGGTCGTGGTCACGGCCATGCGCTATCCCGAGCCCTCGCTCCAAGTTCCGGCGGCCAGCACGGTCGTCTCGGGCAAGACGCTGTCCGAAGAGATGGTCCCGAACATCAACGAAGGCCTCCAGAACATCCCCGGCGTCGGAGCGCTCGGCTCGGCGGGCTTCTCGCTCGTCCCGTCCGTGAGGGGTTTGGCCCGCCGCAGGGTCCTCTACCTCGTCGACGGCGCCCGCCTCGAAAGCGACCGCCGGACGGGTCCCAACGCTTCCTTCGTCAGCCCCGACGATATCGAGCGCATCGAGGTCCTGCGGAGCGCCTCGTCGGTCTTCTACGGCTCGGACGCGATCGGCGGCGTGATCCACATCCTGACGCGTGCGCCGAGCTTCGAACCCGGCCTCCGCGGCCGGCTGCTGGCGGGCTATGGCACCGTCAATGGAGAGAAACGTGTCGGCCTGGGTCTCGAGGGAGCGACCGGGCCCTGGGCCTTCTCACTCTCCCTCCACCGCGACGACGCCGGGCTCTATCGCGCTCCCGGCGGGACAAAGATCCTGCAATCGCAATTCACCCAGGGGAGCCTTCTGGCCAAGGCGGCCCTGCGCACGGACAAGCGCGAGATCGACATCGGGTTCCTGGCCGCGCGGGGGACGGACATCGGCAAGCCGAGCACCACTTCCTCGACGAAGCCGACCTGGTATCCTCGCGAGAACCAGAATCTTATTCAGGTCCATTGGAAAGAAAAGAACGTAGGGAAAGACGGGGAGATCCTCTTCCACGCCTTTGCCAATCCAAACTTCCTCGAGACGCTGACCGACAATTACGACGGATTCCTGACCAAGGAGTCCTACGCCAAGACCGACAGCGCCGAATTCGGCGCCCAGGCGTCCTATTCGAAGAAGATCTCGTCCTCGTTCCGGCTGGAGGGCGGCCTCGATTATTTCGGCCGGGGCGGGGCCCACGCCTACAACAAGTATACGAGCTTCGACGAGTTCGGGGCCGTGACCGATATTCAAGAGGAATACCCGTACCTCACGGCCTCCCGCGGCGATCTCGGCGCTTTCCTGTCCGCCGATTTCGCCGGGATCCGGCGGCTCGACATCCTGGGCGGCGTGCGCTACGACCTGCTCCGGATGAAGGCCCAGCCCAGTGGCGATGTTCCCCCGGTCCTGACCAACGACAGCCAGCCGACAGGCTTCGTGGCCGTGTCCTACAAGCTGGCCAAGGAGCTCACGGCCTTCGTCAACGTGTCCCGGGCCTATCGCCTGGCCAGCATCAACGAACGCTTCTACACGGGCATCAGCGGCCGCGGCTTCATCATCGGGCAGCCCGGCCTGCAGCCGGAAAGCAGCTTCAACCTCGACGGCGGGCTCAGGCTCCCCGGCAAGCGCTACTTCTTCGGCCTGTATGCCTTCCGCTACCTCATCGACGACATGATCGAGCGATTCCGGCTCGACCCCACGACCTACACCTATGGGAACATCGAACGGGGCCTCTTGCGGGGCTTTGAGTTCGAAGCCGAGGCGTTCGTCCTGTCCGGCTGGAAGGTCTTCGGCAATTTCGCCGTGATCCGCGGCCGGAGCCTGGCCACGGGCGACCCCCTGAACGACGTCGCCCCGTTCCGCGTCTTCACAGGGACGAGGTACTGGAGGGGGCGCTTCTCGGCCGAGCTTAACGCGACGTTCAGTGCGGCCAAGTCGGATCCCGGGCCGGCGGAGATCGCCGTCGCCTCATCGGAGCTGGTCAATCTCAAGGCCGGCTATGTCTGGCGGGGGTTGGATTTCTTCGTGACGCTGGCCAATGTGTTCAACGCCACCTACATCGCCAGGGCCGACCCCGACGCCATGTTCGAGCCCGGCCGGAACCTCCGCGTCGGCTTCGCCTACGCTTTCTAGGGCCGGGTCAAAACGCGTCGATGAAGTGCTCGAGACGATAATCGTCCGGCCCGCGAAACAGGATGGCGATGACGTCGAAGCGGCAACCGACGTCCGGGCAGGGGTGCTCGAGAAGATAGCCCTGGGCGATCTTCCGGATCTGCCTTTGTTTTCCGGGGGTCACGGATTCCTCGGGCCGGCCGTGCGATTCGTCGGCCCGCGCCTTGACCTCGACGAACACAAGGGTCTCTCCGTCGCGGGCGATGATGTCGATCTCACCGCGGAACAGGCGGAAGCCCCGGGCCATGATCTCGTAGCCCTTCCCCATGAGATGGCGGCAGGCGATCTCTTCCCCGGACCGCCCCAACGCCTGGGTCGCTTTTCCCGGGATGGCCACCGACAATCCTTCCGAGCCTTCGGGCCTCAGCCCTTGGGCGGCCCGACCTTTTTCCAGCGGACCCCGTCCTTGGCATCCTCGAGGACGATGCCCATGGCCAAGAGCTCTTGGCGGATCGCGTCGGCCGTCGCGAAGTCCTTGGCGGCCCTCGCCTTCTGACGGGTTTCGATCTTCGCCTGGACCTCGGCTTCGAGGCCCTTCTCCGGATCTGAGGACTCGCCGGGCATGGCGTTCGGCGTTCCCCGAAATTGGCTGGTTCCCTGGATCTTTCCGGACCCTGCGATCGTCGGAGACGGCTTGATGGCCAGGACCGTGTCGATCTCCGAGAAAAAGGCGGCAACTTTTGCAACCTCTTTTTTTGAAACCTCGCCGCGGGCGAGAAGGGGATTGACGTTCTTGATCAAGGTGAACACCGCGGCCAGGGCCTCGGCGATGTTGAGATCGTCCTCGAGCCCGGCGACGAAGCCGTTCCGTGCGGCCTCGATGAGCGGATCGATCGGAGCTCCATCAGTCGCCCTCCCGGAAACGTCCTTGAGCGCGCCGAGGAAATCCCCGATCCTCTGGCGGGCGGTCCGGGCCTGGTCCAGGGCCTCGAAGGTGAAGTTGAGCATCTTCCGGTAGTGGGTGGAGAGGAGCAGAAAGCGAACGTCGAGAGGATCATACCCCTTGGCCAGGACGTCGGCCAACCGGTAGAAATTGCCTTTGGACTTGGACATCTTCTCGCCGTCGACGACGAGGTGGTGGCAATGGAGCCAGGTATTGACGAACTTGACGCCGTTGGCCGCCTCCGATTGGGCGATCTCGTTCTCGTGGTGGGGGAAGATGTTGTCGACGCCGCCGCAATGGATGTCGAACGTCTTTCCGAGATACTTGGCGCTCATGGCCGAGCATTCGACGTGCCAGCCCGGCCGGCCCGGGCCGATCTCCGTCTCCCAGAAGGGCTCGCCCTCTTTGGGCGCCTTCCAGAGGGCGAAGTCGTGGACGCTCTCTTTCTCGTATTCGTCGGCGTCGCCGCGGCTCCCGGGCCTGAGGTCCTCGAGATTGATCCTGGACAGGCGTCCGTAGGCCGGAAACCGGTCGATCGCGAAGTAGATCGATCCGTCTCTCCGATAGGCGAAGCCTTTCTCGAGGAGCGTTTTTACGAGCTCGACCATCTCCGGGATGTGCGCCGTCGCCCGGGGGTAGTGGTCGGCCGGCAGGATGTTGAGGGTCTCGCGGTCCCGACCGAAGGCCTCGATGAACGGCCGGGTGTACTCGTCGAGTCCGACCCCCTGGGCCTGGGCGCCGCGGATGGTCTTGTCGTCCACGTCGGTGATGTTCATGACGTGGTTGACCTTGTAGCCGCGGAAGACGAGAAAGCGCTTGAGCAGGTCCTCGAAGACGTAAGCCCGCCAGTTCCCGATATGGGGGAAATCGTAGACCGTCGGCCCGCAGGTATAGAGCTTGACCTGCCCGGGCTCGATCGGGACGAAGTCCTCGACCTCGCCGCCCAAGGTGTTATGGAACCGGATCATCCCGCCCATATTAGCCGTTCCACCCCATATCCGTCAACCTCGGCCTGCCCCCAGCCGGGACGCCCGGCGGGGTTGAACGCCGGTGGCGAATATGACATAATCGTTCTTCGCCTAAACGAATCCAAAGGCACCCATCATGAACACCACATTCGGCATCCGCAGAGAAGATATCAACAAGTGGGAAAAGCGGGTCCCCCTGATCCCTTCCCACGCCCGGGAGCTCGCCGACAGGTACCCCGTCGAGTTCCGCGTCCAGCCGTCGGACATCCGTGTCTTCACCGATGCGGACTACCGCATGGCCGGCATCTCCGTCGAGGAAACGCTCTCGCCCTGCCCGATCATCCTGGCCCTCAAAGAGATCCCCATCGACCTCATCGGAAAGGGCAAGACCTACCTCTTTTTCTCCCACACGGCCAAAGGCCAGGCCCAGAACATGCCCATGCTCAAGAAGATGATGGACCTCGGGTGCACCATCATCGACTATGAGAAGCTGGTCGACGACAAGGGGCGCCGGGTGCTCTATTTCGGCAACTACGCCGGGCACGCCGGCATGATCGATACGCTCTGGACCCTCGGCAAGCGCCTCGAGGCCGAGGGCATGGCGAATCCCTTCACGATGCTCCATCCGACCCACCACTACCAGAGCCTGGTCGAAGCCAAGGAGGCCGTCGGCAAGCTGGCCTGGAAGCTGGTCCAGCAGGGGCCCCCGCAGGAGCTGGGCCCGATCGTCTTCGGCTTCTTCGGCTACGGCCACGTTTCCCAGGGCGCCCAGGAGATCTTCGACATCCTGCCCGTCGAGCCCATCCGCCCCGAGGACCTGCCGCTGCTCTTCCAGAGAGAGCCGAAAACCCATCGGAATCTCTACAAGGCCGTGTTCCACGAAGAGGACATGGTCAAGCCCGTCGACCCCGCGAAGGCCTTCGACCTCCAGGATTACTACCAGAATCCCCAGGGCTACAAGGCGATCACCGAGGATGCGGTGCCCTATCTCACGGCCATAGTCAACGGGATCTACTGGACCCCGAAATTCCCCAAGTACATCACCAAGCCTTTCCTCAAGAAGCTCTTTTCGGGCGATGCCCAGCCCCGGCTCCGCGTCGTCGGCGACATCACCTGCGACATCAACGGGTCGATCGAATGCACGGTCCAGGCCACCGACTCGGAGAAGCCCGTCTATGTCTATGACCCCTTCGCGGACAAGGCCATTCCCGGCTTCGAAGGCCGGGGGCCGGCGGTGCTGGCCGTCTACAACCTCCCGGCGGAGCTGCCGCTCGAATCCTCGACCTATTTCAGCGGCAAGCTGAAAGAATACATCCCGGCCCTCGCTGCAGCCAAGTTCGACCGGCCCTTTGCCGAATGCGGCTTGCCCGATGTGCTGCGCCGGGCCGTCATTCTCTATCGCGGCGAGCTCACGCCCGCCTATGCGTATCTCGCCGAATACCTCGGCTGACAGACGTCGCTTCAGGGGAGTCGTCCATGAAAAAAGTCCTCGTTCTCGGTGCCGGCCTGGTGGCCAGACCGCTGGTGAACTACTTGTTCGGCCAGCCCGGCTTTTTCGTAACGGTCGCCGACGTGGAAGCCGGCCGGGCGGCCAAGCTCGTCGCGGGGCATCCCAACGGAGCGGCCGAGGTCCTCGACATCGCGGACAGGACCGCCCTGGCCGCGGCCATCGGCCGGGCCGACCTCGTCGTCAGCATGGTGCCCTACGCGTTCCACCCGGTCGTCGCGGAGCTGGCCGTCGAACAGGGCAAATCGATGGTCACGGCCTCGTACGTCGGCCCGGCCATGCGGGCCCTCGACGTCCGGGCCAAGGAGCGGGGTGTCGTCCTGCTCAACGAGGTGGGTCTCGACCCCGGCATCGATCATATGGAGGCCATGCGCGTCATCCATGAGGTCCACGACGCGGGAGGCAAGGTCGTCGGCTTCACGTCCTGGTGCGGCGGTCTTCCGGCACCCGAAGCCAACACCAATCCCTTCGGCTATAAATTCTCCTGGAGCCCCCGCGGCGTCCTGCTGGCCTCGAAGAACACGGCCAAGTTCCTCAAGGACGGGAGGGTCGTGACCATTCCGGCGGCGGACCTCTTCGCCCGTCCCGAGATCATCGGCATCCCCGGGCTCGGGGAGTTCGAAGGCTACCCCAATCGGGATTCCGTCGCCTATCGGGAGGCCTACGGCATCCCCGAGGCCCTCACGGTCTTCCGGGGGACGCTCCGCTTTCCCGGCTGGTGCGATACCCTCAGGAAGATGGTCGAGATCGGTCTCCTCGACGAAACCGCGAAGGACCGCTCGGGCGTCTCGTTCGACGGGCTCATGCGGGAGCTCGCCCAAGCCGCCCCGGGCACCGACACCAAGGCCGCCGTGGCCTCCAGGCTCGGGCTCGAAGCGGGATCGGCCGTCATGTCCCGCTTCGAATGGCTGGGGCTCTTCGAGGCCATGCCCCTCCCTGCGGCGAAAGCTTCGGCCCTCGACAATCTGACCGCCCTCATGATCGACAAGCTCGCTTACGCGGCGGGGGAGAGGGACATGGTCGTCCTCCAGCACGAGTTCCTGGTCCGGGCGGAATCCGGAAGAACAGAGAGGATCGTCTCGACCCTCGTCGACTACGGCGTCCCCGGCGGCGACTCCTCCATGTCGCGGACGGTCGGACTGCCCGCCGCGATCGGCGCCCGCCTCATTCTCGAGGGGAAGATCGCTCTTCCCGGGGTCCAGGCTCCCCTCCGGCCCGAGGTCTACGGACCGATCCTCGACGAGCTTGAAAAGCTGGGAGTCCGTTTCGTCGAGAAGCGCCAGATCCTCTGATCGCCGCCGTCGCTCACGTCTCCGACGCCGTTTGACTTCTCAGGCCCCCGCGCCTATGTTGGGAAAGAGGTGGCGGCCATGAAAAGAAAACCCTTCGTCGCCGGTCAGTTCTATCCCGCCGGCCGGGAGAAGCTCCGCGAGACGATCGCCGGGATGATCGACGCGGCCACGGCCCCGAAAAGATCCATCGCCCTCGTTGCCCCCCATGCGGGCTACATCTACTCCGGGCCGGTCGCCGGCGCCGCCTTTTCCTCGGCCCTGATCCCCGGGACCTGCGTCATTCTCGGGCCGGCCCACCGGGAGATCGATTCGCTCTTTGCCATCCAGGCCCGGGGGAGTTGGGAGACGCCCCTCGGGGTGAGCCCCGTCGATGAGGCCCTGGCCTCGCGGATCCTGGCCGGGTGCCCGCTCGTCGAAGAGAACAATGAGGCCCATCGGGCCGAGCATTCTCTCGAGGTCGAGCTGCCCTTCATCCAGTATTTTCGCGCCGACGCCGCCATCGTCCCGATCTCGGTCTCGCCTGAGGCGCGCTATGCCGATCTCGAAACGCTCGGCCGGGCCCTTGCCGGAGCCATTCGGGAGGACGGCCGCGAGACTCTTATCGTGGCCAGCACGGACATGAGCCATTACGTCAGCCAGAAGACGGCCGAAAAGAAGGACATGATGGCCATCCGCAAGGTGCTCGACCTCGATCCGGCCGGGCTTTATGAGACCGTCGTGTCCGAACGGATCTCGATGTGCGGCTTCCAGCCGACGACCGCGGCCCTCGTCGCGTCGCTCGCCCTCGGTGCTTCGAAGGCCGAGCTCGTGCGCTACCAAACATCGGGAGATGCGTCCGGAGACTACACGCAAGTTGTTGGATACGCTGGAATTAGAATTTATTAAGGTCGGGGCCTCTGACTGTCAGTCATTTGACAGCCGTCCGCCTTTAATGCTATAAAAAAACTCCAAGGGAAGAGTATGGTCAAATCGGCGCTGCGCGACAAGGACAAGAAGGTCTTGAACCTGGTCGTGGAGAGCTTTGTCCGCCAGGGCCGGCCCGTGAGCTCCGGGGCGATCTCCCAGACGCGGCGGGTCTCGGCCTCACCCGCGACCCTGCGCAATATCATGGTCAAGCTGGAGGCGATGGGCTACCTGTCCCAGCCGCATACGTCGGCGGGTCGGGTGCCGACCGACAAGGGCCTGCGCCACTATGTCGGCCAGCTCCTTTCCGAGAAGGCCCTGCCGGAGGAGCGGGTCCCGGTCATCCAGGAGGAATTTGCCCACCGGACGGCCGATCTCGATTCCCTCCTTCTCCAAGCCTGCCACACCCTGGCCGATTCGTCCGAGGCCCTGGGCTTCGTCATCTCGCCGCGCATCTTTCGTCTGCCGTTCGAGCACCTGCGTTTCGTCAAGATCTCCGACCGGCGCGTCCTGGTCATCTTGGTGACCCCGTTCCACATGGTTCTGACGGAGACGCTCGAATCCCCGGTGCCGCTGACCCAGGCCGATCTCGACCGGGCCTCCCAATATGTCAACCAGAATTTTCGCGGCAAGACGATCCTCGTGGTCCGGGAAGCCCTGGTGCGGGAGCTCCCGAAGCACCGGACCAAGTACGAGGATACCCTGGACAAGCTCCTCGATCTTCTCAAGACTTCCATCGACAAAGAAGGGGAGGAGCACATCTTCCTCGAAGGCACGTCGAGCCTGGTGGGGAAGGGAGGGTTGTCCGACCTGGTCAAGCTGCGCTCCCTCTTCCGGAGCTTCGAGGAGAAGGCCGTTCTGGTCCGGCTGCTCTCGGATTTCATCAGCCTGGACCGGGTCAAGGTCTTGATCGGCTCGGAGGCCAATCTCCCGAACGTCGAGGACTGCTCCCTGGTCCTATCGCATTATGGCTACAGCAATCAGGTCCTCGGGACGCTGGGCGTCATCGGCCCCAAGCGCATTCCCTACGAGAGGATCATCCCGCTCGTCGAACGGATGGCCAAGCGCGTCAGTCTGGCCATCACGGTCTTCGGCAAAGAGGTCAGCTTATGACGGACGAAAAAAACAAGAACGGCGACGAGATCGAGTTCATCCCCGAAACCCCGCCGGCCGCCAAGGGCGAGGCTCCGGCGCCGCCGGCTCCCGAGAAAAAGGACCCGGACGAGAAGGACGGCGAGAACGCCCGGCACGTCAAAGACAAGCTCAAGAAGAAGGATGCTGAGATCAAACGCCTCAAGGGCGAGCTCGACGATCTCAAGGAGGCGCATCTGCGCCGGCTCGCCGATATGGAGAACCTGCGCAAGCGCTTCGAGCGGGAGAAGGCCGAGTTCCAGCAGTACGCCCTGAGCGACCTCATGCTCGAGCTTCTGGCCATCGGGGACAACTTCGAGCGGGCCCTCCAGAGTGAACCGTCCGACGCCACCTCCAAGACGTTCCGCGAAGGAATCGATCTCATCTTCCGGATGTTCCAGAGCCTGCTCACCAAGCACGGGGTCCGGCCGATCGTCATCGAGAACCGGGCCTTCGATCCCAACTTCCACCACGCCATGATGGTGGAGGAGTCCGATGAGGTCGAGGAGCCGACGGTCGCGGAGGAGCTGCAGAAGGGCTATATGCTCCACGACCGCCTCCTGCGTCCGACCCTGGTCAAGGTCCTCGTCCCGAAGAAAGGATAGCGCATGGGTCACGTCATCGGCATCGACCTCGGCACGACCTATTCCTGCGTCGCCTACCTCGAAGGCAGCAAGCCGGTCGTCATCCCCAATCTCGAAGGCCTGCCGACCACCCCGTCGGTCGTATCGTTCACAGCGTCCGGGGAGCGCCTTGTCGGCACGCTGGCCTGGCGCCAGGCCGCGACCAACCCGGCCAACACCTTCTATGCGGTCAAGCGCCTGATCGGCCAGAAATTCGCTTCGGCCGAGATCCAGGAGGCCTTGACGAAGCTGCCTTACGGGCTGAAGGAGGCCCCCAACGGCGACGTCGCCGTCGTCCTGGGCGACAAGACCCTGAGCCCGCCGGAGATCTCGGCGATGGTCTTGGGCTATCTCAAGACCTGCGCCGAATCCTTCTTCGGAGAGCCGGTGACTCAGGCGGTCATCACCGTGCCGGCCCACTTCAACGACGCTCAGCGGCAGGCCACCAAGGACGCCGCCACGATCTGCGGTCTCGAGGTGCAGCGCGTCATCAACGAGCCGACGGCCGCCGGCCTGGCCTACGGGCTCGATACCAAGAAGAACGGCCTGGCCGCCGTCTACGATCTCGGCGGCGGGACGTTCGACATCACCATCCTCGAAGCGAGCGACGGCGTCTTCAACGTCCTGGCCACCAACGGCGATTCCTACCTCGGCGGCGAAGATTTCGACAATCGCATCCTCGAATGGCTGGTGACGAGCTTCAAGGCCGAGACGCGGATCGATCTCAGCGCGGACAAGCTGGCCCTCCAGCGGCTGAAAGAGGCGGCGGAGAAGGCCAAGCGGGAGCTGTCCTTCACCGCGGAGACCGAGATCAATCTGCCGTTCATCATCTCGGACAAGGCCAAATCGAATCACATCCGCAAGACGCTCAGCCGGTCGACGTTCGAAGCGATGACGGCCGACCTCGTCGAGCGGACCCTGCCGCACATCGAGCGGGCGCTGGACGACGCGAAGGTGGCCGCCGACCGGATCGACCATGTCATCCTCGTCGGCGGCCAGACGCGAATGCCGCTGGTCAAGGAACGGGTGACCAAGTTCTTCGGCCGCAAACCCGAAGAGAAGGTCGATCCGGATCAGATCGTGGCCATGGGCGCGGCCATCCAATCGGGGATCCTCGACGGCCAGGTTCGCGACCTCGTCCTCCTGCTCGACGTGACGCCGTTCGCCTTGGGCATCGAGACCGAAAACGACGGGTACGAAATGATCATCGGGAGGAACACGACCATCCCGACCCGCAAGGTCAAGGCCTTCACGACCGTGGAGCACAACCAGAGGCGGGTCCGCATCCACGTCCTCCAGGGCGAGGGCTTCCTGGCCTCGATGAACAAGTCCCTGGCGGTCTTCGAGCTCGTCGGCATCGAGCCGGCCCCGGCCGGCGTGCCCCAGATCGATGTCACCTTCGAGATCAACGCCGACGGCCTGGTCCGTGTCTCGGCCAAGGACAAGGAAACGGGGTTGGGGCAGAAGGTGGAGGTCCGGCCGTCCTCGGGACTCACGGCGGCGGAGGTGGAGGAGCTCCGCCGGAAACAATCCGGCCGGGGTATGGCCGCAAAGGGCGCGAATGGCGGATAAGGACTATTACCGGGTCCTGGGTGTGCCGCGGGACGCGCCGCCCGAAGACATCAAGAAGGCCTATCGGCAGATGGCCCTGAGGCACCATCCCGATCGCAATCCCGGCAGCCAAGAGGCCGAGGAGAAGTTCAAGGAAGCGGCCGAAGCCTACAGCGTCCTGGCCGACCCCGAAAAGAGGTCCGTATACGACCGCTTCGGGAGCGACGGCCTGCGGGGCCAGGGATTCTCCGGTTTCGACTCGTCCGTCTTCGAGGATTTCGAGGACATTCTGGGGAACTTCTTCGGCTTCAGCATCGGCGATCTCTTCGGCGGCCGGGAGCGCGGCCGCGGCGGGGCCCGGCGCAGCCGGGGGCGGGACCTGGCCCTCGAGGTCGAGATCGGGCTCGAGGAGGCCGCCGCCGGCGTCGAGAAGGAGATCAAGCTCAACCGCGCCGAGACCTGTTCCGCCTGCCGCGGCTCGAAGCGAAAGCCCGGGACTCAGCCGTCCGCTTGCCCGGCGTGCGGCGGGCGGGGACAGGTCCGCTTCCAGCAGGGCTTTTTCACCATGGCCAGGACCTGCCCCCGGTGCCAGGGGGCCGGCGAGGTCAACGCCTCGCCGTGCGAATCCTGCCAGGGCAAAGGCCATGTCCGGGAGAAGCGGGCCCTCAAGGTCCGCATCCCGGCCGGGGTCGAGGAGGGCTCGCGTCTGAGGCTCATCGGGGAAGGCGAGGCCGGCGACGAAGGCATGCCGGCCGGCGACCTCTATGTGGTCACGCGCGTCCGCAAGCATCCTTTCTTCGATCGCCAAGGCAACGACCTCGTGTGCGAGATCGCCGTGTCATTCACCCAGGCCGCACTCGGCGCCCGGGTGGAGATCCCAACCCTCGAGGGGAACGAGATCCTCAAGGTCCCGGCCGGGACGCAGCCTGGCGACACGATCCGGCTCAAGGGGAAAGGCGTCCAGGACATCTCCGGGCGGCGCAAGGGCGATCTCTTCGTCAAGGTCCTCGTCCGGACGCCGGCGAACCTGTCCAAGGACCAGAAGATGCTGCTCGCCAAGCTGGCCGAGCTCCGCGGGGAAGACATCGAGACGATCGACAAGTCCGTCATCCACAGGCTGAAGAACATCCTGCAATGAGATCTCGATAAGCGTGACCGCCAACCAGTTCTACGTCCCCCTGATCGCCGAAGGCGCGGAGAAGATCGTCCTCCAGGGTGAAGAGCACCGCCATCTGGCCCGGGCGGCCCGGGTCCGCCCCGGCGAAGAGATCTGGCTCTTCGACGGCCGCGGCCGCCGCTGCCGGGCGCGCGTCGAAAAGGTCACCGGGGACAGGACCGATGTCCTTGTTCTGGGGACCGAAGAACCGGAAGATCTGCGGACGAAGATCGCCCTGGCGGCCTGCCTCGTCGAGTCGAAGAAGCTCGAGACGATCCTCGAAAAGGCCGCCGAGCTGGGCTGTTCCGACTTCATCCCTGTCATCAGCGTGCGGTCCCTCAGGGCCTCAGGGGAGAGGACCGACCGCAAGCTCGAACGCTGGCGGAGGATCGCCCGCGAGGCGGCCAAACAGTGCAAGTCGAGACTCCTGACGGAGGTCCATCCGCCCCGGCCGCTCAAGGAGCTCCTTCGAGACCCCGGGGCGGACAGGCGGCTCTTTCTGAGCGAGCATGGCGGGCGTCCTCTCAAGGACATCCTGACCGCTCCGGTCCCGAAGGCGGAGGGGGCCCCGGCCCGGGTCCTGCTCCTCGTCGGGCCCAAGGGCGGCTGGACGGCGGGAGAGGAACGGGACATCCGTCAGGCCGGGTTCGAGGCCGTGTCCCTAGGCCGCCGCATCCTGAGGGCCGAGACGGCCGCTCTGGCCGGGACGGCCATGATCGCCCATTTCTGGAACGAGTGATATGTTCCTACAAGGACAGAAAGTCGGGAAATACGAGATCATCCGGTCCCTCGGCAGCGGAGGGTTCGGCTCGGTCTACCTGGCCAAGGACACCTGGCTTGACATCAAGGTGGCCATCAAGGTCCCCCACAAGCAGTCGGCGGAGCTCTACAAGCTTCTCAAGGAGCCGCGCCTGCAGGCGGCCCTCAGCCACCCGAATATCGTCCGCATGCTGGCCGCGGAAAAGGAAAAGAACATCTTCTTCATGGTCATGGAGTACATCAAGGGCCCGACCCTGGAGAAGATCCTGGAGAAGGAGAAGATCCTGGGGACGGAGCAGGCCATCGATTTCATCAAGCAGATCTCCTACGGCGTCGACCACGCCCACAAGGCCAAGATCATCCACCGCGACCTGCGGCCCTCGAACATCATCGTCTCCGAGGACGGCACGGCCAAGATCACCGACTTCGGGACGTCGGCCTGGCTCAACGTCGTGCCCTACGCATCGACAAGGATCGGCTCGCCCCCGTACATGGCCCCCGAGCAGTTCATGGGCAAGGCCTCGTACGCGGCGGACCTGTATTCGCTCGGCTGCATCTTTTACGAGATGATCATCGGCCGGCCGCCCATCTTCGATCCCGACCCGTTCAAGATCCTGGAGAAGGCCCAGCAGGGCAAGATCACGCCGCCGCGGATCAAGAACGGCCGCATACCCAAGGAGATCGACGCCATCGTCATGCGGGCCCTGGCCCCCAAGGTCGAGGACCGCTATCAAAGCGCTTCGGAGATCATCCGTGACCTGTCCCTCTACAAAGGTAAAACCCCCAAGACCTCCGAGATCGACGACATCATGCTCCGCATCAAGGCCCGGGAACAGAAGACGACCGCCCTGTGCTGGAACTGCCGCCGGCCGCTGCCGCCCAAGTCGCGCGCCTGCCCTCACTGCGGCGAAATGGTCTGACCTGAGCCGCCTCGGCTTGCGAACAATCCAGGCCATTCCCCCCTGGAGGCGATTGACTTCCCCGCGGGGGATGATATACGATGAAGCCTCGAGAATCAGGTCTGCGCACGCGGTTCAAGGAGCGTCCATGAGCCCATTTTCGGAATCGAGCCTCGTCTGGAAGAACGGCCAGCTCATCCCTTGGAAGGACGCGACGATCCACCTGGCTTCCCACGTCGTCCACTACGGCAGCTGCCTCTTCGAGGGGCTGAGGGCCTACGAGACGCCCAAGGGGACGGCCATCTTCCGGCTCAAGGACCATACCCGGCGGCTCTACAATTCGTGCAAGATCTATCGGATGGAGGTCCCCTACACGCAGGACGAGTTCAACAAGGGGATCGTCGATTGCGTCCGGGCCAACAAGCTCCCCGCCTGCTATATCCGGCCGATCATCTACCGCGGCTACAACATGCTCGGAGTCAATCCCTTCCCCAATCCCGTCGACTGCGCGGTCATGGTCTGGGAATGGGGCAAGTACCTGGGCCCGGAGGCCTTGGAGAACGGCATCGACGTCTGCGTCTCCTCCTGGAGCCGCATGGCCCCGAACACCTTTCCCGCTCTGGCCAAGGCCGGGGCCAACTACATGAACTCTCAGCTCATCAAGATGGAAGCCCTGCTCGACGGCTACGAGGAGGGCATCGCCCTCAACATCCGCGGCCACGTCAGCGAGGGGAGCGGCGAGAACCTCTTTCTCGTCATCGACGGCACCGTCCTGACGCCGCCGCTGTCGTCCTCGGTCTTGCCCGGCATCACCCGGGACTCGGTCATGACGCTCTTCCGCGATATGGGCGTCCGCGTCGTCGAAGAGACCATCCCCCGGGAGATGCTCTACGTCGCCGACGAGGTCTTCTTCACCGGCTCGGCCGCCGAGGTCACCCCCATCCGGTCGATCGACAAGATCACCATCGGCTCCGGCAAGCGCGGCCCCCTGACCGAAAAGGTCCAGAAGACCTTTTTCGAGGTCATCGACGGCAAGCGGGCGGACACCCGCGGTTGGCTGACGTTCGTTTGAGACCGTTCACGAGGAGGTTCTCATGGTCATCGATGAATTCCTGAAGATCGCGATCGAACGGGACGCCTCGGACCTGCACTTCAAGGCCGGCAACAACCCCATGATCCGCGTCCACGGGACGCTCACGCCGCTGACCGGTTACCCGCGACTGACGGCGCCCGACTGCGAGGAGCTGGCCAACCAGCTGATGACCGAGTTCCAGAAGAAGCGGCTGGCCGAGGACCTCGACATCGACCTGGCCTACAGCCTGCCGGGCTTCGGCCGCTTCCGCGGCAGCATCTACCACCAGCGCGGCTCCCTGGCCATCGCCCTGCGCATCATCCCGCTCGAGATCAAGACCATCCGGCAGCTGCTGCTGCCCGAGGTCCTGGAGAAGGTCGCCTTCTACCAGCGCGGCCTCGTCCTGGTCACCGGGACGACCGGCAGCGGCAAGACGACGAGCCTGGCCGCCATGGTCGATTACATCAACACCTTCCGGCGCGAGAACATCATCACCGTCGAGGACCCGATCGAGTACCTCCATAAGGACAAGAAGAGCACCATCAGCCAGCGCGAGGTCGGCATGGACGTGACCAGCTTCGCCCGCGGCCTGCGCGGCTGCCTCCGCGAGGACCCCGACGTCATCCTCGTCGGCGAGATGCGCGACCTGGACACGATCGACACGGCCCTCCTGGCCGCCGAGACGGGGCACCTCGTCCTGAGCACGCTCCACACCCTCGATGCGCCCGAGAGCGTCAACCGCATCATCTCCGTCTTCGCCCCGCACCATCAGCGACAGGTCCGCCTCCAGCTGGCGTCGATCCTCAAGGCCATCATCTCCATGCGCCTCATCCCGCGGATGGACGGCCAGGGCCGCGTCCCGGCCGTCGAGGTCATGATCGCGACGCCGTACATCCAGGAGTGCATCGCGGAGAAGGACAAGACCATGCTCATCCGTGACGCCATCGCGTCCGGCGTCTCGCAGTACGGCATGCAGACCTTCGACCAGTCCATCTACCAGCTCTACCGCGACGGCTACATCTCCTTCGAGCAGGGAATGAAGTACTCCTCCAACCCCGACAACTTCAAGCTCCGTATCATGGGCATCCAGTCGACCGTCGACATCGCCACCGAGGAGATGGAGAAGGGCATGACCAAGGTCGAGCGGGCCGAAGGGGGACCTGAAGAAGAGCCTCAATGAAGGCCCAGCGCGTCCGCGAGACCTTCCTCCAATACTTCGCCGAACGCGGCCACAAGGTCGTCCGGAGCTCGCCGCTCCTGCCCAAGGACGACCCGACCATCCTGTTCACCAACGCCGGGATGAACCAGTTCAAGAACGCCTTCCTGGGGCTCGAAAAACGGGGCTACGCGCGGGCGGCGACGGTCCAGAAGTGCATGCGCGTCAGCGGCAAGCACAACGACCTCGAGACCGTCGGCCGGACGGCCAAGCACCACACCTTCTTCGAGATGCTCGGCAATTTCTCCTTCGGCGACTATTTCAAGAGGGAGGCCATCGCCTACGCCTGGGAGCTCATCACGGGCGTCTTCGGCCTGCCCCTGGACCGCCTCTACGCCACCGTCTATCTCGACGACGACGAGGCCTTCCGCCTCTGGGCCGACGAGATCGGCGTGCCGAAGGCGCGGATCTTCCGCTTCGGGAAAAAGGACAACTTCTGGGCCATGGGCGACACCGGCCCGTGCGGGCCCTGTTCCGAGATCCACTACGATCTCGGCGAGGACATCGAGGCCGGCGACCCCTACGCGCTGATCGAAAAAGGGAGCGACCGCTTCGTCGAGCTCTGGAACCTCGTCTTCATGGAGTTCGACCAGGGCGCGGACGGGGTGCTCCGTCCGCTGCCCTCGCCGTCGATCGACACCGGCATGGGCCTCGAGCGCATCACCGCCGTGGTCCAGGGCCGGCGCAGCAACTTCGACACGGACCTGTTCATGCCTCTCATCGAGAGCGCCTGCGCCATGGCCCGGCGCGAGTACCCGGCCGGCGACGAGGGCGATGTCTCGGTCCGGATCATCGCCGACCACATCCGGGCGGTGACGTTCCTCATCGGCGACGGGGTCTCGCCGGCCAACGACGGCCGCGGCTACGTCCTGCGGCGGATCATCCGGCGGGCCTTCCGCCAGGGCAACCTGATCGGCATCGACCGGCCGTTCCTGTTCGAGCTCGTGGGACGCGTCGCGGATGTCATGAAGGAGGCCTACCCCGAGCTCCTCGGCTCGGTCGAGTACATCTCCAAGGTCTGCCTGGCCGAGGAAGAGCGTTTCGCCCACACGCTGTCTTCGGGCCTCCGGTCCTTCGACCAGGTCGTCCGTGAAACTCGGGACGAGGGAGGCGCGGTCCTCCCCGGCGATAAGGTCTTCAAGCTCTACGACACCTTCGGGTTCCCGCTGGACCTGTCGCAGGAGCTGGCCCGGGAAAAAGCGCTGTCGGTCGACGAGCCCGGCTTCGCCCGCGAGCTCGAGGAGCAGAAGCGGCGGGCCCGGCTGTCCTGGAAGGGTGAGGCCAAGCGGCGCGAGAAGCAGATCTACGAGGAGTTCAAGGCCCTCAAGGTCCGCTCCTGCGTCCACGAGATGCCTGAAGTCCCGGACGTGCGCGTCATCGGCCTGGTCAGGGACGGCCGGCGGGTCGATGTCCTGCGGGCGGGGGAGACCGGCGAGGCCATTCTCGACGAGACGCCCTTCTATGCCGAGGCCGGCGGCCAGGTCGGCGATACGGGAACGCTCAAGGGCGCGACCGTGTCCGCCATCGTCGAAAACGTGTCCTTCGCGACACCCGAGCTCATCGTCCACGGCGTCAAGGTCATCTCCGGGGAGCTCCGCGAGAGCGACCGCGTCGACGCCGTTCCGGATCTCGTCCGCCGGCAGGCGATCTCGAACAACCACACGGCGACCCACCTCCTCCACGCGGCGTTGAGACAGGTCCTGGGTGACCACGTCAAGCAGGCCGGCTCGCTTGTCTCCCCGGAGCGGCTGCGCTTCGATTTCACGCATTTCGCGGCCATGACGCGCGAGGAAATCCGGCGGGTCGAGGAGATCGTCAATGCCAGGATCCGGGAGGACATCGCCCTCACGACCCGCGTGACCTCCCTCGACGAGGGCCTCCGCGAAGGGGCCATGGCCATTTTCGAAGAGAAATACGGCGAATCGGTCCGGGTCGTCGGCATCGGCGATTTCAGCAAGGAGCTCTGCGGCGGCGTCCACGTCCGGGCCACGGGTCAGATCGGCCTGTTCAAGATCGTTTCCGAGATGAGCGTCGCCGCCGGCATGCGCCGCATCGAGGCGGTGACGGGAGAGGCGGCCTATCCGCCACGTCCGGGAGCTCGAGGACACCCTCTCCGGCATGGAACGAAGCCTGGGTGTCGGGCGCAAGGACCTCGCGGCGAGGATCGAAAAGCTGCAGGCCCATGTCGACGATCTCGAGAAGGACGTGAGAGAGCTTCGGAAGAAGATGATCGCGGGAGCGGGTGGCATCGCTTCGGGTGAGAAGTCCGGCGCTCCCGCTATGGTCGATAAGATCAAGGGCATCGCCCTCCATGTCCAGAGGATGGACGGGCTGACCATGGCCGAGCTCCGGGACGCGGCCGATGCCTTGAAAAACAAGCTCAAGAGCGGCGTCGTCGTCCTCGGCGGGATCAGCGGGGACAAAGCCCTGGTGGTCGTCAGCGTGACCAAGGATGTGGCCGGCCGCGTGCCGGCCAACGCCCTGGTCAAGGAGCTGGCCCCGACGATCGGGGGCGGGGGAGGGGGGCGTCCCGATTTCGCCCAGTCCGGCGGCCCGGGCACCGGCGAGCTCGAAAAAGCCCTGGGGCTCGTCCCCGGCCTCATAGAACGCCTGGCCGCCTAACCCCGTCATTCACCCCTTGCGGGGATTGCCAACACGACCGCTTTTTGGCAAGATAGGGCCGACCTGTGATGAAGACCATCAAACGGACGTTCGCGGCTTGCCTGCTTCTGGCGCTCGTGCCGAGCCTCGTCGCCGCCTCCGCGGCCGATCTGCGCCAGCTCTACCACCCCATCGTCAAGAAGGTCGCCGGGAAGTATCGCATCGACCCCGAGCTCGTGCACATCGTCATCCGGGCCGAGTCCAATTACGATGTCTTCGCCATCTCCTCGGCGGGGGCCATGGGGTTGATGCAGCTGATGCCGACGACGGCCTCCCAGTACGGCGTCAAGAACGTCTTCGACCCGGCCCAGAACATCGAAGGCGGCGTCCGCTATCTTAAGGACTTGGTCCAGCTCTACAAAGGCCAGAAAGACCAGACCAAGCTCGTCCTGGCCGCTTACAACGCCGGCCAGGAGGCCGTCCGCAGATATAAGGGCGTCCCGCCGTACCCGGAGACAAAAAGCTACATCGCCGGGATCATGAGGAGTTACAAGAAGCCCACGATATCGACGCATAGTCCCTTATACAAGGGGTACGATGCGTCCGGAAAATACCTGGTCACCACGGATCAGAGCTTGATCGTGGTCAAAAAGGACTAGGGTCCGGACCCTTCGGCCCGCTCAGCGGACGGGTTGGAGGAATCCCTTGATGAGCAGAGTCCGCGGGACGATCTCAAAGGTCGCCGGCAGCCGCCCCAGCTGATCGCCGTCGAGCTCGAGCAGGACCTGTTCGTTATCTCCAGGCCAGGCTTCGACCTTCCGCCCCTTCACGACGGTGACCTTGGGGTGGGTGACATGGCTGCCGTTCATGAGCTTCCAGCCGTGGCGGCAGAATTCCAAGAAGCGAAAGCCCCGGATGAGCACCGCGTCGAACAGACCGTCGTCCAGCTCGGCGCCGGGCGCCACCTTCATGCCTTTGCCGAAGATCTTGCCGTTGGCCACGGCGCCGATGAGGTATTCGCCGTCGGGCAGGTCCCGGCCGTCGATGCGGATGCGGACGGACTTGTTCCGGTAGCGGGCCATGGTCGTCACCAGGCACCGGACATAGGAGGTGGCCTTGCGCCTCAGCCGGCGCTCCGTGACCTCGCGGACGACCTCTCCGCCGAGGCCGAAATCGGCGATGTTCAGGAAAAAGCGCTCTTCTTCGGCCCCGCTGTTCGAGGTGTAACGGACCCGGCCGACGTCCATGCGCACGGACGGGGCGTCGGTGATGACCTGGAGGGCGCCCTTGAGCCCGGCCGGGATATTCAGGCTCCGGACGAGGTCGCAGCCTGTTCCGGAGGGGACGACGCCGAGCGTGGCCTCGGGATTGATGATTCGGCGGTCCTCGTAGAAGCCGTTGGCGATCTCGTTCATCGTGCCGTCGCCGCCGACGCCGATGACCAGCTCGGTGCCGTCCTTGATGGCCTGGCGGGCGATGTCGGTCGCGTGGAGGGGTTGTTCCGTGAACTCGAACTTGAACTCGCGAACGAAGTGCCTGAGGCCCTCGCGGATCTCGGCCCAGCGCTTTCGCGTCCGGCCCCGGTTCGACTCCGGATTGACGATGACCTTGGTCTTAAGCCGCATCGGTGGGTCCAGGCGGCAGCGGCGCAGGCGGTGACGAGGCGGGGGGAAGGCTCTTCTTCCCGAACAGGGATACGCCGATGATACCCCCGAGGGCGCCCATGATGGCGAACACGGCCGCCGAGATGAACAGGCCCAGGAGGAACCACCCCACGGAGAGGGCCGAGCTGCCGTTGACGATCTCGTCGAGGCCGGCGGGCATCTCGCCGCCGAACTCGACGGCCTTGTCGAGCAGGCGCCGCGCCAGCCCCAGGTTGAAGGATCGCAAGGGGATGGAAACGACGGCGTCGACGACGGCGGCCACGATGCCGGTCAGGGCGCCGACGACGGCGCCGTCGCCCGCCTTGAGCAGGCCCGGCGTGGCCGCCGCGAGGAGCTTGGCGGCGATGGCGGCGCCGCCGACGACCCAGAGACAGCAGATGCAGTTGCCGGCGCCGATGAACGGCAGCCCCGAAAGGAGCCCGGCGACGGCCCCGGCGATGAGAGCAGGCCGGAGGTATTCGGGTCTTTGCGGGTTCATGGGTCCTCCTTGACAGCCGGCGCCTATTCTATTTTTTCGGGGCGGCAATTTCAAGTGCCCGGGAGTCCCGGCGCTCCTGCCGCGTCCGGAAGAAGTCGACGACGCCGGTGACGAAATAAAAGGGCAGGATGGTCCCCCAGACGAGACCCGTGGCGAAGCGGAGCCCGATCGGGGTCTTCCAGGCCCCGAGGGTGCCGCCCGCGGCATCCAGGGCCATCGGCAGGGTCAGGATGATGAACGACCGGGCGGGGGGGAGAGCGATCCTCGAAAAACCCCGCACAAGCGGATAAACGATGAGGCCGGCCGCGAACCCGGCATAGATGCCCAGACAGCGGCCGCAGACGGCCAAGGGATGGCCGTTCAGGACGAAGCACCGTTCGGGGATCTGATGGCACAGCGGGGCGAATACGGCGTAAATGAATCGAGCCGGACCGGCGGCGCCGCGGCCGGCGAGCCAGGGGGCCAGAAAGATGGCCGACAGCCAAACGACCGCGCCGCCCAGGGTGACGAGCCAGACCCTGCGCACGGTCCGGGGATCCACGGTGACGGGCACGGCCGTATTTTAGCCGTTTGGCCGGGGGAAGTCACCTGCAGCCCCCTCTCGGAAGTTCCCGGACCTGAACCGGAAGATCCCCGGGACACGATCCCATTTTCGGGGAAATGGGTCATGTCCCGGATCTTCCAGTCATGTCCCGGAATTCCCCTGGCGGCGCCAGGGGAATTCCGGAAGCGATTGACAGGGACGGACCTCCTTCGGTAAATTAGGGTCGGCGCATCATGCGCAGTTCCCGATCTTTCGTGGAACAGGAGGACGCGATGACCCGATTCCGCAAAGTTGGCTTTTTCCTGATAATCTCACTGGCGCTGGCCTCGCCCTGGGCCGCCGCCCAGACCGAGGAAGCGAACAACATCCTGGGCCAGGCAGGCGCGAGCGTCCTGGCGCTCGTCAGCTACGGCTCCGACAAAGCCGAGATCCTCAAGGGGTCGGCCTTCGCCCTGGCCGAGGACGTCGTCGTCACGGCCTATCATGTCGTCTCCCAGGCCTTCGACGTCGAGGGCCTCAACATCAAGGGCAAGAAGATCAAGCTCGACGGCATCCTCGGCCTCGACAAAGCCCACGACATCGCCCTTCTCAAGCCGAAAGGCAAGGTCCAGGCCCTGCCCGTCGGATCCGTCGAGTCCCTGGCCGCGGGGGCCCGGCTCTTCGCGCTGGGCTCCAACGAATCGGGCCAGGTCGTGATCTCCGAGGGGACTTTTCGCAGGATCGTCGACCTCGGCGCCGCAGGCAAGATCCTCGAGCTGGCGATGCCTGTGCCGGACCAGTTCCGCGGCGGGCCTCTCGTCGACGTCAACGGCCAGCTCGTCGGCATGCTGTTCATCGGTGACCGGGGCCTCAAGTTCGGCCTGCCCATCGCCAGCCTCGTCAGCGTCTCCCGGACCGGGAAGGTCACCGAGTTCAAATCGCAGACCCAGGAGAACTATTTCGAGACCGTCGACGGGAACAACTTCGCCGGCCGGGCGGCCATGGGGCTCGACGAACAGATGACGGCCCGGCTCCACCTGGAGAAGGCGGTCAAGATCAACCCGTCCGACGTCACGGGCGAGATGCTTCTGGCCGATATCTACTCCAGGCAGAGGGATTATACCGAAGCCGTGTCGGCCTACAGGAAAGTGACCCAGCTCGATCCGAACCGGGCCGATGCGTTCTATGGCCTGGGCAACATCCTGCTCAAGCAGACCCAGTATAAGGACGCGGCCGAAGCTCTGGAAAAGGCGGCGGCGCTGGGCTATGCCGGCAAGGAAATCCAGATGGACCTCGGCGGGGCCTACGAAGCCATCCCGGATTTCGCCAAGGCCGCCGCGGCCTACGAAAAATACATCAGCCTCGGGCCGGCCGACGCCTGGGCCGCCTACCAACGGCTCGGTATCTGCCGGACGAATCTCGGCGAGTATGACGCGGCCGTCGCCGCCCTCCTCGAAGCCCAGAAGGCCCAGCCCAAGGATCTCAAGGTCCGCGACGCCCTGGCCGTGGCCTACACCAAGGCCGGCCGGCTCGAGGACGCCGAAGCGGTCTATTCGGCCATGGCCGAGATCAATCCCCCCGAGGCCAAGAAGTACTATACCCAGGTCTTCCAGATGTACGACGGCGCAGGGAAGTTCGACAAGGCCATCACGCCGTTGAAGAAGATCATCGAGCTCGATCCCAAGAACGAGACGAACTTCTATTACCTCGGGATGACCTATTTCAAGGGCCAGCAGTACGACCAGGCCGTGGCCGCGTTCCAGCAGAGCCTGGCGGTCAAGCCGGACTTCCCCCATGCCTGGTATCAGATCGGGTCCTCCTATTTCAACGCCAAAAAGTACAAAGAGGCGGCCGAGGCTTACAAGAAGTACGCCGCGCTCGCCCCTGAAGACGCGTCCGGCTGGCTGAACATCGGCGTGGCCTACAACCAGGCCAAGAACTATGAAGCGGCCCTCGAGCCGTTGAAGAAGTGCGTCGAGCTCAAGCCCGACAATGCCGTGGCCCTGGCCAACCTGGCCATCGTCTATATCAACCTCAAGGATAACTACAGCGCCAAGGAGATCTATAACAGGCTCGTGACCCTCGACCCCTCTATGGCCGAGAAGCTGAAAAAATACATCCGTTGACGGGAACGGCCGGCGGGGCGGGGCTCCGGAGACATGAAAGGGCAGATGGCGGAATTGGCAGACGCGCTAGGCTTAGGACCTAGTTCCTGATGAAGGAGTGCGGGTTCGAGTCCCGCTCTGCCTACTGACGTCCGGCGCCGCCCGGCCCGGGGCCATAAACCCGTCCGCGATCCCAGGACGTGAAAGAGAACCATCCATGAATGCACCAGGACGACAAAGCCGCCTGACCGATCTCAGCCCGAGCCGCAAGGAGATCGAGCTCGAGATCCCCGATGCGGAATTCCGCGAGGAATATGAAAAGATCCTCGGCGACTACGTGGCCAAGGCCAAGCTCGACGGGTTCCGCATCGGCCACGCCCCCCGCGAGCGGGTCAAGGCCCTCTTCGATCACGACATCATCCATGACGTCTATGACGCCCTCATCCCGCGCGTTCTCGAAGACGAGTTGCGGGCGCTGCGCTTGAACCCGGTCAACGTGCCGGAGCTCAAGGACCTGAAGCACGAAGAGGGTCAGGCCCTGCGGGCCACAGCCGCCTTCGAGGTCCTGCCCGCTTTCGAGCTGCCCGATTACCGGGCCGTCCAGGTCAAGAGGAAACCGGTCGAGGTGTCGGAGGAGGACCTCACCAAGGCGCTCGAGGACATCCGGGCCCGGGCCGCCGAATACGTCCCGGTCGAGGGCAGGGGAGTGGCCGACGGAGATTACGCCGTCGTCGAGATGCAGGGCCGGGACGCCAGGACGAAGCGCCTCCTGCCCGTGGAGAAGGCCGTCGTTCTGGCGGGGCATGCCGAGAACGAGCCCGCCATGAACGAGAAGATCACAGGCATGACGCCTGGGGAGGAGCGCGCCTTCGAGGTGGTTTACCCCAAGGAGCACGCCAACAAGCGGGTGGCCGGCAAAGACATCGTCTACGGCCTCAAGGTCCGCGAGATCAAGGAGAAGAAGCTTCCCCCCCTGGACGACGAATTCGCCAAGAGCCTGGGAGCGTCCGAAGGCCTGGCGGCCCTCAAGGACAAGGTCCGCCAGGAGCTGCTGGCCGCCCGAGAGAGAGCCAGCCAGAACGAAGCGGCCTCGGAGGTCCTCAAGGCGATCACCGACAAGGCGGCCCTGGAGCTTCCCGAATCGGCCGTCGAGCAGGAATCCCTGGCCATCCTGAGGCGGCTCCTGTCCGCTTATCGAGACAGGGGGATCGCCCCCGAGGCCCTGGAGATCCTGAAAGGCGAGGCCCGACGTCAGGCCGTCGAACACCTCAAAAATCACCTTGTCCTGGAGAAGATCGCCCAAAAAGAGGGATTTCAGGTGACCGAGAAGGAGGTCCAGGCCGAGATCCACAGCCTGGCCCAGGCCAACAACATCCAGGAGGCCGCCCTGGCGGACATGATCCGTCGGGACGAGCACCGCCGCGAGGAAATGGTCGAAAGCCTGCTCTTCCGGAAGACAGTTGACTTTCTCATGAAAATGGCTATAATTGGTTGACCAAGGCTTCAAAACCCCGCGGCTCTCCTGAGGAGCGTACCAGATCGAGGGTTAAGCGATCCAATTCCCAAGACGATTGAGTCGCTTGCCTGAACCGGTGGGGGGCCCCGGCGGGCCCGGAGCTTAAGAATGCAGGATTCCAACGAACACACCGAGGTCCTCAAAAACATCCCCCTCATTCCGCTGAGGGACCTCGTCGTGTTCCCGGCGACTCTCGTGCCGTTCATCGTCGGCCGCTCGTCGTCCATCCAGGCCCTGGAGAAGGCCGCCGAGAAGGACAAGATGATCTTCCTGGCCGCCCAGATGGACGCCTCGGTTGACAACCCGACCCCCAAGGACATCTATTCGGTGGGCGTGACGGCCAAGATCATCCGGACGATCAAGAGCGATGACCGGAACATGAAAGTCATCGTCGAGGGGAAGAGCCGGGCCCGCATTGTCGAGTACCTGAGCACCTACCCTTTTTACCAGATCCTGGCCAAGGGCATCAAAGAGATCGACGACCATCTGCCCGAATCCCGGGAGCTCCTGAAGAGGGTCCTGGCCCTCTTCGAGGACTACCTCAAGCTCAACCAGAACACCAACCTGGATTCGATCATCCCGGCCCTCCGGGAGAACACCCCCGAGCGGATCACCGACATCGTCGCCTCCCACGTCTATATGCCGCTCGAAGAGAAGCAGAACCTCCTCGAGACGGTCAACAGCTTCGAGCGCCTCCGGCGTCTCAATTACGTCCTGGAGAACGAGATTCTGAAGATCCACTCCGCCTACCAGAAGGACCCGAACCGGGGAACCAGGCGCCGCGGATCGCTCAAGGACCAACCCCCCGGCCAAAAGCCCTTCCCTCCGGGAACGCCGGGCGCGCGCAAGGACGATCAGCCCAACGAGATCGAGGAGCTGCGCCAGAAGGTGGCCAAAGCCAAGATGCCCGCCGACGCCGAGGAGAAATCCTACAAAGAGATCGAGCGGTTGGAGTCCATGCCCCCGATGTCGGCCGAAGCCACGGTTAGCCGGAACTACCTCGACTGGCTTATCTCCCTGCCCTGGGTCAAGAAAACGCGGGAGAAACGGGAGCTCAAAGAGGCCGAAAGGATCCTCAACGAGGACCATCACGGCCTCGACAAGGTCAAAGAGCGCATCCTCGAGTACCTGTCCATCCGCCAGCTCGTCAAGAACCCCCGGGGGGTCATCCTCGGGCTCATCGGGCCTCCGGGCGTCGGCAAGAGCTCGCTCGGCAAGTCCATCGCCCGGGCCACCGGCCGGAAGTTCGTCCGGCTGTCCCTCGGCGGCGTCCGCGACGAAGCGGAGATCCGCGGCCACAGGCGGACCTACATCGGCGCCTACCCCGGCCGGATCATCCAGATGATCAAGCGCGCCGGGACCAAGAACCCCGTCTTTCTGCTCGACGAGGTCGACAAGATGAGCATGGATTTCCGGGGCGACCCGGCCTCGGCCCTGATGGAGGTCCTCGACCCGGAGCAGAACAGCACCTTCCTCGACCACTACATCGACACCGATTTCGATCTGTCCCAGGTCATGTTCATCGTCACGGCCAACCTGATGGACCCCATCCCCAAACCCCTGATCGACCGGATGGAGATCATCCGCATCGCGGGCTACACGGAGGAGGAGAAGCTCGAGATCGCCAAGCGCTTCCTCCTGCCCAAGCAGCGGGAGGCCCACGGCCTGACCGAGACCAACATCAAGTTCAGCGATCACGCCCTGATGAAGCTCATCCGCAGCTACACCCGCGAGGCCGGCGTGCGGAACCTGGAACGGGAGATCACGACGGTCTGCCGCAAGGTCGTCAAGAGGGTCGTCGAGCAGGGCAAGGACCACAAGGAGCACATCACCCCGAAGAACCTCGAGACCTACCTCGGCATCCCCAAGTTCCGGCGGTCCGAGTTCGACAAGCGCGACGAGGTCGGGGTCAGCACGGGCATGGCCTGGACGGAGTTCGGCGGCGAGCTGCTGCGGTTCGAGGCGACGAAGATCCACGGCAAGGGCACCTTCACCCTGACCGGTCAGCTCGGCGAGATCATGCAGGAATCGGCCCAGGCGGCCTTCTCGTTCGTCCGGGGCAAGATCTACGAGCTCGACATCGCCCGGGACCTGCACCGCAATTCCGACATCCATATCCACGTGCCCGAAGGGGCGACGCCCAAGGAAGGGCCTTCGGCCGGCATCACCATCGCCACGGCCATCATTTCCCTGCTGACCGACATCCCGGTCAGCAAGAAAGTCGCCATGACCGGCGAGATCACGCTGAAAGGCAAGGTCCTGCCGGTCGGCGGGATCAAGGAGAAGCTCCTGGCGGCCTTCCGGGAAGGCATCCGCGAGGCCATCCTGCCCATCGACAACGAGCCCGACCTCAAGGACCTGCCCAAGACCCTCAAGTCGGGGATGACCATCCATCTCGTCGAGACGATGGACGACGTCCTGAAGTATGCCCTGACCCGCGAGCTGCCGAAGAAGCCCGCCGAGAGCCGCGACAAGAAGGCGGCCGAGGCCGAGCGGCCGGCGGCCCGGACGGCGGAGGACGACGCGGCCAAAGAGCCGCCCCTGACCAACTGACGACCGTTTTTTGACTGCATAATCGAAACCGGCAATCTGCATTGGGAGAAAGACCACACATGGTGACCAAGAAGACCGACAACGCCATCAGCACCGCCAGCAATACGGCCAGCGCCGTCGAGGCCCCGCCCCTCAACAGGGACTACAACCTCATCGACCTCGAGGCCAAGGACCTCGCGGGCCTGGGCAAGGTCGGCTCCGCGATGGGCCTGCCCGACGACGAGATCGTGGGGGCGACCAAGCACCATCTCGTCTTCAAGATCCTGGAGGCCCAGGCCAAGAAGCAGGGCCTGCTCTTCTCGGAAGGCGTTCTCGAGTGCCTCGAGGACGGCTTCGGCTTCCTCCGGGCCCCGGAATTCAGCTATCTGCCGAGCCAGGACGACATTTACGTCTCGCCCTCCCAGATCCGCAAGTTCCAGCTGAGGACGGGCGATACCATCTCCGGCGTCGTCAGGGCCCCCAAGAACGGCGAGAAATATTTCGCCCTGATCAAGATCGAGGCCGTCAACTTCATGCACCCCGACATCATCATCGAAGAGCGCCGGAACATCCACTTCGAGAGCCTGACGCCGCTCTATCCGTTCGAGATGATCAAGCTCCAGGACGGCAACCCCAAGAACATGAACGCCCGGGTCATGGAGCTCCTGACGCCCGTCGGCAAGGGCCAGCGCGGCCTCATCGTCTCGCCGCCGCGGGCCGGCAAGACGACCATCCTCAAGACGATCGCCAAGTCGATCGAGAAGAACCACCCCGAGATCTTCCTCATCGTCCTGCTCATCGCCGAGCGGCCGGAGGAAGTCACGGATTTCCGGCGCAGCGTCGCCGCCGAGGTCGTCGCCTCGACCTTCGACGAGCCGCCGACCCGCAACGCCCAGGTCGCCAACATCGTCCTGGAGAAGGCCAAGCGCCTGGTCGAGATCAAGCGCGACGTCGTCATCCTGCTCGATTCGATCACCCGGCTGGCCCGGGCCCACAACGCCATCGTCCCGCCCTCCGGCAAGGTCCTGTCGGGCGGCATCGACGCCAACGCCCTGCACAAGCCCAAGAAGTTCTTCGGCTCGGCCCGCAAGATCGAGGAGGGCGGCTCGCTGACCATTCTGGCCACGGCCCTGGTCGACACCGGGAGCCGGATGGACGAGGTCATCTTCGAGGAGTTCAAGGGCACGGGCAACATGGAGATCAATCTCGACCGGCGCCTGGTCGACAAGCGCGTCTTCCCGGCCATCGACATCAGCCGGTCCGGAACGCGGAAAGAAGAGCTTCTCATCGAGGAGAACGACCTCAACCGGATCTGGGTCCTGCGCAAGGTCCTCAGCCAGATGAACGAGGTCGAGGCCGTCGAGCTCCTCATCGACAAGCTCGGCAAGACCAAGACCAACCAGGACTTCCTCAACCAGATGACCAAGGGTTTCTAGGCGGCCCGCCGTGCGGACGCTCGGCCTGATCGGCGGCATGACCTGGCATTCGACGGTCGATTACTACAAGCTCATCAACCAGGGCGTGCACGATAAGCTCGGCGGCACCCATTCGGCGAAGATCGTTCTCTGTTCGGTCGATTTCAGCCCGGTCGAGCACATGCAGAACAGGGGAGAGTGGGGTGCGCTCGGGCAGCTGATGGCCGGCGCGGCCAGGAATCTCGAAGGCGCCGGCGCCGAGGCCGTCGTCATCTGCGCCAACACCATGCACCAGCTGGCCGACGATATCACCGCGGCCGTGAAGATCCCGCTCATCCACATCGCCGATGCGGCGGCCGCGGAGGTCAAAAAAAAGGGTTTCAAAACCGTCGGCCTCCTCGGCACCCGCTACACGATGGAGATGGATTTCTATCGGGGGCGGCTCGCGGCCCAGCATGGCCTGAAGGTGCTCGTTCCCGACGAGCCCGGACGAACCACGATCCACGAGGTCATCTACAAGGAGCTGGCCCACGGCCTGGTCAAGGACGAATCGCGTCGTCAGTACGTCGGGGTCATCGAGGACCTGGTGAGGCGCGGCGCCGAGGGCGTCATCCTCGGCTGCACGGAGATCCCGATGCTGATCGGGGCCAAGGACAGCCCGGTCCCGGTCTTCGATACCACGGCCATCCATGCCGCCGCCGCGGTGGATTTTTCTATTGGGGTCGGACCTCAGGAATAGCCTTATTTTTCAACAATATAACCTAGCTTTTTGGCCAACAAAGGGGCTTATCTCGGCCTTTTTGGGGGCAAAAACGCAACGACCCTAACTATCTTTTAGGCCCGGTCTCCATGCTCACGGATGGCCTTCAGGGACTCGATCAGATGCGACGCCTCTTTCCGGGTCATAATATCCAACCCGTCCCGGTGGTAATACTTGTGGATGAAATTCGTGAGGTGGGTCTCTTCCCAGCCGAGCTGGCTCACCAGGGCCTTGATGAACAGCTTCTGCTTCAGGGTCATGCCGAAGTCGTTTGCCCGGTAATAGTCGCTGCGGACAAAGAAGCGCATCAGCGTCCTGAACCCGGCCTCGTCGAGGTCCTTGGAGCTCTCGACCCCCGCGATCCTCTTGAGCAGGCAGCGGTAGTCCGGGTCGCTGATCCCGAGCTCTTTTTTGACGATATGGATGAGGGCCAGTTTCTTCCGGTCCAAGGTGCCGGCTCCGGCCGTTCCAGCCCCGAGGACTCCGGTGCATCGCCGGGGCCTTCAGGACGACTTTCGGCTTTTTTTGCCATCTCTCGAACCTGGCCAGGGCCGCATTGAGGTCCAAACGCTTCTTGAAGAGGTCACGCCAAGCGTCCCCCTTCCGGGCCATCCGCTCCGGGACCGTGCGGATGTTGAAATCGAGGGGGTCGAGCCGGGACGTGACTTCCTTCCAATCGAGGGGCATCGAGACGGGCGCCCCCTCGCGCGGCCTCACGCCATAGGGGGCGGCCATGGTCGCGCCCTCGCGGTTCTGCAGGTAATCGAGGTAGACCCGGCCCTTGCGCTTGGCCGGGCTCCGCTCGAGGCTCGTCAGGTCCGGATTCCGGCGATTGACGACCAGAGCACACCAGGTGGGCCAGCTCCCTGGCCTGCTCGTAGCTGAAGCGGGGCGCCAGGGGAATGATAGACGTGCAGGCCCGTGGCGCCTGACGTCTTGCAGAAGGCCGGTATGGCCATCTCGTCGAGGAAGGCCTTGGCGGCCAGGACAGACTCGACCACGCTGGGGAAAGACGTCTCGAGAGGATCGAAATCGAGCACGATGTAGTCCGGCGAATCCACGTGCGGGATCGACGAGCTCCAGACGTTGAGCTCGATGCAGCCCAGGTTGGCCTCGTAGATCAGGGTGTCCCTGTTCTGGCAGATAAGATAACGGATGTCCTTGTCCTTGCTTTCGGACGTGAGCGTCCACGGTCTTCACCCATGAGGGAGGCGCCTGGACCAGGTTCTTCTGGAAAAAGCTCTCCCCCGCGATCCCGTCGGGGTGCCGGTTCAGCGCCTGAGGCCGGTCCTTGAGGTAGGGGAGGATCGACTCCGCCATCCGCCAATAGTACTCGACCAGATCGCCCTTGGTGTACCCCTCCCCGGGCCAAAAGACCTTGTCGAGATGGGTCAGCTCGGCGCGGGTCCGGAATTTCGTTTTTGGAAAGACAGCTTCCCGCGGCTCGGCCTCCTCCGGCACGACCTCCCGGGCGCTCTTGTCCTGTCGAAGCCCCAGGAAAACGGGATGCCGCATCAGGCCCTCGTCGGTCCATTCGCTGAACTTGATCTCGCAGACGAGGCGCGGCGCGACCCAGGTCACCGGCATGTTGGTCTGCGGCTCCTCGGCGAAAGGGGACCGCGGCGTGACCAGCGGCGTGAGCTTGGCGTGGATGTCCTTCAGAGTGCGTTCGGTAAAGCCTGTGCCGACATGGCCGATATAGATGAGCCGGCCCTTCTTGAAGGCACCCAGGATCAGCGCCCCGAAGTACTTGCGGGAGGCGCGCGGCCGGGTGAAGCCGCAGATGACCGCCTCCTGCCCCTTCTGGGCCTTGATCTTGAGCCACTCCCGGGTCCGCGCCCCAGAGCGATAGGGGCTACTCATATCCTTGGCGATGACGCCCTCGAGGCCGTTCTGTTCCGCGGCGCGAAAAAAAGCCCGGCCCTTGGCCTCGATCGATTCGCTCAGCCGCACCGTCGGGGAAACGGGCAGGATCTTCTCCAGAATGGCCCGGCGGCGCCCGAGCGGCAAGCCGCGGAGATCGTGTCCGGCCGCGTAAAGGACATCGAAGACATAGTAGAGGATGCGGCTTTCGCCGCCGCGCATCGAGTTCTGCAGGTCCTGGAAATGCGGCCGGCCCTTCGCGTCGACGGCCACGATCTCGCCGTCGAAAACGGCGTCGACGGGAAATCCGCTCAAGGCGGCGGCGACCGTAGGAAATCGGGCGTTCTGCGTCTTGCCGTTGCGGGAGAGGAGACGAACCTTGCCCCCCTTGATCTCTGCGAGCGAGCGGAAGCCGTCCCATTTCACTTCGAAAGCCCAGCCGTCCCGGTCGAACGGGCCGTCGACCAGCGTGGCCAGCATGGGACTCGCGTCCGAGGGAAATGGCTTCTTGACCGACCCCTCGAGGTCCCGCTCTTCGAGCGAAACGGCACGCGGCGGCGGATCGGTCTTGGCCCCGCGCCTTCGGCCGGCGGTCGAGGGCGCGGGTGTCGGCGCAGGTTCGCTCCTCTTCATCAGGAGCCATTGGTTGTTTTTGCCGTCTCCCCGCGGCTTCAGGCGGACGAGGGTGAACAGGCCGCGGAGCTTTTTCCCGTCGAGACGGAAATCGATATGGCCCTTGAGAAGCCCCGCCGCCATGGCCTTGGCCGGGTCCACGCCCGTGGGGCCATTCACGGCGTAGGTGCCCTTGTCCCAGATCTCGACCAGCCCCGCGCCGTATTCGCCCTCGGGGATGCGGCCGGCGAAGTGCTGATATTCCACCGGGTGGTCCTCGACCATGATGGCCAGACGCTTGTCGCGGGGGTCCATCGAAGGGCCCTTGGGCACGGCCCAGCTCTTCAAAACGCCGGCGTGCTCCAGGCGGAGGTCATAGTGGAGGTGCGAAGCCTGGTGCTTCTGGACGACGAAGTGGCGCCCCGCGCCGGCAGCGGCCCGGGCAGGTCCCGGTTCGGGCGTCTTGCCGAAGGTCCTTTTGCGGCGGTACTCCTTGAGAGCCATGGCGGCCTCGAACTAATGCCGCGTCGCGGACAGGCTCTCCCGGAGCTTGGCCATGATGTCTTCGACCTCGGTGGCGTGCGGGGCCTCCTCCTCGGGCACGTGAACGGTCTTGCCCTTGGCTTTGGCCGCGATGATCGCCCGCAAGCGCGCGGCGTACGAGTCCTTGAAGGCTTCCGGCTTGAACGGGCCCTCGAACTTCTTGATCAGCTCGAGGGCCAGCTCCATCTGGTTCTTGGGGACCTCGGCCTTCTCCGGAAGATCGAGCTCGCCAGGGTCCTTGAGCGTCGCGGCGAAACGGAGCAGGGTGAGCAGGATGACTTTGCCCTCGGGCTTGAGCATGACCAGGTGCTCCCGGTCCCTGAGGACGAACGTCCCGATGGCCACCTTCTGCGCCTTGGCCATGGCCTCGCGGAACAGGGCGTAGGGCTTGTGGGCCTTCTTCTGCGGCTCCAGATAGTAGGGCTTCTCCAGGTATTTGGGGTCGACGTCCTTCTCGTCGACGAAGACCTCGACCTCGATGGCCGAGCTCCTTTTGACGTCGGCCTTCTCGAAATCCGAATCGCTCAGGACGACGAAGTCTCCGTCCCGGTATTCGTACCCCTTGACGATGTCCTTGAAGGGGACCTCTTCGCCGGTCAGGCGGCAGACCTTCTTGTAGGAGATCGGGCAGAGATCGTCCTTGCGCAGGTAGTTCATCGCGTGGATCTCGGGCTTGACCGCGGTGTAGAGATTGACCGGCACGTTGACCAGCCCGAAGCTGATCATGCCCGTCCAGGTCGGGCGCGCCCCGGTCGTCGCCTCCTCGTCGGACGGACGCTCCGGCTTGGCGCTCTTGGTTCTTTTGGCCATGGGGTGATCTCCTTGCCTCAGCGGACGATCTTATAGTTGAAATCGGTGGTCCCGAACGCCGACCAGAGCTTCAGCCAGACCATGATCAGCATCTCCAGGCCCCGCGCGGCCGTCAGGTCGCCGAGGTCGATCACGGTCTTCCAGCCGAACTCGTCCCGGAGGAACCGGGTCACACGATCCCGCGCGTCCGGATCATTGCCGGCCACGAAGACGTCGTGGCTGCCGCCGGACAGGCCCGCGGGATTGACCATGATGTGTGCCGTGACCGTGTTCAACGCCTTGACCACGCGGAGACCCGGTTGGGCTCTCTGGATCCTTTCCGCGAGCGAGTCGGTGTTGGCGACGAAAAGCTCGATCGGCCCTTCGCCCCAAGGCCCCAGGGCGTTGGCGATGTCGATCAGGACCTTGCCCTTGAGGTCCGCCGGCCGGACTTTGGCCAGGACTTCGACCGAGGCGTGGCCGGCTATCGCGTTCATGAGGAGCTCGCCGTGGGCCGCGGCCTCGGCGAACGTCCCCAGATGGATCTTCTTGTTCTTGGACAACCAATCGTGGAAGCTGATAGGTTCGTCGCCGGCGGCCTTCTCCTCCATCTTTCGGCGAACGTCGCGAGTTCCGATCATGATGTCGTGACCCCGGCGGGACAGGGCCGATCCGAGGGTCTTTCCGACGTCTCCCGTGCCAAGGATTCCGATTTTCATCTCCGACCTCCTCTAGGGGGCAGGCTGCAAACCACAACCCCAGCGGGTCTGCTTTCCCATAAATTATTAAGCAAGATTCATGCCACTGGGGGTATCCAGCAAGGACCGATCAATGTAGGCATAAGCCGCTCCGCCGGTACTGCTGGATTCGAGCACGATTTTCTAATTTGTTTATAATGAGCACGATAGACTTTAAGTGCATGCATCTATAATATAATCAATAAGATCTATACTTATGCGTTATTTATCACAGCAGGAGCCGATAAGCGCGGCCCTCTTAAACCTGACAAATCGGCGATACGGGGGCCTTACCCAATCCTGATCATGCAGCTATATGATCAATAAAGAAGCCTGCTGTCTCCGGTTTAATGGGGCGGGGGAGACGGCAGTAGACATAAATGCACGACCAGTGGGGCCTTTGTGGAGCTTGTGCCGTTTTTGGAGCATGGCTGCCAGAAGGACCCCGGCTGGTTCATGGTCCGTTATAGGGCCAGCATTACGGCGGTCCCAGCCGCCTTAGCTCGACAGCAATATTTCGGCTGAGGGATGTCATTTATGTTCTTATCGGCTTGGACCCGGCAATGGCAGCCAAAAATACGAACCTTTGGGGAAGGGTCTGTTTAGCGAATGAATTGGTAATATCAGATAAGAATGAGCGGGCGGATAGGCCCGGGAGCGGAGATCAGAGTGCCTGAGGGACATTTCCACAAATGCCCAGGTCTTGTGCAGGGGAAATATCCACAACCTGTGGGTAATTACAACACGTTGACAATAAACGCGATAGCGAAACCCCCAAGAATGAGTCGCATAACGTTTATTATGTAAACTAATATCGGGAGGCGAAAGGGGGCCTCGAAAAGAACGGCTTCGAGGGGGCTGCAGGCTAGCCCTTGAGGGCTGGTGTCTCTTCTTTTTTCCGGATCTGGTCGATGATCTCTTGCAGCACAGCGATGATCTCCTGCTTGGAGATCGATTGCTTCTTGAACTCGAGGCGCAGCCGGAATCTGTCGGTATCTTCCGGTACGAAATTGTAGACGTAGTATTTGAGCTTCTTGGTCTTGCCCTTGAGATATTTGGCCAGGTCTCGAGTATCCTCGCGGGTCAATCTCCGCTCGGCGATGTCGTGAGCGAACTTGATCATGTCGTCTTCGGTCTTGAGCTTGGCGATCTCGACAAGCGTCGAACGGCCGAAGCCCCCGGCCTCGTTGATGATGTCGCGGGCCTTCCGTGGGATTCGCGCGATCGACAGGATCTCCGTGATCGTCGAGCGGGCTTTGCCGATCTTGGCTGATATCTGCTCGTGATTGTAGCTATGGATGTCGGCCAGGGCCTGGAGACCGTCGGCCTCTTCGAAAATGTCGAGGTCCTTGCGCTGGAGGTTTTCGATCAGGGCGATCTCCATGGCTTCGTTGTCCTCGACGTCCATGTCGATGCAAGGCAGCTCCTTCAAGCCGAGGTTTTTTGATGCCATGTACCGCCGCTCGCCGGCGATGATCTCGAAGCGGCTGCCTTTGGCCCGGACCAGAATGGGCTCGAGGATGCCCTTGCTCCGGATCGAATCCTGAAGCTCCTCGATATTGCCCAGCTCGCAGCGGGCTTGATGGGGGTTCGGATCGATCTTCTCCAGGGGGATCATGCGGATCCGGGGCCCGAGCGACCGGGACGAGATGAGGTCGACGAAATGGCCGTCGTGTTTCATGGCGACGGATACCGGCAGTCCTGATTTCTTAGCTTTTTGCACGGCTCATCAACTCCTCGGCGACTTTCCGATATTGCTCCGCCCCGATCGAACTGGGGGCGTAAGTAAAGATGGATTCCTTGTAGGCCGGGCTTTCCTCGAGTTTGACGCTCTTGGAGATGAACGTCTTGAAGAGCTTGGTCCCGAAGACGGTCCGGATCCTCTGGACGACGTCTCGGGCTAGGTTGGTTCGCTTGTCGTAGAGCGTTATGACCACACCTAAAACCTTGAGATGCGGGTTGGCGATCCTCTTGACCTTCTCGATCGTCTCCAGAAGGTCGTCTGTTCCCTCGAGGCAGAGATATGAGGACTGAATGGGAATGAGGATGAAGTTGGCGGCGACGAGGGCATTGAGTGTGATCAGCCCCAGAGTCGGCGGCGTGTCGATGAAGATATAGTTGTACCGCCCTCGAACCTGTTCGAGGGCATCCTTAAGGCGATAATGGGCATCGAACTCTCCGCCCAGGGAGGGTTCGAGCTTGGCCATCGAGATCTTCGTGATGGTCACGTCGAGTCCCGGGATATTCGAATGGGCGATGATGTCCTCGATCTTTTCATTCTTGTTCATGAGGACGTCGAACAGGGATTTTTCATACTTTCCCGGGATTGGCGACCGTCGAGATGGTGCTGTGGGCCTGCGGGTCCATATCGATGAGCAGGACCTTCTTCCCCATCAAAGCGATGGCCGCCGCAACGTTGATCGACGTCGTCGTTTTTCCGACGCCGCCTTTCTGATTCGTGATGGCGATAATCAAGAGCCTCTCTCCCTCGTGGACCGCATCAGCAACCTAAGAGGTTCTTATAGCCCATGGCTGGATAAAAAGCAACACTATTTGGAAGGAAAATTGTTAATATATTTTCATCGTTGAGATGGCTGACACCAGGCAATGTCGGCGTGCCGACAATTCTGTTAATTTGTTTATAAATAGCACTTTATAGATATGGCTTTGACGTTTTTAGGTTTTATAAAAGGACGCGCGTTGAGACTAGGATTGTGCATGCGTATGACCTTGACAGTTCGTTGAGAGATGATCGAACAATCGGGTTTCCCGGGACAAGCGAATAAAGCAGGTGCAAAAAAATAGGCAGCGGACGCGTCCCCGACGTCAATGCTTTTTTGGACGCTCGAAAAGATGATGCTTCTATCGATGGGGATCTCCCCTGCCCCGAGTTGAGTAGCGGGAGTTTATATCACGACGCATGAACCGATCCAAAGTCGGAATCGAGTGGCCCTATGGGACGTGTTTAGGTGATGCCTCTTTCTTCTGCTTGCAGAGAAAATGGAGCGGGACCTGAACAACAGTGTAAATAATAGATAATAAACGAGATACAGATGTATTTGGTAACATGCTGAAAATAAATACGATAGCAGGACTTGGGAATTGGGAGATCGCGACGGGGATCAGAAGATATTTACAGTTGGCGGGCTGAGGGGATTTCGCATAGAATGGGGCCGCTGTCCATGCGCCCTCAAAGCCCATCGGAGCCAGGGTTCCTGCGGAGGCTCGGCCTCATCGATACGACCTTTCTGGTCATCGGAGCGGTCGTGGGCTCGGGCATCTACATGACCCCGGGCATCATCGCGGCCGGACTCCCCTCGCCCGGCCTTCTCCTGACCGTCTGGCTGGCCGGAGGACTGATCACTCTCTGCGGGGCCCTGTCTTTCGCCGAGCTCGGGGCCATGTATCCCCAGGCCGGAGGCCAATACGTCTATATCCGGGAGGCCTACGGCCCCGGGGCGGCCTTCCTCTTCGGCTGGGCTTTCTTTGGGTTCATCATGTGCGGCGGCCTGGCCGCCCTGGCCGTCGCTTTCGCCGAATTCATGGGCTCGTTCGTGCCGGTCCTGTCGACGGGTCACGTTCTCCTGCGGCTCGACATCTTGGGCCTCGCCTACAGCCTGTCCGCCGGACAGATCGTCGCGGCCGCCTCGATCCTGCTCCTGACCCTCGTCAATTCCTTCGGCATCCGGTCGGGCGCGGTCGTCCAGAACGTTTTAACCGTCTTCCGCCTCGGCACGGTCGCCGCCCTCGTGGGGCTGGGTGTCTTGTTCGGCACCAAGGCGGGCGGGGCCAACTTCCATCCGCTGTTCCCGTCCGGACCGTCCTTTCACGATATCCTCAAGCCCCTCGGCCTGGCCCTCGTCGCCGTCTTCTGGACCTACGACGGCTGGTACTCGGTCAACTGCACGGCCGAAGAGATCCGCGATCCGGAAAGAACGATCCCGCGCGGCCTGACCCTCGGCGTCCTGGCGGTCACGGCGATCTATGTCCTCGTGAACCTGGTCTATCTCCTGGCCCTGCCGCTCGAGCGGCTGAGCGGCGTCGTCCGCGTCGGCGAGCTGGCCGCCTCGGCCCTGTTCGGGGGCGGCGGCGCGGCCCTGTTCTCGGCCCTGGTCACGGTATCGATCTTCGGCTGCCTCAACGCCAATCTCCTCTTCGGCCCGCGGGTGTTCTATGCCATGGCCCGCGACGGTCATTTCTTCCGGGCCATGGGGCGTCTCGGACCGAGAAGCCGGGTGCCCACGGGGGCGCTCTGGGGACAGGCGGCTTGGTCGGCCGTTCTTTGCCTCTCCGGGACCTACGAATCGCTCTACGAGTACATGGTTTTCGCGCTGCTCCTCTTTTTCGCCGCGACCGGCATGGCCGTCTTCGTCCTGCGGCGACGGGCGCCCGATGCGGCCCGGCCGTACAGGACTTGGGGCTATCCGGTCGTGCCGCTCATCTTCATTGTCATGTCCCTCGCCGTCTTCGCCAGCATCGCCGCCGGGCAGCCTCTGAAATCCCTGGCCGGGGCGGGGCTCCTGGCCGCCGGCATTCCCGTCTATGCGATCTGGAAGGGCCGCGGACGCCGGGCCGCGGCCCCGCCGCGATAAAAAAGATTTCCCCTGAGCCGGTTTTCGTTTTAAGATGGGGCCGCGGAGGTTGAAGCGCCACCGATGACCGAGACGTCATTCACCGTCGAGATCCTGCCCGAAGGGACCAAGGTCCGGGCCAAGGCCGGAGAGATCCTGGCCGATGTCCTCGTCCGGACCGGCATCCCGATGAGCCTCTACTGCCACGGGCGGGGGGTCTGCGGCAAGTGTGCCGTCCGCATTCTCAGCGGTCCCCTCCCCTTCCCGGCGGCGCTCGAGGCCTCGCTCCTGGAAGCCCGCGGCCTGGGCCCGGACCATCGACTCGCCTGCCTCTATGCCGTGCGCAGCGATGTCACGGTGGAGACGCTGCCGGGGTCCCGGCTCGAGAGGATCGCCGTCCTCGACACCGGGCTGCCGTCGGCCGCCTACGTCGACCCGGCCGTCAAGAAGCTCGCACTCGTTTTGGAGAAGCCGTCTCTCTTTGCCCCGACCGCCGTGGCCGACACGCTCCGGGCCCAGCTCAAGTCCCCCGGGCTCGTCCTGTCCCTGGCCGCCCTGTCCAAGCTCGGCGGGACGACCATCGGCCCGGCGCGGCCGATCTCGGTCGTCCTCTACGACGACCTGGAGGTCCTCGACATCGAGCCCGAAGAGGCCGGCCGGGAGGCCTTCGGGCTGGCCGTCGATCTGGGCACGACCGCGATCGCGACCGAGCTCGTCGACCTGCGCACGGGCCGGATCGTCGACCGGGAATCGGCCGTCAACGCCCAGAGCGCCTACGGCGCTGATGTCGTCTCCCGGATCACCTTCGCTTTCGAGAATCCCGACAACCTCCGCCGCCTGAGAAACGCGGCCGTCCAGCTCATCAACGACCTCGCCGGGACGATGTGCCGGCGGAGCGGCGTGCCGCGGCACCGCATCTATGACGCGGTCGTCGCCGGCAACTCGGCCATGAACCACATCCTTTGCGGCGTCGCCGTGGATTCGCTGGCCCTGGCCCCTTTCCACGCCGTCTTCTCGGTCTTGCCGCCCCTGGCCGCCGGCGAGATCGGCTTCGCGCTCCATCCGCAGGCCCGCGTATACATCTCGCCCAACATCAAGAGCTTCGTCGGCGGCGACATCACCGCCGGGCTCGTGGCCTCGGAATTCGCCGCGGCGCCGGGCTCGGGGCTGTTCATCGACCTCGGGACGAACGGCGAGATCGTCCTCAAAAAGAACTCCGAATTCGTGGCCACGTCGACGGCGGCCGGCCCGGCCTTCGAGGGCATGAACATCAGCTGCGGCATGCTCGCGGTCCCCGGCGCCATCCAGCGGGCCGCGTGGGATAACGGCTTCAAGTTCAGGACGATCGAGGACCTGCCGCCGCAGGGGGTCTGCGGGTCGGGGCTCATCGATATTCTCGCCGGCGCCTTGGCCCGCGGCCTCGTCGGCCACGACGGCCGCATCGTCGGGCCGGAGAAGCGCATCCGGCTGACGGAGCGGCTGGCCCTGACCCAGCAGGACGTCCGGGACATCCAGCTGGCCGTGGCCGCGGTCCGGAGCGGCGTCCAGCTCATGCTCCGCGAATTCCGGCTGAAAGTCGCCGACCTCGACCGCGTCCTCGTCGCCGGGGCCTTCGGCAGCTCGCTCGACATCGACAACGCCGTGTCCCTGGGGCTCCTGCCGGACGTGCCCGCCGACAAGATCGCCTTCATCGGTAACGCTTCGCTCGCCGGCGCCCGCCTCCTCCTCGTCTCCCGGCCGGCCCGGACGGTCGCCGAGGCCCTGGCGGCGAAGATCTCCCATGTGTCCCTGGCCACCCGGCCCGATTTCCAGGACGAGTTCGTCCGGGCCCTCGAATTCGGCCGCTATCCGAAGGTGGAAAAATGACCGTATCGCTCCTCGATCTCGTCAAAACGCGGACCGTCCTTTTCGACGGGGCCATGGGCACCGAGTTGATGGCCCGCGGCCTCGGCCCCGGCGTGCCGCCGGAGCTCTGGAACGCCGAAAGGCCCGACGCCGTGAGAGAGGTCCACGCCGCCTATTACGACGCCGGCGCCGATGTCGTATCGACCAACAGCTTCGGAGGGACGCCCCTCAAGCTCGCGGCCCACGGCCTCGAAGGCCGGGCCTTCGAGCTGAACCGTGCGGCCGCCCGACTGGCCCGCGAGGCCGCCCCGGCCGGCCGCTACGTCGCCGGCAGCATGGGCCCGACCGGCAAGTTCCTGAAGCCCCAGGGGCCCGCGACAGAGGCCGACCTCTTCGCCTCCTATGCCGAGCAGGCCCGAGGCCTGGCCGACGGCGGCGTCGACGTCTTCATCATCGAGACGCAATACGATCTGCGCGAAGCCCTCGCGGCCGTCCGCGGCGCGCGCAGCGTTTCGCCGCCGCTCCCGGTCTTCGTCACCCTGACGTTCAATTCCTTCCCCAGGGGCTATTTCACCCTCATGGGAGACTCCGTCGCCCGGTCGTTCGTGGAATTGGAGAAGGCGGGTGCGGCCGCCGCGGGGGCCAACTGCACCTTGACCAGCGAACAGATGGTCGGCTGCGTGACCGCCATCAAAGCGGCCACGTCGCTGCCCGTTATCGCCCAAGCCAACGCCGGCCAGCCGGTGGCCCTGGCTGACGGGACGATCGGCTATTCCCAGACCCTCGAAGACTACGTTCGTTTCGTGCCGGCGATCGTCAGCGCCGGTGCCGGATTCGTGGGCGGCTGCTGCGGCACCAACCCGGACACCATCCGGGCCATGGCCCGGGTCATCCGCGGGGAGGACAAGATATGACCAAGAACGAGATCTATCCCAAGATGAGCGAGGCCATCGTCGCCGGGGATCGGGACGCCGCCCGGGCGCTGGCCGAGGACGCGGTGCGGTCGGGGCTCGACCTGCTCGAAGTCGTGGAGCAGGGCTATGTGCCCGGCATCCAGAAGGTCGGAGAGCTCTGGGAGCTTGGGGAATATTTTCTGCCCGAGCTCATCAGCAGCGCGGAGGCCATGAAAGCGGCCATGGCCGTCCTCGACCCTGCGCTCAACCGCCAGAACCGCGGGGCCCGGATCGGCGGCAAGGTGGTCATCGGCACCATCGAGGGCGACATCCACGACATCGGCAAGAACCTGGTCGCCTCCATGCTCCAGGCCGGCGGGTTCGAGGTCTTCGACCTGGGGGCCGACGTCAAGCTGGAGCGGTTCATCGACAAGGCCGAAGAGGTCGGCGCCGGAATGATCTGCCTCTCGGCCCTGCTGACGACGACCATGATGAACCAGCGGCGGTTCATCGCCCTCCTCCGTGACCGGGGCCTTCGCGACAAGTACAAGGTCCTGGTCGGCGGCGCCCCGGCCAGCCGGAAGTGGGCCGAGGAGATCGGTGCGGACGGCTATGCCGAGAACGCCGTGGCCGCCGTCAAGCTGGCCAAGTCCTTTGCCGGGCGGCCCTGAGCCCCCGGCCTGCGGCGATCCCGAACGACCGAGAAGGCATCAAAGGGGTGCGGACATGATCGAAACACGAAAGCCCAAGCTGGAGCTCCTCTCGACAGAATTTATCGAACGGATCGTCGACGAAGGGCTGACCCTGCTCGAACGCCACGGCGTCCTGGTCGAGAACGCCGAGACGGTGGGCCTGCTCGCGGGCGCCGGGGCCGTGGTCGACCGCGCCTCGGGACAGGTCCGGATCGGCCGCAAGCTGGTCCTGGACTCGTTGGCGACGACGCCTTCCGTCATCACCCTCTACGACCGCACGGGCAGCCGGGCCTATACCGTGGGAGGCGACGAGGTCCATTTCGACCCCGGCTCCGCCGCCGTGACCCTCCTCGACCACGCCACGCAAGAGGAACGCAAGGCCTCGACGGCCGACCTGGTCGCCTTCACCAAGCTCGTCGAGACGCTCGAACACCTGCATTTCCAGAGCACGGGCCTCATCGCTTTCGACGTCCCGGCCCCGGTTGCCGATTGTTTCCGTCTTTACGCCGGCCTCTGCCTGTCCGAGAAGCCGTTCGTCACCGGGACGTTCCGCGTCGAAGGGTTCCGGCCGATGAAGGACCTTCTGGCGGCCGTCCGCGGCGGAGAGAGCGAGCTCAGGTCGAAGCCCTTGGCCATTTTCGACGCCTGCCCCTCCCCTCCCCTCAAGTGGAGCCATCTGACCTCCCAGAGCCTCATCGACGCGGCCCGGGCGGGCATTCCGTCCGAGCTCATCTCGATGGGCATGACGGGGGCGACCTCGCCGACGACGATCGCCGGGACCCTCGCCCAGCATGTCGCCGAGAACCTTTCGGGTCTGGTCATCTGCCAGCTCGCCGGTCCCGGCGCCCCGGTCATCTTCGGCGGCTCGCCGTCCAGCTTCGACATGCGGAAAGGCACGACACCCATGGGCGCGATCGAAACGATGATGATCGACGCCGCTTACGCCCAGATCGGCAAGCACCTGAAGCTGCCCACGCACGCCTACATGGCCCTGAGCGACGCCAAGGTCAACGACCCTCAGGCCGGCTTCGAGACGGCCCTGGGCGCCGTCCTCGCGGCCTTGGCGGGGGTCAATGTCGTCTCCGGCCCGGGCATGCTCGATTTCGAGAGCTCCCAGAGCCTCGAGAAGCTCGTCATCGACGACGGCATCTGTGCGATGGTGTATCGTCTGCTCGACGGGATCGCCCAGCGGGACGACCCCGTGGCGCTCGGCGCCTTCGAGGGATTCACGCCCGGAATGTCTTTCCTCACCCACCCGCACACGCGGCGGTGGTACCGGACCGAGCATATCCCGGCCGGGCTCGCCGACCGCGATCCTTACGAGGCCTGGGTGGCGGCGGGACGGACTTCGATCGTCGACAAGGCCCATTTGGATGTCGCCCGGCGGCTGGCGGCGTACGGGGCGCCGCCTTTGGCCGCCGAGGTGCGCAAGGATCTCGACCGGATCATGGCCGCCTACGGCCGGGCCTCGGGCGTCGACCTGCGTCCTTCGACGGAGTTTTAGCAGGGTTTATCGACTATTTCCGGGATATCGATCTCGAGGCGGCGATATCCTGAGCAAAAGCCGCAGAGAGCGATATCCCGGTATCGGGGGAAGAACATTGACTAGTCGAGGTCCCAGACCTCGCGATAGACGGGAAGCTCCACCGTCCAGTGCCGGTCCTGGCGGATCCCTTCGGCCGTCTTTGCGGCCACGTCCGCGTCCCCGTGGGTAACGAACAGCCGGCGCGGCGGGCTTTGATAGCCGTCGAGCCAATGGGCCAGTCCCTTCCGGTCGGCGTGGGCCGAGAAGCCGTTGATCTTGGTCACCCGGGCCTTGACCGGGATGGTCCGCCCGAGGATGCGGATCTCCGGGGCCCCCTCGAGGATCTGCCGGCCCAGGGTTTCCCGCGCCTGGTAGCCGACAAAAAGGATCGTCGATTCCGGACGGCCGATGTTCATGGCGATATGGTGCTTGATGCGGCCCCCGGTGACCATGCCCGACCCGGCCATGATGACGGCCGGGCCGCGCCCGTTGTTGATGGCCTTGGATTCCTCGGGCGTGCGGACGATGGTCAGTCCCGGGAACCGGAAGGGGTGACGGCCCGAGGCGAAGAGCCGGCGCATCTCCTCGTCGAGGAACTCGTCATGGCGCTCGAAGGCCTGGGTCACTTCCCGGGCCATCGGGCTGTCGAGATAGACCGGCAGCGCCGGGATGGCCTTGTCATAGACGAGACGGCTGATGTGGAACATCAGGTCCTGGGCCCTCTCGATGGCGAAGGTCGGGATGACGACGTTCCCGCCGGCCGCGGCCGTTTCGACGATCGTCCGGGCCAGGAGCTCGTCGATGCGGGCCCGGTCCTCGTGGTCCCTGTCGCCGTACGTCGATTCCATGACGACGTAATCGGCCTTCTCGAAGAGCGTCGGGTCGCAGACGAAGGGCATGTTCCACTGGCCGATGTCGCCCGAGAAGACGACGGTGCGGGTCGCCGAACCTGTCCGCACGGTCAGCTCGATCATGGCCGAGCCGAGGATGTGACCCGCGTCCCGGAAACGGACCGAGACGGCGTCGCTGAGCCGTACGGGCGCGTCGTATTCGGCCTCTTCGACCATGGGCATGGTCGCCTGGACGTCTTCCGTGGTGTACAGCGGAACGACGGGGTGGTCGACCGTCCGGCCCTCCCGCTGGTGGCGCCGGATCTTGAAGGCCGCGTCCTCCTCCTGGATCTCCGCGGAGTCCATGAGAGCGATCGACATGAGATCGGCCGTCGCGGCCGTCGTCAGGATCGTCCCCGCAAACCCGTCCCTGACGATGCGCGGAATGAGCCCGCTGTGGTCGAGATGGGCGTGGGTGAGAAGGATGAAATCGAGCTCATCCGGGGGGACCGGGAAAGGGTCCCAGTTGCGGTCGAGGAAAGGCCTCTCCTGGTAGAGCCCGCAATCGACGAGGCCGCGCAGTCCGTCGGCCTCGAAGAAGTACGAAGAACCCGTGACCTGACGGGCGGCGCCTAAAAAAGCCAGCTTCATGATACCTCTCAGTCTCAATAAGGGTGGGACCGGTAGAATTCCGCTTGAGCGGCGACGAACAGGGTCCTGATCCAGATCCGAAAGACGACGTAGAGCTGCATCCAGACGAGGGCGGCGGCGACCTGGACGACGGCCGGAGCGCCGAGGCCTCCGAGAACGACATAGAAGACGACGCTGCCGGCTACAGTTGCGGCGACGATGAGCAGGTAGATGGCCCACGCGCGAAAGAACCGCTTCCTGAGAAAGGTCAGGGCGTGGCGCAGGGCCTTGAGGACCTTCCGCTCCTCGTCGGCGACGACGGCGATGCGGGCATAATCGATGATCATGTGGACGATCGAAAGCAGGAGCAGGGCGATGAGAAAATGAAGGTTCGACAGGATGAGCGGCGGCCACTCGGTGACCGCGGCCTCGGACAGGGGCGTGAATAGGGCTGAAACGAGCTTCATGACGAGGCCCAGGCTCAGAACGAGGAAGAGCAGGGAGACGAGGAACAGGCGGACGAACCTCCAAAAATAGCGGCCGCAGTCGCCCCAGAAGGACGCCAGGTCGGCCGGGCCCTCCCGGTCGAGGAGGCGGCCGACGATGCCGCCGTTGAGAAAGACGTGCAACACCAGGTAGGCGAAGCCGCACGCGACGAATCCGGAGACGATGGCCGCCAGGGCGTCCTGGTGCTTGAGCACGGCCTCCCCGATCCACATCAGGTCCACCGGCCGGATGTTCATCCCGAGCAGGGAATATCCGAGCTCCGTCTGGACGAGCGCCAGGAAGGGGAAGGCGACGACCAGGGCGAAGAGAATGTTGACGACATAGAGGATGATCAGGATGCGCGGCTTGCGGAGGGTCGTGCCCATCCCGTTGACGATGGCTTTGAAGGCGCCCATGGGTCCCTCCTCAGCTCCACGATCCGAAGAAGTGGAGGATGCACTGAACGGTGAACAGGAGCTGGGTCATCAGCTTGGAGGTGTTGAGGCGGAATCCGTCGGTCCCCTGGCTGTTGTTGGCCAGGTTCTCGTCGATCAGCCAGATGCCTTCGGGGTCGATCTGGACGCTCTCGGCCTCGACGGGTTTGATGATCTCGAACCGGGCCCAGCGCGCCTGGCCGTCCCACGTCCGGGTCTCGGTCGTCCCGTCCTTGAACCGGACGACCGCCTGGATCCGGGTATCCCCGCCGATGCGGGCCTCGCCGTAGCGCCGAAGGACGAACGTCGTCCGGTACGCGGTTGCGGGCGCGCTTCTTTCGGCCGGCCCGGCCTTCCCCGTCTCGGCCTCCTCGATCCTCTTGGCCGTCCATTCCTGGCGGGCGCCGTCGGTGTCGAAGACGCCCCGGAGGTGGACGGGGACCTTGACCGAGTCAAGACCGGAGACCCCGTAGTCAAAGGGCCGGGTGGAATCGAGGAGCTCGTCGAAAAACCAGGTCATGTCCTTGCCGGCGATCTCGTTGACGACGCCGATGAAGTCGGCCTTGGCCGGATGCCGGAAACGATAGCGCATGTGGTAGGTCCGCATGATCCTCGACCAGGCCGGCTCGCCGAGAAGTTCTTCGAGCGTTCCGAGGAGGGTCGCAGCGCGCATGTAGACGTTGGCGCCATAGCTCCCCCGGTTGTAGAACTTCCAGGACCAGGCCGTCACCGGGTCGAAACGCACGGTCTGGATGGCGGCCACCCGGTTGGTTTCGAAATCGAATACCCTCGGAATGCGCAGGAACGAGCTGAGGGGGATGCCTTTGAAGTTGAAAGGGATCGCGCCGGGCCCGTAGGCCCGGGCCAGGACGAGGCCCGTCGAATAGGTGTTGAAGCCTTCGTCGAGCCAGGCGGCCTCGAACTCGTTCGTGGCCGTGAGGCCGTACCAGTAGCCGTGGCCGAATTCGTGGACGATCACGCCTTCGGGGTCGAGCTCGTGCGGGCTCGTCAGGACTTGCGTTCCCGCGGTGAACAGGGTCGGATATTCCATGCCGCCGCTCCCGGTCCGGTAGGGCGGGTCGACCATGGTCACCGTCTCATAGGGATATGGGCCGTACCAGAGTCCATAGTATTTGATGGCGGCCCGCAGGGCGCGGAAATGGCGCTCGATCTGGCCCTTGTGCTCGGGGGCGATGAGCAGGATCATCTTGACGTCGGGCAGCCGGACCTCGTCGATCGAGAGGCCGAGGAGCTTGGCCGTGTCGTCGTATTCCTTGGGGGTCACTTCTCTCGAGGCGATGAAATCCTGTTCGACTTTCAGATAGCGAGGGTCGGTCATCCAGGCGAAGTCGTGGACCATGGCCTGCCGGAACGTCGTGGTCGTCGTGCCGGCCGATTCGTCGGTCCTCAAATCGGCGGCCTTGCCCGAGGAGCCGATGATGTAGCCTCGCGGCACGGTGATGTGGACGACGAAGTCGGCGAAGTCGGAGAAGAACTCGGAGTTCTGATGGTAGGCGTGGCAATTCCAGCCCCGGCCTTCTTCGTAGACGCCGGGCTTGGGATACCACTGGCCGATAAAGAAGGAATTCTTATAGTATCCCGACCGGGCCACCGTCCGGGGGATCTTGCTTCGGAATTCGATCCGCAGGTGGACGCTCTCGCCCGGCGCGACCGGGTCGGGGAACAGGATCCGGGCGACGGTCTCGTCGCCGGCCGTTTCCGGGCCGTCGGGGGTGACGTAGGCCAAGGAGGGCTTGAGGTCGGACCCGTCCGCGAGACGGATGTCGGTGACGTCGACCCAGCCCCATTCGCCGTCCTCGGGGGAGCCGCCGCCGCGGAACATGGTCTCCGCTTCGGCCTCACGCAGGAAGGCGCTGGCCTCGTTCTTGAACGCATTCCAGTAGAGGTGGAGGAGCATGTCGGGGACCGTGTCCTTCGTCGGATTGGTCCAGACGATCTCCTCCTTGCCGACGAGCATCTTCCCGGCCGCGTCGAGCTCGACCCAGATCTCGTAGCGCAGTCCGGGCGCCCCGGCGGCCGGCGAGGCCGGCGCCTGGCCGGGAATCGATGGGGCCGGCCATAGGACGAGCGCCGCGCCCAGCATCAGGCAGGTCCTTAGGATCCGGACTCTCATGGCGGTCCCCCTTGGCGAAGCTGTATCAACCCTTCAGCCACCCCTCCCAGGCGGCGCGCCTGGGGAAATTGATGAAGGTCAGGACAAGAGAGGCAAAGAGGAGCTTGTAAAAGTCGATGGCGTTCCCTCCGACGAGGAAGAGGCCGAGGCCCAGGACCGCCGGGATCTCTCCCAGGACAAGGACCACCAAGGAGGCCTTCTGGAGCCGGCGATAAGCGGCCGGGGTGTCCTCCCGGCTGTCCCTGCGGAAGAGGCGGGGACGCAGGAGCAGCATGAGCAGGATGACCGCCGCGGCGGCTCCGAAAACGGCCAGCCGGACGGGCTGGATCCCGAGCGCGACGGCAAAGCCGCGGAAAGGCCTGAGGACGGCCCGGAGGACCTCGACGAGGCCGAGATAGATGACCAGGCTGACGATGACGGCCGAACCGACCATCGTCGCAGGCCTCAGGTGCGTCCGGAGCTCTTCCTGAGGATTCATTTTGCCTCCTCACACGGGGCGGCCGGGCGGCCGCTTCTTGGGGATTATATGAGAATGCGCGCCGGCAGGCAATCGAAGAATCGCCGCAGGGTCCCCCGGAGGGGCTCAGTCGACGTAGAGGAGGAAGCCCTTCAGGTAGGCGGTCTCGGGGTGGTAGATGTTGACCGGGTGGTCGAACGCCTGGCGGTGCCGCTGCAGGATGCGCACCCGCCGTCCGGCCTCTTGGGCTGCCTGAAAGACGACCTGCTGGAAGAGGACCTCGTCGACAAAGTGGGAACAGGAGAAGGTCAGGACGAGTCCCGGGGCGCGGACGCGCTGCATGGCCAGGCGGTTGATGTCCTTGTAGCCCCGACAGGCCGCGACGACATCCGTCCGCTTTTTGGCGAAGGCCGGCGGGTCGAGGATGATGAAATCGTGGTCGAGAGCGGGTTCGCGGAGGAACTCGAAGACGTCGGCCGTGAAGAATGTTCCGGAACCCGAAGCCAGGCCGTTGAGCTCGAAGTTGTCCTGGGCCAGGGCCAAGGCCGTCGCCGAGGAGTCGATGGAATCGGCCTTGACGGCGCCTCCGAGGAGCGCGCAGACCGAGAATGACCCGGTGTAGGAGAACGCGTTGAGGACCCGGCGGCCGGACGAACACTCCCTGACGAGCCTCCTGGACTCCCGCTGGTCGAGATAGAAGCCCGTTTTCTGGCCCCCGGCCAGGCCAACCCAAAAAGGGATGCCGTTTTCGAGGATGCGCACCTTTTCGACCGGCTCGCCCGCGAGCAGAGCCTCGGTCTCTTCGAGGCCCTCCTCGCGCCGGGCCGGAAGATCCGATTTCTCGAATATCGTCCGGGGCTTGAGGGCGGCGGAGAGGAGATCGATGATGAGCGGCTTCAGCTTGTCCATGCCCAGGGTCGCGATCTGGAGGACGAGGACGTCGTCGTAGAGGTCGGCGATGAGCCCGGGCAGGCCGTCGCCTTCGGCGTTGACGAGGCGCCTGGCGTTGGTGACGGCCGGGTCAAAGAACTCGGCCCTCAGGGCGAGCGCCCGCCCGACGCTGCGGCGGACGGCCGCTTCGGGCGGCTCGCTGCCGAAAGCGATCATCCGGCCGGTGATCGAGCTCTTGCGGTTGAAATAGCCATGGCCGAGGAGCTCGCCCACTGAGGAATGAACGGGCAGGACGGCCCCGTCCTCGAAATCGGGCAGGTCCCGGATGGCGCCGGAGAAGATCCAATGATGGCGGTTTCGGACGGCCTTATCCCGGCCGGGCTTGAGGACGACGGCGTTCACGCGGGCTCCTCCGCCTTGGTCCCGGCCGGAGAGCGCGGCCGGCGGACGAGCAGACGGACGACGGGCCGGTCCGGCTTTGAGAAGACGCTCTCGTCCATCTCCGCCGGCTCGAGCCAGAGGATCAGGTCGTGATCGGTGAGCCGGAAGTCGTAGGACAGGAGCTTGGTCCGGAAGACGATGAGCTCGAAGCTCGTGAGCGGACCTTCGAACGGGACCGAGCATATCCGCTCCCCGGCGACGGCCCTCACGCCCAGCTCTTCTTCGAGCTCACGCTCCAGGCCCTTCCGGGGCTCCTCCCCTTCCTCGAGCTTGCCGCCCGGGAACTCCCACATCCCGCCCGCGACGAGCTCCGGCTTGCGCCGGGCGACGAGCACCTTCCCGTCCCGTTCGATGACCGCCGCCGTCACTGTCTTTGCCATCTCCGCCCCATCTTAATTCACAGTCCGCCTCTTGGCAATACGCCTGGGCTGTCCTTGGCGCCGACTTGTGGTATTATGGCCGGACCATGAAAGTCGCATTTTTAGCTTCCGAAATCATCCCTTATGCCAAGACGGGCGGCCTGGCCGACGTGGCCGGGGCCCTGCCCAAGTTCCTCGCCGGGCTCGGCGCCGAAGTCCGGGCGTTCATGCCTCTCTTCCGGGAGGTGCGGAAAAAGAAGATCCCGCTCACGCCGGTCATCGAGCGGGCCGAGCTCGAGATGGGCGGCGAGAAGCTCGCCTACGCCGTCTTCTCCCACCGGGCCGACGGGGTCACGGTTTACTTCATCGACCGGCCGGAGTATTTCGACCGGGACGGCCTTTACGGGACCGCGGCCGGCGATTATCCGGACAACGGCGAGCGTTTCGCCTTCTTTTGCCGGGCCTCCATCGAGACCATGAGGGCGATGCGCTACTCGCCCGACATCGTTCACGGCCACGATTGGCAGTCGGCCCTGGTCTTCGCCTATCTCCGCCATGTCTATGCGGGGGATGCCTTTTTCGCGCGGACGCGGACGCTCTTCACCATCCACAACCTGGCCTACCAGGGCCTGTTCGACGAGGAGCTCCTCGTCCGTATCGGGCTCCCCGCCTCGCTCTTCAGCATGGCCGAGCTCGAGTTCTACGGCCAGGTCAGTGCCCTCAAGGCCGGCATCCTGTATGCGACCGCCGTGACGACGGTCAGCCCCCGCTACAGCCGCGAGATCCAGACGCCGGAGTTCGGCTGCGGCCTCGACGGCCTCCTTCGTTCCCGGTCCGCGGTCCTTTACGGCATCCTCAACGGCGTCGATTACCGCGATTGGAATCCCGCCACCGACCATCTCATTCCCCGCAACTATATGCCCGAGGACTTGACGGGGAAAACAGCCTGCCGCAAGGAGCTCGCGGCCCTCTTCGGCCTGGCCGCGCCGGAGACTCTTCCCGTCGCGGGCATGGTCACCCGCCTGGCCGGGCAGAAGGGCCTCGACATCGTTTGCGAAGCCCTCCAAGATCTTCTCGGCCTCGGATTGACGCTGGTCATTCTCGGCACAGGCGACCAGAAGATCCAGGATTTTCTGCTGGCGGCCCAAAAGAAGAACCCGACCCGGATCGGCCTCAAGATCGCCTTCGACGAGCGGATCGCCCACACGATCTACGCCGGGAGCGATATCTTCCTCATCCCCTCGCGCTATGAGCCTTGCGGACTGACCCAGATGTACGCCATGAAGTATGGCACGATCCCTGTGGTCAGAGCCACGGGAGGTCTCGACGACAGCGTCCAGGAGTTCGATCCGCAGGCCGGGAACGGCAACGGGTTCAAGTTCGTCGAAGCCGAACCCGAGCCGCTGGTCGAAGCGGCGGGGCGCGCGGGGGCCCTCTTCAAGAAACCCGTCGAATGGCGGAAGCTGGTCCGCAACGCCATGGACGCGGACTTCTCCTGGGAGCGATCCGCGTCCGCCTACCTCGATCTCTACAAGAAGCTGGCCGCGTCCTGAATCAAGACTGACGCAGGAATTGGGCCCCGGTCTCCGGAGGGACCGGGTTGATGTAGAACCCCGTCCCCCACTCGAAACCCGCGACCTTGGTCAGGATGGGAATGATCTCCAGGTGCCAGTGCGACCGGAGCTCGATGTCCGGCCATTTCTTGAGCGACGACGACGGGTTCGGGGCCTGGTGGAGGACCAGGTTGAACGGCGGGTCGCCGACCGTTTCCTTCAGCCGGGTCAAGACGTGCTTCAGGATCTCGGCCAGCGTCCGCAGCTCGTCCTCCCGGACTTCGGTGAAGAAGGCCGAGTGGCGCTTCGGGAAGATCGTCATTTCGAAGGGAAATCGCGACGCGTAGGGCGCGAAGGCGGTGAATTGCGCGTTTCGGGCGATCAGGCGCGACCCCGCCGCCTCCTCCTCCCGCAGGATGCGACAGAAGCCGCATTCCTTGAAGGTCCGGAACAACCGGTCCGCGCCGTACATCTCCTCCTTGACCCGTTTGGGGATGATGGGCGTCGCCACGATCTGGGAGTGCGGATGGCTCAACGAGGCCCCGGCCTCCTTGCCCTTGTTCTTGAAGACCTGGACATATTGGTAATGGAAGTCCCTTTCGATGGCCAGGATCCTTTTCTGGAAAACTCCGAGCACGTCGCGGACATGGGGGACGGGCAGGTCGGCCAGCTCGAAGGCATGGTCGGGGTTCTCGATGACGACCTCGTGGATACCCCGCCCTTCCATGGACTGGTAGACCCCGCGCGTGGCCCTCGGCGGCGGGGGCCCCGGGTTGAGGGCCGGGAACTTGTTCGGGACGACCCGGACCGTCCAGCCCGGCGAGTCCGGGGCCGTGCCGGGGGCCCGCAGGGCAAAGACTTCCGGCGGGGTCTTCCCTTCGTTGCCTTCGCAGAACGGGCAGAACCCCGCGGCCTCGGGCGCCGGCGCGACCGCGCCGTGGGGCCGGAAGTCGTCCGGCCGCTTGCTCCGTTCCGTGGCGATGATGACCCAGCGCCCGCTGATGAGGTCCTTTCTCAGTTCTGACATCAGTCCCCCAACAGCTGCTTGATCTTGGACTTGAGGTCGTCGAGCGAGGAGGACTTGACGACATAGGCGTCGGCCGCCCAGGTCATGAAGTCCTCCTTGTAGCTCTGGTAGGCCGAGTTGATGATGATCGGGATATCCTTGCGCAGGCCCATGATCTGGGTGATGAGCTCGATCCCGTTCTTGCCCGGCATGCGGATGTCGGTGATGATGAGGTCGAAGCTCTGCTCGCCCAGCTTGGCCAGTGCGGCCTCGGCATCCATCACCGCGGTGATGTCGTAGCCCTCGTTGGTCAGCTCCTCTTCGTAGAGGAGGCAGAGGGTCTTCTCGTCCTCGACGACCAGGATCTTCTTTTTCATGGCGTCAGCTCCCTTTCGCGGCAGATAAATATAAGTTTGAAGAGGGCCCCCTTCCCGACCCGGCTCTGGACCTCGACCTTGCCGCCGCAGGTGTCCATGACCCGTTTGATGAAGGGCAGGCCCAGACCCATGCCCTTCTCCTTGGTCGTGAAGAAGGGCCTGAAGAGGTTCTCCTTGTCCGGATTCGTCAGGCCCCGTCCGGTGTCGCGGATGGAGAGGACGAAGGACGTCGGGTTCTTGCGGTAGCCGCGGACGGAGATCGCTCCGCCGGAAGGCGTCGCGTCGAAGGCGTTGTCGAGGACATTGCGGACAACCTCGCCGAAAGAGGTCGGGTCGCAGAGGATCTCGGGCAGGCAGGGCTCCAGCTTGACGTTCAAGTCGTATCCCCGGGCTTTGGTCTGGACTTCCGGGCTGTCGATCACGGCGGCGATGGCCGGGCCGGGATCGAAGTAGATCGGTTCCTTGAGGCTGACCTTGAGGAAGTGGCCCATCTGGTAGATGATGCCCTCGAGCCGGCGGATCTCGTCGCGGATGATGGTCAGATTGCGGAGCTTCTTCTCCTCGGGGACGTCCGGCTTGAGGAGCTGCTCGGTGAAGCCGCCGATGGCGACGATGGGGTTGCGCAGCTGATGGGTGACGAACATGGCCATCTCGCCCATGGCGGCCATCTTCTCGACGTCGAGGAGCTTGCGGTGGAGCGTCGCCGAATAGATGTAGTTGCCGGCCATCAGGCCGCAGATCCCGGCCAGCTTGATGTCGGAGGGCGTGATCGGGGTCCGGGTGATGGCGTTGTCGAGGATGATCTCGCCGACGACGTCGTCGCGGGCGAGCAGGGGGATGCAGAGGAACTGCTCGACCCCGATGACGTTGAGGAAGCGCCGGTCGACCAGCGGCTCGGTCGAAGCCTGGGAGACGAGGAGGATCTCCTTGCGGCAGGCGGCGTAGGCCGGGATGAGGGCGTTCTCGTCGTCGGCGGCGTACACGAGTCCCTTGAGGCGCGCGCTCAAGGTGTCCTCGTTCTTGCTGACCAGGGCCCGGTTGTGCTCGACGATCTCGACATAGCCGATGCCGGGCGTCGACAGGACCTCCCAGATCAGCCCGGCCTCCTCGGCCGACCGGGGGCCGAGCCACATTTCTCCCCGCAGCCGGTCTCCCTGCTTGAGGAAGAGCATGGCCCGGTTGAAGCCGACGCCCGACCCGGAGGTCAGGGCCGTCAGGATGACGAGGAGGTTATCCTCGAGGGAGAACGGCTGGAAAAAGCTCTGCGAGATGATCGACAGCAGCATCAGCTCGCGGGGCGCGTCGCGCTCGAAATCCGGGGACAGGATGCTGTACTTCTCGATCATCTCAGGTCCAACCCTTGGGCACGACCCGGATCCCGGTCCGGCTGATCTTGAATTCCCGGCCGTCCTTGTCGGCGTCGAAGCCGATCTCGAAACCTTCGGGGATCGTCGAGGACTTGTCGATGATGACCTTGCGCAGGCGGGCCCCGCGGCAGATCGTGATGTTCTCGAACAGGATCGAGTCGATGACCTCGGCGCCGGGCTCGACGCGGACCCCCGGAGCGATGATCGAGTTGACGATGCGGCAGTCGGTGAACGAGCAGCCGGGGCCGATGATCGAGGCGCGCAGGTCGCACCCGGAGACGAACGTCGGCGGATATTGGGGCCTGTAGGAGCGGATCGGCCAGGCCGGGTCCCTGAGGATGAGCGGCGGGGACGGCGACACGAAGGCCATGTTCGCCTCCCAGTAGGCGTCGATCGTCCCGATGTCCTCCCAGTAATCGTCGAAGGTATAAGCGAAGACCCGCTGGCTGTCGATGAGCGAGGGGATGATGTCCCGGCCGAAATCGTGGGTGCTGTGCGTCTTGCGGGCGTCGCGCATCAGGGCCTTGATCAGGACGGGCGTCTTGAACAGATAGACCCCCATGGAGATCAGGCTCTTCGCCGGGTCCCAGGGAGTCGCAAACGGCTTCTTCGGCTTCTCCATGAACTCGATGATGCGGCTCTCGGCGTCGACGCCGATAACGCCGAAGCGCGAAGCCTCCTCGATGGGGATCGTACGGGTCATGATCAGGGCGTCGGCCCCGGTCTGATTGAAGAAGAGCAGGAGCTTGCGGTAGTCCGCGTTGTAGATGTGGTCGCCCGAAAGAATGAGAACGGCTTCCGGGCTCTCCTGCTGGATGGTGTAGATGTTCTGGAACACGGCGTCGGCCGTGCCCTCGTACCAGTGGTCGCCGACCCGGCCCTGCGCGGGCAGGGAGATGATGAAGTCGCCGCTCTCGGCGTGGAAGATGTTCCAGCCGTTGAGGATGTGGCGCTCGAGGGACAGGGACTTGTACTGGGTCAGCAGGGCGATCCGGCGCAGGCCGGAATTGAGGGCGTTGGACAGGCTGAAATCGACGATCCGGTAGGCGCCGAGAAAGGGCACGGACGGCTTGGCCCGGTCACGGGTCAGGGGGTAGAGCCTCTCCCCTTTGCCCCCGCAGAGGACCATGGTCAGGGTCTTCTCAGATGACAGTTCCATCGGGCAGCACGACCTCTTCAAAGAGATGATCTTCGGATTCGAAGGTGCGGAGGAGCGCCTCTTCGGCGGCGCTGAGGACCCGGCCCTCGTCGAGCCAGCCGGCCAGGGTCAGGGCCCGCTCGAAGTGCTCGGCGGCCCGGAGCTCCGCATAGTCCCGGGCCGACCAGGTCGAAATGAGGAAGGGCCAATCCGAGCTCTCGAGCAGGAACTTCTCGCGGAAGAACTGCTTGAGCAGGCGCCGGTCAAGGCGGGCCAGGCGCGGCGCGAGCGCGGCGGCGGCCTCCTCGATACGGTAGATCTTCCTCCAGATCCAGGCCGTGTCGTCGTTGAGCCAGATCCAGTGGAAGCCGCCTTTGCCCCATGAGCCCTCGGGCAGAGAGATGACCGTCCGGGGCGGCAAGCGCTCCAGCACGTCGCCCGCCGTCGCCGGCCGGACCGGCCCGGCCGAAAGCTTTTTGATAACGTGATAGAGCCACTCCGGCCCTTCGAACCACCAATGACCGAAGAGCTCCGTGTCATAGAGGGCCACGACCGCGCCCGAAGGGCGGTCGGCGAGTGTCGATTCGAGGACCGAAGCGAAGTGCCCGGCATGCTCCTCGAGCCGGGCCCGGATCGGGGCCGGATCGTAAGGCTCCTTGAGGCCCAGGTCCGCTTCGTTCGACGTGATCCGCCAGTAGCGCATGCCTCCGGGGAAATGCTTCTTGTGGAATTCGAGGTAATTTCCGTCGCCGGGATAGCCCATGTAGCGGCTCCAGACCTGTGACCCGGAGACCTCGTCCCGGGCAAAGAAAGGGACCCGCGAGGGATGGGCCAGATAGGCCGAATAGGGGTCGTTCGGCCGCTCGTCGGCCGGCTTATAGGCCTCCCGGAATTTTTCCCAGAGGAGCTTCAGGCCTGGGAAGCGGTCGATGTAAACGCCCTTGGCCTCTCCGCCCTTGAGGAGATGGGAATCGACGAAAAAACAGCCGAGCCCCTCCTGCCCCAGGATCTCGTCGACCCCGAGCCGGGCGTACGGCTCGCCGTCCCCGAGAGGGTTCTTCCAGGCGTAGCCGGGCCGATAGGCGCACTCGGGGACCCAGAAGGCGCGCGGGTCGCGGCCGAAGTGCTTGCAGTACGTGTAGCATCCTTGGCGGACCTGCTGGCGGACGCTCTCGTCGCGGGAGAGAAGCGGGAAATAGCCGTGCGTCGCGCCCGAAGTCAGGACCTCGATCAGGTCGCGGTCCTGGAGGGACCGGAAAGCGTCGATAATGTCGCCGTTGTAGCGGACATGGAAGTCCTCGAGGAGCTTGCGGTACCAGACCTCCCAGAAGTCCGTCAGGGGGCGGAGGGCCGCATTCCCGGTCTTGTCGAAGTAGGTCCGGTCGCGGACGGCGGTCTCGATCTTCATTTTGAGATAGCCGTCGAAGCCGCTGACAAAGCCCGGGTCCTTGAGCTGTTCCATCAGGACGGGAGTGAAGCTGATGTTCGTCCGGGCCGGAATGCCCTCGCCGGCGAGACGCTCGAAGACGTCCAGGAGGGGCATATAGGTCTCGGCCGCCGCCTCGTAAAGCCAGTCCATCCCGTGCGGCCAGCTGCCGTGGGCGAGGACATAGGGGATGTGACTGTGGAGCACGAGGGAGAAGTACTTATCGGCCATCACGTTCCTTCAGAACGACGGACAGGTGCTTTGTCCCGTTCCCGGTCCATCCCATTGACCAGATCGGGCAAAGACAATACCCTTGATGGATTATATCAAATCCCTCCTCCGATTGGGAGAGCGTGCGCAGGGCGAACGTCCAGATCGCGTCGGCCGCCGACGGTTCGAAACGAAGGGCCCCGCCGTAGAGCGCGGCGCCATCGGCGCCGAGGAGCTCGATCTCGTGAGGAAAGGCGAGGAAGTTCCACTCGGACCCGTAGGTCACCTCGAGCGGCCTGCCGGAGAGATTCTCGACCTCGATGTCGATGCGGAGAGAGCCGTCGGCGGCGGCGACGGTCTTGCGGATGACCAGCGGGAACCTCTCCTCCCCTGCCCGCACCGTTCCTCGCCGCTCCAACCGGAGCTTTCCCCCGGAGGCCCCGGCCGAGAACGCGCCGTCGACGAAGTCGCCCTGCTCGCCGAAATCGACCCGGCGGAAATCGTCGGGCGTCGTCCCGGCGCGGAAAAAATGGTCGATCATCGAGAAACGCGGATGACGGTCGTAGCGCATGAGCTCGGCCGCGTCCGGCGGCAGCTTCTTGTCGAGCTCGTGAATGCTCTTGCCGCTCTCCGATCCCTCCCCCGCGGATCCGGTGGCACGATGATAGGCCTCCCGCCTCCGGCTGAGGACGTCGGTGAGGTTCCTCGACCAGGGGCGGTAGTCGATCTCGACGAGCGTCCCTCCGGCCGCCGGCTTGGCCAGGAGGCCGAAGGTCGGGTCCCGGTAGGCGAGCTCGTCCCGGCCGTCGCAATCGTAATCGAGGAGCTTCCAGCCCGGCGGATCCGGCGTCGTCTTCTCGGCCTCGAGGAGGTGGCCGTAGGCGGCCTCGCGGAGGTGCGGCAGGTAAAGGCCCCCGAAGACGCCATGCCAATAGGGGTCGTTGCACTGGCCCATGTAGAGCTGGCGCAGGCCATCGCCCGGACTGCCGGCGGCACGCACCTCCCGGGAGACCATGATCATCCGCTTATGGAGATGATTGCCTTCCGCGTACTTGCGGCAGAAATCGCGGAAGAAGCCGCCGCGGATGAAGCGGCGCGTCTCCGGACCGGCGCCCGCCTTGAGCCTTTGAAAGGCCGCCTGCTCGTCCGGCTCGAGGACCCACTCCATCATCTCTTCATAGGAGGAAGGAGGGAGATACACCCGGCCCGACGGAGGATGGCTGTCCAGATATTCCGCGAAGGACATCATCCGGATCTTCCTGTCTTCGACGAAGGCCAGGAACCTCTCGAGCCAGCCGTCTTCGAAGACCCATTTGTGGGTCCCGGGCCAAACGCCGAACTTCTCCCCGTCGTCGCCGAGAATGGCCGTCCCGCCCGCCTCGCGGATCGTCCCGAGATAGGACTCGACGTCCTCGAGGGAATGGAACGGAATGTCGTAGCGCAGGGTCTTGTCAATTGGGAAAACGCGCAGGCTCCGGCCTTCGCTTTCGGTGATGTAGGTCGTGTGAAGGTCGCGGACGCCGGCGCAGCGAAAATGCTCTTCGTCGAGGAGCGTGAACTCGATCCCCGCCGCAGCCAGGGTTCGCGGCAGGTCGGGTTCCCAGACCCGCTCGGTCAGCCACAGGCCGCGCGGCCGCTGGCCGAAATTTTCGGCCAGAAAATCGTTCATCATGCGGATCTGGCCCAGACGGTCCTCTTCCGGGATGATGGACAGGACGGGCTCATAGAACCCGCCGCCCAGGAGCTCGACCTGGCCCCGGACGGATAGCTCCCGGACGAGTTCCCAGCAGCCCCGCTCTTTCTTCTCCATGTACTCCCAGAGGGGGCCGGAGAAGTGAAGGGCGAAGCGGAAACCCGGATGGCCGGCCAGCGCTTCGAGGAGAGGCCGGTAGCAGTCGTTGAACGCCGCCTTGAAGATCTCGGGGAAATTCCCGACGGGCTGGTGGTTGTGGACGGCGAAGAGAAACGTGAGATCGTTCATGCGGTCTCCTGCGCGCTCAAACGCCTTCCTCGGCCAGGATATAGGCGAGGATGGCGAGGACGACGGCCTGGAGCTCGAGCTCCCGCGGCGCGACCCTCGCCGCGACGTCGAGAGCGGAATGGTGGACGTCGAAATAGGTCTGCGCATTGACCAGGACGGCGGCCGGGACCGCTCCGTCGGCGATGAGGGGAGCGACGTCGACGCCTCCCCCTCCCGGGACGATGAACCAGATCCCGAACGGTCTGAGGAGGTCGGCGTACGGCAAGATGCGCGCGATGGCCTTGCGGTCGCCGCTTCCGATCGCCAAGCCGACCGGGACGAAGCCGCCACGGTCGGATTCGGCGGCGACCAGGTGCCGCTCGCCTTTCCTCTGCGGCGCCGCGGCGTAAGCCCGGCCGCCCGTGCCTCCGAACTCCTCGTCCATGAACATCACGGCCCGGATGGTCCGGCGCGGCCGCAGGCCGAGATCGCGGAGGAGCGCGACCGCCTCCAGCGCCGCGGCGCAGCCCGCGGCGTCGTCGTGGGCGCCGACGCCGAGATCCCAGCTGTCGAGGTGGCCGCCGAGGAGGATGATCTCGGAGGGAAGCTCGGAGCCCGTGATCTCGCCGACGACGTTGGCCGAGACGACCTTTCCCCGGTCGCGGCAGTCCATCCGCAGCGATACGGGAGACGTCTTTGTCCTTCTTGAGCAGCGCGCTCAGCCGATCGGCGTCCGCGGTGGCGATCGCCGCGGCGGGAATGGCGGGGGCGTCAGGGTCGTAGCGCAGCATGCCAGTATGAGGGTTGCGGTCGTCGCGGAACGTGAGCGACCGGACGAGAACGGCGGCCGCGCCGACGCGAGCCGCGGCGGAAGCCCCGCTGACACGCTGGTCGGCGGCCGCGCCGTAGGCGGCGAACGCATCCGTCATGCCCCTGTCCATGGCCCTGTTGAAGAAAACGATCTTGCCCTCGGCCGACTTTCCGAGCGAGGCGGCTTCTTTAAGGGAGCGGACCTCGACGACCCGGGCCGTTACTCCCCGCTCGGGCGTGCCGACGCTCCCACCGAGGGCGCAGACGGCGAGGGGGATCGCGGCGCGGGACGGCGACGCCGCCACGGAAGCCTCGGCGACCTGACCCCGCGTCCAATGTCCGACCTCGACAGGTTCGGTATGGACGCGAGCCAGGCCAAGCTCCGCCATGAGGTCTCGCGTGAGATCGACCGCGGCCGCGGCTTGGGGAGAGCCGGTCAGCCGCGGACCGACCGAGGTGATCCTTTCGAGAAGGGCGAAAGCCCGCTCACCGGACAGGCCGGTCTCGCGGACCTTGTCGACGAGCGCCCGATAGTCTTCGGGCTTCCCGCCGCCGGCCAAGACGGTCCGCACGGCGAGGACGGCGATGGCCAGGACGCATAGGTTCCGGACGATTGTTTTTCTCATGGCATCACGTGTCGGGGCCCTTGAACCGGACCCGCGGCGGCATCCGGGGCCGTTCCTCCTCAGCGGTGGAGGAAGCAGCGCTCGGAATCGAGCTCGCCCGGCTTCCGGGTGATGATCATGGCCAGCCCGAGCTCGTTGGCCCTGTCGATGACCTCCTGGTCCTTGACCGAGCCAAGGGGATAGATGATGGCCGTGATGCCGTGCTTCCCGGCGAGCTCGACGACGTCGGGGAACGGCATGAACGCGTCTGAGGCCATGACGCAGCCTTCCGGGCCGTAGCCGCGGCGCGAGAGCCGGATGGCATCCTCGGCGGAATCGATCCGGCTCCGCTGGCCGGAGCCGATGCCGTGGGTCTTGTCGGCGGTGCCGATGATGACGGCGTTGGACCGGGTGAAACAGGCCACCGTCCAGGTGAACAGGGCCGCCCGGACCTCCTCCGGCGTCGGCTTGCGCACCGATACGACATCCACCGAATCCGGCGAGACGATCTTGGAATCGAAGCGCTTCTGCAGGAGCAGCCCCCCGGCCACCCGCTTGACCTCGAGTCCGTTGTCGACGGACGGCGTGTCGAGCGGGGCGCCCATCTTGACCACCCGAAGGACCTTGCGCGTGGCCAGCACCTGGAGCGCCTCGGGCTCGAAATCGGGAGCGTAGACGACCTCCACGTTGCGCGGGCTTTCGACGAGCAGGCGGGCCAGGGGCGCCGTGACGCGGTAGCTGAAGACGTCGACGCCGCCGAAGTTGGAGAGCGAGTCGCACTTCCAGGCTTTTTCGAACGTCCCGACCGGGTCGTCGCCGAGGGCGACGCCGCTCGGCATCTCGTGCTTGATGATGACGCAGACGTGGCGGCCCGGGAAGACCTGGGTGAGCTTGCGGGCCAGGCGCTGGCCGAGGTCCATGTCCCCGACGTTGATGTAGCTCAGGCCCTTGGTCCCTTCTTGAAGGATCTCGAGGTGGCCCATGTTCGGTCCCGACGCGCCGGCCTCCTGATAAAAGGCCGCCGGGTAGCCGGGGTTCTCGCCGTAGCGCATGGGGAACTTCTTGACGAAGGTGTCCTCGCCCACTTGAAGGGTGTCCGGGAACTCCTCCCGGACCTTGGCCAGATACTGACTGCGCGCGGTGCGCTCGGGTTTGCTCATGGGGTCATGTCCTTTCGTGCCTGTTGATGATGCGGACGTCGGCCTTGTCCGGCTCCCCGGGCGAGACGAAGACGCAGGCCACGGCGACCCGGAAGTCCTTGGCCGACGGCTCGGGGCCGAGGCTCCGATAGGCGTCCTCCGCTGTCTCGGCGGCCGTGGAACCGGCCAGGTCGACGAATCGAGGCTCGCCGCGGAAGACGGGCAGAGGATCGGCGTTCGGTCCCTCGTAGGTGGACACGAGCCGCCCCTCTCCCGGGCGCAACCCGGCCTCGAAATAGTTGCGCAGGGTTTCGCCCGAGGGCCCGCGCCTGATGACGCTCAGGCCGGCGGCGCCGCCGGCGAGACAGCCGCTGATCCGGGGCGTGAAGATCGGCGCATCGGGCTCGAAGTCCCAGGAGGCCAGGGCCTCAGCGAGCGCCGGGACGGGGCCGGCGCCGGGCGCGAGCCGGTCGCGAACGGCGGCCGTCTGCTTGCCGTTCGAGACGGCCAGGCCCGCCCGGCTGAACAGGACGGCCGGATAAACGAGGAGGTCGACGTGGCCCTGCTTCAGGGTGGCTTCGTCGGTCGGTTCGACCCAGATCCCGCCGTCGCGCAGGACGAGGCGCCGGGCCTGGCTCGAGGGAGAGCGTCCGGTGATGGCGTAGATGATCACGGCCCGGCCGCCGTCGGGCGCCGCGCCGATGACGATGAGCCGTCCGGGGTATTCGAGTGACGAGAGCTTTGTCCGTATGCTGTCCATCAGGCCGTCCTTTCGGGCTTATTGATAACATACGCCTTTCTCCAAGTCAAAGCGTAGAAGCGGGGTCTGTTGCACTATTGAGGGTTGGCTCGGGAATCTGTTAGAATCTCCCCGAGCCCATGCCAAGGAGGCCGATCCGACCATGAAGAATATCGAGCGCCCCGAGCAATCCTTCCGCGATCCCGAGTTCCTGGAGTCCCTGGAGGGCCGGACCCTCCGCATCCTCAGCGAGTATCTCAGCCCCATGACCCGGCTGGAAAAGGCCAAGATCAACAGCACCATCCTCTTTCTGGGGTCGGCCAAGGCCGATCCGACCAACGCCGACTCCGCCTTCCACCGCTATTACTGGGAGGCCGAGGAGCTGGCCTACCTTCTGGCCAAGTGGGCCATCGGCATCAAGACGCCGAAGGGCAAGGATTTTGTCGTCTGCACCGGGGCCGGCCCGGGCATCATGGAAGCGGCCAACCGGGGCGCGATGCGCGCCGGCGGCCAGACGATCGGCATGAACATCTCGCTCCCCCAGCCGCAGAACTCGAACCCTTACATCACGCCCGAACTGTCCTTCTCCTTCCATTATTTCTTCATGCGGAAGTTCTGGCTGACCTACAAGGCCAAGGCGGTCATCGCTTTTCCCGGGGGCTACGGCACCCTCGACGAGTTCTTCGAGATCCTCACCCTCCTTCAGACGAGCAAGATCTCGAAGAAGGAGCTGGCCCTAGTCCTCTACGGCGGCGACTATTGGCGGGATCTGATCAAGTTCGATTCCATGGTCAAAAAAGGCGCGATCTGCGCCGATGACCTAAGCCTCTTCCGCATCGTTTCGACGCCGCGCGAGGCCTTCACCTATCTCAAGAAAAGGCTTTCGGAGTCTCTTGCCTGACCGTCCCGGTCCGGGACCGGCGGGGCCGAAGAGGCCCGCGCCGAGGCTTTCCGCGGCCTTGATCTCGGCCGCCCTCGCCCTGAGTGTCGTCGGCTGTTCCCGTTTGCCGCGGGCGCCTGGTCCCGGCGTCGAGATCGGGCTGGCCTCGTGGTACGGACAGGAATTCCACGGCCGCCCGACTTCGAGCCGGGAAGTCTTCGACATGAACGACCTGACCGCCGCCCACAAGACCCTGCCGTTTGGGACCTACCTCATGGTCACGAACCTCGAGAACGATCGTTCGGCGGTCGTCCGGGTCAACGACCGGGGCCCGTTTGTCCGGGGCCGAATCATCGACCTGTCCTACGCTGCGGCGCAGGTGCTGGGGATGGTCGGTCCGGGCACGGCCCGCGTCCGGCTGGAAACCCTGAGCGGCTTCAAGGCCCCCGCCGGCCCCGGCCCATCGACGGTCTGGATCCAGGTCGGCGCCTTCTCCGTCCAGGAGAACGCCTATGCGATCAAGCGCCGCCTCGACGGCAGCTACAGGAACGTCGTGGTGTCGCGCCTGAAGACGGACCGCGGCACGTACTTCCGGGTCCGGGTCAGGGCGGACCAAGGCGAGGCGGAGAGCCTGGCCCGCCGTCTGGCGGGCGAGGGCTTTCCCGTCATCATCGTCCGCGAGTGACGCCCATACGGGAAGCCTCAGCGGTTCCCCTCCCGCCGCTTGAAAAGGTAGGCGACATCGCGGAGCTTGTTCTCGACGCCGTCGTGGACGGCATACTTCCCGCCCTGGTAGAAGCCGGCCGAGCCGAATTCGCTTTTTTTATTGAGGGCATAAAAATCGAGCCCGAAGTTCGGACGGCCCTGGTCGTCGCAGAGCCGGGGCACGAGCCTGGTCTTGGCGACGACCGCCTCGCAGGCCTCGAGGCAGGCCTGCTCCGGGCTCTTCCCCCGTCCCATGGCGTCGACGATGCGATAGCTGGCGCAGGTCAGGAGGTTGGCCTCTCCCCGCCCCGTCGAGCCGGCGGCGCCGATCTCGTTGTCGACGTAGAGCCCCGCTCCGATGATGGGCGAGTCGCCGACGCGGCCGGCGATCTTCCAGGACAGGCCGCTCGTGGTCGTCACGCCGGCGAGACGCCCGGCGGCGTCGATGGCGATGCAGTTGATCGTGCCGTGGGTGCTCATCACCGATCGGAGGTCTTCGGGCAGGCTCTCGGTCTTCGGCGGGAACCAATTGTCCCGGTCCGACATCGTCTCTTTCCACCGCAGCCAGGCCGCCCGCGATTTCTCGGTCAGGAGATCCTCCTCCTTGAAGCCGTGGGCTTTGGCGAATTTGAGCGCCCCTTCGCCGACGATGAGGACGTGGTCCGTCCTTTCCATGACCAGCCGGGCCACCCGGGACGGGTTCTTGATGTTGCGCAGCGCAGCCACGGCTCCGGCGGAATGGGTCGGACCGTACATGACCGACGAATCGAGCTCGACGACGCCGTCCTCATTGGGCAGGCCGCCGTAGCCGACGGACATATCCTCCGGATCGTCTTCGACGATATTGACCCCGGCGATGACGGCGTCGAGCGGGTCGCCTCCCGCCCGGAGCACGTCCATGGCTTTGGCCGTGGCCCGGATCCCGTTGCCGCTCGATACGACCCGGGGCGTCCCCGGAGCCGCGGGCGGCGACCCTGCGGATGCGGCGGACCGCGGCGTCAACCCGCCGGCGAAGAGCGCCGCTGCGCCGGCCCCGGCGCCCGTTTTCAGGAAATTCCTTCTCGAACAGCGCGTCATGGTGAACCCTCCTTGGTCAATCGGACGTCGCGTTCTCGTTCTGCTTCTCGAGATCCTCGAGGAGCTGGACGAGGACCGTGTGATCGCCCTCCGGCACCTCGAACTTGCGCGAGTTGGCGGAGAACACGTCCACCTCGCGGCCGTCGATCAGCAGTTGGTATTTGCCCTTTTTCAGGAAGCGCAGCCGGACCTCGCGCCGCTTCAAGGTCTTGATGATGAACGACACTTCCGATTCGTTGTACAGGAAGCGGCGGACGACCGCGCCGCCGTCGACGGACAGGATCGTCTCGCCCTCTTCGCGCAGGACGGTCGATGAATTCGAGACCTCGACCTCGTAGTGACGGCCCTGGACGAGGACCCGCGACAGCCGGCCTTTGGCGTCCGGCTTGAGCATGCCGAAGCGGAAGCCTTCGTGCGGCGTGAAGTCCAGGTACTCCTCGACGGCGATGAGGGCGGCCAGCGGTCCCCCGCTCTGGTACCGTTCGCCCCCGGCCTCGCCGGTGAGGGAATCGAAATTCTCCGGAGAGAGGCCGAAGCTCCGCCAGCTGTTCATGAACATCTCGGCGCTCTTCCGCGCGAACTCGGAGGCGACGGCGTCGAAGCCGTAGGCCTTGAGCCCTTGGTAGAGGAGGTAGTTCGTCGCCGGCCGGACCGCGCCCCGCCAGGACTGCTGGCTTTCGGGCCGGAAGGCCGGGTCGTCCCGTGAGATCGAGGGGACGATGAAGTCGCCCCAGAATTGCTTGGGATCGAGCAGGTGCTTGAGCATCCTCTGGGCCCGGGCGTCGTCGGGGATCCGGGCGAGGAGCGGAAAGAACCCCGAGGCGGGCTTGTGGGCCGAGAACCGGCCATCCCAATAGCGGTCGCAATAGAAGCCCTCCGTCTCGTTCCAGAGCTTCGCATTGACGAGCGACTTCATGGTCTCGTATTCGCCCCGGTAGCGCTCGACGTCGACGGGCCGGCCGAGCACGGAGGCGATCTCCCCCAGGCACCACGCGTCCAGGGCGTAGAGCGAGTTCAGATCGACGCAGTTCATGGCCAGCGTCCCGGTTTCCTCGTTGAAGGGGACGTCGTCCCAGTCCGGCAGGTCGTCCTGGCCGGACTCCCAGCCGGCCCTCATCCGCCCGGAGGCGTTCTTCTCCCACGACGGAACGTCCTTGCCGACGAGGGCCGTGTCCGATCCCCACTCGAGGAGTCCATCGGCGTTGCCGTCGCGCCGGGGAGGGCCGTTCGGGCGGCGGGCCGTCCAGAAATCATGCCAGCGCTGGAGATAAGGGTAGGCGTGCCGCAGCATCTCCCTGTCTCCCAGCCGCTCGAAGAGCTTCAGGACGACGAACGCCCCGATCGGGGGCTGGGACCGGTCGGCGGATCCGCTGACAGCGCCGCGCCAGTTGGGGATGTTGCCGTTGGGATACTGGGTTTCCAGGACGGCCCGGAGGGCGTCGACGGCGAACTTCTGGCTTTCGAGCGCGAGCTCGAGCGGCGTCAGAAACTCGCTGCCGGAGAAGACCGTCCAATCCTCCTGCCGGCCGTCGGACCGGGGGAAGATCCAGCTCCGTCCCGCGGGGAGGTAGAGGCGGTGGCTTCCCGGCTGGTAGAGGACGGTCCAGTGAAGGCTGTTCGTGATCGCTTCGGGAACGCCGGAGAAGAGGCCCCGGACCTTGACCCTCTTCTCTTCGTAGACCTGGGCTTCTTCGTCGATGAGCGCGCCGATCGTATCGGCGTTCCGATAACGATAAAGGTGGGCGGCCACGAGTTCGTCGTTGTCGCCGACCCCGGCCGCGAAGGCAAGGGTGTGGTCATCGCCCGGAAGGTAGGCCCGGGCGAGGCTTCCCGCCGGCGCGGCCGCGGCTTCGGCGGGGCGGCTGGTCCAGATGAGGTAGGCCTGGCCGGCCCGGGCCGCGGAACGGCCGCGGACCTCGCCGCCCGGCAGGAGCTTGAACTCGCCCTTGCCGCCCCAGGGAAAATAATGGACGAAGGTGACGCGGACTCCCTCGGGGCTGACGATGCGGCCGATGACGGTTCTTTCGTCCCGGCGGGACCATTCGAGGGTCAGGGCTTGCCGTCGCGGCGAGGGTTTCATCAGGATGGGCGTCGCCCGGCCCATCTTGAACGGCAGCCCGAGGTCGAAGCGCATGCGAGCGTACAGCCCGTCGGGAGAATGGGCGCCGACCTCCGAAACGAGGTAATAGAAATCCCCGCCTTCGGCCGCCTCGCCTTCCCGCTCGACCCTCAGGACGAACGCGAAGGCGGAATCCGCCGTCGGCGCGATGACCAGCCCGGGCCATCCGGACGCGTCCAGGGCCCCGACGTAGGTCTCCTTCCAGGGATAGAAGATCTCCGGAGATATCGGAAGCGTGAGGGCGACGAGAAGGCCGCAGACAAGAACGGTTCTCTTCGTCATGCCGGGAAATCCCGCAAGCGGCCTCCTCGCGTCTACTCTAGGGTAAAGAACCCCCTAAATCAAGATAAAGGGAGTGCTTTTCCCCCCCTGTTGTGATAGAGTGACCCTTGCCAATCCGGGTGGAGGGACCTATGGATTTTCGTCTCTATTTTCGCTCCCGCCAAGGCGAACTGGTCCATCTGCTGAAGCAGATCGTGGCCCTCGAATCCCCGACCGATGATAAGAAAGCGGTCGACGCCTGCGTGTCCTTCACCGCGAAAGAGCTCAAGAAGGTCGGGTGCAAGGTCACGACCTACCCCCAGAAAGACACCGGCGACCTCATCGTGGCCGAGTTCGCGCCGGGCCATGTCAAGGAGGCCGATGACGAGATCCTCGTCCTGACCCACCTCGACACCGTCTGGCCCGTCGGCAAGATCGCCAAGATGCCCTTCTATGTCCAGGGCAACCGGCTCTATGGACCCGGCGTCCTGGATATGAAGGCCGGCTTGGTCATGCTTCTGGCGTCGCTCCGGGCCCTCCACGGTCTCAATGTCAAGCCGCAAAAGAAGATCACGGTCTTCGTCAACTCGGCCGAAGAGACCGGGAGTGCGGCCTCGACCGATCTCATCCGCAAGCTGGCCCGCAGGGCTTCCCTCGTCCTCTGTCTCGAACCGGCGCTTCCCGGCGGGGCCCTGAAGCTCGAGCGCAAGGGCCGGCTCGTCGTCCGCATGGACGTCCACGGGCGGTCGGCCCACGGCGGCACGCCCGAAAAGGGCGTCAGCGCGGTCGAGGAGCTGGTGGCCCAGATCGCCCGGTTCAGGCGCCTGCGGACGGGAGAGACCACCGTCAACGTCGGTCTCATGGGGGGCGGCGAGAAAGCGAACGTCGTGGCCGAAAGCGCCTGGGCCCTTTTGGACATCCGGTTCTGGAAGGCCGCCGATCGCGATCGGGTCCTCAAGATCCTGCGGGAGTCCGCCCCGGCGCTGCGCGGCGCCCGGATCAGGATCACGGTCGAAAGCACGACGCCGCCGATGGAAAAGACCAAGGCCTCCGGAAAGGTCTTTGCCCAAGCCCAGGAGATCGCGGCCGGCTTGGGCCTGACCCTCAAGGCCGGCAAGACCGGCGGCGGCTCGGACGCCTCGATCGCGGCCGGCATGGGCGTCCCGACCCTCGACGGCCTCGGCCCGGACGGGGAAGGTCTTCATGCCGAAAACGAGCATCTGCTCGTCCCGTCGCTCATCGAACGGACGGCCCTCCTGACCGAGCTCCTCAAAACGCTATGACTCGACTCTCCATTATAAAAACAACCCAAAGGAGCGCTTCATGATCAAAAAGTACTACCTTCTTTCCCCCGGCCCCACGCCGGTCCCCGAGCGGGCCCTGTCGTCGGCGGCCGAACCCATCATCCACCACCGGACCGCCGAGTTCTCGGCCATCTTCATGGAGGTCACCGAAGGCATCAAGCAGGTCTTCGGCACCAAGGAAGACGCCTATATCCTGACGTCCTCCGGGACGGGGGCCATGGAAACCGCCGTGGTCAACCTCCTCAGCCCCGGCGACAAGGTCCTGACGATCAACGGCGGCAAGTTCGGCGAACGCTGGGGCAACATCTGCAAGGCCTTCGGCATCGCCTACAAGGAGATCATCCTCGACCCGTGGGGCAAGGACTTCTCCAAGGAGGAGCTCGAGGCCGAGCTCCAGGCCATGCCCGACTGCAAGGCCGTCTTCGCCACATTATCGGAAACCTCCTCCGGGGCCATGTTCGACATCCAGGGCTTCGGCGAGGTCGTGGCCAAGACCCCGGCCCTGCTCATCGTCGACGGCATCTCCGGGGCCGGCGTCACGCCTTGCCCCATGGACGACTGGAAGCTCGACGTCTTCCTGTCCGGATCGCAGAAGTCGTTCATGATCCCGCCCGGTCTGGCCTACATCGCCCTGAGCCAAAAGGCCTGGGCGGCCGCGGGGAGCGCCAAGCTGCCGAAGTTCTATTTCGACCTCAAGAAGGCCAAGAAGAACCTGGCCGACAAGACGACACCCTGGACCCCCGGCGTCTCGCTCATCATCCAGCAGAAGCATGCCCTGGACATCATCAAGAAGATGGGCATGGAGGCCTTCTTCGCCCACCATCGCATCCTGGCCGAAGCCACCCGGGCCGGGGTCAAGGCCCTCGGTCTCGAGCTGCTGGCGAAGCGGCCCGGCAACGTCCTGACCTGCTGCAAGGTCCCCGAAGGCATCGAGGGCGGCAAGCTGGTCAAGACGATGCAAGGCAAGTACATGGCCTACATCGCCGGCGGGCAGGACCCCTACAAGGGGAAGATCTTCCGCATCGCTCACCTCGGCTATATGGGCGGCTTCGACATCATCACCGCCCTGTCGGCCCTCGAAATGACCCTCATGGACCTCGGCTACAAGTTCCCGGCCGGCGCCGGGATCACGGCGGCCCAGGCCATCCTCAAGGAGAACTGGCAATGACCAAGATCCTTATCGCCGACGGCATGGACAAGGCCGCCCTCGAGCTGCTCAAGGCCGTCCCCGGATTCGAAATCACCGTTAACAAAGGCATGAGCGAGGCCGAGCTCATCCAGGCCGTTCCCGGCACCAGCGCCGTCGTCGTACGCAGCGCCTCGCGGATCACCCGCCCGGTGATCGAGGCGGGCCAGGACCTCAAGGTCCTCGTCCGGGCCGGCATCGGCCTCGATAACATCGATCGCGACGCGGCCAAGGAAAAGGGCATCTTCGTCACCAACACCCCCGCGGCCACGTCGATCACCGTGGCCGAGCACACCTTCGGGCTCATGCTCGGCGCGGTCCGCAATCACGCCAAGGCGGTCCTGTCGATGAAGGCCCACAAATGGGACAAGAAATCGCTCGAGGGCACGGAGCTCTTCGGCAAGACTCTGGGCATCATCGGCTGCGGCCGGATCGGGATCGAAGTCGCGAAACGGGCCCTGGCTTTCGGCATGACCGTCGTCTGCTACGACCCCATCGTGGTCAAGACCGACCTGGCGATCAAGCAAGTCCCGCTCGACGAACTCCTGGCCGCGGCCGACCTCATCACCCTTCACGTCCCCAAGCAGGCCAAGCCCATCCTGGGCGAGGCCGAGTTCGCCAAGATGAAGACCGGCGTCATCATCATCAATGTCGCCCGCGGCGGCGTCGTCGACGAGAAGGCCCTGCTCGGCGCCCTCAACTCCGGCAAGGTCCGGGCGGCGGCGCTCGACGTCTTCGACAAGGAGCCCCCCGAGGACTTCTCGCTCGTCGACCATCCGAACGTCATCCCCATCCCCCATCTCGGCGCCGCGGCCGCCGAGGGCCAGCAACGGGCCGGCCTGGAGGTCGTTCGCATCCTCAAAGAGAAGCTCGCCTGATTTTGAAATTCGTATGAGGGCCGTCCCCGACCGGGGCGGCCCTCTTTTTTTTGCCCGGGTTCTGTTAGAATACGGACATGATCTACCTCGATCACAACGCCACGACACCCGTCGACCCGGCCGTCGCCGAGAAGATGGCCTGGTTCCTGCGGGAACATTTCGGCAATCCCTCCTCACTCTATCCGATCGGCCGTCGGGTCAAGGAGCTGATGAACGAGGCCCGCGAGCGCGTGGCCCAGGCCCTCGGCGTCGACCGGGGCGAGATCTTCTTCACCGGCTCCGGGACCGAAGCCGACAACTTCGCCGTCTTCGGGACCTTCGACGCTGCGCCGGAGCGGAATGAATTCGTCACCTCGGCGATCGAACACCCGGCGGTCATCGAGGCGGCCAAGACCCTGGAGCGCCGGGGCGCCAAAGTCACGTACGTGCCCGTCGACGCGTACGGCACCGTCAGCCTCGACCACCTCCGCTCGGCCCTGACCCCGAAGACGGGCCTCGTCTCGGTCATGCACGCCAACAACGAGATCGGCACCATCGAGCCCGTCGCCGAGATCGTCCGGATCGCCCACGAGCGCGGCGTTCCCGTTCATTCCGATGCCGTCCAGAGCTTCGGCAAGATCGACGTCGACGCCCGCAAGCTCGGCGTCGATTTCCTGACCGTTTCCGCGCACAAGATCTACGGGCCCAAGGGGATCGGCGCCCTCTACATCCGTCGCGGGGCGACCATCTGCCCGTTCGTCCACGGCGGACGCCAGGAACGGGGGCTTCGGGCGGGGACGGAGAATACGGCCGGCATCATCGGCTTCGGCGAGGCGGTCCGCGTGCTCGAAGAGAAAGGACGCAAGGAGAGGGCCCGGATCGAGAAGCTGGCGGAGGCGCTCAAGCGGGGCATCGAGCAGAAGATCCCGGGCGCCAAGTTCAATGGCCCCCCCGAGAATCGGGTCAAGAGCACCGTCAATTTCGCCTTCCCAGGGCTCGAAGCCGAGGCCATCCTCCTGGCCCTGGCGACGAAAGAGATCTACGTTTCGACCGGATCGGCCTGCAGCGAAGAATCCGAAGAGGTTTCGCACGTCCTCCAGGCCATCGGGCTGCGGCCCGAGATCGCCCGCTCCTCGATCCGGATGTCCCTCGGCCGCTCCAACACCGAAGAGGATATCACCGTCGTCCTGCGGGAACTCCCGGCGATCATCGCCAAGCTCCGCTCCATCTCGGCCTTCCATCCCGAAGGCTGAGCCCGGGCGTCAATCCGGCCGTTCGCGGATCCCCCGAAGAAAGATCTCCCTGACCGACCGGAAATACGCCTGCGGAGGCTCGCGCCTCAGATCGGGATACGTCCATTCGAGCGTCTTGACGCCCGTCTTGGTGAACAGGAATTCGAGATGGGCATAGATGCCCTTTCCGAGGGGGACGCGGTGGGCAAAGTCCTTGGCCGTGGCCATGACCAGCGCCGACGCGGAGAGGTAGCCGGGGTCGATGTTGACCGGACGGCCCCGGGCCCCGCGCTCCCGCCGGAGCGATTCCTCGATCTCGATCGCCCGGATCTTCTTCTCCGGCAGCGACTCCGGCGCGACGAGGGTCTCGAAGCTCATGAACCGCCGCACGAGTCCCGGGCCCATCTCGGCCTCATAGTATTCTGTCAGGTCGAACGGGAACGGCGCGCTCTCGCTGTCGACCCTCCCCCACTCCGCCTCGAGCCGCCGTTTGACCTCGTCATAAAGCGCATCCTCTTTATAGATAGCGCCGCAAATCAGCTTGACCGGTGCAAAATCCTTTGGCTCAGCCATTGTTCTGCACGGATTATAGCCCAAATATCTTCTTTTTCACGCGCAGCATTTCTGCCAGCCCACCTTTGGAATCGCAGCTTACGTGGCCTTGCATCTTCGGTGGCTATGAGAGTTGCGCTGGGGAGGTCGCGATGTTTAGCGGCGAGGAGGGCCGTCGAACCCGATATTGGAAAAGTTTAGTCGGGACGCGTGGCTGACGAGGGAAGTTTCAGTGGAAACCGCCGGCGGGAAGCGGAGTCCGCGAAGCGACCTGCAGAATCGCGGCTGAGCACTCGAGGCCGCGATTCTGATAAATATCTGAATACAAGGCTCTATTCAGATATTTCCCAGCACCGCTCCTCCGAGTCACTCCGGGGCGGTGCTGACGGTCGCTTCCAAGAGTTCGCTCCCCGCCGGAGGGAGAGATGGACCTTCGAGCCGCTCAGCGACCGACAGGCATGCAGCCTCCGATTGCATAAGGGTATTATTTTCCTTATAATGAGCGCATTATGGATTGGGTTTACATCGAGGACATCGCCGCCCACGACGGCCAGGACGTCGAGGTCCGCGGCTGGGTCTACAACAAGCGCTCTTCGGGCAAGGTCCGCTTCCTGCTCGTCCGCGACGGCACGGGCATCATCCAGGCGACGGCCTTCAGCGCCGATAAGGACTCGCTTCTCTTCCAACAGTTCGACCGCCTGACCCAGGAATCTTCCCTGATCGTTCGGGGCCGGGTCCGCGCCGATACCCGCGCCCCGGGCGGCTACGAGCTGTCCATGTCCGAGCTCGAGATCGTCCAGGTCGCCGAGGAATATCCCATCACCCTCAAGGAGCACAGCACCCCGTTCCTGATGGAGCATCGCCACCTCTGGCTGCGATCCTCGAAGCAGCACGCCATCCTGCGCGTCCGGGCCGAGGTCGTCAAGGCCATCCGCGACTTCTTCGACGGCCGGGGCTTCCGGTTGATGGACACTCCGATCCTGACGCCGAGCGCCTGCGAGGGCACGACAACGCTCTTCGAAACCCAGTACTTCGATCAAAAGGCCTACCTCAGCCAGAGCGGTCAGCTCTACAACGAGGCGACGGCCATGGCCTTCGGCAAGGTCTACTGTTTCGGCCCGACGTTCCGGGCCGAAAAATCGAAGACCCGCCGCCACCTCATCGAGTTCTGGATGGTCGAACCCGAGGTCGCCTTCGCCACCCTTCAGGACATCATCGGGCTCGGCGAGGATCTCATCCTGTTCGTCATGGAGCGGGTCCTGACGAAGCGGCGGCCCGAGCTCGAGACGCTCGAGCGCGACCCCAAGCCCCTCGAAGCGATCACGAAACCCTTCCCCCGCCTGACCTACGACGAAGCCGTGCCGATCCTCCGCGGGAAGGGATCGACGATCGAGTGGGGCGACGATTTCGGCGCCCCCGAGGAGACGCTCATCGCGGAGACCTACGACTCCCCGGTGTGTGTCACGCACTTCCCGACGGTCATCAAGGCCTTTTATATGCAGCCGGCCCCGGAGAATCCCGACGTCGTCCTCGGCGTCGATTTCCTGGCCTCGGAAGGCTACGGCGAGGTCATCGGCGGCGGCCAGCGCATCCACGACCTGGCCCTGCTCGAAAAGCGGCTCGAAGAGCAGAAGCTGCCGCGCGAGGCCTACGAGTGGTATCTCGATCTCCGCAAGTACGGGAGCGTGCCCCACTCGGGCTTCGGCATGGGCCTCGAGCGCATGGTCTCCTGGATCTGCGGCATCAAGCACATCCGCGAGACGATCCCCTTCCCCCGGCTCCTCTACAGGATCTATCCTTGACCCGGCCGACGCGCGGCGCCCCGGGCGTCCGGCGGGCCAAAAAGAAAGTCGCTCTCGTCAGCCTGGGCTGCGCCAAGAACCTCGTCGACAGCGAAGTCATGCTTGGCGTGCTCAAAAAGGCCGGCTACGGGTTCGTCCCGAGACCCGAAGAGGCGGACATCGTCATCATCAACACTTGCGGTTTCATCGGGCCGGCCCGGGAAGAGGCCGAGGAAGCGATCGCGTCCGTCCTTGGGCTCAAGCGGGCGGACCCGGGCAAGACGGTCGTCGCCGCCGGCTGTTACGTCGAGAGAGACAGCGCCGGGCTTCGGGCCAAGTTCCCCGAGGTCGACGCCTGGACCGGGGTCCGGAGCTTCGACGAGATCGCCGCGATCGTCGAGGGCCGCCCCAAGAGCGGCGCCGACAGGACGTTCCTGTATTCGGATGCGTCGCCGCGCCTCGTCTCCACGCCGGGGACCTGGGCCTACGTCAAGATCTCGGAGGGCTGCTCCCACCGCTGCGGTTTCTGCGCCATTCCCTTGATCAAAGGGCCTTATATCTCCCGGAGCGCCGCCTCTATCGTCCGCGAGGCCCGCACGCTCGCCGGGCTGGGTGTCAGGGAGATCGACCTTATCTCGCACGACACGACCTGGTTCGGCCGCGATCGCGGCCTGCGTGACGGGCTGGCCGGTTTGCTCGAGCGGCTGGCCCGGGTCCCGGGCCTCGAATGGATACGGTTCCTCTACGGCTACCCTGAGGAGATCACGGGGCCCCTCCTCGACGTCATGGCCGGTCCGAAGATCTGCCGCTACTTCGATATCCCCTTTCAGCACGCCGACCCGGTCCTCCTCAGGGCCATGAAACGGGGCCTCGACGCCACCCGGGCCATCCGTCTCATCGAGCGCATCCGGAGCCGGCTGCCGGGCGCGGCCATCCGGACCTCGCTCATCGTCGGCTTCCCGGGCGAGGGGAAGAAGGAATTCGCCGCCTTGAAGCGCTTCGTCCAAGAGGCGCGGTTCGACCACCTGGGCGTCTTCGCCTATTCGCCGGAGAAAGATACAGCCGCGTGCGCTCTCCCGGAGACGGTTTCCGGCGAAGAGAAGGAAGACCGGAGACGCGAGATCATGATCCTGCAGGCGGAGATCTCCCTCGCCCATAATCGGAGCCGCGTAGGACAGGCGATCGACGTCATTATCGAGGGGCCCGAACCCGGCACGCCTGGGCTCTGGACCGGCCGGGGCCGTTTTCAGGCCCCCGAGGTCGACGGTGTCGTTCATTTCACGCTTCCCCCCGGCCTGACGGAACCGCCGTCGCCCCTCGTCACGGTCCGCGTCGAATCGGCCGACGCCTACGATCTCGCGGGGAGACTCGTCCCATGAAGTCCCTTTCTCGAGTCCTGGCCACGTTCTTCGGCCTCGGCCTCGTTCCGCTTGCGCCCGGGACCGCGGCCAGCGCCGCGGCGGCGATCGGATACCTGCTCGGCCTTCACCGATTGGCCTGGCCGCTCTATGCGGCGCTGGTCGGCTTCCTCTTCTTTGCCGGGGCCGCGGCCGCCGGCCGCTACGCTTCGGATCTCGGGCGTCCCGACCCCGGCCGCATCGTCGTCGACGAGATCTGCGGGCAGCTCATCGCGCTCGCTTTCCTGCAGGGGGGCTGGGTCCCCGCCGGCATCTCTTTCGCCCTCTTCCGTTTTTTTGATATCATCAAGCCCTGGCCGATCCGCAGGCTCGAAAGCCTGCCGGGCGGGTGGGGCATCATGGCCGACGACGTCGCCGCCGGGCTCGCCGCGGCCGTCCTGACACGCCTGGCCCTGCTTTTCTTCTGAGGCCCGGAGGACCATGAAGGTCGAGATCATCGCCGTCGGCACGGAGCTCCTGACGCCGGATTTCCAGGACACCAATTCGCTGCGCCTGACCGCCGGCCTGAATTCGATAGGTCTCAAAGTCTCCTTCAAAACGATCGTCGGAGATGACGAGCGAGACCTGACCCGCGTCCTCCGGACCGCCCTCGGCCGTTCCCGCCTTGTCCTCTGCATGGGCGGACTCGGTCCCACCGAGGACGATCGGACGCGCGAGACGCTGGCTAAAATCCTGCGGCGGAAGCTCGTCTTCCATAAAGAGATCCGGGCCCGCGTCCGGGAAAGGTTCCGGCGCCGCGGCCTGCCCATGTCCGCTTCGAACCTCAAGCAGTGTTATGTCCCCGAAGGAGCCGAGATCCTGGACAACCCGAACGGCACCGCGCCCGGGCTGTGGTTGGAGACCAAGCGACACACGATCGTGCTTCTCCCGGGCCCTCCCCAGGAGATCCTGCCCATGTTCGAGAGCCAGGTCCTGCCCCGGCTGACCGGGTCCGGGCGGGGGCTGACGGTCCGCCGGATCATCCGGTTGACCGGGCTCGGAGAATCGGCGATGGAGACGAGGCTCAAGCAGGTCTACGCCGCCGCGCCGGCCGGCGTGACGATAACGACCCTGGCCAGCCCTGGAGACCTCTCGATCCGACTGACCATGTCCGGCCAGATCTCCCGCCCGGCGGCCGCGGCGCTCCTCGACAAGCTCGAGGGGATGATCGGCAAGGCGCTCGGACCCTGGATCTACTCCCGCAACGGCGAGAGTCTCGAAGAGATCGTCGGGGCGCTGCTCAGGGACCGATCGATGACCATTGCCTGCGCCGAATCCTGCAGCGGCGGCCTCCTCGGGCATCGTCTGACCGACGTGCCGGGGAGCTCGGACTATTTTCTGGAATCCGCGGTCGTCTACAGCAACCGGGCCAAAACCCGGCGGCTGGGCGTCCCGGCGGCGCTCATCGAAAAGCACGGCGCCGTCAGCGCCCAAGTCGCGAGGGCCATGGCCCTCGGCATCCGCGAAGACGTCGGGAGCCGACATCGGCATCGCCGTCACCGGCATTGCCGGCCCCGGGGGCGGGACTCCCCGCAAGCCGGTCGGGCTCGTCTATGCCGCCATTGCCCGCGGCCGCGGAACGGCGGTCCTGCGCAACCTCTTTTTCGGCGGCCGGGCCCAAATCAAGTTCCAGTCCTCGCAAAAGGCGCTCGACCTGGTGAGGAAAACGCTCGCCCCGACGCGGGAAAACGTCCTATAATAGGAGGCGAGACATTCCGTGAGAGCCTTCATCGCCATCGACCTCGAACCCGAGATCAAGGAGTCCCTGCGCTCCCTCGTCCGGGACCTCCGGGCCACCCGGGCCGACATCCGCTGGGTGAGCGGCGAGGGGATGCATCTGACGCTCAAGTTCCTCGGTCCGATCGACGAGACTCAGACGCTCTGGGTGAAGGAGATACTGAAAGACATCGCCGCCCATCACCACGCCTTCCCTCTCCTGGTCAAAGGCACGGGCGCCTTTCCGAGCGAGATGAGCCCGCGCGTCCTATGGGTGGGGTTCGCCGCCGAGCCGGAGCTGCTGGCCATTCAGGACGACATCGACACCGCGCTCGAGGCCAAGGGCTTCGAGAAAGAGAAGCGGGCCTTCACGCCTCACCTGACTCTCGGCCGGGTCAAGGGCCCGGAACGGGTCGCCAAGGCGATGAGCGAGCTGGTCAAGCACCGCGAGAAGTCCTTCGGGGCCATGACCGTCCGCAAGGTCGCCCTTTTCGAGAGCCTTCTCCATCCGGAGGGCGCGGAGTACCGGATCGTCTTCGAGGCTGTTCTCCCATGAAGATCCTCGTCGCCGTCGCGTCTTATCTCGCCGGCTCCATCCCGACCGGCTACCTGATGGCCCGCTGGTCCGGGACAAGGGACGTCCGTCAATTCGGGAGCGGCAGCACGGGGGCGACCAACGTCCTGCGGGTCAAAGGCTGGAAAGTCGCCCTCCCGGTGGTCGTTTTCGACCTCCTGAAGGGCTTCTTGCCCGTCTTCCTGGCCTCGAAATGGTTCGGGGACCCGGTGTTTGCGGCATTCTGCGGGCTCCTGGCCGTCGTCGGGCACTGCTTCCCGTTCTCGATCGGCTTCCGCGGCGGGAAAGGGGTGGCCACCTCCCTTGGCGCTTTCGCGGCCGTCGCCTGGGTTCCCTGTCTCGCGAGCATGGGCCTGTTCTTGATCGTCGTCGGGCTGACGCGCTTCGTGTCTCTCGGATCGATCGTGGGCGCCCTCGCCTTTCCGGTGATCGTTCTCGCCGGGGGCGGATCCGGGGCCGTGGCGGCGGTCGCCCTGGCCATCGCCGCTTTGGTCGTCTTCCGCCACGGCGGCAACATCAGAAGGTTGCTTCAAGGCGCTGAAAGAAAGCTCGGGGAGAGAGCGACATGAACACGTGCGTCATCGGCGGCGGCAGCTGGGGTTCTGCTTTCGCCAGATATCTCGGATCGATCGGCCTGCCCACCCTGCTCTGGATCCGCGAAAAAGACATCCTGCGCGAGGCCCTCGAGACCCGGGAAAACGCGGCCTTCCTCCCTGGCTTCCGCTTTCCGGATACCGTGGGGTTCACGGACGACCTGAGGGAGTCGGCGGCCTTCGGCGACGCCGTCTTCATCGCCGTTCCTTCCCAGTTCTGCCGGTCCGTCTATACCCGGATCGCCCCCGTTCTGCGGCGGGACCAGGTCGTCGTCAGCCTGACCAAGGGCTTCGACAAGAAGACGCTCATGCGCATGAGCCAGGTCATGGAGGAGGTCTTCCGGGCTCACGCCCGGCCCCGGCTGGCCGTCCTGTCCGGGCCGAGCTTTGCCAAGGAGGTCGCCGCCGGCCACCCAACGGCCCTGGTCGTCGCGTCGCGCGAAACCTCCGCCGCCCGGGAGGTCCAGCACCTCATTTCAAGCCTGTCCCTCCGCGCCTACACTTCGGCCGACGTCACCGGCGTCGAGGTGGCCGGCGCGTTGAAGAACGTCGTGGCCATCGCGGCCGGCATCGCCGACGCCTTGAAGTTCGGCTTGAACACGCGGGCCGCGCTCATCACCCGCGGCAACGTCGAGATCACCAACCTGGGGTTGGCGCTCGGCGCGCGGAAGGAAACCTTCTCCGGACTGGCCGGGTTCGGCGATCTCGTGCTGACGTGCACCGGCGAGCTGAGCCGCAACCACCGTGTCGGCCACGAGCTCGGCAAAGGCCGGTCACTGCGCGAGATCCTGGCCGGGATGAGGATGGTGGCCGAGGGCGTCCACACGACGGTCGCCGCCCGCCGCATCTCCCGGGCCCTCGGTGTGGAGATGCCCATATCCGAAGAGATCTACCAGGTCCTTTACCGCGGCAAGTCTGCCAGGAAAGCCGTGGAACAGCTGATGTCCCGGGCGCTCAAGGCGGAGTGATGGCCGGGGATCCCGAGTCAAGGAGGAGACGGATGAGAGCCAAAGCCCTTGCTGTCGTAACGATCTGTGCCAGCCTCGCCTTCTGCGCGTCCTCGCAGGCCAAGGTCCAGAGGGCGCGGGAGAACGACCCCAAGTATCAGTACAACCTCGGCTTGTTCTATCTCAACCAGAGCGATGTCGAGAACGCGACAAAATACTTCGTCAAGGCCCTGTCCCTCGACACGAATTATTATCTCGCCTGGAACGGCCTGGGGCTGGCCCATTCGATGAGGGGCCGCCTGGACGAATCGGTCAAGGCTTACCAGAAGTGCCTGGAAGCCAATCCCCAGTTCACCGAGGCCCGCAACAACCTGGGCACGGTCTACCAGGAGATGAACCAGCTCGACAAGGCCGAGGGAGAATTCCGCAAGGCCCTGGCCGACCTGACCTATCAGAACCGGGAGCTGCCCTATTTCAACCTCGCCCGGCTCTACGTCCTCCAGAACAGGCTCGATGAAGCACTGGATAACGTCCAGAAGGCCATCCAGATCAAGCCCCGTCTGGCCATGGCCTACAACCTCCGAGCCCAGATCTTCGAAAAACAGAATAACCTCGGCGAGGCCGTTTCTTCCTACGAAGCCGCCGTCAAGATCGTGCCCGAAGAGGTCCTCTTCAACTACAACTTGGCTGTGGCCTATTTCAAGAACGGGGATTACGCCCAATCCAAGCAGGTCTTCCTCAAGATCCAGGGAAAGGTCACGGACGCGGCGACACGGGACACGATCGCCCGCTACTTGCGGTTGATCGGCGAACAAAAATAACGCTTCCGGAGAGCCCGGCCGCCGCTCAGGTGCCTTCCTGCCAGCCGGCCAGGTATTTCTTCTGGGCCGGCGTCAGCTTGTCGATCGCCGAGCCCATCGAGGCGAGCTTCAGGGACGCGATCTCCTCGTCGATCTCCCGGGGCACCGGAAAGACGGACTTGGCCAAGCCCTTGGCCTGACCGAGGAGCCAGCGCAGGCTTAGAGCCTGATTGGCGAAGCTCATGTCCATGACCATGGCCGGATGCCCCTCGGCCGCCGCCAGGTTGATGAGCCGGCCTTCGCCGAGGAGATTGATCCGCCGCCCGTCCTGCAGGGTGTACTCGTCTACGAAATCGCGCACCCGGCGTTTCGTCTTGGCCAGGGCTTCGAGGGCCGGGATGTCGATCTCGACATTGAAGTGCCCGGCGTTGGCCACGATGGCCCCGTCCTTCATGCGCCGGAAATGTTCCTTGCGGATAACGGCCTTATCCCCGGTGACGGTCAGGAAGACGTCCCCGAGCGGCGCGGCCTCGGCCATGGGCATGACCTCATACCCGTCCATGACCGCTTCGATCGCCCGGATGGGATTGACCTCCGTGACGATGATGTGGGCGCCGGCCCCGCGGGCCCGCATGGCCACGCCCTTGCCGCACATCCCATACCCGGCCACGACGAACCTGAGCCCGGCCAGGAGGACGTTCGTGGCCCGGAGAATGCCGTCGAGCGTGCTCTGGCCCGTGCCGTAGCGGTTGTCGAAAAGGTGTTTGGTCTGGGCATCGTTGACGGCCACGATAGGGTAGCGAAGGACGCCGGCCCGGGCCATGCTCTTCAGGCGGATGACGCCCGTCGTCGTCTCCTCCGTGCCCGCGAGGATCCCCGGCAGCAGGTCTTTCCTCTTGGTATGGGTCACCGAGACGAGATCGGCCCCGTCGTCCATGGTGATCGACGGACCGTGGCCCAGGGCCTGGAGGATGTGGCGGTAATAGGTCTCGTGATCCTCGCCCTTGATGGCAAAAACAGGGATCTTGTGGAACTTGACCAGGGCCGCCGGGATGTCGTCCTGGGTGCTGAGGGGATTCGAGGCGCAGAGCCGGACGTCCGCGCCTCCCAGCTTCAGGGCCTCCATCAGGTTGGCCGTTTCCGAGGTCACGTGGAGACAAGCCGCGATGCGCACGCCCGAAAGGGGTTTGTCCCGGGCGAAGGTCTTCTTGATCCGTTCCACAACGGGCATGAACCGGGCCGCCCACTCCATCCTCAGGCGCCCCTTGGCGGCCAAGCCCGGGTCTTTGATGTCGTAATCCATGAAAGCCTCCCTTGCGGCCGGTGTCCCCGGCGTCTTTTCCGGCCCAAAATAGCACATCCCAGAGGGGATTTTCAAGGGCGGGGCTTTGTGCTATTGTTGAATATTGTTTAGTTCCAAGGCTTTCTCGAGAGAAATGAACAGAACGGCGCGGGCGCTCATCATCTTGGCCGTCGTCCTTCCCTCCCTCCAGGCATCCGGATCCCAGGACGCCGCCGCTCCCGGCAGCCTGCCTTTCGCCTTTCAGGAATACAGGCTGAGGAACGGGCTCCGTGTCATCCTGTCCGAAGATGCCCGCCTTCCTCTGGTGACGGTGGCCATCGGTTACGGCGCCGGAACCCTGCGGGAAAAGCCCAGCCAGGAGGGGCTGGCTTATTTGCTGGAGAACCTGATGTTCCAGGGGTCGGACAATGTCAGCCCCCTTCAGCACATCGCCTTCGTCCAGAAGGTCGGCGGGGAGCTCAACGCGACCACGACCTTGGACAAGGCCCTCTTCTTCGAAACGCTCCCCTCGAACCAGCTCGCCTTGGCCCTGTGGCTCGAGTCCGACCGGATGAAGTCCCTGGTCATCACCCCGGCCGCCATCGACCGGACGCGCGAGGACCTGCTCAAGGAACACGCGGAGAGGGTGGCCGCCGACCCCTACCTCGGGACGTTCTCGGAATTCGACTCGCTCCTTTTCCCCGATCACCTTTACGGGCATCCGCTGATCGGGCCCCGCATGAGCGACCTGGCCGAGGCCGAGATCCTCGAGTTCCATAAGACCTACTACGTGCCGAACAACGCCGTTCTTTGCATCGTCGGCAATATCGACGTCGGCCGGACGCGCGAGCTCGTTGCGAGGTATTTCGACTCGATCCCGCCGGGCGTCGACAGCCCCTCCCCTCCCCGTCCCGAGATCAGGCGGGAAAACGACGCCGTCGTGCGCTCCGTCAAGATCCCGGTGGGGAGCGCCGGCTTTCACATGGGCTTCCGGTTCTTCCCTCTCCAGGCGGGCGACACGGATTGCTTGCGCATCCTCCAATACGTCCTCCTCGAGGGAGAGACGTCCCGGATGAGGTCTCGTCTGCTCCGGCACGACCTGACAGCCCGCTATCTCACGGGGGCGCTGGACGAAAAGCCGAGCATCGCCACCCTGAAGCTGTTCTGCCTCGCGACGAACGCCGTTATGGTGGCTCGCTCCGAGAAAGGCATTCTGGCGGAGATCGACAGGCTCCGATCCAACGCCATCTCCCAGGACGAGCTCATCAAAGCCAGGCGCCGGTTCAAAAAGGATTACTTCGACCGCCTGTCGACGAACCTCGGAAAGGCGCGGTTCCTCGTCGACGCCGTTTTCGCCGGAAAGCGGCTCGATACGCTTGGAGGGGAGTTCGACGCCGTCGTGAGCGTCAGCCCTCAGGCCCTGGAGGCCTTCGCCGGCAAATATTTCACGCCTCAAAACCGTGTCGTCCTGGAGTTCGGACCGCAATGAGGCACCAGGTTTCCTTGCGCCGCCGCGCCCGCCCGGCCTCTCAGACCGTACCGGCCATGGGTCTGGCCGTCCTTCTATCCCTGTCTCTTCCCTCGGGGGCGCAGGAAAGGTTCCGGAGGACGCCTCCCCTTCCCGACGCGCAGCGCCTGGAGCTCAAGCTGCCCCCCGTCCTGACCTTCGCCTTGCCGAACGGCCTCACGGTCGCCACAGCCCGGCGGCCCGAATCCTCAGTGGTCACGCTCCAGCTCGTCATCCGTGCCGGGGAGGCGGACTCGCCGCCGAACCGTCCGGGGCTGGCGTCGGTGACGGCCCAGATGATCGGCAAAGGCACAAAAATGCTCTCGGCGGACTACTTCGAGAACATGATCGAATCTCTCGGGGCCCAGTTCTCGGTGTCCGTTTTTATGGATTACACGGTCATGACCATGAACGTGCTCGGCGACAAAGACCTCGTCGATCGGGCCATCTACATCCTCAGGCTCATGGCCATCGAAGCCACGTTCAGCGAGCGCGAGCTCGCCGCGGTCCGGCGCACGGCCTACTGGCAGCTCTATGAGAGCAAGAAGGATCCCGAAGTCCTCGGCTGGCGACAGCTCCTCAGCGTCCTGTTTGCGGATCATCCCTACCGGGTCGCGACCTACAGCGAGGACGTCATCAAATTCATCACCACCCGGGACGTCTCCGAATTCTACGGCCGTTACTACCGTCCGGGGAACGCGGCCGTCCTCGTCTCGGGAAACATCGACGGGGCGGCCATCGCTCAGAAGGTCGGCAGTCTCTTCGGCGCCTGGACCGGTCCGGCCCCGGAGCGGGTGCCCCTTCCGCCCCCCCCGCCGAACGGCAAGGAACGGGTCTGCTTTGTCGAAGCTCCCGAAGCCGCGGCGGCCACGGTCTTCGCCGGGAATGTGATCATGGGCTCTTCCGGCCAGGACTTCTACCCCTTCCTGGTGCTCAAGCAGATCCTGGGCGGGACGACCCGCAGCCGCCTGTTCATGAACCTGCGCGAGACCAAGGGCTATGCCACGTACGCCTTCACCGAGATGGAGGTCTTCGGATCCTGCGGGATCTATTGGGCCCGGGCCCTGGTCGAGCCCGCGTCCATCGTCCCGGCCATCCACGAGATCGTCGGCGAGATCGGCGCCCTGGCCTCCGGTCCGGCGGTCCCCTCCGAGATCGAGGAGGCCAAATCGTACCTCGTCGGGAGCCTGCCCCTCCGGTTCGAATCATCTGCGGGATTCGCCGAGTGGATGGCGCGCTACGTCGCGCTCCGCCTCGACCCGGGCCAATGGGACAAGGGGCCGGAGGAGATCAAGCTCGTCAACGCCGAACGGGTCCGGGAAGCCGCCCGAAGATACCTTTCGGCAAGGCCGGTCGTGGTCGTCGTCGGGCGGCCGGAGTGGCTCAGCCAGTACCTCAACGATCTCGGCGCGGTTGAGGTCTATGACAGCGGCGGGCAGCTCAAGCCCATCAAAGGAGAAGGAAGATGAAGCTCGTCGAATGCGTGCCGAATTTCAGCGAAGGCCGGGATCTGGACAAGATCCGGTCCATCACCCGTGAGATCGAAGCCGTGCCGGGCGTCAAGCTCCTGGACGTCGACCCCGGGGCCTCGACGAACCGGACCGTTGTGACCTTTGTCGGCCCGCCCGAGGCGGCGGCGGAGGCGGCCTTCCGGGCCATCGCCAAAGCCGCCGAGGTCATCGACATGCGCGCGCACAAGGGCGCCCACCCCCGCATGGGCGCGACGGACGTCTGCCCCTTCGTCCCCGTCTCGGGGGTGACCATGGAGGACTGCGTCCGGCTGGCCGCCGACCTTGGCCGGAGGGTGGCCGGCGAGCTGGCCATCCCCGTCTATCTCTACGAGGCCGCGGCCCGCCGTCCCGAGCGGCGGAACCTGGCCACCGTGAGGGCCGGCGAATACGAAGGCCTTCCTGAGAAGCTCAAGAGCCCGCGCGGGGCGCCCGATTTCGGCGAGGCCGTCTTCAACGCCAAGTCCGGAGCGACGATCATCGGGGCCCGCGAATTCCTCATCGCCTACAACATCAACCTCAACACCCGCGACCGCAAGCTCGCCCACGAGATCGCCCTGAGCCTCCGGGAGAGCGGCCGGGCCAAGCGCGATAAAAATGGCGACGTGATCAAGGACGTCCAGGGCAATACGGTCAAGGTCCCCGGGAAATTTAAAGAGGTCAAGTCAGTCGGCTGGTATGTCGAGGATTATGGGGTGGCGCAGATCTCGGTCAATTTCACCGACTACAAGAAGACGCCGGTCCATGTCGTTTTCGACGAGGCCGTCCGGCTCGCCGGCAAGCTCGGCTTGCGCGTCACCGGGAGCGAGCTTGTCGGCCTTATCCCCAAAGAGGCGCTCCTCATGGCCGGCCGCTACTACCTCGAAAAGCAGGGCAAGAGCCCCGGCGTCCCCGAGGCGGAGCTCATCCGGATGGCCGTCCGGTCCCTCGGGCTGTCCGACGTCGTGCCGTTCGAGCCGGAAAAGAAGATCATCGAGTACCAGGTCCGCGAGCCCGGGCCCGCTCTGGCCGGCATGACCCTCCGCGGCTTCACCGATGAGCTGTCGATGGATTCCCCGGCTCCGGGCGGCGGGAGCGTCGCGGCGCTCTGCGGCGCCCTATCGGCGGGCCTGTCGGCCATGGTCGCCAACCTGACCGTCGGCAAGAAGGGCTACGAGGCCGTCTGCGGCGAGATGGTCGCCACGGCCGTCGAGGCGCAGGCGCTCAAGGACTTTCTCCTCGACGCGGTCGACCGCGACACCACGGCCTTCAACAAGGTCATGGAGGCCTTCCGCCTGCCCAAGACGACTCCCGAACAGGCCCGGGAAAAGGACCGGGCCATCGAGGAGGCGAACAAGGAGGCGACCCTCGTGCCTCTCGAAGTCCTCGAAAAAGCCGTCGACGCGGTCGGCCTGGCCCGGATCGCGGCGGCCAAGGGGAACAAGAATTCCCTGAGCGACGCCGGAGTCGCCGGCCTTGCCGCCCAGGCGGCGGGCGAAGGGGCTTATGATAACGTCCTCATCAACATCGGCGGGATCAAAGACGCGAAATTCGTGGACCAGGTGAAGCGCCGCGCGTCGGCGGCCAGGAAGACCCTCGACAAGGAAGGGAAGGCCGTCCGCGAGATCGTCGCCAAGGTCTTGGCCGGGCCGAAAACGGACTGAGATCAGTCCCCGGCCGGCGGCAGGCCCCGTCCTCTCTTCAGCACGAAGAGCGCCCCGAAGCCGAAGAAACACAGGATGACGATCGCCGCCGAAGCGGGGATGTTGACGGCGATCGAAAGGGCCAGGCCGCCCGCCACCGCGGCGACGGCGATGGCCGCCGAAGCCAGCACGGCCGTCCGGAAGTTTCGCGCGACCTGCAATCCGGCGGCCGCCGGAATGACGATCAGGGCGGCCACAAGCAGGATCCCCGCGACCTTCATCCCCAGGACGATGGTGACGGCCGTGAGCACCATCAACAGGGTATCCAAGCGCCCGACCTTGATCCCGGCCGCCCGCGCCGATTCGCGGTCGAAGGTCATGAACAGGAGCTTGTCGTAGTTCAGCCAAACCGTTATGAGGACGGCGACGGCCAATCCGGTCGACAGCCAGACCTCGAGCGGCTCGATGGCCAGGATGTCCCCGAAAAGATAGGACATCAGCTCGACGTTGAAGCTCCGGGCCAGGGAAGCCAGGAGGATGCCGACGGCCATGCCCAGGCTGCTGAAGATGCCGATGGCCGTATCGCCGTGGAGGCCGGCCCGGCCTTTGAGCTTGACGATCGCCAAAGCGCTCGCGACGGCCACGGCCAGGGCCGCGGCGAGCGGCAGGACGTTCAGGAAGAGCCCCAGCGCGACGCCGGCAAAGGCGATGTGGGACAGGCCGTGACCGATCATCGCGTCCTTGCGCAGGATGAGGAAGACGCCCAGAACGGCGCAGGCAATCGCGATGAGGATGCCGGCGAGAAAAGCCCGTTGGAGAAAGCCGTAGGCGAAGAGCGCATTCATCGGTGCGTCAGTGCTCGTGCGAGATCAGATGGTCGCCGTGGCCGATCATGTCCCGGAACGCGTCCGACCGGCAGAAGCCCGCATGGTCGCCGTGATAGATCAGCTTCTGGTTGAGACAGGCGACGCGGTTGACGTGCTTGTTGACGACGCCGATATCATGGGTGACCAGGACGATGGTCAAGCCCTCGCTCCGGTTCAAGCGGTCGAGCATGTCGTAAAAGGCGGTCTGCGTCTCGGCGTCGACCCCGGTCGTCGGCTCGTCGAGGAAGATGACCCGGGGGGACGTGACGAGAGCCCGGGCGATGAAGACGCGCTGCTGTTGGCCGCCGGAAAGCCGGCCGATCGGCTCCCGGCCGAACTCGGCCATGCCGACGACTTCGAGCGCCCGGCGCACCCTGGCCCGGGCCTCCCGGCCCTTGGCGCTCCCCTTCCGGCGGCTGGACATGAGGGCCATGCCGACGACCTCGTCGACCGAGGCGGGGAAGAACGGGTCGATATGGGTCGCTTTCTGGGGGACATAGCCGATCTTGTCCCAATTTGAAAATTGCGCCGGGGGCTTGCCGAAGATCTCGACCCGGCCCGCCGTGGGGCGGAGGAGGCCAAGAATGATCTTGACCAGCGTCGTTTTGCCCGACCCGTTGGGCCCGATAATGGCCAGGAAATCGCCCTCTTCGATGACGAGATCGATGTCGACCAGGACGGGCGTTCCGTCATAGGCAAAAGAGACGTTCCGGAGAACGACAAGGCTCATGGTCTCACCGGCACCCAAGCCCGTCTTTAAGGGCGGCCAAGTTCCCTTCCATGAGCTCGAAGAAGCCGACTCCTTTGGCCTGCTGATCGCGAGTGAGATTATGGCCGGCCTGGAGGGCCAGGACGCGGCCCCCGATCTCCCGGGCCAGTGTTCTGGAGAGGTCGGGCGGGACGGAATTCTCGAAAAAGATCGTCTTGATGCCTTTGCGCCGGCAGAAATCGACGGCCTTCATGAGGTCTCTCGGCTTCGGCTGGGCGTCCGGGCTGAGCCCATAAAGGGCGGTCTGGACGAGGCCGTATCGGCGGGCCAGATACCCGAAAGCGCCATGGCCGGCCAGGACGATATCCTTGCCGCGGCAGCCGGCCAGGCCGGCCAGGAATTCGGCGTCCAGCTTCTTCAGGCGGTCGTTCAACCGTCCGGCGTTCGCAGTGAACTCGGGACCGCCGGCGGGATCGAGCCGGGTGAGCTCGGCCGCGATCCGATCGACGATGTGCTGGTCGAGGGCAAAATCGAGCCAGACGTGAGGATCGAGTGTGCCATGGGCGTGTTCCCGGCCGGGTTCCTCGTCTTCATCGGCGCCAGCGACGGCCAGGCCCGCCGCCGCCTCGAGCGTCCGGATGCGTCCCGGGGGAAAAGCCTTGAGCATGTCGGGGAGCCACGGCTCGAGGCCGGAGCCGATGTAAACAAGGAGATCGCATGCGGAAAGCCGGACGATGTCTTCGGGCCGGGGCTGCCAGGTGTGGACCCCGGCACCCGGCGGGAGCAGCAGCGTCGTCTCCCCCCGCTCTCCGGCCACCGCTGCGGCGAATTCCCGGAGCGGAAAGACCGTGGCCATGATGCGGATCTTCCCCGGACGCGGGGCCGCACCAAGGGTCCCGGCGGCCAGGCAAAGCGTGATAAGGGATCGTGCCAAGGCTCTCATCGCCTCGATTATACCCCTGGAGGACGGCTTGAATCCATCGGATATTTGTGGCATCATGCGGGTCTCGGCAACCCGTCCCAAAGGAGAACAACATGGCTTCGTCTCTCAACGAGCTCAATCCCCGGCTTCTCTGGAAGCATTTCGCCAAGATCCTGACCATTCCCCACTGCTCGGGCAGCGAAAAGGCCCTTGGGGACTATGTCCTATCGGTCGCCGCTTCGCTCGGCCTCCCCGGCAAGCGCGACAAGGTCGGCAACGTCCTCGTCAGCAAGCCGGCCACCGCCGGACGCCAAGGGGCCGTCGGCGCCATCCTGCAGGGCCATCTGGACATGGTCTGCGAGAAGAACTCCGACAAGGTCCATGACTTCTGCAAGGACCCGATCCAGCCCGAGATCAAGGGCGACTGGGTCTATGCCCAGGGCACGACGCTCGGGGCAGACAACGGCATCGGCCTGGCTTCGGCCCTGGCCGTCATGGAGGACAAGACCCTTGTCCACGGCCCTCTCGAGTTCCTCTTCACGGTCGACGAAGAGACCGGCCTGACCGGGGCCAACAAGATCCAGAAGGGCTTCCTTAAGGGCAAGATGCTGCTCAACCTTGACAGCGAGGACGAGGGCATCTTTACCATCGGCTGCGCCGGAGGGGCTGATTCGACCCTGGTCCTGCCGCTCGAACGGAAAAAGGCGGCCTCGAAGAACCTCTACAAGCTCCACGTCCACGGTCTCCGCGGCGGCCATTCCGGTATCGACATCAACCAGGGCCGCGGCAACGCCATCAAGCTCCTGGCCCGCGCACTCGACCAGGCGCAGGCGACAGCCAAGTTCGAGGTCGTCAGCATCGAGGGCGGCAGCAAGCATAACGCCATTCCCCGAGAGGCCGTCGCCGTGCTGGCTTGCCCGCCCCTCCAGGTCCGGTCGCTGACCACGGCGATCACGAAGGCGTTCGACAAGATCAAGATCGAGTACAAGGCTGTTGAGCCCGGCGCGGCCTTCACGATGGGAGCGGCGGCCGGCAAGGATTTCGCCCTGACCCAGGACTGCCAGCACACGCTGATCGATTTCCTCATGACCATCCCGCACGGCGTCATCGCCATGCACCCCGAGATCGCCGGCCTGGTCGAGACTTCGACCAACCTGGCCATCGTTAAGACCGGCAAGAAGGAGTTCACCGTCCTTTGCAGCACGCGGAGCTCGGTCGCCTCGGCCCTCGCGGCCACCCGCGATGTCATCAAGTCCGTTTGCGCCCTGGCCGGCGCGAAGGCCGGGTTCGACAACGGCTACCCCGGCTGGATGCCCAACCTCGACTCCCCTCTTCTCAAGAAGCTGAAAGAGCTCTACGTCAAGACCTTCGGCAAGGAAGCCGAGGTCGTGGCCATCCACGCCGGCCTCGAGTGCGGCATCATCGGCGAGAAGTTCCCCGGGATGGATATGATCTCGTTCGGGCCGACCATGAAGAATCCGCACTCGCCCGAAGAGCACGTCCACATCGGGTCGGTCGAGAAGTTCTGGAAGTTCCTGACGGCGGTCATCGACGGCCTGTCGGCCTAAAACGAGGAGCATCCTCCTCTTATCGTCGGAGCAGCGAACGTGAAGAGACGAAGGTTTCTTGCCGCATTGGGGCTCGCGGGCGCTTTCGCGTCCCGGGCCTTCGCCGGCATCGGAAGGAGCAAGAGTATGAAGAAGCAGGTCCAGACCGACAAGGCGCCGAAGGCCATCGGCCCCTATTCCCAAGGCATCATCGCCAACGGCTTCGTTTTCTGTTCGGGTCAGATCCCCATCGACCCGGCCACAGGCGATCTGAACACGGGCACGATCGAGGACCAGACCCGCCAGGTCCTCAAGAACGTCGGGGCCGTCCTCGAAGCGGCCGGCTCGTCCTACGACGACGTCGTCAAGACGACGGTCTTCCTGAGCGACATGAACGATTTCGCCAAGATGAACGCGGTTTATGCCGAGTTCTTCAAGGTCCCGAACCCGGCCCGGGCCGCGGTCCAGGTGGCCCGGCTGCCGCGCGACGTCAAGGTGGAGATCGAGGCGATCGCGCTCGTCAAATAGACGCTTCGGTCCGGTTCCTGTAAACTGGCTATGTTATGCCGTTATATGAATTCGCGTGTCAGAAGTGCGGCAAGAGGTTCGAAAGCCTCGTGACCGCAGGCAAAGAGAAGGACGTTGTCTGCGCCGAGTGCGGGTCGGGCGACGTCCGGAAGATGATCTCGTGTTTCGGCATCGGCGGCGGCTCCAGCCGCATCAAAGCCTCCTCTTCGAGCTGCCACAGCTGCTCGAGCAAGTCCTGCAGCACCTGCCATTAGGCCGACCTTCGCAATCCCCCCGCGGTTTGAATCCGGACCCCCTTTCGTCTATAGTGCGGCTATCTGTTCTGTACGGACTCGAGGTGGGAGTGAGAGGCGATCTCATAGGGGGTTTCGCCGCCTTGGCCGGGACGGTCGTGACCCTGGCCGTAGTCATGGGCTTTTTCGCCAGGTCCCGGGGGCTCAAGGCCTGTCGGGAATTTCGGGGGCTGCCGCCATTCGCAGACCTTGCGGACTATCCCTTTGTGACGATCGTCGTCCCGGCCCGTAACGCGGCGTCCCACATCGGCGCTTGTCTCGAATCGCTCCTGGCCTTGGATTACCCCCGCTTCGAGATCATCGTGGTCGACGACTGTTCGACGGACCGCACGGTCGAGACAGCCCGCGCGGTCGCCGCCCGATGCGGAGCCGGTATCGATATCCGTATCTCCCTGCTTGGCGACGAACCGGCCGAAGAAGGCGTTGATTGGGTTTGGGGCAAGTCCAGGGCTTTATGGCTCGGCGCTGGGTTGGCCCGGGGGGAATGGCTTCTGTTCGTCGACTCCGATACGCGAGTGAAACAGGACACCCTGAGGCGGGCCCTGGGCTTCATCCAACGCCATGACTTGGAAGCGTTGTCCATGACCGGCGTCAGCATCATCCCCGGCATTTGGGGGGAGGTCCTCGAGGCCGTGATCTACCCGGCCATCTTTCTCGCTTTCCCCTGGCGGCTGATCAACGAACCCGGCTCCCCGGCCGCTTGGATGAACGGCCAGTTCATACTTTTCAAGCGACAAACGTACTTTGCGGTCGGTGGGCACCGCGCCGTCGCCGGTTTCGTCGGCGAAGATACCGCTCTGGCGGTCCACTCGAAAGCGAACGGCGTGCGCGCCACCTTCCTGCCCGTGACCTCGGCCTATGAGAGCTACGACTTCGGCGGCCTCGGCGAGACATTTCGAGGCTGGACCCGCCGTCTCGCTTCGGCGGGGGCAAGTCTCAGGCTCGGCTTTCGCTCCTATATCCTCGAGGCCAGTGCCCTTTTCCTCGTCGGGGTCTGGCCGGTCCTGGCGACGGCGATCTCGTTCCTCGGCCCCTTCGGGAACAAGCCGATCTTAGGCTTGAGCCTCAGGGTGTGGTCATTGGCCCAACTCGGCCTGGTCATCCTCTTTCAGGCGATCCTCCGGGCCGAGATGAAAAAGACCCCATGGCCGGCTGTTCTTGCGCCCGCGGGGGCGGTCCTGGGTATCGGGCTGGTTGCCGCGGCGTACCGGGCGCGCTTTATCACCAAAACGGTCGAGTGCCGGGGCCGGCAGCTCCCCATCGAACACGATGTCCATTAGGTACTTCGATCGGCGCCGGTTTCTCAACGACCTCGCTCATGCCGACCTGGGTCAAGTCACGGCCAAGCCGGTCTTCATCCTCGGACTCCACCGCTCTGGTACGACGTTCCTCTATCAGATGCTCGCCGGGTCCTTCGATGTCGCCATCCTCACCGCCTCACACCTGTCACTAAGAGACCCCTGCTCCCCGGACTTCGCCAGCTTGACTTGGCTCCCGCGTTAACTGTCTAATACCTCCTCGACCATGGGACGCCAAAAGGATTCCGGCTCAATCCGCATCGGGGTGGATACCGGCGGGACGTTTACGGACTTTGTCATCCGGCGGGACGGCCGGCTCGTCAACAGGAAAGTCCTTTCGACTCCGCAGGACCCGTCGCTGGCCATCTTCGAAGGCGTCCGCGATATCCTGGAGGACTCCCCCGCCGCATTCATCGTCCACGGCACGACCGTGGCCACCAATGCCCTCCTCCAGCGCAAAGGCGGCCGCATCGCCCTGATCACGACAGCGGGATTCGAGGACGTCCTGGCCATCGGCCGGCAGACCCGTCGGAATCTTTATGCGCTTCAACCCGAAAGCCGGTTCGAGCTTATCCCGGCCGCTCTCAGATTCGGGCTGAAGGAAAGGACCCTGGCCTCCGGGCGCGTGGAGCAGCCGGTCGGCCGGGCCGAGGTCCGTCGGATCGTCCGGAAGATAAAAAAAACGGGCGCCGAGGCGGTTGCCGTTTGTCTCCTCCATTCCTACGCCAATCCCAAGAACGAGGAGATCGTGGCGCGGGAGCTCGAACGGTCGGGCCTCCTCTTCACCATCTCGAACCGGCTCCTGCCCGAGCATCGCGAGTTCGAGCGGACTTCGACGACGGCCGTCAACGCTTATCTCATGCCGGTCATGGACCGCTATCTCGGCGAGCTTGACCGCCGCCTCGGCCGGGCCGACCTGCGCATCATGCAATCGAACGAAGGCTACATTTCCACCCCCCGGGCCCGGGTCGAGCCGATCCGGACAGCCCTTTCGGGACCGGCCGGAGGGGTCGTCGGGGCCCGCATTCTGGCCAAGGCGGCCGGCTTCCCCAACGTGGTCAGTTTCGACATGGGCGGCACCTCGACCGACGTGTCCCTCATCGAAGGGGGCATTCGGCGGACGCACGAGAGCCGGGTCGGCGACTTCCCCATTCGGCTGCCCATCATCGACATCCACTCGGTCGGAGCGGGAGGCGGCTCCATCGCCCACGTCGATCGCGGCGGCTCGCTTCGGGTCGGACCTCAGAGCGCGGGCGCCGATCCCGGGCCGGCCTGCTACGGCAAAGGCGAGCTCCCGACCGTTACCGACGCCAACCTCTGCCTCGGCCGCCTGGACCCGGATTTCTTCCTGGGCGGCAAAATGAGGATCTTTTCCGAACGGAGCCTTGATGCCGTATCCCGGCTGGGCCGGGAGATCGGGAAGTCGGCGATCGAGACGGCCCTCGGCATCGTGGCCATCGCCAACGCCAACATGGAGAAGGCCATCCGGGTCATCTCTGTCGAGCGAGGCATCGATCCGCGCTCTTTCGCCCTCTTCTCTTTCGGCGGGGCCGGCGGCATGCATGCGGTCGAGATGGCCGCCCACTTGGGCATGCCCACGGTCCTCGTGCCGCGCAACGCCGGGGTCCTCTCGGCCTTCGGCCTGCTCGTGTCGGACCCGGTCAAGGATTATGCCAAATCCCTCATGAGAACGGAGGCCCAGATCAGCTTATCCCAGCTCGAATCGGAATTCCGGAAGCTCGAAGAGAGAGCGCGCCGGGACATGGCCGAAGACGGCCTGGCATCAGCTATCGTTCTCGAACGTTCGCTCGATTGCCGCTACGCCGGGCAGTCCTACGAGATCGATGTCCCATACCGGAAAGCACGGACTCTCGGGCAGGCCTTCCTCGAAAGCTTCCACCGGCTCCACAAGCGCCTCTATTCTTACCGGCACGACCGCCGGCCGGTCGAGATCGTCAATCTCCGGATCAAGGCCGTGGCCGTGACCCCGAAGATCCCTCTCCGGCGCGAGCCGAGGGCCGCATCGTTGGACCCCCGGGCGCTCGTCAAGACACAGGCGATCCACTCCGGTCGGACCGTCCGCGAAGGGTCGGTCTACGACAGGTCAAAGCTTAGGCCAGGCAATGTCCTCCCGGGGCCGGCCCTCATCATCGACCCGGAATCGACGGCCTTCCTGCCTCCGGGCTACAGAGCCGCCGTCGACCCCTATCTCAATCTCGTTATCCGCAAGGCGGGCTCCCGATGAAGAAGGTCGACCCGATCGAGCTCGAGCTCTTCAAGAACGTCTTCGTGGCCATTTCCGAGGAGATGGCCGCCGTCCTCGGCCGGACCGCCCTTTCGCCCAACATCAAGGAGCGCAAGGACTTTTCCTGCGCCCTCTTCAACCGGGACGGCGGGACATTGGCCCAGGGCTCGCACATCCCCGTCCACCTCGGGGCCATGCCCCTCTCCGTCCGGGCCGCGCTCGACTCCGTCACCTTCGAAAAGGGCGACCTGGTCATCCTCAACGACCCCTATCGGGGCGGGACTCACCTGCCCGACATCACCTGCATCTCGCCCATCTTCCTTGGCGGCCGGCTGGCCTTTTTCGTGGCCAACCGGGCCCATCATTCCGATGTCGGCGGCATGACCCCGGGATCCATGCCTCTGGCGACCGAGCTCTTCCAGGAAGGCCTGATCATCCCGCCTCTCAAGCTCTATTCGCGCGGCCGGCTGAACAAGGACGTCTTTGACCTCCTTCTGGCCAATGTCAGGACCCCGGACGAGCGTCGCGGCGACCTCCTGGCCCAGGTCGCGGCCAACGAGATCGGCCGGGCCAGGCTCGAGGAGGCGGTCGGCCGCTTCGGCGCCGGAAAAGTCCGCCTCTACGCCGGACTCATCCAGGACTATTCGGAAAAGTTCTTGCGCCAGACGCTCCGCGAGGTCCCCGACGGCGAATATGCGTTCGCCGACCAGCTCGACGATGACGGCATCTCGGACCGGCCGATCCGGATCGCGGTCCGTATCACGGTCCGGGGCGATCGGGCGGTCGTCGACTTCGCCGGCTCCGCGCCGCAAACGTCGGGCGGGGTCAACGCCAATTTCGCCGTCACGTGCTCGGCCGTGCTCTACGTTTTCCGCTCTCTCGTCGAGGAGGACATCCCCTTCAATACCGGCCTGATGCGGCCGCTCGAGATCCGTGCGCCCAAGGGCTCCATCGTCAACGCCGAATTCCCGGCCGCCTGCGCCGGAGGCAACGTCGAAACCTCCCAGCGCATCGTCGACGTCCTGCTCGGCGCCCTGGCCAAGGCCCTCCCCGGCCGCATTCCCGCCGCCAGCCAGGGGACGATGAACAACATCGCCTTCGGCGGCTACGACCCCGAAAAGAAAAGGCATTTCGCCTACTACGAGACGATCGGCGGCGGCATGGGCGCGGGCTCGGAAGCCGCAGGGCTCGACGGCGTCCATACCCACATGACCAACTCGCTCAACACACCGGTCGAAGCCCTCGAGAACACCCTGCCGCTCAAGATCCGATCCTACCGTCTGAGAAAAGGGTCGGGCGGCCGCGGGGCCCGGCCGGGCGGCGAGGGCATCCTCCGCGAGTACGAGTTCCGGGTGCCGGTCGACTTGACCGTCATCTCCGAGAGACGTCGTTTCTCCCCTTATGGCCAGCAAGGCGGCGGCCCCGGAGCGAAGGGCCGGAACACGATCATTTCTCAGGGCCGGACAAAGGTCGTCGGCTCGAAGGTCCACGTCAAGCTCGGGCCCGGCGATCGTCTCAGGATCGAGACGCCGGGCGGCGGCGGCCACGGCAAACCCCGCCGCTAAGGAACTCCTTTCGCCGCGCTTTGACTCGACCGGCATTCATTTGCTATACCAGGGCTGGCCGTCTCCCCGGGTCCGTCCGGAAAATCGCGCCAAGGAGGCCTTCGATGAGATCCCGAGCCCTCGCCGTCCTGTCCTTCTTTCTCGTGACCCTCGTTCTGGCCGTCGCGCCCGCCTGCTCGGGCGGCGCGGCCGAATCGTCACTGGCGATGCCCGTGCGCGGCGTCTGGATGCATCCCGGCTTCTTCGGCCCCGATAAGGACGCGGCCGTCGAAAAGATGCGGACGACCCTCGATGAATATGCCAAGGCGGGCATCAATACGCTGATCATGCTGGTGAAGAACACCTCGGGACACGTCTACTACGCGAGCGAGATCGGCGTTCGCGACGCGGCCTACAACTGGGACTTCTTCGGGACCTTCCTCGCCGAGGCGAAAAAAAGAAAGATGGAGGTCCACCCCTGGTTCTGCGTCTTCCCCGAATCCTCCATCCTGGGCCAGGTCCGCGAGCATCCCGAATGGCTGATCACGTCCCCCAAGCGGGAGATGGTCGCCGCCGTCAATCCCGCCCTTCCGGCTGCTCGGGCCTATGAGATCAGCCTGATGCTCGAAGTCGTCCTTAAATATGACGTCGGCTGGGTCCACCTCGATTATATCCGCTACCCCTGTGAGCCGACCGAGCCGTTCTTCAGCTTCGACGCGGAGACCCTCAAGCTGTTCAATGCGGACACGGGCATCGACATGGCCGCCGTCAAGGCCCGGGACACCGGCAACCCGGCCTGGAACGTGTGGCTCCGCTGGAACACGGACCGGGTCACCGTCTTCATCCGGGAGCTCAGGGACGCGCTCAAGACGACGGGCCGCAAGGTCAAGATCAGCGCCGCCGTCTTCCCGGATGCCGTCAACGCCCGGGTCATGATCGGCCAGGATTGGGCCGAGTGGGGCCGCGAAGGTCTGGTCGACATGCTTAACCCGATGATCTACACGAACGACGGCAAGCTCTACGAGACGCTCACGCGCGAAGCGGTCGGCTTCGGCAAAGGGAAGACGCTCGTCTGCCCCGGGATCGGCATCGGCACCTCGCACAATCAGAACACGCCCGAGGGGATGATCGAACAGATGCGGACGAGCAAGGCCCTCAAGGCCGACGGCGTGGTTTATTTCTCCTCGAACAGTCTCAAGCAGCCCTTCCTCGACGCGCTGAAGGCCCGGAAATAGGCCGCCTAGATCTTCTTGAGCTTGTCCTTTTCGATGAGCAGCATGCCCTGGTAGGAGACGTAGTTCAGGAGGATCATCACCCGCTCGCTGTCGCCGACCTCTTTGCGGAAGATGCCCTTGAGGCCCTTGAGCGGGCCCTCGACGACTTCGATCTCGTCCCCGACCGCCGGTTCCTGGCCGTATCTCTCGAAGACGACGAGCCCGTCCCGCTCCCGGGACTTGATGCCCTCGACGATCTCGGTCGGGATGGGCGTGGGGCCGGCGTCGTTACCGACGACGCGCTTGACGCCGCGGGTGTACTTGACCATCTGGAACTGGTCCGGGAATTCGAACTGGAGAAACGCATAGCCCGGGAAAAAGGGGACGATCCGCTTCTCCCGGACGTACTTGGGGCAATAGATCGTGAAGCCGCCCTCGGTGAACAGGCGCTCGACCTGGTTTTCCTTCTTGGGCCTCGTATTGACGACGTACCAGCGCGGCATCAGCGGTCCTTCCGGCCGGCGCCGCTGAGTCCCATCGCCCCGTAGACCCCGGGCCTGCGGTCCCCAAGAAAATGGCGCGCGGCGTGGGAGGCCGCGTTCTTGGCGAAATCGCAATCGGCATAGAGGATCCGGTCGAGACCGCCCGGCGCCCGGGCGATGACCCGGCCGTCGGGGTCGACGACGAAGGATTCGCCGGCGAACTCGAGTCCCTCTTCGCGCCCGACCCGGTTGACGAGGGCGGCATAGTAGCCGTTCTGGAAGGCGGCCACCTGGAGCTCGGCTTCGAAGATCCCTTCGGTCCACTCCCCCGCCGTCCCGGCTTGGGGCACGACAACGAGCTCGGCGCCGGCCAGGCGCAGACCCCTCATATATTCGGGGAAATGACGGTCGTAGCAGATGGCCACGCCGATTTGGCCGGCCGCCGTGGAAAAGACGAATCTCTCCCGGTCGCCGGGCGCGTAATAGCCGCGTTCGTGGAACCCGGGGCCTTCCATGATGTGGACCATGCGGGTGACGCCGAGGATCGTCCCGTCGGCATCGATGACCGGCGAAGAATCGTAGGTCCGGTCCCCGGCGCGCTCGAAGAGGTTGAGCACCGCGACCGTCCCCGTTTCGCGCGCCAGGCCGCAGAAAAGATCGGTGGTCGGGCCGGGGATCGTCTCGGCGAGAGCCGGGCTGTCGGCCGTTGCCGGGGCCTGGGGATAGAAGCGGGTAAAGGCCAGTTCGGCGAAGGCGACAAGGTCGGCCCCATTCCGGGCTGCCTCAAGAAAGGCGGCTTCGCCCCGGGCCCTGTTCCCCGCGGGGTCGCCCGTGGCTTGCTGCTGGACGAGCGCGATCCTCAAGCCCGGCAGGCCTTTTCGACCTCGGCGACGGTCTTGGGGATGGGCGGCCCGAGGACCTTGTGGCCCTTCTCCGTGACCAGGACGTCGTCCTCGATCCGGGCCCCGCCGAAGTCGAGGAACTTCTCGACGGCGTCATAGACGATGAATTCCCGATGCTTCTTTTCCTTCCGCCACAGATCGAACAGGGCGGGGATGAAATAGATCCCCGGTTCGACGGTCATGACGTGGCCGGGCCGCAGAACGCGGGCCATGCGCAGGTAGGCCAGCCCGAACTGGGAACTGCGCTCGACCTTCTCGCCGTAGCCGACATTGTTCTCGCCGTAATCCTCCATGTCGTGGACGTCGAGGCCGATGTTGTGGCCGAGGCCGTGGGGGAAGAAGAGGGCGTGGGCGCCGGCCGCGACGGCCTCGGCGGTGTCGCCCTTCATCAGTCCGAGATCCTTCAGGCCGTCGGTCATGACCCGGGCCGTCTGGAGATGGATGTCCTTGAAGTTGACGCCGGGCTTGACGGACTTGATGGCCGACTGCTGTCCGGCCAGGACGATCTCATAGATGGCCTTCTGCCGGGCGTTGAAACGGCCGCCGACGGGCACGGACCGGGTGATGTCGGAGGCGTAGCCGCTCGGGGCTTCCGCGCCGCAGTCGCAGACCAGGAGCCGGCCCCGGGCGAGCAGGTTGTCGTGGGAATGCATGTGGAAGATCTGGCCGTTGACGGTGACGATGGGCGGGAACGCCAGATGCATGCCGTAGGCCAGGGCGATCCCCTCCATGACGCCGGAGACCTGGTATTCGTAGCGGCCGGGCTTGGCCGATTTCATGGCGGCCAGGTACATTTCCCGGCTGATGGCCACGGCCGACTCGATCTCCCGGATCTCCTCCTTGGACTTGATGATCCGCTGGTCGACCGAGGCCTTGATGAAGGCCGGCGAGGCCTTGGCTTTGAGGTCCTTGATCGGGATGCCGAGAAGATCGCTCAGAACGATGGCTTTGTCGGACCGGTATGGCGGGAGATAATGGACGGGACGGCCATCGGCCAGCGCCTGGCGCACGGTCTCGCCGAACGCCGCCCGAGGCGCGCTGCGGCGGACGCCGACTTCCAGGGCCCTGTCCTTGATCTTGGGCAGTTCGCCCTCCCAGATGATGTCCTCGATGCCGATGTCGTCGCCGTAGAGGGTGTCCGTGTCCGCATCCGCGTCGACGATCGCGGCCAGCCCCGGCGATGAGAGGCCGAAGAAATACAGGAACGAGCTGTCCTGACGATAGTGGAATGTATTGGCCGTGTAGTTCATCGGGCTCTCTTCGTTCGCCAGGAATAGCATCAGGCCCGACCCCACGGACTTTCTCAGGAGCTTTCGTCTTTCGATGTACGTCGCGGCTTTGAACATGTCGTCCTCCTAATATCGGCTTCCCGTGATTTTATCACAGTTTGGCTCCGATTGGGATTGAAACCCCAGGGACGTGATGTTATGATGCGCCAATATTCGCTAGGAGGACGGCCATGGGCGGTCTATTCGGAGTCGTCGGCAAGGACGATATCGTCGAGGACCTTTATTACGGCACGGATTACCACTCCCACCTGGGCACCAAGCGCGGCGGCCTGGCCGCCGGCAACGGCGCGAGCATCGTCCGCTACATCCACAACATCGAGAACGCCCAATTCCGCTCGAAATTCGGCGACGACGTCGGCAAGCTCCACGGCTCGCGGGGCATCGGCGTCATCAGCGATTACGAGGACCAGCCCCTCCTCATCCGGTCCCACCTCGGACACTATGCGATCGCCACGGTGGGCGTTATCAAGAACATCGAAGATCTCGTCGATCGGGCCTTCCGCGGCAAGTGTCTCCATTTCTCGGAGATGCGCGGCGGCGAGATCAATCCGACGGAGCTTATCGCGGCCATGATCAACCGGGAGGACACTTTCGAGGACGGCATCCGGGCTGTCTGGGAATTCATCGAAGGGTCCTCGTCCATCCTCATCCTGACCGACGGGGCCGTCCTGGCTGCCCGGGACAAGTTCGGCCGGACGCCCATCGTCCTGGGGAAAAAGCCGGGGTCGTTCGCCGCGTCCATGGAAACGTGCGCTTTCCCCAATCTCGGCTACGAGATCGACCGGTATCTCGGCCCGGGCGAGATCGTCCGCATCACGCCGGAGGGGGCCGAAACGCTCGTCCCTCCTGCCAAGAAGCTCCAGATCTGCTCTTTCCTCTGGGTCTACTACGGTTATCCCGCCTCGAGCTACGAGGGGATCAACGTGGAGACCGTGCGCAACCGTTGCGGGGCGCTCCTGGCCCGGAACGACAACGTCAAGATCGATCTCGTCGCCGGCATCCCGGATTCCGGCATCGGCCATGGGCTCGGCTATGCGGCCGAAGCCGGGCTCCCCTTCCGGCGTCCCTTCGTCAAGTACACGCCGACCTGGGCCCGGAGCTTCATGCCCCAGCACCAGGACATCCGCGACCAGGTGGCCCGGATGAAGCTCATCCCCATCCGCGAGATCATCCAGGGGCACAAGCTCCTGTTCTGCGAGGATTCGATCGTCCGCGGCACCCAGCTCAAGGACACGATCCAGCGCCTCTATGAATCCGGCGCGGTCGAGGTCCATATGCGGCCGGCCTGCCCGCCGCTCACCTTCGGCTGCAAGTACCTGAACTTCTCCCGGTCGCGCTCCGAGCTCGATCTGGCCGCCCGCCGGGCCATTGCGGCGCTCGAAGGGCCGGAATTCCGCGATTTCGATGCCTATGTCCGTTCAGGCACGAAAAAGCACGACGCCATGGTCGGCTGGATCTCGCAAACGCTCGGATTGACAACGCTCCGCTATCAAAGGTTGGAGGACCTGGTCACCGCGATCGGCTTGCCCAAGGAAAAGCTCTGCACGTTCTGCTGGGACGGCGTGGGAACGAATTAGCCCGCGGACTTCAGGCCGGCGACCCTCGTGCTCATTGATGACTCTGATCAGGCGGGATCGGAAAGCCGCAAGATAAAAAACGAGGCCAAAGCCTCGTTCATATAGGGAAAACGCTGATCTCGGATGGTAGCGGGGGTTGGATTTGAACCAACGACCTCCGGGTTATGAGCCCGACGAGCTACCAGGCTGCTCTACCCCGCGGTACAGGCGTCATTATATCAAATCGGCCTGCGTTGTCAACGCTTCTTGAACCGCGGCCCCGAATTCACTATAATATCTTTTTATTTCTTCGTCCGGTCAATCCCCCGAAGGAAAACGAACGTGAAGATCTGCATCGTCGGCCTGCCCCAGTCAGGGAAGAGCTCGCTCTTTTCGGCCCTGACCGGCGCCTCCACCGAGACGGCCGCATCCAAGGGGGCCGATCCCATCGCCGTGGTCAAGGTCCCGGACCCGCGCCTCGAGAAACTGGCCGCGATCTTCAAGCCCAAAAAGAAAACAGCCGCGTCCATCGAATTCGTCGAGCTGCAAGGGATCTCGACCGGGGACCCGAAACAGACGACCTTCAGCGAGCAGTTCCTGGGCAAGCTCAGGACGGCCGATGCCCTCCTCGCGGTCGTCCGGTCGTTCCGCGACCCGGCTGTGCCGCATCCGCGGGATTCGATCGACGCTCGGCGCGATCTGGCCGCCCTCGAGACCGAATTCCTCCTGAGCGACCTGGCCATCGTCGAGAGCCGGAGCGACCGGCTCCGGAAGCAGATCGCGGCCAAGAAGAGCGACCGCGACGTCCGGGAGCTCGCCGCCCTCGAGAAGTGCAAGGCCTCGCTCGACGCCGAGACGCCGCTCCGCCGCGTCGACCTGTCGGAGGATGAGGAGACGCTTCTCCGCGGCTTTCGCTTCCTGACCCGCAAACCCATCATTGCCGTCGTCAACCTTGACGAGGACGAGATCCGCCGCGAGCCCGAGATCCTCGCGCCCTTCGTCGATTGGGCCTCGGAGGGCGGTCCGCGGCGGTCGGCCTTTGCGCCCGGCTCGAGAGCGAGATCCGCCAGCTCCCCGAGCAGGACGCGCCGCAGTTCAGGTCCGATTTCGGCATCGGGAGCTCCGCCCTCGACCGCCTCATCGCCACGGCCTACCGGATGATGGGCCTCATCTCCTTCTTCACGGTCGGCAGCGACGAGGTCAAGGCCTGGACCGTCAGCGACGGGACGGTGGCCACCCGAGCCGCGGGGGTCATCCACTCCGATATCGAACGCGGTTTCATCCGGGCCGAAGTCGTCTCGTACGAGCATTTTATCGTCCACGGCGACATCGCCGGCTGCCGCACCGACGGGACCCTCCGCCTGGAGGGCAAGACTTATCCCGTCCGGGACGGCGACATTATCAATTTCCGCTTCGCCGTTTGACCGGTCCCCTTCTCCCCCATCTTCCGGCTTGACTTTGGCCGCCGGGAAAACTAAATATAGGGGGAAATTCCATGGCCCTAGTCATCTTCGTCATTCTCTCTGTCCTGTGCGTCGGCGCGGTCGTGGCCATGACCGTCTCGCGCAATCAGGCCCATAGCGCCCTGTTCCTGGTCCTCGCGTTCGCCTGTCTGGGCGGGATTTTCGGACTTCTCGATGCTCCCTTCGCCGCGGCGGTCCAGGTCCTGGTTTATGCCGGGGCCATCATGGTCCTGTTCCTTTTCGCCATCATGATGTTCAACCTGCGCCGACCCGAGCCGCCGGAACGAAAACGCATCAGGGTCGTCCTGGTCGCCGCGCTGGCGGTGATCCTCTTGGTCGAGCTCATTCTCGCGGGAATGCGGGCGTTGGGGATCGTCAGCGCCGGGGCCGCTCCGCCGGGCGGGGATATCGCCCATCTCGGCCGGCTGCTCTTTTCGGACTATCTCTACGCCTTCGAGATCAGCTCTCTTCTCATCCTGGCGGCCCTGGTCGGGGCTTTGGCCCTGGCCGGCAAAAAGGAGGGCGAGTGATCCCTCCCGCCGCCTTCTTTGTCTTGGCCGCCGTTCTCTTCGTCCTCGGCATCATCGCGTTCTTCGTCAAGAAGGATCTATTGACCCAGTTCATGGCCGTTGAAATCATGCTCAACGCCGGCAATCTGGCCGTCCTGGCCCTGAGCAAGGCCTCGGGCACGGCGGACGGTCAGGCCCTCGTGCTCTTCGTCATCACCGTGGCGGCGGCGGAAGCCGTCATCGGGCTGGCCATCATCGTCCTCGTCTTCCGCCAGAGGAAGTCCATCCGGACCGACGACCTCAAGGACCTGAAGGGATAGCATGGCCGAACTCTTCTGGCTCATCCCGCTCATCCCCGGGGCGAGCGCCTTGGTGCTCCTGATCTTCGGCCGGAGGTTCTCCCGGGCTTGGATCGCGTTCCAGGCCTCGCTGGCTGTATTCGCCGCGCTCGTCCTTTCGATGACCGCCTTTCTTCGCCTGGCTCATCCGGGTCAGGGAGCTTCAGGGCTCGACAAAACGCTTATCCCCTGGATCTCGAGCGGATTATTCTCGTCATCGATTTCGTTCCAGCTCGACCAGCTCTCGGTGGTCATGGCCCTCGTCGTCACCGGCGTCGGCTTCCTCATCCACGTCTATTCCGCCGGGTACATGGCCGGCGACAAGGGCTACTCCCGGTATTTCGCCTTTCTCAACCTGTTCACCTTCTTCATGCTCGTCCTCGTCATGGCCTCCGACATCGTCCTGATGTTCGTCGGCTGGGAAGGGGTCGGGCTCTGCTCGTATCTCCTGATCGGCTTCTGGTTCGACCGTCCGGCCGCGTCCAAGGCCGGCATGAAGGCCTTCGTCGTCAACAGGATCGGTGACGCGGCCTTCATCATCGCCATCCTGTTCCTGCTGGCGACCGTCGGCCGGGCCGATATCGGCGCCATCAACGCGGCGCCCGGCGCGGGGGTCCTTTCGCCCGCCCTCGTCACCCTGATCGCCATCCTCCTGTTCGTGGGCGCCACCGGGAAATCGGCCCAGATCCCCCTTTACGTCTGGCTCCCGGACGCCATGGAGGGCCCGACCCCCGTCTCGGCGCTGATCCACGCCGCGACCATGGTCACGGCCGGCGTCTACATGGTCTGCCGCCTGAGCGGGCTGTACGCCGCCTCGGCCACGGCCTCCTCGGTTGTCGCCTGGGTGGGCGCGATCACGGCGGTTTTCGCGGCGACCATCGCCCTCGTCCAGAACGACATCAAACGGGTCCTGGCCTATTCGACGATCTCGCAGATCGGCACCATGTTCATCGGCTGCGGCGTCGGAGCTTACGCCGCCGGGATGTTCCACCTGGTGACCCACGCCTTTTTCAAGAGCCTGCTCTTTCTCGCCGCGGGTAGCGTCATCCACGCCCTGGGAGGCGAGCAGGACATGCGACGCATGGGCGGGCTCAGGAAGAAGCTCCCCGTGACCTTCCCCGTGTTCCTCGTCGGCGCCCTGGCGATCTCCGGGGTCCCGGTTCCTATCCGGATTCTTCTCGAAGGACGCCATCCTGACAAGCGCGTTCGCCGGCGGTTATTACGCTCTCTATGCCTTCGGCCTGGCAGGGGCCATCCTGACGGCCTTCTACATGTTCCGGCTGATAGACATGACCTTCTACGGCGAGGAACGCGCATCCCTGGCGCCCGGCGTGCATGTTCACGAGCCGCCCAGGACGATGACCGTGCCGCTGGTCATCCTGGCCATTTTTTCGGCCCTGGCGGGGTTTATCGGACTGCCGGTCTTTTTCGGCGAGCGGGCCAACGTCTTCGGCCGTTTCCTCGAGGGCGTCCTCGGCGGCGCGCCGCATCGCCTTGCGACATCGACCGAAGGCCTGCTCATCTTGGCCGCCACACTATCGGCCCTGCTGGGCATCTGGTTGGCCTTCATGTTCTATCGGAGATCCCCGCAGATTCCCGGGAACTTGGCCCGTCGATTCCCCGGACTCTATCGCCTGCTTCTCGGCAAATACCATGTGGACGAAGCCTATGAAGCCGTCGTGGTCCGGCCTCTCGTCCGCGGCGCCGATTGGACTTATCGGCGTTTGGATCTCAAGGTCATCGACGGAGTTCTCAACGGGTCCGCGTCCGCCGCCGGCCTGGCCGGCAAGGGCCTGAACGTCCTCCAAAGCGGCCTGCTCCGCGATTACGCCCTGGCTTTCCTCCTGGGGGCGATCCTCTTCCTGGGGTTCCTGCTGCTATGAACGCTCTCGTCGCCGGCATCCCCCTCGTCTCGCTCGTCACGTTTCTGCCGCTCGCCGGGGCGATCCTCATCGTCTTTGTCCGGGACAGGTCGATCAAGGCCATTCGGATAGCCGCCCTGGCCGTCTCCCTGCTGACATTCGTCCTGTCGATCGCGCTGTATTTTGGCTTCAGTGGCGCGTCGGGGCTTCCGGAATTCGTCGAACGGGCCTCCTGGCTCGGGCGCGGCCTCGACTATCACGTCGGCGTCGACGGCCTGAGCTTGTTCCTCGTCCTTCTGGCCGCTTTCCTGACCCCCTTGGCTCTTCTCTCTTCCTGGCGGGCCGTCGGCGACAGGGTCAAAGAGTTCTCCATCTTCATGCTCGTGCTCGAGACCGGCATGATCGGAGTCTTCGTCTCGCTGAACCTGTTCCTCTTTTACGTCTTCTGGGAGGCCATGCTCATCCCGATGTACTTCCTGATCGGCATCTGGGGCGGGCGCCGGCGCATCTACGCGACGATGAAGTTCGTCCTGTTCACCATGTTCGGCAGCCTGCTCATGCTCGTCGCGATCTTCGTCCTCCACGCCGCCTATTTCCGGGCCACGGGAAGCTACTCCCTGACGATCGCCGACCTGGCCGCGACATCGTTCGCTCCGGGCCTGCAGACGTGGCTCTTCCTGGCTTTCGGCCTGGCTTTCGCCATCAAGGTGCCCCTCTTCCCGCTCCACACCTGGCTCCCCGACGCCCATGTCGAAGCGCCCACGGCAGGCTCCGTCCTTCTGGCGGCGGTCCTGCTGAAGATGGGCGCGTACGGCTTCTTGCGGCTCGGCATCCCTCTCTTTCCCCAGGCGGCGGTCACCTTCGCCCCGGCCCTGTCGATCCTGGCCTTGATCGGGATCATCTACGGCGGCCTGATGGCCCTCGTCCAGAAGGACATGAAGTCCCTGGTGGCCTATTCGAGCGTCAGCCACATGGGACTTATCTGTCTGGCCATCTTCTCCCTCAATTTCGAGGCGACCGAGGGCGCTCTTTTCCAGATGCTCAACCACGGCCTGAGCACGGGGGCCCTGTTCCTCTGCGTCGGCATCCTCTACGAGAGGACCCACACCCGGCTCATCAAGGACTATGGCGGCACGGCGGCCCGCATGCCCGTTTTCGCCGGGCTGTTCCTGGTCTCGATGCTGTCGTCGGCCGGCCTGCCCGGGCTCAACGGCTTCGTCGGCGAGATCCTGAGCTTCTTCGGCATCTTCGAATCGAACAGGATCCTGGCCGCCCTCGGCGTTTCGACCGTCATCCTCTCGGCCGCCTATCTCCTCTGGCTCTACCGGCGGGTCATGCACGGCCCGCTCAAGGACCCGCAGGATACGAGGCTGCGCGATCTCGACCGGCGCGAGCTCGCGGTCCTCATCCCGATCATCGTCCTCATGGTCTTCCTGGGACTCTTCCCGGGGACGATCCTGCGAAAGATGGACGCCTCCGTCTCCCATTACCTCGACGCCGCGAAGGCCAAGCCCGCCAATGCGTCGACCCCGGCCATCTCCTTGCCGACCGCCGTCCAAGCGGCGGCCGTCACGGAGCCGGAGCGCTAGCATGTCAGCCATGGCCCTGGCTCCCCTCGTCTCCGTGGTCGCCGGCGCGCTTGCGGCCCTTCTTTTTGAAGCGTTCCTGAAGCGCAAGGACCACGAGGTGTCCGCAACGGCGGCCATCATTTCTCTCTTCATCACCGCATTCCTCGTCGTCCGTTCCTGGGGACTCGAGCTGGCCTATTTTGACGGGCGGCTGGCCCTCGATCCGCTCGCCCTCCTGCTCATGGCCGTCTTTGTTCTGATCGCGACATTTGTCCTGCTGATGAGCCTCGAGTACGCCCCGCGCCGGGACATCAACCTCGGCCAGCTCTGCGGGTTGCTGCTCCTGGCCGTGTCGGGCCTGATGATCATGGTCTCGTCGACGGACTGGCTGGTCGTCTTCCTCGGGCTCGAGGTCCTCTCGGTCGCCTCCTACGCGCTCACCGGCATCAGGCGGAACGACCGGGCCTCCTCCGAAGCGGCAGCGAAATACTTCCTCATGGGCAGCTTTGCCGGCGCCTTTTTCGTCTTCGGCCTGGCCATGCTTTTCGGGACCACGGGCGATCTGAGCCTTGCCGCCAGCCTCTCGGGCCCCGGCGGCCCGGCCGGACCCCCGGCCCTTGCCTCGGTGTTCGGATTGGGCCTGATCGTGGCCGCTCTCTTCTTCAAGATCGCCATCGTCCCCTTCCACATGTGGGCGCCGGACGTCTATCAAGGCGCTCCGACTCCCGTCACCGCCTTCCTGACGATCGCGCCCAAGGCCGCGGGGCTGGTCGTTCTTTTCCGCGTTCTGGCCCCCCTCCCGGGCCGCAGCGGGTCGGCAACGCTTCTCATGCAGGCCGTGGCGATCGCCGCCGTCCTGACCATGTTCGTAGGGAATCTGGCCGCCTTGAGGCAGAAGGATGTCAAAAGGCTCCTGGCCTATTCGGCCATCGCCCATTCGGGCTATCTCCTCGTCGCGGTCGTCTCAGGAGACGGGCCCGGCCTCGTCTTCTACATCATCGCCTACACGTTCATGAATGCAGGGGCGTTCGGTGTCCTGGCAGCGTTATCCGGGAAGAACGAGGAGCGGACGTCGCTCGCCGACCTTGCCGGCTTGGGGCGCAGGCATCCCTGGCTGGCCGCGAGCCTGGCTGTTTTTCTCTTGTCGCTGGCCGGCATCCCCCCCACGGCCGGTTTCCTGGGAAAATTCTATATCTTCAGCGCCGCAGTCGCGAAGGGGCACGTGCTCCTGGCCGTGGCGGCCGTCCTGGCCAGCCTCATCGCGGTCGCCTACTACCTGAAGATCATCGTCGCGATGTACATGCAGGACACCGAAACTGAGCCCGCCATCGACCGCGATAACCCGGCCCTCTACCTGGTCATCTTTCTGTGCCTCTTCGGGGTCGCCCAGCTCGGGCTGTGGCCCGGGAATCTTCTGACCCTGATCCGCCAGGCGTTTATCGGCTTGTTCTAATCCAGTCCGCCCTCGCTCAATATTCCTTCTTCTTGAGCCTCTCGCCAAGGCTCTCGGCCCGATAATAGACATTGACCACATATTGGTCCCCCGTATCGTCGGCAAACCAGGTCACTCCGAAATCGACCGATAGGCCGTATTTGTCCGATGTCTTGCTGTCTACAAGATCCCACATGGCCCCTTCCTGGGGGTGCTCTTTTCCGTCATTTGTTTTGATCTTATCGGATCTGCGGCTCGTGGGCGGGCCGTATTTATCGCTCAGGTCCTGGACGATCCGCAGGAATGTCTGTTGCGGCGCGACAGGATGGCCGGAGCGCGCGCAATAGTTGGCCGAGGCGCTGTAGAAGGCATTGGCCAGCAAACGGAACGTCAGCTGGCAGGGCTCCCCGGCGAAAGCCCCCTTAAAGACCAATTGGCCCGATTCGGCGCCTTTGAGCTGCCGATAGCCGCGCTCCTTCATCGCCTTGACGACCTGGTCCGTGTTGGCGCCCCAGGGGACTCCCAGGAACCCATCGGGGACGATGCCGGCTTGGGGATCCTCGGGGAACGTCAAGACCGGTGCGAAAAGCAAAATGAAGACGAGGGTCCACCGGAGTGCTTTTGTCGTTTTCATCGCCACCTCCAAGTCCAAGGCGTCTAATCCAGCTGTTTACCGGCCGTCTCGGGAATTCCGACCCAGAAAAGCGCCGCCGCCAGGAAGGCCGCGGCAATCATGATGAACGAGAATCCGAATCCCTTCGTCTGGGCCAAGGAGCCGACGACAAAGGGGGCCGCCGCGCTGACGATGCGGCCGGTGTTGTACGTGATGCCCTGGGCCGTGGCCCGGACCGCCGTCGGATAGATCTCCGCGGTCAGGGCTCCGAAACCGGTGAAATAGCCGGTGCCGAAGAAAGCCACGAACGGCCCCAGGACAAGGAGCAACAGCGGCTCCCTTGTCCTCGAATAGAGGAGCATGAAGGCTGCGGCGGCGATGAGAAAGCCCACGTAGGACCTTTTCCGCCCCAGCCGGTCGCTGATGAATCCGAAGGTGATGTAGCCCAGCCACATGCCGGCCTGCATGAAGATGACCAGGCCGGACATCGTCCGGGTGGAGAGGCCGATCCCGCCCTCTGCCGCAGGCATGGACAAGTAAGCCGGAAGCCAGAGGTTGAATCCCCACCAGGCGAACATCGTGCAGGCGTTCATCAGGGTGACGAAGATGGTCAGGCGTAGCCGCTTTCGCCCGAAGATCTCGCCGAACCCGGCCCTGACCTTTGGCGCGGCCGCCCGGGCGGTCTTCCAGATCTCGGGTTCCCGGACCCTTCTCTGGATCCAGAGGGTGAAGAAGGCCGGCAGGACGCCGACGAAGAAGACTCCCCGCCAACCCCAGACGGGCAGGACGACGGCCGCGACGGCCGCCGCCAGGGCATAGCCGACGGCCCACGAGCTCTGGACGATCCCCAGGGCTTTGCCGCGATGTTTGGCCGGCCAGGTCTCGCAGACGAGCGATGCGCCGCTGGCCCACTCCCCGCCCATCCCGAGACCGAGGAAGACTCGGAAGACGGCCAGCATGAAGACGCCCGTGGCGAAACCGCAGGCGGCCGTGAAGATCGAATAGATGACGATGCTGGCCATGAGGGCCTTCCGGCGCCCGAAGCGGTCGGCCAGGACGCCGAAGACGAGGCCCCCGACGGCCGAAGCGGCCAGGGTCAACGAGCCCAGCAACCCCGCCATTGTTTTGGCCATACCCATATCGGACATCAGGGCCGCCAAGACCATGGCATAGAGCATGACGTCGAAGGAGTCCAGCATCCAGCCGAGACGAGGCGGCGACGAGCGCTCGGCGGGCGTCCGGCGGCGCCTCTTTCCACCATGCGAAACGCGTCATCGACGGCTTGCTCCCTTATGAAAAGAAACGGCCGGAGCGGGTCGTAAGCCGGATCCTGTCCCCGCTTGCGCGGGCGACGGTCATTTGTCTAGTCCCGGGATTGCTCCCGGGATCCAGCGGCCGACCCGCCCCCTGGGACGGGCCGTCCCAAAATGGGGCTCGTTTGGCCTTGCTCCGGATGGGGTTTGCCCTGCCCCCGGCGTCGCCGTCGGGGCGGTGAGCTCTTACCTCGCCATTTCACCCTTACCTCCCCAGGGACGCTCACGCGTCACGGAGGGCGGTGTCTTTTCTGTGGCACTTTCCCCCGGTCGCCCGGAGTCGCTGTTAGCGACCATCCTGCCCTTCGGAGTCCGGACTTTCCTCCTCTCCTCCCTCGCGGGAAGGAGAGGCGACCGTCTCGCCCACTCCGGCCGTTATCTTTATACCGTATTGCTCGAGCTTTTTATAGAGGTTCGACCGCGGCGTGTCGATCTCCCGGGCCGTCTGCGAGATGTTCCAGGCGTTGGCCTCGAGCTTGGCCAGCAGGAAATCGCGTTCGGCGAGATCGCGGAACTCGCGCAGCGTCTTGACCCCGGCGGCGTCCGGCAGGCCGGCTTCGGCCTTATCCCGCAGCGGCTCCGGCAGGTCCTTGCGCTCGATCGTGTCGCGGTCGGTCATGATCAGCAGTCGCTCGACGATGTTCTTGAGCTCGCGGACGTTGCCCTTCCAGGCGAAGGCGCTCATGGCCTCCAGAGCGTCCGGGGAGAACTTCCGCGGCCGGAAGTTGTTCTCCTCGGCGAAGGTCCTCGAAAAATAGTCGACGAGAAGCGGGATGTCCTCTTTTCTCTCCCGCAGGGACGGCGAATAGAGCGGGACGACGTTCAGGCGGAAGAAGAGGTCATCCCGGAAGCGGCCCTCCTGGATCTCCTTCCGGAGGTCCTTGTTGGTCGCGGCGATGACCCGGACGTCGACCTTGGAGATCTTGCTCGAGCCGACCTTCTGGACTTCGCCCTCCTCGAGGACGCGGAGGACCTTGGACTGGGTCCGGAGGCTCATGTCGCCGATCTCGTCGAGGAAGATCGTGCCGCCGTCGGCCTGCTCGAACTTGCCCGTCTTCTTCTCCGTCGCCCCGGTGAAGGCCCCCTTCTCGTGACCGAAGAGCTCCGATTCGATGAGCTCCTCGGGGATGGCCGCGCAGTTGACCTGGACGAACGGCTCGCGGACCCTCAGGCTGTGGGCGTGGATGGACCGGGCGACGAGCTCCTTGCCGGTGCCGCTCTCGCCGTGGATGAGCACGGTGGTGTTGGTCGGGGCGATCTTGAGGATCTCCTTCCAGAGGTTCTGGATGAGGGGGTGGTGGCCGATGATCTCGTAGTGCTTTTCGGCCTTCTTCTTGAGGTCCTGGCACTCCCGGCTGAGGCTCGTCTGCTTGAGGGCGTTGCGGATGCTGATGAGGACCCGCTCGCGGTGGAGCGGCTTCTCCAGGAAATCGAAGGCCCCGAGCTTGGTCGCTTCGACGGCCGTTTGGATCGTCCCCTGGCCCGAGATCATGATGACCTCCGGCACGAACGGCCGCGTCCGCAGCTCGGCCAGGACCTCGAGGCCGCTTTTCCCCGGCATCTTGATGTCGAGCAACACCAGATCGACGCCGACCGTCTCCTGAAGCATCTCCAGGCCGTCCTCGCCGGTCGCGGCCTCGAAGAACTCGTAGCCCTCGTACTCGAGGATCATCTTCAGGGATTTGCGGATGTTCTCTTCGTCGTCGATGACCAGGATCCTGGCTTTCCTCTCGGGTCTCATCGCGCTAACCTCTTTGGCCGATTCTAGCACACTCTCCGCACCTTGTGATAGACTGGCTTCAGACCCTCCGAAGGCTTAGCCGTGGCCAATCAACTTCTGAGAGCTCGGGGACCCGGGGCCGGCCTCCTCGCCGCCCTTTGGCTCGCCGCCAGTCCCCTTTTGGCCGCCGCCCAGGGACGGCACGTCGTCCTCGACAACGGCCTTCAGGTTTTCCTCTACGAAAAGCGGGACATCCCGCTCGTCCACATCGTCACCGGATTCAATGTCGGCTCCAAGGACGAGACCGACGGGACGAGCGGACTCGTCCACCTCCTCGAGCACTGCGTCCTTTTCCGGGGAACCTTGACCCGCTCGGGGGGCGAGGTCGCGGCCGACACCCGGCGTCACGGGGCTTATTTCAACGGCAACACCGGCCAGGACCTGGCGGTCTTCGAGATCTCGCTCCCGGCAGAGTCGGCTGAATTCGGGTTGCGCAACCAGAAGGACATCCTCTTCGGCCTGGCCCTGAGCCAGGCCGACATCGACCGGGAGAAGGAGATCCTCCTCGAGGAATACGACCAGATGGAGGACGACCCGGAGCGCAGCGCCATCGATCTCGTTCTCCAGGACTTGTTCCCAGGTCACCCCTACGGGCGCTCGATCTACGGCCGGCGGGAGGTCGTGGCCGCGGCCACGGCGGCCGATCTCGGAGCTTTCTATAAGAAGTTCTTTGTCGCCGACAACTGTGCGCTGGCCGTCGTCGGAGATTTTCCGGCGGCCGACATGGAGGCCCGGATCCGGGAGATCTTCGGGCCGCTGCCGAAGACGGGCTTCAAGCCGGACGCCTTCCCGATGGCCGCCCCTCTCAAAAAGAGCAGCAGCCGCCGCCTCGAGCGCGACGTTCGCGCCGGCTACCTCTTTATCGGCTTCGAGGCTCCCGATTACAACAACGCCGACCAATACGCCATGAACGTCCTCGTCGAAGCGCTCGGCCGCGGCGTGAATCCCCTTCTGGGCGCCTATCTGCACGGCCAGCGGGACTCCGTCCAGAACGTCTCCATGAGCTATCTCGCGTACAGGTTCGGCGGCGCGGCCATCGTGTCGGTCAAGGCCGATCCCAAGGACCTGGCGGCCGTGGAGCGGGCCGCGGTCTCGTTCCTCAAAAGGGCCCACAATGAATCGTATTCGAAAAAGGATTTTCTCTCGCCGGAGGCGGAGATGGCCGCGTTCGATTATCTGGAGATGGCCAAGAACCAGATCCGCTTCGGCTCCGTCCGGGCCGAAGAGTCCGGCCTTCAGCTGGCCGGTTCGCTCGTCCGGTTCATGCTGCTCAACACCCGTGAGAACCCGGGCCGCTATCTCGACGGCATCGCCAAGGTCGATTCGGGCGATCTGCGCAAGACCGCCTCTCGCTATCTCGGCCGCGGCGAATACGCCGCGGTCTCCATCGTCCCCGGAAAGGAAAAGAAATGAAGAGCGCCCCGGCCGCCCGGCGAGGACGCTCGGGGCTTGTCCTGCTGGCCGTTCTGGCCACCGCCGCGGGCGCGGCCCGCTCGGGCCGGACCGAGGACCCGCCCCGGCCTTGGTCGAACGCCCCCGAGCGATTCACCCTGGCGACAGGCGTTCCCTGCATCTACCAGAGGGACACGGTCTCCCCGACCACGGTCGTGGGACTCTTCATCGGCGGCGGCAAATCGGCCGTCCCGTCCGGCCTCGACGGCCTGGCCGCCATCTCGACCCGGCTTCTCCTCGAGATCCCCGATGAAAGCAAGATCCAGGACCTGATGGCCCAGGCGACCCGCCTGAGCTATGTCTGTCTCGAGGACAGCTCGATCGTCCTCATCGAGTGCCTGACCGAGCACCTCGAGGACGCGCTGCCTTTGGCCGGCAAGATCGTCCAGGGCCCTCTCATTTCGGGGCTCCGCGTCAGCCGGGCCAAGGACCTCATGAAGGCCAATGGAAAGGCGGACGAGGACGACCCCGTCACGGTCGGCCGCAACGCGGTCTTCGAGGCCTTCTTCGGCGGCACCGGCTACGGCTCGGACCTCTACGGGACGGAGTCGAGCCTCAAGGTTATCGACAGGAAGGACATCGTTTCGTTCGTCCGCCGTTTCACCGTCAAGCCGAACGTCTTCTTTTGCGTCGAGACGGACCTCGACCGGGAGGTCATCGGCCGCCTTCTCGAGAAGTCCTTCGCGGCCTTCCCCGACGCGGCGGCCGCAGATATCCCGCGCCAGGACCCGGTCCTGCCGGTCGATCGCGACATCAGCCGGGAGAGGAAGACCAAACAGGCCTACGTGGGGCGGGCCTATGCTCTGCCCCGGACCGGACTCCCTGATATGGCCCGGGGGGATCTTCTCGAGACCCTGCTCGGCAAGGGGCCAGGTTCCCGTCTGTGGGCCCTGAGGGAGGATGAAAGACTGGCCTACAGCGTCGATGCCGACGTGACGTGGATGAAATCCGGAGGGCTGCTGATCGCCTATCTCGAAACGGGCCGGGCCAGAGGGGCGGAGGCCGCTGCGGCGCTCGACCGGACGCTCGAGTCCCTCCGGGAGAAGGGCGTGACGGCGGAGGAGATGGAGGCGACGCGGACGATGGCCCGGGCCCGCTTCCTGCGGGGCACGGAAGCGAAATCGCCGCGGCTTCGGACGCTCGGGCTCTTCGAGACCCTGGGCCTGGGCGCAGGATCCGCCGCAGCGCTTCTCGAAGCCTTCAACGCCGTGAAGATCGAGGACATGAACGCCTTCATCCGCGAGGTCCTCGACCCCGCCCGGGCCCTGCGCGTCACCGTCGGTCCGGCGCCTGCCGGGCCGGCGGGCCGGTGATCTTACCGGAAATCGGTGCTGATGATCGTCAGCCGACCGGGATAAGTGATCGGCCCGAGCGGCGTGGACACCGTCGGCTGGGCATCGAGCGAGAGGCGGGCCGGAGAGCCGTTGCGTCCCCCGATGGCCAGGGCCATCGAGACCAGATCCTCGTAGCGGTTGGTGCTGAAGAACTCCAGGAGATCGAGCGAAAGGCGCAGGGGGATGACGGATTCCTGGCCGGTGCCGGGGATCTCGACGGGCTTATCGATATTGCCGTAGACCGTCGGCTTGCCGTCGATCAGCAGACGGCACTCGAGGCCCGTCAGCGTGCTGGCGGTTTTGGTCGTTCCGGCCGTGCCGTCGTTCGGGTTGACCGCGAGCACGTCCATGACGAAGGAGACCGGGAGCCTTTGAGAGGAATAGGACTGGGCGACCTTCAGGATGTCCGCGGCCGCGAAGTCCGCGAGCCTGGACTTGCCGCTGATGTCGAGCCCCAGGAGACGGAAGTCCCTGACGCTCGCGATCTTGAATTTCAGGCGCTGCAGGTTGGCCAGGACCGAAGCCATGTCGCCGAGCGTGGCGCAGCTCGAGAAGGCCAGGCACCCGGCCAGGATGAGGCCGGCCCAGGCGGGCCGGCGGGCGTTCTTTGTCACGATGATCCTCCCTGAGATCATTCGGCCATCTTCTTGTAGGCCTCGAAGCGCTTCCGGGATTCCACGGCGGCCCGGGCGAACAGTTCCTTGGCGATCTCGGGGAACTGCTGGACGAGCGATTTGTAGCGGACCTCGTTCTTGAGGAAGGCGTCGTATTCGAGCTTGGGCTCGCGGGAATCGAGCAGGAACGGGTTCTTGCCTTCCGCGGCCAGAAGCGGATTGAACCGATAGAGGGTCCAGTAGCCCGTGTCCACGGCCAGCTTCTCCTCCGCTTGGGACTTGCTCATGTCGATGCCGTGGTTGATGCAGGGCGAGTAGGCGATGATGATCGAGGGCCCGGGGTAGGCTTCGGCCTCGAGGAAAGCCCTGAGGCACTGGTTCATATTGGCCCCCATGGCCACCGAAGCGACGTAGACGTAGCCGTAGCTCATGGCCATCAAGCCGAGGTTCTTCTTGGAGGTCCTCTTGCCGGCCGAGGCAAACTTGGCCACGGAGCCGGTCGGCGTGGATTTGGAGGCCTGGCCGCCCGTGTTGGAATAGACCTCCGTGTCGAGGACGAGGACGTTGACGTTTCGGTTCATGGCCAGGACGTGGTCGAGGCCGCCGTAGCCGATGTCGTAAGCCCAGCCGTCGCCGCCAATGCACCAGACGCTCTTTTCGACCAGGAAGTCCTTGAGCTCGTCGATCTTGGCGAGATAGGGCATGGAACCGTCGGCCTTGGCCAGGGCCTCGGGCAGGGCGGCCCGCACGGCCTTGGCGGCCGCCTTGGCTTCGTCCCCGACGCTTGTCCAAGCGGCCTTCATCCTGGCCATTGCGTCGGCCAGTGCGGGGGTCGTCCCGACGCCGAGCTTCTGGATCTGGCGTATCGGCGCCGGAGCGGCCAGCGCGGCGTCAATCGAGGCGGCCAGCAGGCGCCGGTTGGCGTCGACCGCCAGGCGCATGCCGAACCCGTATTCCGCGTTGTCTTCGAACAGGGAGTTGCCCCAGGCCGGCCCCTTTCCTTCCGCCGTCATGCAGTAAGGGGACGTGGGGAACGTGCCGCCGTAGATCGAGGAGCAGCCCGTGGCGTTGGCGATGATCATCCGGTCGCCGTAGAGCTGGGTGGCCAGCTTGACATAAGGCGTCTCGCCGCAGCCGGCGCAGGCGCCGCTGAATTCGAACAGAGGCCGCAGGAACTGGCTGCCCTTCAGCGTGTCGGGCTTGACGCCGTCGAGGACGTTGTCGGGGAGCCGGTCGAAGAACTCGGCCTTTTGCGTTTCGCCGGCCGCCCGGAGCTCGGCGATCGGGGTCATGACCAGGGCCTTGGTCTTGGCCGGGCAGACCTGGGCGCAGGACCCGCAGCCGACGCAATCCTCGATGTAGCACTGTTCGCGGTAGCGGAGGTCGCGGTCGTTCTTGGTGACCGATTTGACGGTGACGAAACCCTCGGGCGCGCCGGCGAGATCGGCCGGGGCGATCTGCTTGGCCCGGATCGTGGCGTGGGGGCAGACGAAGCCGCACTGGTTGCATTGAATGCAGTTCTCGGGGATCCACTTCGGGCACTCGGTGGCGATGCCCCGTTTCTCGAGTCGCGCCGTGGCCGTCGGTGTGGCGCCGTCCAGGGGCATCTTGGAGACGGGCAGCAGGTCGCCTTTGAACCGCGTGACCGGGTCGATGACCTCTCGGGCATAGGCGCTGGCGTCGTCCGGGACGATCTTCGTGACCGGGGCGGACTTCGTGATCTTGGCCGGGACCGGGACGGCCTCGAGCCCGGAAGCGGCCCGGTCGATCGCGTCCCAATTCATCTTGACGACCTCGTCTCCCTTGCGGCCATAGGTCTTCTTGACGGCGGCCTTCATCAGCTCGATGGCCTCGGCCTCGGGCAGGACGCCCGAGAGCTTGAAGAAGCAGGCCTGCATGATCGAGTTGATGCGCAGACCGAGTCCGAGCTCGCCGGCGATCTTCAGGGCGTCGATCGTGTAGACCTTGACCTTCTTGTCGATGATCGTCCGCTGCATGTCCTCGGTCAGGTGCTCGAAGACGTCGGCCGCCTTCCAGTCGGAGTTGATGAGGAACGTCCCGCCCTCGCGGATGCCTTCGAGGATATCCAGCCGTCCGATGTAGGAGGGCTTGTGGAGGGCGACGAAATCGACGGTATTGAGGAAGTACTGCGATTGGATCGGGTGCTTGCCGAAACGGAGGTGGGAGATGGTGACCCCGCCGGACTTCTTGGAATCGTACTGGAAATAGCCCTGGCCGTACATCTCGGTGTGGTCGGAGATGATCTTGATCGAGTTCTTGTTGGCGCCGACCGTGCCGTCCGAGCCGTAGCCGTAGAACTTGCAGCGGACCGTGCCGGGAAGCTCGGTGTCGAGGACCGGGCCGACGGGGATCGACGTGTGGGTGACGTCGTCGATGATGCCCACGGTGAAGCCGTGCGTGGCCTGGCCGTCGAGGTGGTCGTAGACGGCCTTGACCATGGCCGGGGTGAATTCCTTGGAGGACAGGCCGTAGCGGCCGCCGATGACCTTGACCGGGCGTCCCGCCAGGGCCACGGCGACGTCGAGGTAGAGCGGCTCTCCGATCGAGCCGGGCTCCTTGGTCCGGTCGAGGACGGCGATCCTCCTGGCCGAGGCGGGCAGGGCCGCCGCCAGCGCGGCCACGTCGAAAGGCCGGTAGAGCCGGACCTTGATCAGGCCGAGCTTGGCCCCGCGCGCGTTGAGGTGATTGATCGTCTCCTCGGCGGTCTCCGCGCCCGAGCCCATCATGATGATGACCTTGTCGGCGTCAGGGGCGCCGAAATAGTCGAAGAGATGATACTGACGCCCGATGGCTCCGGCCACCTTGTCCATGTAGCCCTGGACGAGGCCCGGGCACTCGAGGTAGTACTTGTTGACGGTCTCCCGCCCCTGGAAGTAGACGTCGGGGTTCTGCTGGCCGACCTTCTGCATCGGCCGCTCGGGGTTGAGCGAGCGCTTCCGGAATTCCTCGAGGTACTGCGGCTCGAAAAGCCCCTTCAGCGTCTCGTAGGACACGACGTCGATCTTCTCCAGGACGTTGGAGGTGCGGAAGCCGTCGAAGAAATGAAGGAACGGGATCTTGGTCCGCAGCGTCGCGAGATGGGCGACGATGGCCAGGTCCTGGGCCTCCTGGACGGAGCCGGCGCAGGTCATGGCGAAGCCGGTGTTGCGCGCCGCCATGACGTCGCTGTGGTCGCCGAAGATCGACAGCGCCTGGCAGGCCAGCGAACGGGCCGAGACGAGGAAGACCGTCGGCAGCATCTCGCCGGCGATCTTGTGCATGTTGGGGAGCATGAGCATCAGGCCCTGGGAGGCGGTGAAGGTCGTCGTCAGGGCTCCGGCCGAGAGGGAGCCATGGACCGCGCCCGAAGCGCCGCCCTCCGACTGCATCTCGACGACGTCCACCCGCTGCCCGAAGATGTTCTTGCGGTCGTGGGCGGACCACTCGTCGGCCAGCTCGCCCATCGTGGAGGAAGGTGTGATGGGGTAGATGGCGGCCACTTCGGAATATGCGTAGGCGACGTGGGTCGCCGCCGTATTCCCGTCGATCGTTTGCATGTTCTTCTTCTGTTCCATAGACGACTCCTTGCTGGGATATGGTCGAACGTCGCCGGCGACGTATCGGACTATTCTTTGAGCTCCGTCCGCCCCTCCAGGGCCTTCTTGATGGTCACCTGGTCGGCGAAATCGAGATCGGATCCGACCGGCAGCCCCATGGCCAGCCGGGTGATCCGGATGCCGTAATCCTTGAGCACGCGGAGAAGGTAGAGGGCCGTGGCCTCCCCTTCCACCGTCGGGTTCGTGGCGATGATGATCTCCTTGAACGCGCCCTCCTCGATCCGCTTCGTCAGCTTCCCCAGCCGCAGCTCGTCCGGGCCGCGGCCCTTGAGCGGCGACAAGGCGCCGAGAAGGACGTGGTAGCGGCCGTTGTAGGCGCCCGTCCGCTCGATCGAGGAGATATTGAACGGCTCCTCGACGATGCAGAGGGATTCGTCGGAGCGGTGCTCGTCCGCACAGATCAGGCAGGGATCGACGTGGGTGATGTTGTTGCAGCGGGAGCAGTAGAAGATCTTGCGCTTGGCCTCGCGGATGGCCTCGGCCAGGCGGTCGGTGTCCTCGGTCGGCAGGCCCAGGAAGTAGAACGCGATGCGCTGGGCGGTTTTGGCCCCGATGCCGGGGATATGGCGCAGTTCCTCGATGAGATCGTGGAGCGGCTGGGCGTACTCGAACATCAGAGTCCCGGGATCTTCAGGCCGGCCCCGAGGCCGCCGAGCTTGGCCGCCAGGGACTCGTCGACCTTGGCCGCCCCGTCATTGAAGGCGGCCACGATGAGGTCCTGGAGCATCTCCACTTCGTCGCGGTTCACGACCTCGGGGTCGATGCGGATCGACTGCAGGGTCTTGTGGCCGTCGAGGACGACGTTGACCATGCCGCCGCCGCTCGAACCGTCGACCCGCAGATCGGAGAGCTCCTTCTGGAGCCGGTTCTGCATCTCCTGGGCCGACTTGAGCATCTTTTGCAGGTCCATGACGTTTGTCATTTGTCCTTCTCCGTCGGTCCGCGGCCTTTGGGCGCGGACTCGCGCGACGTGGGAACGGGATCCGCCGACAAGACCTGGGCCTTGAACGTGTTCATGAAGAACTGGACGGCCGGGTCCTTCATGGCCGACTCGAGCTCCCGCCCGGGCCGGATGGGCCCGCCGTCGGATGCGTTCTCCTCGGCGAAGCGGACCTTGGTCTCCCGGCCCAGGACCTCGGAGGCGGCCCTTTCGACGGCGCGCACATCCTTCTCCTGGACGCTGGTGACGAAGAACCCCCGGCCGCTGCCGAAAAAGACCTCGAGCTCGTTGTCCCTGACCATGACCGACGAGTATTGTCCCAGCAGGGCCGCGAGAGGGGCCCTGTCCACGGCCAGCTTCTCGAGGACCCGGGCGAAGACATCCTTCGAGCCCGAAGCCGGGGGCTTGGGCGGTGCGGCCGGCTTCGGCGAGAGGGCCTGGGGGCCGGACTGCGTCCCGGGTACCGGAGCCGGACGCGAGGCGCCTCCCGCCTGCGGCGGGGCTTTCGGCGCGGGGCCGGAAGGCCCGGAGGAAGCCCGCGGCGGCGCTTCTTTGAGCGATTCGACGTCCTTGATGAGCTCCCGCAAAGGCACGATCTTGCGGAAATGGCAGAGCTTGACCAGGAAGGCCTCGAGGTAGATCCGAGGCAGGACCGAGTACTTCAATCCCGGCTCCGCCTGCTGGAGGGCCAGGAGATAGCGGAGCAGGTCCTCCGGGCTGGCCTTGGCCGCCTCGGCGCGCAAGGCTTCGAGGCCTTCGGAACTGACGGCCAGAAGGTCTTCCGGCCGTTCGACCGAGCGGACGAGGAGCAGAGCCCGGAAATGCTCGATCAGCTTGCCGAAAACGAAACGGAGGTCGTAGCCCGCGGCGACGACGCTTTCGACGAGGGCGAAGACCTCGCCCGGCTTCTCGTCGAGGACGGCCGACGAGAAGCGGGTGAGCACGTCCTGGCCGACCGTCCCGAGGATCGTTTTGAGGTCCTCGTCGCCGATGTTCTCACCGCTGAAGGCCACGGCCTGGTCGAGAAGGCTCTGGGCGTCGCGCATGCTGCCGTCGGCGGCCTCGGCGATGAGGGCCAGCCCGGCGGGGGTGATGGTGATGCCTTCCTTCTTGGTGATCTCCATGAGATGGTTGATGATGTCCTTGTGGGAGATCTTACGGAACTCGAAATGCTGGCAGCGCGATACGATGGTCGCCGGGACTTTGTTGAACTCCGTCGTCGCGAAAATGAAGACCGTGTTCGGCGGCGGCTCCTCGAGGGTTTTCAGGAGCGCGTTGAAGGCGTGCGGCGACAGCATGTGCACTTCGTCGATGATGAGGACCTTGGTGCGGGTGTAAGCGGGCTTGTATTTGACCATCTCGCGGATGGCATCGATATCGTCCACCAGCCTGTTGGAGGCGCCGTCGATCTCGAGGACGTCGATGGCGCTTCCCTCATGGATGGATTTACAGAACTGACAGGGACGGTCCTTGTCGGGGCAGGGGTGCGGCGTCGGGCCGTTGGCGCAATTGAGGGCTTTGGCCAGGATGCGGGCCACGGTCGTCTTGCCCGTCCCCCGGACGCCGGAGAACAGGTAGGCCTGGGCGATGCGACTCGAGGCGATGGCGTTCTGGATGGTCCGGACGACAGACAACTGCCCGACGACCTCCTCGAACTTCCAAGGCCTGTATTTCCGGGCGAATATCTCGTAAGACATGGGTTTTCGGCCAGCCGCGGAGGGGAGAGAGAAAGCGGCCTTTCTCCCCTGAAAAAGTAAAGTTTATCTTAGCACAAATCGGCCAAATAGCAAGGAAAAGGAATATAATGACGCCGTGCCGCCGCGCTCCAGCAGCCTCGCCAAGATCCATCTGGCCGTCTTCCTCTTCGGCTTTCCCGGCCTGTTCGGAAAATGGCTCGCCTGGCCCGCCGTCACGATCGTCTTCGGCCGGGTCCTGTTCGCCTGCCTGGCCCTGGCCGCGGTCATGGCCTTGGGGCGGGCCTCCTTCCGCGTGACCTCGCGGCGCGACGTCCTCCTCCTCGGTCTTTGCGGCCTGGTCCTCGCCGCCCACTGGACGATGTTCTTCAAGTCCATCCAAGTCTCCACGGTCGCCGTCGGCCTGCTGGCCTACTCGAGCTTCCCCGTCTTCACGGCTTTCCTCGAACCTTTGCTGACCAAGGAGCGCTGGGAGCCGGCGAGCCTGCTCTACGCCCTCGTCTGCGTCGCCGGTATCGCGCTGATCGTCCCGGGCTTCGACCTCTCCAACGCAGTCGTCCAGGGAGTCCTGTGGGGGCTCGGCGCGGGCCTGTCCTTCTCGGTTTTGGCGGTTCTCAACCGGGGGTTGGCGTCCAGGCATTCGAGCCTGACCGTGGCCTTTTACCAGGACTTGGTCGCCGGTGTGCTGCTCGTGCCCGCCGTTTGGAGGACCGGTCTCCCCCGCTCCGGCCGGGATTGGGCTCTGGTCGCCGTCCTGGGGGTCTTCTGCACGGCCCTCGCCCACACCCTGTTTATCGACGGGTTGAAAGGGGCCGGGGCCCGGACGGCGAGCGTCCTGAGCTCGCTCGAGCCGGTCTACGGCATTCTTCTCGCCCTGATCTTCCTTGGCGAGAGCCCCTCCCCGAGAACGATCTCGGGAGGGGTCATCATCCTCGCGGCGGCCCTGGCCGCGACGGCCCGGGCCCGCCAAACGGGCTAGTGCCTTTCGGTATCGGTCTTGCGGCGGACCGGCGCCCTCTTGGTCTTGTCCTCTTCGGCCTTCTGCCGCTTCTCGAGCTCGGCTTTCTCCTGGTCGTGCTTCTTCTTCAGCTCGGCGACCCTGGTCGTAGCCTGCTCGTCGACTTTCTTCTTCTCGACGGGATTCTGGATTCTGGCCCTATCTTGGTCGGCGCGCCGGCGCACCTCATTGATCTCGGTCTCCTGGCTTTTCTTCAGTAGGTCTTGTTCCTTGTTATGGTCCTGGCGCAGGCCTTCTTCGTTGCGGGGCGACCTGCGGATGATGGGACTGGCCGTTTCGCCGCTGAGCTGCTTTTCGGCCTGGGCCTGGTCGAGGACCTTTTTGGGCTTGGCCGCGTCGTTGCGCTTGATCACGGGCCTGGAAACGACCAGGTCACGGCCTTCTTCCCTTTCGATGCCCGGGCGGGTAGCGTCCTTAAGAGTGTATCGATCGATCGTCCGGTTGGTCTGCCGGCGGACCAGATCGGGATCGACGCCATCGTTGACGACGCGCCGGTCACGCTCGCTGATGTTGACGCCGAACTCGGTCCTGTCGAGGATCGTCCGGTTCCGCTCGATCGGCAGGATCCAGCGGTCGATGCCCCTATCCATGAAGTCCTGGCCGCGGACGAAATTCCATGAGTTCTCGGGAAAGTTCCACTGATTGCGGCCGAATCCCCGACCCGGGATGTAGTCCGCACCCGGCGGCAGCGGCGCCCAGCCGATGTGCGCATCGCCCCACCTCCAAGCCACCCAAGACGGCCCCCAGACGTTGTCCGGGACCCAATACCAGCCCATGCCCCGGTCCCAGCCCCAGCGGCCGTAGTGGAAGGCGATCCAACCCCAGCGCTCGACCGAGACCCAGTTCCAACCATAGTCGGTCCAGGCCCAATGCCCTCGGGAGTATGGCCGCCAATTGTAGCCGACGTTGCCGGGGATCCAGACGTACCCGTAGGGGCGGTACGTGACCCACGCCCCGTAAGGCTGGAGCTCGTCATAGAAATAAGCGCTGTCGAGGTTGTCGTAGCGGTCGTAGTAGGTATCTTCGTTGGTGCGCCCGTTATAATTCCCGGAATCATCGTAGGGAACGTACCTGACGCAGGAGGTCCCGACGAGGACCACGAAGGACGCAAAGAGCAGGAAGCCGATGGATTTCTTCATCTTTATCCTCCTGAACCTCAAGTATGCAAGGAATATGCCAAGCATATCCCAAGCCGACCAACAGGACGACCAGAGAGGTTCGTCCTAAAAACCGGACACTCGTTCCCGAGCTGTCCGACTCAAGCCAGTCTCTTAAAGACGGTCTTGATGCGCTTGAGGGCCCAGTTGAGGTCCTTGTCCCTGATGATGAGGGGCGGGGCGAAGCGGATGACGTTCTCGTGGGTCTCCTTGCAGAGAAGACCCTCTTTCATCAGCTCCTCGCAGAAGCGGCGGGCGCCGCCGGCGGCGGGATGGAGCTCGACGCCGACGAGTAGGCCCCGCCCGCGGACCTCCTTGATGTGGCGGCTGCGGATCTTGCGCAGCTTCTCCATGAAATAGGCGCCCCGTTCGGCGGCGTTCTCGACGAGCTTCTCTTCCTTGGTGACCCTCAGGCTCTCCCGGGCCACGGCACAGGCCAAAGGATTGCCGCCGAAGGTCGAGCCGTGCTCGCCGGGCTTGAAGACCCCGAGGATCTCCCGGTCGGCCAGGACCGCGGAGACCGGATAGCAGCCGCCGCCCAGGGATTTTCCGATGATGACCATGTCGGGCCTGACGCCCTCATATTCGCTGGCAAAAAGCTTGCCGGTCCGGCCGAGTCCCGTCTGGATCTCATCGGCGATGAGGAGAACGTTATTGGCCTTGCAGATCTCGGCGGCCCGCCGCAGGAAGCCGTCAGGCGGGATCAGGATCCCGGCCTCGGCCTGGATGGGTTCGACCATGAAGGCGGCCGTATTCGGGGTGATGGCCTTCTCCAGGGCGTCGGCATCGCCGAAGGGGATGACTTTGAATCCCGGGGTGAACGGGCCGAAGTCCTGTCGATAGAGGGGTTCGGTCGAGAAGCTGATGACCGTGACCGTGCGGCCATGGAAATTGTTGGCGCAGACGATGATCTCGGCTTGGTCCTGAGGAACGCACTTCTTCTGATAGGCCCATTTGCGAGCGGTTTTGACCGCCGTCTCGACGGCCTCGGCGCCGGAATTCATCGGCAGGACCATGGAGTAGCCGGTCATGTCGCAGACTTCTTTGGCCAGCATCGGCCACTGGTCGTTGCGGAAGGCCCGCGAGGTCAGGGTCAGCTTCCGGGCCTGCTCGATGAGGGCGCGGACGATGCGGGGATGGCGGTGACCCTGGTTGACGGCCGAGTAGGCGCTCAGAAAGTCGAGGTATTTGCGGCCTTCGACGTCGTGCATCCAGATCCCCTGGGCCTTGCTGATGACGACATCGAGGGGATGGTAATTATGGGCGCCGTAGATATCTTCGATTTGGATGAGATCCTTGCTGTCCATGTCATGACTCCTTTGCGCGGACGTTTGAATGGCGGAGAGGGCGGGATTCGAACCCGCGGTGCACCTTACGGCACACACACGCTTTCCAAGCGTGCTCCTTAAACCGCTCGGACACCTCTCCGTTCCTCTGGTTTCGGAATTCCCTGGAGAGGCCAACCTTACCAAAAAAGCGTCGTTTGGTCAACGCGCCCCGGGCTCAGAACGGAGGGCGATAGATGTTGATGATGTCCTTGAGAAGGGCGGCGGCGGCGCCGCGGGGATTGGAGCGGCCGCCGGTCACGGTGACCGAGCCCATGGAATCCGTGAGGAAGGTGATGCCCTTCTCGGTGCCGTTGACGTGAACGAGCGGATGGGAGGCTTCGATGAGCGAGGGACGGACGTCGAGGCTCCATCTCCCGCCCTGGCGTCCCGGAGCGGCCGTCGCCAGGAGCTTGACCGACCGCCCTTCCCGTCGGGCCGATCGCACGAAATCGACCGCCATGCCGGTGATGCCGGAGACTTTGACGTCCTTCAGGACATAAGCCGCGTCGAGGCAGGCGTTGGTGATGAGCAGGATCTTGCAGGCGCTGTCCCAGCCGCCGACGTCATGGGCCGGATCGGGCTCGGCGATGCCCTTGTCCTGGGCCTCTTTAAGCGCCTCATCATAATCGAGCCCCTCGCCCATGCGGGTCAGGACGTAATTCGAGGTCCCGTTGAGGATCCCCTGGATCCCCTCGATGCGCGCCCCGGCCAGCGAGAACAGGCCGACGTCGAGAGTGGGCAGGGCGGCGGCCGTGGCCCCGCTGAACTTGAGAAAGACGCCGTTCTCCGCGGCCAGCGATTTGAGCGCCGGCAGGCCGACCACGAGGGCCCCCTTGCTCGCCGCGACGGCATGCCATCCGGCGTGGAACGCGGCCGTGATGTAGGACAGCCCCGGCTCCCCCGTTTCGAGATCGGAGGCGGTGCATTCGACGAGGCAGCCGCCCTGGCCATGCCGTTCGAGGACATCGGCGACTTTCAAGCCTTCCTGCCAGGAGGGGTTGCCGGTCGTCCAGAGGTCCCCGGCCCGGGAGATCTGCCGGACCTCGAGCGGATCGCCCGAATAGAAGCAGCCTTCGGTCCGCGCGACCGCCAGGATCCTGAGGCCGAGGCCGTATCGGCGCTCGAGGTCCTCGGTCTTTTCACGAAGGAGGGAGACGAAGGCCCGGCCGACGTGGCCGAAGCCGGTGATCACGAGAGGGACGGTCTTCACGGACGGGAAATCCATGGCGGAGAGGGCGGGATTCGAACCCGCGATCCCAATCGCTCGAGATAACGGTTTTCGAGACCGTCGCCTTCAACCACTCGGCCACCTCTCCGCACTGTCGGGACGCAAAACGGAAGCCGCATTATAGCCGAAATCGTTATTTGTTTCTACGCACGCGAAAGAAGCCGAGAAGGATCGAGGCGCACTCCGCGGCCAGGACGCCCCCGAGGATCTCGGGACGGTGGTTGAGGCGGGCAAACGGGAATTCCATCACGGACGAAACGGCCCCGGACTTGGGATCGGCCGCGCCGAAGACGAGACGGCGGATGCGGGCCTGGACGACGGCGCCCAGGCACATGGCGCACGGCTCGACGGTGACATAGAGGTCGCAATCCGCGAGACGATAGTTGCCGGACCTCTTGGCGGCTCTGCGGAGGGCCACGATCTCGGCATGGGCCGTGGGATCGGACGACCCGATGGGCCTGTTCGAACCGCGGGCAACGATCCGGCCGTCCCGGGCGATGACCGCTCCGACGGGCACCTCTCCCCTGGCCGCGGCCTTGACGGCCTCGGCGAGCGCGGCCTTCATGAGCCGTTCATCGTCCATGGCCGGATGATTTTACTCCCGATCGCCGCCGGGGCGCAATCGCGGCCGAAGGCCTGCCGCGATCGCCGGATGGCCAGTGGCGCGATTTCGGTCTATAATGCCGCCCATCGGATCAAAGGAGCATGACATGGACAGGTTCGAATGCCTCGCCTGCGGGCCCCTCGGCTCGCGGGACCCCTACTCTCCTTTCTGCCCCGGATGCGGAGAGCCTCTGTTCGTCGCGGCCGCCCCGCGCCCCGGCGGCCGTCGCATTCACGACGACAAACCGCTGGCCATCGAGAAGTTCGCCGAGTTCCTGCCGCTCGAACGGGTCGAACCCGAGCTGAGCCTGGGCGAGGGGCTGACCCCTCTCGTCAGGCTCGACCGGGTGGGACGTGCCCTCGGCCTCGACGACATCTATGCCAAGAACGAGGCCCAGAACCCGACCTCGAGCTTCAAGGACAGGGGTTCCGCCGTCGCGGTGCAGAAGGCCGTCTCCCTCGGCACCCGGCGGATCGGCACGGTTTCGACGGGCAACATGGCCGCGTCGACGGCAGCCTACGGCGCCCGGGCAGGCCTCGAGACCTTCGTCCTGCTCAAAGAAGGGACATCGGCCTCGAGCCTCCAGGCGGCGGGCATCTTCGGTCCCCGGCTCGTCGCCGTGGAGGGCGACTACGGCGCCGTCTTCAACGCCAGCCTCGCGATCGGAAAAAGGCTCGGCATCACCTTCATGAACTCGATCGACCCTTATCGCCTGGAAGGTTACAAGGTCACGGCCTTCGAGATCTACGTCCGCCTCGGCCGCCGCGCGCCCCGGACGGTGATCGTGCCGCTGAGCTCGGGCGGCCACCTGCTGGGCCTGATGCGGGGTTTCGCCGATCTGGAGCGCGAGGGGCTCATCGCGGCCTATCCGCAGATCGTCGGCGTCCAGGCCGAAAACTGCGCTCCGCTCGTTCGGGCGTTCGATAAAGGCCTGGAGAAATACGAACGGCTGGCGGCCGGCCCGACGATCGCCCATGCCATCGCCAACCCGACCCCGCCGGCTGGCAATACGGTCCTGCGGATGATCCGCGAGCGCGACGGACTTCTGGTGGCCGTATCGGACGAGGAGATGCTCGAGGCGCAACGGGAGCTGGCCTCGACGGAAGGCTTGTTCTGCCAGCCGGAGTCCGCGACGACGCTGGCCGCGCTGAGGAAGCTCACGGCCGCCGGCCGGATCAAGAGCGGCGAAGGCGGCATCGTCCTCATCGTGACCGGGAGCGGGCTCAAGACGCTCCACCTTCTGGTCTCGGCCCCGATCGAGGTCCACCGCCTGGCGCTCGACGGACTCGAAGCCGGCCTGGCCGGCCTGTGCCGTCCGGCCTAGGTTTTTTTCACCAGGAATTCGAAGATCTTTTCCCGGTTCGGGAAGAGGGCCGGCGTGCCGCCCGTGTGGAGGAAGACGACCTTGTCCGTCGGCTTGAAGAACCCCGTCTTGATCAGGTCCCTGAGGCCGATCATGGCCTTGGCCGTGTAGACGGGGTCGAGCACGATGCCCTCCGTCTGGAAGACCAGCCGGATGATCTCGGCGACGCCCTTGTCGACTACCCCATAGCCCGCCCCGAGATATTCGTCGAAGACGGTGACGTCGTCCGCCATGATGTTGAGGCTGAGGCCGAGCGCGTCGTCCGTGGCCCGGGCGATCTCCAGAACGTCGTCGGTGAACAGGCCCTTCGGGTCCGAGGCGCTGATGCCGATGACCCGGCAGCCCGGGCTCATGGACTTGGCGCCGATGACGAGGCCGGCCTGTGTCCCGCCGGAGCCCGTCGAGTGGACGACGTAGTCGGGCTCGAGGCCGCTGCTTCTCATCTGGTCGAGGAGCTCGGCGAAGGCGACGACGTAGCTGATGGCGCCGAGGGGCTTGTTCATGTCGCCGCGGACGAGGGACCCCCCGACGGGAACGAGGTAGGGCTTGTGCCCCTTGGCCTTGACCTCGCGCCCTGCCTCCTCCAGGACATCCATGGCCTGGGTCGCCTTGACGACCCGGCCCTTCTCGGATTGGAGAATGCGGATATCGGCGTCGAGGATGACATCGAGAAGGACGTTGCCGTCGGCGGTGGCGGGTTGGTCGGCGGGCTTGAAGAGCATCAGGATGGGCTTGATGCCGAAGGTCCGGGCCGCCGCCGCCGTCTGCATGCACCAGTTCGATTGGAAGCTGGCCCAGGTGATGACGACGTCGGCTTTCTTCTCGAGCATGTCGCTGATGATGAACTCGAGCTTGCGCGATTTGTTGCCCCCGAAAGCGAGGCCGGTCAGATCATCGCGCTTGACGTAGATCTCCGGGCCGCCGAGACGCGCCGAGAGCCGCTCCAGCTTGCGGAATGGAGTCGGGCGATGGATGATGTCGACGTGGGGAAAACGATCGGTGCGGTCGAGGACGTCCTTGGTCGAATAAGCCATGGGTCGAACCTCCCTCGGATAGGGTAACAGATTGGGCCGGTAAAAAAAAGCCGGAGACGGCCACGAAGACCGGCGCCCTGAAAGATCCGAAGGAAGGCCATGACCCGGCCCGGGAGCGTCGCCTGGTCCATGCCCCTCAACTGGCCGATCATGTGGAGGTAGTCGAAGGCGCTGAGGTGGGGATAGATCTCGGATTGTTCGGGGACGTAGCCCAGACGCCGCTTATAGGCGTGAAGATCATGCCCGATACCGCGGCCGTCGAAAAGGATCTCCCCTTTCGACGGTTCGAGGAGGCCGGCCAGCATCTTGATCGTCGTCGTCTTGCCGGCCCCGTTGGGTCCGAGATAGCCCAGGACCTCGCCCGGGCGGACGGTGAAGCTGACGTCCCTGACGACCGTGAAGGCCGAGAACTTTTTCGAGACTCCCCTCAACTCTAACATAGGCCTGACTCATCCTCTGCAACCGGCGTGCCAGCCCGGCTTCTCTCCGGGTCTCTCGAAAAGCCCTTTTTCTTCAGGGGAAGATATTCGGATAAGGCGCCGGGGCCGCCGCGCCCACGGGCGTTCAGGCGGGGCGGCCCGTAAATATTCGTTACAGGCGCGGCCGGATCGCCCGCCGGGCCTTCATGAATACGGAGGCTTTATCGCGAGACTCGACGTTTGCTCTAGTAACGCGGGTCCTTGAGCACCGTGCCGGTCGTTGACTGCGATTTGCCGTCGACGGTCAGGACGACCCGGTAATCGCCCGGCTGGACCGGGAAGGAGGCAAAATTCGGATCGCCCATGGCCCCGCCGTAACCCATCTCGCGGGCCCGGCGCGCGCCTTCCTGGGCGGCTTTCTTCTCCTCCGGCGTCCGCTCCCGCCGGCCGGTCATGTTCCAATAGACCGTGTTGAGACCGGGGTCCGAAGTCGCCGCGATCTCGTTGAGGAGCAGGCTGCCGGCGAAGACCTGGACCTTCACGGCTTCTTTGGGCTTGGCTTTCAGCAGATAGGAAATGGCCAATCCGGGCGTTTCGCTTTCCCCGGCAAAGTTCGAGCTGCCGGATTCCCGCCGGCTCTGTCCCATCCATCGGGGCTTGGGTTCGATCCCGAAGAGATGGGCCTCTTGGCCCATGACCTCGGGCGTGAGCTCCTCGAGCGCCTTGATGTCGGCGATGTAAGCCCCCCGGCCATGGGTGGCCACGATGAGGTCGTTTTCGCGCGGGTGGATCTTGAGATCCTGGACGGGCTGGGTCGGCAGATCGGCTTTGAGCTTCGTCCAGGCCGCGCCGCCGTCGAGCGAGACATATACGCCGAAGTCCGTGCCGGCGAAAAGGAGTTTGGGGTTCTTGGGGTCCTCCCGGATGACATTGACCGGTCCCTCGGCCAACCCGGCCGCGAGCGACGTCCAGGTGGCGCCATAATCGGTCGTCTTATAGACGTAAGGCTTGAAATCGTCGTTCCGGAATCCGGTGTAAGAAACGTAAGCGGTCCCCGGATCCGAAGGCGAAGCCGCGACCCGGCTGACCCAATATCCGGGGTTTCCCGCGATCTTGTCGTTGAGCTTGGTCCAGGCCTTGCCGTTGTCGCGGGTGACCCAGACGTTGCCGTCGTCCGTGCCGGCCCAGAGCACGCCGGGAAGAAGGGGCGATTCGTCGAAAGTCGTGATCGTGCAGTACTGGATGTTGCCGTCTCCCCCCTTGCCGTCGACCATGAGCTTCGAGGGGTCGTTGGTCGACAGGTCGGGACTGATCTCCGTCCAGGACTCGCCGCGATTGGTCGACATGACCACGAGATTGCCGCAATGATAGATCGTCTCGTTGGCGTGGGCGGAGACGAGGATCGGCGCGCACCAGTTCCAGCGCGTCTCGGGCTTCAGCCGCTGGTAGGCGATGCTCTCGGATTCGCCGGTCACAAGGTCGACCCGGGTCAGCGGGCCGAATTGGGATTCGTTGTAGAGCGTGCGGTTGGTCGTCCGGTCGAAGACGTTGTACATCCCGTCGCCGCCGCCCACGGTGAACCAGTCCTCGAGCCGGATGGGCGGCGCCGTGCCGCCGCGGCCGCCGAATCCCCCGCCCCCGCCGACGTTGGTGCTCGGGCCCATCAGGTTCCCGTTGTCCTGCAGCCCGCCGGCGACACGGTACGGATAGGACATGTCGAAATCGATGGCATAGAACTGCGCCAAGGACAGGAAGTCGGGATGGTACCAGTTCTTGCCGCCATCCCAGGTCAGACCCATCCCGTGGTCGTAGCCGAGGAGCATGTGAGCGCTGTCCTTGGGATCGATCCAGAGGGCGTGGTTGTCGCCGCCGAAGCGGAACGGCGCGTTCCAGGTCTTGCCGCCGTCACGGCTGGCCAGGACGCCGACGCTGAGGATGTAGACGACGTTCGAGTCGTTGGGGTCGACGATGATCTGGCCGTAGTAATACCCGGGATTGCCGCCGATGGACCTCTTCTCCGGGCTGACCTTGGCCCAAGTCGCCCCGGCATCGTCGGACCGGTAGATCTCGCCGTCGATCATGCCCTCGCTCGACTTGCCGGCCAGGACCTCCTTGTAGCGATCCTCGGCCGACATCCCCGGCTTGTTGGCGTTCTCGATCTCGGCATAGACGATCTTCGGATCCTTGGGCGCGATGGCCAGGCCGATGCGTCCGAGGATGCCCGACGGCAGGCCGTTCGAGAGCCGGGTCCAGGTCTTGCCGCCGTCGACCGTCTTATGGATGCCGGATCCCGGCCCGCCGATCCCCCACGTCCAGGGCTTTCGGAACTTGTCGTAGGTCGCGGCATAGAGTGTCTCGGGGTCGGACGGGTCCATCACGATGTCGACCGCTCCGACAGCCCGGCCGTCGATCGTGACGCCGAGCGCCTGGGCCCAGGTCTGGCCGCCGTCAGTTGTCTTGTAGACGCCCCGGTCGAGGTTCTCGGAGTAGAGATGGCCCAGGGCGGCCACGTAAACGATGTCCGGGTTCGAGGGGTGGATAACGATGCGCCCGATGTGCTGGGATTCCTTGAGACCGGCATTGAGCCAGGTCTTGCCGCCGTCGACGGACTTATAGATCCCGTCGCCCCAGTAGGTCGAGCGGGAGTTGTTGGCCTCGCCCGAGCCGAGCCAGAGGATCGCGGGATCGGAAGGGGCCACGGCGATGTCGCCGATGGAGAAGACCTTCTCGTTCTCGAAGAGCGGCTCGAATGTCTGACCGTTGTTCTCTGTCTTCCACAGGCCGCCGGAGGCCGAGGCCGCGTAGAACGTGTTCGGCCGGCCGGCCGGGACGGCGAAATCGACGAACCGACCGCTCTGCTGCGTCGGACCGATCGAGCGGAAATTCATGCCCTTCAGGACGTGCGAGACGTCGAGCTTGGCGGGAGCCGCCGGGGCGGCCTTTCTCGCGGGCTTCGCCTGGGCCTCGAGGCCGGACGGGACCGCCGCGGCCAGCGCGGCCAGGACAACCAGGGTGATCGTAAGCTTCCTTGTCATCGCGTCTCCTCCTTCTCCCGACTATCGTTCGTTTATTCGGTAGACGACGTTTCTGGCCGCGAGGTCTTCCAGCATGGCCCGAAAGGCCGCCTCGTCGGCGCCGAGGAATTCCGGCGGCGAGATCCCCTTGCGGACGAACCGGCCGGCCAGGACGAGACGGGCCGCCGCCGCCGCCGGGAAGCCCGTCGTCCGGGCCATGGACGAGAAGCCGGTCTTCCGGTCGCGCCGGTCGAAGAGATCGTACTGGATCTCTTTCGCTCTCCCGCCGGCGCTGCCCTCGACGACGATCCTCATGACGGTGAATTCATCGTCCTCTTCGTGAAGATGCCAATGCTTGAACAGCACGGCCGAGGTGAAGTCGAGCGGCCGCACCCGGGCCCCCCGGACATCGACCTCCTCCGTGCCGAAAAAGCCGCTGTCGCGCAGGGCCCGGATGTGCTCGACGTGGCCCGGGTAGCGCAGGGTCTTTTCGATCATGTTGGGCACCTGGATCGTCGTCAACAGAGAGCGCAGGCCGTCGGAATTGAACGCCTCGAGCGTGCCGATCTCGGGGAATTCCATGTTCTCGACGTCCGAAAGGGCCGGCTTGACGACGAGGTGGCCGTTCTCGACGTAGCGGGCCGGCCGGGTGTATTCCTCGATGACGTCGGCGGGCGAGAACGGGGCCTTGTACTCGAAGGGGAACTGACGCCGGAACGGCAGGCCGCCCACATAGCACGCAAAGCGCTGGACCGTCATGCGGGCGGCATGATAGCCCAGGATCAGGTTGCTCATGCCGGGCGCCACCCCGCAATCGACCACCGCCGTGACGCCGGCCGCTTTTGCGGCGGCGTCGAGGGCCAGGGCATCCTCGGGAAAGAAGGAAATGTCGACCATATTCCGGCCGGCGGCGATGACCTCGCGCAGAGTGGCGAAACCCATGGAGCCGGGGACGGCCCCGACGACGAGGTCGCATCCGTCGACGATCTTGCGGAGGGCGGCGGCCGATGAGAGATCGGCCTGGAGCGGCTTGACGCCCGTGCCGGCGAAACCGGCCAGATTATCTCGGCTGACGTCGACGGAGGTGACATCGAAATCGGCGGCGAGGTCGAGGGCGATGACGCGGCCGACCATCCCGGAACCAAGAACGATGATCTTCTTCATGGAGACTCCTCAATTGACGACGGCGTCAGAAGGCAAGTTATAACCCAGGTCGGGCCGACTTTCAACTCAATACCGGCCGTGCTCCTCGGCCACCTCGGCCAGGACGGCCACATTGTCCCGGGGCGTGCGCGGCGCGATCGAGCAGGCCGTGCTCAGGATGAAGCGGCCGCCGGGCCGGCCTGTTGCGATCCGCCGCTGCGCATCGGCCCGGACGGAACTCCGGTCGCCGGCGAGCAGAACGTTGACGGGATCGATGTTGCCCTTGATGAAGATCCGTCCGCCGACGCGGCGCTTGGCGTCCTCGAGATCGACGCGCCCGAGCGGAGGCGGGTCCAGGCACTCGATGCCGGAGGCGCCTCCCTCGGCCATGAGCTCGAGCCGGTCGTGGATGTCTCCGCAGGTGTGGATGTAGGCCCGGACGTTCCTGGCCTCGATGGCCCGGGCGATGCGGCCTTCGTAGGGCAGGACGAAGGTCCTGTAAAATGCGGTCGAGAGAAAGCCCGCCGCCGGCGAACGGCGACGAGATCTTGATCGCATCGACCCCCGTCGCCGCCAATCCTTCGGCGATCCCGACGATCCCTTCCGTGAACCGGTCGAGGACGGCCGCGGCGCGGGCCGGGTCGTCCAGGAAGCCGAGCATCGCTCGTTCGAAGCCGAAGAGGTCGAGGACGTAGTCGAGAGGCGAGGTCACTTCCCCGTGCACGGAGAAGTCGCGCCCGGCGCTCCCGATCACCCGTTCGACGGCGTCGAAGGGATGGCCCGGGTCGATCTCGAAGCGCAGGCCCTGCGATACGGGGATGTAGCCGGGACGGGGCGGCAGGGACGCGGGGTCGAGACGGTCGAACTCCGGCGCGACGCGCGGCGACGCCGGACGGAACAGCGGCAGCTCGTCCGCCGGGAACCAGGTTTCGTCCCCGTTCTTCCAGCGGACGCGCTCCCCTTCCGGTTCCCGGACAATCGAAACGGCCCGGCCTTCCCAATCCGGAGCATGACCGTGAAGACTGACGAGGATCCCATCGAACCGGTAGCGGGCCCGAAGCGCGAGGAGTCCCGCAGCGAAATCCTCGGTCGAATGCCAGAACCGCGATGGCGGCGCGCCCGTCTCCCGGAGCATGTGGCCGATGCTCATCTGGCACATGACGGGAACACGGTCGGGGCGTCCCCCCGACATCGCCGCGGCCATGCGTTCCTTCGATGTCACGACAGCTCCTTTGCCCGGCAGGATAGTCCCCCGCGCCGCCGCGGTCAAGGACGCCGTTTTACATTTGACCGGCCGGACGCTACTATGATACCGCAAATGATGGACTGCCCGTTATGACCAAGCCGTCCCGGCTCGTCGCGATCGCCGCTCTGATAGCCGTCGGTCTCTGCCTGCGCGGGCCATCGGCCGCAGCCGCGGCGGAGGAGCCCGCCGTGAAGCCGGAACCGTACAAGGCCCGACTCCTCGGCCTGCCCTTCGTCTATTATTCGCCCGAGACCAAGCTCGCCTTCGGCGTAGGCAGCATGCTCAATTTCCGGGCCGGCCGGATCAAAGAAGAAGCCCGCACGTCCAGCGTCTGGGCCTTTGCCAGCTATAACCTGGCCCGGCAATTCAACGTCCTCATCAAGCCCGAGATCTATGTCAAGGGCAACAGCCTCATCTTCAACGGCAGCCTCCAGTATCAGCGGGCGCCGCAGCGATTCTACGGGGTGGGCAACGCCACGCAGTCGGCCGACGGTGAGTCCTTTACACCGCGGACCTTTGCGGTCCGGCTGGGCGTCAAAAGGCGCGTGTCGGGCGGTCTCTTCGGCGGCCTGGATTTCGACTTCGAACGGACGACGATGGAAAAGGTCGAGCCGGGCGGGCTTCTCGCGTCCGGGGAGATCGCCGGGAGCCGCGGCGGGATGATCGCCGGGTTCGGGGCCAATCTGAACTGGGACACGCGGGACTCGGTCCTTTTCCCGCTTCAGGGCGCCTTTCTCCAGGTCTCGGCCGACGCCTACGGGGCCACCGCAGGCAGCGACTTCAGTTACAACCGCATCGAGCTCGATCTCCGGAAATATTGGCCTCTGGGGACGAACCGCGTTCTGGCCACGCAGGCCTATCTTGTCTCGACGGGCGGCAGCGTCCCCTTTTACAAGCTGGCCCTCCTTGGCGGGGAATCGCTCCTCCGCGGATACTACAGAGGCCGCTTCAGGGATAAGGGGCTTCTCCTCTTCCAGGCCGAGTTCAGGGCCCTGATCACGAAAAGGATCGGCGTGGCCGGCTTCGCGGGCCTGGCCGACGTCTTCCCGGGATTCGGGGACGTCGGCGCCGGGAGGCTCAAGTTCGCTGCAGGCAGCGGTCTCCGCTATGTGATCAACAAACGGGACGGGGCGACGGTCCGCCTGGACCTGGCCTGGGGCCAGGAAAGCTTCGGCCTCTATATCACCGCCCGCGAGGCGTTCTAGCCCGGCCTCGCCTTACTTCTTCAGCTCCGAGGTGCAGTGCGGGCAACGGACGGCGGCCAGAGGAACGGCCGTGGCGCAGAAGGGGCAGTCCTTGGTCGTCGGCGCGGGCGCCTCGGCTTTCTTCTTCATCCGGTTCATTCCCCGAACGAGCAGGAAGATCGAAAAGGCGATAATGAGGAAGCTGATGATCTTATTGATGAAGGCGCCGTAATTCAGGGTGACCGCGCCGGCCTGCTGGGCGGCGGCGAGCGAGGCGTAAGGGCCCGGCGCCTGTCCGGCCGACAGGAGGACATAAAGATTGGAGAAATCGACTTTGCCCAAGAGCAGCCCGATGGGCGGCATCAGGACATCCGCGACGAGCGAAGAGATGATGGCGCCGAACGCGGCGCCGATGATGATGCCCACGGCCATATCCATAACCGAGCCGCGCATGGCGAATTCCTTGAATTCTTTGAACATCCGGACCTCCTGCGATTGCGTTCCTCAATCCTTATATTAGATGCCGCCTCGGGATGTCAATCCCTGACCACCGGGAAGACGGAGATGCGTAGACGGGCGCAGCCCATGGGGACGAGCTCGACCTCTTCGACCGGGCCCTCCCCTTTCGCGGGGCTGGCCGGGACGAGGCCGGCCATCCGGCCCTCCGCCGTCCAGCCGGGCACGCGCCGGGCCTTGGCTCTGAGAACGATCGGGGCCGCCTCAAGCGCAAAGGGCTGGAAGGGCGGCGCATTGCGGGACGCGAGCCGTACGGAGGCGGCCGCTTCCGGGCCCTCGAAGACGAGGCCGTAATTCCAAGGCGTCGTCGGCAGGGCCTCGAGGGCCGGCCAGATCTCGGTTCCCCCGTACTTTTGCCAGCGCTCGCCGATCTTGAGGGAGAACCAGAGCGGACCGCGGCGCACGGACACGGCACCCCGCCGGGCCGGCCACTCGACCACCTCGATCTGCGGGCCTAATTCGAGCCGCACCTCGTCGCCGTGGCGCCATGTCCGGCTCAATACGGCATACCGGCCCCCGGCGAACGGGCCTTCGACCGGCTGACCGTTGATGAGGATCTGCACGGACTTGGCCCATCCCGGCAGGCGCAGGTAAAGAGGGAAAGTGACGGGACGGTCGCAGGACAGGGTGAGCCGGATCTGGTCCTCGAAGGGATAGCAGGTCTCCTCGGCGATGGACACGTCAGCCCCTTCGGCGACCTTGGCCCTGACCTCGGACGGCGCATAGAGCGTCGCCGCCAGCCCGTTGTCCGCGGTGGCCATCCAGAGATGTTCGGCGTAATACGGCCAGCCGAAGGCGACATTGTGCTGGCAGCAGCGGTAGCCCCAGGGGTCGAACGAAACGAGCGTCCCGGAGTTCTGGAAATCGTGCTCGCCGCTGCTGTCGCAGGAGATGAGGTTGGCCGCGGTGAAATAGTGAAGCGACTTGAGGTCGGGCGTCATGGAGGCGGGCAGGGAGTTGAAGGCGACCTCCTCGGCCCGGTCCGCCCAGGCAGGGTCACCGGTGATCTTCAGGAGGGACTCGAAGCTGGCCATGAACTCGACCATGGTGCACGTTTCGGCCCCCTGCCGGGGATCGTCCTTGCCCGGACGGATGTTCTCGTCGGCGCCGAACATGCCGCCGGGCTGGCGGCCGTAGCGGTCCAGGACCTGGCGGTAGTTGCGCTCGACGGCCTCGAGCAGGCCCCGGTCGCGGGATTGCTGGAAGTAGATGCCGGGCTCGCGGAAGCCCATGGCGATGTTGACGCCGTGATAAAAAGAGCTTTCGACCCAATCCTTGTCCCGGGCCGGACTGAGGATGGGAGAGGTCCAGTCCGACGTCCGGGTGAAGAGCCGCCGCGCGAGGTCGAGGAGGAAGCTCTCGCCGGTACGGTTGTAGAGCCAGTAGACGCTTTCGAGGTTTTCCCCTCCCCTGAGCTTCTGCCAGCTCCCCGGCAGCAGCTCTTCAGCCGGGAGGTGGAATTCGTACTGGAAGTAGCGGCTCATGAGTGAGAGGACACGGCGGTCGCCCGTGGCCTCGTAGAAGCTCTGGAGAGCCGACAGCATGATCATGTTCGGCCAAAGATCGTTGGCCCCGCGGTTATCGGCCGGGCCGAAGAAGCCGTCCCGGGCTTGGGATTTAATGGCCAGGAGCAGCCACCGCTCGGTCTCCTTGCGCATGGCCGCGTCCTTGAGGAGATAGCCCAGGTCGCCGTAGCCTTTGAGCCAGTAAGGCATCTCCTCCCAGCCCTGGCCCTTGAGCGTCACCCAGCCGCTGTCGTCCCCGAGGAAACGACTGAGTTCGGCCAGCCGGCCGGTGAGGCCGTCCCTCATCAGCTGCAGCTGGGCCATGAGCCAGCCCCGCGGTTCGACCGCGCCTACGGGGAGCTTGACCAGGGGGCTCACGGCGAGCGGCGCCCGGTTCGACGGGTAATGCCCATTGGGCACGGCCGAAGGCGGGACGGGGACCGTCAAGGCCTGCGCCGGGTCCGGGAATTCGGAGAACGAGCCCACCCTGGACTGGAGGAAGACGAGGGCCAGGAAGAGCGCCGGAATGACCAGGTGCTTCATGAGAGGCCTCCGCCGACCCGGGATGAGCCGGGCGCCGGGAGCGTCGGGCTACCGGCGCAGGCCCTTGATCGTGTCGTGGGTCGACTTCTCGTAAATATAGGGCTTGGCCGCATCGTAGTCAATCTTGCCCTCGCGGCAGAGCTTGATCAGGCCCTGGTCCATCGTCTGCATGCCCTCGCTCGAGGAGGTCTGCAAGGTCTGATAGATGGCGTCGACTTTGCCGGCCCGGATGTTGTTGCGGACGGCGGAGTTGGCCATCAGGATTTCGCACGCGGCCACCCGGCCGCTCCCGTCCTTCTGCGGCAACAGGACTTGGGAAACGACGCCGAGGAGGGTCGAAGCGAGCTGGGTCCGGACCTGCGGCTGCTGGTCCGTGGGGAAGACGTCGACGATGCGGCTGACCGTCTGGGCCGCGCTGGCGGTGTGGAGCGTCCCGAAGACGAGATGCCCCGTCTCGGCCGAGGTGATGGCGATGCCGATCGTCTCATAGTCGCGCATCTCCCCGATGAGGATGACATCGGGGTCCTGCCGCAGGGCGTACTTCAAGGCGTTGCGGAAGGACAAGGTGTCGCCGGCGGCGCCGACCTCGCGCTGGGTGACGAAGGACTTCTGGGAATTGTGGATGTACTCGATGGGGTCCTCGATCGTCAGGATGTGGTCGCGGCGAGTCTTGTTGACCATGTCGACGAGGGCCGCGAGGGTCGTCGACTTGCCGCTGCCGGTGGGTCCCGTGACGAGGACGAGACCGCGCTTAGCCCGGGCGAATTCTTTGGCGGAGTCCGGGATCCCCAGCTCGTCCAGAGCGGGGATGCGGCTGGCCAGGGCGCGGACCGAAGCCCCGACGCTGCCTCGGCTGACATGGACGTTGACGCGGAAGCGTCCGACGCCCGGGATGCCATAGCCGAAATCGAGCTCGTTGCGGCTGGCCGGGTCGTTCTGGAACATGTTCTGCTGGTGGGTCGTCAACGCCGCGAAGACGAACTCCTTGAGGCCATCCGGGGTGAAGCGGTCGATGCCCTCAACGGGCTCGAGCTCGCCCTGGATGCGGAAGGCCGGAGGAAGGCCGGCGATGAGATGGAGGTCGGAAGCCTTGCGCTCGACCATGAGCTGGAGAAGGTCGTTGAAGATCATGGAGCCGCCTTTCAGGGATAGGGAAGAATATGACGTCCGGCCGGCCGGCCGCAACACCGCCGGCGGTGAAATCGAGGTCACCCTGAGCGGCGAGGCCCCTCGGCCCCGGTGTTACCAGGCGATGCCGTAGTCCTCGCCGTAGTTGCTGCTGCCGCCCCAGAACGTGCCGTGGGCCCGGTCGAAGAAGATGGCGTTGATCGGTCCCGAGGTGTATTTCTTGACGGTCAGGACGTAACCCATGGCCTTGAGCCGGTCGCGGATCTCCGGCGGGACCGACTCGTTGATATCGAGCTTGCCGGGGAAGGTCTTGTGATCGGCGAAGGAGTTGTGCATCTGGTAGCTGTTGAAGTTCGGCGCCTCGCAGGCCTGTTGGACGTTCATGCCGAACTCGACAACGCCGAGGAAGAATTGAAGCAGGTTCTGGTCCTGCGTGTCGCCGCCCTGCACGGCGAAAGACAGGTACGGCCGTCCCTCTTTCAAAGCCAGGCCGGGGGTCAGGGTCGACCGGGGCCTTTGTCCCGGGGTGATGACATTGAAGGGGTTCTGCCGCTCGTCAAGAACGAAGCTCTGGGCCCGCTGGCTCATGCCCACCCCGGTCCGCCCGGCGATCACGCAGGGCACCCAGCCGCCGCTCGGGGTCACCGAAACGACCCAGCCTTCTTTGTCGGCGGCCTGGATGGAGGTCGTCCCCGCACGGAAGGAGGCTTCGACCTCGGCCGATTGCCGGGCGTCGAGTCCGGCGGCATCTCCCCTGCCCCAATCGAGCCAGCGGTCGAGATAAGCGCGGTAGGGATTCGTCCGGCCTTCGAACGGATAAGGGTCTCCGGGCTTGATGTCGGGCTCATTCCTGTCGTTGCGGATGAGCCGGACCCGCTCCTGGGCGTACGCTTTCGACAGGAGTCCGCCGAGCGGCTCTTCGGGCGGACAATAGGGATCTCCGTAATAGAAATCCCGGTCCGCGAAAGCCAGGTTCATGACCTGATAGAGGGTGTGGATATAGGCGGCGCTGTTGTAGCCCAGGCTCTTGACGTCGAGGGTTTCGAGCATGTTCAGGGCCTGGAGCATGACCGGACCCTGGACCCAGCTCGTGAGCTTGAAGACCTCGATCCCTTTGTACGAGGTGGACACCGGCTCTTCGAGGTGGACTTTCCAGGAGGCCAGGTCGTCCAGGGTGATGAGCCCGCCCTGCTCGCGGGAGCCGCGGACGAATTCGCGGGCGATGTCGCCCTTGTAGAAGCGGTCGTAAGCGGCGCGGATCGCGTCCTTCCGCGACTGGCCCGCAGCCAGGGCCTTGCCCTCGGCTTCGATGAGCTGGCCCAGCATCGCGGCGAGGTCGGGCTGGCGGAAGATCTCCCCCGGCCGGGGCGCTTCGAAGGTCTCGCCAAGGTGGGGCAGCAAGACCGCCCGCGAATAGGGCCAAGCCTTGATCTTGTCCTTGTCCTTCTCGATGCGGTCAGCCGTTTCCTTGTCCATGGGATAGCCTTCGGCCATGCGCAGGGCCGGGGCCAGCACCTCGGCGAGGCTCATCGTTCCGAACTCGGCCAGCATCGTCAGGAGTCCGCCCGGAGTGCCCGGGGTGACGGCCGAGAGGACCCCGAATTCGGGCGGATAGGCGTAGCCCTTGTCCTTATAGAATTGGACGGTGGCGCCGGACGGCGCGACGCCCAGAGCGTTCAGACCGATGACCTTTCCGGTCTTCGGGTTGTAGATCAAGGCTTGGGTCTCCCCGCCCCAGCTGAGGACGTCGTGCATCGTGCAGACGGCCCCGAGCATGGCGCAGGCCGCATCGACGGCATTGCCGCCCTTGGCGAAGATCATGGCGCCGGCCGTGGCCGCCAGCGGCTTTCCCGTGATGGCCACCCATTCCCGGCCATGGAGGACGGGCTTCTCCGTCCGCTGAGCGGACGAGCCGCCGACCGAGACTCCCAGACAAAGAACGAGGATCATGAGGGAGATCGCTTTCATCGGTCCATCCTTTCCGCGAGATCGGCCGGCGCGATGGGATCCATCGGGCCCCTAATTCAAGTCGACGAAGACGCTGAAAGCGACGGCCCGGCCCGTGCAGGCGAGCATCGGAACGACGCGCTGGCGCCGGTCATGGTTGCGGACGACCAAGCGGGCCACAAAATGGCCCACGACAGCGCCGATGGCCACGTCGGAGGCCCAATGGCGGTCCAGGGCCAGCCTTGACAGCCCCACGCCGGTGGCCAGCGTATAGGCCACGGCCGGCACCCAGGCGTGCTGCCGGTACTGCAGCGCGATGACGGTGGCCAGGGAAAACGCCGCCGCCGTATGACCGGAGGGACAAGAACCGTAGAGACCTCCGCCGCCCTTTTCGAATCGCTTGAAGAACCCTGCAGGTCCGGCCCAGTGGTCCTGGCCGGCGTCGACGTACGGCCGCTGACGCCCGGTCAGGCCCTTGAGGAAGTTATCTACGAGGAAGGACTGCAGGACGGCGCTCGCCGCCAGGTAGCCGGTTTCCCTGGCCCGGGCGTCCTTGAACAGGAGGCCGGCGCCGAAGAAGGCCCCGGCGGTCGCGAAACCGGCCAAGCCTCCCATCTCGGTGACCACGGGGGCGACATCGCCGACCCAGGCGTGATTTCCGGCGTACGTCTGGACGCTGTCGCGGATGGACTCGTCGGAGGCGATTAGGAACGCCGTGGCCGCGGCCAAGCCGACGAGGGGAACGATATGTTTGGTCTTGATGCGTGCCGGCGAGGACCAGATCCGGCCGGCGTCGCCGAGAAATTGCCGGCCGGCCTCTTTCAAGGTGAAGCGATCGCCAGTTTCAGGGACCCGCTTCTCAGCCGGCGCAGGGATTTGGCCGGCGGGCGGCGGCGCTCCCGCCGCGGTGACGGAAGCGCTCAGGAAGAGGACGAGGGCGAGGCCGGCCGCTCCGGCTCGAACGAGGATCCCGTTTTTCGGGGCCATAGAAACCGATTATACATCAACTCCGGAGAGTCTACCCCCTGCCGTTTCTCTGTGCTATAATGACGCTCTTTTCGGGCCGCCCGTTGAAGAACAGAGGAGATTGGCCGTCCATGTATCGCATCGAACAACACCCCATACTGCCCATCCCCGCGAGACCTAAGGTCCCCTTCACCTGGAGGGGCCAGACCCTTGAAGCCTTCGAGGGCGAGACCCTGTCTTCCGCCCTGTTCGCCGCCGGCATCCGCGTGTTTGGACATCATGCCAAGGACGGCGCCGCCCAGGGAATTTTTTGTGCCAACGGCCAGTGTTCCCAGTGCCTCGTCCTGGTCGATGGCGTCCCCGTAAAATCCTGTATGGAGATCGTCCGGGCCGGGGCCCGTGTCGAGCCTGTGGAGGGGCTGCCGGATCTGCCCCAGGTCGACGCCCGCACGGCCGGGCTCGAGAAGGCCAGTCCCATCGAGACCATGCGCGTGCCCGTCCTGATCATCGGCGGCGGTCCGGCCGGGCTTTCGGCCGCGATCGAGCTGGGCCGGCGGGGCATCGAAACGCTTCTCATCGACGACAAGCACCGGCTCGGCGGCAAGCTCGTCCTCCAGACGCATCGCTTCTTCGGCTCCATCGATGCCGTTTACGCCGGGACGCGGGGTATCGACATCGCCACGCGCCTCGAGAACGAGGTCCGCTCGTTCCCCGGCGTGCGCGTCTGGCTCCAGAGCCCGGCCCTGGCCGTCTACAGCGATAAGAAGGTCGGCGTCCTCGTCGACGGCCGGCGCTATGTCCTCGTCGAACCGGAGATCCTCTTGGTGACATCGGGCGCACGGGAGAAGAATCTGGCCTTTCCGGGCAACACGCTGCCCGGGGTGTACGGCGCCGGGGCCTTCCAGACGCTGGTCAACAGGGACTTGGTCAAGCCGACCGGACGGCTGTTCATCGTCGGGGGCGGCAACGTCGGCCTCATCGCCGGGTATCATGCCCTCCAGGCCGGCATCGCCGTCGTCGGGCTGGTCGAGGTCCTGCCGGAATGCGGCGGCTACAAGGTCCACCGGGACAAGCTGGCCCGGCTGGGCGTGCCCATCGCGACGTCGCACACGGTCGTCAGCGCCAACGGCACGGCCGCCCTCGAATCGGTGACCATCGCCCGCGTCGACGAGAAATTTAGACCCGTTCCGGGGACCGAACGGTCGTTCGAATGCGACACCCTGCTCATCGCCGTCGGCCTCGATCCCGTCAACGAATTTTACGAAAAAGCCCTCGAATTCGGCCTCGGCGCCTTCGCCGCGGGCGACGCCGAGGAGATCGCCGAAGCTTCGGCGGCCATTTTCTCCGGCAAGATCCGCGGGCTCGAAGTGGCCCGGGCGCTCGGCCACGACGTCGGCGAGATCTCCAAGGATTGGTATCGGACCGCGGAGATCCTGAAATCGAAGCCGGGCGCGACCGTGCACGAGCGAACGCCGAGCGAAGAGGGGGGCGTCTTCCCAGTCATCCACTGCAACCAGGAGATCCCCTGCGACCCCTGCACCGCGGTCTGCCCCAATGATCTCATCGATATGGACAAGACGGACATCCGCCTTCTCCCCGCTTTCCTGGGCGAGAAGGGCGGGAAGCGCTGCTCCGGCTGCGAGAAGTGCGTCGCCATCTGTCCCGGACTGGCCATCACCCTGGTCGACTACCGCAAGGACCCGGAATTCCCGACCGTGGCCATCGCCTTCGAGTTCCTCAAGGACAGCCTGAAGGCCGGGGACAGCGTCGTCGTCGAGGACACCGAGGGGAAGGCCCTCGGCCGGGTCGAGGTCGGAGCGGTCAAAGCCATCAAAGCCAATGACCGCACCGTCATCGTCAAGGTCCGGGCCCCTCGCGAATACGCCAAGAGAATCGCCGGCATCAGGATCCAGCCGCCGGAGACGGCCGAGCCCCTCGGCCAGTACGTCAAACGGACGGCCGAGGACGCCATCGTCTGTCGCTGCGAGCGAGTCACTGCGGGCGAGATCCGCGGGCTGATCCGGCAAGGCGTGCGGGACATCAGCGAGATCAAGGCTCTCACCCGGACGAGCATGGGCTCGTGCGGGGCCAAGACCTGCACGCCCCTCATCCACAGGATCTTCCGGGAGGAGGGAGTGCCCGACGCCGAGGTCGTCGACCAGCCAAAGCGGCCGCTCTTCATCGAGGTCCCGATGGGCATCTTCGCCGGCCTCGGCGGGAAGGACAACGGCCATGACAGCGACTAAGGGCTTCGACGTCATCGTCGTCGGCTCCGGAAGCGTGGGCACGCCCACGGCCATGAACCTGGCCGAAGCCGGTCTCAAGGTCCTGGTCATCGATCAATTCCCGAGCGTCGGTCAAGGCTCGAACAAGCGGGCCATCGGCGGGCTGCGGGCCACTCACTCCGACCCGGCCAAGATCCGGCTGTGCCTGCGGAGCCTGGAGATCTTCTCGACCTGGAAAGAGCGCTGCGGGGACGACATCGAGTGGCACAAAGGCGGCTATAGCTACGTGGCCTATCGGCCCGAGGAGGAACGGACCCTCAAGGATCTCCTCGTCATCCAGAAGCGCTACGGCCTCGCCATCGATTGGCACGACGCCGCGGGCTTCCTCGAGATCATCCCGGACCTCAATCCCGACGGCCTCATCGGCGGGACACTGTCGCCCGACGACGGCAACGCCTCTCCCCTGCTCGCCTGTCATGCGTTCTACAGACGGGCGAAGTCTCTTGGCGCCGTGTTCCATTTCAGCGAGCGCGTGGCCGCCCTGATCACCGCCGGCGGCCGCGTGACGGGCGTGCGCACGGACAAGGGCGAATACGGCGCCCCGATCGTCGTCAACGCGGCCGGGCCCAGGGGTGCGGAGGTCGCGGCCTTGGCCGGTGTCGACGTCCCCGTCCGTCCCGATTCGCACGAGGCCGCCGTGACCGAGGCCGTGGCCCGGTTCCTCGAGCCGATGGTCGTCGATATCCGCCCCGTGGCCGGCTCGGCCAACTATTATTTCTACCAGCATGCCACCGGCCAGGTCATCTTCTGCATCACCCCCAGCCCCAGCATTTGGGGGGAGGACGTCCGCGAGACAAGCTCCTTCCTGCCCATGGTCGCCGACCGCATGGTCGGACTCATTCCCCGGCTCAGGAACCTGCGCGTCCGCAGGACTTGGCGCGGCCTCTATCCCATGACCCCGGACGGATCGCCGATCGTCGGCTGGGCCCGCGAGCTCGAGGGGTATCTGCTGGCCATCGGGATGTGCGGCCAGGGGTTCATGCTCGGCCCCGGGACAGGCGAGCTTGTCGGACGCATGGTCCGGGGCTCGACCACCGAGGACGACCGGGAGACGCTGACTTACCTCAACCCCTACCGCGAGTTCAAGGGCGAGGAAAAGCTGAAGTAAGTCCTCATGAAGCCGAAAGCCGCTTTCCTGGCGCTCATGCTGGGAGCGCTTTTCTTTTGCGCCTGCTCAGGACCCTCCGTGAAAATGGGCACCCCGACGGGAGCGGCTTCCGATTGGCTGATCGATCCATCCCCCTTCCGGGCCCGGGTCCGGGTCGATCCGAATGATCCGTCCACCCTTCACCTCGAGAACGGACTCGTCCGCCGCACTCTCCGTCTTTCGCCGAACGCCGCGAGCGTCGATCTTCTCAATTTGGCCACGGGAGAAGCTGTCCTGCGCGCCGTCCGCCCGGAGGCCTCGATCGTCCTGGACGGACAAGCCTATGATATCGGCGGTCTTCTCGGCCAGCCGGAACAGGGCTACCTTTTGGGATCCTGGCTCCCCTCCATGACCTCCGATCCCGGCGCCTACCACTTCCGCGATTATGAAACGGGGCCGATCACCGAGCGCTTCGGCTGGCTGCGCAAGCGCCCCGCGGAGGACCGGCCCTGGCCTCCTCCGGGTATCCGTCTCGTGCTTCGTTTCGATCCTCCGGCCTCGCTGACGCATGGGCCGCGGGTCTCGATCGTCTACGAGCTCTACGATGGCCTCCCGCTCCTGGCGAAAAGGCTTGAGATCGAAAATTCGGATGCCGCCTCGATCCGCCTGGACACCTATTGTGCAGAGATCCTGGCCGCGGTGGAGCCGGAATCGTCGGTCAACACGCCGGAGGCCTGGGAACCTCAGGGGCTCCACGTCGAGAGCGATCTCGCCTTCCTCGCCGACTCCCCCCAGACGGCCGCGAAAACCACATTCTGGACCCGCGACCCCTCCTACACGTCGCAGGTCAATTACGAACTGAAAACGCCCTGTCTCCTTGAATCCAGGCCCCCGGTCGGCCCCGGCGCCGTCGTGCCGCCGGGAGGACGGTTCGAGTCGTTCACGACCTTCGAGCTCCTGTTCGACTCCACGGACCGGGAGCGGCGCGGCCTGGCGCTGCGGCGCATGTACAGAACGATCGCCCCGTGGGTGACCGAGAACCCCATCCTGATGCACCTGAAGTCGGTCGAGCCCGGCGTCGTCAAGGAGGCCGTCGACCAGTGCGCCGCGACGGGCTTCGAGATGATCGTCCTCAGCTTCGGCAGCGGCCTCGACATGGAGAGCGAAGACCCCGCGGTCCTGGACCGTCTCCGCGAGCTGGCCGATTATGCCCACGGCCGCGGCGTCGGGATCGGCGGCTATTCGCTCCTGGCCTCACGCCGGATCGACGACGAGACCGATGTCGTCGACCCGAAGACGGGCCGGCCCGGCGGGGCCGCCTTCGGCCATTCGCCCTGCCTCGAAAGCGCCTGGGGCCATGAGTATTTCCGGAAGCTTCGGACGTTTTTCGAACGGACGGGCTTCGACCTTCTTGAACACGACGGCTCCTATCCGGGTGATGTCTGCGCCTCGACCGTCCACCCCGGGCACCGGGGCTTGGCCGACTCGCAGTGGGCCCAATGGACGCGGATCACCGACTTCTACCACTGGTGCCGCGGGCGCGGGATCTATCTCAACGTCCCCGACTGGTATTTCCTCAGCGGCTCGAACAAGTGCGCCATGGGCTACCGGGAGGTCAACTGGTCCTTGCCGCGCGACCGGCAGATCATCCTGGCCCGTCAGAACATCTTCGACGGGACCTGGCAAAAGACGCCGGGCATGGGCTGGATGTTCGTTCCCTTGGTCCCGTATCAAGGCGGCGGCGCCGCGGCGACGATCGAGCCCTTGGCCGAACATCTCGACGCTTATGAAGCCCACCTGGCCCAGAATTTCCTGGCCGGCGTCCAGGCCTGCTATCGCGGCACTCGCCTCTACGATGCCGAGGCGACGCGGGCCGTAGTCCGGAAATGGGTCGATTTCTACAAGGCCCACCGGGCCATCCTGGACTCCGATATCGTCCATGTCCGCCGGCCCGACGGCCGCGATCTCGACGGATTCCTCCATGTCAATCCCCGCCTCACGACCAAGGGATTGGCCGCGGTCTTCAATCCCACCGACCGGACGATCTCAAGGGAATGGACGCTGCCTCTCTATTACACGGGGCTCGGGGCCACGGCCCGGGTCAGCGAAAAAGGCGGGCCGGTCCGAACCTACCGGCTGGACCGGAGCTATCGCATCTCGCTCGCCGTCAGCCTGCCGCCGCGCTCTCTGACCTGGTTCACGATCGAGTAAGCCAAGGGGCCAGGCCGCGGCCTTTACCCGAACACGAGCTCGCCGAAGAACTCCGGTCGGTGAAAATCGGGGGATGGCGTTCCGACCGGGCTCCAGGCTCCGTAGTGGGGAACTTCGGTTTCGTCGCCGCACTTGTAGAAGTTGGCCGTGGCGTTCCGCCCGGAGCGGATATCCTCTCCGTAGAGTTTGCGGAAGAGCCCGAGCGGCAGCCGGTACTCGAGCGTCCAGGAGTCGGCGCCGTACTCCCCTTCGACCGGGCCGCGGATCGGTCCGGACGCCTCGTATTCGGCCAGGTCCTCGGGCCAGAGCGACGCCCTGTGGGAACGGTCCGGTCCGAATTGGGCGAGCAGAGTCCCCATGGCGTTCGTCTCGAAGTTGACGTAGCCCCGCCCGAGTTCCGGGAAAGCGTCGATGAAGAATTCGACGCAGCTATCCTTATAGACCGGGTCTTGGAACTTCGTGTAGCGGACCCGGACCCGCTTCTCCTCGACCCGAAAGCGGACGTAAAGAAAACGCGGCGTCCAGCAGAGCCGGGCCTCGACCGTCGGACGGTAGCCGTTGTTCAGCCAGAGGTAGTGGCCTACCCGGAGCGGCGGGACGTCGGCCCAAGGCGCCGCCGCGTCGCCGGGCCGGAAATCCGCGGCGATGGACCGGACGAGATAAGACGGCCGCGCGGGAACTGCGCCGCGAACCGGCCCCGTCATTTGGCCGGAGCTCCACAGGCCTCGACCAGCCGGCCGATGGCCTTGACGACGGCGATCTCGGCGTGAGCGGCCGGCTTGGAGGCCTCGGCCAGGACGGCGCCCTTCTCCTGCACCCAGGAGGCGGGCTGGCCTTCGCCCTTCGTGAGGTGACCCAGCGCTTCGATCCCGATCTCGCAGGCCCGGGCCAGGTTGAGCGAAAGAGGCTCGATCTCTCTCAACGCCGGCGAGGAGGCCAGGAAGGGCAGAACGAGGGCGTGGTTATCTCTCCAGGTCATCATGATCGTCCGGAGCTCCTCGGCGGTCAGGGGGTCCCTGCCCGCCAGGAACTTGTCGACACCGGTCTTGAACTTGCGGGCGGGCATGGATTCCGGAGCGCAGGCATCAACGAACCGGGTGAAGGGCGAAAGGCTCGTGTATTCGGCTTGACCGTGACGGTCGTAGCCCTTGAGGGGCTCGACGACTTCCGCCAGCACCTTCAGCGGCTTGATCCGCGGGCACGCGGCCAGACGCCTCAGGAGCATGTCCGGGTTCTTGAGATGGAGAAGGCCGAGCTCCTCGAGGGCGGCCGATACCGGGCCGAGCCGCCGGTACATGTCGTCGACGTTCCGGACCGAGGCCGGAGACCACAATCTCTCGGCGATGGCCGCCGTGCGCGGCCAGATCCGCGAGTCGATCGTCTCCGGAGTCACGAGCTCCGCCCACATGGTGGCTTCCCCGCCAAGGATGAGGGCTTTTTGACTGTCGTCAAGCGGCGAGTCAGCCGGCAGCGGGTCGTTGAGATAATGGGCTTCGGCCGGCTGGCAGAGGTCGATGTAGTATCCGTTGGACAGGATGCCCTGGTAGCCTTTCTGGGCGGCCTCGACGAGCGACTTCGGGCCGCGCCAGGAGTGGATGACGATGTCCTTGGGCAGGCTCGTCTGGAAGATCTCGTCCCAGCCGACCATCTTCTTGCCGTGCTTGGTCAGGATCTTGAGCAGCCGGCCGTTGAAATAGGCCTGCAGGGCGTTGTTGTCGGCCAGGCCATGCGTCTTCTTGAACGACTGGATGGCCGGGTTCGCGTCCCATTGGTGGCCTTCGACCTCGTCCCCTCCGATGTGGAGATAGGGGTCGGGGAAAAGACCGGCCATCTCCTTGAAGAAGGCGTCGAAGAAAGGATAGATCCTTTCGTCGGCCGGGTTGAAGGCCGGGCCGAAAACGCCGAACTTGCGCTCGATGGCATAAGGGCCCGGGGCGCTCGAGAATTCGGGGTAGGCGACGAACCAGCTTGTCGAATGCCCGGGGATGTCGAATTCAGGCATCACCCGGATGCCCCGGTCCGACGCGTATTCGATGAGGTCCCGGATCTGGGCCTGGGTGAAATACATCCCGTCAGATCCGAGCTCGTGGAGCTTCGGGAACACCTTCGATTCGACGCGGAAGCCCTGGTCTTCGGTCAGGTGGAAGTGGAGGACGTTCATCTTGACGGCCGCCATGGCGTCGAGGTTGCGCTTGATGACGTCGACCGGCTGGAAGTGCCGGCCGACATCGATGAGCAGCCCCCGCCAGGTGAAACGCGGCTTGTCCGCAACGGTGACGCAGGGGAAGTAGTAGCCTTTCTCGTCCGCGCTCAGCAGCTGGAGCAGGGTCTCGAAGCCCCTCAGGACGCCGATGTCGGTCTTCGCGTCGAGGACGATCGCGGCGGGTTCGATCTTGAGGACGTAGGATTCGTCTTCATTGGGGACGAGCCGGCCGGGACGGCCGAAGGCATAGCGGATGCCCCCGTCTCCGGACGAAGCTTGGGAGGCCAGGAAGTCCTGCTTGAGGAAAAGCCCCGTCCGTCCGGCGAGGCGCGACATGAACCGCGCCGCGGCCCGGAAGGCCCGGTCTTTCGGCCCGCCTTTGAGCTCGGGGGTGATCGCACGGGCAACGGCCAGGCTCTCGTCGACGCGGAATCGGCCGTCGCCGACGGTCACGCTGGCCGGGACGGGCATGAGGTTGGCGAGGCCCTCGGTCTGCGGCGGCGCAGAGGCCAGGGCAGGGGCCGCCAGGACGACGGCCAGGGCCAGTAGGGTCAGGGCGAAGACAAAGCCGGATCTGAAATTCCGAATACCGGGGATCATGAGTCCTCCTCTCCGATCGGGGTCCTGAAGCCCCTTTATAGCACAGAGAGAAGGCGCGGCAAAACGCCGTCGGTCCGATTCAGTTTTCGATCTTCTCGACGACGATGGTCAGGCTCGAAGCCAGGGCGGCGATCGCGCCAATGGCGGCCAGGACGGGCGCGACGATGGCGCCTACGACGCCGACCGTGAGCGGGATCTCCATGAACGTTTTGCCGTGCTCATCCTTGAGGATGATGCGGCGGACATTCCCCTCGTGAATGATCTCCTTGACCTTGTTGAGGAGCTCGCCTCCGTTGACCCGGAATTCCTCGAATCGCGTTTTGGGTTCTTTTTTTTCTTCGGTCATTTTTGCCCTCCCTACCTCTTGATATTATAGCAGACGCCCTGAGCGGCCGGGCCGCAGAGAAATAAGTCTTTCAAGGGAAGATACGTCAAAGGCCGGGGAAAAGTTTCTTCAGGATGTCGAGCGATTCCGGGAAGAGCCCGGCGAGCCCGATCGACTGCCACTCCGCGTACGTCAAGCGCCACTCCCCTCGTTCGCCCTTCCGCAGGTCGATCCGGAAGCGGTAGTATTCGCCGCTGTAGCGGATGAGCTTGCGCAGGACCTCGGCGGCCCCGTGCGAGAGGGAGACCTCGCATTCGACGGACGCCCGTCCGTCCGGGCCGACATCGCCGACGCGGGCGCCAAGGAGATGGATGACGACGCCGCGGTACCGGTCGAGGTAATCGGTGATGAGTCGGAGCGTGCCCGCCGGGTCGCGACCGGAGAAATCCACATAATCGGGCGCGAAAAATTCCGCCAGGCCGCGGGCGTCCTTCTTCTCGGCCAGGGCCACGGATTTCTGGAGCAACGCGCGGATGGCCGACTCGTCGGATGGCTTTCCGCAATAAAGGGTCGAAAAGAGAACGGCCGCGAGGACGGCAGCGATCGCCGCGGGACGGACCCCGCGGCCCGTCACCCGGCCCCTCCGCCGCCGCCCCCTCCCCCGCCTCCGCCGCCTCCTCCTCCGCTGAAACCGCCTCCGCCGCCCGAGGAATAATGGGCCGCCGAAGTGCTGGCCTGGCTGATGGCCGTGGCCGTATGCTCGATGCTGGCGATAATGTGGTCGAAACCGCCGCTCATCAGCAGATTGGGCTGGCCGAAGCCCGTGTACCATACGGGCGCCGCGGCCCGTTCGTCCTTGAGGATGACCGGAAGCATTTTCAGGATCTTCTTGGCGTTGCCGAAGAGGATGCCGAAAACGAGATAGAATTCCCAGAGCTTATAGGCCTCGGGCGGGATCTCTTTGAAGTCGGAGAAGTCGTCGAGGAAGCGGTCGAGTCCCTTCCAGGCCTCATTCTCACGGGCCCAGTTCATAGTCCGCCGCATGAGCGTCGGGATGAGGGCTAGAGCCAGAATGAACAGGACAGGGCTGAGGGTCAGGACGGCCACGGGCATCGTGAAGAGATAGAAGCGGTTCCGGGCCCGGACGCTTTCGGGCTCGAGGAAGCCGAGCGGTTTGACCTCGTCCTTGATCTCCTTGGTCCACTTCCGGTACCAGGTCTGGAACTTCTGCGGGTTCTTCTTGAGATAGTCCTGGAGCTTGATCGACCGTGAGGGAGGCCCCCTTCGACATCCAGCCGGCCTGCTCTTCATAAAGGAAGGCCAGGAGCGAGTGCTCGAACGGCCTCAGTCCGGAATCCTGGCCGGGGTCCTTCTTGAGAGTGATCGTCGTCTCGACGACCTCTTTGGTTCCGAAAAGGCGTTTTTTGGAGACGTTCCGGTCCTCGATCTCGAGAACGCCCCGCCGGGCCAGGTCGAAGATGGTCGCCGTGAAAGCGGTCGTCGTGACCGTCCGCCCCTCGCGCATCAGCGACTGGACGACGGCGGGCGGCCTGTCCGCCGGCATCTCGCGGACATAGTCTGGCAGGCCGCCGAACCGGTAGTCCTTGCCGACGGCCGACCAGACCCGGAAGAAGACCACGAGCCAAAGAAGCGGGCCGACGATCTGCCAGATCCCCCAGATGCCCAGGAGTTTCAACGCTTTCCGTTTGGTCGCTTCCACCCCCTGCCTCCGACCCGCCTCGTCGGCTTGGGCTCTTTGGACCCGTGCGATCGTATCCCTGACATAGCTTTCCTCTTCGGCCCTGATCGCCGCGAGCGTCAGCTGGTCGGAAGGAATGCCGGAGACGAGCCCCGCCGGCCAGACGACGCGGACCTGGAAGAACTGGTGCGAAGCGAGGTCCGGCGCCGAAAAGCGGGCCGTTCGTTCGTCGACGACCTCGGCCCAGCCGGCAAGCGGCCCGTGTCCCCAAACAAGGAGATCGGCCTTCGATGGGACGGGTCCGGGAAGGATCACGGTGGCCTGGATGTTGCGGGCGGGCTTGTCCCAGCCGTCGCCGATGACCTGCCAGTAGAACTCGGTGACATCGGGATAGCTGGTGATGCCGCCGGCGACCCGATAGTGGATATGGAACGTCCGGCGCTCGTCCTGAGCGGAATAGAACCACTTGGCGGTGAGCTCGCGGTCGTTCTCGGAGATCTCCGTCTTCAAGGGCTGACCCTGCTCATCCATCACGGAGAGATCCGTGATCTTGACGTCCGCGCGGACGCCGCCCCGTTCGATCCCGAGCGGGATGACGACGAAGGCATAGTGGAAAGAGCCTTGGAACTCGAACGTCCGGAATTCGTCGACGAGGAACGACCCGTTCCGCTCGACCGCGACCTCGACCCGGACCTGCGAAAAATAATAATCTTTGTCCGCGCCTGATGCGGCCGCAGGCCCTGTCGAGACGGCCAGGATCACGGCGGCGACGAGCGCCGGAACGAAACGACCGAGGCCTCTTCGCTTCATCAGCGCCTCTTCAGGAACAGCTCGATGACCGGGACCTCGACATCGGGCTTGCGGACAGGCAGGCGAAGGGTCAACGTGTTCTCGGGCTCCCGGCCTCGCGAACCGGGCATGAAGCCGGTCTCGCCGCCCTTTTCGGTGAAGGTGACCTCCGAGGCGTCGTGAAGGAGCTGCGCGTATTCGACACGGCCGGCGAACCCGTCCAGGGCCAGGACCCCGAGCGGCCACTCGAGAACGTGGACATAGAGGCGTCCCGCCTTGGGGTTGTAGGTCAGGAGGCAGTTTGCCGGCTTGGGGAACTCCGGCGGGGCCTCGGTGCAGCCGTAGATCGCCCGGCCGTTCTTGTCCATCCAGGTCCCGATCCCCCGCAGCCGCTCCAGGGCCCGCTCATCGAACGTCCCCCTGGCCGTCGGGCCGACATTGAGCAGCAGGTTGCCGCCCTTGCTGACCGTCTCGGCGAGCATGACGATGAGCTGGGGGACCGATTTCCAGGTCGATTCGTCGCGGTCGTAACCCCAAGATCCGGAAAATGTCTGGCAGGTTTCCCAGGGCACGGGCCGGCCGTCGACGCGGACCCATTCCCGGGGCATGAACTGCTCGGGGGTCCTGTAATCCCAGCCGCCGGGAACGTCGAGGAGGTCGAGCCGGTCGTTGATGATGATCCCGGGCTGGAGCTCGCGGATCATGGCCAGGAGCCGCTCGGACTTCCATTCGTTCCGGCCCTTGCCGTTCGGACCCGGGAACGAGAAGTCGAGGAACAGGGTGTCGATCCGTCCGTAGTCCGTCAGGAGCTCCTTGATCTGGCCGAAGAGGTAGTCGTCATACTTGGCGAGGTCGCGCGTCCGGGCCTTTTCGACGAAGGCCTTGTCGTCGCGCATCGGGTGATGCATATCGATCGTGTATTCGGGGTGGTGCCAGTCGAGGAGGGAATGGTAGAATCCCACGCGCAGCCCTTCGGCCCGCATGGCCTCGACGAGCGGCTTGATGAGGTCCTTGCCGTAAGGCGTCCGGGTCGCCTTATAGTCCGTGAGCTTGGAATCCCAGAGACAGAACCCGTCGTGATGCTTTGTGGTCACGACGAAGTATTTCATCCCGGCCATTCGGGCGGCCCGGGCCCACTCGCGGGGGTTGTAGAGGTCGGGATCGAAGCGGTCGAAGTACCGGGCATAGGCCTCGTCGGTCATGCGCTCCCGGCTCTTGACCCACTCGTGGCGAGCCGGCAGGGCGTAGAGCCCCCAATGGATGAACATGCCCAAGCGGGCCTCGGTCCACCATGCCATCCGGGCCTTCTTTGCGGCCTCCGTTTCGGGCTGGGCGGGAGACCCTGCCGCGGCGGCGGCCAGTCCCAGCAGGCAGATACCGGCGAGGAACGCTCTGAACATGGGACCTCCTTTTCGGCCGAGAGCGCCCCATTTGTAGCCCAGGACAGGGAGAAATGCAAGCCGGAAACAGGGATCAGTCCGAAGGGTTGTCCTTGCCCCCGAAGATATGGTCCATCAGCGCCAATTCGGCGTCCGGGTCGAGGCCGACGAACTCCAGCCCGGCCTCGAAGACCTCGCCGGCATAGAGGTCCCGGACCCAACGGACCTCGGCCACGGCCTTGATCCGTTTCCGGGAGCGGCTCAGGGTGAGGTCCACGCGGACGCGGGTCCCGGCCTCGAGCGGGGCGCCGGTCATGAGGCGGAGCCCGCCCAAGGAAACGTCCCGAGTCAGGGAATAATAAACGCCCGGGACGCCGGCCCGGACCTCGCCGGTCATCAGGGAAACGACGACCTTATTCTCTTCGATGATCCGGACGTCTCGCCGCCGGTCCTTCATGAAGCGGTTCCCCGGGACGATGATCCCTCTGCATCCACGCCGTTCGACGGGTTCTTCATCGCTCCCTTCCCCGGGCGCAGTCCAATCCACTGCTTCCCGCATCCGTTTAGTCGTCCCGCCCGCCTGGAGGATGAACTTTGACATTTGATCCGGCTGAACATAGGATGAGGAAAACGCGCGTCCCACGAGGAGGGATCCATGCCCGAACGGACACTGCCGGGGCTCTTCGAAGAGAGCGTCAAGGCCTTCTCCGCGAACGTCCTGATCTGGGAGAAGGCCGGATCGCGCTATGAGCCGACGACCTTTTCGGACATGCGTCCCCTTGTCCACCAGTTCGCCGCCGGACTCCTCGCCCTCGGCCTCCGGCGCGGCGACCGGGCGGCGCTCATCTCGGAAGGCCGCCGCGATTGGATCACGGCCGAGCTCGGCATTCTGATGACAGGGGCCATCAATGTCCCCATTTCGGTCAAGGTCGATGAGACGAGCGACCTCAAGTTCCGCCTGGCCCATTCCGGATGCCGGATGGCCGTCGTATCGAAGTCGCAGCTCGGCAAGGTCCGCCAGGTCCGCAACGACTTGCCCGATCTGGCCACGATCGTGGTCCTCGACGCGGTCGAGGACCGGAGCCAGGACGAGGTCGCGATGGCCGAGGTCCTGAGCCGCGGCCGTGACCTGCTCGCTTCGAGCCCGACCGCGGTCGAGAGACGCGCTCGCCGCCATCAAGGAGGCCGACCCGGCCAACATCTGCTACACCTCGGGCACCACGGCCGACCCCAAGGGCATCGTCCTGACGCACCGCAACTACACGGCCAACATCGAACAGGCCCGGTCCCTCGTCGACTGTCACGAGGACTACGTTTCGCTCCTCATCCTGCCCTGGGACCATGCCTTCGCCCATACCTGCGGCATCTACAGCCTGATGGCCAGCGGCGCCGCCATCGCTTCGATTGAGCCGGGCCGGACGCCCATGGAAACGCTGCGCAACATCCCGCTGAATATCAAGGAGACCAGGCCACAGCTTCTCCTGAGCGTTCCGGCCCTGGCCAAGAGCTTCCGCCGGACGATCGAGAAGGGCGTCCGGGAGAAGGGGCCCAAGGTGGAGGCCCTCTTCGCCAAGGCCATGAAGGTGGCCATCGACTACAACGCCGAAGGCTGGAACAAGGGCCAGGGCTTGAAGAAGCTCAAAAGGCCGCTGGTCGCCTTTTACGACAAGCTCCTCTTCAGCAAGATCCGGGCGAACTTCGGCGGCCGTCTCCGGTTCTTCGTCGGCGGCGGGGCCCTGCTCGACATCGACCTCCAGCGCTTCTTCTATGCCCTGGGCATTCCCATGTTCCAGGGCTACGGCCTGACCGAGGCGGCGCCGGTCATCTCGGCCAACAGCCTCAAGGCGCACAAGCTCGGCTCCTCGGGCAAGCTGGCGCCGAACCTGGAGATCCGCATCTGCGACGACAAGGGCGCCGATCTCCCCTGCGGCCGCACGGGCGAGATCGTCGTCCGCGGCGAGAACGTCATGGTGGGATACTGGAGGAACGACAAGTCGACCCGGGAGACCATCCGGGACGGCTGGCTCTATACGGGCGATCTCGGATATCTCGATGCCGACGGCTTCCTCTTCGTCCTGGGACGGATGAAAAGCCTGCTCATCGCGAGCGACGGCGAAAAATACAGCCCCGAGATGATCGAGGAAGCCCTCGCCGACGCCTCGCCGTTCATCGAGCAGGTCATGCTCTACAACGAGCAGTCGCCCTATACGGTGGCCCTGGTCGTGCCGAACAAAGAGGCCCTGCTCCGCTGGCTCAGCGATCAAGGACTCGGGCCCAAGACCCCCGAAGGCCAGGAGGCCGCCTTGCGGCTCCTCGAGCGTCAGATCGACGCCTTCCGCGAGGGTGGCGCGCACGCCGGCGAGTTCCCGGCCCGCTGGCTTCCCGCGGCCGTCGCCGTCCTCGGCGAGGGCTTCACCGAGCAGAACCATCTCCTCAACTCGACCATGAAAATGGTCCGCGGCCGCATCACCGATTTCTATCGGGACCGGCTCGGCCGCCTCTTCACCCCCGAGGCCAAGGACATCACCCACGCCCAGAACCGGACGATCATCAGCCGGCTCGACGAGGCGCCGTGACGGATTGACAACCCCTCGACACTTGGGATATGTAAAAACACCTATAAGGAGATTCGCGACATGACCCAGAAAGCGCAGGCTCTCGGCATCGGCATTATCGGCGGCGGGTTCATCGCCCGCTTCCATATCAAGTCCTGGGTCGGCGTCCGCGACGCCGACATCCTCGGCATCTTCGACCCGGACACGAAACGGGCCCGGGAGGCCTGCGCTTTGGCCAAGTCGCTCGGCGTCGGCCAGGCCAAGCCCTATGCCTCGATCACCGAGATGGCCGCCGATCCGCGCATCGGGGCCCTCTGGATCTGCGCTCCGAACTTCACTCGGGGCGAGGTCATGGAGGAGATCAGCCAGGCCGTCGTCAGCGGCAAGGCCGAGCTCATCGGCGTTTGCTGCGAGAAACCGCTCGGCCGCAACGTCCGCGAAGCCCGGAAGATGCTCGAGCTCGCGGAAAAGGCCCGGCTCCTCGACGGCTACCTCGAGAACCAGGTCTTCTCCCCGGCCGTCGTCCGCGGCAAGGAGATCGTCTGGGCCCGCGGCGCGGCCCTCTCCGGCCCTCCCTACCTCGCCCGGGCGGCGGAGGAGCACAGCGGCCCGCATATGCCCTGGTTCTGGGAAGGCACCCTGCAGGGCGGCGGCGTCCTCAACGACATGATGTGCCACTCAGTCGAGGAAGCCCGCTTCATGCTGACCCCGCCGGGCGCGCCCCGCGGCGTCCTGACCCCGGTAAGCATCACCGCTTACACCAATTGCCTCAAATGGCAGGAACCCAAGTACGCCGCGATCCTGGCCAAGGCGAGCGGCGGCAAGACCGATTATCTCAAACGTCCCTCCGAAGACTTCGCCCGGTCCCTGGTCGAGTACAAGGACCAGGCCGGCAAGACGCTGGTCGTCGAGACGACGACAAGCTGGTGCTACGTCGGCGCCGGGCTGCGCCTGAGCATGGAGCTCCTCGGTCCCGAGTACGCCCTCCAGATCAACACGCTTGACGCCAGCCTCCGGGTCTTCTTCAGCCGCGAGGTCCGGGGCAAGGCCGGCGAAGACCTGGTCGAGAAGCAGAATGCCGAGATCGGGCTGATGCCCGTCGTCGCCGACGAAGCCGGGGAATACGGCTACGTCGCCGAGAACCGCCATATGGTCCAGTCGTTCCTCAAAGGCGTCCGGCCCGAGGAGAATTTCGCCGACGGCGTCGCGGTGGCCGAGCTGCTCATGGCCGCCTACCGGAGCGCCGAGCTCGGCCGGACCCTCCCCTTCCCGATCAAGGGCCTCGAGAGCTATGTCCCTCCCGTGGCCCAGGGGAAATGGAATCCGAAAGCCTGATGAGATCCCAGGAGGAACCATGAAACGCACCATCTCCGCCCTCGCCCTGATCGGCTTTGCCGCTTTGACCGCGGGCCCCGCCTGTGGCGCGGCGCCGCAGATCCGGCACATCTCGCCCGAGCTGCAAGAGGCCGTCGCCAAGACGGATTATGCCGACGTCCGCATCAAGAATTTCCCCTTCGCCTCGGAGGCCTGGACCTTTCGCAAGTTCACCTTCGCCGACACGCTCAAGAAGCTCCAGGAGCTCGGCGTCGGCGCGGTCGAGGCTTTCCCGGGTCAGGCCCTGGCGGCCGAGTTCCCGGGGGGCCAGTTCAGCGAGGCGATGACCGACGAGCAGGTCGCCTTCGTCAAGGAGGCGCTCAAGGCCGCGGGCGTCGCGCTCTACGGCTACGGCGTCGTCGACATCGGCACGACCGAGGAGAGCATGCGCAAGGTCTTCGACTTCGCCCGCAAGATGGGCATCCGTGTCCTCGTCTGCGAGCCGGCCGACGACGACTTCACGCTCCTCGGGAAGCTGGTCGACGAATACAACATCAAGATCGCCATCCACAATCACCCGGCGCCGGCCAAGTACAACCTGCCCGAGACCGTCTTCAGCCATGTCGACGGCAAGGATCCGCGCATCGGGTCGTGCGCCGACAGCGGCCACTGGATGCGCGGCCTGAACGATCCCCGCGAGGCCTTCAAGCTGCTCTCGGGCCGCATCCTCGACGTCCATCTCAAGGACCGCACGGACTTCGGCACGGCCAAGGGCGTCGACGACGTCGCCTGGGGCTCCGGCCGGGGCCACATCCGCGATCTCCTGGCCGAGCTGACCCTGCAGGACTACGACGGCTATCTGACGATGGAGTACGAGAACGAGTCCGAGGTCGGCGACCCCATGCCGGCCTTCCGCAAGAGCATGGCCTACGTCAAGAGCATCACCTATTTTGACGGCTACACCCAGATCCTGCGGCGCTCCGGCGGCGGCTACGAGAAATACGGCTGGAACCACTACGGCCCGGGGTACTTCGAGTGCGACCCGCAGACGGGCATCCTCAAGGGCCAGGGCGGCATGGGCCTGCTCTGGTACACCAAGAAGGTCAAGGACTTCGTCCTCGAATGCGATTTCCGCTGCTCGACGCCGACGACGAATTCAGGGATCTTCCTTCGCGTCCCCGAGGTCCCCGTGAGCGACGACTACATCACCCACTCGATCGAGATCCAGATCGACGACACCTCGACGGGCATCCACCACACCGGGGCGGCCTATGACATCGAGGCGCCCAAGGTCCTGACGTCTCGCGCAACCGGGGAATGGAACCACATCCGCATCGAGTTCCAGGGGAAGCACCTCAAGGTCGACCTCAACGGCAAGACGGTCCTCGATTGGCAGGCCCATCCGGGCGGCAAGGTCCGCGACCTCTCCCCCGAAGGCTACATCGGCCTCCAGAACCACGACAGCCAGTCGCCGCCGTTCTTCCGCAACGTCTATCTCAAAGAGCTCTGATCGGCGGCCGGACGTCCGGGAGAGCGGCAGGACATAAGGAGAATCGAGCATGACAGAGACCAAAAGGACGCGCAACAAGCTGTTTCTGATGATGGTCATGGAGTTCTTCATCTGGGGCGCGTGGCTTCCGCTGATCTTCGGCTATCTGCCCAGCCTCGGTTTCACGCCCATCCAGCAGGCGTGGATCCTGAACGCCTTCCCCCTCGCCGCCATCGTCGGCATGTTCTTCAGCAACCAATTCGCCGATCGCCATTTCTCGGCTGAGAGGTTCCTGGGTTTCAGCCATCTCATCGGCGGCCTGGCGATACTCGGGTTGGGATTCACCCGCAACTTCTGGCCATTCTTTATCTTGATGCTGGTGCATTGTCTGTTCTATGTTCCGACCAACTCGATCGCCAACTCGATCGCCTTCGCGCATATGAAGGACTCGAAGAAGGAGTTCGGCCTCATCCGCATGGGCGGCACCCTGGGCTGGATCCTCGCCGCCTGGCCGTTCACGTTCATTCTCGTGGACTGGGCCCGGGTCAAGGCCGCGGCGCCTCATGGAGCGGTCGCTTGGATCGGCACGGTCCTCGGCTCAGGACTCACGGGCCAGGCGTTGAAACAGGCGACGCGCTGGACGTTCGTGGTGGCCGGCATCGTTTCTCTGGCCCTGGCCGCCTACAGCTTGCTTCTGCCTCACACCCCTCCAAAGAAAAAGTTCCCGGGGGCTTCCACGGAACGCTTCGCCTGGCTGGAGGCGGTCCGGCTGCTCAAGCGGCCGTTCGTCCTGATCTTGTGGCTCATCACGTTCGTCGATGCGTTCGTCCATAACCTGTACTTCAACTGGACCGGATCGTTCCTGGGCGCCAGCCCGGCGGCCGGAGGCGTGGGCATTCCCGGCAACTGGATCATGCCCGTCATGAGCCTCGGCCAGGTCTCCGAGCTCTTGACCATGCTCGTCCTGGGAGTGGTGCTGAAGAAATTGGGCTGGCGGTTCACGATGCTCATCGGCATTCTCGGGCATGCCGCCCGTTTCGCGGTCTATTCCTTCTTCGCCTCTCAGCCGTGGATGATCGTGGCCATCCAAGTCCTGCATGGCATCTGCTACGCCTTTTTCTTCGCCACGGTCTACATCTTCGTGGACACCTATTTCCCCAAGGACGTTCGTTCGAGCGCCCAGGGCTTGTTCAATGTGATGATCCTCGGCTTGGGCGTCCTGGCCGCCAACACGCTGGGCCCGTGGCTGATGCAATCGGTCTTCACCGCCAACGGCGTCACGGACTTCCGGTCCCTGTTCCTGCTTCCCTGCCTGACCGCGCTGGGAGCCGCGATCGTGCTGGCCCTGGCCTTCCGGCCGCCGGCCCTCAAGGTGGATGAGGCCGAGGCCGCCACCGTGCCGGAATTGGAGCTTTAGGAACGCATTCCGGATATTTCGGAGACGTCCGGCTCTGTGCTGCTCGCTGGAGCCAGGCAGCTTTATCTAGATATCTCGCAGGAATCCGGCTCCGCGCATCTCCGCCGGATTCCTGCCCTTCGCTCGCTTCGTTCGCTACGGTCGGATCTAGAAGCCCGGGCTGATGCTCAGCTGGAGATGCCAGCCGCGCACCGGCCTGTCGATGGGATAGACGTAGTTGAGCCCCATGACGAGGTAGCCGAAGAGGTTCGTCCGCAGGCCGATGCCGAAGCTCCGCACCGGCTTCCGCAGCCCGCCGCTGACGAACCACGGCTTGACCATGTCGGGATTGGGAGTCCCGTCCGGGTTGAACCCGCCCCACCAATAGTTCGGGGCCGAAGCATAGGCCACGCCCCAGTCATAGAAGGCGCAGAACTCCAGGGGCCAGGCGCCATAAAAGCCCTTGCCGATCCCGAGCAGCCCGAGCAGCGGGAAGCGGAGTTCGGCATTGGCCACGATCATCTTGCTGCCGTAGAGCCGGTTGAAATCGAATGATTTGGAAGGATCGGCCTGGTATTCGTTCAGCTCCGCGTTGGTGATCGATTCGTAGCCGCGGACGAGGTCCCAGTAGGCGATGTAGAGCGGATAGAACCGGGTGTCCTCGGAGTCCTTGCCGTAGCGACCCATGTGCAGGGCCCGAAAAGCCAGGGTGAAGGGCTTGACGGGCATGATGTATTTCCGGAAATCCGCCAGGAAGGTCGTGAACGTGATCTTGCCCAAGGCCGGCGAAAGCGAGATGCCGACGTTCTGGCCCAGGATCGGGCTCGTCGCGCCGAAGATGCCTGTGTCGTAAAAATAGCCGGCCGTCGCATAAGCATAGGACATGGCGGGAGGCGTGTCCGCCGGGTGATATTTCTGGTAATCGAGCAGGAAGCCGTTGGGGTCGTAGATGCGTTCGTAGATGGTGTGGTTGAAATCCTGGATCCGGTAGCCCGCGCTGAGCTGGAACCGGCTGACCTGGCTGAACGGGTACGACCCGAAGAGCGAGAGGTCATAATTGATGAGCCGGAAGACGTCTTCGATCTCGTGGTAGAGGCCGTCCTGCGTCTGATAGAAGAGATAGTACGGGTAGGGATAGACGATCCGCTGGGCCGCTGCGCCCCAGTTGAACCGGCCCCGGTTGTTGAGGTAGGCCAGGACGCCGGACGTATCGATGATCCGGGACCCGGTGAAGGCGGTCGTGACCACCGTATGATAGCCCAGCATGTCGCTCCAATAGGCTGCGACGCCGCCCGCTCCGTAGGTGCCGTAACGGTCGACGCCGACGGCGATGTTCGGAGGCGAAACATAATCGAGACCGAGCTTGGGCTTATACGGGACGACGGCGAAGTTGGTGTCTTTGGGCAGCCCGAACAGGGGGTTCTTGAGAAGCCCCAACAAGGCCCCCTCGGGCTCCTTCCGGGGCGGCAGGATGGCCGGGTTGCGCTCGAACTGGGCCAGGAACGACTGCCCCTGCAGGAACGCCTGGTCGTCGATCGAGTAGATCGTGTAGTAGCCGTCATGGTAGCCCGAGAAGACGAGCCGCCCCGTGGCCTGGGCGACGGAGATGGAGGGGCTGAGCTCGGTGATCCCGGCGATGCCGGCATAGAGGTTCGTGACCTCGGAGATCTTGGCCGAGGCGATATCGATCCGATAGAGGTCGGTCTTGCCGTTCTGGTCCGAGAGGAAATAGAGGGCCGAGGAATCGGCCGTCCACTGGGGGTTGATGTTCTTGCCGTCCGGGAAGGCCAGCAGCTTCTGGATCCGGCCGGACTCGACGTCGAGGAGAGCCAATTCGTAGTGCCCGATGTCGACCCACTCGAGGTTGGTCGAGAACCTCTCCGTGACGAAGGCGACGGTCTTCCCGTCCGGCGACCAGACCGGCTGCAGGTCGGCGTACGAGTCGCGGGTCATCTGCTTGAGGATCTTGTCCTGGAGATCGTAGATGAAGAGGTCCGAAACGCCGCCCGCGAGGCCGGAGAAGGTGATGTAGCGGCCGTCGGGGGAAAACCCAGGGCTGAGGATCTCGGCCAGCTCGCCGAAGGGGATCTCGCGCTCGATCTTGTCCTTCTTCATGTCGAGGATGGTCAGGACCGGCCGGCCCTTGGCCACGCCGCCGAAGACGAACTTTTCGCCCGTGGCGTCCCAGGCGCCGGCGGACTTGATGAACTGGATGCTCTCGAAGTGGGGATCGACGGCCGTCGAGATGATCTTGCGGCGGATCTTGCCCGTATCGGCGTCGGCCAGGAAGAGGTCGATCGAGAACAGGTCGCGGCTCGACAGGAAGACGAGCGATTTCCCGTCCGGGCTGATGGACGGCGCGATGTTGTAGGGATTGGATCGGCTGCCCTTGAACAGAGGTTTCGCGAACGAGTCGGCCAGCTGCGTCTTTTCGATCAGCGGGCCGTAGGCGTCCTGCATGGCTTTGCGCCAATCGGCCGAGAGCTGCTTCATCTTGATGCCCAGGGTGCTCTCCAGGATGACCTCGTAGTCCCCGGTGCGGCCGACGACCTTCATCATCTTGCCGATGACTTCATCGCCCCAGCGCCCGGAGATGTAGGCCCAGACGGCCTGGCCCCAACGGTAGGGGAAGAACTTGTAGGAGTCGCCGAGCTTCTTGATCTCCGGCACCTCCTTGCGGCGGACGGCATCGCGCATCCACATGGAGGTATTGGGGTCGACCGGCCCGATGGACAGGTACTCGGCCATGCCCTCGATGAACCAGAGAGGGATGCGCAGGCCCATATCATTGCCCCGGGACTGATCGGAATGGCCTTGGGCCATGATGTCGTACTGGAAGGCGTGGACGAGCTCGTGCCCGATGACATGGTCGGTCTCGGCGAGCGAGGCGCCGTAGGGCAGGACGATGCGGCGCTTGAACGATTCCGTGACGCCGCCGGTCCCCTCCCCCAGGATCTCGGGGATGACCGTCGTCTGCTGGAATTCCGGGCTGCTGCCGTAAAGGACGAGCGGCTGACGCCCCTTGAGCTCATGATTGAACATCCGGGACAGTCGCGAGTACCAGCGCTCGGCCATGAGGCCGGCCATTTTGACGGTCTCCTGGTCCTGGAGATAGAAGTAGATGTCGAAGTGGCGGGTCTTCATGATCTGGAAGTCGAACTTCTGGTACTGGACCTTGTTCCGGCCGTAGAACTGGGCCTGAAGCTCGGGCACGCCGACCCCGGCCAGCAGGCCGGCCAAGCTTAAAGCGGCGACGAATTTAGCTAATGCGGAAGTCCGCATGAAGGGCCTCCTTTGGAAGACATGCAACAATTGTAGCGGAAGACCGGACGGATGGGAAATGCCCTCCCGGACGGGAGGTTGAGGTGCGTGCATAGGTCGAAACTCCTTTCGACCCCTTTCCGCCGATATCTTAGCAATAACGCCCCGTTTTGTCTATAACGCGGGCGGCGCGGCGCGCGTTGCCGGATCCGGCGTCCGCAAGGCCGGAGGGATCGAGGCGCGTCTGTTGACCGCGCCGCCGCAATTCCTGTAAGATGCAGGGCTGAGCATGACGATACAGATCCTCGCGATATTGGCGGTCATGATCGCGGCGTACGCCGCGGCCAAAGCGGCCAAGCTTTCGGTCGAGCTGAGCATCTTCGCCGCAGCCGTCGGCGGCGGCCTGGCCGGGGCCTTCCTCAAGACTCCGGCGATCGGCGATCTCGGGCGTCACCTCGTCGAGGGGGCGACGACCTACCTCGACGTCATCCTGGTCTTCTTCACTGCGACGCTGTTCATGACCATCGTCAACGAATCCGGGGGGGTCGATTATGTCGTTCGGGCGACGCTCCGGGCGTTCGGCAAGATGCGCATCCTGGCGCTGCTCGTCCTGATGATCATCGTCCTTGTTCCGGGCGCGCTGACCGGCGCCGGCAGTGTCTCCCTGCTCGTCGTCGGGGCCCCCGTGGCTCTGGCCCTCGGCCGGCTGGGCGTGCCCAAGAAGAGGGTGGCCGCCATCCTGTTCATCGTCGCCGGCTTGAGCGCCGCGGCCCCGCCGGTCAATATCTGGGCCATGATCCTCTGTGCCGGGACGGCCATCCCTTACGTCGGATTCGAGTTCACCCTGGGCATCCCCGTCCTCCTCCTGGGGACATTCACGATCCTCGTGCTGGGCTGGAAAAAGGGCACGGGGGCCATGTCCGGAAACGCGGACCTGCCCCTGACGGCCCCGGGAATGACCTGGTGGCGGGTGACCGTCCCGTTCGCCGTCTTCTTCGGCATGGTCGTCGCCTACAGGATATGGCCTTTCTCGACGCCCATCTTCGGCCTGGCTCTCGAGTTCACCGCCGCCGGGGCAGCCGCCCTCCTCCTCAGCCCGAAGCGGATCGCCTTCCTCACCCTGGCCCGGGACACCGCGAAAAGGCTTTTGCCTCTCCTCGCGACCATGGTGGCCGTCGGCATGCTCCAGCAGATCATGACTGCGACCGGGGTCCGCGGCCTGCTGTCGTTCGCCGTCATCTCGACCCCCCTGGTGCTGTTGTTCTTCCTCCTGCCGATCATCATCCCCTTCTCCGAGGGCATCCTGACCTACGGCGGGGCGGCCATCATCGGCATCCCGCTCATCTGGTTCCTGGACTCGATCGGGTTCCACGCGACGGTCGTCATCGCCGGGCTGAGCCTGCTCTGGCCCCTCGGCGACGGCCTGCCCCCCACGGCCCTGATCGGCCGGTTGAGCACCATGGTTTCCGGCTATGAAGGTTCCTACAAGGATTTCCTCAAGGCGACCTGGCTGCCCTGGCTGGCCGTCACCGCGGTGGCCATGGGCATGATCATCTTCAGCTCGAAGCTGGCCTTCCTGGTCAAATGGAGCATGTAGGGGTCATGGAGGCGCGCCGATGATCATGATCGCGTATTACGTCATCACCGCCTTCCTCCTCGGGCTTCTCGCCTGGAACTTCGTCCGGGAGAAAAGCCGCCGGGGCGACCTTCCCCTCTATCTTCTGGTCATGGTGCCGTTGCTCCTCAGACTGCTCAGGTGGAAGTGAGCCAGGCCGCATGAGAAAGGACGCATTTCTCAAGACGGTCCTGGCCGCGGCCTTCGTCGCGTTCGTCCTTTGGGGCGGCCTGCCCCTGTTCCGTCATCGGCACTACGACGTCCCGATCGTCAAGGGCCCGGGCGTCACGGCGGTCCGTCGGCTGAGCGAGTATTCGCCCGGTCTCAAGGGCACGCCCGGCGATACCTTTATCTATGTCCTCCAGGGCCGCGAGCCGGGCGGCAAGGCCCTGCTCATGGGCGATACCCATTCGAACGAGCCGGAAGGCATGCTCTCGGCCATCATCGTCGTCGAGAACGGCATCGTCGAGAGAGGGACACTCTACGTTATCCCCGTCTTCAACAACAGCGGCAGCCGAAACACGCGGCCGGGTGACGGCTATCCGCTCTATTTCGACGTCGCCACGGACTGGGGCAAACGGCGCTTCCGTTTCGGCAACCGCGACGCCTCGCCCCTCGACCAGTGGCCCGACCCGGATGTCTACATTCACTACCCCGAACGCCAGCTTCTTTCCTACATCGACATCCGCAACACCAACCGGACCTGGCCGGGCCGGGCCAACGGGCCCCTGATGGAGAAAGTGACGTTCGGGGCCATGGAGCTCATGCGGCGCGAGAAGATCGACCTGGCCATCGATGTCCACGGCGCCGAGACCATGTTCCCCGTGACCAACTGCATCGTCGCCCCGGAAAGCTCGGTCAAGATCGCGACGCTGGCCTCGCTGACGGTCAAGGCCAAGGAAGGCTTCGAGAACCACGTCGAGCCGTCGCCGGCGGGCTTCCGCGGCCTGTCCCACCGGGAGATCGGCGACCACGGCCCGTCGCTGCCGTTCCTGCTCGAGGCCCCCATCCCCTTCCTCGACCAGCCGACGGGACCGAAGACGACCAAGCTCCTCCTCGACGGCAAGGACCCGTTCCTCCTCAGCCTGTCCAAGAAAAAGAAGCTATTTGTCCCCTACGACGAAAGCGGCTGGCCGCTCGAGAAGAGGGTTGGCCAGAACCTGTCCGTGACCTTGGAGATCTTCCGCCAGTTTTCGAAAAAGGCCGCCGACCGCGCCGTCGCCGTCAGCGGCGTCCCCCGCTATGCCGACCTGGTCAAGAGCGGCGTCGGGCATTTCCTCGCCGACCCGGCCAAGACCCCGGCAGGCGGGGTCGTCATGAATTGACCGGGGCCGGCCCGGCGCGCGCCCCTGGAGGTATCCGACATGTTCAAGGAGAAAGCGATCCCGGCGATCCTGGTCCTGGCCGCGGTCCTGGTCCTGTCCGGCGGAGTGGGTCTGGCTCCCCGCGGCGTTCCCGGCCCGTCATCCGACCTCGACCTGGCCTCCGAAGCTTGCACGGTCATCATGGTCGGCCGGGATGCGTCGACCGACGGCTCGGTCATGAGCACGCACGCGGCCGACTGCGGCGTCTGCGACTTCACCTGGCGCCACGTCCCCGCGGCCGACCACAAGCCGGCCGAAAAGCGGCGGCTCTACAACATCGACCAGGTCCGCACCTGGCCGCCCTCCGAGGGAGGCAAGTGGGCCATGGTCCTCAAGGACCCGACCTCCGTCGAGATCCCCCAGGCGCCCCACACCTACGGGTACCATCACGCCGTCTTCGGCTACATGAACGACCAGCAGCTGGCCATCGCCGAATCGACGATCGGCAACGTGCGCAAGCTCAGCAACCCCACGCCGACCCCGGCGACGAACATCACTATGCTGACGCTTCTGGCCATGGAGCGCTGCCGGACCGCCCGCGAGGCCATCAAGCTCATGGGTGCTCTGGCGGAGGAGTACGGCTACGGATATCACGACGGCGGCGAGATGCTGGCCGTCTCCGACCCCAGGGAGATCTGGGTCTTCGAGATCATGCCCGTGGGCCCGCTCTGGACGCCGAAGAGCGGCAAGCCGGGTGCGGTCTGGGCGGCTCAGCGCGTCCCGGACGGCCATGTCGCAGTCTGTACGAACGAATCCGTCATCGGCGAGATCGATCCCGGCAACCCGGACGTCTTCATGGCCTCGGCCCACGCCGAGTCCTTCGCCGTCGAAGCGGGGCTCTACGACCCCAAGGGGGGCAAGCCGTTCAGCTGGAAGAAGGCCTATTCCCCGACCGACGGGAGCGCCATGAGCACGGGCGGCCGCCGCTCGCGCACCTGGCGCTTCTTCGACCTCGTCGCGCCCTCGAAAAAGTTCAAGCCCGAGACCCCCAACATGGACTTCCCCTTCTCGGTCCAGCCTGACGCCAAGCTCTCGGCCAAGGACGTCATGGCCTTGACCCGGGACAAGTCGGAAGGCACGGTCTTCGACCCGGTCCGCGGCCTGCGCGGCGGCCCTTTCAAGAACCCCAACTACTACAAGGGGACCCGGCTCATCAGCGTCTCCAACGTCGAATACACGACCCTGACCCAGTGCCGCTCCTGGCTCCCCGACCCGATCGGCGGCATCGTCTGGGTCGCCCTGGGCCCGCAGGATACCTCCTGCTATGTCCCCTTCTACGCCGGGGCGACCGATATCCCCAAGTCGTTCTCCGTCGGGGACCATTTCGTCCTTGATCGCGGGTCGGCCCGCTGGGCTTTCGACTACGTCGATTTCCACACGCAGGTCGCCTACAACGCCGCGATCGAGGACGTTCAGGCGGCCCGGCAGAAATGGGAGGGCGGCGCCCTGGGCCGCATCGCCGAGATCGACGCCCTGGCCGGCGACCTCTACAAGCGGAATCCCCGGGAGGCGGTCAAGTACGTCACCGGGTTCAGCCTCAACAATGCCCAGAACGTCGTCGACGCCTGGTGGAAGCTCGGCGACGACCTGTGGGTGAAATACAACCACCTCGGCCTCTACGACGCCGAGAAGCGCCGCGGCGGCCGCATCCCGACGGCCAACCCCGAATGGTGGAACAAGGCCGTCCGGGCCTTCGATGTCCTGAGCGAGCCCGAGAAGTGACGAACGGGCCCGCATGAAAAAGGAGCTGTCCATGAACTTCAAACGCCTCATCCCGCTCGGCCTGACGCTCGTCCTGGCCGTCTTCCTGGCCGGCCACGTCCCCGCGGCCGCCGGTCCGTCCGCTGGGGCCGATGCCGTCATCGCCGGCGAAGGCTGCACCTCGATCCTCGTCGGCAAGGACGCCTCGACCGACGGCTCGGTCATGACCACGCACACCTGCGACTGCGGCACGTGCGATTGGACCTGGCGGCACGTTCCGGCGGCCGACCACAAGCCCGGCTCGACCCGCAAGATCTACCACATCTCCCAGTACAAGACCTGGCCGCCGTCGGAAGGCCTGAAGTGGGATGTCTATAAGAAGGATCTCGCAGGCCTCGAGATCCCCGAGGTCGCCCACACCTACGCCTACCACCACGGCATGTTCGGCTACATGAACGAAAAGCAGGTGTCGATGGGCGAGTCGACGATCGGCTGCCAGCGCAAGATGCAGAACCCGACCCCGGCGGCCAAGCTCGATCTGAGCATGCTGACCCTGCTCGGCATCGAACGGGCGGCCACGGCCCGCGAGGCGATCCAGATCATGGGCTCGCTCGCCGAGAAGTACGGCTACGGATTCCATGACGACGGCGAGATGCTGGCCGTCGCCGACGCGAAAGAGGCCTGGATCTTCGAGATCATGCCCGCCGGCCCGCTGTGGACGCCCGAAAGCGGCAAGCCCGGAGCTGTGTGGGCCGCCCAGCGCGTCCCCGACGACGAGGTCAGCGTCTGCCCGAACGAGTCGCGGATCGGCGAGATCGACCTCGGGAACAAGGACTTCTTCATGGCCTCGCCGAACGTCGTGTCGCTCGCCGTCGAGATGGGCTATTACGATCCCAAGAGCGGCAAGCCGTTCAGCTTCAAGCGGGCCTACTCCCCCGTCGAGGGCAGCGCCCTGAGCACGAACGGGCGCATCCAGCGCCTGTGGCGCTTCTTCGACCTGGTCGCCCCGTCGAAGAAGTTCAAAGCCGACACGCCCAACATGGACCTGCCCTTTTCCGTCAAGCCCGACAAGAAGATCTCGGTCCAGGACGTCATGGCCACGACCCGGGACCGCAGCTACGGCACGCCGTTCGATCCCGTCCAGGGCATCCGCGGCGGCCCGTTCAAGAACCCCAACTATTACCGGCAGACCCGGGTCATCGATCACGGTCTGGCCGAGTACTCCACGGTGACGCAGAGCCGGGCGGGGCTTCCGGACCCCATCGGCGGCATCGTCTGGATCGCTTTCGGCTCGCAGGACACCTCCTGCTATATGCCGCTTTACGCCGGCATGACCGAGATCCCCAAGTCGTTCATGGTCGGCGACCACTGGACCTTCAGCCGCGATTCGGTCCGCTGGGCCTTCGACTACACGGATTTCCACGTCCAGGTCGCCTATTCCGAGGCGATCAAAGACGTCCAGGCGGCCCAGGCGAAATATGAGGGTGAGCTCGTCCAGCGCATCCCCGAGATCGACCAGCAGGCGCTGGCCCTTTACAAGACCAAGCCGGCCAAGGCGGCTGAGTTCCTGACCGGGTTCGCGATCAACAACGCCACCACCGTCACCAACGCCTGGTGGAAGCTCGGTGACGACCTGCTCGTCAAGTACAACCGGCTCTACCTCTACAACGCCGAGAAGCGCGGCTTCTCCCGCGGCCAACCGGCCACCCCCGACTGGTGGAAGAAGGCCGCCCGGGCCTTCGACATCCTCATGGAGCCGGACAAAAAGTGAAGGAGCACGCGATGAACAAGAGAATATTCCTGGGACTCGCCGCGGTGGCCCTGCTCGGCCTGGCCTTTCTCGTCGCCGGCCAGCAGGCCCTGCCCAAGGTCGGCTTGCCCGTCCTGACCACTTCGGCCGGGCAGAGCACCGACGTCACGACCCTCAATATCGTCCTCGAGGATGCCGGCATTCCCTACGACTACTGCGATGTGCCGACGCCGGATATGGTGGCCGACGGCGTGGGGCTCGGCGGCCGCGAATCCGGCCCGGGCTTCCACGTCGAGACCACGAACGACCCGGCCAAGGTCCCGGCCGGCACACCCTACAAGGCCGTCATCTTCGCCATCGGCGCCAGCCTCAAGGGCATGGGCGCCTCGGGCCTGACCCTCGACAGCGAGGAGGCCCGGCTGAAGAAGGTCATCGAATTCTGCAAGCAGAAGAAGATCTTCGTCATGGCCGTCCACATCGGCGGCGAATCGAAGCGCGGCCCGGCCGGGAGCGACAACGAGCGGATGATCGACGCCGTGGCCCCTTTCGCGGACTACCTCGTCGTGACCAAGGACAGCAACAAGGACGGCCGCTTCACCAAGCTGGCCGCGGCCAAGAAGATCCCGCTGACCGAGATCGAATACGCCCTGGGTCTCGTCGACATCGTCAAGCAGATCTTGCAGTAAGCCGGCAGACGGGTCAGCGCTGCCCCGCTCAGCGGGACTGCCTGACTATTGCCGACGATGGCGATTGAGGCAGACAGGTCAGGGCCGATACCGACGAGGAGGCGGGGTCCCGCCTGCGCGAAGGCCAGATAAAGGCCCTTGCTGTCCCGGAAAAGCGGGACCTTCTCTCCTGTCACGGGCCGTTTGAACCGGTCCGAATTTTCGAGATAGGCCCTCAGTTCGGTCCAGGCCTTATCTCGGGCCGCGGCCGAGCCATGATCCATGACGATCAGCATCGCTCCGCCCTCATAATCCCCCTTGATCGCCTCCAGGAAATTGAGGCCTCGGGCCGTATAGAAGGGATAGACGTTGTTGAGTCCAAGGAGCCCCTTGAGGTACTTGACGCTGCCCCGCTTGAGGCCGGCCTCGGGCAAAGCCTCGACAAGCGCCGGAAGATCCGATTGGCCGGCGATCTTCGCGTCGACCGCGCGGCCGACGGCCAGGATCCCGTCGATCGTCGCGGCGGTCTCATCGAACCCGGTCAGCGTGACCACGAACCGGCCCTTCCAGAAATTCAGGTAGTAGTCCTCGAGATCGGCGCCGGAGCCGAGAGGGATGCTCTTCCCTTTTCCGGACCTCTTGAACGTGAACATGCCATAGGCGGCCGCGGGCGTCTCCATCTCGAAGACCTCGAGTGAGACCGATTTCCCCGAAACATTCTTGTAGTCCTGCAGGACGACCCGGCGGAAGCCGTACTCCTGATAGATCTCGGCCCCGCCGTCGATATAGGCGTAAAGGTCCTCTCCGGCATATTCTTCAGGTTCGCCGTCCCTCGACCATCCCGGCGCCGCGCCGGTCTCAGGGAGCAGGGCGCCAAGGGTGTCCTGGCTGAAACAAATCGGGGCTGCCCAGGCGCCCGCAAGGAGATAGCCCGCCAGGGCCATTGCGGCGGGCCATCGCGGGACATCTGCCATTGGACCGACCTCCAAGCTCCGCGTCCGGAGCCGTCTAGATATTTTCTTCCCTGAGGACGATCTTCTCCGGATTGATCTCGCCCAACCCCTGTTCGCCGCCCCGCTTGATCTGGACGATGTCACTGGGTTTGAGGCCCCAGAGCGAGGCGCAGTGGGCGTCGATGGCGACGCGGTCCGTGCCCGCCACCACCCGTTGGGGCCTGAAGAGCTGGCCCGGTCCGAAGGGGCCGTTGCTGACGATGAATTCCGTGGCGTCGACGACGTTGAGCGCCGGTCTGACCGCCTTGTTCAGATCGACGATCGACTGATCGAGGTGGGCGACGTCGTCCGGGTCCGTCTTCCAGTTCGGCCGGTGGAAAGTCCGGTTGTTCTCGGGCGAGTTCAGTCCCATGAGGTTCTTCATCGCTCCCGTGAACTTGTTGCCCGCGTGGTCCTTGGTGATCGGCAGGTTGATGAGAACGTCATGGTCGTAGAGAGCGGACAGGACGCGCGCCTCCTTGAGGACGACGCCGCCGGGCACAGGGACGGGCTTGAAGAGTGACTCGTCCTTTTCGAAGAGCTTGAGCCCGGCGCCCTCGGCATCGAGGATGGCCTTGAGCCCCGTATCGTCCCAGTGCTTGGCCGTCAGCCAGCTCAGGCAGTTGATCTCCGAGGCCCCGGCCTTCTTGCAGAGCCGAATGACGGCCCGCAGGATCTCGGGATTGGTATACGCGCCGGGATGGCGGCTCTGGACGTTCGGGAGAAGGGCGACCCTGGCGCCTTTCGGCACGAACCGCTTGATGCCGCCCGCAAGAGCTACGGCCCTGACCGCGGCCTGCCCGTAGTCCTCGCCGATGCCGACGCCGACCGTGGGCGCCTTGGCTTTGGCCGCGCCTGTCGAAGCGGCCGCCAGGGCCTGGCCCATCGCCAGGGTCAGCCCGGCTCCGGCGCTCGTCTTGATGAAGTCGCGTCTTCCGATCGTCCGGCTCATGAGGCCTCCTCCTTGCGGGTCGTTCGCGGTCATTGTCTCACAGCGGCGGATCGCGCCGCAACTGACAAGGTCGACGGGCTTCGCTCTAGGAGGCTTCGCGCGGCGTGACCGTGGTCTCCTTGAGGTCCTTGCCGCGGAGGAAGCCCACCGCCATGGGCTTGGCGACGGGCCAATCCGCGAGGACGTGGAAGATCTCGTCGACGCTGGCGACCGCCGTGCCGCCGAGGACCACAATGATGTCCCCGCGGCGCAGGCCGGCCTCGGCCGCCGGGCCGTCCCCGGCCAGCGAAACGATCTCGACGGCTTGGTCCTTGGCCAGCCGATAGAAACGAATAAAACGGCGGTCCAGGGGGCGCCGCATCCCGACGATCCCGAGATAGCTCCGCGTGACCTTGCCTTTGGTGATGAGCTGGGAGACGACCGAGCGGGCCGTGTCGGCCGGGATGGCAAAGCCGATGCCTTGGGCCATGGCGATGATGGCCGTGTTGATGCCGATGACCCGGCCGCGCGAATCGAGCAACGGGCCGCCCGAGTTGCCGGGGTTGAGCGGGGCCGTGTGCTGGATGACGTTCTCGATCAGCCGGCCCTGCCGGGTCCGGAGGGAGCGGCCGAGGGCCGAGACGACGCCCGTCGAAACCGTCGATTGGAAGCCGTAGGGGTTCCCGGCGGCGATGACGAGCTGTCCGACGCGAAGCCCGGCCGAGTTTCCGAGATCGGCGTGCGGCAGTCCCGACGCATTGACACAGACGACGGCCAGATCGGTCGATTCGTCGAGCCCGATGAGGCTGGCCTTGCGCCGGTCCCCGTTCATGAACGTGACGTCGATGCGCGGCGCGTCCAGGACGACATGGCTGTTCGTCAGGATATAGCCGTCGGGGGCGATGACAAAGCCCGACCCCGCCCCCATGGGCTCGAATTCCTCGGCCCTGTCCGCGGCGCCGATCGAAATGCTGACGACAGACTGCCCGGTCCTCTCGACGACGCCGACGACGGCCCGCGAGTAGGCGTCGAGGAGATCGGAGTCGCGGAGGGTGTCCTCCCTCGGGGTCTCCGCCGGGCCATGCGGTCCGGCCATCTCGCCGGCGGATGTGCTCATCCAGTCGACCGTTGCGCGTTTGGCTTTGACCATGACTGTCTCCTCGATCCTTCTCTCTCCATTCTACACGACGGGCTAAGGGATCGGGCGTCGGGCAGGCCATTAAAGGGAGCTTACTTGAGCGGGGCGGAAGCCGGGCGGGCAGCGAGCTTGGGCTTTCGGACACGGGACGGGTCGGCACGCTCCCGCCTGAGGGGGATCCGGGGCCGCAACGATAAGGGGTGGTCGATGGCGTACCGGGTCAGGTAGAGCATGGCCGGGAGGTTCTCTTCGAAGATGGCCCCGATCGCGGCCTCGTCGTTGAAGAACCCGCCGTGGTCGATATCGACAGGCGGAAGCTCGATCGTATAGGAGGGGGCTCCGGAGAGGCTATAGGTCCAGTCGACGGTATCGCCGTTCGTCAGATAGAGCAGGCGCGAACCCTGGCCATAACTGTAGGCACTGCCGCGGACCCCGGCGATGAGCCCGGCCATGGTCCCGGCGATGGCCCCGAGCTCCGCGTCGGTCGGGGCCGCATCGGTCGTGTAACCCCAGGGGAAAAGGATGTCCTGGGCGAAGCTGTGGAACGAGATCATGGCCCGAAAATCGTGGGCCAGGAAGAGATTCCGGATGGCCGACGTCTCAGGTTCCGAGAAGGGCCCTGTCCCGCGATAGACGTCAGATCCGGGCTGGCCGCTCGACCCGACGTTGTCAGAGCCCCACGCATATCCATAATTCCGGTTGATGTCGACGCCGTAGGTGCCGTCGGCGTTGGCCCGCCTGTTCTTTCGCCAGTATCGATAGACATGGATGCTGTATTCGAGACCGTCCGGGTTCGCGATCGGGACGATCCAGATCTCGCTCGCATCGACCAGGGCCCGGACCTCCTGGCTCAGCTCATAGTTCTCGAGGAGGTATTTCCCGAAGAGATACGGCACTTCGACGGAGATCCACTCCCGGGCATGGTGGCATCCGGCGAAGAGAACGGCCGGTTCGTGCTCGTCGGAAGACGCGCTGTCGCTGATCTTCAGGGCATAGATCTTTCTCTTCTCCAGCGTCTCCCCGATCTCATGGAGGCTGGCCAGACCGGGGTGATCCCGCTCCAGGGTCCTCAGGTCGGTCTCGAGCTCGAGCGTGCTATGGAAAGCGCCGTTGATGCCGCCGCCGGCGCTCAGACCCTGGCCGGCCTGATTAAGGAACCGGGGCGTTTCGATGACATAGGAGACACGAAGTGCGGCCAGGGCCGCGATCTCTCCCGGGGAAGCGACGAGATAAACCCGGCCGTTCTTTTCCATGAGCAGGTCGAATCCCTTGCGGCCAAGATGGGCCGCGGCGAAATCCCTCGTGGCCACGCTTAAGACCTGGCCGTCCTCGGACGCCCGGCCGGCGCCGGCGAGGCCGATGACGGCCGCTGCGGCCAGCACGAGAACCGTCAGCTTGGTCGCACGCATGGCACCTCCGGTAGAGCGACGTCACTCCTGGATGATAGAACGGATGGACAGCACGATCTTCCCGGCCCTGAGAGAATTCCCGGAGCCCTTCTCCCGGCCGAAAGAGGCGGAGATATCGAAGGCCAGGACCTTGAGCTCCAGGCCCGTTCCGAAGGTCAATGCCAGATATGACGAATGGACCGTGCTCATCGGCTGCGGGTCGACGAAAAACCCAACGCGGAACGGGATCCGGGCCGACCGGCCGTACATCCTGGCCGGAGCGAGATACTCGACCCCGGCGCCCGCTTTGAGGACATCACGGAAAGACCTCGCCAGCGGCTCATCGAAGGAATTGACACGATAGCGTGACCAGCCGTAGTAGGCCGCGTCGGCGGCCAAGCTCCACGCTGTCGTTAACCGGTACGAAAGCCCGGCCCCGAGGATCCACGGCTGGCGATAGGAATTCACGGCCTGGGCGGCGATCCGGATGTCCGTCCCCTCCGGCGAGGCTTCGTAGCGGAGAAGGCTCTCACCGGTCCCCTTCTTGACATAGGGAGAGCGGACGACGAGCGCCGCAGTCAGGCGCCCAGTCGCCTCCCAGGCCAGTCCGGCGTTCAGGTAGAAACCATGGAATCTTTCGGCTTTGTCGTCCGTGATGGTCACGACATTGACGAGGCCGGCGGACCTTTCGACCGTCGTCCGGTCGAGCCGGCCGGCCGCATAGTTCAATCCCAGGCCCAGGGACCATCCGGCCGGCAGGCGACGGGCTATCCCGGCATGAAAAACGCGCAGGTACCCGGTCTGATCGAAGGTCAGCTGATAGCCCCCGTCGCCGACGGCGATCGCAGGACGACCGTAGTTCTCGGGAGCGGCCACGACGACGGCCAGGGCCCAGGGCCCGAGTCGGGCCGCGAATCCGCCGCCGTCGACGCCGAAGACGCCGACCGTCGGATTGCCGATCGATTCGACGACCCCGGTGTTGACAAGCGAGTACTTGGACAGGGAAGCCGCCGCATAGGACCCCGACATGAAGGCGGAGAGCCGCGGCAGGGACGGCAGAAGGGCGGGATTGACCAGGGACACGGAGCCGTCCCAGGCCCGGGCGAACTGGGTCCCGCCGAGGCCGATGGACGGGGCGGGCGGGGAGCCGAAGATGTTCCAGGTCCCGAGCGGGGCTTCGTCTTCGTATTGGCCGAGGACGAGCTGGGCCGCAGCGGCACCGCGGAAGAACAGACAGCCGGCGAGGAGAGCGAACGGAAAGAGCGTTCGTTTCACCCCGTTCTCCTTCGGGCGCGATTATAGCATGGATTCGCGGCGGGAAGTGTGATAGAAAAAACACGACCCGAGAGGAGAACCGCCATGAGAAGAACCCCAGCGCGAAGGACACGGATTCAGAGCCTCACGGCCTTGGGCCTCCTTCTCCTCCTCCTGGCGCCGGCGCTCCGGGCAGAGCCGCGAGGCCGCTATCTGGCTTACGCCCGGGCCGCCGCAGATTGGACCTTCGCCCATAAGGACGAGCTCCTGGCCCAATGGAAAAAGTCCTTCGACCCGCTCAACGTCTTCGGCTATCGGGCCCCGGGCGGGCTTCTCGAAATGGCCGTCATCTATGCCTATCTCTTCGAAACGGAGAAGAGACCGGAATACGCCGCCCGGGCCAAGGATGTCCTCCTGACCTATGGCGATTATCGGTCCGCCTATCCGGAATCGTCGGTCAAGCTCCGGTCCGACTACGCCGACGGGGTGCCGGCCCTGTCGGATTTCTTCACGGCCATGCGCTACATCAAGACCTTCGACACGCTGCGCCGCCTCGGCCGCCTCTCCCCCGCCGATGTCCGGGTCGCCACAGACCTGATCTCCGGCAGCATGCGCTATCTCCTTCGGACGGCCGAATGGGGGCCGATGAACCGCTCCGCCTTGCGGGCCGAGTCGCTGGCCTGGGCGGTCAGGGCCCTGCCCGGTCATCCGGACGCCCCGAAATGGGAGATGCAGAAACGGGCCCTCGGCGACGACAGCTGGGGAAATTGGCAGATCGAGGACGCGACGCTCTACAACGGCGTCTGGCTCTATTCTCTTCTCGGATATGCCGACGCCGCGAACCGGCTCAAGGAGCTCTTCGCCACGCCGGAGATGTACTATTACGCCAAGTACTACCTGAACCTCATCTGTCCGGCCGGCATCGTGCCCGACCTCGGCGACGCCCATTGGACCACGAACTGGACGCACTTCCTCGTCTATTTCGAGGCCGCGTCGGCCGCGCTCGGGGACCCTGGGCTCAAATGGGCGGCCGAGACGATCGCCGCCAAGTTCGTCGACTTCGCCAAGCCGACGAGCGCGGGACTCGGCGTCATGCTCCTCGACGCGTATCGCTGGGGCTCCGATGCCGTGAAGGCCGCCGTGCCGACGGGCCTGTCCATGGAGGTCATGGAGGACGTCCAAGGCAAGAAGATCGTCTTCCGCAACGGCTGGTCCCCCCTTTCGAGCTACCTCCTGCTCAACTACCGTGACGAAGGCGACGGCGGACTCAATTTTCGCGATTATCTCCGGGACACGATCCCTGTCGAAGAGGAGAAGATGACCCACGGCCACGCCGACGAGAACAGCATCGTACTGCTGATGTCGGGCGGCTCGGTCCTGCTTCATGACGGGGGCTATCGCGACCGCATGCCGTCGGGGCCTTACGGCGCCTACCGTCAGGATTACTTCCACAACCGTCTCTGCGTCCGGCCGGAGAAGATCTTCTGGGGCCAGAAGCCGGGCGAGTTCCGCTACAGCGTCCGGGACGCCGTCCCCGGCCAATCGCTGCTCGAGTTCATGCGCGACGCCGGCTCTTATCGGGCTGTCCGGACGCGGAAAGTCGACTTCCTGACGTTCGACGATTTTGACTACAGCCGGACGCGCGTCGTCGACGACGGCTGGGGCTATCAGGCCGACCGGGTCGTGGTCTGCGTCAAGGACCCCGAGTGCTACATCGTCTTCGACATCTTCAAAGCCCTGCGCGAGGACTATTTCACGTTGGGCGCCCTCTGGCATACCCGGAAGATCTTCGGACAGGGCGAGCACTGGTACGACACGGGCTACGATCAGATCCAAACGGCCGTTCTCCCCCAGGATAAGCACTTGCTCATCCTTTTCCCGTCCGCGGAGCCGAGAATGGAGGGCGTCGAACCGGAGATGCGCCATTACCAGGACGAATGGCTCATCCACCAGTCCTGGGCCCAGCACTTCGAGCTCGGCGAGACCTGCGCGTTCGTCACCGTGCTCGTCCCGCACAGCGCGGGAGAGGACGGCAAGAGCTGGCTCGGCCGGGTCTCCTTCGCCGCCGCCGAGCCGGCCCGCGGAGCGGCCGGAGTTGTGATCAAGGACGGCGACCGGGAGATCGTCATCGGGGTCAAGAACGACCTGCGCCGGGACATGAGCCGCGACTATCGCCGCCCCCGATATACCTATGATGCCGGACGGATCGCCGTCAGCGGTCTCGAAACGGACGGCGATCTCATCTTTGCGTCAGCCCGCGGCGGCGTTCTCGATTACACGATCGTCAACCTGACCAAGGCGCTCTATCGGGGGACGACGCTCGTCGAGGCCGCGGAGGGCCAGTACGGCCTGGGCTATGACGCCAAGCCGGATCGGGGCGGCATCGGCAAAATGAGGTATTGGCGGGATAAAGCGACGATCCGCTAAAAGATCAGATCGGCAGGCCCTGCTGCTTGCGCTGGGCCGTCTTCTGGAGCTCCTGACCCTCGGCGACCAGCCCGGCCAGCCGGTCGAGGGCCATGCGCATCTTGATGTTGGCCAGTTTCCGCTTGCCCGACCGCTGCGTCTCATAGTGGGCCGCGAGGTACTCGTCGACGTCCTCCGGCCTCATGATGGACCTGAGGAAATCATCGTTGTGGAGCTCGCTGAGCAGCTCCTCCGCCGTCTGGCCCTGGACGATGATCTTGTTCTCGATGAGGATTTGGGTCCGCCACTTCTCGAAGTCCTTGGCGGCATAGATGGGGATCGGGCCGAGGAGCTTCTTGGCGTCCTGGAGGGTTTGGTCGTAAAAGGCCTTGCCTTCCTTGAGCAGGTTCCTGGCCCGGTAGTAATCCGGCGCGCTCGCCGCGCTGTGCGGCTCGAGATAGCCTTTGAAGCTCTGGATGGCCTCGCAGAGAACGGCGAAGGAGCGAGACGCCCGAATGTAGATCTCGCGCTCGATCTGGACTTGCATGCCCTGCGGTTCCGGCCGAAACCATAGCACGGGGCCGGGGCGATGTCAAAGTCTTTATTGGCCCCGGATCGCGGCGGCGACGACGTTGGCCACCTTGCTGCGCAAGGCGATGATGTCCCCCTTGTCGTCCGGGTGGACCCTGTTGGTCAGGAGGACGACCGAGGTCTCGGTTTCGGGGTCGATCCAGATCGAGGTGCCTGTGTAGCCGGAGTGTCCGTAGGACCGGGTCCCGAAAAGATCGCCGCGGACGGTCGAGTAGTCCGTTTCGATGTCCCACCCGAGGCCGCGACCCGATTCGCCGACCTTGGGGAAGATCTCGGTCATGCGATCGACGCTGAGCGGGCTGAGGATGCGGATGCCGTTGAACGTGCCGCGGCCGAGCATCATCTGGGCAAAGACGGCCAGGTCGTCGGCCGTCGAGAAAAGGCCGGCGTTGCCGGAGACGCCGCCCTGCAGGCGGGCCAGCGGGTCGTGGACGATCCCGCGGAGCGGCTTTCCGTCGATGACCTCGGTCGGCACGCATTGGTCGATCAGGTCGGCCGGCGGACGGTAAAAGGTCCGGGTCATGCCCAAGGGATTGAAGATGTTCTCGGCGGCGAACTGGTCGAGGGTCTGCCCCGAGACCTTGTGGACGATATGGGCCAGGGTGATGTAGTTGAGGCAGCTGTAGACGAACTCTTTTCCGACCGGCATCTCCTTGGGGATGGCCGCGATGAGCTTGACCAGGTCGGCCGTCGTACAGGGATCGCCCAACTTCTTGGCCGCCTCTTTGGCGTCGGTGTACGGCGGCAGCCCCGAGGTGTGCGTCAGGAGATTGTAGAGCCGGGCCTCCTCGCCTGCGATCCCTTTCTCTTCGTACCAAATCGAGAATTCGGGCACGTAGACGCGGACCCTGTCCCAGAGGCGGATGTCGCCCCGCTCGACCAGGATCATGAGCGCCGTCGCCGTGGCCACGGGCTTGGTGACCGAGGCCAGATCGAAGATCATGTCGGCGGCGAGGGGCCGCTTCTCGGGGATGAGCTGGGATACGCCGAAGGCCTTGCGGTAGACGACCTTGCCCTTGTGGGCGACCAGGAGGACGGCGCCCGGGAAGTCCTTTCGGGCCACGGCCTCGTCGACGATCTTGTCGAGAAAGGCCAGTTGACGCGAGGACATCCCGACGCTTTCGGGCTTGGCGGCCGGCAGGGCCGCCCCTCGCGCGGGTCCGCTCACGGCAAAAGCGAAAAGGATGAGGACGATCGAGCCGGCGAGCTTGTGCATGGTGTGCTCCGTGTTCATTTGGCGGCCGGCTTGGCCGGCGTTTCCTTCCAGACGAGCCCGTCCTCCCGGATGTGCCAGGTTTCGCCGCTCTTGGCCGCATAGATCGCCTCGAACAGGCTCGTCGTCGTCTGGAGGACCGGCGGATAGGACCAGCCCTTGACCCGCAAGGCCGCTTCGTTCTTGAGGCCGAGGGCTCCGAGGCCGGTGCCGAACGGGGACTTTTCGAAAGAGAGGGCCCGCTCGGCGTAATAGATCTTGCGCAGGGCCCATTTCACTTCTTCGTCGGGCCGCCGGTCGAATTTCTCTTTGCCCTTGCCGGGAACCTTCGAGGAGAACTGGACAAAGCCCCACATCTCCGGGTAGTGGATGTTGATGACTCCCTGCGGCGTCCAGGTCCAGTTGTCCTCCGGCAGGGGCTGGCCCGTGCCGGGGTCCTTGGCCTTGAGGTAGGCGCCGTTCACGACGTCCAGGCGGTATTCGACCCGCGAAAAATTGACCCGCCACTGGTCCCCGGCCGCCGGTCGCTCGGGCTTGCCAGGGATGCACTCCTTGAGGACGACAAAGGGCAGGGCGATCTCGACGGACCAGGCTTTGTCCCGGTCGGACGGATCGTTCAACGTGCCCATGACTTGAACGCCGGTCTTGAGCCCCTGGATGTCCCAGGCGTGGACGGCCGGGCCGCCGTCGCGGTACGGTTTGACGAGCAGGAGGTCCCAGACGGTGTTCAGCGCGTTCATCTCCAGCTCATAATAGTCGTGGGTGTCGCCGTCGGGGTCGATGAAAACCTCGAAGTCGTTGTCCTGGAAGATGATCGAATCCCGGTCCTTCAGGGTGGCCCAGACGTGGGGCTCCTCGAGATAAGCCCCGATATAGAGATACTGATCGTCCCAGAGCATCTGGACGCGGGTCCTGAAGCGCGGCGCGGGCTTGGCGGGGCCTTCGATGTCGCCGAACACCTCCGTCCAGTCCGCGTCGGCCCAGGAGGCCTCGTCGAGCCGGCCATCGATCTTGAGAGGGCCGGCCGCTCTCCGGCAGACATACCCGAACGGGGCGAAGGCGGTCTTGGGCTCGGCGATCTGGACCTTCGGGATGGCCGAAAAGGCGGATGTCGCCAGGAGAAGTCCGGCGATCAAGAGGGAACTGCGGCGCATGGGGACCTCCACGGGATCAGAGCTCCAGCCAGCGGACGGTGTTGCCGCACGAGGCCAGGAATTTTTCGAAGTCGGCCAGGGTGATCTCGAGCGTGGCCGTATTGACGTTGGGGTGAAAACCGAGGGCGGATCCGGACTTGAGGGAGATGTCGCAGACGACCTGGACGTGATGGGTCTCGTCGTGGACAAGGCCGAACGGCGAAACGGAGCCCGGCTCGACGCCGAGCCAGCGCTTCAAACGCTCGGCCGAGGCGAAGCTCAGCCGGTCCTCGTCGAGCTGGGCGGTCAGGCGCTTGAGGTCGATGCCGCGGGTGACGGGCGCGATGACGAGATAGTGCCGGTTCCCCTTGTAGTTGCGGAGAAAGAGGTTCTTGCAGTGCGTGCCCTTGAGGCCGGCCCAGTGCTTCTCCGCCTCTTCGACCGTCGCGACCGGCGGATGCTCATGGCGGACATAGAGAATGCCGAGCTTATCCAGAGTCTCAAGGACCTGGCGTTCGATCTCGGCCACAAGCACGACCGTCCTCCTCGTTTCTCCGTCTATTCAGGAGACACAATAGACCAAAGGGCTATCGAGGCGCAAGGCGGGGTATTCTCGCGAGCCCGATTCCGCTAGAATGGGCGCATGAGCATCCTGTTCACGCCAATCAAGATAGGTTCTCTCGACGTCCCCAACCGTTTCGTCCGCTCGGCCACGCACGAGTACATGGCCGACGACGAAGGGAACGTTTCCGATAGCCAGGTCGAGCTCTATCGCCGCTTGGCCGAAGGCGAAGTCGGCCTCATCATCACCGGCCACGCCTTTGTCCAGCCCTCGGGAAAAGCGAGCCCCCGCCAGACGGCGGTCTATGACGACCGTTTCGTCGAGGGCCTGGCCCGCGTCCCCGCGGCGGTCCATGGATACTCCTCCCTCGTCTTCCTCCAGATCGCCCACGCCGGGCGCCAGACCAAGGAGCGGCTCTGCGCCTGCGTCCCGGTCTCGCCTTCCGCGGTCTATGATCCCGTGTCCAAGGTCATGCCGCGCGAGCTCAGCGAACGACGAGATCCGCGCGCTCATAACGGATTTTGTCACTGCGGCAGGCCGGGCCAAACGGGCCGGGTTCGACGGCGTCCAGCTCCATGCCGCCCACGGTTATCTTGTTTCGAGCTTTCTTTCCCCGCACACCAACCGGCGGACCGACGAATGGGGCGGCCCGGTCGAGAACCGGGCCCGGGTCCTCATCGACGTCCTTCGCGGCGTCAAAGCGGCCTGCGGCCCGGCCTTCCCGGTCATCGTCAAGCTGAATTCGACGGATTTCCTGGATGGGGGGCTGACTGTGGACGATGCCGTCCGCATCGCCGGCATGCTCGAAGCCAACGGCATCGACGCGATCGAGGTGAGCGGCGGCATGGCCGAAGCCGGCCGGGGCTCGGTCTGGCCTGGGCTTCGGAGCGAGGCCGACGAGGGCTACTTCGCCGAGAACGCCGCCCGGATCAAGAAAGCGGTCAAGGTGCCTGTTTTCGCCCTCGGCGGCATTCGGACCTTGGCCGTGGCCGAAAAGATCGTCGAGGAAGGCCGGGCCGATCTCATCTCCCTGAGCCGCCCCCTCATTCGCGATCCCTTCCTCGTGAAGCACTTCCGCGAAGGGCTGACCACGAAGTCGGAATGCATCTCCTGCAACAAGTGCTTTTACCCCCGCGGCATCCGCTGCGCCGAGCTCACGAAAAAGCGCTGAGCCTCAGGCGCCGTAGTCCCGGGCCGCCGCCTCCATGAGGATGAAGAAGGCCTGTCCCTCCGACGCTACGCCGGGTTTCTCGAAGGTCGGGGAACCGCAGACGTCGCGAACATAGCCGAGTTCGTCGACTTTGCCCGTGGCGGCCCGGCGCATGATCTCGGCCTCCTGGATATAGGATTTCGGCAGCCAGCCGCCCTTGACGCCCCGGAAGACCGTGTAGGAGAGCATCTGGGATAAGTTCGTCTCGACGAACGATTTCGGATCGTCGACGACATCGTGGAAGAGGCCGTCGGGGCGCCGGCGCTTGAGGCAGCCGTCGAGGACCTCCCGGATGTAGCCCGCGAGGCGCTTCTTCTCGCCTTTCATGCTTTCAGGCAAGGCCCGGATGACCCGGGTCATGCCGGCCGCGGCCCAGCCGTTGCCGACGCCCCAAAAGGCCTTCCTCTCGAAGGCCTTGGTGCCGTCGTCCCAGATGTGGGAGAAGAGTCGGGCCGGCTTGTTCCAGAGGATGCGCCGAAAGCCCTCGATCTGCTTCACGGCCTCCGCGGGGGCGCCGGCCACGGCCAGGAACGGCGGGGCCATGTACATCGAATCGATCCAGACCTGGGGCTTGTGATCGATGTGAAAGAGCGTCCCGTCGCCCGTACGCGGAGCCGTCTTTAACAGATAATTGAGCATGCCCTCGACGCCCCGTTTGAAAAGGGGGTCGCCGGTTTCTTTGGCCGCGAAGAGAACGCCCTCGCCGTTGGCGGCCGGATCGGTGACGCCGTGATTGTCGGAGACCATCCCCAGCCGGCCGTCCGGATAGACGCGCAGCATCGCCCCTCGGGCCATGCGGATGACCATGTCGCGCTCGCCCCATTCGAGGAGCGACTGCATGGCCACTCCCTGCTCCCAGGCCTCCCGCTGCATGGCCAGCATCGATAATTCGACTTTCTCCACAAGGCCGTCCCGGCCAGCCGCCGCCTGGCTTTTTCCGGCGCCCGGCCGGCCAGCCCCGGCGGCCTTCGCGCCGAGCGCGGCCAGCGCCCCCGAGGCGGCTCCTCCGGCCAAGAGATCCTTCAACGCTTGACGTCTTCGCATGGGCATTCTCCTCCCGGATCCGGATCTCGGACGCGGCTTCGTCGCCCGTCCTGCGGGGCGATTCTAGCGCAGGGCGGCGATCCAGGCAACCTCCGCTGGGCCAGCGGCGGCCGTTGCCAACGGCCGGGAGGTCGTGGTAATGTCCCCGCGAGGGAGGACGCGATGTCGAAAACTTCCGTCTTGCTTATCGCCGTCATCGGCGCCTTGGTCCTGTTCCCGTCCTGCAAGAAGCCCGTGGCCGAGGGGCCGCTCCCCTCGCCCCTGGTTTTCAATGTCAAGGATTTCGGAGCCACCGGCATCAAGGAGGACCTGGCCCAGGAGGCCATCCAGAGGGCCGTCGATGCCTGCGCCGCGGCCGGCGGCGGCACGGTCTTCATCCCGCCCGGCCAGTACACGAGCGGGACGATCCATCTCCGCAGCCACATCCGGCTCTTCGTCGAGGCCGGGGCGACCGTCTATTCCCTGCACGACAAGTCCCATTTTGATAAAGACGCCCTCCTCTACGGCGAGGACTTGACGAACGTGACCATCGAGGGGCGCGGCGTCTTCGACGGCGGGGGCGCATACGACCGCCGCCTCAAGGGCGACCATGAGGACGACTTCATCCGCCCGAACCAGATCGAGATGGAGAAGCTCGGCCTGCCGCTGATGCGCGCGTTTCCCAAGCCCGACCGGACGGGCAAGATGGTCCTCCTCCTTCGCTGCACGGATGTCCGCATCGCCGGGGTCTCGTTCGTTGATTCCCCGTCCTGGACCATGCACCCGGTCCAATGCGAGCGGCTGGTCATCGACGGAGTCTCTATCCGGACGAGCCTCGAAGACGGCGTCTGGGCCGACGGCATCGACCCCGACGGCTGCAAGGACGTCCGCATCGCCAACTGCACCATCGAGACGGGCGACGACGCCCTGGTCTTCTATTCCATGGACTGGTTCGGCCCGGCCAAGCCCTGTGAGAACATCACCGTGACCAATTGCCGCCTCAGCTCGGCCTCGAGCGCCATCAAGTTCTGCGACGGCAACATCGCCGGCATCCGCAACGTCACCATCGACAACTGCGTCATCACCAAGTCGAACCGGGGCATCGCCTTCATGACCTTCGACGGGGGCGCCGTCGAGAACATCGTCCTGTCGAACCTGACGATAGAGACGATCCGCTACGAATGGTTCTGGTGGGGGGACGGCGAGCCTTTTCACTTCAATATCAAGAAGCGGAGCGAGGTCCACGCCAACTGGCCGCCCGAGAAGGACCGGCCGGCCGGCGCGATCCGCAACGTGAAGATCCAGAACGTCATCGCCCGAGGCTACGGCTCCAGCGTCTGCAACGGGCATCCGGATTCCTGGCTCGACGGCGTCTCGTTCGAGAACGTCAAGCTCATCGTCGCCCACGATACGAGCGCGGCCTACGACAAAGCTGTGCACGGCCTCGTCTTCAAGCAGGCCCGCAACCTGCGCCTCAAGGACGTCGAGATCATTTGGGAGGGGCCGCCCTCGGAAAAGTGGCAGTCCGCCCTCGCCCTGGACGAGGTCCAAGGCGTCATCTTGGACGGGATCACGGCCGTCCAGTCGCCCGCGGCGGAGAAAGCCCCCGCCGTGCTGCTGAACCTGGTCGATGACGCGGTCGTCCGCAACTGCCGGGCCATGGAAGGAACGGGGACGTTCCTGCTGCTCGCCGGCGAGGGGACGAAGGACATTCTTCTCGAAAGGAACGACTTCCGCAAGGCCCGCCTCCCCTACTCCCTCGCGGAAGGCGCCAAGCCCGAGGCCCTCAAGCTGGGTTACTGATCTAGCCTGGATTATTCACGAGCAGCTTGCCCGAAGGGTCAAAACGCCGGTCTTGGGTCTTTAGGTCTTACTGAGAAAACCGGCGTTTTTATGAATAGCCAGGCTAGCGACGGCTCAGGAAGAACATGACCGCCGCGACAATGAGGATCAGCAGCAGCATGGCGAAGGTCCGTCGCCGCCTGGCCTCGACGAATTCCTCGGCGGCGTTCGCGTCCAAATAAAACGTTTCGGGCGCCCGCCCGGGCCGGAAGACGTCCTTGTCCTCCATCTTCCGGAAGATCCGGTCAAGCTTGATGCCGAGCTCAGGAAGAGGCTTGGCCTTGGCCGGGTCGGTCGCTCCGGCCTGCCGGAATTTCTTCATGTATTCATTCTGTTTGATGATGACATAGGCTTTGTTGCTCAAAAAGACCCTCCCCGCGGGCCCGGCCCGCCGCGACCGTCATTATAGCCGGGTTGTCCCGCCAGTTCGATCCCTAACCGCGAATAAAGCTTGTGTGCTAAAATGCGCCCATGAATTCCAAACCCAGGTCCTTTCTCAGGACAGCCCTCGCTGTTTTGGCCCTCGCTTCGATCGCCGCCGGCCCCGCTTGGGCCGGGATGAAGGTCGCCGTCCGCGGACGTTCCACGGTCCGTGTCGTCGTCGCGCCCGGCGCGTCGGAGACCGAGCGCTTCGCGGCGCAGGAACTCGCTCTTTTTCTCCATATCGTCACCGGGGCGGCGTTCCCGATTTCCGAGGACCTCGGCGCGGCCGGGAGCCGCCTGCTCGTCGGACTTTCCGCCGCGCGGGCGGCGGCGCCGGACCTCGTCGGATCGATTCTGGCGCCGGAGGAGATCATCGTCCGCTCGGCCGGCAGCGACCTTGTCCTGGCGGGCGGAAGTCCGCGCGGCACGCTTTATGCCGTTTACGCCTTCCTCGAGGATATCGTCGGCTGCCGCTGGTGGACCTCGACGGCCAGCCGCATGCCCTGGAAGCCCTCTCTCTCGATCCCGACCGTCTCGCTCCGGTACAACCCGCCGCTCGAATACCGCGAGCCCTATTGGTACGTCGCCTTCGATGAGGCTTGGGCCGCCCGCAACAAGGCCAACGGCACGCGGGCCGGCGGCGATGCGCTCCGCGGCGGCCGCCAGCTCTACGAGGGGTTCGTCCACACGTTCTATGGCCTCATCCCGCCCGGGAAGTACTTCGCCGCGCATCCGGAGTGGTTCAGCGAGATCGACGGCAAACGGACCTCCGAAAACGCCCAGCTCTGCCTGACCAACGAGGAGATGCGCCTGGAGCTCGTCCGGAACCTGAAAGAACGCCTGCGGGCCAATCCGGAGGCCACGATCGCCTCGGTTTCTCAGAACGACTGCTTCGGCAACTGCACCTGCCCGAAGTGCCGGGCTATCGACGAGGAGGAAGGCGGCCCGGCGGGGTCGCTCCTGCGCTTCGTCAACGCGGTCGCAGCCGACATCGAGCCGGAGTTCCCCGGGCTGGCCGTCGATACCCTGGCTTATCAATACACGCGCCAGCCCCCTCGCCTCGTCCGCCCCAGACCGAGCGTCATCGTCCGCCTCTGCAGCATCGAATGTTCCTTCGGCCGGCCCCTCGACGACCCGCGCAACAAGGACTTCTTCGATGACCTCGACGGCTGGTCGAAGATCGCCGGGCGGCTCTACATCTGGGATTACACGACGAACTTCTCGCATTACGTCCAGCCCCACCCGAACTACGGCGTTCTCGCCCCGAACATCCGCCTTTTCGTCGACCGGAACGTCCGCGGGGTTTTCGAGCAGGGCGCCTACCAGTCCTGGGGGTCCGAGATGGCCGAGCTCAGGGCCTGGATGCTGGCCAAGCTCCTCTGGGACCCGAAGCTCGATGAGGGCAAGCTTCGCGAAGAATTTCTGGCCGGATATTTCGGCCCGGCGGCCGGGCCCATGGATGATTATCTCGAGGGGCTCGAGCGAGCCCTGTCTGAAGCCGGCGATGCCCTGGGCTGCTATTCACCCGCCGACGCCAAGTTCCTGTCCTTCGAGACCCTGACGCGCGCATGGAAGACACTTGAGTCCGCCCGCCGGAAGGTCCGCCGTTCGGCCGAATACGGACGCCGAGTCAAGCGGGCCAGCCTGCCCGTCGCCTATTCTGTTCTTACCCGCTGGGAGGCGCTCAAGGAAGAGGCCAAACGAGCGGCAAAGACGTGGCCATGGCCCGAAACGAGGCCGGCCTTTTTGGACTGGTTCCTGCAGGCCGCGCGCCAAGAGAGCATCACCATGATCTCCGAGTGGCAGTCCTTCGCGGACTGGGCCGCCAAGGGCGGCCGGCAGAAGTAAGCGCCGGCCCAGGCCTTTATCGCCCGAAAGACGACGCCGGGACCCGGCTCTTGGGGAACCCCGGCCCGCGCCAGGACAGTGTCAACCCCATGTCTCCGTCCACCTGGAAATAATCGACCTCGATCGGATGCCAGCCCGCCTCGAGGGCCATCTCGGCCCTTTCCTCCGCCATGCCGTGGGTGCCGTCGTTGACGATGATCTCCTTCCCGGCGACCGATAATCCGCTCCCGTCGTCCGATCCGAGGTAGAAAACATAAACGCCGGTCCTGGGAACCCGGATGTAGCCTCGGAACCGCAGGGCGAATTTGTCCTTGGCTCCGGCGACCGCGGCGTCGGGCGCCGCCGCCGTTCCGGTTTTCAAGGCGGCCATCGCCGCGAAGTCGGTCAGCTTCTCGAACCGGCCTTCGATATATTCGTAGTTCAGGCCCCTTGCCGAGGGGGCGCTGGCCGAGGCCGCCAGCGGTTCGGCCGGCTTGAACGTCCGGGTCTCGATCAGACTCGAGACGCCGTCGGGCCAGAAGGCGCGGGCCTTGATGGTCGTCTCTCCGGTGATGACGATGGGTTTGTCGTAGAGAGCGGACTCGGGAACCGGCTCGGAGCCGTCGACCGTATAGCGGATGGTCGGCCCCGGCCGCACAGCCAGCTCGACCATGAACGAAGGCCCGAGGTAGAGCGTTTGATCGGCCATGAAGCTCGGCGGCAGGAAGCCGCGGTTGAGGGTCGAGAACCGGGCCGGGTCGAGCTTGATCACTTCACGGTCATAGGTCATGAGGCCGTTGACCTCGCCCTCGCAGTCGGAGGTCTGGGTGTAGACGGCCGCCGCCAGACCCTTGTCCACGAGTGAATAGAGGTTCTTGATGAGGTCGGCGTAGCGCGATTCGTAGACTTTGGTGTCGTCGAAGTTGCGGTAGCCCCAGTTCCCTTCGGACTGCCAGAGGTGCCCGGTCAGCGGAAGCCCGAGGCCGCCGAACTCGCCGAGGACAGAGGCGCGCTTCTCCTCGACCGGCGGCATGTCCGGCCCGGGGTAGCTATGGACGTCGCTGACGTCGCCGACGCCCTTGTCGGTCCAGCCGCTGGCGTTGTCGACCAGCCGCGTCGGGTCATAGGCCTTGGTCCGGGCCGTGATCCGTTCCGTATCGTATTGGCCCCAGCCCTCGTTGAACGGCACCCACATGACGATCGAGGGATGATTCGAGCGGGCGTCCATGACGGCCTTCCACTCCGCTTCGAACTGGGCGTCCCTCGCCGTCAGGGCATCGGCCGCCACGGCGTCCCTGTTGAAGAGGGCGCTCGGCATGTCCTGCCAGACGAGGAGCCCGAGCTTGTCGCACCAGTAGTAGAGGCGCTCCGGCTCGACCTTGACGTGCTTGCGAAGCATGTTCATGCCCAGGGCCTTGATCGTTTCGATGTCGGAACGGAGGGCGGCGTCCGTCGGCGCCGTGTAGAGACCGTCGGGCCACCAGCCTTGATCGAGCGGCCCGAATTCGAAGAGCGGCGCGTTGTTCAGATAGAGCCGGTTGAAGCCTCGCTCGTCCTTCCCCAAGGCGATCTTCCGCATCCCGGCGTAGCTCACGACCTCGTCGAGCGCCTCGTTTCCCTTCGTAAGGACGATCTTGAGATCATAAAGAGCGGGATCCGAAGGGGACCAGAGCGCCGGGTTGGGGATCTCGAGAGCGACGGCGGCGCCGGCGGGGGCTTCGCCTTTGGCGACGACGTCCTGGCCCCGGCTGACCGTCACGGACACATTCGTCCCGGCGCTCTCCCCTGAGATCTTCGGCTCGACCGCGAGCATTCCCTTGTCGATGTCCGGCGTCGCCTTCAGCCCGGCGATAGAGACCTTCGGGACAGGCTCGAGCCACACCGTCTGCCAGATCCCCGTCACGGCGGTATAAAAGATGCCATGCGGTTTCATGACCTGCTTCCCGCGGGCGATGCCGCTGTTTTCGTCATCGGTGGGATCGAAGACCCTCACGGCGATCTCTTGTTTCTCGCCACGCTTCAGGGCGTCGCGGATGTCATAGGTGAAGGGATCGTATCCGCCACGATGGGTCCCCACCTCGCGGCCGTTGACCCAGACCGTGCTTTCCCAATCCACGGCCCCGAAATGAAGGAGGACACGGCCGTTCCGCCACTTCCTGGGGACAAAGACCGTCCTGCGATACCAGAGGGCCTTGGCGGACCCGACGGCCTTGCCGACGCCCGAAAGAGCCGACTCGACCGCGAAAGGGACCAGGATCGTGCCGTCCCAGGCTTCGGGCCGGGCGGCATCCTTGGCCGTGATGGCATAATCCCAGAGGCCGTTGAGATTGAGCCATCTCTCCCTGACCATCTGCGGCCGTGGATATTCGGGCAGGACGAGGTCTTGACGGACCTCGGCCGCCCAGCGGGTCATGATCCGCCCCGTGACGGGCGCCCACGTCGTCACCGGCTCTTTTTTGCATGAAGTCGCGACAGCCAACAGAAGGAAGGTCAATGCCAGGATCGCGGCGGGTCTTTTCATGGAGACTCCTTCGAAGCATTAGTAATTCATCCCGCGGCGACATGTCAACCTTGTTGAATTCAGAGGGCGATTGGACTATTGTGTCCTGTCCGAACGCAGGTGACACCATGACCGACCGCGACGCGATTCCTCCTCTCGAAGCCCTGAACCCCCGGATCCGGGCCCGGTTCCCGATGATCGATCACGATTCGCAGGGCCGCCCCCGCATCTATCTCAATACGGGCGCCGGCAGCCTGACGGTCGACACGGCGGCCGAGGCCTCCCGTGACGCCCAGGGCCGGCTCAACCCCATGCCCGGCGTCGTCGTCGCCGGCGAAGCCGAGACCGCCGCCCTGCACGCCCGGGTTCGCGGTCTCGTCGCCGATTTCCTTCACGCCCGCTCCGGCCGCGAGATCAGCTTCCACCAGTCGTCCACGGCGGCTCTCTTCGATCTGGCCTACGCCCTGCGCGGCGTCCTCGCGCCGTCCGCGAACCTGGTGGTCACGGACCTCGATCATATGGCCAACGTCTCGCCCTGGGAGACCGTCTTCGGCGAGGGCCGCGGCCTCGAGGTCCGGCGGGCCGGCCTGAAGAGCGATGGGACTCTCGACATCGACCACCTTCTTTCGCTCGTCGATTCCCGCACGGGCCTTCTCGCCGTGACCGCGGCCTCGAACGGGAACGGCGCTCTGGTTCCCCTGAAGGACCTCGTGGCGGCCGTGCGCGGCAAGACCCTTTCCTGTCTCGTGGCCGTCGACGCCGTCCATCAGGCCCCGCACGGCCTCCTTGACGTCCAGACGACCGGCATCGACTTCCTCGTCTTCTCGGGATACAAGATGTTCGGCCCGATGATGGGCGTTCTCTGGGGCCGTGAGGAGGTCCTCGAACGGCTCCGGCCCTATCGCGTCGAAACGAACAAAGAGGCCCTGCCCGGCAAGTTCGAGATGGGCATGCTCAACAATGCCTCGGTCGCCGCCCTCGGGGCGGCCCTGGAATACCTCCTGTGGCTGGCGGAACTCACGGCCGGCCCTCGGGAGGCCTTTCCCGACCGGGCAGCGAAGTTCGGCGCGGCCATGGCCTCCATTACGGGCTTTGAGAAGACCATCACCCGCCGGGTCCTCGAGGGACTCCGGGACCTCGACCTGCCCCGGTTCCGCCTCTTCGGCATCGCCGACCCGGCCCGCGCCGGCGAGCGCGTCCCGACCTTCGCCTTCGATATCGGGGACCTCACCGCGACCGAAGCCAAACGCAGGCTCTGGACAAGGGCCGCGATCCAGATCGCTGACGGCAACCATTACTCCGCGGCGGTCGTCCGGCATCTCGGCCGGCCCGAAGGCATCTGCCGGGCCAGCTTCGCCCATTACGACAACATCGCCACGGCCGGACGCTTCGTCGAGGCCCTGGCCGCCCTCGAAAAGGATTGAAGAAACGTCCCGGAAAATCTAGAATAGAGCTTCTTTGGAGAGAACCGGCCCCGTGAAGATACGCTCGATCATCGCCTGCCTGGCGGCCCTTGCCGCCCTGGCCTCCGCCGCGGCCGAAAACCCGCGCGTCCTCGTCCGGACCGAGAAGGGCGACATCGTCGTCGAAGTCGACCTGACCCGGGCTCCGGTCACCGCGGCCAACTTCCTCCGATACGTCGACGCCGGGCTCTACGACGGCTCCTCTTTCCATCGGACCGTCACCCTCGCCAACCAGCCCGACAATCCCGTCAAGATCGAGGTCATCCAGGGCGGCCAGCTCCCCGAGACGAAGGAATTCCCCCCGATCGCCCACGAGACGACGGCCATGACCGGTCTCAAGCACGTCGACGGTGCGATCTCCATGGCCCGGGACAAGCCGGGGACGGCCGCTTCGAGCTTCTTCATCTGCATCAACGCCCAACCCGAGCTCGACTTCGGCGGCCGTCGCAACCCGGACGGTCAGGGCTTTGCCGCCTTCGGCCGGGTCATCCAGGGCATGGACGTCGTCAGGGTCCTTCAGGCCCTTCCGGCCCGGGGCCAGCAGCTCACGCCCCCGGTCAAGATCATCTCCGTCCGCAGAATGGACGTTCGGTCGAAAAACCACCCGCACGATCAAGGAGTCACACCATGAGAAGGAATTCGAGATTCGCGGCGCTCTTCAGCCTGATGCTGGCCGTCCTCTTCGTCGCACCGGCCCTTCCTCAACAGCCGCAGCCCCAACAGCAACAGTCTCAACGGATCGTCGGCAAAGCCCTCTATGAGAAGCTCCAGCGCGAAGGCCGCAGAGGCATGGGTGGGCCGGGCGGCTTCTTTTGGACGCCCGACGGCAAAGCCTCCTACGCCTTTGAAGACGGCACCTTCAAGAGAGCCGACATCCTTACCGGCGAAAAGAAACCGCTATTCGACGACGCCAAGATCCTGGCCGCTGTCAACGCGATGACGGGACGCCAGGAGGTCAAGCTCTTCTTCAACCGCTTCCAGTATCTCGACGACGGGAAGAAGATCACTTTCCAGGGCTTCAACAAGGTCTTCCTCTACGACCTCGCCACTTCGAAGCTCCTTGCCTACGATCCGGAGCGGTCGATCACCGGGGTCCGCGGCCGGGCCTACGGCGACGTCCTCTCGCCCGACATGAAATACCGGACCTTCACCCGCAACTACAACCTCTATATCAAGGATATGGACGGCAACGAAACCGCCCTGACGACCGACGGGACCGAAGATCTCCGCAACGGCTATCCCGATTGGGTCTACCCGGAGGAGCTCGCCCAGTACGAGGCCTTCTGGTGGTCGCCGGACTCGACGAAGATCGCGTTCATGCAGTTCGATGAGAGTCCGGTGGCCAAATACCCCATCGTGCACGATATCGCCCCCGTGCCCCGCTACGAACTCCAGGGCTATCCGGTGCCGGGCGCGAACAATCCCATCGTCCGGCTGTTCATCGTCGACGTCACGACGAAGAGAATCGTCCGGCTCGAAACGGGCGACGACCTCGATGTCTATCTCTACCGGGGCAAGTGGACCAACGACGGGCGGGAGTTCACCTACCACCGCCTCAACCGGCTCCAGAACAAGGTCGAGCTCTTCGCGGCCGATCCGGCCACGGGGAAGACCCGCCTGTTCCTGACCGACACCGATCCCTGCTACATCGACGAATCGACCGACCTCATCTTCCTCAAGGACAACCCGCGCTTCCTCTGGACCTCGGAGCGAAGCGGCTGGCGCGAGATCTACCTCTACGACCTGGCCACCGGCAAGCTTCTCAAGCAGCTGACCAACGCCAAGCTCCCCGTCCGGAATATCCAAGCCGTCGATCAGGCCCGCGGCTGGATCTATTTCTCGGGCTTTGAAGCGAACGGCACGGAGGTTCACCTCTACAAAGTCAATCTCGACGGCACCGGCCTTGTCAAGATGACCAAGGAATCGGGCACCGCACACGAACAACTTCTCCCCCACGTTCGAGTACTATTTGGACTCCTTCTCGAGCTACGACCAGCCCACCAAAACGACCCTCTTCCAGGCGGATGGAAAACCGCTCAGAATCCTCACCCCTATCACTCCTCCGCGCGCCGACGTCGCAGATGGCACCGCGAGCAATGAATCCCTGGACCTCAAGCTGATCAAGCCCGAGCACTTCCTGTTCAAGTCGGCCGACGGCCAATACGACCTCGACGGCCTGCTCTACTTCCCGGCCCATTTCGACCCCGCCGACAAGTACCCGCTCATCCTCTCGATCTACGGCGGGCCGGGCTCGAAGGGCGTCACCAACTCCTATAAGATGACGGACGGCAGCCAGGCTCTGGCCCAGCTGGGCTTCCTCGTCGCCGTTTGCGATTACCGCGGCGTGTCCGGCCGCGGCAAGGCCTTCCAGAACCTCCACTACATGAAGCTCGGCCAGGTCGAGCTCGAGGACCACGTCGCCTTCGTCAAGGCCCTGGGCCAGCGACCCTACGTCGACACGACGCGCGTCGGCATCACCGGCCACTCCTACGGCGGCTACTTCACCTGCCTGGCCCTGCTCAAGGCGCCGGACGTCTTCCAGGTCGGCGTCGCCGGGGCCCCGGTCACCGATTGGCGGAATTACGACTCGATCTACACGGAGCGCTACATGCGGCGGCCCCAGGACAATCCCGACGGTTACGAGAAGGGCTCCTGCCTGACCTACGCCAAAAATCTCAAGGGCAAGCTCTTCATCCACCACGGCTCGGTCGACGACAACGTCCACCCCACCAACACCATCCAGCTCGTCCAGGCCTTGCTCAAGGAGAACAAGACGTTCGACCTGATGATCTACCCGGAGCAGCAGCACGGCATCGGGTTCCCCCGCTATCCTGCGTCGCGGGTCGAATACTTCATCGAGCACCTGAAGCCGGTCGTCAAGTGACAGGACCGATGCCGATCAAGGAGGACATCCATGGCTAAGTTCGAAGGCGTGAAATGGGCCCCGCGGCAGATGCGCTATCTCCTTCCCGGGAAGCAGTTCAGTCTGCTCGAACCCGACGCCAAGGTCTTCGGCGTTTCCCGGTCGACCTTTTATGCGACCTTCCTCTGCTTTGAAGGCATCCGCTTCTTCTGCAGGAAAGGCGCCGCCGGGAAGCTCGAAGTCAATTTTCTGAATTGGCACAAGAATCTGGACCGGCTCCGCCGCGGCATGGCCTTTAACCTGAGCAAGGCCCAGGCCGGCATCATCCCCTCGGTCGAGGAGCTCGAGAGCATCATCATCCACCAGTATTTCAAGGACCCGGCGATCCGGGCCTTCCTCGCCGAGATGGCCGACAAAGGGCTCCAGGGCTACGTCAGGCCGTTCACGGTCGACGAAGAGCAGTCGATGGGGGTCACGTTCCCCGGGCAGCCGGCCGTGCGGGCCATTTTCTGCAGCTACGACAACTATCTCGGCGAGCCGTTCACCGGCGTCGTCATCCCGCACCTCGTCAGGGCCGTCGGCCTGAACAAGACGGGCTGCCTCAAGCTCGGCGTCAACTATCTTATGAGCCTGAAGGCGCTCGAAGCGGCCAAGGAAGTCGACCCCAAGGCGGCCGCGGCCCTCTTCCTCGACGACCAGACCCACCTCCCCCTGGCCGAACGCTGCGTCACCGAGTGGGATTCCTCGTGCTGCCTCTTCGGCCTCAGGGATGGCACGATCGTCAAGATCCCCGAAAGCGATCTCATCCTGCCCTCGGTCACGATCCAGGGCATGGTGGCCATCCTGCGGGACATGGGCGTCAAGGTCGAGGAACGGCACGTCGCCTATGGTGAGCTGGTCGACCGGGTCAAGCGCCGGGATCTCGTCGTCCTCGCGAGCATCGGCACCGCCGGCATCATGAACCGCTGCCAGAAGCTGCTTTGCGTCGACGAAAAGAACGAGGTTGCGGCCACCCATATCGCCGACACGGGACACCCTCTCTACACGAAGCTGGCCGACGCCAAGGCCTACTACTGGGATATCTACCGGGAGAAGGTCAAGCTGCCGGCCGGCCTGAACCTCTACAAATACACCCTCTAGCCCCGCGTTCTAGAGGCCCATGGCGATAAGCATCCAGAACCTGTCGCCGAGCTCCAGGTACTTCTGGATCGCGGCGCGGGCGGCATCGTTGGTGTATTTGGTCAGGTATCTCTCGACCGTGAACGGCTCCTTGTCCGGAGTCTTGCTGGCCAGGATCTCCTGGACCCTCTTCTCGATCTGAGGCATGTCGGCGAAGGCCTTATCCTCGAACTCGGCGATCGTGTCCTGGACAATCTTCTTCGTTATCCCCCACTTCAGGGTGGCCAGGCGGTTGGCCCGACGGAAGGCCCAGGCCGCCGAATCCAGGCGGAAGTTGTGCTGGGCGCAGATCTCGAAGCTCGGCGGAAGCTCCGTGGCGCCGGCGAAGATGGGGATGCGGGCGCTCATGGCCGGGTTGTCGAAGCTGAACCAGCAGACGGCGCCGACCGCGGGAGGCAGCCAGCCCTTGATCTGAAGGACGGTGGCATAGGCGCAACCCGCGATCGGGATCGTCCGTTGCATCTGGACAGTTCCCGGCTTGAGGTTGTTGGCGATGGACATGACATCCCGGGGCATCCAGGCGCTGACGATGTTGCTCGGGACCATCTGGGGCGTCGAGGGCTGGGCGGCCGGAGCCTCGCCCGGCCTGCGGCGCTGCGGCTGGGGGAAGAGCGGCATGTTCCTGGTCATATCGAGGTCCGTCCCCTCGTACGGGTTGCGGTAGATGGCCAGAATATCCCGGACCGAAAGCTTCTTCTCGGGCTTGACCGAGAACGGCAGCTCCGGCATGTCCATGCTCAGCTTGAGCGACGGCGCGAGCGTGCTGAGGACGAAGAACTCCCGCGTCGAGAAAGGCTTGCCCCGCCCGCCGCCGTAGGCCTCCCAGAACTTGAACGGCTTACCGCTCTTGCGGCGTCCCACCAGCCCATGTCCTGGGCCAGCTGGAAGACGTTCTCGGAAGCCATGTAGCGGTCCGGGTTCTTGAGGTCGATCTCGCTGATGCGACAAATGTTGGCGGAAATGCCGACGTGGTCGTCGGGGATGCGAACCGCCGCCCAGACGGCGCCCTTCTCGAGCGGTCCGGCCCCCATGATCTCGAAGTGCCAGACTTCCTTGCCGTCGGCGATGGTGATGCACTCGCCGTCGTCGCCGTAGCCATACTGCTTGACCAGGTCGCCGATGAGCTTGATCGCTTCGCGGGCCGTCTTGCAGCGCTCGAGGGCGAGCCGCTCGAGCTCCTCGATCATGAACATGCCTTCGTTGTTGACGAGCTCGCGGCGGCCGCCGAATCGTCGTCTCGCCGATCGCCAAGCCGGCTTCGTTGAGGGACGGGTAGGCCGTGTTCAGGAAGCGGTAGGTCTCGGCGACCTGGGGGATCTCGCCTGTCTGGACGATGCCGACGGAGGTCGGTCGATGTCTCCGTGTGCATCTTGCCGGAGTAGATCTTGGCCATCGACTTGTCCGGCCATTTCTGGTGGGGGACGATGGTGACCCATTGCCGGTAGGGCCCGTCGCAGGTGTGGCAGGTGATGACCGAGCCGTCGACCGTGGCCAGACGGCCGACCTGGATCGACGTGCAGCTGTCCGGCTCCTCGACCCAGGCCTGGGCGGCCGGGCTCAGCGGGGCGTCCTGCGGACGGGCAGCGAAGACGGTGAAGGCCGCGGCGAGCGCCAGAGCGAAGACGAATCCGCAGCCGATGATCCTTTTCAAACGCGAATGAGCCATGAGCTCCTCCTGTCCGAGTTCATCGAAACATGAATGTATGATTAGGGCGGCGGGGCTGTCAACCGAATTCTTCCGCGGCGAGAGGCGGCTATCTTCCGCAACGGACGATGATCAGGTCCCAAGGCGCAAGGACGATGCGGGCGCCTGTGGCCACCGCGGCGCCGGTCAGGATGTCGCGGCCGGATTCCCGGCCATAGACGAATTCACGCCCGACAGAGGAGAAATTGAAGTAGGCGTGGACGGCGGCGCCGTCGGCCAACAGACCGTGCTTGGCCTTGACCCCCGCCGGAAGCCCCGCATCCGAGAGCGGGATCCCGGCCACGGCCAGGCAATCGGCGACGATCTTGTCTTGGAGCGCGTCCGAGACATGCGTGCCTTCGTAGGTCAGCGTGCCTTTGCCGAACAGGTTCCTTGTCACGGCCGGATAGGCCCCGAAGACGGGGTGATCGTAGAAGGCCAAGGCGCGGCAGGTCTCCGGCAGGAGGTATTCCGCCCAAACCGAGACGCTGTTCCCCTCGGCCGCCTGGAACGGGTCTCCCCGCAGCTTGAGCGGCTGCTTCAGGTTCGTGAACTCCTGGAACCTGAACCCGCAGGCCTCGCGGAGGGGCCCCGGCGCCGGCGTCCATCGGACCGTCGAGTTCTCGTCGCAAAAACCGCTTTTGAATGTCATCAGGACATGCCCGCCGCCCTTGACGTATTCCGCGACCTTCCCCAGCAGGCCGTTGTCGGCGATGTACAGCGCGGGGACGACAACCAGGTCGTATTCTCCGAAGCGCGGGTCCTCAGGGTGGACGAAATCCGCTTCGATATTGAGCTTGTAGAGGGACCGGTACAGCTGGCCGAGCAGGGTCATGTAGCCGACCTGCCCATCGAAGGGCATGACATCAAGAGCATGGAGGGAGTCCAGGCTGTAGAGGATGGCGACGCGGTTCCTCTTCTGCAGATTCGCCAGGACCGGCCCGACCCGCCGCAGCTCCTGGGCGATCCTCGTGACCTCGCCGTAGGCCCGGCCCGGTTCGAGGTCGTGGCCCAGGACCCCCTTCCAGTAGGTTTCCTGCCCGTAGTGCAGGGAATGCCAGTGCCAATAAGCGACGAGGTTCGCCCCGCTCATGACGTTGGCATACGCGGCCAGCCGGAGCTGCCCATCGTAGGGCGGGAACTGGCCCGCCGAGCTCCATCCGGTCGTCTGCGCCGTCGTCTCCGTGACCAGGTAGTTCGAACGCTTGAGGGACCTGTTGACGTCGCCGCTAAAGGCGATGTCCTCGCCGGTCATGTCGTCCTGGATGCCGAAATAGATATTGACGGCCGGAATGTCCAGCGCCCGGGCGATATCGAACTGCCGGACGTCGTTCGGCAGCCCGCCGCAGAAGTCATGGGTGACGAACTGGTCCGGTCGCTTGAGCTCCCGGACGATGGCCGACTGCCAGCCCAGGAAATCGGTCGCGATGCTTTGCTCGAAGCGTTCCCATTCGAGCCTGTAACCGGGATTGACGGCGCCTTCGCGCGGCGGGACTTCGTCGAAGCTGTTGACCCGCTGGCCCCAATAGTTCAGGCCCCAAGCTTTATTCAAGGCCTCCGGGGTGACGAACTTCGTCCTGAGGCGTTCGCGGAAGGCCGCCTGGACCCGAGCGTCGGCCGTGCCCGAGGGGTGCGTTTCGTTGTCCAGCTGATAGCCGATGACGGCCGGGTGGTCCCTGAACCGGCCGACGAGCTTGCGGATGATCCGCTCGGCGTATTTCCGATAGACGGGATGTGTCAGATCGGTCATCTGCCGCAAGCCATAGGTATAGCGAGGCTGCCCCGCCTGCTGGACCTGGATCTCGGGGTGTTTTTTATAGAGCCAGGCGGGTATCGAATAGGTCGGCGTGCCCAGGATGACCTTGATCCCGGCTTTGTGGGCCCGGTCGAGCACGCGGCCAAGCCAGTCGAAATCGAAGCGGCCGTCGCTCGGCTCGAGCACTCCCCAACTGGACTCGCCCACCCGGATGAAGCTGATGCCCGCCTTCTCCATCAGCTCGAAGTCCTTTTCGAGCCGCTCGTAGGGCATGTACTCCCAATAGTAGGATGCCCCATAGAGGATGGTATCGAAACGAGGCGAGGCCTGTTGTCCCCAAAGAACGGGAGCGACGAAGCCTGCCATGACGGCCGCCGCCGCGGCGATCCAAGCGCTCTTTCTCATTCCTCTCCTACCCTTCGGCGATCGTGCGATCGAGAATATCGTACATCTCGACGGCCGTCATCCCGGCGGTCACCGCGATCGCCACCACTGGAACGCCGCTCTGCCGATAAAAATCGATCAGCGGCAAGGTCCGCTCTTTAAAGATGGCCAGGCGCCTTGAGACCGCCTCGAGCGCGTCGTCTCCCCTCCCGGCCCGGTCCCGGCCCGTGTCCAGTCGGATCCGGTCCCGAATGACGACCGCTTCCGCGTCGAGCGAAACGACCCGTTCGACAGCCACAAAGGACGCGAGCGCTTCGGCCTGCCTCCGGTGCCGCGGCAAACCGTTAAGGACGAGGAAGGCACCGGGCGTCAGGCGGCGCGTCTCTGCGAACCGGCCCAGGATCTTGACGATCATCGGCATGTCCCGGTCCTCGAAGAGGGCCCCCGAGGCGAGGGATGCCCGGACCGCCTCGAGCTCCCGCGCCGCGAGCCCCCACTCCCCGGTCCGGTCGGCAGCGGCGGCCCTGAGGTTGGCGCCGAAGTCGAAATGGAAGCACGGCCGGCCCCGGAGCCCCCGCCGCTCGATCTCGTCGCCGAGGGGGGTCTTCCCCGAGCCCGTCGGGCCCACGAGGAGGATCGACGGCCACGGCCGGGACGACGGAGAGACCGGGCTCAGGCGCCGCCTCCCTCTCCGGAGGCCTCGTCCAATTCCCCGGTGGCGAGATAAGCGAAAGCCCGGTCGATATCGCGGTGGCTGGCGACGAGGACCAGCGTGTCCTGTTCCTCGATCTTGAAATCGGCGCCCGGGCTGGTGAAGGACTCTTCGCCACGGACGATGGCGATGACCGTCGCCCCGGTCCGGCCGCGCACGTCGAGGTTTCCGAGGGTCCGGCCGGCCGGCCAGGCGCCTCGTCCGATGAAGTAGGTCTCGGCCGTTCCAGCCGCGAGGAGGTCGGCGATCCGCTCGGTCACGGGACGGATGGCGTCGCAGGCGCCCCGGAGCATGCCGTAGCATTCGCCGCGGAGCACCTTGACCTGGGCCTCCACCAGATTGCGCGGGATATGGTACTTCTCGAGGACCCGGGTGAAGATCTCGATCGAGGTCTCGAACTCTTCAGGGATGACATCGTCGGCCCCGAGTCCCAGGAGGAGGTCGATCTCCGAGGCATAGCGCGTGCGGACGATGACGAAGACGTCCGGATTGAGGGCCTTCACCGCCTTGACTCCGCGCTGGGTCATCAGAGGGTCCGAGATGGCGAAGACGATGCCCTTAGCACGTCCGATGCCGGCCTGCTCGAGGATGGTCCGTCTCGACACGTCTCCATAGATGATGGGCTCGCCCTCGGCCGCCGCCTCGCGGACCGTGACCGGGTTGAGCTCGAGGATGACGTAGGGAATGCCCGCCTCCTTGAGAACGTGGGCCAGATTCTTCCCGTTGAGGCCATAGCCGGCGATGATCAGGTGTCCTTCGAGGCCCCGGCTGGGCTTCCCCTCCTCCACTCGTTTTTTCCAGTGCAGCTTGCGCGAGCCGAAATCGGCCAGTTTCGGCGAGGCCTTGACGAGGAATGGCGTCGCCAGGATCGTCAGGATGGACGAGGCGATGAAGGCCTGGAAGACGTCGCCCGCCAGGAAGCCGTTCGCCCGTCCGACACCGGCCAGGACAAACGAAAATTCCCCGATCTGGGCCAGGGCCAGGCCGGTTACGACGGCCACCCGGGGGCCGTAGCCGAGGATCCCGACGGTCATGACAACGGCGAACGTCTTGACGATGAGCACGGCGGCCACGAGGGCCAGGACCAGCGGCAGGAACCTGCCCACCGCCCCCACGTCGAGGAGCATCCCGACGGCGATGAAGAAGAGGCTGTTGAAAACGTCCTTGAAGGGCAGGATGTCGGAAACGACCTGGTGGCTGTAAGCGGATTCGGCCAGAAGCACCCCGGCGAGAAACGCGCCCAGGGCGAGCGACAGCCCAAGAGAGGACGTCAACAGGGCCATGCCCAGGCAGAGGAAGAGCGTGGCGATGAGAAAGACCTCCCGGACGCGCGTCCGGACGACGACGTTGAGGACGTACGGCATCAGGAAGCGGGCCAGGACAAAGACCCCGGCCACAGCCGCCCCGCTCAGCGCGAAGCGCACCGCGATCGCGACCGCCGAAACGGTGCCCGCATTGGCCAGGACCGGGACGAGGGCGATCATGGGCACCATGGCCAGATCCTGGAAGATCAGGATGCCCAGAGAGATCCGGCCCTGGGGAGAGTCGGTCTCGCCGCGATCGCCGAGGATCTTGAGCACGACCGCCGTGCTGCTGAGCGAGATCAAGAACCCGTAGAACAGGGCTTCCCTGAAGCTCCGTCCCAAGACGCCTGAAATGAGGGCGACGCAGACCGCTATCGTCAATCCCACTTGGAGGCTTCCTCCCCAGAGGAAGTTCCGCCGGATCCGTCTGAGCCGGGCCGGCTCGAACTCGAGGCCGATCGTAAAGAGCAGCATGACCACGCCGATCTCGGCCAGGGTCCGGACCGTCCCGACGTTCCTGACCAAGGAAAGGCCCCCCGGGCCGATCAGGACGCCGGTCAGCAGGAAGCCGACGACGGACGGCAGCTTGAGCTTGTGGCAGACGTAGATAATGAGGACCGAGGCCGCCAGGACGACGACGAGATCCTTGAGGATGAGAAGGTCCATGTCACATCTCTCTTCTTCCGTATATAACATGCAGGTTCGGGACCGGTCAACCGACTTCTCCCCTGTGAAGGTGAGGCCGGCGGGCCAAATGTCACCCCGGATAACCCCCGAAACGATGATTGACCCTTCCTGCCACCGATCTAAACTGGTGTGAAATCTATTCTGCCTAGGAGGCATCATGAAGAAGCTAATGCTCGTGGCCTTGGTCGCCCTGTTCGTCGCGGCGCTCGTCCCCCAAACGCTCAGCGCCGGTGTCGGCATCAAGGGCGGCTATTCCTGGTCCAAGTTCGAGTTGAAGTCGAGTGAGCCCCCGCCGTTCACGTTCGGGTATCTGCCCTCGGCTGTCGGCGGCATCTATTTCGGCATCAATCTGGGCCTCATCTCCATTCAGCCGGAAGTCCTCTACACCCGGATGGGGGCAAAGTACGAGGTCGACGCGGACAGCCTTCAGTACCAGTTCGAGTACGTCCAAGTCCCGGTCCTCCTCAAGATCAACATCATCCCGGTCGGACCGATACGCCCGTTCCTCGCGGCCGGTCCCTATGGCGCCTACCTGCTCAGAGCCCGAGGCGTCATGGTCGTGGACGGCGTGACGGACACAACGGACCTCGGCCCGGAGATGCAGAAATACGATTATGGCGCCGTCGGCGGCGTGGGCCTGGCCTTCCGGCTGCCCGGCATCTCGCTGTCTGTCGAAGGGCGCTACAATTTCGGCCTGGCCAATATCATGAAGGACCCTGCGCCCGGCGACTCCATGAAGAACAGGTCGGTCATGGCCCTGGTCGGCATCGGATTCTAGGTCCGGGTCTCAAACTCGATCTCTGACCTCCTGTAACGCCTCACCCCCCGCGGGGTGGGGCGTTTTTTTTATGTTCCCCAGCCTCACCCCTCCTCCCTTCGCCGTGGTAAGATAGAGACAAGAGGGTTCGTGGGAATGAGAGGAGACTCGCATGAAAAGATGGGTCCTCGTGTTTATTATCGCGACGTGCGCAGCGACGCTTGTTCCGCCGGCTCTTGAAGCCGGCGTCTGGTTCAAGGGCGGCTTCTCGCTGGCCAAGTTCGATCAGACCTCGACCGAAGAGCTCCCGTTTAGCTGGGGGAATCTGCCCTACTTCGTCGTCGGCGTGTCCTCCGAGCGCGGGTTGGGCGTCGTCTCGTTGCAGTCCGAGGTGCTCTATGTCCGGATGGGTGGAAAATACACGATCGACGCGGATAACGCGCTCGAATACCGGTTCAATTATGTCCAGGTGCCGGTAATGCTCAAGCTGAACATCATCCCCTTCGGACCCGTGCGCCCGTTCATCGCCGCGGGAGGTTACGGTTCCTATCTGATCAAAGCCCAAGGGGTGCTGAAAGTCGCCGGCGAGACGACCAAGGCGGACTTCACCGCGGACTACAAGAGACTCGATTATGGGCTCGTCGGCAGTGCCGGTCTGCTATTCCGGCGGCCCGGGATCTCGATCTCCGTCGAAGGCCGCTACAATTACGGCCTGATGAACATCATGAAAGACCCCGCGGCGGGCGATGTCCTCAAGAACAGGAGCCTGATGGCCCTCGTCGGCATCAGCTACTAGCCGGGGCGCCGGTGATCAGATCCTGAGCCGCGCGATCAGGGTCTCGAGATAGCGCGATTTCATCTGCTTGCTGGCCATCGCCTGCTTGATCGGGGGCAGGCTGAGGACCACGCCGAGGATCGCGGCCATGGCCCGGTGGCTCGCGAGCGCCTGGTTATCGAAGATCAGGTTCTGGAGCTTGCCGCGCTCGATCGCCATCAGAACCGCTTTGTGGGTCGAGTCGAGCGGCGTGATGACGCGCCCGGGCCGTGATTCGAGCGAGAGGCTCTTCGCCCGGCAAGCCGCGACGCAGACCCCGCACCCGAGACACATCGTCTCGTCCACGCTCGCCCGCTTTTTTTTCGGATGACGGGGATCGTTGGCCGAGACCTGGGTCATCGCTTCGACGGGACATGCGGCGACGCAATCGCCGCAGCCCGTGCAGGATTCGCGGTCGACGACGGGCAGGAAGTTCGTCGTGTGGATGGGATGAAGGAGGCCGAAGCGCCGCTGGGCGATCATGGCCTCGCAGCAACAGCCGCAGCAATTGCAGATGAAGCTGACCCGCTGGCGGATATTTTCGCCGAATTGGACGAGGTTGCGGCCCCGGGCCTCGTCGAGGAGCGCCAGCCCCTCGGTGACGTCGACCGCACGGGCATAGCCGTGCCGGATGAGCGAGGCGGCCGTCGTGTTGAAAGTCATGCAGATGTCGCGCGGAGCGTCGCAGGCCTGGCCGGCGTGCTCCATCTTGTGCCGGCAGTAGCAGAGGCCGATGCCGCGGTGGGAGGCGGTCCTGATGACTTCGCTCGCCCGCTCGTAGTCGAGGACGTGGAGCGCATTCTCGTTCGACAGGACCGCTTCGTTTACGAAGGCGCGGCCGAGCTGGGTTTCCCCCCGGGTGAACAGGGCCTTGATAAAATCCTCCTCGACGGTGATGTAGCGATAATAGAGCTGGGCCAGGAGCTTCTGGTCGACGTCACCCCGCAGCCTCATCATCGAGAATTCGAAGAAGCCGGCCATGGGAGGCGGCAGGATATAGTAGCGGTTCTTGCGGCCTTCGATATCGACGAGCAGCGCTCTCGAGGCCAGCTCATCCAGGGCTTTTTGGGCTGCCGCCGGCGTCATCTTCCAGGCCCGGGCGGCGGTCTTGACGGTGAACGGCCTGAGCGGGACAAGGGCCACGAGCGAAGCTTCCTTTTCGCTCATGAGGATCTTGAGGATCCCGAAAAGGAGATCCGACGGCGGCGCCCCTTGGGGGGCCTTGTTCAGCCTCTGGACGAGTTTTTGGTACCCCGTCCGCGCGGCCAGGTGGGCCATGCGTCTTTTTTTATATGATTTGGCCGCATTTGGCAACCCCCCGCGGCCTCGCTTTACGCCGGGCCGCCCCTTGGTTTATGCTGTTCTTGAATCGGAGGCACCCATGAAGACGATCAAGGTCGGGCTTATCGGGACGGGCTACATCGGTCTCGTCCACCTCGAAATGCTCAGACGTCTCGGCGGCGTCGAGGTCGTGGCCGTGGCCGACACGAACGGCGACCTGGCGCGTGCGGCGGCCGGGAAGTTCGGCATCGGACGCGTCTATGAGAAGGCCGGGGCCCTCATCGCCGACCCCGAGGTCGAGGTGGTTCACGACTGCGCCCCGAACAATGTCCACTTCGACATCAACGCCCAGGCGATCCGGGCCGGGAAAGAGCTGCTGTCCGAGAAGCCCCTGGCCCTCGACTCGCGCGAGTCGGCGGAGCTTCTGGAGTTGGCGCAGAAGCACGGCACCCTGACGGCGATCGACTTCTGCTATCGCTATTACCCGGTCGTCCAGGAAGCCGCGGCCAGGGCCAGACGGGGCGACCTCGGCGAAGTCCGGGCGTTCATGGGCCATTTCCTCCAGGATTGGCTCTTTTTCGAGACGGACTACACGTGGCGCCTGGATCCCGAGGTCGCCGGGCAGGCCAACGTCGTGGCCGACCTGGGCAGCCACTGGTTCGACCTGGTCCAGTTCATCACCGGGCAGAAGATCGTCGAGGTCATGGCCGAGCTCCACACCTGCCTGCCCAAGCGGCGCAAGCCCAAGGCGGGGCCGTTGTCCTTCGGCGGCGGCCAGGCCGGGGATTCCGAGGAGGTGGCGATCACGCTCGACGACTATGCGTCGATCTTCTTAAAGCTCGATAACGGGGCGCGGGGGAATTTCACGACTTGCCAGGCCGCGGCCGGCCGCAAGGTCGATCTGGAGATCCAGGTCTTCGGCTCGAAAGAGTCCTATGCCTGGAGCCACGTCCACCCCAACGCCCTTTGGATCGGACACCGGGAGCGGGCCAACGAGATCTTCTATGAATCCTCGCAGCTCCAAACCCCTGAAACGCGGAAGTACGCCATCCTGCCCACGGGCCATCCCCTGGGCTACCACGACGCCGTGTTCAACCTTTTCCGGGATTACTATGAAGCGCTGGCGGCCAAACGGGCCGGGAAGCCCTGCCAGGCCACCTTCCCCGATTTCCGGACCGGTCACGAGATGATGTGCATCATCGACGCGGCAGTCCGCTCCGACAAGTCCGGAGCATGGGTCAAGGTCGGGAAATAAGCTACTCGGATTTTGCCGGCTTGCCCTAGGCCGGTTTATTCCCGGCTGGTTGGCTTTCCACGGGCTTGCCTTCCGCCGGGGGTTCCGCTTTTTTCTGAGGTTTGGCGCCCTCCGGGGCTTTCGGCTTCTTCGGCTTGGCTTCCTTGGCGCCGGCCTTGGGCTTTTCGGCCTTGGCCTTTTCCGGTTCCTTCTTGGGAGCCGCCGCCTTTTCCGCCTTGATCCGGGCCATTTCCGCAGTTCTCTTCTCGTCCTCGACGATCTTTCTCAGTCTCTTGGCCGTGGCCTTGATATCGGCCTTCAGCTTTCTCACGAGGGGGTCCTTATCGGCGGGACGGTCCTTGATCCCCTTCTCCGCCAGGCGCGCCAACCGATCTTTCAGGTTCTTCTCGAACGACGCTTTTTGCATCGTGACGATCTCTTTCCGCCTCAAACCCATGTTGTCCTCCATTCCGGTCCGGCAGGGTCTTCGTCCTTTGCCGGCACATGATTGCCGCGTTATCTTATCAGGGTTTCCGCAAAAAAGCCATCGTCTTGGGAGAGGTCCGCCGCCTTGGGGACTCCCCTCTTGTGCTCCGGCCACTCGTGGGCAGAAGCGGGCGTCTATCTCTCCGCCGTGAGCCAGGCGATGACGTACATCAGCTTGGAGACCTTCTCCATCAGCTCTCCGCTGACCTTGTCGACGCTGTCGCTCGTCTGGTGAAGGTTCTCGGTGACGGCCGTGAACGGCCAGACCCAGGGGACCTTAGCTTCGTGAAATGACGTGTGGTCGGAGTCGCCGAAGCCCACGTCCGTCCGCTTGGTCTCACGGACATAGACGTCGAGCCCGACATACTGGTTCGCCGCCCGTATCGTCTCTCCGAAGGCCGCCCCGTCCGGGAAAGAGACCGGCACGAAATTGGCGACCTTGATCCTCTTGATGAAATCCGGATCATAGGGGAAATTCATCATGCGTCCGGCGAAAGCGATCGACTTTTCGTCATAGGGCCGGCTCATCATATCGAAGTTGAGATAGGCCACGATCTTGGCCTTCAGGAGCTGGGGAGGGTTGTTCACGAAGTATTTGGAACCCAACAGGCCCTCCTCTTCTCCGCACCACAGGCAAAAGACCAGCGTCCGCTTGGGCTTCTGGGGATTGGCGGCGAAGGCCCGGGCCAGGTTCAGCACGCCCACGGAGCCCGAGCCGTTGTCGTCGGCCCCGTTGTAGATGTAGTCCTCCCATCGGCCCGTGTGGTCGAGATGGGCCCCGATGACCACCGCCTCGTTCTTGAGCGCGGGGTCCGAACCCTCGAGGACGCCGACGACGTTGATGCCGCGGATCGTCGTCGTCTTCAGAGTCGAGGTCATCGTGATGAAAGCGCCCGGGATCTCGAGGGACGCGGATTTCTTCGAAGCCTCGATCTTCTTCTTGATGTCCTCGAGCTTCATCCCGGCGGCCTCGAGGATCCGGTCGGCCGTATCCGGGACGATGGTTACGACCGCCGCGCGCGACCACGGCGTCTTTTCGATCTCGCCAGGGAGACTGACGCGGTGGTAAGGCTTGTGGATGATCGGGCTCTCGTCATTGACGCTCTTCGGAGGCATCGACGAGCGCCACCGGTCGATTTCGCGTCCGACGCTTCGGATGACAAGAACGGCCGCCGCGCCGCGCTTGTGAAGCTCCTCGATCCTGTCGACCCGCTTTTCGGCCGGCCCGGACGCCGACGCAGCCATCTGCGACATGCCCGGCATCGGATACCTGGCCTTGACCTCTTTCGATAGAAAATCAGGAACGCCCGCGATAAGCATGACGATCTTGCCCTTGACGTCGATGCCTTTGAATTCGTCGAACCCGGATCCCTTCTCGCTGATCCCATAGCCGACGAAAGCGACCGGTCCGCTCAGGGTGTCGCCCAAGGACGCCAAGCCCTGGTAATCGATAGCGGGCCGGAACGTGTGCGTCCGGACGGATCCGCCCTGCCTGACTTCGAGGCTGAGGGCGTTTGTCGTTTCGGTCGTCTCCACGAGGGGGAACTCTTGAAAATAGGTGTTCTCGAGCGGCTTTTGCGGCGCCTGGGATCCGCCCAGCATCTGGGCCATGCCGAATGACCGCATGGGCATGTCGCCGACAGGCTTGAGCTTGGCCAGCCCGAGCAGCGACGCGGCGTATTCGGCAGCCGTTTGGAAACCCCGGGTGCCCGTTTCCCGGCCTTCCATGAGATCGGAGGCGATGAACGTGAGCATCGTCAGCGAATCTTTGGCTGAGATCGTGTCGAACCCGGCCTTAAAGGCTTCGGGTACGGGGGCGGTCTTCTCGACGAGGTCGAGGTTCTTGGCCCTATCGTCAGGCTTGGCGGCGGGCGCCGGGGCCTGGGCTGAAACGCCAAGGCACAATAGGATCGCGATCAAAACGACGAGGGCGGATTTTTTCATCTGGACGACCTCCTGACGACAGAAAGGCAGATAGCTTCCAGGTACATATCGACACATTATACATGGAAACGAAAGCTAGCCCGGGTGGTTCCCCGGCCTCCCCTATATCTCCCCCCTGGGGGTTAAGTCAGGGGACGAAATCTCCCCCTTCGCATAGTCGGATAAGACGATTGACCGGTTCCTGATGTCTTGCGAGAATATTCCTATATCTCGTTGAGAACCGAAATGGATAAGCGGAAGGACAAAAGGTTTGCGGAACTGGACGATGTTAAAATAAAGGATAATCACCGGTCTCTCGATACGGCTGCCGACGGTTGGATCAGTGCCTATAGCAGCAATATTTCCGTTTCCGGGGCCCGAATTAGCTGCAAGGTCGATTTCCCCGTCGGCTACATCATCGGGATCATCGTCGACCTCAAAAGAGCCAATCGGTCCGTCCGCGTGGACGGAAAGGTCATCTGGACCCAATTGAATAGAAATGGCTCCCACTTCCACATCGGGGTGGAATTCCTGCATAAATTTCCCGATACGGCTCTTTTGCTGATCAGACATCTCTACGGCAGAAAAGAGGAAATTCCTTCCTCCGTTCTCTGAGCCCCTGGCCTCATTCCCAAAATTGACACAACCTTGACAACTTCCCTTTGGGCCGGGCATACATTCGTAGGCTAAGAGGAAGGCCCATAAGGCCGCGAAGTCTACTGGCTTGACTTCCCTCGCGGTGGCCTGCTAATGCTAAGAGGGGGTAAAAAATGAAACCGAAGGTCCTGATAGCGGTCTGCGTCTCTTCCCTCATCCTGTCGATGCTGGCGGCCCCGGCCTTCGCCCACGGCGGGCTCTTTGACGGCCAGAGGAAAGGCTTCATCCTGGGAGGCGGCCTCGGAGGCAGCTATCTCTCCTGGAAATACGGCGATATAGACTGGACGGGCACAGCCAACTTCAAGGTCGGTTACGCTCCTTCGAACAGCTTCGAGGTCTATTGGGCGACTATCGTCTCCTATACCGCCTTCGACAGCGATGATTATGCCAGCGGCGCCAATTGTGTCGCCGTGACGAAGTACCTAAAACCGGAAGGAAGAGGCCTCTTTTTCTGCGGCGGGGTCGGATTGGCTTACAATCAAAATCTGGACAGGATGGCGCCGAACTATCAGTCCTACTCCGGCGTCGGCGGTTTCGCCGGCCTTGGGTATGACTTCGCCAAGCATTTCGACATCCAAGCGGACATCCTCTATTCGGGCGCGGATTGGACGCCCAGATGGGCATTCAGGGTGACCCTAAACGTTCTGGCCTTCTGACGATTGGCCAGCGGGGCCTCCCGTGGCCTCATCTTTAGAATTGACATAACCTTGACAACTTTCCGAACGGCGTGAGCTAATATTAGGTCGAAGGGAGGACAACCCTTTTGGCCGCGCATACATTCGTAAGCGAAGGCGAGGCACCCATGCGCAGAAAGAACGTAGCCCGGCTTCTCTTTCTGGCACTCGCAAGCGTCCTGCTTGCTCCCCGCTGCGCGACCTTGACCCGGAAATACACGCAGAGAATCCCCGTAACCTCTTCTCCCGTGGGGGCCGCGGTCATCGTCAACGGGATTGAGCAAGGCGTGACCCCACTCGTGCTCAAGCTGGACAGGATTCTGAAAGGCCCGATCATTCGGATAGAAGCCCCAGGATATAATCCCGTCGAGATCCGGCCGCGACGAAGGATCTCGGCAGACTCGATCCTCGGCAGCTTCCTCCTCGGATTGGTGCCCGGAATTGTGCCGGCCCTGCTCTTGTTGGGATCAGACCATGCTAAATCCGACCCGACTGATGAACCTGCAATTCTCTCGGCCTATTTTAAGAGCGCTGCGGTTCTCGGGGGACTCTTTGCGCTGACAGATATCGGCGGCAGAGGATACACATTGACGCCGAAAAACCTCACGGTGACGCTGACGAGGGCCGATGGGACGCCTCGAGTCGAGGCGATGCTCGTCGATGCCGACGACTTCCGGAACATCAAGTGGATCCGCGTTCACCGAGACTGAGCGCCGGCAATCGACTGTCCGCTCTTGCGTCCTCCTTCAGAACCGCTTCATAATGGCGAAGTCGTCGGCTAGATCATCTGCCCGGTCATGAAGTCGAATTCTTCGCAGAGTATGAATTCTTCCTGGACGGCGTCAAATACGGAAACCGTCCTGCCCCGGCCTATGATAACGGCGCTTACGCAAACAAGATAGCGATCTGATACGGGAAAGAAGGCGAGGACCCATCTTTTGTAGGCTTTGTGCGGAAAGAAGTACTTTTGCCCTTCAAGCGTTTCGATATAGTTCGGCCGACCGCTAAAATCTGTGCCAAAATAGAGACGATCGTCTAGGCCGGCAATAGCCGTATATCCGGCTAATCGCTTCCGCATTCTCCGGACAAAGACAATATTTCCTTCGATCAACTCCCAAAGATCCAAGAATTTCGCCGAATCCCCGGTCGTCACCAGGATCTTTCTGGAATTTCGACATCCGTGCAGAGCATGGATATGGAAGACATGGGAGTCATGCGCATAATGATCGTTGATCATACAGGCCTTCTGGGTGATCAGAGCAATCCGCGAGCCTTTAGATTCGTTGCCATACTCGCCGATGATCAAGAGGTCGTTGCGACAGACAATGCTATTTCTTCTTGCGCCGGCAAAATCCTGTGGCAAAGACGCGGCCAGGAAATCCTGTCGGTAAGTATGGATCAACTGTTCCCGAGACAAATATGGCCCGTCGAGGGTCCTGTGCAGGGTCAATTCGCCAATGATCTGGCGCAATTTGTCATGGTCACAATGCTTAACACAAGAAGGATTATGAAAGATGCTGCAATAGATCCCGTAAACGGATTCGATGACCCGACTCTGCTGAGATATTTGGACAGCTGCCCGCGCAAGATAGCGAATCTTCTTCGTATTCCTGAACCGGGTGATGTTTTCGCTGATGCTGTCGTTGTCCATCTGGAGCACGCTCTCGAGGCGGGCCTCAATACGTGTCGGGGGAGAGAATTGACGTGAACATGATCCCCTTTCGGAACGGCGACCCGTCAGTGACAGGTCGCGCCAAGAAAAACCCCCTGCGATCAGTGCGGAGATTCTTCGCTTGTCCCCGTCCCCCATGTCCCTAATAATTTTAGTGTATAGCAACGAATATACAGGGGTGGAAAAGAGAGCGCGCCCGGGGTGACTCGAACACCCGACCTGCTGATTCGTAGTCAGACGCTCTATCCAACTGAGCTACGGGCGCGCAGGGCGGAAAAGCGGGGATAATATAGCGTAAATGGGGCGGGTTTGCAACGGAGAGAGCACACCCGGAAGATCACAGGACACAATCCCTTTTCAAGAGAAAAGGGTTATGTCCCGATTTTCCGTGTCCCCAATTTTCAGGACGGCGGCGCCGTCGATGCGCCCGGCTTTGAGCTCGCGGAGGGCATCGTTCGCCGCTTCGAGCGGGAACGTCTGGACGGTCGTCCTCACCGGGATCTCCGCCGCGACCTCGAGCAGCCCCTCCCCGTCGAGACGAGTGGCGTTAGCCACGCTCCGCATCTTCCGCTCGTGATAGAGATACCTGTCGTAGTCCATTTCCGGGACGGGCGACATGTGGATCCCGGCCGAAACCACCGTCCCTCCCCTGTCCATGACCCTGAGGGCGTCAAGGTAGAGGCTGCCGACCGGGGCAAAGAGGATGGCGTTGGTCGTCTTGGCCGGCGGCTCCTCCTGAGAGGTGCCGACCCAATCGGCGCCAAGCTCGCGCGCGAGCTGTTGGTGCTTGGCGCTTCTCGTGACCACGAAGACCGTGGCGCCCAGATGCTTGGCGACCTGAATGGCGATGTGGGCTGATCCGCCGAAGCCGTAGAGACCCAGGATGTCTCCCGGCCGGACCTCGCTGAGCACGAGCGCCCGGTAGCCCACGATCCCGGCGCACATGAGCGGCGCGGCCTCCGCATCGCCGAACCTGTCTGGGATGGCGTAGGCGAATTTCTCGCCGACGACCATGTATTCGGCGTAGCCGCCGTCGGCATGATATCCGTTGAACCGCGCCGATTCGCACAGGTTCTCCCGGCCGCTCAGGCAGAAACGGCACTTCCCGCAAGTCGACCGGAGCCAGGCCGCTCCGACTCGCTGGCCCGGCCTGAACCTCCCGGCATTCTCTCCCGCCCCGGCCACGACCCCGATCACTTCATGGCCGGGGATGAGGGGCAGTCGCGCGTCCGGGAGCTCCTTTTCGACGATGTGGAGGTCCGTGTGGCAGACGCCGCAGCACCGGATCTTGATGAGTATGTCCTCCGGCCCGACCACCGGGACAGGCACGTCCCGCAGCTCCAGCGGTTTCTCGGCCGGAGGCCGAAAGCCGGTCAGGACCATGGCCTTCATCGTCCGGCCGGACCTTTCACCTTCGCCTTCTTGTCCCGGAGGCGGGTGATGCGCTTCTCGAAGTCTCTCTCGGCCATCGGAGATTTGCCCTTCGAAACGGCCAATCCCTCGGTCGCGACCCGGATGGCCTCATCGAAGTCTTTGGCCGTGTGCTCGAAGTACATCGACAGCTCGCGGAAGCAATCGCAGTCGACCTCCTCCCCGGCCGCCATCTCCTGCCAGAACGGCAGGGCCCTGTCCCAATTCTTGTTCTTCTTGAAATGATGGGACAGTTTTTTCCGGGCGGCCTGGGACACCTCGGCGCTCAGGCCGGGCCCGCCGGCCAGCGCCCTCTCGAGAAGGGCGGCCGACGTCGTGGCGTCGCCGGCCCGTTCGAACAGCTTGGCCACCCCGTAGAGGTCCATGGGATCGCCTTCTCCCCTTTCCGCCGCTCCGCGATTGCGTTCGACGAGGACCGATCCGGCCACGACGACGCCGAGGAGCGACAGCAGGTCCTCCTGGTTATGGTAGAGGATGGGTTCGATGAGCGAGAAGTCGCCGCTTCGGATGTACTGGAAATAGCGCAGCGGAATCTCCGCGCCCGGGATGTCCTCGGACCGCTCGGCCTGGACGATCTGCTGGGCCAGGTGGAAGAGCCGGCAACTGTCGTACTTGTGCTTCCAAAGGCTTCGGGCGGAGAACAGGAAATCGAGATGCGGCAGCCCCCGCAGCGGGCAGGTCATCCGGTGGAGGGCGAATCGCGTTTCGACAAGCGGCAGGTCGAAGGCCTTGCCGTTGTAGGTGACGATCGACTTGAAACCCATGTCTTGGACGAATTGGGCCAGCTCGCGGACAAGCCGGTCCTCCTCGGCCATTTCGTTGAGGAAGAACTGGGTCACCTTGAACCGCTCGTCGCGGTAATAAGCCAGGCCGACGAGGAAGGGCACGGTCCCTGTCCCGCCGGCAAGACCCGTCGTCTCGAGGTCCAGGAAAACGGCCGACGAGAGATCGAGCCCCTCGAAGGCGGCATCGCGGCTGAGAAAGCCGAGGATCTCGGCCGGGATCTGCAGGCCCATCGAGATGGGGATCTGGCCGTAGCTCGCGCCGAGCTGATAGGAGTTCTCGAAGACCTGGACCGGCTCGCGGCGTTTCTTCTCGACGGGCCGCTCTTCGGTCCGGACAGCCATGCCCCGGCCCTTGTCGGTCAGGGCGATCAGGCGCTCGAGCTTCTCTTTGATGGTCAGGCCGGAATCTTCGCCGAGCTTCTCCCACGTGGTCTCGACATTACGGGGTCGCGATCGGGCTTCCCGTTCGCGCCGCAGCGCCTTGAGCTTATCTTCGAGTGGCATGAAACCTCGGTGGGGAAATTCGATTCTCGGTTGTTATTGTAGGGGAAACCGAAGTGGTTTTCAAAGCATGATTGGAAAGATCGGGGACCCGCGCCCGAATTCTCGGGACACGATACGAAACAGGAGACTTCATTCATGTCCCGGAATTCGTTGCCCCCGATTTTCCTTGAAACCAGCCTCCGTTCCGCATATAAGAATGGTCTTAGGTTTCTCGCATGCCGCTCACGACCGACGCCGCGCATTACCTGGCCTTTGACCTCGGGGCCGAAAGCGGGCGGGCCGTGCTCGGAACCCTCGACGGCCGGAAGCTCACCGTCCATGAGGTGCGCCGTTTCCCCAACACCCCGCTTTCTCTCGCCGGCCATATCCACTGGAACGTTTATGCCCTGTTCGATGAGATGAAGGCGGCCATGCGCGAGGCGGCCGCGGCGATCGGCAGCCGGCCGACGAGCCTTGGGGTCGATACCTGGGGCGTCGATTTCGGCCTTCTGGCCAAAGACGGGAGCCTCCTCGGCCTTCCGTTCTGCTACCGCGATCACCGGAACACCGGCGCCATGGAGGAATATTTCAAGCTCGTGCCGCGGCCGGCGCTCTACGAGGCGACGGGCACTCAATTCATGCCCTTCAATACACTCTTCCAGGTCTACGCCATGGTCCGGGAGAGGTCCCCCTTGCTCGACGCCGCGACCGATCTCCTCTTCATGCCGGACCTGTTCAATTTTTTGCTCACCGGCCGGAAGGCGGCCGAATTGACCATCGCCTCGACCTCTCAGTTCCTCGACCCCCGGACGAAGGCCTGGATCCCGGGCCTCTTTCAGGCCATGGGGCTGTCGAAAAAGCTTCTCCAGAATATCGTCGAGCCGGGGACCGTCCTGGGTGAGATCGCGGAGGAGATCGCCGTGGCCACCGGCCTCCGCCACGTCCCCGTCGTGGCGACGGCCAGTCATGACACAGCCGCGGCTGTCGCCGCCGTCCCGGCCGAGGGGCGCAACTGGGCCTACATCTCCTCGGGCACCTGGTCGCTCGTGGGTGTCGAAGAAGAGACGCCCGTCATCTCGGAAGGATCGCGCGACGCGAATTTCACCAACGAAGGCGGCGTCGGCGGGACCATTCGATTCCTCAAGAACGTCTCCGGGCTCTGGCTCGTCCAGGGCTGCCGTAAATCCTGGTCGACGGATGGCCCGGTCACTTATGACGACCTGACCCGAGCGGCCGCCGAAGCCCCGGCATTCGCGACGCTCATCGATCCCGACGACCCGGGGTTCCTCAATCCCCCCGACATGCCCGAAGCCATCACCGATTACTGCCGCAGGACCGGTCAGAAGCCCCCCGCGACGAAGGGAGCGCTCGTCCGCTCGCTCCTCGAGAGCCTCGCCCTCAAGTATCGCCACGTCATCGGGCAGATGAGCCTCGTCCTCGGCCATCCCATCGAAAAGATCCACGTCATCGGAGGCGGCTCTCAGAACGCGCTTCTCTGCCAGCTCACGGCGGACGCGACCGGGCTGCCGATCGTGGCCGGCCCGGCCGAGGCCACGGCCATAGGAAATATCCTTGTCCAGGCCATGGCCCTGGGCCGTGTTTCCTCGCCGGCTGAGATCCGGGCCATCATCCGCGGCTCTTTCAAGCTTCGGACCTACGTTCCATCCGGGTCCGCCGCGGATTGGGATGCGGCCGCCGCCCGGTTCAAGGCCCTCCGGCCGGCTTGACAGCCCAGGGAAGGAGGCATATATAAATGGCGTTCCTGCGAGGAGGGGTGAGGATGGATCCGGCACATATTGAAAATGCGTATCTTCTGGCTCGGGACCGCTATGCCGAGAAGGGTATCGACGCGGAGCAAGCTCTGGGGCGTCTGCAAGCGATCTCCCTATCGCTCCATTGCTGGCAAGGCGACGACGTGGGCGGCTTCGAAAAGCAAGCCGGCAGCCTGGCCGGGAGCGGCCTGCAGGTCACCGGAGCTTACCCCGGCAAGGCCCGCTCGATCGAGGAGCTCCGGTCCGACCTCGAGCAGGCGTTCGCCCTCATCCCCGGCCGTCACCGGGTCAACCTGCACGCCATGTATGGCGAATTCGGCGACCAGCCCGTCGACCGTAATGCCATCGAGCCCGAGCATTTCCGGGGCTGGTTGGAATGGGCACGCCACCACGGCCTGAAGATCGATTTTAACGCCACCTGTTTCGCCCACCCCAAGGCCTCCTCCGGATACACGCTCAGCAGCCGCGAGAACGGCACCCGCAAATTCTGGATCGAGCACGTCAAGTGCTGCCGCCGGGTGGCCGCCTCGATCGGCCGGGAGCAGCAGTCCACCTGCCTTCACAATCTCTGGATCCCCGACGGATCGAAGGACATCCCGACGGACCGTTGGGGAGCCCGGGCCGCCCTCCTCAAGTCCCTCGATGAGATCTTCGAAGTGGAGTACAGCCCGCAGCAGATCAAGGACTCGCTCGAGAGCAAGCTCTTCGGCATCGGCAGCGAATCCTTCGTCGTCGGCTCGCATGAGTTCTACATGGGGTACGCGCTCACGCGGGGCAAGATCATCTGCCTCGATCTGGGGCATTTCCACCCGACGGAGTCCGTGGCCGACAAGATCTCGGCCATCCTCCCCTTCTCGGGCGAGATCCTCCTCCACATCAGCCGCGGGGTCCGCTGGGACAGCGACCACATCGTCCTGCTCAACGACGAGGTCCGCGAGGTGGCCGCCGAGATCGTCCGCAGCCAGGCCCTCGACCGCATCCACATCGCCCTCGACTACTTCGACGCCAGCGTAAACAGGATCGGCGCCTGGGTGCTCGGGGCCAGGTCCGTGCTCAAGGGACTCCTCCTCGCCTTGCTCGAGCCCCAAGGCAAGCTCCGGGAGCTCGACCCGGCGTCGAAGGCCCTGCAGCGGCTGTCCCTCCTCGAAGAGCTCAAGACCCTGCCCTTCGGTCCGGTCTGGGACGCCTATTGCCTCCGGAACTCGGCCCCGCCCGGCGAGGACTGGTTACGGGAGGTCGAAGCCTACGAACGCCGCGTCCTCAGCCGCCGCTGAGACAGCCTCCCGGCCCCTCGGACCGCCCTTGTCCGCTCCGGCTCGCAGGGCCCGGTTGACGAACGCCCTGTTTTGACTACACTGATGGGGACAGGCTTCGGCCCTCAGCCGCGCCTCGACCGCCATGACCAGCGTTCAGAAGATGCCGCCCGCCGGCTTGGATCAAGCCGACACCTTCGACGCCGCGCGCATCGAAAAGGCCAAAGACCTGCTCCATTTCCTGGCCAACACCGTCTCGGCGATGAAGATCTTCCCGAGCGAGCACGCCACGGTGAAGAATTTTGTCGACCAGCTGACCCAGAAGTTCTCGGCGTTCCTGGGCGCTTACGAAAAGTTCCAGGTCGGCATCGAGGAATACTCGTTCACTTATGGAGGAAAGCCCGCCTTCACCGACGAGACCGCCATCAAGAGCCTGCCCTTCTTTTTCTTCAAGGACGGCCTGCAAATCCTCTTTTTCTATCATGGGTTGGACCGCCCGGAGATCGTGGAATTCCTCGAGTTGATCAAGTCCGAGACGCAGAAGGCGGCCGAGGACAGCGATATCGTCGTCGCGCTGTGGGAGCGCGACTTTCCCAACATCCAATACTACGCGCCGGACGAATTCCTGGAGAACCGGATCCTCGGCGAAATGCGCGACGCCCGGGCCACGCGGAATCTGCCGGACCTGCCCGAAGACCTCGCCAGCGAGACGATCGAAGTGCGGGTCGACACCTCCAAGTTCACGGAGGGCCGGATCGACCTCGACCGCGAGGACCGCGGCGAGGTCGAAAAGGCCGCCGCCCGCCCGGACGAAGAGGACCTCCCTCCGGGTCCCGCGGCGGCGGAACCTGCGGCGGCCGCGGAGACCGATCCGAACGAGCGGGGCCAGGTCAGCCCGGCCGCGGCCATGGACCCCACCCTGACCGAGTCCGAGCTTCTTGCCCTCGAGACGATGGTCCGGGCCAACCGGACGATCTCGCCCGAGGAAGAGTACCTCAACCTGATGGTCGAGATCATCTACCTGGAAAAGAACATGGCCAACTGCCAGGCCACTCTCGACACGCTCCTGGAGTACCATTTCGACCGGCTCCAGAGCGGCCACTTCCACGTCGCCGTGCTCATCATCCAGAAGATCCATGAGCTCGGCCGGCATCTCGAGGGGAACGCGGCCAAGGTCGCTCTTCTCGACGACTTCCTCCGGCGCACGGTCAGCCCCAAGACCGTCGAGGCCGTCAAGACGCTTCTGGCCAAGAAGAAAGCCATGGATTGGGAGTCCCTTTTGGGGTTCTTCGAGCTGGTCGGTCCGCCGGCCTTGGGGCTCGCGAGCGATCTTTTCGAGATCGCGCCGGACGGCGAGGCCAAGCACAAGATCGTCGCCTTCATCGAAAGGACGGGCGGCCGCAATCCCGGGCTCGTCGCCGCGATGGCCGACAATGCCCGTCCGGAGCTGGCCCGCGAGATCCTCGGCATCCTGTCCCGCGTGCCCGATAACCGCGGCATCCCCCACCTCTCGGCGTTCGTGAATTTCCAGAACAAGGACATCAAATCCGAGACCATTCGTGTCTTGGCCCGCGCCCGGGACGAGATGGCCAACCGCATTCTGGCAGGATTCCTCAACGATCCCGATGAAGAGGTCCGGATCCAGGCGACCATGTCCCTCGACCCTGCAAAGGGCGGGGCTCGGGTCCAACAGATCCTGCGCGAGGCTTCTTCACGGGAGTTCCAGGCGAAGAGCCTCAAAGAAAAGGAGGCCCTGCTCGCCTTCCTCGGCCGGACGCAGTCCCCGGAGGCCCTTGAGTTCCTCCGTCGGACGCTTCGCAAGGCTCCCTTGTTCGGGTCAAAGAGGCTTCTGGAGCTCCGCCTGGCCGCCGTCGCCGGCCTCGAGAGCCTGGGCACCGAGGAGGCTCTGGACGCCCTTCAAAAGGGAGCGATCGGGCGCACGAAAAAAGTCCGGGAGGCGTGCGCGGCCGCGCTGGTCCGCCTGCCCCCCGCCGGGTCGGCGAAAGGCTAGAAAGACCGAATGGACGAGAAGGACCTCACTCCGTCGGGGACCGAGACCCAAGGCCCGCGAACGTCCGGGGCCGAATCCAAGGCCTTCCAGAAGTCCGGCCTCGACCTGCTGACCCGGTTCCACATCGTCGACAAGGTCGCTAAGATCTACGACACGAAAAACGACGCCTTCCAGGAACGGGGCCGGTTGCTGTTCGAGGTCCTGGCGGCCGTTCTCAAGTCCGACGGAGAGGCCTCTCTCCGCGTCCGCCACGGTGTCCTGCTGTTCAACGGCGTCCGGCTCAAGTTCGGCGTCGGGACCTACGGCATGTTCAAGTCCGTGATCGAGGAGTTCCGCACCAGGAACGTCGAGGCCGTCACCTTCGTTCCCGGGATCACCCTGGAGGAGCTCTACGCCTTCATGTCCGTCTTCGCCAAGCGCGAGAAGAAGGACGAGGCTAGCTTCGCCCAGCTCGCCGCCGACCTCGACGCCGCCGCCGTGTCCCACGTCGAGATCGAGAAAATGTCCGAGGAGGAGATCCCGCAAGGGCTCCATGAGAGCTCGGCCCGCCTCTTTTTTCTCAGCATCGTCCACCTCAAGGAATCGTTCGCCCGCGACCAGCGCAATGAGCCCATCAAGATCAGCACGACCCGGCGCCTGATGCAGTCGATCTACAACCACATCGTCGAGGACGAGGGCTTCGTCTACGGCTTGACCAACATCAAGAACCACGACGAATACACGCTCAACCACTCGGTCAACGTCTGTCTCCTGGCCACAGCCCTCGGCCGGCGCCTCGGATTGAGCCGGGCCGAGCTCGTGGACCTGGGCATGGCCGCCTTCTTCCACGACCTGGGCAAGACCGAGACGCCCTTGGAGATCCTGAACAAGCCCGGCCGCTTGACCGACGACGAGCGCGACATCATGGAAATGCACCCCTTCCACGGCGCCGAGAAGCTCGCCCTGCTCAAGGAGTTCCGGCGCCTGCCGCTCCGGGCCATCCACGTCGCCCTGGAGCACCACATCAAGGAGGATCTCTCCGGCTATCCGCGATATTTCAAGAAGGACGACGTCAATCTGTTCAGCAAGATCGTCAAGGTCGTCGACGTCTTCGACGCCATCACCACGAAGAGGGTCTACCGGACCAAGGACTTCACCCGCGCCGAAGCCTTGAGCCTCATGCTCGAGCAGAGCGGCACGGAATTCAACTCCGTCATCCTCAAGGCCTTCGTCAACATGATGGGCGTCTTCCCCATCGGCACGCTCGTCGCCCTGACCACGGGCGAGATGGCCATCGTCCAGGACCTCAATGCCGACCCCAAGCTCGTTCTCCGGCCGTCGGTCAAGCTCATCACCGACCCGGCGGGCGCCAAGATCGACGGCGAGATCGTCGACCTCGCCGAGCGGGATGCCGCATCGGGCCGTTTCCGCCGGACGATCGCCACCGCCCTCGACCCGTCCAAGTACGGCATCGAGGTCGCCGACTACTTCCTGGCCCAGGCCGCCTCCGCGGTGCGGCCCGGGGGTTCGACATGATGCCGTGTCCGCCCGTCCGCCTGCGTTGTGGATACCTCGCCGAGCCGATCGGCGTCGATTCCCCGAGCCCGCGGCTCGCCTGGGTCGTCGAGAGCCCCGTCCGGGGTGACAGCCCAAAGGCCTATCAGGTCCTCGTTTCGTCCTCCCCCGAGCTCCTCCGGAGCGATATCGGCGACCTCTGGGACACGGGCCGGACCGAAGGCGGCAGTTTCGTTTCGCTCGAGTACGCGGGGGAGCCGCTCTCGAGCTGCGCCCGCTACGTCTGGAAAGTCCGCTGGTGGGACCACGAGGCCCAGGTCAGCCCCTGGAGCGAGACGGCCTCCTTTGTGACAGGCTTTCTGAATCCCGGCGAATGGAACGCCAAATGGATCGGCCCCCGCCACGTGAGCGAGTTTCGGTCCAAGGGCACCGTCCTTCTCGGCCACCCCGGCGCCGACGACACGCAGGCCTGCGCGGTCTACCTCCGCCGTGAATTCGGGCTCAAAGACCGGGCCGCTCTGGCCATGATCTTCATCTCCGGTCTCGGCCATTACGAGCTCCGCCTGAACGGGGAAAAGGTCGGGACGAGCGTCCTCGATCCCGGCTGGACGGATTACCGGAAGAAAGCCCTCTATGCTTCCCACGACGTGACCCGGCTCGTCCGCGACCGGAACGCGGTCGGCGTCATCCTCGGCAACGGCCGCCACATCAAGAGCTACGGCTACGACGGGCCCAAGCTCGCCTGCCGCATCGAGGTCGAGTACGAAAGCGGCGAGCGGGAGATCCTCTTTGCCGACGAGAGCTGGCGGACATCGGACGGCCCTCTCCAGGAAAACGGCCTCTACTACGGCGAGCGCTATGACGCCCGCATCCTCATCGACGGCTGGGACCAGCCGGGCTTCGACGACAGGACCTGGGCCAAAGCCGTCCAGGTCACCGGCTGCCCGCTCGCCTCTCAGATGATGCCTCCCGTCCGCGTCGTCGAAAGCCTGCCCCCGCGCTCGGTCCGGCGACTTCCCTCGGGATCCTCGATCGTCGATTTCGGTCAGAATTTTTCCGGCTGGACCCGATTGAAGGTCGAAGGCCCGATGGGCACGGAAGTGCGCCTCCGCCACGCCGAGCTCCTCAACGACGACGGGACGCTCAACCTCGGCCCCAACGAAAATGCCGAGGCCACCGACGTCTATATCCTCCGCGGCGGGGGACCCGAGGTCCACGAGCCGCGGTTCACCTATCACGGTTTCCGCTACGTCGAGATCGCCGGCTACCCCGGCGAACCCGGTCCCGACGCCCTCGAAGGCCGGTTCGTCCACTCGGACGTCGGGCGCGCGGGCGAATTCCATTCCTCGAACGAGCTGATCGACCGAATCCATCGGAACGTCATATGGGGACAGCTCTCGAACCTTATGAGCATCCCTACAGATTGTCCTCAACGCGACGAGCGCCACGGCTGGCTCGGCGATGCCCACCTTTCGGCCGAAGAGGCCGTGTTCAACTTCGATATGGCCGCCTTCTATGCCAAGTTCCTCGACGATATCCGCCTCGCTCAAAAGGAGGACGGCAGCCTTCCCGATGTCGCCCCGGCCTATCTCCCCCGGCTCTACCCGGCCGATCCCGCCTGGAGCTCGGCCTACGCGACGCTCGTCGAGCTCCTCTGGGACCATTATGGCGACCGCCGGGTCATCAACGTCCATTACGGGAACCTCAAGAGGTACATCGATTTCCTCGGCCGGAACGCCGACGGCAACATCATCCGCGCGCTCGGCAAGTACGGAGACTGGTGCCCGCCCGGCGGCATCGTGCCCAAAAAAACGCCGGTGGACCTGACCTCGACCTGGTACTACTACCACGACGTCCTCATCCTTGCCCGCCTGGCTTCCGTCATCGGCCGCGGCGAGGAGGCCCAGCAGTATGGCCGGCTGGCCGAATCGATCAAAGCCTCTTTCAACGCGGCCTACCTCGGCGAGACGCAGTACGCGGCGATCCGGGTCAGCTCCGTGGACACCTATCCCAACCAGACCTCCAACGTCCTGCCCCTCTATCTGAACATGGTCCCCGCCGGCCGGAAGGACAAAGTCGTGGCCAGCCTCGTCCAAAGCGTCGTCCGTCAGCAGGATTACCACGTCGATACCGGCATCCTGGGGACCCGTTACCTCCTTGACGTTCTGACCGCCAACGGCCAGGAGGAGACGGCCTGGCGCGTGGCGACCCAGAAGAGCTATCCCGGCTGGGGCTACATGCTCGCCGAAGACGCCACGACTCTTTGGGAACGTTGGGAAAAGCTGACCGGGCCGGCCATGAACTCCCAGAACCATATCATGCTCGGCAGCATCGACGCCTGGTTCTACCGGGTCCTCGCCGGGCTCTCGCCCCTGCTTCCGGGATGGAAGGCCGTCCGCGTCCGACCGTACGCCCTGGGCGACCTGGCCTTTGTCGAGGCCGCCTTGGATACGGTCGCAGGCCGCGTCGCGGCGTCGTGGCGGAGGTCCGACGAGGCGTTCTCCCTCGAGATCACGATCCCCGTCGGCGCCACAGGCGAGATCCACGTCCCGCTGCTCTGGCCGGGGGCCCGGATCGTCGAATCGGGGAAGGTTTTGTGGCGGGCCGGTCACGCGATCGATACCGTCCCCGGGATCGAACTTGCCGGCGACGACGCGGATCGCGCCGTCTTCAAGGTCGGGAGCGGCGCCTACGCCTTCGAGCTGAAGAAAACCGCTTGATCCCGGCGAGCCAGTCCGTCAATCCAGATATTTTTTGAACAGCCGGGCGGCTTCGGCATAAGCCGAGATCGTGGCCGCGATCTCCTTAGCGCCGTGGGCCGACGAGACCGCCCCGCCGCCGTGGACGACGTTGACGCCGTTGACGAGGAGGGCCAGCTTCAGCAGATCTTCCCGCATGGGGAGGTCCGAACGGCGGGGATCGTGGATATCTTCGGGGCGGTCGTATGCGACGTCCGCTGTGCGCGGAAAATGGACCATGAATAGAGAGCTGCCGCTAACGACGTCGTTCCCGTCGCCCGTGCAGCGGACCCGGATCCCCTCCGCGGCGAACACGCGCTCGATCTCCCGCCGGAGCCTCTCCCCCGACCGGGCGATCTTCGGATAGACCGTCGCCGCGTGATCGGCCAGATAGCCGAGCATGATCAACCCGGCCTTCATGTACTCCGAGTGGGCGGAGAAAGTGCCCCCCTCGAAATAGACGCGGTCGCCTCCGCCCCGGCCGTGCTCGCACTCTTCCATGATCTCGCGCGGCCCGATGACCGCGGCCACGGCGTGGCCGCCGCCGATGATCTTGCCGAGCGTCGTCAAGTCCGGGCGGACGCCGTAAAGGGTCTGGACCCCGCCCGGACAGAAGCGGAATCCCGAGATGATCTCGTCGAAGACGAGCAGGATGCCGTGTTTCGCAGTCAGCCGGCGGGCCCGCTCGAGGTACTCCTGCGAAGCCGCGAGGAAGCCGCCGACCCCGAGGAACGGCTCGACGATGAAGCAGGCGATGCGGTCACCGTGCTCCGCGATGACCCTCTCCAGGTCCGCGACATCGTTGAACCGGGTGACCAGTGTGCGCCGGACGATCTCGTCGAGGAGCCCGGCGGATTCCCGGCCTTCGAATCCGTCATCGGCATGGAATTTGACGCCCTTGAGCAGGTACGGGGACGCGCCGTGCCAGCCGCCGCCGACCTTCAGGACGTGGTCCCGCCCCGTCAGCCCCTGGGCCATCATGACGGCGTACATCGTGGCCAGAGTCCCCGAGGTCGTGAAGCGGACCTTGGCCTCGCGACCGCCAAGCCCCTGGACGAGGGCCTCGGCGAGCTCGATCTGATGGCCGGCCTCGAAGCCGGTGTGCAAGGCGCCGCGCTCGAGGCAGGCCGCGATCCGGCTGCGGATAAGCCGCGGATTGTGGCCGAGGATGTTGGCGTAGTGGCCCTGCCAATAATCGATATAGGTATTGCCGTCGACGTCCCGGACCGACGGGCCTTCGGCCGCCGCGGCGAAAAAGGGATAGGGGCGCCACAGCCGGATGGTGTGGCTTCCGCCGGCGATCATGACCTTTTCCGCCCGCCGGAAGATCGTCCGGCTCCGGTCCGTCTTCTTCTCGTACTCCCGGACCAGATGGCCCCGGAGCCTGTCGAATCCTGTCATGGGTCCTCTTTTTCGAGTGTCATTTAACAACTGCCGGGGGGCAAAGTCAAATCGAAACCAGTTGACCGGCCCCGTAACTTGCGGTAAAATAGATAATTCCGGTACGAAAAGAACCTATTATGGCCGCCTTGAAGAGCAAAAAGACGAATCGGGCCTGCGTCATCGGCCTCGACGGCGTGCCCTATGGCATGATCGTCGAGCTAGCCCGCCGCGGGGTCATGTCGACCATGGCCCGGCTCATGGACATCGGCAAGATCCACCAGATGCAGGCCAGCCTGCCCGAGATCTCGTCGGTCTCCTGGACGGATTTCATGACCGGCACCAACGCGGGCACGCACGGCATTTTCGGATTCACCGATTTCAAGCCCAAGTCCTACGCGGTGCGCTACCCGAATTTCCTCGACGTCAAAGCCCCGACCATCTGGGACAAGCTCGGCGCGAAGGGCAAGAAGAGCGTTATCATCAATCAGCCCTCGACCTATCCGGCGCGGAAGATCGAAGGCGTCCTCATCTCGGGCTTCGTCGCTCTCGAGCTGGCCAAGGCGGTCTGGCCCATGTCCTACCGGGCGGCCCTGGAGCAGATGGGTTACCAGATCGACGTCGACATCCTCAAGTGCCGCGAGAGCCCGGAGATCCTCTGGCAGGAACTCAGCAAGACCATGGCCGGCGGCCAGAAGGCCCTGAACTACTTTTGGGAGGAAGGCTGGGACTACTTCGAGTACGTCGTCACGGGCACCGACCGGCTCCATCACTTTCTCTGGCAGGCGTATGAGGACGTCAATCACCCCTCGCACCAGAGTTTCCTCGATTTCTACAGGCACATCGACCGGCTCATCGGCAAGATCGTCTCCGCCTACCACAAGCTGACGAACACCTACGCCGGGTTCTACATCCTGTCCGACCACGGCTTCACGGGCATCCAGCAGGAAGTCTATCTCAACGCTTGGCTCGAGAAGAACGGCTACCTGAGGTTCATCAAGTCCGAGCCGGAAAGCCTCGAGGATATCCATGGCCGGTCCCGGGCTTTCGCCCTCGATCCCAACCGGATCTACCTCAATTATAAAAACAAGTTCCCCAAAGGCTCCGTCGAGCGCTCGGCACGACGGGCGCTCAAGCAGGACATCGCGTCCAAACTGGCCAAGCTCGAATACCAGGGACGCCGGGTCGTTCACAAGGTCTTCATGGCCGAGAACGTCTATTCCGGGCCTCTGGCCTCCAAAGGCCCGGACCTTATCGTCGTCGCCGAGCCGGGCTTCGATATGAAGGGTTCGGTCAGGAAAAAAGACATCTTCGGGAGGTCCGGGCTCCAGGGCATGCACACCTGGAACGACGCGTTCTTTTGGGCCTCGGAGGACCTCGGCGACAACCTCAAGATCGCCGATGTCGCGCCGGTCATCCTAAAGAACTACTGATGAAGAGAACGGGCCTCCTCGTCGCGGCGACGATGTTCCTCGCCGTCGCCTCTCCCCTGGCCGCCTATATCGGGCCGGGCGCCGGTTTCGCCTTTCTGTCCTCGTTCCTGGTCCTTTTTCTGACCTTTCTCCTGGCCCTGTTCTCGTTCGTGTCCTGGCCCTTCCGGTTCGTCTGGAGGGCGATCCGCGGCCAACGGGCCTACAAGAAAGGCCCGATCGAGCGCTTGGTCGTCCTCGGGCTCGACGGCATGGAGCCGACTCTGGCCGAAAGGTTCATGGCCGAGGGGAAGCTGCCGAACCTGAGCCGTTTGAAAAAGGAAGGCACCTACGCCCGCCTGCGGACGACCACGCCGGCCATCTCTCCCGTCGCCTGGTCCTCGTTCATGACCGGCTCGGAACCCTCCAAGCACAACATCTTCGATTTCCTCAGCCGCGACCCGCGGACCTATCTCCCCGATTTGTCCTCGGCCCGGATCGGCAAGTCCAAGCGAACGCTGGCCCTCGGAAAATACGTCATCCCGTTGTCGAAGCCCGAGATCCGGGGCATGCGGAAGAGCGTGCCCTTCTGGAAGATCCTGGGCGAGAAGGGCATCGCCTCGACGATCCTGAGGGTGCCCATCACCTTCCCGCCTGAGAAGTTCAAGGGGCACATGCTCTCCGGCATGTGCGCCCCCGACCTCAAGGGCAGCCAGGGCACGTTCGCTTTCTTCACCGAGGACGCCGACAAGGTCCGCAAGCACGAGGGCGGCGTGGCCGTTCTCGTCCGCCGGGAAGGGCAGGTCATCCGGACCGCGCTCTCCGGCCCGGAGAACTCCCTGCTCAAGAAGCCGGAAGAGATCCTCCTGCCCCTGACCATCACCATCGACCGGAACGCCCGCGGGGCCTGGCTCGAGATCGAGGGGCAGAAGAAGTTCTTCGTCAAGGAAAAGACCTTCACCCCGTGGACGCCGCTCACCTTCAAGCCCGGCCTGGGCATGAAGGTCCGCGGCACCTGCCGCTTCCGCATCGCCTCTCTCGAGCCCATCTTCGAGATGTACGTGACGCCGCTCAACATCGACCCCGAGAAGCCGGCCCTGCCGATCTCGCATCCGTTCATCTACTCCGTCTACCTGGCCAAGCTGCTCGGCCGCTTCATCACCCTCGGCGAAGCCAACGACACTTGGGCCCTCAACGAAGGGGCGCTCGACGAAGCGGCTTTCCTCGAGCTAACCTACGCCAATCACGCCGAATGGGAGGCCATGCTCGAGAACGCCCTGGCCAAGACGCCGCGCGGCGTCGTTGTCATCGTCTTCGAGACGACCGACAGCATCCAGCACATGTTCCTCCGCTATCTCGACAAGGGCCACCCGGCGCTCAAGGCCGCTCCGGCCCGGATGAGCGCGGCCGTCATCGAGGAGCTCTATCAGAAGATGGACGCACTCGTCGGCCGCGTCGCCGGAGGCCTGGGCCCGAAGGGCGCCCTGTTCGTCATGTCCGACCATGGCTTCAAGTCCTTCCGGCGGGGCGTCAATCTCAACTCCTGGCTCCATCAGAACGGCTATCTGGCCCTCGTGCCGGGCCAGGCGGAGAGCGGCGAGTGGTTCAAGGACGTCGACTGGGCGAAGACGAAGGCTTACGGCCTCGGACTCGGCGGCCTCTACCTCAACCTCAGGGGCCGCGAGGCCCAAGGCGTCGTGGACCCGGGCGCCGAAGCCGCAGCCCTCAAGGCCGAGCTCGGACGCAAGCTCACCGCGCTCAAGGACGGCGCGAACGGCCCGGCGGCGATCACGCACGTCTACGACCGCGACGCCGTCTATGCCGGCCCGTACAGGGACAACGCGCCGGACCTCATCATCGGCTACAACGAGGGCTACCGGGCGTCGTGGGACGGCGTCACCGGCATCGTCAACGCGGCCGTCATCGAGGACAACATCAAGGCCTGGAGCGGCGACCACTGCATCGACCCCGCGCTCGTTCCCGGCGTGATCTTCTCGAACCTCAAGCTCAAACGGACCGACCCGTCGATCATGGACGTCGCCCCGACTGTCCTGGAGCTCTTCGGGATCGCGCCGCCGGCCCACATGGACGGCCGGGGGCTCGTCGACGTCGCCGGCCTCTCCGGCCCGATACAGGGGAAAGCGTCATGAGCGATAAGAAACGCACGGCTTTCAGCCGCCGGGAATTCCTTAAGGCGGGGATCGCCGCCTCGGCCGCGATCGGTCTGGGCGGCGCGGCCCGGTTCACGCCCCGGGTCTACGGCAAGGCCCGGGCGACGAAAAAGATGATCGTCCTCGGCCTCGACGGCATGGACCCCGTGCTGACACGGCGATGGATCGACGAAGGGCGGTTGCCCGCCTTCCGCAAGATCCTCGAAGCGGGCGGCGATTTCCGGCCCCTCGGAACGAGCCTTCCCCCCCAGACGCCGGTCGCCTGGTCCAACTTCATCACCGGCATGGACCCGGGCGGACACGGCATCTTCGACTTCTTCAATCGCGACCCGAAGACCTATGTCCCGGTGTTCTCCGCGACCGAGACGTCAGGCGCCGCGAAAACGATCCGCATCGGCAAGACGGTCATTCCCCTCTCAGGCGGGCAGATCCGCAATCTCCGCAAGGGCCCGGCCTTCTGGCAGCTCCTCGAGGAAGCCGGAGTCCCGGCGACCGTCTTCAAGATGCCGTCCAACTACCCCCCGGTCGCCTCGAAGCAGAGGACGCTGGCCGGCATGAACACCCCCGACCTCAAGGGCTCCTACGGCATCTTCAGCTATTATACGAATGAAGCGGCGAAGGTCATCCAGGAGGCCGGCGGCGGAGGCCGCGTCCACGATGTCTTCGTCGTCGGCAATCGCGTCGAGGCCGAGCTTCCCGGCCCGACCAACAGCTTCCGGGCCGGCGCCCCGGAGGCGACCATCCCCTTCCAGGTCTTTATCGACCCTTCGAACGCGGCCGCCAAGATCGTCATCCAGGGCCACGAGTTCGTCCTCAAGGAACGGGAGTGGAGCGGTTGGCAGCATGTCCATTTCAACCTCATCCCGACGCAGAGCGTCCACGGCATCTGCCTGTTCTACCTCAAGGAGGTCCGGCCCAAATTCAAGCTCTACGTCTCGCCCATCCACATGGACCCGGCCCGCCCGGCCCTGCCCATCTCGACCCCCGAAGCCTATTCCCTTGAGCTCGAGAAGCGTTTCGGCCCCTTCTTTACCAAGGGCCTCCCGGCCGACACGAGCGCCCTCGACAACGGCGTCCTCGACGAAGAGGAGTTCCTGACCCTCGACGCCATGGTCTACGAAGAGAGCATGACCATGCTCGAATACGAGCTGGGCCGGTTGGACGAGGGACTGCTCTTCTTTTATTTCTCCAACGCCGACCAGCGCCAGCACATGTTCTGGCGGCTCGTCGACCCCGCACACCCGGCCTACGACGCGAAGCTGGCCGCCCGATTCGGCGACGTCATCGCCCGGACGTACGTCGAGATGGACCGGGCGCTCGAGCTGGCCTTGAAAAAAGCCGACAAGGACACGGTCGTCCTGGTCCTGTCCGACCACGGCTTCAACTCCTTCCGCCGCGGCTTCAACCTCAACACCTGGCTCCTCCGGGAAGGCTATCACCGCCTCAAGAGGCCGTGGAAACAGGAGGAGTCGGCCTACTTCGACAACACCGACTGGTCCAAGACCCGGGCCTACGGCATGGGGCTCAATAGCCTGTTCATCAACGAGAGGGGCCGCGAAGGCGAGGGCCTCGTCGCCCCGGGGGCGGACAAGGACAACCTCGTCCGGGAGATCGCCGGGAAGCTCGAAGCCGCGACCGATCCGTTGACGGGCGAGCGGCCGGTCCTCCGGGCCTTCATCGCCAAGGACGCCTATCGCGGGAAGAACCTCGAAACGGCCCCGGACATCGTCCTGGGCTTCAATCGCGGTTACAGGATCTCCTGGCAATCTCCGCTCGGCGGCTTTCCCAAGGAGGTGGTCGAGGACAACGCTCAGAAATGGAGCGGCGACCATATGTCCGCGCCGGATGTCCTGCCCGGCATCGCTTTTACCAACCGCAAATTCACGGCCGAGTCCCCGTTCCTCTACGACCTGACGGCCTCCGTCCTCGACGTCTTCGGGGTCGAAAAGCCCAAGGACATGATCGGCCGGAACGTCCTCGAATAACGACGGCGAAAGGAGATTGATCATGGCCAGCGTGAAAGTCAAACTCGACAAGCCCCTGTTCGACAAGATCAAGAAGCTCGCCGAAATGTCCGGCTACTCCTCGGCCGAGGAGTTCATCACCCACTGCCTCGAAAAGGAGATCGCCAAGATCGAAGAGGCGGATTCGGAAGAAGAGATCAAGAAGAAGCTCAAAGGGCTGGGATACATCTCCTAAGCGCCATGTCCATCGTCAACCTCGTCTTCGGCGGGATCGTCGGGGCCGTCCTCTGGCCCTTCCGGGGCCTTTCGCCCTGGTTCGGCCTGACGGCCGTCTCCCTCCTGACGGCCCTGCTCATGCTCGAGGTCTACAAGCACACCTCCAACCAGGCGGCCATCCGCCGGGCCAAGGACCTGATCAAAGCCCACCTCCTGGAGATGCGGCTGTACAAGGACAACATGCGGGTCACCCTGGCCGCGCAAGGGGCCATCCTCAAGGCCAACCTGGCCTATATGGCCGCGAACCTCAAGCCGCTGGCGGTCATGATCGTGCCGCTCGTCCTCATCCTGGCCCAGCTCAGCCTGTGGTACGACCGGGCCCCGCTCCGGCCGGGCGAGGAAGCGCTGGTCAAGGCCGGGCTCGAAGCGGCGGCCGATCCCGTCTCGCTCGGCCTGGAGCTCGAGACGCCTCCCGGACTCGAGGTCACCGCCCCGGCCGTGCGCATCCCCGACCTTCACCAGGTCGTCTGGCGGGTCAAGGCGCTCGCCCCCGGCGCCGGCCGGCTCGTCTTGCGGAGCGGCGACCGGACGATCGAAAAGTCCGTGGTCGTCGGCGGCGGCCCGATGGCCAAGGTCTCGGCCCTGGCTTCGCGCGGGTCGCTCTGGAAGCAGGTGCTCTATCCGGGCGAGGCGCCGCTTCCCGCCGGGACGTCCGTCCGCTCCGTCGAGATCCTCTATCCGGCCAAGAGCTTGACGGCCTTCGGCGTCAGCGTTCACTGGCTCGTCGCTTACCTCATCCTGTCGATCGTCTTCGGCTTCGCTTTCAAGGGCGTTTTCAAGGTCGAGATCTGATCCCCGATTCGAGAGAGGTTTCCCATGCACATCGACGTCTTCAAAATGGAGCGCATGCAGTCCACCTGGGAGAATGTCGTCGATTACAATCTGTCCGAGAGCGGCGTCCGTCCGCTGAACCTCAAGGAGCTCCTGACGCCGGCCGAGATCGAATCGTTGACCGAGGTCGAGCTCGGCTACACCCAGACGAACGGCACGATCGGCCTGCGCGAGCGGATCGCCCGTCTCTATCCCGGCATCGGCCTGGAACAGATCCTGGCCACGGCCGGATCGTCGGAGGCCAATTTCCTGCTCATGTGGAGCCTCATCGAGCCCGGCGACGAGGTGCTGTTCGAGCTGCCGAACTACATGCAGATGGCCGGTCTGCTGCGGGCCTTCGGGGCCAAGGTCAAGACCTTCCGTCTCCACGAGAGCCTGGGCTGGCAGCCCGACCTCGACGAGATGAAGTCGCTCGTCACGCCGAAGACGAAGCTCATCGTCCTGACCAATCCCAACAATCCGACCGGCGCGGTCCTGTCGCCGGCGGCCATGAAGGGCATCGTCGACTTGGCTTCGAGCGTCGGGGCCTGGATCCTGGCCGACGAGGTCTACCAGGGCGCCGAGCTTTCGGGCGTGACGACACCGAGCTTCTGGGGAAGATGGGATAAGACGCTGGTCGTCAACGGCCTGTCCAAGGCCTACGGCCTCCCCGGACTCCGGGTCGGATGGATCATCGGCCCGGAAGAGGTCGTCAAGCGGACCTGGCCCTACCACGACTATACGACGATCTCCCCCTCGGCCCTGAGCGACCGCCTGGCGACTCTGGCCCTGGCCCCCGGCAATCGGGAACGCATCCTGGCGAGGACCCGGGGGATCCTCAACGCCAATTTCCCGGTCCTCGAAACGTGGCTCAAGGACCACGGCGGTCTCTTCAGCTTCAGGCCGACCCAGGCCGGGGCCATCGGCTTCGCCCGGTACGGCTTCGAGGGCAACTCGACCGAATTCGTCGAACGCTTGGTCCGCGAGAAAAGCGTCCTTGTCGTCCCCGGCGACCATTTCGAGACGGACGGCTACCTGCGCTTCGGCTTCGGGTCCGAGAGGGGCTATCTCCTGAGGGCCTTGGGCCGGATCGACGAAATACTTAAAAAAATCGTCCAATCGTGGTAAGATACCGAATCCATTCCGGGACGGAATGAGTTAAGAAGAATAGGACCTCAGGAGGCCTCATATGAACAGAATCCGAACGATCGCCCCCCTCGTCATTCTTTTCGTACTGGTCATCGCCGGCGCGTCGTACGCCCAGCAGGTGACCAAGGTCGCGATCATCAACTCCCAGAAGGCGTTCGAAACATCTCTCGAGGGCAAGAAGGCCCTGGGCCAGCTCCAGGACCTCGATTCGAGGATCAAGACGAACCTCCAGAAGATGGATGATGCCATCCGTCTTCTCGATAACCGGCTGAACACCGGCCGGCTGACGATGACCACCGAAGCGCTCATGGCCCTTCAGGCGGACATCGACAAGAAGACGACCGAGCGGAAACGGTACGAAGAGGACCAGGCCCGGGACGCCCAGGCGCTCTCGACCAACCTGATCCAGAAGATCAGGACCGAGATGGTCGCCGTCATCGAGGTCCTGGCCAAGGAAAGGGGCCTCGAGCTCGTCCTCGACGCCGCCACGAGCGGGGTCGTCACGGCCAGCCCGACGATCGACATCACAGACGAAATCGTCCGCCGCTACGATCAGAGCAAGTCGGCCGCAGTCCCCCCGGTTAAGAAGTAACCCTCTCGAACTCGAAGATCCCCGGGGAGAAAGGCGGAACCCTTTCTCCCCATTTTTTTTGCGAAGTCCTGTCCCTCCGCCGTGTTATTATTGTCCGCTTGGGGGGCTCCACTCCCCGCCGGTCCCGTCGAAATGGAGCCGGATCCGGACGATCTCGGCCCGGCTGCCGATACGCACGGGGGGCCCCCATGTTCCCGCACCGCTCGTGACATAGTAGTTGGTGCCGCCCTTCCGGAGAGATCCCCAAGTGAGCTCGTAGATCAAGCCGTTGATGAGACCGATCGGGAACAACTGCCCGTCGTGGGTATGCCCAGAGATCTGGAGGGCGACACCGGCCTGTTCGGCCTCCTCGAGGTGGAGCGGCTGGTGATCGAGGACGACGAGGGGCAGATCTGCACGCGCGCCGCTCGCGGCCAGGATGCCTCCGATCGATAACCTCTTTTCCCGGATCTTGAGCGAGCTCGGGTCCCTTCTCCCGGCAAGGATGAACGCGCCGTCCACCTCGGACGCCTCGTCCTGGAGGACGGTGATGCCGCAGGACCGGAGGCAAGCCACGTTCCTCTCGAGCCCGCTGTAGGATTCGTGGTTGCCCAGACAGGCGAATATCCCCAAGGGGGTCCGAAGCCGGCGCATGATGCCGCCGAGCTTGGCCTCGAGCTTATCGGTCACAGTCTCGTCGACGATGTCACCCACGAAGAGGACGATGTCGGGTTCGAGGGCGTTCATCCGCTCGACCACCTTCTCGAGCCGGCCCGGGCCGACGATGGCACCGAGGTGGAGATCGGACGCGGCGACCGCGGTCAGGCTTTTGACGGTGCCCGCCTGCGCCGGGATGTGGATGTCGAGGTCGACCGTCCGAAGGCGGCTGGCGTTCCAAACCCCGATGGCGACGGTGAAGACGACGGCGCCTGCGAGGGCAGCGAAGACCGCGGGGCCGGACCTCGCGCCCTCCCCGGCGAGGCCTCGAGGCAGGAACGGTATCATGGCGTTCACGAGGCGCACGAGGTCGACCGCGAGAACGGCCATGAAGCTGTAGAGCATCACGGCCAGGTGGAACGTCCCGACCTCGACCAGGAGCGAGGTCAGGCCTCCCCTGGCAAAGCCCATGAGGATGCGGCCCAGCGGGAAGAGGAGCGCCAGGCCGGCGAAAAGGACGAGGAAGACCGCCCGGGCCTTGGGGACGGACGACAGGGCTTGAGCGCCGCGACGGCCGATATAGAAATTGATGAGGCCGTAGACAGCCAGCGCAATGGCGATGAAAACGAGCATCCTTCGGTCTCTCAATCCCGGGGAACCCTGTTGAATCCGACGATCTCCTCGAAGCTCTTCCGGGGCGGCTCCCGGGTCGGTCTCGTCTCGGCGTAGCCGAGCGGCATCACGGCCACGAGCTTGAACGCTCCGGGGATGCCCAGCACCTTGCGGGCTTTGCGGTAATCGAACCAACCCATCCAACAGGTCGACAGTCCCAGCTCTTGGGCCTGGAGGACGATGTGCTCCCCGGCGATGCCCATGTCGAGGAGATAGAAGGGCACGCCTTGGATCTTCGAACCCAGCCGGACGGCCGCGCCGCCGGGCTTGGCTAACAGGACCAGGATGACGGGGGCCTTGGCGGCGAACTTCGCCCCGGCATAGATGCCCGAGAAGGCCTCCGCGGCCAGCTTGTCTTTCAGTCCCGGTTCGTCGACAACCAGGAAACGCCACGGCTGGACGTTGTTTGCCGACGGCGCGATCCGGGCGGCTTCAAGGCAGGCCCGGACCTTCTCGGGCTCGACCGGCGTCGGCAGGTAGCGGCGGATGCTCCGCCGGCCGCGCAGGATCTTCTGCAGCGCTGTCGGAGCGGCGGCGAGTCTGTCTTCGGCCATGTCGCTCACTTGATCAGGAGGAGCTCGGTCTGCCGCCTGTCCAGGAAGAGCGCCCCGGATTTAGTGAAAGCGGCGTCCTGCTCGAGGGCGATCTGCACGTCCTGACCGGCCCATTCGGGGACCGCGGCCAGGACGTTGAGCTCGATCGAATAGACGGTGTCGTAAAAGAGCGGATAGTCGCCGGGCCCGGGGACTCCGCCTTGCTTGTCCCACAGCCCGATCGTCGGGCCGGCCGCGTGGCCGTGAAAGCCCAAGGGATGAGTGTAGATGCTCGGCCTCAGGCCCTCGTCCTTGGCCCGCTTGAGGGCGGCGGCCAGGACCTGGTTCCCCGTCAGCCCTTCTTTCATCTCTCCGAGCAGAATGTCCTGAAGCCGGTTGCCCTGGGCCAGGGCGGTCTTCATCCCCGGAGGCGCGTCCGTCTCGCCGGCCTTGAGGACATAGGCATGCTGCTGGGTGTCGGTCTCGAGCTTCAGATAGTCGATGCCGAAATCGCAGTGGAGAAGATCGCCGGGGTGGATGACGGGGCTGTCCTTGTACGGGCTGTCTTTAGGCCGCTGGAGAGAGATCCCGGGATCGAACCAGGTCGTCTGGCCGAGCGACCGGATCTTTTCCCACATCCACCATTCGACGTCGTTCGTCGTCGTGACCCCCGGTGTGATGACGGCGGAGGAGAAAGCCTCGGCGATGATGGCGTGAGCGATCGCGGCGATGTGGTGATAGACCTCGATCTCCTCGGGCAGCCGCCGTTCGAGCCAGCCGACGGCCAGCCGGTCGGCGGCGACGAGACGCTTGGCGTACTCCGGGCCGAGGGCTTGGACGAGGCGCTTCTTCTTGGACGCGCTGAGGCCGTCGCCGAACGCGAAGACATCCGACTCGTCGATGCCGATCCTCTTCGGATCGCGGTCTTTGACGGCCTTGGCCAGGGCCAGCCACTGGTCCTCTTCGTTCGCCTTCCAAACGGTCGGGAACAGGCTGCCGATCCCATAGCGGTTGACAGAGAACTTCTCGACCCCCTTCTCCCCTCCCCGGTCGAACATGACCAGCATCGTCAGACGGCGGGCCGAAAGGCTGGTGAAGGGCACGAGTGAGAGATAAACGGGATCCTCGTTGTACTCCTCGCAGATGACGAGCCACATGTCGATCTTCTCCCGCCTCATGAGCTCGGGCAGAAGCGTGTTCAGTCGCGCCGGGAGCCAGGTGTCATAGACCGCGGCCTGCGCTTTGAGGCTGAGCACGGCCGGGATCTCCCCGGCGCCGACAGACGGGCCCAGGGCCGTCGACAGGATGATGCCGATGAGAACGCCGTGACGGATTCGAACCGACATGTGGGGCTCCTTTCTGTCCGACCGGGATCGCCGGACCCGAGTCCCTACATTTATAACAAAAGAGTCTCACGGGCAACCGGAACCTTGCCTGGATCCCGGCCGGCCGCCTGCCCCGGTCCCCCGAAGGCCCCCGACGTTGCCAGTGCTTGTCCAATAGTGGTATAGTCCAGCTAAGGAACTTTTTGGGGACGGAGCCCGTACTTCCGATCGAACCCTTCAAGGAGGTTCTGAACATGAAAAAAAGCGCGATCTTCGGTTTGGTCCTTTTCCTGACGGTCGTCCTGACGTCCTGTGCCTCGGCCACGGGCGTCAAGACGGGCGCCGCGGCGGGCGAAGCCCTGATCAAGATGATGCCCAACTCCACGACCGGCGTGGTGGCTATCGACGTCCAGCGGCTCATGGGGACGGAGGCGGTCGCGAAGGCGCTTCAGGATCCCAAGTCCAAAGCGAAATACGATGAATTCGTCAAGATGAGCGGCATCGATCCGATGAAGGACATCACCTACGTCGGGATCGGCCTGTTCGGGGCCCTTTCCGGAGCGGCCCCGGATGGCGGCGCCATCGTCAGCCTGAAATATGACCGGGCCAAGCTCCAGAGCCTGATCAAGGAAAAGGCCCCGGAGGCCAAGGAAGAGCTCTACAACGGGGTGACCGTCTACTCCAACATCGACGGCGACAAGTCCAAGCAAACGACCCGGGCGGCTTTTCTCGACGCCGGCCACATCGCCATCGGCAGCGAGAAGGGGATCAAAGGGATCATCGACGTTCACCAGAAGAAAGCCGCGGCCCTGACCCAGAACACGGGGATGGCGGCCATCCTCGCAAAGGCCGATAAGTCCGGCCTCATGTGGGGCGCGTTCGCCGTTCCGCAGGAGCTCCTCAAGAAGGGTATCGAGTCCAATCCCCAGCTCAAGGTGCTCGAAGGGATCACGGCCCTGACCATGAGTTTCGATGACCGTCTGAACAATGTCATCGCCGATATCCGCACGGTCGGAGGGACCAAAGAGCAGAACGCCAACCTGGCCTCGACCCTCAGCGGATTCAAGGCCTTGGGAGCGATGTTCGCCGCCCAGGAACCGGCCGTCGGCGAGTTCCTGAACGGGATCTCGGTCACGTCGGGCCAGGACTTCACCGACCTCTCGATCAACGTCTCCCACGACGTCATGGCCAAGATCGGCAAGCTGGCCCAGTCCAAGGCCGGGGATTTCATCAAGATCAAGAAGGACGGCCCCGAGGGAGAAAAGAAGTAGGGCCGGCGCGGCCTATTCCTCGGACAGATATTCCTTCATCCGGAAGATCCAGCAGGCCAGGGCCAGCAGCGCGGCCGTGATGACGGCCAACGCCAGGACGGCCACGAGCGGCTTCGTCGGCTCCAGACGGAAGAGCAGAAGCGCGACGCCTCTTCCCCCGCCCCCGCCGACCGTCGGATGATAGGGCAAGAGGGACTTCAGGTAATGGACGATGGAGAACCTCTGCGTCGAGCCGGGAAAATACTGGATGACGTTCTCCCATCCGAAGCCGAAGACGAGGCCGACAATGATGGCCCGTTTGAGGACCGTCCCCAGGAACGTGAAGAAGGCGGTATAGGCCAGGATGCCGAGGCCGAGGACCCCCAGGTCGTGGAGGAAGTTCAGGTAGAGCGCCGGGTCTGACAGGCGGGCCGCATTCATGATGAAATAGGACAAGGCCAGGCTGGCCGCGACCATGGCGAACATGAGCACCGAGTAAGCGGCAAACTTGCCCAGGACGATGGCCGGCTTGGGGATCGGCCGGGTGATGAGGTAAGACAGGGTCCGGTTCTCGACCTCTTCGGCGGTGACGGACGTGCCATAGAACAGGGCCAGGATGACGATGTAGAACTGCAGGAAAAAGACCATCAGGATGTCGGTGAAGACGGCGGCCATGGGACCGGACCGGCCATGGAGGACGATGCGGACGACGACGGCCAGGACGACCGGGATGATCCCGAGGATGGCGAAAACGCGCGTCTTTCCGGTCCTCCGGCTGAGGAAGCCGAAGAACCCGAAGACCTGACGGACGGCTTGGACGGCGGTCATCCTACTTCCCCACCAGGTATTCGAAGACGGCTTGGAGGTTGTCGTCCGGCGACGAGATCTCGTCGACCTCGATCCCGGCCTCGAGGACGACGCCGGTCAGGCGGCCGAAGAATTCGTCCCGCTTGTGCGTCTCGACGACGAGCGTCCGGCCGTCGGGCCCGAACGTCATCTTCTGGATGGACCGGTCGCCCACGAACCGGGCGGCCAGGGCGCGCGGATCGCTCGACTGGACCGAGATCTGGTGCGGGTGGGCTTCGATGAGCTCCCGGACGTACGGGATATCGCCCTGGGCCAGGATCTTGCCCTGGTGAATGAGGACGATCCTCGAGGTCAGGGCCTCGATCTCCGGCAGGACATGGCTCGAGACGAGGACGGTGCGGCCCTGGTCCCGGAACCCCTTGATCAGCTTGATGAGCTTGCGCTTCCCCAGCGGGTCGAGTCCGCTGAGCGGTTCGTCGAGGATGAGGATGCCGGGATCGTGGGCCACGGCCTGGGCGAACTTGATCCTCTGGCGCATGCCCCGGCTGTAGCCGCGGATGAGGCGGTCCTTGTCGGCCGTCAGGCCGACGATATCGAGCGCCCGGGAGGCGCGGTCCTTGATCTCCGTCCGCGCGTAGCCATAGAACCTGAGCAGGCCCGTGAGGAACTCCCAGCCGGTGACGTCTTCATAGAAGACATCCTGCTCCGGGCAGAACCCGATCCCCTGGAACACCTCGGGGTTGTTCCAGACTTTCCGGCCGCGGACGGTCACGGTGCCGATGTTCGGCTTCATCTGCCCGGTGATAAGCTTCATGAATGTCGACTTGCCGGCGCCATTGGGGCCGAGGAGGCCGGTGATGCCGTCCTCGATCTCGAGCGTGACATCGTTGAGGCCGAGGACGTTGCCGTACCATTTGGAGAGGCTCGCGGCGGCGATGACGGCGGTCACTTGATCACCTCGACGCTGCGGATCTTCCGGTCGAGAACGAGCGCCGACAGGGCGCAGATCGCGGCCAGGACCGCGAACGACCAGACCGCAGGGACCGCATGGGGCAGCTTCTGCCCGAAGAGGAAGGCCCCGGCCTGCTGGAGATTGGCCGGGACGGAGAACAAAGCCATATAGGGGGTCCGGAAGATGCTCTGAAGGATGCCGAACAGGACGTTGGAGAAGATATAGACCCCGAAGATGAGGATGAGGACGTAGCGGGCGTTCTTGCTCACCGACGACAGCAGCAGGACGTAGAAGCCGAAGAAGACGGTCAGCAGGGCCGAATAGCCGAGGACGGACAGGGGCAGCCAGGGGTATTGGAGGAAGAACTTGAAGGAGCCGGCGAAGATGAGCTTGAAGATGATGAGCACGAGCCCCGGCAGGGCCGTCAGGATGAGCACGAAGAAGGCGATGACGGACATCTTCCCGATGAGATAGTCCTTCTTGCTCAAGGGGCGGGAGAAATAGAGCTGGAGGGAGCTGTGCTTGAGGTCGTCGGCGATGAGCCCGCCGGCGCCGAACGCGAGGACGAGCACGATCAGGAAGAGGAGGGAATCGTTGGTGAAATAGGTCGAGAAATACTTGGGGCCGACGTTGAGCAGGCGGTCGCTGCCCTGAAGGAACGTCTTGAAGTCCTCGAGCCGCTCGGAGACGTAGAGCCCCACGAGGAAAATGAAGGACGGGACAAAGGCGCCGGCGAAGATGATCTTGAACCGCTTCTTGCGGAAGGCCAGCTGGATCCCGGTCCGCGTGATCGGCCACCAGGGGAAGCGGCGCGCGGTGAGATGGCCGTCCCAGTGGCTGTAGCCCTTTTCGCGGACCGTGGCCATCAGTCCACCCCCACGACGCCGGCGAAAAGATCTTCGAGCGAGGTCCGGCTCTTGACGAAAGAGCGCAGCTGGACGCCCGTCCGGGCGGCCGCCCGGAAGATGTCCATCCGTTCGCTCGCCTCGGGCATGTAGACCTTGATCAGCCCGTCCTCCATCTCGTCGACGCGGCTGCCCGCGCCTTCGAGGTCCTTGCGGAACGCGGCGCCGTCGCCTTTGATGCGGAGCTCGTAAAGACTGTAGTGGATGGCCCGAAGGTCGGCCATCCGGCCTTCGGCCGCGAGCTTGCCCTGCTTGAGGATGACGACGGTTTCGCAGAGCGATTCGATGTCGTCGAGGATGTGCGAGGACAGGAGGACCTGGATCGATTTGTGGACCGAGATGTCGCGGATGAGCTCGAGGACTTCCGCGCGTCCGGTCGGGTCGAGGTTCGAGGTCGGCTCATCGAGAAAGAGGATCTTCGGATCGTGGACGAGGGCCTGGGCCAGCTTCAGGCGCTGCTTCATGCCCGCGGAGTACGTGTCGAGGAGCCGATAGCGGGCCTCGCCGAGCCCGACATAGAAGAGGACCTCGTGGGCCCGCTTCATGGCCTCCTGCCGGGGCATGCCGGAGAGCTCGCCGAAATAGGAGGTGAACGTCACAGCGTCCATGCCGGCGATGAAACAGTCGCTCTCGGGCATGTAGCCGACCGAACGGCGGATCATGGCCTGCTGGCGCCGGATGTCGTAATCGAGGACCTTCCCCTCGCCGCGCTCCGGGACGAGGAACCCGAGGAGGATGCGGAGAAGGGTGCTCTTGCCGGCCCCGTTCGGCCCGAGCAGGCCCACGGCCCCCTCGCCCAGGCGCATGGTCACGCCGTCGAGAGCGACGATCTTGCCGTAGCGAAAGCTCAGGTCCTTGACTTCGATGGCCATAAGGAACGCCAGTTTATTCTCAATGGTAGACGGGGCGCAAGCGAAAATGTTCCCAGTTTGTTATAATCCCCGCGAACCCCCCCGCGAAAAGGAGACGCCATGACCGCCAAGACCGTCCGAACGACGTTGATCGTCCTTCTGGGAATCCTTCTGGGCACGTCACTCGGGCTGGCCGCCCAGAGCGCCGGAAAGAAGCCCATCGCCTTCGACGACTTCATCGCCATTCAGCGGGTGACCGACCTGCAGCTTTCCCCCGACGGGACCAGGATCGCCTTCGTCGTCACGGTCATGGACAAGGCCGCCAATCGGGGCTTGAGCGACATCTGGATCGTGCCCTCGCGGGGCGGCGAGCCGCGGCGCCTGACATCCAGCCCGGCCGCCGACATGAACCCCCGCTGGTCACCCGACGGGCGGACCATCGCGTTCATCTCGACGCGTTCCGGCGGCCCCCAGGTCTGGACGATCGACCCGAACGGCGGCGAGGCGGTCCAGCTCACCCGGATCTCGACGGGCGCTTCGGGCCTCGTCTGGTCGCCGACGGGCGCCCACCTCGCCTTCGTCTCCTCCGTTTTCCCCGACCTCAAGGATGACGAGAGCAACCGCAGGCGGATGGAGGAGCTCGAGGCGAGCAAGGTCAAAGGCCGGGTCTACGACCACCTTCTCTTCAGGCACTGGAACACTTGGTGGGACGGGACGCGGAGCCATCTCTTCATCGTCCCGGCGGCCGGCGGTGTTCCGGTCGATGTCTCGACCGGGGATTTCGACGTCCCGCCCATCGCCCTCGGGGGTTCCCAGGATTACGTCTTCTCCCCCGACGGGTCGGAGATCGCCTTCGTCCGAAACACGGATCCGGAATTCCGGCTCGGCCTCGGCACGAATAACGACATCTTCCTGATCGGGACGGGCGGAGGGGAGGCGAAGAAGCTGACGACGAGCAAAGCCAACGACCATTCCCCCCGCTACTCTCCCGACGGCCGCTACATCGCCTATCTGGCCATGGCCCGGCCGGGCTTCGAGGCGGACAAGCAGTCGCTGATGCTCTACGACCGCAAGGCCGGGACCACGGTCAACCTGACCGAGACGTTGGATTATTCCGTCGAAGACCTACTCTGGGCGCCGGGGAGCGCATCGATCTATTTCGACGCCCAGGACAAGGGCCGGACAGCGGTCTTCAAGGCGGCCTTGGCCACGAAGAAGATCGACCGCGTCCTCGACGGCCACTTCCTGACGTCCCTGGCGCTCTCCCCGGATGGAGGGACGCTCTATTTCCTGAAGCAGGCGATCGACCGTCCCTATGACATCTGGTCCTGCAATCTCAAGACCAAAGCCCTCGCCCAGATCACGAAGATCAATGCCGCGGTCCTGGCGCGCCTGGACATGAACCCGGCCGAGGAGTTCTGGTTCGACGGCGCCGGCGGCGACAAGATCCACGGCTACCTGGTCAAGCCCCCGGCCTTCGATCCCTCGAAGAAGTATCCCCTGCTCATGCTCATCCACGGCGGTCCCCAGGGCGCCTTCGGGGACGAGTTCCATTACCGCTGGAACGTCCAGATGTTCGCGGCCGGCGGCTATGTCACGGCCATGGTCAATTTCCACGGCAGCACCGGCTACGGGCAGGCCTTTACCGACGCGATCACCGGGGACTGGGGCGGCAAGCCTTTCGAGGACATGATCAAGTCCGTCGCCTACCTCCGCGGCGCCTATCCGTTCATCGACCCGGACAGGCTCGGCGCCGCGGGCGCGTCCTACGGCGGCTACATGATCGATTGGCTCGAAGGCCACACGGACCTCTTCGATTGCCTCGTCTCCCACGACGGCGTCTTCGACCTCCGGTCCATGTACGGCGCGACCGAGGAGCTCTGGTTCCCGGAATGGGAATATCACGGCACGCCCTGGACGAGCCCGGAGCAATATACGAAATGGTCTCCGTCCATGTCCGTCAAGAACTTCAAGACGCCGCTTCTGGTCGTCCACAGCGCCAACGACTACCGCGTCCCGCTCGATCAGGGCCTGCAGCTGTTCACGTCGCTGCAGCGCCTCGGCGTCCCGTCGAAGCTCCTCTTCTTCCCCGACGAGGACCACTTCATCTCCAAGCCCCAGAATGCGGAGCTCTGGTGGAAGACGATCCACGAATGGCTCGCGACCTACCTTAAATAGGCAGCCGCAGCATCGCGTCGGGATCGACGCGGGCGTCGAAGATCTTGAAGGACCAGTGGAGGTGCGGCCCGGTCGAGCGGCCGGTCGTGCCGCAGAGCCCGACCGTCTGGCCTTTTTTCACGCTCTCTCCCCGCTTGACGAGCAGCTCCGACATGTGGCCGTAGGTGCTGAAGACGCCGAGCCCGTGGTCGATGATCACAGTCTTGCCGCCCATGTAGAGGTCGCTGGCCATGACCACCCGGCCGGCGTTCGTGGCGTGGATCGGCTGACCGAAGGGAACGCGGATGTCGAGGCCCGTGTGGAGCGATTGCAGGACGTTGTTGTTGAGCCGTCTCTGGCCGAAGTTCGACCATGACGGCGCGTCGTTCGGCACGACGAACGGCCCGTCGCCAAGCCATTCGGGCGTGACGACGCTCATGGCCAGGGCGACGAGCTCGGCCTCCCGCTTGATCCGCGCCTGAAGGGACGCGGGCGGCGTGACGTACTCGGGCTTGAATTGGAGCTTGGTCGAAGGGAAGGTCCTGGCGACGACGAGGAGGTCCTTACGGACGTTCTCCACGACGCCGCTGGCCTTGCGCAGCTTGACGGTCAAAACATACGGGCCGGGCTTGGTTTGGACGTCGATCCCGAGGAACGCGAAGACGCTCGCGACGTCCGAATCAGGCGGGTCGCCGGGCGCCTCCCGCGACAACCGGGTTGTCCGCGACGGACGGGTCGGCCTCAGCTCCGCGGTCCGGCCGAGGAACGTCGCCTCGGCCGACTTGACCGTGCGGTCGGCTTCGAGGAAAACAATGATCGGCTCCCCGGGCTGCAGGGACCGGTAGGCGAGGCGAATGACCGGGCCCGACGGGGCCGGCGCCGTCTGAGCGCCAAGCGACGCGGCGATAAGGGCGACGAGCGTAGCCGCAAGCGCGGCGGGTTTCCCGGCCTGGGGAAAAGGACTCACGCCACCGCTCCCCCCGCGTTCTTCCTCAGCACCCGTCCCGGAAGCCGTCCGGTGTGCGTCCCGTCGTCCACGACGATTTGGCCGTTGACGATGACTTTCTTGATGCCTTCGGGGTAAACGGCCGGTTCCTTGAAGGTCGCCTTGTCGATGATCCGGGCGGGATCGAAAACGCAGACGTCGGCGGCCCAGCCGACCTTGAGCAGGCCGCGGCGGACGAACCCCATCTGGCCGGCGGGCATGGCGGTCATCTTGCGGATCATCTCTTCGAGCGGCACGATCTTCTCTTCGCGGACGTACTTGCCGAGGACGCGGGGAAAAGTTCCATAGAACCGGGGATGGGGCCGGCCCTTGCTCAGGGGCCCGTAGGGCGCGATGGCCCCGCTGTCGCCTCCGACACCGACGAACGGGTGCGCCAGGATGCGTTTGAGGATGTCTTCGGTGCCGTAGAAGCTGATCATGCCGACGCGTCCCGACTCTTCGATGAGCAGGTCGCGCATGAAATCATAGGCGCTCTTTCCGGCTCTGGCCGAGGCCTCGAGGACGCTCTGGCCCTCGACCGTGCGGTTCTTCTCCGTGGCCACCTCGGAGATGAGGACCTTGTCCCACGAGCCGTACCGCTTTTCCTGCTCGGCCAGGGCCTCGCGGAGACGCCGGTCGAGCGCAGGGTCCTTCAGCCGGGCGACGAAATCCTTGTTGACGCCCTCGCGCGACCACATCGGGAAGAGCAGGTTCAGACTCGTCGCCCCGGCGATATAGGGGTACCGGTCGCAGCGGAAATCGACGCCGGCGGCCCGGGCCTCCTCGAGCTTGGCCATGAGGGCGTCGATCTTCGGCCAATTGGCGGCCTCGCCGATCTTGAGATGCGAGATCTGGAGGCGGATGGGCGATTCTTTGGCGATGCGCAGGGCCTCGTCCACGGCTTCGAGGACGCCGGCCTCCTCGTCCCGCATGTGCGTCGCATAGACGCCGCCCGTCTTCGCCGCGACCCGGCTGAGCTCGATGAGCTCCTCCGTCGGGGCGAAGCTCCCCGGAGTATATTCGAGCCCCGAGGACAGGCCCAGGGCGCCGCCGGCCATGGCCTCCGCGACGAGCTGTTTCATCCGCTCGAGCTCGGCCGCCGTGGCCGGCCGATCGCCGTGGCCCATGGCGACGCCCCGCACCGTTCCATGCCCGACAAAGGTGGAGTAGTTCAGGGCCATGCCGGTCTGTTCGAGCCGCCCGAAAAAGCCGCGGATGTCGCGCCAGGCGCCGTCGAGCCCATATTCCTCGGCCAGGCTATGGCGCAGGTCTTCGACGTCCTTTTCGGTGAGCGGAAAGGGAGAGCCGCCGCACTGGCCGCTGACGAGGGTCGTCACGCCCTGGCGGACGGCGCTTTCGGCCCGGGGATTGACCAGGAGGCCGATATCGGTGTGGTCATGGACGTCGATGAACCCGGGCGAGACGGCCAGAGAATCGGCCTCGATCACGCCCGAGGCCCGGGACCGCGGGATCCGGCCGATGGTCCGGATCGCGTTGCCCTTGATGCCGATATCGGTTCGAAGCGGCGGACCGCCCGTGCCGTCGTAGACCGTGCCGCCGGCGATGAGTCAGGTCCAGGTCTTTGCCCTTGGCGCATCCCTGGAGGAGAAGACCGGCGCCTCCGGCGGAGGCGACGGCCGCCGTCTTCAGCGCGCCCTGGATGAAAACCCGTCGTTTCATGGTGTCCATATCCTACGCATCATAATGAAAACTCCGCCTTGAGTAAACACGCGGCCCGCGTCGCGGACGGTCCCGCGCCAGGCCGCCGATTTGCCTTGCCCGCCGGTTTCTGGTAGATTAACCCTTCCCGGCGGGCGGCGGCGCCCACCGAGAGACCCGAAAGGAACAACCGATGGCCGACGAAAAGCAAGAAACGACGACTCCCAAAAGGAAAAAGATGAACGCCCTGACCCCGGCCGAGATCGAGGCCGAGCTCACCGAGTGCCGGGAAAAGCAGGGCGGGCTGACCTCGAAATACGCCCGTCAGCTCCTGGCCCGCAAAAGGGCCCTGTCCGCCTGAATTCCCGGGACCTCCCCCCTGCCCAGCGCGGTAATTCCAGAAAATGTTGTCATTTCGCCAGATTTCTGTTAAAATGACCCGGAAAAAACATCAGGAGAACAGAAAAGCGTGATTAGCAAGGAACAGAAGACGAAGATCGTCAAGGACAACCAGGCCCATCCCACCGACTCGGGGTCGCCTGAGGTCCAGGTCGCCTTGCTGACGGAGCGGATCAACCTGCTCGTCAAACACTTCGGCGACCACAAGAAAGACTTCCACTCCCGGTCCGGCCTCATGAAGCTGGTCGGGCAGAGAAAGCGGCTCCTCGAGTACATCAAGAACCAAGATGTCAGCCGCTACGAAAAGCTCATCCAGAAGCTCGGCCTGCGCAAGTAGGCCCGGCCTCCAAAGGAACCCCCCATGTCCAACACTATCAGTCTAGAGATCAACAAGCGGACCCTCAGCATCGACATCGGCAAGATCGCCAAGCAGGCCGACGGCTCGGCCCTGCTGCGCTACGGCGACACGATGATGCTCGTCACGGCCACCTCCCGCAAGGAGCTCAAGGAAGGCAAGGACTTCCTGCCCCTCATCGTCGACTATCGCGAGAACACCTACGCCGCGGGCAAGATCCCCGGCGGCTTCTTCAAGCGCGAAGGCCGGCCCTCGGAGCGGGAGATCCTTATTGCCCGCCTGATCGACCGGCCCATCCGGCCGCTCTTCCCCGAGGGCTACTTCTTCGACACGCAGATCGTCGGCCTGCTCCTCTCGGCCGACCTCGAAAACGAGCCCGACACGCTCGGCGTCATCGGCGCCTCGGCCGCCCTCTACTTTTCCGACATCCCCTACACGACGCCCCTCGGCGCGGTCAAGGTCGGCCTCGTCGATGGTCAGTACGTCGTCAATCCGACCGACGGCGAACTCGACCGCAGCCCGATCAACATGACCGTCGTCAGCAACGAGAGCGGCATCATCATGATCGAAGCCGGGGCCCAGGAAGTCGAGGAGGATAAGCTCCTCGAAGCCCTGGCCCTGGCCCACGAGACGAACCAGCAGATCATCAAGGCCCAGAAGGACCTCTTCGCCAAGCTCGGCATCCAGAAGCGCGAGTTCACGCCCAAGGCCGTCGACGCCGCGACGCTGGCCCAGGTCGAGCGCGAGCACGGTCCGGCCCTCCTCGAGGCCATGCAGGTCAAGGGCAAGAAGGCCAACGAGTCCGCCATCAAAGCCGTCCGCGAGGCCGCCCTGGCCCAGATCTCCGAAGAGAACCTCGAGGAGAAGCTCCGGACCAAGGAGTGCTTCACCAAGCTCGAAGAGAAGCTCTTCCGCGAGCTCATCCTCAAGAAGAAGCTCCGGACCGACGGCCGCGGCTTCGACGACATCCGGCCGATCACGGGCGAGGTCGGCCTCCTGACCCGGACCCACGGCTCGGCCCTGTTCACCCGCGGCGAGACGCAAGCCTTGGCCACCGTCACCCTGGGCACCTTCGAGGATGCCCAACGGCTCGACAGCCTGGGCGAGGAATCCAAAAAGCGGTTCATGCTCCATTATAATTTCCCGCCGTTCTCTGTCGGCGAGGTCGGCTTCCTGCGGGGCCCCGGGCGCCGCGAGATCGGGCACGGCGCTCTGGCCGAAAAATCGATCCTCCCCGCCATCCCCGATATGGACACCTTTCCCTATACGATCCGCATCGTCTCGGACATCCTGGAGAGCAACGGCTCCTCCTCGCAGGCGACGGTCTGCGGCGGCATCCTGGCGCTGATGGACGCCGGCGTCCCCCTGAAGATGATCGTGGCCGGGATCGCCATGGGTCTCGTGTCCGACTGCGGCGATTACGCCATCCTGACCGACATCGCCGGCCTCGAGGACCACTTCGGCGACATGGATTTCAAGATGGCCGGCACCGAAAAGGGCGTCACCGCCATCCAGCTCGACCTCAAGATCCCCTGCGTCACCCTGCCCATGCTCCGCGAGATCATGGCCAAGTCCAAGGCCGCCCGGCTCAAGATCCTGGCCAAGATGAAGGAGACCATCGCCGAGCCCCGCAAGGACATCTCGGCGTATGCCCCGCGGATCATCATCCTCAACATCAACCCGGAAAAGGTCGGTGAGGTCATCGGACCCGCCGGCAAGATCATCAAGAAGATCATCAGCCAGACCGGGGCCAAGATCGATATCGAAGAAGACGGCAGGATCCTCATCGCCTCGACGGACATGTCCGCCGCGGAAGCCGCCAAGCAGATGATCCTCGACCTTACGGCCGAAGCCGAGCTGGGCAAGGTCTACACCGGCAAGGTCGTCCGCCTCGAGGAGTATGGCGCCTTTGTCGAGATCATGCCCAACCTCGTCGGCCTGCTCCACATCTCCGAGGTCGCGCCGTACCGGATCGCCAGCATCCACGACGTCCTCCATCTCGGCGACACGGTCACGGTCAAGGTCGTCAACATCGACCCCGCCGACAACAAGATCCGCCTGAGCAAGAAGGCCTGCGAGGAAGGCGGAGGAGAGAATCCGGAATCGACGCCCCGCCCGGACGCCCCCCCGCGGCGCTATCCCCGGGAACACGGTCCGGACCATCGGGGCGGTCGCGGCCGGTTTTGATTTCTCCGGCCCTTGGCCTATAATTCACGCGAGGGCCCTCGCGGCGGCGCGGCGGCCCGAGACGAAGATGCTCCGCAAATACGACCGCCCGGGCTTCACCCTCGTCGAGATGATCGTCGCCCTTTCGATCGTGGCCGTCCTGGCCATGCTGGCGCTTCCCCTCGGCAAGATGGCCGTCAAGCGGACCAACGAGATCGAGCTCCAGCGCGCCCTGCGGACCATGCGGGAGGCGATCGACGCCTACAAGAAGCTCGCCGACGAAAAGAAGTTCGAGGTCGATGAGGAGACCCAAGGCTACCCTCCGACCCTCGAGACCCTGGTCAAAGGGGTCGAGATCCAGGACAAGGACTCCAAGGGCAAGGCGGGGGCCAAGAAGACCGTCAAGTTCCTTCGCCGCATCCCCAAAGACCCCATGACCGATTCCTACGACTGGGGGCTGAGGTCCTATCAGGACGATTTCGATTCGGATGCCTGGGGAGAGGAGAATGTCTACGATGTCTATACGAAGAGTCCGGCCATCGCCCTCGACGGGACCAAGTACAAGGACTGGTGATCGCGGCTTCACGCTGATCGAGATCATCATCGTCCTCGGCATCATCGGGCTCCTGATCGGCGTGGCCCTTCCCAACTACAAGTCGGCGACGGTCAAGGCTCGCGAGGCCGTGCTCAAGGAGAACCTGTACATCCTGCGCAAGCTCATCGACCAGTACGCCCAGGACAAGGGCAAGTACCCGGGGTCCCTCCAGGCCCTCGTCCAGGACAGCTACATCCGGTCCATCCCCGTCGACCCGATGACCCGGCTCTCGACGAGCTGGATCGAGGTCCGCGAGCTCCCCTCCCCCGAGGACCCGTTGCTGACCGAGATCCCCGGCGTCATCGACGTGAAATCCGGATCGGAAGGCAAGTCGCCCCTCGATGGATCGCCCTACAACACCTGGTAACGGTCCCGGACGGCCGGGCTATGCCCTCATCATCCTGATGATGGCCGTTTTCGTCCTCAGCCTCGGCGCCCTCATCGCCCTGCCGCTATGGCAGACCGAGCTCCAGCGCGAAAAGGAGGAGGAGCTGATCTTCCGCGGCAAGCAGTATGCCGAGGCCGTCCGCATTTTCGTCCAAAAGAACCCCGGCCGCTTTCCGGCCAGCTTGAAGGACCTCCTCGACAAGAAGTGCATCCGGCGCCTGTACAAGGACCCCTTCGGCCCCGACGGCCAATGGAACGTCGTTCTGGCCTCGACCGGCGCCTCGACGAGTTCCTCGGCCGGCTCCGCGATGGACGAGTCCGGCCGCACCTCCCCGGGGATGATGGGGGCCGGCCAGGCGGCCCAGGAGGTCCTGGTCGCGCCTGAACGCGTCCTCCCGGCCATCAAGGACCCCCGCGTCCTTGGCGTCGTCAGCTCGTCGAAGAGCAAGTCGATCAAGATCTACAACGACCAGGAATCGCACGATAAGTGGCTGTTCTTTTTCGGGCAGGACCCCAAGAAGCCGCCGCGGATCGTCTACTACGGCGAGAAGCGCTGAGCGCGACGCCGGCCGCCGTCAGGACGCCTTGACGAGCGGGACGAAGCGGACCCCGAGCAGCCTGTCCCGTTCGAACCCTTTTTTGACCCGGCGGACCAGGAAAAGCTCCTGAAGGTCCGTCCCCACGGGGACGATCATCCGCCCCCCCTGGGCGAGCTGATCCTCGAGCGCGGCCGGCATCCGGGGCGCGGCGGCGGTGACGATGATCGCGTCGAAAGGCGCCTCCTCGGGCCAGCCCTCCGAACCGTCGCCGACCCGGTAGTGGATGTTGGTGTAGCCGAGGCCGTCGAGGATGGCCCGGGCCCGCAGGGCGAGCGTCTCGACGATCTCGACCGTCCAGACCTGGCCGGCGATCTCGGCCACGACGGCGGTCTGATAGCCCGACCCGGTCCCGACCTCGAGGACCTTCTCGCCGCCCTCGAGCCCGAGCGCCTCGGTCATGTAGGCGACGATGTAGGGTTGGGAGATCGTCTGGCCTTCCCCGATCGGCAGGGGCTCGTCCGCGTAGGCGTGGGCCCGCAGGCCTTCCGGCATGAAGAGGTGGCGGGGGACCCTGGCCATGGCGGCCAAGACGAGAGGATCGCGGACCCCCCTGGCCCGGATCTGGGACTCCGTCATCAGCCGACGCTCGCGGGCCTGGTCGCCGTCCACTGGCGGTCCTCCCCTCTTAATAGGCGCGGGCGAAATAGGCCAGGACTTGTCCCTTGGCGCCGCAGGCCACGCAGGGCTGGCTCGTCCCGGCTTCCTTATCGTCGAGCGGGATAACCCGGATCGTGGCCATCGTCTCGGCCTTGATCCTGGCCTCGCAGGCCTCGTCGCCGCACCAGGGCGCCCGAACGAAGCCGCGCTTGTTTTCGATGATGTCCTTGAAGGCGGTGTAATCGGCCGCGTCCCGGATGTTCGCTTCGAGAAAGGCCCGGGCCTGGGCCAGCAGTCCGGCCTGGATCTCGTCGAGGAGCGCAGGGACACGGGTCCCGAGCGAGGCCAGCGGCACGGTTTCCTTGGCCCGCGTATCGCGGCGGACGAGCACGGCCTGGCCGGCCTGGACGTCGCGGGGACCGATCTCGACCCGGAGGGGCACGCCCCGCATCTCGTATTCGGAGAACTTCCACCCCGGTGTCGTTTCTTCGCGGGCATCGATGACGGCCCGGAGGCCGGCCTTTCGGAGCCCTTCGGCGACGGCCTCGGCGGTCGGGAGCACCGTTTCCCTCCACTTGCCGATCGAAATGGGCACGACCACGACCTGGACGGGGGCGATGCGGGGCGGGAAACGCAGGCCGGAATCGTCGCCGTGGACCATGATCAGGGCGCCGATCGTCCGGGTCGTCATGCCCCAGGAGGTCTGCCAGACGTACTGGAGCGTTTGACCGCGGTCCTCGAACTTGATGTCAAAGGCCTTCGAGAAGTGCTGACCGAGATTGTGGGATGTCCCCATCTGGAGCGCCTTGCCGTCGGACATCAGGGCCTCGATGGCATAGGTCATGGACGCCCCGGCGAACTTCTCGCTCAGGGACTTGCGGCCCGAGAGGACCGGGATGGCCAGCTCCGTTTCGCAGAACTCCCGGTAGAGGGCCAGGATGGCCAGCGTCTCGGCTTCGCCCTCTTCGGCGGTCTCATGGCAGGTGTGCCCTTCCTGCCAAAGGAACTCCGTCGTCCGCAGGAAAGGCCGGGTGACCTTCTCCCAGCGGACGATGTTGGCCCACTGGTTGATCAGGACGGGCAGGTCCCGCCAGGACTTGATCCACTTGGCGTACATGTGGCCGATGATGGCCTCGGAGGTCGGCCGGACGGCCAGCCGCTCCTCGAGCTCCTCCTTGCCGCCGATCGTCACCCAGGCGACCTCGGGCGAGAAGCCTTTGACGTGCTCGGCTTCCTTTTTGAGGAAGCCCTCGGGGATGAACAACGGAAAATAGGCGTTGACATGGCCGGAGGCCTTGATGCGCTGGTCGAGCCCCTTTTGGATGTTCTCCCAGACGGCGTAGCCGTGGGGACGGATGACCATCATGCCCTTCATCGGCGTATAGTCGGCGAGCTCGGCTTTCTGCACGATCTCGACGTACCATTTTGAAAAGTCCGCGCTCTTGGGCGTGATTTTCATGACCTTGCGTTCTGACTCGTTCACGTCATCTCCTTGAATTTGAGCGTTTTAGGATTCTAGCCGCCGCCTCCCGAATTGTCAAGGAACCCGCCTTCAAGAAGAATATCCCCCGCGTGTTCACCGTTAGGGGTGATTGACCGGCCGCGGAGGCCCATGCCATGCTGGATCCGCCAATTTCAAAGGAAAAGGAAAGTCGCTATGCTGAGCAGGATCTCCTGGGAGTCCAGGCCCATCCGGCAGCGTCCCCCCGAGCGGGGATTCAAAATGGCCCTGCCCATGACCGTCGAAGGGCCCGATCCGAACGGGACCTTCTTCCATGAGGAGTCGACGCTCCTGTTCATGAGCCACCAGGGCGCCCTATTCCCGCTCTCGAGCCCGGTGGCCCTCGGTTCCCGTCTCAAGCTCTCGATCGCCCTCCCGCCCAAGCTCGGGGAAGGACGAACCCTGACCCTGGTCGTCAAGGGGACGATCGTCGATGTCGATGCGAGCGACGGGGACGGGGCGGCCCCCCAGGTCGCCATCCGTCTTGAATCCCGCTACATCATCCAGGCGGACTCCGCATGACCCTCGGGCGGACGGGCCGGAGCCGGCCCGGACGCCTAGCCGCTGACGGTGAGACGAGCGGCCCGAATATGACCCCGCGATTCCCCGTAAACAGCGATTGCCCGGGGCGGCCTCGACTGTGAAAATGGCAAGCGACATGGAAATGGCCAAGTCTCTTCATGATCCCTCCACTCCAGGCGCGGCCAGGGCCGGAAAGAGGGAGCGCTCCTTCGAGCTCTCTCTTCCGGCCTTGGTCAAGGGCCTCGATGCGACGGGCCGGAAGTTCGAGGAGCGGACTGCGGTCTGCGGCATCAGCGCCCAGGAGGTCTCCCTGCGCCTCAAGGCCCGCCTCATGATCGACTCGCGGCTGACCCTGTTCCTCGACATCCCGAGGACCCTCATCCTCGAGAGCCCCCTGCGCATGGTCCTGTCCGGGGCGGTCGTCTACGTGCGCCTGGAAGAGAAAGCCGAAAAGACGCAGTTCATCATCGTCCGCCTCGACCGCGGATTCCGGCTCCACCCGAACAGCGCGCCCCCGGCCTAGGCCTCGTCGGCGAGCGGTTTCCCAGCCCGGCGGCGGGGGGTGAGGAACCTCTCTCACCCCCCCTCACCCCCTCGGCTTGACAAGCCATCGGAAAATGACTTATGATTCCGCCGACCCGATGCAAAAAATGCCGAAACCGCCAAAACCTCAAAAAGGGGACGAGACCAGCATGGAGAAAAAGAAGATCCCTGCCACGACCCCCGAATCGAAGATCACGCTCCTTGTCTTTTGCCCGTCCGACATCATTCTCTCCGGCATCCTGCGGGCGCTCGAAGCGGACCCTGACCTGGATATCCTGAACATCGAGAAGAACACGATCGAGTCGTTCATGGATTCGATCAAGAAGCTCAAGCCCCAGGTCATCCTCTTCGCCCACATGGAGGCCCTGCCCAATCTCCGTGAGATCTGCAAGGCCATCCGCGACCTCTCCAAGACCCAGGGCCGCTCGGAGCTGCTGCTCATGGGCAGCATCCCGGCGCACGAGGAGATCGTCAATCTCATCAACGCCGGGGCCCGGGGCTACTTCGACCTCAACGACGCCTCGTCCCAGCTGCCGGAGGCCGTCCGGTCCGTCCACAAGGGCGAGATCTGGCTGCCCCGGGACAAGATGTCCAGCATCATGGACCGCATCATCTCCGTCGTCGGCCGGGAGCTCAAGGAGAAGACGCTCGACCAGCTCACGCCGACCGAGTTCCAGGTGCTGCGCCTGATCGGCCAGGGCAAGAGCAACGACGAGATCGCCGAGCTGATGTTCATCAGCAAGAACACGGTCCGCTCGCACATCAAGAGCATCTACGCCAAGCTCGACACCCATAGCCGCCTCCAGCTGGCGCTCTACGCCATCAATTCGGCCCTGTTCTAAAGCGAGGAAGCGAGGACGCCATGACAAAGAAAGCTGCTCCCAAGAAAAAGACGGCGAAGACGAAAGCCGTGCCCGTCCCTGAGGACCTGGAGATCAACCGCCGCCGGGAATGGCGGTTCGATTTCCCGCTCGACACGCTCATCGAGGGCAGCCTCGCCGACGGCGCCAAGTTCAAGGAAGAGACCCGCCTCGAGAACATCTCCTCCGGGGGGGCCTATTTCACCCTGGATTCCGGGGTGGTCGTCGGCTCCAAGCTCAACCTCTTCATCGAGCTCCCGGAGAAGCTCGCCGACGGCAAGAAGATGCGGCTGCGCATCGGCGGCATCACCGTCCGTTTGGAAAAGCCCGACAAGCTGGCCAAGCACCAGGGCGTCGCCGTGCGGTTCAGCGATGACTTGTTCAAAATCGTCCCGGTCAAAAAGACCGGCAAAAAGAAATAGCGTCCTCCGGGTCGCGCTGACCGGGGGGATCGCCTGCGGGAAATCCGTCGTCGTCAAGATCCTCGCCGAAAAAGGCTGCGTCGTCTATTCGGCCGACGAGGCTGCGCATGACCTGATGCGTCCCGGGAGGGCCGCTTGGAAGCAGGTCGTCGAGCGGTTCGGTCCTTCCGTCCTCCGCCCGGACCGGACGATCGACCGGCCGGCGCTGGGCGCCATCGTCTTCTCCGACCCGGCCGCCCGCCGTTTCCTCGACCGGCTCGTCCACCCGCTCGTTCTGGCCGGGCAGGCCAAAGTCGTCCGGCGGCTCGAGCGCGAGGGCCGGGCCCGTATCTTCGTCGTCGAGGCGGCCCTGACGATCGAAGCGGGTTATGCCGGACATTTCGACCGGGTGGTCGTCGTCCACTGCGGCAGAACGGAGCAGGTCCGGCGCTTGCGGGACCGCGACGGCATCGACCGGACAGCCGCCCTGCGGAAGATCGGGTCCCAGATGCCGCTCCGCGAGAAGCTCCGTCACGCCGATTACACGGTCGATACTTCGGGAACGCTGGCGGCGACAGTCGATCAAACGGAGCGGGTCTACGCCCAGCTGGTCAGGGATGCCGAGCTAAAAAAGATGGGGGTTAGCCGGCCTTAGTCTTGGAGAGAAGGGTCTTGAGTTCCTGGCCGGGCCGGAACTTGATCCGCTGGCCTTTTTCGATGCGGATCTGCTTCTGACGACGGATGTCGCGCCCGAAGCCGGTCTTCTTGGGCACGACTTTGAAGCTGCCAAAGCCGCGGATCTCGACTTTTTCCCTCTTCGCGAGAGCGGTTTTGAGCGACTCCAGAACGGCCTCGACGATCGACAGGGCCTTGGCCCTGTTGAATTCGGTCTTCTTCTCGATCGCCAGGGCGATATCGTTCTTGATCATCGAAGTCACTCCTTACGCGAAAACGAATACTATATTTAATTTATTGATAACAAAAAGTCAAGCACAAACATCCTGAGCGGCGCGGCGTTTGACTTGGCCTGTTCGGCTTCTTATAATGAGGTCAGGGTGAAAGGCAAATTCTTCGTCGGTGTGTTCCTGCTGGCGCCCGTCCTCGCGTCGGCGGCCGTGGTCAAGATCAAGGTCGACGCGCCCATCCACCCGGTCACTTCCGAGTACGTCGTCAAGTCTCTGGAGAAGGCCGACAGCCAGGGCGCCGACCTCGTCATCCTGACGCTCGACACCCCGGGGGGGCTGGACACCTCCATGCGCCAGATCATCGAGGCGATCGTCAACGCCAAGACCCCCGTGGCCGCATTTGTCGGCCCGAGCGGCTCCCGGTCCGCTTCGGCGGGCTTCTTCATCGCCATCGCCTGCGACATCTTCGTCATGGCCCCTGGCACGAGCACCGGCTCCGCGCATCCCGTCGGCGTTTCGCTGACGGGCCAGACGATGGATTCGACCATGGCGGAGAAGGTCACCAACGACGCCGCGGCCTATATCCGTTCGCTCGCCGAGAAGCGGGGACGGAACGTTCGCCTGGCCGAGGACGGGGTCCGCAAAAGCCTGTCCTACACGGAGAAGGAAGCCCTCGAAGGCGGCCTCATCGACTTCGTGGCCGGGTCCGAGGAGGACATCGTCGCCCGGCTCGACGGCCGGGCGGTCAAGCGCTTTGACGGCTCCGAGCGGACGCTGGCCCTGGCCGGGAAGCCGATCGTCGAATGGCCCATGACCTTCCGGCAGAAGGTCCTCCTGACCATCTCCAACCCCAACCTGGCCTACATCCTGCTCATGATCGGGCTCCTGGGGCTGTTCTTCGAATTCTCCCATCCCGGGGCCATCCTGCCGGGCGTCCTGGGAGGCATCTCCCTTCTCCTGGCCGTTTTCGCCTTCCAGATCCTGCCCATCAACTATGTCGGCCTGGGCCTCATCCTGCTGGCCATCATTCTCTTCATCCTCGAGGTCAAGGTTCAGAGCTTCGGCATGCTGGCCGTCGGAGGGATCGCCGCCATGATCATCGGTTCGCTCATGCTCATCAAGTCCCCCATCGCCGAGCTCCGGCCGAGCCTGTCCTACATCCTGCCGGTCGTCCTGGCCCTGTCCCTGATCGTCCTGTTCCTCCTCACCCTCGTTTTCAAGGCGCACCGCCGTCGCTCCTTCTCCGGGCGGGAAGGGATGATCGGCGAAACAGGGACGGCCCGGACCGACCTCTCCCCCACCGGCAAGGTCTTCGTCCACGGCGAGCTCTGGGAAGCCGAAGCGGTCGATCTCGTCCGCGCCGGTGAAAAAATCAAGGTCATCGCAGTCCTCGACGGACTCAAAATCAAAGTCGGCAAGGTTTGACAAGGAGAGAATCATGATCACCTATCCGCTTATCATCGTCGGTCTCTTCGTCCTTTACATCCTGAATTCGATCAAGGTCCTGAGAGAGTACGAGCGCGGGGTCATCTTCCGTCTCGGCCGCCTCCTGCCCCAACCCAAGGGGCCCGGCCTCATTTTCGTCTTCTCCCCCATCGACCGCATCGTCCGCATCAGCCTGCGGCTTATCACCATGGACATCCCGCCGCAGGACGTCATCACCAAGGACAACGTCACGGTCAAGGTCAACGCCGTGCTCTACTTCCGCGTCATCGACCCGCTCAAATGCGTCATCGAGGTCCAGGACTATATCTACGCCACCTCCCAGCTGGCCCAGACGACCCTGCGCAGCCTCCTCGGCCAGGTCCCGCTCGACGACCTCCTGTCGGAGCGGGAGAAGCTCAACTCCCGGCTCCAGGAGATCATCGAACAGCACACCGACCCGTGGGGCATCAAGGTCCAGCTCGTCGAGATGAAACAGGTCGACCTTCCGGAGAACATGCAGAGGGCCATCGCCAAGCAGGCCGAAGCCGAGCGGGAACGCCGGGCCAAGGTCATCCACGCCGACGGCGAATTCCAGGCCGCCGACAAGCTGACCCAGGCCGCCGACATCATCTCCCGGAATCCTCAGGCCCTCCAGCTGAGATTCCTGGGGACTCTGGCGGAGATCGCGACCGAGAAGAATTCGACCATCGTCTTTCCTCTTCCACTTGAGCTTTTGCGGGCCTTCTCCTATGATAAGGATCCGGAGAAAAAGCAGAGCTGATGAAAAACAAAGATTTCCGCGAGATCCAGGTTTCGAGCAGCCTGCTCGTCGTCATTTTCCTCGGCGTCCTCGCCCTGGGTGTTTTCATTTTCTTGCTCGGCGTTTCGGTCGGCAAGAAGCAGGCGGGCGTCGCCGCCCCGGCCCAGATCGTCACCCAGCAAATCCCCGAGCAGGTCAAGGAACCCCCGGTCAAGCCGACCTCTACCGAAACCGCCACCGAGGCCGCGGCCACCTATCCGATCACCGGAGATTCCCGGACGGCCGCCGAGCCGCCCGCTTCCAAGCCGTCGGGGAAGGAGCCCGTCATCGAAAAGTCCCCGGCCGTAAAAACGCCCACGACGACAAAAAAGGCGCCCGCGGTAACGCCGGCCGGCCTGTACTATGTCCAAGTCGGCGCTTTCACGGATCGGTCCCAGGCCCAGGCGGCGGCCGATAAGTACAAGAAACAGGGTTACGCCGCGGTCGTGGCCAATCCCAAGGCCTCGGACACCAAGACCTGGTACCGGGTCAGGCTGGGCGGGTTCGCGTCCCGGGAAGGGGCCGCCGGCCTCCTGGCCAAGCTGAACGCGGCGGCCGGAAAGAAGACCGATTTCCAGATCGTCCACGACTGATCCTCCAGCCCTCGCAAAGGAATGACACCGTCATGACGCCTGTCGACAACAAGACGATAGACCCCAAGACCCGCATCGCCGGCCTCTTCGCGAAGATCGAAGAGGTCCGAGGTTTTCTTTGACCTCGACAACAAGAACGCCGAACTGGAGAAGCTGAACGCCCGGCTGTCCTCGCCCGAGTCCTGGCAGGACCAGAAGGCTTCTCAGGCCCTCCAGCAGAGGAAGAAGCTCCTCGAGAAGGATATCCAGTTCTTCAAGCGGATCCTCGGCCAGAAGGAGGAGCTCGAAGTCCTGACCGAGCTCGCGGCCGAGGGTGAGAGCGTCCAAACCGACTTCGACGCGGCGCTCCTTCGCCTCGAGAAGGACCTCCAAGAGGCCGAGCTGCGGGCCCTGTTCTACGACTCCGACGACCCCCGCAACGCCATCTTGACCATCCACCCCGGCGCCGGCGGCACGGAATCCCAGGATTGGGCCCAGATGCTCCTGCGGATGTATCTGCGCTATGCCGAGCGCAGGGGCTTCAAGGCCGAGGTCCTCGACCACCAGCCGGGGGAAGAGGCGGGCCTCAAGAGCGCCACGATCCGCTTCGAAGGCGACTTCGCCTTCGGCAACCTGAGCCAGGAGACCGGCGTCCACCGGCTCGTCCGCATCTCGCCGTTCGACGCCGCCAAGAGGCGGCACACGTCTTTCGCCGCGGTGTTCGTCTATCCCGACGTCGACGAGGACATCCAGATCGACATCAACCCCGACGAGCTCCGGATCGACACGTACCGGGCCTCGGGCGCCGGCGGCCAGCACGTCAACCGGACCGACTCGGCCGTCCGCATCACCCACATCCCGACCGGCATCGTCGTCCAGTGCCAGAACGAGCGCTCCCAGCACAAGAACAAGGCCATGGCCATGAAGATCCTCAAGGCCCGCCTCTACGAGCTCGAAAAGAGAAAGCAGAACGAGAGGCTGGAGAAGCTCGAGGACGCCAAATCCGATATCGCCTGGGGGAACCAGATCCGCTCCTACGTCCTCCACCCCTACCGGATGATCAAGGACCTGCGCACCCGCGTAGAAACGGGAGACACCGACCGCGTCCTCGACGGCGATCTCGACGAGTTCATCAAGGCCGCTCTCGTCCTGCGCAAGAAATCGATCCCGGCCGCGCGCTAAAGGAACCTCCCATGACCCCTGACGACATGAAACCCGAAGACGAAGGCGGCAACCCCGGCGGCCCGGAATTCGTCCCGCCCCTGGACTTCAGCTCCATCGTCATCCTGCTCTACTTCCCGGCCCTCGTCCAGCTCGGCCTCGTCGAGGACCCGACGACGGGCCAGCGGCAGGAGAACCTGGTCCTGGCCAAGAGGAACATCGACCTCCTCGACCTTCTCAAGGACCGGACGAAAGACAACCTCGAAGCCGAGGAGCAGAAGTTCCTCGACGGCGTCATCGACCAGCTCAAGCTGGCCTATCTCAAGAAGGCCGAGCTCGTGAAGATGTAGGGCATGGTCGTCTACCGAGGCCTCGACGATCCCCGTCTCCATCTCCGCCGGGCCGCGGTGGCCGTGGGCAATTTCGACGGCCTCCACCTCGGCCACCGGAAGATCCTGTCGGAGCTTTGCCGGCAGGCCGGCCTGCGGGGCCTGCGATCACTCGTCCTGACCTTCGAACCCCATCCCGAGCGCGCCCTGGGCAAGCGTTCCGTCCGCATGATCGACACGCCCGAGCAGCGTCTGGCCCGGCTTCGGGGGACTTGCGTCGACGCCGTCGTCGTCATCCCCTTCGACGCGGCCTTTGCCCGCCGCGGCAGCACGGCCTTCGTCAACGACGTGCTGCGGGACAGGCTCGGGGCCCGGGAGGTCGTCGTCGGGCGGGGCTTCCGCTTCGGGCGCGACCGCCGGGGCGACACGGCCCTTTTGCGGCGGCTCGGCCGGCAGGCCGGATTCGGCGTTCACGTCGTTCCCCCGGTCATCCTCGGCGGCCTGACCGTCAGCTCGACGGCCGTGCGCGCTCTCGTCGATCGGGGCCGGGTCGAGGAGGCCGCCCGGCCGCTCGGCAGGCCCTACGAGATCTCTGGCCGTGTCGTGCCGGGGCGGCGGCGGGGACGGCTTCTTGGCTTCCCTACGGCCAACCTGGAGACCGCGAACGAGATCCTGCCCGAAGGCGTATTCGTCACCGAGACCGTGCGCGGAGGCCGGACCACCCCCTCCCTGACCAGCATCGGGACCAATCCGACCTTCGGGCCCCATCCGCTGACTGTGGAGACCCTGCTGCTCGACTTCCATGGCTCGCTTTACGGGAACGCGATCACCGTCCGGCTCCTGCGGAAGCTCAGGCCGATACGGGCTTTCCCCGATGCCGAATCCCTCGCCGCGCGCATCGGCCAGGACGTCGAAGAGGCGCGGGCCTGGTTCGCCCGCCGGGGTTGACATTTTGGCAGGGTTCATGCATGTTCAAGAGAGCGGAAAAGCCGCACGAGGAGCCTCGCATGGTTGAAAAGACAAAAGCCCGGATCATGGACGCGACGCGCATCCGCCGTGTCCTCGCCCGGGTCGCCACCGAGATCATCGAACGGAACCGCAAGCTCAAGAGCCTCGTCATCGTCGCCGTCAAGCCCCGGGGCCTGGCCATCGGCCAACGCATCGCCCGCTTCATCAAGGACCTCGAGGGCGTCGAGGTTCCCGTCGGCCTGCTCGATATCACCCCTTACAGGGACGATAGGCCGGACCGGCCGCAGCCCTCCGCTCTCGACGATGCCGCGCTCGGCTTCTCCGTGATCAAGAAGGACGTCCTCCTCGTCGATGACGTCCTCATGACCGGGCGGACGATCCGCGCGGCCATGGACGCCCTCATCGGCCGGGGACGGCCGCAATCGGTCCAGCTCGTCGTCCTCGTCGACCGGGGCCACCGGGAGCTGCCCATCCGTCCCGACTACGTTGGCAAAGTGTTGCCGACCTCCCACCGCGAGCGCGTGCGGGTCCGGCTCAAGGAGACCGACGGCAGCGAGGAGATCGTCATCGCCGAGCCGGTCAAGATCGGCAGGGCGGGAAAACGGTGATCCTTCTCCGCGGCGGCCGCGTCGTCGATCCTACGGAGGGGCTCGACGCCCTCCTCGACGTGCTCATCGACGGCGGCCGTATCGCCGCGGTCGGCTCCTCCATCGATACGGCCGCGGACCGGACGGTCGACGCCCGCGGCCTGGTCATCGTCCCCGGACTCATCGACATGCACGTCCACTTGAGAGAGCCGGGCGACGAGGCCAAGGAGACGATCCTCACCGGCGTCCGGGCGGCCGTCCGCGGCGGTTTCACCACGGTCTGCGCCATGCCCAACACCCGCCCCGTCAACGACCGGCGGGAGATCACCGAGAGGATCCTGGCCGAGGCCCGAAGGGCCGGCCTGGCCAATGTCCTGCCCGTCGCGGCGATCACGCGGGCCTCGGGAGGCCGGGATCTCGTCGACATGGCGGACCTCGTCGCGTCCGGAGCCATAGCCTTCTCGGACGACGGCCGCCCGGTCGCGGACAGCCGGGTCATGCGCCAAGCCCTGGCCGCCGCGGCCGCCGCCGGAAGCCTCGTCATCGATCACTGCGAAGACCGGTCTCTCGCCGAGGGCGGCGCGATCAACGAGGGCCCCGTTTCGGCCCGGCTGGGAATACCCGGAATCCCCGCCGCGGCGGAAGATATCATCGTCGCCCGCGACATCATTCTCGCCGAAGCCGGCGGTGGCCGCGTTCACATCGCCCACCTTTCGACGGCGGGCGCCGTACGCATGGTCGGCGAGGCCAAGGCCCGGGGCGTCCGGGTCTCGGCCGAGGCGACGCCGCATCACCTCCTGCTGACCGAGGAGGCCCTCGCCTCGCGCGACCCCAATTTCAAGATGAACCCGCCGCTTCGGTCCGCCTCCGACGCGGCCGCCCTGGTCGAAGCTCTCAGGACGGGCGTCGTCGACGTCATCGCCACCGACCACGCCCCTCATACGGCCGAAGAAAAAGGCCGCGGACTCTCGGCGGCCCCCTTCGGCACCGTCGGCCTGGAGACGGCGGTCTCCCTCGTCCTCGACCGGCTGGTCCGGCCGGGGACGATCTCCCTGCCTCGCTTCGTCGAGCTTCTGTCCGCCGGACCGGCGCGCCTGCTCGGCCTATCGGGGAAAGGCCGCATCGCCGCAGGGGCGGATGCCGACCTGACACTCCTCGATCCCGACCTGCCGGTCACGATCGACAAGACCCGGTTCGAATCCAAGGGACGCAACACGCCCTTTGACGGCTGGAAGCTCCGGGGCGGGCCGGTCATGACCATCGTCGGCGGCCGGATCGTCTACCCCTTCGACGAGAAGAACCCCGGGGGCCGGTCATGACCCCGGACAAGAGGAAGCTCGAACATCTGGAAAAGACCCTCGGCCACGTGTTCCGCGACCGCAGGCTTCTCGAAAAGGCCCTGACCCACAGCTCCCACGCCTACGAATCGCACCTGGAGTCTCCGGACGACAACGAGCAGCTCGAATTTCTGGGTGATTCGGTCGTCGGGCTCATCTCCGCCGAATTCTTCTTTTGCGCCTTCCCGGAAAGGAGCGAGGGCGAGCTCTCGAAGCTCAAGGCGGCGGCCACGAGCACGCTGGCCCTGGCCCAGCTCGCCCGGGACATCAAGCTGGATAAGGCCATTCTGCTGGGCCGCGGGGAGGAGAAGTGCGGCGGCCGGAAGAAGGTTTCGATCCTGGCCGGAGCCTTCGAGGCCCTGACCGGCGCGCTCTACCTCGACGGCGGCTTCGACAAGGCCAAGGCCTTCGTCTGCGGCCTCCTCGAGTCGTCACTCAAACCGATCAAGTCCGATTCCCAGACGATCAACAATGCCAAATCGGCCCTCCAGGAGATCTGCCAGAAAGCCGGGCTTGCCACCCCCGTCTACGAATTGATCTCGGAGAAGGGCCCGGCCCACCGCCGGACTTTTCTGATCGAGGTCCGTCTCGGCGACAAGGTCGCGGCGAAATCGAAGGGGGGCTCGAAGAAGGCCGCCGAGCAGGCGGCCGCCGAAAAGGCCCTCAAATCCTTTTTCGGGCGCAAGATCAAAAGGATATCGTCCGAGGCCTTCATCATCGAAGCCGACGACCTGAATCTTCCCTGAACTTCGGCGGATCCGGATCAGGGCCCCATCAGCACCGCGACGGGCCGGAGCGCGGGAATGTTCTGGCAGACGATCCGGATGACGGCCGTCAAAGGCACCGACAGGATCATGCCCGGTATCCCCCAGAGCCAGCCCCAGAAGAGAAGCGAAAAAAAGACAAGGAGCGGACTGAGGCCCAAGCCCTTGCCCAAGACCCGGGGCTCGACGAAATTGCCCAGGACATTGTCCAGGCCCACGGTGATGATGAGGATCCAGAACGGCGTCCAGAAGGTCCCGAATTGGAAGAGGGCGAAGCCGACGCGGAGGACCGTGGCGATGAGCGAACCGATGTTCGGGATGTAGTTCAACGCGAACGCCAGGAGGCCGAAAAGAAAAGCGAAATCGACACCGAACGCCTTCAAGACGATCCAGACCATCAGGCCGTTCCCGATGCCGATCGCCGTCTTGATGATCAGGTACTTCCGGATCTGGACGTTGATCCGTTCGAGGACGCCGTGGACGCGGCTGGCGTGCCCGTCGCCGATGGCTTTGGGGATCTTCGCCTCGGCCCGGCCGCGGCCGGCGACGATGAACACCAGAAAGAGGAAGACGAGAAGAAGCTTTCCCAAGACGGTGAAAAAGGGTCCGATGGCCTTGAGGATGGCGCTTCCGAGCCGGTTGATGTCCAGGTTCCCCAGGGCCGTAGGGACGTCGATCTTGAACGGGCCCAAGCCGTTTTCCAGGAATCGGCTGATGTCGGCCAGCCGCTCCTGATACCTCGGCAGCTCCGTCACGAACGCCTTGCCGCTCGAGTAGACGAGAACCCCCACGAGATAGAGAGCAACGGCCATCATCACCAGGACGATGGGCACGGCCCACGGCCGAGGGCAGCGGCAGCGGCTCAGCAGCGTCAACGCGGGATCGATGATGTAGGAGAGAAAGACGGCCAGGATGAACGGGATGAGGACCGGCCGGGCCAGCTTCAGGACGACGCACGAGACGAAGAGCAGGACGATCGCGAGCGCCCCCTTGAAAAACTGGTCGTCGTTCACCCCGGCCTCGCCTTGGCTTTCCGGAAGGCCGTCATCGCGGCGCCTGTTTTTCGGGCAGAGCGGCGGCCGCGGCGCGGAGAAGCGATTCCCCGGCCGCTTCGAGACCGTCCGGCACGCGCATCGCGCCGCAGAGAACGCTTCGGACCCGCCCGATGTACAGATGCTGACCGTAGCGGTTCCGGGCGTGGAAGCCAAGCGCCAGCTTCTCCACGGACTGGTTGTCCGCGGCCAGGGCCGCAAGGAGCTTGGTCAGCATCTCTTCCGCCGCCTTATCCGACCCCCCGTCGATGAAGAAGCCCTCCAATTCGCGGCCGCCGGGCTTATAAGTCGCGACATAGCCGTCGTGGAGGAACTCGTAGCCCATGAAGTTCTTCTTGATGTACTTCTCGCTCCGGGAGACGAGGTTGTCCTTGGGAAAGGCCCGGACGAACGCCGGGAGCCCGCCTGCGGCCTTGATGGCCCCGGCGATCTTGGACCCGATCTCTCCGAGGGTCGATTCGGTGGCCTCCCCGAGCCCGAAAGCCAGCATCTTCACATAAAAGCGCCCCGACAGAAAATTCAGGGCCTCGCCCTCGACATAGCCCAGGTCGCCAAGAGCCACCACCTTGTTCTCGGGATAGCGCTCGGCGCCGAAGATCCCGAAAGCGTTGAGCGGCAAGCCCATATCGTAGATCTCGAGGGTCATCGTCGCGTCCGTTCCCTTTCTGACCAGGTCGGCGACGAGCAGCTCGCGGAAATCGTAGCTCAGGTAGCTTTCGGCGGCCCCATCGATATATTCGAAGAGGTTGTCGGGGAAATAGCTTCTCGGGGCTTCCGAAAGGGACCAGGCCGCGAGTTTCGGCACGAGAGCCGAAAGCTCGGGGTTCGCCGGACGCGTCTGGGAGACCGCCGCGATCGGAGCCAGAAGACAGAGGACCGCCAGGGCGGCCGGAACGGCCGGCCCTCTCCGGATCCGGGCGCTTGGCATGATCGACCTCCACGGGGCGAAATATCAATTACTATATCGGAGGGCCCCGGTCTTGGCAAGCCTGAGGTCCGGTTGACAGGTTCCGCCAAAAGGCCCATCATAATTCAATCATGGTCAGAGCCCGTGTCGTCGTCGTAAGATCGCCGAACGCCTGGACCCAGGCCGGCGATCCCGATCCGGCCGTCGTCACCAGGATGTTCGGCCGCGGTTTCGCCCTTCTCGGGGACGGGGCCGACGGACGCTCCGCGGCGACGTCGCTTTTCCGCCCCGACGACCGCGTCGGCATCAAGATCAACACGATCGGCGGCCGGGCCATCAGCACCCGGCCCCAGGTCGCCCTATCACTCGCCGGTTGGCTCACAGGGAACGGCCTGGCCGCAAAGAACCTCTTCATCTGGGACCGGACGACGCGTGAGCTTCGCGGGGCCGGCTATGCCCCAGCCGCCGGACCGGATGGCGTCCGGATCTTCGGCACGGACACGGAGGGCGTCGGATACGGCACCGATCTTGTCTCCCACCTGGGCGTGGGCAGCCTCTTCTCCAAGATCCAGACGGAATTCGCCACGGCCTCGATCAGCCTGGCCATTCTCAAGGACCACGGCCTGGCCGGCGTGACGGCCGGCATGAAGAACTATTTCGGGGCCATCCACAACCCCAACAAGTACCACGATTTCCACTGCAATCCCTTCGTGGCCGAGGTCTTCGATTCTCCGCCGGTCAAGTCCCGCCACCGCCTGACGATCCTCGACGCCCTGGTCGTCCAGTTCCATAAAGGGCCCTCCTATCACGCCCGCTGGGCCAATAGATTCGGCGGCCTCGTCTTCAGTCTCGACCCGGTCGCGGCGGATGCCGTCGGATGGGCCCTCATCGAACGGCTCCGGGCCGCGGCCGGACTGCCGACCCTTCGGGACGAAGACCGGGCTCCGGATTACCTCCTGACGGCCGAAAAGATGGGCCTCGGCCGGGCCGACCCGGCCTCGATCGATACGGTCGAGGAGACGGTCACATGAACCGGCGGGGTTTCCTCCGCGGCACGGCGGGCGCCGGCCTGGCGATCGGGGCGGGCGGCCTCCCCTCTTTCGGCCGCCGGCTGGTTGCGTCGAGCGCGGGGCCGAACCTCTCGCGCGTCGAGGCCCGCTATTACGACAAGCTCCCGGACCGCGAGATCGAATGCAAGCTTTGCCCGAGGCTCTGCAAGCTCGGCGACAGGGAGCGGGGATATTGCGGGGTCCGAGAGAATGACGGAGGCATCTATTACACGCTGGTCTACGGCAAGGTCTGCAGCGCCAACGTCGACCCGATCGAAAAGAAACCGTTCTTCCATGTGCTGCCGGGCACGACGGCTTTTTCGTTGGCGACGGCCGGCTGCAACGTGAACTGCAAATTCTGCCAGAACTGGGAGATCGCTCAGGTCCGGCCCGAACAGGTCGAAGCCTTTGACCTCGCTCCGGAGGCCGCCGCGGCCCGGGCGGCGGGGTCAGGTTGTCCGTCGATCGCCTACACCTACACCGAGCCGACCGTTTTTTACGAGTACATGTATGATACCGCGGTCCGGGCCAAGGGTCGGCGCCTCCGCAATCTCGTCGTGACCGGGGGTCACATCAACCCGGAACCGCTGACCGACCTCCTGGCCGTCGTCGACGCCGTCAAGGTCGACCTCAAGGGATTCTCCGAGGAGTTTTATAGCGAGTACGTCCGAGGCAAGCTTAAACCCGTTCTGGAGACGATCCGGACCGTCGCTAAATCCAAGGCCTGGCTCGAGATCGTGGCCCTCATCATCCCGACCCTGAACGACGGGCTGCCACAGATCCGGGAGATGTGCCGCTGGATCAAGGGCGAGGCCGGAGATAGCGTCCCTGTCCACTTTACGCGCTTTCAGCCGATGTACCTCGTCAAAAACCTTCCTCCCACCCCGGTTTCGACTCTCGAGGCTGCGCGGAATATCGCCCTCGAGGAGGGCCTGCGTTTCGTCTATGTGGGCAACGTCCCCGGTCACGAAGGCGGGAATACCTACTGTCCCGGCTGCGGCCAGACGCTGATCACGCGAGCCGGCTACTCGATCGAGACCCTCCGGCTCAAGAAGGGCAAGTGCACGGCATGCGGGACGCCGATCCCCGGCATCTGGTCCTGAAGCCCTGGGCTCCCCCATTCCTGATGGGCTTTCTGGCGGCCGCTTTTCAGGTCTATCTCCTCCGGGAATTTGGGGCCGAGTTCTACGGCAACGAGCTGATCTTCGGCTTGTTCCTCGGTTCCTGGCTCTTGTGGGGCGGACTGGGCAGCCTCGTCAAGCCCCCGCTTAAGACGCAGGCCGGCGAAACGAGACTGGCGGGGCTCTACGGCTGGGCCATCGTTCTCTTTTTTGCCGGGCTCGTCGTCCTGAGGTTTTCCCACAAGCTCCTGGGCATCCTGCCGGCCGAGCTGACCGGACTCGTCCCCGCTCTGGGGTTCGCTCTCCTGCTGAGCCTCTTTCTGAGCTTCCCCTTGGGACATTCGTTTGCTCTGAACGCGGGGTCCCACGCCGGCGGCGTTCCGTCCGTTTACATCCTCGAGTCGGCCGGCGCGGCGGCGGCCGGCCTCGTCGTCAACTTCGCGCTCGTTCCGGTGTTCTCCAATTGGCAGGGGGCCGCCATCGTCGGCGCGGCGGCTGCGGTCATGGTCCTCGTGACGATGAAGCCCGGCCGGTGGAAGGTCCTGCTGGGGGCGGCCATTGTGCTGGCCGCTGGGCTGGCGGGATTCGACTTCCGGGCCCAGAAAGCCGCGTGGAGCCCTCTTCGCTTGGTCGAGGCCGGCGATACGCCCTACGGCAAGCTCCTAGTCATCCGGAACGAAGAGCAGGTCACCTTCTTCGACAGCGGCCTGGCCGTCTTCTCCCATCCCGACGAGGGAGCGGCCGAGGAATCGGTCCATTTCGCCCTGCTCCAACTGGACGCGCCGAGGGACGTCCTCCTCGTCGGCGGTGGCGCCAGCGGCGGTGCTGCCGAGGCCTTGAAATACCCCGGCACGCGGGTGGACTGCGTCGAGCTCGATCCCGCGGTCATCCGCCTGGCGAAAAAGCACCTGACCGGCCCCGACCGGTCCGCGCTCGAAGACCCGAGGGTCCGCATCTTCTATCGCGACGGCCGCTCCTTTATCGCTCGCACGGCCGGGCGCTATGACGCGATCCTGCTCAGCTTGCCGGAGCCGGCGACGGCCCAGGTCAACCGCTACTATACCCGGGAATTCTTCGTCCAGGTGCGGCAAAAGCTCCGGCCCAACGGGGTCTTCAGCTTCGCCGTCCCCTCGGCCGAGAACTATATCAGCGACGATCTCGGCCAGTTCCTGAGCTCGCTCGCGGCGACGCTCCGAGCGGTCTTTCAGAACGTCACGGCCGTCCCCGGCTCGAAATGCGTTTTCCTGGCCTCAGACGCGCCCCTCTCCATCGACCCCGTCCGGCTTTCAGCCTCCATCGCCAAGCTCGGCCTGAGCCTCCGTTTTGTCGGCCCGGGCATGCTCCCCGCCCGACTCGATCCGGGGCGTGTCGAGTACCTGGACCGCAAGATCTCGGGGCCGGGCGCAAGGATCAATCGCGACCTGGTTCCCGTCAGCTATTATTTTCACTCGGTCCTTTGGGCGGGCCAGTTCCGCGGGATCGAGTCGAGGGTTCTTCGCGCGGCCGGACGCATCGGCCCGGCCTGGCTGCTCGATATGCCTCTCGGGGTCTTCGCTCTGGTCCTTCTCCTGCTGGCGATATTCCGGAGGCGTTCTCCGGTCCGATTCCTTGTCCCCGTGGCCGTAATGGGCTTCACCTCGATCGCCGTGGAACTGGCCGTATTCATCGCCTTCCAGGCCCGATTTGGCTTTGTCTATGGCAGGATCCCACTTCTTCTCGCGCTGTTCATGGCCGGCCTGGCCATAGGATCGCTCGCCGCCAGGATACGGAGGCGGCCGGGCGGCTTCGACCTCGCCGCGATCCAGGGAGCGTTCGTCCTCCTACTTCTCCTTGCGTCCAGGGTCCTTTCAGGGGCCGGCGGCGAGGCCGCCTCGATAACCGTTCTTTTCGGCTTCGGCGTCCTCGGGGGCTACCTGTTTGTCGCCGCAAACAGGCGGCTCGTCCCCGAGGTCCCCCATCCAGGCCTCGGCTACGGCATCGACCTCCTGGCCTCGTTCGCCGGGGTCATTCTAGCCTCGGCCCTGATCATCCCCCTTTTCGGCATCCCCGCCTTGCTCCTTCGCCTGGCCCTCCTCAACGCCCTTTGCTTCGTCTACCTCCTCGTCTCTCCGCGTCCCCTGTAACTCTTCGGGCCTGACAGCGATTGTAATATAATGGTGAGCCAGGAAAACAGGACCCATGTTTGAGGATTCGCTAGTCAGGCCGAAAACCGAGAAGCCGGCGCGCCGCGATGTGGCCGTCGGCATTCTCGTCACCTTTCTTTTCCACGCGCTCCTGGCCATTGCCATCATCTTCGGCCGCATCACGGTCAAGGTCCTGCCGATCGGGAAGGAAGAGGTCCGCACGGTCCTCATTGTCCCCCCGCTCAAAGTGGCCATCCCGAAGGTCGTCGGCGGCCACGATCTCTCCGAGGTCCCCGGCGAGGGTCGGGGGGCCGGGGGACCCGCAAAGGCCCTGCCGAAGCCCGAGGCGGCCCGGCCGCAACCTGAGGCCGCGCGCGCGGAACCTGTCGAGCCCGGCGTCGCGGGATTGCCGGCCGGAGGGGGGACCGTCCCGCCTCCCGGGTCCGGATCCGCGATCCCCTCGCTGTCCTCGAGATTCCAGCAGTCGATCGCCATCCACGGCAAGTCCGGCCTGAATATCCCTCTGGCCCCGCCGGGGACTCCTCCCGGCCCTCCGGGCGTCGGAGCCGGCACGCCCCTCCCCGATTTCACGAAATACAACCGCGGCGCGTACGGCGGCGGAGTCGGCGGATATGGGACAGGAAGCGGCGGGACCGGACGTGGGGGCGGCGGCGGGGGCCGCCAGCGGGTCGGGATGTCCATTCCCCTCAAAGGCTACGACCTCCTGCCCTGGGCGACTATGGTCATCGACCGGCTCCAGCTCAACTGGACTCTCCCCTCGGTGCCCGAGGTGCCCGACGCCGCCAGGATCAGCATGATCGTCGTCATCAAGAAGACCGGCGAGCTCGATTCGATCGAGATCCTCGAGGGGACCAGCCTCGAGGCGCTCGACCGGGCCGCCCTTGAGGCCATCCGGGCCTCGCTGCCCTTCCCCGCCCTTCCCGCTGACTTTCCCGGCGACCTTCTCGAGATCACCTTCGAGTTCGTCTACAATGATTAAGAGAATAGCGGCCGGTCTCCTCATCGCCTTCGCGCTCACGGCCGCCCTCCGGGCGGATTGGAGGACGGAGCTCAACACCCGCCTCGGCCGCAACCCCGATTACCGGGCCGCTTGGGATTACCTTATCGAGCAATCCAAGACGCTCGAGCCCGAAGACAAGCAGACGGCGGCCTTCATCCTGCCTTTCCTGGCGGCCCGGCTCGACGACAAGGAAGGCGAAAGGACCCTCGTTGCAGATTACTTCGAGACCTACTTCGACAACGACCCCGACTTCGGATTTCTCGACGAATACACCTTGCGCAACTTCATCGCCTTCTGGATATCCTGGAAGCGGGTCTATCCGCTCGTCCACGACGTCAACCTCCTGTCGTATTCGAGGACCCCGGCGACGGGGCTGCCGGCTTCGGTCGATGTCGGCCTTGAACTCCTGAACGAGGCCTTCTACAGGGTCTCGCTCGGCCCTTACATCCTCGAGGGCGGCCACTGGCCGAAGGGATTCCACATCCTGACCATCCCGCTTCGCGACCTCTTCGCGCGCTCGGACACCTATGAATTCATTCTCGACCTCAAGGCCGGCGACCTCATCGTCCGCAAGCCCGTGCGCGTCCAGGTCGAGATCGCCGACATCGCTCCCTCACGCGGTCCGGCCCCCGAGGAGAGATTCGCACCCCCTTCGGCCACGCCGGCGAAGCCCATCCAGGAGGGCGAGATCTTGGTCTACATCGACGGCAAGCTGGTGCTGAGGAGCCGCAAGATCGCCGCCAGGCCCGCCCCCTTCACCTTCCCTCTCGGCGGGCCGCTCATGCGAGGCCAGAAGCCGTACATGCCGCCCCCGACGAACGACCCCATGATGATGAACGGCGTCAACATCGTGGACGCCCTGGCCCTGGCCTACAAGGCGATCAAGGACCTGGTCGCCAAGAAGCCGCCTAAGCCTTCGGCCCCCTCCTACCAGAAAGTCAGCGTCCTCTCATTCGCCTATTCCCGCACGACATCCGCCGGCCAGTCGGTCTCGGCCCGGGCCTCCCTGTCCCTCCCCCCGGCCCGGGCGGTCATCCTCAAGGAATAGGGGCTCGATTTGACTTCGGAAGCAGGCCTCTGCTAATCTTCCGGCATGGAGGAGGCTTCCGTCGGACAGCCTCCGGCCGGAAGGCCGCGGGAATCGCCTGAAAGAACGGAGGACCGAGATGGGCGAAAGGGAAGTCGAACGGCGTCTTTGTCGGCGGTTCAAGATCCCCGGAGCGACGATCTCCTATAGGAAAGAAGGGCTCTTTTCATCCAAAACCAGGACCGATGAGGAGTTTTGCCCGGTCCTCGACCTCAGCCGGGGCGGCGTCCGCTTCCTGACCCAGAAACCCCTCAAGTTCAAGTCCAGGGTGTTCCTCCAGCTGTCGATCCCCGGAGAAAGGGTGCCCCTCGACCTCAGGGGCCGGGTGCGCTGGTCGACTTTCAACGCCGGGAAGAGCTACAAATATCAGGCCGGCGTACAGATCAATCCTTACGGGCTCGAGAAGGGCCAGAACGTCCCGCAGACGTTGACCAAGATCGTCGCCCTGGAAACGAAATTCGTGGAACCGGAAACCCCGGCCGCCCCGCCCAAGGCGGGCGAATTCGGCGTCTGAAACAGCCGTCTACCGCGAAGCCTTGGGCTTGGCCGACTTCTCCCCTTCGACCACGATCTGGGAGTAGTCCGCGATCCCCAGCAGCATCTTGGCGATGGACTGCAGCAGCCCCAGCCGGTTCTGCCGGATCTTCTTGTCCTCAGCCATCACCAGGACCTTGTCGAAGAAGGTGTTCAGCTCGGGCTGGAGCTTGAAGAGGATGCCCTGCGCCCTGGCGAAATCTCCGCGGGCGATCATCGGTTGGGCATTGCTGCTGACGATCGAGAGCGTCGAGAAGAGCTCCCGCTCCTCTTTTTCGGCCAAAAGATCGGGATTGACCTTGGCCGCAGGCAGGCCCTTGATGATGTTGGCGATCCTCTTGACCATGAGGATGAACGGCTCGAATTGGGGGCTGGACTTGAGGGCGTCCAAGGCCTCGACCCGGGCGAGGACGTCGACGATCTGGTCGACGCCCGGACCCAGGGCCGCGCCGATGAGGTCGTAGCGGTAGCCCCTCTTCTCCAGGATGAACCGAAGGCGGCTGCCGAAGAAATCGAGACAAGCGGCTTTGATCTCCGCCCGGCCGACGGTCAGACGGTCGCCATAGATCCCCAGAATGCGGTCGAGGAGGAGCGGGAAGGAGAACCGGAGCTTCCGGTCCAGCGCGACCTTGCAGACGCCTTGGGCGTTGCGTCGCAGGCCGAAGGGATCGCTCGAACCGCTGACCTGAAGGCCGACGCCGAGCGCACCGACGATCGAATCCATCTTGTCCGCGATCGAAAGGATCGCCCCGGCGACCGACGCCGGCGAGGCGTCCTCGAGGCTCCCCGGCTGGTAGTGCTCATAGATCGCCTGATGCACGGCGGCCGGAAGACCTTCCTCCCTCGCGTAGAGACCGCCCATGCGGCCCTGGAGGCCGGAGAACTCCTTGACCATGTCGGTCAGCAGATCCGCCTTGCAGAGGGAGGCCGCCTCGACGACGTCCTCCCGGATCTCGGCAGCCCCGAGCTTATCGCAGAGGTAGCCGGCGATCCTTTTCAGGCGCTGGGTCTTATCGTCATACGTGCCGAGCTTCTCCTGGAAGAGGACGTTCTTCAGGCCGGCGGCCCTTTCGCCGAGAGGGACCTTGCGGTCCTGGCCCCAGAAGAACCGGGCGTCTTCGAGGCGGGCCCTGAGGACACGCTCGTTGCCCCGCCGGATCAGGCCTTTGGCGTCGCCGGGGGCATCGGCCACCCCCAGAAAATAAGCCAGCTGTTTTTTGTCCCGGACGACCGAGAAGAGCTTCTGCCCTTCGCGCATGGCCGTGGACAGGACCTCGATCGGCAGGTTGAGGTAGGTCTCGGAGAACGCGCCGAAGATGACGAGCGGGTGCTCGACGTTGAGGGTCAGGTCGTCGAGGAGCTCCGCATCCGGATAAGCTTTGGCCTTGAGCGGGGCCAGGGCGGCCTCGATCTGGGCCAGGATCATTTTTTTTCGCTCGGCCGGGTCAATGATGACGAAGCTCTTCTCGAGCGCCGCCCGATAGGAGGCGAGATCCGAGGCCTTGATCGGGCCGGGCGAGGCGATCCTGTGGCCCAGGGTCTCGTCGGTGGCCTGGAAGCCTTCGAACGAGGTCGGGACGGGCGCGCCCCCGAAGACGCAAAGCAGGCCGTGGAGGGGACGGGAGAAGCGGAACGGGCTCGACCCCCAGCGCATCATCTTGGGGAACGAGAGCGCGCCCAGGATGCGGGGCACGGCCGCGGCCAGGATCTCCACGGTCGGCGTCCCCTTGGCCTTGCGCTTGAAGCCGAGGTATTCGCCCTTGGGTGTCCGGATAGCCTCGAGCAGACTCTCGTCGACACCGTGGGACCTGGCGAATCCCTTTCCGGCCGCGGTCAGGGCGCCGTCGGGTCCTTTGGCGATGGCCAAGGGCGGCCCGGTGACGATCTCTTCGCGGTCCTCCTGCCCCTCGGCGAAATCGCCGGCAACGATAAGGCGCCGCGGCGTCGCCAAGGTCTTGAGCGAGCGGACGTCGATGCGGGCTTCGAGGAGGTCCTTGCGGAAACCGGCCTCGAGCTGCTCGAGGGCCGCACGGATATGGGAGGCCGGCAGCTCCTCCGTCAGCAGCTCGAGGAGGAATTCCATCAGGCGCCGTCCTTCCCGCCGGTGTATCGCCGGGCGATGTCGTTGACCAGGGCGCGGATCTGGGAGATCATCTTGACCCGTTCGGTGATGCTGATGGCCCCGCGGGAATCGAGCAGGTTGAAGTTGTGGGAGCACTTCAGGCACATGTCGTAGGCCGGCAGGAGCAGATCTTTCGCGATCAGCCGGCCGGCTTCCTTTTGGCCGGCGGCGAAGGCCTGGCGGAGCATGGTCACCGAAGCGGCCGTAAAGTTGTATTCGGAGAATTCTTTTTCCTCGCGCAACCGCAGGTCGCGGTAGCTGACGTCGGCCGACCAGTCGAGATCGTAAATGTCGTCCTTCTGCTCCAGGAACATCTCCAGCCGTTCGAGGCCGTACGTGATCTCGACCGGGACGGGCGCGAGGTCGATGCCGCCGCACTGCTGGAAGTAGGTGAACTGCGAGATCTCGAGGCCGTCAAGCAGGATCTGCCAGCCGGCGCCCCAGGCGCCGATCGTCGGCGATTCCCAGTTGTCCTCGTCGAAACGGAGATCGTGGTCCTCGAGGGCGATGCCGAGCGAGCGCAGGCTCTGGACATAGATGTCCTGGATCGCCGCCGGGGACGGCTTCATGATGACCTGGTACTGGAAGTGCTTCTGGACCCGGTTGGGGTTCTCGCCGTAGCGCCCGTCGTCGGGCCGCCGCGACGGCTGGACATAGCCGACGCGCCAGTTCCGCTTGTCGAGGACGCGGAAGAACGTGTCCGGGGTCATCGTCCCGGCGCCGACCTCGACATCGTAGGTCGGGGCCAGATAGCAGCCCTGTCCGGCCCAGAACCGGTGCAGGCCGAGGATCAGGTCCTGGACGGACATCAGGCCTTCTTCTCCCAGCGCAGGATCGGGAACTTGGCCGCGGCCACTTCATCGAGCCGGCTGACATAGGTGACGTGAGGCGCCGCATGGAGGATCTCGGGATTCTCCTTGGCCTCCTTGGCGATGGCCTTCATCGCATCGATGAACAGGTCGAGGTCGCGCCGGCTCTCGGTCTCGGTCGGCTCGACCATCAGGGCCCCGTGGACGATGAGCGGGAAGGACATCGTCGGCGGATGCATGCCGTAATCGATGAGCCGCTTGGAGATGTCGAGGTTGGTCACCCCGAACTCCTTCTGGAACTTGTCGGAGAAAACGCATTCGTGCATCGAAGCCGTCGGGTACTTGAGGTAGAACTCCCCTTCGAGGCTCTTGCGGATGTAGTTGGCGTTGAGGACGGCGAATTCGGCGATCTCCCGGACGCCCTTGGGCCCGAGGGTCAGGATGTAGCAGAGGGCCCGGACGATGACCCCGAAATTGCCGAAATAGGCCCGGACGCGGCCGATCGAGCCGGGGCGGTCGAAGTCGAGGGTATAGCGCCCGCCCTTCTCCACGATGACCGGGACCGGGAGGAAGGGCACGAGCTCCTCCTTGACGCCCACCGGCCCGGAGCCCGGGCCGCCCCCGCCGTGCGGGGTCGAGAACGTCTTGTGGAGGTTGATGTGCATGACGTCGATGCCCATGTCGCCGGGCCGGACGATGCCCGTCAGGGCGTTCAGGTTGGCCCCGTCCATGTAGACGAAGCCGCCCTTGGCATGGACGATCTCCGCAATTCGGCAGATGTCGGATTCGAAGACGCCGAGGGTGTTGGGGTTGGTCACCATGAGCGCGGCGACCTCTTCGGTCATCTCCTGTTCGAGGGAGGCCAGGTCGATCGTCCCCTTCTCGTTGGACTTGATCTCCTTGACCGTGTAGCCGCAGATGTGGGCCGACGAGGGGTTCGTGCCATGGGCCGAATCCGGGATGAGGACGTATTTCCGGGCGTCGCCCCGGGCTTCGAGGGCCCTCCGGATGAGCATCATGCCGGTGAGCTCGCCGTGGGCCCCGGCCGCCGGTTGGAGCGTGAAGGCGTCCATGCCGGCGATCTCGCAGAGGCAGCCTTCGAGCTTTTTCAGGACCTCCAGGCTCCCCTGGACGAGGTCGGCCGGGGCGAGCGGATGAGACGCGGCGAACGCGGGATGGGCCGCGAGGCGCTCGTTGATCTTGGGATTGTACTTCATGGTGCAGGAGCCGAGCGGATAGAGGCCCATGTCCACGCAGTAGTTCTTCGTCGATAACCGGGTGAAGTGCCGGGTGATCTCGGTCTCGGAGACTTCCGGGAAATCGTCGATCTCGCGGCGGAGGGGCACTCCGGCGAGCAGGTCCTTCTTCGCGGGAACATCGAGCGGCGGAAGCTCGGACGCCCGCTTGCCCGCTGCACTGATCTCGAAAATGAGGGGTTCGCGGATCTCTTTGATCATGACAGGACCTCCTGGAGCGTCCGGGCCAGCCGGTCGATCTCGTCCTTCGTCCTCAGCTCGGTGACGCAGACGACGGCCGAGCTTCCGATCCCGGGATACTCGGGCTCGAGGCCGTAGCCGCCGACGATCCCCTTCGCCCGGAGCGCCGCGTCGACCGCGGGCCAGGGCTTGCGGAGCTCGATGACGAATTCGTTGAACACCGGCCCGGTGAATCTCCGTTTCACCCCCTGGATCGCGCCCAGCTTGTCGGCCGCATAAGCGGCTTTCTGGACGTTCTGCCAAGCCAGCTCCTGCAGCCCCTGCTTGCCCAAGGTCTCCATAAAGATCGTCGCGCGCAAGGCGCAGAGGGCTTGATTGGAGCAGATGTTCGACGTGGCCCGCTCGCGGCGGATGTGCTGTTCGCGGGTGGAAAGCGTCAGGACGAAGCCGCGGCGGCCCTCCTTATCGACGGTCTGCCCCGTGATCCGTCCGGGCATCTGCCGCAGGAATTCCTTCTTGCAGGCCATGAAGCCGAGGTAGGGACCGCCGAAGCTCACCGGGAGGCCGAACGACTGGGCCTCGCCGGTGACGATGTCGGCCCCGAGCTTGCCCGGCGCTTCGAAAAGGGCCAGGGACAGGGCCTCGGCGACGACGGCCACCGAAAGGGCCTTGACCCCGTGCGCGGCATCGGACAGAGCCTGGAGGTCCTCGACGACGCCGAAGAAGTTCGGAGACTGGCAGACCACGGCCGCCGTCTTGTCGTCGAGCACTCGCTTGAGCTCGGCCGCGTCGATCCGGCCGTCGGGACCGAACCCGACTTCGACCGCCTCGATGCCGAGGTTCTTGATATAGGTCCGGACGACCTCCCGGTACTGGGGATGCAGGGAGCGGGCCAGGACGACCTTGTCCCGGCTGGTGACCCGGTGGGCCATCAGGACGGCCTCGGCCGCGCCCGTCGATCCGTCGTAAAGCGAGTCGTTGGCGATGTCGAGCCCGGTGAGCTGACAGATCAGGGTCTGGAACTCGAACATGAGGTGGAGCGTGCCCTGGCTGACCTCGGGCTGGTAGGGCGTGTACGGGCTGACGAACTCGCCGCGCGAGCTCAGGTAATCGACGACCGTCGGGATGAAATGATCATAGGCCCCGCCGCCGAGGAACGAGAGGTGGGCGCCGTAGGCGTTCTTCCCGCCGACCGCATCGATCGTCCGGACGAGCTCGAGCTCCGATTGGGCCGCGGGCAGATCGAGCAGACCTTTGAGCCGGACGGCCTCGGGGATGCAGCAAAAGAGGTCGTCCACGGAGGCCGCGCCGGTCCGGGCCAGCATCTCCACCTTGTCTTTATCGCTGAGAGAAAGATAGCTCATGGAAAAACCCCCTGTCTGGCCGGACGCGGCCTCAGTGTTCGAGCCCCTCCAGGAATTTCTCGTAATCCCCGGCCTTCAACAGGCCGTCGACGGCCTTCTGGTCTTTCATCCGGATCCGGATGATCCAGCCCTGGCCATGGGGGTCCTTGTTGAGAAGATCGGCCGTCTGGGCCAGCGCCTCGTTCACGGCCGTGACGACGCCGGGGACGGGGGCGTAGACGTCGGAGACCGACTTGACGGATTCGACGACGCCGAGCGATTGGTGAGCGGCGAGCTCCTTGCCCACGGCCGGCAGTTCGACGTAGATGATGTCGCCAAGCTGGTTCTGGGCGAAATCGGTGATGCCGATGACGGCTTCATCGCCCTCGACCTTGATCCACTCGTGGTCCTTGGTGTAGCGGAGATCGTTCGGATACATACGTGCCTCCTTGGGAATTGAACTCGTTATTTTTTGGCCCTTTTGTAGAAGGGCGTGGGGATGACGCGGGCCTTGGTCTTCTTGCCCCGGATCTCGATCTCGAACTCCGTCCCGACGGCCGTGCCCTCGATGGGCAGGTAGACGAGGCCGATGGACTTCTTGAGGAGCGGCGAGAATGTCCCCGAGGCGACATCGGCCACTTTCTGGCCCCGGTAATGGACGGGATAGTGGGGCCTGGCGATGCCCGGTTCGGCCATCTCGAAGCCGACGAGCTTCTTCTTCAGGCCTTCGGCCAGCTGCTTGACGATGACGGGCTTGCCGAGGAAATCGCCCTTCTCGAGCTTGACGATCCACTTGAGATCGGCCTCGAGGATGGTCGTCTTGTCCGAGATGTCGTTGCCGTAGAGCATCAGCTTCGATTCGAGGCGCAGCGTGTCGCGGGCGCCGAGGCCGATGGGCAGAAGGCCCAGGGGCCCGCCCTTTTCGATCAGGGTCGTCCAGATGATGCCGGGGTCCTGATCCATGGTGTAGATCTCGAAGCCGTCCTCACCGGTATAGCCCGTCCGCGAGACCAGGCAATCCTTGCCGGCGACCTTGCCCTTGGCCCAGTGGAAGGACTTCATCCCGGCGAGGGGGATGTCGGTGAGCGGCTGCAGGATGGTCTCGGCCAAGGGGCCTTGGAGCGCCAGCTGAGAGTAGGGGTCGCTCTGGTGCTCGACCTTGACCGCGAAGCCCTGGGTGTGACCGGCGATCCAGGCGAAATCCTTGTCGTCGTTGGCCGCGTTGACGACGAGGAAATATTCCTCCGGCCCCATGCAGTACACGAGCATGTCGTCGACGAAGGTCGATTCCGGCGTCATCAGGGCCGTGTACTGGACCTGGCCGGGGACGAGCTTGCCGGCGTCGTTCGGGGTCAGCCATTGGACATAGGCCAGGGCATCCTTGCCGGTCACGAGGACCTCGCCCATGTGGCTGACATCGAAGAGCCCGGCCTTCGTCCGCACGGCCATGTGCTCGGGGATGATGCCGGAGTATTCGACCGGCAGCTCCCAGCCGACAAATTCGATCATCTTGCCGCCGAGCTTCTTGTGAAGCTCGTTGAAGCGCGTCTTCTTCATGGTGACTTCCTTTCTAGGAATGAACCTCCAAAATTATCACATCTCGCAGCTCTCTTCAAGTCGCGGTTCCGGGGATTTCGCCCGCGCCAGCTTGATGCGGGAAAGACGGTTTAGCCCTAGAGCTCCATCAGCGCCGGATTTCGTAATTGTACCGTTTGATGCTCAGAAAACCGCTTTCGTCCTTGGAGAGCGCGTACGCCTTGCCGTTCTTGAACATCAGGTTCAGCAGGCGGAACGGAGGCTCTGACGCGACCCAGAAATCCCCCCGACCGATCGAAGAGATCCAGCCAGCTGGCTGCCAGTCCTTCAATGTCGATGACGACCGCCAGATGTCCTTCTTCCATAGGGACGAGGGCCCTGAACAAGGGCTTGTTCTTAGGGAAGCGGATCAAGCGGGTGTATTCCTTTGTGAGGCTCTCCGACTTCAGAATAGAGGCCATCTTCTCAGCGTCTTCTTTTAAAAAGAAATCGATGTCCGCTTTCTGATAAGGCAAGGATTCCACCGCCCGGCGAGATCGTCATGATCCTCTTCCCGTCAGGTCCAAGGACGTCGATGGAATATGCGTCGCTGCGGCCGAAATAGATCCGGCCCTCCTCTCCCATCACCGCCAGGGCGGTCGGCCGCGAGAGGAATTCGCTCGTGATCTTCGCCATGCTCCCCGCCGGTGACAACGACCTGTCGGGGAAGCTGAACGTTTCCCTGTGAAGCTCAACGATCGGTTTGAAGCTCCCGTCGAAGATCTTGATGAAGGTCTCGACCGGGCCTTGGCCGACGTACTGAGGGGCGATCTGCTGGGTCCCCAGGTACGTCCCGGCCGGCGTGATCCAGATATCAAAGATGTCAGCCGGCAGGGTGCTCTGTCTGAGATAGACGCCCTTTTCATCGAAGAACATGATCTTGTTACCGAAGTTCTCAGAGATATAAAGCGCCCCGTCCTTGGCAAAAGCGCACGCCGCCGGGATTCTGGAATTCCCCGGGGCCTTGACCCGCCCGGCCGAAGGTCAGGATATGCTGGCCATCCGGGCCGAATTTCTTGATCTGCTTGGATTCCCAATCCGTCGCATAGATGTTGCCCTGGTCATCGACGTTGAAAATGACGGAAGAACCGAACATATAATTCTCATCTCCCTCGGGAACGCCGATCGAAAGCTCTTCCTTGAAGATGAGGGCTTTGACCTGGACCAGGGCGGGAGCCGGCTTCTGGTTCTGCAGAGCGGAACCCGGAGAGGACCGCCCTGCCACTGTTGCGAGGTTGACTCCCGCGGCGAGGAGAGCGGCCGTAATAAGGAACCGAGCGGCGGAAACACGGATCGTACGGCCCATCCTGATCCCTCCCAGTCTGAACTGATGTTAGCCGTCATCTCAGACGGTTGTCAAGGACGGGGTCCCGACCGCGGCGTTAAACAGATCGAGATAGGCCCAGTTGCAAACTTGCCCTCGGAGCAGTTTTTGTTATAATGCTTGACGATCATGATCGCATTCAAAAACCATTTAAAAGAAGCGGTTTACGAGCGGCTGAAGGCGGTGTTCCCGGTCGCCGTCAAAGACCTCGACATGACCCCGACCCCGGACCCCAAGATGGGCGACCTGGCTCTGACCTTCGCCTTTCAGCTGGCCAAGAAGCTCAAAAGAGCCCCCCGGCTGATCGCCCAGGAGGCGGCTCCCCTTCTCGCCTCAGTCCAGGGCATCACCAAGGCCGAGGTGGCCGGCGGCGGCTTCCTCAACATCTGGCTCGACAAGGGCGCCGTCCTGGCCGAAGCCGTGCGCACGGCCGGCCGGACCTCGCTGGCCCCCGAAGAGGGCAAGATCATCATCGAGCACACGAACATCAATCCCAACAAGGCCGCCCACATCGGCCATCTCCGTAACGCCTGCCTCGGCGACACCCTGGCCCGTTGCCTGCGCTACAAAGGCGAAAGGGTCGAAGTCCAGAACTACATCGACGACACCGGGGTCCAGGTGGTCGATGTCGTCTTCGGCTTCATGGAGCTCGAGAAGAAGACCGTCGAGGACCTGGAGCGGCTGCCCGGCAAGTTCGATTACTTCTGCTGGGACCTCTACGCCCGGGTTTCGGCCTATCTTCCCGAGCATCCCGAGGCCCAGGCCCGAAAATCCGAGATCATGAAAAGGATCGAGCACGGCCTCGATCCCGAATACGGCTTGTCCCGTTACGTCTCGCGGCGCATCGTCAAGGCCCACCTGGCGACGATGGCCCGGCTGGGCGTCTTCTACGACGTCCTGCCCTGCGAAAGCACCATCCTGCACTTGAAGTTCTGGGACAAGGCCTTCGAGCTCCTCAAGGAGCGGCAGGCCATCTATCTCGCCTCCGAGGGCGAGAACAAGGGCTGCTGGGTCATGCGCCTCGAAGAGGATGAGGAGCGGGAGAAGGTCATTGTCCGTTCCGACGGCACCGTGACCTATGTCGGCAAGGATATCGCCTATCAGCTCTGGAAGTTCGGCCTCCTCGGCCGCGACTTCTTCTATGAGCCCTTCGCCGAAGAGAACGGACGAACCTTGTGGATCTCGACGCCGAGCCCGACCGCCGGCTTCCCTGCTTTCGGCGGGGCGACCAGAGTCTATAACGTCATCGATACGCGCCAGTCCTATCTCCAGAAGGTCGTCGTCCAGGGGTTGCGGTCGCTCAAATTCGAGGCCCAAGCGGCCAAGTCCGTCCACTTCTCCTACGAGATGGTCGCCCTGTCGCCCAAGAGCCTGAGCGAGCTCGGCTACGCCGCGTCGGACGAAGAAAAGGACCGGGCCTTCCTCGAAGTCTCGGGCCGCAAAGGCCTCGGCGTCAAAGCCGACGACCTCCTCGACCGGCTGGAAGCCAAGGCCCTGGCCGAGATCGAGAAGCGGGACCCGGACCGGCCCGAGGACGAACGGCGGAAGACGGCCAGAGACATCGCCACCGGGGCCTTGCGCTACTTCATGCTCAAGTTCGCCCGGAACTCGGTCATCGTCTTCGATTTTGAGGAGGCCCTGAGCTTCGAAGGCGAGACCGGCCCCTACCTGCAGTACACGGCGGTCCGGCTGGCCAGCATCTTCCGCAAGCTCAAGGAGCGGTTCGGCCTGGCCGAGTCAGACATCGTCCCCCCCGCCGGAGGTGCGGCTCTCATCCCCGAGGGGCTTTCGGACCAGGAAACGGCCGATTTCTGGGACCTTATCCAGACGGCCGCCTCCCTCGAGGAAGAAGTGCTCCGCTCGGTCGCCGCCCTCGAATTCTCCCACCTGGCTAAATTCGCCTTCCTTCTGTGCCAGAAATTCAACGGTTATTACCACAGATATCCCATCCTCGCGGAGGAGAACCTGGAGGTCCGGGCCTTCCGCCTCCTCGTCCTGCGGACCGCCAAGGAGCAGCTCCACGCCGCCTTGGGGCTTATGGGCATCCCCCCGCCCGAGCGTATGTGACGCAACGCCCCCGGCTTGTCGGAGGTTCGAGAACCTTATAGCGGAGGTGAACATGATCGAAGTCCGAGAGCTCACCAAGAAATACGGGGAGCTCGTCGCCGTCAGCGACCTGACGTTCACGGTCGGGGCCGGCCGCATCTGGGGCCTTCTCGGCCCGAACGCGGCCGGCAAGACGACGACGATGCGCATCCTGACCGGCTACCTTCCGGCCACGTCCGGACAGGCCACGGTCGCCGGGTTCGACGTTTTCGACAAGCCCGACGACGTCAAGCGGTCGATCGGCTATCTCCCGGAGGTCGTCCCTCTCTACCTGGACATGACTGTCAATTCCTACCTGGCCTTCGTCGCCGAGATCAAACAGGTCCCGAAGGCCCGGCGCAAGGCCGCGGTCGCCCGCGTCGTCGAATCGGCCGGTCTGGGCGATGTCAGCCGGAGGATCATCAAGACCATTTCCCGCGGCTTCAAGCAGCGGGTTGGCATCGCCCAAGCCATGATCCACGACCCCAAGGTCCTGGTTCTCGACGAGCCGACGATCGGTCTCGACCCGGCCCAGATCCGGGAGATCCGCGAGCTCATCCGCAGCCTCCGCGGCGAGCATACGATCCTCCTTTCGACCCACATCCTCCCCGAGGTCACCCAGATCTGCGACGGCGTCGTCATCATCAACCAGGGCCGGCTCATGGCCTCCGGCTCGCTCGCCGATCTGGCCGCCTCCTTCGAGAAGACCGACGGCGTCCTGGTCCGGCTCCACCGCAGCGGGCCGGAGGAGGCCGCCCTCTTCCGCGGCCTGCCCGGCGTCGAAAAGGCCGCTGTCGAAGGGGATGAGATCCGGGTCGAGTGGAGCCGCGGCCGCGACCTCCGCGACGATGTCGCCCGCCTGGTCCTGGACAAGGGCCTCGGCCTCAAGGAGATGCGGTCGGTGGCCGGCATCGAGGAGCTCTACATGAAGATCGTTGCGGGAGGGCTCGAACAATGAGGAACATCTGGTCTCTGGTCAAGAAGGAGCTGCGGACTTATTTCAGCTCGCCCATCGCCTATGTCGTCATTGCCGGCTTTCTCCTGCTCGTCGGCTACTTTTTCTACAGCCTGGTCTCCTGGTTCAACGCCGCGGCCATCCAGATGACCCAGAATCCGTACTACGCCCAGCAGGTCAACATCAACGAGATGGTCTTCTCGCCTCTGTTCCACAACATGACCATCATCCTCATTCTCGTCGCCCCCCTGCTGACCATGCGCCTGCTGGCCGAGGAGAAAAAGAGCGGCACCGACGAGCTTCTGTTCACCTCTCCCCTGTCGGTCGGCGAGATCGTCCTCGGCAAGTACGTCGCCGCCCTGATCATGTGGGTGGTCATGCTCGGGCTGACCGCACTCTTGTCCATCTTCGCCTTCGCCTACGGCAATCCCGAGCTGGCGCCCTGGCTCACGGGCTACCTGGGCCTCTTCTTCATGGGCGCCCTGTTCATCGCCATCGGACTGTTCTTCTCGTCTCTCACAGAGAACCAGATCGTCGCCGCCTTCCTGACCGTCGTCACCCTGCTCCTGCTCCTCGTCCTCAACTGGGCCACCTCGTCCGGGGGCGGGAGTTGGAAGACGGTCCTCGGCTATCTCTCCTTCTCCGAGCACTTCGAGAACATGACCCGCGGCATCCTGGACACGAAGGACATCGTCTACTATCTGACATTCTCGGCCTTCGGCCTGTTCCTGACCCACTCGGTCATCCAGTCGCGGCGTTGGAGGTAAGACATGGACGCCTTGAAGAAGAACCTCAACACCGCCGCGGTCGTCCTTATCGCCGCCGGCCTCGTCGGCTGGATCGTCCGGCCGCAAAATAAGACCCTCATCCTCGCCTTCCTGGCGCTCGGTCTCATCGCCCTGGCCGCCTATATCGTCCTCAACCGGACCGCGCTCGCTCAGAAATTCCAGCGCAAGTCCCTTCTTTATTCGGGGAACCTCGTCCTGGTCGTCGTGCTCGTCCTGGCCATCCTCGGCCTGGCCAACTATTTCCTCGCCAAGCACAATTACCGGGCGGACTTCACCGCGGCCAAGCTCCACAGCCTGTCCGACCAGACGGTCACCGTGCTCAAGGCCCTCAAGACGGATATCGCCTTCAAGGGCTTCTTCCGCGACGGCAACTACGGCCGGGCAGCCATGGAGAATCTGCTCAAGATCTACGCCTACCACTCCGCCCGGGTTTCGTACGAGTTTATCGATCCGGACAAGAACCCGGGACTGGTCAAGCGCTATGGCATCACCCAGGACGGAACGACCATCATCGAGGCCGGGGACAAGGAGAGCCGCATCACGACGACCAATGAGGAAGACGTCACCAACGCCCTGATCAAGGCCACCCGGGCCCAGAAGAAAGCGATCTGCTTCCTCGAGGGCCACGGCGAGGAGTCGGTCGACGAATCGGGTGACAACGGGTACGCGACGGCCAAGACCGAGCTCGAGAAGCTCGGCTACGAGGTCAAGAAACAGAGCCTGGCTCTGGCCGACCGGTTCCCCAAGGACTGTGCCCTGCTCATTGTCCCCGGACCGAAGAAGGACCTGCTGCCGAACGAGTATGAGACGATCCGGACCTACATCAAGGACGGCGGCCGCGTCCTTTTCTTGGTCGACCCCGAGACGTCCACCTTGTTGCCGCTCTTCCTGGCCGATTACGGCTTCAAGCTCGACAACGACATCGTCGTCGACACCGTGTCCCGGCTGCTCGGCGGCGACTATTTCATGCCGGTGGTCAGCGAATACGAGCCGCACGCCATCACCTCCAAGTTCTCCTACGCGACGTTCTACCCTTATGCCCGGTCGGTCGAGATCTCCGACACGAAGCCCGAGGGCGCCACGTTGACGGAGCTGGCCAAGACGAGCCCCAACTCCTGGTCCGAGCGCGAGCTCGATCAGAAGGAGGTCAAGTTCGACGCGGCCAAGGACAGGCAGGGACCGATCGGTCTGGCCGCGGTCGCGTCATTTAAGACCAAGCCGGCGGCCGGCGCACCCGCACAGGCCGCGACGAAACCCGGCGAGCCGGCCCCGGCCGAGAAGGAGGCCCGTCTGGCCGTCATCGGCGATTCCGACTTCGCCAAAAACCGCTATTACGGCCTGTCCGGGAACGGCAATTTCTTCCTCAACGTGGCCAACTGGCTTACCGAGGAGTCCGACCTTATCGCCATCCAACCCAAGACCCAGACGCCGCGGACGATCCAGCTGACGCCGTCCCAAGGGAGGCTGATGTTCCTCGTCAGCGTCGTCATCCTGCCCCTGGCAGTCCTACTCCTGGGGATCTCCGTCTGGGCCCGGAGGAGATCGCTGTGAAATTCAAGACGACCCTCGTTCTCCTCGCTGTCCTGGCGGTCCTCATCGCCGTCGTCCTCTATTTCGATTCCCGGGGAGAGAAGGAGAAAGCGGCCGAGGAAACGACCAACACGCTCATCAGCCTGACGCCCGGCGACGTCCGCAAGGTGAGTCTCGTCCGCAACGGCCAGCCGCTGACCCTCGAGCGGGACGAGGCCGGCCCGTGGCGGCTGACGTCCCCGATCCAAGCGTCCGCCGACGAGTACGAAGTCGACGGCCTTGTCAGCGCCTTGACCTCGCTCCGCATCGAGCGGGTCGTCGAGAAAGCGGCCAAGGACCCGGCCGCCTATGAGATCCCGAAAACCGAGGTCTCGCTCTGGGTCAAGGGCAAGGACGCGCCTGTGCGCCTCCTCGTCGGCATGGAGAATCCGCTCGACAAGTCCCTGTTCGCCAAGCGCGAGGACGACCCCCGGATCGTGCTGCTCTCGTCGAGCTTGAAAACGACGCTGGACAAGCCGGTCTTCGACTTCCGTCAAAAAGACGTTTTCAAGTTCACGGCCGCGGACGTCAAGGGGATCCGGGTCAAGGCCAAGAACGTCGCTTGGCAGGCTCAGCGCGAAGAGGCCGGCTGGTTCCTCAAGGTCCCTGTGACCTCGCGGACCGCCAAGGGCCTGGTCGACTCGCTCCTCGAGTCACTCGCGGGGCTCAGGGCCAAAGCGTTCGTGGCCGAGGAAAAATCGGCCGCGACGCTCAAGGAGTTCGGGCTCGAGAAACCCGAATATGAAGTCACCCTGTCCCTCCCGGCGGCGAATCAGGACGTCGTTTTCCTGATGCACAAGGAAGGCGAAAGCTCCTACGCCACGACCTCCCGGTCAGCCAAGATCATCACCTTTGAGGGGACCGTCCTCCCGGACCTCGACCGCAAGGTCGACGAGATGCGGGAAAAAAAGGTCGCCGATTTCTATGCCATGGACGCGGACCGGATCGCTCTGAAGCGCGACGGTGCCGAGATCGCCGCGGTCAGGGAAAAGTCGGGCGAGACGGAGAAATGGGTGCTCGAGGGGCCGGCCCAGGTAGAGGCCGACCGGACCAAGGTCGAGGACTTCATCCGCAAGATCGAGGGCCTCGAAGCCTTCGCGTTCGTCGACGATCCCGGGCCGCTGGCCGCCTACGGGCTGGACCCCGGCGCCGAGATCAAGATCCGCGCGAAGGACGCCGGGGGCCAGGCGAAGGAGATCGTCCTCCTCATCGGGAGCGAGGACACCGCGAAGAAGCTGGCCGTGGTCAAAAGCCCGGGGCTCGGGTATCTGTTCCGGGTCGACTCGGGATTCCTGCAGCTGTGGCCCAAGGACCGGAAGGACTGGACGGCGGCGCCGCCGAAGACGGAAGAGAACGTCGCTGGCAAAAAATAGCTTCGCCGACAAGCTCCTTGCCTGGTACAGGGTCCACCGGCGAAAGCTGCCCTGGCGCCGGAACCATGATCCCTACAGGATCTGGGTCTCCGAGATCATGCTCCAGCAGACGACGGTCCCCGCCGTCATCCCCTACTTCGAGCGCTGGGTCAGGGTCTTCCCCGATGTGCAGAGCCTGGCCCGGGCCCCGTTGCGGAAGGTCCTGCGGGAATGGCAGGGCCTCGGCTATTACCAAAGAGCGAGGAACCTTCATCAGGCGGCCCAGCGGGTCGCCCGCGAGCATGGCGGGAAGATACCCGCGGATGAGAAAGCCCTGCGGCGCCTCCCCGGGTTCGGCCCCTACACCACGGCGGCGGTCCTGAGCCTGGCTTTCGGCCAGCCGCTCCCGGTCGTGGACGCCAACGTCCGCCGCGTCCTGATGAGGATCCTCGGACTTCGCGGCCGGGCGGAGCCTCGCGTCGACAAAGATCTCCACGTCTTCCTCGACAAGGTCTTTCCGGCGGCGGCGCCGGGGGATTTCAACCAGGCCATGATGGAGCTCGGGGCGCTCGTCTGCCGCAGCCGGAGCCCCCAATGCCTGGCCTGCCCGGTCCGCCGGTTCTGCCGGGCGGCGCGGGAAGGGATCCAGGAGACGATCCCGCTGCCGAAAAAGCTCACCCTTCAGAAGATCGAGGTCGTCGTGGCCGTCATCGAAAAAGGCGGGCGGATCCTCCTCCAGGAGCGGCCCGCCGGCGGGCTGCTGGCCGGACTGTGGGAATTCCCCGGCGGGAAGGTCGAGCCGGGCGAGGGGCTGACGGCCTCCCTGCGTCGCGAGATCCGGGAGGAGCTCGGGGCCGAGATCGAGAACATCCGCCGGCTGACGACCGTGCGCCACGCCTACACCCGCTTCGAGGCGACGCTCCACGCTTATCGCTGCCGAATCTGCAGCCCCGGCTTCAAGGCGGGACGTCGGCAGCGCTGGGTGACACTGGGAGGCATTCAGAGATATCCCCTGCCCTCGGGGAGCGTCAAGATCGTGGATTTTCTGGAGAAAAGCCGCCGGGTCTAGAGCAAGCCCAGCGCCTTGTGCTTGCCGACGATCGCCTCCGCCAGAGCGTCGATCTTCTCGAAGTCGGCCGGCTTCGGCAGCCCCTTGGCGATGACCGGCGGAAGAAGCTCGACCTTGAGGTTGGGCATGGCGGATTTGATCGTCTCGACCATCATCCCGGCCCAGCCATAGCTCCCGATGATCGAGGCGAACCGGACCTTGGGACGCAGCGCGTTGGCCAGGATGACGGCGTTGAAGACCACCGGGTGGGGCCCGACGTGCACGGTCGGGGCGGCCACGACGATCGTCGCCGCGTCGACGAGGGCCATGGCCAGCTGGCCGATGTCGGCCGAGGCCATGTTGAAGGGAAAGACCTCGACGCCGCGCTCGACGAGAGCGGTGACGAGGCGATCGACCATGAGCGCGGTCGAGCCGTGCATGCTCACCCAGGGGACGACGACGGTGTTGTGGGGCTGGTCATCGGTCCAATCGCGATAAGCCTCGATGATAGACCGCGGGTCGCGATGGATGGGGCCGTGGCTCGGGGCGATGAACCGGATCTCCAGGTCCTTGATCTTGTCGAGGTTCTTCTGGATGATCTTCCGGAAGGGCATCATGATCTCGGCGTAGTACCTCTTGGCTTCGGCCATGATGCACCCGACGCCGTCGACGAAGAGCCCCGTCTGGGCGATGTGGGAGCCGAACCAATCGCAGCTGAAAAGGACCTGATCCTCCTCGAGGTAGGTCGACATCGTCTCGGGCCAATGGACCCAGGGCGTATAGATGAAACGGAGCGTCTTGCCGCCGAGGTCCAGCCTGTCCCCGTCGGCGACCGTGCGGATCCGGGCCGGGTCGAGGCCGAGGTGTTCGGCGAGCATCGGCTTGGCCGGTTGGGACGAAAGGAGCTCGATCCCCGGATAGCGGCCGAGAACCCAGGGAATGCCGCCGGAATGATCCTGCTCGGTGTGATTGGAGATCAGGTAGTCGATCTTCGGGACGTCCGCCAAATAGGCCTCGAGAACGTGGAGCTTGGCCGGCTCGACGGCGTCGATGAGGACGGTCTTGTCCCGGCCGCGGACGAGATACGAGTTATAGCTCGTGCCATCGGGCAGGGGGATGAGAGAATCGAAAAGCCGGCGGTCGAAGTCGGACGCACCGACATAGTAAGCACCGGGGATGATCTCGCGGGGTTTCATATGGTCATGTCTCCTCGGAATGGACGATGAATTCCTAGTTATTTTATAGGATATATCCCGAAAAATAAAGGGGCCAGAGCGGCCGGTCAGACTTTGAAATAGATCCGGCGCCGGTGGAGGAAGAGGAGCCCGGCCCATTTCACGGCCAGGGCCCCAAGGGGGATGACGAGCGGCGCCAGCGTCCCGGAGAAGCTCTCGACCCCGTTCAAGAAGAACTTGGCGATGCCGTCGAAATCGACGACCTGTTGGCCGAAATAGACGAGGATCGCGTTGGTCCCGATGACGACGAAGAAGAAGGCCCAGCGGCTCCAACCCTTGACGTCGATGATCCAGTAGAAAAGCGCCATCAGGAGCAGCGACCAGCCTCCGCCCCAGAGGACATAAGTGCTCGTCCAGATGTGCTTGATGATGGGGAAGGCGAGCCCCCAGACGTATCCGACGGCCAGACAGACGACTCCCGCGGCGGCGAGGCCCAGGGTCTTCGAGCGGCCGCTCCGGTTCGATTTCAGCCAGTAACCCGCGAAAACGCCCAGGAGGAGCGAGCAGGCCGCGGTCAGGGTCGAAAGGACCCCGAGGCTGTCGCCGGGCCCGTAGAATTCCTCGGAGATCTTCCCGGGAAGGACCTTCTGGTCGATGTAGCTGTGGAGGGAGCCTTCGGGCGTCATGAGCCCGGCGCCGTGACCCGGGACAGGGATGAAAGCCAGGACCGCCCAATAAAGAAGAAGGATCCCCACGAACACGGCGACCTGGGTCTTGACCTTGGTGTTGAGCACCAGGAGCGCGACCAACAGATAGCAGATCCCGATCCGCTGGAGAACGCCCGTCCAGCGCATGTTCGCAAAGTCGAAACGGAGGATGCCGCCGGCGATGAGTCCGAGCAGGATCAGGATAAGCGACCTCTTGACGACATGGAGGTAGATCTTCCTCCGGCTTTCGCCCTTCCCGGCCCTTTTGAGGAGCGAGAACGGGAAAACGGCCCCGATGATGAACAGGAACAGCGGGAAGATGAGATCGTAGAACGTGAACCCCGCCCAGGGCTTGTGTTCGACCTGGCGGCCAGGAAGCGCGCCCACGGGGCGTCCGTGATCGCGGGCAGGCTCCGGCAGATCGCATCGCCGCCGATGATCCAGAACATGTCGAAGCCGCGAAGGGCATCGAGCGAGGCGATCCGGCCCGTGGACGTTGCAGGCAGTCCTTTTTCCATCGTCCCTCTCCCCTAGCGACGGCTTTCTCCGGCAGCCAGGGCCGCCGTTTGCGCCAGCGCGGCTTCCATGGAGTCGTACATCCAGCCCATGATCTCCGCGGTCCGCGACGGCTTGATCTTCGCGGCGACGGCCGTCTCCGTTTCCCGCCGCAGGGCGCGGAGCTCATCGAGGATCCGGGCCGCTTCGGCTTTGACCGCTGGCCCGCCCTCGCTCGCGCGGGACGTCAGGAGAATCTTCGAGGCCTCCGCCCGATTGATGAGGTTCCGGGCGGCCAGGATCCAGGCCTCGATCTCCTCGTGGCCGGACTTTATCAGCTTCTCGTACCCCCGGAAAAGGTCCAGGCCTTGGCGATATTCCCCAAGCCGGCGCTCGCAGTCTGCGACCTCTTTTTCGAGCGTGCCGTCCTTCGCCATTTCCTCGATCCGGGCCGCAACATAGCCGAGCGGCGCCGGACGCGCATCCTTGAAAAAACCGAGGTCGGCGGCGTAATTGAAGAGGCCCCTCTTCGCCAGCCGGCCCGCGGCGGCGAAGAACCCCGGATCGTCGATGCCGAAATGCTCCCGGACATAAGCGCTTTCGAAGTCTTCGAGCGTCCGGCCGGGGTTCGCGGCCAGGAAGCCGGGCAGCTCGATCGACGGCCGCTGGAGCTCCCAGGGGAAGAGGTGGACGGTCCAGCTCGTGAGGACGGCGCCCTTGAGCCGGGCGGCCGATCCTTTGCGGAACGAGTCGGCCGTGTTCCGAAGGTGGAAGAACGTCCGCGGAGCGAAGATGCTGTCGCCGTAGCAGCTCGAGCTCGGACAGACGACGACGTCGAAGCCGTTCGCGGCCAGGAAATCCGACGTATAGAAAGGGTCCGGATCGCGGCCCGGCTCGTCGCCGAGCGGAAAAAGGTATGCGCCGAACCGCTCCAGAGTCGGGGCATCGAGCTCGTCCCTGGTCAGACTTCCCCGGCCCCACACCTGGACCGTTCCGCAGCCGTCGTACCTGTCATAGAGCCAGTCGAAGATCATGATCTTCCGCGACAGCTTATCGAGGGCCTCGGGATGGTGGAGGACCATGTCGCCCCAGATCGCCGGGCGTACGCCCTTGTCGATGAGCGGCCGGCTCATGGCGTTGATGTGGTCGATGTAGAGCTCGGACAGTGAGTGCTCGGCGGCATAGGCCCGGCAGCGGGGGCATTCGCCCAGCGTGTAGGCCTCGTCCGCGCCCAGGTGGAAATACCGGATGGGGCCGAAGACGTCCAGATACTCCTCGATCCATTTCGTCAGAAAGGCCACGACCTCGGGGTTTCGCGGGCAGTATTGGTCGATCCTTTCCGGGACCTCGGCCAGCGGTCTGTAGCGCTCGTTCTTGAGCACGTACTCGCAGTGGCCGATCGTCTGGAGAAGGGGGATCGGCTCGAGGCCGAGGGACCGGCTGTAAGCCAGGATGTCCTTGAATTCGTCCTTGGTGAAGGCGTCCGGCGAAACGCACTCGGGGCAGGTCTCCCAGCGGATATTGTTCTCGACCTCCCAGACGATCGCGTTGTAGCCCTTCGCGGCCAGCGCCTTGAGCTCGCTCTTGAGATAGGGCCCGCGGAACTGGGCGATGTTCATGTCGATGTGGAAGCCCGTCAGACGCGAAGGCCCGGCGGCGGCAGCGGCCGGCTTCTCCCGGCAGGAGGCGGACCCCACGATGGCCAAAGCGAGAACGGCCGGCCAAAGACGCCAAATCTTCACTGGGGACATCGGCAGGACTCCTTTGCGGCACTATATCGCCGGCCGCGCGACGATGTCAACGCGGCGGTCCCGACGGTCCCCAAGTCGATTGACAAGGCGTCGGGGCAGCGTCTAGAGTAGGGGCGGCAACCTCGGAGAAAGGAGCCGGCCGGACGATGGGCTTCGAAGACGGGCTGAGGCCGTTCCTGAACGGGCAGGCCGATTGGGCCCGCGATATTCTGTGCCGCCTGATCGAGTTTCGCAGCACGCCCGGCGCGGAGGAGGGCATCCAGGCCTTCCTTTTCGACCTCCTTTCGAGCGCCGGCCTGCCGGCCTGGCCGACACCCATCGATGAGGCGATCACCGCCGACCCGGACTACACCCCCGTTCCCGGCCATGAGAGCTATCGAGGGCGTCCGAACATCCTCGTAACGCTCGCGGGCGCGGGCGGCGGCCGGAGCGCGATATTAAACACTCATGCCGATGTCGTTCCCGCCCCGGACGGAATGTTCACGGCGACGACGGAGAATGGCCTGGTCCGCGGCCGAGGCGCATGCGACGCCAAAGGCCAGGTCGCGACTCTGCTTCTGACGCTCAGGGCGCTCCGGGAGCTCGACATTCGGCTCGACGGGGACGTCGAGGCCCAGTTCGTCATCGAGGAAGAGGCCGGGGGGAACGGCTCCCTTTCGGCCGTTGCAGGCGGCCGGCGGGCCGACGCCGCCGTCGTCCTCGAGCCGACGGGGCTCGTCGTGCGCTCCGCCAACCGAGGTGCGGCCTGGTTCCGGCTCTCGGTCGCCGGCCGGTCGGTCCACATGGGCCGCTATCGCGAAGGCGTGAGCGCGTTCGACGAACTGCTGGGCCTCATTCCCCTTCTCAAAGACTATGAAGCCGGCCTGCGTGAGGCTTCGAAGGGAACGCCCGGCTTCCCCGACGACCCGAGCCCGGTCGTCGTCAACATCGGCCGGGTCAGGGCCGGAGACTGGCCCTCGACCGTGCCCGGCGAGTGCGTGGCCGAGGGCGGGATCGCCTTCCTCCCCAACCGGACGGCCCGGCGGATCGAGGACGAGGTCCAAGCCCTGATCAGGGACCGGGCGACGCCTTGGGCCCGCGAGCACGCCCGGTTCGAGCTGGCCGGTCTCCGCAACGAGGCCTTCGAGACCCCGGCCGGTCACCCGGCGGTCAGGGCCTTCCGCGATACGGCCGAAGAGGTCCTGGGCCCTCATCCCGCCGAGGGCTGGAACGCGTCCTGCGACGCCCGGCTCTTCTTTCACCGGGGCGGCATGCCGACGCTCGTCTTCGGCGCCGGGGACCTCGGTCACGCCCATTCTCTCGAGGAGCGGATCGACATGGGCGATATCGTCAAGGCCGCCGAGGTTCTGGCCAAATTCCTGGTGCGCTGGTGCGGCGCCGGAGGAAAGGAGCAGGGACATGCCAGTTAGGATCGCCGTCGTGGGGGCGGGGAAGTTCGGCCAAACCCACCTCGATGTTTTCACTCAGCTCGGCGACGAAGGCATCGAGCTGGCCGCGATCGCCGAGGCGGACCCGGCCCGGGCCGAAGCGCTGCGGGCCCGCTACGGAATTCCCGTATACGCCGGCCACCGGGAAATGCTCGCCAAGGCGCGGCTGGACGCGGTCAGCGTGGCCACGCCCGACCACCTCCATCGCGACATCGTCATCGACGCCGCCGCGGCGGGCAGGCACATCCTCGTGGAGAAGCCCCTCGATGTGACCGTCGAAGGCGCGGAGGCCATGGTCCGGGCGGCCCGGGACGCCGGCGTGCTTCTCCAAGTCGACTTCCACAAACGCTACGACCCCGACCATCAGACGATCGAGAGGCGGGTCCGATCGGGCGACCTCGGCGACGTCCTCTACGGCAGCGTCCACATGGAGGACCGCATCGAAGTCCCTGTCGAATGGTTCCCCCGCTGGGCCGCAGCGTCGTCCCCGGCCTGGTTCCTGGGCGTCCACTTCTACGACCTGGTGCGCTGGATCCTCAAATCGGAAGCGAAGACGGTCTACGCCACAGGGACGAAGGCCGCCCTCCTGCGGGACCACGGCCTCGACACCTACGACTGTGTCAACGCCAAAGTCGACTTCGTGAATGGAGCCGCCTTTTCGTTCGACACGAGCTGGGTCCTGCCGAAGGAGTTCGAAGCCATCGTCAACCAGGGCCTCCGCATCGTCGGCACGAAGGGCGTTTTCGAGTGCGACAGCCAGGACCGCGGCACCCGTTCCTGCATCGGCGGCGAGGGCATGGCCACGTACAACGCCAACTTCAAGCGCGAGACGATCGACCGGCGGGGCCGGCGGCTCCTTCGCGGCTACGGCATCGAGAGCATCGAGGATTTTGCCGGGAACGTCGCCTTCCTGCAGGCCGGCGGGCGCCTCTCCGGCCTCGGGAAGGGCGTCTGGGCTTCGGGCGAGGATGGGCTCGAGACGACGCGCATCGCCGTCGCCGTCCATGAGAGCCTGGCCACCGGCCGCGTGGTCCGGCTGAGGTAGAGCCATGGCCGTCTACGACCTGACTCCCGTCGCAGTGCCTTTTGTCGAGACGAAGTACCGGACGATCCGGACGAAGATCCCCGTCCCGGAATCCATCCCCCTGTTCGAGGCCCTGGCGGCGAGCGAGCCGCGGTCGATGGCCGGCCAGCCGCCGGTCGTCTGGCACAGGGCCGAGGATTTCACCGTCTACGACAAATGGGGCAACCGCTGGATCGACTGGTCGAGCTGCGTCCTCGTCGCCAACGCCGGACACGGCCGGCCGGAGATCCGGGAGGCCCTGAAGCGGATCGTCGACCAGGAGCTCATCGCGAGCTACGTTTTCGTCCACGAACAGCGGGCCGAGCTCTGCGCCATGCTGAGGGCGCTCTCCCCCGACCCGGAGGGCTATCGCGTCTTTTTGTTATCCACCGGAAGCGAGGCCACGGAAAACGCCATCAAGCTCGCCCGGACCTACGCTCTGGAAAAATACGGCCCAAGGCGCGATCGCATCGTCTCCTTCAGGAACGCCTTCCACGGCCGGACCATGGGGGCGCAGCTCGCGGGCGGGATGGACGGCCAAAAGAAGTGGCTGGGCGTCCCCGACCCCGCCTTTGTCCAGGTCCCGTTCCCGGACGGCTACAAGAACACGGACATGAGCTTCGACCTGTTCTTGTCCACCCTCGCCGGGAAAGGGATCCGGCCCGGCGAGATCGCCGCGGTCATGACCGAAAGCTACCAGGGCGTCGGGCCCGATTTCCTGCCTGTCCAGTACGCCCTCCGGCTCGAGACGTTCTGCCGCGAGAACGACATCGTCACCATCTTCGACGAGGTCCAATCGGGCTTCGGCCGGACCGGGCGGATGTTCTGCTACGATCACTACGGCGTGAGGCCGGACCTTATCTGCTGCGGCAAAGGCATTTCTTCGTCCCTGCCCATCTCGGCCGTCATCGGCCGCAAAGACATCATGGAGCTCTATCCGCCGGGGGCGATGACCTCCACCCATTCGGCCTCCCCCCTGCCCGTGGCCGCAGCCATCGCCAACCTCAGGATACTCCTCGACGAGAACCTGGCCGGACGCGCGGCCCGGATGGAAGAGGTGCTCATGCCCCGCCTCGCCCGGATCCAAGCCAAGCACGCCTCGAGGCTCGGCTGCCTTCAGGGCAAGGGACTCGTCGCCGGGATCCAGGTCGTCCAGGCCGGAACGAAGACCCCCGACCCCGCCACGGCCCTGGCCATCAATGTCGCCAGCATGCGCAAAGGGGTGCTCATGTTCGCCCCGGTGGGGATCGCCGGGGAATGCCTGAAGATCGCCCCGCCGTTGACCATCGCCGAGGACGCTCTCATCGAATCGGCCGAGGCCTTCGGCGAGGCCGTTGAAGAGGTGCTGTCATGACCGAAGATCTGTTCGGGCTCAAAGGAAAGACCGCCGTCGTCACGGGAGGCGGGGGCGTCCTGGGCGGGGCCATGGCCATCGCCCTGGCCGAGCACGGAGCCGGCGTGGCCGTCCTTGACATCCGGGAGAGCGCGGCCGGCGAGGCCGCAGCCAGGGTCGCCGCGGCCACCGGCGGCCGGGCGATCGGCGTCGCCTGCGATGTCCTTGACGAGAAGAGCCTAGCGGCGGCCGCCGGCGATGTCGTCCGCGAATTCGGACGCGTCGATATCCTGATCAATGCGGCCGGAGGGAATGCGCCCATGGCGACCACGTCCAAAGAGACGGCCGAACCCGGCGACCTCCTCGGCGCCGCGGGCACTTCAAGGACCTTCTTCGACCTCGAGGTCCCGGCCCTCCGTAAAGTTCTCGACCTGAATCTTCTGGGGACCCTCCTCCCCTGCCGGGTCTTCGGCCGGGAGATGGCGAAACACGGCGGCGGGACGATCGTCAACATCTCTTCGATGACCGCTTCGAGACCGCTGACCAAGATCCCGGCCTACTCCGTGGCCAAAGCGGGCGTTTCCAATCTGACCCAGTGGCTGGCGACCCACCTCGCTCCGCTCCACATCCGGGTCAACGCCATCGCCCCCGGGTTCTTCCTGACCGAACAGAACCGCTTTCTGCTCACGGACGAGAAGACGGGCGGCCTGACCGCGAGGGGCGGGGCCGTCATCGCCCACACGCCTCTCGGCCGTTTCGGGACCCCACACGACCTGGCCGGGGTCCTCATCTGGCTCGTATCCGACGCGTCCTCCTTCGTGACCGGGACGGTCATTCCCATCGACGGCGGTTTTTCAGCATACTCAGGAGTCTAAGAGCGCCATGATCACAAAGAAAACCATCCCGGCGGCCATGAAAGCCGTGGTGCTCGAGGCGCCCCGGCGATTGGCCCTGCGCGAGATCCCGGTTTGGCCGATCGATTCCTACGGCGACCCGGACCTGGTCCTCGTCCAGGTCGAGGCCTGCGGCGTCTGCGGCTCCGATTTCCGGTACTATGCCGGCGAGAATCCGTGGGCCATGCACACGCTCGGCCGGCATGTCGACAATCCGCCGGGGATCGTCCTCGGACACGAATACGCCGGCGAAGTCGTGGCCGTGGCCGACCCGCAGAACGAGCCCCTGCTCGGCAAGCGCGTCGCCCCGGTCTGCTCGAAGGTCTGCGGGAAATGCCCCGACTGCCGCGCAGGGAGGACCCAGCTCTGCCCGAACACCGTCCACATGGGCCACGGCCAGGGCTGGGGAAAACGGGATTTCTATCCCGGGGCGTATGCCCGGTATGTGCCGGCCTGGGGCAGCGGCTGTTACGTCATCCCGGACCGTTTGAGCTTCGGGGAAGCGGCGATGATGGACATCCTGGCTGTCTGCGTCCACGTCGCCCACCAGGGCCGAGTCCAACCGGGTCGCCCCATCCTGATGATGGGCGCGGGCCCGGCCGGGAACGGCATCGCTCAGGCCGCGCGGATCCTCGGCGCCAGCCGGGTCGTGGTCACGGACATCGCGGACCGTCCCCTCGAAATGGCCAGAAAGGCGGGAATTGACGTCGTGGTCGACGCGCGGAAAAAGACGTCCGCGGCCCTTGCCGCCGAGCTCAAGACCCTCGCCCCCGAAGGTTTCGGCTCCGTCTTCGACAGCGTCGGCGGCAGGGACAGCTTCGATCTCGGATTATCGGTTCTCGCGAAAAAGGGGACCCTCGTCAACATGGCCGTGCATGACCTGGACATCCCGGTGAACTTCCTCCGCCTCGGGAGCGAAAGGCGGATCACGACGAGCTCGAACTTCGCCACGGGCGATTACCCCATCGCTCTGAGCTGGCTCGAGAGCGGCCGTTTCCAGGTCAAAGACTGGCTGACCGAGGTCAGGCTGGAAGAGATCCCCAGCCTCTTTGCCGCAGCCGACACGTCCGGCCGCAGCGCGTTCAAGCTGGTGATCACGAGCGACTAAACGCCCGGATATTTGCGCTTGGCGAAATAGATGATCTCGGGGTGCTTTTTGTAGCCGAGTTTTTCGAAAACGGCCATGGAGACGGCGTTATCGTCCTCGATGAGGCAGGCCAGGATGTCCATCCCCTGGGATTCGAGCCAGCCCTCGGCCGCGCGAACCAGCCGGGCGCCGATCCCCTTCTTCCTCAGGCCGGCATCGACGGCCAGGCGATTGATCCAGCCCTTGCGGCCGTCGTGCGTCGCGAGCACGGTCCCGATCACCCGGCCCCCCAGCCCGTCCTCGGCCACAAGGAACCGGACATTCGGCAACTCGACTTGACGGGCGATGTTCTCACGGCTGTCCCGGCCTTGGGGCTTTAGGGGAAGGCCGCCTTCGGCCCACAGCGCCATGACCCGGTCGTAGTCTTCGATCCGGAATTCTCTGATCTCGAGACCGCCAGCCCGATCGCGATCGCTCTCCGGCATCCTCTCTCCCCTTCCGGCCATCATGCTTTTGGGCTCGACCGCCTCCTCGTCAGCGGACGAAGAGGACAAAAACCCCGATGGCCACCGCCGAGGCGGCGAGCCCCGTCATGACGGCGGTCTGCCAGGACTTCTTATGGATCGTGCGTGCGGCCAGGACGAAACGGGCGATGGCCCACAAGGCGGCCGCCGCGTAGATCCCGAGATAGAGCGTCTGCCAGACGCCCGGGTTGGACAGGATGTCGACCCATTCCGCCTGGCCCATGCCCAGGACGGCGAAGGCGGCCTCGATGGCCAAGGGGACCCAGGCCAGGAAGAGAGGCGCGCCCCAGGCCCGGGAAGCTTTGACCAGGACGTCGCTCCGGTGACATCCCTTAGTGCCGAGCGCGAGAAGCACGCCCGAGGCCAGGACCCAGACGGCGAAGACGAGCGGCAGAATGAAAAAGATCTGCCAGGCGTAGTAATTGTCGACGTCCAGCCCGGCGATGACCGGGGCCGTCGGTACGGATCCGGCGATGGCCAGCACGGCCGACGAAAGCGCGTAGGCCAGCCCCGCGAGCCCCAAGAAGAGCGCGGCGCGACGGAGCGGATGCCGCTTCTTGAAGGTGCGGTTCTTGGATTTCAAATTCCGGACAAAGCTCCCCTTCACGACGTCCTTCCTTAGGTCACCAACAGGTGTTTGCTGGCGAAATTGGGGTCGGTCGTCAGGTTGGTGCCGAATCGCCTTAATCCCGAATCGTCGCCTGGCGACGGGATGTGGGTGATGTGGACCTCCGCGCCTTGGAGCTCCTTCATTCTCTCCAAGGCCAGGTGGGCGGTCGGATTGGCGGCCGCGTTGATGCTCAGGCAGATGAGGACCTCGGACAGGTCGAGGCTGACGGACTTGGCCCCGAAGACGCTCTTCTTGAGCGCTCCGACCGACTCGACGATCGAGGGTGAGAGGAGCGGGATCTTGTCCGGGATCCCGGCCAGCGTCTTGACGGCGTTGATGATGAGCGCCGCCGCGGCGTGCATGAGCGGGGAATTCTTTCCCGTGACGATCGTGCCGTCGCGGAGCTCGATCGCCGCCCCGACGAAGACGCCCTTGTTCCCCTTCCCCCCCGCCTTGGCTTCCTCGGCCGCCCGGCGGGCCGCGACGACGACGCGCCGGTCCTCCGGCTTGACGCCGAGCTCCCTCATCAGCAGCTCGGCCCGCTGGACGGTCTCCTGCTCGACAAAACCCAGCGTGTATTCGCAGGAGTAGCGGAAAAAGCGCCGGATGAGCTCCTGCTTGGCCGCCTCACGGACGACCTCGTCGTTGATGATGCCGAAGCCCGCGGCGTTGCAGCCCATGTCGGTCGGCGATTGGTAGAAGGACGGGCCGCCGGTGATCTTTTCGAGGATCCGCTTGAGGACGGGAAAGACCTCGACATCGCGGTTGTAGTTGACGGCCACCTTGCCGTACGCATCGAGGTGAAAGGGATCGACCAGGTTGAAGTCGAGAAGATCGGCCGTGGCCGCCTCGTAGGCGACGTTGACGGGATGCTTGAGGGGCAGGTTCCAGATCGGGAAGGTTTCGAACTTGGCGTAGCCCGAGGTCAAGCCCCGGCGGTACTCGTGGTAGATCTGGGAGAGGCAGGTGGCCAGCTTGCCGCTTCCGGGCCCGGGCCCGGTGACGATGACCAGGGGGTGCTCGGTCTCGATGTAATCGTTGGCGCCGTAGCCCTCGTCGCTGACGATGACGTCGACGTCGGTCGGATAGCCCTTAGTGAAGCGGTGGGTATAGACGCGGATGCCCTGCCGCTCGAGCTTGTTCTTGAAGATGCGGGCGGCCGGTTGGTTGTCGAACCGGGTGATGACCACGGCCCGGATCTGGATGCCCCACTCGCGCAGGTCGTCGATGAGCTTCATGGCGTCGACATCGTACGTGTGGCCGAAATCGGCCCGCATCTTTTTCCGTTCGATGTCGCCGGCATAGATGCAGAGCAGGAAGTCGGCCTGGCTGCGGAGCTCCTGGAGGAGCTTCATCTTGACGTTGGGGTCGTAGCCGGGCAGGACCCGGGCGGCGTGGTAATCGAAGAAGAGCTTGCCCCCGAATTCGAGGTAGAGCTTGCTCGTGAAGCGGGCCATCCGTTCGAGGATGGCCTTCTTCTGTTCTTCGAGGTAATGGGCGTTGTCGAATCCGACGGCGTGGGTCATATGTGTCTCTGCCTTTCTCTGCAGGAAATCAGCGTGGAACGTCCTTGATGAGCTGGAAATCTTCGAACAGGCCATAGGCGACCGATGAGTATTCCGAACCCGGAGGCAGTCCTCCCTTGGCTCCCTGCTGGAACGACCCGGGCCAGGCCCGGCCGAGGGGCGGATCGTTGTGGAACGGCCCCAGGGTGTTCCGGAGCGTTCCGTAGACGACCACGGAGACCTCGTTCGGACCGGCGGCCAAGCGCTCCGGTCAAGTCGACTTCAAAGGGAGGGAAGGCGGCCGTGCCGACCCGCTTGCCGCCGATGAAGACCTCGGCCGTCGCCCCGAGCCAAGGACCGAGGCGCAGACGGTAGGAAGTTCCGGCGCCCTCTGACGGGACCGTATAGGTCTTCGTGTAACGGACGCCCGCGCTATAGAAGGGCCACCCCTGAGCATTCCAAGCCCCTGCGGCCAAGGGCACGGGCGGGCAGACCTCGAAGCCGCGGGCGGCGGGGGCCAGGCGGAAGCCGCCGAGGAGATAGACCGGTTCGAGCTCGCTGTGGATGGTGAAGGGCCGGGCCCTGACCGTGATCTTGTTCTTTCCGGAAACGATGCGGGCTCCGATCGGATAGACGCCAAAAGCCCGGTCGAGCCACCACTCGCCGGGTGCGGGCGGAACTTCCTTATCATTGATGAAGACGCGGAAGAGGCTCGGACGCTCGACCACCGCCTTGAGGTCCGTAAAATCGTGGGCGTCGTCCTTGACGGCCCGGAACCAGAAGACCGCTTCGAAGCCGGAGTTGGCGGGAAACTTGTTGCGGTCGAGGATGTTCGTTTGATACTGGACCGCGCTGTCCCAGGGGTTGCGATCGAGCCCATTGGCCTGGAAGGTCTTTCTTTGCGCGTCATAAAAATAGAGGTCCTTCTCGGTCTTCCCGGCGATCGTGAGGTCGCAGTAGTCGAGCGTCAAGACGTTCGGCGCCAAGGGCTCGACCTTGAGGGTCCCTTCAGCAGGGACGTCCTGCCAGGCCGGGGCGGTCAGGGCGGCCGCGGGCTTCGTCCGTTCGTCTCTCACGCAAAGGAGAAGGCTGCCTTTAGCCGGCAGAGAAAACGCGACTTCGACCTTGTCCCCGCGGCGCATGAAGGGATAGGGCTTGGTCCGTCCCGTGAAAGGGTCCCATTCCTCGACCGACCCTCCGGCCAGGGCCGCGGTCCCGGCCGTCGCCGCCTCGGCCTCGGTGTTCGCCAGGAACAGGAGCTGGCCACCGCCGAACTCTCGCCGCTGATGGAAAAGCTTTGTCCCGGCCGCGAGACCCGAGAATACGATCGAGGGAGGGCTGTATTGCCGGATCTTGTCGAAGCCGCTGCCCGGCCCGGAATTGAGCCAGCGGTCGCCGAATGAGTCCTGGAGCTCGCGCAGGTCTTCGGTCGCAAGCCCGTTGACATAGTCCGGCGGCGTGACCCACGAGACGATCTTGCCGTCCCGGATAAGGTAATCGCGGACGAGGGTCACCGTCGTGTCCTCGAGGTTGCGCAGGCCCGGCGGCAGGACGACGAGTCCGTAGGAGCGGGAGCCGACGTTCAGCCTGGCGTGGCCGACGGAGCCGAACTCCTGGAGCGTCTTTTCGCTGACGATGTCGTACTCGATGTGTTCGGCCTCGAGGAGGTGGACGAAGGCCTGGAAATCGGTGCCGACCGCACGGAAATCATCCGTCTCAGCGGTCGGCGAATAGTACATCCAGGCCGTCGTCGTCGGCTCGATGACCGCGATCTTGTTCATCTGCTGGCCCAGGCTCATGGCCACGGACAGCCGCCCGAAATAGTCCGCCAGGGTGTTATAGTGCGGCCACCAGGGTTCATGGTCCGAGAACGAGAGCGGGTGATCGCGCTTGCGCGCGCCCATGATCGTGGCATAGGACAGGTGCTGGTTGAGGAAGTTGACGCCCAGGGCGTATTCCCAGTCCCCGATCCGCTTCTGGTCGGCGAAGGTCAGGTCCCAGCCGCTGGCGCCGTACGTCTCCGACATCGTCCGCTCCCGGCCGCGCTGGTTGGCCGAGCTGCGGATCTCGCGGACCGAACGGGCGTTGCCGAATTGGGCGTCCGGAGCGGCAGAGTATTCATTCATCAAGATGTCGACGCCGGGCATGTGGGCGTAGGCGGCCATGGCCAGGTTGTCCGGGGAGGTGCGCGGCCGCGGCCATTCGTGTTCCCAATAATGTCCGGTGAAGATGAGCTTGTTATCGGTCGCATAGGCGTAGTACGGCTTGGCCCAGTTCTCGATGAAGAGGTCGAGAAGCGTCGCGGAGAAGTCGTGGCGGACGCGCTTCCAGTTCCCGACCTCTTCGAAGAGCCCGATGAGCTCCAGCTTGAGATCGTAGCCCCAGCGCGTCTGGAACGCCTGGAAGATGGCCGGAGTGTAGTTCACGGCCTCGCGGCCGCCGGCCGGAGAGATCTCGGCTTCGTCCTGGAAAACGCCGGGAACGGTCAGGCCGAATTCCTTGCCGATCGCGCGCTTGTAGGCATTGAGGGTCAGGTCGAGGAACTTCTCGGTGACGTCCTTGCGCATGATATCGACGTAGGTGAAGCCGCCGTGCCATGGGGACGGGGCGGAGCGGACGACGTCGAAGACAAAGTAGTTGGCCCGGTCGCGCCCCGCGGACAGGGGCTTGCCGGTGACGTCCTCGAGCCCGGTCAGGGTCCGGCGCAGGACGACCAGGGGCGCGGGGTCGAGCTTCGCGGGCGGCGGACCGTCGTACTTCCGCATCCTCAGCCCCGAGCGGGCGGCGTCGGGCATGGCCGCGGGAACGTGGCCGCCGGCGAATCCCGAGGGGTAGGAATTTTCGTCATAGATCCAGATCTTGAGGCCGAGGCCCTTGCCCACCTCGACCGCATATGCGCAGAGCGAGAACCACTCATCGGTGAGATAGGGGGTGATCAGGCCGGGACGAGGATGGATGAAGGCGCCGCCGATGCCCCGGGCCTGAAAATCCTCGAGCTCCCGTTTGATCTCGTCCCGGGTCATCAGGTCGTTCCAGACCCAGAGCGGGGCGCTGCGGTATTCGGCCGGCGGGTCGGCGAACATCTTCAGGATGGTCTCATAAGAAGTGCCCTGCGGCTTCTTGGCGCAAGACACGCCGACCGCAGCGGCGGCCAGGGCGAGAAAGACGGCTATTGCGGCCGGAAATCGACGCATCATTGTCATATCTGTGGCCTTTCGCTCTCCGTCGGGAATTGTGGGGCGGGACGGAGAATGCCCAGGAAAGAAAACATCCGCCCCCAAATCTAGGGGAACATGAACTCAAAGTCAAGGCGGGAGAGATCAATGGCGGAGAGGGCGGGATTCGAACCCGCGGCCCCGGTTTGAGCCAGGGCAAACGCTTAGCAGGCGTTCCTGATCGACCACTCCAGCACCTCTCCGCGGTCAGGAAACGTGGCGCTATTCTAGCATGAGTCCGGGGGGAAAGCCAAACGCGAGAGGAGCCGTCAGCAGGGAGAGCCCCACTTGTGGCCGGGATGGCGCCGCTCGTATTCAGCGGCCGTCTTCTTGGTGATCTTGTGCCAGGGCTCCCCCGTTTTGGCACCGATGATGCCGGCCAGGGCGCAACGGCACAGCGTCGGGTCGACCTTCGTCTTCAACTCGTGGAAGACCTCGTACGGGTCGCGCTTGAGGAAATCCTCGCAGGTCTTGATGCCGATCTTCTCGAGCTTGGCCGCGGTCGTTTTGCCGACGTTAGGAAGATCGGTCAGCTTCACGGGCTTCTCAGTCATGGACCTCATGGAATCTCCTCTCCCCTATTTCTCTTATTCCCCGCTCAACGAATGCGCTCCGCCGAGTTCCTGAAAACGGGCGTAGGCCGCTTTCCTCTGACCGGTAAGGACCCGGTATTCCTCGGCCAGCTCCTCCACGTCGGCATTTTCGGTTTTGATTCCTCTTTTATAGGCCCGGAGGCTCTCGATCTCTTTCCGAGCAAGATCCGCGACCTCGCGGGCCTGGTCCATGAGGTTGGCGTCGTTCTTGATCAGCGAAGAGAGCCTCAGAGAGGCTTTGGCGCTCAGGCCGGCAACCGCTTCGCTGGCTTGACTCTCAGAGTCATCGGCCAGGCTCTGGGAAAGATCGGAAATGGCCTTATCGAACCCCTCGTAAGTTGCCATGAAGGCCTTGAGGGCCTTGATGTCGTCTTGATACATGCGGATAGCGAAGAAAAGAACGCCTGCTGCGACAACCAGGAAAAAAATGAGAAGCCATTTGGCAGGTTTGGCGATCTTCATGTTCATGATCCTGCAAGCCTGATCACGGTCTGCCAGTTCCGGGTCGTAACGTCATGTCCGACGGTCTTTTCGAGGGAAGCCATAAGCTCGGTCGTTCCCACGCCCGGCGAAAGGGTCACGGCGCTGAAGATCTCGCCCGGCGCGACACGGAGGATGCAAAAGCCCGCGGACGGAGACGGGAGATGAAGGCGGGAACTGGCCTTCTTCTTGTCTGGCCAAGAACGTCACGTAGAGCTTGACGTTGGGACCGGTAGGCGCGCCCTTGAACGGCTCCGAGGCGACGAGGGTCCTCAGTTCGCGGACCGTGCGGAGGACGACCTTGACGGGAAAGCCGAAGGCCTTCTCGAGCCCCCGGGAAATCGTCTGGTCCAAGTGAGGGTCCTTGCCCGAGGCCTCAAAGACGACATTGCCGCTGGCCAGGACCGTTCTCACATTCCTGAGGCCCACGGATTCGAAGGCCTTCTTGAGATCGGCCATGGGGATCTTCTTATGACCGCCGACATTGATGCCCCTCAAGAAAGCGACAATGGCGGAGGGAGAGGGATTCGAACTCCCTCCGTGTTTTCCCTGTTTCATGGCTTTCCCCCATATAAGCCGGCGTCTTGAGCTGTCAGTAGACGTCCCAAATTAGCATCTCCGGGCACAAAATCGTACACAAAAAGAAAAGGCCCCGTCCTGTTTGCTATGACCCGGGCCGGGCAGGACAGGGCCGGAGTTCCCGGCCAGGTTCAGATTCCAAGTTTCGCTTTCGCTTTAACGTGCTTCTTCAGGACCAGGATGAGGTAGGCGTTGAGGCTCACCCCGAGGTCCGCGGCCATCTTCTCGAGCTCCGCCTTCAGCTGCTTGTCTTCGGGCTTCAGCCGGATCCCGATGTCGGGGCTCGTCCTGCTCATGGGACCTCCTTGATGTCCGTGACGAACGGCGCGACGTTTTCCGGGCATGGTTCCTTTTCGAGCTCTCGCCCCTCCGGTAGCAGCCGGCTCACCGGGCCGGCCATGTCGAGCTCGCCCCGGGCCTCGAAGTCTTCGGCGATGGCCCGGGCTTCCTTCGCGGAAGCGGCCCTGATTTTAACACACAGGGCGACGCGGGAAAAGGTCACGCGGAAAGTCTCAAGCGGCTTGGCCCTCCTCATTACTTCTCCCCGGCCGGCTCGTCGAGGGTGTTGATCCGGCGCGTCTCCGGATAGAAGATGTGGAACTTGGCTTTGATGCCGGCCTTCCTGAGGTTGTTCCGAAGGGCCGTGTCCGTCGGCGAAAAGGTCTTCTTGTCGTTGTGGTTGTGGAAGATGTCCGTCACCTGCCAGATGCTAAGGCCCTTCTTGGCCAGGGTCCGGATCATCACCGGGAGAGTGACGGCGACGGCGTTGGGGTCGTTCCCGCCAAAGGTGAAGAGCTGGCCGTCCTCGGCGACGAGGACCAGCTTCTCCGACTTGTCACCCTGCCAGTCGATAAAGACCTTGGCCAGGTTCTCCGTCATCTGCTCCTTGGTGAAGGGGCCGAAGGTCGTGTCTTCCGCGGCCGCCGGCCAGATCGGGTTTGGATTGAGAATAGTTCCCATGGTGTGCCTCCTCAAAAAGTTTTGCGATTCGTTCCGCGGCGTCGACGTGGGTGAAGTGGGGATTCCCCATGCCGAACCGTTCGGCCCAAAGGGCCCCCCGCATGGTGCGGAAGGGCCCGATGATGTATCCGAATTTCCGGCCGTATTTCTTCGGGCTCGGCCGGAGCCGGGTCCGGAAGGCCCGGTATAGGCCGGCCTTGTCGACGCCGATATACCAGCGGCGGGGCCCGATCATTACGCCCTCGCCCATTCCCGGGCCTCCCGGGCCGCGGCCTTCTCCGCGGCTTTCTGCCGCCACACCTTCCGGGTTTTTCCTTCGCGTCTCGGTTTCTTCATGGTCAGACCTCCGCCCCGGCCTCGACGGCCAGGGTTCCGGGAACAGGCGGGGCCGCGGGTAGGGTCAGGCCCCGGAAGTCCGTTTCATAGAGCCGGCGGTTCACCTGTTCGCTGGCGAAGTAGTAGGGACAGGAAAGGCCGCGGTCGGTGATCTGGACGTCATCCTCGCGCTTGATATACAGGGACCGGGCCCCCGTATATTTCGAGAGCTCGTCCGTCACCTTGACCTTGAGGCCGAACTCGCGCTCGACCTGAGCGACGGCCCAATAAAAGGCCTCCGGCGAAAAGTGGCGGCTGGCCGCCGTGTATTGGCTGCCACACCAAAGGTCCGTCATGATGTCGTCCCGGCCCGAATCGTCGAACGTCAACAGAAAGTCGCGGACGTCCTTGTCCGTCGGGCCGTCGGTCCAGCTCACGTTGATCCAATGGGAAGCCGTCCCCCGGTCGCGGCGAGCGTTGAACGGGTGGCGGAAGTGCTCCGCCAGGAGCCGCTTGAGTTGTCGCGGCTCGGTCCTCTGAAAGTCTTTGGTCATAGCGTTAACTCCTGGGCGGGTTTGGTTTTGGCCGGGGTTAGGACCGGCCCCCCGCTTTACTCGGCCCCCGAAGGGGCCGAGCCTTCAGCGTTTGAACAGGGGCCCGGGGTCGTCGGGCAGTTTGAACTCGTCGAAGCCGAGAGCGTCGAGGGCCGGGTCCGGAAGCCGGGTCAGTCCGTCGATGCCGCGGGCGGTTTCCTGTTCGGCCGGGTCGAGGGCGGCGAACTCCTCCGGGGTCATCCCTTCGGGGACGTCCATCAGGTCCGCGGCTTCGGCCGCGGTCAGCTCGACGGCCGGCCCGGGTTCGAGTATCCCGAGGACCGAGGCGAGGTCGTCCTCGGTCATGGCCCGGGCGGCGGCGTCCTCGGCTTCGAGGTCAACGCGCCGGCCGTCATGGTCGACCCAGGAATTACAGCCGAAGGGGGCCGAGCAGGGGCCCGGCCGGCAGCTGGCGAAGGCGACGCACTCCGAGCAGGGCGTCGGGGCGATCTGGCGGCCTCCCCGCGGCCCCCGAAGGGTCCGCGGAAAGGCGGGGGTTGTGTGGTGTGTATGGCTCATGTCAGGCCTTCTTCTTCGAGTAGGTCCGAGGGTCGGCGCCGGGGACGTCCCATCCGAACATCGAGCCGGCCAGCATGGCCTCGGCGACGTCCGGGGCCAGAGGGCCTCCGTTGAGGTCGTCGGCGACGGCTTGGGGATTGCTCGACCGGGCGGCGACGATGGGGAAATAGCCGCGTTCCCCGGGGATGACCATGACAATCAAGGCGGGGTCGGTCGGGTGGACGAGGTAGGCCCGGGCCGTAAGGCCGGCCGCGTAGGGCCGGACGGCCTCGGCGACGGCGGCGGGGTGGCGGTCGTAGTAGGCCAGCCGGGCCCGGAAGCCAGCGTCCGTCAGGGCGTTGCAGGATTCGCAAACGAGCCAGCGGCCGAGCGTCCCGTAAACCTCGCGCATATCCTTGACGGTGGCCGGGCGGCGTCGGCAACATTGGCAGACGTAGCCGGGCCCGTCCTCGCGGATCGCGCGCCGGGCCCATTGGGCGGCCTCGTAGGCGGCGCGGTTCTTCCGGCTGAGGCGCGGCGCGGGGAAGGCGTAAAGGAACCCGGTCGCCTTCCGGGCGGCCAGGGGGTCCCGGTTCCAGACGACGAGCCGCCAGGGGCGGCGGGGGCGTAGTGTGCTCATCTGGGGAACCCGTTAAACATGAGGTCGTAATCGTCGATGAGCCCTTGATCGGCAAAGGAGAAAATCTCAGGGGCGGGGCCGACGATGACATGGTCAAGGACCTTGATCGACAGGGTACGGGCCGCGAAAACCAGGTCCCGGGTGACTTCCCTATCGCAGAGGGAGGGCTCGGGGTTCCCGCTCGGGTGATTGTGGCCGAAGATGAGGGCGGAGGCGTTCGCCAGAAGGGCCGACTTCATGACCTGGCGGGGGTAGATGGCCGAGGAGTCGACATCGCCGACCGAATGGAGTTCCGCCCCGAGGAGTTGATTTTTGGGGTCGAGGAAGAGCACGACGAAGGCTTCCCGGTCGGCCCGGCCGATGGTGGCCCGGATGCGCTCGGCGGCCTCGGTCGAGGAGCAGAGCGCGGCGCGGTCGATGACGGCTCGCGCTTCGGCGATCCGGAGGGTGAGATTGAGCGGCCGGGCGATGGGCTCGGCCGTGGGCGTCGCCTTGCGGCGGCGGCTGGTTCCGGTTTCAGGGGCCCGGATTCCCTCAAGGGTTGATTGGGTCATAGCGGATACATAATCGGTTGGGGACGTCACGTTGTCAACAGATTGACATCACGCCGCCGAGGTTTAAATGAAATAGTTTCTCCCCCGGCGAGGTCGAAGGGTCGAAGGATAAAGGGAAGGGGTTATTGTGTAGAGGGTTTAAAGAATAAGAATATGATTATTAGAGGGGATGATTGAAGGGGATTGATTGAGGGGAAGCGGCAGCCCTCCCCCAAAGTAGGTCAGGGCTCGAGGTGATCGGTCGAAGATGAATATTAATTGAGAGTGAGGGTCCCTTTGTGGGCTATAGTTAACATAATCACGCTTATGCGACCCATAATCATCCCCCCGGAATAGGCCTAGACCCGGGCCCGATGACCCATCGCTGAAAAGGAGCGAAGGCCCCCCCTATGGGAACTTTGACCGAGGCCCCCCTCTTCACAGATTACCTTCCCACAAACTATCCATTTTTTCATTCCCAAGATTTCAATAACCTCTCCCCAATCGGATCAGCCGATAAGCCTTATAGCGTCTCTCCCCATCCCTCGATCTTCTGACCAAGCTTTTTCGAGGTTAATTCCTTAATCATCTGCCAGTCAGAACAAAATTCTTCGACCTGGTACTTCGCTTCCTTCAGGATGCGAGATTCAAGGTCATTCAAACGCACTAGCTCTACCGAATCATAATCCCAGGTAGTAAAGCCGTGCGGATTGTCCAGAGTCGGATCTCTTTTAAAAGTCGCTTCCTCACTGAGTTCGGTCCTTACCTGGATAATCAAACGCCCCTGAAGAGCTTTTTCTTCTATTTTATCTGCGGATACCACGATGGAAAGGACGGCACCTTGTTCATCGCCTCCAGTTACTAGTCCGGCTTTTTGTAGCAACTTATTTGCGAACCTCTCTATCTTATCGCCTATTTCCGAGCTCTTAGGAATATCCCAGGGCAATACAACCACAACTAAGAATACGGATTTCAAACCTTTTAGCTGCCAAGGCGGAACATAGCTCGCCTGTGGGGAATCCTGGGCATAGGTATTGCATTGACCCGCAAACTGCAAAATGATAGCAAGATAGATTATAGCGTACCTAGCTATTCTCATTTCGGTGCTCCTCTGGGGGCTCATGTTCTTTCTAGTCTAACCCTCTACCTTCCCAGGGACTATTCCAAAATCACTTCCCAAGTTTTCCTTCTCCCCTACCCCTTACCTTTGCCATTAACGTCTATCGACTCGGCGTTGGTCCAGCTTCCCTCTTGCGAATAGAACATAAAGCCTTCGTCGGGCCCGAGAACTATGAATACCGAATGGAAGCGTCTAAGATCGTCGCCCAGCAGTGGTCTTGCCTTTTCCAGATATAGCGCTCGTGATGCGAAGGGGTAGGCGTTTCCAAACAGCAAAATCCAGGGTTGCGGAATACCAGGGGTCCCAAGTAACCTTATCTTTGTCGTAATGGCCGTGTTTAGCGCTTCAACAACGTGGCCGATGTTTTCGGGGGAACCTGACCAGATGGCGTCAGTAAAGGAGGGACATATCTTGTTTGATTGGCTATGGATCTTGTGAATTTCGCAAAATGGCTTGGATTCATAGAGCAGAACCTTCCGTTCCTTTCGCTCAGCATCAATCGAGCCCTTCAGGTATTCAAATACCTGGCTTTTAATAGAGTTTCTTACCTCTCGAGAAGGCTTCATAAGCCATTCGAGATTGAAGTGAATGTCATAGGTTCCCCTCAAGAGATCTTCAGCAATAGCCTTTTCCTCAAGGCTCTTAATAAGCTCTATACGAAAAGCCTCGGCCTGTCTTACCGGAACATCCGTCCCCTCATATCTTTTTAGCTGCTTGAACTGTGTGACCTCGACAGAGTACGTATCCCCATCCAAAGTCAGGCTAAAATCGGGCGGGGCGTTCTCCCCGTTTGGGTACGGATTCCAGTCAGGAACCAGCCCTGGCTTCTGGTCGCTCAGATACCGAGAAAATAGAGCCCTGCAGATTTCCTCATGATCTAACTTATTCATCCCTTAATTCCTGTGAGAATATCCGCCACGTCTGAGCGTCTCTCTCTATGAGGCGCGAAAATCGCTACCCATCGTGGAGCGTCTATCTCAAAACAGGGCCCGCGGCCACCGGCCCCGGCCCAGCGCCTCATCCCGGTATCTGCCTCCTCAGGTAATCAGAATAATCCCTCACCGCTGGCTGATATGCTTCGCCCATCAATGGCGAGGAGATCAAGAAGTCGGCCGTTGCCCGGTTGCAGGCCGTCGGAACGTTGTAGAGAACGGTCATCCGCAACAGAGCTTTAACGTCGACGTCATGAGGAAAAGGCTCCATAGGGTCCCGGAAGAAGATCACGACGTCGATCTTGCCTTCGGCGATCATCCCACCAAGCTGCAGGTCGCCTCCGAGCGGCCCAGACTTGAGCTTTTTGATCTTCAGTTCTGCCTTAGCAATTTTATTCTTCTCAAACTTGTTCTTGATTGTCTCCTCAACCAGGCGCCCAGTTGGGCGACGAGCGCAATATATTTAATTCTTTCCATCAGTAAATCTCCTAAATCGAGCCCTATCTTCTAGAGAAGCTCGGTGCCGCGGCTTCGGCCCGGGCCTAGGCCCGGAGGGAATTAAGTCCACTCGGGCCCGGGCCGCATTATTGCCGTGCTTAGCTATTGGCTAGTCAGTCCCCTTCGACCTCTACATACAGCTCATTAGAATACGAAGATGAACCATTGGGGTTGGTAGCTTTGACACGGTAGTAGTAGTTGCCCTGGTTAACTCCAGTATCGGTCCATGACATCGTGGGGTATTGGGAATAAAAATCCACATCTATGGTTGCGACGGTAGTCCACTGTCCACCTCCGGACAATCGTCTTTGGACGACGAATGCTTGCTCGTTTGTGGCGTTATCCTGCCAACTGAGCGCAACGTGATGTACTAGGGTTGGGTCTTCAGCAGTCAGGTCTGACGGAGCGGACGGAACTCCGGCTGGGACCGTCGTGCTTGTGCTGTTACTCGTAACATCTCCAGCCATATTATAGGCTTTGACCTTGTAATATATCGTCCCGCCGTTAATTGAAGTGTCTGTGTAATAGCCGGAATTTGCGTTGACACTTTGAATGCCTGAGAAGTCAGCTTCTCCCGATTTCTTCCTTTGAATGCTAAAGCCGATCTCATTGGATGAGTTATCGGTCCAACCTATGCATACGCTTTTCCAAGAGTACCAGGTGCAACTCAGGCCATCGGGAGTCCCGTTGGGAGCCGCTGAATCATAAACGAGGTTGTATGCGTTCATCCTTCCGTTAGAAACACACTTGTTATACAGGTATGAGTCATAATCCGTCTTATCCAGGATTCTTGACTTAAGCTGGCTGTAGGTGAGATCGGGACACTTGCCCAGAGCTAATGCAGAAGCGCCAGTGACATAAGGAGTTGCCATCGAGGTCCCTGACATATACTGATATGAATCATAGGGCATCGTGCTATATATGCTCGCAGTACCACTAGAACCCCCAGGTGCCCCGAGATCGACAGATGTCCGTCCGTAGTGTGAATAGGACGTTATATTATCATTATGATCTGTTGCCGCTACAGCAACGATATTATCGAGATTGTAAGAAGCCGGGTATAAAGGATAAGAATCGTTGTCAAGATTCCCATTATTCCCGGCGGCGGCCACGAACAGAACCCCTTTTGATCTTGCATATTGAATCGCGTTATACAGAGATTCGTTATATGAGCTAAAGCCCCAACTTGCGCTTATCACTCTGGCGCCATTATCAGCAGCATAATAGGTTGCAGAGGTGCACTCTGCAGCATTGGTTGCTACCAGAGGCATCATTTTTACGCTCCAGCAAACCCCAACTACTCCTGCCTCATTATTCCCTAGAGCTCCAATGATGCCCGCGACATGGGTACCGTGAAAGACGGGATAATAATAATCATCTGGATCGTTGTCTCCGCTATAGAAGTCCCATCCGTGCCAGTCATCAGTGTACCCGTTGCCATCATTATCAACTGTATCCGTCTCTTTCCCGCCTCCGTATTCGCCGGAGTTGGTCCAGATATTTCCATCTAAATCCTCGTGGTTATAGCTTATGCCCGAATCGATTACGGCGACAGTTATATCTGAACTTCCGGTGAAAACGTCCCATGCTTCCGGAGCATCAATGTCCGCATCCGATGTCCCCCCTGTCTGACCTGTATTGTTCAGTCCCCACAGCTTGGAATAGTGCTCGTCATTGGTAAAGAAATGGGTTCTTGCGTTTGGCTCCGCATAGTCGACAAGAGGGTCTTGTTTCAGAATGGATATCGCTTTCTCAATGCCAATCTCCTCAGGAACCTTGATATGAAGGAGCTTTGGATCGTTGAGGAACGACAATTGAGACCGTGAAACGGAATTCCAATCGGCTGCTAAAATCGTTTGCTTCGTAAAGGTGATAACATTAGCCTGTACCGAGGAGATAGCAGTCTTGATTGAAGCGTCCGCCGTGCCTTCCTTAAACCTGACTAGGACTTCGTTCGGCACGTAATCATCAACAGATAACGTTGGCAATTCCTGAACCGATACTGAGCTTCTGGCAGAGATGAAGAAAGCAAATCCCAAAGAGACAATACACAGAAGGATAAATAATCTTTTCACTTTCAACCCCCTATTCTTTTGCTGGAAATCCTTCTCAGGGAGAGATCATGAAGCCCATCTTTCCTCTCATCGCAATTTAACCACCTCCTTTAAAAAAGTCTGAGCTTAATTCCGATTCTGAACGAGAACCCGGAGAGGTCTAACGTGGCCTTTCTGATATTCCGAGGAATCTCGATTCCGTTGCCCGGTGGTTCCATGACTTCTATATCTGCATAGCGATTGCCCGTATAGAACTCTAGACGTGTGTAATAATAGATAGAACCAGATTCACGATCAGTTATTCCAGACTCGCCCTCTCTGTACTGAGTGCCTGAAAAGTCGCTGATTTGGGCATATCTCATTTGAGTTTCCAGAACCAAGCTCCAGGCCTTTGTTAGATGGTAGTCAAGCTCGATTCCGCCATGAACTCCGACCGCGGAGCAGTATTTGCTTTCCCAATAACGCGCGCCCCAAGCAGACTCAAAACCGGGAGGGAAAACCTCGAGTCTGTAGTATTCAGAGATTTTCGCCGGATACAGGCCTGAGCCGACACACAACTGAAGGTTCAGCCTTGAGCTGTTCAGGAGCCCAAAATAGACACTCCATAAAACAGGCGGGGCAACTTGGATCTTCGGCCGCAGGGTGAACAAATGGCGTTGGCCTTCTGGGATCGTCCAATCGATCGTCCCCTCATTACTTCTTTGATACGGCATCGATGTCCCGATGGCCAAGCCAATTCTTGGGCTAATATCCAATCTTAGCTCTAAGTACGAATCGAGGATTCTGGTGTTAAGAGTTCTTATCTCCCCGGAGATGAGATCCGGATAATTCGCCCTCGATTCTTGAAAACGAGGCATGTTATTGAATGACGCCAAGATCGTATTCATATCTCCGATAGCGGTCGAACCGAACCCCCCGGTGAGCTTAATGCTCAACTTAGGCTTGAATAGGTCGCTTATTTGTGAATAGGCAGGAGAAACCATAAGGCTAAGGAAAAGGATGAAAAGCAAAATTGAATAGACTGCTCCCACTCGCTTCGAAGCGCAGAAGTTGGTTGCCCCATTTGATAGTCTCTTCATAGGACTCATCGGCCCCTCCTAAGATAAAGACCGCAGAATTCGCCTTTTATTCTCATGGGAGAAAATTATTTATCGGCGCCTGCCGCCCAGGCCCGGGCGCCGCTCTCGTCGAGGATATACCGCCTGAGGATTTCGAGGTTGTCGCCGTAATAGAGAGTATTGCCTGCCACCTAGGCCTCCCAAATAGACGCTAGGGAGATTCTAGCCCAAAACTGCGGGTCATAACAATCCTCGGCAGTCGGCCAGGACGACGAGCTCCCCCATTTTCTTGCCCTCGGCCATGATGGGGACGAGGCAGTATTTCTCCGGCAGCCTTTTCGATTTGCTCAATGGCCCGTAACGATGATTAATTTTATGACACTTAAGACAGAGTTTGACCATATTCTCTGGAACGTCGTTAGAATGATTTCCGTCAAGATGATGTATTTCCCCGGGGCCGTCGCTATCGCAAGCTAAACATGGTGCGGACTTAAGCGATTCCCGGGTTTGTCGTTTGTATATCCGGGCAACCCTCTCCGTCCGCAATTTGCGAATGAGAGCGTTGTCTCGTGGCGTCCATCTGATATTCATTTTTCCCCTTCGGCCATTTATCGCCAGGATCTCCTCATTGGTCGAGTAGCGGCTTATTTCGCCCCGAGCTCCTTGCCGGCCTTATCATGCTCGGCCTTGAACCATGCGTCGAAGTCGACCCTGGCCTTCATCCCGAGCCGGTGGTAGATGCCCCAATAGATGTCGATGAGCTCGCGGCTGACGTTGCGCGGGGTAATCTTCCCTGACCGGACGAGCTCCCCTGCCTCCTTGAACGCCTGGGTGGCCTTCTTCTTGGCCTGGGCTAGGGTCAGGTCCCCCATCAGTTGTCGCTCTTGGCTAGGATCCGGTTCATGAAGTCCTTGAGTTCGGCCTGGTCCTGCTCGAGGTGTTTCATCCGGGTCCGGAGCTTGGCGATCTCGAGCCCGTCGCCCCAAATCCAGTTCTTGTGAACCTCGAGGGCCCTCTTCATCCGGTCCGTTTCTGTAATATTTTCGACCTTCGTGATGGGTTTGTAGGGTGCTCTATCTTCGCTCATTTCCCCATATATCGGTAATCCGGGAACCAAAGTCAAGCCGGCATTGTCGATTAATCAAGGATTGCGGAGATTTCTATAACGTGCGCCAGATGTAGACGCAAGGCTAGGAATGGCCACTACGGAATGTGTCATGAGGAAGTGAACGTGAAGGTCGTCAAGGCGAAGGACGGGACCCCGGTCATGATGGCCGCGAATGACCATCGCAAGGGGACCTACCCCGGCGGCCAGACGAAGCGGGAGGAACTCAAGCACAAGGGCCTTCTCGGGAAGATCCCCAGGTCCGAACAGCGGCTCCTCACCCTCCGTCAGCGGGAGGGCCTCAAGAACTTTATCGAGGCGGGGCTCGACCCCTCGAAGAAGCGAGAATGTGCCGAAAACGCTGGCTTCGCGCCTGGCCCAAACGCCGGGGCCGCCATCGACAACGTCCTGGCCAAGCCGTTCATCAGGGAGCGCATCAAGGCGGCCCTCGACAAGGCCGGGGTCGACTACGACCGGATCGCCGGCGTCATCGCCGAGGGGCTCGAGGCCGAGCATCCGACGGCCGAGCCGCGGATTGACCCGGAGACGGGCTACATCATGATCCCCAAGGACTACAACGCCATCGCCCGGTTCCTGAAGGAAGCCATCGACCTTCACGACCTCCGGCCGGAGACGAAGATCCACAAGTCGATCGACAATCGCACCGTCACGATTCAGCTCACGGCCGACGACGGAGTCGCCTTCGCCAAATTCAAACGCATGAGACAGGAGGCCCTCGTTGAGACGGGCGTTCAAGGCTCTTAGGGTCTGGTGGTATTTTCGCCGGCTCAGGTCGGCCTGGCGAGTGATCCGTCGCACCGATAAGCTCATGGCCGACAAGACCTCCCAGAAGCGGCAGCAGTTTTGGCGCGAGTTCATCTACCACCACGACTTTCGTAAGTTCGCCGCCCAGAAATTCAACCGGGATATGCTCCGATGAAGAAGCGCGACCAGGAAGCTCTCGTCGCTCACCTCCAAGCGAATTTCGATCTCCCCGACGAGATCCGGTCTCCGAAGGATTTTATCGAGATGACCCTCGAGGACCTGTTCTTCATGTGTACCTTCGTCCTCCGCCACGGCAAGAAGAAAGAATATCACGACCTCAACCGGATCCACCGGATGCTCTGTGACTGGCTGCAAACCGACCCCAACGCCCAGAAGCTCCTCCTCATGAGCCGCGACTCGCTCAAGTCGACCATCGGCCGCGGGGCGATGGCCCAGAAGTTCCTCAAGCACTCCTACGCCGACGACGAGGCCCTGCTTGGCATCATCACCGGGGAGGAGACGCTCTCGACCGAGCATATCACCATCATCGAGAACGAGATCCTCTCCAACGAGCTCATCCAAGCCTTCTTCGCCGGCCATATCCCGACGAAGCCGACGGACGCCAAAGCCTGGAACTCCGATCAGATCCGATGGGGCCGCGTCGGCATCGACGTCGGCTCCCTACGGAAAACCCTCACCGGCCGCCACTACGCCGGCATTTGGTCCGACAACATCATGAACGAGGTCAACACCACGACCGCCGACCTCCGCAAGTGGGCCGTGAGAAGGTGGCGGTCGCAAGAGCCGCTCATGGCCGAGAACGCCTGGGAGTGGGTCTTCGAGACGCCCTGGGAGCCGGACGACGTCTCCGGCGTCATCCTCGACCCTGACGCTCAGTTCGACTACAAGAAGCTCCATCGCCAGAGCCCGGCCGTCTTCGTCACGGACACCGGCTACTCCGTCTTCTCCTGCTTCGTCCGGAACGCCGAGGGGGCCCTCAATTTCCCCGAGCGGCTCGACGAGGGCTATCTCGCCCGGAAGCGGCGGAAGATGGGGTCCCTCCTCTACTCCCGAATGTATGAGGGCCAGATCGTCTCGGACGAGGAACAGGTCTTCCAGCGCCGGCTCATCCAGCATTTCACCGAGCGTCCCAAGTTCTTCTCTCGCAACCTCGTCGTCGATTGCTCCGGCACGACCTCCGCTCAGTCGACGCCTACGGCCATGTCGGACGTGGAGTGGAACGAGGACGGCATCGGCCACCTGGTCTGGGCCGACGATTTCAAGGTCGACGTCCTCGAGCTCAAGAAGAAGGTCTGCGAAAGGCACGACGAAGCCCGGGACCAGGGCCGCCCCTACGACCAGGTCGGCGTCGAGTGGGAAAAATACGGAATCTACCTCGTCACCGAGCTTCAGAACGAGAGGCCCGACATCCCGCTCGTCCCGCTCCGGCTGCTCGGCCGGACCCGCGACGACCGCATCCTCCCGCTCCAAGGGCTCTACGAGACGGGCAAGTTCGTGAGCCTCGAGGGGCTCAAGAAATACGAGGACCAGATCCTCAACTACCGCCGCGGCAAGAAGGGCCAGGAGACGGGCATCCTCGACACCATCGCCCACCAGCTCGACATTCGGCTCATCCCGAAGAAGGTCGAGGTGCCGGACGCGGATACCGCCCGGCTCAATGAGTTCGCCGCTCAGATCATGAAGGACCGCCGCGGCCAGGCCTTCCGGCCGACGCCGGCACAACAGATCAGGGGGATGTTGTAATGACCGGACTCGCCATCGCTCTCATCATCATCGTCCTCGCCCTCTGCGCGGTCATCGTCTTCCTCGTCAAGACCCACCAGGCCAGACAAAGGACCTCCACCTCCGCCTCGCCTCCAAGAGTCTCGAGGAATACCACTACTGGCGCGACGGTCATGAGCTCGAGGTCGAGCACAACAAGAAGGTCCTCGAGAAGGTCAGGGAGGAAAAGCCCGAGAAGCCCCTGACCCCCGAGGAGAAGGCTATCCGAGGCAGGGTAAAGGAGTTCTGACGTGGCCGACAGGTTCGAGCCGATCAAGGGGAACAAGGCCGAGGGGCCGATGAAGGAGTCCTTCGAGCTGGCTCTGGAACAATGGTCGAATCACCCCTTCCTGGCCCTCTATAACAAGATGGACGAGTATATCCGCTGGTTCGAGGGGGACCAGTACGGCTTCGTCACCGGCAAGAAGAACTCCGAGTGGTTCGACGTGACGCCGCTCATCGACCGCTCGGTCAAGAACGTCTATAACCGCATCCTTCCGATGATCCGCCAGCAGCACGGCGACCTCATCATGGAGCATGAGTTCTACACTATCGCCGCGACCGAGGAAGCCGATGACCGGCGCGCGGCGGCCGTGGGCTCCATCGTCATCGAACAGTCCAATCACGACCGCGACTTCCACCGCAAGATCAGCGAGGCCAAGCTCATCATGCTTATCCTCGGCAACTGCTACTGGAAGGAGTGGTGGAACAGGAACCTTTCGGGCCTCGCCTGGTCGAAAAAGGGGGCCGTCGTAGCCAAGGGCGACCTCGACTTCGGCGTCGTCTACCCGTTCAATTTCCGCCCCGACCCTCACGCTATGAGCCGCGAAGAGTGGCGGTTCGCCGTCGAGGGGAAGCGCGTCCCGACCCGGAACATCGAGGCCGAGTTCAAGCTGGACAAGGGCTCCATCACAAACGAGCCCTTCCAGGGCTTCGAGCAAGCCCGGCTTACCCGGCACGGCATCGACACGCCGAAGGAACCTTCGGCCGTCCGGCTCGAGTATTGGGAGTTCGCGTCGGCCGAGAACCCCAAGGGCCGTTTCCAGGTCATCGCCAACGATATGATCCTCTACGACGGCCCGAACCCCACGCCAGACGCCAAGTGCAATTACGCCCATTTCGGGACCGGCATCCCCATCCTCGGGACGCAGTTTCACGAATCGCACGTCGCCATCGGTCAGCCCGGCCAGCGGCAGATCAACCGCCACCTCTCTATGGTCGACGAGTATTTTCAGGATTTCCGGGCCAAGGGCCTCATCCCCTTCGGATCGCTCCGCCCCGGCGACGAACAGGCGTTCAAGCGCATGGGCGGCGTTGACTTCATCACGTTCAATCCCCGCGTCGGCCAGCCCTATTGGCAGAACCCGCCCTCCCTCCCCGATTCGAGCATCGGCTACTCCCAGCTTCTCGAGGCCGAGTTCGAGACGGAGACGTCGGTCAGGAAGACGTCCTACGGCCAGATCCCGAAGTACGGCTCTCGGCCGTCGAACCAGCTCTTCCAGTCGCTCAGGGCGGCAGACTCGTCGGTCATGCAGCCGGGCCTTATCACCATCGACTCCGAGCTCGTCCATTGTATGAGGACGCGCCTGGCCCTGGCCAAGAAGCACTACAAGGAAGCCCGGCTCATCAAGAACACCGGGAAGGGCAAAATGCCGGCTGTCCGCTCCTTCATCGGCTCGGACCTCCGCGATGCGACCGACATCATGGTCGTCCCCGGCGTCGACATTTTCACCACGCGGAAGCACCGCGAGGACGTGGCCATCAAGCTCGTCGAGATGAGGGCCATCGACGCCAAGACGGCTCTCGAAATGATGCGCTTCAAGGGCATGGACAGGCTCCTCCAAGAGGACAAGGTCGACGAGTATCAATGCACTCGCCACATCGAGCAGATGGTCACGACCGGGGAATATATCCCGGCTGATCCGTCCGACAATCATGAGTTCTGCTACAAGTTCTTCAACGATTACAGGAAATCCGAGGAGTATGAGGGCCTCGACCGGAAGGTCCAGGGACTCATCATCGACCGGCTCAATGAGCACAAGGATTTCCTGGCAAAGACCGCCCCGAAACCCGTCCCGGTAAAACCCGCGCCGGCGGTCGGCGCCGGCCCCCTGCCGGCGGAAGAGCCGGCCATGCCCTTGCCGACCCCCGGCGGAATGGCTGTCCCCGGAGGCGAAGTCGGAGGCGGAGTCCCACCCGAGGTCATCGCGGCCCTCGTAGCGCAAGCCCAGGGGGCAGCTGAATAAATCCAAGAGGAGACAGACATGATCCAAACCTTTCTGACCGTCAAAGAGGCAGCTGAGAAGCTGAAGGACCGCGGCTACACCCACGAACTCATCCAGGCCGCCGTCGCGGCTGGCCGGATCCCCTACCACGTCAGGGACAAGGCCGTCCTGATCCCGTTCCCCGAGGCCGATCGGTTCTTCCCGCCCGTCGTCACGCCGAAGCCCGCGGAGTCCGAGGCTCCCGCCGCCGAGACAGAGGAGGATCCGGAAGACCCGGCCGCGCTGCCGGCCAAGGCAGAGCCCACAAAGGGCCCGAAAGGGTCCATCAAAGCAAACAAGGCATAGGAGGTTTTCTCATGACACTCGAAGCTAACGCGACAACGGAACAGGCCAAGTCGCCCTCCGGCGTCGGCGAAGCTATCAGTATGTTTCAGCAGAGCCAGGACCAGGCGGCCGCTGCGGCGAAGCAAACTGAAGCCGATGCCGCGGCCAAAAAGGAAACCGCCGACCCGGCCGGAGGCACTCCCGCTGCCGAAGGTGGGGAAGCTGGCAAGACCGAGGATGGCCAGGGTCAGGAGATCTCCCTGAAGCTGGTGAATGAAAAAGGCGAGGAATCGCCCTTCACTTTCAAGGCCGACGGGAAGGACATCACGGAGTCGGATCTGAAGAAGGTCCGGCAGTACGTCGAGATCGGCTACCACGGTAGCCAGCGGCTCGAGGCCCTGAACGCCAAGGAGAAGCTTCTCAACGACCAGCTGGCCGTGATCGAGATGCTCGACCGCGCCCAGAAGGAAGGTCGGCTCATCATCAAGGAGGAGGGCGCGAAGCCCGACGCCGAGAAGAAGGAGGACGCCGAAGACGACGTCTACACCGACCCCGCCGTGAAGGAGCTGAGAGAGCGAGTCAAAAAGACGGAGGAGGAGGTCAAGAAGACCGCCGGCCTCTTCGTTAAGGAGAGCATCGACAAGGCCTACGCGGATCTCAAAGGGCAGATCGAGGCGAAGAAGACCGAGTTTCCCGCGGCCCGGGAGACGGAGGTCTGGAAGCTCCTCGAGCTGCAGGAAGAGAAGACCGGGAAGCCTCTGCACGATGTCGCTTCCGCGATGAAGGCGGCCCATGAGAAGGAGACCGACTACCTCATGACCGCTCCGCTCCCCGAGAAGAGGCGTCAGCAGGTCATCGCCGATTACCTCAAGGAGAAGGGCGAGGCAGACGCGGCCCCTGTGGGGTCCCCTGCCGGAGCCGGACCCGGAGGGGTCGGCAAGGACGCTGCCGCCGAGGTGAAGCAGCCGATCACGGGCGTCACCGACGCCATCGAGCGATTCAAGCGGGATCAGGCTGCAAAGGGAGGCTCGTCCTCCAAATTCTAACCAAGGAGACTTAACTCATGTTCACTATCCAAGAGCAAGAAAAGCTCTTCAACGAGTTCCTCGGCAAGGGCGTACTGGCGGAAGTCAGTTCGCTCTCGAAGCTCTGGGACCGGATCAAGAAGAGCGACAAGATCGAGGCCCACGGCCTCTACGCCAAGCAGAAAATGCTGACGGCCGGAGGCACGTCGACCAGGGCCTCCTCGAACTCGTCCTATCCTGTGGCCAAGTCCTCGACGCCCGGCTTCCACCTCGTCTTCATGAAGCGGTCGCAGATGTTCTCGATGCAGTTCGATGGCTTCAGCCTCGAGCTGGCGGCCAAGGCCGGGGCGCTATGGACCCCAGGAGTTCGAGAAGAAAGGCCTCTTCATCAATCTGTCCGACGACCTCTCGCGGCAGCTCATGGGTGACGGCTCGGGCATCCTCGCCACCGTCAACGGCGCGGTCGTAGCCGCGGCTGTCGTCGTCGTCGACCATCCCCTCTACGCCAACGCGACGAAGTTCCTCAAGAAGGGGATGCTCCTCGACATCTACGCCGCCGGGGTCAAACAGGCCGACAGCGTCGAGATCCTGTCCGTCGATTCCGCGACGCAGATCACGCTGACCGCGGCCATTTCGTGCGACAACGACGCCGTCATCCGGCTCGAGGACACCTACACGGCCACCGAGGGCGCGGGCCTCGGCGAAATGATGGGGATTGACGGCATCATCCGCGCCACCGACCCTCCGGCCCCCAACGCCGTGGCCGGACTTCAGGGCGTCCTCGTCGCCAACGACCCCGAGTGGAAGTGCTACGTTAACTCCGGCGCCGCCGGGGTTCACCGGGACATCTCGGAAATCCTCATCGAGAAGTGCTTCGACGAGGTCGAGGGCTTCTGCAAGCCGAGCGTCCTTCTGACCACGCACGGAGTTCGCCGGTCCTGGGCCTCGAAGCTCCTCGCCTACAAGGAGCTCCCCAATCAGAAGGTTCTCTGGGGCGGCTGGGAAGGGCTGCCGTTCAACTACGACGGCAAGCTGATCCCGATGGTCCCCGATCGCTTCGTCCCCGACAACCGGCTCTACGGCATCGACGAGGCGATGCTCAACCTCTACGTCACCAAGGTCGGTCAGGAGATCACCTGGGAGAAGGGTGACGCCGGCGGGATCCTGCAGAAGGTCGCCGGAAAGAACGAGTTTACGGCCGAGGGCCACATCTTCTCCAACGTTGGAACGCCCATGCGGAGGGGCGCCGGCTTCGTCCTCGACGACATCACCGAGGCTTCGTCATCAGCGAAATTATCTCACCGGGAGGGGGGCCGCACCCCCTCCCGGGATTCTCATGGAGGCCGCCGTGGAAAGAACGCCGAACCCCGAGATCGCCCGGCAGATCAGCAACCTGGTCCCCGGACTCTACCCTCGCTGGTTTCCGAAATGGAATAAGTGGGTCATCGTCAAGGATTTCCCCCGCCACGTCGACGGGATCACTGAGTATGACCCCGTTTCTGGGAAGCACTACGTCATCGAGCTCACCCTCGAGGACGAGAACGGCAGGGCCATCGAGCTCGACAATAGGGTCATCGAGACGCTCGGCAAGACCCTGAAGGAGAAGGATAAGTTCTACGGCGCGGAAGGGTTCTCGGTCGAAAAGTTCTGCGACGCGATGGACCAGGTCGAGAGAATCAAAATCCTCCGGGCGCGGAAGTGCCGCGACGAGGCCATGACAGAGCTCTTCAAGAAGCTCTGGCAGTTCAAGACCAAGATCATCTTCACCTAAGGGGGACGACATGAACAGGCTCGAGATCCGGACCCTTCTGAGGACGCTCATCGACGAGCCCGACCCCTACCCGGACGGGACGTTCACGGACGCCCAGCTCGACACACTCATCAATTCGTCGAAGGACAGGATCACTCTCGCGCTCTCGAGTCTCCTCCCCGGGAAGTTCCGGTCCTACAAGCTGGTCCCGAGCACGGCCGGCAAAGCGTCCTATTCCATCGTCACCGATTTCGCCATCACCGATGTCTGGCCATCGCCGACATCATCCGGTACAAGGCGACCGAAGATCGCCTCCCGCTCCTCTTCACTCCGAACAGCGAGGACCTGGCCCTTATCTCCAACACCGCGAACCTCGACGCGATCATGTGGGGCCAGGAGAAGGAGGGATTCGTCGAGTTCTCCCCTCCCCCCAAAGAGACACTCACCGACCGATATAAGGTCGTCTACGTCATAAAGTACCCCGACCTGAATCACGACACCTCGGACGTCGCCCCGAACATCGCCACCCCCGGCTTTGATTCCGTAGCGCACTCCCTCATCGCCTACGACGCCGCGGAGACTTGCCTCCCGGTGAACGAGCGGTCGATTGCGGACATTCAGGCCCAGAAGTACGCCATCATGCACGACATCGCCTGGAACCTCTCCGGCGTCCCAGGGGCCAGGCTCAATATCCTGATCCCGGCCAGGACGATCTTCGACCTTGGGCGTTCTAAATGAGCTACAACCGCCGGCCGCCGGTCCTGACCCTCCGTGACGAGTTCACGCTCGAGGAGTTCTCTGGCTCCCTGAACCAGGCCGCTCCTCCCGACAAGGTCCCGGCGACGGACTTTCTCCGCTTCCAGAACGCCCGGGTCTGCGACGACGGCAAGAGCTTCGAGCGGCGGCCAGGGACGGTCAAGCTGGCCACGTTCACCGGGAAGCGGATCCTCGGGGCCTACGGCATCAACGACAGCGAGGAGACGAAACTCCTGGCCTGTCTCAACGACGACATTCAGCTGAAGAGCGGTGGGGCTTGGTCTTCCGTCTTCACTCCGACGAAGGCGGCTGCCTCCCCCGTCCAGGTCGCGCAATACAAGGGCCTGACCTTCGTCGCCGGCTACGAGAAGCCCATCATGCTCAGGGCCGGTGTCGGGCTCTATCCGGGCCTCGACGCGCCGGTAGACGCCCCCGTTGGGGCCCCCGTCTCGTCCGGCAGCGAGATCCTGGCAGACAGCTACCCGGAGACGAATGTCGACCACCTCGGAGAGCTCCGGCAGGGCGCCGCCCGGACGCTTCTGGCCCAGAGCTTCAGGGCGGAGTCGACGGTCGACGTGGCCCAGGTCAAGCTCTCGCTCCGCAAGATCGGAAGCCCGACGGGGCATATCTGGGTCGAAATCCACAGCGGGACATCGGGGACCTCCGCGACCAAGAACGCCTCCACCGGCATCGTCGGTCAGGCTTCGGCCAACGTGGACGTCTCCACGCTCAGCAATACCCTGGCCTCCATCGTCTTCACATTCAGCGGGACCAAGCCGAGCGTCACTCTCGGGAGCATTTATTTCATCGTGGTCTACGGCGACTTTGCCGTGAGCTCGTCGGCCTTCGTGCTGGCCGGCTTCGATTCCTCGACCCCCGGCTACTTGGACGGAAGATATTACGAGCTCAACGGCAGCCTGGCATGGGCCCCGAATGACAACGTCGACCTGGTCTTCGAGGTCAGCGGCCCCCTCGGAACGCCGGAGGAGCTGGTTTCCTTCGGCATAGCGGGGACTGAGAGCTTCGTCCCGCTGAGAAGCTCGGCCAGCGTTATGATCCTGTCTCAGTCGTTCATCGCACCGAAGGATTGCAGCCTGACGGAGATCGAGCTCCCGCTTGGGGCCAAGAAGCCTCTCGGGCTTCCTCCGGTCGGCAACGTCTGGGTCGAGGTCCACAGCTCGAAGGTCGGCACGTCGGCGACCAAGGGCGAATCGACCTCGATAGTCGGCCAGCCGTCGGATGAAGTGGACCCCGCCACTCTCGCCGTTGTCCCCGATCTCAGCACGGCCCATTTCGTCTTTTCAGGAGCGGCCCCTTCTCTCCTCGAGGGCATCACCTACTACATCGTGCTCTACGGGGCTTTCCCCTATGACACCACTAAGCACGTCGTCTGGGGGCAGCTTGCCGGCTACGAGGACGGCGAGGGCTTCTCCATCAATGGCAGCCTGGTTTGGTCGGCGGTCCTGGCCAAGGATTACTGCTTCAAGGTCCTGGGCCGAGCCGAAGACAAAAAGCCGGCGACATACGACGAGACGCACCTCCGCACCTATAACGGCCTTCGGGAGACGGCCGCCCAGACCCTCCTCGCTCAGGGTTTCGTGGCCACTTTTTCTGGGCCCCTGACGAAGGTGAGGCTCTACCTGTCCAAGGTGGGGGCGCCTGTCGGTAACATCTGGGTCGAGATCCACAAGTCCCAGGCCGGAACGTCCGGATCAAAGAACTCCTCGACGAACATCGTCGGCCAGGCCTCGGCCGAGATCGACGTCTCGACCCTCGACGCCTTCCCCACGTTTGCCCTCAAGGACCTTGCCTTCACCGGGACGGCCCCGACGCTGGTCAATGGGTCCATCTACTACATCGTCGTCTATGGGACCTTCGCCGTCTCTCCCACGGCCCTCGTCAGGGTGGGGATTGACAAGGACGTTCCCGAGGCCTCTGGCGTCGCCTATGACATCAACTCGACCCTCGAATGGGAGGTGAAGACGGGGTCGGCCCTGGTCTATTACCTCTACCGCTCGGCCGGGGACATCGCCGGGGTCTACTCCTACGTCGTGACCTTCGTCCGGGGAGGCAATTACCCCTGTGAGTCGAACCCCTCCCCTGTTTCGGCCTCGGTCACGGTCATCGCCGGCCAGTCTGTCAGCCTTTCGAGCATCCCGATCTCGCCTGACCCCAACGTCACGGCCCGGTATCTCTACCGAACCGCCGCGGCCGGGGCGGTCCAAAAGTGGCTCTGCGAGATCGCCGACAACACGACGACCACGGCCACGGACAACGCCAACGACGCCGCGCTCGGGAGCGACGCGAGCTACGGCAACTCGAGGCCGCCCGAGGGGACGACGATTGAGACGTGGGACGGCCGGCTCTGGGTCGGCGGGATCCTCGGCTATGAGGAGTTCCTCTTCCCGTCCGGCCTCGACACGCCTGAGCAGTTCGACCTGACCTATAACGTCATGCTCCGTGAGCGGGAAGCCGGGAGGGTCCTGAGGGTCATGGAGTTCGATAACGAGCTCTGGGCCTTCAAGTCGGCCTCCATTTGGAAGGTCGCCAGGTCCGGCGACAGCTACATCATCGACAAGATCGTCGCGGACATCGGCCTCGGGGCCGTTGGCACGGCCGTCCCCTGCGGGAAGGATATGCTCATCTTCCTGTCGAACCACAAGAAGATCGAGATTCTCACCCCGGCCGGCCTCGCCCAGGCCGAGCTCCCCATCTCGGCGAAGGTCAGGACGACGCTGGCCAGCATCAACGCGGCGGCCATCCACAAGTGCGTCGCCGGGAACTACGTCGAGAGGGGCGAATACCGCCTGGCCGTCCCGACCGGGACGAACACGGAGCCCGACACGGTCATTGTGTTCAACTACCTCCGCGGGACCTTTGGCCTCGACCTTTACGGCCATAACCCGACGGCGATGAACCTGACCGACTACGCGCTCGGCCAGAGAGCTCTCCTTCAGGGCTCCTCGGCCGGCTCACTCTACCGCGTCGACGAATCGGTTTCGACCGACGACGGCGTAGGGATCACGATGGACGTGCAGACGGGATGGCTCACGACGCCGGTCAAGGTTAAGATCTTCAGGACCTTCCTCGACCACCTCCTCCCCGAATCGAGCACCATGAGCTTCCGGATCTACAAGAACTTCGAGGGGACGGCATCGTGGGATAAGACCCTCGTCGGAACTACGCCGACGGGGGCTGACCCTGAGCTTCGGGACACCATCAGGGCCAGGCTCGACATGGCCATCCAAGGCAAGGCCTTCTCTTTCCGGTTCGTCAATTCGGAGACGTCGAAGGTTAAGGTGTCCCGCATCAATTCGGTCTTCATCCAGAGAGAAAAGGGCCAGGGGGTCCAGGCGGCATGAGCGAACTGACGAAGGCCGACGTGCAGCGGATCGTGGCCGCGAAGCTCGAGGAGCTCGGCCTCGCCCGTCTTTCTTCGATGTTTGGAGTGGAGCACCACGTCCCTCGAGGAACGCACAAGGCCGGCGCGATTTCGAGCGCGGGAGCCATCGACGCCGATACGCTCGACGGCCAACACGCCTCGGCCTTCGCCCTGGTCGGCCACACTCACTCCGGGTCTTTATCTGGCGATTATGACTCTGATTATAAAGCCTTAGTGGTCATCAAAGGCTAAGGGGGAGGATAAAATGGCAAGTTATCGAGTTCCGGTCGTAGAGAGTTTTTCCTGGCAGCCGGCGGTCAAGGGAATCCAGAACGCCCCGCCGGGAACCCCCGTAAAGGGCGACCGCTATATCGTCGGCGACACGCCTACGCTCGAGTGGGCCGGACACGCCTGGGCGGTCGCCACCTTTACGGGGACGGCCGCCACCTGGCTTTTCGACACTCCCGCGGAGGGATGGCTCGCTTACAGCCAGGCCACGGACGACCTGAAGGTCTACAACGGCACAGCCTGGGGCAATCTGCCGGCTCCGCTTCACGCCGCGGCTCATCAGAGCGGAGGGGCCGACGCGATCAAGCTCGACGACCTGGCCGCACCGGACGACACCACGGACCTCGATGCCGACCTCACGAAGCATGGGCTCCTCAAGAAGCTCCCGGGCGGGACTACGACCTTCCTCCGGGCCGACGGCGCGTTTGCCGCCCCACCCGGGGCCGCGGTCCCGACCGGGACCGGCTTCCGGCACGTCACGGCCGGGGCCGAGGACGCTGCCTCAAAACTCGTCGCCAACGCCGACGTCGACGCGGCCGCGGGGATCGTCGAGAGCAAGCTGGCTCTGAATAACCCCACTCACTCCGCCGCCAACGACCCGACGTCGGACCAGAAGGCGGCCCTGGCCGGGACCTCGGGGGCGCCGAGCGGGACGAACAAGTACGTGACCAACGTCGACGGCCGGCTTCCGACCTACGACGCTGACTATAAGTGCCTGACGTTCAATTTCTAAGGAGCACTCATGTCTCTCTTTCGCATCCCCCACTTTGGCAGCTACTCCTTCCAGCAAGCGGTCAAAGGGATCCAGAACGCCCCCCCGGTCAGTCCGGCTAAGGGGGACCGCTATATTGTGGGGAACGCGCCTGCCGGAGCCTGGATAGGCTACGGCTGGAATATCGCCACCTACACCGGCTCTGGCTGGATCTTCGACCAGCCGGCCGAGGGGTGGCTGGCTTACAGTGAGGCCAGCAGCAATCTGAAGCTCTACTCCGCCGCGGCTTGGGCCAACCTCCCGACCGCCGCTCATGCCGCTTCGCATCAGGCCGGCGGCTCGGACGTCGTTGACGCCGACACCGTGGACACGAAACACGCCTCCGACTTTGCGACGGCGAGTCACAACCACGATTCGACCTACGCCCCGAGCTCCAAGGGAGTGACCAACGGCGACACTCACGACCATGTCGGCGGAGACGGGGCCGCCATCGCGGAAGGTGCGCTCTCGCTGGCCGACGTCACGACGGGGGACGTCGACACCTCGAAGCATGGCTTCGTTCCGAAGGCCCCCAACGATACGAGCAAGTTCCTGAGGGGGGACGGGACCTGGGCGGCCCCTGGCGGCGGGGGCTTGGGCTACGTCTTGCCGGTCTTCACCACTAACATCACGTCCGTCGCTGACCTTGCGACACTTTATTTCGGCAACTACGCCTTCACCGCTCAGACCTCGCCCGATACTTGCCGAATCTATATCCCGAAGACCGGGACGATCAAGGTGGCCGAAATCAACGTCTTCTCGACGACCGTGGGGTCCAACGAGAATGTGTCGCTGTATATCCGGCTCAATAACACCACCGACACCCTCATCCAGACGCGGGGGATGGGTGCGGCCAACGCCCTGTTCAGCAACACCGGCCTGAATATCTCCGTGAGTGCCGGTGATTACATTGAGATCAAGATGGTCTGCCCGACCTGGGCCACGAACCCGGCGGCGTTCAGATTCGGCGGAAGTATCTACATCGAATGAGGAGGGTGCTATGCCTTTAGATCCTACTGGCGGCCCGCTTTTGGACACGGGCTCGACGCTTGGCGCTGGACCCCTGTCCGATGCCATGTCTTTTCTCGGCGGCGCCGGAGGTGCAGCGACGAGCCCCTACACCCTCCCGCTCACGCTCCTTCTGTCGTTCCTCCCGGCTCTCTTCGGACGCCGAGGCCAGAAGGACATGACCTCGCTCATCAATTATCTCAAGCCGACGCAGCCGATTTATATGAGCCCCAACCTTCCCGCGCTCGATAAGACGACCTACAACGCCGTCATCAACCAGCTCGGGCGGACGCAGAACTGGGGCTGGCCCGGGGCGAGATAGGAGGAGAACATGGGCCTACTCGATACGATCAGAGGCAACTTTTTCAGCTACTCGCCGGAGACCAGGGACCTCCTCTCGAAGCTCAGGACGAAGGCCGGCTACCTCACGCAGTATCCCTCGGGGATGTCCCCCTCCGAGAAGAACGCCACGCTCAATCAGCTGGTCGAGAGCATCACGGCGGGAAAGGCCCCCGAGGTCGAGTCCATGCGGGTCCGGATGGCCCGGCAGGGGCTCCTCGGCTCGGGGATCGAGGAGGCGGAGCGCGGGAAGATCGACCGCACCTACGATGAGAACGTCGCCGACGTGAAGCGGGACGTGACCATCGCCGACGAGGCCCGGAAGGCGTCCGAAACCATCGCCGGAACCAGCGCCGCGGCGAACCTCGCCGGGACGCTCATGGGCGGCGAGTCGAGCGAAGAGACGCTCAACGCCGGGCGCCGGGCCGAGGGCCAGCAGGGATCAATAACCTCCTTCAGCTCCTTCAGATGCTCTACGGTCAGCAGTATTCGGCCATCGCTCCTTACGCTCAGGCCGTGATGACGCAATACGGCGGAGGCGGAGGGGGCGGGGATTGGAGCGGCCTGGCCTATCTGCCCTATCTCATGAACAGGTAAAGGGAGGCCACCATGCCACTCGACCTCAGCCAATTCGCAAACTCGCTCCGCAGCGTCCTTCCCTTCCTGGCCCAGGAGAAGGCTCAGAGAGAACAGGTCCGCCAATGGCTCGAGAGGTCGCTTCAGGAGATCGCGGCCAGAGAGGAGTCCCAGAGACGGCTCAATACCGACGCCACGCAGAACGCCATCTTGGAGAGGACGGCCGGGGCCCTCGGGGACATTTACAAGGACATCCCCGGAGGCCAGTTTTCCCTCCCCGGCTATCTGAAGAGCGTCCTCCCTACCGTGACCGGGAACATCGTCGCCACGCCGGAGGACCAGGCCGCGGCCGACGAGGTGACGAACCAGCTCACGAACATCTACGGGCAATTCCAGGCCGGCCAGCCCATCAGCGTAGACGCCCTCCGCGCCGTCGTCGGCCGGATCGCCGGGGACATTCCCAAGGATATCGTCACCAAGGCCGCGGCGAACAAGCTCGAGACGAGTTATCAGGCCCTCACCGGAAGAGGGCTCGACCTCGAGGCGTCCGGCCAGGACATCAGACGGGCCGAGCTCAGCCAGAAGAAGACCGACGCGACGAAGGAGCCGAAGACCGGCGCCGAGGGCGTCATCAAGGAAGCCCAGAACGACCGGGACATGGCCATCCAGAAATACGGCGGGGTCGGCCAGATCTTCGGGCTCATGCCCGACGCGAAACGGGCCCTCAAGGCGACCATCAAGAACGCCAACACCCGCATCGACGCGGCCTCGAGGACGCTCGGCGTCGAGAGCCCCATCAAGACCCGGGAGGAAATGTTCAAGGTCGGCATCGCCATCCTGGCCAGGTTCGGCAAGGAAGGGCTCCTCCCCGACTGGTACACGCTCCTCTATCAGGGCTACGACCCCGATTTCGTCTTCGGCCTTCAGGACGCGCTTCAGAAGCCGGACAAGAAAGCGACCGCCGTCGACAAGGGCGGGATGGATAGGGCGATGGCCCTGCTTGAGGCCCTCGCGGAAGGCAAGGTGGAGTGATGCAACTCGGGGAGCAGACCAGGCTGCAGAAGATCCTCGAAGAGCTCGAGGGGGCTTACGGGCAGAACCCGGTCCAACCGCCGGCAAAGCCGAATAGCGGCCAGTCTCTTCCCAACGGCATGAGCGAGGTGTCGAAGGAGATCGGCACAGCGCAGCCGCCGGCTCCGGACCCTCGCATGGCACTGATCCTTCAGGAGCTCGAGTCGGCCTACCCCTCGAACTATCAGATGCTCAAGCCGGGGGCCTTCGCCGCTCCCGCGGCGGAGAAGCCGGGCTCTCCGAGTTCCTCAGGGCGTCGGCAAGGGGGCGGTCCAGGACCTCAACACCATCGCCTCGGGTATCTCTCAGGGATTAGCGTTCATCCCCGACCTGGCCATCAAACTGAGCCAACGGGCGGCGACGAAGTGGTATCAGGACGAGTACGACCGGATCCGTCAGGCGCGGCCGCCCGGCTACGAGACGATGACGCCGCAGCAGGAAATGGCGGCGAAGTACAAGATGTTCGACCAGCTCGGGCCGCTCGACGCCTATGTGAATAAATGGGTGAGCGACAAGAACCTCACCGTCAAGCTCCGAAACCTTCTCCTGAAAAACGCCCAGGACCTCGCCACGGCCGGGATCCCCGTCACGGAAAACAAGCTCATGGAGGTCTTGCGGGGGACCCTGACCGGCATCGGCGAGGCCGCGGCGGTCATCCCCGTCTACGCCGCGGGAGGCCCCGCGGCCTGGCCACCATCGGCGCGATCAGGGGAATCGCCGAAAAGGGAACGCTCGAAGGAGCGGTCCTCGGCGGCGTCGAAGGGGCGATGCTGCAGACCATGATCCACGCCATCGGCCTCCTGCCGAGCAAGGTCCAGCTGCCGACGTGGTTCGGCATGGGGCCGCCATCACTCCCGGCGACGTCCAAGACCGCGTCGTCGGCGGCCTGACCTGGACGGCCCTCGGTGTGACCGGGAAGAAGGGCGAGGTCACGGTCAAGAGTTCATCGACAGATACCCCCGCTGGCAGAAGCGGGTCGACGACAACGCGGCGACGAAGGTCCTGCAGACCCTCGCGCCGGACATCACGCCGGAGATCATCGCGGCCAACGGCGGCGGGAAGGCCATGCTCGACCGGATGGTCGGGCTCAAGGACAAGTTCGCGGCCGTCATGGAGGTCTTCAAGAAGTCCGGCAACGACCCCAAGGCCCTCGAGGCCATGCTGAATAGCCCCGACATGGTCCCGCTCTTCCGCGACCTCATGGGCGTCACGGAAACGACTCCTCCGGCTCTCCCCCGGCACGGCCCGAGACGGTTGCTGCCGGCAGCCCGGCGAGATTCCAGGTCACAAGGGAAGGCGAGGTCGCGGGGACAAAGTTCCCCGAGGACCAGTTGCTCAAGATTCAGTATCGAGAACAAGAGCTCGGCCGACGGATGACGCCGGACGAGCTCGCCGCCTTCTTCGAGGCCCAGAAGCCGACGGCCGCTTCGAAGCCGGCGACAGCCCCGAAGGAAGCGGCCAAGCCGAAGGAGCCCGAGAAGCCGGCCGCTCCCGCGAAGTCGGACATGGAGATCCAGATGATGACGGCTGACGAAGCCGCCGCGGCCGACGTCGACGAGTTCAAGCGATGGGCCAATCCCCGCTTCCGGATCTCCTACGACCCGACCAACGAATCCGACATGGCGGCCTACAAGGACCTGGTCAAGGCTCTCGGCCTCCGCGGCGACGCGACAATCCTCGAGGACGTCTCGCGCCGGCTGAAGGTCCCTGACAAGAAGCCCGAGGAGCCGCCGGCCAGCACGACGCCCCAGGCCCCTCCCGCTCCGCCGGCCCCGGCCCCGACCGCTCCGGAACCCGCCCCTGCCCCGCCAGCGACCGCGAAGCCGAAGGCCGAAGCGAAGCCCTCGACGCCGAGAGCCGCCGCCGGGACGTCGAAGCGCAATCAGCTCAAGCGGCCGCCGACCGACACTCCCCTTCTGACGTGGATCCGTCGGCAGGGCGGCATCGCCCTGGACAACTCGGGCGAGAAGCTCAAGAAGGGGGAGCTCGGGTCCCTCTATGACAGCAAGAAATGGCGTCGGCTCTTCCGGAAGAAGGGCGGCGTCAATATCTACACCCTTCAAGAAATGGCCAGAGAGGACGGCCGTATCGCAGACGACCTCGAGAACACTTTTTGGGACGCCATCTACGACGAAGCAAGCGGGAAGGGGAAGCATTATAGCGACGCCGAGAGGGCCTATTTCGGGGACGACGTTGGGAAACCCCCGGAGCGGGACGCTGAAAGCTATCGCTCCGAAGCCGCGGGCCTCGAGCTCCAAACCTGGCTCAACGGCCGGGACGTCTCTCCCGACCTGGCCAAGGACGTCGAGGCCCTTGTGGCCAAGGACGAGAATACTGAGGTCCTCCGCCGGCAACGCGCAGAGAACCTCAAACGCAACGAGCTCCTTGACCGCATGGAGAAGGACGGGCTCCTGTCGAAGGATGAGATCGAGGAGTTCCTTGACGATACTTTCTACGACGGCGAGAAGGCCCGGGAGCTGGCCCGGGACGTCATGGACGGAAAGACCTCCGAGGCCGAGGCGATGGCGGAGCTCAAGCGCCGGGTCGACGATATGGTGGTCACGGACTTCGACACGGAAAAGTTCGGCGAGGGACCGACCGGCCAAGCGCCGACGGAAGAGGAGCTCGGCGGGGAGGGGCCCGAGCCTGTCCCGGTAAAGCCGGCCAGGGCCCCAGAGAAGCCGGCCGCAGTCCTGACGCCGGAGGACACGAACCAAAGCCTTCTCGATAAGCTCAAGGCCGGGCTCACCCTCTTCCACGGCAAGGGCGAGAAGAAAGGTCAGACGGGGGCCGGCTCCTTTGGGCGCGGCCTTTACTATACCTCGAGCGACGCAGCGGCCAAGATCTACGGGTCGGTTTCGTCGACGACAGTCGCCCTGAAGAACCCCCTGTTCCTCAGCGACGCCGAGGCCCGGAGGATGGCCGAGGAGTACGGGACTCGCAAAGGGACCCCCGAACAAAAGCTCGCCGCGGCCCAGGCCTTGACGACGGATATGGTCACGAAGGGACATGACGGTCTGGTCAGAGTCGTCCGGGGCCCGAATGGCGAGATCTACGAGATTGAGGTCGTCGATTTTTCTCCCTACCTCGGCAAGGGCAAGGGCCAGCCGGCCGCCGAGGAGCCGGCAGCCCCCAAGGTCGCCGAGGGCGAGGGTGAGTTCTCTCTCAAGCAGGAATCTTTCACCGCTCCCAAGGCGCCGGAGTCGACACAGGCGTCCCTCTTCGAGCCCAACAAGGTCGAGAAGGCCTATCCCTCCGGCTTCGATAACCGCGGCATCGGGACCTGGCCCGACCAGGAAGCCATGAAGCGGGACCTTCGGCCGCTCGTTCATCAAGGATGGGTAGCGGAGTTCGGCGAGTCGAAGGACGGGAAGGTCTGGGCGAAACTCATCGAGCGAAAGGCCGCCGGTGAGGGTGAGCTCAAGACGGGCGGCATCACCCCCCCCGAGTTCGGGAAGGCCGAGAAGGAGAACCCGCAGCTCTCGCTCGACGACGAGCTCTCCGGATCCCTGCCGCTCGACAAGCCCGAGCCGCTCAAGTCCAGCGAGGACCTCGAGGTCAAGGAGCCCGGCAAGGAGCCGGAGGCCGACGAGTTCGACGCCTGGTATAAATCCCAAATGGAGGACTACGACAAGGCCATTGGGGCCACGCCCGAGGGCCAGGTCAAGGCCTTTAAGCTCTTCATCACCGACGACACCGGGACCGACAGGTTCTACGGTAATTTCCCCGAAGAGGCGCGGGCCGAGCTCGAGGCCTACGCCAAGAAGAAGGGCCTCGGGGGCAAGGTCAAGCTCGGACCCGCCTTCAACGCCAAGGCCGAGAACGTCGACCAATCGAAGGAGCTCGAGGTCCCGAAGGACCTCATGGATTGGATGGCCGAGAGCGGCGAGACGTTCAACCTCAGAGAGGAGGCCGGGAAGTATGAAAAGGAAATGTTCGGGGACACGACCGACAACGACCCGGAGAAAGAGGTCTTCGCCGGCGTCGGCATCCCCAAGCCCGTCCGCGAAAAACTGGCTCGGCTGGCCGAGAAGTTCGACGTCGAAGCCATGTTCAACCGGCTCAAGGCAAAGGCGACCGGTCTCTCTGTAAAGCTTTACCACACCCGCAAGAACCGCGAGTTCGAGCTGGCGGAGGGAGCCGTCAAGGACCTCAAGGCCATCGCCAAGAAAACGAATGGCGGCAAGGACCTCTCCCCCGCCGAGTATCAGCGGATCTTCATCCTGGCCTCGAAGCCCAACGCCTTCGGCGCCCTGAGCGATGCTGAGAAAGCCCGGCTCGGTCCGATCGTCAGGTCCGTCCGTGCGTTCTTCGATAATTACATTCCCCGCCTTCGCCAGGCCGGCGTCATCGAGGACCCCTGGCCCTTCAGCGCGATCCGGCGCATGAGGGCGGAGCTGCAGGATTACCGGGAGAGGGTCGCTCGAGGGGCCCGGAACTCCGACGCGCTCAAGGAGAAGATCACCGAGCGCGAGAGGGCCATCAAGTTCCTCGAGTCGACCGGAATGAGATACGTCCATATCCCCCGCTACTGGCTCGAGGCCTTTTTCAACGCCCGGCCGGAACAGGCCCCCAAGGTCCTGAGCCAGCTCTTCGGCCAGCGCGAGACGCTCGACATCGAATGGCTAGCCGACAAGCTCCTCAAGGACGGAATGATCCAGCCGACGGACCTAGACGTCCGGCGCATTATGCTCATGTATTCGCACTCGGCCGGCCACAAGGTCGCCCTCGGCCAGATCATCAAGGACGCCAAGGCGGAGGGGCTCATCATGTCGGCCGAGGACGCGCCGGAGACGTGGCCGCGGCTGGCCGCCCAGGCCTTCCCGTCCCTCAAGGGATACCGGATGCACCCGGAAATGCTCGAGTTCATGGAGCGGAACTACCTCAAACCCGGATGGAAGCCGCCCAAGGTCGGGGCCGTCATGGGCGTAATCAAGATGGCTCAGTTCTGGAACCCCCTTAACCTGTCGCAATACTCCCTCGTCCAGACGATGTGGACCGGGGCCGTCACGACCCTCAAGATGCCAAAGGTCTTCGCCAAGGCCGTGCGGGACATGAGCCAGAAGACGCCCGACTATTGGGAGGCGAGTTACTGGGGGGCCTTCCCCGACCCATTCTCTCCGACGTTCCGCCAGGCCACGGCCCGGGCGAGGACCATCATCAACGAGGACCCCATCCTGAAGAAGGTCCTGACGAAGGCGAATCCTTACCATTGGTCGCTCATGGCCGCTTGGAAGATGGAAAACTTTTTCAAGATGGCCTCCTACAATTACCTCCGCGAAAAGGGATTCAGCCCGAAGGAAGCCGCGCAACTCTCCGCTCTGGCCGGAGGCGATTACGCGACGCTCCCGCCGGCGACAAGGAAGACCCTCAACACGGTCCTTTTCACTCCCTCGTTCACTATCGCCATGATGAAGGCTCAGGGCGAAATGGTCACGGCCGGCGCGAAGATCATGGCCAAGCCAAAGCTCCTGTTCGATAAGACCGGGGACGCAAAGTATCTCCGGCAGATGGCCAAGGGGGCCGTGTTCCTCACCGCTGGGCTGGTCCTCAAAAATACCCTCATGCACAAGCTCGGCTACAAGACCGATGTCTGGGGCCTCAAGTGGTCGAAGACCGTCGAGGACGAGGAAGGCAACGAGCGGGAGCTCGTAATCCATATGGCCGCCCCGGACAACGTCATCATCCGTTACCTCAATGACCTGGTCATCGTCGGCAAGGCCGAGAACAAGGCAAAGGCCCTCTGGGACCGGGCGACGTGGAAGCTCCATCCCATGTGGACGACGGCCCTTGAAATCCTGTCGAACAAGCGCATGGACGGAACGCCGGTCTGGAATCCCTGGGACACGGTCCTCGAGGGGCGGAAGAAGGCCCTGGTCTATGCCACTCGCCGGCTCATCCGGATCGCCGAGCTCCTCCCCGAACAAGGCCAGGGGAACCTCTCGAAGCTCAAGGCCTACAAGGCCCTTCGAGAGGACCTCGGCCAGGTCGGCGGATTCCTGATGTCCGTCTACTCCATCCCCTACATGAGGTCCACGGCCGACCGCCGGCTTATGTATGAAATGAACCAAATGCTTGACGTCTTCAAACAGGCCAACAAGTCGACGCCGCCGAAGAACGACGCCGAGGCGGAAGAGCGCGCGAAGTGGCTGCAGGACGCGCTCGAGAAGGTCCGGAAGCGGATCGAGGAGATTCAAGAATGAAGGACCATTTTCCGGAGGAACCTTTCAGCTGCCGGTGCGGGTGTGGGCTCGACGCCTTCGACCCGGCCATGCGCCAGATCCTCAACGAGTCCCGCGAGGAAGTGGGGATCCCTTTCATCATCGAGTCCGGCTGCCGGTGCGATGAGCACAATGCCGCGGTCGGGGGAGCCCCGAGCTCGGCTCACCTCCTCACGCCGGACGGCAAGTGTCACGCCGTCGATATCGGGTGCTTCAACGACGTGACCAGGGGCCGGATATTCGCCGCCCTCTGGAAGCGCGGGATCCGCCGCTTCGAGGTGTCGAACAAACATCTTCACGCCGACAATTCTCCGTTCAATCCGCGGCCGGTCCTTGCGGCCGTCGTATTCAGGGAGGGATGACATGGCCGAAGACGCGACCATCACGAACCGCCGGCTGAAGGTCTACCTTATCTGGCTCATTTCCTGCTTCGCTCTGGTCGTCTTCCAGCCGCTCTTCAATTGGGACCTGACCCTCATCCAGTTCTACCTCGAGAAGACGACCATCGCCACGCTCGTAATCATCGGCGGCCTTAGCGCGACGGACGCGGTCAATAGTCATTCGGCATCGAAAGGCGGGTCGAAATGAAAAAGGCTATCCCCTGGATCCTCCTCGCCGTCATAGTCTTCGGCATCGGCTACCTTTGGGCCCAGGACCGCGCCGAAAAGGCGGCCCTCGCGGAACGGCTCAAGGCTGAAGCAGAGAAGGTGGCCATGCTCGACGGCCAGATCGCCGCCGTCCAGGCCCTCGTCAAGAAAGGCGAGGACTCCCTGGCCAAGTCGGACGCCGCGGCCGCGGAGCGCGAAAAGTGGTTCCGCGATCAGATGAAGGAGGTCGCAACGGCGACCCCGCAGCAACTCGTCGATGACGGCTCCCGCCTCCTTGAAGCCTCGGATATATCCACCGACGGCAAGACCGTCACAATGGGGCTCGAAACTTGGAGGCGGGCCGTCTCCATATTCCGGAACGAGGAGGAGTATCGCCTCGTCCGTGAACCTCGCTGGCTCGAAGACAAGGCGACGATGCGGGGAGTCATCGCCGGCCTCAAGTTGGAGATCGACCTCCATATTCAGAAGGAGGCCAGCCTGAGCGTCATGGTCGCTAACCTCACAAGGCAGGTCGGGATACAGAAAAAGCTCACCTTGGTCGAGAAGGCCCTCTGGGCCGGCGGCGGTTTCATCGCCGGCAAAGGCATTGACGGGTTAGCCAAGCTCTTTTGAAAGGATGATGCACATGACCAACGGAAATAACAAGTTCAACGTCGAAGCCTTAAAGACTCTCGGGCTCATCATCGGCCTTCTCATCATCATCGCCCAGGGCCTCATGAGCAGCGGCAGCACGAAGAGCGGAGACGAGGTCAAGGAACGGGTCGCCAGGCTCGAAGAGTGCATCTGGTCCCTTCGCCCCCTCCCCCAGGAAGTCGCCGGGATGAAGGCCACGCTCAACGCCATCAAGGAAAAGCTCGACGTCCACGTCTCTGAAAAATAAACCTTCCTACCAGGGTCATCAAAAGTTACGGGTAGTTCTAGCCTGCTTATTGAATATAGCCCTTCGGAAGCCGCCGTTTACTTCGGATAACACTCGATAAAACCAGGCCCACTGTCACATCCCCATATTCTGCACCATTCAGTCCAGTGGCTCTCTGCAGTACAACTCCCGTTGATACAAGGCAGCGAGGGAAATGACTCCTGGCAAGTGACTTTGGCGGGCGGGATCCCCTGCATGATTCCCGTTGTTGCCAGGAAGAAAAGCACTGACAACATCGCCAGGATACCCAGAAACCGTGTGCCCTTTCTAAGTTTCATCAAAAACCTCCTCAATAAAATTATCGTTGGCCTTGTGCCGACGACAAAGGGATTGTGTACTTGGCAATTTCTATGTCCCCTGATTCTTGATTCCTGATAGACAGGTAGAATATTGGAAATCTACTCTCAAACATAACTGCAAGCGACCCAGTGCTAAATGCCGAATTATGAGTGAATTCATAAACAGCTTTTACATCCAGGCTCTCCCCGTCTATCTCCCAGATCTCGCCGCTTTTTTTATTCCTTTGAAAAACAAGGGCATAAATGTTCCCACCTGCCCATTGGGCATCGCCGAAAAACCGGCTATTAACTCCGAATTTATTCAAATCAGGAAGTCCTGAGGCAAGAAGGATCTTCCTATTATTAAGTATTCTCTGCTCTTCAAGGAATTCCTTTTTCTTTAAGAATCGTCCGTCTTCGGTAAAGACGAAGATATCACCAAGCATCTGAGAAATGAAATAGACCTTATTTTGCCCGTATACGAGATTGCTCAGGTGATAGACAGTATCATAGCTTCTAAAAGTAATTGGCCCCTCGCCATTGTACGGATCTATATGATATCGACTGCCAAACGACCCAACCTCTTTGCCTGAATGATCATAAGCTGTAATTAGTGCTTGACTCTGACCCTCGACTATAAAAATATGTGTATCGGAAGCTGCAATCGAATAGACATCTTTGAATAGCCGTATACGTTTCTTAAAAACCAAGTCCTTACTGAATATTGAAAGCCCATTCATGTCACAGACAAAGAGATTGTCCTCAGAAAAATCGATCTTCCAGGGGTACTGGAGATCCCCAGGTCCCTGGCCATGCCGTTCATTCGAATAGATAAGGTTTCCATAATCTGAGAGTACATAAATAGAATGGGACTGGTTATCTGCCGTAAACAACAACGATCGTCCATCGGATTCCAGCATTGGAATTGTCTTGAAGCCAACGCCTTTCGCGACGGGCTGGAAACTCTCATCATGTTTTAGGGCAACCTTCCGAATAGGCTGCGCATTCAGATAAGATACGATTGACAAAAGTAAAAAAACCGCCGTCCTTTTTGCTCGCATTCTAGAACCTCAGTAAGTCGAAAAGCTTGCCTTTCCCGTCAACAATCAGCAGAAAATTCGAATCCATCGGCTTCTTCTCGCATGATCTGCAGATGTGCTTGATAGCTTCGTCTTTCCTGGCTATTATATGTCTTGGGTCGATTTGAAAGGCCGCGCGAAAGTTTTCAATATCGACATCAGAAAAATCTTCTTCTACATAAAATGTTATATCGAGCTGGCTCTCCCGATATCTCTCATAGTCATAGCAAGGACGACAGCAAAGATTGACGTTCTTGATTAAATAGATCAGGGAGATCTGACCTGATGATGCTGGCCTGGTATTCTTCAGATACCTGGAAATAGTAGCGCGACACCCCCCCGATAGGTTTTTGAAGCCCAAAAAGGCTGAAAGGGAGATAATAATCAGTAAGATTACTAAAGACCCCCACCGCCTCATAACATACAACTTATAAAGAGAAAAATTGGCAATGTCAAGGGTTCATTTTTCGGTAAAGTCTCCTTAAGATCAGGATTAGGAGATTCTGAATCTAGAACATCGTGAGCTTCACGATAGTTCTTTGGTCGTGCTTCTTCCTCACCCGGATCTGGACCGGCGTCTCCTTCTCGAGGAACCTGGGGCCGTCGTCGAATAGGTAGCCGGCATCGACCATCGCGTCCCAAAGGAGCTTCATCCCGCCCTCAAGGTTGTCCTCGTCGAGCAGCGACACCCGATAGGACGTGACCGCGACCCTCCGCCGCTCCATGTTAGCGGCCGGCGGGATCTCGAGGTCCTGGCTGCCGAGCTTGACCAGGTAGAACCAATCCTCCCGCATCTTCCGGTAGACGGTCCAATGCGTCCTGCCCTTGACGAGCTTGTTATTCGAGGGTGTGAGCTCGGGGATCTCGAAGGTAAAGGTGGTCATAGCCTCTCCTCGCCGATGAAGAAGTCTCGGATCATCCGCTCCCATTCCTGCTTGCAGAGCAGGGAGCAATACTTTTGCCATTTGCGCTTTCGCACGAATTTGGCCCCACAGAGCCGATTCCTGCAGACCCCTTCCCCCCAATCGTTCGGGCCCCTTCTCGCCCCGCTATCAATGCGCGGCGCATTTCTAGAGGGGGTCTGCCGCTCGGTCACGGACGCTCATCCCTCCGGCAGCTGGACAGCCAGGCGCACAGCATGAACCCGAAGGGGCCGAAGATGAAGGCTCCGATGACCATTCCGATTAAGATTTTCATTACGCCCTCCTTAGGCTGATGGCTTGACTGAACCCGCAGGACGGACAGGAGACGACCTCGACCGGGTCGGCCTCGCCCTCCATGACCTCGAGCCGGAACTGCTGGCCGCACTTGGGACAGACGATGATGACTTTCCACGTTGCCGAAGGCCTGGGCGTCTCATGCCGGATGACCCGGAAGGAAACGAATAGGTCTTCGGGCTCGACGGAGAGGGCCTTGGAGAGGCGGTCGATGGTGCGCTGGCGAAGCGTCGTCGTCCGTCCCGCCTCGATGGCGTAGATCGCCGCGGAGGTTATCTTGGCCTTCGCCGCCAGCTGGCAGACGGACAGGCCAGCATTGATGCGGAGCTGCTGAAGCCTGTTCTCTGTCATGACCCTAGAACTGCGCTCTCAGGCGGTCGAGGAGCTCCTGCGCCTCGACGAGGACCTGGTCGACCTCGACAAGCCGCTCTATGACCTCACCGATAAAGCTATTCGCCTCCGCCTTTGTCTTCTCCCGCGGGGCTGCCGGCTCGGGCCCGAGGATGAAGCCGGCCAGGCCCACCGCGACCTCCTTGAGGTTCTGGGCCCTGACCATCAGATGATCCGCTCTGTCGATGATGACCTGGCTGCCCCTCGTCGGGGCGGCGTCTACCTTGGCTCCGATTGTTCTATCCATGTGTGTCTCCCTTCATGAGATCTCCGTTACCCCACCCTCCACTCCGTCGATTGCCGCGGCGACTCCTCAGGACCGCGGCCCCGTCGATTCGGGGTCCAATGGGACAAAAGAAAGAAAGCTACTCTCCGAGGATCTTCGTCCTGACAAACCAGTAGACGAGCTCGAAGACGAGCGTCAGCGCAGCCAGGCCGAAGAAGGCCGTGGCCGGATCCATCAGGTGCTTCTTGCCGAGGAACCAAAAGGCGATGATCGTGACGACGTAGAACGCCGTCTTGATGGCCGCCGCCTTCGTCCTGACCGAAAGCCTGTTCCAGAAATTAAGCATGGGGTCCTCCTGATTAAGATTCATCGCCCTCGGTGGGCGTGTCTTCGTATCCTCGCCCTCTTCCTCGTCCTCGTCCGGGGCATATCCCCCGGGCGGGACGGCGTTGTAGTAGGGGTCGAAAGGGCTGCTCATATCTTTTGCTCTATCCTGACCGTCGTCGCCTCGAGCCAGTCGTGTTCATGTTTCGAGATCCGGTCGACTATGTTGGCGATAACCCAGAGGGCCAGGGCGACCATGCCGGCGAAGAGGAGAAGGGCGGCCAGCCGCTTGAGCGTATTCACCTGGCGGCCTTCCTGGCCTCGAGCTCGAAGTCCTGACAGGTCGGCGGCGGGTTCTTTAGGACGTCGGCGTGTTTCGGGTCGAGCCGGATCTCCTCGGGCTTCTTCCCTGCCTTACAGAAGAGTTTGCCGGCGGCCTTCTTCTCGTTCCCGAAGGGCTCGTCATGCCGATACTCAAACCGGCCGCATTTCGGACAGAGGAAGATGTTGTAGGACCTCATCGGAATAGGGCCGGTTGGCGCTCCCCCTCGACGGCGATCTGAGTCTTCTTGGTCCGGGTGAAGATTGATATGGCCTTCGCCTCCTGCTCGGCCTTGAACGATTGGAGCTCCCCCAGGTCGTCAATCCAGTAAAGGCCCTTGGGGTCGGAACAGGCGTAGCCGACGTGATTGAGCTTCGCGTAAATGCGGCGGAGGGTCCGGTCGCCGATCTGGCAGAAGAGCCCGTAGGTGACATACTCCTTGAGCAGCCGGCGCGGCTTGGCGTTCTCTCGGCCGAGGGCGTTCTTCTTGAGCCAGGCCTCGATCATGTCCTTGATGTAATCATTAGTCTGTCTCATTTCTCCTCCGCTAAGAGCCGCTCAAGGACGGCGGGTTTTTGGGCTTTGAGCATCCGGTATTCCCTGATGTCGGGGAACTTGAACGGGTCGATGTCGTCGACGGAGGCTAGGCCGCGCGCCTTCACATGGGCCTTCTTAAACTCGATGTATTCCTTGACCTCGGCCTCGGCCGCCGGATCCCGCTGGCCGACCCGGATGGAGACCGGGCGGTCGAGATAGTCCCTCCACCTCTCGGCCCGGAGGAAGGTCGCCGGATGCTCGACGAATCGCTCCTCCGTCTCGTTCTTACGGAGCTCGGCGAGGTAGCCGTCTAGGGCCTTGAGTAGGTCCTCATGGCTGGCGCCGGCTTTCACCACGGCCGCGTAGGCCTTGGCGGCATCCTGCTTGGCGATCTTCTTGGGATAGTGTGACCACCATGTATCGAAGTTGGCCACGACACCTCTCTTATTTTCAGAAGTAGAGGGAGAAGCAGAAGAAGAAGCAGAAGCAGAGGAGACGTCACCGTGATTCGGTGACGTCACCGAGACGCTTTGACCCTTCCTCTCTCTCCACTTCCGAGTCCGAACCGCCCCAGGAGAATCAGGGTCCCCGGGCTGAGGGCAGAAAGACCTATACTTGTCGTAGTTGATGACGAAGTAGCCTCCATCGACCCGCCGGATCCGCCTGCCGTCATCGTTCAATGATCGGGAGCGGGGATCCGGAGCTTCGAGAGTGACCAGGGCCTCGTCGACGACGTCGAGGGGGAAGAAGCAAGCCGCGGCGAGGAAGGTCGAGGAGATCCTGGCGATCCCGTCCGGACCGGTCGAGGCGAGGATAGCGACGAAGACCTTGAACGTCTCAGGCGGCTCGGCCATGATCGAGGACTGAAGGATGCCGGAGTCTAATTTCGTGAAGCCCATGAGTCACCTAGAAGGGAATGTCTGTTCCGTCGTCGGGCATATCGCCGGGCGGGGTATCATTGGGCTCCCCGTCCTCATGGTCCTCTCCACCCTCGGGCTGCTCGGCCGGCTCCTCTCCCCTCTTACTGCTGACGAGGAGGGTGAGCTGCTGGCCTTCGATGTTGACGTAGGTCGATAAGCTCCCGTCCGGGTTCTTCTTCTGTGTCGTCCGGAGCTTCGCCTCGATGGCGACGAGGGCTCCCACGCTCAGGTATTTCTCGGCGAAGTCGGCATTGACGCCCCAAAAGGTAATCTTGTGCCAGTCGTTCCGGCCCTTGTCGTTCCGGTAGACCTCCTGAGTCGAGACGCTGATATTGAGGGGGCCCGGCTTCCCGCTCCTGGTCGTCTTCTGGCGAGGGTATATCGAGCCGACGCGGCCGACGAGGAGGACCTGATTGATAGACCTGACCTGAGCCATCAGTCCTTCTCCTTCCGGAGCCGCGCCTCGGCCGCCCATATCTCGCGGAAGCACGTCAGAATCCAGACCTCATCCTCCTTCGGCTGGCCGACCCGGACCTCCTCGAGGAAGTCCTCCGTCTCATCCCGGCCGATGTTGAGGATCCGCCGGGCTTCGACCTTATGGCCATGCTCCTCGAGGATCGTGGCGTAGCCGGCGAGTTGGAACCAATGCTCCGGCCAGATCCCCGCCCCGCTCTTGGCGTCGATGAGCTCGAGCCGGCCGTCGAGCCGGCAATAGATGTCAGGCGTCCCTCCCCATTGATGCCGCTCGGAGACGAGGGGCTGCTCGAGGATGATGGGCTCGAGCTTGTGGCCCTTGAGCCAGTCGAGGAACTTGATGAAGCCGTTCTCGGCCCGGTCGATCTGCCGCGGCGTGTAGTCCTGGGGGTCGAACTTTGTGCCGGAGAGCTCGGCGTAGACCATCGCGTGTGTTGCCCGGCCGATGACGGCCAGCTCCTTCCAATGGGCCACGGAGTCGATGCCTTGGAGCCCGAGCTTGTTTGCGGCCGGAGGGAGGGCAGGCTTGTCGCGGAGGCCGACCAGGGTCGTGACCCCCGGTAGCCTGACGCCGGCGGCGTTTTTGTAGATCGTGTGCTGACGGGAGTGCTGGCTGACGTCAGCCTTTTTTGCTCTGGCCATTCTTTTCCGCCTTCATCCGATTGTCGAGGTAGTTCTTGAGAATCTTGTCGATGTTCTTGAGGAGCTTGAGCACGTCGGCCGGGTCCCCTTCTTCAAGCGAGGGGTGGCCGAACTTGAGCCTGACGAAGCAGCCCTTCCCCGCGTTCTTGGGAAGGGATTGGATCTCGAGAAGGAACTTTTTGAAGTCCTTGTAGTCGATGGCCTGGGCCTCGAGGACCATCTTGATCGCCCCGATATTCGCGTCGTGCGCCTTCTTCTGCTCCTCGGTCATCGGGGCCTGGCCCGTCTCGGCCATGTCGGCGATGTCATCGGAGGCGGCGGGGTCCGAGTCAGTTGAGGGGCTATCCGTTGGCTCGGGTGGGGCCCCCGCCGTCTCCTTTTTCGTTTCCTTGACTGGCTCCCGCTTCGTCTCGACGACCTCGACGGGGCCCTTGTCGAGCGTCTCATGCTGGACCGGCATTTCCTCGGCCGTGTAGGGAAGGCTCCCCATTTCATCGGGGAACGCCAGCCTGAAGGCCTGGGCGATGGCGACCTTCTTGAGCATGGTCCTGGGCTTTTCGCGCCAGAACTTTGTGACATACTTTTGGCCGTCCTTGCCCTTGCCGAATTGGACGTATTCAGAGTAGTAGACCTCATGCTCAAGCGGGGCCGCCCAATCCTTCCGGAAGACCTTGGCCCAAGCCTTAATCGGGGCCCCGGTCTTCGGATCGTCGATGGTCCCGCTGGCCATGCCGGCCCACTTATTCGTCCGGTCGGCCCGTTTGAGGTATTCCTCGTAGGCGACGACGAAGGTCGCCTTGTCCTTGGGGTCATACTTGATGAGGTAGATCTGCCTCATAAACGGGTTCAGGTGGAACATGGCGCAGATGTTGAGGAAGAGCGCAACCTCCTCGGGCGAGGCCAGCGGGTTCACCAGCTTGACGATGTTCTCTTTCGTCAGCGGGATGATGGCCGCGTCGTCCACGGCCTTGACCAGGGCGGTCGATGGGACCGCGGCCGTCAGCTTCTTGTTCATAGTTTCCCTCCCCTTCTGACGAGTGTGTGGCGCTCGTTGCTGAGGCGGTCGAGGTAGGACTGGACCTTATCCATCCGGAACCTGACTGCCCGGCCGATCTTGATACAAGGCATCCCCGCCTTGACCATGCGGTAGACTGTGGACTCCGAGACTTTGAGGAGCCCGGCCACATCCTCGAGGGTCAGGATTTCCATAGGTCCTCGATCTTCATCCCGAGGGCCGCGGCGATCTTGAGGGCGGTCCCGACCCGGGGGTCGGCCGTGTTGTGGATGACCTTACAGATGTGAGCGGGATCGAGCCCGGAAGCCTTGGCCAGCCGGCGCTGATTCCACTTCCTCTTTTTGAGGACCTCGACGATGCAATTCACCATATTGACCTCCCGCTTCGTCCTTGTTAGTTGTATCATAGCCGCTATATATGCGTTAATATACGAGCGTCAATAAAGGGAGTCAAGGAATATCGCCCTTTTGGAGGATTATTTAGTTGACGTATTGACAACGCCTAATCGCCAACGTATATTGATTGACGGCTAAGCGTGAAAGGCTAGTCGCCAAGAAAAAGGGAAAAGGGAGCGAAATTAAAGCAAACGGGAGGTCAATATGAGTCTCTCAGCGTGTCTCAAGGAACTTCGAACCGAGCGCGGCTGGACACAAGGAGATCTGTGTCGTGCGACGGGTTTTGAAAGGGCCTACGTCAGCCGGCTCGAAAGCGGGAAGGTCAAGAGCCTCGGCCTTCGGAACGCCATGAAGCTCGCCAAAGCTTTCGAAATCACCGTCGAGCAGTTCGTCGAAAGGTGCTTTAAGGGCGGCGGCCCAAATGAAGCTCCTCCTGGCGATCTACGCCACGCGACCCCTGTGTGATTCATGGGAGTCTTTCGGCGCGGGGATTGGTATTGGTATAAGCGTATTGTCGAGGGCGTCATATATCGGCGGCCCTTGGGGGTCCGGAAGGGGCAAGAGGCTTTCCTTTCGGCCCGGATCGCCCAGGAGGACGAGGCTATCGTCTCCCGACATTACGGAACCCCCGCTCCCCGCCCCGGCTCGGCCAGGTTCTCCGAGTTCGAAAAGATCTACCTCGAGCGCAAGGCCTCCAACAAGAGCATCGACCGGGATAAGCAGCGCCTTCCTAAGATCCGGGGAATCATCAAGGACCTCCCTCTCTCCGCCTATGGGCCCAAGCATTTCCAGCGCCTCGAGACGGCGCTCCTGGCCAAGAAGCTCAGCCCAACCACGGTGAATCGCTATTTCCAGCTCCTCCGGAGCTTCTTCTCGCTTGCGGTCGAGGAGCGGTTGCTGACCGAGAACCCGCTCCGGTTCTGGCGCTTCTATGTCGAGGACAAAAGCGCCCGAGCCCTCGCGCCGGCCGAGTTGCGCCGTATCCTCGACGCGCTTCGGGCCGTGAAGGCGAATCCGAGGGGACCGGTCCAGGCGATCCTCTATGACGTCGTCGCCCTCGGCATGGTGACGGGGATGAGGTTATCCGAAGTGATCGGGCTCAAATGGTCATACATTCAGGACGGGCTGGCCGTCATCCCGATAAGTCAGACGAAGTGGCGTCGGCGCGTGACCAGCCAGGGCGTCAAGGAAAAGATCGTCGTCCTCATGCCTCAGGCCCAAGACATCATCGAGTCCTACCGGTCGCGGAAGGTCGCCGAGGGGTTCGTGTTTCCGATGGCGCGCCGGGATCCCCGGGCAATTTCGAAGGTGATCTACGAGCTCCGCGAGGACCTAGGCGTTCCGGATTTCCATTATCATCTGCTCCGGCACACCTTCGCTACGCTTCTCTCGGGGCTTGCCGACCTGGCCTCGGCGAAGGAAATGCTCGGCCACCGGGACATCAAAACGACGATGCGATATAGTCACCCGGGGACCGAGAAAGCCCGGGAGCTGAGCACAAAAATGGGCACAAAGTTTTTTAACAAGCTTCTAAAGCATTGATATAAAAGAGGTATAGAGCGGAGGGAGAGGGATTCGAACCCCCGTTCCGGATAACCGGAAAGCGGTTTTCAAGACCGCCGCCTTCAACCACTCGGCCATCCCTCCGCGTTCTATTTCCTTGACGATGAGATGCGTTCGAGATTGTCCATGTAGGGCCGCAGGGCCTCGGGGATGACCACCGAGCCGTCCGCCTGCTGATTGTTCTCGAGGATGGCGCTGACGGTCCGGCCGACGGCCAGGCCCGAGCCGTTGAGCGTGTGGGCGAACTCGGGCCGGCCCTTGGCCTCGCGCTTGAACCGGATGTTAGCGCGCCGGGCCTGGAAATCCATGCAGTTCGAGCAGGACGAGATCTCCATGAAGCCGTCGCGGCTGGGCATCCAGACTTCGAGGTCGTAGGTCTTGGCGCTGGCGAAGCCCATGTCGCCGGTGCAGAGCAGAACGACCCGATGATGGAGGCCCAGGCGCTTCAGGACCTCCTCGGCCGAGGCGGTCATGTATTCGTGCTCGTCGAAGGAGGTCTCGGGCCGGCTGAAGATCATCATCTCGACCTTGTTGAACTGGTGCTGGCGGATGAGACCCCGGACGTCCTTGCCGTAAGAGCCGGCCTCGCTCCGGAAACAAGGCGTATAAGCGACGAAGCGCGTCGGCAGCACGGCGCCATCGAGGATCTCGTTCCGGTAGATGTTCGTCAGCGGCACCTCGGCCGTCGGGATGAGATACCAGTCGAAGCCCTCGAGCTTGAACAGGTCCTCCTTGAACTTGGGCAGGTTGCCCGTCCCGGTCAGACTCTCGGCATTGGCGATGAACGGCGGCAGGACCTCGGTGAAGCCGCGCTCGCGGGTGTGGAGGTCGATCATGAAGTTGATCAAGGCCCGCTCGAGCCGGGCCCCGGCGCCGAAGTAGACCGTAAAGCGCGAGCCGGTGATCTTGGCCGCCCGCTCGAAGTCGAGGATGCCGAGATTCTCGCCGATGTCCCAATGGGCCTGGGGCTTGAAGCCGAATTCCGGACGGCTGCCCCAACGCCGGACTTCCGGATTATCCGCGGCGCTCTTTCCGACGGGAACGGACTCGTGGGGGATGTTCGGTATGTTGAGCAGGGTCGCCTTGAGCTCTTCGTCGAAGGTCTTCAGCCGCTCTTCGAGCGTCCCGATCTCGTCGCCGACCTTTCTCATGTCGGTGATGAGCGCCGAGGCGTCCTGGCCGGCCTTCTTCAGCCGCGAGACCTCCTCGGAGGCTTTGTTCTTGACGGCCCTGAGGTCCTCGGTCTTCTTGAGGACGTCCTTCTTTTCGCGGGAGACGCGGACGAATTCGTCCAGGCTGATCCGCGGGCCCCGGGCCGCGAGCCTATTCTGAACGGATTCAAGGTTTTCCAGGACATATTTCGGGTCGAGCATGGCCCGATTATAGCATGGAAATCGGGGACATACGAAAATTCGGGACATAACCCTTTTCTCTGGAAAAGGGATTGTGTCCCATGAATTTTCGGAATCGTGTCCCCGATTTGCTTCGCGTTTTGACAAGCCGCCGCGTTTATTCAACAATAGGCGCGATGACAGGCTATCTTCAGATCTATACGGGAAACGGCAAGGGCAAGACGACCGCGGCCCTGGGCCTGGCCTTCCGGGCCGCCGGGCATGGCTTCAGAACCTATGTCGCCCAATTTTTAAAGGGCCAGCCGACAGGAGAGATCGAAGCCGCCAAGAACCTGGATCCGCTCATCCGCATCGAACAATTCGGGCGCGAAGGCTTCATCATAGTCAAGGACGGCCCCGGCGACGAGGACGTCTCCCGGGCCAAGGCCGGCCTGGCCCGGGCGCTCGAGGCCATGCTCTCGGGCGATTACCGGATCGTCGTCCTCGACGAGGTCAACACGGCCGTCCATTTCAAGATCCTGCCCGAGAACGACGTCCTCGACTTCATCGGCCAGCGCCCCGCGGCGGTCGAGCTCGTCCTGACCGGACGTTACGCTCCCGACTCGTTCATCGACCGGGCCGACCTGGTCACGGAGATGAGGGCGATCAAGCATTATTACGACCGGGGCGTCAAGGCCCGCGAGGGCATCGAGAAATGAGCCGGCGGCCGGACCCCTTCGGCCGGAGCCCGTTCCGGCCGTCCATGGACCGGGAACGATTCGAGGAGCTCGTCGCGGAGGCCCTGGACGAGATCCCGAAGAAGTTCCGCAAGCTCATCGAAAACGTCAACGTCATGGTCGAGGACGACTGTCCGCCGGGGACGAACCTGCTCGGCCTCTATCACGGCGTCCCCTACCCCCATCGGAGCCCCGCCTCCTACGGCAACTACGCGCCCGACGTCATCGTCATCTACCAGCGCCCGATCGAGTCGATCTCGAGGTCTGACGAGGACGTCAAGGACCATGTCCGCGACACGGTCCTCCACGAGGTCGGACACTATTTCGGGCTTGGCGAGGCCGAGCTCCGGGAGATCGAGCGGGCCGTTCGGGAGCAGCGCAAAGGAGAAAAGGATTGAATAAATCGCTGGAAGGCATCTATGTCGCCTTGACGACGCCCTTTGTGGGCGATCAGATCTCGGCCGCCATGCTCAAGGAGAACGTCCGCAAGCTCAACGCCACGGCCGTCGCCGGATACCTCGTTCTGGGATCGACCGGCGAAAGCGTCTCCCTGACGGACGCGGAGTCTCTCGAGCTCGTCAAGGCCGTCCTCGATGCGGCCTCCCCTGCGAAGAAGGTCCTCGTCGGCACGGCCCGCGAATGGACCAAGGGCACGATCGATTTCACGGCCAGCCTGCCGGCGCGCGGCATCGCCGCCGTCCTCGTCCGTCCCCCCTCCTACTTCAAGTCGAAGATGACACGTGAGGCCCTCAAGGCCCATTACCTCGCCGTGGCCGATGCCAGCCGCTATCCGGTCCTCGTCTACAACATGCCCCAGAACACGGGCATCTCCCTTGAGCCCCGCCTGGTCATCGACCTGGCCTCCCATCCCAACATCGCCGGTCTCAAAGAGAGCGGCGGCAGTCTCGGCTTCCTCGCCGATGTCATCCGCGAGGTCCCCGAGGGCTTCCACTATTTCCTGGGCTCGGGCCATGTCGTCTATCCAGGTCTGGAGATGGGCGCCTGCGGGGCCATCCTGGCCGTCGCCAACGCGGTCCCGGAGATGTGCGCCGAGCTCTTCCGCCTGTTCAAGGCCGGCCGGAAGGATGAAGCCCGCCAGCTCCAGCTCGATCTCGTCCCTCTCAATAAGGCCTTGGTGGAGGTTTACGGGATCGCCGGACTCAAACACGCCCAGGACCTCAGGGGCTATTCGGGCGGCCCGACCCGCCTGCCTCTTCTGCCCGTCGACGAGAAGGGCCGGACGGAGATCGCCGCCGTGTTAGAAAAGGCAGAGTTATAGGCCTTCACTTTCTTCAGATATGGGACAAATCCCCGGTCCCTGTATGCTCCAGCTGATTTCTGACGACTCCTCGTCGACCATAGATCAGAGGACATCAAATAGTTGAACCTTCTTCTCATGGAGTGTTATATTGAGAGCCAAGGGGACGGAGGGTTTCGAAGGAGCCCTTTTGAGACTATTTCAGTCAAGATCAAAGCCCGAATCGAGCCAATTCATCCGCTGTCGTGAAATTGTCTGGAAATACAAGACTATCTTAGGTGAGTATGCTTCTTGGAAATATGGAATTCCAAGATCAAAGCTGCCCTATAGCATCCCCGAAATTGAACGAGCGTTAATCGCCGTAGCGCTAAAGCACCTGGACGATCCAAATATTCTGCTGGTTTTCGAACACGATTTTGCCTCTCTGGTCTATTTCATAGATGACGAAGAGGCCCTTGCCTATCGAAAGATACGAACAGCGGAGTTTCGCCTCGCCTGGCTTGATAGTTTCATAAATGACGAAGAGGCCCAGGCCTCTAAACGGATCCCATCAGGTGACGATGCAGATCGCGATTCAGCGATCTTATGGGCTGCTTCGAAAAGAAAAGAAGCAAGGCTTGCTGAAAAATACAGCGAAAGAAAAGCCGTTTTTATCCGCGGAATAAAGATACTAAGGGCCAAAACCGAACCGCAACAGCCCCCTCCCTGATGCTCTGCGGCGCTTTTGTTCTCAAGAATGGCTATTCCGCCGGGTTTCTGACCTCCGCTCGCTTCGCGAAAGCCAACACCTTGATTCCGATATTTCAGCAGAAATCCCCTCCGTGTATCTCCGGGGATTTCTGCCCTCCGCTCGCTTCGCGAAAGCCAACACCTTGATTCCGATATTTAGCAGAAATCCCCTCCGTGTATCTCCGGGGAATTTCTCGCCCTCCGCTCGCTTCGCTCGCTACGGTAGGATGACCGTGCACCCTGCTCCGACAACACTCTCCCTGCGTGTCCCGAGCCGCCGGCTCCGGCGAGGTTAACTGCCGCACAAGAACCGTCCCGTTGCCGCTGCTACCTTCCGGTCCTGACGGAGTTCGCGGGAAGCCCTTCGCGCAGGACCCCAGCCTTCAGCGCCACGTGCAAGGGCACCGGCCAGAAAGAGGGAAGCCTCGGCAGGGAATTCGACCCCACTGGAGCGGATTGTGGGCCACAGGGCACCGCTAGCTCCCCGTCTAGCACGGTCAGCATTATTATACCTTTTCCCTGGATTGCGGTAAAATGGATCTCCGTTCCTAGGAGGACAGCGACATGTTATTCGGCGATCCCACGTTCCTGCTTGTCATTCCGGCCCTGATCCTGGCTTTCTATGCTCAGGCCAGGGTCAAGGGGGCCTACAAAAGATACGGCCAGATTTCATCCGCCTCCCGCATCACCGGGGCCCAGGCCGCCTACCAGCTGCTCCAGACGGCCGGCGCGGGCGAGGTCACGATCGAAAAGACGCCCGGCGAGCTGACCGACCACTTCGATCCCCGCAAGAACGTCCTGCGGTTGTCCCAGGGCGTCCACGACAGCACGTCGATCGCCGCCCTCGGCATCGCCGCCCACGAGACGGGCCACGCCATCCAGCACCATACGCACTATCAGCCCATGGCCTTGCGGTCGCTGATCTACCCCGTCGCCAGCCTCGGCTCGACCCTGGCCTTTCCGCTCTTCTTCGTCGGTCTGATCATCAACAGCGGCAGCAGTAAGATCCTCATGGACATCGGCATCCTGCTCTTCACCGGGGCGGTGGCCTTCTCGGTCGTCACCCTGCCGGTCGAATTCAACGCCTCGAAGCGGGCCCTGACCCTGCTCGAAGAGCGGCGCTTCCTGACGCCGGACGAGATGGTCGGCGCGAGGAAGGTCCTGGGTGCCGCCGCCCTGACCTACGTCGCCTCGACGGCCATGGCCGCCGTCCAGCTGTTGCGCATGTTTCTGATGCGCTCGTCACGTGACTAGCGCGCCGTCGGCGCCAGGCCACGTCACGCCTTGACAGGCCTTTCTCCGGGTGATAGATAGACCTCTTTCGATCTTCCGCAGGAGGTCGCCCGTGAAGAGATCCCGATTCCTGATCCCGTTGGCGCTGTCTTTGGCCGCGCTCATCTTCAGCGCCGGCATTCTCGCCGGCCAGACCCCGCCGGACAAGTTCCTGGGCTTCAAGGTCGGCGAGGACCGCAAGCTCGCCGATTACACCCAGATCAAGGCCTATTTCGAGAAGCTGGCCCAGGAGACGAACAAGCTCAAGCTGTTCACGATCGGCGAATCGGTGCTCAAGAAGCCGCTGATCATGGCCGCGATCTCGACACCCGAGAACCTGGCCAAGCTCGATCGCTTGAAGGAGATCACCCACAAGCTCCGCGATCCCCGCGTGACCCCCCCCGACGAGGCCCGCAAGCTGGCCAAAGAAGGCAAGGTCTTCGTCCTCATCTCCTGCTCGCTCCACGCGACCGAGATCGGGGCCTCCCAGATGTCGATGGAGCTGGCCTACGACCTGGTCACGGGCAAGACCGACTTCGACGCCGGTAAGACCCTCAACGACGTCGTCCTCCTCCTCGTTCCGACCCACAACCCCGACGGCAACCAGATGGTCGTCGACTGGTACCGCAAGTACGTCGGCACTCAATACGAGGGCGGCAACATGCCCTGGCTCTACCATTACTATGCCGGTCATGACGACAATCGCGACTGGTACATGTTCAACCTGCCCGAGACCCGGGCCGTGACCAAGGTCCTCTATCATGACTGGCTGCCGCAGATCCATCTCGACGAGCACCAGCAGGGCTCCAACGGCGCGCGGCTCTTCGTGCCGCCGTTCATGGACCCGCCCTTGCCCAACATCCAACCGTCGGTCTGGCGCGGCGTCAACCTCATCGGGACCGAAATGAGCTACGACCTCCAGAAGCACGGCATGAGCGGCATCGTCAACGGCCGCTCCTACACGGCCTGGTGGATCGGGGCCTGCGACGACACCGGCTGGCTCCACAATGTCCTCAGCTGCCTCAGCGAGGCGGCCTCGGTCCGCGTCGCCAGCCCCATCTTCATCGAGCCGACCGAGATCCAGTCCGGATTCTACGAGAAGCGGATGGACTTCGTCGATCCCTGGCCGGGCGGCTGGTGGCGTCTCCGGGACATCGTCGACTATGAGCTCGTCCTGTCCCAGAGCCTGATCAAGACGGCGGCCCTCCACAAGGAGGACATCCTCTTCAACTTCTACCAGATGTACAAGAACTCCATCGAGAAGGTGGACAAGGGCCAGCCCTACGCCTTCGTCATCCCGGCCATCCAGAGGGACTACCCGACGACGCTCAAGATGCTCGAGGTCCTGAAGATGGGCGGCGTCGAGATCCAGCAGGCCAAGGCGGATTTCATCGCCGGCGGCCGGTTCTATAATGCCGGCTCGTTCGTCGTCAAGACGGCGCAGCCCTACAAGACCTTCGCCTGGGCCCTGCTCGAGAAGCAGAAGTATCCCGACATGCGGCAATTCCCCGGCGGCCCCCCGGTCCCGCCCTACGATAACGCGGCCTGGACGCTGCCTCTCCAGATGGGCGTCCTCTGTGACAAGATCGACGAGGCCTTCGAAGCCAAGCTCGAAAAGCTCGACGCGGTCCCCTACCCCAAGGTCCCATCGCAGGGCAAGAGCGAATACTTCTTGCTCGACTCCCGGGTCAACGCGTCCTACGCGATGGCCATCGCGCTGCTCAAGGACGGCGCCGAGATCTCCCGGACGAAATCGAGAGCTTCGATCAAAGGCCATGACATCCAGGCCGGCGCTTTCATCGTCAAGAACTCGGCCGCCGTGAAGAAGGCCCTCCCGGCGCTCGCCGAAAAACTCGATCTGGCCGTTCTTGACATCGACGACGTCTCCGGGCTCGCCAAGGCCCCGGTCAAGTTCCCGCGCATCGGGCTCTTCCAGTCGTGGCGGGGCAACATGGACGAGGGCTGGACCCGGTACGTCTTCGACGACATGGGCATCCCCTTCAAGACCCTTCACAATGCCGACATCAAGGGGGCCAAGGACCAGAAGGTCGACCTGCGGGCGAATTTCGACGTCATCATCTTCGCCGACGAGAACACCAACACCATCAAGGGGACCCGACCCGGGGCGGCGCCGGGCGGCGGCCCCGGCGGCGCGGAGTCGCCCATGGCCCGGATGTTCCGCCAGAGCCCCGTCCCTCCCGAATACGAGGGCGGGATCGGTCAGGAAGGCGTCGACGCCCTGAAGGCCTTCGTCGAGAAGGGCGGCATCCTGGTCGCGCTCAACGGCGCCTCGGATTTCGCCATCAGCGAGTTCGGCGCCCCGGCCCGCAACGCCCTCACCGGCGTCGACCGGACGAAATTCTTCTGCCCGACCTCCATCCTCAGGATCCTGGTCGACAACGAGACACCCATCGGCTACGGCATGCCCAAAGAGGCGGCGGCCATGTTCGTCAACAGCATGGCCCTGGACACGTTCTCTCCGTCCTACGATTGGGACCGCAAGGTCGTCGCCTCCTACCCCGAGGACGAGGTCCTGCTCAGCGGCTGGCTCCTGGGCGAGGAGTACCTGACCCGGAAGGCGGCCGTCGTCGATACGAAATACAAGGATGGCCGGATCATCCTCATCGGGATCCGCTGCCAGAACCGGGCCCAGGCCCACGGGACGTACAAGTTCCTGCTGAACGCCCTGCTCTATCCGGGGGCGTGAGGTTTCTTGATCAGCGTCCCTTCAGCCTGATCTCGCCGCCCGGCCGCATGTCCGCTTCGACGATCGGTCCGGCGTTCCGGACGCCGCCGGCCACGGCGCCGGAGGCCTCATAGGCCCCGTCCGGGAAGGGATTTTCGAGCCGGAGCTTGCCGCCGTTTTCCGAGCGGATGAGGACCTCGACGAGCTTCCCGTTCTTCTTCCCCGCCGAAACAAGGAACCCGCCTTCGGCCCGGAGGGAATCGAAGGACACGTCGCGCCATGCGGCCGGGACCGCCGGGAAGACGCGAATGACGCCCGTGTGGCTCTGAAGGAGCATCTCCTGGATGCCCGCGGCAAAAGCGAAATTCCCTTCGAGAGTGAATGGCCGGTAGGTCATCTTGGACTTGCCGCTCTTCGTCTGATCGCCGTTGGCGTGGAAGCTGTTGGGCAGGCAGAAACACTCGGCGAACGTCCGGAGCGCCTGGGCGGCCCTTTCGCCGTCCCTGGCTCTCGCGGCCATGTTCCCCAGCCAGCTGTAAGAGTAGCCGCACCACCCGTCGGGACCGAGGCGGTCGAGCTCGGCGAGCGACGCGCGGATCGTCCTTTGATCGGCCTCTCCCCCGCTCCAATCGACGAGCCCGAGCGGATGGATGGCCATGAGGTGGGAGAAATGCCGGTGCGATTCCTGGAGCGGATAGCCTGGGGCGACGAGAAGCCGCCCGTCGTCTTCGGCCAGGGCCAGTCCGGGCCATTCGCCGAGGATCGTCCGCCATTTGGCGGACTCTTCGGCCAGGCCCAGCTCGTCGGCCATGATAGCCGCCGCCCCGTAGAGCCAGCGGATGAGGGCCAGGTCGAAGTTCGTCGTCTCCCGGAACCAGGCATCGATCCTGTTGTCGTTGATCTCAGGGCTCGAGCTCAGCGGCAGCTTTCTTTTTCCATCCGGTCCGCGCACCGCGACGTTGTCGAGGAACACGGCGACGCCCTTCAAATAGGGATAAGCCCGGGATTCGAGGAAGACGCGGTCGCCGCTGTAGCGCCAGTGGAGCCAGAAATGCTGGGCCAGCCAGGCCGAGACCGTCGGCCCGAGCGAGTACTGGATCCAGCCGCCCATCGGCGCGCCGTCGAGCGTCGCGACTCCGGGGACGTTGAGCCCTTCGACCCCGAAATACCGCTTGGTGTATTCCTCGCAGCGCGGCTTGATGGCCCAGAGCCAGTCGAGGAAGGCCAGCCCTTCCTCGAGATGATTGGCGCTGTAGCAGGGCCAGTAGCTGAGCTGGGTATTAAGGTCGTTATGGAAGTCGCCTTTCCACGGCGGCAGGCTGCCGTCGTCGGCCGTCCAGACGGCCTGAAGAGTGATCGGCGGCGCGCCGCGGCGCGAGGCCGCGCCGAACTTGTAGGTCTCGAGATACCACTGCTTTTCGAGGACGGGATCGGGAAGGCGGACCGTCGACCGGGTCCAGAATGATCTCCACCAGGCCGTATGGGAATCGAGGTCTCGGACGAGCGTTCGCTTGAGCGCCTGGGCGGCCGAATTCGCGGCAAGCTCCGTCCCCTGGCCCCACGCCGCAGGACCGGTCTCGGTCTCCGGATAGACGGAGCTGATGCTCCAGACCCCCGTGAGCACTCCGGCCTGAGGCAGATCCCAGTCGACGGCGACCTCGTAGCTCATTCCGCCCCAGCCTTCCTGGTGATAGCGGACCGAGGTCTCCTCGCCCGAAAGCTCCGGCCTGGAATATCCCAGACTGGCCAGCGACCTCGGGTTCAACGAGTTCTTCTCCGCGTCGGAAGCGGGCACGGCCGCGGCGTAGGCGGGCGGAACGAGTTTCGGCCTCGCGCCGGCCGGCAGGCCCTCGAACTGGAACCAGCCGACCGGTTCCGTGGCGTGGACGAAGGCCGTCAACCGGGCTCCGTTCTTCCATCGGACCCGGCAGACCGCCTCGGCGAGAGACAGGCGGACCGATTCCACTTCACCTAATGCAGAGATATCGAACTCGAGCGCGGCCGCGGGGATCTTGGTCGGGGCCGGATCACGGTCGTAGGGGACGTCGCCCATCTTGTGGACCGGCTCGTAGTCTTTCTTCAGGACGTGGTCATGGACCCAGGCGAACCGGAATTCGGGGCCGGAAAACTCGGCCACCGGACGGAGGTCCCAGAGGTCGGCCCGGTCGAGCGACATCCGGAGCGAGTCGCCTTTCTTCCAGATAAGGGCCCCGATCATGCCGTTGCCGAGGGGGATCCCCTCGTCCCAGGTCGCGGCGAGCTTGTCAAAGACGAGGTCGTGGCGAGGAGCCGGAAAACGGTCCTGATATCCGCGGGGGGCGCAGGCGGCCGTGAGAGCCAGGGCAGCCAGGAAGAGACGTCCGATCCGATTCTTGGTCATCTCGAGTATCACCTTTCCCCGTACCGGGCGACCCGGAGCGCGGCCCATCCGCCGGGAACGAGCTATTCCCCGAGGCCGGCCACAAAGCCGGACGCCCAGGCCCACGCGAGATTGAACCCCCCTCGCCCGCCTTGGACGTCGAGGACCTCGCCGGCGAGATAGAGGCCGGGCCGGAGCTTGGATTCGAGAGTCCCGGGCCTCACTTCCCGGGCATCCACACCGCCCGAGGTGAACTCGGCCTCGTTCCAGCCCCGCGTTCCCTGAACCTGGAATTCCCTGGCCTTGAGCAGCCAGGCCAGCTGCCGGGCCGATTCGGCGTCAACCCGCTTTCCCGAGCCGTCCGAGACCTCGCCGAGGAGCTGCGGCAGGAACACGGAGAACTTCTCGGGAAGCAATCCTGACACGAGGTCCTTGGGGGCCCAACCGGCCGCCAGCCGGCGCGCCAATTCCGCTGCGGCCTCCTTTTCGGACATGAACGGAAAAAAGTCCACGACGACCGTCGTATCGCTGCGGCCCTCGCGGTTCAGGGCGATCGATAGACTCTCGCTCACGTCGAGCACGGCCGTTCCCGAGAGCCCGTACTGGGTAAAAAGGAGCTCTCCCTCCGCCTTCTGACGGGTCTCGCCGCCGACGCGGCTCTCGATCCGCACGCGCATCCGCTGGCCTTGGAGGAAGTGACACATGCGGACCTTGGCCAGGAGCGGCACGGCGCTCGGCACCGGCTTCACGACGCGATGGCCGAAGGACGCCGCGAGATCGTAGCCCGAGCCGTTCGAACCCAGGGCCGGGTAGGATCTTCCGCCGGCGGCCAGGACGACGCTGCGCGCCTCGACCTTGCGCCCGTCCGCGGCGCTCATGAGGAAGCGCCCGGCCGCGGATTCGATCCGGTCCACTTCGAAGCGGGTTTCGACGCCGATCCCGAGCCTCGCCGCCTCGAGCTCCAGGACCTTGAGAACGGATGCGGCCTGGTTCGTGGCCGGGTAGACTCGGCCGGTCTCGTCGGTCTGGAGACGGAGGCCCAGCCCTTCGAAGAAGGACCGGATCTCGGGCCCGCCGAACCGCTTGAGGACCGAAGAGACGAGGCTGGGGTTCGTCGCGCTGAAGGCCGCGTCGGCCAGATGTTCGTTCAGGAGATTGCACCGGCCCCCGCCGGTCGCCAGAAGCTTCTTGCCGATCCACGGCAGGCGCTCGAGGACGGTGACCGAAGCGCCGCGCCGGGCTGCGCTGATCGCCGCCACGAGTCCGGCGGCGCCGGCGCCCACAACGGCGAGGTCAGGATTATCCCGCATGATCCAAGTTTAGCCCATCGGGCGAGCCCCGGTAAAGGCCGGAAGCGAAATCGGCCGGAGCCCTAGACGCCGAGGACCTGGCAGGCTCTGTCGATATTCGAGACGTCCATGACCAGCGCCACGCCGTTCCCCTTCCGGGACAGGGTGCCGTAACAGTATTCGATGTTGATGCCCTCGTCCCCGATCTTGGACGTGAGCTCGGCCAGGGCGCCGGGCCTGTTCTCGAGCTCGACCCTGAGGACGTCGCGGAGCTCGGTCGTATAGTTCAGCTTGGCGAGGAGCTTGACGGCCTTGTTCAACTGTTGGACGACGAGCTTGGCCGTGTCATGGAAGACGCCGATGGCGTCGACGTTGATCTCATTCTCGGCCAGGAAACTGCAGAGGTCTCCCAGCTGGGAAGGCTTGTTCTCGAGGATGACATAGATCTCGGTGATCCGTTCGACCATGCATGACCTCCTGTCGGATCAGGATTTCATCGCCCCCAATGCTCTATTCATAGCATGATTCCCCCCATCAGGCAAATTGTCTCCCTGCCGGCAGGAGCCGCCCCGCACAGGGGTGTTCCGAATGGGGACACGTACCTAAGGTACATGTCCCCATTCTTGATGGGCCGCTGAAATCGTTAGTCGAATATCTTGCTGGGATTCATGATGCCGTTGGGATCGAAAACGCGCTTGATGCCGCGCATGATCTCGATCTGGCGGTCGCCCAGGACAAGCGAGAGATAGGGCTTCTTGACCAGGCCGATGCCGTGCTCGCCCGAGATGACCCCGCCGCGGGCCTTGCAGTCCCGGAAAAGCTCCTCGCGGACGAGGTCGGCGACGGGCCGCCACTCGCTCTCGGGGACGGGCAGCATCGCCCCGCCTTCGTAGCGGACCTTCATGATATGCGTGTGGACGTTGCCGTCGGCGGCGTGGCCGAAGGTCGGCAGCCAGATGCCGTACTTTTCGGCGACCTCGCGGACCTTGTGGACGTGGCCGGCCACCTCGGCCCGGGGTACGGCGATGTCCAGGATCTCGACCGTCCCGGCCTTGATGGCGTCATAGATCTTGGAGCGGATGGCCAGGACCTCGTCCTGCTTGCTCGGCGTGTCGGCGATGAAGATATCGAGAGCGCCTTTCTCCACGCAGACCTCGGCCGCCGCCTCCGACAGCCGGTCCATCTCCTCGTCGGACGGGGCGTCGAGGATGATCAGGAGGTGGGTCTTGCCCAGCTTGGTCGGCCACTTCTTGTGGATGTGCTCCTCGGTCAGGACGATGGGCTCCACCTCGAGGAACTCGACGGCGAGCGGCACGATGCCCCGCTTCATGATGAGCGGCACCGTTTCGAGGGCCGGCTCGAGCTCTTCGAACGGCACGACCAGCGAGCGCATGATCCCCGGCCTGGCCATGAGGTGGAGGGTGACCCGGGTGACGACGCCGAGGGTGCCCTCCGAGCCGATGATGAGGTGCATGAGGTTGTACCCTGTGCTCGATTTCTCGAGCTTGCCGCCGAGCCGGAGGATGTCGCCGGTGGGCGTGACCATCTCCAGGCCGCGGACGTAGTTGCGGATGGTGCCGTACTTAACGGCCCGACTGCCTCCCGCGTTGGTGGCCACGAGGCCGCCCATCATGGCACTCTCGTCGCCGGGATGCGGCGGGAAGTAAAGCCCTCCCTCTTCGACCGCCTTGGTGAAATCGGACAGCCGGACGCCGCCCTCGGCAACGGCCATCTGGTTGTCGGCGTCGACCTCGAGGACGCGGGCCATCCGCTCGAGCGAGAGAACGATGCCGCCGCAGACCGGGACGCACCCGCCGCAGAGGCCGGTGGCGCCGCCTCTCGGCGTGACCGGGATGCCGTGAGGCGTTGGCGATCTTGAGCACGGCCGCGACTTCGGCGGTCGTCCCCGGCCGGACAACGAGGTCCGGCGGGTGGGCGATCTCCTTCATCGAGAATTCGTCATGGCCGTAGTCGACGGTCTTCTCCGGGTCGGAGAACGCATTTCCGGCGCCGACGGCCGCCTCGAGTTCGGCCCGGATGGCCGGCGTGATCTTCGAGGTCATGGGCGGATTCCTTTCAATCGGGGCGCTTGAGCTGGATCGGCACGCCGATCACGATCTGCGGCCGGCCCTTGTAGAGCTCGACGAACCCGGTCGCCTCGACCGTCCGGCGCTCGAAATCGAGCGGGCCGGGAAGCGAACGGAAGACGTCGAGGGGGATGGCGGCGTCAAACTCGGCCCCGTCGGCTTCGAGTATCCGGAACCCGCCGCGCTTGAACGACCTCAGGCAGAGGAAGCGGACGGTCAGGACCTCGCCGACGTGGTGCCCGGCTTCAGAGGCTTGGATCACGGGATAAGGCTCGCGGACCCATAGTCCCCTTCCGGCCTGGCGGGCCTCGGTCTCAGCCGCCTTGAGCTCTTTTCTCAGATTCTCGTCGAACGGAAACCTGAGGAAGGCGGTGGCGTAGCCCTCACGGACAAGCGTGACATTGAAGATGCCGCCGTCCGCCGTCCGGACAAAAGCGAGCAGCCGGCCGTAGGAGTCCCTCGCCTCGGGCCCCGGCAGGAGCTCCACCTGGGTCTGGTAGAGTCGCTGGAAGGCGAACCGCTTGGCCAGAAAGGCCATGAGCCGGACGTTCTCCCTGGAATCGTCGAGCTCGGGACTGTCGACGCCGATGAGCCGGACCCGTTCGTCGGCCCGGCCGGCGAGCCGGACCTTGACGGTATCCCCGTCATAGACAGTGGTGACGGTGGCGCGAAGCGTTTCCTGCGCGGCCGCCGGGCCGGCCGCCGGCGCGGGCCGAAGAAAGACGGCCGCGGCGAACGAGACGACGACGGCAAGCGCGGCCGGGACGACGCGGCAGGGTTTCAACGGCCGAGGAGCTCCTTGGCCGCGCGGGCGATGTGCGAGGCGCTGATCCCGAACCGTTCCATGAGCTCGTCCGGCTTCCCTGACCGCGGCAGCTCGCGGATGCAGAGGTGCTTGAGCGCGGCCCGCCCGGCCAGGGCCGAGGCGACGGCCTCACCCAATCCCCCGGCGGCATAGTGGTCCTCGACGACGAGGGCCCGGCCGCCCGTCCCGGCGATTTCACGAAGGATCGTGGCGCTGTCCAGGGGCGCCACCGAATAGGCGTCGATGATGCGCAGGCCGATGCCCTCCTTGCGGAGCGCCTCGAAGGCCTTGATCGCTTCATGGACGGTGATCCCGGCGGCGATGACCGTGACCGCGTCCCCCTCGGCCTTCCGCAGGACCTTGGACCCTCCGATGGGGAACGTCTCGCCGGGGCCGTAGAGGATGGGCGTTGCCGGGCGCGACGTCCGGATATAGCACATCCCCTTGTGGGCGGCGGCCGCCGCGACGCAGGCCTCCGAACAGACGGCGTCGCTCGGATAGAGCACGACGCATCCCGGGATCGGCCGGAACATGGCCAGGTCCTCGAGGCCCATCTGCGAGGGGCCATCCTCGCCGATGCTGACGCCGACGTGCGAGCCGCAGACCTTGATGTTCGAGAAGGAGTAAGCGGCCATCCGGACCTGGTCGTGGGCCCGGGCGAGGAAGGCCGCGAACGTGGCGATGAACGGGACGTAGCCCTTGGCCGCGAGCCCGATGCCGACGCCGATCATGTTCTGTTCGGCGATGAACGACTCGACGGACCGGCCGGGGAAGGCTTCAAAGAACTTATCGGCGTAGGTCGAGTTCTTGACATCCCCGTCGATGGCCAGGACCGCAGGGTTGACCTTGCCGAGCTTGAGCAGGGCGTTGCCGTAGGCCAGGCGCGTCGCTGTCTTCTCGGTGTAGGCGGTCCGCGGGAACTCGGTCGAGCCGGCGAGGCTCCTTTTCTTGAAGGGCTTGGGCTTGTGGATGAAGCGCCGTGAATCGATCTCGGGAAGGGAGCCGATCTCCTCGAGGGCCAGGGCCAGCTCGTCGGCCTTCAGGGGCTTGCCGTGCCAGCCGTTCTTGTCCTCGACAAAGCTCACGCCCTTCCCCTTGATGGTCCGGGCCAGGATGACCGTGGGCAAGCCCTTCTTCCCCACCTGCTTGAGGGCCGCCAGGATCTTATCGATCTTGTGGCCGTCGACGACGAGGGTGTCCCAGCCGAAGGCCCGGAATTTTCGGGCCAGGGCGGCCAGGTCGTGCTGATGCATCGTCGGGCCCGATTGGCCAAGCCGGTTGACGTCGACGAGGGCGACGAGGTTACGAAGCTTCCTGAGGCCGGCATCAGCGGCCGCTTCCCAGACCTGGCCTTCGGCGCACTCGCCGTCGCCCATGAGCACGAACGTCCGGGCCGGGGACTTGTCAAGCCTCTGGGCGATGGCCATCCCGGCGCCGACCGACAAGCCCTGGCCGAGCGATCCCGTCGCCGCCTTGACCCACGGCATCCGCGGCGTCGGATGGCCTTCGAGGTCGCTCGTGATCTTCCTGAGGTCGAGCAGGCTCTCGATGGGAATGATCCCGGCTTCGGCATAAGCGGCCCAGAGGAGGGGCGCGGCATGGCCCTTGGACAGAACGAATTCGTCATTAGCCGGGTCCTGCGGATCTTGCGTGTTCCAACGCATCTCCGAAAAGAACAGGCAGGCGGCGAGATCGGCCGCGGACAGGCAGGACGTCGGGTGTCCCGAGCCGGCGGCCGTGGTCATGCGCAGGCAGTGGATGCGGAGGCGGGTGGCGATCTTGTGGAGGTCGTCGATCTTGGCCATGGGGAAAGCCCTCCTTGGTGATCGGGAGACGTGCTCCTCGAAGCGGGCATGATAACACGAAACGGCGAGCGGGCAAAGCCGGGACAGGCGCCGGAGATGCCGTCCGCAGGTCAGCGGGCGAAGGGCGTGTCGGGAAAGACGATCCTTCGCCTAGGCGCCTTGTCGAGCGCCGCCAACCGGAGGAAATATGTCCCGATCCCGGCCGCGCCTTGCATATAGCCGGTTTGGGCAAAGCGGTAGTCGGGCCTCGTCCGGTGCTCGGCTTGGAGCCAGGACATCCGCCCGTCTTCGATAGTCGCTTTGGACAAAAGCCGCGCCGCGACGCGCTTCGAGAAATCGAGATACGTCCTGTCGCCGAGCTCTTTGTAGAGGTCCAGGAAGAACTCCCCCACCCCGGCCAGGCCGCAGCAGATGCCGGCATTGTTCCAGAACCCTGGCGTCTCTTGCTCGGGAATGCCGCTTTGCATAAGGCCGTTGGCGGACTTCCGGACCCAGTCGAGCCAGCTTTTGTCGCCGGTGACCCCGGAGAGCAGGAAGAAGAGCCGGGCCGTACCGACGGGGCCATGGCACCAGCCGAGATAATAGAGGTCCTTGTTATCGGGCTCGTCGTGGAAGATGAGGCAGCTGTCGCCGTCGGTCTTGGCGATCGACAGGAGATATTTCGCGCCGGCCAGGGCCGCGTCGAGGAACTCCTTCTGCCTGGTTTCCTTGTAGAGCGCGGCCAGGAAATAGGCGATGCCCGCCGTGCCGTGGGAGAAGTTCGGCATGAGCCGGGGGAAATCCGGGTCCATGGGCCATTTCAGGCCGCCGTTCTCGGGGCGGCCGAGCTCGATCGTCCGCGTCCCGGCCCGGGCGGCGAGATCGAGCCAGGTGCGGTCGCCCGTCTCGTGGAAAGCATAGATCAGGAAAAGCCCCGTGCCTGCGCTGCCGCTGATGATATCCGTCGTCGGGCTCCAGGCGATGCCGGCTCCGGAGGTCGCGGCCGCGGACTGGATCCGTCGGAGACAATCGAGAAACCCGCGCCGGTATTTTTCATCCTTCGAGACTTTGTAGGTTTCTTCCAGGGCGAAGGCGACCCCCGAGAGGCCTTCATAAAAGCCCAGGGCGCCGACGGAAGCGGCCTTCGACAGCAGGAAATCGCCGCCCGCTCGGGCGTCGTCAAGGACGGCTTGATCCCCGGTCGCATAAAACGTCTGCACCAAGAAAAGAACGACGCCTGGAACCCCGCTATAGAGGTCCAGGCCCACGGAATTCGGGTCCCGGGGGATGGCCGGCCAAGACAGACCCTCCGGGCTGCGGATCTCGGCCGACTTGACCCAGGCGGCCGCTTCGAGGGCCGCTTGGAGATAGGGGCTTTTGGAGGCCGGTTTGCACGAGGCCATGACGGCCAATATGAGGACGAAGACCCACAAAAAGCGCGGGACCGGCGACGGGCGGGAACGATGGGTCATGATCCCTCCGGGCGTTCAGAGGATCGGCCAGGCTTTCGGCAGGAAGATCTGCTCGTAGAGAGCCATGGCATAGCGGTCGGTCATGCCGGCGATGAAGTCCCCGACCCGGACGATGATGGGGTCACCGGCGGGATAGGGCCGCACATAGTCCTCGGGCCGGCCCATGATGTAATCGAAGAGGTCGCCGATGATCTTCTCGGTCTTGCGCAGCTCGTCGCGGGCCGCGGAATTGAAGTAGACGTTTTGATAGAGGAATTCCCGGAGCTCGACGACGGCTTTCATGATCCGTTCGCTCATCGCGATCCGCTCGAGCCCCGTCGCCAGGCTGGCCTCGACGACGTCCATGACCATGCGGTCGATGCGCGTGGCGTGCCACTTGCCCAGGACCTTGATGAGCCCCGCCGGGATGTCCTCGTCCTTGATGATCCCGGCCCGGAGGGCGTCGTCGATGTCGTGGTTGACGTAGGCGATGACGTCGGAGACGCGGACGATCTGGCCTTCGAGCGTCAAGGGCATGTCCTCGACGTCCTCGTCGAAAATCTCGCCGCGGCCTTTGGAGTGCTTCAGGATGCCGTCGCGCACTTCGAAGGTCAGGTTGAGCCCCTTGCCGTCATACTCGAGCTTTTCGACGACACGCAGGCTCTGGTCGGCATGATGAAATCCTTGCGGCAGGAGCTTGCGCAGCGTCTGTTCGCCGGCGTGGCCGAACGGGGTGTGGCCGAGATCGTGTCCGAGGGCGATCGCTTCGGTCAGGTCCTCGTTGAGGCGGAGGGCCTTGGCGATCGTCCGGGCGATCTGGGAGACCTCGAGGCAGTGGGTCAGCCGCGTCCTGTAGTGGTCCCCAAACGGGGACAGGAAAACCTGGGTTTTGTGTTTGAGGCGGCGGAAGGACTTCGAGTGGATGATCCGGTCGCGGTCGCGCTGGAAATCCGTCCGCAGGACATGTTGGGCTTCGGGACGGACGCGGCCTTTGGAGCTGGCGCTGAGGCAGGCCTTCGGAGACAGGATCTTCCGTTCGGTCTCTTCCAGCTCTTCGCGGATGGTCATGTGTCCTGTCCTTGCGCCGCCGATTATATCAAAGGGCGGCCGCCGGGCGCCAGCCAAGAAGGGGTCAAATCTATTTTTCGTTACTTTTCTATCAGAATGGCGCACTAAAGTAACGAAAAATAGATTTGACCCCTTCTTCTCCCCTTCTTCTCTGATAAAATGGAACAAATGAGCGGAGCGATCACGTCCAACGTCAAGGCCATCCTGGCCGAGCTGCCGGCCGGCGTGGAGCTCGTCGCCGCGGCGAAGACGCGATCCGCGGCCGAGATCCTCGAAGCCCTCGACGCCGGCGTCCGGGCGATCGGCGAGAACTATGTCCAGGAGGCGACCGAGGTCTTCCCCGCGGTCGGCCGCCGGGCCCGCTGGCACCTCATCGGCCGCCTCCAGACGAACAAGGCCAAAAAGGCCGTGGAGATCTTCGACCTCATCGAGACCGTCGACTCGATCGCGCTCGGCCGGGAGATCGATAAGCGCGCCGCAGCGGCGGGAAAGACGATGGACATCTTCGTCGAGGTCAACAGCGGCCGCGAGGCCCAGAAGGCCGGCGTGATGCCGGACAACGCCGAGGCCCTGGTCCGGTCGCTCGCCTCTCTCCCCCGCCTCCGCGTCCTCGGCCTCATGACCATGGGCCCGTTCGAGGGCGATCCGGAAGATTCGCGGCCCTATTTCGAGGAGACGCGCCGGGTCTTCGACGCGCTCAAGGGCCTGGCCATCCCGGGGGTCGAGATGCGGCACTTGTCCATGGGCATGTCCCATTCCTGGCGGGTGGCCGTCGAGGAAGGCGCGAATATCGTCCGCATCGGGACGGCCATCTTCGGCCCGCGCCCCTAGTCCGGCTTCCCCTCTTCGTCGCCCGCGTCGAGACTGATGATCTCGGCCTCGGCCAGGGCCGCCGCTTCCCCGATCCCCTTGAGCTGGTGCAGGTCCTCGATCTTCTGGATGGACTTGTCGAGCTTGTCGTGGCGCGTCGTCGTCATCTTCCGGTATTCCTCGCGGGCGCCGTCGAGCTTTTCGCCCATCTTCTCCATCGAGTCCGTGAATTTCTCCCATTCCTTCCGGAAGTTCTTGACCAGCCCCAGGATCTCCCCGGCCGTCTTCTCCATGCTGAAGTTATCGAGCGATTGGCGGATGACGGCCAGGATGGCGAACAGGGTGAACGGCGAGCAGAGGATGACCTTGCTCTTCAGCGCCTCGTCCATGATCTCGGGGTCGTTCTGGTTGATGAAGGCGTAAACCTGTTCGTTGGGAATGAAGACCAGGACGTAGTCCAGGGTGTTGTCTTCCGGATTGATGTAGTCCCGCGTCGTGACCTCTTTGATCCGGGTCCGGACGTCGCGCAGGAACTGCGTCTTGTGCGTCTCCCGGGCCACGTCGTTCTCGCACTCGAGATAGCGGAGGTAGCTGTTGAGCGGGAACTTGACGTCCATGTTGACCTTCAGCCCCTGGGGGAGCCAGAAGGTGTAGTCCGGGCGCGACGCCGCGGCGTCCAGGACTCTTTGTTTAAGATAGTTGACGCCTTCGATGAACCCGGCCAGACGCAGGACGTCCTCGGCCATGCGCTCGCCCCATTGCCCGCGGGCCTTGGTGCTGACCAGGGCCTGACGGAGATGGTCGGCCGTGTCCTGGAGGCGCGAGGTCTCCCTGGCCGCGTGTTTCAGCTGGACGTCGAGCTCACCGTACTGGCGGGCCCGCTCGCTCTCGAGCCGCGAGACGAGCTCCTGCATCTTGTGGATGTCGCCTTTCATCGTTGACAGGTTCTGGTCGATGAGCTGTTTCTTCGTCTCCAAGTCCTTCTCGCTCAGGTTGACCCGGCCGTCGAGGTGCTCCCGGGCCAGCTTGAGAAGCTCCCCCGTGCTGGCCTTGAGCGCGTCTTGAGAGAGAGCCCCGAAGCTGTCCCTGACGCGGCCCATGAGGGCCTCGAGGTCCTGGACCTTTTCGGCCTCGGTCTCGCTGACCAGGGCCCGGGCGATCTCGCGCGTGTCCTTCTTCCGGAGGAGGTGGACGACGAGGACGACCAAGGCGCCAAAAATGACGCCCCCCACGAACAGCAGGATCTCAGTCATCTTCGCCCCCTTCCCCACCCTCCTTCTCCCGCTCCGCCTCCTCCATGGCCTTGTCGACTTCCTCGTTGAAGTTTTCGCCGGCCTCCTCGCCCATCTCCTGGCCCATCTTCTTCATCCAGCGAGAGACGCTCTTCGGGTCGTTCTCGTCGAGCCCGGTCAGGGAGGACGGATCGGCCAGGCTTTCGAGCCGGCTCTCCTCCGACTTCTTGATGGCGACGCGCGAGACGAGCTTGGCCATGTTCCGGCCGCCGCAGCAGCTGCAGACCGGATCGACGGTCGCGCTCACCGAGAGTGTCACGACCGTTGTCTTCTTGCGGCAGTCGGCGCAGCGATATTCGTAGATAGGCATCTAGATCAGGATCCCCTCGCTCCAGCCGAGCTTGACGATCTCGATCCGGGCCGGATCGCTCACGCCCAGGTGGTGGCGCGTGTCGGCCAGCTGGATGTGGTGCGGCGTCGGCTTCAGCAGGCCGTCGTCCTGGAAATGCTCGCGTCGCTTGGCCTCGAGCACGCGGAGCCCCGTGGCGTCGGCGGCGACCGGGTCCCGGCTGACGATCAGGCCCTTGTACGCCCAGGTGAAATCCTTGTTGTACTGTTGGGTCCCGATCATGTGGAACAGCGGGGCGAGCATGACCAGGATGTTGAGCCGGGTCCGCCCCTTGACGACCGGGAGGTTCCAGATCGTGGCCAGGTCGGCGCAGGTGTCCCCGTGGTAGTCCGACGGCCGGGGGACGAACTGGATGTAGTTCTTGATGCAGCTGCCCATGCCGGACCATTGATGGGTCCTGGCCGGGCGGGCGTTGATCAACGCGGTGGCGTTCTGGAAGATCGGGTTCCTGAGCACGCCCCGATCGTCGATCGACAGCTTGTCCTCGGCGACGCCGGCGTCCATGACCCGCCGCTTGATGGCCTGTTCGACCTCGGCCGGCGTCGGCAGCTTGTTCCAGACGTTCGTTTTGATGCCGACGATGTCCTCGGGACGGACGAGCGTCTTCCAGGCCGCAATGGCGTCGGACTGACCGACGAGGGCCCGGACGCCTTCATCCAGCATGCGTTGGATGACCTCGGCGTTGGGGGCGCCGGAAGCGTCCAGGGCGTTCTCGTCCCTGACGAGGACGACCCGGACCTTTTCGGCCGCGGCCGCGGGCGATCCCTTCAGCGCCGGAACGAGCGCCCCGGCGAGAGGCACGGCCGAAGCGACCTTCAGAAAATCCCTCCGCGTGATCGTTCTTTGGCTCATGGTCCGGTTCCTCCTTTATCGGGCCGCGTCGATCAAGGCCTCGACCGCGTCCAAGCGCGATCGCGCCTTCCCTTCGGCGGCTTCATCGAAAACGATGGCGACGTACCGGCCGTGAACGCGCAGGACCGTCCATCGGCCGTTCTCCGTTTTGACCGCGGCCTTCCTTCCGGCCTCGGGCATGAAGGCCTTGACAAACGATTTTCCGGCCCGGGCCGCCTCGCCGCCGCCGGCATAGGCGATGACGAGAAGGCGGCTGCGTGCTCCTCCCTCTCCATAATCGGCCAGGACCGCATCCGCCGTCTGCCCGAGGTGGAGGATATCGGCTTCGGCGACGACGAAATGATAATTGAGGATGGAATGGTTGTGGAAGAAGCGGACGCGCCCCGCCTCCAGGCCCTGCCGCGGGAGAAATTCCAGGATCTTCGGTTTCCGGCCTTCCCCGGGGATGGCCCCGGCGATCGCCCGCCCGAGGTCGAGGACGAGCCCCCTGGGTCTCGGGAGTTTCCTCTTCGGTGTAGACGGACAGGAAATAGCGGTCTTTCCAGAACGACAGGAGCCCGGCCTTGTAGGTCGAGCCCTGGCCGACGCCGGCGAGCCTCGCCGTCGAGGTCATGGGTGAAGACGCCGAAGGCATCCTCGGAGGAGCCCATGTCGAAGGCGTCCACGACGAGATCGGGCTTGCCGTCTTTATGGAATCGCCGGGCAACGAGGAGCTTCATATTATAGGAGCGGTAGACCTCGCCGGCACCGTCGATATACTCGAAGATCGTCGTGGCGTCGAAGACCTGGTCCGCTTCGGAGAGCCAGGGCCCGGCCGTGATCGGGATATAGGAGGCCAGGAGTCGGGCTTCGGGGACGGTCGATGGACTCATCAGGGCGGCTCCTCCAAACCAGGCCAGAGCGGCAAAAATGACGGTCTTACTCATTCCGGCCGATTGTACCATGCTGCTCCGGGGGTGACAAGGAAACGGACCGGCCGCGGCCGGCGTTTGCAAAAGTAGAGGTTTCCGTGAATAATATCCCGGAAGGAGAGATGTATGCCTGAGCGCCGTCCGACCATCGCCGTCATGATCATCCTCGCCCTGACCGCCGTTCTGGGCGCCTGTTCCGCCAAGAACCAAGACGTGGTGACGCCCGTCGACATCCCGGCGGCCTCGATGTCCTATATCGTCCTCGCCTGGAGCGCGGAAGGCATGCACTTCCTCAGCCCGACTTACGATGCCGGGGTGCTCCAGCCGCCCTACAACACCGTCCTCGCCCAAGTCGTCAAGCGGGGCGACCCGCCTCAGATCGTGACGACCGGCGTCACCCTCGAGTACAGGGTCATCGATAACACCCATTCCTACGGCAAGGCGACGGCGGACCCGGTCCGCAACTACGCTCCGTTCTGGGACAACGCCTTCGGGCTTTTCGGGCTCGACCTGGCCCACGACACGGGCCTCAACTTCGTCGACGCGGGGGTCCACAACGGCCTCACCGGAACGATGCTCCTCAAGGGGGACCGCTTCGAGGCCGACGGCATCCCGATCGTGCCGATCAACGACGCCGGGACCTGGGACCCCTATCAGGTCGCGGAGATCGTCGTGCGCGATTCGTCCTCCGGAGCCGAGCTGGCCCGGACGAGGACGACCGCGGAAACGTCCGACGAGATCAACTGCGCCAAGTGCCACGGGAAAACGATCAACGACGTGGAGATCGGGTCCGTCCTCGCGGCCCACGACAAGCTCTCGGAAACGACGTTCGTCGCCGACGGCGCCCCCGTGCTTTGCGCGAAGTGCCACGGCAGCCCCGTTCTCGGGACGACAGGCGCGGGCTCAGCGAACGAGTACCTGTCCTATGCCGTTCATGTCTTTCACTATAATCAAACCATCGCCTGCTACGACTGCCATCCCGGGACGACCACCCTGGCCAACCGGAGCGCGGCCCACGACGCCGCCGACGGCAACTGCACGGCCTGCCACGGCACCCTGACCACGCTCGGCCTCACGATCTCCAACGGCCGGGTGCCCTGGGAGACGGAATCGAAGTGCATCGACTGCCACACTTTCGTGGCCGGGGTCGATACGGGGACGTCGCTCTATCGCAACGGCCTCGGACACGGCGGCCTTTCCTGCCCCGCCTGCCACGGCCCGGCGCACGCCCAAGTGCCCTCGACCAAGGATTCTGATAACTACCAGGCCGTCCAATATCAGGCCAAGGCCATGCCCCTCGGCAGCTGCAAGGTCTGCCACAGCAGCACCAAGGGGGGAGGGTTGAACGGCATCGTCGGGGCCCACGGGGGCGGCACGCCCACCGCGTGCACGGTCTGCCATACGGGACCGATCACGACAACGAATCCCGTCAATTTTCCCCACCGGTTCCAGCAGAGACACCGCTGACGCGGGGACCCGCGGCTATCGTCCGGCTTGGGAGGACATGCGCCCGACGTACATCCTCAGGAAACGGAGCGCCTCGTCGGCCCGCCGGAAGACCGGAATGCGGGCCTTTTCCAGATAATCGGCCAGAGGATCGTAAAGCTCACCGGCATCGATATTGACGACGATCGGCTTTGAGGTCGTGCGGAAGAGCTCGATCGTTCTCGCCGCGAAGCCCCCCGGCCGGGTCAGGTCCTCGCCGTGTCCCTCCCCCGCCGGCAGCGTCTGGAGCGCCTTGGTCAAAGGCACGTTGGAAATGACGGCGCAGTCGACGCCGGGGTCTTCGACGAACGCCCGGGTGCTCTCCCCGAAGGCGGCATCGTCGGCGACCGGTGTCACATCGAGCGGGTTGTGGACGTCGAGCAGGCGGTCGATGCCGAGCGGCCGCAGGCTGGCCAGGATGCGCTCCCGAGTCTCCGGGGCGAACGCGGCCAGGTCGAGACCGGTGCCGTCCTTGAGATTGTCGGCCATCATGACGCACTCGAACCCGGCGTTGCTGACGAGACCCACCCGCCTCCCCCGGACGACCCGCCCCTCGAGCCAGGCCAGGCCTTTCATGAAGCTCTCGAATTCAAAGAGGTCGTTCGCGACGATGGCCCCGGCCTGCTCGCACAGGGCCTTAAAGACGCCGTAATCCCCGGCAACGGAAGCCGTGTGGCTCGAGGTCGCCGACCGGCCTTCGGGGCTCCGCCCGGCCTTGTACACAAGAACGGCCCGGCCGGACGCGGTGATCTCGCGGATGGCCCGGGCGAAGGCCAGTCCATCGCCGGGCTTGAAGCCCTCCATGTAAACGCTGAAGGTCCGGACCTCCGGATCGCCCTTCAGATAGTTCAAATAGTCCGAGGCCGTGAGGTCGATCTGGTTCCCCAGCGAAACCGAGTAGACGGGCTCGATCGACGGCAGCTTGCTCATGCGGCAGATCATGAACGCCCCGCTCTGGCTGATCATGGCCGAGGCCGAGCCGGCACGCTTCGGGCGGGGCAGCTTGTGGTCGGGAATGAAGAGCGTGTCGTAGAGGCCGGGCTTCGAAACGATCCCCAGGCAGTTGCCGCCGTTGACGACCGGCGTCGTCCGGCCGCTCGTCCGGCCCTCCCTGAGGAGGTCGCGGATCCGGCCCTCGATCGACGCTCCGCCTTCTTTCTCGCCCATCCCGCCGGCGATGAGGATGACCGAGCGGGCCTTGCCGTGGTCGACGAGGTCCTTGATCACGTCGTAGCACTGGTCGGCGCCGAGAGTGAGAACAAAGAGGTCGACGGCCGCAGGCATGGCCTCGACCGTGGGGACGCATCGGCAGCCTTCGATCGATTCGAGGCCGGGCTTGACCACGGTCACGTTCCCCGGGTCGAAGCCGCCTTTGAGGATGTTATTGAGGATGACGTGGCCGATGTTCATCTTTTCCGACACGCCGATGATGCCGATGGACGCCGGCTTGAGCAGCCGGCCGACGGCCTCGACCGGACGGGAGGAGACCGTCGCCTTGGCCCGGGAGAACCGGCACACGCCGTCGAGCGGCACGAGACGGCCGCGGCGGACGACGAAGGGGTTGACCTCGGCTTCCTCGAGGACGAACGGTGTCGCCGCAGAGAAGGCCGAAAAAGCGGCGGCCAGGTCCCGGAACCGGAGGAACGTATCGACCAGGGTCTTCGGCGAGACGAGGGGCTTGCGGCCCCGGAATGTCGCGGCCAGTTTGCCGAAAAAGGCCAGCGGCTCGATGAGCCCGGTCGCGGCGGCGTCGTCCAGGAGATGGGCCGAGGCGATGGCCACGGCCCTGCCCTCCTTGAGCCGGGCGTTCATGTATTCGACGTCAAGGCCGCCCGAGCCCATGGTCAGGACCGGCCCGAAATCCTGGGAATTCCTCAGGCCGAGAAGGATCTCCGAGCCGAACCCGACGTCGTCGAAGGCGACCTTCTCGACGAGGAGGAAGCCGCGGACGGACTCCCGGACGGCCTTTCGCTCGGCGGCGCGGCTGCGCGCGACGACCGTCCGGAGCATGGCCGCGCAGGCCTGCGCTACGGCGGCCGGGTTGGCCTTGGCGAAAGCGACGCCGCCGACGTCGGACTTGTGGATGACGAGCGGCGAGACGATCTTGACGACGACCTCGGCCGTGCCCAGCGCGGCCAGGTCCTTCCGCGAGGCTTTATGGCCCACGGGAACGAACACGTGGCGCGGGGTCGGGATCCCCGCGTCCTTCAGGATCTCGTAGACCTCGGGCTCGAGCAGGAAGTCCCGGCCGTCTTTCTCCGCGCGTTCGAGGACGCGGCAGGTCCTGGTCCAGGCGGTCGTCATGAGCCGAGGGCCGCTTTCTTGCCGAGTTCGAAGGCCTTGAGGTTGGCCTCGAGGACGGTCGGGCCGCGGCCGCGGAAAAGGGAATCGATCGTCCGGAGAAGGCTCGCCTCCTTGAGGATGAGGAACGACGAGGCCGCTCCGAGAAGGACGATGTTCTGGGCCTTGACCGTGCCGGCCTCCTTGGCCAGCTTCTCGGAATCGAGGACGACGCTCCGCGGCGCCTTGCGGACGGCGGCGAGGACCTGGTCGAGGTCAGGATAATCGGGGATGTTGCGAAAGGGCGTCGAGCTGGTGATGACGATCCCGTCCGGCCGGAGGAAGTCGAAGTAGCGGACGGCTTCGAGCGGCTCGACGCTCATGATCATGTCGGCTTCGCCCTTGGGGATGAGGTCGCTCCAGATCGTCCCGTCGGACAGGCGCATGTGGGACTGGACGGCCCCGCCCCGCTGGGCCATGCCGTGGACCTCGGCCTGCTTGAAGGCCAGGCCGTCGGCGAGGGCGGCGTTGTCGATGACATAGGCGATGGACAGGATGCCCTGGCCGCCGACGCCCGCGAGGATGATGTCCTGTTTCATGGCCTAGCTCCTTCTCTTCCGCTGTTCCTGGACGCACTCGCGGACGGCGACGACGACGGACAGTCCGTGGTGGTCGATCTCGTCCTTGAGGACCTGGACGTTCTTGTCGTGGTTCTTCGGCAGCGGCTCGATCGTCCGGATGTGTTCCTTGGGAACGCCAAGGCCCTCGATGAGGCGGAGCAGGCCCTCGCCCGAACCGTAGGTCGGCTGGCCCCCGGTCATGGCCGTCGTGGCGTTGTCGAGGATGATGACGGTCATGTCGGCGTTCGCCCGGGCCGCGCTGAGAAGCGGGGTGATGCCCGAATGGGCGAAGGTCGAATCCCCGATGACCGAGACGGCCGGGTGAAGCCCGACGTCGGAGGCGCCGCGGGCCATGCCGATGCTCGCGCCCATGCAGACGCAGCTGTGAATGGCGCCGTAGGGCGGCAGGGCGCCGAGGGTGTAGCAGCCGATATCGCCGAAGACGTTCGATCCGGCGTACCCTTCGAGGGCTTGATTGAGTGCCCTGAACGTGTCCGCGTGCGAGCAGCCGACGCAGAGCTGGGGCGGCCGGCCGGCCAGCGGAAGTCCGCTCGCCGGGAGCGACGGCAGGGGCTTGCGGCCGAGCGCCAGGCGGACGATGTCCGGGGTCAACTCGCCCGAGGCCGGCAGGGTCCCGCTCAGCTTGCCGAGGACCGTCTTGCCGGGGACGCCGAAGAGGCCATTGATCTGACGCTCGATGAAAGGGTAGCCGTCCTCGAGAACGAGGACCGTATCGACGTGGCCGACGAGCTTGCGGATGAGCCCTTCCGGCAAGGGGTAGGTCGAGACCTTGAGGAAGGACGGCGGAGCGCCGTTGCCGGCTGCGGCCTCGCGGAAATAGTTGTAGGCGATGCCGGAGGCGATCACGCCGAAGGAGCGGTTCTTCTCGTCGAGGCGCAGGACGTTGAATCGGGATTCCTCAGAGATGCGGACCATTTCGCCCTGGCGCTCGAGAAGCTGGGTGAAGCGCCGGCGGGCGTTGACGGGAAGGAGGATCCAGTCTTTTCCGACCCCTTTCTTCAGCTCGTTCTGGGGCCGCGCGTCCCGGATCTCGACGGCCGAGCGGCTGTGAGAGAGACGGGTCACCAGCCGCATCAGTACGGGCAGTCCGAGGCGCTCGGACAGATCGAAGGCCTCGCGGGCCATATCGTAGGCCTCTTGATGGTCGGAGGGTTCGTAGCCGAAGATCTGGGCGAACTGAACATAGTAGCGGCTGTCCTGCTCGTTCTGGGAACTGTGCATGCCGGGGTCGTCGGCGCTGACGACGAGAAGGCCGCCGTTCGCGCCGGTGATGGCCGAGTTCATGAAGGGGTCGGCGGCGACGTTGAGTCCGACATGCTTGAAGGAGACGAGGGCCCGCTTTCCGGCGAACGACGCGCCGAGGGCCTCTTCATAGGCGACTTTCTCGTTCACCGACCAGACAGCCGGGAAGGCGTTGGTCTCGGCGGCCAGCTTGACAAGATACTCCAGGATCTCGGACGCGGGGGTCCCGGGATAGGAATAAGCGGCGGACAGGCCGGCGTGGACGGCCCCCAGGGCCACAGCTTCGTCACCGAGGAGGATCTGACGGGGCATGGGCGCTTCCTTTATCGATGGGATTTCGGGGCTAGGATACTCATAGGGCGCGGAGGGTGTCAAGCCGGCGCTGGGGGACATTTCGTATCGGATTGAGCAAATTGATAAATCCTATAGGCATGGGTTGATATTCGCGGGAAACCCTTATAGAATGTGACGGTAAGGAGCTCGCCATGATCAGACTCTCGACCAAGGGACGCTACGGGACGCGGCTGATGCTGAACCTCGCCCGCCATTACGGCAACAGTCACGACGCCGTCATCCTCAAACACATCTCCGACGACGAGAGGATCTCGATCCGCTACCTCGAACAGATCATCATCCCCCTCAAGATCAACCGCCTGGTCAAGAGCATCCGCGGCGCCGGAGGCGGCTACACCCTGGCCCGCAAGCCCGAGGACATCAAGATCAGCGAGATCCTCCATGCTCTCGAAGGCAACTGCTGTCTGGTCGAATGCATCGAGGACGAGACCTACTGCGAGTTCACGGAAACCTGCCCGACCCACGACATCTGGAAAAACGCCACCGAGCTCCTGAAGGGCTACTTCGACAGCATCACCCTCAAGGACGCCATGGTCATGGCCGAGAAGAAGGACAAAAAGGCCAAAGCCAAGGGCCGCTGATCACAGGGAGCGGACTCTGGGGAGCGGACGGGCAGAAGTTCGGCGGAGTGTCCCGGAGCCGGACTTCTGCTAAGTATCTTAAGAGATTGATTGATCGGCTTGCCTCAGGCTGCGTCCATCCCTTCGAAAAACGCCGGCCAGAAAGGGTCCTGTTCGGGGATCTCGAGGGTCTCCGTCCGGCCGTCCGCGCGACGGATCGTTCGCCGGCGCCGGTCTCGAAGGACCTTTCCGATGACCGACGCGGCGATATGCTTCCTCTTCAGCCGGGCCAGGACAGCTCCGCTCTTTCCGGGGCCGACGGTGATGAGGAGGCTCCCTTCGGCGATGGCCCGCACGGGGTCGATGGCGAAGGCCTCGCAGACCATGCGGACCTCGTCCGGGTAGACGAAGAGCCGCTCGTCGACCTCCATCCCCACCCGGCTCGCCGCGGCGATCTCGAAGAGCCCGCCCATGACCCCGCCTTCCGTCGCATCGTGCATGGCCGTGACGCCGCCCGCGGCCGCGGCCGTGAGCGCGTCCTCGACGACGGTGATGGCCCGGGCCAGGGATTTCGCCTTGTCCACGAGCGTCGCGGAGAACCTGGCCAGGAGCTCCTCTTCGCGCAGGGTCGCGAGCAGGGCGGCCGTCTCGATGGCCGGGCCCTTCGTCAGGATGATCTCGTCGCCCGGGCGGGCCCCGGCCGGCGTCACGAGGTCCTTCCTGCGGCCGACGGCAAACACCGTGATGCCGCCGATCGTCGGCGCGGTGAAGCCCGGATAGAAGCCGGTGTGGCCGCCGACGATGGCGATACCAAGGTCGCGTGCGGCCCCGTGGATGGAATCGATGATCCGCTTGATGTCGTCGCGGGCGGTATCGGGGGGCAGGAGCAGCGAATAGGTCATGTAACGGGGCCGGACGCCCATGACCGCGACGTCGCTCGCCCCGATGTGGACGGTGAACCGGCCGAACATCTCCAGGGGCAGCCGGGGCATGGTGAAGATCGGGTCCTCTGCGACGACAAGGACGCGGCCGCCGCCGAGATCGATGACGCCGGCGTCGACGCCGGCCATGGGCGGCACGAGGACGCTCGGGTCGCGCCGGCCGAATTTGCCCATCACGAGCGAACGGAAATCGGCTTGGTCGATCTTGCCGATCTTCATGGACGGGCCTTGAGGCCTCAGGCGACGATCCCGACCTTGCGCTCGGCGGCCTCGATCGTGTTCATCATCAGCATCGTGACCGTCATCGGGCCGACGCCTCCGGGAACGGGAGTGATGGCCGAGGCCTTCTCCTTGACGGGCTCGAAATCGACGTCGCCGACGAGGCGGAAGCCCTTGGCGGCGGTCGCATCGGGCACGCGGTTGACGCCGACGTCGATGACAACGCAGCCCGGGGGGACCATCTCGGCCTTGATCGCCCGCGGCACACCCATGGCCGCGACGAGGATGTCGGCCTGGAGCGTGAACTTGCGGATGTCCGGCGTCGCCGTGTGGCAGACGGTGACCGTGGCGTTGGCCCCCTTCCTCTTCTGGATGAGCATGGCCGCCAGCGGCTTGCCGACGATGTTGCTCCGGCCGCAGATGACGACGTGCTTGCCGTCCGGGCCGTAGCCGCCGCGGACGAGGAGCTGGACGACGCCGTAGGGCGTGCAGGGCAGCGGGCAGGGCTCGCCCCGCAGCATCTTGCCGACGTTGACGGGGTGGAAGCCGTCGACGTCCTTGTCCGGGGAGATGAGGTTGATGACCTTCTCGGAGCTGACGTACTTCGGCAGGGGCAGCTGGACGAGGAAGCCGTTGTAGCGCTCGTCGCGGTTGAGGCTGTCGACCTGGCGGAGGATCTCCTCCTCGGACGAATCCGGCGCCATCCGGATCGTCGTCTCGAAGATGCCGATCTCCTCGGCCGCCTTGGCCTTGGCGGTCACGTAGGACACCGAGGCGGGGTCCTCCCCGACGAGGACGACGGCCAGGCCGGGCACGTGTCCTTTCTCTTTGAGACGGGCCGCGCGGTCCTTGAGCTCTGCGCGGATCTGGCAGGAAACGTCCTTGCCGCTGATGATCGTTGCCGGCATCTTGTCCTCCTCTGCGATCGCGATCGACGTCTCCCCTACCTTAAACAAAAGGGGGAACACGGTCAAGACCGGCGCTAATGAGATCGGCTCACTTCAGAGGAGGAATGTCCGGAGCCTTGGGGATGTTCGGTTTCGCCCGCTCGACCTCGAACACCCAAACCTTTTCCTGGTTCTGATCCCTGAGCGGCATCCGAACGTTGTCCTCGGTGAATCTCCCTGTGACGATCAGCCGTTCGCCCTTGAGGTAATGCGCGATCTCCAGGGCCATGAACATCCGTTGTTTCTGGAATTCCGCATCGTATTCGGCCAGATATCCGTCGACATATTCGCCCTGGCCGGTCCGGACGAACTCCGCATCGGAGATGATCTTCACTTTGTAATCCTGCGGCGGGACCCACGGGTGAAGATTCGATTGGCAGCCGGCTTGAAAAAAGGCCAGTCCCAGGAACACGCTTGGCAGGAGGATATTAAGGATGCGGCGCACGGTCCGTGACCTCCTTGACTGGCGGCTCGTCGCCCTTTTGATCGTCGGATCTCTCTATCTTCCAGACGACGAGGATGTACGTCGGATATCCTTGAAGATAGAGCCCAGCCTCATCGCGGAAGACGGCGGGGTAAGCATTGCCGAATGGCCCTTCGACCTTGACCCGGCTCCCCTTTTCATACGAACGGACCCGGGAGTAGAGAAAGAACTCCTGTCCGCTATCGGCCTGTTCGGCCCAGTAGCCGGGAACCTTTGAGGAGGACATGGTGATTTCCGTAGGGCCGCTCGTCAAGATCATCGTCCTGGCGCGACTGCTCCATCCTTCGATCGACCCGCCGCGGCATCCGATCAAAGAGAACGCCAGGATGACGATGCCAGGTGATCGGAAAGGGCGAAGCGTCTTCATGCTCAGACATCTTCCGGGAAGCCGGTCATCGCCGGCTCCGGTTCTTCCTCGTAGACAAGGGAATGATCCTTGAGAAAGCGCGCGTTGGAGCTTCTCAGAAATGCCCAGATAGAGGCCGAAACCGGGAGGAATACGCAGAAATACCCGGGACGGCCCAAGAGCGCCTTTTCGAGACTGGAAAGCGCGGCCAGGAGAACGAGAACCCCGATGAGATACGGGATACCTCGCGTCTGGAGCTGGAGCCTACCCGGGACATGGGTGCTCGCGAAGGGGATCTTCCTGAAGCGAAAAAAGAGGACTTCGATGCCGACGCCCGAAAGGACCAGACAGAAGACGGCGTGAAACAAGGCGGCCCGCCCATCCCTCCAGAGCCAGAGATGGGCGAAAAAAATCAGGATCGAAAGAGGGAAGAGCCATTGGACCAGAATCGTCTTCTTGAGGCCCGAGACATAACGGCCCCTTTCGGCGGATTCTGTCACCCGGAAGACCCAGTTGCTGTCGAGCGCAGCCGGCACGTCGACCACGACCCGGATCACGGCGAGAAGAACAAGGACCAACAGGAGCGATTGGGCCAGAAAGAACGAATTCCCGGAAGTCAGGGCCTGGAGATTCCTCCTGTTGGCGACGATCGACAACGTCACCACGGCGGCCCCAACCGCCAGGCAATTGACGAGGACGGACCGGTGTTTCGGGCTCGATCGGATCGTCTTGGAAAAGAATTCTCCGATCGCCCTCTCTTCGGGATTCCACAATATGGCTTTCTGGAACAAGCCTGCGGCGCCCTCCAGGAGCCAGCGAAGGCGGCGCTCCCGTTTCGCGGATTCCAGGGTCTTGCGGAAGAACCTGAGATAACTCAGAGCGCAAGCCACTCCGAAGGCGCCTATCGAAAGCCCGAACGCGAGGCCGGCCATCCTGGCCTGGGCAATGAATACGGGATCCGTCGTCCCCAGGATGACTTCGTAGAGCCCGACGAACCACAGAGACGGAATGCGGAAGATAAGCGGCGCCCCATGATCCTTGAGCCGGGCGAGCGAGCGGACCACGACGTTCATGCCTCCCGGGTCGGCCAACAAAGACAGCAGCAGAAAGACGAAAAAGCCGATCAGGACGAACCGCACCAGCAGGGAGATGCGGCGATAGAACGACGATGGGAGGACGGCCATGAGGAAGAAGTTGACGAAAACACAAGCGAAGAAGACGCAGAAACAGGCCGCGAAGGCACTGAGCAGATGGGCGAAGACGTGGCGGGCCAGAAAGGACACGCTGTTCGACCTCCACTGAGCCAAGAAAAGCGCGAACACGACCGAAGAGATACTGTTCATGGCCACAGAGAAAAGGCCGATGAAAGCGACGAACGAGGCCAGCTTGGCGGCAAAGACCGTTCGCAGCCGGACCGGCAAAGGGGTGATGTTGACGAAGTCCCGGCGGTCGGGGAAGAGCATCTCCCATTCGAGGAGCGTGACAATGCCGAAGACGATCATCATCAGCATGAAGACGTAGTTCTTCTCCTGCCAAGAGGTGTTGACGTCCGGAGAAAGCTCATACTTGAAGAAGATGAGCATCTGGGAGCTCCACCCCACGATGACCGCCAGAATGGATAGGACCGCGACCAGGCGGGACTTCATTTGGTCCTCGAAATCCACGATGTCGTTCCGGAAGAGTCGTCCGAAGAAATGCTTGGTCAGGATCCCGATCTGGGCGAATTCCTCGCTGAGGCCCAGGAGGCGGTCCGGGATGGCGGCCATGCCCGTCAGTCGCTCCGCTTCATCATGGTGACGATCCGTTCCGCCGCGAGCGCCGTATCCTCGTGGACGACCAGCTGACTGAAGATCTCGGTCAGCGATGGGAGGTGCATCAACGTCCGTAGATTGGCCACGGAATCGTTGGCCACGATATTTCCCTGGTGAAGGATGATGATCCGCGAGCAGATTTGTTCGGTGACTTCCAGCACGTGGGAGGAGTAGACAATGACCTTGTTCTCAGCGGCCAGCTTCTTGATCAGGTCCCGGATGACGAGCCCGGTCGTCACATCCAGGCCGGACAGGGGCTCATCCAGGAGCAGGACATCGGGGTCGTGCAGGAGGGCGGCCGCGATCAGGACCTTCTGGCGCATGCCCTTCGAATAGGTCGCCAAAGGGCTGTCCATATCATGGCGAAGACCAAAGACGTCCATGGCCTCGAGGATCTTCGCCCGGAGGGGCCGTTCGGGCAGACGACGCAACCGTCCGACCATGGTCAAATAGTCGTAAGCGCTGAGGTGCGGATAGATCTCTGATTGTTCGGGAACATAGCCGAGGCGCTTTTTGTACGAGAAGATATTCTTCCGGATATCGCGCCCTTCGAAGAGGATCTCCCCCTTGGTCGGCTCGAGCAGACCGGCGAGCATCCTGATGGTCGTGGTCTTGCCGGCCCCGTTCGGCCCCAGGTACCCCAGGACTTCTCCGGGCCTGACGGCAAAGCTGACGTCGTTGACGACGGTGAAGACGGAGAACTTCTTGGAAACGCCACGAAGCTCGATCATGCGGCGACTGCTTCTCGGAGGGCCTTCTGTGATTTAGCCTATCGGTCCTTGACACCAAGATACCCCCCTCAAGCGCGATATTCAAGCCGGCGCGCTTGAAATGACGGGGGGTCGCGCGTATAATCTCCGCGACTTTACGGAGACGACGAGCGCTTATCGGAGGTCCACTAAAATGAGAGTCGGCATCCTGACCGGCGGAGGCGATTGCCCGGGGCTCAATGCGGTCATCCGGGCCGTGACCCGCAAGGGCATCGTCTTCTACGGGTTCGACATCCTGGGCATCAAGAACGGCTGGTTGGGCCTCATCGAGGGCAAGGTCTATCCCCTCGATCTGAACGCCATCTCCGGCATCCTGCCGCGCGGCGGCACCATCCTCGGCACGTCCCGGACCAATCCCTTCAAGGTCGAGGACGGCGTCGGCAGGATCTTCTCGCAGGTCGAGAAGTTCGAGCTCGACGCGGTCATCGCCATCGGCGGCGAGGACACCCTGGGCGTCGCCAAGCAGCTCTGCGACAAGGGCCTGAGATGCGTCGGCGTTCCCAAGACGATCGACAACGACCTCTCCGGCACGGATTACACCTTCGGCTTCGACACCGCCGTTTCCGTCGTCACCGAAGCGCTCGACCGGCTGCATACGACGGCTGAAGCCCATCACCGGGTCATGGTCGTCGAGGTCATGGGACGCCACGCCGGCTGGATCGCCATCGAGGGCGGCCTCGCGGGCGGGGCCGACATCATCCTCATCCCCGAGTTCCCCTTCGACCTCGACGAGATCTGCGCCCAGATCCAGAAGCGGAGGGAGCGCGGCAAGCTCTTCAGCATCGTCGTGGTGGCCGAGGGCGCCAAGCCCCAGGACGCGAGCCTGATCATCCAGTCGGGTGAGAAGGACGCCTTCGGCCACGTCCGCCTGGGCGGCATCGGCAACATCATCGCCCGCGAGATCGAGATCCGCACGGCCATCGACACGCGCGTCACGGTCCTCGGCTACGTCCAGCGGGGCGGCTCGCCGACGGCTTTCGACCGCATCCTGGCCACCCGGTACGGGATCGCCGCGATCGATCTGGTCAAGCAAGAGAAGTTCGGCTTCATGGTCGGCCTGCGCGGCAACCGCATCGTGCCCGTCCCCCTCCAGGAGGCGCTGGCCGAGCCGAAGACCGTGGATGCCGATCTCTACGACATCGCCAAGGTCTTTTTCGGCTGAGTTCTTCTCCCCGAAAATGGTTGATCTTAAAAGAGTTGGCGGACCCCTGGGGTTGACATCCCGGTCCGGCCATGTTACGTTTTTCCCGCCAGGAGGCGCCAGGATCATGATCAGGAAGCTTTCGCCGGTTCTTGCCCTCGTCCTGCTTCTCTCGGCTGCCGGCCCCCTGGCCGCCGCCGGCTTCCGCTTCGAGCTCGGCTTCGGCTGGACGCTGGTCGGACCGTTCATGAACGCGACCTACGTCAATCGCTACCAGCCGACGCTCGCGCCTCCGGACCGCTATGTCGCGAGCTCGGCCGACCAGACGGTCCGCTTCAAGGCCAAAACGACCTACGGCCTCAACGGGTTTTTCAACGTCTTTTTCGCGGAGAACGTCGGCTTGCAGATCCTGGCCGACTACCATCGCCCGGGCTTGGGCGGCACGAACACGCCCTACGCGGTCGAAATGCAATTCCTATCGTTCGACAACACCCCGCAGACCTATTCGCGGGCGATCGACTGGGAAAACTCGACTGGGAGCCTCACCCAGACCACCTTCAGCCTCAACGCCCTGGCCCGGTTCCGGGTCACCGATAACCTCTCTCTCAGCGTCTCGTCCGGACCGAGCCTCTTCTATTTCGAGGGCCAGGCCGGGCACATCGGCTACACGTTTTTCGACCTCGCGCTCGTCGACGGGGTCTATGAGCTGTCCGGCGGCACCTACCACATGGTCGTCGACTTCGGCCCCGAGTCGAAATTGGGCATGAACTTGGGGATCGAGGCGGCCTATGAAGCGTTCCGACACGTCATCCTGGCCGTCGACCTGCGCTGGTACGGCTCGCCGAAAACGAACATGAAGATCCACGTCGTCGAGGACCCCATCATCACGGTGCCCATCGACGGGATCGAATCGACGATCGGTTTGGGCAGCCTTCGGGTCAACCCGTCCTACATCAGGGCCGGACTGGCCCTCCGCTTCATCTTCTGATCGGCCCGAGCCTTCAGATCTTCGCCCGCCGCAGCCTGAGCGAATTGCTCACAACCGACACCGAGCTGAGGGCCATGGCCGCCGACGCGATCATGGGATTGAGCAGGACCCCGAAGAACGGATAGAGCACGCCTGCGGCCAGGGGGATGCCGACCACGTTGTAGACGAAGGCCCAAAATAGGTTCTGCCGGATGGTCCGGATGGTCCTCCGGCTGAGCTCGACCGCGGCAACGACCGTCCCGATATCCCCGGAGATGAGGGTGATGTCCGCCGAGGCCATGGCCACATCCGTGCCGGTCCCGAGGGCCAGGCCGACGTCGGCTTGGGCCAGGGCCGGCGCATCATTGATGCCGTCGCCGACCATGGCCACTCGGCGTCCTTCAGCTTGGAGCTTGCGGATGACTTCGGCTTTGTCACCGGGCAGGACCTCGGCCCGGACCTCATCGATCCCGGCTTCGGCGGCCAGGGCGCGGGCCGTCAGGGCGTTATCTCCAGTCAGCATGACCACGCGCCGACCGGAGCCGCGGAGCGCGCCGACGGCCTCCCGGGCGCCCGGCTTGAGCGTGTCCGCCAGGGCCAGAAGGCCGGCGGGACGGCCTTCGACCGCGACGAACGCGATCGTCTTCCCTTCCCCGGCCAACCGGGCGGCCCCCTCGGCGACTGGCGAGATATCGATCCCCTGGGCCTCGGCGAGCCTGAGGCTGCCGACAAGGACGCGCTTCCCTCCGACGACACCTTCGACGCCCATGCCTTCGAGGGCTCGGAAGCTTTCGGCGGTCCCGACGGCCACCCCTTCGGCACGCGCCCTTCGAACGACGGCCTGGCCGAGCGGGTGCTCGGAGCCGTTCTCTACAGAAGCGGCCAGAGAAAGGAGGTCCTCGCGAGGGATCCCGGCCACGGGCAGGACATCGGTCGTCTCGGGCTGCCCCTTCGTCAGAGTCCCCGTCTTGTCGAAGACGAAGGTATCCACTTTTTGGACGGTCTCGAGGCTCTCTCCGCTCCGGATCAGGATGCCTCGCTCGGCGCCTCTCCCCGTCCCGACCATGATGGCCGTGGGTGTCGCCAGGCCCATGGCGCAGGGACAGGCGATGATAAGCACGGCCACGAAATTGAGCAGGGCGAAGACAGCCCGCGGCGAGGGCCCGAATAGAGCCCAAACAAGGAAGGTCAGGACGGCGATGGCCATGACCGCCGGTACGAACCGCGCGGCGATGACGTCGGCCAACCGCTGGATCGGCGCCTTGGACCCCTGGGCCTCCTCGACCATGCGGATGATCCGGGCCAAGGTCGTGTCCTCGCCGACCCGCACGGCGCGGAAGCGGAAGCTCCCCCACTTGTTGAGCGTCGCCCCGACGACCTCTTCGCCCGGGCCTTTGTCGACGGGCAGGCTCTCTCCGGTGATCATGGACTCGTCGACCGACGTCCGGCCTTCGAGGATGACGCCGTCGACCGGGACCTTCTCGCCCGGCCGGACGATGAGGACGTCACCGGCGCGGACCTCCTCGATGGGGATCTCGCGCTCGGCTTCCCCTTCAATGACATGGGCCCTGCGCGGTCGCAAGCCCATGAGGCGGCGGATCGCGTCGGACGTCTTGCCCTTGGCCCGGGCTTCGAGCATGCGCCCGAAGAGCACCAGGACAATAATGACGGCCGAAGTGTCGAAATAGACTTGCGGCTCGACCCCGGCCCCCCGGAAGAATCCGGGCAGGACCGTGGCCGCGACGCTGAAGAGATACGCGGCCGACGTGCCCACGGCGACGAGCGTATTCATGTTCGCCGTGCCGTGCTTGAGGGCGCTCCAGGCGCCCCGATAAAATCGCAGCCCGAGATAGATCTGGACCGGTGTCGCCAGGGCCCAGAGGACGAAGAAGTTCTGGAGAAAGGCCGGCATCCAAGGGAACCAGTGCCGCATGCTCCCGAGGAAGATGATCAGGGCCAGCGCCCCGCCCCAGATGACCGACGTCCGGAGCGACCGGTACTCCTTGTCCGCGTCCGCCCCGGCCGCCTCGGCCGAAACGGCAACGCCGTAACCGGCGTCGCGGATGGCCCGGACGACATCGGCACGGGAGGCGAGCCCGGGATCGATGAGGACGGTCGCCTTGGCCGTGGCCAGGTTGACGTTGGCCTCGCGCACCCCCTCGAGTCCCTTGAGGGCCCTCTCGACATTGGCCGCGCAGCCGGCGCAGCTCATGCCCGTTACGGCCAGCTCGACCCGCACCGCCGCCGGGATGTTCTCGCCCTTACGCCCAAACTTCGGCTCGCTCATGATCTCTCCATTCTTTCGCACTGAAAGACTCGGGGCCGCTCCCTTCCGATTCGTTGGATCAGACGTTGATCCGCGGCGTCACTTCTTCTTCTCGTTTCCCTTCGTCGAGATCCCGACCGGAACGTAGAGCGGGCAGAAACCGACGAACGTCGTGATAACGAAGATCGCTGCCAGGATGCCCAGAATGATAGCCGCCGTCCCCTTGAGGACGCCGGCGATGAGAAGCACGGCGATGACCGCCGCCGCGGCGAGCCTGAGGACCTTGTCCCAACGTCCCATGTTCTTCTTCATGAGAACCTCCTTCTAACGTCTGGAATTATAGCACTTATATGAGTTTATCAATATTCCTAGTAAAACAGTAGTGATTCTCCGCGGCGATTGCGCCAAGAGCCTCTTTATGTTAATATTTTGGCGCTCTATAAGACAAGGAGATAAGCATGTCCGGACATTCCAAGTGGGCGTCTATCAAACATAAAAAGGCCGCGACCGATTCCAAGCGCGGCAAGATCTTCACCCGTCTGATCCGCGAGATCAGCATGGCCGCCCGGGCCGGCGGCGGGGACCCCGACAAGAACTCCAGCCTCCGCAAGGCCATGAACGATGCCAAGGCCGCGAACATGCCGGCCGACAACGTCAAGCGGGCCATCTTGAAAGGCACCGGCCAGCTCGAAGGCGCGGCCTTCGAGGAGGTCTCTTATGAAGGCTATGGCCCCGGCGGCGTCGCCATCTTCCTGCAGGCCGTGACCGACAACAAGAACCGGACCGTCTCGGAGATCCGCCACATCTTCATGAAGAGCGGCGGCCAGTTGAGCGAGAAGGGATCCGTCTGCCTGGATGTTCAAGCGCATGGGCTACATCGACGTCGAGAAGGCCAAAGCGTCGGAAGACATCCTCATGGACATCGCCCTCTCGGCCGGCGCCGACGACCTCAAGGACGAAGGCTCCCTGTTCGAGGTCACGACCTCGCCCGAGAAGTACGAGGCCGTCCTCGAAGCCATCAAGAAGGCCGAGATCGAGATCGCTGCCTCCGAAGTCGGATTCCTGCCGCAGAACTACGTCAAGGTCGAGGGCAAGGAAGCCCAGCAGGTCCTGCGGCTCGTTGACGAGCTCGAAGAACACGACGACGTCAATTCCGTGTCCTCCAACTTCGACATCTCTGAAGAGGAGATCGCCAGCTTCTCCCAGGCCGGGTGAGGCCCGGCGGAAGCCATGCGGGTCCTCGGCATCGATCCCAGCCTCCAATCGACCGGCTTCGGGATCGTCGAGGAAAAAGACGGCCGGCTTTTCCCCATCGCCTTCGGCGTCATCAAGCCCACGGCCAAGCTCCCCCTCCACTTGAAGCTCGCCGAGATCAAGAGCGAGATCGAAGAGATCATTCGGACCTACGGACCGGCGGAAGCGTCCATCGAGAATGCGTTCTACGCCCAGAACATGAAGACGGCCCTGCTCCTCGGCCAGGTCCGGGGGGCGATCCTGGTCGCGGTCGCCGCGACGGGCCGCGGCCTGGCCGAATACTCCGCTCTCGAGATCAAAAAGGCCGTCACGGGCTATGGCCAGGCGGACAAGGAACAGGTCCTGACCATGGTCCGCTCGCTCCTCGGCCTCGACGACGACAGTATCCCGCTCGACGCCTCGGACGCCTTGGCCGCGGCCATCTGCCACCTCAACGCCCGCCAGTTCCAGCTCAAGGTCGACGACAAGGAGCCGACATGATCGCCTACCTCAAGGGGACGCTCATCGACAAGACGCCCGGCCGCGTCATCGTGGATACCGGGGGCGTCGGCTACACCGCGGCCATCCCCGTATCCTCTTTCGTCCACCTCGGCGAGATCGGCGGAACGGTCGAGCTCTTCATCCATACGCATCTCTCCGACGACGCCCTGGCTCTTTACGGCTTCGTCTCGCGCGAAGAGAAGGACATGTTCCTCAAGCTCATCGGCATCTCCGGCATCGGCCCCAAGCTGGCCCTGAACATCCTGTCGGGCATTTCGCCCTCGGACCTCGAGGACGCCGTGCGGGCGAGCGACCTGGCCCGGATCTCGCTCGTGCCGGGGATCGGCAAGAAGACGGCCCTGCGCATCACCATGGAGCTCCAGGACAAGCTGGAGAAGAAGGAGCAGCTCCTCGCGGGCAAGGGTTCGCCCGAGAAGGAGGACCTCCTCTCGGCCCTCCAGAACATGGGCTTCCGGCGCAAGGAGGCCGAGCGCGCCGTCGACCAGACGCTCGCCGCCCTCAAGCCTGGAACTGAGTTCGAGAAGCTCCTCCGCGACAGCCTGAAGCGCCTCGCCAAGCTCTAGTTGTTTTCCCCGTCCCGTTGAGTAAAATAACAGCGATGCCTGCCATCCTCAGCCCGATCCGCACGAAGGAGGATATCCTTTTCGAGGACAGCCTCCGGCCGAGAACGTTCGACGAGTTCGTCGGCCAGGAGAAGGTCAAGGCCAACCTCCGCGTCTTCATCGAGGCCGCGAAGAAGCGCGACGAGCACCTCGACCACGTCCTCCTCTACGGACCGCCGGGACTGGGCAAGACGAGTCTGGCCTACCTCATCGCCAAGGAGATGGGCGTCGGCATCAAGCCCACGGCCGGCCCGGTCATCGAGCGGACGGGCGACCTCTCGGCCATCCTGACGAACATGCAGACGAAAGAGGTCCTGTTCATCGACGAGATCCACCGCCTCCAGCCCTCGGTCGAGGAGATCCTCTACTCGGCCATGGAGGACTTCAGCCTCGATATCGTTATCGGCCAGGGACCGGGCGCGCGCAGCCACAAGCTCAAGATCAAAAAGTTCACCCTGATCGGCGCGACGACGCGGGCCGGACGCATCACGGCCCCCCTGCGGGGCCGATTCGGCATCATCCACCGCCTCGACTACTACCAGGACGAGGACCTGAAGAAGGTCATCCAGCGCTCGGCCAGGATCCTCAAGGTCAAGGTCGACGACGCCGGGGCCGGCGAGATCGCCCTGCGGTCCCGGGGAACGCCGCGCGTCGCCAACCGCCTGCTGCGCCGCGTCCGCGACTATGTCGACGTCAAGGGCGACGGCGTCATCACCGCCAAAGAAGCCCAGCGGGCCCTGGACATGATGGAGGTCGATGCCCTCGGCCTCGACGACGTCGACCGCAAGATCCTCTCGACCATCATCGAGAACTTCGGCGGCGGCCCGGTCGGCATCGGCACGATCGCCGCGGCCATCGACGAGGAAAAGGACACGATCGAGAGCATCTACGAGCCCTTTCTCATGCGCATCGGCTTCCTCGACCGGACGACCCGGGGCCGGGTCATCACGCCGCGAGCTTACACCCACCTGGGGTACGAGTATCGCGAGCCCGGTCAGCGCGGCAAGGCCAAGACATCCGGGCAGAAGAAGCTTTTTAAGGACTGAGGACGCCTTCGACAGGCCATGACCTCCGGCAAACCCCTTCGCGTCTCGGATTTCGACTACGAGTTGCCGCCGGAGCTCATCGCCCAGCATCCCCTCCCCCATCGCGACGACTCGCGGATGATGGTCGTCGACCGGAAGGCCGGCACGATCAGGCACCACCAATTCCGTGAATTCGCTGGGTATATGAACTCGGGCGATGTCCTTGTCCTCAACGACACGCGCGTCCTGCCCGCCCGGCTCTGGGGCACGTGCGGCCAGGCGAAGATCGAATTCCTGCTCATCCGCGAGATCATGCCCGGTTCCTGGGAAGTCCTGTGCCGGCCGGCTAAAAGGGTCCGGCAGGGAGATTCCGCCAGGTTTTCCGACGGGGTAGAGGCCAAAGTGGTCGAGATCGCGGGTGAAGGCCGGCGCATCCTCGATTTCGGCAAGACCGATGTCCGCGCTCTCCTTCATCACGTCGGCTACGCACCCCTTCCTCCCTATATCAAGCGGGCCAGACAGGACGAAGCCGCAAGACCCGAGGATATCGACAGGTACCAGACGGTATTCGCCAAGAGAGAGGGAGCCATCGCCGCGCCTACCGCGGGCCTTCATTTCACCGAAAGAATGCTCCGCACGTTGAAGGCCGAGGGCGTCGACTTCCGGCGCATCACTCTCGATGTGGGCCTGGCCACTTTTCAGCCGATCCGGGCCGATCTTGTGGACGAGCACCAGATGCTCGAGGAGACATACGCGATCGCACCGGTCGTGGCCAAAGCGATCGACCTTGCGAAGTCGAAGGGAAGGCCCGTCACGGCGGTCGGCACGACGGTCGTCCGGACGCTCGAAAGCGCCTGGCAGGACCGCGCCGTCCGTTCCGGCCGGCGGTCGACATCCCTTTTCATCCGCCCCGGCTTCGAATTTCATGTTGTCGACCGGTTGCTGACGAACTTCCACCTGCCCGGATCGACGCTGTTGATGCTCGTCTCGGCCTTCGCCGGACTACGATCTGGTTATGAAGGCCTACCGCGACGCCGTCCGCGGGCGCTATCGCTTCTTCTCCTACGGCGACTGCATGCTGATCTTATAGCCATCAACGCCGTCACCTCCCGGTGGCCGGATCACCTCCGTGCCAAGACCGTCTTTGACAATAATTTTCGTTCTGAATTATCATAAGCCCCGGTCTTCCATGGACATCAACGCCAAGATCGCCAAGATCATCGAGGAACGCCGCGCCGAGATCCTTGATTTGAGCCGGCGCATCCACGCCGACCCCGAGCTCGCCTTCCAGGAGGTCCGGACTTCTCGACTTCTCCAATCGGTCCTTTCGGCTGAGGGCTTCGCAGTCGCCCCGGCTACGGAGGCTCTCCCGACCTCGTTCAGGGCCGTCCACACGTTCTCCGCGAACGGGCCCCGGGTGACGTTCACCGCCGAGATGGACGCCCTCCCCGGCCTGGGGCACGCCTGCGGTCACAACATCATCGGCACAGCGAGCACCTATGCCGCAGTTGTCCTGAAGTCCGTACTCGGTCCCGAGAACCCCCCCGGCACGATCGAGGTCATCGGGACTCCGGCCGAAGAACGCGGCAGCGGCAAGGTCCGCATGATCCAGGACGGGGTTTTTGCGCATTCCGACGTCGTCCTCCAGATCCATCCGCACTCCATCGACACCGTCGTGGGGCAGGCCCTGGCCCGCCGCACGCTCATCGTCGAATTCTTCGGCAAGAAGGCCCATGCCGCGGCCGCGCCCCTCGAGGGCCGGAACGCCCTCGACGCGCTGGTCCTCTTCTATCATGCGGCCGCCCTGCCCCGGACGAAATTCCCGGCAGGCACGCTCTTCCACGGGATCGTCGAATCGGGAGGCGAGGCGCCGAACATCATCCCGGATTATGCCCGCGGCCGGTTCTCCCTTCGGTCCGACACGATGTCCAAGCTCCAGCGCCTCGTCGGTGAGGTCCAATGTTTCGCCGAAAAGGCCGCCGCGGAAACAGGGTGTCGAGCCAAAGTCAGCGAGCCTGGACCGGGCGTCACGACCTTCCGCCGCAACCGCGTCCTCGAAGAGGTCTTTGCCGGCCTCTTCAGAGAACGGGGCCGGTCCGATCCGGCCAAGCTCCGGGAATCCTACGGTTCGACAGACCTGGCCAATGTCTCCTGGGCCGTCCCGACCATCGAACCGATGGTCAAGGCCAGCGACTTCCCCATCCACACCGAAGGCTTCGCCCGGGATGCCATTGCGGCCGGCGGCGAGAAAGCCCTTCTCGACGGCGTCTTCTTGCTGGCCGCGGCGGCGGCCCGCGTCCTGACCGAGCCCGGCCTGCTCGAACAGATCCGGGAGGATTTTCGAGCCAAGGTCGAGGACGCGCCGGAAGGGCTTGCCTGAAGCAGCCGCTCGCATGAAAACCCTCTCCACGTTCGAGGGCCATCCCGGCGGGATGACCGTGGTGATCACGGATTCGGGCCTGGGCGGCCTCCTCATCTGTGCCGGGCTCGAGCGCCGATTACGTGGAGCCGCAGGCGATGGGCCGGTTCGTCTTGTCTACGTCAACGCCTGGCCCGACGCTCATCACGGCTACAACGATCTGCCGGACCTCGCCGCCCGCGCCGAGGTCTTCGACCGAGCGTTGGCGACGATGATCTCTTTCCGCCCCGGTCTCGTCCTCATCGCCTGCAACACGCTTTCCGTGGTTTTCGAAGCGACGGCCTTCAACCGGGAGCCCGCCGTCCCCGTGACAGGCATCCTCGATGTCGGCGCCGACCTCTTTGCTGAGGCTCTGACCCGGGACCCGCAGGGCGTCCTCGCGATCTTCGGGACGCGGACGACCATCGGCTCCGGCGAGCACGTGCGCCGTCTCGTCCGGCGGGGCATCGACCCGCGGCGCATCGTCACGGAGCCCTGCCACGGCTTGGCCGCGGCCATCGATAAAGATCCCGATTCGCCGGCCGTTCCCGAGCTCGTCGACGAATGCGTCGTCCGGATCCTGCCCAGGCTCCCACGCGGCGCTCCGCTCTTTGCCGGTCTGGCCTGCACCCACTACGCCTATGTCGCCGAAGCGTTCCGGACATCGCTGGTTCGACGCGCAGGTGCGAGCGTCGAGATCCTCGATCCTGGCGAGCGCCTTGTCGACGACCTTATGCGGGGCCTTGGCGCTCGACGCCACGGCGCGGCAGAAAGGCCGATCGCCATCGAGGTCGTCTCCAAGGTCGAGCTTCCGGAAGCCCAGCGTCAGGCCGTGGCCCGGCGCATCGAGCCCATTTCTGCCGCAACGGCACGCGCCCTTCTCGAATACCGCAAGATTCCCGACCTCTTCTGACGGAGAAACACGATGAGAATCCTGCTTCTGACCGGTCCGGGCGGCGACGCCCAGGGCTGGGGCGACATGAAGGTCACCGAATCGATGCGCGAGGCCACGGAATCCCTCGGCCACCCGACGCGGATCGCCTACATCGCCGACGAAGCGGAGTTCCGCCGCCTCGTCGAGCGGCCCGATTTCGATATTGTCTGGAGCGCCCTCTACCACATCACGACGAACGAAGCGTTCATCGGGCGCAACGCCGCCGGGACCTGGGTCGCCGACGTCCTCGACGAGCGTCAGATCCCCTACATCGGCTCGAACAGCCGGACGATGAGGGCCATGATCGATAAGTTCGAAACGCACGAGATCCTGGCCGCAGCCGGCGTCGCCGTCCCCACCCACGTCCTGCTCCACTCGGGAGACGACGTCAGCGCGGTCACCTACCCCGCCTTCGTCAAGCCCATCTGCGAATCCCGGTCGGTCGGCATCTCCGATGAGAGCGTCGTCCACAACGAGGAGGAGCTCCGGCGGCGCGTCGCCTTCATCGAGAAGGAATTCGACGAGCCGGCCCTGGTCGAGGAGTTCCTGCCGGGCGACGAATACACGGCCCTCGTCCTCGGGAACGGCAAGACCCGCGAATGCCTGCCCGGGCTGGTCACGGTCGAGGACACGCATTACCGGAATTACCGCATCTTGCGGAGCGATCTCCGGGGCGTCGGCCTGACCCGCATCGGCCTGGCCGGGGCGAGGACCGAGGAAGCCCAGGCGCTCGGCGACGCGGCGTCCGAGGCCATGGGCTGCCTCGACCACGTCCGCATCGATATGCGCGTCGATCGTACGGGCAAGCTCCGGATCATCGAGGTCAATGGCATCCCCGGGCTCAAGCCCCACAAGAGCTGGGCGCCTCAGATCTATACGCTCTACCATGGCTCGCCGCTCGGCGAGGGCGAGGATTATCGGCGGCTCATCGGCGCGATCGTCGCCGCGGCCGGGCGGCGCTACGGGCTCTAGGCCTTGTTCGCGGATATGGGCCGGGTGAGCCACTCTTCGATGAGGCGCGTCCAGGCCGGCCGCACGGGAGCCGGCTTCTCGGACATGAAAAGGGTCAGGGCGTCCCGCCAGAGCTCGGAGTGCTGCAGGGTGGTGATGCGGTTGCGGAACATGGCCGCGCCCTTCCGGGGCTCCGAATCCATCTTTTCCAGGATCCCGAGGACTTCCTTCTTGAAGCCCTCTGGGCCGTAGTAGGCGAGATACGACTTCCAGGCCTCGGCGGCTCCCCGCACGGATCTGAGCGGGCGGGAGACGCGGCGGAGCGCGTCGAGAAACAGACGCTCCTCTCCCCTGTCGAGCCGACGGAGCCCCTTTTCCGTGATCCTGTAAGGATGGACCCCGTACGAGGCCAGCCGGCCGGCCCGCACTTCGAGCGAGAGACAAAATCCGGTCCGCCGGAAATAGAGCTCGGGCGGCTGAAAGAAAGCAAAGTTCCCCAGGCTGTAGGCGATCAGCCGGCCGTCGCGGACCTCAAGGCCTTGGGGGACGTGGGGGTGATGGCCGACGACGCAGTCGGCCCCCGCATCGGACAGGGTGCGGAACGCTTCGACGACATAAGGCGGGGGGAACGGGATATACTCGAGTCCGGCATGGCCGACGGCGACGACGAAGTCGCCCCGCTTCTTGGCCTGGCGGACGAGCCCTGCGATCCGATCGATCTCCCAGCCGCAGACGCCGGGGCCGCCCCTCGAAGCTGTGAGATCCTCGCCCTCGCTGAAGTTGACGATCGTGAGCCTCGTACCCTTCGCCTCGAGCGTCAAAGGCGCGATGGCTTCGTCAAAGCAGAGTCCGGCCCCGACCGTCAGGACGCCGTTCCTAGGAAGGACTTCGAGCGTCTCCCGGAAGCCTTTCAGGCCGTAGTCGAACACGTGGTTATTGGCGAGGCAGGCGACTTCGAACGGGACCGCGGTCAGGCCCGCGACATGTGCGGGCAGGCCCTTGAAGACCGCGCCGCTCTTCCAAACCGGCTTGTCGGCGTCGGTAAGGGCACATTCGCAGTTAACGATCCTGAGGTCGGCCGCGCGGAGAATCGGAAGCATATCCCCGTAGACCGCCTTCGGGTCCCGTGACACGATGGGTTCATAAGCACGTATCGGCGCCCAGTCTGAAGCCACGACGATCGACAGGCTCACGTTGTCCCCTACTTCATCAGCTGGGCGATTCTCTTCGCGTGATCCGAGATGATGGCCAGGGTCGAGGCGTCGGCGTCGTAGACCGAGTACCATCCGGCCGGTTCGTGAGGCGGGTCGCCGACCCAGGATCTTCCCGGCCGGGCCTCGCCCGCCCAAGCCCAGAAATTATCGCCCGCCGCCGGCCCGCCCGCTTCGATCGATTCGACGACGAGCTTAAAGAGGGCCGCGTAGTAGAGGTCCTTATGCGTCGTCGCAGAGGCCGGGTCGAGGTTGTTTTTAAGGGGCAGCCACTCGCGGGCCAGGCCGAATTCCTCGAGGACGAGCGGCTTGCTCATGTCTTTCGCTTCTTTGGCGAGCCTCTGGAAATAGGCGACAGCCAAAGGCTCAGCGGCCTTGTAGGTCGCAGGCCGCTTGGGGTCGTACCAGCCCCAGTTCTGAGGCCAGATATGGATGGTGACGTAATCGATCCCGGGGGCGCTGTGGGTCTTGACGAAATCCTGGTCCTTCTCTTCGGGCGGCGCGCCTTCCGAGCCCGTCGTGACCATGTGACTGGAGTCGAGCGACTTGATGTAGGCCGAGGTGTCGTCGATCCAGCTCTGCGGATAGCGCCGCGGCTCGTTCCCGAGCTCCCAGGAGAACACGGCCGGGTCGTCCCGATACTTGAGGCCCGAGTAGGGATTGGTCCGGCCGACCAGCATGGCGATGTGGTCGCGGAACCAGTCCTGGCACTCCGGATAGGAATAGAACTTGGCCGAATAATTGATGAATTTTTCGTAGTCCCCGGGATAAGGGATGGGCGTCTTCTCGTGCCAAGAGACATACTGGGCCATGCCGCCCGACCACTGCCAGAAGTTGTTGAGAACCATGACCGCCCGCAGGCCGCGCTTGCCCATCTCGGCCAGCAGGAAATCGAGGCCGTCGAGGACGCTGCCGTCGTATTCCCCGGGGGAGGTCATCAACGCCGGGACCATGCGGTAGGGCTCGGTGTTCGGCCCCTCCGAGGAGGCCATGACGCGGAGGTTGGTCAAGCCGAGATCACGCATCCGGTCGAGCTCCCTCAAGAGCCGGGGCCGGTCGCCGCTCGGGCCGTCGACGCCCAGGTTCATCCCCTGCCAGAAGTTGGCGCCGACGAAATAGTACGGCTTGCCGCCCAGCACGAAATGGCCGTCTTGGACCGTCACGAACGACGCCGCGGCCGGAGCGTTCGAGCTGCCCTCGCGGCCCTTGGACGCGGCCCCCGCCCCCTTCGTCGCCCCGGCAGCCCCAGACGGCCAAACTGGCCAGAAGAACGAGGAGGACGGTCTTGCGCATGGCGTTTGCTCCCTCCGGGATCGGATGCGGGAATCATAGACCGCGCCCGCCAAGACTGTCAACTCGAAGCTGGCCTTGACTTGGTTCCGGAGGCCGCTACGATCGTGGTCCGTAAGTCAGATCGGCCTGGAGAAGACGATCTCTTGGCCCGGCCGCGTTTCGATCTCGATCATCCCCCGCCGGGGGATGACGCTCGTTGGGTCCGCACCGGCGACCTTGACCTCACTTCCGCCGAAAGGATCGCGCAGCCGGAGCTTTCCGCCCGCCTTCGAGCGGACGCGGAGCTCGATGACCCGGCCACTCTTCCATGCCGCATCGATCTCGAAGCCGCCCCGGGCGCAAAGCCCCTTGAAATGGCCGTCCGCCCAGGCCGCAGGCAAGGCCGGGAGGATCTGGATGAATCCCCGATGGGATTGAACGAGCATCTCTGCGATGCCGGCCGCCCCGCCGAAGTTCCCGTCGATCTGGAAGGGCGGATGGGTATCGAAAAGGTTCTTGAGGGTGGATCTCCGGAGAAGCGTCAGAAGGTTCTGATAGGCCGTCTCGCCCTCGAGAAGCCGGGCGTACAAGCTGACGATCCAGGCCCGGCTCCAACCGGTCTGACCGCCGCCGTGCTCGAGCCGTCGGGCGATCGTCCGCTTGGCCGCCTCGAAGAGCTCGGGCGTTTCGGGAGTTATCTGGGCCAACGGGTAAAGGGCGAGCATGTGGGACATGTGCCGATGCCCCGGCTCGACCTCGTCATAATCCTTGATCCATTCCTGGAGATTGCCGAATTTTCCGACCTGCAGAGGCGGGAGCTTGGATTCGAGCTCTTTCAGCCTGGCCGAGAACTCCGCGTCGACGCCCAGGATCCCGGCCGCCCGGATGCAGTTCTCGAACAGAGCCCGGGCGATCTCGACGTCGATCGTCGCGGCGTAGGTCAGGGATTCGGCCTGTCCCGTCTTCGGGTCGAGATAGGCGTTCTCCGGCGAATGGGACGGGGCAGTCACCAGCCACCCTTCGGGGGAAGGGACAAGAAAATCCGCGACGAATTCGGCCGAACCCTTCATGACCGGGTAAGCGACGTTCCGCAGAAAGGCCGTGTCCCCTGTGAAGTCGTAGTGGTCCCAGAGCGGGAAGGTCATCCAAGGCCCGGCCATCGGCGAGACGCCCCAAATGCCGTCGGCGACACCGGTCCGGCCGAAGGGGTCGGTCAGGTGATGCAGGGTCCAGCCGCGGGTGCCGTAAGTCTTGCGGGCCGTGATCGCGCCCGGAACCGTCAATCGTCCGACAAAGTCCGAGAGGGGCGCGACGGTCTCCGGGAGATTGGCGACTTCGGCCGGCCAATAGTTCATCTGGAGGTTGATGTTGGTGTGAAAATCGGAATTCCAGGCCGCCTCGAAGTCCTGGTTCCAGATCCCTTGGAGGTTGGCCGGAAGGGCGGCCGGCCGCCGCGACGAGCCCATGAGCAGGTAGCGGCCGTACTGGAAGTAGAGGGCTGCCAGTCCGGCGTCCTCGCCTCCGGCCTTGACCCTCTCGAGCCGTTCGTCGGTCGGAAGGGCTGCGGTCTCCGGCGAGCCGCCGAGGTCGAGAACGACCCGGTCATAAAGGGCCCGATGTTCCGCGACGTGGCGGGCCCGAAGCTTGCCATAAGAAGACCGGCGGGCCTTGGACAGAGCTGCCAAGGCCTTCCCCTCCGGATCGAGGCCGGGGTCGAAGTCCAGCCGGGCCGGGTCGTAATCCGTTGCCGCGGACAAAAGAAGGGTCACCGCGCGCGCGCCTTCGATCCGGATGCTCTCCCCTGCCGCCTTCACTTGACCGCCTTGGGCGAGGACTCTGAGCGCGGCGGCGAAGCGCATGTGCTCGCCTCCCGGCCCGCTCAAGGGATCCGGCTGATCGACGACGCGGCCGAAGAGGATGAGCTCGTTCCTCGACGACGCCCGGGTCGATGCATCCTTCGCCCGGGTCAGTCTGACGGTTCCCGTGATCGATGCGCCGCGGCCCACGGCATATGCGGACGGCCAAGACATTGTCCGCGGCCGAAGAGAAGGTCTCCCGTTCGACCCTCACGCCGTCCGGCGTCTCGCAGGCGACCGATGCGATGCCGTCCCGGAGGTCGAGCGCCCGTTCATACTTCGCTCCGGCCCGCACGCCCTCGAGGTCGATCAAGAGATCGCCGAGCGGCTGGTAGGACCGGATCCGCGGCGGGGTGCCGAGCAGGGACTTTTCGGCCAGGGCCGCCGGCCTGCGCATAGTCGCCCTCGAAGAGGGCCTTCCGGATGAGCGGCAAGGCTTCGAGCGCCGCCGGGTTATTGTTATCGATGGGCGAGCCAGCCCAGAGCGTCTCCTCGTTGAGCTGGAGCTTTTCATGGTCCGGATATCCGAACACCATGGCCCCGAGCCGTCCGTTGCCGACCGGCAAGGCCTCGTTCCATTCCCCGGCCGGCTGGCGGTACCAAAGCCGGTCCGCGCCCGGCATTTCCTGGTCCGCGATCGTGGCGGTCCTGTCAGGGACGCAAGCCCCGCAAATCGAAAGAAGGACCACTAGGGAGAAGACGGGTCGGATCCTCATGAGGCCCTTATAACGCTCCGTTCTCATGCTGTCAATTAAAAGCCCGAACGGTGTCAGTCCAGCTTCTTGCGGAAGCGAAGGACGCTCAGGACAAAGAGCACTGTGCCGATGACGAGGAGGGCCGCCGCCTGGTCCCAAAGCTCCGGCCAGCCGGCGCCCCGGAGCATGATCCCCCGGATGATGACGAAGAAATAGCGGGTCGGGACGGCGTGGGAAACGACCTGAAAGAATCGGGGCATGTTCTCGATCGGAAAGACGAAGCCTCCGAGGAGCATCATGGGCATGATGAAGAAGGTCGTCGTGAACATGGCCTGCTGCTGGGTCCGGGAAATCGTCGAGATGAAGAGGCCTATGCCGAGGGTATTGAGCATGAAGGCCAGGCTGAGGACATAGAGGAGGGCCACGCTGCCCCGGATGGGCACCCCGAACCAGCCCCGGGCGATGATCAGGACGAAGGTCGCCTCCATCAGCCCGATGAAGACGAACGGCAGAAGCTTGCCGATGATCAGCTGATAGGGCCGGATAGGCGTCACGATCAGCTGCTCCATCGTCCCCGCCTCCTTCTCCCTGACGATGCCCATCGAGGCGAGCGAGATGGTCATGATCATCAGGATGAGCCCCAAGACCCCGGGGACCATGAAGTTCCGGCTGCGGAGCTCGGGATTGTACCAGACCCGGACCTCGGCGTTGACGAGGACGGGCTTGACCCCTCCCCCTTTCGCCCGCTCGAGCCGGTCGAAGATGATGCGTTGGGCCTGCCGGCCGGCGATCATCGTCGCATAATTGACCCCGATCGTGGCCGTCTGGCTCTCCGCCCCGTCCGCGATGATCAGGACCGAGGCCTGGCGGCCGCCCGCCAGCTTGTCCCCGAATCCCCGGGGGATGACGAAGGCCATCGACGCATGGCCGTTGTCGAGGTAGTGGTCGATCTCGGCCATCCGTTCGGGCCGGGCCACGACCGAGAAATAGCCCGAGTTGACAAAGTCGTCGAGGAATGCCCGGCTGCTCGCCGACCGGTCCATGTCGCAGACGACCGAGGGGATGTCGCGGACGTCGAGGTTGGCGGCATAGCCCAGGAGCAGAAGCTGGAGGACCGGGGAGATGAAGAGCACCGGGAAGAGCCGGCGGTCGCGGCGGAGCTGGAGGAACTCCTTCCTGATGATGGACAGGATGGCTTTCACGGCCGTTTCCCCTTCCGCCGCGGCCTGTCCGCTTCGCCCTTGCCCAGCCTCACGGCGCTGACCCCGATCGACAGTGTGGCAAACGCCGCGAGCAGCAGGAACTGGTCCCAGATGGCGCCCAGCCCCGCGCCCTTGAGGATGATGGCCCTGAGGGCGGCCAGAAAATATCGTCCCGGGACAAGATAGGTGATGGCCTGGACGACGGGGGGCATGTTCCGGACGGGGAACACGAAGCCGGAGAGGATGAAGGTCGGCAGCATGGTCGTCAGGATGGCGATGAGGAAAGCCACCTGCTGGGTCCGGGTGATCGACGAGATGAGGAGACCCTGTCCCAGCGCCCCGATGACGAACAGGACCATGGCCAGGAGGAGGAGCGGGTAGCTGCCCCGGATGCCGACGCCGAACATGACCTGGCCCAGAAGGAGGACGAGGTGGCCCGAGCCGAGCGAGATCGCAACATAGGGGATGATCTTGCCCAGGATGAGCTCGAACGGCCGCAGGGACGAGACCCTGAGCTGGTCCATGGTCCCCCGCTCCTTCTCCCGGACGACGGAGAAGGCCGTCGAGACGGTGACGATGACCATGAGGATGAAGGCCATCAGGCCGGGGATGAGGAACATGGCGCTGCGGAGCTCGGGGTTGTACCAGATGCGGACCTCCGATGCCACTGGCAGGGCGACGTTCGTCAGGCCGCGGCGCTCGAGCGCCTCGAGGGTGATCCTCTGGGAATAGCCCTGGAGGATGGCGCCGGCATAGCCCGCGGCCGTGGAGCCGCTCATGGCGTTCGAACCGTCGACCAGGACTTGGACCGCGGGGCTCCGGCCGGCCAGAAGGTCCTCCGAGAACCGCACCGGAATGACGAGGGCGGCCCGGATGTCCTCGCGGGCCATGAGCGGGTCGATCGCGGCCGTCTTCGGGAGGACGGCCTTGAGGTTGAAATACTCGGTCGTGCGGAACTTGTCGACGAGATCGCGGCTCATCCGGCTGCCGTCCTCGTCGACCACGGCCAGAGGGATATGCTTGACGTCGAAATTGAGGGCGAAGCCGAACAGGAAGAGCATAAAGGCCGGAAGAAGGGCCATGAACGCAAGCGACCGGACGTCCCGGCGGATCTGCCGGAACTCCTTCTTGATGACAGACCCGAGGCAGCAGAACGAGAGAGGCTTCACGGCCGCGCCTCCCGCGTCCCGTTCCCCTCCTGCTCCTCGATCTTGTGGATGAACACGTCCTCGAGGGAGGGCAGGATCCGGTCGATGCGGAGGACGACGATGCCCGCATGGTCCAGACGCTCCCGGACGAGCCGGCGGCCCTCCTCCTCGTCGCCGACGCCGACATGGAGGGACGTGCCGAAGATCGAAGTGTCGATGACCCAAGGCTCTTTTTGGAGGATCTCCATGGCCTCGACGGTCCTGTCGGTCGCCACCTCGAGGATCGGGTTCTGGATGACCTTGGTCTTGAGCTCCTGGGGGCTGCCGCCGGCCACGATCCGGCCGGCGTGGATGAGCCGGATGTCGTTGCAGTATTCCGCCTCGTCCAGGTAGTGGGTCGTCACGAAGACCGTGGTCCCCTGATCCGAAAGGTCGTTGATGAGCTCCCAGAAGCGCCGCCGCGAGGCCGGATCGACGCCTCCCGTCGGCTCGTCGAGGAAGACGATCCGCGGCTCGTGGAGGACGGCACAGCCGAGGGCCAGTCGCTGCTTCCAGCCGACCGAGAGCGTCCGCGTCAGGCTCCGTTCGCGGCCCCGGAGGCCGGCCATTTCCAGGATCCACGGCAGCCGCCCGTCAATGGTCTTTTTAGACAGGCCGTAGGCGCCGCCGAAGAAACGGATGTTCTCGATCACGGTCAGGTCTTCGTAGAGGGAGAACTTCTGCGACATGTAGCCGATCGCCCGTTTGACGCGCTCGGGCTCCCGGCGGATGTCGAAGCCGCCGACCTCGGCCGTCCCCGAGGTCGGGTCGAGCAGGCCGCAGAGCATGCGGATCGTCGTGGACTTGCCGGCCCCGTTGGCGCCGAGAAAGCCGAAGATCCGGCCGCGATCGACCTCGAACGAGACGGCGTCGACGGCCGTGAAATCGCCGAACCGCTTCGTCAGCGACTTGACCTCGATCGCCTTCTCGGTCACGGCATTCCCTCCCCTAGCCCTGCCCTCAATTCCCCAGGGCCTTCTCAAGCCGGGCCTGGGCCAAGACGAGGTCGATCGCGGCCTGGACCCGGGCCGTCCTGGCCTGGAGGAGGAACACCTCGGCATCGAGGACGTCGGCGTTGAGAGCGACGCCCTGGCGGAATCGCTCAGTGACCATGCGGAGATTCTCGTCGGCCTGCCCGACGGCTTCGCCTGCGACCCGGATCTTATCCCGGGCCTGGGCCAGGGCAAGACGGCTTTGCGTGACCTCCAGGACGGCCTGGTCTTCGAGGAGCTTGCGGGCGTCCCGGGCCTGGGCCAGTTGGGCCTTGGCCTGCTCCGCCAGGCTCCGGGTCTGCCCCCAGTTCCAGATATCGAACGAGAGGGCGATGCCGATATCCCAAGTTCCGTAGAACTTGTCGCGGGCCGGCATGAGCCGGGGGTTGGGCCGCAGGTAATAATAATTTCCGGCGAGCGAGACCTGGGGGTACCAGCCGGCCCGGGCCGCCTTCAGACCGGCCTCCGAGGCCTTGATGCGGAAGTCGGCCGACCGGAGCTCGGGGCGCCCGGCCAGAGCCGTGTCGAGAAGGGTCTTGGCTGCGGACGCGTCCTCGCCAGCTGGGCCGGCGGCGGGGACCCGGGAAGCCTGGCTTTCGGCCGATGTCGTCAGCTCGATCTCTGTATCTACATGGAGGCCGATAAGGGTCAGGAGCGAGGTCCGCGCGTTCTCGACGGCGTTGCGGGCGTCGATGGCCATAAGCTCGGCGTTAGAGAGCTGAAGCTCGGCCCGCAGGACCTCGTTCTTCGTCAAGAGGCCCTGGTCGAAGAAGGCCCGGACGTCCTTGAGGTGTTCCCGGACCTGAGCGATCGTCTCCCCGACGACGGCGTCGAATTCCCGGGCCCGGGCCAATCCCCAATAGGCGTTCTTGACGGCGTAGACGAACTCCGAGCGGTCCTTTTCGAGGTCCAGGCCGGCCGACCGCTCGAGCATCCGTGCCGACTCTGTCCCCGCCTCGAGGCGGAAGCCTGTGAAAAGGGGCTGTTGAACCCCGAGCCGCAGGTTCCAATTATTGAAATAGCTCTGGGAGACGACGATGGGGTTCGGCGAGATCGGGAGCGTCACTTCGAACGGCGGCACCTCGCTCAGACGGGAATACCCGGCGCCGAGCTTGAGCGCCGGGAGCCGGCCGGCGGCGAGCTCGCGCGCTTTGGCGGACGACGACTCGGCCTTCATCCGGGACGCATGGAGCGCCGGGCTGGCCTCGATTCCTGCGGCGATAGCCTCGTCGAGGGACAGGGGCCTTTTCTGGGCCCGGGCCGAGAGCGGCACGAGGAGAAGGACGAGCATGATGCAGGCGGACTTACGCATGGCCGGCCTCCAAAGACGCGGATTGGGTGACGGAAATAAAGACATTCTCGAGCGACGGCGCGAGGACCCGCCGCTGAAGAACGGGGATCCCGGCCGCGGCCAGTGCGGCCTCGATGAGCGGCATCTCCCGGTCCGGATCGGTCACGACCGCGTTCAGGCGATCGCCGAAGAGCTGGACCTCGGTGACCCCGGGGACGGTCTTCAGGACGGCGAAGCCGCGGCGGATCTCCGGGCAGACGATCTCGACGACGGTGCCGCGCATCAGGCGCTTGATCCCCTGCGGCGTATCGGCCGCAAGGAGTCTCCCTTGGGCGAGGAGCCCGATCCGGGAGCAGCGCTCGGCTTCGTCCATGTAGGGCGTCGTCATGACGATCGTGATCCCGGAGCGCAGAAGACTGGAGAGGATCTTCCAGAAATCGCGCCGCGAGACGGCGTCGACCCCGGTCGTCGGCTCGTCGAGGAAGATGATCCTCGGCGTGTGGATGAGGGCGCAGGCCAGGGCCAGCTTCTGCCTCATCCCGCCCGAGAGCTTGTCGGCGAGCCGGCCGCGGAACGGCGTGAGCCGGGTGAACTCCAACAGCTCCTCACGGCGGGCCCGGAAGTCGCGGACGAGATGGATCCGCGCGAAGAACTCGATGTTCTCGTCGACCGTCAGATCGCCGTAGAGGCTGAACTTCTGGGAGAAGTAGCCGATCCGGCTCTTGAGGCGACCGGCCTCCTTGACAACGTCAAAGCCGAGGACCGAAGCCCGCCCGGACGTCGGGGGGATGAGGCCGCAGAGCATGCGGATCGTCGTCGTCTTGCCGGCGCCGTCGGGGCCGACGAGCCCGAACATCTCGCCGGCCCGGACCGTGAGGTCGAGGGACCGGACGGCCTCGACCATCTCAAAGGTCTTGGCGAGTCCGTGCGTCTCGACGGCTAACGGCGTCACGCGCGGCTCCCCTCTCTCTCCGCGCTCCGCTATCGACTTGCCGGAGCGGCACGGAACAGAGCGTCAGCGGGCAGGCCCGGTTTGAGCAGCCCGTCCTTGTTCTCGATCTCGACCTTGACCCCGAACACCAGCTTGACCCTGTCCTCCTTGGTCTGGACGTTCTTGGGCGTGAACTCGGCCTCGGGTGAGATGTAGGTGATCTTGCCGGCGAAAGCCCTGTCCCGGAAGGCGTCGATCCGGACCTCGACCGCGTCGCCCAGCCGGACCCGGCCCATCTCAGTCTCGGTGACGTAGATCATGACGTAGACGCTGTCGAGCTCGGTCAGCGTCACCACGGTCGCCCCCGGCGTCACCAGCTCGCCGGCTTCGACGGCCTTATGGGTGACGATGCCGCCCGCCGGGGCGGTGATCGTGCAGTCGGAGATGGTCTTCGTGAGGAGATCGGCCGCCGCCCGGGCCTGGGCCAGCCGGGCTTCCGCGGCCTGGATCTCCTCCGGCCGGGCCAGCCGCCGGACCTTGTTCAGCGCCTCGGCCGCGGCGCTCCGCTGGGCTTCGGCGACGGTCAACCGGGCCTCGGCGTCGTCGCGCTGTTTCGTGGTGACGCTGCCGGTCCGGACAAGCTCGCGCATCCTCCGGGCATCGTCCGATGCGACCAGGAGGCCGGCGTCGGCTTGCTTCAAAACGGCCTCGGCTTGCTGGATGTCCTCTTTGCGGGCGCCGTTGCGGAGGAGAACGAGCTGGGCCTGGGCCAGGTCCACCCCCGCATCGGCCTGGCGGAGCTGGATGTCGGCCGTGGCGTGGTCGACGTTGGCCAGGACGTCGCCGGGCTTGACCCGCGCCCCTTCCTCGACAGCCAACGTGAGGATCTGGCCTGACACCTTGGAAGCGACGTTGACCTCGATCGCCTCGATCGTCCCCGACGCGGAAATGACGTCCTTGGCCGCCTTGGACGAACAAGCCAGGCCCGCCAGGGCAGCCAGAACGAGTGCGGTGATCTTCGATCTCATGACCCTCCCTCCTTTCGGGGCTCGAACAGGGACGGGGTGCGCATCGAAAAATCCAACCGGCCCTCGTCCGTTAGGATGCCCTGGAAAAACACCTTGATGACGGATTCGAACGTCTCGGCGGGCGAAAGCCCCGAGCTCAGGATCTCCGTGGGATTGACGAACTCCTCGACAAGCTTGATGAACATTCTCAGCATAAGGTCGTCGTTGATATCGCCGCGGAAGAGTCCTTCCTTGTGGCCGGCCGCCAGAATGACTCTGAAGTTGGCCATGAGCTTGTCGCGGCGGAACTCCTCGATCTCCCTCCAGACGTCCGGAGCGCTCTTCTGGATGTCGCGGAGAAAGAGCGGCCCGAACTGGGCGATGCGGCTGCCCACGAACGTGAAGAGCGCGACCAGCCTCTCGACGAAGCTCTGGGTGTCCTTCTTCATGATCGCGTCGACACGGCCGGCGATCTCGGCCATGACCGCCCGCACAACGGCGCGGAGGATCTCTTCCTTGCTGGCGAATTCCTTGTAGAGCGTCGCCTTGCTGATGCCGAGATCCGCGGCGATGTCGTCGGCCGTCACCCGGACGAAGCCTCGGGCCAGGAAGAGCCCCCGAGCCGCTTCGACGATGCGGGAGCGGCCCGCGGCATCGGCACGGCCCGTCCGGGTCATTTCTTTGGCTTGTACTATAGAAACTCTTTTGGTTTTCACAGTTTTATTATAGGCCGGGATCCGCCTTTGTCAACAGACGGATCTCGCACCGATCCCCTTTTTAGGGCTCGATGATGCCCAGGGGCGGGTTGGTCTTCCACTTGCCCCGGGTGAAGTCGGGGATGGCCACGGGCTTGCCCCGGCCCGCGACGCTTTGAACGCTGGCGCCGACGATGGCGCTCCAGGCTGCGGCGTCATAGACGTCCTGGTCGAGCGGCTCTCCTTTACGGAGCGACTGGATGAGTCGGTAATCCTCGATGTAGTCCATGCCGCCGTGGCCTCTCCCCTCCCCCTTCGAGGCGATGGCTTTCCAAAGGGGGTGTTCGAATTCGGCCGCGAACTTCTCGAAATCGTCCCACTCATGGGCCTTCGCGGCCCGGCCTTCGACATAGATCCGGTCGGGCCACTTGTGGGCCAGTCCGCGCGTGCCCTGGACGAGGTTGATCCGCGTATAGGGCCGGGGCAGGTTCGTGTCGTGGATGAGAATGATCGTCTTGCCGAGCTTCGTCTTGATCAGGCTGGTATTGACGTCGCCGAGGACGTAGCGCTCTTTGGCCTGCGGCGATTCGGCGCCGAACGTCTCTACGGCGTATTCGTGGAGGCCGCGGGTCGGCGAGCTCAACGACACAAGGAAGTCGAAGGCGTCGCCGCGGTTGACGTTCATGCACTGGGCCACGGGCCCGAGGCCATGGGTCGGATAGAGATTGCCGTTGAGCTTCTGGGACCAGGCCCGGCGCCACAGCCCTTCGCCCTCGTTCGAGAACTTGACGCCGCGGAGGTCGTGGAGGTAGCCCGCTTCGCCGTGGAGGACCTCGCCGAGGACGCCCTTGCGGACGAGGTTCAGGGTCATGAGCTCGATCCGGTCGTAGCAGCAGTTCTCCATCATCTGGCAGTGCTTTTTGTATTTCTCGGCCGCCTCGACGAGGGCCCAGCAATCTTCGAGGGACATGGCCGCGGGCACTTCGGTCGCGGCGTGCTTGCCGTTCTTCATCGCCGCCAGGCAAACGGGCACATGCCATTCCCACGGGGTCGCGGTCATGACCAGGTCGAGATCTTCTTTCTCGCACATCTTTTCGAAGTCCCGAGGACCATTCGAGTACCCGGTGGGCTTCGGTTGCCCGGCCTCGACGACCCACTTCTGGGCCCGCTCGACGTGAGCCGGGCGGATGTCGCAGATGGCCTTGACCTCGAGACCCTCGATGTTCAGGTAGTTCTGGACATGGGCCGATCCCATGCCGCCAACGCCAACGAAGCCGACCTTCACGGTAGGGATGGCCGGGGCCTTGAATTGCGACCGGGCCTCTCCGGGAAGGCCTGACGGCTTGGCCTCGAGGCCGAGACCAGCCACTGCGGCCCCCAAACCCGCCGCCGCTCCAATCTTGAGAAAATCCCTGCGGCTCTGATTTTTGTTGTCTTCGCTCATGGGTCCTCCTAATTTGTTCGTTACGGGGCGGTCCTAGAAAATGCGGAAGGCCAGGCCTCCGAGGAGCTGGAACCCGCCGATCTTGACCGTCGTGCCGAGCGCCGAGTCCGCCCCCGCACGGATGGCATCGTAGCTTGCGGAACCGAACACTGAAATCCTGCCGATAAGCGCCAGGGTCGCGGTCATGACGATCCGGGGGGCGATCTCATGCCCCCGGTAACTCAGGCTCGGGCGCATGAGCGGATCGAGCCATTCGACGGTCTCCCAGGTCTCCTTGAAGCTGTGGAACCCCGCCCCGGCCCCGAGCTTCACCCTGGCTGGGCCGGAGCCGAATTCGTAGAAAACGACGAGCGGAACCGACGTTCGCCGGAAGCTCAGAGGATACTCGGCATGTCCTTGGCCCGTTACGAGCGCCAGGCCCTTGTCGGAGAGGAACCCGAAGCCGGCGGCAAACCCGAAACGACCTCTGAGCTTCAGCCAGACGTCGCCTCCGAGTGACAGGCCCGATCCATAGATCTCGCGGTAATCTCCAGACGACGGGAAAAGGCCTCCGGCACCGACCGAAAGGGAAACTTCCTGAGCCCGGGCGAAAACGGCCAAGGCGAGCACGGAGGCCGCCAGGACGGCCGTCAGATGCCGGGGTCTCATCGGAGACCTCTCAACATCAGAGGGCTGATCGTTCGGTGGGACGACGATGTCATGATCGAGCTCTCGGCCGGGATGGTCTCCCTCGAACGATTGCTTTCGAGCCCGGTCGGGCCCACGGCGGTAATGACATAGTAATACGTCGTGCCCAGGATTACGGCGGTATCGGTATACTCGGTCCCGATCACAGGTGAACCGGGGGCCTTGAGGAACTCGCCGTGTGCTGTCGGGGCCCTGTAGACGTTGTATCCGGCCGCGTCAGACTGGGCGGTCCAGGCCAGATGGATGGCCGGGAGAGCGTTGAAAAGCGACCGGTACACAACCCAGGAGGCAACGACGCCGACCGGCGTTTGGGGGTAGCCGGCCTTGATCGGCTGGGCCAGCTCGGCCAGGAGGCCCACGGAGGTCCGGGTCGCGCTGGTGAAGAAGTCGAGATCGAGCTTGTCGAGCGTGTCGGTCGTCCGGTGGTAATAAGGGTTGGTCAGCGGTTCGTCCTCGATGGCCAGCAGGGCCGGGTAGCCGTTGTCCCAGAAGGGGGCGTGATCTGAGTAGACGAATGACGCATCGACGGTCCTCGTCCCTCCGACGACGCCGTAGCGCGAACCGGCGGCCAGGAAAAGGTCGGCCAGCCAGGTCGAGCCTTCGTTGACGATGATCTGGAGATCCTCGGGAAGGGCGTCGGCGTAACCGATCATGTCCAGGTTGACGACGCCGAGAATACGCTCGCCGGCCGCCCGGGCCGCGGTCGCGTAAGCCCGGCTGCCCCAGAGTCCCCATTCCTCGGCCGAGAAGGCGATGAATCGGACAGTAAAGTCGAATGAGTGTGGCCCCAGGACGCGGGCCGCCTCGAGGACGGCCGCCGTGCCGCTGGCGTTGTCGTCGGCGCCCGGGGCCAGGGTCAGCCGCGACGGGGAGGTCGAGTCGTAGTGGGAGCAGATGACGTAGATGTCGTCCGGGTACGTCTCCCCCCTCTTCTCGGCGACGACGTTGCGCGAAGTGTAGGAGCCGGAAAAAGTGAACGGGTCGAAGTGGACGTCGTCGAGGCCGAGGGCCGTGAATGATGCGTAGAGGGACTCGCCGGCGGATTCGCAGTTCGTCGTGGAAGCGTAGCGCGTCTGGAAGTCCTGAAGCGTCTGGACGTTGGCGGCCAGGTTGGAGCTTGACACCAGCGAGACGATCGTCTCGACGAAGGGGTCCGGGGCCGAGGTCGCGGCGGCGGGGGGATCCCCGACGGGCCGTGTCCGGAGGTAAGGCAGGACGGACCGCGGCGGCAGGGCCTTGCGCGGCAGGCCGGCCGGCACGAATTCCGCGGCGCTCCCTTCATCCCGCCAGAAGACCGCCGTCCGCGGCTCGACGGCAATAGCATGCCCCGCGGCTCGTAGGGTCGCGAGGTCGCCGGGGCCGCCGGTCCCGACGACGAGGAACTCGCGCCGGGCCGCGTTTCTCTCAAGGACGGTGAAGCGGATGCCTCTCCGGCGCAGTCGGTCGAGATCGTCGCGGCCGGCCAGGGCCAGAAGGCAGGTCGCAAGGTCCTGCCGGACGTCGATCTGGAGCCTGGTCAGAACGGCGATCGGCGACGAGGGGTTCTTGGGGACCCGGATCAGGCTGACCAGCGTGCCCGGGCCGCCCGGGGTGGCCGATACAGTCGGCAAGCCGGCGGCCACGGCGAGGCCGCAAGCCAGAGCGAGCGAAAGGACGATCCCTTTGCGCGTCATGCCTGCTATTTAAACAGATTCCTCCCATGAGGGTCAACAGAGTATAATCGGCCGGGAGATGTCATGACGATCATGCCGGACGCACCCGAGCGCGGTTTCATGAACAAGGCCATTCGGGAGGCACGCAAGAATTTCGTCCGGCCCGACGGCGGGCCGTTCGGCGCCTGCATCGTCAAGGACGGACGCATTGTCGCCGCGGCCAGGAACACCGTCCTCAGGAACGATGCCACCTGCCACGCCGAGATCAACGCCATCCGCAGAGCCTCCAGGAAGCTCGGCACCTTCGACCTTACCGGCTGCGAGATCTATTCGACGACCGAGCCCTGCCCGATGTGTTTCGGAGCTATCCATTGGGCCCGGATCGGCACGGCGTACTACGGCGCCGGCATCCGCGATGCGGCCAAGGCGGGATTCCACGAGCTTCGGATCTCGAACGCGCAGATGAAGGCCTTGGGCCGGAGCAAGATCAGGCTCGTGCCGGGATTCATGCGGGCCGAGTGCCTGGAGCTCTTCGATTCCTGGCTCGTCCTGCCCGGCCGGAAGCTCTACTGAGCTCTACCAGGATATCTCGCAGAAGTCCGGCTCCGAGTCACTCCGCCGTCCTTCTGCCCTCCGCTCACTACCGCTCGCGGAGTCAGGTTAGGAGCTTCCGCTTTCGATCCCAGCGCTGGCGCAATCTCAACGAATCGAGGCCCAGAAAGCTTCCCTTGGCCAGAGGATTCCGGCCGGCGGTCTCGAAGCGGAGCAGATGCTTCCCTGTTTTGAGCTTCATGCTCCCGAGGTAGACGTCTTTGATGGCCAGGTCCCTTGAATAAAAATCGAGGACGGGGCTGACGGCCGGGTTCGTCCCGTCGTCGTTCAGGGGTACCGGCTTGCCGTCGAGAAGGATGCGATAGGCGCCGTAATCCTCAGCATAGGTCATGCGGAGTACGAGGCCCCGGTACTCTTCCTTGGTCACGTCAAAATCGACTTCGAGGGCCGGCTTGTCCGCGCCGGGCTTGAAAAAGAGCTGCCCCTCTCCCGTCCAATCGAAGCCCTTCTGGAGCTCGGCGACTCCCCGGGTCTTCCGCGCGGCCGCAAGGAGCGTCTTCCCCTCGATGATGACGTCGAGGTTCGGGAAGCGCCGGTCTGCGAGAGCCGGAAGCGTCGTGAACCGCTTCGGTTGTCCCTTCTGGTACCAGTAGGCCACGGTCGCGATGTCGTCTTCGCGCTCGACGTGGCCTTCGATCTTGCCGCTCTCCGTCTCGTCGGCCGAGATCCAGCCGGTATGCTCGATATCGAAGCGGAGCGACTTCGTGAAGCGGACCGGGTCGGCGATATGCCAGCGATACATGCAGTATTCCGTGCCCGGGATCTCCCCCTCCGGGCTCCAATAGACGCAGCCGAAATAAGGATATTGGCCGAGCGACATGCCCCAGGCCATGATGAAATAATCCTCGGTCCCCGTGCCCTGGATGGACGGCTTCGTTTCGCCGTCGATGGTGAAGCGGGCGTCTCCTTCGCCGAACCACATCGGGCTGCGGGCCCGCAGGGACATGACCGTGCCGACGTAATGGCCCTGGCCCTCGATCGCGGCGATGGTATAATCGCGGCCGAGCTTCTCGGGAAAGGCCTGGTTATACTGGGCACAGAAGTAGGCCAAGTCCCGCGGCAGGCCCGGGTCCTCCGTGTAATCGATATGATAATAGAAGGAACGGACGTTCCTGGCCCCCTCGTTCGTGACAGTAATGAGGCCGCGTTTGAAAAAAGGCATCTGCCAGAAGCAGTTGTATCCGTCCCCTCCCGTCTCGACTTGAACGGGCACGGAGACGAGCTCGAAGCGTCGGCCGAAACCGGCCCCGAAAAAATCCCCCAGGGGCGACTCGACGGCCGGCTCTTTGGCCCCGTCCCAATACATCCGGATGACGATCTCGTCGGGCGAAGCCGAACCGCCCGACTCGAGCCAGTTCGGCCGGGCTTCGTTGAAGGTCAGCCAAATGTGACGGATGACCGCCGGCCCCTGGATGTCGGCCAGGACCTTGGTCTCGCCGGGAGCGATGTACTTCAACCGGTCGGCGTTGCCCGTGAAGCTCGGGTCGGTCGAGGTCACGGCCCGCGAACGCCCCGGCTTGAGCTTCATCAGCCCGTCGAGGTCCTGCGCGGCGGCCATCGTAACGATAAGGCCCGCGGCGGCGATCAGCAACATCATATTCTTCTTTAGCATGTCGGCCCTCCGTATTCATCCTTGCTTATAGTGCCGCGCGGACAAAAAAACAAGCGCGCGAGCACTTGACAAACCCGGGGATGGGACCTATGATGCGTCAATCATGGACGGCCTGAACGACTATCGGATCGACGCTCCGGCGCTGTCCTCGCTGCTCTGGAACTGGTGGGCGGTCCCAACCGCCCGATAAGTCCGTCCCCCCAGCCCTTTCCTTTTTTAGGGACGAGTGCGCTGATTGTCCTCATTTTGGCGCACGTCCCTTGAGCCAAGGACCCCCTGAGACACGGCGGGGACACCGTCGTGAAAGGACAGTGTTCATCATGCGCTACGCATCGCGAAAAGAAGACTTCCTTCCTCGCTCGTTCTATAACATCAAGGCCGACCTGCCGGCGCCGCCCAAACCGCCTCTGCACCCCGGGACGAAAGAGCCGCTCAAGCCCGAGGATCTCGAGGCCATCTTCCCGAAAAGCTTCATCCGCCAGGAGGGCGCAACCGACCGGGAGGTCCCCATCCCCGGACCTGTCCTCGAGGCCTATTCCGTCTTCCGGCCGACACCGCTCGTCGAAGCGACCGCCTTGAGAAAGGCCCTGGATACGCCCGCTCGCATCTTCTACAAATATGAAGGCGTCGGGCCCGTCGGCAGCCATAAGACGAACACGGCCATCATGCAGGCCTATCTTGCGGCGCAGGACGGCGTCAAGACGCTGGCCACGGAGACAGGGGCCGGGCAGTGGGGCTCCGCCCTCGCCTACGCCGGCTCTCGCTTCGGCATCGAGACCCGGATCTTCATGGTCCGGTCGAGCTTCCGCCAGAAGCCGGGGCGGCGGGTGATCATGGAGATGTTCGGCGGCACGGTCCTCGAAAGCCCCAGCCCGACGACGGAGGCCGGGCGCAAGTTCTATGATCAGGACCACGAGCACCCCGGGAGCCTTGGCATCGCCATCTCCGAGGCGGTCGAGTTCACCGTCAAAACCCCCGGGGTCAAGTACGCCCTCGGCTCGGTCCTGGACAGTGTTCTCATGCACCAGACCGTGATCGGCCTCGAGGCCGAAAAACAGATGGAGGAGATGGGCGTCGTTCCGGACACGGTCATCGGCTGCGTCGGCGGCGGCTCGAATTTCGCCGGCCTGGCCTTTCCCTTCATCCGGCACAACCTCCGCGGTGAAAGAAAAGCGCGTTTCATCGCCGTCGAGCCGGAGGCCTGCCCTTCGTTGACGCGGGGCGCGCTGCGCTATGATTTCGGCGACAGCGTCGGCATGACCCCGCTCCTCTACATGTACACGCTGGGCATGGATTTCGTGCCGCCCCCGCTCCACGCCGGCGGGCTGCGCTACCACGGCATGGCTCCGCTCGTCAGCCACCTCGCGGCCATGGGCGTCGTCGAGCCGCGGGCGGTCGACGAAAAGACGGTCTTCGACCGGGCGGTCCTGTTCATGAAGACGGAGGGGATCCTGCCCGCGCCCGAATCCTCCCATGCGATCTCCGTCGCCGTCGACGAGGCGCTGGCCGCGAAGAAAGAGGGGCGCGAGCGGACCATCCTGTTCAATCTGAGCGGGCACGGCTTCCTCGATATCAGCGCCTACGCCCGGAACGGACACGGCGGAAGGACATGATGAGCGGGTACGGATTCCGGCCCGGGCCGGCCCAGGGGAACATGTTGCCACCAGCCGCCGTATGTACTAGGTATCCGTCGGATATTCAGGAGGTCCGCAAACCCATGACCAGACGAATCCCTCTGCCTCTTCTCGCCTTACTCGCCGTCGCGTTCGCAGTCCCGGCCGTTCGGGCTTTGGCGGCCCGTCCCGCGCCCCAAGGCGACCTGGCCGCGAAGATCGACGCCATCATGGCCGGGATCTACAAGCCGGGCGAGCCCGGGGCGGCCATCATCGTCCGCAAGGACGGCCAGACCGTCTTCCGCAAGGGCTACGGCACGGCCGACCTCGAGCTCGGCGTCCCGATAGAGCCCGACATGGTCTTCCGCCTCGGTTCGATCACCAAGCAGTTCACGGCCGTGTCCATCCTCATGCTGGCCCAGGAGGGCAAGCTCGGGCTCCAGGACGAGATCACCAAGTTCCTCCCCGACTATCCGACGCAAGGCAAGCGGATCACGGTCGAGCACCTCCTGACCCACACGTCGGGCATCCAGAGCTACACGGACATGCCCGAGTGGCTGCCGCTCTGGCGCAAGGACTTCACGGTCAAGGAGCTCGTCGACTTTTTCAAGGACAAGCCCATGCAGTTCGAGCCCGGCCACAGTTGGGCCTACAGCAATTCCGGCTACATCCTCCTCGGGGCCATCATCGAGAAGGTCTCGGGCAAAACTTACGAGGAATTCGTCACGGAGAAGATCTTCAAGCCTCTGGGCATGAAGGGCTCCACCTACGGCAGCACCGAGCGGATCATCCCCCGCCGCATCCCCGGATATCAGGCAGGCAAGGGCGGCTTCGTCAATGCCCCGTACCTCAGCATGACCCAGCCGTACGCGGCCGGCTCGCTCCTGTCCACCGTCGACGACCTGGCCGTTTGGAGCGATGCCGTTTTCGCCGGGAAGCTCGTCCGTAAAGAATGGCTCGACAAGGCCTTCACGCCCTACACGCTCGCCAACGGGGAATCCACGGGTTACGGCTACGGGTGGCTCGTGGGAGACTTCGCCGGCCATCGCTCGATCGAGCACGGCGGCGGCATCAACGGCTTCTCGACCTACGAGATGACCTTACCGGAGGACCGCATCTTCGTGGCCATCCTGACCAACAGCGCCATCGCCGGCCGCGATCCCGAGCCCCGGGCGGTCAAGATCGCCTGGCTTGCGCTCGGCCTCACCGAGCCGGAACGGAAGTCCATTAGGCTCGCGGCCCGGGACCTCGACGCGTTCGCCGGCGTCTACGCGAACGAGCGGAAGCGAGAGTTCTACGTCAGCCGCGAGGGCGACAAGCTCTTCGCTCAACAGCAGGGCGGCTCGAAGGACGAGCTCACTCCGGCTTCGGCAACGGAATTTTTCCTCAAGGACAACCTGGCCCGATTCATGTTCGTCAAAGACTCCGCAGGACGCGTGACCGGCCTGCGGATCAAGTCCCGCATCGGGCCGTCCCAGGTTCTGACGAAAACCGATAAGCCCCTGCCAGCCCCGCGCAAAGAAGCGACCGTCGACCCGAAGCTCTACGACCGCCTGATCGGCGATTACGAGCTGGCGCCTGAATTCATCATCACCATCCTCCGGCGGGGCGGAAAGCTCATTTCCCAGGCTACCGGCCAGTCCGAAGTCGAGCTCTTCCCGGAATCGGAGACGCGGTTCTTCCTCAAGGTCGTCGACGCCCAGGTCGATTTCGTCCTTGACGCCGAGGGCCGGGCGACCGGGCTCGTGCTCCACCAGGGGGGACAGAACCTGCCGGCCAGGAAGATCCGGACTCCCTGAGAGGGAACCTGCGCCTCGGCGCTCTCGTATATAGGGATGTCGGAATGATCGCACCAAGGGAGGCTTCCCCATGTCCATGACGCGAATCAAAACCGCCGGTTCGATCCTGCTGCTGCTCGGGCTCGCCGCCGCCTGCGAAGAACCCCGGAACAGGATGACGGATACGAAAACGGTCGCCCTCGAAGGGGCGGCCCGGGCCGAGGTCGGCCTGCACATGGGGGCCGGGGAGCTGCGGCTCCGGGCGGCCGATCAGGCGGCCCTCCTCGAGGCCTCGTTCGAGTTCAACCGCGAGCGCAACCGTCCCGAGGTCAATTATCGTATGGTCGGAACAAAGGGCGTTCTGGACGTCCGCCACGCCCGCCGCCACGGGATCAACCTCGGCTCATCCCGGAACCGCTGGGACCTCGTCTTAGGCCAGGCCGTCCCGATCGATCTCCGGATCGACCTCGGAGCCGGCCATAGCGATCTCGATCTCAGGGGGCTCAAGCTCGAACGCGTCGAGATCGACATGGGGGTGGGCCAAGTGAACCTCGACCTCCGCGGCCCGCACGCGTCGGGCTTTCGGGTCAAGATCGACGGCGGCGTCGGCAGCGCCAACCTGGTCCTGCCTTCCGAAGTCGGCGTCCGGGTCAAGGTCGACGGCGGTCTCGGCTCGGTCGACACGCACGGCCTGACCAAGCAGTCCGGCGCTTACGTCAACGACGCCTACGGCAAGAGTCCCGTCACGATCGAGGTCGATATCGACGCCGGTGTCGGCAGCCTCGACCTCTCCTGCGAGCCGTCCCCGCAGATCAAGACTTAGATCTCTTTCCCTGGCGCACGCTCGATGCCAGGGGTGCTGCTAAGTCTTGACAATTCCTTCACAAATCTTTGACAACTCCCCTCCCCCGGGGGTTATCATCTGACCGGGTCGGGACGCAAGCCGAACGGTCGGCTGAGGGAGGGAACAAATGAAGCCCTTCGCCATCCTCATGGTCGGGTTGCTGATGTCACCGATGCTCAGGGCCGGGGACAGGACGCCGGGCTCCGTACCATTCTCCTTGGCTGTCGAGCAAGAACCGACGTCCCGCGCGGAGCGGTACCTGCTCGAGCTGGCCCTCGATGCTAAGAGAGCCAGGTCCCTCGGCTATGTCTACCTCGGCGCCGGCGCAGCCATGGTGGCCGGCGGCATTGTGGTCATAGCCGGGGTCGAAGACTCGGACGGCTTTGAGGGTTTTTTTAAAGCCCTGGGCGGAATCGTCCTCTTGGGCGCTGGGGCAACGGCCATGGTGGGGGGCGTCGGAGCCCTGCTCATCGCCAGCGGTCCGGAAAGGCGATACGAAGTCGTCAAGAGCCTGTCGGACAGCGTGGAAAGAGAGCGGGCGAGCCGGGATGCGCTGGTTTCCCTGGCCCGATCGGGGAAGACGAAGCGCTATGTATCGGGCGGGATATTGACGGCCCTTGCGGTTTATTCGCTCGCCACAGCCTCGGAGGCTCAATCGGTCCTGATCCCGGGAGCGTTGGCCGCGTTTCAATTCCTTCGCAAAAGCCGCGAAGAGAGGGCGTACGCGAGGTTCCTGGCTGATGAAGGCTATTCTGCGGAAAGGGTCGATGTCGGCTTCGGCCCCGGGCCCCACGGCGGCCTGCGGCTGGTCCTCACGGCCTCTTTCTAAAAGGCCTAGACTTCCTCGAGCCGCGCGGTGAAGTGCCGCAGGAACGGCGATTCGCGGACGATGCGCAGCCCCTTGACCTTGTCGCGGTTCTTGTAGAGCTCGATCAACGAGTCGGCGACGTAGCGGAGATGGGATGCCGTGTAGACGCGGCGCGGGATGGCCAGCCGGACCATCTCGAGCTCGGGATAAACCTCTTCTTTCCCCTTGCCCGTCTTGTGCCCGAACATGACCCCGCCGATCTCGACGGCCCGAATGCCATAGTCCCTGTAGAGGGCGACGGTCAGGGCCCAGCCGGGATACTGCGCCCGGCGGATGTGGGGCAGGAACCTGTCGGCCAGAAGGTAGACGGCGTGGCCTCCGAAGGGCTTGAGGACGGGCACGCCGGCCTGGTCGAGGAGCCCGCCGAGATAAGCCACCTGGGCGATCCGGTGCTCGAGGTAATCCTCGTCGAGCACTTCTTTCAGCCCTCGGGCCATGGCTTCGAGGTCGCGGCCGGCCAGACCGCCGTAGGTCGGGAACCCCTCGCCGAGAATGAGCAGGTTCTTGACCTTCTCCGCCAGGGCGTCGTCGTCGAGGGTGACGAAGCCGCCGATGTTGACCAGGGCGTCCTTCTTGCCGCTCATCGTCGCCCCGTCGGCATATGAGAACATCTCTTGCGCGATCTCGAGGACGCTCTTCTTGGCGTAGGCCTTTTCGCGCTTCTTGATGAACCAGGCGTTCTCGGCAAAGCGGCAGGCGTCGAAAAAGAAGGGGATGCCGTAATGGGCGCAGACCTCGCTCGTCTCCTTGATATTCTTTAGGGAGACGGGTTGGCCCCCGCCGCTGTTGTTCGTCACCGTCATCATGACCAGGGGGATCTTGTCCTTGCCCCGCTTGTCGATGAACTTCTTCAGCTTGGCGATGTCCATATCGCCCTTGAACGGCTCGTCCGAATCGGGATCGTAGGCCGCATCGGCGGCCAGGTCCTCGGCCCGGGCCTCGAGGACCTCGATGTTGGCCCGGGTCGTGTCGAAGTGGATGTTGCTGGGGACACTGTCCCCCTTCTTGACGATCGCGCCGAAGAGGACCCGTTCCGCCGCCCGTCCCTGATGCGTGGGGATGACGTGGCTGAAGCCGAAGATCGAGCGGACGGATTCTTCGAGGTGGTAGAAGTTGCGCGCCCCGGCGTAGGACTCGTCGCCGGTCATGATGCCGGCCCACTGGTCGTCGCTCATGGCCGACGTGCCGGAATCGGTCAAGAGGTCGATGGTGACCTTTTCGGCCGGAATGCCGAAGACGTTGAGCCCCGACTGCTTGAGAAGCGACTCCCTCTCGCGGCGCGTGACCGCGCGCAAGGGCTCGATCATCTTGATGCGGAAAGGTTCCATGGGCGGCTTGATGTCTGCCATTCGCTTCCTCCCTAACCCCGCCCGGCGTGCCGGGAACGGAACATGTCTGAGAATCTAGAATGCCGTCATCTTGCGGAACTGCCGGAACCGGGCTTCGACGATGTCCCGGTCGAGCGACAGGAACCGCCCGATCCCGAAGTCCTCGATGGCGAACGAGGCCATGACGCTGCCGTAGACCGCCGCGCGGTGGACGTCCCGGACGCTGAGGCTCCGCGTCTTGTCGAGATAGCCCAGGAAGCCCCCGGCGAAGCTGTCCCCCGCCCCGGTCGGGTCGATGACGTGTTCGCACGGGTGGGCCAGGACGCCGAAGACAAAATCGCGCCCGAAGACGAGCGCGCCGTGCTCGCCCTTCTTGAGCAGGACGAGCGACGGGCCCAGCCCGACCAGGGCCTTGCCGGCGCTGATGAGGTTCATCTCCCCCGTGATCAGCCGGGCCTCCTCGTCGTTGGCGAAGAAGATGTCGACCCGGCCGAGCTCCTTGAGAAGGGCCTCCCGCTTCGTATCGATCCAGAGGCGGATCGTGTCCATGGCGACCAGGGCCGGCTTGCGGAACTGCTTCAGGACGAACGGGTGATGCTCAGGATTGAGGTTGGCCAGGTAGACAATGCGCGAGCCGCGGTACGAGGCGGGCACCTTGGGCCGAAAGTCGGCGAAGACGTTGAGCTCGGTCCGCAAGGTCGTCCGCCGGTTCGGATCCTCCTCGTATTTCCCTTCCCAATGGAAGGTCTTCCCGGCCTTGACCTTGAGGCCCGCGAGATCGACGCCGCGCGAGCGGAGGAGGGCCAGGGTCTTGCGCGGAAAATCCCGGCCGACGACGCCGACGATGCGCGGATGGGTGAAATAGCTCGCCGCCAGCGAGCAATAGGTCCCCGATCCTCCGACGATCTTTTCCCGGTCGCCCCACGGCGTCCGGATCGTATCGAAGGCGACCGAGCCGACGATGACGAGACTCATGAAGTTCCCTCGGGCCTAGCGCAAGTACTTGTCGACGAGGAGCCCCAGCTTTTTCCGGGTCGCGGCCGGGATGGCGGATGGGGCGGTGACGATGGCGTTCTTGAGCGCGGTGCCGCAGTCGCAGCCCGGCGCTTCCCCCTTTCCCATCTTCGTCAGGGCCTTCTTGATGACGGCCTTGGCGTTGTCGATGTTATAAGAAAGGTTCTGGAGAACGAGCTCGACGGTGACCGGCGCCTCGGTCTCGTGCCAGACGTCGTAGTCCGTGGCCAGGCTCAGGGTCGCGTAGCAGATCTCCGCCTCGCGGCAGAGCTTGGCTTCGGTCGCGGCCGTCATGCCGATGACGTCGCCGCCCCAGGTTCTGTAGGCCAACGACTCGGCCTTGGTGGAGAAGGCCGGCCCGTCGATCGAGATATATGTCCCGCCGCGATGGGCCCTCAGCCCCAGGCCGACGGCCGCATCGTACAGGGCTTTTGCGAGAGACGGACAGACCGGCTGTCCCAGACTGACGTGGGCGACGATGCCGCCGCCGAAAAACGTGCTCGGCCGGCTGGCCCGGTCGAAGAACTGGTCGGGTAGGACGATGTCCCTTGGCCGGATCTCTTTCTGGAGGGACCCCACGGAGTTGACCGAGATGATCTGTTCGACCCCTAACTTCTTGAAACCGAAGATATTGGCCCGGTAGTTGACCTCGGCCGGAAGGAGCCGATGACCCCGGCCGTGCCGGGCCAGGAAGGCCACCCGCCGGCCTTCGAGCGTTCCGACGACGTAGGGCCCGGAAGGTTCCCCGAACGGCGTGCGGAGCCGGACTTCGCTTTTATTTTTGAAGCCCTCGATTTCGTAGAGCCCCGTTCCCCCCAGGATGCCGATCGTCGCACGAGGTGGTTGGGTTTTTTTGGTCCCGGCCATGAATCCTCCTTGGCTTCATATACCTTTTTCCGTGAGGGGGAGTCAACCCCCCCGCCCCGCGGGGTTCCGCTTGTCCGGGGTCAACTCTGGGCCGTGATTTGGCGGCAAAGGGGCAACCCCCGACTCCCGGCGTCTTTGCTTTTTTCAGGGGAAAACGATATTCTAAAGAAACGATGAAGTACGTCTATCTCGATGCCTCGTCGGGGGTTAGCGGGGATATGTGCCTCGGTGCCCTCCTCGACCTGGGCGTCGATCCGGCCCTATTTAAGGAGAGGATGGCCGGGTTGCGCCTGCCCGTGGCGATCGCCGTCCGCCGGGTCCGCCGCGGGGGTTTCGCCGCCCTCAAGGTCGACGTCGAGATCCGCGGGCACGAGCACATCGAGCGCAACTTCGGCGACGTCGAAAGGATCATCCTCAAGGGCCGCTTCGCCCCGGCGGTCAAGGACCGGGCCCTCGCCATCTTCGAGCGGCTGTTCGAGGCCGAGGCCAAAGTCCACGGCCGAAGGTTCAAGGAAGCGCACCTGCACGAGGCCGGAGCCGACGACGCCCTGGTCGACGTCGTCGGGACCGCTTTTCTGCTCGACGAGCTGGGCGTCACCGATGTCTATTGTTCGCCGCTCAACGTCGGCTCGGGTTGGGTCAATACCTCCCATGGCCGGCTGGCCGTCCCGCCTCCGGCCGTGGCCGAGCTCCTGAAGAAGGCGCCGGTCTATGCCGCTTGGGTCGAATCGGAGCTCGTGACGCCGACCGGCGCGGCCATCGTATCGGCCCTGGCCAAAAGGTACGCCAAGCTCCCCGAACTCGTCTACGAGAAGATCGGCCGCGGCGCCGGGACCAAGGAATTCCCGGAGATCCCCAACATCCTCAGGATCTATTACGGCCAGGCCGCGGCCTTCGACGAGACGAAGGCGGTCTATATCGTCGAGGCGACCATCGACGACGCCTCACCGCAGCTTCTGGCCCACTTCCTCGAACGGGCTTTCGAGGAGGGTGCGCTCGATGCCACCCTCTCCCCCGTCGTCATGAAGAAGAACCGCCTCGGGACGAAGCTCTCGCTTCTCGCCGAAGGCGGCCGCCTGGACGCTTTGATCGAGGCCGTGTTCAGGGAGACGACTTCGATCGGAGTCCGCTATTATCCCGTCGGGCGGCGCGTCCTTGAGCGCGAGTTCCGGACTATCAAGGTCCACGGCGAGAAGGTCGGCCTCAAGCTGGCCTCCATGGACGGGCGGACGGTCAACGTCCAGCCGGAGTACGAAGACCTGCTCAAGGCGTCCCGCAAGACCGGGAAGCCTCTCAAGGAGATCGCCCACCAGGCCGTCTGCGAGTTCCATAAGAAGAGCTAGCGGCGCGGGCGGAAGGACCACCATGGACATCAAGAAGATCGAGAAGGGCGTCAGCCTCGTCCTCGAGGGCGTCGGCGAAGACGTCCGCCGGCCGGGCATCAAGGCGACACCCCGCCGCGTGGCCCGCATGCTGGCCGAGATCCTCGGCGGCTCGGAGCGCGAGGCGACCAGGAACCTCCGTGTCATCGAAGACGAGAAGCACGACGAGATGGTCCTCATCAAGAACATCCCCCTCTATTCGATGTGCGAGCATCATCTCCTCCCCTTTGCGGGAGTGGCCCACGTGGCCTATATTCCGAAGGCCGGGCGGATCGTCGGCCTGAGCAAGATCGCCCGGGTCGTGGAGGCCCTGTCCAGGCGGCTCCAGGTCCAGGAGCGGTTGACGAAGCAGATCGCCGACCTGCTCGACAAGCACCTCGAGCCCCTGGGCGTCATGGTCGTGATCGAAGCCGAGCACATGTGCATGTCGATGCGCGGGGCGAAAAAGCCCAAGTCGATCACGATCACCTCGGCCGTCCGCGGCTCGTTCCGCAAGAACCCGGCGACGCGGGCCGAGGCCATGATGCTTATCCGGGGAGGACCCATCAATGTCAACGAACTCTAAGAAAACGTTTTTTGTCACGACGCCGATCTACTACGTCAACGACGTGCCCCACATCGGGCACGCCTACACGACGATCATCGCCGACACCCTGGCCCGTTTCCACAAGCTCGCCGGCCAGGACGTCTTTTTCCTGACGGGAACGGACGAACACGGCCAGAAGATCGAGAAGGCCGCGGCCGAGAAGGGACTGACGCCCAAAGCCCTGGCGGATTCGGTCGTCGGGCGGGCCCAGGACCTCTGGAAGGCTCTCGACATCTCCCACGATTTCTTCGTCCGGACGACCATGGACTTCCACGAGAAAGGCGTCCAGAAGCTGTTCCAGATCCTGCTCGACAAAGGGGACATCTACAAGGGCGAGTACAAGGGCTGGTACTGCGTCTCCGACGAGAACTTCCTCCCGGACGACGTGCCGCTCGACGCCGAATCCTGCAAGACCTGCCCCGACTGCGGCAAAAAGGCCTCGCTCGTCTCCGAGGAGACCTACTTCTTCCGGCTCTCCGCCTACCAGGACAGGCTCCTCGAGCTCTATGAGAAGCATCCCGAGTTCGTCCGGCCGCAGAGCCGCCTGAACGAGGTGGCGAGCTTCGTCCGGGGCGGGCTCAAGGACCTGAGCATCACCCGGACCACGGTCAAGTGGGGCATCCCCGTCCCGGGCGACCCGAAGCATACGATCTACGTCTGGTTCGACGCCCTCTTCAACTACGTCACGGCCATCGGCTACGACTGGAACATGGCCCGCTACGAGAAGTTCTGGCCGGCCGACGTCCAACTCGTCGGCAAGGACATCCTCAGATTCCATGCCGTTTACTGGCCGGCCTTCCTGATGGCCGCGGGCCTGCCTCTGCCGCGGACGGTCTTCGGCCACGGCTGGTGGCTCAAGGACGACACCAAGATGTCCAAGTCCAAGGGCAACGTCCTCGACCCGCACGTCCTGCTGAAGGTCTTCGGGCCGGACCCCCTGCGCTACTTCCTCCTTCGCGAGATCCCCATCGGCCAGGACGGCAACTTCTCCCACGAGGCCTTCCTCCACCGGGTCAACTCCGACCTGGCCAACGACTTCGGCAATCTCGTCCAGCGGACGCTGACGATGATCGGCAACTACTTCGGCGGCGCGATCGACGACCCCGCCCCGGAGACCGCGGAGGACGCGAAGGTGAGGACGGATTTCGAGGAGCTCAAGGGCCGCGTCTTCGATCTCTACGAGGCCTGCGCGCTCAACAAGGCCCTCGAGGAGATCTGGGCTTACATCGGCATGGTCAACAAGTATCTCGCGGACAACGAGCCCTGGATCATGGCCAAGGACGCGAGCCGCCGGCCCCGGCTGGCGCGGGTGCTCCTCCAAGCCGCGGCGGCCATACGCGGCGCGAGCTACCTCGTCTTTCCCGTCATGCCCCGGTCGGCCGAGAAGGTCTGGGGCTTTCTTGGCGAGACGAAGAAACCCGCGGACGTTCTCTGGGAGACGCTCGATTTCGGCGGCTTCGGCCCCGGCCGGAAGGTCGGCATGCCGCAAGCGCTCTTCCCGCGGGTGGCACTGAAAGATTTCCTGGGCGAGGAGGCCGGCCCACCCGCCGCCGCCCCGGCCGCAGGGCCCGAACCGATCGCGAAGGGAGCGAACATCATGGATATCATCACCTACGACGAGTTCAGGAGAATGGACCTCCGGGTCGCCCAGATCCTCGAGGCCGAGCGCGTGCCCGGAGCGACCAAGATCCTGAAGCTCAAGATCGATATCGGCACGGAGCAGCGGCAGATGATCGCCGGGGTGGCCGAGACCTACACGCCCGAGGAGCTCGTCGGCCGGAAGCTCATCGTCATCGTCAACCTGAAGCCCGCGGTCATCCGCGGCATCGAATCCCAGGCCATGCTGCTCGCGGCCATCACCCCCGACAACAAGGCCGTCATCCCCTTCTTCGACCGGGACATCCAGGCCGGGGCGATCGTCAAGTAAGCTCGCGCAGGACCTTCTTGATCCTGGCCGCGGGGATCGAGCCCTCCCGGAGGAGCCGAGGCCGTTCGCCGGAGAGATCGACGATCGTCGATGGCGGACCGCCCGGGGCCGGACCGCCGTCGATGAGGAGATCGACCTGGCCGCCGAAAAGGGCCTTCACTTCGACCGGATCGACGATTCCCCTCCCGCCGGAGAGGTTGGCGCTCGTCGCGGTCAGGGGTTCGCTCATCTCCCGGACGAGCGAACGCAGCCAGGCCAGCGGCGGGATCCGCAGGGCGATCGTCCGGCCCTGCCCGAGGAGGCGCTCCGGCAGGCCGGCCGCGGCGGGGAGAACGAGTGTCAGCGGGCCCGGCCAGAACTCCGCGGTCAGGACCGTGAAGGCCGGGGGCAGCGAGGACACCACTTCCGTGATCATGTCCATGTCCGAGACCACAAAAGACAGAGGCTTCGAAGGATCCCGCTTCTTCAACCGGAAGATCCTGTCCACCCCTTTTTTAGAAAAGGCCGCCGCGCCGAGGGCGTAGGACGTTTCCGTAGGGTAAGCCGCGACGGCGCCCGCGAGCAGGGCCGCGGCGACGTCTTGGACCTTGGGCATGGCCGCCGCTCTCTTGCGGAGACGGACCGTGCGCGTTTCGATCAATTCCGGACTCCTCCCCGCCCGGGATGGTAACCGGCCCCTGTCCAAAAGTCAAACAGGCCGGCCGTCCCTTGATTTGAGGACACCTGACCTGTTTTAGGCACATCCTCGGGAATCTCCTCCTCTGTTGGAAACCGGGGCCCGCCTGGCATATTTTTTGCTATAATGTCGGTCGAACAGGAGGAACGAAATGAAAAAGATAACCATCCTGGCCCTGGGATTGCTCGTACTCATCCCGACTCTGGCCTTCTCCGACTCGATCTCGCTAAGGCTTGGGTATTTTTGGCCCAAGACATTGACGAACTCCTATCTGAACACCCACCCCGACAGCCTCATGACCATCGAGTTCGACCAGATGAGCTTCATACCGAAGGACTATCGCGGCGGGATGGTCGGCATCGGCTATGATCATTTCCTGACCAAGAACATCAGCCTCGCCTTGAGTGCCGACGCCTACAATAAGAGCAATGTCGGCTTCTACCGGGACTGGGTTGTCAACACCCTCACCGAGGGCGATTTCGCCTTCCCCTTCGAGTTCTATGAGGGCGGCGATATCGTCCACTCCTTACGCGTCAGTATCACCCCGGTGGATCTCTCTCTCAAGTTCCTGCCGCTCGGCCGGAGGGCCAAGATCATCCCTTATGTCGGAGGCGGGGGTAGCATGGTCTTCTATGGCGTCCGCATGTTCGGCGACATGGTCAACTTTTCCGACCCCTGGATCTATACCGACCCCGATCTGGGCGACGTCGACATCTACCCTGTTGAGCAAGTCTTCAGCCGCGAGAACGGTATCGCGTTCGGCTGGCATGCCTTCGGAGGCCTCCAGTTCCCCATCGGGTACCGGGCCACGATCGAGGCCGAGGCCCGCTATCATTCGGCCAGGGGCCGGCTTAACGGGATGTTCGAGGGATTCGACGACTTGGAGCTCGGAGGTCTGACCCTGACCGCCGGGATCAGCTACTGGTTCTAAAACCAGGACGGTCGTAAGACGGGGCCAGCCGTCCGCTGGCCCTTTTTTTGACCTTCTCGCATTTCCGGGCTTCCTCTCGAGGCGGCGATGGGTGTTGCCTCAAAGATCCCCGTGGTGGAGGGGGGACCCGCGAAGCGGGGGGACGCACGAACTGGTTCCCGGGGCCGGGGAGCTAGAGGCAATACCCTGAGCCAAGCCGGAGAGAGGAATCTCCCGGAATCGGGAGAAGGACCTTTAATTGGCCCGATCGTCAGGACTTCTTCGAGAGACGCAGGGCCTGGGTCGCGTCGAAGCCGATGACGAGCGGGCCCCAGACCGAGGCGATCCTGATCCGGCCGGTGAACTTGCCGGGAAACTCGTCCTTGGCAAAGCCGGCGCGGACATCTTCCCCGGCCTCGAAGAAATCGACCAGGAACGGGATGGAGAAGGTTTTTTCGCCTGTCCGGGGAAGGCTCTTGTCCCCCGGGATGGATCCCGTGAGGACGGAATGGCCGCTGAACGAGAGCTCGAAATCGATCGCGTCGACGATGAGTTCGTAGCCGTTGGCGTTCCTGAACCGGGGGTGGAAGACGACGTCCGCCCCGCCCACGGTCAGGTCGAGGACATCGAGCGGCAGCAGGTCGACCTCGGGATCTTTGAAGATGGGAAATTCCCCGCTGAACGCGAAGGACGCTTTCTGCTCTTTGTTCCGTTCGTTCAGGAAGTACATGTCGCCGACGATGTCGCAGAGGGCCTGCCCCTCGATGGGCCCTAAGGCCTGCCGCAGCAGATCGTAGGTGATCTTGACCGGAAGGGCGATGAGCGTTTCGCCGCCCGGAGGCACGACCAGGGGCTCGGCCAGCGTGACGGCCGTGTTGATGTATTCCTTCTGGTCGATCCTGACCCGGTACCGGTAGCGGACGAGCTGGCGCGGCGAGGGGGCGGGATTGACGACGGCGACGTGGAAGGCCAGGACAAGGCCCGAGGAGCTCAGGTTCTTGATGACCTTCTCCCTGAGCGCCAGGGAAACCTCGTCCTTCGCCCCGGCGGACGGCCGGGAGGCGGCCGGGGCGGCGGCGGATCCGGCCAGAAAAACCGCCAGGCAGGCGGCGCCGAGCGCCAGTCCTCTCGAGCGTCCGGGAGCGTTCATGTCTTCTTACCAGAATACCTAAAAGGGCCTCGGCTGACAAGGATAACATTGCAGTTGCGGAGTCCGAATCCTATAATGGGGGTCCATGCCGGGCATGAATCTCGGGGAGGAGGGACAGTCATGGACAGGCGTCGATCCGCCGTATTCGGCCTTGCGCTAATGGTCGCCGGGGGGCTCTTCCTTTCGTGCGGCAAGAAGGAGCCGGGCCAGGCCGGAACCGCTCCGGGACAGCCCAAGCACGACCAGGCCGTCTACGCCCGCGAGGGCCCGGACAGCAAGGACTCGACCTTTCTCGCCGCCGACTTGACGGCGTTCACTCGTCCGACCGATCCCTCTCGAGTTCACCCAGCTCTTCCACCTGCCGCCCGTCATGCAGGGCAAGACCGGCACCTGCTGGTCGTTCGCGGCGACCTCCCTTCTCGAATCCGAGCTCAGACGCCAGGGAAAGCCCGTGGTCAAGCTCTCCGAGATGCACACGGTCTATTGGGAATACGTCGAAAAGGCCCGCCGCTTCCTCCTCGAGAAAGGGAACTCCTTCCTCGGTCAGGGCTCCGAGCCCAATTCGGCCATGGCCCGGATCAAGCAGTACGGGCTCGTTCGCGAAACCGATTACCCCGGCCTCCTCGACGGCAAGACCGCCCACGATCACGGGCTCCTTTTCCGCGAGCTCCGGGATTATCTCACCGGCCTGGCGGTCAAGAACGCCTGGGATGAGGCCCCCGGCCTGGCCGGCGCGCGGGCCATTCTCGACCGGCACCTGGGCCGCCCGCCGGACCGCATCGACGTCGACGGCCGGTCCCTGACGCCGCTCGAGTACCTCTCCTCCTTGGGGCTCCAGCCGGACGACTACGTCTCCTTCGTCAGCTTCATGTATCTTCCCTTTTACACGCAGGGCGAATACAAGGTCCCCGATAATTACTGGCACAGCCGCGAATTCCGGAACCTGCCTCTCTATGAGTTCTCCCTGGCCCTCCTGCGGGCCTTGCGCAGGGGCTACACCGCGACTCTGGCGGTCGATTTCTCCGAGCCGGGCTATCTCGGCGAGAGCGACGTGGCCATGGTGCCCACGTTCGACATTCCCCCGGCCTATATCGACCAGTCCAGCCGGGAGTACCGCTTCGCCAACGGCTCTTCGACCGACGACCACGCCGTCCACTGCGTCGGCTACCTCGAGTCGGGCAAGGGGAACTGGTTCATGATCAAGGATTCCTGGGAAAACGCCTGGTGGGGCAAGGTCAAGGGGTACTTCTTTTACCAGGACGATTACCTCCGTTTGAAATGCCTGATGTTCATGGTCCATAAGGACGCGGTCAAGGAGGTCCTGGAGAAATTCCCGGCCGCAGAATGACCAGGCTGTCCTTCGATTTCCCCGACCGGCCGCTCTTCGTCCGGCTCTTCGGCGGCGACGTCTACGCGGTCGGCGGCTTCGTCCGCGACCTCATCCTCGGGCGCCCCTCCTCCGAGATCGACCTTCTCGTCGCCCGACACCCCCTCAAAGCGATCGTCGGCAAGCTCGAGAAGCACGGCCGCGTCGACCTCGTCGGACGGAGCTTCGGCATCATCAAGTTCACCCGGGAGGGCCGGACCTACGACGTCGCGCTGCCCCGGGTCGACCGCGCCGGGGCCGAGGGCGCACGGAGCCACAAAGACATCGTCGTCGCCGCGGACCCCGACCTGCCCATCGAAAAGGACCTCGAGCGGCGGGATTTCCGGACCAACAGCATGGCCCTCCGCCTCAAGGACGGCAGCCTCATCGACCCCTTCGAGGGCCGCAAGGACACTCTGGCCAAGCGTATCCGTCTGACCAACCCCGCCGCCTTCCCCGACGACCCCCTGCGCGTCATCCGGGTGGCCCGCTTCGCCTCGGTGCTGGGCTTCAAGGTCGATCCGTCCATCTACCCCGCGGCCCGATCGGTCGACCTGTCCGGTCTCAGTGTCGAGAGGGTCAACGATGAGATGTTCAAGATGCTCCTCGACTCCGGCCGGCCGTCGGTCGGCCTCGAAGAGATGTTCCGCCTCGGCGTCCTCGAACAGTGGTTCCCCGAGCTCCAGGCCCTGACCCAGGTCATCCAGGACGCGCTTTTCCACCCCGAACAAGACGCCTTCGGCCATCACACGGTCTGGGCCCACACCAAGCTCAGCGTCGACCAGGCCGCGGCCCTGGCCCGGACGTCCGGGCTGCCCGTCCCGAAGCGGCTGGCCCTCCTCCTGGCCGCTCTCTATCACGACCTGGGCAAGGCGACGACGACCCGCTGGGAATTCAAGCGCGGCCGCATGACCCTGACCTCGGCCGGCCACGATGTCCAGAGCGAGCGCGCGGCCCGCCGCGTCCTGGTCCGGTTCAAGGTCCAGACCTGGAGCGGCACCAACATCGGCCGGATGGTCCCCCTGCTCATCCGAACCCACCACCGGGCCGGCGAGCTCTGGACGAACCGCGAAGAAGTCACGAAGAAGGCCTTCAACCGCCTGGCCGTCGAAGTCCAGGGTGAGATCGATCTCGTCGTCCTCCTCGACGCGGCTGACCGGGCCGGCCGCCGGTCCCGACTCGTCCGCGGCCTCGACCCCCAGGCCCGCTGGCTCGTCAGGAAATTCGAAGAGCTGCGAGTCAACCGGGAGACGATCAAGCCCCTGGTCATGGGCCGGGACCTCATCAAGCTCGGCGTCCCTCCCGGTCCGGAGATGGGCCGCCTCCTCAAGAAGATCTACCAGGCCCAGCTCGACAACGCCTTCGAGACCAAGGCCGAAGGCCTGGCCCGGGCCCGGCGCCTGATCAAAAGGACGACCCCATGACCATCCTCGTCGCCGGCGGCGCCGGGTACATCGGCTCGCATACGGTCAAAGAGCTTGTCCGGGAGGGCTTCGAAGTCCTCGTCCTCGACAATTTCTCGAGCGGCCGGCCGGAGCTCATCGGCGACACCCCCTCACTCAAGGCCGACCTGCGAGACCGGGAGGCCCTGCGGCGGATCTTCCAAGAGCACGAGATCGGGGCCGTCCTGCACTTCGCTTCGCTCATCCAGGTCGGCGAATCTTGCGTCAATCCCCGGAAGTACTATACCCACAACCTCGAGACGAGCCTCAACCTCCTCGACGCCATGCTCGAGGCCGGGACGAAGGCCCTCATCTTCTCCTCGACGGCGGCCGTCTACGGCGAGCCCCTGGAAGCGCCCATTCCCGAGAGCCACCCGACGCGGCCGGCCAACCCCTACGGCCGGGCCAAGCTCATGGTCGAGGACATCCTCCGGGACTACGAGCGGGCCCACGGCCTGCGCTCGATCTCGCTCCGCTACTTCAATGCCGCGGGGGCGGCGCTCGACGGGACGGCGGGCGAATGCCATGACCCCGAGACCCACCTCATCCCCAACATCCTCCTCGGCGTGCTGGGGAAGAAGCCGCGCCTCCAGGTCTTCGGCGGGGATTTCCCGACCCCCGACGGAACGGCCCTCCGGGACTATATCCATGTCACGGACCTCGCCGCGGCCCATGTCCAGGCGCTGAAATCGCTCCTCGCGGGCGGTCCCGGTGACGTCATCAATCTGGGCACAGAGATCGGCCATTCCGTCCTCGAGGTCATTCGAACGGCCGAGAAGGTGACGGGACGCCCGGTCCCCTATGACCTCGGCCCGAGGCGCCAGGGAGACGTGGCCGTACTCCTCGCGTCCAAAGCAAAGGCCGAAAAAGTGCTCGGCTGGAAACCCGGACTATCCTCGCTTGAGACGATCGTCCGGTCGGCTTGGAATTGGCACCGGCAGGCCGGCTGAGAGCCGCCCCGGTCCATTCGCCCGTTGACGGATCCGGACCGATGTGGTATAAATCCGTTTTGAAATGAATTCTGAACGACACACGCCCCGCAATTGGACCCTTATCATCCTGATCGTCTTCCTGCTGGCGGCCTGTTCCTCGTCTCCTAAGCCGGCCAGGACGACCCCCAAGCCGGTCCCCCCCGCCCCGACCGTCGAGACGGCCAAGCCCCCGGTCGACCAGCCGGCCCAGGCGGTCGAGGAGACCGCCCGCCAGGCCCGCGAGGACCGGGAAGCGGCCCAGGCCGCGGCGGCCAAAGACGAGGCGACGGACAAGGATGCCGCCGCCCTCCTCGAGGACGCCTTCACGGCCTACGAAGAGGCCCAGGCGGCGATCGAACGGCAGGACATGGAAGGGGCCATGGTCAAGCTCGACGAGGCCTACGGCCTGCTCCTGAAAATGTCCGTCCCGGCCGACTCCCCCCTTCTCCAGGAGAAGATGGACCTGCGCCTCCTGGTCGCCCAGCGCATCCAGAAGATCTCGCTGTCCCGGACCACCCTGGCCTCGTCGGTCAACGGGTCCATCCCGCTCATCGAGAACCAGTGGGTCGCGAGGGAGATCAAGTCTTTCCAGACGGTCGAGCGAAAGGCGTTTGAGGAGTCCTATAAGCGGTCCGGCCAGTACCGGGACATGATCCTCCAGGAGCTGCGCCGGGAACACCTGCCGGAACAGCTCGCCTGGATCCCGCTCATCGAGAGCGCCTTCCGGCCGAGGGCCCTGTCGCGGGCCCGGGCCCTGGGCATGTGGCAGTTCATCCGCTCGACGGGCTATCGCTACGGCCTCAAGCAGGACAAGTATGTCGACGAGCGCATGGACCCGGTCAAGGCCACCAGGGCGGCCATCCAGTACATGATCGAGCTCCACGACATGTTCGGCGACTGGACGACGGCCATCGCCGCCTACAACTGCGGCGAAGCCCAGGTCCAGAGGGTCATCCGGGCCCAGAAGGTCGATTATTTCGACAGCTTCTGGGATATCTTCGCCAACCTGCCGTTTGAAACGGCGCGGCATGTGCCGCGCTTCATCGCGACACTTCTCATCGTCGGCGATCCGGGCAAGTACGGCTTCGCTCTCCCCACGCCCGACCCGCCGGTCCAATCCGATTCGATCCAGGTCAATGCCGCGGTCAAGCTGGCGACGCTGTCCCAGAATCTCGGGCTGGACGCGGCGCTCCTCGTCAGCCTCAATTCCGAGCTGCGGCACGACTCGACCCCGAACTACGCTTACGACCTCCGGGTGCCTGCCGGCTATGGGGAAAGGTGCCTGGCTTGCATCGCCACGCTGCCCCAGTACATCCCGCCCGACGTGGTCACGGACCGCCACACCGTTCGCAGCGGCGACACCCTGGGCGCCATCGCCAACCGCTACCGGACCTCGGTCAACGCCCTCAAGCGCCTTAACGGGCTCAATAGCAACATGATCCGGCCTGGCCAGGTCTTGCGCGTCCCCTCGCGGGGCGGAGTCGAATCGCCGGCGGCCGCGGCGCCCCCGGCGGCGAAGCCGGGCGAGACCGTGACCCACATTGTCAAGAACGGCGACAACCTCTTCCAGATCGCCAAGTCCTACAAGACGACCGTGGAGAAGATCAAGGCGGCCAATGGCCTCTCCTCCGATATCCTGGCCGTCGGGCAGAAGCTGGTCATCGAAGTCGGCAAGTCCTCCTGATCCCCGCCTTGGCAGGCCGGACTTTGGGTCCGCTCGGGGCCTCAAGTCGGCATCCATTCCTCCAGCTGAATCCTCGATTTTTGCGCGTAACGGAATTTGACGAGGATAGGGCGTTCGCCTATCATACATCTGATAAATCCGGCACCGGCCCGTCTGGTCCGTGCCCAAAGAGACTCGGGAGGGTTAGCGGGAATGAGCGAACAAACCCCTTCTTCGCGCCCGGACCTGTCGGGACTGAAGATCGACGAGCGCGTCCGGCCGGCCGGGTCCGGGCGGAGGGCCAGACGGACGATCGCCGGCCGTGGCCGTGATCATCCTTGCGGCCGCTGCGTTTTTGGCTTTTCGAAGCCGGGCCGCGGTCGTCACGATCGCCGAGGCGCGCCCGGCGGGTGATCCGGGGACCGTCTCCCTCCTGAATGCCAGCGGCTACATCACGCCGCGCCGCCGGGCCACGGTCGCGGCCAAGATCACGGCCAGGGTCGTGGACGTTTATGTCGACGAAGGAATGGCCGTCACCGAGGGACAGCTTCTCGCCAGGCTCGACGACGCAGACGCGCAGCGGCGGCTGCAGGCCGCCCGGACACAGCGGGACGCGACCGCCTCCCTCATCGCCAGCCTGAAGGTCAATCTCGCCAACGCCGAGCGGGAGCTCGGCCGGAACGAGAGCCTGGCCGCGGACGGCTTCGCCAGCACCCAGGCGCTCGATCAGGCCCGCACGGCCGCCGAAAGCCTGAAGGCCCAGGTGGCGGCCGCCGGGGAACAGGTGAAAGCGGCCGACGCCCAGATCGCCCTGGCCCAGCAGGACGTCGATAATTGCATCGTCCGCGCGCCGTTCGGCGGGATCGTCGTCTCCAAGGACGCCCAGAGGGGGGAGATGGTCTCCCCGATCTCGGCCGGCGGGGGGTTCACCCGGACGGGCATCGCGACGATCGTCGACATGGATTCGATCGAGATCGAGGTGGACGTCAATGAATCCTACATCGCCCGGGTCCTCCCGGGGCAGCGCGTCGAGGCGGTCCTCGACGCCTACCCGGACTGGCGCATCCCGGGCGGCGTCCGGACGGTCATCCCGACGGCCGACCGCCAGAAGGCCACGGTGAAGGTCCGTATCGCGTTCGACAAGCTCGACCCCCGCATCCTTCCGGACATGGGCGTCAAAGTATCGTTCCTGGCCGGCGAGCAGGCGGCCGCGCGGCCGGCGGCCAGGGCCCTCATCCCGCGCGCGGCGGCCCGAACCGTGGACGGCCAGACCGTGGTGTTCCTGGAGCGGGCCGGCGTCGTCGAACGGAGGGCGGTCCAGCTGGGCCTCGAGATCGGCGCCGACGTCGAGATCACGGCGGGACTTTCACCCGGCGACAAGGTCGTCGTCGAAGGGCCCGCCGACCTGCGCGACGGCCAACGGGTCAAGGTCAAGTGAGGCGGAGGAGGCCAACATGGTGAGGATCGACGGCCAAGGGAACGGCACCGCCCTCGTGCGCGTGCGCAATCTGGACAAGAAATACAGCCGCGGCAACGAGGAGATCCACGTCCTCCAGGGCCTGAACCTGGACGTCGACGCGGGCGATTTCGTGGCCTTCATGGGCCCCAGCGGGTCCGGCAAGACGACGCTCCTCAACCTGCTCGGCGGGCTCGACCTGCCCACATCGGGGAGCATCACCGTCGCCGGCGACGAGATCACGAAGCTGTCCGCCGGCCTGCTGACGACCTGGCGGGCGCGTCATGTCGGCTTCATCTTTCAGCTCTACAACCTCATCCCCGTCCTGACCGCTTTTCAGAACGTCGAGCTGCCCCTGCTCCTGACCAAGCTGTCCAAATCCGAGCGACGGAAGCACGTCGAGACCGCGCTCGCGGTCGTAGGCCTCGCCGACCGCATGAGACACTATCCCCGGCAGCTTTCCGGCGGACAGGAACAGCGGGTGGCCATCGCCCGGGCCATCGTCGCCGACCCGACCTTCCTCCTCTGCGACGAACCCACCGGCGACCTCGACCGCAAGAGCGCCGACGAGATCATGGAGATCATCGGCCGCCTCGTGGGCGAGCACGGCAAGACCGTTTTGATGGTCAGTCACGATCCCAGGGCCGCCGAGCGGGCCCGGTACGTCCTCCATCTCGACAAGGGCGTCCTCATGGAGGCGGCCAAGGCCGGAGCCGGGACATGAAGTCTTTTAGACTGGTCTGGGCCAACCTCCGGCGGAAAAAGGTCCGGACGACCCTCGCGATCGGCTCGTTCGCGGTCGCTCTCTTTCTCTTCGGGCTTCTGGCGGCGGTCCGGATGGGGTTCCGGGGCGGCGCCGACGCGGCCGGGGCCGACCGTCTTGACGTGATCAACCGCGTTTCGCTGATCCTTCCCCTCCCCCTCTCCTATCGAGAGCGGCTCTTGAAGGTCCCGGGCGTCGCGGCCGTTACGTATGCGTCCTGGTTCGGCGGCGTCTATCAGGACGAGCGCAATTTTTTCCCCCAATTCGCCGTCGATAAGGACACCTGGTTCGACGTCTACGCCGATTACGTCGTTTCGCCGGAGGGGCGGGACGCGTTCATGAAGGACCGCCAGGCGTGCATGGTCGGGCGCGCGCTGGCGAAGCGGTTCGGCTTCAAGGTCGGGGACCGGATCCCGCTCCGGGGAACGATCTGGGCCGGCGGCTGGGAATTCAATGTCGCCGCCGTCTACGACGGCAACCGGCCCGAGGCGGACACCAGCGGCATGTTCTTCCGGGCCGATTACCTCGAGGAGCGGCGGGTCTTCGGTAAAGGGACTGTCGGCTGGTATGTCGTGAAGCTCAGGGATCCCGACGACGCCGTCCGGGTCACCCAGGCCATCGACGCGCTCTTCGAGAATTCACCCTTCGAGACGCGGACCCAGACCGAAAAAGCGTTCGCGGCCTCCTTCGCCAAGCAGATGGGGAACGTCGAGCTGCTGATCATGACCATCGGGTCCGTCGTCTTCTTCACCCTCCTCCTGGTCACCGGGAACACCATGGCCATCGCCGTCCGGGAGCGGTCCGGCGAGCTGGCCGTCCTGAAAACGGTCGGCTTCTCGGACCGCCGCGTCCTGGGGCTCATCCTGGCCGAGGCCGTCCTCATCGCCGGACAGGGAGGCTTCATCGGCCTGGCCCTGGCCAAGGTCGTCATTCCCCGCCTGTCCCGCGCCCTGCCGATGCTCGGCGTGCTCTACGTTTCGCCGCTCACCTTCGCGGCCGGCTTCGTGCTGGCGCTCACCGTGGGGGCCGCCGCAGGCCTCCTCCCGGCGATCGGCGCGATGAGGCTCAGGGTCGTGGACGCGCTGAGGAGGATCTGATATGGCCATCCCGGTCGTCTACAACGTGCGGAGCGTCGTCCAACGCTGGTCCTCGGCCATCGTGGCCGTCCTTGGCGTCGCCGGGACCGTGGGCGTCTTCGTGGCCATGCTGGCCCTGGCCCAGGGCTTCCAGGCCACGCTCATCGCCTCCGGATCGCCCGGAAACGCCATCGTCCGCCGGGCCGGCGCCGATTCGGAGATGGTCAGCGCCATCGCCCTCGAGGAGATGCGGACGATCGAGGACGCGGCCGGGGTCGCCCGTGACGCGCGGGGGCCGCTCGCTTCGGGCGAGGTCGTCGTCGTCGCGGCCTTTCCCCTGGCCCGGACGGATACGGAGGCCAACGTCCAGGTGCGAGGCGTTTCGCCGCGGGTCCTGGACGTCCGCTCCAACGTCCGCATCACGGCCGGACGGTTCTTCCAGCCGGGGCTGGCCGAGCTTATCCTCGGGTCGAACGCCATCAAGTCCTACGAGGGCTTTGTCCTCGGCGGGACCGTCCGCTTCGGCGGCGGCACCTGGAAGGTCGTCGGGGTCTTCGACGCCGGCGGCAGCGCGTTCGATTCCGAGGTGTGGTGCGACGCCAACGTCCTCAACGAGATCTACAAGCGGCCGACCAACATCTTCCAGTCGGTGACCGTGCGCCTCGAATCTCCGTCGGCCCTGGCCCGCTTCAAGGATGCGCTCACGTCCGACCCGCGGCTGTCCGTCCAGGTGGATCGGGAAACCGACTACTACCGGGCCCAGTCGCGGACCCTGACGGATCTCATCCGCGTCCTGGGTTTCCTCATCGCCCTGGTGATGGGCGTCGGCGCGGTCTTCGCCGCCCTGAACACGATGTACTCAGCCGTCGCCGAGAGGTCCCGCGAGATCGCCACGATGAGGGCCCTCGGATTCGGTAGCGGGGCCGTCGTGTCGTCCTTCATCGTCGAATCGCTCTTCATCGCCCTGATCGGGGGGGTCGTCGGCTGCCTGGCCGTTCTGCCGATGAACGGATTCACGACGGGGACGATCAACTGGCAGACGTTCTCGCACCTCGCCTTCGCTTTCCGCATCACGCCGGGCCTGCTCCTGCGGGGCCTTGGCTTCGCCCTGCTGATGGGCCTCGTCGGAGGCGTTCCCCCGGCCGTCCGGGCCGTGCGCCGGCCCGTGGCAGTGGCCCTGCGGGGCCTTTAAGACGGGCGGTTAGAAGAGCCCGCCTTCGACACCGAGTCCCGGCTTGTCGTTAAGGACCAGCTGGTCCTTGACCGTCTTTACGCCCTTGAAGGGGTCGGTCGCGGACAGCAGGTTGCCATCGAGGTCGGCGTGGTCGAAGAGCGGCGTGAGGGCCGCGGCGGCCGAGATGGCCAGCGAGGTCTCGACCATGCAGCCGATCATCAGCTTGAGACCCAGGGCCCGGGCCATGGCCACCATGCGCACGGCCTCCTGGATGCCACCGCACTTCATGAGCTTGATGTTGAGGCCGTCGAAGTAGGGGGCGATGTGGGGGATATCGGAGGCCTTCATCAGGCTCTCGTCGGCGTAGAGCGGGAGCTTGGAGCGCTGCTTGAGCCAGGCGAAATCCTCGATCCTGTCGGCGGGCATGGGCTGTTCAATGTATTCGATCCCCATGCCGGCCATCCAGTTGATATTCTCCAGGGCCTCCTCTTTCGTCTTCCAGCCCTCGTTGGCGTCGACACGGAGGGGCTTGGACGTCACGGCCCGGATGCCCTCGATGATCTTGCGGTCGTCCTTGGTGCCGACCTTAATCTTGTAAACGCTAAAGTCGGGATAAGCCCGGATCTTCTCCTGCATGACCGGGACCTCGTCGATGCCGATGGAATAGGTGGTCTTCAGGGCGCCGGCCTTGTTCAGGCCCAGCAGCTTCCAGACCGGGACCTGGAGCTTCTTCCCGACCCAGTCGAGCAGGGCCATGTCCAGAGCCGCCTTGGCGGCGTGTTCTGTGGGAGCCAGGGTCTCTAGCTCGTTCCAGCGGACGGCATATTCCCACAGGTCCCGCTCCAGGACAGGGCGGGCCTTTTCGAAGAACGCCGCGGCGCCTTCGGCGGTCTCGCCGTAGCGGGCGATGGGCGCGGCCTCGCCCAGGCCGTAAACGCCGTCCCGCTCGATCTTGACGAACGCGTTCCGGCGGGTCGTCCAAGTCCCCCGCGACAGGCCCCAGGCATATTGGAGCTTGAGGTCCATGATCTTGACGGAGAGCGCCGTCTTTCCGCCGCCAGCCAAGGCTTGCGCCAGAGCCGGACGGAAGGTCACCAACGAGCCGGCCGCGGCAGCGCCGGCGAGTCCCAGGAATTCCTTGCGCTTCATATCGTCACCTCTGGGGGGCATTATAACCCCGGGAAAATCGGGCGCACAACACTATTTTCCGAATTTCAGAGGGAGCGCCTTGAGTCTCGGGCGCATCAGGATTATGATAGTTTTTCGCATCTCTGCAAGGAGGTCCCCGATGGCCAAGATCCTGTCCGCGATCCTCCTGATCGCCCTCTCCCCCGCCCTGGCCTGCGCCGGGCAGGCCCCGGCCGCCGCCGCCGCGGCCGTGGTGATCAATTCGGTCGAGAACATGTTCCGCAGCGCGACCGTCGATACCGACGTCGTCAGCCAGGCGCTCCTGGGCGACAACGTCAAGGTCCTGAAGCAGGAAAAGAACGCCAAAGGCGAAGACTGGTGCGAGATCGAAACGCCCGACACCTACACGGGCTGGGTCTTCGCCTCATCCCTGCGTTTCCTGAAGCCCGGCGACAAGCCCTATGCCTCCGCCGGCAAGGTCTTCGTCGTTTCGGGGCTCCTGGCCAACACCTACCGTGAGCCCGATGTCACGGCCCACAAGCCGGTCAAGACCGCCCCCATCAGCGCCATCCTCGAGGTCGTCGGCGAGAAAAACGAGCGCTGGCTCGAGGTCAATCTGCCCGGCAACACCCGGGTCTGGATCCAGAAGGGCGACGGGGACATCCGCGAGGCCCCCTGGACCTGGCCGCGCCGGCCGGCGACGGACATGGTCGCCCTCGCGAAGCGCTTCATCGGCGTGCCCTATACGTGGGGCGGAGGTTCGCCCCTCGGTCTCGACTGCTCCGGCTTCGTCCAGCTCATCTACAAGATGAACGGGGTCCCCATCCTGCGGGACGCCGACATCCAGATGCTGAAGAGCGGCCTCGTCGAGGTGCCCAAAGGCTCGGAGCAGGCCGGCGACCTCGTCTTTTTCGGCGGGGCCATCGACAAGATCGGCCACGTCGGCATGATGATCGACAAGGAATACTTCATCAACGCGACCGTCTACCAGACGCCGTCCGTCCGGATCGACAATCTCGTCGAACGTCTGGACGAAGATCTACCAGGCCGCCCGCCGTCCGCAGCGAGCGAACGCGAAGTGAGCGGAGGGCAGAAATCCGGCGGAGATACACGGAGCCGGATTCCTGCGAAATATCTTGATCGAGTGATCTTCTGGGCAAAAAAAAGGGGACACGTACGAAGCGTACATGTCCCCAGGGAAGGCGTTACTTCGCGGCGGGCTTCTTGGAGTCTTTCTTTTTCTTCTTCGTCTTCGCCTTGAACTCCGTGCCCACGAGCTCGAGCATGGCCATCTCGGCGCCGTCCCCGGCCCGGCGGTCGAGCTTGACGATCCGGGTGTAGCCGCCCGGCCGTTCCTTGAAGCGGGGCCCGATGTCGTCGAACAGCTTCTTGACCGCCTCCTCCTTGGTGATGTAGGCCAGGGCCTGGCGCCGGGTGTGGAGGGTCCCCCGCTTGGCCAGGGTGATCATCTTCTCGGCGATGGGCCGGGCCGACCGGGCCTTGGCCAGGGTCGTCCGGACGCGCTCGCGCTCGAGGAAGGACGTCACGAGATTGCGCATGAGCGCCCGCCGGTGGGCGGTCGTCCGCCCGAGCATGCCTTTTTTGACCTGATGCCTCATGCCTCCGTCTCCTTCTCAGGCATGCCGCTCTTGATCTCCGTCTGGATCCGCTCGATGAGGCGGGGGTGGAGCTCGAGGTTCAGCCCGAGGTTCAGATTGGCCAGCGTCTCCTTGATCTCCGCAAGGGACTTGCGGCCGAAGTTCTTGGTCTTGAGGAGCTCGTCCTCGGTCTTCTGCACGAGCTCGTAGATCCGCTCGATGCCGGCCGAGCGGAGGCAGTTGTTGGAGCGCACCGAGAGCTCCAGGTGGTCGATCGTCTTGGCCAGCACGTCCGCCTGATTGAGGAACGGGACCTCCTTCTTCGACGGCGCCGACTCGCGCTCGAGAGGCTCGTCGACGACGTTGAGGAAGATGCCGAGGTGGTCGCGCATGAGCTTGGCCGCCTGGGACAGGGCGTCCATGGGCCGGATGGCCCCGGTCGTCCAGATCTCGAGGGTCAGGCTCTCGTAGTCGATCCTCTTGCCGACGCGGGCCGGCTCGACCTTGTAATTGACCTTGAGGACGGGCGAATGCGCGGAGTCGAGGGGGATATAATCGAGGCTCTGCTCCTCGTCGAAGTTCTGGTCGGCCGGGACGTAGCCGCGGCCGTTCTTGACGACCATCTCGACGTCCAGCGTCCCGTCGATGTCGAGGGCGGCGATCGGCACGGCCGTGTCCAGGATCTCGATGTCGCCGTCGTGGGCGATATCCGCCGCGGTGACCGCGGCCGGGCCGGTCTTCTTGATCGTCATCCGCCGCGGCTCGTCGCCCTGGAGCTTCAGGGGCATGGATTTGAGGTTGAGGATGATGTCGGTGACATCTTCGACCACCCCGGGGATGGTCGAGAACTCGTGGAGGACGCCGTGGATGCGCACGGAGGTGATGGCCGCGCCGGTGATCGAGGAAAGCAGGATGCGCCGGAGGGCGTTGCCGACGGTCACCCCGTAGCCGCGCTCGAACGGCTGGGCCTGGAAGCGCCCGTACTGGGCGGTGAGCGTCTCGAAATCGCACTCCAAGAACTTGGGTCTCTGAAAATTCGTCTCTGTCATGTGACCTCCTTTGGGAGATGTCCTCCGTTCGGTCCGGGGACCTTACTTGGAGTACAGCTCGACGACCAGGTGTTCCTCGACCGGAAGGGTGACGTCCTGGCGCGTTGGCAGCGCGACGACCCGGCCCTTCAGGTTCTCCCAATCGACCTCGAGCCAGCCCGGCACGGTCTTGGAGCGGTTCGAGGCCACGACGGCCTGGATGTCCTCGCTCTTGGCCGACCGGGGCCGGAAGGCGATGACATCGCCCGGCTTGACCAGCGCGGAGGCGATGTCGGCCTTGTGATCATTGATCCGGAAATGGCCGTGCCCGATGAGCTGGCGCGCGTGCCCCCGCGACAGGGAGAACCCGAGCAGGAACACGGCGTTGTCCAGCCGCCGTTCGAGCATGGACAGGAGGTTCTCGCCGGTGACCCCCTTCTGTCTCTCGGCCCGTTCGAAGAAGAAGCGGAACTGCTCCTCCGACATGCCGTAGTACCTTTTCAGCTTCTGCTTCTCGCGGAGCTGGATGGCATAGCCCAGCACCCGCTTGCGCGAGCGCCCGTGCTGCCCCGGGGCGTAGGCCCTCCGTTCGAGGGGGCACTTTTCGGTCAGGCACTTCGCGCCCTTGAAATAGAGCTTGTTCTTCTCGACGCGGCAGAGCCGGCAGTCGGCTCCTTGATATTTCGCCATGGTTGTCTCCTCCCGGCCCTCAGACCCGCCGGCGGCGGCGGACGCGGCAGCCGTTGTGCGGGATCGGTGTCACGTCCTTGATGGACTTGATCTCCAGGCCGGCGGCCTGCATGGCCCGGATCGACGACTCCCGTCCCGCGCCCGGTCCCTTGAGCCGGACGTCGACGTAGCGCACGCCGAACTCCCGGGCCTTCGTCGCGGCGTCCTTGGCCGCGAGCTGGGCGGCGAAGGGCGTCCCCTTCCGGGCTCCCTTGAACCCGGACGTGCCGGCGCTGGCCCAGACGACCGTGGCGCCGACGTTGTCGGTGATGGTGATGATGGTGTTATTGAAGGTCGACTGGATGTGGGCCGTCCCGGATCCGATCTCCCTCCGGACTTTCTTCTTCTTAGCGCTCGTTTTTGGCGGCATGGCGGCTGGCCCTCCTTACCCTTTCTTTGGCTCTTTGAGCTTTTTGATCCGCTGGCCCTTGCTGCCCTTGCGGGTCCGGGCGTTGGTTTTGGTCCGCTGGCCCCGGACGGGCAGTTTCTTCTTGTGCCGGAGGCCCCGGTAGCAGCCGATGTCGACCAGCCGCTTGATGTTCATGGTGACTTCCTTGCGGAGGTCGCCCTCGATCTTCTCCCGCTTTTCGATGATCCGGCGGATCTTGTCGACCTCGTCCTCGGACAGGGCCTTGACCTTCTTGTTCTTGTCGATCTTGGCCTCTTCGAGGATCTTGGCGCTCTTGGACCGGCCGATCCCGTAGATGTAGGTCAGCCCGATCTCGATCCGCTTGTCCGGCGGGATGGTGATGCCTGCGATTCTTGCCATGGGAGTACCTCTTTAACCCTGTCTTTGCTTGTGCCTCGGGTTGGAGCAGATGACCCGCACCACGCCCTTGCGCCGGACGATCTTGCAGTTCCGGCAGATTTTTTTCACGGAAGCTTTGACTTTCATCGTCCCGTCCTTTCTGGATTATTCACAGGCCGAGACGGCTGCAGATGCAAGGCGTCAAAGGGTGAAGCTGTACTCGGTGTACTGCGAGCCCTTTGCAACGCGCAGATGCGGCCGGACGGCTTGCCCGAAGGGTGAAACGCAGGTCTTAGCGTTTCCGTTAATGGAGAAATATAGCGTTTCATGAATAGTCCAGGTTATTTGAATCGATAGGTGATCCGGCCCTTGGTCAGGTCGTAGGGCGACAGCTCGAGGAGGACCCGGTCTCCCGGCAGGATGCGGATGAAGTGCTTGCGCATCTTGCCGGAGATGTGGGCCAGGATGACGTGCTTGTTCTGGAGCTCGACCCGGAACATGGCGTTCGGCAGGGTTTCCAGGACGACGCCCTCGGCTTCGAACATGTCCTGTCTAGGCATGAGGGCTCTCCTTGGGGAGGCGGATCCCCGGCCGCGCGGTGTCGGGCGTCCTGGCGCTGAGGACCTCCGGGCCGTCGGCGGTCATGGCCACGGTATGCTCGTAGTGGGCGGCCAGGCTGCGGTCGCGGGTGATGGCCGTCCAGCCGTCCTCGAGGATATCGACCTCGTAGCCCCCCGCGGCGATCATCGGCTCGATGGCCATGGTCATCCCCGGCCGGATCTTCGGCCCGCGCCCCGGAGGCCCGAAATTCGGCACCTGGGGATCCTCGTGAAGGGCCCGGCCGATGCCGTGCCCGACGAACTGACGGATGACCGAATAGCCTTCGCTCTCGACCGACTGCTGGATGGCCGCCGAGATGTCGGACAGGCGGTTGCCCTCTTTCATCTGCTCCAGGCCCTTGTAAAAAGAGCGCTCGGCCGCGGCGATGAGCTTCAGGGCGTCCTCGGAGGTCCGTCCGACGGGGGCGGTCAGGGCCGAGTCGCTGTAGAAGCCCTCGAAGAGGACGCCGAAATCGAGGCTGACGATGTCACCCTCCTGGAGGATGCGCCCCGAGGGGATGCCGTGGATGATCTCCTCGTTGACCGAGATGCAGACCGAGGCGGGATAGCCCGCGGTAGCCCTTGAAGGCCGGCACGGCCCCGAGTTCGCGGGTCCGCTTCTCGGCGTAGAGGTCGAGGTCGCGGGTCCGGATGCCGGGCCGGATCAGCGGCTCGAGCTCGCCCAGGACCGTGGCCATGATGCGGCTGCTCTGGCGCATGGCCTCGAGCTCCGTCGCGGACTTGAGGGTGATCATGGTCACTCCCCCGCCCCGCCCGGACGCTTGAGCGCGGCGTCGAGGATCCGGCGGACGTCGCGGATGACATCGCCGGCCGCGCGGCCGCCGTCGATCCGGTGGAGGTCGCCCTTGGCCGCATAGCGGGCGACGAGGGGCTCGGTCTTGGCGTGATACGTCTTGAGCCTTTCCCGGATGACCTCCGGCGTGTCGTCGTTCCGCTGGACGAGGGCCGCGCCGCAGACGTCGCAGACGCCGGCTCTCTTCGGCGGCTTGTTGACGAGATGGTAGATGGCCTCGCAGTGGGGGCAGGTCCGCCGGTTGGCCAGGCGCTCGAGGACGACCTCGTCCGAGACCTGAAGGTCGAAGACGATCTCCGGGCCCGCGAGGCCGAGGGCGTCCAGGCTGTCCGCCTGGGACAGGTTCCGCGGATAGCCGTCGAGGACGTAGCCGTCGCGGCAATCGGGCCGGGCCAGGCGCTCGCGGAGCAGGGCCAGCACGGTCGCGTCGTCGACGAGACCGCCCTGGCCCATCTGCGAGGCGGCGACGAGTCCGAGCGGCGTCTTCTCCCGGACGGCTTCCCGGAGCAGATCTCCCGTGGAGATCTTGGGGAAGCCATAGGCCGAGCGCAGGCCTTCGGCGACGGTCCCCTTCCCGCTTCCGGGCGCGCCCAGGAGGATGATCCTCATCCGCGCCTCCCGCGGATCCGGCTCCGGCGCATGAAGCCGTCGTAGTGGCGCATGACCAGCTGGGCCTCGATCTGCTGCATCGTGTCCATGGCCACGCCGACGACGATGAGGATCGAGGTGCCGCCGAACATGAAGTCGACGCCGATCCCCTGGGTGATGAACCTGGGCAGGTTGGCCTCGAGCCAGGGCCCGATCCAGGGCAGGGCCTGGACCTTGAAGCCGGTGATCAGGAACTCGGGCAGGATGGCCACGGCGGCCAGGTAGATCGCGCCGGCCAGGGTGATCCGGCTGAGGACGTCGTCGATGTAGTCGGACGTGTTCTTGCCCGGCCGGATGCCCGGGATGAAGCCGCCGTACTTGCGGAGGTTGTCGGCCACGTCGACCGGGTTGAAGATGATCGAGATGTAGAAGTAGGTGAAGAAGATGATGGCCGCGATGTAGACGAGGTTGTACAGGGGCATGCCCAGGCCGAACTGGGAGGCCACCGACTGGATGATCGGGACCTTGATGAGGTTGGCCATCGTCGCCGGGATGGTGATGACCGAGGCGGCGAAGATGATCGGGATGACGCCGCCCGTGTTGACCCGGAGCGGCAGGTGCGTGCTCTGGCCGCCGTAGACCTTCCGGCCGACGACCCGCTTGGCGTAGGAGACCGGGATGCGGCGCTGGCCGCGCTCGACGAAGACGATGAAGCCGATGACGGCGACCATGAGCGCCCCGAGGAAGATCATCTTCAGGGGATCCATGGCCCCGGTCCGCAGGCCGGAGATCATGTTCAGCAGCCCGCTCGGGAAGCTGACCACGATGCCGGCGAAGATGATGAGCGAGATGCCGTTGCCGATGCCCCGCTCCGAGATCTGCTCGCCCAGCCACATGACGAAGACGGTCCCGGTCGTCAGGGTCAGCACGGTCAGGAGCTTGAAGCCCCAGCCCGGACTGACCACGATCTGAGCGCCGGCCGGCGTCCGGATGGCCTCGAGGAAGATGGCGATGCCGAAGGCCTGGATGAGGCAGATGCCGATCGTCCCGTACCGGGTGTACTGGGTGATCTTCTTGCGGCCGAGCTCGCCCTCCTTCGACAGGCGCTCGAGGTAGGGCCAGACGACGGTCAGGAGCTGCAGGATGATCGAGGCCGAGATGTAGGGCATGATGCCCAGGGCGAAGATGGTCATCCGGGACATGTTCCGGCCGGAGAAGAGGTCGACGAAGCCGAACAGGGACCCCTTCTGCGACTGCCAGAACTCCTGCAGGGCGGTCGCGTTGAGGCCGGGGTTCGGGATCTGCCCGCCGATCCGGTAGACCGCGAGCAGGAGGAGGGTGAAGATGACCCTCTTCCGCAGCTCGGGGATGCTGAAGATGTTGCGGATGCTGTCTAACATTAGTCTTTCCCGATGAGGACGGCCTTGCCGCCCTTGGCCTCGATCTTCTTCACGGCCGAGCCCGAGAATTCGTGGGCGTGGACGGTCTTGGCCGCGGCGAGCTCGCCCCGTCCGAGGACCTTCACCCGGACCGATCCGTTCCGGATCAGGCGGCGCTCGGCCATGTCCTTAGGCCCGATCTCGTCCTTCCGGAGCTTGGCCAGGCCGTCCAGGTTGACGATGGCGATCTCCTCGCGGTGGATGTTGGTGAAGCCGCGCTTCGGAATGCGCCGCGTCAGGGGCATCTGGCCGCCCTCGAAGCCGCGCTTGCGGGAATAGCCGCTGCCTTGGAGCTGGCCCTTGCTGCCGCGCCCGGCGGTCTTGCCCCAGCCCGAGCCGGGGCCGCGCCCCACCCTCTTGCGGTCTTTTCTCGATCCTTGGGCCGGTTTCAGGTTGCTGAGGTTCATGGCTTCTCCACCGTTTCCACCTTGAGCGCGTAGCCGATCTTGTTGATCATCCCCCGGACCGCGGGCGTCTCTTTGAGGACCGCGCTCGACTGGGGCTTTCGCAGGCCCAGCCCCTTGGCCGTCTCCCGCTGGTCGCGGGGGGTGCCGATGAGGCTGCGGACGAGCGTGACCTTGATGGTCCGGCCGACCTCCGCCTTCCCGGCGCGCCGGGGCGTCTTCTTGGGTTTCTTCGTCGACGTCGGTCATAGCGTACCTTTCGCCTTTCCGCGCATCTTGGCCACGTCCTCGGGGTTCCGGATCTGGCGCAGGGCGTCCAGGGTCGCGTTGGCGACGCTGATGGGATTGCTGCTGCGGATGGACTTGGTCAGGATGTCCCGGATCCCGGCGAGCTGCATGATGACCCGGACGGCCCCGCCGGCGATGACGCCCGTCCCCTTCGAGGCCGGGCGCAGGACGACCAGGCCGGCGCCGTCGACGCCCTTGACGAGGTGCGGGATCGTCGTCTCGGCCAGGGGGACGCGGATCATGCTCTTGCGGGCCGCCTCGACGCCCTTGGCGATGGCCTGGGGCACTTCGCGGGCCTTGCCCTTGCCGATGCCCACCCGGCCGCGCTCGTCGCCGACGGCGACGAGGGCCGAGAAGCTCAGGTTCTTGCCGCCCTTGACGACCTTGGTGACCCGGCGGATCGAAATGACCTGGTCCTTGAGCTCCATGCCCTCTTCGTCGAGGACCCCGACTTTCCTGGTGTGTCTGCGATCGTCCACGTGTCTCTCTCCTTGTTCGTCCGTCCGCTCAGAACTGGATGCCTTCCTTGCGGATGGCGTCCGCCAGGGTCTTGATGCGTCCGTGGTAGGGGTGGGTGCCCCGGTCGAAAACGACTTTTTCGATCTTGGCCGCCTTGAGGCGCTGGCCCAGCATCGCGCCGAGCAGGCCGCAGGCGTCCTTGTTCTTGGTGCTCTTGGCCTTGGCCCGGAACTCCTTCTCCAGGGTCGACGCGGTCAGGAGAACGGCGCCCTTCCGGTCGTCGATGACCTGGGTGTAGATGTAGGCGTTGCTCTTGAACACGTGGAGACGGGGCCGCTCGGGCGTGCCCTGGACCCTCTCCCGGATCCGCTTCCGGAGACGGTCGTCTCGGACCTTCCTCTCGGTTGTCTTGTCTTTAAGCACCGGTCACTCCCGCCTTTCGTTCTTTTTTGATGAGCCGCTCGCCCAGGTACCGGACGCCCTTCTGCTTGTACGGGTCCGGGATGCGGAGGCTCTTGATGTCGTCGGCGACCTGGCCCACTTTCTGACGGTCGATGCCCCGGACCGTCAGCTGGGTGGGCTTGACGGCGACGATCTCGATCCCCGGGGGGATCGTCGTAGAGGATCGGCCGGGAATAGCCCAGGCTGATCTCGAGCTTGCCCTTGTCGACCTTGGCCTTGTAGCCGACGCCGACGATCTCGAGCTGCTTCAGGTAGCCCTCGGTGACGCCGACCACGGCGTTGTGGGCCAGGGCCCGGCCGAGGCCGTGGTTGGCCCGCGCGGTCTTGGTGTCTTCGGACCGGCTCAGGACGAGGGTCCCGCCCTCCAGGGCCGCCGTGATGCCCGGCTGGAGCGGCGTCGTGAGCTTGCCTTTCGGACCCTCGAAGTCGATCCGGTCCGGATTCACCGTGACGGTCACGCCCGCCGGTATCGCGATGGGTTTCTTCCCGACTCTCGACATGATTCCCTCTCTCCCGCCTACCAGATGCTGCAGAGGACTTCGCCGCCCGCCCCGAGATCCTCGCAGGCCCGGCCGGTCAGGACGCCGCGGGACGTCGAGACGATGACCAGGCCCAGGCCGTCCAGGACCTTGGGGACGGAATCCCGGGTGCAGTAGATCCGGCAGCCCGGCGTGCTGACCCTCTTGAGGCCGCTGATGACGCTCCGGTTGTCCTCGGTGTACTTGAGCGTCACGTTGAGGATGCCCTGTTTCTTGTCCTCGATGACCTTGTAGTTCTTGATATAGCCCTCCTCCTTGAGGATCTTGACGACCTCGACCCCCAGGCGGAAGGAGGGCATGTTGACTTCCCGCTTCTTGGACTTCACGCCGTTGCGGATCCGGGTGAGCAGGTCAGATAACGAATCCATGGTTGTTCCTTTCTCCGATCTCACCAGGACGACTTGGTCACGCCCGGGATCTCGCCCTTGAGGGCCAGCTCGCGGAAGCAGAGGCGGCAGAGATCGAACTTCCTGTAGTAGGCCCGGGGCCGCCCGCACTTCCGGCAGCGGTGGCGCACCCGGATCGCGAATTTGGGCGTACGGACCATCTTGGCCATGCGCGCTGAAGTTGCCATATCGACCTCGCTTCCTAGGATTCCCGGAACGGCATGCCCAGCCTCTTGAGGAGGGCCAGGGCTTCCTTATCGGTCCGGGCCGTCGTGACGATGGTGATGTTCATGCCCCGGGGGCGCTCGACCTTGGTGTAGTCGATCTCGGGGAACGTGAGCTGGTCGCGCATCCCCAGGGTGTAGTTGCCCCGGCCGTCGAAGGACGTCGGCGGCACGCCGCGGAAGTCACGGACCCGCGGCAGGACGATGTTGACCAGCCGGTCGAAGAACTCGTACATCCTCCGGTTGCGGAGGGTGACGTAGCAGGCGATCGGCTGGCCCTTCCTCAGCTTGAACGCCGAGATGGATTTCTTGGCCCGCCCGACGCCGGGCAGCTGGCCGGTGATCTGGGCCAGCTCGGCCTTGGCCGTGTCCAGGAGCTTGACGTTCTGGATGGCGTCGCCGACCCCGACGTTGACGATGATCTTCTCGAGGCGGGGCACGGCCATGATATTCGTGATGCCGAGCTCCTCCTGGAGCGCGGGGACCACGTCCTTCCGGTACTTCTCGTATAAGCGGCTCATGGGCGGTTCCTCACTTCTGCCTTTCGATCATCGTCTCGCAGCGGTGGCAGAGCCGGGTCTTGCTGCCGTCCTCGAGGCGCCGGGTGCGGGCGCGGACGCCCTGCCCGCACTCCGCGCAGTAGAGCATGACGTTGGACACGGCGATCGGGGCCTCTTTCTCCATGACGCCGCCCTGCTGGTTCCTGCTGCGGTCGGCCTTGACGAAGTGCTTGGAGAAGTTGATCCGTTCGACGATGACCCGGTTGGTCTCGGGGATGAGCTTCAAGACCTTGCCCTGCTTGCCCTTGTCCTTGCCCCGGATGACGACGACGAGGTCGTTCTTCTTGAGCGAGATCTTGTGCATCAGAGGACCTCCGGCGCGAGGGAGATGATCTTGGTGAACTTCCGCTCCCGGAGCTCCCGGCCGACGGGGCCGAAGACGCGGGTCCCGACGGGCTCGCCGGTCTTGTCGATGATGACCGCGGCGTTGTCCTCGAAGCGGATGTAGGAGCCGTCCCTGCGGCGGAGCTCCTTGCGCGTCCGGACGACGACGGCCCGGATGACCTTGCCCTTCTGGACCTTGCTCTCCGGGTCGGCCTCCTTGACCGTCGCCGAGATGATGTCGCCGATCCGGGCCACGCGGCCGACGCTGCCGCCGAGGGGGGTGATCGCCTGGATCCGCCGGGCGCCGGAGTTGTCGGCCACCTTGAGCATCGTGCGCATCTGGATCATTGGGGCTCTCCCTTCTCGGGCACGATCGGGCTCGTCTCGATCGGGGTCGCCGTCAGGGCGGGGGTCAGGCCGATGATCGCCAGGATGCGCCAGCGCTTGGTCTTGCTGATCGGCCGCGTCTCGACGATGCGGACGATGTCGCCGACCTTGCACTTCTCGGCTTCATCGTGGACGAGGAAGGTCTGCTTCCTGCGGATGGTCTTCCGGTAGAGGGGGTGGCGGATCTGCCGCTCCACCTGGACCGTGACCGTCTTCGTCATCTTCTTGGCGACGACGGTCCCGACCTTGGTCGTCTTCCGTGCTTGTTTGGGGGTGTCCATGGGCTACTCCGTGGCCTGCGGGGCCCGGTTCAAGATCGTCTTGATGCGGGCGATGTCCTTCTTGATGGCCTTGATCTTCATCGGGCTCTCGAGCTGGCCGAGCGACTTCTGGAAGCGGAGCTTGAAGAGCTGATCGACGAGCTCTCCCTCCCGGTGCCTCAGCTCGTCGGCCGACAGTTCCATGAGTTCTTTGGTCTTCATCTGAGCTCCCTCTGCCCGCGGACGATGAACCGCGTCTTGATGGGCAGCTTGTGGCCGGCCAGGCGCATGGCCTCCTGGGCCTCGGCGAGGTCGATGCCTTCGAGCTCGAACAGGATCTTGCCCGGGCGGATGACGTCGACCCAGAATTCGGGATCGCCCTTGCCCTTGCCCATGCGGACCTCGGTCGGCTTCTTCGTGACCGACTTCCAGGGGAAGGTCCGGATCCACAATTTGCCTTTTCTCTTCATGTGCCGGGTGATGGTGATGCGGCCGGCCTCGATCTGCCGGGAGGACAGCCAGCCGGGCTCGAGGGCCTGGAGGCCGAACTCGCCGAAGGTCAGCGTGCCGCCGCGCAGGGCTTTCCCCCGCATGCGGCCCCGCTGCTGCTTGCGGTACTTGACTTTCGCGGGCATCAACATGGCTAGATCTCCTCGACCTCGGCCATCTGGGAGGTCATCTTGGGCTTTTCGACGTCGCCCCGGTAGACCCAGACCTTGATGCCGATCTGGCCGTAGGTCGTGAAGGCTTCGGTGAAAGCGTAATCGATGTCGGCCCTGAGGGTCTGCAGCGGCAGCTGCCCCTTGAGGTACCATTCGGAGCGGGCGATCTCGACGCCGCCGAGGCGTCCGGCGCACATGACCTTGATCCCCTTGGCCCCCATCTTGAGCGCGAACTCGACGGCCTTGCGCATGGCCCGCCGGTAGGCGATGCGCTTCTCGAGCTGGACGGCGATGCTCTCGCCGATGAGCAGGGCGTTGAGCTCGGGCTTGTCGACCTCGCGGATGTCGACGTAGACATCCCGCTTGGCGATCGTCTCGAGATAGGCCTTGAGGCTCTCGATCTCCTTGCCGCCGCGGCCGATGATGATCCCGGGCCGGGCCGTGTGGATGATGACCCGGATCTTCGGGCCGACGCGCTCGACGTCCACCCCGGCGATGCCGGCGTGGAAGTACTTGTCCTTGATGGCCTTCTTCATCCGCAGGTCTTCGTGGATGAGACGGGCGTAGTCCGGGCCCTTGGCGAACCAGCGGGAGGACCACGGCTTGTTGAAGCCGAGCCGGAATCCGTACGGGTGTGTTTTCTGACCCACGGTTATTTCCCCTTTTCGTTCAGATAGATGTGGACGTGGCTGGTCCGCTTCTGGATGCGGTAGGCCCGTCCCTGGGGCGCCGGGCGGATCCGCTTGGCGGTCGGGCCGCCGTTGATCTGGATCCGCGAGATGTAGAGCGTGTCGACGTCCACGTTGGGCGATTTCTGCTGGGCGTTGGCGATGGCCGAGCGCAGGACCTTTTCGAGGATGGCGCTGATCTTCTTCCGCTCGCTGAAGCGCAGGATGGTCAGGGCCTCGCCGACGTAGCGGTCGCGGACGAGGTCGGCCACGAGGCGGCCCTTCTGGGGGCTCATCCGGACGAACCGGGCGATGGCATGGGAGAGGGGGGCCGGGGTGCTCATGGCGTCTTCCCCACTTTCAGCTGTTTGGCGGTCCTGGAGGTGTGGCCCTTGAAGTGCCGGGTCGGCGAGAACTCGCCGAGCTTGTGCCCGACCATGTTCTCGGTGACGAAGACCGGGATGAACTTCCGCCCGTTGTGGACGCCGATGGTCATGCCGACCATCTCGGGGATGATCGTCGACCGGCGGGACCAGGTCTTGATCAGCTGGCGCTTGCCCGCGGGCGTCGCCAGGGCCTGGACCTTCTCCAGGAGGTGGCCGTCGATGAACGGGCCTTTGTGTAGCGATCTGCTCATGGTTACTTGCTCCTGCGCCGGACGATGAAGGCCTGGGTCCGCTTGTTCTGGCGGGTCTTGAAGCCCTTGGTCGGGATGCCTTCGGGGCTGACCGGGTGCCGGCCGCCCTTGGCCTTCCCTTCGCCGCCGCCATGCGGATGGTCGATGGGATTCATGGCCGTGCCGCGGACGTGCGGCCGGATGCCTTTCCAGCGGCTGCGGCCGGCCTTGCCGACGCTGATATTCGAGTGGTCGAGCGTTGCCGATCTGGCCGATCGTCGCCCGGCAGTCCAGGTGGACCTTGCGGATCTCCGACGACGGCAGCCGGACCTGGGCGTAATCCCCTTCCTTGGCCAGGATCTGGGCGCCCGCCCCGGCGGACTTGGCGACCTGGCCGCCCTTGTCCTTCCGGAGCTCGATGTTGTGGATGACGGTGCCGAGCGGGATGAAGCGCAGCGGCATCGCGTTGCCCGGCAGGATGTCGGCCTGGCGGTCGGTCGAAACGATCTCCTGACCGACCTGGAGCCCGGCGGGGTAGATGATGTAGCGCCGCTCGCCGTCCTTGTACTTGACGAGGGAGATGAACGAGGAGCGGTTGGGGTCGTACTCGACGGTCTCGACCTTGCCCGGGATGTCGATCTTGTCGCGCTTGAAATCGACGACGCGGTAAAGCTGCTTGTGCCCGCCGCCCCGGTTCCGCATGGACAGGTGGCCGCGGCTGTCGCGCCCGCCCGACTTGGGCAGGGACACGAGCAGGGGCTTGTAGGGGCGGTCCCCGCTCAGCTCGTCGTAGCGGTTGCCCGTCCTGTGGCGCAGGCCGGGGGTCGTTGGCCGGTAGGTTTTGATGCCCATGTTACGCCGCCTCGAAGTATTCGATCGGTTTCTCGCCGTCGCGGAGCCGGACGTAGGCCTTTTTCCAGTCCTTCGTCTTGCCCATGTTGCGGCCGACGCGGCGGGTCTTGCCCGTCTTCGCCTGCGTCCGGACCTCGGCGACCTTGGTCTTGAACAGCTGCTCGATGGCCAGCTTGATCTCGATCTTGTTGGCGCCCCGGGCGACCTCGAAGCAGATGACCCCGCTCGACGCCTTGAGCCGGGTCGTCTTCTCCGTGATCACCGGGCGGATGATGATTTTGTGGGGGTCTTTGATCACGTCAATTTCTCCAGAACGGCCTCGAACGCCCGCCGGCTGAAGACGACCGACTTGTGGGCGAGGACGTCGTAGATGTTGAGGCCGGTCACGTCGACCGCCTTGACCCGCGGCAGGTTCCGGACCGCCCGGAACAGGTTGGCGTTGTCGGCGGTGTCGACGAGGAGGGCCGAATCGAGCTTGTAGGCCTTGAGGAGGGCGACGGCCTCCTTGGTCTTGGGCTCCTTGACCTCGAGCTCGCTCGTGACGATGAGCTCCTGGTCGGCGTGCTTCTTGGCCAGGGCCGAGCGGAGGGCGCTCCGCCGGGCCTTCTTCGGCAGCTCGTAGGAATAGTCGCGGGGTTGCGGCCCGAAGACCGTCCCGCCCTTCTTCCAGAGAGGTGAGCGCGTGCTGCCGACGCGGGCCCGGCCGGTGCCCTTCTGCCGCCAGGGCTTCTTGCCGCCGCCGCTGACGAACGCCCGGGTCTTGGTGGCCGCCGTGCCCTGGCGCTGGTTGGCCCGGAAGTTGACGACGGCCTCGTAGATCAGGTGGTCGTTGGCGGACCCGGCGAAGACGCCCTCCGGCAGGTCCAGCTGCGCGGCCGTCTTGCCGCTGCGATCGATGATGTCGAGTTTCGCCATGGTGCCCTCTTTCCCGTTCACTTCGCCCGCGCGGGAACGGCCGCGGCCTTCTTGACGAGGATGTAACCGCCCTTGGCCCCGGGCACCGCGCCCCTGACGAGGAGCAGGTTCTGGTCCTTGTCCGTGGCGACGACCATGAGCTTGCGGACCGTGACCCGTTCGTGACCCATGTGGCCGCCCATGCGCATGCCCTTGACGACCCGGGAGGGGTAGGACGAGGCGCCGATCGAGCCGGGCGCGCGGTGGAACATCGAGCCGTGGGCGGCGCCGCCGCCGGCGAAGTGGTGCCGCTTGACGACGCCGGCGAAGCCCTTGCCCTTGCTCGTGCCGACGACATCGACCATCTCGCCGACCTCGAAGATGTCGACGAGGACCTGATCCCCTTCCTTGATCGAAGCGGGGTCGGAACAGCCGACTTCCTGGAGCTTCCTGACGACGGGGACGCCCGCCTTCTTGAAGTGCCCCGTCTGGGGCTTGAGCGGCTTGCGGACGGCCCGCTCCTCGACGAAGCCCAGCTGGACGGCGACGTAGCCGTCCTTCTCGGCCGTCTTCATCTGGATGACCGTGCACGGCCCGGCCTTGAGGACGGTGACGGGGACGACGTTGCCGGCGTCGTCGAACTGCTGGCTCATGCCGATCTTCTTGGCGATCAATCCCTGGATCATGGTCATTCTCCCGCCCCGTAGGCCTGGATCTCGACGTCGATCCCGGCCGGCAGGTCGAGCTTCTGGAGCTCCTCGATCGTCTCGTTGTTGTATTCGCTGATGTCGATGAGCCGCTTGTGGATCCGCATCTCGAAATGCTCGCGCGACTTCTTGTCGACGTGCGGGGAACGGAGGACGCAGAACTTGTGGATGCGCGTCGGCAGGGGGATGGGGCCGGCGACGCTGGCGCCGGTGCGTTTCGCCTTGACGACGATGTCCTTGACGGACTGGTCGAGCAGGCGGTGATCAAAGGACTGTAAGCGGATTCTGATTTTTTCCATCGTTCGTTCCTCTGTTCTCCGATTGCCTCTATCGGGCCCCGCGGCCCGGCGGACCCTCGGCGGCGCTCGCGTTTACTCGATGATCTCGGTGACCGTGCCGGCGCCGACCGTCCGGCCGCCTTCGCGGATGGCGAAGCGCAGGGTCTTCTCCATGGCGATGTCGGTGATCAGCTCGATCTCCAGGTTGACGGAGTCGCCGGGCATGACCATCTCGACGTTCTCGGGCAGCTTGACGGACCCGGTCACGTCGGTCGTCCGGAAATAGAACTGCGGCCGGTAGCCTTTGAAAGAACGGCGTGTGCCGCCCGCCCTCTTCCTTGGTCAGGGCGACGACCTGGGCCCGGAACTTCCGGTGCGGCTTGATCGAGCCGGGCTTGGCCAGGACCTGGCCGCGTTCGACCTCGTCCTTGCCGACGCCGCGGAGCAGGGCCCCGATGTTGTCGCCGGCCTGGGCCTGGTCGAGGAGCTTGCGGAACATCTCGACGCCCGTGACGACGGTCTTGCGGGTTTCGCGCAGTCCGACGATCTCGCACTCGTCGCCGACCTTGACGACGCCGCGCTCGACCCGGCCCGTGACGACGGTGCCGCGGCCGGTGATCGAGAAGACGTCCTCGATGGCCATCTGGAAGGGCTTATCGACCTCGCGGAGGGGCTCGGGGATGTAGTCGTCCAGGGCCTTGACCAGCTCCCAGATGCACTTGGCGCCCTCGCCGTTGACGTCCTCCGCGGCCTTCGTGGCGCTGCCGCGGATGACCGGGAGCTTGTCGCCGGGGAAGTCGTACTTCGACAGCAGCTCGCGGACCTCGAGCTCGACGAGGTCGAGGATCTCGGGGTCGTCGACGAGGTCGCACTTATTCATGAAGACGACAATGGCCGGCACGTTGACCTGATGGGCGAGCAGGATATGCTCCCGCGTCTGGGGCATCGGGCCGTCGGCCGCGGACACGACCAGAATGGCGCCGTCCATCTGGGCCGCGCCGGAGATCATGTTCTTGATGTAATCGGCGTGGCCGGGGCAGTCGATGTGGGCGTAGTGCCGCTTCTCGCTTTCGTACTCGACGTGGCTCAGGGCGACCGTCAGGATCTTGGTCGCGTCCCGGCGGAACATCTTGGCATCGGCCTTGGCGACGTCGTCATAGCTCTGTGCCTTGGCCAGGCCCTTGGTCGCCAGAACCTTGGTAATGGCGGCCGTCAGCGTCGTCTTGCCGTGGTCGATGTGACCGATCGTCCCGACGTTGACATGGGGTTTCGTCCTCGCATACTTTTCTTTTGCCATCGCTCACCTCCTGTATGGCTTACAAACTCAAAGACATATCCTAGGCATCGGCCCGGAAGGGGATCCGTCCCTCGACCCGGGCGACGATCTCGTCCTGGACGCCCTGAGGCGTCCGTTCATATCTTGCGAATTCCATGGCGAAGACGCCGCGGCCCTGGGTCAGGGTCCGGAGCGTCGTCGCGTAGCCGAACATCTCGGCCAGCGGGACATGGATGGTGATGACGCGGGAGCCGACGCGCATCTCCATGCCCTCGATCTTGCCCCGCCGGGCATTGATGTCGCCGACGATGTCGCCGAGGTACTCGTCCGGGGCGACGATCTCGAGCTTCATCAGGGGCTCGAGCAGCACGGGGCCGGCCTTCTTGGCGGCCTCGCGGAAGGCCAGGGAGGCCGCGATCTTGTAGGCCACCGGCGCCGCGTCGACGTCGTGCGTCGAGCCGCCGATGAGGGCCGCCCGGAGGTCGGTCACCGGGTAGCCGGCGACGACGCCCGCCTCGAGGGCCTCGCGGACCCCGTTCTCGACGTCGCCGATGAACTCCCGGGGGATGATCCCGCCCCGGGTGCGGTCGACGAACTCGAAGCCGCGGCCCCGGTCGAGGGGTTCGAGGCGGAGGACGCAGTGCCCGTACAGGCCCTTGCCGCCGGCCTGGCGGATGTACTTGCCCTCGCCCTCGGCCGCGGTCATGATGGTCTCCTTGTAGGCGACCTGGGGCTTGCCCAGGTTGGCCCGAACGCCGAATTCGCGCTCCATCCGGTCCATGATGATCTCGAGGTGCAGCTCCCCCATCCCCCGGAGCAGGGTCTGACCCGTCATCGGGTCCTGGCTGACCTTGATCGTCGGGTCCTCGCGGACGAGCTTGGCCAGGGTCGTGGCCAGCTTGGGGTGGTCGGCCTTGGTCTTGGGCTCGATCGTCGCCGCGATGACCGGCTCGGGGAAGCGGATGGACTCGAGGACGATGGGATGGCTCTTGAGGCAGAGGGTGTCGCCCGTGGAGATGTTCTTCATCGAGCCCATGGCCGCGATGTCCCCGGCGAAGACCTCCTTGACCTCCTTGCGCTTGTTGGCGTGCATCTCGAGCAGGCGCGAGAGCTTCTCCTCCTCGTCCTTGGTCGAGTTGTAGACCGCCTGGCCGACCTTGGCCTTTCCGGAATAGACCCGGAAGTAGGCCAGGCTGCCGAGGAACGGGTCGTTGGCGATCTTGAACACGAGCCCGGAGAACGGCGCCTCGTCCGAGGCCGGCCGCGTCTCCTCGGCCAGGGTCCGGGGATGATGTCCGACGACCGGACGGACGTCGGCCGGCGACGGCAGGTAGTCGACGACGGCGTCGAGCAGCGGGTGGACCCCCTTGTTCCGGAAGGAGGCCCCGTAGAGGACGGGGACGATCTCCTCGGCCAGGGTGGCCCGGCGGACGGCCGCGCGCAGCTCTGGTGCCGGCACCTCGACCCCGTCGAGGTACTTCTGCATCAGGCCGTCATCGTGTTCGCTCAGCATTTCCAGCATATCCTGTCGTTTCCGTTCGACTTCCTCGCGATCCTCCTCCGCGACCTCGCGGACGACATAGTCCGTTCCCAGGATGTCCTGACCCCAGTCGTAGACCTTGCGGTCGATGAGGTCGATCACACCGCGGAATCCGTCTTCCCGGCCCAGGGGAATCTGGATCGGCAGAGGCTTGGCCGCCACCCGCGTCCTCAACATGAGGACCGCCCGTTCCGGGTCGGCCCCGATCCGGTCCATCTTGTTGATGAACACGATGCGGGGGACCCGGTACTTGTCGGCCTGGCGCCACACTGTCTCGGACTGCGGTTCGACGCCGCCAACTCCACACAGTATGGCTATCGCGCCGTCAAGCACCCTCAGGGAGCGCTCGACCTCCGCGGTGAAATCCACGTGACCCGGCGTATCGATGATATTGATACGGTGGTCACGCCAGGCGCACGTCGTCGCGGCCGAGGTGATGGTGATCCCGCGTTCCTGCTCCTGGACCATCCAATCCATCACGGCCGTTCCTTCGTCCACCTCGCCAATCTTGTAGGTCATACCCGTATAGAACAGAATGCGCTCGGTCGTGGTCGTCTTCCCGGCGTCGATATGGGCCATGATACCGATGTTTCGGACTCTCTCGATCGGGTATGACCGCATAAAGCCTTCGCTCCATATCGTACCGAATCACAGACCGAGCTCTTTCCTGAAGACTACCATTTATAGTGTGCGAAGGCCCGGTTGGCCTCCGCCATCTTGTGCGTGTCTTCGCGCTTCTTGACCGCGCCGCCGCGGTTGTTGATGGCGTCGATGATCTCGGCGGAGAGCTTCTCCTGCATGCTCTTCCCGCCCCTCTCCTTGGCGTACTTGACCAGCCAGCGGAAGCCCAGGGAATAGGACCGTCCGGGCGAGACCTCGATGGGGACCTGATAGTTCGCGCCGCCGACGCGCCGCGACTTGGTCTCGAGGAACGGCCGGACGTTCTCCAGGGCCTTTTCCAGGACCTTGAGGGGGTCTTCCTTGGTCTTGGCCTTGAGGATATCCATCGTGCCGTAGACCACCCTCTCGGCGGTCGTCTTCTTCCCCTTGCGGAGGAAGAGATTGATGAACCGGGCGACCAGCGTGCTGCCGTAAAGGGAGTCGGCCGGCGCTTTGCGCTTCTTGATGGTTCCGCGTCTCGGCATGGGAAGCTCCTAACTAGGCCGCGGCCCGTTTCTCTTTGGGCCGCTTCGCCCCGTACCGGGACCGCGCCTTGAACCGGTTCTGCACCCCTTCGGCGTCGAGCTTGCCGCGGATGATGTGGTAGCGGACGCCGGGCAGGTCCTTGATGCGGCCTCCCCTGATCATGACGATCGAATGCTCCTGGAGGTTATGGCCGATGCCCGGGATGTATCCCGTGACCTCGATGTTGTTGGTCAGCCGGACTCGGGCGACCTTGCGCATGGCCGAATTCGGCTTCTTGGGCGTGGTCGTGAACACGCGGGTGCAGACGCCCCTCTTCTGGGGGCAGGCGTCGAGAGCCGGAGATTTACTCTTGTATTTCTTGGGCGTTCGGCCTTTTCTAACGAGCTGATTTACGGTCGGCAATGAAAAATACTCCTCTACACAAGATTTCCAAATGAGGTTTTATTCATCCCCAGGGGGATAGCCCGAGACGAATAGGTGGATATTAACAAAATTCGGCCTCTCTGTCAAGAAATTATGGCACCTTCCCGCAGCCTGAGCCGGTCAGGCCTCCGGAAGGACCTCCTCCTCTTCCTTCTCGGGGAGAGACGACGGCATCTCTTCCTTGAGCTCGACGTTCCGGTAGAACTTGTAGCCCGTGCCGGCCGGGATGAGCCGGCCCATGATGATGTTCTCCTTGAGCCGCCGGAGATAATCGACCTTGCCGTACAGGCTGGCCTCGGTCAGGACCCGGGTCGTCTCCTGGAAGGAGGCGGCCGAGATGAAGCTGTCGGTGCTCAGGGCGCTCTTGGTGATCCCGAGGAGCAGCGGCCGGGCCTTGGCCGGCTTGCCGCCCTTCTTCATGACCTTCTCGTTCTCCGCCTGGAAGACGAACTTATCGACCTGCTCGTCGACCAGGAACTCGGTGTCCCCCACTTCCTCGACCTTGACCCAGCGCAGCATCATCCGGATGATCGTCTCGATGTGCTTGTCGTTGATCGACACGCCCTGGAGCCGGTAAACGGCCTGGACCTCCTTGAGGAGGTATTCGGCCAGCTCCTTCTCCCCGAGGACGCGCAGGATGTCGTGGGGATTGACCGGCCCGTCCATGAGGGCGTCGCCGGCCCGCATCCGCTCCCCGTCGGTGACGCTCAGGTGGGCGCCCTTGGGGATGAGGTATTCCTTCTCGCCGCCGCGCTCGTTGCGGACCATGATCTTGCGGTAGCCGCGGAGGAGGCCGCCGATCTGGATGACCCCGTCGATCTCGGAGATGACGGCCGGGAGCTTCGGGCGCCGGGCCTCGAACAGCTCCTCGGCCCGCGGCAGGCCGCCCGTGATGTCCTTGGTGCGGGCCGCCTCGCGCGGGATCTTGGCCAGGACGTCGCCGGCGAAGACCTTGTCCGCGTCCTTGATCTCGAGGTTGGCCCCGGCCGGGAGGAAGTATTTCCGCAGCAGGACGGGCCGGCCCTTGTCGTCCTTCCTCTCCGGGTCGAGGATCTCGGCCTGGGGCTGGAGCTTCTCGTCCTTGGGGTCGATGATGACCTGGGTGATCAGGCCGGTGAACTCGTCCTGGACCTCCTCCATGCTGACGCCGAGGACGACGTCGTGGAAGCGGACCGTCCCGGTCTCTTCGGTCAGGATGAACGTGTTGAAGGGGTCCCACTCGGCGAAGGCCTGGCGGGACTTGACCTCCTGTCCCTCGCGGACGAGGATCCTGGCGCCGTAGGGCACCTGGTAGTGCTCGACCTCGCGGCCGCGGTGGTCGAGGATGGCGATGTTGGCGCTGCGGTTGACGACGATGAGGGTCCCTTCCTTGTTCTCGACCGACTTGAGGTTGTTGAACTTGAGGACGCCGTCGTTCTTGGCCTCGATCTTGGACCGCTCGGCGCCGCCCATGGCGATGCCGCCGACGTGGAAGGTCCGCATCGTGAGCTGGGTGCCGGGCTCGCCGATCGACTGGGCCGCGACGATGCCGACGGCCTCGCCGAGCTCGACCATCTTGCCGGAGGCCGGCGAGCGGCCGTAGCAGAGCTGGCAGATGCCCCGCTTGGCCTCGCAGGTCAGGACCGAGCGGATCTTGACCCGCTCGATGCCCAGGTCCTGGAACTGCTGGGCCACCTTCTCGCTGATCTCGGCGTTCATATCGACGATCGTCGCCCCCGTGTCGGGATGGACGACCTGCTCGAGGGCGACCCGGCCGACGATCCGGTCGATGAAGGGCTCGATGATCTCGCCGTTCTCGACGATGGCCGAAACGTTGATGCCCTTGAGCGTGCCGCAGTCGTGCTCGTCGACGATGACCTCCTGGCAGACGTCGACGAGCTTGCGGGTCAGGTAGCCCGAATTGGCCGTCTTGAGGGCGGTGTCGGCCAGGCCCTTGCGGGCGCCGTGGGTCGAGATGAAGTACTGGAGGACGTTCAGGCCTTCCCGGAGGTTCGCCGTGATCGGCGTCTCCAGGATCTCGCCCGAAGGCTTCGACATCAGGCCGCGCATCCCGGCGAGCTGGCGGATCTGCTGCTTGTTGCCGCGCGACCCGGAATCGGCCATGACGAAGAGCGGGTTGAGCTCCTTGCCCTCGAGGCTGATCCGCTTCATCTCCTCGATCATGGCGCTCGAGACCTTGTCCGTGACCGTGCCCCAGATCTCGACGACGCGGTTGAACCGCTCGCCGGAGGAGATGGTGCCGTCCCGGTAGAGGTTCTCGATCGACAGGACCTCTTTTTCGGCCTTGCTCGACGAGGGACTTCTTCTCGCCGGGGATGACGAAGTCGTCGATGCCCAGGGAGAAGCCGGCCTGGGTGGCGTATTTGAAGCCGAGCTCCTTCATGGCGTCGAGGATCCGGACGGTCGGCTGGAGGCCGACCTTGAGGTAGTGGTAGAAGACGAGGTTCTCCATGCCCTTCTTGCGGAGCACCCCGTTGATGAAGGGGAAGCCCTTGGTCAGGACGCCGTTGAAGATGATCCGGCCGGGGGTCGTCTCGACGAGCTCTCTCTTGAAGTCCTGGACCGGACAGGTCATGACGCCCTGGTCGTCGTAGTAGGTGGCCAGGTTCATGAACGGCCCGGAGAAGCGCAGCTTGATGATGCTCTGGAGGGCGACCTCGCCGGTCTCCATGGCCAGGAGGGCCGCCTCGGGCGATCCGAAGATCCGCCCCTCCCCTTTGAGGCCCTTCTTCTCGAGGGTCAGGTAATAGCAGCCGAGGACCATGTCCTGGCTGGGGATGGTCAGGGGCCGGCCGTGGGCGGGCGACAGGATGTTGTTGGTCGACAGCATCAGGGTCTGGGCCTCGATCTGGGCCTCGACCGAAAGCGGGATGTGGACGGCCATCTGGTCGCCGTCGAAGTCGGCGTTGAACGCGGCGCAGACGAGCGGGTGGATCTGGATGGCCTTGCCCTCGACGAGGATGGGCTCGAAGGCCTGGATGCCCAGCCGGTGCAGGGTGGGCGCGCGGTTGAGGAAGATCGGGTGTTCGCGGACGACCTCTTCGAGGTAGTCCCAGACCTCGGGCCGCTCCTGCTCGTGCCATTCCCGGGCGACCTTGACGCTCGGGACGAGGCCTTCCTTCTCGAGCTTGTTGAAGATGAACGGCTTGAAGAGCTCCAGGGCCATCTTCTTGGGCAGGCCGCACTGGTTGAGCTTGAGCTCGGGGCCGACGACGATGACCGAGCGCCCCGAGTAGTCGACGCGCTTGCCGAGGAGGTTCTGGCGGAAGCGCCCCTGTTTGCCGCGCAGGGCCTCGCTCAGGGACTTGAGGGGCCGGCGGTTGGCGCCGAGGTGGACGCGGCCGCGCTTGCCGTTGTCGAAGAGGGCGTCGACGGCCTCCTGGAGCATCCGCTTCTCGTTGCGGATGATGAGCTCGGGGGCCTTGAGCTCGATGAGCTTCTTGAGCCGGTTGTTGCGGTTGATGACCCGGCGGTAGAGATCGTTGAGGTCGGAGGTGGCGAAGCGCCCGCCGTCGAGGCGGACGAGGGGGCGCAGGTCGGGCGGGATGACCGGCACGACGTCGAGGACCATCCATTCGGGCCGGTTCCCGGAGCGCTTGAGGGCCTTGAAGACGCGCAGCCGCTTGGCGTAGCGGAGCTTGCGCTGCTGCGAGGTCTCCTTTTTCATCAGCTTGCGCAGGCGTTCGGCCTCCTTCTGGATGTTGATCTTCTCCAGGAGGACCTTGATCGCCTCGGCCCCGATCGAGGCCTCGAACTTGTCGCCGTACTTTTCCTGGGCGTCCTTGAACTCCTCTTCGTTGAGGAGCTGCTTTTCCTTGAGCGGCGTGTCGGCCGGGTCGATGACGATGTAGGACTCGAAATAGAGGACCTTCTCGAGGTCCTTGATCGACAGGTCGAGGACGAGCCCGATCCGGCTCGGCGGGCTCTTGAAGAACCAGATGTGGGCGACGGGCGAGGCCAGCTGGATGTGGCCCATGCGCTCGCGGCGGACCTTGGACTTGGTGACCTCGACGCCGCAGCGCTCGCAGATGATGCCCCGGTATTTCATCCGCTTGTACTTGCCGCAGAGGCATTCGTAGTCGTTGATGGGGCCGAAGATCTTGGCGCAGAACAGGCCGTCCTTCTCCGGCTTGAAGGTCCGGTAGTTGATCGTCTCGGGCTTGGTCACCTCGCCCCAGGACCAGCTTTTGATCTTGTCCGGGGAGGCGATGCTGATGCGGACCCTATCGAACTCGAGCCGCGGCCGGGGGGCCGTGGTGATCGGCGGTCGGATGTCCATTAGACTTCTCCTTTGCCGGGCTGGGGCACGGCGATGCCCCAGGGCAGGACGTCTTCCTTCTCGCCCTTCTCGAGCTCCACGTTCAGGCACAGGCTCTGGAGCTCACGGATGAGGACGTTGACCGATTCGGGCAGACCGGGCGTGAACTCGAGGTCGCCCTTGACGATGGCTTCGTAGATCTTGGCCCGGCCCTCGACGTCGTCGGACTTGACGGTCAGGAGCTCCTGCAGGCAGTAGGCCGCCCCGTAGGCTTCGAGCGCCCAGACCTCCATCTCCCCGAACCGCTGGCCGCCGAACTGGGCCTTGCCGCCCAGCGGCTGCTGGGTGATGAGGGAGTACGGGCCGGTCGAGCGGGCATGGATCTTGTCGTCGACGAGGTGGTAGAGCTTCATCATATAGATGTAGCCGACCGTCACTTCCTGGTCGAAGAGTTCGCCGGCGACGCCGTCAAAGAGGACGGTCTTGCCGCTCTCCGGCAGGCCGGCCTTCTTGAGGAGCTGCTTGATCTCGATCTCGCTGGCCCCGTCGAAAACGGGGGTGGCCATCCAGAAGTTGAGCGTCCGGGCGGCCCACCCGGCGTGGGTCTCCAGGATCTGGCCGACGTTCATGCGCGAGGGGACGCCGAGCGGATTGAGGACGATCTCGACCGGCAGGCCGTCCGGCAGCCGGGGCATGTCCTCCTCGGGCACGATCTTGGCGACGATGCCTTTGTTGCCGTGGCGGCCGGAGACCTTGTCCCCGACCGACAGCTTCCGCTTCATGGCGATGAAGACCTTGATCGATTGGATGACGCCCGGGGCGAGCTCGTCGCCCTTCTTCAGGTTTTCGACCTTCTCCTTGAAGATGGCCCGGAGGGCCTCGATCTGGCGCTTGACCTTCTTGTCGAGGTCCTTGATCTCGCGGTCGCGCTCCTCGTCGTCGTTGAGCTTGAGCTTCATGGCGTCGTCGAAGTCGAGGACCTCGAGGGTCTTTTCGGTCAGCTTGGCGCCCTTCTCGAGGGCCAGCTCCTCGAACTTCTGGCCCTTCTCGACGACCGAGCCCTTGAGCAGGGCCCGGACCTTCTCCCACTTCTCATTCTCCATGATGACGATCTCGTCGTCGAGGTTGCGCTTGAGCGTCGCGATCTCGTCCTTCTCGACGGCCTTGGCCCGGGGCCCCTTCTCGATGCCGCGGCGGGAGAAGATGCGGACGTCGATGATCGTGCCTTCGACGCCGGGCGAACAGTAGAGGGAGGCGTCCTTGACGTCCAGGGCCTTCTCGCCGAAGATCGCCTTGAGGAGCTTCTCCTCGGGCGAGAGCTGGGTCTCCCCCTTGGGCGCGACTTTGCCGACGAGGATGTCGCCCGACTTGACATGTGCGCCGATGCGGACGATGCCGTTTTCATCGAGGTTGCGGAGCAGGTTCTCGGGGACGTTGGGGATGTCGCGGGTGATGTCCTCGGGCCCGAGCTTGGTGTCGCGGGCCTCGATCGTCTCCTCGACGATGTGGAGGGAGGTGAAGATGTCCTCCTTGATGAGCTTCTCGCTGACGATGATGGCATCCTCGAAGTTGTAGCCGCGCCAGGGCATGAAGGCGCAAAGGACGTTGCGGCCGAGGGCCAGCTCCCCCCCGTCCGTGCAGGAGCTGTCGGCCAGGACCTGCCCGCGGACGACCTTGTCCCCCTTCCGGACGATGGGCCGGTGGTTGGTCGAGGTGTTCTGGTTGGTCCGGAGGAACTTGATCAGGGTGTAGAGGTCCGTACCGACGTCCCAGCTGCGACCGGCCTCCTTCTCGTCCACGCGGACGATGATCCGCTCGGCGTCGACGAACTCGATGACGCCGGACCGGCGGCAGACGACGACGTCGCCCGAGCCGACGGCGACCAGGCCCTCGATGCCGGTCCCGATGAGCGGGGCCTCGGGCCGGAGGAGCGGCACGGCCTGGCGCTGCATGTTCGAGCCCATCAGGGCGCGGTTGGCGTCGTCGTGCTCGAGGAACGGGATGAGGGCGGCGGACAGAGAGACGAGCTGTTTCGGCGAGACGTCGATATAGTGGATCTGCTCGCGGGGGATGTTCTTGAAATTGCCGCGCTCGCGGGCGCTGACGAGGTCGTCCTGGAATCGGCCGTGGTCGTCGACGACGGCGTTGGCCTGGGCGATATTGTACTTCTCTTCCTCCCAAGCCGTCATATAGAAGCAGTAGGGCTCGGCGGCCGGCAGTTGGCGGGCCTTCTGGTCCTTGAGCCGGTCGACGGTCTTGGCCATCTCGTCCTTTTTGACCACGTCGCCGATCTTGTAGTCGCTGCTGCCGGGGTGGAGGACCTTGACGAAGTCGATGATGCGGCCGTTCTGGACCTTGCGGTAGGGGGTCTCGATGAAGCCGTATTCGTTGACCCGGGCAAAACAGCTGAGCGAGGAGATGAGTCCGATGTTCGGGCCTTCCGGCGTCTCGACCGGGCAGATCCGGCCGTAGTGGGAGGTCTGGATGTCGCGGACCTCGAAGCCGGCCCGCTCGCGGCTCAGGCCGCCGGGGCCGAGGGCCGAGAGGCGCCGCTTGTGGGTGATCTCGGCCAGGGCATTGATCTGGTCCATGAACTGGGACAGCTGCGAGCTGCCGAAGAACTCCTTGAGGGCGGCGATGACCGGTTTGGAGTTGATGAGGTCCTGGGGCATGGCCGCCGCCAGGTCCGCGGTGATGGTCATCTTCTCCTTGATCGTCCGCTCCATGCGGGTCAGGCCGATGCGGAAGGCGTTCTCGACGAGCTCGCCGACGGACCGGACCCGGCGGTTGCCGAGGTGGTCGATGTCGTCGACCGAACCTTCGCCGAAGCGCAGGTTGAGCAGGTACTTGAGGACATCGACATAATCCTTCGGCGAGAGCGTCTTGTCTTCGAGCGAGGTTTCGAGGCCGAGCTTGATGTTGAACTTGAGCCGGCCGATGCGGGAGAAATTGTATTTCTGGGGGTTGAAGAACAGGCTCTGGAAGAGGTTGTGCGCGCTCTCCTGGGTGTGGGGCTCGCCCGGCCGCAGCTTGCGGTAGATCTCGCCGAGCGCCGCGGGCTGGTCCTTGCGCAGGTCCTTCTTGAGCGTCGTGCTGATGATGAGACCGGCCCGGTCTTCCTCGGGATAGAAGACCTCGAACGGCTCGCCCCGGGAGATGAGGAGGTCGAGCTGGGTGTCCTCGAGGGGTTCGTTCGTCCGGATCTTGCCCTTGACCGCGACCAGGGAGTAGGCGCCGAGAAGCTCTTTCTTGACCAGCGGGACGCGCGCGACGCCGGCCTCGCGAAGCGCGGCCAGGACGTCCGGGGTGATTTTCTTCTTGGCCGGGGCCAGGACCTTCCGGCCCTTGGCGTCCGTGACCTCTTCGGCCGCGGTCCGGCCGACCAGGCCGTCCCCGACTTCCCAATACAGCTTGCCGTCGTCGATGACGACCTTGGAGATCTTGTGGTAGAGCTTGAGGATCTCCTCGTCGCTGCCGAACCCGAGGGCCCGGAGGAACACGGTGGCCAGGAATTTCTTCTTGCGGTCGAGGCGGACCCAGAGGAGGCTCTTCGCGTCATGCTCGAACTCGACCCAGGCGCCCCGGTACGGGATGATCTTGGCGATGAAGTAGCCCTTGCTCTCCGCCTGGCGGAAGAACACGCCCGGCGAGCGCTGGAGCTGGCTGACGACGACCCGCTCGATGCCGTTGAAGATGAACGTGCCCTTCTCGGTCATGAGCGGGATATCGCCGAAATAGACTTCCTGCTGCTTGATGTGTTTGAGCCGCTTGGCCTTGGTCACAACGTCCTTTTCCCAGGACACGAGCTGGACCTTGAGCTTGAGAGGGATGGAGTAGGTGTAGCCCTTCTGGATGCACTCCATCGGGGTGTACTTGATCCGCAGGCCGACGCGGTCGCCGCAGTGCTCGCAGAGCGGCAGCTCGATCTTCCGGGCGGCGCCGCAGAACGGGCAGATCTCTTTCTCGGAGAGCTCCATGTCCGCGGGGAGGAGGGTCTGGCAGGCGGCGCACTTGGCCCGGGAATTCTCGACCCCCTTGAGCCGGCCGCACTTGCACTCCCAGGTCCCGATCGAATAGCTCAGGAACTCCAGCTCCGTCGTCTCTTTGAAGTCGGAGATGGGGAAGACATCCTTCAACGCGGCCTGGAGGCCGGTGTCCTTCCGCTCTTCGGGCAGGAGTTCCATCTGGAGGAACTCGCGGTAGGCCTGGGTCTGGATGTCCAGAAGGTCGGGCATGGGGAAGACCGCTTTGATCTTCGAGAAGTCGACCCTCTCGCGGAACGGTTGTCTAGGTTCTTTGACCATGTTGTCTCACTCTCAAGCAGAGATCGAGTGCCTCCCGGATCCGGGATCGGACGGACGAACGCTCGGCCAACGGGTCACTTACTGAAGCTCGATGACGGCTCCGACTTCGGCGAACTTGGCTTTGATCGCTTCGGCCTCTTCCTTGGTGATGCCCTCTTTGACCGTCTTGGGGGCGCCGTCGACCAGGTCCTTGGCTTCCTTGAGGCCGAGGCTGGTGACTTCGCGGACGACCTTGATGACGTTGATCTTCTTGTCG
>CAVUOW010000005.1:0-895469 GCA_963743205.1 Candidatus Aminicenantota bacterium
TCGGGAGGACACATGACCAGATTCCACAAGATCCGAGTGGCCGCGATCGCGGGCGCGATCTGCCTCTCTCTCCTCTTCTCGAGCGCGGGAGCCGGACCGTCCCAAAAATCAACCGCGGCCTTGCCCGGCCCTATCGACCCCCAGCGGATCCAGGACCAGGACACGATGGCCTGGGCCGATTACCGCCCCATCCCCGGCCGCGACTGGGCCGATCCCTCCCTCAAGCCGGCCCGGGGATTCCGCCTGGCCGTCGTCGGCATCGACTTTCCCGGTCAGCCCTTCGTCATCACCATGCCCAAGGGCTCCGATCCATTCGGCAACCCCCAGATCGAGCCCGTCCCCCGCGAGCGGGTGCCCCAGTTCTACGCCGACTTCTGGATGAAGCCCGGCGACGTGAATCACGGACAGACGATCAACGGCTATTGGATGGAGCAGTCTCGCGGCAGGTTCGGCATCACCGAGGTCCGGTCCTTCGGCCCTTACCGCATGCCCAAGCCCATCTGGGCCTACGGCCTCAACGAATACGGCCAGAACGGCCAGACGCCCGACGGCAGCCGCGCCGACGGCCGCATGGAGCGCGATTGCGACGCGCTCTGGACGGCCGCGGTCGGCAAGGATATCCGCAAGGACTTCGACGCCGTCCTGCGCCTCTATGCGAGCTACGACGAAACGGGCGTCTGGCAGGAATTCGGCGAGATGAAGTTCGCCTCGAAAGCCGACATCCCGGCCGAGTGGGGCAACCCCAACCCCGACAAGCCCCGCTGGATCCCGACGCGCTACGTCGAATGGACGAGCTGGCTGGCCGGCTCCCAGCAGTGGGGCCTGTCCTCCATGCGCCAGGGCGAGAATTCGGGCACGATCACCCACGAGCTCGGCCACTTCGCCTTCAGTCTGCCCGACCTCAACAACAATCCCTACGTCAAGCCTTACCGGCGGGTCGCCGCCGGGACCTGGGACATGATGGACCGGGGCTGCTTCAACGGGCCGGGAGGACCGCACAAGCGTTGGGTCGTGCCGCCGGCACAGGGCGCCTTCATGCCCGCCGGGCTCATGGTCCGCAACCGCCTCGAGAACAAGTTCATCGGCGAGTCCGACCTTCTCTCGCTCGGCCGGGCGGCCCTGGCCAAGCACGGGATCGTCGTGGCCGAGGTCACGGCCCGGGCCGTCGACCCTCTGCCCGGCACCTATGCCGGCATCGTCGTCCGGTTCGACGGTGAGAAGCCGGGCGATCTCACGCCTCCCGACGATCCCGCGACGAACCCGCTCTCCGCCGGGATCCCGAACTACGGCTTTTACACGCTCGAGGTCGTCCAGCGCATCGGCTACGATTCCTTCACCCCCGACAGCGGCGTCCTCATCGCCAAGAACAAGGACAGCCTGCGCGGCCGCAACGGCGGCCCGAACGAATTCAACAGCTACATCTGGGTTATCGACGCCCACCCCGAAGACATCAATGTCGTCGATTACGTCAAGCCCGGCGGCGAGAAAGTGATGCGGACGATCGCCGACTACCGCCAGCTCAATGATGCCCTCTTCCACGCCGGGCTCGAGTCGGGAAGCCGGTTCGAGTGGGAAGACGCGCCCAACCGGCTTCATTTCTACGTCGTCGACCTCAGGCGTGATAAGGACGGGATCCTTGTCTATAAGCTCGCCGTCCGTTCGCTCGACGGGGCCGGGACCCAGACGCGCGGCGTAGCCGTCAAGGCGCCGGCGGGACGGTCGGCCGTCAAGGTCAAGGAAGGGCCCGCGCCTGTCTCCTTCGCCGTGGCCAATACGGGCGGGACCCCCGCCGCGGAGGCGGGGGCGCACTTCGGCTCGGACGTCTATAAGCTGTCCATTTCTATCGACGGCAAGGGGTGGGACGCGCGCCTGCTCAACGCGCTGGCGGCGGTCAAGCCGGGCGCGTCGGAGCCCGTGACGGTCTATGTCAGCCGCGCCGACGGGGCCTCGAAGTCGGCGACCGTCACCCTCAAAGCGACCTCGGAGAGCGATCCGTCGAAGACGGCGACCGCTTCCGTCACGGTTTCGCACTAGGGAGGCGATAGATGCCATCCGCGGCGGAAATTCTCAAGACGCTCGAGTCGATCTCCAATGATTGGACGGCGCTGGCGGTCGCCTGGCACATCCTGCTCGCCCTGGTGGTCATAGCCGTCATCCTCGGTTGGCGCCCGAGCCGGAAGGTGGGCGCGACCCTGCTCGCCCTGCCGCTTCTCTCGGTGAGCGTCCTCGCCGGGCTCCACGGAAATCCCTTCAACGGGATCGTGTTCCTGCTGTTCGCCATCCTGCTCGCCGTCCTCGGCTTGAGCCAGCCTGCGGCCCGGGTGACGCCGGCGCCCGGCTGGGCGAGGGCCGTCGGCGTGTTCCTGATCGCCTTCGGCTGGATTTACCCGCATTTCCTGGAGGGCGCCTCTTGGCTGAAGTACCTTAGCGCGGCCCCGACAGGCCTGATCCCGTGCCCGACCCTCTCCATGATGGTCGGATTCACGCTGCTGGCGAACGGCTTTTCCTCGCGCGCCTACTCCCTCAGCCTGGGATTTCTCGGGATGTTTTACGGCGCGTTCGGCGCCTTCCGGCTGGGCGTCAGGATCGACCTCGTGCTCCTGGCAGGAGCGGTCGTCCTGATGGTCATTGCCCAGACGCTGAAGTCCCAGGCTCCGAGGTGATCCGCGCCTTTCACTTCCAGGTCATGTCGTAGCGCTTGACCTGGGGGAAGCCGTCTTCGTTTTCCTGGATCATGCAATAGAGCTTGTTCTTCTTAGAGTTGAAAGCCATCTCCCGCTCGGGGAGCGAGAACCGGGTTAAGTAGCGGCCCTCGGCGTCGAAGACATCATAAAAGAGCCAGGGACCGTCGGGCTTTTCCTCGTATTCATAGGTGCGGACGAACAGCCTATCCCGGTCGTCGATGATGAAATAGTAGATTGCCGGGAAGTGTCCGGGAAGCTGAACTTTATAGTTGGGCGGCAGGCTCCCGGGACTGTACTCCTTTTCGAGGCGCTCCTTGGCCGGCCCCGCGACGTCGACCGGGTCATAGTCCTTGATGATCTTTCGGATCGGCGTCCCGTCGGCTCTCATGACCGTGAACTCGTACTTGTCTGTATCCCCGATGGTCAGAACCAATTCCCCACGGCTTGTCAGCTGAAGTCCGAAGGCCGGAGAGAACGGCGTGGCGACATAGGGCGTGCGTTTGTCCTGGAACGACGCCAGGGTGGCCATGGGCTTGAAATCCGGGCTGAACCGGATGAGCTCGGAGACCGATTTCGTCTCATCGTAAGTGCGCGTGTCGGCGTAGATCTGCCCCTGGGAATTGAGCTTGAAGCGAATAAGAAACTGGTATTTCCCAAGCGGGATCTCCTTGATGACGGCCCCGTCCAGGGAAAAGAACACGAACTTGCCGCTCCCGAAATCCTCGATAACGAGCTGGCCGGCCGGGGTCATCTCCATCCGCATCGGTGTGTCGATCTCGCCGGGGCCCTTGCCTTTCTTGCCGAACGTCCGGAGGTGCTTTCCCGTCTTGTCGAACACGCGGACCTTGATCTCTTTCATGTCCAGCGCATAAACGTTGTCCTGGTCGTCGACCTGGACGGAGCGGAGCTCCGAAAACATATAGTTCTCGTCGCCGGATTCTCGCCCGATGAGGAGATCAGGTTTCAGCACCAGGGTCCCCGGCTGCCCCGGAACGGGGACGGGCCTTTTCGGATTATGGACGACCGGGACGCCGTCGGCCCCGCCTCCCGGCTTGATCTGCCCGGCGGCGGCCGGGTCCGGACGCATAATAAAACCCAAAACGGCAAAAAGAGCCGGCCCAAGCAGGACGGCGACGAATCTGTTGGTCTTCATGGTTCCCCCATCCGACGACTGACATCAAAGGATCGGCGACGCACGACCGTGCGACCGCACTCTTTGTTTAGGATAACGCCGTCCATTGCCCATCGTCAAGGCCTGTGGGAACGGTGTCAGGGGAACGGGTTTCTTCCGGCCGGCGGTCAGCGCGGACGCCCACCACGGCCGGGCGCCGGCCGACGCCGCCGGGGCGGGGGCTAGCGGCCTGCCCGGGCGGCCAGCAGGGCGTCATAGGCATTGACCATGCCGCCGGAGCCGACCTTGCCGTCCAGGCCGGGGAGCCGCGTCGCCGTGCTCATCAGGATCTTCTTGAGGGCAGGGGCGCTCAGCCGAGGATCGACCGAAAGGGTCAGCGCGGCGACGCCGGCCACGACCGGCCCGGCGTTGGACGTCCCGCCGCTCAGGCTGTAGGTACTTCGGCCGTTTTCGACGAAGGTGGAAAAGCTCTGCTCGACCGCGGCGATGTCGACGTTCCGCGGCCCGAAGTTCGAGCCGAGCCATCGGTCTCCCGACTGGTAGCGGACGAGTCCGCCGCGAAAATCGACCATGGCCACGGTCAGGATGTTCTCGAGGTCGAAGCAGACCGGGTAAGTGAAGTTCTCAGCCTTGTCGACGTCCAGCCCGGAGTTGCCCGCTCCGACGACGAGCAGGACGTCCTTCCTCCCGGCGTATTCGATCGCCGACCTCAGCTCGGCCAAGGCCTCCGGGGTCGGGTCGCTGACGAAGCCGCTCCAGTTGATGACCCGCGCGCCGTTGTCGGCCGCGTAACGAATGGCCTTGGCCGCTCTCCCCGGCCTGAGCGCGTCCTTTTCGTCCCGCCCGATCCCCTGGGCCCCGATCTTGAGGAGCATCAACGAGACGTCCCAATTGATCCCGGCGACGCCGATGCCGTTGTTCCCCCGCGCCCCGATGATGCCCAGCGCGGAGATGCTGTGCCAATAGGGCTGGATGCGGTCCTTTCTCATGCCGTCGAAAACATAGCCGTCGGGGTCGGGATCGTCAAAGGCGAAATCCCAACCCATGACGTCGTCGATGTAGCCGTTCTTTTCGTCGTCGATGCCGTTGGTCTCCCGGGCGTGGCCGGTCGCGTCCAGCCCCGACTCGCCGAGATTGGCCCAGAGGTTGCCGGCGAGGTCCTCGTGACCGTAAAAGAACCCATCGTCGAGGACGGCGACGACGACCTCTCGCTTTCCTGTCGAAATCGTCCAGGCCCGGGTGACGTTCGAGTCGATGCCGGCCACGGCATCCAACGTGACCGGAGACGGCTTGATGGAGGTCCGCTCGACCGTGATCTTGCCTCCGGGATTGAGGAAGCTCGTCTGAAACTTGAAGTAGGGATCGTTCGGGACGACGCGACCGGGCGGGGCCTGGGCGGAAACGAGCACAAGAATAAAGATCAATGGGGTGATTTTTTTCATGACATCTATTCTACGCCCCAACGGCCGGAACGTTAAGACGATAGCGCCGGGTCGGGGCACTGACGCCGCATCAGCCTGGGCTAGCGGTTGTAGCGGATGGCGATGCCGACGATCTGGCGCTCATAGACAGGCCGGGGACCGCGCCAGTAGCTGTAGACCGAGCCTTCCCGGAAATAGCGGTCGGCGACGATGACCAGCGCTTCGGCCCCCATGCGGGCGGCTTTTTCGCGAAGGACGCCTTCGACATAATAGCGGTCCATGTGCCGGGTCGGCCGGATCCAGACTTCGCCCAGCCGGATGTGGTCGCGTCGCGGCTCGCGCCGAAGCAGATCGACCCTGGACGGATCGGTCGGCGCGAACTGCGGCGTGTGGGGATAAAAATGATATCCGGATTGTCTGTAGCAGGCCGCGACGCTGGGCAAGAGGATCGCCAGGATCAGGGCGGGGATCCATTTCGTTTTCATTTCTTTCCTCCTCGAAATCAGGTCGTTCGGTTCATTCATCAGAACTATTTTGCAGAAACCATGCCAAGATCGACCCAGATCCCGATAAGCCCGTCTAACATATTAATTTTCTGTGACATATGGACGAGAGGCGAATGTCTGCCCTTATAGGCGATAGCGGCAACCCTGGTGATTAGCGCCTCGAGGCTGTCACCTGTCGAGGACAGCGTCGTCCAGACTGAGGACCTCGGGACCGGCCCGCCTACTTCGGGAGCTCGGCCTCATAAAGGTCCAGGAAGCGTCTGACGACCTGGTCATTCTCGGCGGGCGAGAATGGGCTCCGCAAGGACGGCGGATCTTATGGCCTCGGCCAGCCGTGTCTCGTCAAGCCGCCCTTCGAATTCCACGACCGTGCGGACCTGCTGGTCGGAGAAGCGCTTGGTCAACAGCTGGAGGCTGTCCCAGCCGGTGAGAGGGAAGGTCTTGCGCATGGTCCCGAATCGTAGGCGCGAACCCCAGCCGTGTCAAGTCCGCCCCGCCGCGGCCGCTACGCCAGTCGCGGCCTGGTGATAAAGGGACTGCCCTTGACGACAAAGCGCCGGAGCTTGTCCCGGGCCGCGGTCACGCCAATCCTCACGGTCCGGCGGATTTTCGGTCTCGGCGTGCCGTCGTCGGCGATGAAGAGCGGGCCCTGTTTCGTCAGGCCCGCTCCATAAAGCCGCATGTCGATCCTCATCGCCCGGGTCAGGTTCCCGGGACCGTTCGCCAAGCGCTTCAGCCCGGCCCGTTGGCGGGATCTTCGCATCGAGTCGATCCCCTCGAGCGGCTCGAGGGCCCTGATGAGAACTCCGCCGGCGGGCTGGCCCTTCTTGGCGACGACATTCAGACAGAAGTTCAGGCCGTGGGTCTGATAGAGATAGGCATGGCCGACTTCTCCAAAGAGAGCCCGGTTCCTTTCCGTTCGGCCGCGGAAGGCGTGGCTGGCCGGATCATCGGACGTGTAGGCTTCCGTCTCCACGATCCGCCCCGCAAGGGTTCTGGCCCCGGTCCGGCGCACCAGGACCTTCCCCAGGAGGTCGCGGGCGACGACGCTCGTGGGTCGGGAGTAAAAGCCACGGCGGATGATTCTCATGGCCTCTCGGACTTCTGCGGCTGAAATCTCTTCCCAGCTTGCCGGCCAGAGGATAGCCCGGCTGGGGCGGCAAGTCAACGGAACTTGATATCACCCGGCAAGGGCGAATCCTGGTATAATGTCCGGTCGAAGCTTTGTAATCAGGAGATTCGCAGGTAAAAGATGAAGATCCCTCCGCTGGACATCGGCGATATCCGCGCGCCGTTCCCTCTCATCCAGGGCGGCATGGGGGTGCGGGTCTCGCTGGCCCGCCTGGCCGCCGCCGTAACGAGCGAGGGCGGGATCGGCACCATCGCCTCCGTAGGACTGGGCGATATCGAGGCCTCCAAGACCGACTTCGATAACGTCTCGCGCGCCGCGCTGATCCATGAGATCCGGCGGGCCAAAAGCATGACCGACGGGCCCATCGCCATCAATATCATGGGGGTGCTGAGCAACGCCCGGGACCTGATCGAGACTTCGGTCCGCGAAGGGATCAAGCTCATCGTTTCGGGCGCCTCGCTGCCCCTCAAGCTGCCCGAGATGGTCGACGACGCGACGGTCAAGCTCCTGCCCATCATCAGCTCCGGCCGGGCCGCGGACCTCGTCCTCAGGACGTGGGACAGACGCTACGCCAGGACGGCCGACGCGGTCATTCTCGAAGGGCCACTGGCGGGCGGGCACCTGGGATTTTCGCTCAAAGAGCTGCAGGAGCCCGAGAAGCACTCCCTGTCCATTCTCCTTCCGGAAGTCCTGGCGGCGGTCGAGCCGTTCGAGAAAAAGTACGGGCGAAAGATCCCGGTCGTCGCGGGAGGAGGCCTCTTCACCGGAGCGGACATCGCCAGGATGCTTCAGGCCGGCGCGTCGGGCGTCCAGATGGCCACGCGGTTCGTCTGCACGGAAGAATGCGAAGTCGCCCCGGAGTTCAAGCAGGCCTATCTCGATTCCAAAGAGGAGGATATCGTCCTCATCCAAAGCCCCGTCGGGCTGCCGGGACGGGCCATCCATAACCAATTCCTCCGGAACCTCGAGAACGATACCGCTGACCGGCTCAAGTGTCCCTATCGCTGCCTGACGACATGCGACATCGCCAAAGCCCGCTACTGCATCGCCCAGGCCCTGGCCAGCGCCTATCAGGGAGACATGGAGAAGGGCCTCGTGTTCTGCGGGCAGAATGCTTACCGGATAAACAAGATCGTCACCGTCAAAGAGCTCATGGCCGAGCTCCGGGCAGAGATCGAAGCGTACTGAGCTCGCCCCGCGATTCAGAGGCGGGCGTCAGCCGGTCTGGTACTTAGCGCGGATCCTGTTGCCTGATAAAGGCCCGCCCAGGAGAGCGCTGATATAGCAGATGTCAAGGGCTCCGGCGCTCAACGGGAAGACGCCCCATACCATGGACACCACGCCGAGCGTATGGCCCCGAAATATATAGCCGATCGCGAGGAATCCTAGGCCGGCAGCCAGGCGAAAGACGCGGCCCGACGGACTGTTGAGGAATCGCGAGAAGCCCGATCGATTGAAGGATTCTTCAAGCCTGGGCATGGAAAACCTCCTCTGACCATCCCTTCATAGAGCCAAGATATTCCGGCCCGGGACAGGTGTCAAGAAAGCCTCCGCTTGGAGGCCGTGGGCCTCTCCGATGGAGACGCGGCCGAGCCGCCCGCGACGAGATCTTCCTTTCCTTTACGGCCCATGGATTTGACGGCGCACTCCCGCGACAGCGCCTGGGACCGGCTGCCGCACCTCTCCTGATAGACAAGCACGACCGGCCGTCGCGTGCGGGTGAATCGCGAGGCCCGGCCGGCCTCATGCTCGCGGAAGCGGCGGTCGATATCGGTCGTCACCCCGGTATAGAACGATTCGTCGCGGCACCTCAGGATGTAAAGGGACCACGCGGCCTCGGCCGCCGAGGCCGGGGCTTGGCTCTCCCGGGCTTCCATCTTCCGGAGCATGCTCCGATAGCGGGGTTTCATCGGCCGGCTGCTCCTCTCATCAGGCGAGGATACGTCCGGCCTCGGGAGGAAGTCAATGCGGCGCGCGTTGACAGGCCCGCGAGCAGGGGGTTATGATGAACCCGAGGGGAACATGAAACATCGAACCTGTTCTTTCGTTCTCTCGTTATTCGGGCTGCTCCTCTTGTCCATCGGCTGCGGGATCGAAAATGGCCAACCGCCGCAGACCGCCGTCGCGGCGCCGATGTTCAACCCCGGGGCCGGGACGTACTCATCGACTCTGGACGTCACGATAACGACGACGACATCGGGCGCGACGATCCGGTACACGACGGATGGCTCGACCCCGACGACCACGAGCGGGACCATCTACGCGGCCCCGGTCCACATCGCCGATTCAATGACCCTCAAAGCCGTCGCGTACAAGTCAGGATTGACGACGTCCTCCGTCGTGACGGCGGAATACGCGATCGCGCCCCTGGTCGCGGCCCCGGTGTTCAGTCCGGTCGCCAGGGCCTATGATGACCCGCAGGACATCGCCATCTCGACGTCCACGGCCGGCGCGTCGATCCGCTATACGACGGACGGCACGACGCCCACCGACACCAACGGCACCTTGTACACGGCCCCGGTCCACGTCGCCGCGTCCCTCACGCTCAAGGCCGTGGCCTATCGGGCCGGCTGGACGACCTCTCTTGTGACCTCCGGGGAGTATGCGATCGGACCCCTCGTGACGGCCCCCGCGTTCAGTCCAGTCCCCGGGACCTACCTAGACCCGCAGGATATCGACATATCAACGCCTACGGCCGGCGCGTCGATCCGCTATACGACGGACGGTTCGGTGCCCACCGATACGATCGGCACCTTGTACACGGGCCCGGTCCACCTCGCCGATTCCCTGACGCTCAAAGCGGTCGCTTACCGGGCGGGCTGGAGAACCTCGTCGGTCACGTCCGGGACGTATACGATAGGGCTCCATGTCGCGGCTCCGACGTTCAGCCCGGGCCCGGGGACGTACACATCCGAGCAGAACATCGCCATAGCCGCGGCCACGCCGGGCGCGACCATCCGCTATACGATCGATGGGTCGACACCCACTGAGACGACCGGGACCTTGTATACGGCTCCGGTGCACCTGTCCGTATCGGTGATACTCAAGGCCGTGGCCTACCGGACGGGATGGACCACCTCGACGGTCACATCGGGCAGCTATGCGATCGGGCTGACGGTCGTGGCTCCGGAGTTCAGCGTGGCGCCGGGCCTCTATGCGTCGGCCAAGGATGTTGCCATCACGACCATGACGACAGGCGCGACCATCCGGTACAGCACGGACGGCTCGACGCCTACCGTAACCGCGGGGATCATCTATACGGGTCCCGTCCGCGTCGCTGAATCCCTGACGCTCAAAGCCGTAGCCTATCGGGCCGGGTTGACGACGTCCTCCGTGACCACTGGGGAGTACAAGCGGGTCGGCATTTCCGCGGGCATCTTCCACACGATCCTGGCCAAATCCGATGGGACCGTCTGGACGTGGGGCGGGAATTACGAAGGCCAGATCGGTGACGGGACCACGACCGCCAGCCATACGCCGGAACAGATCACCGGGATATCGGGCGTGGTCGCGGTGGCCGCCGGATATTATCATTCCGTCGCGCTGACGAGTGACGGAACCCTATGGGCCTGGGGCCGGAATATGTTCGGCCAGCTTGGCGATGGCTCGACGACACAGCGCTTGGCGCCTGTCGAGGTCGCGGGGATCTCGGGCGTGACGGCCGTCGCGGCCGGCGAGAACAGCACCTATGCCCTGAAAAGCGACGGCACGGTCTGGGCCTGGGGCTCTAATAGTGAAGGCCAGCTCGGCGACGGGACGAGGACCGATCAGTATTTGCCCGTGCAGATCCAGGGATTGTCGGGCGTGCTGGCGATAGCCGCGGGCCAAGTCCATGCGGTCGCTCTCACCAGCGGCGGGACGGTCTGGGCCTGGGGGTTCAACCTCTATGGGGCCCTCGGCGACGGGACGACGGATTCCAGTCCGGTCCCCGTGCAGGTGACGAGCCTGTCGGCGATCGTCGGGATCGCGGCCGACGGTTATCATACGGCCGCGGTCATGAACGACGGCACTCTCTGGTCTTGGGGCAACGGCATCTACGGCGAGCTCGGCATTGGAGATCAGCCGACGGTCTTCCCGACTCCGGCCGAAGCGATCGGCCTGACATCCGTTGTGGCGGCGGACGCGGGCGCCCATGACACGATCGCGTTGATCGACGGCGGGACGCTCTGGGCCTGCGGGTATAACTTCTATGGTCAGCTCGGCGACGGAACGAACACGGATCGTCCGATCGCGGTTCCTGTCCTGGGGATCTCGTCTGTCGTCACCGTGGGCGCGGGCTTCTATCACACGGTCGCGATCACCGCCGACGGAATCATCTGGGCCTGGGGCCACAATTACGATTACCAGCTCGGCAACGGCACCACAACGGACAGCTTTTCGCCGATTCAGATCATCTTTTAGCTCTATCCGCCGGCGCCCGCTCCCGCTTCCCGGGCCAGGATCTTCGGCCACGAATCTAGCGGCCCTTTTCCAGGAACAGCAGGGCCCGCTCCATCACCGGATCCCGGCCCGCCAGAAGGTCTTCGATCGTCGGCGTCACGGGGACGTCGGGAACGATGCCGCGGTCCCTGGGATAGCCGTCGACGGCCATCGTGTAGAGGACGAGCGGGATGCGGATCTGGATATGCGTGTGGGGGAGTGTCGCCGTGACCATGAATCCCGAGGTGTTGCCGTAGTAGCCGGAGCCGCATTCCTCCCCGAAGAACGCGGCCTTCTTGTAGTAGTGGAAGGCGGACGTCGTCTCCCCCGTCGCCGAGAAGCTGCCGCCGTCGATGAGGATGGCCACCCGCCCGGCGAACCGGGGTTCCCTGGGCATCTGGAGGCCGCGGTTGGGATGGCCGATAACGTCGAATCCGCCGCGCGCGTTCTTTCTGAGCGGTTTGGCCAGCTCTTCGGCCCCTGCCGCGGATTCGTCCGTGAAGCGGAAGAGGTCGTAACGGTCTTTCTTTGTCTCGAGGGCCCAGTAATAAAGGAATGGACGTTCCATGATGTGGGCGAAGAGGAACTTGCCGTAGTCGTCCTGCCCGCCGCCGTTGCCCCTCAGGTCGATGATCAGGTTCGGGGTCTTTTTTTCCGCCAGAGAGCGGAACGTCTCGGTCAGGAATTCCGGATACCGCGGCTTCGCCTGGTCCGGATCGTCGCCGAAGCTCCGGATCGTCAGAACGGCCGTCGATCCCTTGAAGGACAGCTCGTAGGTCGGGCGGCGCTCGGCCGCCGCCGGGTATCTCTCCGGGAGGAGCCGGACGATGTCGCCCGCCGTGATGCCCGGTATCGCGCGCTCTTGTGCCTCCCCGCCCGGGAACGGCCGGAAGCGCATCCGTCGGGATTCCCGCCGGCCGGACCGAAGGGCCAGGAGCCGACCGAATGTCGTCGGATTCTCGAGGCGCCGGAGCCGGCTGGTCCGGATCCCGGCGTCGCTCGGAATGAGCGGGAGAAGCGCCGAGACGACATCCATGATCGGCGTCCCGTCGATGGCCAGGAGTTCCGCACCGTCCTTGATTCCCGCATCCGAGCTCAGGTTCCTGAAGACGTAGGCCTTGTCTCTCAGGAAGCGGAGTCCGAAGGGAAAGAAGACGGGTTGGGCGTCGAGGTCGGCGCCGGCCGCCTGGGAGAGCATCAGACGGGTGTGCCCGTCCTTGATCTCGGCGACGAGCGGCAGGAGCCTGGAGTAAAAATCGAATTCCGTCAGCGGACCAGTCAGCCCGTTCCCGGCCGCATCGAAGCTTTTTTTGAGCGCGACGGCCGGCGTATAGCGATCGAGCCCGCCGTGTCCTTCCTCCAGCATGTCCCAGAGGATCTTGAGGTCTTCCTTGAGAGCTTCGACCGGATAGGTTTTCGCCGGGTCAAACGCGGTGGACGCGGGACCGGCCGACTTCTGGTCCACCCTGCCATCCTGCCGGATATCCGACCGGCCTCTTGCCGGCGCAAGCGCGATGAAGACGGCCAAAAGCGAAGTCACGACCGATGCGACGGTGCCCGTCCTCATAACCGTTGTCCTATCCGTCATATTCATTCCATCCCCTGTCTCCGGATCTCGGCTCCTGACGATGGTCTGGCCAGTTCTGAAGCAATTACCATGCCAGGATTACGGATGAGTACCCCCTGGAGATCAAGCAGCCGGCTCCTGTGCTGTAAGAAAATTTCACCTTTGATTCCTTGAACATATTGAGCTCTTATGTATCTTTATATATGGAGGGCCAAAACGAGCATGAGCGACCGGCTGGAAGAGAATGTCCTGATCCTCCGCTGCCGGGTCGGCGACAGGGAGGCTCTTTCCGAGCTCATCCAACGGTATTCCCGCCGGCTGCGCTATTTTATCAGTCATCTGTCGGAAAGCCCCGAAATGACCGAAGATATCGTTCAAGACACCTGGGTCGGGGTCATCGGAAAATTACACACGCTCAGGAATATCGAAAGCTTCACGACCTGGCTCTACCGGATCGCCCGCAACACGGCCTTTCAGCATCTCAGGAGGAACAAGAGGTCCTGCGAGCTCCATGACAACATCATCCTTCCCGATGAACCGCCCAGTGAGACTTTTTCGCCGGCGGACGCGGCCAGGATCCACGACGGCCTGAAAAGGCTGCACCCGGCACATCGGGAAGTCCTGGCCTTGCGCTTTCTCGAGCAAATGTCATACCAACAGGTCGCTGATATCCTCGGCTGCGGCCTGAACACCGTCAAATCGAGAATCTACTATGCCAAGCTGGCCCTCAAAAAAGAAATGGAGGCGAAAAATGGCAAAAGACAGTGATTTAAGAGAAGAGCTGCTCAAACAGATGGACAGGGAGGCCGACCGCTCTCCGAACGCCGCTCGAACGGAGGCTCAGGCCATCCTGGCCCAGGATGAGGCCCGTCTCAGGCGCACGCGACGCATCACCGCTTTCAGCTGGATACTGCTGGCGGCGGCTTTCCTCGCCTCGGGCGTCACCGGGGCTCTCTCGGGATTCCGCAGCGAGCTGTGGGGCATCTGCTCCATTATCGGGCTCCAAGCCTTGCTCATCATCGCCGCAGCCCTCACAGTCGGCCTGTCCTTCAGGGCGAGGACGGTGAAAATGAAACAGATCCAGGCGGCGCTGGCCGATATCCAGGACCAGCTGAGATCAATGCGCCAAGATAAGCCCGGGAAGGCCTAAGGAAATTTAGGCGTGTGAGGCGACAGTCGGTTCCGGCTCTTCAAAAAGCCGAATATATGCTTCATAACGGAACCGGCGATTTCTCTTTTGGCCAGTGATTTCGTTGATTATGCCCTGCTCAACAAGTTTCTGAACCAGCTGGTTGGCCGCTGGATTGCTCGTGCCTGTAACTGACCTAACCTCTTTAACCGAAATGATGGGATGCTCATAGAGGTGCTCCAGCACACGATGGCCGTTCCCAGCCGCCCTGCCCAGGTGCTCAGTGATCAGAGTCCGATGTCTTTCTCTGAGCTCCAGAATGCGCCGCGCGGTCTCTGCAGCCTGAGCGCTCACCTCACCAATCCCACGAAGAAAGAAGGCCAGCCATCCTTCCCAATCGCCCGCATCACGGACTGCTTGAAGGTGGTCATAATAGGCTTGACGGTGGCGCTTGAAATAATATGAGAGATAAAGAACCGGCTTTTGCAGAACCCCTCGCTCGCACAAAAGAAACGTGATCAGCAGCCGGCCAATCCGGCCATTACCGTCCAGAAAGGGGTGGATCGTCTCGAACTGGACATGAGCCAAGCCGATCTTGATCAGGAGCGGCATGTCGTCATCTTGATGCAGGAACTTCTCAAGATCGCCAAGCGCTTGCGGCACTTCTTCGGGTGGCGGAGGGACAAAGGCCGCTTCGGCCAGCGTGCATCCGGCAGGTCCGATCCAATTTTGACTGCGCCTGAGCTCACCAGGCGTTAGCGTAGATCCACGACCGCCTGTTAGGAGCTTCTCATGGATCTCACGGAAAAGACGAACGGAGACAGGCAGCTTCTCCAAGCGACTCAGGCCGTGATTCATGGCCTTGACATAGTTTACGACCTCCGCCACGTCTCGCGGGTTCTCCTTGGCGAGGACTTTGGCCTCAGCGGCCAAGAGGTCCTGCAACGAACTCTGGGTGCCCTCGATCTGGCTTGATAAAACCGCCTCCTTCCGGACATACATCAGGACGAAGAGATCGGGATTTGGGAGGGTCTGAATAGATCCATCGAGACGCCCAAGCTCCCGGTCGGCCCTGGACAATAACGCCTGCAACGTTCCGGATAGGGCGATAGGAGGCCGCGGCGGCAAGGGGGCAGGTATAAAGGCGGAATAGCCACTTCCCTGCCTTATCAGCCGGCCCGCGCGTGCTTGACCACCCGGCTTAGCTTGCTGGTTTGCCATGATAATCTGCCTTTCCTATGCCACAATAAGCCCATTCATAGTAAAGCGTGCCTTTATTATAGGGAAGAGGGGCATGATATGCAAAGGCTTTCTTTCCTAAGTTCCTAGTGAATTAGCGATCTGGCCCCAAGATTGTTAATGACGGCTCGTAATCGGCCCTGGTCTCCATTCTATATTAGGCGCCCTGAAACTCCCCAGGATTGACTCTCTCCCCTGTGAGTCTTATACATATCAAAGGGGTGAATTAGCATGAAGGGAAAAAGAACGCTTAGTCTTCTGATGGGTCTTTGCGTTCTGGGGACATTAATCTGGGCCGGGACGGAGGATCGGGCCTCCTTCAGCCTAAGTCAAGAAACAGGCAAGCCAACCGCTGCTCAGGATGACACCCGCAAAACCGCCCCGACGGAATTCGAAATCGCCCTCAAAACCGCGGCAGATAACCTGAAATTGAAAAGGGGAAAGCGATACGACGAGACTTTCGGGCGCAGCCTCGCTCTGTGGCTTGGGCCAGCGATGGTCCGGTGGACGTCGGACATCCCCACCGCAACGGACGTCGAGCCGTTCACCGTTCTCATCCGTGTTGGAGCATCGGGAGCGGCGGAGGAAGTTCTCGCCTGGCCTGATACTAAAGTCGCTCAGCGTTTAAAAGCCGAGTTCCCCGCAGCGGGCCTCCCGAAACCTCCGGGCCCTTCCTGGTGGGTCAAGTTGGATGTGAGGGTAGAACTAAGAGACGATAATCGCGGAGGGAAGGGGCAAAAGCCGGCGTATCCGCAGTACGGGGCTGTAGAGGGATCCGGAATCGTCTATGGGGGCGACCTCGGGATAATAATATCCGCTCCCGAGGGGTGGGCCCTCGACAACAAGAGCGGCGTATCGCAAGGAACGCACGCGGTCATGTATCCAAAGGGTTCCTCCTGGAATAAGGCTTCCGAAGTCATGTATGTCAATATCGGAGAAATGGGATCCTTGCAGTCTCTTGAGGCGTTCATCGCCGACGATATTAAGAGGTTCAAACAGAAATTCCCGCGGATACATGTTGAGGGACTCGACCCCGTCAACACGACGTCAGGGCCCCAAGCGCAGGTCCGGGCCTTCTCCGGCGGGGGTTATCGCAACTATGAGTGCGTCGCGTACGCCCAGCACGGGAGCAGGGTGGGAATCTATGTCCTCACCTGTCGAAGCAAGAAAGGATTGGGGAAGACCCTCGGTCTGTTTAAAGAAATGGTCGCCAAGAGCGAGTCTATTAAACTGCGATCGAATAGCTCAGCTCTTCTTGAAGACCAGGTCGCGAACGGTGTCGCGGTCGATGATGAACCCGGTCACGCGGTTCTGCGCGTCCCGCTGGAAGACGATCATCGGGATGGCCGGTGAGCCGCCGGCAAAGTGGTCTTTTTCGTCGGGCGCCAGGCGGACTTCCGGCTGGCCGGGCATAAGGAGCACGAGGCCGGCTCCGCGCAGTTCGACTCCAAATCGGGTGTTGAGTTCGTCGTTGAAGTAGCCGCCGGCGAATTCCTGAAGCTCCTGCGGCGTGGGCCTGACCCGGAGGATCCTGGGAGCGATCCCGTCCTCGCCGGCCTGGTTCCATATGAGCTGCGTGACCTTCCCGTCTTTGTTCTTCTGGAAGGTCATCTTTCCCTGAGCGGCGTCCAGATAGAACTCCGTCTCCGAGAGTGCCGTCAGTGGAAACCTCTGGCCGTAGAAGCCCAATTGGAGCTGGCCGCCGGCATGGCTGATGACAAAGACCTGGCCGGGTCCCAGGCGGTACTCGCCGTCGTATGCCTCGAGCGTTTTGGGGCTGACCTTGACGGCGGACGGAGCCTTCGCCGCGGGTGGCACCGGCTTGGCGGCCGCGGGCGGAGTTGGAGCCGGAAGATAGATCTCGGCGATGGACGGGACGAATCCGTCGATGCCCGTGTAATCCCAGTTGGCCAGGACGACGAGCCCGAGCTTGTCATCGGGGAAATAAGCGAAGTCGGCTCCGGAGCCTGCCCATGTCCCCGTCAGGGAGATACGCCGCCGGCCGCGCGGGCTCGCGACCATCAGCCCATACGAGGAGCCCGAAGCCTTGCCGTCGTTGAAGGTCCCGGCCGTGGTCATCTTGGCGACAACATCCGGCCCGCCGACCTGTCCCGTCTCGAAGTTCAGGATCCACTTGGCGAGCTCGGCGACGGAGGAGAAGAGCGAGTGCGAACCGGCGAGCGACAGGTTGTCGATGCCCCGGAGATACTCGCGCGACGTGAAGTTGTAGCTGAAAGCCTGGTTGTCGATGATCGAACGGGAGTTCTCGCGGAACTGGGACTGGGTCATCTTGAGCGGCTTGAGGATGTTCTCCCAGGCCCAATCCGAGAACGACTGCTTCGTGGCCCGCTTGATGACCTCGGCCAGAAGGTCGTAGTTCGTGTCGGCATATTGGTATCGGTCGCCGGGAGGAAAGAGAAGCTGTTTTTGCGCTTTGACGATCGCGAGGACTTTGTCGATCGTGATCTCTTCGCGGTTCCGGCCGGTCAGCTGGAGCACCGACTGCCAGTCACGGAGTCCGCTTGTCTGATAAACGAGATGGCGGAGCTTGACCGGGGTCCCGAAATCGGGAAGCTCGGGGATGAACTTCCGGACGTCATCGTTCAGGTTCAGCCGTCCCTGCTTCTCCAGCATGGCGACCGCTTGGCCGACGAAGGCTTGGGCCAGGGTGGCGGTGTTAAACAGGGTGCTCGGAGCGATGGGGACGGCGTGCTCCTGGCAAGCGAGGCCGAAGACCTTCTGGTAGACGACCTGGCCTTGCTTGACCACGACCACGGCGAAACCGGGCTGGTCGAGCCGGTTCCAGAAGTCGAACAGCTTGTCCATCTGCTCACTCTGAGAGGGCGCGGCTTGGGGATTCTGCGCGGACAGGCTCATGGAGCCGACGATCGAGAGAGCCAGGATTATGGCCATCAAACAGCTGTTCTTTTTCATGTGTCCCTCCCGGGAAGTCTGCGGGCGACGATTGATGCGGCGCCCGCCAGGCCTTCTTTCATTCTAAGGAAACGGTGGGCCATTGGCAATACGGGAGGATCGGCCTTTTGAATTTCCCCTTCCGTTTTGTTACCATGACGATATCGTGAAAGCCGCGATCAAGAAAGAGACAGTCCGTCGGAGTCCGGTGGTCCTTCTGGCTTTGCTCGCCGGGCTGACTGCCGGGACGAGGATGACCGCCATGCCGCAGTCCATCACCGAGTTCGTCAAGGCCCTGCCTGACAAGGTCGATCGCTGGAACAGGGTCGAGCCGCCGGGAACCTATTCTCCCAAGACCCTTTCGAACTACATCGACGGCGGCGCGGAGCTCTACCTGTCTTACAACTTCAAAGGCTCGCTGGCCGTGAAATACCAAGACGCGTCCGAGAACGAGATCGCCGTCGACATCTTCGACATGGGTTCGTCCTTCGATGCCTTCGGCGTCTTCGCCCATACGCGGGAGACGAACGAGAAGGATTTCGGCCAGGGCAGCGAATATGCCGCCGGGCTCCTGACGTTCTGGAAGGGCAGGTTCTACGTCTCCGTCCTGGCCTATCCCGAGACTCCGGCGTCGAAGAACGCCGTCACCAGTCTGGGACGGGCGATCGCCGGGGCGATCAAGGACGAGGGCCCGCTTCCCCCCATCCTGGCCCTCCTGCCTCCCGAAAACCTCCAGCCCGAAACCGTCCGTTATTTCCATCACTACATTTGGCTGAACAGCTTCCATTTCGTGTCCAACGAGAACGTTTTGAATATCGAAGCCGATACGCCCGCCACGCTGGCCAAGTACCGGACGCCGGGTTCGTCGCTGTTTCTCCTTCTTATCCAGTATCCCGACACGCCGCGGGCCGAAGCTGCCGCGGGGCAATTCGCCGAGAAGATTTTCGGCGGCGCGAAGGACGGGATCCGGCAGATGGAGGGAGGCCGCTGGTCGGGAATCAAGCGCCGGGGCGGCCTCGTCAGCATCGTCCTCAACGCACCGGACGCGGCTTCGATCCGCGACATGCTGGCCAGAATCAAGGAATGAAAGGGAGACCGTCATGAAGCTCCGACGATCCATCACCCGTCGCGAATTCATCAAAAGCGCCTCCGCCGCGGCCATCGCCGCTCCCCTGCTCCTTTCCGCGCAGGAGGGGACGGCCCCTGGGCCGGCCGGGAAAAGCCGGGTCGTACTGCTCCGGGACATCAACGTCCTCGACGAAAACGTGCAGCCCCGCCAGGATATCGTCCAGGAGATGCTCGACACCGGCCTCAAGACCCTGACCGGCAAGCCCGATCCGCAGAGCGCCTGGAAGACGATCATCAAGCCCGACGACATCGTCGGCATCAAGAACAACCGCTGGGGCTACCTCCAGACGACGCCCCAGGTGCAGAACGCGCTCAAGAAGCGGGTCCTCGAGGCCGGTGTCAAGGAAAACAACGTCAGCATCGATGACCTCGGCGTTCTCCAGAACCCGATCTTCCTGAAATCGACGGCCCTGATCAATGCCCGCCCCATGCGCTCCCACCATTGGGCCGGCGTCGGTTCGCTGATCAAGAATTACATCATGTTCATCCCGGAGCCGATCACCATCCATCCGGATTCCTGCGCCGACCTGGCCTCGATTTGGGACCTGCCGATCGTCAAGGGCAAAACCCGGCTCAACGTCTTGGTGATGTTCACGCCGCAATTCCACAGCTTCGGGCCGCACAGCTTTAATCCCAAATATGTTTGGAAATACTACGGCATCCTGATGGGCTTCGACCCGGTGGCCGTGGACGCCACCGGCCTACGGATCATCGAGGCCATCCGGCGAGAGTATTTCGGCGACGACCGTCCGCTCAACCCGCCGGCCAAGCACATCCTTATCGCCGACACCAAGTATCACTTGGGCACGGCGGACCCGGCCAGGATCGACCTCGTCAAGATCGGCTACGACAAGGACATTTTCGTCTAAGTGTTTCCACAACTCTCCCTGGTGCCGCTATCAGTCCGCCGTCCGCAAGGCTCGCGCGGTTTGATTAATTTCCAGCCAGCGGAGAGTTGGCGGCGGGGCGAGAAACAACCGCCCCTCCGGCTCGTATTACGGGGCGTACGAATCAGCCGCTGAGGAGTCAGGCATCATGAAGAAAACGACCTTATTGATGGCGGTCCTGATCGTGATCGCCCTGTTCTGGGCCGTCCCCGCCTTCCCGGCCGATGACCCGGCCCCCGCGGCCAAAGTCGACAAGCTTTTCGAACAGTGGAATTCCCTCGATTCGCCGGGAGCGGCCGTGGCCATCGTCAAGGACGGGATGGTCGTCTACCGCAAGGGCTTCGGCAGCGCCCAGCTGGAATACGGCGTTCCGATCACGCCGTCGACGGTCTTCCACGTCGCCTCCGTATCCAAGCAATTCACGGCCATGGCGATCACGATGCTGGAAGCGGCGGGCAAGCTGTCCGCGGACGACGATATCCGCAAATATGTCCCCGAGCTGGCCGATTTCGGGAAGACGATCACGATACGGCATCTCCTTAACCATACGAGCGGGCTCCGGGACCAATGGGATCTGTTGGTCCTGTCGGGATGGCGGATGGATGACGTCATCACGCAATCCGACATCATGGACCGCCTCAAGCGCCAGCGGGAGCTGAATTTTCCCCCCGGCGAGCGCTATCTCTACTGCAACTCCGGATTCACTCTCCTGGCCGAGATCGTCGCCCGGGTAAGCGGTCAACCCTTTACCGATTGGACCCGGGAGAACATCTTCAAGCCCCTGGGGATGACTTCGACCCATTTTCATATGGACTACAAGGAAATCGTCAGGAACCGGGCCTATTCCTACGAGGGGGACCCGGCGAAGGGATTCGCGCAGAGTGTCCTCAACTACGCCAACGTCGGGGCCACCAGCCTTTTCACCACCGTGGAAGACATGGCCAACTGGATGCGCAACTTCGAAGACAAGAGGGTCGGCGGCGCCGCCGTGATGGACCGTATGCTGACCAAGGGCGTCCTAACCAACGGCTCCGAGATCCCCTACGGCCGGGGGATCGTGGTGGATGAATACAAAGGGCTGAAGTTCATCGGTCACGACGGCGGAGATGCCGGATTCCGCAGCAACGTGATGTTCTTCCCGGGCGAGAGATTCGGCGTGGCGATCTTCTCGAATCTCGCGTCGTTCAACCCGGGAACCATGTCGCGCCAGATCGCCGACATCTATCTGGCCGCGCGGCTCAAGCAGCAAGAACCCGCTCCCGCGGGCGCCAAGCCCTCAGCAGAAAAGCCGGCGCCGAAACCGTTCAGCCTGCCGGCGAAGAGCCTGGAGGTCTTTCAGGGGACGTACTGGATCGAGGCCACCCAGGCCGTGCGGAAGATCGTCTTGGAAAAAGATAAGCTGATGTACGTCCGATCTGAGGACAACAAATCGGAGCTGGTTCCGATCGCCCCGACGGAATTCACGATGAAGGACGCCCCGGATAGCGTCCGGGTCAGCTTTTCGGATAAGGTGGGAACGCATTACAAGACCATGACCGTTGCCGTCACAAACCAGCCGACGGTCGTCGGGGAATGGATGGTGCCTTTTTCGCCGACGGAGGACACGCTCAAGGAATATGTGGGGCCGTACTACTCCGGGGAACTGGATACCCGCTACGACATCATCATCAAATCCGGAGCGCTCTCCGTCCTGGACAGACGCGGCGAGGGGACACCGGCCGTGGCCCAGAAGAAGGACCTATTCCTGGCCGGCGGCTTCGCCAAGATCCAGTTCCAGAGGGACGGGAACGGCGTGATCACCGGATTCCTGATCTCGACGGGCAGGGTCTTGAACCTCAAGTTCGCCAAATTGAAGCCTTGAATATTCGAGTTGGCGGTCTCTGCCAAAAAACGCTTGGCTACTTGGCCTTTTCCCAGACGATGTTCTTATAGGACAAAACAGGGAATGCGCACGGCCTTGTGGACTTGTCGAACTCGTCGCGAAAATCCTTCCCTCTCGAGTCGCAGGCCCCGGTCACCAGGTCAAAGAATTCTTTTATCAAAATGATAGTTCCCTTGTCCGCGGACGAGGCCGCGGGAGATCCGGGAAGGCCCTCATAGACGTAGACCTTCCCTCCCCGGAAACGGAATTCCTCGATCCTGTCGGTCACGTCCACTCTCCGATAGCCGCGCTCCCTTTTGTCGAGGCTGAGCAGCTCTTCGTTGGTGATCAGATACAAAATGCCGTTGATCCAGCCCTTCTTCTTGGGATGGATATTCAGCTCCGCGGCTCCGATGATTGGAACTCGTTCCGTATCGCGCAGGAAATACGCATCGATCTTTTTAGCGCCCGCCGCGATCGCTTGGGGATCGTTGAATGGGCGAACGCATGTCCAGACCCTCTCGTAGCCCCTGAGATGGACTTCGTAGGTCGAGCCCTTATATTTGTGCCCCAGCGTCTCTTCCATGCTCGGCAGGGAGATCAAAGAACCATAGGCGATGACTCCCGCGGAGCCTTCAGGCATTTGGAGCGTGCTTTTTCGTTTCGCTGCGAAAGCGAGTATGGAGGACAAGAATACAGTCAAAATACAAAGGCATATGCCCGGAAAGCTTCTTGCTTGGCTCACAATTCTCCTCTGATTCATATTCCCCTCAATTAAAGACGCTTTGACCTATAGCACATAGGCATATCCGAATCAACGAAAACGACGACTTGGCCTGGAGATCACGGATGACGTGGCCTGCGTCAGGGTGAAGACCTCGCAATGGTGCGATTACCTCCGGAGGAGGGCCAGGATGGGGGGCCTAGCCCGCGAGGCGTCTTTTCGGCTATAATCCGGCCCAATGGCGCATCTGAAGATCGCCTAAGTCTCTCATGCGGGCCGTACAGGGCGCAAACGCACGTCTGCAGGCTTTCCAGGACGTAATTTTGATAAGAATAGAATAAAACAGATGAAGATCTTGCTCGTATCCCCGTCGGTTGACCCGAACGAAAAGACTAACAAGCAAATGTTGATGCCGCAGCTGGCGTTATTCATCCTCCAGGGCCTGACACCCAAGGAGCATCAGGTCGTTACGATTGATGAAGAAGCTGAAGACATCAACCTCGAGCAGGACTGCGATCTTGTCGGGATCAGTTTCATGACGTCGAATGCCTCCCGTGCCTATGGGCTTGCCCGGGAATTCAAGAAAAGAGGGAAGACGGTTGTTCTGGGCGGAGTGCATCCGACGCTGCTTCCTGATGAGGCCGCGCCATATGGCGATTCCGTAGTGATCGGCGAAGCCGAAGGGACATGGGCTGAATTGCTCGAAGACTATCAAAAGGGCTGTCTTAAGAAGATCTATCATAATCCACGGCCTGACCTTTCGACATATGTGCCCAAGGACTTCAGCAAGATCACCAAGCGCCACCTTTTCGGTATGGTGCCTATCTTGACCACCCGCGGTTGTCCTTACCATTGTGATTTCTGCTGCGTCACGGATCTTTTCGGCAAAGAGATCCGCCATGTCCCCATCGAAAATGTCGTGAGGGATATCAAGGAGTCGGGCAAAAAGATCTTCATGTTCCTTGATGACAATATCATTGGGCATCCGAGCTATGCCAAGGAGCTCTTCGCCGCCCTCAAACCGCTCAAAATCTCCTGGGTTGGACAGTCATCCATCTCCCTCCTGGTCAAGGACGACGAACTGCTTAAGCTGGCCGCCCAAAGCGGCTGTACCGGCCTGTTCGTCGGACTCGAAAGCGTCAAGGAGTCCCAGATGAGCTCCATGCGGAAGTCTTTCAGCTCACTTCGAGGATTGGAAAATGGTCTGAAGAAAGTGCATCGGGCCGGAATATTCGTCTTGGCCTCGATGATTTTCGGTTTTGATGAAGACACGAAAGACGTCTTTGATGAGACTGTCAAATTCCTTCTCAAGAACAAAGTCCACTCGGTCGCCTTCAATGTTCTTACGCCGTACCCAGGGACGAAGACTTTCCGGAAAATGAAGGAGGAAGGTCGGTTGCTCACCGACGACTGGAAATACTATGACCACAGCACCGTGGTCTTTCAGCCGAAGAGCATGTCGCCTTATGAATTGATGGTCGGTAAAATAAGAGCCCGGAAGGAATTCTACAGCCCCTGGTCAATCCTGAGGCGGCTTCCGGCGAACTTGCGCCATCCCCTGGTCTACCTGGCCATGAACTGGGGCCATTTCAAAGGCGTCAGGGTGGAAGAGAAGAGGTTGGCTCTCGTCACGAGGGAATTGTATGATAAGCCCAGATAGAGTTCGTGGCCCATATCATAAAGCGTGCCCGAGAGGATTCGGACCTCCGACCTTTGGGCTATTTTAAACGATCTTGATCCGGGAAGCGACGTCCATGAAGAATTCCTTCGACCAGATCGCCAAAGAGGCCGTGTCCTTGACGAAGGGCTCGACCTCGCGACGGATCTGGTCGATGTCGGCGCTGTCGATCCTCCGCGTCAGAAGGACGCGAAACTCCGCTGCCGTCAAAGGCGTCGGCCCCGTCCAATGGCCTGTCTGACGCATCCTCTGTTCGAGATGGGAGAGGCGCAGCTCCGGGTGATAGGCCGCGAACCAGACAAGATCGTACCAGTCCCGGCCCTTGAACCGGCTCTTCCATTCGCGGCAGAGAACGGCATGCATCTTCCCGGCAAAGAGATCGGGCAGGCTGAACGTCCTGACGGCGAACGGAACCGGCCGGAGGAGGTATCGTGTCTCCGTCGAGAATCCCGGTGGCGGATCGGTGTCGATCTCCAGTTTGATCTTCAGCACCTGGTTCCGAGGGACCTGCTGGACGAGGCCCCTATCGAACTCGACGGTGATCATCTGGGTCCGCGTGTCGGCCTTGAGGAAGGCGGACTGGATGGCCGCAGAGGCCGGCTTGGGCCGGCTCTCGATCTCGACGGCGAACCCGAAGGACGCAAGCTCTCTCTTCAGGGCTTCGCTGTAGTCGGCCAGGTCGAAACTCCCGCTCTTTTCCAGGAGCGAGAAATCCAGGTCCTCGGAGAAGCGATCGAGCCCGTAAAGCACCCGGAGCGCCGTGCCCCCGTAGAAAGCGGCCCTTTCGAATAACTTGCTCCGCCAGAGGCCGAGAAGCGCGATCTCCTGCATAACCTCCCTGAGGGCCCGCAGAGAATCCTCCAGTGAACGGATCTCATACGTGGCCAGGATCTGACTGACGACCTCATTCATTCGGGGTCACCTCCTTGGATCTTTGGAGCCGTCTCAAGTACCCGCTCAGGCGCCTTAGCTTCAGGGAGCGGTAGCGTCCGGCGAATTCGTCGATCCTCTCGGCGGACAAGGAGCGGATGGCGACGGCGTCGATCCGCAGGTCCTTTTCAAGGAACCGGCCCATCTCCGCGATGGACGCGATAGGGGCGCCGCGCACCGAAACGATCTTGTCGGCCAGGGCCTTTTCGGCAGAGGCGATCAGGAACGCCTGGTCGTGCTCCCCTTCCACGCGGACCACGCCGGCCTCATAAGCCCGAGCGGGGATCTGACGATAGATGAAGAGGCCCACCGGCGTGCTGAACCTGCGCGAACGATTCGGCGTGACCGACGTCAAAGCCTCGACCCTCTCCGGGATAAGCCCGTAATAAGCGAGCGCATAATCGAGAGAGACATAGGAGGGGCCATGGACGAGATTGGCCAGCAGTCCCCTGGAATACGGATGCCTTCTGTACTTGTCCCCGAAAACGTATAATCCCTTCTTGACCCTGATGATAACCCCCTCCCTGAGCAGGCGCGTAATCTTGTCTCTGGGGGAGGACAAGTCCTTTAGGGCATCGGTCAGGGTCTGATAATCGAAGATCTCAGGCTGGATGCGGCTTCGGATATCGACGAACATGGGATCTTCCCCTTTGCCTGCAATATAATGGTTATCTGTCATAGTAAGTCGATTTATATCGACATACTATGACAAATAATAACAATAGTCAAGCTCTTTTTGAGTATTGGCGAGACGGGTAAAAACGTGGCGTGCCTGAGAGGATTCGAACCTCCGACCTTTGGATCCGGAGTCCAACGCTCTATCCAGCTGAGCTACAGGCACGTAGGGCCCAAAAAGGCCACTAATTTATAGCGGAAAACCCCCTAAAAGGCAAGGAATGCCATGGCCCGAATCCGGCTAGAAGCTGAACGTCAGGGTCGTCCCGAATACGAGGACGCTCGCGAGATGGCCATTGATATTATAGGAATGTCCGTCAATTGTTCTCCTGGCTGCCGCCGAGAGAGGAAAGCAAAATTGTGTTCCGGCCTGGAGGCCGAGGTTCTTGGCTAGGGCGAATGTCAGCCCGGCTTTGATCATACCGTCGTGGAACGCCCGGTACTTTTCTCCCGCGTAGCTTCCGGCGCTCGGCAGGTAGGTCCTCCAATAATCGGCCGACCCCGAAAAATAGGCGGCCGACGCGCCCAGGTCGAGGGTTATCCCCTTTTTCAAGGCCACGGAATGGGCCAGGGACAAAAGGAAATAGGTCCCCGGATACGCGTCGATGTCGCGGTAGATCATCAAGGACGGTTTCCCCGGGACGTCCAGGCTGGCTCCGACATAAAGCTCCTGCGTTTCGGCCGTATATTTCGTTCCATAATAAATGAAACCGCCCGTTAATCCGAACCTTCCCAGACTGTGCGTATAGGAGAGCGTCAGGTCGGTTTCATTAAAGCTTTTCCGGCCGGGCCTGTCCGGAGCGAAACAGGGCGTGGCCTTTTCCCTCATGTCGACGTTGCCCCAAAATGTGGCCGAGAATCCTCGGTAGGACACCGATAGAACGGGCTCGAAAACGATGCTGTCCCTGCCGAGCCGGTATCCCCGGAAGATGTAGCGGTTGAAGGTCCCGAGAGATGCGCTTCCCGTTACCGGCTCCGGGCCCGTCTCGCCTGACAGGGCAACAGTCAGAGCGACGGTCGAAAGGAGCACCAGGCCGACAGCGCCCAGCCGCCTAAGTGCCTTCATGGTCGTCCCACCTCAACACTCCTGGTCGCTATCAATCGGGCAGGTACGCTTCTTCTCCGTGGAGGACCGAATCCAGGCCCATGTTCTCCTCTTCGGCCGTGATCCTGACCTTGGTGATCTTATTGATAAGGAACAGCGCGGCATAGGTGAAAATGAAAGCATAGGCGCTGAAGCCGATCACGGCCACGGACTGTTTGAAGAAAAAGGAGGTCCCGCCAAAGAGAAGGCCATTGGCCCCTCCCGGGTTGACCTTCGTTGTCGCGAAAACCCCGAGGAGCAGGATCCCGAGAGTGCCTCCGACTCCGTGGACCCCCCAGACATCCAGGGCGTCGTCCCAACCCATCTTGTTTTTCCAGGAAATCGCCGCGTAGCAGACGATCCCGGCGGTGATCCCGATCAGGGCCGAGACGGGGACGGTGACGTAGCCGGCGGCCGGAGTGATGGTCGCGAGGCCGGCGATGGAGCCCGTCAGCAATCCCAGGAATTTGGGTTTCTTCTCGAAGGCCCAGGCCATGAGCAGCCAGGTGACGGCGGCGAACGATGCGGCGGTGTCCGTATTGAGGAACGCCAGCGAGGTGATATGGTCGACGCGGAGCTCGCTCCCGGCGTTAAACCCGTACCACCCGAACCACAGCAGCCCGGTGCCGAGAGCGACCAGGGGAATACTGTGAGGGCCTTTCTCGCTGACCTTGCGCCGGCCGACGAAGAAGACGGCGGCCAAAGCCGCCATGCCGGCTATGGCATGGACGACGATCCCTCCGGCGAAGTCCAGGACGCCCCACTTCTGGAGAAGCCCTCCGCCCCAGATCATATGGACGGCCGGGAAGTAAACGAAAAGCAGCCAGACCGTCAGGAACACCATGTAGGCCGTGAAACGGACCCGGTTGGCGAAGGCGCCCGTGATCAGGGCCGGGGTGATGATCGCGAACATCATCTGATAGGCGATGAACACGAGGAGCGGGATGTTGTTGGTGGGTGATAGGACCGCCTCAGGCGTCACCCCGTGCAGGAAGGCCATCTTGAGGTTCCCGATGATGCCGCCGACGTCGCCGGAAAAACACATGGAGTAGCCGACCGTGAACCAAATGACCGAGGTCCAGCCCATGGACAAAAAGCTTTGGATCATGATCGCCAGCACGTTCTTGCGGCCGACGAGGCCGCCGTAAAAGAACGCCAGCCCCGGGGTCATGAGCATGACCAGGCTGGTCGCCACAAGCATGAATCCCGTGTTGCCAGTATCGAACATCTCGAATACCTCCTGGGCAGACTCGCGCAGGCGCCCGTTAAAAACGTTGGAAATATACGGCCGGGCCGGCGGGAACGACAATCGGGGAAAACGGACGTTATCGCTTCGAAATACCTGAGACATCGGCCGGGGAAAAGCGGCCGGGCGGGAGGTCTAAAGGGAAGTGATCCCCTCTCGGATGGCGTACTTGGTGAGCTCGGCGACGCTGTGGATGTCCAGCTTCTCCATGATCTGGACCCGGTAGGTTTCCACGGTCTTGACGCTGACCCCCAGGCTGGCCGCGATCCCTTTCGTGGACAGGCCTTCGGACAGAGACTGAAGGACCTCCCGTTCTCGGGGGGTCAGGACGGAAAAGACCCCCGAGCCCGTTTTCTCCAGATGGCGGATATAGTCCTTGATCACCACGTCGGCGATGGAGGCGCTCAGGTAGCACTGCCCTTTCATGACGGTTCGGATGGCGGCGGTGAGCTCATCGAAAGCCGATTCTTTCAACAAGTAGCCCATCGCTCCGCTCTTGAGCGCCTCGGCGATGTAGCGGCCGTCCTTGTGCATGGACAGGGCGATGATCTTCACCCGGGGATTCGCCTCCAGGATCCGACGGGTGGCGTCGATGCCGTTCAGCCCGGGCATGGAGATGTCCATGATGACCAGGTCGGGAGAGAGATCCGCGGCCAGGCGGACCGTGGACAGCCCGTCGGAGGCCTGTCCGATCACTTTCAGGGCGCTGTCTTTTTCGAGAAGGCTGCGCAGGCCGTCCACGATGATCTTATGATCGTCGGCGATAAGGATCCGGACGATCACGGTTTCCCTCCAACCCCGGCACTTCCGGCCAGAGGCACCTCCAGGATAAACGCGGCCCCCCGGCCCGGTGAAGATGCAACTCTGAGGGCGCCGCCCAGGACTCTCAGACGCTCCCTGATGCTGAATAATCCAAACCCTCCGTGATCGTCCATCGAGGCCCCTTCGCGGGAGGTGTCAAAACCCCCGCCATCGTCCCGGACCTCGACCCTGAGCGCGGCCGGCATCCGGTCCAGGTGGACCTGCACGGTAGAGGCCCGGGCATGCTTGGCGGCGTTCAGGAGGAGCTCCTGGACCGAACGGAAAACGGTGATCTGGATATCGTCGGGGACGAGCGGGCCCGATCCCTCGGACGTCATCTCCGCCCGGAGCCCGTGCTTTTTTTGAAACTGCCGGCAGAGCCACTGGAGGGCCGGTTCCAGGCCCAGATCATAAAGCACGGGCGGACTGATCTCGAAGGTCAGGGTCCGGGTGCTCTGGATGGTCTGGTCCAGGAGTTCGAGCGTATCTTCGATGTCCTTTTCCATGCCGCTGAACACGGCATTGCTTTGCATCTGCCGGAGGCGGGCCCGGATCACGGCCAGCGCCTGTCCGATATGATCATGAAGGTCGGAGGCGATGGCCCGGCGTTCCCGTTCCTCCGCCAGGGTCAGTTCAGTGGTCAGGCGCCTGAGCTGCGCTTGGGAATGCCTGATGGCTTCCTCCGCCCTCAAACGCTCGGAGATCTCGTCCCGAAGGGTCTGGTTCGTCCGCTCGAGGTCGGCGGTCCGGTCTCGGACCTGACATTCCAGATCGTTATAGGCGTTCCTGGCCTTTTCCTCGGCCGCCTGGCGCTCGAAATAGGACGCCAGCATCTGGGCCAGCGATTGAATGAGCGCCCGCTCCTCCTTCAGGAAGGGCCCTTCGAAGATCGCCGGTTTGTCCTCGAGGTAAACGACCTCGATCAGACCCTCCGCTCCTTCACCGGCGGAGAACGCGGCCGTCTGCGACCAGGGGGTCCGAGCGAAGTTGGGCGTCGCCGTTTCGACGGTGCCGAGGCTGATCTTGGCGGCGGCAATTTCCGGATACTGCCAGGCCGGGGGCAGGAGGGCGACGATCTCCTTTAAGATCATCGCCGGCGCTCTTCCGGCGTGCTCGAGGACGCGGGCCGCGCCGTGGAGGGCGGTCAGCTCTTTGACACGCTCTTTAAGCGCCCATACGACCTTGTCTTTTTCCGCGGCGGTCTTATCCGGGGGATCTCGAGGATCTGTCAGAGAGGACATGACCGGATTACTTGTTCTCGCGGCCGGAACTGACCAGCCGGGTCCACTCGTCGCGCAAAGTCACGGTCCGGTTGAAGACGAGGGCGCCGGGCTTCGAATCGCGCCGGTCGGCGCAGAAATAGCCCATCCGCTCGAACTGCCAGCGGCTCTCGGGGACGGCCGAGGCCAGGGCCGGCTCGAGCTTGGCGTCCTTGACGGCCTCGAGCGATTTGGGGTTGAGCGTAGCTTTCCAATCGATGCCTTCGGCGACGCTCGCCGGGTCCCGGACGGTGAAGAGCGTGCCGTAGAGGCGGACCTCGGCGTCGATCGCGTGCCGCGCCGAGACCCAATGGAGAGTGGCCTTGACCTTTCTGCCATCGGGCGGATTGTCCCCTCCCCTCGTCGCCGGGTCATAGGTGCAGCGGAGCTCGACGACGTTCCCAGCCGAATCCTTGACGACCTCTTCGCACTTGATGAAGTAGGCGTAGCGGAGGCGGACCTCTTTCCCAGGCGAGAGCCGATAGAACTTCGACGGCGGGTCCTCCATGAAGTCGTCGCGTTCGATCCAGAGCTCGCGCGCGAACGGGACCTGGCGCGACCCGGCCGCCGCGTTTTCGGGATTGTTGACGCAGTCGAATTCCTCGACCTTGTCCTCGGGGTAGTTGGTGATGACGACCTTGAGCGGCCGCAGCACGGCCATGACCCGCGGCGCCGTCCTGTTCAGGTGCTCGCGGACGCACATCTCGAGGAGCGGCAGGTCGACGATGCTGTTGTCCTTGGCGACGCCGATGACGTCGGCGAAATTGGCGATGGCCTCGGGGGTGAAGCCGCGCCGCCGGAAGCCGGAGATCGTCGGCATGCGCGGGTCGTCCCAGCCGCTGACGAGGCCGCCCTCGACGAGCTCGAGGAGCCGGCGCTTGCTGAGAACGGTGTGGCTCAGGTTGAGCCGGGCGAACTCGATCTGCTGGGGATGATGGACGCCGAGCTGGTCGAGGTACCAGTCGTAGAGGGGTCTGTGGACCTCGAACTCGAGGGTGCAGATCGAATGGGTGACGCCCTCGATGGAGTCGCTCTGGCCGTGGGCCCAGTCGTAGGTCGGGTAGATGCACCACGCGTCGCCCGTCCGGTAGTGGTGCTCGCGGCGGATGCGGTACATGAGCGGGTCGCGCAGGAGCATGTTCGGCGAGGCCATGTCGATCTTGGCCCGCAGGGTCTTCGAGCCGTCGGCGAACTCGCCCGCCCGCATCCGGGCGAAGAGGTCGAGGTTCTCTTCGACGGAGCGGTCGCGGTAGGGACTCGGCCTGCCGGCCTTGTTCACGGTGCCCCGGTACTCGCGGACCTGGTCGACGGTCAGATCGCAGACGTAGGCGACGCCCTTCTTGATCAGGACGACGGCCCAATCGTAGAGCTGTTGGTAGTAGTCGGAGGCGTAATATTCGCGGTCGTCCCAGTCGAAGCCGAGCCAGCGGACGTCCTCTTTGATGGAGTTGGCGTACTCCATGTCCTCGGTCTCGGGGTTGGTGTCGTCCATGCGCAGGTTGCAGAGGCCCTTGTAGTCGCGGGCCAGGCCGAAATTGAGGTGGATCGACTTGGCGTGGCCGATGTGGAGATAGCCGTTCGGCTCCGGCGGGAAGCGCGTATGGACCGTCGTGAACCGGCCGGTCCGCAGGTGCTCATCGATGATGTCGCGGACGAAGTTGGATCGGGGCTTGGGGGTCGGGGTTTCGTCAGCCATTGATGGCTCTCCTCATGCGGGCGACGACGCGCTCGCGGCCGAGGACTTCCATCATCTCGAACAAGCCCGCGCCCTTGGTCTTCCCGCTGACGGCCATGCGGGCCGGGTGGATGATCGGGCCGGGCTTGATGCCGCGCTCCTCGGCGAATTCGCGGAAGACGACCTCGATCGTGGCGTGCGAGAAATCCGTGATCCCGGCCAGCCGGTCGGCCAGGATCCGCAGGTAATCGCGGCTCTCGGGTTTCTCCAGGTGCTTGCGCCCCTCCTCGTCGAAGGGGAAATCCTCGCGGAAGAAACAATCGATCATGGGCGGGAACTCGCTCAGGGTCTTCGCCCGGACCTTGTAGAGGTCGAGGACCTTGGCGAGATAGGCGTCGGAGAAGTCGGCGATCGGGATGCCGGCCGTGTCGAGGCAATGCCTGACGAGGGGGATGAGGCGCGCGTTCGAGGACTTCATGATGTACTCGGCGCTGAGCCAGCGAAGCTTCTGGAGGTCGAACTTGGCCTGGACGTCGTTCATCTCCGAGATCTCGAAAACCTTGACGGCTTCCTCGGGCGGCAGGACCTCGCGGCCGTCCTTGGGCACCCAGCCGAGAAGGATGAGGTAGTTGGCCAAGGCCTCGGGCAGGTAACCCTCGCGCTTGTACTCTTCGACGGAGACGCCGCCGTGGCGCTTGGACAGCTTGGCCCCGTCCGTCCCGAGGATGAGCGGCATGTGGCCAAAGCGCGGAGGGGTCAGTCCGAAGGCCTCATAGAAGATGATCTGCTTGGGCGTATTGCTGATGTGGTCGTCGCCGCGAAGGACGTGGGTGATGCCGAGGAAGGAATCGTCGACGACGCAGGAGAAATTGTAGGTCGGCGAGCCGTCCGACTTGATGATGACCTGGTCCTTGATCGTGTCCGACTCGACGGCGATCCGGCCGTGGATGAGGTCGTCGAAGGCGATCGTCCGGCCGGGCTCGACCTTGAAGAGGACGGCGTCTCCGTCCTTGTAGGCCTTGCCGGCGGCGAGGAGATCCGCGGCCTTCTCCCGGTAGACGCCGAAACGTTTGCTCTGGAAGAGGGGTTCCTCGTCCCAGTCGAGGCCGAGCCACTTGAGGTCCTCGAGGATCTCGTCGAGGAACCGGCTCTCGGACCGCTTGAGGTCCGTGTCCTCTATGCGGAGCAGGAACTTGCCCCGGGAATGGCGGGCATAGAGCCAATTGAAGATGGCTGTCCGGGCGCTCCCGATGTGCAGGAAGCCCGTCGGACTGGGGGCGAATCGGACTCGGACCATGGTTCTCTCGCTTATCGTTCCGGCCTTCGGATGGCGGCCCTCCCCGGCCGGGGAAGGCGCATACTGGCCAATCAGTTATAGCACAGGCGTGAGGGCCCGGCAAGCCTGCAGGAGGGGGTCAAACCTACCTTTCATCACTTTTGCCCTCGTCCCCATTGCGGGTGTTAACAGAGGGATACAAAAGTGATAAAAGGTAGGTTTGACCCCGTCTTCTTATAGGAGGCCCATGAAACATTCCAAGCTGGTCACCTTAGCCATCGCGTTTCTGCTCGTCCTGAGCCTGGTCCCCAATCCGGCGACCGGCGCTCCGGCAAAGCCCAAGATCTCCAAAGAGAAGCAGGCCGTCCTCGACTGGCTCGCCCGGCCGGAGGCGGTCGAGAAGTTCGGCCGGATCTCCGACAAGATCTGGGAATACGCCGAGCTCGGACTCCAGGAATTCAATTCGTCGAAGCTCCTGGCCGATACGCTCGAGGCCGCCGGCTTCAAGGTCGAGCGCGGGCTGGCCGGGATGCCGACCTGTTTTGTGGCCACCTACGGCTCCGGGAAGCCGGTCATCGGCCTCCTCGGCGAGTTCGACGCCCTGCCCATGCTCTCACAAAAAGCGCGGGTGCCGAAGAAGGACCCGGTCGTCGAGGGAGCGCCCGGCCACGGATGCGGACACAACACCATGTGCACAGCCGCGGCCGCGGCGGCGATCGCCCTCAAAGACGCCATGGACGCCCACGGCATCAAGGGCACGATCAAGGTCTTCGGCTCCCCTGCCGAGGAGATCGTGGCCAGCCGGCCCTACATGATCCGGGCCGGCCTCTTCGAGGGCGTCGACGCGGTCATCGACAACCACAGCTCGAGCGGCTTCAGCACCGAATACGGGGTCGGCGGCAACGCCCTTTTCTCGACGATCTTCACCTTCAAGGGCAAGACGGCGCACGCGGCCGGCGCGCCTTGGGTCGGGCGCAGCGCTCTGGATGCCGTCGAGATCATGGATGTGTCCACGAACTTCCTCCGTGAGCACCTCCCCCTCTCCCATCGCATCCACTACGTCATCCTCGAAGGCGGCGAAGCGCCGAACGTCGTCCCCGATAGGGCCAGCGTCTGGTACTATGTCCGGAATACGGACGAAGGACTCGAGGACATGTACCAGCGGGTCATCAACTGCGCCAAGGCCGGGGCCCTGGCCGCGGGGGTCGAGCTCTCGTCGATGCAGGTCGTCAGCGCCATCCATCAACGGCATGCCAATAAGGCCGCGGCCGAGCTCATCCAGAAGAATATCGAGCTCGTCGGTATGCCCGCCTGGAGCGACGATGAACAGGCCTTCGCCAAGGCCCTCCAGAAGGAGCTCGGCGTCGAGGAAAAAGGCATGCCGTCCAAAGTGGACTCGCTCGCCGCGCCGAGGGGAGGGCCATTCACCGGTGGCGGCTCTTCCGACGTCGGCGACGTGACTTTGATCGCGCCCACCGCGACGATCGATTTTCCCGGCTCGGTCCCCGGGGCGATCAGCCACCACTGGTCGAACGTCGCCTGCTTCTACGGCTCGACCGCCTGGAAGGGCCTCAATGCCGGGGCCAAGGCCATCGCCGCTTCGGCCATCGATCTCCTGACGAAGCCAGAGGAGCTGGCCAAGCTGCGGAAAGAGTTCGACGAATACTCGAAGACCCACCCCTACAAGCCGTTCCTGCCGGCCGACGCAACGCCTCCGAATAATCTTAACAAGGAGCTTATGGACAAATACCGGGGGCTGCTGGAAAAGGCGCTAGAGATCAAATAAAACAGAAGGGGTCAAACCTACGCGATGCCAAAATTGGCATCGCGTAGGTTTGACCCCTTCTTCTCTCTCTATTTGTAGATCGGCGAGATCCCCATGTTGGTGAACATGAAGGACCACTGGTCTGTCAGGTCCTCGATGGCCTTGCTCAGGTTGCTCGAACCGTGGCCGGAGCGCGTCTCGATGCGGATCACGACCGGCTTGGCGCAAGCCTGCTTCTCCTGGAGCGTCGCCGCGAACTTGAACGAGTGGGCCGGCACGACCCGGTCGTCGTGATCAGCCGTGGTCACCATGGTCGCCGGGTAGCAGACGCCGTCCTTGAAGTTGTGGAGCGGCGAGTAGGCGTAGAGATACGGGAAGTCCTTCGCGTTGTCGCTCGAGCCGTACTCGACGGCCCAACCCCAGCCGACCGTGAACTTGTGGTAGCGCAGCATGTCCATGACGCCGACGGCCGGGAAGGCGACGCCGAAGAGCTCGGGCCGCTGGGTCATGACCGCACCGACGAGCAATCCGCCGTTCGAGCCCCCGGCGATGGCCAGCCGTGGCGTCGAGGTGTATTTCTCCCGGATCAGGTACTCGGCCGCGGCGATGAAGTCGTCGAAGACGTTCTGCTTCTTGTCGAACATGCCGGCCTTATGCCAGGTCTCGCCGTATTCGTTGCCGCCCCGGATGTTGGCCAGGGCGTAGATGCCGCCGTTCTCGAGCAGGATGACGTTGGCGACGCTGAAGGCGGGCTGCATGCTGATGTTGAAGCCGCCGTACGCGTAGAGGAAGGCCGGATTCTGGCCGTCGAGCTTGAGACCCTTCTTGTGGACGATGAACATCGGCACTCTTGTGCCGTCCTTGCTGGCGTAGAAGACCTGTTTCGTCTCGTAGGCGGACGGGTCGAACTTGACTTCGCTCGCCCTGAAGACTTCGGAGGCGCCGGTCGCGGGATCGAACTTGTAGATCGTCTGCGGGTAGGTGAACGAGGTGAACGTGTAAAAGAGGATCTTCTCGTCGCGCTTGCCGGCGAAGCCGCTCGGCCGTGCCCAGGGCCGGGAGCTCGATCTCGCGGACGGGCGTCCCGTCGAGCTTGTGCTGATAGATCTTGGTGTTGGCGTCTTTGAGGTATTGGCAGAACAGGTAGCCGCCGGCCGTCCCGGCGCCGCTCAGGACCTCAGGCTTCTCGGGGACGATCGTCTGCCAGTTCTCCCGGGCCGGGTTTTCCGGGTCGATCGCCACGACCCGGAAGTTCGGGGCGTCCACGTTGGTGTGGACGAGGAATCGCCCCCCGACCACTTCGAGGGGCGAGGCGTCGAACTCGAAGCCCTTGACCAGCATCACGAACGGCGCGTCCTTCTTGGTCAGATCTTTGACGTAAACCTCGGAGCCGCTCGTGCCCTCCGACACCCCGAGGATCAGCCACTTCTCATCCTCGGTCGTCTCGGCTCCGACATAGCGCAGGGGGTGCTCCCTGTCTTCCCAGACGAGGACGTCCTTCTCCTGCGGGTCGCCGAGCTTATGATAGAAGACCTTCTGATACTCGTTCTTGGCCTTGAGCTCCTCGCCAGGCGCGGGCTTGCTGTAGCCGCTGTAGTAGAACCCGTCGCCTTTCCAGGCCGCGCCGGAGAACTTGTTCCACATGATGCGGTCGGGAAGCTCCGTCTTCGTGGCGATCTCCATGACCCGGATCTCGGACCAGTCGGAGCCGGCCTCGCCGCGGGAGAGGGCCAGGTATTTATCGTCGGTCGAGTGGCCGATGACGCCGATCCGGATGGTCCCGTCGGGCGAGAGCGCGTTGGGATCGAAGAAGACCTCGGGAGTCCCGTCGAGCCCTTTTTGGACGTAGCACACGGACTGGTTCTGGAGGCCGTCGTTCTTATAAAAGAAGTAGTTTTCCCCGGCCCGGAAGGGCGACGAGTAGCGCGGGTAGTTGTAGATCTCGTTCAGCCGCGCCTTGATCTTGGGCCGGAAGGGGATCTTGTCGAGGTAGCCGAAGGTCACGGCGTTCTCGGCCTGGACCCAGGCCTTGACGTCCTCGGCGTTGTCGTCCTCGAGCCAGCGGTAGGGGTCGGCCACCTTGGTCCCGAAGTAATCGTCGACCTGATCGACCTTCTTCGTGACCGGGTAGGTCAGCTTGGCCGCGCTCTTCTGACAGGCCGCGAAGGCCAGGACCACGGACAACAGAACGAGCAACAAGGTCATTTTCTTCATATCCTCTCCTCGCGAGTGATCGTCGTTGGGGTCAATTTTCGCCGAAATCGACGTCGTCGGCAAGCTCATTGACGTCGACCTTGGCGTCATAAGGAAAAGCGGCCGCCAGCTCGCGCCCGGCTTCGCCGATCCCGGCGACCAGGCCCTCGGTGAATTCGCCCTTTTTGAAGTGATCCGACATCAGGCCTGCGACGCATTCCCAGAAGTCCTGACCGACCTTGTCGTGGATGCCTTGGTCGCCGAGGACGACGAACTTCTTGCGGGCCGGGACGATGAAGAAGAGGACCGCGTTTCGGTCCTTGGTCTTGGTCATCCCCAGGCGGGCAAAGGCCCTCTCGGCGACGCGGCGGACAGGGCCCCAGAAAAACCGGGAGACGGACACGCGCACTTCGCCCGACGTCTCGCGCTCAGCGGCGGCGATGGCCGCTTTGACCCGATCGACGTCGATCGACTTCAAGAGCTTGCGCCGGCTGTTGACGTTCATCGTCGCTCCTCGTTACCACCCGCCGGAGGCGCCGCCGCCTCCCGAGCCCCCGCCGCCGCCGCTGAATCCGCCTCCTCCGCCTCCGCCCCAGCCGCCGCCTCCCCAACCGCCGCCGCCGCGTCCTCCCCGGCCTCCTCCGCTGAGGATGTTGATGAGCAGCCAGAAGGCGAGCGACGGGTTGGTGATGAAGAGGATGATGACGATGAGGACGATGATCCCCGTGAAGAGGCTCTTGACCGTGGACTTCACCCGAGGCGCACTCGGCGCGCCCTCTCCCGCCGCGTTTTCGTCGCCGGAGATGTAGCCGATGAGGGCGGTGACGGCCGCGTCCACGGCTTCGTCGGGCCGCCCGGCCCGGATCTCCGGAGCGAGGATGTTGGCGATGACCCGGTAGGCGTAGGCGTCCGGGACCTTGTCCTCGAGGCCGTAGCCGACCTCGATGCGGATCTTGCGGTCCTCGGCGAAGATGAAAAGGACAAGCCCGTCATCAAGGCCCTTGCGGCCGACCTTCCAGGCCGCGAAAGTCCGGACCGCCCAATCCTCGAGCACGGCGTTCTCGCCCAGGCTCTTGCCGATCCAGACAAGGAGCTGGTGACCCGTTTGCCGCTCGTAGTTCTCGAGGCGGGCATCGAGAGCCTCGACCGCCTGCCGGGACAGAAAACCGGCCTGGTCGGTCGCCCAGCGTTCGGGGGCCGGCGGGATCCCAGGCTGGGCCGCGGCATAGACGACCGCCAGAGCCATGGCCAAAGCCATGATGACGAGCGATCGCCGAAGCCGGGTCAGATTCACGTTCGGATGAGCGGGCGCGGCTTAGAACTTGACCTTCGGAGCGGTTTCCGCGCCGGCCTGGGACTTGAAGTAGGGCTTTTCGGCGAACTTGCTGAAGAACCCGGCGATGATGACGGCGGGGAACCTGTTGCGCTTGGTGTTGAAGGCCTGGGCGGCCTCGTTGAAGCGCATCCGCTCGACGGTGATCCTGTTCTCGGTGCCCTCGAGCTGGGCCTGGAGCTCCTTGAAGTTCTCGGTGGCCTTGAGATCGGGATACTTCTCGACGACGACGAGAAGCCGCGACAGAGCCGAGGACAGTCCGTCCTGGGCCGCCTGGAACTTGGCAAAGGCGTCGGGCGTAAGCTGGCCGGGGTTGATCTGGACCTGGCCCACCTTGGCCCGGGCTTCGGTCACGGCCGTGTAGGTGTCTTTCTCGAAGGCGGCCGCGCCTTTGACCGTCTCGACCAGGTTGGGGATGAGATCGGCCCGGCGCTGGTAGGTGTTCTCGACCTGGCCCCATTGGGACTGGACCTTCTGGTCGAGGCCGACGAGGCCGTTATAGATCCCGGTCGCGTACAGGACGACGATCAGGATGCCCAGAAGAACGAAGGCGAGGCAGCCGAGACCCATGAACTTTTTGTTGGCCATTGCAGTCACTCTCCTTTTGATCGATATTCTATCATACGGAACGATGCGAGTGGCGGTTTTTTGATATAATCGGCCCATGACCAAGATCGCCGTTCTGACCAGAGACTGCGGCGGCGTCAACGCCGCGATCCGGGCCGTCGTCCGCACGGCCGTGGCGCAAGGGCTCCTCGTCGAAGGGGTGATGCGCGGCTACCAGGGGCTCATCCGGGGCGACTTCGTTCCCCTCGACCGCCGGTCCGTCTCCAACATCATCGGCCTCGGCGGGACCATCCTCAAGACGGCCAGGGAGGAAGCGTTCTTCACCACGGAGGGGCAGCAGCAGGCCCTGGCCCAAGTCCGCGCCCGGGGGATCGACGGCCTCATCGTCATCGGCGGGAACGGCTCGCTCACGGGGGCCCGGATCCTGGCCGAACGGCACGGCTTCCCGGTGGTCGGCATCCCGGCGACGATCGACAACGACGTCCCCGGCGTCGACTACGCCATCGGCACCGACACGGCCGTCAATGTCGCCCTCGACGCCCTGGATAAGATCCGGGACACGGCCACGTCCCTCGAGCGCATCTTCGTCGTCGAGGTGATGGGCCGCAAGTGCGGCTGGCTGGCCATGCAGGTCGCCCTGGCCGGCGGGTGCGAAGAGGTCCTCCTGCCCGAGAAAGACGTACCCATCGACGCTCTTTGCCAGGAGATCAAGGAAGGCCGGGCTCTGGGAAAAGCGAGCTGGATCATCGTCGTGGCCGAAGGGTGCTCCACGGCCGCGGCCGTGGCCGCCGCGGTGACGGCGGGAACGGGCCTCGAGACCCGGATCGCCGTCCTCGGGCACATCCAGCGCGGCGGCCGGCCCACGGCCTTCGACAGGATCATGGCGGCCCGGCTCGGTCATGCCGCGGTCGAGGCCCTGGTCGAGGGCCGGACCGGAGGGCTCGTCCATCTGGTCCGCGACCGTGTCGAGTTTCTGCCGTTCGGCACGGGCGGCGACGTCAAGAGGACCGACATCGAATTCGACTACCATCTCCTCAAGGTCCTGTCCTGATGACACAACCGACGAACCGCGCACTCCCGGCGATCCTCCTGTCGCTCCTCGGCCTCGTCGCCGCGGCCGGCCCGGGCTGCCGGACGGCGAAATACCCCGAGGGGGTCTACGCCGAGATCGCGACCAACAAGGGCCCGATCGTGATCAAGCTCGAGTTCGAGAAGACCCCGATGACCGTGGCCAATTTCGCCGGCCTGGCCGAGGGGACGATCGACAACACCGCCGTCCCCTCCGGCCGGCCCTTCTTCGACGGGACGAAGTGGCATCGCGTCGTCCCCGGCCACGTCATCCAGTGCGGCATGGCCGCCGGCGGCAAGGCCGAAGGCCCGGGCTACGAGTTCCCCAACGAGATCGTCCTGCCCGATCTCAACCACGGCCGGGCGGGGATGGTCGGCATGGCCAACGGCGGGCCGCACACGAACGGCAGCCAATGGTATATCACCCTCGGCGACCGCTCTTACCTCGACGGCGATTACACCGTCTTCGGTTCGGTCATCTCGGGGATGACCGCGGTCACGTCCATTGTTCAGGACGACCTCGTCGAGTCCGTGAGGATCGTCCGCGTCGGCAAAAAGGCGCGCGCTTTCAGACCGACGACAGCGTCCTTCAAGGCCATGGTCGAGGAGGCTAAGGCCCGTGTCGTCAGGGCCGACGCGGACAGGAAGGCCCGGGAGGACGAGTTCGTCCGGAAGAGCTGGCCGGGCGCCGTTCCGGGCGAGAACGGCGTCTCGTTCATCATCGTCAAGGAAGGGCAGGGACAGCCGGCCGAGCCGGGGGCCATTATACGGGCATCCTACTCCGGCAAGGCGCCCCTCGCCGGGAAATCTTTCATCAGCACCGCCGACGAAGGCAAGCCCTATGGGGGCGAAACCGCGGCACCCTTCGAGCTCACGGCCGGCAAGCCGTGCGTCAATCCCGGGCTCGACGCCGCGATCGCCCTGATGAAGAAAGGCGAGAGCCGCCTGGTCATCGTCCCCTCCAGCCAGGGCTATGGGACGAGCGGCTTTTACGCCAAGCAGAGGCCCGGCGAGAAGCGCTTCGTCATCTCGCCCAACACCCTGCTCGTCTATGAGGTCGAAGTCCTCGACATCCGGCCGCCGAAGAAATCAGGAGGTCCCCCATGCGTCTGAACGAACGTTCGATCCTTGCGCTCTGCGCCGTTGCGCTTCTCGCAGCACTCGCGGCGGCGGCGCCTCAGGGCAAGGCCCCGGCCAAGGGCCCAAAGAAGATCGAGAACACCGACCCGGCCCTGCGCCTCAAGGCCTTCGAGGCCCACCAGGCCCTGAAAGAGCGGTCGCCCTTCAAGGACGTCAAGTGGCGCTTCATCGGCCCCTTCGACGTCGGCGGCCGGTGCACGGACGTCGCCGTCCCGGCAGGGAGCCGCACGGTCTTTTACGCCGCCGCAGCCACGGGGGGCGTTTTCAAGACGGTGAACGCCGGGACGACCTGGGAGCCCATCTTCGACGACATGCCGACGCTCTCGATCGGCGACCTGGCCGTCGCCGAGTCCGACCCGAACATCGTCTGGGTCGGCACGGGCGAGGCCAACATCTTCCGCGCCTCCGAGGCGGGGATCGGCGTCTTCAAATCGACCGACGCGGGCAAGACCTGGAAGCACATGGGTCTCGACGGGACGTACACGATCGCCCGTGTCGTCGTCCACCCGAAGGATCCCGACATCGTCTACGTCGCCGCCACGGGCCACGAATGGACGACCAACCCCGACCGCGGCGTCTTCAAGACGACGGACGGCGGGGCCACCTGGCAGAAAGTCCTCTACGTCAATGAGCGGGTCGGGGCGAACGACCTGGTCATGGATCCCCAAGCCCCCGACACCATATATGCCGCGACTTGGAACCGCATCCGCAGGCGCTGGAGCGACCCGGTCCCGGGAGGCGAGGACGGCCTGTTCAAGACGACCGACGGCGGCAAGACCTGGACGCCCATCAACAGCGGCCTGCCCGACACGAACTTCACCGGCCGCATCGGCATCGACCTCTGCCGGACGAAACCGTCCACCCTCTACGCCTACGTCGACAACCACACGCCGGGCGCTGAGCCGAAGCCCGGAGAGAGGGACGCCTACGGGCGGCCGCTCCAACGGGGCATCATCGGCGCCGAGGTCTATCGCTCCGACGACGCCGGCGCGAGCTGGCGCAAGGTCAGCCCGCCGGGCATGGAGCGCTACGGCGGCACGTACGGCTGGGTCTTCGGCCAGATCCGCGTCGACCCGAACTCACCCGAGACGATCTACATCATGGGCCTGGGCCTGTCAAAATCGACCGACGGCGGCAAGACCTATCAGAACCTTTATTATGCCGGCCTCCACGGCGACCACCACGGCCTGTGGATCGACCCCAACGACAGCAGCCACCTCATCAACACCAACGACGGCGGGGTCAACATCTCCTACGACGGCGGCAAGACCTGGCGGGATTTCCACGACGGCATTCCGGCCGTCCAGTTCTACAACGTCACCCTCGATCTCTCGACGCCGTTCTGGGCCTATGGCTCGGTCCAGGACCAGGGCACGTACCGCGGCCTCATCCCGCTTCGCAGGCCCGGGCAGGGCGGGCCCCCCGGCCGGCGCAACCCCGCCATGGGCCAGCCTCGGTGGGAACCGGCGCCGGGGGGCGAAGGGACCCTCATCGCCGTCGACCCGACCGACCCCTCGACCGAATATTCCTCGTCGTTCTACGGCCGGCTCGAACGCTCCGTCTATAAGGACGGCCAGTGGACGAGCAAGGAGATCTTCCCCAAGGCCGCGGAAGGCGAGCCCGCCTATCGCGGCCAGTGGCTTGCCGCGACCATGCTCTCGCCCCACAATCCTGAGATCGTCTATCACGGCTTCCAATACCTCTTCCGGTCCATGAACAGGGGCGAGACCTGGGAGAGGATCAGCCCCGACCTGACTTCCAACAACCCCGACCAGCAGGGCAAATGGCCCTACGCCATCCCCTTCGCCACGATCACGGCCGTCGACGAATCGCCGTTCAAGTTCGGCCTCATCTACGCCGGAACCGACGACGGCCGGGTCTGGATGACGAAGACGAGCGGCGACAGCTGGACCGAGATCACGGCCGGCCTCCCTTACAACAAGCACGTCTGGAAGGTCGTCGCCTCCAAGTACGACCAGGCGACCGTCTACGTCACGCTCGTCGGGCGGCACGACGACGATTTCAACCCCTACATCTTCAAGTCAACCGATTACGGCAAGACCTGGGTCTCGATCGCCGCCAACATCCCCGGGGGACCGGTCAACGTCGTCCGCGAGGACCCCAAGGTCAAGGGTCTGCTCTATGCGGGCACCGACACCGGCGTCTACGTCAGCCGCGACGCCGGCCTGACCTGGAACGTCCTCGGCTCGGGCCTGCCGACGAGCTACGTTTGGGATATCGCCATCCACCCGCGCGACAACGCCCTGGTCATCGCCACAAACGGACGGGGCATGTGGATCATCGACGACCTGACCGCGGTGCAAACCGCTGCCAAATAGGAAGCGCATGAACGTCGTCGGTATCATCATGGCCGGGGGCCAGGGCAGCCGGCTTTATCCCCTGACCAAGGTCCGGAGCAAGCCGGCCGTGCCGGTCGCCGGGCGGTTCCGGCTGATCGACATCTCGATCTCCAACTGCATCCACTCGAACGTCCGCAGCATCTTCGTCCTGACCCAGTTCGCCAGCGAGTCCCTCCACCGCCACATCTTCACGACTTACCGCTTCGACAACTTCCACCGCGACTACATCACCCTGCTCTCGGCCCAGCAGACCCTCGACAACCGGAACTGGTACCAGGGCACGGCCGATGCCGTCCGCCAGAACCTCAACTTCATCGAGGACCCCGGGGCGCTCGTCCTCATCCTCTCTGGCGACCACCTCTACCGGATGGATTACCGCAAGTTCGTCGACTTCCACATCACCTCGGGGGCGGAGATCAGCATCGCCGTGACGCCCGTCTTGGCCGACCAAGCCCACGAGTTCGGGGTCATGAAGGTCAACAGCCGCGGCCGCATCACCGAGTTCAGCGAGAAGCCCAAGGACCCGGCCGATATCGAGCGGATGCGGGTCGACGAAAGCGTTTTCGCCAAGTTCGGTACCCCGGCCAACGGCCGGACCCACCTCGCCTCCATGGGCGTCTACCTCTTCAGCCAGAGCGTCCTCCGCGACCTCCTGGCCCACACCGACTCCAAGGACTTCGGCAAGGAGGTCATCCCCCACGCCATCGGCGACCGGAAGGTCTGCGGCCACTTTTTCGACGGGTACTGGGAGGACATCGGGACCATCCGGACCTTCTTCGAGGCCCACATGGACCTGACCCGTCCCCTGCCCCGCTTCGACTTTTACGACGAGGAGCGCCCGATCTTCACCTACCCGCGGTTCCTGCCCGGGTCCAAGATCCTCGGCGCCGACGTCGAGAACGCCATCCTCTGCGAGGGCTCTATCGTCAACCGATCGCGCATCCGCGACGCGATCATCGGCATCCGGTCGCGCATCGGCGAGAATAGCCATCTCGAGCGGGCCGTCATCATGGGCGCGGACTATTATGAGTCCCGGGAAGCGATCGACCGCAACCACGACAACGGCGTGCCGGACATCGGCATCGGCCGCGATTGCGAGATCCGCAACGCCATCGTCGACAAGAACGCCCGGATCGGCCACGGCGTCAAGCTCGTCAACAAGAACGGCGTCGCCGCCGAGACGGCCGAGAGCTACTCCATCGTCGACGGCATCATCGTCGTCCCCAAGGACGCCGTCATCCCCGACGGGACGATCATCTAGGCCAGCCGCCCCTTCTCAGGGTCCGGCCAGCCGGAGAAAAACGGATTCGAGGTCGGGCCCGGTCCGGGCCGAACGCAAGAGCCGCCATTCCCGGAGCCCGGCGTGGGCGATCGTTTCGCCGCGTCGAAGGACGATGAAGCCGTCGGCGATCCTCTCCATCTCGGCCAGCATGTGGGAGCTGAGGAGGACCGTCCGGCCGGCGTCCCTCAAACCGCAGAAGATGTCCCGAACGCACTTGATGCCCGGCGGATCGAGGGCCGAGAACGGCTCGTCCGCAATGAGCAGGTCGGGCGCGAGAACGAGGTTCTGCAGGAAGGCGAATTTCTTGGCGTTCCCGGCCGAATAGGAAGCGGGGCGTCGCCGGAGCAGGGCCGGGTCGAAACGAAGACTTCTCGAGAGGGCGAGGACCGAGGCCCCGGAGTCGCTGCCGTTCCCGGAGGGATTCCCGTTCGCCCGGGTCCGGGCCAGTCCGAGGATCGTCCAGCCGTCAAGCCAGGGGAAGAACGCCGGCCGGTCGGGAACATAGCCGACCCGGCCCGGGGCGATGGCCACGGTCCCCGAGTCCGGCCGCAGAAAGCCGAGCACGATCTTGAGGGTCGTCGTTTTGCCGGCGCCGTTCTCGCCGAGCATGGCCGTGATCGCTCCCTTCTTCGTCTTGAAGCTGACCTCGCGCAGGGCCTCGACCCGGCCGAAACTCTTGGCCAGCTTGTGGGCTTCGATCATGGGCCTGCACTCCTATTTTCTGATCTCGAGTCTACGCGAGAGCCGGCCCTGGACGAAAAGCGCCAGGCCCAGTCCGGCCGCGACCTCGGCGGTGAAAAAGGGAAGCCGGCCGGCGACGACGACGTTGGGCAGGACGGCGACGAGAGCGCCGAAGAGGAGCTTGGCGCCGATGCCGGGGAAATGCCCGGTCGCCGCATAGTCGAGCAGGCCCGTCCTCGAGGTCGTCGAGAAAACGAGGGCCATGACGGCGGCCGACTGGGCCAGAAGAATAACGAGCACGTTCGATCCCGCCTTGAGGACGTAGCTCAGCGTCCCGGCTACGGCGACATAATAGGCGCCTACGAGGAGGGCCAGAGCGAAACGAGAGGCGACATCAGGCCTGATCTCTCCGATGGCCGCGCCCCAGGCGGCGAAAAGGGCGAAGAGACAAACGGCATAGCCCGCGGCGGCCGCGGCCAGGACCAGGCTCTTCGCGCCCAAGTATCCCCGGAAACGCCCGCCGAGAAAGAGGACGCTCTCCAGCGCGCCGCTCTCGACGTCGGACCGGACGGTATCCTGGGCCGCCACGAGAAAGACATGCGGCAGGAGAAAAAAGAAGAACTTCGCCGCGCTGTCATAAGAATCATGGAGCCCGATCCAGACGACAAAGGCCGGAAAGGCCAGGCCGGCGACGAGGGCCAGCGGCGAGGCGGCGAGCCTTTGCCGTGTTACGCGCCAGGTCAGCGCGAGAAGAGCCGAGTCAGGCATTTCGTCAGCTCCTCGCGGCGGGCATCGGATCCGAGGTAGGGATCGTCCCGGTAGACCGCCTCCGTACCCACGAGCAGGGCCTTGTAGGGAACGGCATCCACTTTGAACTTGCGAAAAAGGGCCTTGCGCCGGTCCAGGACGACCGGCGACGTCCAGGCGTATTTTTCGAGGAAGGCCTGGAGGTCGTCGTGCAGGGCGAGCGAGACACCGATCACGGCGACAGGCCATCGCCCCCTGTCGACGAGGTACCTGGCCTCGAAGAGCTCCTGGTAGCAGACGGGACACTCGATCGAAAAAAAGACCAGGAGCACCGGCCCGGTCCCGGGCGGGGCCGCCTCGTCGAGGCTGGCGCAGATCCGCACATCGACAGGCTTGACCCCCGGGCCCGTGAGGCCGGCGGCAACGAGAGCGGCCGCGGTGAGGAACGAAAGCCCGGGGCTCATCGGCCGACCTCGAAGATCCGAAGGCCGCCCTCGTCGTCGATGGCGAACATGCGGCCGTCGGCGACGAGAAAACGATGGACAGCGCCCGGCAGCTCGACGACGGCCTGAAGGCGGCCTTGTCCGTCGATGACGGAAGCCGTCCTGCCCGGACCGAGGTCCCGGCCATCCAGCGCCTCGGGTGCCGAAAGATAGAAGAGTCCCCGGTCCCGGGCCGCGGCCCAACAGAATCCGGCCAGTCTCACGACGCCTCTCCCGGCCGGCATGTCCATGGTCTTGAAGGCGTGGCGCTCGTCCACGGCGATGGGGGCCATCAAGGTCCCTGATCCGGAAAAATGGAGGACCGTCCGCTCGCCGCTCTTGAAGATGACATAGAAGTCCCCCGCCTCGCCCGGGCAGACGATGATCATGTTCCGGAAGGTATCAAAGACGGGGTCGGACGATGTCCGCGCTTCGAGACCTTCCCAAAGCGGGTGTCCGGCGGTGTCGTAGACGTGGAGGAGACGCTCGCCTTTCCGCCGCCCGGTCGGATTCGCTGTGACCAGGAGCTTTTGGGCGCCCAAAGCAAAGACCCGGTCGGGCGCGAAGGGGATCTTGAAGCCGCCGCGCGTCCTTCCCTGTCCGTCGAAGCTTTGGATCCGGAAATTGAGCTTGTCGGCGACGACGATCTCCCCCCCGGCCACGGTCACTCCCGAGGGAAAGGACAGCTCGCCCGGACCCCGGCCTTTCCTCCCTAAGGAGCCGAGGAACCGGCCGTCTTTCGTGAACATCTTGACCGCGCAGTCCAAGGCGTCGGCGATGTACAGGCGGTCCGCGCCGAGAGCCAAGGCGACGGGCCGCCCGAGGACGGCCTGGTCGGACTCGTTCGCGGGCACCGCGACCTCGACGGCTTTTCGTCGCTCGATATCCTCGCCGGTCGCCGCGGCCGCTCCAGCCGCGATGACGGCCCCGAGAGCGAGAGTGGCGGCCGCCGCGGCGGCCCACTTGGTCATCTTCATCCGGGTCCCCCTCGGCCGCAGGTCATGGAGGGCCCTCGACGCCGAGGGCCCCCGTGTCGAATCCCCTCACAGTCCCAGCATGCACTTGCCGAACGCGATGTCGCAGGCCGTCAGCAGCACCATGACCTTGTACCAGGGCGCGTCGATGTTGAGCGTGTACTCCCGGCATTTCATGTGGTTGGTGTTGCAGTCGGTCTGGTTGTTCAGGCCCGGGCCAGCCGCGTACGAAACGCCCGCGGTCAAGATGACGAGGCCGGCCAAGGCCAAGATCGCCAGCTTTCTCATTGGCTTTCTCCTTTCGCCTTCTCAAGAGCAAGCCGCATGCCACCGGCGAGAATTTTTCGGGCGATCCAACCCTTTAAAAACGAAGGGGATGACGGCCGGGCCGCGGGGGCCGCGGAAACGCAGGTTGACGATTCCGCCCTTCGGAGAAGTGGAACAGACTCCTCGCGGCGACGTCCCGGCGGGAAGCGGACTCTTGGGAGCGACCCGGCAGAATTGGGGCTGAGGCTCGAAGCCTCGATTCTGCGAAATATCGTAATGGAGGGCTTTGCCGAGTCCGTCTTGTGGTTATTTCATCATCGGGATCTTGATGCCGTTCGTCTTGGCGCAGGCGATCGCTTCCGGATAGCCGGCATCGGCATGGCGCGCGACGCCGAGCCCGGGGTCGACCGTGAGCACGCGCTCGAGCCGGCGTCCCATCGCGGCCGTCCCGTCGGCGACGATGACCATCCCGGCGTGGATGGACAGGCCGATGCCGACCCCGCCGCCATGGTGCACCGACACCCACGACGCGCCGCTAACGGCGTTGAGCAGGGCGTTGAGGATGGGCCAGTCGGCGATGGCGTCCGAGCCGTCCCGCATGCCCTCGGTCTCGCGGTTGGGCGAAGCGACGGAACCCGTGTCGAGGTGGTCGCGCCCGATGACGATGGGCGCGGCGATCTTCCCCGTCTTCACCAGACGGTTGATGACGGCGCCGAAGCGGGCCCGCTCGCCGTAGCCGAGCCAGCAGATCCGCGACGGCAGCCCCTGGAACTTGACCTGGCTCCGGGCCTTGCGGATCCATCGGGCCAGGGCCTCGTCCTCGGGGAACTCCTTGAGCACGGCCTCGTCGGTCGCGTAGATATCCTGCGGCTTGCCGGACAGGGCCGCCCAGCGGAAAGGCCCCTTGCCGAGGCAGAACAGGGGCCGGATGTACTCGGGGACGAAGCCGGGGATGTCGAAGGCATTGGCCACCCCGGCCTTCTGGGCCTGGCCGCGGATATTGTTGCCATAGTCGAAGGCCTGCGCCCCCCGTTTCCTCAGCTCGAGCATGGCCTGGACGTGGGCGGCCATGGCGGCATAGGACCGGCGGATGTAATCGGCGGGGTCCTTCTTTCTCAGGGCGATCGCTTCCTCGTAAGCGAGCCCGTTCGGGACGTAGCCGTTGAGCTCGTCATGGGCCGAGGTCTGGTCCGTCAGGACATCCGGCGTGACGCCGCGGCGCACGAATTCCGGAAGGACATCGGCCGCGTTGCCCAGCAGGGCGATCGAAAGAGGCTTCCCCTTCTTCATGGCCTCGCGGGCCAGGCGCAGGGCCTCGTCGAGGTTATCGGTCATGGTGTCGACGTAGCGCGTCTCGAGCCGCCTTTGGATCCTGTGCGGGTCGGCCTCGACGACGATGGCCACGCCGTCGTTCATGGTCACGGCCAGCGGCTGGGCGCCGCCCATGCCGCCGAGCCCCGCGGTCAGGGTCAGCCGGCCTTTGAGCGAGCCGCCGAAGTGCTTCCGGCCGACGGCGGACAGCGTCTCGTAGGTCCCCTGGAGGATGCCCTGCGTGCCGATGTAGATCCAGCTGCCGGCGGTCATCTGGCCGTACATGGTCAGGCCCAGCGCTTCGAGGCGCCGGAACTCGTCCCAGTTGGCCCAGCGGGGAACGATCATGGCGTTGGAGATGAGGACCCGCGGCGCTTCGGCGTGCGTCTTGAACACGGCCACGGGCTTGCCCGATTGGACGAGGAGCGTCTCGTCGTTCTCGAGCTTCTTCAGGCTGGCGACGATGGCCCGATAGGCCTCCCAATTCCGGGCGGCCTTGCCCGTGCCTCCATAGACGATGAGCTCCTCGGGTTTCTCGGCGACCTGGGGGTCGAGATTGTTCATCAGCATCCTCAAGGCCCCTTCCTGCGACCATCCCTTGGTCAGCATACGGGAGCCCCGCGGAGCCCGAATATTCGTGATCGGACCGCTGGCTATATTCGCCATTTTTTGTCTCCTGTGACGTTTTTCGCTGTCAATATATCATAGCCGCGCGGCGCGTATCAAAACCAAAAAACGTTGTTCTCCCGAGACCGCGTCCTGGGACAAAAAAGCATTGACCCCGGCACGAATCTGGTATACATAGGAATCGGAAAAGGAAGAATTTCGCCCTTCTTTCGCGGGAAAGACGCAGCGAGGGCTATGATCCAAAAGCGCATACTCGTCACCCATCCGTCGCCCGCGGAAGCCGGCCGCCTGGCCCGCCTGGCCTTGAAGTTCGGGCCGGTCGCGACCGAGACCGATCCGCAAGCGGCGCTGGCCGCGCTCGCCCAAGGGGACGTCGCGGCCGCGGTCATCGACGAGTCGTTCGCCGTCTCCCCCGCCCTCAGAACCATGATCCGTCCGCCGACGGGCGTCCTCATCACAGGCGGTGACGAAGAGGAGATCTCGCGCCAGGCCGAGGAGTGGCCGGAGCCCGTCGAGGCCGACTTCTGCCGCACCACCCTGGCCGATCCCCGCGAGGTCCAGTTCCTCCGCGCCCTCGGGAGGGTCGTCGATCACGTCCGGCTCCGGGCAGAGGCATCCGACCTCCGCCGGTCCCTCGGCCTCCAGGAGGCCAAGGTCAAGGATGTCCTCGGCGAGATCAGCGAGATCAAGGGCCTGCTCAACTCGGGCTTCCTTCGCGAGATCGAGAAGCGGCTGGCCATCGAAGCGCGCTACGTCGGGTCGCTCAAGGACCGCCAGCGCTTCGAGTCGATCCTCCGCCGCATCTACGGGGCCGACGACGTCAGCAGCCTCCTCGACGTCGTCCCCGACATCCGGGACATCGTCCAGGCCGGGAGCGTCTCGGTCTACATCCTGGAAGAGAACGACGTCATCGGACGCTACCTCAAGCCCCTCGTCTGGGACAACGCCTTCCTGACCCATTCGGATTTCGCGAAATACATCGCCCCGCTCGAGGCCCAGGACTTCGCCGCCTCGGTGGCCCGGTTCGGCCATGACATCAATGTCGCCACCATGGCCTTCGACCGGCGCCTGAGCAAGCGCTACACGGCCTTCCTCAAGACGCCGCCGCGGAGCCTGCTCGGCGTGCCCGTCATGCATGGGCCCAAGGTCATCGGCGTCCTCGAGGTGACCAACAAGACGGCCGGCGGCCGGCCCGACCCCGGAGGGTTCACCTCCGAGGACCAGCAGATCCTCCGCGGCCTGTCCGACCACGTGGCCATCGCCATGACCAAGCTCAATCTGATCCAATACGACCCGCTGACCGGGCTCCTCCGCCCCGAGCCGTTCCTCGAGAGGGTCCTCCAGAAGGTCAACGCCCTGAGCAAGCGCCGCCGCGAAGAGGGCGCCATGGCGCTGGTCATGGGCGACGTCGATTGGTTCAAGGCCTTCAACGACCGCAACGGGCAGGAGGCCGGCAACAAGCTGTTGCGCGAGCTCGGACACGTCCTCAAGCTGGCCATCCGCGAGGAAGACCTGATCTGCCGCTACGGCGGCGAGGAGTTCCTCTTCTTCCTCATGGGCGTCAAAGACGTCGAAGAGGCGGCCCTGCTCACGGAGCGCATCCGCAAGAACGTCGAGGACCATTACTTCGAGCTGCAGGAATTCCAGCCCCGCGGCAACCTGACCATGTCGTTCGGCGTGACCGTATTCCCGAAGACCCAGAGCGAATTGTCCGCCCTCCTGACGAAGGGCGACCTGAGGCGGCTGGCCGGCGAAGCGGATCTGGCACTGGCCGAGGCCAAGGGCAAGAACCGCCCGGACCTCAAGACCCGCGGCGCCGCCGAGGCCGCCATCGACAAGAACCGGGTCTGCAGCTTCGTCTGGCAGCAGCTGGAGGAGCATGGGAAGCCCGAGAGCCCGGCTCGGAACGGGAGCTTCGTCCGCGAGAAGCGGAAATACGAACGGCACAACGTCTCGACGCCGTTCCTCTTCCGCGACAACAGCGGCTTCAAGGTCGCCAAGACCGTCAACATCAGCCTCGAGGGGGCGCGCATCGTTTCCGAAGCGCCGCTGCCGGACAGCCCGGCCCTCGACGCGATCCTGGTCGTCGAAGACAAGGCCACGGCGGTCAAGAGCACGGTCGTCTATTCCGAGAAGGGCGGCGGGGATCCGGGGTTCTTCTATTCCGGGGTGAAGTTTCAGGACCTGACCTTCAAGGAGATCAAGGGCCTGGAAAGCTACCTCGTCCAGTTCAGGAAGAGAGATACCCTCCGCGGATGAGGGCGCCGGCCGCGCGGGCCGGGTCTCAGCCCTGTTCGAGTTCCTGCCGGAGCGATTGCAGATACGGCAGGCGCGGTTCGACCCGGGCCTGGAAGGCCTTGCGGATCTCGGCCACGCTTGCGGCGAAAGATGCGAACTCTTCGAGGTTGCTCCAGTTCTCCATGCTCAGCCGCTCGAGCAGCCGCCGCAGGGCCTGGGCGCTGATGACGTCTTCCGTGTAGCGGGGCAGGGTCCAGGCGTTCTTCTCGCACATCTTGACGATCCGCAGGAACAGGGCCCGCAGTCCCTCCTGCCAGTTGATGAGCTCCTGCTTGATGAAGAACTGGTCTTTGGGCGATTCGGTCAGGCCGAGCTTGACGGACAGCCGCTGGCCTTCATCGAGCGTCCGGTCGACGGCGGCCAGGAGCTTCTCCGGATCGGCGATGACGATGGCGTCCTTCTGGAAATAATGGATCTCGCCGCTGCCGTTGGCAGGTTCGGTGCGGCGATAGGACTCGAGGTCGGCCACGAGCTCGTCCTCGGTGAGGTCTTCGCGGAACGCGGCATGGGGTTCTGGCGCGGCAACTTCGGCGGCAGCGGCGGACAGTTCCTCGGCGGCGGGTCGTGCCGGCTCGGCCGGGCGCTCGGGCCCTGCGGCCGGCGCCGGCCCGGCGATGAGGTCCTGGATCCCGGGGATATCGGAGTCCGACTTCTCCGCGGCGGCGTCCATGACGGCCAGGTCATCATCGCCGGCGGGTTGGACGCCCAGCCGGCCGAGGCTGACGGCGGCCGACTCGATGGCCAGGAGATCCTTGATCTTGCGCAGCTTTTCGAGCTCGACGTCGAGATCGAGGCTGAGGGGCTTGGGCTCCTCCTCCATGACCTCGGCAACGATGCCGAAGCGTTCGCGCAGGTCGGTCTTGAGGAAAGCGGCGCGCTCGGAGGTCTTTGTGCGCAGGACCTCGAGCCGCTCCTGGATATCGTTCACCCGCTTGATCTCGTCCACGGTGGACTTGGCCAGGGCCTCGATCTCGGCTTGGAACTTGAGGACCTTCTGGAAGCGGTCGCGGGCCTCGTTGAGCAGGCCGGCGCGCTGCTCTTCGAAGTCGTGGACCATGACCCGGTATTCGGTGAGGGCCGTCTTTTCTTTTTCGAAGTCGCGCTCGATCTCTTCCTTGCGCTTGCGGGCTACTTCCTTCTCACGGTTGATGCGCTCGACGAGATCGGAATCGACGTCGCGGAATTTCTTCTGCAGGATGCGCTCGAGCTGGTCCTCGACTTCCTGGATGACTTGAGACGAATCCCTGAAGATGTTCGGATCGTGTTCCATGGCCGCTCCTTAACCTTAGCGCGATCATTATGATGATTCGCTCTCCCGGTTGTCAAGGAGAATTGACCCAACTTGAACGGCAAAATAAAAAAAGGTATAAGGAAATCCTGATGAGCGACGCGCGGGCCATTTTAATCGTCGAGGATGACAAAAAACGGGCCGAGCTTTGCGAAATTTTGTCCAAACTTAGGATCTCCGTCGACGTCCGGAAGAGCCTCTCCTCTCTTCCCCAAGCCTCCGAGATCCGCCGTCTTAAAAAGGAGCTGGCCCTCCACTTGCGCAAATCCCGCGATCTCGAAGAGGCCTACGACTCGACGCTCGAGAACTTCATGGCCGCGCTCGACCTGCGGGACGTCGAGACCTACGGCCACTCGAAGACCGTCGCGCGATACAGCCACGTCCTGGCCGAGGCGGCGGGCATCCACGACCCGCAGGCCCTCGACAGCATCCGCAAGGGCGCCCTGCTCCACGACTCGGGCAAGATGGCCATCCCCGATGCCATCCTCAAAAAGCCGGGACCGCTCACCCCGAAGGAGTGGGAGGTCATCCGGCGCCACCCCGCGCTCGGCTACGGCCTGGTGCGGGACTTGAAGCTCGTCCGCGAGGTCGGCGACATCATCCTGTACCATCATGAACACTACGACGGCACGGGTTACCCGAAAGGGCTCAAAGCCGAGGCCATTCCCTTCGAAGCGCGGATCTTCGCCGTCGCGGATACGCTCGACGCCGTCACCTCCCATCGGCCCTACCGCGCGCCCCGGGACTTCCGGGCGGCCCGCCGCGAGCTGGAGACGAATTCCGGACGGCAGTTCGATCCCAAGGTCGTCGACGTCTTCCGCGGCATGGACCTGGCGGTCTGGGAAAAGATCCGCTTCGAAACGACCCGCCTGCTGCCGCCCTTCGACGACGCCCGCTTCCAGTCTACCCCGAGATAGGCCGCATGCCAAAACCCAAAAAGATCCTGATCGTGACCGCCAGTCCGAGGCCGCGGGGCAACAGCACGCTGCTCGCCGCCGAGGCCGCGCGCGGCGCCGGTGAGGCCGGCGCCGAGGTCCAGATCGTCAGCCTGGCCAAGCTGACCTTGGGCCCCTGCCTGGCCTGCGACGGCTGCCGGAAGCCTGGCGCGAAGGGATGCGTCCAGAAGGACGACTTTGAAACACTCCGCGACGACCTTCAGGCGGCCGACGCCCTGCTCGTCGCCTCGCCGGTCTACTGGTTCACGATGAGCGGACAGGCCAAGCTCTTCATGGACCGTCTCTACGTCTTCGGCGCCAAGGGCTATCGCGAGCTCAAAGGGAAGCGGATCGGCATCATCCTGACCTCGGGGGACGCCGACGTCCGCTCGTCCGGCGCTGTCAACGCCATGAGCGCGTTCAAGGACGCCTTCGCCTACCTCGGCGCGCCGATCGTAGGCATGCTCCACGGCGCCGGAGGCAAGGCCGCCGCGGTCCTGAAGGACAAGGAGCTGCTCAAGAAGGCCTACTCCCTTGGCCGGGCTTTGGTCTCCTAAGATCCCGGAGGCCTGCAACAAACGGCTTCCTCCCGCCGTATATTTGGAAGGATCGGTTCGCATGCATCGAAAGGACGCCCCATGAAAAAATCCCGCCTCCTGACGATCTTCATTCTCTGCGGCGCGGCGGCCCTCTCGGCCATGACCTGTGCCAGGACGGACAGCGGCGCCCGGATCGCGCGCGTCGAGAACGGCCTGATGTCGCCCGTCGTCATCAAGGGCGACCCGAGCTGGAATATCGTCGAGCGGATGAAGCATTACGGCATCCCCGGCGCAAGCGTCGCGGTTTTCGATAAGGACCGCGTCCTTTGGGCCAAGGGGTACGGCGTCATGGACGTCGAATCGAAGGAACCCGTCACCGAGAAGACACTCTTCGTCGCCGGCTCGATCAGCAAGCCCGTCGCGGCGATGGGGGCCCTGAAGCTCGTCGAAGAAGGCAAGATCGGTCTCGACGACAACATCAATAAGGCACTGACCACGTGGAAGCTGCCGGAGAACGAGCTGACCGCGGGGCACCCGGTGACGCTCCGCCAGCTCCTCAGCCATAGCGGCGGGACGACCGTCCACGGCTTCCGCGGCTATGCCGAGGGCGAGGCCGTGCCTTCGATCACGGATATTCTCGACGGAAAAGGAAACTCCCCGGCCGTCCGGGTCGACCTGGAGCCGGGCAAGCAATGGCGCTATTCCGGCGGCGGAGTCACCGTCATGCAGCTCGCCCTGGCAGACGTCGAGAAGAGGACCTTCCCCGAGATCCTGCGGACCAAGGTCCTCGAGCCGATCGGCATGACGAGCAGCTCTTACGAACAAGCCTTCACCCCGGAACGGCTGAGGCTCGCCGCCTCGGGGCACGATGCGCAGGGCAAGGTCATCCCGGGAAAGCGCTTCGCTTATCCGGAGATGGCCGCGGCCGGGCTGTGGACAACTCCGACCGACCTGGCCAAGTTCGCCATCGAGGTCCGGCGTTCCGCCCTGGGAAAGTCGAACAAGGTCCTGTCGAAAGAGACGGCGGGGCTTATGCTGAAGCCCCAGATCGCCGTCGGCGGAAGCCAGGAGATGGCCCTTGGCCTGTTCCTCGAAAAGCACGAAGGCGAGGTTTATTACGGCCACGGCGGGCAGGACATCGGCTTTATCGCCCAGCTTGTCGCCGACCGCGACGGCGGCTACGGCGCGGCCATCATGACCAACTCAGACGGCCGCTCGGGTGAGCTCATCGGGGAGATCCTGCGGGCGGTCGCCACCGAATACGGCTGGAAGAGCTTCGTTCCGCCGGCGCTCTCGCCGATGATCTTGGAAACGAGCGCCCTCGAAAAATTCCAGGGACGATACCGGACCGGCTCGGACGCCGTCCTCACGATCTCGCTCCGGGACGGGAGGCTTTTCGGGCTGCAAACGGAGGGAAGCGAGTTCGAGCTCGTGCCCGTCGCCGCGGACGAGTTCGTCCGCAGGGACGCCCAGGTCCGCTACGTGTTCGGCCAAGCGGGCGCGGCGGAGGCGGGCGAGGTGACGTTCATCTCCCCCGGCGGGAAGCGCTCGGCCGCCCGGCTGGCGGACGGGGTGAAAGTGCCGCTTGAGCTCCTTCAGGAAGGCCGGTTGGAGGAGGCCCTGACCGGCTATCGCGACCTTTGGACGAAGGACCCGAAGGACCCGGCTGTTGAGGAAGGACGGATCAACACTCTTGGCTATACGCTCCTCCGGGGCGGCAAGGCCGCCGCGGCTGTGGCCCTGTTCGAGTTCAACGTCGAGCGCTTCCCGGACTCCTGGAACGCGCACGACAGCCTCGGCGAGGGCTACGCCGCCCTGGGGAAGACCGATCTGGCCGTCAAGAGCTACGAAAGATCGCTTGAGCTCAACCCCGGCAACGCCAACGGGCGGACGATGCTCGAGAAGCTAAAAAAATAGCCGGTTCCCGCGAAGGCGGAACGGGCGTATAATCGACCCTATCCCTTTCTCAGGAGGACCTCATGCGTAAGTCCCTGTCCCACCCGGCCGTCGCCGCGGCCCTGCTCATCGCCTTCATCGTCCTGGCCGCGCCGTTTCTGGCCGCCCAGGCGTCCAAGATCAATATCCCGTTCCAGAAGTTCGTCCTCGACAACGGCTTGACCCTGATCGTTCACGAGGACCACAAGGCCCCCATCGTCGCTTTCAACGTCTGGTACCACGTCGGCTCGAAGAACGAGATCACGGGCAAGACCGGCTTCGCGCATCTCTTCGAGCATCTGATGTTCAACGGCAGCGAGAACTACGACGACGACTATTTCAAGCCGATGCAGAAGGTCGGCGCGACCGACCTCAACGGCACGACGAATGAGGACCGGACGAACTACTTCGAGAACGTCCCGGTCTCGGCCCTCGATCTCGTCCTGTGGCTGGAATCCGACCGGATGGGCCATCTCAAAGGCGCCATCAGCCAGGCCAAGCTCGACGAGCAGAGGGGCGTCGTCCAGAACGAGCTCCGCCAGTACCAGAACGAGCCCTACAGCGTCACCGAGGACCTCATCATCAAGGGCACCTATCCCCCGAACCACCCCTATTCATGGTCGGTCGGCGGGTCGATCGAGGACCTCAGCAACGCCAAGCTCGAGGACGTTCAGAAATGGTTCTCGACCTACTACGGTCCGAACAACGCCATCGTCGTCGTCGCCGGCGACATCGACGCCAAGACGGCGCTCGAAAAGGTCAAGAAGTACTTCGGCGACATTCCGGCTTCGCCGCCGGTCTCCCGCCACTCGGCCTGGGTGGCCAAACGGACGGGGTCCCATCGCCAGAGCGTCCAGGACCGCGTCGCCCAGGCCCGGATCTACAAGATCTGGAACATCCCCGGCTGGGGGACCGAGTGCGCGGACAAGCTCGACCTGGTGAGCTCCATCCTGGCCGAAGGCAAGACATCGCGGCTCTACAAGCGGCTCGTCTACGACGACCAGCTGGCCACGTCGGTCAACGCCTACGTCAACACGCGCGAGATCGCCGGGCTCTTCCAGATCGAGGCCGACGCCCGGCCGGGGGTCGAGCTGGCCGCGGTCGAGAAGGCCATCGACGAGGAACTGGCCAAGTTCCTGGCCGAGGGCCCGACGGCCGCGGAGATCGAGCGGGTCAAGGCCCAGTACGCGGCCCGCTTCATCAGGGGCATCGAGCGGATCGGAGGCTTCGGCGGCAAATCCGACCTTCTCGCTTCGAGCACGGTCTACGGGGGCTCGCCCGACGCCTACAAAAAGACCCTCGATCACATCGATCAGGCCACCACCGAGACGCTCAAGGAAAGCGCCAATCACTGGCTCGCTGACGGCGTCTACGTTCTCGAGGTCACTCCTTATCCGGCCTTCGCCGCGGCCAAGGAAGGCGCCGACCGCAAGACCATGCCCTCCGCCGGCGCCCCGCCCGCGGTCCAGTTCCCGGCGGTCCAAAGAACCTCCCTGGCCAATGGGCTGAAGATCATGCTGGCCGAGCGGCACAGCATCCCCGTCGTCAACTTCGCCCTCATCGTCGACGCCGGCTACGCTTCGGACAAGGGTGGCGTCCCCGGGACCTCGAGCCTGGCCATGGCCATGCTCGACGAAGGGACGGCCCGTCGGACCTCCCTCCAGATCAGCGAGGAGCTGGCCCGGATCGGGGCCGATCTGAGCGCCGGCTCGGGCCTGGACACGTGCAGCATCTCCCTGTCGACGCTCAAGGACAAGCTCGACCCGGCGCTCGACATCTATGCCGACGTCATCCTCAATCCGGCCTTCCCCCCGGCGGATTTCGAAAGGCTCCAGAAGCTCCAGATCGCCCAGATCGGGCAGGAAAAGGACTCGCCCTTCGGCATGGCCCTCCGCGTCCTGCCCAAGCTGATCTACGGCGCCGATCACCCCTACGGCAGCCCCTTCACGGGATCGGGCACCGAGGCCTCGGTGGCCCAGCTGACCCGCAACGACCTGGTCAAGTTCCACAAGGCCTGGTTCAGGCCGGGCAATGCGACGCTCGTCGTCGTCGGCGACACGACCATGGCCGAGATCCGGTCCAAGATCGAAAAGGCCTTCGAGTCCTGGCCGGCGAGCAACGTCCCGGCCAAGGAGATCAAGCCCGTCGTCCTCCGGACCAAGCCCGTGGTCTATATCATCGACAAGCCGGGCGCGCCCCAGTCCATGGTCATCGCCGGCGAGCCCGCGCCCCCGTCGTCCGACCCCGAGGCCATCGCCATCGAGACGATGAACGACATCCTCGGCGGCGATTTCGTTTCGCGGATCAACATGAACATCCGCGAGAATAAGCACTGGAGCTATGGCGCCCAGTCGGTCCTCGTCGGGGCCAAGGGGCAGCGTCCCTTTATCGTCCTCGCGCCGGTCCAGTCGGACAAGACCAAGGAGACCATCGTCGAGATCTCGGCCGAGCTCGACGGGATCATCGGCAAGAAGCCGATCACCGCGGACGAGTTCCAGAACGCCAAGGCCAGCAAGGTCCTCGGGTTGCCCGGACAATGGGAGACCATGTCCGCGGTGCAGGCGTCCCTGGGCGACATCGTCCGCTACGGCCTGCCCGACGACTACTTCCAGAAATACTCCGGGCGCGTCCAGAAGCTGTCCCTCGAGGACCTGGCCAAGGCGGCCAAGAAAGTGGTCCATCCGGAGGCCGTGATCTGGGTCGTCGTCGGCGACCGGGCCCAGATCGAGCCCAAGATCCGCGAGCTCGGCTTTTCCGAGGTGACCGTCATCGACGTCGACGGCAACATCGTCAAGTAGCGGAGGCGGGATGGCGAACGCCGGCTGGCGCCCCTTTCTGCGCTACGACGAAAAGCAGGACCGTCCGCAGCTGAGCGGGGCGCTCCTGCGCCGCGCCATGGCCTACGGCCGCCCGTACTTCGGCCGGATCGCGGCCATGCTGGCCCTGATCCTGGTCGTGACCCTGCTCGGCCTCCTGCCGCCTCTTCTCGTGCGGAACCTGATCGACCAGGCCCTGCCGCAGCGCGACATGCATCGGCTGACCCTGCTCGCGCTGGGCATGCTGGCCGTGCCCCTCGTCAACGGGCTCCTCGGGGTCGCCCAGCGCTACCTCGGCTCCTCCGTCGGCGAGGGGGTCATCTGCGACCTGAGAACGGAGCTCTTCGATCACCTGCACCGCATGTCGCTGCGGTTTTTCACCGCCACCAAGACGGGCGAGCTGATGTCGCGGATGAACAACGACGTCATCGGCGCCCAGCGGGCGGTCAGCGGGACGATCGTCGACGTCTTCACCAACTCCGTCATGCTGATCAGCGCGCTGGTGATCATGCTCAAGCTCGAATGGCGGCTGACCCTGCTGGCCATCGCCGTCCTGCCTCTCTTCCTCATCCCGGCGCGGCTCCTGGGAAAGAAGCTGCGGAAGATCGTCCGCCAACAAATGACGCTCAACGCCGAGATGAACGCCATGATGGACGAGACCCTGAACGTCAGCGGAGCGCTTCTCGTCAAGCTGTTCGGCCGGGGGCCCGACGAGGTCTCCCGGTTCCGGGGCCGGGCTGAGAGCGTGCGCCAGGCGGGCGTGCGCCAGGCCTACATGATGCGCTGGTTCTTCCTCACGGTCAGCCTGATCAGCGCCGTCGGTACGGTCGTCGTCTTTTGGGGAGGCGGCCTGCTCGTCCTGCGCGGCGCCGGCTTCACCATCGGCACCATGGTCGCCTTCACGTCCTATCTGGGGATGCTCTACGGCCCGCTCTCGGCGCTGACCAACGCCCGCATGGACCTGGCCACCTCGCTCGTCAGCTTCGAGCGGGTCTTCGAGGTCCTCGACCTGCCGCTCGAGATCGCGGAGCGGCCGGACGCGAAAACCCTGAAAGCCGTCCGGGGCACCGTTCGCTTCGACAAGGTCTCATTCAGCTATCAGCCGGACGACGCCGCCGAGGAGGCCTCTGCCGCGGGCCTGGCCGATGTCGTCCGCTTCGGCGGTCCCCGCAGCCCCGCCATGACCGCCCCTCCCCTGTCTCAGGAGGGAGGGAAGCTGAAAACGGCCGGGGCGCGAAACGGGAACGGAACGCCGGCCCCTCAAGCCCCCGCGGGCCGGAGCTGGGCCCTTCGCGACATCACCTTCGAGATCAAGCCGGGCCAGCTGGCCGCGCTCGTCGGCCCGAGCGGTTCGGGAAAGACGACCGCCACCTACATGCTGCCGCGATTCTACGACCCGACGGAAGGCACGGTCAGCATCGACGGCCACGACCTGCGCGACCTGACCTTGGCCACCCTGGCGGATCAGATCGGCATGGTGACCCAGGAGACGTTCCTCTTCAACGACACCGTCCGGGCCAATCTCCTCTATGCCCGGCCCGAGGCCACGCAGGAAGAGATCGAGGCGGCCTGCCGGGCGGCCAACATCCACGACTTCGTCGCCGGCCTGTCCGAAGGCTACGACACCGTCGTCGGCAACCGCGGCTATCGCCTCTCGGGCGGCGAGAAGCAGCGCGTCGCCATCGCCCGGGTCATCCTCAAGAACCCGCGCATCCTGGTCCTCGACGAGGCCACCTCGTCGCTCGACAGCCAGTCCGAAGCGCTCATCCAGGATGCCCTCGAGCGGATCATGAAGAACCGGACGAGCCTGGTCATCGCCCACCGCCTCAGCACCATCCTGGCGGCCGACATGATCCTGGTGCTTGAGGCCGGGCGGCTCGTCGAGCGGGGGACGCACGCCGAGCTTCTGGCCAAGGGCGGGCTGTACGCCTCCCTCTACGAAACCCAGTTCAGGATCGAGGAATGAGGGCCCGGAGGATGGGCTCCACCCAGCGGTCCTTATCGATATCGTAAACGATAAAATCCGAGTCGAACTGCCAGTAGGTCCAGGCCCAGCCGCGCGCCTCGGCCGCCCGGGCGACCGCGGCCGTCCAGCGGGCGCGCGACTCCATCGGGGCCTTGTCGTAGGCGCCGAATTCGCCGAGGAGAATCGGCCTGCCGTTGGCCTCCGACCAGTCTTGGACGCGGTCGAAGTCGTCCTCGAGCCGCTTGATCTCCGCGGCACTCCCCCAAGTCACCCCTGAGAACCGGACCGTTTCCGGCGACCACGGCGCGCCTTGATGGGTGAAGCGGAAGGGCTCGTAATAGTGGACGGTCGCAATGATGTTGCGGTCGGCCTCGGGCAGGACCAGCTCGTCCAGGTGGTCGATGCCGTTCCACTCCGGAGGCCCGACGACGACCGTCCGGGCCGGGATTCGTCTCCCGGATAAGGGCCAAGGCTTCGGCCAGCCAGACGTTCCAGAGCGGGCCGTCGAGCTTGCCGTTGGGTTCATTGAGGATCTCGAAGACGAGGCCGTCCGGCGCGCCCTTGAAGTGCTCCGCGATCTGCTTCCAGTAAGCAAACAGGCGCGGCTTAAAGGCGGCAGGGTCCTTGGCCACGTCGTTATAATTATGGAGGTCGAGGATGACCATGAGGCCGCTCCCCAGGGCGTTCTCCACCGCTCGATCGAGCGTCTTGAGCCAGGCGTCGGGCAGCTTGTAGGCCGGAGCCTTGCCCATGAGCTGGAGGGCATGCAGGTTGATGCGGACTGTCTGGAAACCGGCCTCGCGGATGAGCTTGAAGTGCTTTTCCTCGAAGCGGGCCTTTTTGGGGTTCTTCCAGATGGGATCGTAGCCGAGGATGTTGACGCCGCGGCCCATGCGCTTGGCCTGGGCGAAGGCGTCCGCCGGACCCTGGGCTGAGGCACAAGGAGCCGCAAGTGCAAGAAAGATCGAGCCCGCGACGGCCGCCGCGGCAGCCTGCTCGAACGATCATGATTCTTCATGTCCGCCTCCTTAATTCTGCCCTGGGATTATACAACAAACGCCGTCGCCGCCTTCTTTTCGGCGAGGCCGTGTTATAGAATCCGGGTATCGGATCCTGAACGCTGCCGGGGCGAGATCCCTTCCGGCGGAGGAGGTCGAGATGCGACGACGAAGGTTCATCGGGCTGGCCGGGGCGGCATCGGCAAGCGCGCTCTTGGGAGGGTCGGGGACGGCCTCGTATGGAGGCGCTCCTATCGATGCCCGCGCGGCTGCGGCCAAGCCTCTCCTGGCCAAAGACGTCGCGGCGTTCCTGAGGTCCCTGGCCGAGGTCGAAGAACCGTCCGTCGACCGCATCGTCATCGGCGATCCGGAAACGGTGGTCACGAATATCGGGACGGCCTGGCTGCCGTACGGGGACACCTGCCGGCAGGCGGCCCGCGACGGCGTCAACCTGCTCGTCGTCCACGAACCGACGTTCTACACCCATTGGGACCTGGATGAAAAGAGCCCGGACCTTTTCGCCGCCTCGGCGGCCGGAAAGGAGGCCTACACAAAGGCCACGGGCGTAAAGAAGGACTGGATCCGGAACAACAAGATGGTCGTCATCCGCTGCCACGACGTCGAGGACAAGGTCGGCGGGTTCGGCATCCCCCATGCCTTCGGCCGTCTGCTCGGATTCCGGAGCGACGACGTCATCCGCTCCAAGCCCTACTACAATGTCTATCGCACCGAGCCGAGACCGGCCATCGAGGTCGCCCGGATGATCGCCGGGAAGATGGCCGAGGTCCGCCAGCCGGGAATCGCTTTCTATGGGGACAGGAACAGGATCGTGGACTCCGTGGGCGTCGGCACGGGCTGTTACAGCGATCCCATCGAGTTCATGGACCTCGCCCCGGCCCTGTTTGTCTCCATCGACGACGTCATTCGGACCTGGACGCAGACCGTCTACGCGCGTGACACGGGCCATCCCCTGGTCGTCGTCAACCACGGCGCGACCGAGGAGGCGGGCGTCCGCGGCCTGTCCGAGTTCCTGAAAGAGCACTATCCCGAGCGGCAGGTCATCCATTACGCTCAGGGCTGCGGTTATGAATGGGTGACGGGCGCCAGATGATCAGGCTCGGCGGGCGGTGATGACGCGAGGCTTGCCGGACAGGTCCCAGGCGGTTTCGATCTCGGTCCAGCGCCGGCTGAAGAGGCCGAGCACCCTGTCTCTTTGTCCCTCGCCGATCTCAAAGATGAGGTAGCCGCCCGGCTTCAGAAACGTCCGGGCGCGGCGGACAAGCCGCTCGATAAGCTCGAGCCCGGACTCCCCGGCCAGGAGGGCGCGGCGCGGCTCGAAATCCCGCACGTCCGCCGGCAGGGCTTCCCACTCCTCGCGGGAGACGTAGGGGGGGTTGGAGACGACGAAGTCGAACCGGAGGCCCGTGCCGCGGAAGGCCGAGAACAGATCGCTTCTCCGGAACTCGATGTGTCTCACCTTCTGGCGGGCGGCGTTCCGCCGGGCGACGCGCAGGGCCCGCTCGGAGACGTCGACGGCCGTAACCTCGGCCCGGGGCAGCTCCCTGGCCAGGGCGATGGCGATGCAGCCGCTGCCCGTCCCGATGTCGAGGATCGTCTCGCTCTCGCGCGTCGACAGCTCGAGGACTTTCTCGACCAGGCCTTCAGTCTCGGGCCGCGGCACAAGGACCGAGGGCGTCACTTCGAAGGGGATGGACCAGAACTCCTTCGTCCCGGTGAGATGCGAGAGCGGCATGCCGTCGAGCCGCCGGGCGACAAGGCGCCGGAAATAAGCCTCGGCCTTTGCAGAGCAGGGGCTGTCCGGGGCCGCAAGGTAGCGCTCCTCGGAGATGGCCGCGGCGCGGAGCAGAAGGACTTTCGCTTCAAGGACGGCTTGGGGCCGGTCGCCCAAAAGGACGACGCCGCGGCGGAAGAGCTCGTTGAGGGTCGTGTTAGCTTCCAACGTCCTTGGCCTGGCCGGCTTCACGCACGGTCTCGCCCAGGGCCTGGGCTTGGGCCTGGCGGACGAGATGGTCCAGGATGTCATCGAGGTCCCCATCCAGGAAGCCCTCCATGTTGTGGAAGTTCTCGTTCAGCCGGTGATCGGTGATCCGGGACTGGGGGAAGTTGTAGGTCCGGATCTTCTCGCTCCGCTCCCCCGTCCCGACCTGGGAGCGGCGGTGGTCGGCGATCTTCGCCTGCTGCTCGTGCTGGGCGATGTCCATAAGCCGCGAGCGCAGGACCCGGAGGGCCTTCTCCTTGTTCCGGTGCTGGGATTTTTCGTCCTGGCAGGACACGACGAGCCCCGACGGCTTGTGGGTGACGCGGATCGCGGTGTAGTTCCGGTTGACGTTCTGGCCGCCCGGCCCGGACGAGCCGAAGGCCTCGATCTTGAGGTCCTTGGGGTCGAGCTTCAGATCGATCTCCTCGGCTTCCGGCAGGACGGCCACGGTCGCGGTCGAGGTGTGGATGCGGCCGGAGGCCTCGGTCTTGGGCACGCGCTGGACGCGATGGACGCCGCTCTCGTACTTGAGGAGCGCGTAGGCGCCCTTGCCCCGGATCTCGCCGATCGCTTCCTTGATCCCGCCGACGGACGACAGGCTCGTGTCCAGGACCTCAAACTTCCAGCCCTTCTTCTCGGCGAACCGGGAATACATCCGGAACAGGTCCTGCGCGAACAGGGACGCTTCGTCCCCTCCGGCCCCGGCGCGGATCTCGAGGATGACGTCCTTCTCGTCGTAGGGGTCCTTGGGGATGAGCATGGTCCGGAGCTCGCCGGCCAGGGCGTTCTCCTTGGCGTCGAGCGTCTCGGTCTCGACCTCGGCCATGCGCTTGAGCTCGGGGTCGGTCGAGGGATCCGTCTGGAGGGCCCGGGCCTCTTCACAGTCCTTGCGGACGCGCTTCCACTCCTGGTATTTCCGGAACACGGGCTCGAGCTCGGCCCGTTCCTTGGCCAGCTCGCGGATCTTCTGGGGGTTGGCGGCGATCGCGGGGTCGGAAAGGGCTGCTGTCAGCTGACGGTACTTGTCCTCGATCGCCTGGAGTTCCGAGATCATCGAGACGATTTTTTCTTCTTGGCCAGGCTCTTGACGTCCCGGGACAGCCGGGCCGCCCGGGCATCCTTGGCCGCCTTGATGTCCTTGGCGTCGCCGAATTTCTTTATGAACTTCTCGACGCGGCCGGCGCTATCGATGAACTTCTGCTTGCCGGTGAAGAAGGGGTGGCACTGGGAGCAGATCTCGACCCGGATCTCCTTCTTCGTCGACCTCGTCTGGAACGTGCTGCCGCAGGCGCAGGTCACGAGGCATTCCTGGTATTCGGGATGGACGTCTTTCTTCATGGAACGATCTCCTTGAGCGCGGTATTATAGCAGAATTTAGGCGCCGCCGCAAAACGTGGGGATGTCCTGCGACTTGCGCTCGAATTCGTCCTTGTCGACCGTGAATTTCAGGGTCTTGAGCCCCGTTTTCACGATCTCCCTATAGCGCCGGGAATCGAAATAGTCCTTGAGGTGACGGGTGAACGGATACATCTGCTCCTCGGCCTGCCATTCGTAGACGGAGCCGTCGGCCCGCCTGAGACAGTTCAGGTGGACGACCCAGGCCAGCTGGCGGAAGGGCATATGGTTGAACTCGCGGCGGATGGCCAGGACCTCGGCTTCCTTGCGCGGGTTCCAGAAGTGGAAATAGCGGGAGAAGAGGACGCCGTTGTGGAAATAGGCCGGAAAGGCCAGCAGGCAGTCCTTGCGGGTCAGGCGGCCGAGGTAGGCGAACAGGTCCATGATCTTCGAGCGCATGCTCAGGCCGGGGCGGGTCTGGCCCGGGAGGGGCGAAAACGGCTCGCCCCGCTTGGCCAGCGGGTTCTGGAGGGTCAGCCACTCGAAGGCCAGGGCCTTCTGCGGCGGCAGGACCGGCAGGCCCTCGACGGTCGTCCTGGGGACGAATTCGCATTCCTTGACCTTGACGTCCACGATGACGTTCTCCGGGTCGGGCTCGCGCAGGAAGATCTGCAGCCTCTGGAGCGGGTAGTCGGAGGAATCGAGCTCGTAGGCGAGCGGCCAGAGAAAGCGCTGGCGGGCCTCCTTGAGGAAGCCCTTCTTGTTGAGGACGGCCATGACCTCGTTGGCGGAATAGCGCCCGAGGAACAGGGAGCTGCCCCGCTTGACGTGGAGCTCGGAGAAGATCTCGCTCTCGTCGACGAGAGGAGCCTCTTTCCAGAACGGATCCGTCGCGCCCCCGGCCTTTTTCATGACCCCATTTTAAGGGAACGCGGCACCGCGGGCAAGCCCCGTTTCGGCGGATCGGGGACGGTCGTGTCCGCGGCCGCGTCACCCTCCGGAGGCAGGGGCGAGAACAGGGCCAGGACGTCGTCGCCGAGCTTCACCCGGCGCTCGAGCTTGAAGTCGCCGAGCTTCGGCTTGATCTTGAAGTAATGGCGGAGGACGATGAGTCCGTCCGGCTTGAGCAGGCCGCGCTTGCGGATGACCTTGAGAGGGTTCCGTTCCTCGAGGAGCCGGTACGGCGGATCGAGGAAAATGACGTCGAAGCGGACGCCCTGCTTGGCCAGGTCGATGACGGCCCGGTTGAACTCTTTGTGAATGACGACCGAGTTCTCCTCGGCCCCGCACTTGGCGATGTTCAGCTTGATGACCTTGACCGAGGGGTAGAACTCGTCGACGAAGACGCATTTACCGGCCCCCCGGCTCAAGGCCTCGAGGCCGACCGAGCCCGTTCCCGCGAAGCCGTCGAGGCAGACGCGGCCGAGGAGCCTGTCGCCGATGATGTTGAAGAGCGCGCCCTTGACCTTGTCCTGCATCGGCCGGACCGAGGTGCTGGGCACGAGCTTGAGCCGTCGCCCCTTGTAGATGCCGCTGATGATCCTGATCATGTCAGTAGATGACGACGACCTGGCCAGGCCGGGATTCGAGGCGCAGGACGCCCGGCGGGAGGTCGTACCAGTCCTTGAGGGTCGTCGGCTCGACGCCCTGGAGACGCGAGACGATGCCGATGATGACGTCGATGAAGGCCGGCGAAATGGCCTGGGTGCCGAGATAGAGGCTGTCCATATTGATGCGGATCTTGCCGTCGCGCGTTTCGACGCGGGCCGCGAAGAGCAGGTCCTGCTTCTGCTGGACGAGGCCGGAGGCCTGGGGCTTGCCGAGGTCGATGGTGATGCGGCCTTCGATCTTGTCGCCGGCCAGGAGCTTGAGGACGGCCGCTTTGACGTAGGGTTCGTCCTCGGTCCGGCAGGCGGCATAGGCGTTGAGCTCGTCCTCGCTGAAGGTCAGGCTGCGGGAGCCGGGCCTGGCCGCAGGCGAAGGCGGCACGGCCCGGGCCGGCGTTCGTTCCGCTTCGGCCTCGATCCTCTTCAGCGCGGCAAAAATCCCCGCCGCTTTGGCCCTGATCTCGGGGGTCACTTCGCCCAGGACCGTGCCGGCGGCGGCCGCCAGGAGGACCAGGGCCGCAAAGACCGTTATCGGGGGGATCCGGTTTCGGGACGTCATGTGCAGACTGCCGCCTTTATGTTACCAGATAAGGGGAGCGGAGGAAACAGGCCCGCGGCTGCCGTGGCGGAGGGGTTACTTGATCTTGAAAGGTGAAACAGGCTCTTCCTCGAAGGTCGCGGCGAGCGGCACGGCCCCGGCCACGATCGCGGCGATGCCGAGCGGAGCCAGGAAGAACGGCGGGACGCCGCGCTTGCAGACGACGTAGACAAAGTCCCCCGCCTCGCAGGGCTTGGAGGCCTTGATGACGGCCGTGTGGCCGACGGTGACCCGCTTCGCCTTGGCCCCGGAGGCCCGGAGGCCCCTCAGGTCCTGATAGAAGTCCGTCGTTTGGCCTTTGACGTGGATGCGGTCGTCGGATTGGATGAGGCCGATCTCGATCAAGACTTCGGCCTCCTTTGTTTCCGGGTCGCACTTGACGACCTTGCCGATGAACGCCTCGCCCTTCTCCCGTTGTTCCTTGATGACCGCCGCGGCCGCCGTGGCCGCCGGGCCATCGTAAGGATCCAGGGCGATGGAGAGCTTAGCGGTCTGCTGGGCCGCGACGCCGAAGAAATCCTGGGAGTTGTAGCTCCCCGCGGTCGACCGGACGCCGAGGGCATAGAGTCCGGCCCCGAGCCCAGCCACCTTGAACATCCCCAGCCCGTCCGTGGCTTCGGCCTCGGTAACGACGCCTGTCGTCAGGTTCCTGACCACGACGACGGCGCCCGCAACTGGTGTCGAGCCGTCGGGTCCGAAGATGAACCCGATGAGATTGCCATTGGCGGATTCTTGGGGGGTGGCCGCCGATGAAGTCAAGACAAGGATCAGCGCAAGCGCAGACGCCCACAAAACGACGGCCTTGGCTCGCCACATAGATTTTCTCCTTGGCGATAGACATAATAAGCGCCTGTTCCAGGCTCTGTCAAGTCCATCTAAATATTTCATTTCTTGAGGGATAGACCGGTCAATGCCGCCCAGCCGGGATCATGGAGAGACGTCCCAAGCTGACGGGGGCGCTCACTGTTCTGACCTCGATTCGAGCCGGACCCCGCACCAGCGTTCCCGAAAATTCCACAGGGCCGGTGTCCCCATATTTCTCCCAGACGACCCGGCCGTCGAGGAAGACCGAAAAGAGGGGGCGGGTGTCGGGCCCGGTTGGCGCGAACTCGAGTCGAAACGTCCTCGGCCCGCCGGTCGTGATCAGGTCGATCCAGCTCGCCCGGCCTTTGGCCACGGTCCGGCCGTTCAGCTCGATCGTGTCGGAGCTCACGAGCTTGCCGATGGCGAGGCGCGCCTCCGCGGCTTTGGCCTCATCTCTCTGAAGGCTGTAGCAGCGCTCCAGTCCCAGGAGAACGTCGAGGCTATCGGGATCGACGTCCCGGGCCTTCTCGAGAAACGCTTGGGCTTCGTCGGCACGATCCAGCGCGAGGTTGGCTTCGCCGATCAGGCGGAGTATCCGGACGTAACTCGCCCGCCCCGAAGGGGCAAGGACCGTCGAACCCGTGGCCAACAACCCTTCGACCCGGGCGATGTCGCGGAACCTGGCCAGCTTGAAGTCCAGTCCCATCCGGAAAGCGAGGGTCTTCAGGGACTTGAACGGTGCGTCGGCGCGGCTCTCGTTCAGGAGGCCCCTCTCCCTCAGGAACGTCTCGAACTCGCCCAGGGCGGCGGGATCGTCCTCAGCCTCGAGGTAGGCAGCGATCGTCCCGTCGGGATCGTCGAGGGAACGGGTCTCTTCGATCAGGCCCATGGCCAGAAGGCGCCGGGCGGCCGTGCACAGTTCCTGGTACTCTCGGGGATCGAAGAACTCCCGGGCGGCGAGGGCCTGGTAGAACTTGACGGATCCGAGCGTGTCGAGCGCGGCGGCCGCTCGGTGCGAGGCCTCCGTAATCCGGAACGATCCGGCCGCGTCACGGGCTCTTTCGACCTCGGCTTTGGCCCAGGCCACGTCGAGGGCCTCGGCACGGGCCAGAGCCGCATGCCGGGATTCGAGGGACAGGCTCCGCTCGCCCAGGTAGCGGGCATAGGTCCTTAAGGCGTCCGGATCCTCGGGCAGGACCCGGTCCATGAGGCCGGCGTCGCGTCCGGCCAGGTTCCAGGCCTCCAGCAGGTCGAGGAGTCGCTCCTCCCCCTTGCCGGCGATCGAGCTCTTCAGCAGGCCGGCGACAAAGTCCCGCTCGTCCGGGCCGAGATCGACCCAGCGGCCGAGAAGGACCTTGCCCGCGTCGTAGCGGATCTGGCCGTTGTGTCCGGTCAGCTCGGCCGCTCGCTTGTATTCGTCAAAGTAGGTCAGCGGCGTCGTGAGGCCGGAGTAGCCGGCATAGAGCAGGGCTTGGCCGAGCTCGAAGTGGGCCGCGGGCGAGCCGGGGTTGAAGCGAAGGGAACGGAGGTAGCCATCGATGGCCTTCCGGAACAGGTCGTTGCGGGCCGCCGGATCGCCCAGGGATTCGGCGCCCCGCTCGAAATAGACCTTGCCGAGCTCGAACGGGACCGCGCCGTTCCACGGAAAGACGGCCTCGGCCAGGCGAAGAAGGCGGATCTTCTCCTCGGGGGTTCGGGCCAAGGCCTTGGCCTGCCAGCAAAGCCTGGCGTTCCAAGCCACGGCGGCCTGGAGAACGACAAGGCCCGCCAGCCCGACGATCAGCAGGATCTTCCTCAAAGCCGACCTCACATTTTCCGATAATGAGCCATGACCAAGGTCAGGCAAAGAACGACCGTGAACAGGACCATATTGGCCGGGATGTGCAGGTTGAAATCGGTGACGGAGTGAAGCCCCATGCCCGCCAACGAGACGATGCCGCCCATGGCCAGCGCCCGGGCTAGGGGGTCCCGCCGCTCACGCCAGGCGAGGTAGGCCGACATCCCCATATAAAAGACGCCGCCGATGAGGAGGAGGGAGCCGACGACGCCGAGTTCGGCGGCGTACTCGAGATAGTCGTTGTGGGCATGGACCAGCTGGAATTCGGTCGAGCTCGTTTTCTCATAGCCGTTATAGGCCGACGAGAAGGTCCCCAGGCCGGTGCCGAAGAGAGGAAAATCGGCGATGATCGCGACCGTGTTCGACCAGTACTGAGGACGGTTGTCGCCCAGCATATCGTCGAGGTCGAAGCGACGGATGGTCGATCCCACGCCGATCGACAGGGCCGCCACCGTGACGACGACGAAGGTCGCCCGGATCGTCTTCCCGGCCCAAGACTGGCGGAACCCCGTCCGGCTGAGGGCCAAGGCCGACAGCTCCAGAAACAAGAAGGCCGAAAAGGCCAGGACGGCCAGGCCCGACCGCGAGTTCGAGAGGATGATGGCCATGGCCATGACGCCGGCCGAGGCCAGGAGGAGGATGTTCACAAGCACACCCTCAGACATCCACAGGAGCACCTTCTCCCGGAAGCCTCTGACCCCGTCGGTCGTCGCGCTCATCCGGCTGATGACCCACCCCAGGGCCAAGGGGACGATCATCTCGAGGTACCCGCACAGATGATTGCGGTTGACGAACGTGCCGGTCACAAGGTCGGGGTCGAAGACCTTCTTATAGAAGAGAAGCCGGGGGGACTCCCGGGTCAGCTCGAAGAGCCCGTAGAGGGCCTGAAAGGCGCCGGCGCCGGCGAGGACGGCCAAGATCGTCCGGATCTGGCGGCCTCGCTTGACCGTTCGCAGGACCAGGAAACCGAGGATGAAGAGCGCGGCAAGAAAAAGCCCCGTGCCGACCGTCTCGGACGGGACGATCGACAGGGTCATGAACCTCATTCGTCCGAACTCGGGGGCGTAGAGTCTCCGGAAGTTGTAGCTGCCGGGGGCGATCAGCCGGACGAGCCCCGCGGGGAGCGGAGCGACCTGCAGCCCCAGGAAGCCGAACAAGGCGATGGCCACGGACCTCAGGCTTTTCAGGACCATCGGAAAATGCGGGTTCGGGACCGGCTTGGGGTCCATCAAGACATAGGCGCCGGCCATGACCGCCGCCGCCAGCTCGATCACGAAGATCGCCCATTCCTCGACCGAGGCGGCCGGCAGGGGACTCCAAAGCAGCAGTCCGAGAAGACCGTATTCGACGATCTTGTCCTTCATGGAGCCAACTTGTCCCGGCGACCGCCCGCCCACGCGATGACGGCGATGACCGCGAGAACGCCGGCCGTGTCGATGATCCAATCGAACGGGCTCCCGAAGCGGTTGGGCACGAACGACTGGAGGTATTCGTCGAGGAGGCCGTAGATCGTGGCGGCCGAGGCGGCCTGAAGACCCGTTCTCCTCGACCAGAACGGTTCGTGTCCGGCCCGAAAAGCCCTGTAGAAGAGAAAAGCCAGGAGGCCGTACTCGATGAAGTGGAGGGTCTTGCGGAGAACGATGTAGGTCAGGTCCAGAGCCTCCTTCGAGGCGTGCGGCAGGAGCCAGCGGAAGGCGTCGGCGAACGTCTCATAGATCAGGCTCGAGCCGAGAGACCGGTTGGTCACCGGGAAAATGAAGGCCATCCAAATAAGGAGCGGCAAGACGTACGTCAGGAAGTTGCGGACGGACAGCTTAGGAGCGTTCATGGGCAGAGCGATCACCGTTTCCAGGCCAGCCGCCGCCGCTGGGCAAAAGGCGGCGCTCGCGGCCAGGACCTGGACTCAAGACGGCCATTGCGAACATCATATGGCCTTATTATAGCCAATCGCCCGGCTGAAAGAGAAGCCGGAGCATGCCGTCGCCCAGCCCTGCCATGATAAGGGGGGCTCCCCTGACGGACAATCGTCGGCCCGGATGAAAGCGGGGGTGGAATATCACCCTCGGACATCACCCTTTGGGGGGAGGCGGAATGAGGCCCGGCTAATCCTTGGCACGTCGCCCGTTTTCTTGACAGTCCGAGGGGCCTCCTCTATACTTTGAATCCCATTCTGAAAGACGCACTCGATCCACCATGACACAGATTGAAAAAGCGAGGAAAGGCCTCCTCAGCCAGGTCCTGAAAAAGGTCGCCAAGAGCGAGGGCGTCGCTCCTGAGAAGCTGGCCGATCTCGTCGGCCGCGGCCTGGTGGTCATCCCCTTCAATCCGCATCACGCCCCGGACCGACCCTCGGGCATCGGCCGGGGCCTCAGGACCAAGGTCAACGTCAATCTCGGCACGTCCCGCGATTTCCCGCTCCTCGCCGACGAGCTGCGCAAGGTCCGGATCAGCCTGCAATACGGGGCCGACGCCCTGATGGACCTGAGCACTGGCGGCGACCTGAAGAAGATCCGCAAGGCCATTCTCGCCCGGACGACCATCCCGTTGGGGACCGTCCCCATCTACCAGGCCGCCGTCCGGGCCATCGACCGCCGGGAGTCCATCGTCGATATGACCGAGGACGATCTGTTCGAAGCGGTCGATTCCCAGGCCCGCGAAGGCGTCGATTTCATGACCGTCCACAGCGGCCTGACCCTGAAGGCCATCGACCGCCTCAAGAAGCAGGGCCGGGTCGCCGACGTCGTTTCCCGGGGCGGGGCGTTCCTCGTGGCCTGGATGCTCCACAACGGGAAAGAGAACCCCTTCTACGCCCGGTTCGACCGCCTGCTCGAGATCGCCCATCGCCATGATGTGACGCTGAGCCTGGGGGACGGGCTCCGGCCCGGTTCTGTCCTCGACGCGACCGACCGGCCGCAGATCGAGGAGCTGCTGACCTTGGGCGAGCTGGTCAAGCGGTCGAGGGAGGCCGGCGTCCAGGTCATGGTCGAAGGCCCGGGCCACGTGCCGCTCGACCAGGTCGAGATGAACATGCGCCTCGAGAAACGGGTCTGCGACGGCGCGCCGTTCTACGTCCTCGGCCCGCTCGTCACCGACATCGCCCCGGGCTACGACCACATCGTCTCGGCCATCGGCGGAGCCGTGGCCGCGGCGGCCGGAGCCGATTTCCTGTGCTACGTCACTCCGGCCGAGCATCTCGGCCTGCCGAGCGACGACGACGTGCGCGAAGGGCTTATCGCGTCGAAGATCGCGGCCCACGCGGCCGACATCGTCAAGGGCGTTCCCGGCGCCCTCGAACGCGACCTCGCGCTCGCCCGGGCCCGGAAGCGCCTCGATTGGGAGACGCAGCGGCGTCTGGCCATCGACCCGGTCAAGTTCGCGGCCGTGCGGAAGCGGCGGAAGACCCGGAGCAAGGCCTGCTCCATGTGCGGCGATTTCTGCGCCATGCGCATCGTCAGCGAATTCCTCGGCTCCGGGGAGAAGCCCGATGGCGAGTGCCGCTAAGGGACTCCTCTTCGGCACCGCCGGGGTCCCCTTTTCCGCCGCCGACGACTCGAGCCTGGCGGGGATCGACCGCATCAAGGGCCTGGGGCTCGACGGCCTGGAGATCGAGTTCGTCAACGGCGTCAAGATGGGCTTCGACACGGCCGCCAAGGTCCGCGAGAAGGCGCAAAAGACGGGCGTCCGGCTGAGCGTCCACGCCCCCTATCACATCAACTTCAACTCCGAGAACCCCGGCATCCGGCTGCAGAGCCAGGAGCGGCTGCTCAAGACGGCCCGAGTCGGAGCGGCCTGCGGCGCCGTGAGCGCCGTCTTCCATGCGGCGTTCTACGGCCAAGACTCGGCCGAGGCGACCTACGCCGCCGTGAAGCGGGAGCTGGCCGCGGTCCAATCCATCGTCCGGTCCGAGCGCCTGGCGATCACGCTGCGCGTCGAGACGATGGGCAAGCGCTCCCAGTTCGGCTCGCTCGACGAGGTCCTGGCGCTCTGCCGCGACATCGACGGGCTCCAGCCCTGCCTCGATTTCTCGCATCTTTACGCCCGCGAGGGCAAGGTCAATTCCTACTTGGATTTCGAGCGCGTCCTGAACAAAGTGGCGCGCAAGCTCGGGCCCCGGGCGCTGCGCAACGTTCACATCCACATCGCCGGCATCCAATTCGGGGACAAGGGCGAGATCAAGCACCTCAACCTCGAGGAGACGGAATTCCGCTACGACGAATGGCTGGAGGTTCTGCGCGACCTCGGCGTCGAGGGCCTGGTCATCTGCGAAAGCCCCAATCTCGAGGGCGACGCGGTCATGCTGAAGAGGCTCTATGAAGCCCAAGCGGCAAGATAAGAAAAAAGATGGGGTCAAACCTTCTTTCGTTACTTTTTCGCTTGAGACGAGGCCAGATGTGACTTGACTCGTGGCAAAAAGTAACGAAAGATAGGTTTGACCCCTTCTTAATAATAGGAGGCACACCATGAGATGGCAGGGAAGACAGAAAAGCGATAACGTCGAGGACCGGAGGGGTATCAGCGGCCGTGGGCTCGCGGTGGGGGGCGGCATCGGCGGCTTGGGCGTCGTCATCGCCATCCTCTATTTCCTGCTGGGCGGCAATCCGTCCGATATCACCCAGAACATGCCGGTCGACCAACCGGCGAGCTGCGGGAGCCGGCGCGCCGCTTAGCGCGAAGGACCAGGAGATGGGCGACTTCGTCTCCACCGTCCTGAAAGATATCGAGGACGTCTGGCAAGCCCGGTTCCAGGAGATGGGAAAGACCTACGTCAAGCCGAAGCTCGTCCTGTTCTCCGGACAGACCGAATCGGCCTGCGGCTACGCCAGCGCCGCCTCGGGCCCGTTTTATTGCCCCGGGGACTCGAAGGTCTACATCGACCTGCTGTTTTTCGAGGATATGCAGCGTGAGCTCAACGCGCCGGGCGATTTCGCTCTGGCCTACGTCATCGCCCACGAGATCGGCCATCACGTCCAGAACCTGCTCGGCATCAACGACCAGGTCATGGCCCGGCGCGGCCGGATGAGCGAGAAAGAGTTCAACAAGCTCTCGGTCCGCATGGAGCTTCAGGCCGATTTCCTGGCCGGGGTCTGGGCCCATTACGCCAACCAGGAGGGGAATTTCCTCGAACAGGGCGACATCGAAGAAGGGCTCAACGCGGCCAGCGCGGTCGGCGACGACCGGATCATGAAGCAGTCGCAGGGCTATGTCGTGCCGGACGCTTTCACCCACGGGACGTCCGAGCAGCGCGTCCGCTGGTTCCGCAAGGGTTTCGAGACCGGCGACATCCGCCAGGGCGACACCTTCAACGCCGCCGTTCTCTAGCGGCTAGGCCCGTCGCTCAGCTCTTCGTCGCGCCGATCCAGCGATAGACCGTCAGGTCGAGCGGCCCGAATATATCGCCGCTTCCGCGAAGCTCGTCAAGGCCGGACGGGCCGATTGACCCGCCCCTTCCGGGGGGCATATAATAGCGCTTCATCCATCACCATCAAGGAGAGGCCAATGGTCGAAATCCGTTTCCACGGCCGCGGCGGCCAAGGGACCGTCGTCGCCTCCAAGATCCTGGCCGACGCCATCGCCAAAGAGGACAAGTGGGTCCAGGCCTACCCGGAGTTCGGTGTCGAGCGGCGCGGCTCGCCGGTCGTCGCCTTCATCCGCATCGATGACAAGCAGATCTACGACAAGAGCCGCATCTATACGCCCGACCACGTCGTCGTCGTCGATCCGACCCTGGTCGAGGCCATCGACATCACCGAGGGCCTCAAGCCGGGCGGCACGATCATCATCAACAGCGACCGCCGGCCCGAGGACTTCCCCTTCCACGGCAAGTTCAAGGTCCGGACGATCGACGCCACGGCCATCGCCGTCAAGCACAAGCTCGGCAGCATGGCGACACCGATCGTCAACACGGCCATCGCCGGGGCGGTCACCAAGATCCTCGGCCTGGCCCGGCTCGAGTCCCTGGCCGCGGCCATCCGGGACGGGGTCCCCATCAAGGCCGAGGACAACGTCAAGGCCGCCACGGAAGCGTACGAGATGGCCTGAGGGAAGGACGCCATGAGACCCAAGAAAGCCAAAAAGATCGTCTTCAAGTCGGCCGAAGAGATGCCGGTCATGATCTGCTCGGTCGGCCACCAGACCCACAACCTGACCGGGGCCTGGCGGAACATCCGGCCCGAGATCGATCGCAGCAAGTGCATCAAGTGCGGCATCTGCTGGAAATTCTGTCCCGAGCCGTCGATCGAGGTCGTGGACGAGTGGCCGGTCGTGGATTACGACTACTGCAAGGGCTGCGGCATCTGCGCCGAGGAATGCCCTGCCAAGTGCATCGTCATGGTGGAGGAGCAGAGATGAAAAAAGTCATGATGGGGAACCACGCGCTGTCCTACGGCGCCATGCTCTCCCGGGCTCAGGTCATCTCCGCCTACCCGATCACGCCGCAGACCCAGGTCGTCGAGCTCCTGTCCGAGATGTGCTCGGACGGGACCCTGAACGCCCAGTTCATCAAGGTCGAGTCCGAACACTCGGCCATGGCCTCCTGCATCGGCGCGTCGGTCGCCGGGGCGCGGACGTTCACCGCGACGTCGTCCCAGGGCCTGGCCCTGATGCACGAGATGCTCCATTGGGCCGGCGGCGGGCGCCACCCCATCGTCATGGGCAACGTCAACCGGTCCATGGCCCCGGGCTGGTCGATCTGGGCGGACCAGAACGACAGCCTATCGCAACGCGATACGGGCTGGATGCAGTTCTACTGCGCGTCGAACCAGGAGGTCGTCGACACGGTCATCCAGGCCTTCAAGGTCGCGGAGACGCTGATGATCCCGGCCATGGTCATCCTGGACGCGTTCGCCCTTTCACACACTTATGAGGTCGTCGACGTCCCGGACCAGGCGCTGGTCGACCGGTACCTGCCGCCGTTCAGGCCGGCGATCAAGCTGACGCCGGCCGACCCGCGGGCCTTCGGCGGCCTGACCGGGGCGGAGCATTATATGGAGCTGCGCTACAAGCTCGAGACGGACATGGAGAAGGCGCCGGCCCTGATCGAAGAGACGGGCCGCGAGTTCGAGAAGATCTTCGGCCGCAACCTCGGCCTCGTCGACCCCTACCGGTGCGACGATGCCGATTTCATCTTCGTCACCTCGGGGACGGCGGGCTTCACGGCCCGGGTGGCCGTCGACGAGCTCAGAAAATCCGGCGTCAAGGCCGGGAACCTGCGCATCAAGGTCTTCCGACCCTTCCCTTTCGAGCGGGTCCGCGAGGTCCTCGGGAAGGTCAAGAAGGCGGCCGTCGTCGACCGGAACTGCTCCTACGGCGCGGGCGGCATCTTCTACCAGGAAGTGAAGTCCGCGATCTACGGCCGGCCGGGCATGCCGCCGCTCATCGGCTACATCGCCGGTCTGGGCGGCCGCGACATCACGACGGATTCGTTCAAGGAGATCGCCGCGGACGCCATGGCCAAGGACCGGGCCGAGGAAGAGATCGTCTGGATCGGAGTCAAGAAATGAGCCAAGAAGTGAAGAAAGAAAAAAAATTCACGATGACGCTGCCGGCCGACGAGCTGATGGCCTGCGGCCACCTGGCCTGCCAGGGCTGCGGCGCGACGCTGGCCATGAGGTATATGCTCAAGGCCCTGGGAAAGCAGACCGTCCTCTGCATCCCGGCCTGCTGCTGGGCCGTCATCGACGGGCCCTACCCCTATTCCTCGATGGACGTGCCGGTCTATCATTGTGCCTTCGAGACCGCCGCGTCGACGGCGACCGGGGTCAAGGCCGGCCTCGAGATGACAGGCGACACGGAGACGACGGTCGTCGCCTGGGCGGGAGACGGCGGCACGTTCGACATCGGCATCCAGGCCCTGTCCGGGGCCGCCGAGCGGAACGAGGACATCATCTACGTCTGCTACGATAACGAAGCCTACATGAACACGGGCATCCAGCGCTCATCGGCAACGCCCTACGGCGCCTGGACGACGACGACGCCGGTCAAGCATTTCAAGACCCGGCCCAAGAAGGACATCGTAGCCATCATGGCCGCGCACCGCATCCCCTACATCGCCACGGCCAGCATCTCCCACCCTGAGGATTTCTTCAAGAAGATGAAAAAGGCCAAGGACATCAAGGGGACACGCTTTTTCCACGTCTACGCGCCGTGCCCGACGGGCTGGAAGAGCCGGCCCGACGATACGGTCAAGCTGGCCCGGATGGCCGTCCAGAACGGCTACTTCCCGCTCTTGGAGATCGAGAACGGCGAAAAGACGACGCTGAACCTGAAGCTCAAAGAGAGGAAGCCGGTCGACGACTACCTGCGCCTGCAGGGCCGTTTCCGGCACCTGGGGCCGGAGCAGATCGCGGTCATCCAGGCCGAGATCGACGCCCGCTGGGAGCGCCTGACCAAAGGTTGCGCGTAGCGTCACTGTCTGATATCCCTAGTGGAGGAGAAGAACATGATCAAGTTCGCCCGAGGCTTCGCGATAGTGACGATGATCCTGGCGATCGCCGGCGTGACGGCCGCCTGCGCCCAGTCCGCGGAGGAGGCCAAGGCCGTTCCCGCCCCGGACTTTTCGGTCAAGGACCTCCAGGGGAATACCTTGAATCTGGCCGCCTACAAGGGCAAGGTCCTGGTCATCAACTTCTGGGCGACCTGGTGCCCGCCCTGCCGCCGCGAGATCCCCGATTTCATCGCCGCCTACAAGGAGCTCAAGGGCGAGGGGTTGGAGATCCTCGGACTTTCTGTGGACCAAAAAACCGGCACCGAGCTTATTGATTGGACGCGCAAGATAGGGGTCAATTATCCGATCGCCCTGGCGACGCCCGAGATCATCAAGGCCTATGAGCCGGGGGACTACATCCCGTCCACGATCATCGTCGACCGCAAAGGCATGATCCGTTTCCGCCAGGCAGAGCTCATGACCAAGGACACACTTGTCCGCCTCTTCAAGCAATATCAATAAGAAGGGGTCAAACCTACGCGATGCCAGCTTTTCGACTTGGCATGCGACGGTAGGTTTGACCCCTTAATGAGGTGCTCGCCTGTGACATAATGGGCAGGTGGATGTGAGCCTCCAGGTCCAGCCCCCCGCCGGCGTCCAAGAGGGTCTTCCGTTCTGGCTGCTGTGGTTCCTGCTCTGCGTCATCCTGCTGCTCGTCGTCTTCATCTTCCTCCGCGACAAGGACCTCCGCCGGCGCATCAGCGCTTTCCTGTCGGGCGCCCGCCGTCACATGCTTCGCCTTCGAATCCAAGCCAAGCTGAAAAAGGAGCAGGAGAAGAAGGCCGCCCTCTGGCGAGAGCTCGGGAAACAGGCCTGGGACGAGGACGTCCAGGACTCCTGCGTCGAGGAGGAATGCTCCAAGCTCTCCGTCCTCGACCAGGAGATCGGCCATCACCAGAAGACCTGGCACGACGTCTACTCGCGGATCGAGGTCCTCGGCCGCGAGCACGAGGCCGCGCTCAAGCGGTTCCGGGAACTCGTCGCCGAGCAGGAGGAGGCCCGGCGGCCGCACCAGGAGGAGATGCTCACCCTGGCCCACAAGAAGAAGGAGATCCTCGAGGCGCTCGAATCGTCCCTTCGCGAGGCCGAGACCGCCGAGGCCCAGCTCGCCGGCATCGAGAAGGACATCCGTCAGCTCGAGGCGACGGCGCGCCCTTCCGAATCCGACCGGACGGTCCGACTGGACAAAGCCCGGGAGAAAGCGGCCTCTCTGACCGGCCTCATCGCCGCCCTGCGCGAGAAGGCGCCGCGTCTCCAGGAGGAGCGCTACCGGCTCGACCGCCGTCTCGAGGGGGTCGAGGCCCGGGTGCGCGTCTTCAACGCCGCCATCCAGCGCATCGAAGAGGAGTACCGCGAACGCCTCCGAACGCGCGAGAAGGAGATCCGGGAGTGGCAGAAGGCCAAGGAACGCGTCCAGGACAAGATCGTCGACGTCAAGCGCCTCATGGAGCCCCTCTTCGAGAACGTCGGCCGCATCCTCGACGGGGCGCGGATCGACCATGAAGAGCTGACGGTCATCTACTTCCAGATCGACGGCGTCAACAAGACCATCGCCGATCTCGAAGCCCGCCTGGAGCACCTGAAGTAATCCCGTGCCAAAGCCCCGCATCCTGGTCCATGTCTGTTGCGCGCCGGACGCTCTCTACGTCTTCGGCGAGCTCAAAAACGCCTACACGGTGACCGGGTTCTTCTCGAATTCGAACATCCAGCCGCGCGAAGAGTACGACCTCCGGCTCGACGAAGCCCGCAAGGTCGCTCTCGCCTCGGGCGTCGGCCTCATCGAGGACGGCTACGATCCGGAGGGCTGGACCGCCCTGACCCTGAAGTTCAAGGACGAGCCGGAGAAGGGCCGCCGCTGCGACGTCTGCTACGCCGTACGGCTCGGCCGCACGGCCGCACGCGCGGCCCGCGAGGGATTCGACGCCTTCACCACGGTCATGAGCCTCAGTCCCTGGAAGAAGGCCGCGGTCTTGAACCGGATGGGCCGGCAATTCGCCGCCCGCCACGGCGTCGCCTTCCTCGAGGCGGACTTCAAGAAGAAGGACGGCTTCAAGAAAAGCGTCGACCTCAGCCGGGCCCACGGCCTCTACCGGCAGGACTACTGCGGCTGCGTCTACAGCCGGGACGCCGCCCGCAAGCGGGCCTCGTCGTGAAGACGGCGCCTCCCGCCACTCCGCCGGCCCGCGGTCGATCCGCCGCGCGGCTGACCGTGTTCGGCGTCGTCCAGGGCGTCGGCTTCCGGCCCTGCGTTTACCGCCTGGCCCGCGGGCTCGGCCTCGACGGCTGGGTCGAGAACTCCGGCTCCGGCGTCAGGATCCACATCGAAGGCCCGTCCCGGATCGTCCGCACGGAGTTCCCCGCCGCGCTGCGTGACGGCCTGCCCCCGCTCGCCGTCATCGAAAAGCTCGACGTCCGCCCGGCGCCCCTCGAAGGCCGCCCCGGCTTCGAGATCCGCCAGACGCGCGATCGCACGGGCTTCGTCTTCATCTCGCCCGACATCGCCACCTGCCCCGACTGCGCGAAGGAGATCGAAACGCCCGGCGAGCGCCGCTACCGCTACGCCTTCACCAACTGCACGAATTGCGGCCCGCGCTACACCATCGTCAAGGGCCTGCCCTACGACCGCTCGCGGACGACCATGGCCGGCTTCACGATGTGCCCGGACTGCCGCCGCGAATACGAGGACCCGCTCGACCGGCGCCATCACGCCCAGCCCATCGCCTGCCCGGTCTGCGGGCCGCGCTTGACACTCCTCGACGCCCGCTCGGGCCGCAAGCTCCGCGGCGACATCCCCGAAGCCGTGGCCCTCATCCGCGCCGGGCGGGTCCTGGCCGTCAAGGGCCTGGGCGGTTTTCACCTCGTCTGCGACCCGTTCAACGCCGCGGCCGTCGCCCGCCTGCGCCGGGCGAAAGCCCGCCGGACGAAACCGCTGGCCCTGATGGCCCGCGACCTTGCGGCCGTCCGCCGCTTCGCCGTCGTCTCGCCCGCCGAGCGCGAGCTCCTGCTCTCGCCGCGCCGGCCGATCGTGCTCCTCAAGAAAAAGAAAGACATCCCGCTCATCGCCCCCGGCCTCGACGAGATCGGCTTCATGCTGCCCTACACGCCGCTGCACCGACTCCTCCTCGAACGCCTCGAGCTCATCGTGGCCACGAGCTCCAACGCCAAGGACGCCCCGATCATCAAGGAAGAACGGGAGGGCGTGCGCGGACTCTGCCGGGCCGTGCTGACCCACGACCGCCCGATCGCGATGCGGGCCGATGACTCCGTCGTCAAGGTCGTCGCGGGCCGCCCCCTCTTCGTCCGCCGGGCCCGCGGCTATGTCCCGTACCCGCAGTCCGTTCCGGAAGCGCTCCGCTCCGACCGCGTCCTCGTCGCCCTCGGCGGCGAGCTCAAGGACACGATCTCCCTCTACAAGAACGGCTACGTCGTCACCAGCCAGTTCCTCGGCGACCTCGACGATTACCGGAACTTCGGCTATTTCGAAGAGACCCTGGCCCATCTCCTCAAGCTTTTCGATGCCCGCCCCGAGGCCGTCGTCTCGGACCTGCATCCCGATTTCCGGACGACGCGGTACGCCTCCCGGATGGGCCTGCCCCACTTCCGCGTCCAGCACCATCACGCGCACGTTCTGGCCCCGCTCCTCGAGCACGGGCACGTGCCGCGGCGGCGCGTCCTCGGCGTGGCCCTCGACGGCTATGGCTACGGCACGGACGGGACGGCCTGGGGCGGCGAATTCCTGCTCGCCGATTACCGGGACTTCGAGCGTCTGGCCCGGTTCGAGCCGGTGCCGCTCCCCGGCGGGGACCTGGCGGCGCGCGAGCCCTGGCGGATGGCCCTGGCCTGGCTCGACAAAGCCTTCGGCGGGACTATCCCCGACCTCGCGGCCCTGCGGCGGATCGGGCGGTCGCGGCGCGCGACCGTTCTTCAAATGATCCGGAGCGGCTTTCGCAGTCCTCTCACGTCGAGCTGCGGCCGTCTCTTCGACGCCGTTTCGTTCATCGCCGGGACGGCGCCCGAGCGCCTCGAATTCGAGGCCGAGGCGGCCATGCGTTTCGAGGCCGCCGCCGACCGGGCCTATCGCGGCCGCTATCCGATCGACATGACCGAAGCGGGGCCCGGCCGCCCGGCCGAGATCTCGTTCGCCCCTCTCCTTCGCGCCCTCGTCCGCGACGTCCAAGAGGGCGTGCCCGTGGGAGTCGTCTCGGCGAAGTTCCACGACGCCCTGGCCGTCCTCATCGTCCGCGTCGCGGAGGCGGCCCGGCGGGTCCACGGGACGGAAGACGTCTCGCTCGCGGGAGGGGTCTTTCTCAACAGGCGGCTTCTCGAAAGCGCGGAGAGGAAGCTCGAAGCCAAGGGGTTCCGCGTGTTCCGGCCGTTGGCCTATTCGCCCAACGACGAATCGCTCTCGCTGGGACAGATCGCCTGGGGACTGGCGAAGCTCAGGAGCGGCGGAGCCTGACTCCGCCGATGAGCGACAGGATCCCGTTCGAGACGACGGCCGCGACCGCGCCCGCCCCCGCGCCGATCGCGAAGCCCAGGATGCCGCCGACGACGGAGAAGGCGAGTCCGCCCAGAAGGTCCCCTTGATGAGCGACGAAGAACGCGGGCATGCGGGCGACAAAGCCGGCGAAGAGGCCGACGGCGCCGGCGAGCAGGCCGAAGAGGATCCCGGCGAAGAGACCCAGGACGCCGAAAAACCATAAGAAAGAGACGATGCCGACGGAACGGACGGTGACCTCCGGGCCGGCGAGCAAAAGGGCCGCCTCGACGGCCGCCGCGGGTTCCGCTCCATCAGCCTCGGCCAGGGCCTCCGGCGCGGATTCGACGCCCGTATTGCCGCAGCGCGCGCAGGATTCGGCCTCGAGGTCGTTCTCGAACCCGCAGGCGATGCAGATCGCCTTCTTCTCCATCTGGGACGGGGGCTTGGCCTCGAACCACTCGCCGTTCTCGAAGGCGTACCACTTGCCGCTCTGCGCGCCGATCACCCAGAAGCGCCCTTCTTCGTCCTTGATGCGGAGCTGTTTCAGGGAAGCGGCGAACTCCTGCGGCGAGATCCTTTTGTCCTTGAATTTTTCGCGCAGGAGCGAGAATGTCGCCTCGGCGTCGCGGAATTGGTCGGCCATGAAAGCCTCCTTCGGCCGTCCTCTATCTTAACGCCACAACATGCGTCTTTTCAATGAGTTATTAACTCGCTGAAAAGGCGGGGATTGCGGCCGTGACGAGTTCTTGTGCAATCCGAGCTATGTTCATGCAGGAACGGATATTGGCTCGATGAAAGCCGTCCTTTTCCACAGCTTTTCCACACAATTTGTGCAAAAATCCGGGCCTCGGAAGACCGATACGGTTCATCCGAGCGACCCCGCCGTGCCCTTGATCAAGTCCAGCAATCCGACGCCTTTGACCGGGTCCGGAATGAACGACAGGATGAAGATGAGCACGATCACGATGCTCAGGATCGTCCTCTTCGTCCCGAGGGGCGCGTCTTCGTCGAGGACGGGCGGATGTTGGAGGCGCATCTTCGAACGGAACTCGAAAAAGAGGAGAACGGCGGCCAGGATGAGCCAGGTCAGGTGGAAAAAGAGGCCCATGACGACGAGAAAACCGACCATGATCCGTGAGAGCAGCCGGGCCCGCCGTCCGAGAAGGGCGTAGGCGACGTGCCCGCCGTCCAGCTGGCCGAGGGGCACCAGGTTGATCGCCGTGACCAGCAGGCCGACCCAGCCGGCGAAGCCGACCGGATGCAGGATGAGGGACGAACCCTCGGGGATCCGGCCGAAGAAAAGCCCGCTCAGGATCCTGAAGAGGAGCGGCTCGCCGAATGAGATCGTATCCGGGGTCGTGGGGACAGGGCCGACCTTGGAGAACGCCAGGCCGATGACGAGGGCAGGCAAGGCCAGGGCGAATCCGGTCAGGGGTCCGTTCGCGCCGACGTCGAAGATCTGATGCTTGAAGCGGACCGGAGACTTGATGCGGATGAAGGCCCCGAACGTCCCCAGGAACGGCGGGCCGGGGATGAAGTATGGGTAGGTGGCCAGGACCCCGTAGCGGCGGCAGGTCAGGAAGTGGCCGAGCTCGTGGCCGGTGAGGATGGTCATCAGGGCCAGGGCGTAGGAGAAACCCAGGCCGACGACGCGGGGGTCGAAGAGCGACGTTTCGGATACGCCGGCCGTCGACAGGAAGGACATCGCGAAGAACAGGCCGGCGAACCAGGTCGTCAGCACGGTCAGGCCGAAGAGCAATCCGTGCAGCCAGACCTTCTGTTCGGACGTCGTGACGCTCATGATCGCAGGAAAAAAAAGAGGAGTGAAGCGGGTTCACTCCTCTTTCAAGGTCCGGCTCGACGCGAGGTTACTTCCCGGTGAGCTTGTGGAACTTGGCCATCAGCTCTTCGCGGTTTTCCTTGTGGTCCGGGTCCTGGACGCAAGCGTCGACGGGGCAGACCGAGGCGCACTGCTGCGTATCGAAGTGGCCGACGCATTCGGTGCACTTGTCGAAGTCGATGACATAGCGCTCTTCGCCGGCGGTGATGGCCTGGTTGGGGCACTCGGGTTCGCAGGCGCCGCAGTTGATGCATTCTTCGGTGATGATGAAAGCCATGGAATTCCTCCTCGGAGAATTAGGGCCTATTATATCGCTTCCGGAAAAATTGGCAATCCCCGCGCTTTACTTTCGGGCTTCCAGCTTGCCGACCTTGAGGGAGGCCTCATAGCCGAAATAGGACTGGGCGTAATCCGCCTGGAGCTTTTTGTAGAGCTCGAGCGCCGCCGCTGTCTCGCCCTTGAGCTCACGGCTCTCCGCCAGGTGGAAGAGGGCGGCATCGGCCGGATAGACCTTCGGCTTTTCGTCGACGACCTTCTTGTAGATGGCGATGGCCGCGTCGAAGTCCTTCTGGCCGAGGGCGATCTGGGCTTTGAGGTCCTCGGCCTGGTAAAAGAGGAGGTCCTTCGGACCGGCCGGAAGCTTGGCAAGATAGGATCCCGCCTTGGCCGCGTCGCCTTTCTCGGCCCAGTACCGGGCCAGTTCGACGTTGGCCAGGCGGGCGGTCTGCCCCTTGGCCGCGAGCTTTTCGAGATCGGCCAGCTTCTCGGGCTTCTGGGACACTTCGGCCGCCAGGGCCGTGACCTGGCCGACGGCCTTGCTCCGGACACCCCGGGCATGGGAGCGGAAGACGAGGAGGCCGGCAAAGACGACGGCCGCGAACACGACCGCGCCGGCGACGATAGAGATCTCGCGCTTGTATTTCTCGAAGAACACGACCAGCCAGTGGACGCCCTGCGCCATATCGTCTTCTTTGAGGTGATGCCTTTCCGTTCTCTTCATTGTTCTCTCCCGCGGGACAAATCGACAGTCATTTTTAGCATATTAAGAAGAAGGGGTCAAACCTACGCGTACTTTTCTCAGCCGAAGAACTCGGTCGTCATCTCGCGACAAAAGTTCGACCGCTTCTTATTGACCCCATCTTATAACGGCGGCTCGGAGGCGGCGGCCAGGAGCTCGCCGACCGTCGTTACGGCCAGGCCCACGGCCGTGTCGGCCGCGCCATAATAGACCCGGACCGGGCTCGACGGCAGCGCGAATCCCTCCGCATCGAACTCCTCGACGACCATCCCGGACGGGAAGACGACGTTCGGGACCTGACCGCAGAGCTCGTACGGTTCCCGCGGCTCGAGGATATTCCCCCGCGACCGCCCCAGGACCTTGGTCGGGTCATGGAGGTCGAGCAGCACGACCCCGGCCTGGTAAATATTGGCGCTGCCGAAATGCGTCGCCACGCCGTGATAGACATGGAGCCACCCCTGGCGCGTTTTCACCGGCGGCGGCCCGGAACCGATGTACTCGTCCCAATAGTGGAAGCGCCCGCCCATGACCGGCCCGATCCTCCGCCAGCGGATGAGGTCCTCCGACCCGGCCAGCCAGATCTCGTTCCCGGTCGCGGGGCCGCCGTCGAGCTTGGCCTTGTTGGGCCGCTCCAGCCTGAGATACTGCCCCCCGATCTTCTCCGGAAAGAGGACGCCGTTGCGCACGTCGTCGGTTGACGTGACGCCGAGGAAGCGAAAATCCCGGAAATCCTCGGTCCGGGCCAATCCCAGCTGGCAGCCGCTGTCCATGTCCATGGCGAACATGACGTAGTGCGCCCCTTCGAGCCGGGTGATCCTGGCGTCGTAGACGTGATAGATCCTGTCCTTGACGCTCTCGATCCCCGAGAACTTCACGATCTCGGGCCGGACGACGAAGCGGAAGCCGTCGGCGCTTTCGGCCATGACCATGAATGTTTCGCGCGACCGGGCCTGGACGCGGAGCATCAGGCAGGTGATCCCGCCGGCCTTCACGGCGCCGGGATTGAACACCGACGTCACGTCCGTGAGCAACGGCGGGATGTCGGGCACGTCGGCCCGAGTCAGGATCGGATTCCCCGGATCTCGACGCATAGTTCCTCCCCTTTCCCTGGTCAGGCGGCGGCCTGCCCCATTTTGACGGACACGCGGCAGACGGCGCCGGCCGGACGCGGCGCGATCGGCCCTTCGACCGGCCGTCCGTCCACGCGGATCGACACGACGCCGCGCTCGACGCCGTTCGGGTTCTCGACCTCGACCAAGTATCGCGCCCCGCGGAAGACCCGCTCGGCCTTGAAGCCCTGCCACGCCGCCGGGATGACCGGGTCGATGATGAGCCCCTCGTACGACGGCCGCAGCCCGAGGATGTGATCGTAGCCGACCCGATACATCCAGGCCGCCGTTCCCGTCTGCCAGGAATGGCTGGCCTTCCCGGCCGTCTCGTGCTCGTCGCTGGTGATGTACTGGGAGTAGACGTAAGGCTCGGCGCAGAACGTCTCCTGCGCGATCCGCCCCGGGAGCATCTTCTTGAAATAGGCGAAGGCCCGTCCCCCCCTGCCCAGCAGACACTCCGCCTGGATGGCCCAGGCCGCCGCGTGGCAGAAGACGGCGCCGTTCTCTTTCTTGCCCCGGACGCATCGCGTGATCAGGCCGATCGCCGGATCGATCTCCCGGAAGGCCGGGGCGCAGATCTTCGGCCCGTACGGCGTGTCAAGGAGTTCGCCGAGACTGTCCATGGCCCGGACGAGCCTGGCCCGGTCGGGAAGGCCGGCGATCACGGCCCAGCTCTGGGTGTTGATGAAGATCCGGCCGGCGCTGTTCTCCTTCGAGCCGATCTTCTTCCCGGCCTCGCCGAAGGCCCGGATGTACCAATCGCCGTCCCAGGCGTGCTTCTCGAGCGCCTCGACCAACCGGCCGCGGAGCTCGCGCGCTCCGGCCGCCTGTCCGCCCGCCTTGACGAAATCGAGGAGCTCGAGGAGCCGGACGAGCATGGCCGCGTAGAACATCGCGCCCCAGACGCTCTCGCCGCCGTCCTTGCCGCCGATATAGTCGAGCGTGTCGTTCCAGTCGCCGCGGCCGAACTTCGGCAGTCCGCGCGCCCCGAGGTTGGCCCCGGCAAATCGAACAACGGCCATCAGGTGTTCGAGGATGGTCCCCTCTCCCCCGTCGAGGAAAGGCTCATTCGTATCGAGCAGCCCCAAGTCGCCCGTCTCCTTCAAATACTCCGTCACCGCCAGGATGAACCACAGCGGATCGTCGCAGTGCTCGGTGAACTCACCCTGCCCGTCGCCATAGAAATGGTGGTAGACCTTGCCGTCCCGCCGCATCTGCCGGGCCAGCAGCCCGACCCTGTCCCGGGCGCGAGCCGGGTCGGCGATGACGATGGCGATCGTATCCTGGGCCGTGTCCCGGTAGCCGAAGCCGCGGCCGATGCCCCAGTAATAGAAGCTTGCCACCCGGCCGACGTCGAAGGCGACTTTCGCCTGGTACGGCGTCCAGTAATTCAAGAACACGTTGGCCTCGGCGTCCGGGGTCCCGGCCTTCGTGTGGCTGAAGTAGCGATCCCAAGCGTCCCGGACGCGTCCCAGGGCCGCGTCGACCGACCCCGCATCGCGATATTTCCCCACGATCTCGCCCTTCGTCCGCTCGAACTCCGGCTTGGAGATGACCCCGAGCGAGAAGATGACGTCGGCGGACTCCCCGGGGCCGATCTCCAGGTCGACCTCCAAGGCGGCGACGGCGTTGCCGCAGTCCATGTCCTTCGACTCGAGGCCTCGCTCGAGCGCGATCGGGTTGGCCTCGTTCCGGAACGGGCCGATGAACCGCTCGCGAACGGTCTCATAGGCCGCGACGGGCCGGTTGGCCGTGAAAAAGGCCCAGCGGTCCCACTCCTTGTTCTCCTGATGCTGCGTGCCGCGCGTTTCGGTCACCCAGTAGGTCTTGGTGGCGAACACGGTGTCGAGCCCTTTCTCGAAGTGGGCCCGGTTGAAGTGCTGGTCGTCGCACTGATTGATGAGGTCGACCAGAGCGTGCCCGAGGGCCAGCTCGACGTAGCCGATGACGGCCAGCCGCCGCGCCCGCCCCGACCGGTTCGTCAGGACCGCCTTCCAGATCTCCCGGTCGTCCTCGAGGGGCACGAAGAACACGACCGACGAGGCGATGCCCTCGACCTCGGCCTCCGCCCGCGTGGTGCCGAAGCCGTGGGCCGCGCGATAGGCCGACGCGGGCTCGCGCCCCACCGGCTGCCAGGTCAGGCTCCAGACTTCGCCGCTGTCCCTGTCCTTGACGTAGATGTACTTCCCCGGCCGGTCGGGCGGCACGTCGTTGATGCGATAGCGCGTGATCCGGCCGTGGAGCGGGCTCCGGTCGTAGGAGATGCCGCCGCCGTTCGCCGAGATCGTGGCAAAATACCGTCCGTTCTCGAGGTAGTTGATCCACGGGCTCGGGGTCCGGACGTCGGTGATCAGGAACTCGCGGCCGTCGCCGGAAAAACGCCCGAACGCCATGGCCTCAGCCCCGGTCTCGCTCGACGAAACCCTGGTCGGAGGGATCGCGCTTCATGACCTTGAGCGTCGCGATCATCTCCTTCAAATTGATGATGCCGCCGATCGAGAACCAAACGATGACGAAGATCGACGCGGCGAGATAGATCATCGTGTAGGTCTTCCAGAAGCCGAGCCAGGCCGCGGTCGATACCTCGCTCGTCAGGTTAAGGACGGTCCCGACGACGAAAACGACGACCCAGCTCGCCGTCCAGGCGTAGGTCGCCACATAAATGACCTTGTCCCAAGCGGTGAATTCCCGGCCCATGCCCAGGACCTTCCAGCCCTTGACCGGGACGGCGTCGACCACGGTGTATTCCTCGCGGATCAGGTACTTCCCGCGGTGGAGCATCTTGTCCATGTCGAAGGCCTTGTGCCGGCCCGTGACGAGCGAGACGACGACGTAGACGACGCTCGACGCGGCCATGGCCAGCCCCCAGAACATCTGGCCGTTGATGGGGAACCCGGGCACGAGCTGCTTGACGACGATGCCGCCGACGGCGACGACCGAGCCGACGACCATGGCCGCCCAGGCGGCGGCCGTCGTGCCGCGCTTCCAGTACAGGCCGCCGATGATGACCGCGCCGCTCCCGCCGGCGAAGATGGCCCCGGTGATGGCGAAGAAGAGGAAGATGTACTCGCTTTGCTGGAAGAGCAGGCTGAAGACGAAGCTGAAGACGGCCACCCCGAGGATCGAGAGCTTGAGGAACTTCAGGTGCTCCTCCGGGGCGAAAGGCTTCTTCCGGATGGGCATGATCACGTCCTGGATGAAGATGCTGCCCCAGGAGTGGAGATAGGTCTCGTTGCAGCCGATCGCGGCGGCCAGCATGACCGCGGCGAAGGCCCCCATCAGCCCGACGGGCAGGAGCTTGGTCAGGGCGATCGGCACCGTCAGCTGGCTCCTCAGGGCGTCCGACCCCAAGCCGTCGAGGACGGGCCGGACGCTTGCGGCCGCCGCCGCGAACCCCTGGCCGTGCCAGAACGTGTAGGCGACGATGGGCACGAACACCAGGAACAGGCCCCACTGCGGGATGCCCCGCCAGTTGGCCAGGACATCTCCCATCTTGGCCTCGTGGGCGCTCTTGGCCGAAGCGTTGTAGGCCTGGGTCCCCTGCCACGACAGCTTGCCGTAGATGACCCCGATCATGCCGATGAAGAAGTACCAGAAGTTGTAATCCTTGGTGCTGCCCGTGTGGAACGGATTGACGAGGGAGGCGTTGGCCGGCGCCAGAGCCAGGGCCTGGCCGATCTGGCCCCAATCGATCTTGAGCATCAGGACGATGACGATGACGATGAACACGGTGTTGACGAAAATGCCCTGGATGAAGTCGGTGATCATGACCGCGATCTGGCCGCCGCTGAAGACGAAGTAGAGCGGGATCCAAAGGATGACGATCATGATCAGGGCGAAGGTCGGGAGATGGAGGCCGAGGAGATCGACCGTTTTCGGCAGGCCGCAGAAATAGATGAAGAAGCGGGCGCTCACCGCCGGGAAGATGCCGAAGTTGATGATCCCGGAGAGGAAGGCCAGGGCCCCGGCGAAGATGCGGAAGGTCCGGCTGTAGCGGATCTCGAAGAACTGGGCCATGGTCAGGGCCCGCGTCTGGCGGAAGCGGTAGAGGACCCAGCCCGAGACGCTGATGCCGACGACCACGACGGCCATGACCATCTCCCACCAGCGCATGGCGAAGCCGGCGATAAAGTTCATCTCGAGCATGCCGACGATGGTGATGGCCCCGAGCGAGGCCGTGCCCTGGGACAGGCTGATGAGGTAGCGCCCGCCGGTCCGTCCGGCGGCCAGGAAGTCGGAGACGCTCCGCATCAGCGGCTTGCTGAGTATGACGACGGCGATGATGAAGGCGAAGACCGCGGCGACAATGCCCCAATCGATCCAGGTCAGGTTCATGAGGAAGGGAATTCTATCCGGCGAGGGGCCAAAACGCAAGGAGCCGCGGGGCTCAGATGTCGAAGGTGATCAGGCCGGTCTTGAGCTTGATCTGGTCGCGGATCCCGTCCTTGGTGATGCGGTTCTCTTTCTCGGCCTTGATGGCCCGGAAGAGCTCGTAGGACGTCAGGAGCCCGTTGCCGTCTTTCTGGGCCTCCTCGACCTGAGCGGCCGAGAAGGGGTTCGGCCGGGACTTGGCCTCGGCCGCGGAGAAATAGTTGCCGACGAGGACGGCCTTCATCCGGGTATTGTCGAACTCCTGCATCCGGCGGCCCTTGTACTTCTGAAGAAGGGCGCACTCGTCGTCGGTCGCCCAGTTCTTGCCGCCGCGGGCGACGACGATGACCAGCTCGCCCTTGCGCAGGCCGGCTTCGACGGGCATATCGGCGGGGTCGATGACCCAGGCGTCTTCTTCCTTGTTCCGGATCGTGTTCTTCCAGTACTGGTCGACGTCCACCACCCGGCCCCAGCCGAGGTAGCGGAAGGCGTTGACCACGGCCTTCTTGAGGGCCGCGCCTTCGCCGTCGAGCAGGTGATGGAATTCCTCCTGGCCGCCCGTCTTCATCACCTTGATCCGGCGTTCGTAGTCGGCCAGGATCTCCTCGAATTTCTTTTTCTCCTCGTCCCGCTTGGCGACCAGGGCCTTGAACTCGGGGAAGACGTAGTCGTCGCCCTCGAGCCAGCCGGCCGGCGCCTCCGCGGGGATCTCGGAAGTGAACGGCACCTTGTCCTTGAGGATATGATCGACGATGTCGACGTTCTTCGAGCCGAACGAAGGCAGGAGCAGGAGGTAGCCCTTGCCCTTCCGGACGAACATGGCCACGGGCGCGCCATCGGGGGTCTTGGCCAGGACCTCGAACTTGCCGTTGACGGACGATTCCTTCTCCCAGACGCCTTCCCCGAACGTCTCGGGCAGGAGGCGAAAGGCCTTGGAGATATGGGACCTGAACCGCTCGAAGGGGACATGAAAGATGGCCCTCGGGTTGAAGACGACCCCATCCGTGCGGGCGCTCTCCAGGACCTGGAGCCCGTCCACGGGGCCGACGATGTTCGTCAGCCTGGACATCTCGCCGGCGCCCACGAAACAGACGACGCGCGCCCCTTCGCGGACCCGTTCGGCGAGCGTTTCGCGGACCTCGGCATGGAGCTCGGGCCGCCCGGCGGGGGTCTCACCCCCGATCTGGTAGAAGACGGCCTCGCTGTCGCCCGGCAGGTCGAGGGGATTGTCGAGGCCGGTCATCCAGCCGGTCTGCCGCAGGTCGACGTCATACTTTTCAGAGACCAGGCGGTCTTTGTCCGCCTGGGTAAAATCCACGAGCAATATTTTGGCCATGGGCCGACTCCTTGCGTTTATTCGGGCCTATCATCGGATTAGCCTCTATAACCGTCAATCACCCCTAAAGGTGAAGCCCGGGAGGAAATCTCAGTCCGCCCCAGGTCAGTAGGCAGGTCCGACTTGACAGAACTTTACTATATAGATAGGATATATATGTCTAGTGTGAATTATGGCCAGCAAGACTCCGATCGTCCCGCTCGCCGGCCTCGGCCTATGCCTCATCCTGGCCCTGGCTTTCTCCCCTGCCGCCGGCAGCTCGGGCGCCACCCAGGACATGCCCGGGCCGCTCAGCGCCTCCCATGCCTCCAAGCCCGGCGAAGGCGATTGCTCGACCTGCCACATCGCCCCGGGCAAGATCGGTCCGGCCAAGTGCCTGGCCTGCCACACCGAGATCGCCACGCGCATTGCCGCCAAACGGGGCTTCCACCGCGACAAGGCCGAAGACTGCGGCGTCTGCCACGCCGAGCATCAGGGCCGGCAGGCCGACCTCCTGAACCTTGATCCGTCGGATTTCGACCATTCCGAGACCGGGGCCGACATCCAGGGCGCTCACCTCAAGGTCAAGGCCTGTGAGACGTGCCACGCGCCGGCCAATGTCCTGCCAAGAAAGTCCGGCCGGTCCTATCTGCTCAAAGCCCCGGGCTGCAAGGGCTGCCATACCTCTCCCCATCCCGGCAAAGAGGACCACTGCATGTCCTGCCATGATCAGGACAGCTGGTCCGTCGGCCGGCGGGCGGTAAGGGGCTGATCCGTGCGACGCGCGGTATCCATCGGGCTCCTCGTCGCGGCCGGGCTCCTGCTCGCCTGGACGCGCCTGCCCGCCCAGTACGCGGAATCCTCTTTCTATCAGCGAGGGACGGTCTACCTCGATTGGAACGGTTCCCGCTATTCCGACGGGACCCTCTTCAATCAGGTCTCGGCCCGGGTCAAGTTCTCGCTGATCAATCCGCCGGGCCAGGGCTGGACCCTGGACCTGGATGCCCGGGACAGGGTCGGCATCCGAGGCCAGGCGACCAACCAGCTCATCCTCTACAGCGCCCGGATGACGTTCGACAAGCCGGGTTCGCGGTTCTATCTGTCGTTCGGCCAGATGAACCTCTACGACACGGCGGGGATCGGCGCGCTCCTCGGCGGGATGGCCGGCGTCAAGCTCGGACGCGACTTTCTCGTCGGCGCCTTCGGGGGTCTCGAATCGACGCCGTACATCGCCCGCCTGGACTCGAAATACTACAAAGCCGGCGCGTTCGCCCGCTGGCTCGGCCCGCAGGGACGCACGGTCGGCCTGACCTTGAGCCAGCTGTGGTTCGACGGCCATGTCGAGCGCCGCTTCGCCTACGGGAACGTGTTCTTGCCGGTGCAGAAATTCCTGGTCGTCTACGGCGACGCGGAGTACGAGCTCGGCAGCCACGTCGCCGGCACGAACCGCCTGTCGCGATTGTTCGGGAACGTCCGCCTCGATCTCGGCCCGAAGGCCGACGTGACCGCGAGCTACAGCTCCGGCAAGGGGCTCGATTTCCACCGCTACCTCATCGAAGCGTCCCAGGACCCGTCGCTGTTCAACCAGGATATCGAGCGGTTCTACTATTCGAACTATTACGGCGTCCGGTTCAGCCTCAAGCCGGTCCGCGGCCTACGGCTCTCCGTGGCCCGCCAGGAAAGCCGGCAGAACGACCTCGGCATCGTCAACCACACCTGGCGCTTCGGCGTCTCCGTCTGGAACCTCCTGGTACCGGGCCTGTCCGCGGTCGGGAGCTACGCCCTTAACCGCGGCGATCTGTCGGAATCGGATTCGTATTATGTCTCCGTCAGCAAGGATTTCGGCCGGTTCTCGCTGAACGCCAGCTTCTCGAACACGTTCCGGGGGCTGCGGTTCGATCCGGGCACGGGAGAGCCGCTGCCCATCACCATCGCCGACTACCAGAACGTCGCGCTCGGGACCCTCATCCGGTTCAACCGGGATTTCTCGGCCTCGGTCGAGTACGGCGGATTCCTGCGCTCCGGCGCGAACGAGCACTTCCTGTTCGTCCGGCTGATCTACAGGAGCCGGTGAGGACGCCATGAATCGCATCCGAGTCAAATCCGCGCCGGCGATGGCCCTGGCCGCGGCGCTCGTCGTCCCGATCCTGCTCATCCTCGCGGCCCGGCCGGGCACGGGCCAGGAAAAAGCCGGAGCGGCGGCCCCGCCGTCGCGCGTCGGCCAACAGGGGACGGTTGAATCCCACGACCGGACGAACTTCCCGCTCACCGGCAAACACCGGACGCTCGCCTGCCGGGAATGCCACATCAATCTGGTCTTCGAAGGCACGCCGACCGACTGCGAGGCCTGCCACTGGATTCGCCGCCAGGACGACCGCTATGCCCTCCGCCTCGGCACCCGCTGCGCCGACTGTCACACGCCCCAGTCCTGGAAGAAGGTCGATCCGGCGCTCTGGAGCCATGAAACCAACGTGGGCTACAAGCTCGAGGGCATCCATCGCACCCTCGACTGCGAGGCCTGCCACGGGAGCGCGGGCTTCACCGCCCGGTCGCCCGACTGCTTGTCCTGCCATGAGGCCGATTACCGGGGGACCCAGGATCCGAATCACGTCCAGGCCGGCTTCCCGACGACCTGTCCGTCATGCCACTCGCAGAGAAGCTGGTCGGACGCGTCATTTGCCCACACCGGTTTCCTGCGGCAGGGGCGGCACGCCACGGCGGCATGCACGGACTGCCACAAGAACGGGGTCTACCAGGGCACGCCGTCGGAGTGCGTGTCCTGCCACCTCGCCGACTACAACGGCACGACCGATCCCAACCATCGGACCGCGGGGTTCCCGACCGATTGCTCGGCATGCCACGGAACGACCGCGACCGGCTGGTCGGGCGCGGTCTTCGATCATCCCTTCCCCATCCAGTCCGGACGGCACGCGGTGGCCTGTTCCGAATGCCATCAAACGAGCGACTTCCGCGTCTTCAACTGTCTCGGATGTCACGAGAAGCCGACGACGGACAGCCATCACACCGGCGTCACCGGATATTCGTACAACTCCCAGGCCTGTTACGCGTGCCACCCGCGAGGAAGCGGCGGTGGACCCGCAGCGAGACCTGCGGAGGCCCCGACGGCCGGACGGTAACAGCCGCGGACCGCGGCGAGATCTTCGCCGGCGGAAGATATCCTTGAAGGCCCTCGTCAAAAGTGATGGTATAATCGCGCCTTTAGGAGCCCTCTGAATGCCGCACCGCCGACACCTCGTGCTGGCCGCGTTGGCCGTCGCAGCTCTCTTTGCCATGAGCGCCGCGCCGCTCGCCGCGCAGGAGCCGCTCAAGCTCCTCGCCGTGCGCCCGGTCGTCGCCGCGCCGCCGAGGGTCGACGGCGTCATTGACGACGCCTGCTGGAAGGCGATCGAGCCGGTCAGCGACTTCACCCAGTACGATCCCATCAACGGCGCCAAGGCTTCCGAGGAAACGTTCGTCTGGGCCGCCTTCGACCAGGACTATCTCTATTTCGCCTTCCTCATGAAGGACTCCCAGCCCGGCAAGATCTGGGCCGAGCTGACGCCGCGCAACGAATACGAGAACAACGACTCGATCAAGCTCATCCTCGACGCCTACAACGACAAGCGGACGAGCATCGAATTCGAGGTCAACCCGAGGGGCGTCCAGAAGAACTCCGTCGAGACGATCTGGAAGTCCGAGGCCATCGTCCGCCCGGACGGCTGGAGCGCGGAGATGGCCATCCCGTTCAAGTCGCTCCGCTTCTCGGCCCAGAAGCTCGACGTCTGGGGGATCAACTTCGAGCGCTACATCAACCGCCTCAACGAAACGGACTTTTGGACCGACGTCAAGCGCGACCTGCCCGAGCTTCAGCAAAGCGGCGAGCTCCGCGGCCTTTCCGGCCTCAGGCCGGGCTACAACCTCGAGTTCTTTCCCTACGCCGGGGTCCGGACTTCCGGATTTGACGCCGAGGGGGGCCGCCAGACGGACACCAAGGCGGCTGTCGGTCTCGACGCCAAGTGGGGCATCAAGCCCAACCTCTATCTCGACGTCACGGCCAGCCCCGATTTCAGCGAGGTCGAATCCGATCCCTTCATCTACCAGCTCTCCCCTTACGAAAATTACCTCCAGGAGCACCGGCCTTTCTTCACCGAGGGCAGCCGGTATTTCTCCCTCGGCGAGACCGACGAATTTCACGGGGGCGGCGTGAGCCTGTTCTATTCCCGCCGCATCCGCAATCCCCGGGGCGCGGCCAAGATCTCGGGCAAGACCGGCGGCTTCGGCTTCGGCATCCTCGGGGCCGTCAACAAGGTCGATGTCGGCCCGGACGGAGACCCGCGCGATTCCTATTTCGGCGTCTTCCGCGTCCAGAAGGACGTCCTCAAGAACTCCCAGGTGGGCGTCTATTACGCCGGGGTCCGTGACGGCGACGCGCGCAACCAGAACGTCGCCGTCGACTTCAATTTCAATTTCAAGGACTATTATTATATCCAGGGCATGGGCGCCCTGACGTACAACGCGGGCGTGCCGAATTCCCGCAACGGCATCTACCAGCTCAATTTCCGACGGGAGCCGGACGCGGGCCTGCAGCTGACTTCGGGGTTCCAGAGGATCGAGAACAACGTCAACATCAGCACCGGGTACATCGATCAGAAGGACGTCCAGTCGTTCGACCTCATGGTCGGGCACGCCTGGCGCTACAACAAGGGGCTGTTCAAGCGCTTCAGCTTCGATTTCAGCGGCACGGTCCGCCAGGATTCCTTCGGCAACGCCACGGGACAGAACGGGGAGCTCTTCATCTGGTCCGAGCTTTTCAATCGCATCGAGGTCCACGGCGGCATCCAGGTCGGCCGGAGCAAGTATCAGGTCCTCGACCTCACCGATGCGCTCGTCTGGACGCCGGACTACATCAAGACCCGGGGCGCCAGCATCGACTTCAGCTGGGACCGCGGCGGCTTCGTCAAGGAGATCAGCATCGAGGCCGGATGGGACAAGCAGGGCGTCTACAACGAGGAATACACGGCCGTCGTCCCCGGCGGCGAGACCGCCGTCGAAGGCCAGCTCGTCCTGCGGCCGCGCTCCAACTTCGAGTGGTCCGTCCAAGGCGGCTGGATCCGTCAGACCTCGGACCTCACCGGGAGCGAGGTCTTCAACGGCCTGACCTACGAGACGGCCCTCCATTACCAGCTCACCCGGAGCCTGTTCCTCAACACGCGTTACTTCGGCGAGACCCGGGAAAAGCAGTACAGCCTCGATTTCCTCGTCGGATACTATTTCGGGGCCGGCAACGTCGTCCAGCTCGCGCTCAAGAAGAGCGAGCGGAACGATCTCCTCGGCCGCGTGGGCGGTTACTCGATCACCCTCAAGGTCTCCTACCTGCTCCGCATCTGATCCGCCGCCGGGGCCTTGAATTTGACGCGTCTCTGGTCTAGGATGCGCTGGAGATGGAGATATCCATGGGTCACATCCTGAAGCTGGCCGCGCTCGCCCTGCTGGCCCTGCCGCTCCTCGCCGCGGGCCGGCCGGCCGGGGCCGCGGACAAGCCCCACAAGCTCGCCGACGCCGTCCTCGCCCGCATCGGCACCGCGCGCGAGCCCGGCGCGGGGATCCTGGTGATCGCCGACGGGAAGGTCGCCTATCTCGGCACGCGGGGAGTCGGGGACCTGCAAGGCATGCGCCCCATCGACGGCCGGACGGCCTTCCGCTTGGCTTCGGTCACCAAGCAATTCACCGCGACGGCGGTGATGCTCCTCGTGCGCGACGGCAAGCTCCGTTACGAGGACGGCCTGACCGATCTCTTCCCGGGTTTTCCGGAATACGGCCGGGCCATCACGGTCCGCCACCTCCTCAACCATACGTCGGGACTTCCCGATTACGAGGACCTGATGCCGGCCGCGGATCCCTCCGTCCCGGTCGAGCAGGCGCAGATCGACGACGCCGGGGTCCTCGAGCTTCTCAAAGGCCAGAAAGCCGGCTGGTTCGCTCCGGGGGCGCTCTGGCGCTACAGCAACTCGGGCTATGTTCTCCTGGGGCTCATCGTCGAAAGGGTCTCGGGGCTGTCCTTTCCCGAATTCCTGCGCCAGCGCATCTTCGTCCCGCTGAAGATGGACAACACCGTGGCCTTCGTCCGGGGCCGGAACAAGGTCTCGGACCGGGCCTTCGGCTATACGAAGGAGCCGGGCCGGTGGCGCTTCACCGACCAGAGCCCGACGTCGGCGACCCTCGGCGACGGAGGAATCTATTCCTCGCTTTACGACCTCTCGCTATGGGACGAGTCCCTCCGGCGGCACCTCCTGCTGACCGAAGAGGACATGCTGCCGGCCGTGACCCCTGTGCGCGTCCCGGGCAAGGGGCCGGTCGGACCCGACGGCAAGCCGGCCGATTACGGCTTTGGCTGGTTCCTCAACGCCTGGGAGGGCCATCCCCGGATGTGGCATTATGGAGAGACCCTAGGCTTCCGGACGGCCATCGAGCGGTTCACGGCCGACGGGCTCACGGTCATCGTCCTGGCGAACCGCACCGATATCGATGCCGCGGCGCTGGCGCTCAAAGTGGCGGGATACTATTTGAAGGACGGGAAGTAGCGAGCCTGGATTACCCAGGCTAGGCGACGGTCGAGGGGATGCCGTCGTTCCGGCCGTAGAGATGCCGGATCAGGGCCAGCACGGCCTGGGACGTCAGCCGCTCGAACTCCACGCCGATCTCGAAGATGTCCTCGTTCGGTCTCTGCTTGAGCCACTTCACTTCCGCATCGAGGTTGACGGAGTGGTCCGAGCCGGCGAGGTTGAGGCGGATCTTGATGAAGGTCCCGACGGGATAGCTCTTCGACGTGACGATCCTGGCCCCGCCCGTGGACAGGTCGTACGTGTGGGCGGCGACGCCCGCCCCCTGGTACTTGTCGACGGTGGTCCGGATGAGGACCTCGTTCCGTTCAACGAACCGGTTTCTTTTGCGTCTCTCGAACATGTCCGGCTCCTTCGCCCTCGATTATGAGACAGCCGGGCGCGGGGGCAATCACCCCGAGGGGTGATTCCGATGGTGATTTCCCACCCCCCGGCCCCGTCCGTTGACGGGCCCCCGGCACGGTGTTATCCTAAGGCCATCCCTGATGAAAGCCTCCAAGACCTGGGCCCTGGTCCTCATGGGCGGCGGCGCCCGGGGATTGGCCCATATCGGCGTCCTCCGCCTTCTCGAGAAGAAAGGGCTCGTCCCGGACGTCATCGCGGGGACGTCCATGGGAGCGCTCGTCGGGGGGCTCTTCGCGGCCGGCCTCTCCGGGGCCAGGCTGACGGAGATGCTCGACGGCATGGGGCTCGAAGACGCCGCCGACAAGGCCCGGCGCCGCGGCCTGTTCAAGCGGTCGCGGAACCTGTTCGAGTACCTTCTCTTCACGGACACCAAGAACCGCTTCTTCGGCAAGATCAGCGGGAACAAGGAAGACGCCATCGAAGCCTACCTGAAAAGCTGCGTGGGCGGCGTCCGCATCGAGGATCTGCCGATCAAGTTCCTCTGCAACGCCGTCGATCTCGTCTCCGGCCGGGAGGTCCTGTTCACCCGGGGCAAGCTCACCCGGGCGCTCCGGGCGACGATGTCGCTGCCGCTCGTCTTCGAACCCGTCCGGATGGGCGGGATGCTGCTGCTCGACGGCGGCGTCCTCGACAGCGCTCCGATCGAAGCGGCCAAGGCCGCCGGGGCCGAGGTCGCCGTCCTTGTGGACATCCACCGGCCCCTTAAAAAAGTGCCGAAGGACAAGCTCAAGAGCACGTTCCAGATCGTCCAGAGGACGGTCGAGGTAGCCACGGCGGCATCCTTCGAGGAACGGGCGCGGCATGCCGATTTCGTCGTGAGGGTCCCCGTCGACCAGAGCATCCTCAGCTTTTCCGAGCCGAGACGGATCGCCTTGATCGGCGAACGCGTCGCCGCGGCCAGCCTCGAGGGCTTGAAAAAAGCGGTCGGCGCCTGTCCATGACCATGACGTCCGGCGGCCGCCGGTCCGGAAGGATCTCGGAGAGAGAAACCCCATGAAAAAGACCCTCGCTCTGGCGGTGGTCGGCGCATCCCTCCTGGCCGCAGCGGCCTGCCATCGGGCGGCCGATGGCCCGGACGTTCGGGAATTCCAGAAGGGCGTGGCCTATACGGGCTACGGGGGGACGGCCTATGAAGGCGACGGCCCGCTTCGATCCCTGCAGGAGCTCCGGCTGACGAATGCGTCCTGGGCGAGCGTCCTCGTCACGGGCCTGCAGGAGACCATTGACACGACCTCCATCGACTTTGCCGGCCCCGGGACGCCGAACGACGCCTCCGTCGAGCGGGTCATCGGCCGGGCCCACGACCTCGGGCTCAAGGTCATGCTGAAGCCCCACGTCGACCTGGCCAGCGACAGCGCGCATTATCGCGGGGAGATCGGACCGGCCTTTACGGCGGCCGACTGGACGGCCTGGTTCGCGTCCTACCGCCCGTTCATCCTCCATTATGCCGAAATGGCCGCCAGGACGAAGTGCGAGATGTTCTGCGTCGGCTGCGAGCTCGGGACAACGGCTGTCCACGCCTCCGAGTGGCGGGAGATCGTGGCCGCCGTCAAAGGCGTTTATTCCGGTCCGCTGGTTTACGCCGACAACCAGGTCGAGGACGCTCCCGACGCCGTGGCCTGGTGGGACGCGGTCGATTTCATCGGGCAGGACGCCTACCCGACGCTGACGCAGGTCGAACGGCCGTCGGTCGACGACCTATTGAGTGGCTGGACGTCCTTCCGCGACAAGCTCCGGCAGCTCTCCGAAAAGTGGGACAAGCCCGTCATCTTGACCGAGATCGGCTGCCGGAGCATCCTCGGGGGCGCCCAGAATCCTTGGGACTGGCAGCGGCAGGGCCCGGTCGACCTGGATGTCCAAAGGAATTTTTACGAGGCGGCCCTGCGAGCGGTGGCCGGCCAGAGCTGGCTGCGCGGCATCTACTGGTGGCAATGGTCGCCGGAGCCCGGGGACGGCGGACCGGACGACGCTGGCTACACGCCGCACGGCAAGCCCGCGGAACAAGCGCTGGCTTCCTGGTATCTCCGGCTGAAGTGAGCCCGGGCTGCCGGCTCAGTCCCAATCCTTCAGGATGAACCCGACGCCGATCCGGTTGACGCGATGGTCATAATCGATGAGGCTCTCGCCGTACCCGAGGAAATACTGGACGTAACCGCTGATCCGGGCGAAGAGGGGGAAGCTCCATTCGAGCTGGATGGCGCCACGGTTCTCCCCGAATTCGAGGTTGTCGCGGAGCATGACACCCCATCTGTGGTTCTTCAGGAAATAATAGACCCAAAGCTCCCCGTAGCCCATGTAGTGGTTGAGCCTGGGATTTTTGTCCTCCTCGAAGCCCTGGGGAATGTGATACCAGCTCTTGAGGAGGACCGATAGATCGCCCCGTTCGAACCCCGCGTTGAGCACCACCCGGTCCCAAGTCCGGGAGAGGGGCTGAGTCCGGCCGTTCGACTGATGGTTGAGTCCGAGCTGGATGAAGCGGGCTTTCGCTCCGGGGACGCGGAAGTCTGTCCTGATATTGAGAAGGATCTCAGGTTCATAATTCGTCTCCCGGAAAGGCGCGCTCGCGGCCAAATTGTAGAGCTGCCAGAAGGACCGCTGCGTATAGCCGAACCAGAGGTCCATGTTCCTGCCGAAAACGTCCTGCAAGACCTTGACCTTGAAACTCAGCTGAAACGGGAACTCCGGCTTCAATAAGGTCACGGCGGGGTCAACTTGCTGTAACGGGGCGGGATTGGGCGAGGCGTTGTAGGAGAAAACGAGGGCATAGCTGGACCTGTGGAAGGTGATGGAAGGCAGGCCGGCGCGGGTGGCTTTGTCCAGGTGCCAAAGGGAGGTGAAGTAGGAAGGCTTGTCCTGAGGCGCGGCGCCGAGCCGGCACGTGAGGGCGATCGCCAGCACGGCGAAGACCCGGGCTGGCGGAATCTTCATGTGGAGTGAGTCCCTCCGCGGCTCATGTCCGAATTGTAGGGCCGGCCGCGCGGCGATGTCAATGAATTGACTCCCCTGTTCGCCTGCGGTATACCCATCGTTGGCCTGTCCTTGGAGGAACACGCATGAACACCCATTCTCGCCGAGCGGCCGCGTACCCCGTCGTCCTCCTCCTCATGTTCGTTCTTGGCCTGGCGCCGGCCGCAGACGCGGCCCAGGCGCGATCGACCGCACCGGCGATGTCCATGGCCGTCTCCATGGAGCGGCCGACGTCACATTACTACCATGTCGTCTTTCGGGCCGACGGCCTCAGAGGAGACACGCAGGACCTCAAGATGCCTGTCTGGACGCCCGGCTACTACCGGATCATGGACTACGCCAAGTTCGTCAAGGACTTCCGCGCCGAGGACGGAAGCGGACGGGCGCTCCCCTTCGAAAAGACGGCCAAGAACATCTGGCGCGTCCGGACCGGCCGGGCTTCGTCCTTGGTCGTGAGCTACGACGTCTACGCCTTCACTCGCTTCGTCGCCGACAGCTATCTCGGCGACGACGGCGGATTCATCACGCCGGCGGGCGTCTTCATGCACGTCGCCGGCCGTCTGAAGGACCCGGTGACGGTGACGGTCTTGCCCCGTCCCGAATGGAAGCGGGTCTCGACGGGCCTCGATCCCGTCCCCGGCCGGCCCAACACCTTTTCCGCGCCCGATTTCGACACTCTGTACGACTGCCCGATCCTCATCGGCAATCAGGAGATCCTGACCTTCGAGGCCGCCGGACGTCCCCATATCGTGGCAGCCTACGACCTCGGTTCCTTCGACCGGGCGAGGCTCACCGGCGATCTCAAGAGGATCGTCGAGGCCGCGGCGTCTCTCATGGGCGAGATCCCTTACCGCCACTACGCCTTCCTCATCATCGGCCCCGGCGGCGGCGGGCTCGAGCACTCGAACTCGACCGCCGTCACCCTCAATCCCGGCTCGCTCGGGGACCCCCGGAGCTACCAGGGCTGGCTGAGCTTCATGGCCCACGAATACTTCCACCTCTTCAACGTCAAGTCCATCCGGCCCGTCGCCCTCGGCCCCTTCGACTACGACCGCGAGAACACCACGAACATGCTCTGGTTCGCCGAGGGGGGCACGGTCTATTATGAATTCCTGCTCCTCAACCGGGCCGGCTTGATGACCCGCGACGAGGTCCTCGAGCGGCTCGGCTCGACGATCGCGGACTACGAGAACGCCCCCGGACGCCGCCATCAATCGGCGACCCTTTCGAGCTTCGACACCTGGACGGGCTTTTTCGGCCGCAGCGAGCACGCGGCCAACACGACCATCTCCTATTACGACATCGGCTGCGGCTTGGGGCTCCTGCTCGACCTCAAGATCCGCGAGGCCTCGAAGGGACGTTCATCGCTCGACGATGTCATGCGGACGCTCTACCGGACTTTCTACAAAGACAAGAAGCGCGGCTTCACCGACCGCGAGTTCCGCGATGTCTGCGAGCGGGCGGCCGGCGTCTCTCTCGGCGAGATCTTCGATATCTACGCCCCGACCGTCGAGAAGTGGGACTACGCCAAGTACCTGGGATATGCCGGCCTGGCGATCGACGTCGAGCCGCGCCCGGCGGCGGGCCCCTGGTTCGGCGCCTCGACCCAAGACCAGAGCGGCAACGTCGTGGTTTCGACCGTCGAGCCGGACTCCCCCGCCGCGCTGGCGGGCCTCTGCGTCCAGGACGAGATCCTGGCCATCGACGGGACGCGCGTCGCCCAGCGATCGTTCGCGGGGACGCTCAGCGCCCGCAAGTCCGGGGACAAGGTCAAGGTCCTGTACGCGAGGCGCGGCGGCGTCCGCGAAACCGAGCTCACGTTCGGGACCAAGACCGAGCCGACCTACAGGATCACGCCCCTGGCCGACCCGACCGCGCAGCAGAAAGCCCTGTTCGACGCCTGGCTTAAATAACAGGAGGGGATGGAATGGGCGCTACGGAAAGAAGAGTCCTTATCGGAGCGGTCATCGGTCTTGTCCTCATGGGGAGCCTTGGCCTCGGCCAGGAAGCCGTCTATGATCTGATCTTCGCGGGCGGCCGCGTGGTCGACGGGACCGGCGCGCCCTGGTTCAGGGCCGACGTCGGCGTCATCGGCGACCGGATCGCCTCCATCGGGGATCTCGCCAAGGCCACGGCCAGGCGCCGGATCGACGCCTCGCACCTCGTCGTCGCCCCCGGATTCATTGACATGATGGGGCAGTCCGAATACAGGCTGCTCGTCGACAATCGCGTCGCCAGCAAGATCACCCAGGGCATCACGACCGAGATCACGGGCGAGGGGTCGTCGATCGCCCCGGTGAACCAGCGGATGATCGAAGAAGGGCATGATGTCTGGGCCCGGTATGGGCTGACCCCCGATTGGACGACGCTCGCCGGCTATTGGACGACCTTCACGCGGACCCGGTCCGCGGTGAACCTGGGGACGTTCGTGGGCGCCGGCGGCATTCGCAATCTCGTCATCGGAAAGGACAACCGGCCCGCCCGGCCGGAGGAGCTCGAGGCCATGAAGGCGGCCGTGGCCCGGGCCATGGAAGAAGGGGCCCTCGGGCTGTCGACGGCGCTCATCTATGTGCCCGACCGCTACGCCTCGACGGACGAGATCATCGCTCTCGCGCGCGTCGCCGCTTCCTACGGCGGAAGCTACATCACGCACCAGCGGGACGAGGGCAACGACGACAGTGGCGGCCTCGACGCCAGCCTGGATGAGGTCTTCCGCATCGCCCGTGAAGCGGCCATCCCGGCGGAGATCTACCACCTCAAGACGTCCGGGAAAGAAAACTGGGGCCGCATGCCGGCCGTCCTCAAGAGGCTGGAAGAAGCGCGGGCCCAGGGCCTGGATGTCTCCGCCGACCAGTACCCGTGGACGGCGAGCTCGAACGGGCTCGTGGACGGTCTGCCCTCGTGGCTTCAGGAAGGAAGCGTCGAGCGTCTCCTGGCGCGGCTCCGCGACCCTGCGATGCGGGCCCGGGCCAGACGCGAATTCCTGGCGGCCAATCCCGGTTGGCCCGAGGGCGCCTCGCGGATCCTCATCACGAGCGTCCTCAATCTCGACCTCAAAAAGTACGAAGGCCGGACGATCGCCGAGATCGCCGAAGACGAGCGCAAGGACCCTCTCGACGCCATCATGGACATCGTGATCGCCGACCGGGGGAACACCAATCGGGTGACCTTCGGGATGAGCGAGGAGGATGTGCAGTCGGCGCTCAAGCATCCTCTCGTCTCCCTCTGCACCGACTCGGGAGCCTCGGCCGAGGACGGGATCTTGTCCCGCGAAAGGTCGCATCCGAGGGCCTGGGCCTCGACCGCCCGCATCCTCGGACATTACGTCCGCGAGGTCAAGCTGATCACGCTGGAAGAAGCGGTCCGCAAGATGACGTCCCTGCCCGCGTCCCGGATGCGCCTTGGCGACCGGGGCCTCCTGCGGCCGGGGATGGCGGCGGACATCGTGGCCTTCGACCCCGACACGGTCCGAGAGCGCTCGACCTATGCCGATCCGAACCACTATAGCCGGGGATTCGAGTACGTGGCGGTCAACGGCGGACTCGTGGTCGACGGCGGCAAGATCACGGACGCGCGCCCCGGCCGCCCGCTCCTCGGGCCGGGCGCGCGCCCCCGCAATGGAAAGGCCTCCGTGACGATGGCAGGATTCATCCCTTCGCCGGAATAGAGAGCGATCTGGAGAGAAACTTGGGAGAGAAGCCGAGGGGTCAAGACCACATGGCACATGTCGCCGTCGCTCCGCCGAAACCGCTCGGTACAGACCTTTTAACGAGGGTCGCTTCCCTCCTCGGCAAAGAGATCGTCGATACGCGCCTTCTTCTCGCCGGAGAGATCCCCAGAATCATCGCCTCCTACCCTGACGCCGACGCAGCGAACGCGATGGCGCGGAGCCTCAGAGATGCCGGACTTGTCGCTTTCGTCTGCACGGATGCCCAGATTCGAAACCGCGTCGCCGGCTTCAGAGCTCATTCCGCGAGATCGGGAGAAAGAGAAGTGATATTCAGTGATCGGCAAGGCGGGGAGGTCAGGATCAAAGCGGACGACGCCTTCCTGATCATCAGGGGGAGGATCAAGAGCATCACGCCAGGAAAGGCTTCGCCGGCAAAGATGAAACTCAATGTGCCGGCGACGGTCTTGACAGGCGGCATCCCGGTCGTGCGCCGGGTCACCGGCAAGAGCGCCCCCGAGTCGTTCCAAGCCGAGGACTTCGTGAAGATCTACGACTCGAGATCCTCTGATCCGCGCGTCGAGATCGTTCAGAACCACGTTGATTACAGCTTTCTGGGCCCCGGGCTGGCCCCGTCCGCTCTGGCGAACTTCAACATCCTCGTCGCAAAGCTCCGGGAGTGGTTCCCGCTGGCGATCTTCGACGAGCGGTTGATCGGGCATTTCCAGACCGATGTCCCCGCCGCTGGTGCCTGGGACGCGCTTGAGGTCCAATGCCGGCTGATCTACTTAAGTCACGCCCTGGATTATTCGCGAGCCGTTGCCGAAGGCCCTCCGGTGTAGAGTAGATTCTCCATGCGGCTGAACCCCTGATTCACGACGTGCCGGATCCAGCGAATGGTGCCCAGCTTGGCTGAATACTCCATGATCAGCGCGCCGGCGTCCATCGCCGCCCGCCGGGCCCGAGCAACATCCTCGGGATCGGTCTGGTCAAAGAAGTAATCGTATTCGAGGATGCACCGTTTCCCGCCGTCGAGGGGCGTGAGGAACCCCAGATCGTTCGCCAGCCCGTGGCGTTCGGCGATCCGCTTGAATCCCCCGCAGAGCGCCGCGATCAGCTCCCGTTCGAACGGAAGATAGATGATGTTGACGGAGAACTGCTTGTCCCGTCCCATCCTCGAGCTCAGGATCCTGAACATGTTCAGCCAGACCAGGTCGGTCATCTCCGGACGGCCGAAGACCTCCTCGAAGAACGGACGGAGGTCCGGATCGACCGCCTCCGCCAGGCTCGCGGCCGACGGCGCCAAGGCCGCCTCCACGATCTCCGCGAAACCCTTGATCCGGAGGTAAGAGAACGGCTCGAGGGCCGAGATCTGGCCCAAGAGGTCCGGCCACCCCGCCGACCGGAGCGACGTCAAGCCCAAGCTGAGGGCTTTGAACAGCCGCTGATCGAAGACGGGCCGGCCCATGGCCAGGACACTCTGAATCGCATAACGATCGCCGATCACCAGGACCAGGTGGGCGATACCCAGCTTATTTTCGAAGACGTCCCGAACCTCCGCGGCCAGCTGCTTCGTGGGGGCCAGGAAGGAGGACATGTATTCGCCTCCAAGGACTCCGATGGCCAGGCCGATCCTCCGGATCGCGCATTCCCTGGAAAAGTCGAGGGCCTTCGCCAGCGAATCGAAGGGAACGAGGACGCCCGTCTCATCCCCCGTCACGGGATGGAGCTTCATGCTCACGGCCGTGCAAATTCCCGGGGCTTCCTGGTCGGCCTGCTTGAAGGCGAACAGGTTAGGGGCGTTTTTATCGCTCAGAGAGAAGAACGAGCCGTCCCTGGCTACAAATTCGGCGTCGACGCAATTATCGGCGGCCGTCCCGTACGCGGTCAGGAAGGTCGAAAAGATCCCCGAGCAGATCATGTTGGAACAGACCAGGGCCGCCGGTTCAGCGACGTTGACGCGATAGCCGCGCCGGGCGGCCTCGCGCTGGAGGTCGAAGGCCGGGACGCCGGCCGCCGCCCGGACGGCCCAATTCTTTTCGTCGAAAGCGATGTCATTCATCCGGTTCAGGTCGATGACGGCGCCTTCGCAGAGGCTGAGGCCCGCATTCTGAGAGCCGTTGCCGCGGACGACCCAGGGAAGGCTCTGCGGCCTTGAACAGCTTGACGAGCGCGGAGATCTCCTCTCTGGTCCTGGGGAGAACGACGTAAGCCGGAACCTGGCTTGGGTCATGGGTCCGGGATCATGGGAATACGTGACCGTAACGGCCTTGGTCGTTCGTCGCCCATTCTTCGCCGACGATCTGCCGAATATCACGCAGCAGCGGATCTTGCGGGGCCTTTTCGACCCGTCCTCCTCCTTGGACGTGGGCGGCGACGAGATCCTTGAGGGCGGCCATGACGCGGGTGGGCCGCAGCTCCGTGACGAAATAACACTGGTAATCGCACTTGCCGCAGAGGTCGCAGCTTGCGGCGATGTCGAGGCATTTTTCGGTGACGGGGATCTTATGCTCCGCCAGGGCGGCATAGAGGTCCATCCGCCCCTCGGGATAGTAGCTCACGTAGTGCTTTTCCAAGCCCGAGGCGCAGACGCCGCTCTCCAGAAAATCGATCTTGCACATCGCGTAGTGCCGGCAGCTCTTGGCGATCTTCAGGACGTCATCCATGTTCTTCTCCTGTTTCCTCAGATCGGATCCGCCCCGCAGGCTATTCTTTCACGGCCAAGCCCATGTACATGACCGCCGTGACACGGCTTTCGACCATGCGGACCTTGGCGGCCAGTTCGGCATAGGTCCATTCGCCCCTGGCCCTTTGGCGCAAATAGCCGAGGAGGCGGGGGATGGGAATATCGGGCTTGAGGCCCCGGTGGTCTTTCCACTCCAAGCCGTTTTGCCGGAGCAGCGACTTCATTTCGCCGGGCTTGATGAACATCTCCCAGACATGGAGGTTCGGAGGCATGTAAGCCCACGGCTTCCAGTCCTGACTGATCTTGATCGCAGCCAGACGGCTCACCCAGGTCCGGTTGAGGGTATCGTAGCAAAAGACGCCTCCCGGCTTCAGGACCCGGGAGATCTCGGAGACGACTTTCGGCAAGTCGCGCACGTGCTCCAGGACGTCACAGCAGAAAACGACGCCGAAAGATCGATCCTCGAACGGAAGAGATTCCCCGGCGCCCGTACGGTAGCGGACATTCAACCCGTTCTCGCGCGCGTGGGCGGCGGCGGCCTGGACCGACCGCGCCGAGGGATCGACGCCGGTCGCGGAGAAGCCCATCCGGGCGATCTCCTCGGTCAGGAATCCCCCGCCGCAGCCGACGTCCAGAGCGGCCGTGGTTTTGGGATCGATCCGGGTCTCCTCGATCAGCTTCCGTTTCGCGTATCCCACCCGGACCGGGTTGAGGAAGACCTTCATCTGATAGAACGCGGAGTCGGGCTGCCACCACTGGTCCCCCAGGGCGCTGTAGACGTCATTGTCCATCCGTCCATAGATGGCTTGCGAGATCTTCCGCATTCCGTATCCGATCGTGGATACTATTCTATCAAGATTCAAAAAATCATGCCGAGAGCTCTGCCGGATCGCCTGAAGCGATCCGGGGGCGAGTTTATCTCACTCGAATCTCTTGATATAGATCAGCTTATCATCGCCCTTATCGTAATAGTCGCGGATCGTCGCCTCAAGGGCGAACCGGGCGCTATCATAAAAAGCCCTTGTGGGGGCATACTTCTCGCGTCCCGAGGTCTCGGCAATCAACATGGTGCATCCCAACTTCCTGGCCTGACGGTATGTCTCATCCAAGAGTTTCTTTCCGATGCCTTTGCCCCTGAAATCATGATGTGTGGCGATCCAATAGAGATCGAAACACGATTTCGTCATTTCGACATGGCCGAAACACGAATAGGCGACCGTGATATCGTTGACCTCGGCAAAAACGAAGTGATAGCCCGACGATTCGCCTTCTTCAAGACGCTCCTCGACCAGTTCGACGGCCACATCGGTTTCAAAATCGTAAAAGAACCCGGAAGACTCAACGATCTCCCTGATCCTTGTGACATCTTTCTTTGCGGGAGTTGTTCTGAATTTGAGTTCCATCTTGGCCTTCTTTCGAATTCACAGGATTCTTGGGATGAGGTGAAATCGGGACGCTTCGAAATTCATCGGCTTCAGGCGTTTTTCCCCCGTTCGGCCTGGAGGTTCGCCTCGAGGTTTTCCGGGTGAGCCCGGCAACGGAATTCGATCTTGCTCGCCGAACGGTGCGCCCGGGAATAGGTCCAACCCAGACTCATCAGATGACGCTCGTGGAGTTCGTGGAGAAGGACGAACTTACGCTCGTCCGAGGCGAGGTCGTCATCCAGCCAGACTTCGTTCCTTGGAATGAAGCGGTAGACCTTATCGTGCCCGCCCTCGGTGAAGTCGATAAAGTAAACGCTCCGGACGAGCTCCCCCTTGACGACCCAGACTTTGACCGTCCCACTGTACTTCTTGAGCAGGGTCTTATGGATGTCCTCGATGATTTGCCCGCGGTTCAGGGACAGGACGTCCTCGACCTGCTGGCTCCGGCGGCGCTCATTCCGTTCGAGGACGTCGGCCCTGACCAGAGCCTTGTCATAACCCATCCCGCCGGCCATCAACCGATGCTCGACGAGCAAGTGGTCGAGGAAGAACTGTTGTTCGCCGGGTCCATGCTCCTGATCGATCCAGAACTCGTTGCGGGGGATGAACCGGAACCGGAAGTGTTGGCCAAAATTGGTGAACTCCTCGTCGATCATTTTCCGGACGTATTGGCCGTTCACGATCCAGACCGAGATCTTCCCGATCTGGTCGAGCTTCCTGATATAAGGCTTTTTCAAGTTCCCTCCCCTTAACCGACCTCGATTCAGTGAGTTAATAGGAATGCCCCTGGCCTGACTCGAACAGGCGACAAACAGATTAGGAATCTGCTGCTCTATCCATACTGAGCTACAGGGGCACCCAGCGGAATTGCCCTTACTATAGCCGAACCGAGGCGGGTTTTCAATTTGCGGAACGGGCGGAGCTCTGACTCTGGCACTTGGGGCAGAAATGGCTCGAGCGGCCGCCGATGCGCTTCATGCGGATCGGCTTTCCGCAGGCGAAGCAGGGCTCTCCTGTCCGGCCGTAGACCTTGTGAGACTCCTGGAAGCTCCCCTCGTGGCCTTCGGCATCGCGATAGTCCCGGAGGGTCGAGCCTTTCCCGGCGATCGCGAGTGTCAGGATCCGGCGCATGGATCCATAGAGGCGATCGACGGCCGGCGTCCTGAGCGATGACGCCGGCCTCTCAGGGTGTATGCGCGCATCGAAGAGCATCTCGTCGGCATAGATGTTGCCGATGCCGGCGATCCGCCTCTGGTCGAGGAGAATGCTTTTGATGCGGCCGCGGTGCGCCTTGAGGATGGCGGCGAACTCCGGCCGGCCTATTTCGAGCGGCTCGGGGCCCAAGCCGCCCAGTTCGGCGCAGGCCGACTCAGGTTCGCCGTGGAGGCAGAGCAAAAAGCCGAACTTCCGGACGTCGCGGAACCGGAGCTCGTTCCGGCCGTCATCGAAGCGGATGACCAGGCGGGTGTGCTTGTCGCGCGGCTCCGAGGACTTGGCAAAAAGGAACTGGCCGGTCATCTTGAGGTGAAAGACGAGGGTCCGGCCGCCCTCGAAGGAGATGAGCAGCATCTTGCCGCGGCGGCGGACGCCGAGGATGCGGCTGCGCGTTAAGGCGTCGAGTCCCCTTCGGCTCCCTGTTCGAAGAAGGGGCCGATAGATGAGCTCGATCCCGGCGATCCTGCGGCCGACAATGGCCGGCGCGAGCGTCCGGGCGATCGTCTCGACTTCGGGCAGTTCGGGCATGAGAGCATTCTACTTGATTTGGGCGGTCTATTCGATTAAGATGCCTTCTTATGAAAATCAAGGGGCTTCTCGCCATGATCCTGGGCTGGGCCGTGCCCGGCCTCGGCCACGCCATCCAGAAGAAATACCTCCGGGCCGTCCTGTTCTTCATTTCGATCTTCGCCATGACCGGCCTCGGCCTGGCCATGGGCGGCCGGGTCTATCCTTTCCAGACCGACAATCCCCTGACCATCCTGGCTTTCTTCGCCGACCTCGGCAACGGGCTCTTCTACGGCCTGACGCGCTACTTCCACTGGGGCGGCGGGGACCTCGCCCGGGGCACGTTCGAGTTCGGGACCGCCTACATCGCCGGAGCGGGACTGCTCAACTTCCTCATCGCCCTCGACGCCTTCGACATCGGAGCGGGGAAGAAATCATGATCCTCGAGAGCCACCTCCTGTCGATGGTCATCTACGCGTTCTTCGTCGCGCTCGTCCTGTCCCTCATCCGCCGCACCGACCTCAAGGGCCGCCTCCGCTACGGCCTGCTCCTGTTCGCCGTCATGACGGCCGGCGCCCTGGCCTTCGGCTGGCTCATGTTCCTGTTCATCAAGAAATAGAAGGCCGCCCCGCGGCCTCGCCGTAGGGACGCCAATACGATGATCGAGCTCTTTCACATCTGGAAACAGTACCAGAAACCGTACTGGGCCCTGTCCGACGTCACCCTCCAGATCAACGACGGCGACTTCTATTTCATCACCGGGCCGAGCGGGTCGGGCAAGACGACGCTGCTCAGGACGATCTTCCGCGAGATCCTGCCGACGGAGGGCCAGATCCTCATCAACGGCGTCAACATCCTGAAGATCCACGACAGCCGGATCTACACCTTGCGCCGGACGATGGGCATCGTCTTCCAGGATTTCCGGCTCATGTTCCATCGGACGGTCTTCGACAACGTCGCCGTGCCCCTCCAGGTCGTCGGCGTCGGCCGCAAGGAGATCCGGCGCCGCGTCTTCAACACGCTCCAGAAGGTCAACCTCCACCAGAAGATGTGGGAGCTGCCGGCGCACCTGTCCTACGGCGAGCAGCAGCGGGTGGCCATCGCCCGGGCCGTCGTCAACAATCCCGAGATCATCCTCGCCGACGAGCCGACCGGCAACCTCGACCCGGAGCTGGCCTTCGAGATCGTCACCCTGTTCAAGGAGTTCAACAAGCAGGGCGCGACCGTCATCATCGGCAGTCACGACCGCGAGCTCATCCGGCACTTCGGCGACAACATCCTGTTCCTGCAGAAGGGCAAGATCGTCGGGAAGGAAGCGCACGGATGATCGAAAAGGTGAAGTTCTTCCTGCGCGTCACGGGCAACAACCTGTGGCAGTTCCGGACGAGAAATCTCTTCTCGGTGACCATCATCTGCCTGTCCTTCCTCACGGTCGGCATCTTCATGTCGCTCTCGAACAACCTGCGGGATACGGCCCGGGAGCTCTCGAGCAACATGAGCGTGGCCTTCTATCTGGAACCGGGCCTGTCCGCCGCGGCCGCGGACGCGATCCGCCAGGAGATCTCGAGGCCTCCGTTCGTCGAGAGCGTCAAGTCCGTGACGCCGGCGGAGGCCTTGGAGAGGTTCCGCGCCAGCTTCCCCGAGCTGGCCGACATCGTCGCCGGACTCAAGGGCAATCCCTTTCCGCCGTCCCTGGAGCTGCGGGTGAACGCCAAGGCCTCGGCCTCGAAGGAGGTCGTCGCCTTCGTCGAGGGCATGAAGAAGCGCCCCGGGGTGACCGACGTTCTCTTCAACCAGGACTGGGTCGAGAAGATGCAGGGCTTCAGCCGGCTGGCCGGGGCCATCGGGGCCTTCCTCGGAGGGATCCTCATCCTGACGTCGTTCTTCATCATCTCCAACGTCGTCAAGCTCAACGTCTTCGCCCGGAAGAACGAGATCGAGATCCTGCGGATGGTCGGCGGCACGAACCTGTTCATCCGCATCCCGTTCTGGCTCGAGGGCATCACGCTCGGCCTCCTCGGGAGTCTGCTGTCCTTGGGCCTGCTCTTCATCGTCATCCGCCTTTTCCCGGTCTATCTCGGGGCGTCCCTCGGCGCGCTCCAGGAGCTCCTCCGCTTCCGCTACCCCGATCTGACCCAGGCCGTCGCCCTCCTTTGCGGCGGCGCGGCGACCGGATTCATCGGCAGCGCCACTTCGGTCTCGAAATTTCTAAAGATCTAAGGAAGTCAAGTCACCGATGCCAGTTTGCCCGACAGGCACGAGAAGCTGAGAAATTGATAAGACATTAGAGGTTTGACCCCCTCTTGTTTGACTCCCGCTTCCTCTTTGCTAGAATCAGCACAAATGACGTCGCTCGGTCAATGGCTTAGGGAAGAGCGCGAGGCGCACAGCATCTCCCTCGAGGAGATCGCCTCGGCGACCAAGATCGTCCCCCGCTACCTCGAAGCCCTGGAAAACGACCGCCTGGACATGATGCCCGGGGCGTTCTTCATCAAGGGGATCATTCGGACGTATGCCCACGCCATCGGCCTTAACCCGGATGAGGTCTTGGACCGCTACAGGGCCGCGGGATTGCTTTCCGGGCCGGAGCGCGGGAGGGCCATCGTCCCCCAACCGGCCGAGATCGCGCCGCTGAGGATCGAGCCCGCCCCGGCCGTCGTCCCGGAGGCTCCCGCGATCGTTCCGGAGGCCCCGGCCGAGACGACCGCCCCCTCCGAACCCGCCCCTGCTCCCATCCGAGAGGCCGGACCGGCCTTGCTCTTCGAGGAAGCCCTCAAGCCCGAGGATTCCACGACGGCCCGCAAGCGCTATCTCGCCTGGGCCCGGCGGGGCCTGGCTGTTCTGGCCATCGGCTGTGCCTTCTTCTTCGTCCTTCGATCGCTCCGAAAGCCCCGCGCTCCCCAGCCTCAACCCTCGACCGTCGTCACACAATCCGTTCTTCCGCCGGCTCAAAAGACCGAACCCGGGACCGCGCCTGCGACGGAACCCGGGACGGAGCCACCTTCCCAGCCTGCCTCTCAGCCCGCGTCGCAGCCTGCCGTCGCGCCCGCCGCGAAGCCCGAAGCTCAGCCCGTCGACGACGAGGTCTGGAAAGGCGTCACGATCGAGATCACTTTCCAGGCCGAGACCTGGATCCAGGTCTACACCGACGGCGAGCTCATGGTCAACGGCGTCTTCCCGGCCGGCGCCACGGCCCGGGCCCGGGCGGACCAGAAGCTCCTGATCCATACGGGCAACGCCGGGGGTTTCACCTTCCGCCTGAACGGCAAACCCGCCAAACCCCTCGGCCGCTCGGGACAGGTCCTGGCCGACATCAAGATCACCACCGAGAATTTCCGGGATTTCCTCGAGGGCCCGTCGTCCGGCTTGCCCACGGGCTGACGTCCCGGCCCCATGCTCTCGAGCGTTTGAACCCATGCCCACCGACCAGGCCGAAGCCATCGTCCTTCGGACATCGAACGTCGGCGACCAGGACAAGATCGCCGTTTTCTTCTGCCGCGAGAAAGGCATCGTCCGGGGCGTGGCCAAGGGCGCCCGCAAGTTCGGCAACCGCTTCGGCAGCAGCCTCGAGCCTCTGTCCGTCGTGCGGGTGTTCTACTATGAGAAGGAACGGCGCGACCTGGTCACGGTCTCCGGCTGCGACCTCATCGAATCGTTCTTCGAGATCCAGGCCGAGCCCGAAACGGCCTTCCTCCTGACCTACTTCGGCGAGCTCGTCGAGGAGTTCGCCCCGGCCCGCGCCCGCGAGGAGGTCCTTTACCGGCTCCTCCTTTCGGTCCTCCGCTGCATCAAGGAAGGCGGCGAGCGGGAGTTCGCGGCAGCCTACTTCGAAGCCTGGTTCCTCCAGGTCAACGGCCTCCTGCCAGACCTGGCCGCTTGTGGAAGATGCCGCAAGCCTCTCGCCCGGGGCTGGCTCGCCTCCAAAAGGGACGGCGCCTTCTGCCCGGATTGCGCCCCGCTCAAGAGAGACGAGCTGCCGCCCGGGATCCAGGACTTCCTCCGCTGGGCCCGCAAAAACCCGCCGCCCGGGGCCTGTGTCCCGCCGTTCGGCGCCGATCAGCTGGCCGGGATCCGGAAGACGCTCCAGGCCCTGATCGTCTACCACATGGAGCGGGAACCCCGGAGCCTGCATTTCCTCAAGACGAAGTGACCCCGATTTGTTATAATTGGGGGAACAATTTCGACAATCGGACGGTTATATGATTGCGGTTCGGGATCGACAGAGGAGGCCTCATTGAAAAAAGTCGGGCTCGTCTTCGCTCTTCTCATCTTCGCGCTTTCCCTGTCGGCCCAGCTCCGAACGGGTGAGATCCAGGGCAAGGTCGTCAGCAAGGAGGGACTGCCCCTCTCCGGCGTCAAGGTCACCTTGTCGCGCCCCCTGGCCGCCGATCAGAAGGCGGTCACGGGCCGTTCGGGCATTTTCCGCTTCCCGGGCGTCTCGCCGGCCTCGGATTACGGCGTCAAAGCCGAGCTTCCCGACTTCAAGACGGCCGCCCGTTCGGGCGTCGTCGTCGCCCTCGGCGGCCGCGTCTCGGTCGACCTCGTGCTCGAGCCCGGCAAGCCCGAGGAGCTGGTCAGCGTGACGACCCCTTCGCCGGCGATCGACCGGACGAGGTTCACGTCCGGGGCGTCGTTCGGCTGGACCGAGCTCCAGACCCTGCCGACGGCCCGCGACCCCTGGGTCATCGTCCAGCTCGTCCCCGGGGTCATGCTCGACCGCGAGAACGTCGGCGGCAACGAATCGAGCGAGCAGTCCCATTTCGTCGCCCGCGGGGACAGCACGAACGGCCTCGACAACACCTGGATCGTCGACGGCATCGATGTCAGCGATTCCATCGAACTCGGCCTGTCCGACATCAACTACGACTTCGATGCGATCGACACGCTTTCGGTCACGACCGGCGGCGCCGCCGACGTCACGCAGCAAACGGCCGGCATCGCCGTGAACCTCCTGACCCGCCGCGGCGGCAGCAAGATCGCCGGCACGGCCCGGTTCTTCCTGACCGATCACGCGTTCCAGAGCGACAACCTGACCACGGCCCTTCGGTCGAAGGGGGTCCCCAACACGAACAAGATCCAGCAGATCAGGGATTTCGGGGCCAGCGTCGGCGGCCCCCTCGTCAAGGACCGGATCTGGGCCTGGCTCGCCTACGGGGTCCAGGACCTCTTCGCCTACACGATCTACGACTTCCAGGACCGGACCCTGTTCGACAACTACAACTTCAAGCTCAACATCGCGCCCTTCGCGGGGAACCGGGTCGAGGCGCTCTTCACGACGAGCCAGAAGGAGCGGTTCGGCGTCAACGCCGACCCTTCCAAGCCGGAAGGCGACCACCAGACCGGCCGCTTCCGCCTGGGCAGTCCGATCTTCAAGTTCCAGGACGAGCAGGTCATCGGGAACTCTCTGTACCTCTCGGCGAAATTCACCTGGACGAACACGGGCACGACCGTCAAACCCATGGTCGATGAGGCCCTGACGACCCCGGTGACCTTCGACGTCGGAGAAGGCGTCTACGTTCCGTTCTCGACCCTCTATGGACGCTCGTGGGACTACAGCCGTTCGATCCGGGCGAACAAGAACGTCCAGTTTGCGGCCACCCTCTTCCGGGACGACTTTCTGGGCATGTCCCACGAGATCAAGGCCGGCCTCGAATTCGCGGACAAGAAGGTCACGAGCGTCTCGGGATTCGCCCAGAACTACGAGGTCTTCCGGAACTTCACCGACCCCCTCATCGACCTGGGCGAGGGACTCGTCGTCCCGCCGTCGGATTGGCAGCGCGTGGTGATGAACCGGGACAACCGCCAAATCGCCTTGGCCAGCCAGTCCTCCGGCTACCTCCAGGACACGATCACGAAGGGCCGGTTCGCGCTCCAGTTGGGACTTCGTTACGACTACCAGAAGCCCTCGTTGGGCGCCGTCGGGATCTCGACGACCCTCTCATCCTGGTCGAACGTCTTCACGCAGGATGCCGCGACCTCCCTGGGCACGTATTTGCCTCCTCTCACCGTCAGCGCCGTCAGCGGCAGATACCAGTGGAGCACCTGGTCCCCCAGGGTCGGGTTCAGCTGGGACCTCAAGGGGGACGGCCGGACCGTGCTCAAGCTCGCTCTGGCCCAGTATGGCGACGTTCTCGCCGCAGGCGCCAACGTCCCCCGGCCTCTGGGCCTCACCGGGAACATGGCCTTCTGGTGGAACGACACGGACGCCGATTCGCTGGTCGATCGCACGGAGATCTATTGGGAGTATTCGGCAGCCCACGCCACGACCCCGAACCAGCTCTACGCCCTTTTTACCTCGGACGGGGGCTTGACCGAAGCGGCGGTGGCAGCGCTCGCCGGCGGGTTCGAAAGCGACGCCTACCTCGCCGGCAACTTTTCCGGTTTCGACTGGAACAACCGGACCGCGATCAACTATGACAACCTGACGACCTTCTACCGCAGCGACGTCGATCCTGCGACGAAGAACGTCAAGACCTCGCCCCGAACGCGGGAGATCATGCTCAGCCTCGAGAAGGAGCTCCGTCCCGACCTGGCCGCGTCGGTCGGGGCCACCTTCCGCCGCTACGACAACTTCGATTGGGCCAAGCTCTTCTACCCGGCCGACATCTACCCCTCGACGCCGGACCTGGTCATCGACAACACGGGGACCTGGTTCACGGTCGCCGGGACGATCCCGGCCACGGTCAAGATCGGGGACAAGACGATCGAGCTGGGCGATGCGGCCGGCCGGCCCTGGTACCTGCCCGTGGCCTCGTTCCCGGGCGACACGCCTTACCGGATGGTCGACAAGAGCTCGTCCTACCGGACCTACGTCGGTCTCGACCTCGCCTTGACCAAGCGGCTGTCCCACCGCTGGTTCATGAACGCCTCGGTCACCCTCCAGGATCAGCGCACTCACTGGGGCGACTCGTTCATCGACCCGACGAATCGGTGGGCGATCGACGGCAAGCCCTACGGCAATTGGGGCAACGGGGCCGGCGGCAAGGTCCAGGTCCAGATGTACTCGCGCTGGATGGCCAAGCTCAGCGGCCTCTACCAGCTGCCCTGGGGTTTCGACGTCGCGGCGACCTTCCAGGCCCGGGAGGGTTGGAAGATCCCGAACTATCTCACCCTGGCCTATGCCAACAGCTCGTCCTGGCCGGGGCTCTACCGGGCCAACACGATTTACATCCAGACGGCGACCAAAGACAGCCTGCCGATGTTCAGCAACCTGACCTTCCGGCTCGAAAAGAGGATCGCCCTCGGCTCCGGCCGGATGTACCTCATGGCCGATGTCTTCAACGCGCTGAATTCGGCCGTGGTCAACAGGTCCTACGACGCCTATTCCGGGACTTATTACGTCGACACCGAAGCGTCGTCGGTCAATCCCTTCAACCGCCTCTACAACGAGATCCTCAACCCGAGGGTCTGGCGTCTGGGTTTGCGCTTCGAATTTTGAGCCCGGGCCGCCAGGGCTATTTCTTGATGGTCGAGATGAACGCCTCGACCTCGGGGATGCCGCCCTGGAAGATCAGGTAGCCGTTGGAAGGCTCGCGCTCTGTGATCTCGCCGGCGATCGGCGTCAGCATGATCTTCCGCACTTCCTCGACGTCCGAGGTCTTCCCCAGCGCCCAGGCCAGCTTGACATAGGCCACCTCGGGCAGCATGTTCGCGGCCGGGATGACGCCGAGCTCCATCATGTCGCGGCCCGTATCGTAGACGTACATCTGGACATAGCCCCAAAGCGTCTGGACGGTCATGTAGACGGCGACACCCTTGTCCCGGGCCCTCTTCAGCGCCGGATAAAGGGGTTTGTTGACGTGACCGAGGCCCGTCCCGGCGATGACGATGCCGCGGTAGCCGTTGTCGATGAGCGAGTCGATGATGTCCGGCTTCATGTTCGGGTAGTAATAGACGATGGACACGCGCTCGTCGAACGCCGTGTCGATCTTGACCTTGCGGTCGGTCCGGCGGCGCCTGTAATCCTGGCGTATCGGGGTGATCTTCTCCCGGCTGACCATGGCGATGGGGATGTCGCTGACCGTCCGGAAGGTCGAACGGTAGCTCGAGTGCATCTTCCGGACCCGCGTCCCGCGGTGGAGAAGGCCGTACGTGTCGGAGGTCGGCCCGAACATGCAGACCATGACCTCGGCGATGTCGCTTTCGGCCGCGGTCTTGACGCTGTGCATGAGATTGAGGGCGGCGTCGGAGGAGGGCCGGTCCGAGGAGCGCTGGGAGCCGACCATGACGATGGGCACGGGCGAATCCTGGACCATGAAGGACAGGATGGCCGCGGTGTGGTGCATGGTGTCCGTGCCGTGGCCGATGACGATACCCTGGACGCCCTTCTCGATCTCCCGGCCGATGGCCTGGGCCGTGGCGATGTACTGCTCGGGGCCCATGTTCTCGCTGAAGACCCCGAAGAGCTTCTCGGTCTCGAGGTTGCAGATGTCCGCCAACTCCGGCACCGAACCGTAGAGCTCGCCCGGCGAGAAGGCCGGAATGACGGCCCCGGTCCGGTAGTCGAGACGGCTGGCGATCGTCCCGCCCGTGCCGAGGAGCTTGACCTTGGGTTTCGCCGGGTCGTAGGGGAACGCCTTCTCCGGGATCTTGTAGTGGGCTTCCTTGCGGCCGCTGATGGCGACGGCCTCGATCGAGCTGGCCAGGAGGCCGATGTTGTAGCCCGAACGGAGCTTGATGACGATGTAATGAGGGTCGGCCGTCTCGGAGCGCGGCAGGATGATGCCGGTATACGTGCCGCGGGAGGTCTTGACCTCGACGTCGCTCCAGACCAGGGCCCCGAAATTCTTGAGCGTCGCCAGGGCCTCGCCCCGATAGCCTTTATAGTCGTCGTTTTCGGCCATCAGCATGTCCCTTCGGCGGCCGCCGTCACGCGCTCGACGATGGCCACTCCCTCGACGCGGCCCCGGAGCGCGGACATGACCAGGCCCATCAGGACGTGGGCCTTTTTGTCCGGGTTGTGGATCTTCATCTCCCGCAGGGTGCCGTTGGAGGCGACGACCTGGGCGTAGATCTCTTCCTCCGTCGCCGGGCGGACCTCCCCGATCTCCGGCAGCGCCTCCCCGCGGGCGGCTCTTTCCATCAGGGCGAGGACGCCGTCGCGGGAGATCCTCTTATCGCGGAACAGGGCGAAGATCCGTCGCAGCGCCTCGTCGGTGAGAAGGCTCGCATCCAGTCCCTTTCTTTTCAGGCGCTTGGGGAATTGGACGAGGGCCACGGCCGCGGCCACCGGATCGACCTTCCAGTCCTTGGCCAAGACCTCGAACAGGCCGGCCCGGAGGGAGACGGCCAGGGGCTCGACGACGTCGGCGGGCAGGCCGATCTCCCGATACCAGGCCTCGCGCGTCCAGATCGGGGTCGGAAGCGCCCGGCGGATCTGCTCGAGGCGCTCCTCGGTGACCTGCTTGGGCGGCAGGTCGGTGTCGGGATACATCCTGTCCGGACCGGGCAGGATGCGCTCGAAGCCGTTCGTGCCGTCGCGCAAGGCCTGGCGAGTTTCCGAGGGGATGCCGATCGTGGCCTCGCGGGCCCGGATGGCGATCTCCTGAACGCCGGTCTTGACGTCCTCGGGCGCTCCCCAGACGACGACGGCCACGTCGTCGCCGGTCGCCCGGACGGCCTTGCGCACGGCTTCCCAGCGGGAGCTCGAGAGCGTCTCCGAGAGGCTGTCGGAGTGGATGATATTCGGCAGTTTGGTCAGGCAGGCGACGACGCGGACCCGGTCGGAGATCTCGCGGGAGAACCGCGTGTTCGTCTGCGTCTGCCAATTGAGAAGGTCGTGGAAGCCGCGCAGGACGACTGCGGAGGCGACGAGACCCGCGTCGAGGGCGTCGCGGATGGGCTGGTAGCTGGTCTTCAGGAGGAGCTTGGTGACGTCCTCGGTATCGGACTTGAAGGTCTCGGGGGTGATGCCGCGGCGGCGGAGCTCTTCGCGCAGGCGGAGCAGGTTCCACTGCCGCATGGCTTCATGGTAGGTCAGGAGCGGGATGCGGGGGATGCGCGGCACGCCTTTGATCTCGACGCGCGTGCCGCCGCGGACGCTGACGTTGACGTCCTCGCGCGCGGCGCCCATCCCGGTGCGCATCTGCCCGGTGCTGCGCACCAGACGCCGGAGGATCTGGGCCACCTCGGCGACCTCCGCGGGCGTGCGCATGTCGGGCCCGGTCACGGTCTCGATCAGGGGCATGCCCAGACGGTCGGTCAGGTAGATCCGGCGATGGCCGACGTCGCTGACTTCGCGGCAGGCGTCCTCCTCGAGGCCGAGTTGGACGATGGCCACGCGACGGTCCTTATAGGGGATCCAGCCGGTGACGCCGACGATGGTCGTCCGTTGGAAGCCGGTCGGGATGCTGCCGTCGAGATATTGCTTGCGGGCGATGTGGAGCTCGTCGACGAGCGCCAGGTTGGTGAGCATGGCGATGCCGAGGGCGATGTCGAGGGCCTGTTCGTTGATCATGAACGGCGGCGTGTCGTCCATCTCGTAGGTGCAGACCGTCTCCCGGTTGATCCGGTAGATGATCTCCTTCCTCGTCTTGAACTCCATGAGGGCCGTGCCGTCGTACTCGCCGAGCTCGGACAGGGTCGGCCGCATGTGGCGCAGGATCTCGGCGTCGTACTTGTCGCTGTAACGGCCGGCCGGGCAGCGGCAGAAGAGCTTTTTCTCGGTCAGGAGCTGCTGGTGGATCTCGAGGCCGGAGCGGAATCCGACCTCGGCGTAATCCGCGTCGGTCATCTCGGCGAAGGGCTTGAAAAGATACTGATATTCGCTCATGGGTCCGGTCCGTCTCGGGGGACAGAAGAGGCATTATAGCACAAACGCGGGGTTGATTTTTGGCCGGACTTGTGTAAAATTAGCGTTTTGCCGGGCGTCGGGGGGACGGTCCGAAGCCCCCTGGCCCCTCTCCGTACCGCTCTTCAGAGGAGACGCGCATGAACATTCTGGGTCTCGCCCGTCACGGACTGAACTCATTCGAGCAGATCGCCATCTGCGGCGTCATGCTGACGGCCTTCATCAGCCTCTTTTATGCCTGGATGCTGCGCAAGGTCGTGCTCAAGAAGGACAAGGGGACGCCGAAGATGCAGGAGGTCTGGAACGCCATCCGCATCGGCGCCGACAGCTACCTGAAGACGCAGCTGCGCAAGATCCTGCCCATCATCGGGATCCTGACGGTCGCCCTGTTCCTCAGCGTTTACGTCGTGCCGGCCAGCCGCGAGGCCGTGGCCGAGTTCGGCCAAAAGAGCGCTCAGATCATCATCGCCATCGGACGGACGATCGCCTTCATCATGGGCGCGACGTTCTCCCTGCTCGTCGGCCAGCTGGGCATGCGCATGGCCATCCAGGCCAACGTCCGGGCGGCGTCGGCGGCCCGACGGGGCTTCAACGAATCACTGTCGATCGCCTATTACGCCGGGACGATCACGGGCATGCTGACCGACGGCCTGGGCCTGTTCGGCGGCACCCTGATCTTCATCGTCTTCGGCACGGCCGCGCCCGACGCCCTGCTCGGCTTCGGCTTCGGCGGCACGCTGCTGGCGCTGTTCATGCGGGTCGGCGGCGGCATCTTCACCAAGGCCGCCGACGTCGGCGCGGACCTCGTCGGGAAGGTCGAGAAGGACATCCCCGAGGACGACCCCCGGAACGCGGCCGTCATCGCCGACCTCGTCGGCGACAACGTCGGCGACTGCGCCGGCATGGCCGCCGACATCTTCGAATCGTACGAAGTGACCATCGTCTCGGGGCTGATCCTGGGACTGGCCCTGATGGCCCTCGACCCGACCCACGCCCTCAAGTGGATCGTTTATCCATTGATCATCCGGGCCATCGGCGTCATCTCCTCGATCCTGGGGACCTTCACCGTCCCGATCTGGGAGCGGTTCCCGATCAAGTTCATGCGGGCCAAAGACGCCGAGGAGGCGATGTTCCGGTCCTACGAGGTTTCGAGCGTCAACACCATCGTGTGGTCCTTCGTCGTGGCCATCAACTACGCCCACGATTGGCGGCTGGCCATGCTGACATCGGTCGGCGTCGGGCTGGCCGTGGCCTTCAATCCCCTGACCTCCTACTTCACCTCGACGCGCAAGAGCCCGGTCAAGGAGATCGTCAAATCGACCAAGACCGGCCCGGCGACGACCATCCTGACAGGCCTGGCGGTCGGCATGGAGTCGAGCGTCTGGGCGGTCGTTATCATCGCTATCAGCTTCATGGTCGCACTGGCCCTCTACAGCCCGGCCGGGGCGCTGTACGTTCTCTACGGTGTGGCCATGATCGGCATCGGCATGCTCAGCCACACGGGCAACAACGTGGCCATGGACTCCTACGGGCCGATCTCCGACAACGCCAACGGCATCGCCGAGATGGCCTGGCACGACCAGACCGACCCCGAGACGATCAAGGCCCGCCAGATCATGGCCGACCTCGACGCCGTCGGGAACACGACCAAGGCGATCACCAAGGGCGTGGCCATCGCTTCGGCGGTCATCGCCGCGGTCAGCTTGTTCGCCTCCTACATCACCGATGTCGGGCGGGTCCAGATCCAGCTGGGCTTCCAGAACATCATGACCGCCATTCGCCTCTCGGACACGAAAGTCTTTGTCGGCCTGCTCCTCGGCGGCGCTCTGCCGTGGCTCTTCAGCTCGCTGTCGCTCCGGGCCGTCACCCGGGCGGCCGGGCTCATCGTCGAGGAGGTCCGGCGGCAATTCCGGATCCCGGGCCTCATGGAAGGCAAGGTCAAGCCGGATTACGCCCGGGTCGTCGGGATCTCGACGGCCGCGGCCCAGAAGGAGCTGGTGCCCCTGGCTCTGATTTCGGTGTTTATGCCACTCATCGTCGGTCTCGTCCTCCAGGTCGAGGCCCTGGGCGGCTTCCTCGCGGGGATCATCCTCAGCGGCCAGCTCCTGGCCGTGTTCATGGCCAACGCGGGCGGGGCCTGGGACAACGCCAAGAAGTCGATCGAGGACGAGCCCCGGGATCTCGCGGCGTGCACGGGCAAGGGCTCGGAGCGTCATAAGGCCGGCGTCGTCGGCGACACCGTCGGCGACCCGCTCAAGGACACGGCTGGACCGGCGCTCAACCCGATGATCAAGGTGACGAACCTGGTAAGCCTCATCGCGGCCCCGATCATCGTCAAGTACAACAAGATGACGCCCGGCCTGGCCGTGGTCGTGGCTGTTCTGCTGGGCGCGACCATCTGGGCCATCGCCAGGAGCAAGCGCGAGGCCCCCTCGCTCTTCGTCGAGGATCAGGCCGAGTCCAAGAAGTAGTTTAATAGGGGGACACAATACCTATTCCCCAATTAAAATTGGGGAACTAAATGGGGAATAGGTATTGTGTCCCCCTTTTTTTATCGGCTGCTCTGAAGGCTTTGATCTCCGCTGGCCGGCGCGCGCTTCCGCCAGTTCTTGACCTTGTCGAACAGGAGCCGGAAGACAAACCGGACACCTCTCATCATGCGCGAGCCCAGCCAGAGGAGCCCTAAGCCAAGGGCCGCGATCAGGAGAGCGCCGACGATGTAGATGACCGCATTGAACGTCGGGTCGGAAACCAGGGGATAGATCACGATCCAGGGATCGAGGAAGCCCGGACTGAAGATCCGCACGATCATGACCACGGCGCTCAGCCAGCCCGCCAGGATCAGGCTGAAGGCGACGATATAGAACGAGACGATGAGGGCCAGGACGCTGATGATCAGGCCGATGGCCACGCTCAATCCGCCTAGGCCGAGCGGCACTCCGAAAAATGCGATGAGGACGCCGGCCAGGATCAGGAAGGGCAGCTTCTTCTTCTTGCCGAGCGTCACCATGGCCTCTGGCATGCGCGCCGAGATGACGGCGGCCGGCTCGCCCAGTTTATCGAGGACCTTGAGGATCCGGGCGACCTCGTCCCCGGTCGTTTCGTTGCGGAAGGACTCGTAGATGTGCGAAGTGATCTCTTTGATCAGCTCGTCCTGATCGCTCGCGGGGATGCCCTTGAGACCTTTTTTCATGCGTTCAAGATAATTGTCGACGATCTGGGCGACCGGCCCGCTGAATCCGTTAGCCATTGTTCGACTCCTTCGCGACGTCAAGGACGTTGAGGTGTTCGCCGAGGTCATCGGGGACGGCCCCTTTTTGGGAATTGGACACGATCGCAGCCAGCTTCCGGAATTCCTCTGCGAGGACCCGGAAGGCCTCTTCCCCTTTGAGGGTCAGCGTGTAGTATTTTCGAGGCGGTCCTTGGCTTGATTCGACCCACTCCGACTGGACAAGCCCTTCCTTGGCCAGGCGGCCGAGGATAGGATAGATGGTGCCTTCCGTGAGATCGATGTCGCCCGTTCCGGAGATCGTCCTGACCAGGGAGTACCCATAATGACGGCCCCGGGATAGGGCACCCAGGATCGCCAGTTCCAGGATGCCTTTGCGCAACTGAGTTATTTTGTTTTCCATGATATAACCTAATACATTGTTATACATAGTAGTATGTATGTCAAGTCTTTTTTTTGAGACTCTCGATTATTCGTGGCCTCGATTCCCGTTCTATGGAAGAATTGGGGAATGGGTATTGTGTCCCCCATTTAATGGAGAAGAACATGATGAGGACCGCGGTTGCTTTGTTTGCGATATGCGGCTGCTGGCTTTTGATCGGCTCTGCCCAAGGCCAGGACGTCAAGTCCGGCGTCGGGAAATGGGATCCCGAATCCGGCTTGGGCCATCACCGGGCTGTCGTCCGTGTCGAGGCCCCGACCGCACCGAAGGCTCCCCTTCCGAAGAAGCCTGCCGGCAAAACCGCCGCCGCTCCGCCGGTCGCGAAGCCCGCGGTCGTGCAGGTCCGCATCCCGTGGCGCCGGAGCGATCTCGAGCCCGAGAAAAAGAACGTCATCGTCGTCGACGCCACCACCGGCGAGCGGATCACGAACGTCCTGCCCCTCGCCGTGACCAGGGAATTCGGGTTCCTTCTTTTCGAGCCGAAGACCGTTCCCGGGGACTACTTCGTTTATTTCATGCCTTATAGATCCGAGGGCCGCAAGAACTATCCCAGCGTCAAATACGATCTTCCCGAGGTCACCGAGGATCCGGCCTGGTTGGAACTGGCCAGGGCCGGCCTGTTGCGTGACGAATATGGGATGGGCCAGGTTCCTTTGGCCGATATTCCTCAAGCCCAGGTCGTGGAGCTTCAGTCGGATGACGAGTTTGACGCTTTCACGCCGATGGAGCGGATCGCCACGGGAGCCGAAGCGAAGGCCCTCCTCGCCGCTCATCCCGGGGCGCCGTATCTCCTCTTCCCCGAAGACCGGAAGCTCTCCGTACGGATGACCGGCGACCTGCCGTACCGATGGATCTCCGCCGGACCGCGCGGCACGTTCCAGGGCGAGGCGGCGCGCGGCGAGTATTTCACGTTCCAGATCGGCGTGTGGGCCGCCCGCGAGCCCATCGCCGACCTCGACGTCAGGTTCTCGGACCTCGTTCGCGACGCGGCGAAAACCGAGGAGCGGCCCACCCGCCGCGCAAGTTCTGATCCCCGCGACGAAGATGACCTGTTTCAACAAGGGCGGCATCGGATGGGACGGTTCTCCGATCAAGAAGACGGTCTCGATCGGCAAGGGGAAGGTCCAAGCCCTTTGGTGCGGCTTTCAGGTGCCTGTTTCGGTGGCGCCGGGCCTGTTCAGGGCCACTGTGACGGTCGCGCCCGCGGGGCTGCCGGAAACGATCCTGGCCCTCGAGCTGAACGTCAGCGACGAGACCCTGGCGGACGCGGGCGACGCCGACCCGTCCCGCCTGACCCGCCTCCGTTGGCTCGACTCGACGCTGGCCCAGGACGACGGCATCGTCCCGCCCTTCACTGCGCTCACGGTGGATGATTTCGCCGTCAACGCTCTCGGCCGGACTCTGACGATCGGACGCGACGGCCTGCCGGCCCGCATCCAGAGCTTCTTCGCGCCCGAGATGACCCGTCTCCAGTCAAAGCCCGTCGACGTGATCGGCTCCCCGATCAGGCTCCGCGTTTTCGACGCCGGGAGGCACGAGCTCGCCTGGACGCCGAGCCTCACTGGTCCGCGTCTCAGGCAGCGCGGCCCCGGGGCCGTTGTCTGGGAGGCGGATAACTGCAACGGCGACTTCCTCATGAGGCTCGAGGCCCGCATGGAATTCGACGGCTTCGTCGACTGCAAGGTCGCGGTCACGGCCCGCAACGACATCGCCGTCTCGGATATCCGGCTCGAGGTCCCCTGGAGCGAGGGACAGCGCCAAGTACATGATGGGCCTCGGCTTCAAGGGCGGGCTGCGCCCGGAGACGTTCGATTGGGCCTGGGACCCGAAGAAGAACCAGGACGCGCTCTGGATCGGGACGGTCAACGCCGGGATGCAGGTCGAGCTGCGCGCCGAGAACTATTCGCGGCCGCTCAACACGAACTTCTACCTTTCGAAGCCCCTGAACATGCCCCCGTCATGGTGGAACGAAGGCCAGGGCAAGGTGTCCGTAAGAGCGAACGACCCGGGAGCGGGTGGCCCGAAAGGGCGGGTCGTCGTCATGACCGCCAGCTCCGGCGAGCGCCATCTCCGGGCGGGCGAAACGCTCCACTTCGACTTCACCCTGCTCGTCACGCCGTTCAAGCCCCTCGACCCGGCCGCCCATTTCGGCGAGCGCTATTATCACGCCTTCAAGCCGCTCGACGAGGTCGCGGCGACCGGCGCCAACGTCATCAACGTCCACCACGCCAACGCCATCAACCCGTACATCAACTACCCGTTCCTGCGCGTGCCCGAGATGAAGGCCTACATCGACGACGCCCACAAGCGCGGCTTCAAGGTCAAGATCTACGACACGGTCCGCGAGCTCTCCAACCGCGCGCCCGAGCTCTTCGCCCTTCGCAGCCTGGGTCATGAGATCTTCTCGCCGGGACCGGGCGGCGGCACCTCCTGGCTCCAGGAGCACCTGGGGAGCGACTACATCGCGGCCTGGTTCGTCCCCGAGCTCAAGGACGCCGCGGTCATCAACAGCGGCATGTCGCGCTGGCACAACTACTACGTCGAGGGGCTCGACTGGCTGGCCCGGAACGTCGGCATCGACGGCCTCTACCTCGACGACGTCGCCTTCGACCGGACGACGATGAAGCGCGTCCGCAAGGTCCTCGACCGGAACCGGCCGGGGGCGCTCATCGACCTCCACAGCGCCAACCAGTACAACGTCCGCGACGGCTTCGCCTCGAGCGCCAACCTCTACCTCGAGCACTTCCCCTTCCTCAACCGCCTCTGGTTCGGCGAGTACTTCGACTACAACGGGAGCGGCGCGGACCACTGGCTGGTCGAGATGTCGGGCATTCCCTTCGGGCTGATGGGCGAGATGCTCCAGGACGGCGGCAATCCCTGGCGGGGCATGGTCTTCGGCATGACGGCCCGGCTCCCTTGGGCCGGCGACCCGCGGCCGCTGTGGAAGGTCTGGGACGATTTCGGCATTTCCGGGAGCGAGATGATCGGCTGGTGGGTCGACGCGAATCCGGTCAAGACGGGGAATCGTGATGTGCTGGCGACGAGCTATGTCAAGCGCGGCGACTCCGTGCTCATCGCCCTGGCCAGCTGGGCCAAAGAGCCGGTCGATGTCCGGCTCTCGATCGACTGGCAGGAAGCTCGGCCTCGGCCCGCAAAAGGCCGTCCTCCACGCCCCGGCCATCGACAAGTTCCAGGACGCGGCGGAATTCAAGCCTGAGGACCCGATCCGCGTCGAGCCCGGCAAAGGCTGGCTGCTGATTCTCCGCTAAATCGGGGACACAATACCTATTCCCCAATTTCAAAGGCAGCCTATCGCGATAATAACAAGGGGAATGGGTATCATGTCCCCGAATTGCCGTGTCCCCGATTTAGCGGGCGAGGCGGTCGATCTCGTCCAGCTTGAGACGGACGCTCGCTATATACGGCGGCTCCCCTGCCGTCCAGTGCCCGTAGGTCGTGAGCACGAACGTCCCGTCCGGCAGGACCTCGACGCCGGGATAGGCGCTGTCGGCATCCTTCGTATTGTCCATGAGGCGGACGCGGTACTGCCCTTCCCGGCCCTTGACGATATCGTCGAAGGTCCCGACCCAGGCCACCCAGTCGCCATGCGTCGGGCTTTCGAGGGTCATATCCCGGAAGGAGATGAGCAGCCGGCCGTCGGGGGCGTATTTCCCGGTATGGCGATCCCCGGTGAGAGATCCCGGGAGCTCGCGCGGCCCGGTCCAAGTCCTTCCCTCATCCTTCGAAAAGATGACGCAGGAGTTGCGAGTGCGGCTGTTCTCGCGGAGGAGTGCGGCCAGGGTCTTGCCGTCAGGGGAACGGATGACGCCTGGCTCGCAGAGGTGGACCGAAGAGTCTGCCTGGACGGCCTTCGGAAAGGACCAAGTCCGGCCGCCGTCGTCGGAGAATGTCGAATAGAGCGTGAAGACGACGGGGTCCAGCTGGCGCGGTTCTTTGCCGAAAAAACGGCCGTCGTCATGGAACATGGCCATGTATTTTCCCGTGCCGAACGGCTTGATCTCGACCAGGGCCGACATGACGACGACCCCGCCCCAATCGCCGGCCGCCGTGAGCGGCGTCCAGGTCGCCCCGTCGTCCTCCGAGACCGACAGGCGGGCCGGATAAAGCCCGGACCAGACGATCAGGCGCTTCGTGCCGTCGGGGCCGACGACGCGATGGATGGTCGGCGTCTCGAGGGAAGTCGCCCAGTTCTCCGGCACGGGCAGGCGTTCGCTCCAGCTCAGGCCGCCGTCCGCGCTGCGCTTCATGACGATCGGGCCGCGGCCGTGGCCCTTGGGATAGACCGCGATCATCGTCTTGCCGTCCTCGAGGAGGACGGTGGTCGGGTGGCCAAGGTACTGGCCGGGCTCGCGGTCGACCACGACCTGGCGCGCCGTCTGGCCGGCCAGGTCGATGAGCGGGATCGTGTAGCCGCGCAGGACGGAGGCGGGCGGCGACGCCTTCTTGGCGCAGGACGCGACCGCCAACACGGTGAGCAGGATGAGGGGCAGGAAACGCGCGGCGTTCTTCATCTTCTCCCTCACCCGAAGAGCTTCATCAGCCAGCGATGGAGCGGGACGGTCAGCTCGAAACGTTCGAAGCAGTAATCGACGAGGCGCGCCGAATAGAACTCCCCGGGGACCTTCGAGGTGAAGCTGGCGTAGAGCCCGTTGTGCTTGAGAAGCTCGGCGTTGGGGTGGCCGGGGTCGAAGCCCGCCGGGACCCGTTTGTAGTGCCCGCCCTCGACGCAGTAGCCCTCGTGCGCCCGGATCGCGGCCGCGATCCTTCCGATCTCCGCGCCGCGCTTCTTGTCGACCACGTCCTTGCGGAACTTCCCGAGGAGGTTGTCGGGGATCATGTACATGCCGCCACCGAGATAGAATTCGGGCGGCTCGAGCCCGAAATAGAATCCCGACGATTCCATCCTGGACCGGCGCCCATCCCAGAAGTAGATGCCCAGGTTCGTCTTGTAGGGTGCCGGGTCGAGGCTGAACCGGGTGTCGCGGTAGATGCGGAAGATGGACTTGTTGACCGCGGGGATGGCGACGATGTGCGGCACGATCGTCTTCAGCCTTTCCCCCATGGCCGAGATGAAGAGCTTGGCGGGGGCGATGACGTGGTCCTCATACGTCGCGCGGTGGGCCTCGAACCAGGGCCGATTGTTGTTCTTGCGGAGCGCCGCGTAGAAGCGCACGGTCTCCTTGGTGAAACCGGAGAAAGACGGCTGGTCGGTCATTTCGCCCTCCCGGGGATCGTCCCGGTTATTTTACCAAATTGCCAGGGCCGAAGTCGCTATGGTATAGAGAAGAGAGAGAGAGGGAAGGAGAAGCTGGAAGCCGGCTAAAAAGGAGTCGTCATGAGCGGAAGCGATTGGATCAAGGAATTCCCCGGCGCGGTCACGGTCTGTGACGCCGAGGGACGGATCATCGAGATGAACGGTAAGTCGCGGGAGGTGTTCGCGGCGGACGGCGGCGAAAAGCTCATCGGCGCGAACGTCCTCGACTGCCATCCGGAGCCGAGCCGCTCGAAGCTCGAGAGCATGATGGCCGAGCGCCGGACCAACGTCTACACCATCCAGAAGAACGGCAAAAGAAAGCTGATCTACCAGGCGCCTTGGTACGAGGACGGCGTCTATGCCGGCTTCATCGAGCTGTCCCTCGAGATCCCCTGGGACCTGCCCCACTTCAACCGCGATAAATAAGAAGGGGTCAAACCTACGCGATGCCAGTTTTTTTCTGGCATCGCGTAGGTTTGACCCCTTCTTATTCTTAAAGCAGAGCCGTTGTCAGAAACGGCACGTAGGTGATCAGCAGCACGGCCACCAGCCCGATCCCGAGGAAGATGAGCACGTCCCTGTACACGCGCGTGATCGGCTCCTCGAACCGGTAGGACGCGAGATACAAATTCAGCCCGACGGGCGGGGTAAGGTAACCGAGCTCCAAGTTGGCCAGGAAGATGATGCCGAGGTGGACCGGGTGGATGTGGAAGACGACCCCCAGCGGGATGATCAGGGGCACGACGACGAGGATGGCCGAGTAGATGTCCATGAAGCAGCCGACGACAAGCAGGGCCACGTTGAGGAGGAGCAGGAAGACGTAGGGAGAGGCGATCTTCGCCGCCACCAAGTCGCTGAGCTTCTGCGGGATCTGGGCATCGATGATGTAATAGGACAGCCCGTTGGCCAGGGCCAGGATGATCAGCACGCCGCCGATGATGGGCGCGGCGCGCAGAAAGATGCGGGGCAGATCCCGGATCTTCATGTCCCGCTTGATGAACGTCTCGACGATCCAGACATAGAGCAACGCGGCCGCGGCGCTTTGCTGCAGGCTGACGATCCCCCCCAAATAGAGCCCGAAGACGATGAGCGGCAGCAATAGCTCCCAGAAGGACTCGCGGAACGCGGCCGCCGCCTCCCGGAGCTTGAAGGGTTGCCGGGGAATGCGGTGTTTCCACGAATAGATGATGCCGACGGACACGACGGATATGACCAGGAACGCGCCGGGCAGGAGGCCGCCCACGAACATGTCCTTGATGCTCGTCTGGGCGATGACGCCGTAGATGATCACGGGCAGGCTCGGCGGGAAGAGCAGGCCGATGCTGCCCGAGGCGGTCAGGATCCCGACCGTGAACCGCTTGGGATAGCCGGCCCTCTCGAGGACGATCGCCAGGAGTCCGCCGAGGCAGAGGATGGTCACTCCCGAAGCGCCTGTGAACGTCGTGAAGAAGGCGCAGATGACGACCGCCATCACGGTCATCCCGCCCGGCATCCAGCCCAACACGGACTGGAAGAACCGGACCAGCCTCTCCCCCGCCTTGCTCTCGGACAGGAAGAAGCCGACGGCCGCGAAGAGCGGGATGGCCGGGATGGCGGTCCCGGTCAGGACCCCGTAGGCCTGGTTGGGGATGATCTCGAGCGGCTGGCCGCCCTTGGCAAAGAGGAGGAAGCCGATCCCGCCAAGGACGACGAAGATAGGCAACCCGAAACAAGGCCGCGGCGATGAGGACGATGATCATCGGCCCGGCCAGCCCGGAAATCAGCGGCTGCAGGGACTCCCCGGCCGCGGACAGGGCCGGCACGGCGACGGAGCCGCCCGCAGTCACGAGCTGGACGAGCGGCTCGAAGCCGAAGAAGAGCCCGATGACGACGGCCGCGAGCGCGGCGCCCCAACGCGCCTTCTTCTTTTCGAGCGTGGTGATGAAGCGCAGGCTCATGGCCAGGAAGCCCGCGGCCATGATGAGGACGACCAGCCGCTTCGGGAGGAACCCGACCCGATCGGCCGCCGTGAACGCGTTCCTGGCGAACGACAGCGCGCTCAATCCGAAGGCCAGGGTCAGCCCCGAGGCCAGGGCCGCGCTGACCGTCGCAGCCAGGCCTTTCAGGCGCTCCGGAAGAAACATCCCCGTGGCCAAAGCCAGGTGCTTCTTTTCGCGCGCCGTGACCGCCGCGGCAATGAACGTGATCGCGAGCACGAGTTGCTCGATATAGACCTGCGATTCCCTGATCCCGGTTTTGAAGACTTTCTGGGCCACGGCATCGGCAAGGAGCATCACGGCGAGGCCGAAGATGGCCAGAAAGGCGAGGGCATCTTCGACCGTGTGGGCGCCGCGGACGAGCCTATTGGCCATGGGTCTTTCGATAATCCCGGGCGTACTCCATGACCTGGTCGTAGATCTCCTTCGAGAAGACCGAGCCCAAGAGCCCGTCGACGGCCTTCTGGGCCGCCGCGCGCCACTTGGCCATGGCCCCGGCCGAAGTCTCGTGGACGATGAGGCCATTGTCCCTCATCATCTTCACGGCGTCCTGCTCCAGGCCCATCGTCTCGTCATAAAGCCCTTTGGCCGCGCCGACCGTGGCGTCGAGGAACGGCTGGTGCAGCTCGGCGGGGATGGAGGCCCAGGTCTTGTCGCTGATCAACAGCCCGCCGAGGAGGGGGGCCAGGGACGGCCCCAGCATGTGGGGGGCGAGGGCGAAGAACTGGCCGGAACCCGCGATGAGCGGCGGCAGATAGAGGGCCGTGACCGCGCCGCTCTGAAGCTGGATCATCAGATCGTTGTCGCCCGGGACGACCTCGTAGCCCATGCGCTTCCAGATCTGCTCGACCTCGGGGAAATCCGCGGTCACGCTGATCTTGAGCTTCCTCAGGTCGTCGGGGTCGATGACCGGGCTCTTGGCGAAGAAGTTGACCCAGCCGGCGAGCGTCCAGAACATCACCTTGAAGCCTTTCCCTTCGATGATCTTTTCGAAGGTCGGTTTCATCCGCTCGAACACCGCGTTGAACTCTTCGTGGGAATGGAAGAGGAACGGGATCGAGAGGACCGTCAGGGAATGGTCGACCTTGGCCAGCCCCATGTTCGAGAACACTCCGCCCTGCAGGACCCCCAGGCGCATCTTGCGGATCATGTCCTGCTCGCCGCCGGCGATGCCGCCGGGGTAGATCTTGACCTGGACGGAGCCGTTGGAGAGGCGCTCCCACTCGTTGGCCATTTTTTCCAGGGCCTTGTCCCAGGGGGAGCGGCTGGGAGCGATGCTGGCGATCTTGATCACGACCGGGCCGGGAGCTGCCGGCCCGGCGGGGGACGGGCCGGACGGAGCCGGCGGCGCTCCGGCGGCAAGGGTCGCGGCGAAGACGGCGCAAATGAGAGTTGCGATCAAGGTCTTGTTCATGGGTTATCCAATTCGACGAAATAATCGCTGATGTGTTCGAGGAGCCAGCGAGCCTTGCGCTGGTTCAGGATGTTGACCAGCCGGTTCTCGGGACTGCTGTCCGGGTCGAAGGCGAGGACGCGTCCCAAGAGGTCCTTGAATTCGGCGGCATTCTGTTCCTTGACCGAGACCGTCGTGGCCAGGGCCATCAATGCCGACGTGTCCGACCGGCCGGACAGCGCCTGGGCCTTGGCAAAATACTCCCGGGACTTGGCCGCGTTCCCGCCGAGATAGTCGGGGAGCGATCCGTAATAGCTGACATAGAAGGAGTCGAGCGAACCGTGTCCGTACCCCGGCGCGAGCGCCTCGACCCGCTCGATCATGGCCCGCGTCTGCGGCACGGTCTGGCCCAGGGTCATATCGAAGGGATTGACGGAGAAGGCCGCAAGCCAGCCGAGCGCGGTCCAATAGAGCAGATCCGCGTCCGCCTTGCCGAAGGGGGCCATGGCCTCCTCGTATTTCCTGTCCTTGAGCTGCCGGCGGATCGAGGGATTCTTCCTCTCCAGGGCGACGAACAGGATGTCGCGCCCGCGCAGGTAGAGGTTCTTGGCCCGAGCCAGGAGATACTCCTTCGTCTCGGCGTCGCGGCGGGGCGTCAGGTCGGCGGGTGTCTCGACAAAGGCGTTGGCATACATGATGTAGAGGCTTCCGGTGCGGAGCCGCAGGCCGGCGTGGTCCGGAAGCGAGGCCAGGAGCGATTCGTAGAGCTTGATGGCAAAGGGCAGGGCCTGGCCGACGAAATCGGGGTCGTTATCGGAGCTGAAAACGTCGGCCCCGGAGGGCCCGGCCAGCATCCCGGCGACCTTTTTCAGAGCCATCTTCTGGATGGAGCAGCCTCCGAGGAAGACGACCATAACGAGGGCCAGCAACTTCACGGCCCCAGGCCGTTCTCCGGGCTTCATCCGCACGCTCCGCACACAGCACTCCAGTATTCTGTTCGTATCGACATCCACCCCGTCCCCTACCTTATCAAGGATAGGCCCACGCGGGAGTTTAGTCAACTCAAGCGGAAGGGGGCCCGAGGGCGAACAAAGGAGATCACCCGGCCGGGCGAGTCGAGCGCTTGAAGAAGAGGTAGACGGGGATGCCGGCGAGGGCCGTGGCGATGGCCACGAGCGACTCGACGGGCTGGCGGAGGAAAGACAGGACGAGGATGGAGGCGCCGATGATGATATAGACCGCCGAGGCGACGGGATAGCCCGGGAGCTTGACGGCGCTCTTGCCGCTCCGCCTCAGCTTGAAGACGCCGAACACGGCCAGGAGGGGAAAGATGCCCAGCGAGAAGCCCATGTAGGTCAGGAGCTGTTCGAAGGTCCCCAGGAAGACCATGACGACGGCGATGCCGCCTTGGAGGAGGATCGACCTCGAGGGGACGCCGCACTTCGGATCGACGTAGGCGATGGACTTGAAGAAGATGCCGTCCCGGGCCATCGAATAGTAAACGCGAGGTCCGAGGATGAGGTAGGCGCTCAGGGACGAAAAAAGCGCGAAGGAGATCAGCAGGCACAGGAACGTTTCGGCCGATCGCCCGAACAGGTTGCCCGCGGCCAGGCCGGCGACGGAGATGACGCCTTCCATCTGGGCCGGCGGGATGGCGTAGATATAGAAGAGATTGAGGGCGGCGTAAAGGGCCATGACGATGGCCGTCCCGAGAAGGAGCGAGCGCGGCAGGTTGCGCGAAGGATCGCGGACCTCAGAGCCGATATAGGCCGAGGCGTTCCAGCCGCTGTAGGCGAACATGATCCACATCAGGGACAGGCCCATCGTCTTGATCCCGGCGAAGTCGAAGTGGAAAGGCGCGGCCGCCGTGAGGTGGGCCAGGCTCCCCTTCCCGAAGGCGAATCCCGCGGCGACAAGGCCGACGATGAGGAGGATCTTCAGCCCCGTCAGGGCGTTCTGGACGCGGGCCCCCGCTTCAAGGCCGCGAGTGTGAAGGAACGTGAAGGCGGCGATGAGGAGAACCGCGTAGAGCTTCTTCATGAGCGTCGCTTCCAGGGGCCCCGAGAGGAGGCCGGGGTGGAGCAGGCCCGGGAAGGCGCGGGTCAGATACTCGGAGAAGCCGATGGCCGAAGCGGCGATGGGCGCGGAAAAGCCGACAAAGAACGAGACCCACCCGGAGAGAAAGCCGAGGATGGGATGGTAGAGGCGCGAGAGAAAGGCGTATTCGCCTCCGGCATGGGGAATGGCCGCCCCCAACTCGCCGTAGCTCAGGGCGCCGCAAAGGGCGATGAGACCCCCAAAGAGCCAGAGGGCGAGCATGACGACGGGATGGTGGAGGTCCTTCATCAGCAGGCCGGACGTCGTAAAGATGCCGGCCCCGATCATGTTGGCGATGACGATGTTGGTGAGGGGGAAGAGCCCGAGCTTGCGCTGGAGCGTGTGGGCCGAGGGTTCCGAAGTCGTGTTACATGCGCTGTTCAACGGCTTGCCTCTCTGGACGACGGAATCCTACTCTACCCGCCGCCGCAGGCGGTGTCAAACCAGAAGGGGTCCTGTCCTCCTGCAAAGGCCCGCCCGCTCCTCTTTTCAGATATTACCCAGCACCGCTCCTCCGAGTCACTCCGGGGCGGCGCTGATGGTCGCTCCTCAGAATCCGCTCCCCGCCGTAGGTTTGACCCCTTCTTACTTTCTTTTTTTAAAGCGGTTGACGAAGAGGGCCAAAAGGAACAACGGCCCGTAGAAGGCGGCGGCGCCGGCGGCGAAGCCGATGTTCGAGCCTTTGAGGAGCCCGACGCCCCAGCCGAATTGATCGTCGTTGACGAGATAGGTCCAGGTCGACGACGGGCCTTTCAGCCCGGCCGCCTCGAGGTCCACAGGGCCCTCGCGGGCGAGGAGGGAACGGAGCGACGCCTCGGCCGCCCTTCCGATCTTGTCCTCGAGCTCCAGGAAAACCTCGGTCGCGGCCTTTTGGAACTCCTGGAGCGGCTCCTTTCGCCCGATCGAGACGAGGTGGATGCCCTCGCGGAGATCGGCCAGCCAGGCCAGGTGGTCGGACCAGGCGGCATCGATGTGGAAAAGCGCTGCCCGGCGTACGATCCGGTCGAACGCCTGCCGCCCGAGCCTCGTTGTCCCGGCCGCGAGGAGCTCCGGCGAGGGACGGAATGGGGCGTCCTCCCCGCCCGCCGGGCTGAAGACGGCATCCCGCCAGCCGGCGACGATGCTTCTCTGCGTTTCGACGAGCGTCGAGTAATCCCAAAGCGCCCGGCGGATATCGAGATTGCGGCCCTCGATGACGCGCTGGCCGTGGAGGATCTCCTTGCGCAGGAGGTCGTTATCCACGGCGCCGGTCTGCCGCTCGAGCCGGTACCGGGCGAAAAGACGGCGCGCCAGGCCGTAACGCTCGAAGATGTCGTCCTCGAGACTGACGAAGAACCGGGACGAGCCGGGATCGCCCTGCCGCCCGGCCCGGCCCCGGAGCTGATTGTCGATGCGCAGGCTCTCGTGCCTGTTCGTGCCGATGACATAGAGCCCGCCGAGGCCGGCCACGCGCTGGCGCTCCTCTTCGTTCGGGCCGCCGAGCTTGATGTCGGTGCCGCGGCCGGCCATGTTGGTCGAGATGGTCACAGCTCCCGGGGAACCGGCGCGGGCGATGACGGCCGCCTCGAGCTCGTCGTTCCTGGCGTTGAGCACGTCGCAGGCGACGCCGGCCCCGGTCAGGGCCGCGGCCAGCTCCTCCGATTCCCTGACGCTCGCCGTGCCGGCCAGGACGGGCCGGCCGGAGGCATGGACGCTTGCGATCTCGCGGACGAGGGCGGCGACCTTGGCCTCCTTGTGAGTGAAAACGATATCGGGGAGGTCCCGGCGCACGCACGGCTTGTGGGGCGGCACGACGACCACCCCCAGCCCGTAGAATTCCTTGAGCTCGCGCGCCGAGGGCTCGGCCGTGGCCGTCATACCGCAAAGCACCGGATACAGCCGGAACAAATGCTGCAGGGTGATCGATCCGAGGATGCGTCCCTCGGCGCCGCGGCGAACGCCCTCCTTGGCCTCGACGGCGGCCTGAAGTCCGTCGGGCCAGTGGCGCTTGTTCATGACCCGGCCGGTGAACTCGTCGACGATCTCGATGCGGCCGTCGCGGACGATGTAATCGACGTCCCTCTCGAGAAGGACCCGGGCATGAAGGGCGCAATGGACGGCGCCGAGGACGGTCTCGTTCGTCGCGTCGAACAGGTTGCCGCAGCCTAGGGCGGACTCGATCCTGCGGATGCCGGCATCCGTGGGGAAGACGTTGGCCTTCTCGGCGTCGGTTTCGAAGTCGCGGCCCGGCTCGAGGCCGCGGACAAGATCGGCCAGACGGGCGACATCCGCCCCGCGTGTCGCCGAGCTCCCCGAGATGACGAGGGGGATCCGAGCTTCGTCGATCAGGATCGAGTCCGCCTCGTCGACGAGGGCGACCGCGAAAGGACGGTGGACGAGCTCGTCGGGTTCGAACGCCAGCCGGTCGCGCAGATAGTCGAATCCGGCTTCCTTGGCGGTGGCGTATGTGACGTCGGAGGCATAGGCCGCCTTCTTGGCCGGCTTGTCCAGGCCTTCCTGGACGGCACCGACGTCGAGTCCAAGAAGCCGGTAAGCCGGTCCCATCCAAGCGGCGTCGCGGCGAGCCAGGTAATCGTTGAAAGTCAGGACGTGGACGGGCCGGCCGGAGATGGCGAAGTGCGCGGCGGTGAAGACCGCCGCGAGCGTCTTCCCTTCCCCGGTGGGCAGCTCGGCGATCTTCCCGTCGGCCATGGCCAGTCCGGAGATGATCTGGACGTCATGGGCGGCCAGTCCGGTCGCGCGGCGCGCCGCCTCGAGGACGAGGGCGAAGGCCTCGATTCGCGCGGCTTCATCGTCATCGGACGTCCGTTTCGGCGTCATGTCCGCAAGCCTCCGACGAAGCGCCGAGGCCCGCTCGCCGATCTCAGCAGCGGATGCCCGGGCCAGGCCTGCCCTTTCATGGAGTTCCCGGATCCGCTGGACGGTCTTCGCATATGCGGCCAGGTCTTTTTCGACGGGGTGGCCGCGGAATCGGTTAAAGGCCGTCTCCAGCTTTGTTGAAAATGCGGTCATGGTGGTCCTCCTCTGCGCTCTCGGGGTCTCTCGAAGGGACAGATGCTGAGAGAGAAGGTCAGCGAGGCGGGCTTCGGAGGAGGCGGGGTCCGGCGACGCCGGGGACGAGGACAAGGTCCGGGCCAGGCTCGCCGCGAGGCCGGATGGCCAGAAGAACGGCAAAGACCAGGCAGCTGAGGACGAAGGGCAGAGGCACGAATAGAACGGCCAGGATCAGGAATGGGACGGCGAACCGGGTAACCATAGTCTTTAGCCCTTTAGGGCCATTCTAGGCCGCGTCCCCGTTTCCGTCAATTATTTCGTCCGTTTGTACTCGAAGACGCCACCGGGTTGGCTAACCTCCAGGGTGGTTATCTGCCCCTTGGCGTCCGGCACGAACCTCACCCGGACGACCTTGGCGACCTTCAGCGAGAACTCATCTCCAACCTCGGGCACCAGCTCGTAAGTCGGTTGGCCCGGGATGGTCAGGGTCAAGACGGCGCCCTTGACAGCGACCGTCACCGCCTGGGAGGCCAGCGCGTACGATCCCACGAGCGTCTTGAGGTACGCCGGATCGGACATCTTGGCACCGGGCTTCTTGACGAAATAGATATCGTCGACGGACGCTTCGAAGGGGATCGCGACCCCGACGACATTCCCGTTCTCGTCCGTCCGGAAGGTCAGCTTGGTATCCTCGAAGGCCGGGTCGGCGGCGGCTTTCCCGCCGTTGAAGGTCTCGAAGTGCCAGTGGCTGAGCGGCGTCGCGATGCCGTTGTAGACGAAGCCGAGCTGGCCGCCCTCGAGCGTGATCTTCAGGTCGCCGTAGCCCGGGTGGCGGTAATCGCCGGCGTACTCGTCCAGCTTGTGAGCGGGCACGGTCCCCGGCCGCCGGCGCGTCGCCTTCTTGGCCTCGGCCTGCTTGCCCACCGCTTCGCCCTCGGCGAGCTTCTTCGCGGCGTCGCCGATCCAGTCCACGGTCTCGAGCCCGAGGATCCTGTCCGCCGCGGTCCGGATGAGCAGCTCCGGCAGGCCGGTCCCGTTCTTGTTCGTCAGGACGACGAAGCCGAGCCCGTCATCGGGCCAGAGGCTGACCATGGCCGAGAACCCGTCGATGTTGCCGCCGTGATGGACGCGGTTGTGGCCGCGATAATTGTCCACCATCCAGCCCAGCGCGTAGTCCGCGACCGTGATATCGGGCCGGGTGGACGTGCCGCCGGTCGTCATGGCGGCCTTGTGGAGGTCGGCCAGGGTGTCGGCCCCGATGACCTGCTTGTCGCCGTACTTGCCGCCGTTGATATGGACCATGACCCAGCGGCTCATCTCGTTCGCCGTCGAGTTGATGGCCCCGGCCGGGCCGATGGTGGTGATGTCGCGGAAGGGGATCTTCACGACCTTGCCGTCGCGATCGCCGTACGGCAGCGCGAAGTCGGCGTCCTTTTGGGACTCGAGGACCGAAAAATTGCTGCGGCGCATGCCCAGAGGCTCGAAGACGAGCGTCCGGACGGCCTCCTCCCAGCTCCGGCCGGTCATCGTCTCGACGAGATATCCCGCCGTCAGGAACATCAGGTTGTTGTACTGCCATTTCTCCCGCAGGTCCGCCGACGGCTGCAGATAGGCCAGGCGCCTGACGAGGTCTTCCCGGCTGGACGTGTGGTTGTTGTACCAGACAAGGTCGTGGCGCGGCAGTCCCGAACGATGCGTCACCAGGTCGCGCGGCGTCAGACGCTCGCCGGCCTGGGCATCGTAGAGCCGGAACCAGGGGATGTAGTTGCGCACCGGCTTGTCCCATTCGACCTTCCCCTGGTCGACAAGTGTGCCCAGCGTGAAGGCCGTGAAGGCCTTGGTCGACGAGCCGATGGCCATGATCGTATCGGCCGTCACGGGCAGCTTGGCGTCCACATCGCGAAAGCCGAAGCCCTTGGCCAGGATGACGTCCTTGTCCTTGACGATGGCGATCGCCACGCCCGGAACTTTGAGCTGGGCCAGTCCCTTGGCCACGACTTCGTCGAATCCCTCCACGGCGGCCTTCGCTTTGGCCATGGGGTCGGCGGCCCGCGCCAGCTCGAAGGGGAAGGTCCCTCCCCCCTGGGCGAACTGGCCCGCGATCTTGGCTCCGTCGGCGCTCATTTGACCCTTGAACGTCGGATTGCCGGGAACGCCGGAGATGGCGAACGTAACGTCGGCGCCCGCGGCCTTGATGCCGGTGAGCGGCAGGTCCTTGGCCCCCTGGAGCGGGATGGAAATGTCGCCCTTCCAGGTCCCGTCCGCCTGCTTGAGGAAGTCGAGGTTGACCTCGAGCTTGGTCCCTGGGACGGCGATGGCTCCCGCCCAGTGACCGGTGAGATCCTGAGGGGCGGCGATCGCGACTTGGCCCAAGGCCAGGAGGGCCAGGGAAACCCAAACGACGCAAGATAGGCTCAGACGGTTTGTCATGGATTGTCCTCTTCTCTCGGCGATGGACTCAGGCTAGCATATCAGCCAGATGGCCGCAACAGGCGCCGGGGCTTGACAATGCGGGCCGCCGAACTCATGCTGAGGACAGGAGAGTTCTCTTGAAAAGAGGCGTCTTATCTTCTGTTGGAGTTTTGACTCTCCTGGTCATCTCAGCTGTTTTTCTCTCCCCCGCGGGCGCGCCCCGTCCCCAGTCGCAAGACACGCAAGCGCTCACGAAACCGCTCCAATACGAAGTCGCCGTCGTCCTGAAGCTCGTCCAAGTCCGGGTCACGGACAAGAAAGGGAATCCCGTCCCCGACCTGATCCGCGAGGATTTCGCCGTCACGGACAACGGGGCGCCCGTCGTTCTCACGGCGTTCGAAAAGCACGCCATCGGCACGCCTATCGCCGAGGCCGGGCCCGGGGGACAGCCCGAGGCCGTGGGCGAGCCAGGCCGGCAGGAGCCCTCGGCCTCCCGCCCGGCAGGCCGCAAGTTCCTCCTATTTTTCGATTTCGCCTACAACAACGTCCGCGGCATCCTCAAAGCGCGGACCGCCGCCCTGCATTTCCTTGATACGGTCGTCAGTCCCGGGGACGAGGTGGCCGTGCTGACCTATTCCGCCATCGGCGGGTTGGCCTTTCATGAATACCTGACGACGGACCGCACCAAGGTCCGCAAGGTGGTGGAGAAGATCGGGCATGGCGATGTCAAGGGTCGCGCGACCGAGATCGAAGACCAGTACTGGAGGCTGATGCAGGACTCCCCCGGCGGGGCCCTGGGCCTGAACTTCCGTGCCGAGGCCGAAGCGAACCGCCAGGAATCGAAGAGCATGGCCCAGAAGTACATGGCCAAGATGACGGCCCTGGCCCGGGCGCTGCGGCTCGTCGAGGGCCAGAAGCACTTCATCCTGTTCTCGACCGGGATCCCGAATTCGCTGATCTACGGTTACACGCCCGGCAACGCCGGCTACCGGTCCGATACCAGCGGCGCCTCCGGCGACCACGTGCTGCGGCGCCAGAACGAGGCCATGTATCAGGAGTTCAGCGCCGCGGGATGCTCCTTCTACGCCCTTGATACGAGAGAATCCGCCATTGAGGCCCCGTTATTCGCGTATGACGAGCAGACATTCGCCACGGGCAGTCGGAGCATGAGCGCGTCCGGCGACGCGACGAACGTCTTCAAGGACAACAAGGTGACCGGCCTGAACTCGCTCAAGCGCCTCACGGACATCACCGGCGGGAAGTATTATTCGAACATCAATAGGTATGAGAAGAACCTCGATCAGGTCCGGGCCGCGACCGGGAGCTACTACGTCCTCGGCTATTCCATCAACGAGCGCTGGGACGGGCTGTTCCACGACGTCAAGGTCGAGGTCAAGCGCAAGGGCTGCGAGGTGCGGACCCAGGCCGGGTATTTCAACCCCAAGCCCTTCGGCGAATATTCCGACCTCGAAAAACAGATCCACCTTTTCGATCTGGCCATCAACGAGAGGGCCTTCTCCCGGATGCCCGTCGACATCCCCATGGTGGCCCTGACATCGTCCGCGGAAGGGGTCTCCCGCCTCGGGGTGCTGGCCAAGCTCCCCGGGGAGGTCACGGCGAAGCTAGCCGGGAAGCGGGTCGAGTTCGTGGTCCTCTTCTTCGACGAAAAGGGCGACATCCGTGAGATCGTCAGGCAGGAGGCCGACCCGGCCTCGTTCCGCGGGCGCGAGACGGCCTTCGCGGCAGGTTCTTCCCTCAAGCCCGGGGATTACTCGTGCCGGCTTATCGTCCGGGACATGGATACGGGTCTGAGCGCCGTGGCGTCGACCAAGGGGACGATCGGGAAGCCGCAGGCGGCGGGGCTCCAGCTCGGCAGCCCCCTGCTGCTCGAATGGCGGACCGGCTGCTCGTTCGTGAGCGCCCGGGCCAAGAAGGGCCCAGAGGTCTTCCCGTGGGGCGATATCTACCCCTACGACCCCTCGATGTTCGTGCCGGTCTTTGCGGAACTGCCGGCCGCGGCATCGGGGATCCAGGTCGTCATCCCCTGCTCGGCCCCCGGCGGCGCGGCGGCAGATCTCACTCTCCGGGCGACTCTCGTCGACTCGGTTTCGGGGGCGCAGGTGCCCATCGCGGCCGCTGTCTCCAACCGGGTCCAAAAAGGGCCGCTCGAGATCCTGACGCTGGATCTGCCCACAGCCGGGATCGCGGCGGGAACGTACTATCTGCATTTCTACGCCGAGGACCGCGCGTCCGGCTCCCTCGGCCACACGTTCACGACCCTGATCGTCCCCCGGCGCTAGCCCTTATTTTTATTGAATTCCCTGCCGGTTTTTCCCATAATGAAGCGGCATTGAATACGCCGAGCCGTTTCCGCCCCGTCGACCCGCCGCCGCAGGAGCATCCCTTCGTTGGCTGAGTTCCTCGAATTCCGGGGAGTCTCCAAGCGGTTCGGGACGATCCAGGCTGTCACCGACGTCTCCCTCGAGATCAAGAAAGGCGAGTTCTTCTCGCTCCTCGGCCCGAGCGGCTGCGGCAAGACGACCATGCTGCGCGTGGCGGCCGGGTTCGAGGAACCCGACGCCGGCCGCGTCTTCCTCGACGGCCAGGACATCACCGGCCTGCCTCCCGACAAGCGCAAGGTCAACACCATCTTCCAGAGCTACGCCCTTTTTCCCCACATGACCGTCCGCGACAACATCGCCTTCGGCCTGGCCATCGCCAAGCGCCCGAAGGCCGAGATCCGGACGGAGGTCGACCGCATGCTCGAGCTCATCCGCATGGCCGACCAGGCCGACAAGAAGCCGGACCAGCTCTCCGGCGGCCAAAAGCAGCGGGTCGCCGTGGCCCGGGCCTTGATCAACAAGCCCGACGTTCTGCTCCTCGACGAACCGCTGGCCGCGCTCGACCTCAAGCTCCGGCAGAAGATGCTCATCGAGCTCGACCTCATCCACGACGAGGTCGGCATCACCTTCCTCTATGTCACACACGACCAGGCCGAGGCCATGAGCCTGAGCGATCGGATCGCCGTCATGGACAGCGGCCGGATCGAGCAGGTCGGGGCGCCGGCCGAGATCTATGAATCGCCCCGGACGAGCTTCGTCGCCGCCTTCATCGGCGACACCAACTTCCTCGAAGGGCGCGTCCACGATTGCCTCGACCACGACTACTGCCGGCTGGCCATCGCCGGCCTCCCGGAGATCCTCTGCTACAACGACAAGGTCCTCCAGCCCGGGCAGCCGATCTACCTCAGCATCCGCCCGGAGAAGATCCACATCTCCCACGACCGGCCCGAGGAGAAATCCCGGCGCAATTATCTCCCCGGCGTCATCGAGGACGTCATCTACCTCGGCTCCAACACGAAATACTGGGTCCGCGCCGGCGGGTTCAGGATCCAGGTCCTCCGGCAGCACGACCGCTACTTCCTCGACGAGAAGCCCCTGCGCTGGAAGGACGAGTGCTGGATCTGGTGGCACGCCGACGACGGCTTCATGCTCGACCATTTCCGCAAGGCCGACGAGGGCCTGCTGGCCGTTCCGCCGCAGAGCGTCGGCGAGCCGATCAACGGCAAATAAAACAAGAAGGGGTCAAACCTACGCGATGCCAAATATTCTGCGGGCCAGGAGATGAGAGAGAAAGAATTGGCATCGCGTAGGTTTGACCCCATCTTGAGGCGGCGGCGGACCGAGTGGCTGGTCAGCCTGCCGACGCTCGCCTGGCTGACCCTTTTTGTCGTCATCCCCACGCTGCTCGTCTTCGTCATCGCCTTCCGGCCGGCGAACCCCTACGGCGGCATCGGCCGGGGCTGGACCCTGGACACGATCCGCGCCCTGGCCACGCCGAGCTATCTCCTGATCGCCTGGCGGACGCTTTGGATCAGCCTGCTGACGACCGCGATCTGCCTCCTTCTGGCCCTGCCCGCCGGCTATACCATCGCCCGGGCCCCGGAGCGCTGGCGCAATCGCCTTCTGCTGCTGCGTCATCATCCCCTTCTGGACGAGCTTTCTCGTCCGCGTCTTCGCCTGGAGATCGCTCCTCCACCCTGAAGGGCCCATCAAGAAGGCCCTCGAGGCGATCGGGCTCGTCGGGCCGGAGGCCACGCTTCTGTACCATCCGGCGGCCGTCGTCCTGGTCATGGTTTACACATTCCTGCCGTTCACCATCCTGCCCATCTACGCCGCCGCGGAGAAGTTCGATTTCCGGCTGGTCGAGGCCGCCCGCGATCTCGGCGCGCGCCCGTTCCAATCCTTCCGCAAGGTCTTTTTGCCCGGCATCCGGCGGGGGATCGTGACCGCGGTCCTCGTCGTTTTCATTCCGGCCTTGGGGTCCTACATCATCCCGGATCTCGTGGGCGGCCCGTCCGGGGAGATGATCGGCAACAAGATCGCCCAACGGGTCTTCTCCGACCGCAATCTGCCGCACGCCAGCGCCCTGTCGGCCGTCCTCGTCCTGGCCGTGCTGGCCCCGCTCGTCGCCGTCCTCGTCCTGCAGCGCAAGGGCAAGAAGTCCGACATCATCATGGGGGAAGCGCCGTGAGGAGAAGCCGCTTCCCGATCGCCATGACGGCCGTCGTCATGGCCTTTCTCTACCTGCCGATCATCATCCTCATCCTCAACTCGTTCAACCCGGCCCGCTTCTCCAGCCGCTGGGAGGGGTTCTCGCTCGTCTGGTACGCCAGGCTCTTCGAATCCCCCGAGATCTGGCAGGCCGTCAGGAACACGCTCATCATCGCCGTCTCGGTCACGGCGGTCTCGGTCGTGCTGGGCACGGCCGCGGCCTACGCCCTCCACCGCTGGGGAACGAGCCGGCTCCAGCGCCTCCATTTCACCCTGATCTATCAACCGCTCGTCGTCCCCGAGATCCTGATGGGCATCAGCCTGCTGATGGCCTTCGTCGCCGTCGGCGTCCCGCTCGGCCTGTTTACGATCTTCCTGGCCCACGTCACCTTCTGCGTCAGCTACGTGGCCATGACCGTGCTCGGCCGGCTCCAGGATTTCGATTTCTCGGTCATCGAGGCGGCCCGCGACCTCGGCGCGAGCTCCTGGCAGAGCACGCGGAAGATCCTCCTGCCCATGCTCATGCCGGGGATCGTCGCCGGAGCGCTGCTCGCCTTCACGCTGTCGGTCGACGATTTCGTCATCACCTTCTTCGTCGCCGGGCCCGGATCGACGACCCTGCCCCTGCGGATCTACAGCATGATCAAGTATGGCGCACCGCCGATGATCAACGCCCTTTCGACCCTACTGTTGGTGGTGACCCTGACCGCAGTGCTCTTGAGCCAGCGCCTGGCCAATCGCCGGACTCATAATTCGGTGACAGTCAATAAATACACTTAATTCCTTTCCGGCCGCCTGTTTCTCCTATCTCTCCTGAAACGGAATAGTGTACGTGTATAGAGTTGTGTGTCACCGATTGTCCATGTCACCGTATTCCCGGTTGAAATGCCGGACGAACTGGACTATAACGGGCCTTCGAGCAAGGCCCATGAGAAACGGGCGCAGCGGCAAACCGACCAGAATCGGGCGAGCCCTCGCCGTCTTCGTCGCCGGCCTAGCCGCGATGTCCATCGCCTTCGTCGGCTGCGGCAAGTCCCGGCCCGTCCTCAGCGTCTACACCTGGTCGGATTACATCAAGCCCGATCTCGTCCGACGATTCGAGCGCGAGCAGGGTTGCCGCGTCGTCGTGGATACGTTCGAGTCGAACGAGGCCATGTACGCCAAGCTCCGGGCCGGAGCGACCGGCTACGACCTGCTGACCCCGTCGAGCTATATGGTCAGTCTCATGCACGCCCAGGGCCTCGTGCAGAAGCTCGATCGCGCGCTCCTTCCCAACCTCGTCCACGTCGACCCCGATTATCTCGCCATGGCCATCGACAAGACCATGGACCACTCCGTGCCCTACATGATCACCAACACCGGCATCGCCTACCTCGAGGGCCGGGTCAAGGACGTCGTCCCCTCGTGGCGGATGTTCGGCCGGGTCGACCTCCGCGGCCGGATGACCATGTTCAACGACATGCGGGAGACGATCGGCGCCGGCCTCAAATGCCTCGGCTACAGCATCAACTCGACGAGCAGGACCGAGCTGGCCGAGGCGGAGACGCTTCTCCTCGAGTGGAAGAAGAACTTGGCCAAGTTCGACAACGAGCAGTATAAGATCGGCCTGGCTTCGGGCGAGTTCCTGCTCGTCCACGCCTGGAGCGGCGACATCTTCCAGGTGCGCAAGGAAAACCCCGACGTCCGCTTCTTCGTCCCGGAGGAAGGCACGGTCATCTCCTGCGACGACCTGGTCATCCCGGCCGACGCCCGCGAGGCCGCCCTGGCCCACGCCTTCATCAATTTTCTCCTGGACCCTGCGGTGGCGGCCGAGAACACGGCCTCGATCTATTACTTGTGCCCGAACAAGGATTCCTATCCGCTCCTGCCGGCGGAGATCCGCGACAATCCGGGGATCTTCCTGGCGCCCGCGATCCGGGCGAAAAGCGAGATGATCGCCGACATCGGCACGGCCAACGCGCTCTATATCAGGGTCTGGGACCGGCTCAAGGCCTCCCGCTGATTAATAGGGGGACACAATACCTATTCACCATTTTTAATTGGTGAATAGGTATTGTGTCCCCCTATTTAATTTGCGCACGGCGGATGACGACGGGCTCGAGGGGCTTGTGCATGGCCATCTTGTTGTCCGGCCCCTCCCATTTCTCCTCGATCGGCACGGCGGCGATGCGTTCGAGGACGTCGAAGCCCTCGATGATCCGTCCGAAGACCGTATATCGGCCGTCGAGGTGGGGCCGGGGCGCGACGCAGATATAGATCTCGGAGTCGCCGCTCCATTCGTCGCCCGTCCGCCCAAGACCCAGCATGCCAACGAGATGAGGCCTGGTGTTGAATTCCGGCGGCAGCGGCGGCGCGCCGCCGTCCCCAGCCTGGATGACGTGGCCGCGGACGACCCGATAGAAGTCTTTGCCGTCGTAGAAGCCCTTGCGAACGAGGGCCTTGAACTGAGCAACGGTCTTGGGCGCGTCGGCCTCGTAGAGCTCGAAGGCCATCGTCCCGAGCGAGGTCTCCATGGCACAGACGACGGGGGCTTGGCGCTCCGTATCGTGGCCGTAGCGGGCTTGGACGGCGGCCGGATCGAGGACCACGTGCCGTATCCTCTGACGCTTCCGGGTGTAGGTGATGTGCACGAGCCCGTCCCGGGCCTGGATGACCGCCGGATAGGAGAATTCCGCCCCCTTTTCCTCCTCGAGGGTCAGGGCCCTCGTCCAATTCCGTCCGTCATCCGAGACGGCGACGGCCAGGATGCCTCGTCCCTCAGTAACGGGGTTGTAGACAAGGATGTTCCGGCCGTCGCGAAGGGTCACGGCGTCGATGCCGGAATTCGGATTGGGAAAGACGGTCGGCCCGGGCGGGGTCCAGTGAAGGCCGCGATCGGCGCTCCGGCTTTCGTAGATGCGTCCGGCGCCGCTTCTCATCAAGGCGATGACCCCGTCGGCTCCGGTCCGCAGGAGCGCGGGCTGGATGAGGCCAACGGTCGCGGCGTCTCCGATGGGGGCCGTCTTGCTCCACGTCGCGCCATTGTCTTTTGTCGTCTCGAAATGGACGCGCCAGCCGTCGTCCTCGGTGGAGCTGCCGCATAGGATGGTCCCGCCGGTCATCTCGATCGGGTGGTTCTTGACCGGCCCGATGATGCCGTCGGGCAACGGCTTCGGATCGGACCAGGTCCGGCCGTCATCGGAGGACCGGGTCAGCATCCCGCGCCAATGGGCGGGTGAAGGCCCGACCTTGTAGAAGAGGAGAAGAGGTCCGCCCGTCGGACGGAACAGCACGGGGTTCCAGCAGGGCTCGGCCGCTCCGCCGGCCGCCCGGCCCTTGGCCACCTCCACGGGCGCCGTCCAAGCGCCCGCCCTCGCGCCGGGAGAGCCAGATGCCGACATCGGCCGCCCCCTCGGCGCTCCCGCCGAACCACGCGGCTACGAGCCCCGATTTGGCTTCCGCGACGGTCGAAGCGTGGCATTGGGCGAACGGCGCCGTTTCGAAAATATCCTCGCGAAGGAGGATCGCTGAAGCAACGTCCCCGGCCGTGCTCGGCGGCTCCACGGAGCGCTGAGAGGCTCGGCCGCGGCATCCGGCGACGAGCAAGAAGGACTGAATACAGACGCAAAGCGCGATCCGCTTCATGAGCTCGGTCCTGCCGTCTTTCTATTTAAGCGTCGCAATATAGTTGCCCGCGCCGACGACGACCGTCGACAGGATGAGCACGACGATGCCGCTCACGACGAGCCGCCGCGTCATCTTGCCCGTGGCCCGCCATTCGTGGAAGTAGATCCCCCACAGGCTGCTGAAGGTGATGATGAAGGCCATGTGGATCGTCCAGCTCGAGAAATCGTATCTCCCCATCTTCGTCGTGCCCATGCCATAGAAAAAGAACTGGAAATACCACGTCGTTCCGGCCAGGGCCGACCAGACATAATTGGAGAGAAGCGAAGGCCTGCGTCGCGAAGCCGCGGCCGCGGGGGCCGAAGCCGGCGCGGGCGCCGGGACGGGCTCCGCCGGCCTGACCCGCAGATAGTCGCGCCCGGACTTGTTGCGGACGCTCAGCGCCGTGCACCAGATGAAGTTCGTCGTGAAGCCGCCGAGCAGGGCCACGATCATGACCGGGAAATTCTGGAAGAGGGGCCTGGCCCCGCTCCGTATGGCCGCTTCGGCGATGGGCTTGCCCGCGGCGAAGGCGAAGGCCATACAGGAGCTCATGATCCCGGCGAACACGGCCACCCAGGCGCCCTTGACGAAGCTGAACTCGGCGATGGAGGCCTTCTTTTCGGCGTCCGAGAGTTCCTTCTCCTTCCTCATCCCGGCCCGGCCGCACATGGCGATGCCGGTGAGACAGACGATGATCCCGAGGATGACGATGCGCCCGGATGTCGTCGCGACAAGTCCGGCGATGCGGCCTTCAAAAACGGGCGGGACAAGCGTCCCGAACACGGCGCAGAAGCCGAGCGAAAGGGCCATGCCGAGGGACAGCCCGAGGTAGCGCATGCTCAGGCCGAAAGTCAGTCCGCCGATCCCCCACATCACGCCAAACAGGTAGGTCCAGAGAAGGGTCTTGGAGGAAGCCGACCTCAGGACCCCGAGGAGATCGGGGCAGGTCAGGAGTCCCACGATCCAAGGCACGATGATCCAGCTGAAGAAGCCGCCCACGAGCCAGTAAGTCTCCCAGGCCCAGCCGCGGACATTCTTATAGGGAATATAGAAGCTCCCGGCGGCGAACCCGCCGAGAGCATGGAGCAACACGCCGAGGAACGGATTGGGACTCATGACACCTCCACGAGCCCCGGAATATATCCCCGGTCCCCTGGCAAAGTCAACCGGCGTCGGCGTCGAAGGACCCGTCTATTTCGGCCTCACTACGGCAGGATGTTGCGCCGCCACTGAGGCCGCGAGTAGTTCGTGCGCTTGACATGGGGAACGATCTCCTTGGCCCCTGTTCCGTCCGCGAAGAACGGCTTTATGGCAGAAGGCGATCTTGTATTTTGGATCCAGAACGGGGCGGATGTTTGAAGCTGTCCCTCCCTCTCCTCATTCCATAGGCCAGCCTCTATCGCCTGTCAAGGCCGCCCGGGGCGATGTCGTACTTTGACGTGCTATGACACGCTTTGTTACTGGCCGGGAATGCCCCCACCGCCTCGCACGAGAATACCGAAGCCGCGTCAAAACACGTCAAAGTGCGACATTCGGGCCATGTCCCTTGACTATCTCCATGAAGATGCAGATAGAGAAGGTGAGAGAGCCCTCGGGAGGGACATGCCCATAAGATGGGGCCCGTCGGGACGTTCCCCTGAACGTTCCTTTAAGATAGGGGGGAGTCCCCCCGAAAAGCATTAAAGAAGGAGGCCAAGATCATGAAAAGGTGGGTCGTTCTCTTGATGGGGGTTGGTCTGGTGTTCTCGGCCGGGGCCGTCATCGCCCCGCCGGAGGGGCAGGTCCCTTCCGGTTCGTTCCAAGCTTTGGGATGCCCGGACCCCGACTTCCCCGACTACAGCTCAGCCTTTGACGTTTCATCGGACGGGACCACGGTCGTCGGCAATACTGGTCAACTGGGCTTCGTCTGGAAAGAGTTGACAGGCAGCGTGGCCTTGCCGGGCGTCGTCGACATCAGCAGCGCCGCAGAGGGAGTCTCCTCCGACGGAATGATCGTTGCAGGAAGCGTTTACACCCAGCCCGGGGGGCCGGGCCAGGAGACCTGCCGTTGGACGCTGGTCGAGGGGCAGTGGGTCCCGGAAGTGCTGGGCGACTTGGCCGGCGGTGAATACCGCAGCTACGGCCGCAGCATGAGTCCCGATGGGAACGTGATCGTTGGACGCGCCGGTTCGGTCCTGGGTGCTGAGGCCTGCCGTTGGACGCTCACGGAAGGGGCGTGGGTCCTGAAGGGATTGGGCGACCTCCCCAACGGCGCATACTCGAGCGAAGCCTATGGCTGCTCCGCGGACGGCTCGGTCGTAGTCGGCCAAGGTTCGATCAAGGACGGGTCCAGGGCCTTTCGATGGACGAAGGCCGGGATGGTGGATCTGGGAGTCGTGGCAAAGCGGAAGTTCAGCGCGGCCTGGGGTTGCTCGGCGGACGGCTCAGTCGTCGTTGGTGAAACCTTCTCGACTCGAGGCCGGGATGAAGTGGCCTTCCGGTGGACCGCCGCGAAAGGCATGGTCAGTTTGGGCGTTCTGCCCGGAGGGAACTATAGTGAGGCGGATGCCGTTTCCCCGGATGGATCTATCGTGGTCGGCGGGAGCTCGACCAAAAAGGAGGGGGTCAGGGCCTTTATCTGGGATGCAGCGAACGGCATGCGCCGTCTCGAAGATGTTCTCGCGGCCCACAACGTATTCCCCCCGGCCGGGTGGGTCCTCGTGTGGGCCAACGGCGTTACCGTCACCCCCACTGGCGAGACGGTCATCGTCGGGTTGGGCTTCAATCCCAGCAAAAAGACCGAGGCCTGGAGAGCCGTGATCGTGCAATAAGACAGCACAACGGGGATCTGATTCGAGCCCGAATCATCTTCCCCAATGAAGTGAAGGAGTCGCATCATAGCGGGCCAAGGGGGGTTATTCCGGGAACCGGCCTTTCGGGATGGTTCCCCGGAACAAGGGAAGACCGTGCTCGCCGCGGTGAACGCGTCAGTTTCTATGTCCAGGGGGCTGATAAGACCGTTCATTTTGCCCCGAACGGCGTTACCTTCGCGATGCGCTATCCGATCCGGGGCCGAAGCAGAATCGGAGCGATGGGTGGTGAAGCTGGACTTCCTGGGCGCAAGGGAGGAGATCTCCTTTTAGGATTCAAGACGCGTTCGCCCTTCCATCTGCTCCCCCAAGACAGAGCGAGGAGAATTCTACCCAGGCTCATCCTAAAACAGAGGAACGATGTGTCAAGGTGATCGACCCGTTCGGGTCAAAGCGTCTCGGCGCTGCTCGGAGCAGGGTTCATTTTTCGGGCGTCTCAAGCTCTCCTTTTTTCTGGCCACGGCCTTGACCCCTGCGTACCCGGAGACTACGATGGAATCGAGCGGGCAGCGGGGCTGCTTTCGCCCGGGACCTGAAAGGGGTCGGATCCCATGCAAAGAATCACCAGGGGTAAGATCTTCATCGCGTTCGCGGCATCGCTGGCGTTAGCGGCCGTCTGTTCCGGACAAGCGGCGCGGTCCGATGCCGGCCTCGTCCGGCAGGCCGGCGACCTCTTCGGTAGGTTGCCCGAGGTCATGGGCTCCCCGAGCAATCCCGTCACTCCCGCGAAGGTCGAGCTCGGAAAGACGCTCTTCTACGAAAGCCGGGTCTCCGTCGACGGAACCGTCAGCTGCGCCCGCTGCCATCCGCTCAGTCTCTACGCGGTCGACGGCCTGACGAAATCGGTCGGCAACCGTTGCCGGACGTCCGACCGCAACGCCCCGACGGTCCTTAACGCCGCGGCCGAGATCGCCGCCCACTGGATCGGGAACCGGGCGAGCGTCGAGGACCAGGCCCGGCAGGCGCTCATCGGAGGACCCAGCTTCGGGATGGCCTCCTATGAGGCCGCGGAAGCCCGACTGAAGGGGATCCCCGGCTATGCGCCATTGTTCCAAAAGGCGTTTCCCGGCGATCCCGAGCCGATAACGGCGGCGAATTTCGCCCTGGCGATCGGCGCTTTCGAGCGGACGCTCGTGACCCCCGCCCCATTCGACGCCTTCCTCGGCGGGGACGTCACAGCTCTCGACGACGTCCAGAAGGCCGGCTTGAGGGACTTCATCGAAACCGGCTGCGCGAACTGTCACGCCGGGGCCTACTTCGGCGGCCAGAGCTACCAGAAGTTCGGCGTCGTCGAGCCTTACTGGAAACAGACCTTAAGTCCGGATATCGATCGCGGCCGCTACCTCGCGACCAAGAACGAGGCCGACGACTACGTCTTCAAGGTCCCCGTCCTCCGGAATGTCCAGATGACCTCGCCCTATTTCCATGACGGCTCGGTCGGCCGGCTGTCCGAGGCCGTGCGGATCATGGGCAAGGTCCAGCTGGGGACGGACCTAACAGAGGCCCGGGTCAAGGGGATCGTCGCCTTCCTTCACGCCCTGACCGGCAAGGTCGCGGCGGAGGCGCTCGAGATCCCCATCCTGCCGGCGGCGGAAGCTGTAACCGTGGACCCGCAGCCCGGTCCCGGTCCCGCTCCCGCGGCGGGGCTCTCGCCGAACGAGGACCTCATGCAGGAGCACGCCCTCTTGAGCCGCGTCCTTCTCGTCTACGAGGAGGTCGTCCGCCGCGCCGAGAACGGCGAGCGACCTCGATCCCGGACATTCTCGCCGCGGCGGCCTGGATCATCCGGCATTTCGTCGAGCAGTACCACGAGAAACTCGAAGAAGAGCAGGTCTTCCCCCGCTTCGGAAAAGCGGGGCCGCTCGCCGACCTCGTGAGCGTCCTCCTCGAGCAGCACCGCGCCGGCCGCGTCCTGACCGGGAGGATCCTCGAGCGGGCGGACGCCGTGGCCATCAAGAGACGCGGCGAACGACAGAAGCTCCTGGACGACATCCGCGCTTTCATTCGGATGTACAGGCCGCACGCGTCCCGCGAAGGTTCGGTCCTGTTCCCGGCCTTCCGCGGGCTCCTGCCGGCGAAGGAGTTCCTGGACCTCGGGGACAAGTTCGAGGCCAAAGAGCACGAGGTCCTGGGAGCCGAGGGCTTCGAGGGCCAGGTCGCCCACGTCGCCGAGCTCGAGAAGCGCTTGGGGATCGGCGATCTCTCGCGGTTCACGCCGAAGCTCGTCCCGTCGCCTTGACCCCCTCTTCCTTTTTGGCTAGCATACGCGCGGAAGGCGGACCATGCTGAAGAAACACCCCCGCGCCCTGGCCTTCATCTTCTTCACCGAGATGTGGGAGCGGGTCGGCTTCTACACGCTCATGGCCATCCTCGTCCTCTACATGGACAAGGTCCTGGGCTGGTCCGACGCCCGCAAAGGCGATTCCTACGGGATCTTTCTGGCCCTCTGTTATTTCGTCCCTCTCCTCGGCGGTTGGCTCGGGGACAAGATCATCGGCCAGATCCGGACGGTCCGGGCCGGGGCCTTCCTGATGGTCCTCGGCTACGTCGGCCTGGCCGTGTCCGGACCCGGCCGCGTGGTCCCGTTCTATCTGGGTCTGATCCTCATCGGCTTCGGCACGGGCCTCTTCAAGGTCAACATGGCCGTCCTCGTCGGCAATCTCTATTCCGGAAGGCCCGAACTCAAGGACGCCGGGTACAACATCTTCTACATGGGCGTCAATTTGGGGGCCATGGTCGCGCCGCTCGTGGCCACGGTCAACAACGCCGTCTTCCACAGCTATAACCTCTCGTTCTGGGTCGCGGCGGTGGGGATGGTCTTCGCCCTGATCATCTTCCGCGCCGGCGAGCCCCGGCTCCGGCCCTTCGATTGCAAGCTGGGCTCGGGCGCGACCGCCGTCCCGGAAGCTCGCGAAGAAGGCGCAACCTCCGCCGCGCCCGTGTGCCCGGCCGTGGACAAGCGCGAAGAGCGCCAGCGCATCGCGACGCTTGTCATCCTCTTCCTCATCGTCATCTTCTTCTGGATCGCCTTCTACCAGAACTTCTTCGGCCTGACCCTCTTTGCCGAGCGGTCGACCGTCGTCCTGAAATGGCTTCGGCCCGAGACCTATCAGTTCTTCGAGCCGTTCTTCATCCTCGCCCTGACCCCGCTCCTGCTCGCCCTCTTCAGCCGCCTGAACCGGCGCGGCAAGGAGCCGTCGACGCCCGTCAAGATCCTGCTGGGCATGCTCATCATGAGCCTGGCCATGATCATCATGGTCTGTGCCTCCCTCGCCGGCGGCAACCGGGACCAGACCGTCATGTCCCCGGCCTGGCTCGTCGGGACGTACTTCTTCGTCACGCTGGCCGAGATCCTCATCTCGCCCATGGGCCAGTCGTTCGTCTCCAAGGTCGCCCCGCCGCGGATCGCCGGGCTGATGATGGGCGGCTGGTTCGCGGCCACGGCCGCCGGGAGCTACGGCAGCGGACTGCTGGGAAAATCCTACAGCCGCCTCCCCCACGACCAGTATTTCCTCTTCCTTGCGGCGCTCATGGTCCTGGCCGCCGTCCTGGTCGCGGTCTTCCTCAAGAAGCTCAGGCGCTTTGCCACATGATGACCGGAGGACGCGCATGACCCTCATCCAGGAAAAAGTCAGACAGTCCGTCGGCCTCCTCAAGGAGTTCGGCGTCGACTGCTGGATCACCTTCACCCGGGAGAGCGAGATCTGCGGCGATCCGACCCTCGTCTTCCTCGCCCCGGGCCCTGTCACCTGGCACTCGGCCTTCATCGTCTGCGCCGACGGCAGGACCCGGGCCATCGTCGGCCTCTATGACCAGAAGGGGGTCGAAGAGACCGGAGCCTACGACAAGGTCGTGGGATACGTCACCGGGATCAAGGAGCCCCTCCTCGAGTTCCTGAAGGACGTGGAGCCGCAAACGATCGCCGTGAACTACTCAAAGGTCAGCGAGATCTGCGACGGCCTGACCCACGGCATGTACCTGACGCTCCGCGACTTCCTGGCCGAGGCGGGCCTGGCCGAGCGCCTCGTACCCGCCGAAAAGATCGTCTCCGCCCTGCGCGAGCGGAAGTCCGCGGCCGAGATCGGCTGGATGAGACAGGCGGTCCGGGCGACCGAGGACATCTTCGATCTCGTCGGCCGGTTCATCGCTCCGGGACGGACCGAAAGCGAGATCGCGGCCTTTATCCTGGCCGAGGCCGAACGCCGGAAGCTCCCGACGGCCTGGGGCCGGGCGACGTGCCCGGCCGTCTTCACCGGCCCGGACACGGCCCAGGCCCACTATTCGCCGACCGGCCGGACCGTCAAGACCGGCCACGTCCTCAACATGGACTTCGGCGTCAAGGTCGAGGGCTACTGCTCGGACATGCAGAGGACTTTTTATGTCCTCGCGCCCGGGGAGACGGCCGCGCCCGACGACGTCATGAAGGGTTTCCGGACGATCGTCCGGGCGGTCGAGGAGTCGAAAGCCGCCATCGGGCCGGGGGTCGAAGGCCGCGCGGTCGACGCCGTCGCCCGCTCCATCATCGTCGAGGCCGGCTACGCCGAATTCCCGCACGCCCTCGGCCACCAGGTCGGCCGCTTTGCTCACGACGGGACAGCCCTGCTCGGACCGGCCTGGGAGAAGTACGCCCAGAAGCCCTTCCAGAAGCTCGAGGAGGGCATGGTCTTCACCATCGAGCCGCGCCTGACCGTCCCCGGGCGAGGCGTCATCACGATCGAGGAGATGGTCGTCGTGACCAGAGACGGCGCCGAGTGGCTCGGCCGTCCGCAAAAAGACATTGTCCTCGTCGGCTGAACCGCATGAGGGATAGGGCCCCGGGACTTCGAAAGCTGGCCAGGGTCGTCCTGCCCCTTGCCGTCGCCGTGTTCGTCGTTTCGTTCTTCACGCGCAACCGCCTCCCCGACAAAGGCGGGCTCCTCGAACCGCTCCTGCAAAATCCCCTTCAGACCAAGGACGGGCTGCCCGAACCGTTCGAGGTCACGCGCAAGAACGTGACCTATACCGTCACCCCGCTCTTCGGCTACGAACTCTGGGGGATGATCGTCTCCTACCATCACTCCGCCTCGTTCATTGACGTCTCTCATAAGCAGTGGAATGATTTCCTGAACACGAAGGACATCTGCGTCATCTGGGGCCGGAATGCCGAGAGCGGCGTCTACTCGCGGATGACGTTCCGGAACCGGGACTTCACCTGCTTCTATCGCTACCCCGACCGGGAGACGGGCGAGCTCTTCACCGAGAACTGCCTGTCCAATAACCACATCCTCCCGGCCGACCCGATCGTCGCCGACGCCGTCCTCATGGCCCGCAAGGGTGACCAGGTCCGCTTCAAGGGCTGGCTCGTCTCCTACGGGGTGAAGGGAGCGCCCTATGCTCGCCGCTCGAGCACGGTCCGCACCGACCGGGGCAACGGCGCCTGCGAGGTCGTGTACGTCACCGAGTTCGAGGTGCTACGCGAGGCCAACTCCGCCTGGCGCACGCTGCACAAGCTGTCCCTGGCCCTTGCCGTTCTGTCCCTCTTCGCGCTGATCTTTATTTGACCGGAGGCCGCCCGTGAGAAGATGTTTGGGCCTGTCCGTCGTGGTCCTGCTGGTCCTTTCATCCGGAGGCCAGGCGGGAGGGGAAGGTCCGTTCCCGAAGCTTCGAGGGCCCTATCTGGGACAAAGGCCGCCGGGGATGACGCCTCAGCCCTTTGCCCCGGGGATCATCTCCACGGATGAGGATGAAGGAAGCTCCGGCTTCGCCTTGAAGGGGACTGCCTTCCTCTTTCAGAAGTTCGCCGACGGCCGCTGCCGCACGTACATCACGCGCCTGGCAGACGGCGCCTGGACCCCACCCGAGCTGATCCCCTTCTGGGAGACCATGGCCCATAACGGGGATTTCGTCATATCGGGCGACGACAAAACCATGCTCTATCAGGTCAAGACTGAAACGGACGGCCTGTTGGCGTCCGATATTTGGAAGGCTGAGATCAAGGCGTCCGGGTGGGGGGACCAAGCTCCCCTGCCCTCACCGGTCAACTCCCAAGACGACGAGAGTTATGCCTCTGACACGGCGGACGGAACGATCTATCTTTTCAGCAATCGCCGGGGCGGGAAAGGCCGGTTCGACCTGTACATGTGCCGGTCCAAGGATGGAAGATACGGCGATGCCGTCAACCTGGAATCGCTGAACACGGAATACAACGAGTGGGACCCGTTCATCTCTCCCGACGGGAGATATCTCATATTCTGCTCGACGAAGCCCGGAGGGTTGGGTCGGGACGACATCTATATTGCCTTCAAAGGGGCTGGCGGACAGTGGGGGCCGCCCATGAACATGGGCCCGGAGGTCAACTCGGCAGGATCGGAAAACCGACCTTATGTCACGCGAGACGGCAAGTATTTCTTTTTCACCTCGACCCGAAACGGGAGCCGGGACACTTTCTGGGTCCGGGCGGAGTATCTCGTCCGGTTCAAGACTTCACTCAATCTTCATTGAAGAATCACCCGGGCGTCATCCGCTTGTAATGGCGGATGTCCTATCCTAGACTAAGGATCATCGTTCGGGAAATTCTTCGCCTGGCCATGGGGTGAGGGGCCGATGCATCAGCGCCGGAGGATCATTCTCCTCTTCGGGGCAGGGATCGTCCTGCCAAGCCTGCTTCTCGGATACCTCGCCTTCAGGGGAATTCAGAACGACCGCGCCCTCCTCGAGAAGGAGCGGCTCGAAGAAACCCGGCGGGCGGCCGAGCGGGTGCTCCAGGCGGTCGATGACGAGATGACGGCGGTCGAGACCGCTCTGTCGAAGGCTGTGGCAGGTTGGCCTGGGACACCGGCGGTCGATACGACGGCCGCCTTCAAAATGCTGGCGGCCGCAGGCCCGCTCGTCGAGCAGATCTTTTATCTGCAGGACTTCGAGGACATCCAATTCCCGATGGCCGCGCTCCTTTATGTCCCCGACGGCCGCCGGCAAGGCAACCCCGCGCCTCTCACCGAACGGGGAGAATCAACCCTGATCCGGGCGGCCGAGCGGCTGGAGTTCCGGGACAAAGACTATCCGCGGGCCTTGGCCGCCTACCGGCAGGCTTTGGAGCGGGCGAGCGAGCCCTCTTCCAAAGGGTTGATCCTGAACGCCATCGCCAGGGTCCAGAGAAGATCCGGGCTCGAGCGGGACGCCCTGGCGACATATGAGGATATCGCTCGGGAACACAGCGAGGTCGTCATTCCGGAAGGGATCCCTCTTGGTCCCTCCGCATCCCTGGAAATCGGCGTGCTCTCCCGGGAGCTCGGGGACTCCGGGAAGTCCCTTCAGGCGTGCTTTGGACTTTGCCGATCGCTGATCCGGGGAAAGTGGAATCTCGAGAAGTCCGAGTTCGACCTATTCGTTGGCCGAGCCAAGGATCTCATCGCGGAAATCCTGGCCGGCGCGCCGGCCGGCTTCGACCTAAGTTCGGCCCGGAAAGAATTCCAAGATCTGGGGAACGAAGAGTCCGCGGCAAAAAGAAGGACGGACCGGCTGCTCGCCTTCAAAGAGACCGCAGCTCCGGCCCTGAAGGCGAGGCTGATGACAGCCGTCGGACCGCGGGACGCGACTCCCCACTTCCTCCGGCTGACCCTGGATACGGAAAACCTCCCCTATCTCGTCTCGATACAAAGGCCGGGGGGATCGATAGGCGGCCCGCCGGAGCGGTGCTGGGGGATCATCATCGACGCCGGACGGCTCAGGGAAGGTGTCCTTCGGAAGGCTCTGCGCGATCGTTTCCCCTCCGGAGAAACGTCATGGGCCGTCAAGGGGAGGGACGGCGCGGCTTTGCTATCATCGGAAGATCCGGCCGAGGGACCCGTGACATACCGGGCGAATTTCGCCTCGAACTTTCCGGATTGGACCCTGGAATTCCATCGGCCGCCCTCTCGCCTCATCAGGACCTTTCTTCTGTCGCGGCGGGGCCTCTATTCTTTCGTGTTCCTCCTGATCGCGGGCATCCTCGTCTTCGGCCTCGTCCTGACCATCCGCTCCGTCTCGCACGAACTGGAGCTCGCCCGGATGAAATCGGATTTCGTTTCGACGGTCTCCCACGAGTTCAAGAGCCCGTTGACCTCGATCCGGCAGCTCGCCGAGATGCTGCAGGCGGGCCGCGTGCCCTCAGAGGAGCGCCGGCAGAAGTACTACGATGTCCTGCTCGAGCAGAGCGAGCGCCTGACCCTCCTGACAGACAATATCCTCAGCTTGGCCAAGATCGAGAGCGGCCGGGCGGGATTCAGGTTCGAGACGACGGACATCGGCGCCCTTCTGGCTGAAGTCGTCTCCCCGATCCAGGAAAGGGTCCGCCACGAGGGCTTCGCGATCGGGCTCGAGGTCGGAGAGGATCTCCCTCCCCTGGCCGTGGACCGCGCGGCCCTCGCCCAGGCCGTGACCAATCTGCTCGACAACGCGATCAAGTATTCGGGTGAGTCGCGGACGGTTTCGGTCCGGGCTACGCTCGAAGGACCGGCGGTGGTTATCGCCGTCCGGGATTCCGGCGTCGGCATCCGGAAAGAGGACCTCCACAGGGTCTTCGAGCGCTTTATCCGGGCGGGCGACGAACTGACCCGGACGGTCAAAGGCAGCGGCCTGGGACTGACTTTGGTCAAAGAGATCGTCGAGGCCCACCGGGGCAAAGTCCTGGTCGAGAGCGAACCCGGCAAGGGCAGCGTCTTTTCGATCCGGCTGCCGCTGCCGCAGATGAAAGGGGACGTCCCATGAACAGGATCCTGATCATCGAAGACGAGGAGGGCATCCTCATGCCGCTCGAAGACAACCTCAAGCTCGAGGGCTACGAGGTCGCGAGCGCGAGGGACGGCCAGCAAGGCCTGTCCATGGCCATGAAGGATCCCTACGACCTCATTGTCCTCGACATCATGCTGCCGAAGCTGGACGGGTTCGAGGTCTGCAAGCAGCTGCGCCAGGACCGGGTGATGACTCCGATCCTGATGCTGACCGCCAAAAGCCAAGAGATCGACAGGATCCTCGGGCTGGAGCTGGGGGCCGACGACTATGTCACCAAGCCGTTCAGCCCCCGGGAGCTTTTGGCCCGGATCAAAGCCATCCTCCGGAGGGTCAAGGAGCCGCACCGAGGGATCGGCTCCTGCCATTTTGGCGACATCGAGATCGATTTTGACAAGTACGAGGCGAAAAAGAACGGCCGGCTGGTCCCCCTCACGGCGCTCGAGTTCTCCCTGCTCCACTTCCTCGTCCAAAACCGGGGCCGCGTCGTCCACCGCAACGAACTCCTGGACAGCGTCTGGGGAAAAGACGTCTTTGTGGATGCCCGGACCGTCGACAAGCACATCTCCCTGCTCAGAAGGAAATTCGAGGACGATCCCCAGGAGCCAAAATATATCTTGGGTGTCCGGGGCATCGGGTACAAGCTCGCGGCATGATCCCTCGTCATGGAATCTTCATGGTACGGGCGCGAAGGCGTCAAGCAGACGACGCCCGACCGGCCTATGCTTACGCCTAGATGTCAGCCATGAGGAGGTCTGAGCCATGAAAACACGATCGATCGTTTTAATCGCTGCCGCCCTGGTCCTGGCCTTGGCCCTGTCGGGCGCCGGTCCGCAGGGCGCCGAACAACTCTACAAGTCCGCCCTTTACGAAGAAGAAGTCGGCGGAGACCTGCAGAAGGCCATCGGGATCTTCCAGGATCTCCTGAAACGGTTCCCCGAGAGCCGCGAAGTCGCCGCCAAGGCCCAGCTCCATATCGGCCGTGTTACGAAAAGCTGGGCACGAAAGAAGCGGAAAAAGCCTTCCAGAAAGTGATCGACGATTACCCGGAGCAGCTTGAAGAAGTGAAGGCGGCCAAAGACAAGCTTTCTGCGATCCTGAGCACGCGCGCCCTCCCCGAGGCGACCGGAAGAGAGCCCAGCGTACGGCTGATATGGTCGGGGCCAGACGCGGTCGCCGCCGCCAGGACGTCCCCGGACGGGATGTTCCTGTCGTTTGTGGACCAGGAGACGGGAAGCCTCTGCGTCAGAGAGCTGGCCTCCGGGAAGACGGCCGCCATCGCGAGCAAGGATCCGTCAACTCCCTTTGAGTTCGCCGGCAACACCTGCTGGTCTCCGGACGGAAAGGCGCTCGCTTACAGCTGGTTCAATAAAGACAACGCCATGGAATTGCGGACGATCGGCGCCGACGGATCGGACATGCGTGTTTTGTATAAAAAGAAAGATGAATGGGCGTTCCCCGTCGCCTGGTCTCCGGACGGCAAGGCCATTGTCATCGGGCTCGTGAAGGACTTCTACAACCGTTATGACATCGCGCTGGTATCCGTCGAAGACGGTTCCTTGAGAGTCTTGGGAACGCCCAAGCTGCTGAAGACGACTCCCAAGAACATCACCTTCTCGCCCGACTCGCGCTATGTCATCGCCGATCTCCCGCAAGGGGAAAACGACCCGAAGCACGACATCTTCGCGTTCCCGGTCGACGGCGGGCAGCCAACGCGGGTCGTCCAGCATCCGGCGAACGACGGCGTTCTCGAGTGGATCCCGGGCTCCGGCGATCTGCTCTTCATCAGCGACCGGACCGGCACACAGGATGCCTGGCTCGTCAAGATCGTCGACGGTCAAGCCCAGGGAGAACCTCGCCTGGTCAGGAAGAACCTAGGTTGGGTCGCCTGTCTCGGGGTCAGCCGGCAGGGCTCCTTGTTCTATCGCGTGGATACGGAAATGAAGGACATCGCCATCGCCTCGATCGACCTCGACAAACGCGCTTTCATCGAACCGCCGAAGACATTGCCCCAGTCTCTTGTCGGCGTCAACAGCCATCCGCAGTGGTCCCCCGACGGGAAAAGCCTGGCCTTTCTTTCGGACCGGAAAACAGAGTCCAGCCCGAGAACAACTCAGGCCGTCTGGATCTGGTCCGCCGAATCGGGCGAGACGCGGGAGCTGGCCACGAATCTGCAGAGCCTGACCCGCCCGCGTTGGGCTCCCGACGGCCGGTCCATTTTTGTCATCGGAAGCGACGGAAAGACCTACTGGGGCCTTTACCGGGTCGACGCCGAAACGGGTCAGACGACGTTCATCATCGACAGCGAGCCCGGCGCGAACATCAAGTTCATCGCGCCGGCCCCGGACAGCAAGACCGTCTACTACAGCTATTTCGAGTTCGCGAAAAAGCGTTGCCGTCTGATGAGCGTCGATCTGGCCAGCCGGCAGACCCGGGATCTGTATCAGCAGGAGGCTCCACCGGACCTGGCAGGCGTGAGCGTCTCCCCCGACGGACGTCAGCTCGTTTTCGGGACGAAGGACCCGGACGGGTCCTGGGTCCTCAAGGCCATGCCTCTGCCGGGAGGGCCGGTTCGCGAGATCGTCAAGTCCAAGGTCGCGGCTTGGGGTCTCAGCGTCAGCGGGGCGTTTTGCTGGACCCCGGACGGAACACGCATTCTCTTTTTCAAAGACGCGGCAGGTGGAAAGGACAAGAAGAGCGAGCTCTGCGTCGTTCCCGCGGCGGGAGGTGAATTTTCGAGCCTCGGTCTGGTCGTCAAAGGGAGCCCGTCCGTGATCAGCCTTCATCCCGACGGCCGGCGTCTGGCCTTCACGTTCAGCCAGCCGAGTGCCGAAGTCTGGGTCATGCAGAACTTCTTGCCCGTCGAGAAGAAGTAGGCCGGTATCTCTGAGATTGACGCCGTAAGGCGGTTTAGTCTAGATTGCCGGGTGATGTCCGACCGGCCATTTCGAAGAATATCGAAGACAAGGCCTCGTCGATCCGCGAGTCGCCGTGTTCATCGCCTGACGCTCTGGTCGCGACGGCGTGCGCGACCGGGAACATCGGCCCGGCCGGGCACGCGCCCCGTCGAAATCAGCCCCTGCAGCCGATCGTTCGTTTTCGTCGATCACGGCCGGCCGGCCGCCAGGATCGAGATCCCCGAGGGCGCGGGGGACGTCGAGCGGCGCGCCGCCGACATCCTGCAGACATCGATCTTCAAGATGAGCGGCGTCGATCTCCCCGTTCTCACGACCCGTGAGCCGGGCCGGCCCGGCGTCGCCGCGATCGGCTTTCCCCGAAGCGACCTGCCCCCCGTCATCAGTTCGGCGCTCGCGTCACTGCGTCCGGACGGCTTTGCCGTCGCCACCTCCGCCGGAAACCTCTATGTCGCGGGCGGCGGCGGCAAGGGCGTCATCTACGGCGTCGTCCACCTGCTCGAAAAATATTTCGGCTGCCGGAAATTCAGCCCGTCGGCCGAGCTTTTCCCGCCGCGCGACGACCTCGCCCTCGGGTGTCTCTTCGAGGTCGACAATCCCGTGAACGAGGTCCGTATCGTCAACGGGGACTTCGCTCTCGACGCCGACTATCTCGACTGGATGCGCCTCCACACCGCGTCGGACCTTTATGGGGCGGGCTACTACGTCCACACGCTCCAGCGGCTTGTCCCGTGGCAGACCTATTTCGAGTCCCATCCCGAGTACTTCGCCCTGCTGAACGGGAAGCGGATCATCGATCAGCCCTGTTTGTCGCGGCCCGAGGTCTTCGAGATCGCCGCGGCCAAGCTCCGCGAGGAGATGGCCGCCCAACCCGAGAAGACGATCTGGTCGGTCAGCCAGAACGACAACTTCTCGTACTGCCAGTGTCCCGAATGCCTCAAGGTCATCGAAGAGGAGGGCTCGCCCTCGGGCCCCATCCTCCGCTTCGTCAACCGCGTCGCCGCCCTCTTCCCCGACAAAACGATCTCGACCCTGGCCTATCAGTACTCGCGCCCGGCGCCCCGGCTGACCCGGCCGGCCCCGAACGCCGAGGTCATGCTCTGCACGATCGAGCTCAACCGCAGCCTGCCGATCGCCGACGATCCCTCGAGCGCGTCATTCGTCCGCGACATCGAGGACTGGAGCCGGATCTGCGGTCGTCTCTATCTCTGGGATTACACGGTCAATTTTTCGCATTTCGTCTCGCCGTTCCCGAATCTCCACGTCCTCCAGCCCAATATCCGTTTCTTCGTGGAGCACGGCGTCCGCCGTCACTTCCAGCAGACCAACACCAGCCCGGGACACGAGCTGAGCGAGCTCAAGGCCTATCTTCTGGCCAAGCTCCTCTGGAACCCCGACACGGACGCCGATGAGGTCATGGATGATTTCCTCGGGGGCTACTACGGCCCCGCCGGACCCTATGTCCACCAGTACCTCGACGCTCTGCGCACGGCACTTGAACGTTCCGGCGCCCGCCTCGATATCTACGAACCGCCGGCGGTCCACGCGACGGACCATCTTTCGGCCGCCGACGTCGCCCTCTACGACAAGCTCTTCGACAAGGCCGAGGCCGCCGCGGCCCGCGATCCCGAGCGACTGACGCGCGTCGAGACCGCCCGTCTCCCCCTGATGTACGCGAAGATCGAGATCGGCAAGGACGACATGTTCGGCCCGCGCGGTTTCTACGAGGAGAAAGCCGGCCGCTTCGTTCCCAGGCCGGACATGGTCCGGCTCGTCGACGAGTTCGCCGCCCGATGCCGGGCCGGAAACGTCCTGACGCTCAACGAGTCAGGCCTGACGCCCGAGGCCTACGACGAAGGCGTCAGGCGCTTCATCGACGTCCAGGTCGAAGGCAATCTGGCCTTCCGCAAGCCGATCGAAGCCGATCCCCCTCCCTCGTCAAAATACGCCAAGGGCGACCTAGCTGCGCTGACGAACGGCGTCCGCGGCGCGAGCGATTTCAAGGTCCACTGGCTCGGCTGGGAGGGTGTAGATCTCGTTCTGACGCTCGACCTCGGGAGCCCCGTGGCCGCTCGCGAGATCGCCTTGAGCACGCTCTCCGACGAGCGGAGCTGGATCCTCCATCCGGACCGCCTGGAATGCTCGGTGTCGGCCGACGGCGCGTCATACTTGGACCTGGGCGCCAGGACCGCAAGCGGCGATCACCGGGACGAAGAGACGATCCGGACCCATATCTGGGAAAACGCCCCGGCCGGCCCCGGCGCTCCTGCCGCGATCCGCTTCGTCCGTTTCCGCATCCAGGGGACAAAACGCCTCCCCGCCTGGCATCCCTCGGCCGGAAGCCTGTCCTGGGCTTTCATCGATGAGATCGTCGTCCATTGAACTGTTCGCAGCGAGCATGCCTGCCTGGAGCCCGGACTTCGGCTGGGACCCGCCACCCCCCCCGAGGCTCCCCCCAGGAGCAGTTCCCAGGGGAGCCGCCGGGAGATCCCCCTGTCGACCAGAGGGGAACTGGTTAATTTGTCCTCCCCCAGGGGGAAACCAGCCGCGCGGCCTGCAACCTTTATCCCCGAGAGGGAGTTTGTTATATAGTCGTCTGGTATAATAGACAGATAGGGCGACTAAACCACAGATGAAAGATATGCTGAGCAACCTGTTCTCCCCTGGGACCCCAGGCCGGAGGCGGTTCCTCGCCCTGGGGGCTGCCGCCCTGGCCTTGCCGTTCGCCTCGCGGCTTTCGGCCTTTGCGCCGCCGGAGCCTCTTCCCCCGGACCGCGAGCTTTCGTTCTACAACACTCACTCGGGCGAATCCGCGGACATCGAGTATTGCCGGAGCGGTTGCCTCATCCCCGAATCTCTCCAAAAGGTCAACCACATCCTCCGCGATCCCATGAACGGCGAGACTAAGGACATCGATGTCGGCCTGCTCGACCTTCTCGTCCGCCTGGCGCGGGCGCTCCGGACGGAGGGGCCCTTCCAGGTCATCTCCGGCTATCGTTCGAAGAGCACCAACGAGTTCCTGAGGAAAACAGGCGGGGGCGGCGTGGCGGCCAACAGTCTCCATCTCGTCGGCAAGGCGATCGACATCCGCGTCCCGGGCGTTGCGCTCCGGGACCTCTACCGGAAGGCGGTCGCGCTCCAGGGCGGAGGGGTGGGCATCTATCCGGGGCAAGATTTCGTCCACGTCGACGTCGGCCGCGTCCGGACCTGGTAGCCCCCTAGCGGGCCGCTGCCGCCGCGTGTTCTTCCAAGGCCCTGACGAGGGCCGCATCCCGCAGATAGATGTCCTGCCGGAATTGGACCCGCCCGTCGACACCCAGCCACGCCGTCCAGTAGAGGATGTGGACCGGGAGCGGTTTCGGAAGTGGAATGACCTTCGTCTCTCCCGAAGCGATGATCTCCAGGAGCTTCTCCTTCGTCCAGGACGGATCATCGCGCAGGGCGTAGAGGGCGAGGTCAAGGGGCTTCTCGATCCGGATGCAGCCGGAGCTGAAATCCCGGACCGCTTGGTTGAAGAGCCAACGCTCGGGCGTGTCGTGCATATACACGTCGAACTTGTTCGGGAACAAGAACAGGATCCGGCCCAGCGCGTTCTCCGGGCCCGGGTCCTGGCGGAACTTGAAGGATAGGCTCTCGGGCTTGATCTGCGTCCAGTCGACGGCCGCGCCGTCGATCTCCCGAGCCCCGTCCGCCCAGCTCTCGAAGACCCGGAAGCCCTTCTTCTTGAGATAGGACGGGTCCTTTTTAAGCTTGGGCAGGATGTCCTCACGGGCGAGCTTGGGCGGCACGTTCCAGGCGGGGTTGAATGTGATCGTCGAGATCTTGCCGCTGAAGTCGGGCGTCTGCCGGTAGGCCCGGCCGACGATGGCCGGCATGAACAGGACCGCCTGTCCCGCCTCGAAGACGCCGACCCGGTAGCCGGCGACGTTGACCATGATGAATCGATCGCCCAGTTCCTCGGTGATCCAGCGCCATCGCTCGAGGTTGGCCCGGAGCTGCTTCAGCCGCTCCGCCGCGGAGATGTTCAAGGCGGCGGCGGTTGCTGAGCCGACGGCGCCGTCGGGCTCGAGGCCGTGACGGTCCTGGAACCGCTTGAGACCGGCCTCGAGGGCGTCATCGAAAAACTCCGGATCGGGCGCCGGCTCCTGGGAGAGGTCGCCCATCGCCGCCAGGATCTGCCGCAGGACCGTCACGCGGGCGTCCCGGTCGCCGTTGACGAGCTTCGGGCCCGGCGGGAATCCGGGCCAGCCGCCCGCGGCGGCGATGGCGGCGTACTCGACATGCGCTTTCCGGATCCCCCGGTAAAAGGAGTTGGCCGGCCGGAGCGAGTCGAGCGCGGCGGGGACATCCCCCGCCGCCAAACCCTTATCCAAGGCCGCCGCCAGGTCCCCGATGCGCCCCTTGATGGACCATTCGGACTGGATAGTCTCCGGATTAACCTGGCCATGGACGAGGTGCGAGCCGCACAGGAGGAACCCGTCCGTCAGGAGCATCTCCAGATCGGCCAGGTCCTCGGGCCGGACGTCGCGAAGGCTCTTCTCGCGGGCGGCGTCGATCCCGGCGATCAGGGATTCGACTGCGGCCAGGTGATAATTCTCCGGGTTGAGGCCGTCCTGGTCGACCTGGTGCAGGGCGGCGATGAAAGCGCGGGCATTGCCCAAGGCGAGGCGGTCGTCGATCCAGGCCGGACGGAAATCCCGCTTCCGATAGAAGCCGGGCAGGACGTCGGAGCCGCAGACGCGGTCGCGCCGGCAAAAGATGGGCCCCTCCGATCCCTCCGTTCCGACCCGTTCCATTAAAACGGTCCGGGCCAGCTCGGCCGGGTTCGGGGCCGCGGCCGGCGGCCGGGACCGGCAGGCCGAAGTCGCGGCGATAACAGCAATGATTACGGCGGCCGCGGCTCGGACCGTGCGATTTCGAGTTCTCATCATGACCACCTGGCCTTCCATTTTACCCGGAGCCGCGAGGGATTTCCACTCGCGGTGCCGTCGGGGCACTTGACGAACCGGACCGGCTTCCGTATGTTGGTTGAATACGGGGCGAAGGAGAGCGAGGCCATGAGCATGGAACTCAGGAAATCCGGGATCGAGATCATCGGCGATGTCGGCTGGGGAACTCATTTTTGCCAATTCTACCGAACGGCCCAGGATCTCCTGGACATCCTCGTCCCCTATTTTGTGGCCGGGTTGCAGAACAATGAGTTCTGCATGTGGATCACCTCCGATCCCTTGGGCCGCGAGGCCGCGGAGCGGGCGTTGGCCGAGGCTTTGCCCGATTTCGAGCGCTACGTCCGGAAGGGTCAGATCGAGATCCTCCCTCACACGGACTGGTACCTCCTTGACGGGACATTTGATTCTCCGCGGGTCCTTGACGCCTGGGTCCGGAAGCTCGAAATGGCCCGGGCAAAGGGTTTCGACGGCTTGCGGCTGACGGGGAACACGTTCTGGCTCGAAAAGAAGGATTGGCAGGCCTTTACGGATTACGAGGCCGCCGTGGACAGCGTGATCGGTCGGTATCGCATGCTTGCGGTCTGCACCTATTCCCTCGACCGCTGCGGGGCAAACGAGGTCCTTGACGTCGTTCGCAACCACCGCTTCGCCCTGGTCCGCCGGGGGGGCGCATGGGAACTCATAGAGAGCACGGACAGCCGGCGGGCCAAAGAAACCTTGCGCCGGCAGGCCCAGTTCCCGGAGGAGAATCCCAACCCGATCCTTCGCGTGGACGGGGAGGGGATCCTGCTCTACGCCAACGCCCCGGCCCGCGATCTGCTCGCGGCGTTGGGGGCAAAGGCCGGAGGTCCCCTGCCCGCCGTCATAGGCGCGCTGGCCTCCGATACGTTCGCCCGCAGCGAGCTCGTCGAGGCGAAGGCCGCGGACGAACGGGGCCGCGTCTTCTCGCTGACCGCCGTCCGTCCTCCGGGGGAAGCCTATGTCAATCTCTACGCCCACGATATCACGCGGCGCGAGCGGTCCGAGGAGATCCTGCGGGAAAGCGAGGAAAAGTACCGCCGGCTCTTCGAGAATATGGCCGAGGGGTTCGCCCTGTACGAGCTCGTCGATGACGACCAGGGGCGGCCGGTCGATTGGCGCGTCCTCGAAGTGAATGACGCCTATACGCGTCACACCGGCGTGCCTCGGGAAAAGATCGTCGGCCGGCGGATCGGAGAGGTCTTCCCCATCTCTCTCTCCGATTACCTCCCGCTCTTCGCCCAGGTGGTGGCCACTCAGGTCCCCCTGGATTTCGAGACCTACGGCAAGGCCGTCGGTCGTTATCAGCACGTGGTCACTTTTCCGGTCGGGGGACGACGGTTCGCCAACATCATCGAGGACATCACCGAGCGGCGCCAGGCCGAGGACGCCCAGCGGACCAGCGAAGAGCGGTACCGCGCGCTCTTCAACAACATGACCGAAGGGTTCGCCCTCCACGAGATCCTCCTCGACGAGGCCGGCCGGCCCTGCGATTATCGATTCCTCGACGTCAACCCCGCTTTCGAGCGGCTCACCGGCCTGCGACGGGCCGACGTCATCGGCCGGCCGGTAACGGAAATCCTGAAGGACATCGAGCCTTTCTGGATGGAGACCTACGGTCGCGTGGCCCTGACGGGGGATCCCTACAAATTCGAAAGGTACTATCCGGAGCCGCTCAACCGCTGGTTCGAGGTCTACGCTTATCGCCCGGCTCCCCTTCAGTTCGCGGTCGTCTTCATGGATATCACCGTTCGAAGGAAGGCCGAAGAGGACCTCCGCGAAAGCGAGAGACGTCTCGAGAGCGCTGAGCAGATCGCTCACCTGGGAGGCTGGGAGCTCGATGTCGTCCGCGACAGGTTGATCTGGTCGGACGAGATCTACCGGATCTTCGGCCTCCAGCCCCAGGAGTTCGGCGCGACGTACGAGGCCTTTCTGGCCGCTGTCCACCCCGACGATCGGGCCGCCGTCGACGCCGCTTACACCGAGTCGCTTCGGAAGAACCTCGACGGCTACGAGATCGAGCACCGGGTCGTGCGCAAGGACACCGGCGAGGTCCGGTTCGTCCACGAGAAGTGCGAACACTTCCGGGACGCCGGCGGACAGATCGTCCGCTCCGTCGGGATGGTCCATGACATCACGGAGCGCAAGCGGGCGGACGCCCTGCGGCTGGCCTTGGCCGAGCAGGAGCGGCTCCGGCTCGGAGCCGCCGTCGAGCAGGCTTCAGACGCCGTGGTCATGGTCGATCTGGACGGCCGGATCCAATACGTCAACGCCGCCTTCAAGGCCATCAACCGGCGCCCGGAAGCCGACAGCGCCGTCGGGCAGAATTATGTCGATCTCGTGGGCTGCGCCCATTGCGCCGACGACATTCGCGGGGCCGTCAGCCAGGGGATATTCTGGCATGGACATCTGACTCGATCACTGGCCGGAGAGCGCCCGATCGAGCTCGAAGTGACGATCTCCCCGGCCAAGGATCCTTCCGGCGCCCTTCTCGGCGGTCTCATCACGGAACGGGACGTCACCGCGGAAACGATCCTGCTCCAGGAGGTCCATCGGGCCCAGAAAATGGAGGCCCTCGGGACGCTCGCCGGCGGCATCACCCACGACTTCAACAACATTCTCGGCGCCATCACCATCAACGCGGAGCTGGCCATGCTCGATCTGGACGAGAAGGACCCGGCCCGCGAGTCCCTGCCTCTCATCCTCAAGGCGGCCAACCGCGGCCGGGACCTGGTCCGGCAGATCGTCACGTTCAGCCGCCAGCGAGAACGGGAGAGAAAGCCGGTCCGGATCGCCCCCACGATCAAGGAAGGCCTGAAGCTCCTGCGCTCGACCTTTCCCGGGACGGTCGAGGTCCATGAGACGATCGGGGCGGAAACGGAAACGGTTCTCGGCGACCCGGCCCAGCTTCACCAGATCCTTTCGAACCTCTGCCAGAATGCCGCTTTGGCCCTGTGCGGCGAACGCGGGGTCCTGGACGTCAAGCTGGAGACCGTTCAGGTCGACGCGGCCATGGTGGCCCGTCACACGGACCTCAAGCCCGGATCGTATGTCCGGCTGACCGTTGCCGATTCCGGATGCGGCATGTCACGGGAGACGATGGAGCGCATCTTCGAACCGTTCTTCACCACCCGGAGCCAGGGGGAAGGCAGCGGGCTCGGCCTTTCGGTGGTCCACGGCATCGTCAAGAGCTACGGGGGGGCGGTCACGGCCTACAGCGAGGTGGGCAAGGGCAGCACGTTCAGCGTCTACCTGCCCTGCTTCCGGGAGGAGGGCGCGGAGCGCGAGACGCCGCCGGCCCCAAAGGTCGAAGCCGGCAGCGAGCGGATCCTTCTCGTGGACGACGACCCGGCCCAGCTCAAGGGCCTGGCCCGGATGCTCGAGCGGTTCGGCTATAAGGTGACGGCCAGGACCTCCGGACGGACGGCTTCCACGGCGTTCAAGAAAGATCCGAGCGCCTTCGATCTGATCATCACCGACCAGACCATGCCCCGGATGTCCGGGATCGATCTGGCCCGGAGCCTGGTCAAAGTCCGGCCTGACATCCCGGTCATCCTTTGCACGGGCTTCAGCGAGAAGGTCAATGGCGAGAACGTCGGCCATGACGGGATCCGGGCGTTCATCATGAAGCCTTTCACGGCCCGGGAGATCTCCGGGCTCATCCGCAAGGTCCTCGCGGGCCGGGATGTCATGGGCGAGGGTGAATAGCCCCGGCGTCAGGCGACGTAGGGGATCGTCTGCGGGCCTTCGGGCATGACGCAGATCGAGGCGCCGCGGCCGTAGGTCCCGAGGAGGTCCGCGACCGTGTCCTCGATGCGGCGGCACGGCCGGAGCAAGGCGGAGCGGATCTGATCGTCCGTCAGACCGTCGGACCTGACAAAAACGTCGGCTTTGGACTGAACGAGCGCCTGGACATGGGCCTGCCACTGGTCCTGCTCGAGAAATCCCGGCGCCGTGATCTTGGCCAGGAGCTCGCGCGGATCGCGTGACTCGCGCAGGATTTTGCCGTAGAGCCCGTGGTCCGGGATGCCGTCGGAGCAGCGGGTGGCGATGATGATAGCCCCGCCCGGCCGGACGATCTGTTCCGCGGCCCGCATGCCCTTGACCGACTGGTAGAGGTTGATGTCGAGCGGGTAGCCGGAATTCGTCGTAACGGCGATGTCGAAGAGCCGGTTGACGGGGACCATGGCCGAATGCTTGACGAAGGCGCAGCCGGCGCCGTGGGCCCGGTCGAGGTCGCCGGCGAAAACCCCGGTCACGGCCTTGTCGCGGTTGAGCGTCACGTTGAGGAGGAACAGGCGCCCGGCCTGCCCGGCGACTTCGCGCACTTCTTCCCAGATGGGATTCCCGTGCGTCACTCCCCAGATGGCTTTCGGGTGCCCGACCATGACGGCGTCGTGGTTGCCGAGGACGGTGCGCTGGCCGGCCATGCCGGGCATGATCGCTTTCCCGCCGCCGGAGAACCCGGCGAAGAGATGGGGCTCGATAAAGCCGGTCAGGATCTTCAGGTCGCAGCGCATAAGCTCGGCATTGAGCCAGGTCTCGTGGCCCTTCGAAGTCAGGCCGACCCGGACCTGCGTCGCCGGCTCGAAGGTGTTGTTCTGGACGATCCGGCGGTTCTCGAAGATGGCGTCGCCCAGCATCGTGCGGAGCTCGGCCTCGGTGTTGGGCCTGTGCGTGCCCAAGGCGTTGAAGAGCGTCACCTCGAGGCCGGGGATGGCATCCAGCACTTCGAGCACGGCCGCGAGGAGCAGCGGATTGGGGGCGGGCCGGGTGATGTCGCTGAAGATGACGCCGACGCGCATCCCCGGGCGGGCCACGTCGCGAAGGGGCGGCGAGCCGATCGGCGCCTCGAGGGCCGCCCGAACGGCGGCGGCCGGATCGGCGAGGGCCGGAACGAACGCGGGCGCGACGGCCGTGACGTCGAGGGCATCGTCGAGCTCGAGCGGCAGGCCCGTTTTCCCGTAAGCCAGCTTGATGCGCATAACGATGCTATTGTACACGAAGCCGGTAGAGCCCGGCGCCATGATACGGCACGACAGGCGCGAACTCGCCGGCGACGACCCCGACGGGCTTGCCGGTCCAGACGTCGGTGACGACGGCGGACCCGGTGATCCCGAGATCGGCCAGCCGGACCGGAACGGCGATCCCGGGCTCGATCCCCTTCCCCTCCTTGTCGCGCGTGTTGAACACGGCCACATACTTGTCCCCGTTCGCCGGATGGTCGGCGGCCCAGGCCGCCAGCCCGTTGGCATGAAAGAGCGGACGGTTGTTGCGGCCCTTCTGGTTGAGGGCCAGCACCTCGGCGTTGGTGAGGAGCGAGAGCGTCCAGGCATCGCTGGCCGGCAGATGCCCGCCGATCATGAGCGGCGATCGGGCGACGGCCCAGAGCGTCATGACCGTCCGCTGCTCGTCAGGGCTCAGGAAATTGGCCACGTTCTCCCGACCGCCGTGCGAGACCATCTCGAAATAGCCCGGGTTCATGGTGACGTTCTTGGACCAGCCCGCCGGAAGGGCCCGCAGATGTCCGAGCGGCAGCATGTCCGGGTCGGGCCAGTGGCCGGGCCCGGCGTACGGGGCCCAATCGTGGAGCCGCCGGAAGGCCGGCAGGACCTGGTCCCAGTAATCCCACAGGTCGCCGAGGAGGCGCCAGGAATTGGCGTTCTGGACGAGCGCATCGGCCCGGTCGAGAGGCATAGGCCCGTAGGACAGGCTCAGGACGATCGGCCGGCCGGTCCTATCGATGGCCCGGCGCAGCATGGCGATCTCCTCGCCGCGATAGCAGACATCGTCGGCCTTGACGAAATCGACGCCCCACGCGGCCAGCTGCCGGAACAGGGAATCGTACCATTCCTGGGCGCCGGGTTTGGCGATGTCGACACCCCACTGGTCTTCGTTCCAGTCGCAGAAATCGACCTTGTCGGCGATGTCGGCAGCCCGGAACGGCGTGCCTTCGATGGGCGTGTTCCTCTCGACGGCCAGGCGCGGGATGCCGCGGACGATGTGGACCCCGAACTTCAGTCCTTTCCGGTGGATATAGTCGGCCAGCGGCTTGAAGCCGCGGCCGCCGGACGAAGAGGGGAACCTCGACGCGGCGGGGACGAAACGGCCGAAGGCGTCCACCTCGGACTTCGAGTGGACCGGGTAGTCCGGCCCCAGCCTCTGCGGCTCCGACCATTCGATGTCGACGACGACATAACGCCAGCCGAACTTGGCCAGCCGGGCGGCCATGAAATCGGCGTTGGCCTTGACCTCGTCTTCGGTCACCGCCTGGCCGAAGGAATCCCAGCTGTTCCAGCCGAGGGGCGGAGTCAGGGCCCAGGCGTGGAACGGTTCGGTGACGGCGCCGGTCTTCCCGCTTTGCGTCGGGCGGTCCTTGCCGGCGGCCTTCCGTATGAGCGCCGCTTCGGCCTCCCGATAGGGGGCGCCGTCCGGCCGAATGAGATCATGGAACCAGACGGACGGCTCCGGGCCGCCCTCCTTCGAACCCCAAGGGAAGATGGTCTGGGTCTTGCCGCTGACGAAGCCCCAGTTCATCGCCCCGACATCCTCGGACTTGAAGAGCGGAAGGATGTCCTCGATCCGGCTCCCGGCCGTCCGGGCCATGTATTCCGTGCAGATGAGCGGACGTTCGTACGCCTTAAGAGAGGCGACCCGCTTCTCGGCGTCCGCCCGCGTCTGGTAGGAGTGGAAGGAGATGATGTCGGAATGTTCGGCCTGGAACCGGTTGAGCTCGGCCAGCTCTTTCGATTCGTCCCAGATGCCGGCCGTCAGGGGCTGGGCCGGCGCGGCCGATCTGGCCCAAGCGAAGACCTTTTCGAGAAGGGGCAGCGACTTCGATCCGTAGTCCGAGTTGCCCGGCTCGTTGTAGAGGTCCCAGGCGAGGACGCGGCGATCGCCGCGGAAGAACCCGACGACGCCGCGCGTGTAGGACTCGAGGATCCCCCAACGGCCCGGGCTTTCGAGCAGGGCCGGGCCGGGACATTGGACCCAGCCCGAATTGTGGACGCCCGGCCGGGGCGCCGGCTGGGGCCCGAGGTCGAACTTGGCATTCCAGCAGTCGTCGAAGAGCACGAACATCGTTCCGATGTGATGGCGGTCCGCGATCTCCAGATACTGTTGCAGGCGTCTCAGGAAGCCGCCGGGATCCTGCTCCCAGAGAAGATAATGGAGGAAGACCCGGACGGCGTCGAAGCCGAGGTCCTCGGCCCAGCCGAGCTCCTCGTCGATGATCGCGCGATCGAAGGTCGATTCCTGCCACATCTCCAGGGTATTGACGGCCGTCCTGGGGATGTAGTTGCAGCCGAGCACCCAGGGCTCGGCCGCGGCCCAGGCCCGCGCTTTCTCGGCGGTCCATCGCTGGGACGAGTCCTTCGCGTCCTGTCCGGCGATCGACGGCGCGACAAGGACCAGCAAAGACAAGACAACGACCCGGATCCGCCCGTGCCAGCCATGAAATGGGATCATGCTTTCTCCTCGATCTCCCCGACCTGTCAACGCCGGACCGGCGTGGTGACCGTCACGTGATCGCCGGCCCGGAGCCCCGATTCTATCACCCACGATATCGGACGGCCAGACTCGTCCCGTCCATGAAGGGCCCGTTGAGCGACGCCGTCGACGATCAGCTCGTCCCAGACGCCGTCGAAGGCCGCCTTCCAGGAGATCGTCCCGCCCGAGCGAACGGCGAGCGACGTTCGACCCCGTCCGACATGACGGATGTCGATGACGGCGTTAGGGACGGGAACCTGGCGGAGCTCGGCCCACTCGGTTTTCGACGTCAGCCGTGAGAGCGAGCCGAAGGCCCCGATATCGGCGTTCGGTTCGAGGCCCATGAGCCCCGTTGCGACCGCCCCGATGACGGCGAACGGGACCTCGGGGTACTCGCGGCGTTTCTTGGACGGGTCCGCCAGGGCGAGGATCTCGGCATAGGCCGCCTCCTCGTGGCCGTATCGAAAAAAGACCTCAGGCAAGTAGGATTCGACCTCGATGCCATCCGGTTTATTGTCCAGGATGCGCCGCAGCGTGGCCTCGCGCCGCGGGCCGGCGGGGAGGAGGCCGAAGTAGAGCGGAAAGACCCCGCTCCAGAACTGGTCTTCGAAGGCCGGCCGGCCGCCGACGAGGGCGAAATCGGCATATTGCCGGCGCGACTCGTCCCACCACTCGGCATCAAAGCGGCTCCGCAGCGCGGCCGCGCGCTGGTGAAGCGCCGCGGCCTTCCCCTGATCGCCTTTCCGCGACATCATCTGCGCGTAGGAATCAAGGGCCCTGGCCATCACGGCGACGAGATCGGCCCCGAAGATCGTCCTATCCGAGAACGGCCCCTCGTCGTATCCGCCGAGCCCGCGGTTGCCGTACTCGGGGTGGTGTTCCGGGATGCCGTCCCCGTCCTTGTCCCAGGCCTTGATATACTCGTCGACCGTCAGACGATAGAAATCGAGGAAGGCCGGGTCCTCGATGTAGGCTTTGTCGCCGGTCCAGAGGTATTGCCGCCAGCAGGCGTCGAGGACATCGAAGTTGGCCGGCAGGTTGTACCAGAAATCCTTATCGTTCTTATAGTCGACCGGGGCCGGCCGGTCCCATTTGTCGATCTCCCAGTACGAGCAGAAATCGCGAGAGGGAGAGATCCCCCGGGCGAACCGGCCCAGCATGTTGCGGTTGAAGGCGGCCAGGCCCAGGACATGAGCCCCCGTCGCCTGATGGGAAACGTCTCGCATGCAGAAAGCGTAGCGCGACGGCAGCGCGGCCTCGTACCAGTCGCCGACGGGATCGTCGTAGGCCGCAGCCGGAAAAACGTAGTCGAGCGCCTGACCCTTGGCCCAAACGAAGGCCGCGGCGAGCTTCGTGTCCGGCGTCTCGAGCTCGAGCGGGCTTTCGGGTCTTTTCAAGGGTTTGAATCCGCTCGGCGGGCCGAGCTCGAGCGGGAACGGGGCGTCCCGGTCACAGACGAGCCGGCCGTCCCGGAGCTCGAGCCGGGCGACTTGGAGAGATGATCGGTGCTTCCCCGGCTCCGTGTGCGCCTTGGGGCCAAAGGGGTGGGTGAAATAGAAAAGATAGGCCTCGGGGCCCTGGACGACGACCTCGCCGTGGCGGCCGATATCGGCGTCGTCGGGGCGCTTGCCCGGAATGCCGAGGATGGTCCCCGGCTGCTCCGTCCAGGTCGAGAGGTCCGCAGAGCGCAGGACACCCATCCCCTGCCAGCGGTCGACGAGCATCCAATAGAAGCCCCGCCACCAAAAGACGGCCGCCCCCTCTTGGGCCTTGTCCGTCACGACCGGGCCGGCGACAGTCCAGCGATAAAGGTCTTCGCTGTCGGCCGCATAGATGTGGGACCCATGGGCCTCGTCCTTGTACCACAAGCGCCAGCCGCCGGAGGGCTTGGCGTACACGAACGCGTCGATGGCCCGGTCCGAGCTGAGCGGCAGAACGGACTCATAGGTCCAGTCGACGAGGTTGGGGCTGGTGTAATGGACGATGCGACGGTCGCCGCTCCAGTCGGCAGGGACGCCCCGGACATAAGCGACGAAAAGGTGATAGGTCCGGCCATGCTCGACAAGGCAGGGAGCCCAGAAGGTATTGCGGCCCGGCTCGAACTCGAGCCCCTTGGCAATGCCGCGATAGGTCCAGGTCAGGCCGCCGTCGGACGAAGAGGCGATGCCGATGTCGGTGCCGTGGCACCAGCGCACGCCGTCCTGAGCGTCGGGAGCATTGGCCCGGCGGTTGGTGTAGAAAACCCACCAGGACCGTTCCTTGTCGTTCCAGACGAGTGAGGGATCTGCCGCGCCGTCGTAGACGGGATCGCGGTAGAGCGGCGCCGGCGGCGTGCCGGTCCCGGCCGGCTGCCGGGACGGACCCGCGCAGGCGGCGGCCCACAAACAAGCCCCGGCCAGGGCGATGAAAATGGGGGACACAATACCAATTCCCCAATTTCTCCAGGATAGGCTCGGCATTTTCTGCGGCAATAAAATGGGGAATAGGTATTGTGTCCCCGATTTAATCCTTGTTGAAGACGGCCCAGTTGGGATTCTGGCGGAGCGTTTCCAGCCGGAAGGCAGTCGGCCAGGCGACGAGCCACTGGCTGACGGCGAAGGGCTGGAGCCAGCGCGTGTGGAGGAAGCCCTCGTCCTGGCTGCCGTAGGGCCTTTTCTTGCCCATGACGACCAGGTCGCCGCCCGAGATGCCGATGGTTCCATTGGCCCAGGCCGCGACCGCCCGCTCGCGCCAGACCGGCTTGCCGGTGAGCTGAGCCAGCTTGATCCAGTCGTTGACGATGATCAGGGCGTAGGGGTCCTGGTGATGGTGCTGGGTCGAAACGGCCGTGCCGCCGTAGGTGTCGTAGCCGAGCTCGCGGAGGACCGTCCCTTCGGCAAAGGGCACGCTGTAATGCCACTGCCACGTGGCCAGATAATAGGAGACGTCTTCGGCCCATTTGAGATACTGGGCCTTGCCGGTGACGTCATAGAGCTCCAGGGCCGCCTTGAGGAGGGGCGTCGCCGACTCCTTGTCGATGCAATAGGTGTCGAGGGCCCCGGCCGTGGTGAAGCCGTTGCGGACGAATTCGTTGATATAGAAGGCGTAGGCCCTTTCCGCCCCCTGGAGGTAGGCGGCCTTGTGGGTGGCCCGGAAGGCCGTGACGAGAGGCGGAATGAGAAAGGCGCCGATCGTTCCCTCGGGATCGACGACCTTGCCCTCGCTCGTCCAGGCCTTGCCGATGCGCCCGTCGGCCCCCATGGCTTTCAGCGCGAAATCGCAGACGCCGAGGGCCGCCGCCCGGTACTCGGGCTTCGTCAGGCCGCAGCGGGCCGCCAGGTCGAAGGCTTCGAAGTAGCCTTGGGCGGCATGGCCGAGATTGCAGGCGTCCTGGACCTCGGCCTTGGGGTCCTCGAGGCCGATGATGTAATCGTAGTGGCAGCGGAAGAGGCCGTTCTTCAGCCGGGCGTTCTTGAGCCAAGTGTCGAGGCACTGGATCCCCTTGTCGAGCGAGCGGCGCTCGTTCGAAAGGAGGTAGTCGTGAAGCATCGAGTTGGCCAGGGAGATGTTCTGACCGGCCCAGCCGATCTCGTACTTCCAGGACTGCCGCTGGACCCAGCCCTGCTCCTGGGGGTCCCAGCGCAGGCCGATCGAGAATCCCTTGAAGCCCTTCTCCTCGGCCCAGAGGTTGTCGCGAGCGTACTGGGCGCCGAGCTCCCAGAGCTCCTCGGGCTCGAAGCGGGGCTTCACCGGCCGGGCGTTAAGGGACCAGGCGGCGTCGACCAGGGCGTGCCAGCCGTGACGGGGGGTCGTGACCGCTCCGGCCACGATCCAGGCCTTGAGCGCGATCGTCTGCCCGCGGGACACCCGCAGGTCTCCTCGGTAGGCCTCGCTGTAGGTGTCGCGCATGGCATAGACCTGGGGCGTCTCCTCCTCGGGCCAGACCAGACGATGGACGGTCTTGTCCGGGCGCGGCTCGAGCGAACAGGAAAAGCCGCCGCCAAGCTGTCCGGGCGCGCTGAAGAGACCGATCGACCAGGCCTCCGACTCCGAGTAGGTCGCGCCGGGGATCGAGGAGCGGTGATAGGCGAACGTCCAGACTCGCCCGTCTTTAATAAAACCCTTGGGCTCGAGCCCCTTGCCCCAGGCGTTGCCGTCGTACATCACGGCCGGGATGAGACTGAAGCGCGAGGCATAAAGGGCCTCGAGCTCCATCGTCAGCCGCGCCGGCCGGACGTAATCCTGGCCGTCGTAGCGAAAGGTCCGGGTCCATTCGAAGAGACCGGGGCGGACCTCCCGGACGGCGTCCTCCACGGTGAAGTCCTTTTCGGTAAACGGCACGAGCGTCGCCACGGGCCGGCCGTCGGCCACGAGCGTCGTGGAGGACGCCTCCTTGCGGAGCTCGATCCGGGCCTGGGCCGCACCGAAGGCGACGGTTGCCATGGTGACGAAAACGACGAGAAGGGTCAGGCGCTTGGTCATGCGGGGCTTCCTTCGGTCAGAAAAATCGGAGTCACGGTCTCTTCGGGTTATACCAGAGGCTTTTCGAAAAGACAAGGCGCGGCCGGCGGCCGCGATCGCGCGAAAGCGCTTTGAAAACGCGCCCGCCTTGGGATATGATGAGAGCGGTTTCAGCGTATCCCCAGGAGGTCCAACCATGTCCGTATCCTATAAAGATATCGGCCTCGCCAACACCAACGACATGTTCCGGCGCGCCTTCGCCGGCCGGTACGCGGTGCCGGCCTACAACTTCAACAATATGGAACAGCTCCAGGCCATCATCACGGCCTGCGTCGAGTCGCGTTCGCCGGTCATCCTCCAGATCTCGAGCGGCGCCCGGAAGTACGCCAACCAGACCCTCCTCCGCTACATGGCCGAGGGCGCGGTCCGCATGGCCCGGGAGATGGAGAAGGCCAAGGGCGCGGACCAGGCCATTCCGATCACCCTCCACCTCGACCACGGCGACACGTTCGAGCTGGCCAAGTCCTGCATCGAAAACGGTTTTTCGTCGGTCATGATCGACGGCTCCCATCTCCCCTACGAGGAGAACATCGCCCTGACCCGCCAGGTCGTCCAATACGCCCGCCCGCTCGGCGTCTCGGTCGAGGGCGAGCTCGGGCGCCTGGCCGGCATCGAAGACGACGTCCAGGCCGAGAAGTCGTCCTACACTCAGCCGGAGCAGGTCGTCGACTTCGTCCGCCGGTCGACGGTCGACTCGCTGGCCATCTCGATCGGGACCTCCCACGGCGCCTACAAGTTCAAGCCCGAGCAGTGCACCCGCGACGCGCGCGGCATCCTCGTCCCGCCGCCGCTGCGGTTCGACATCCTGGCCGAGGTCGAGAAGCAGATCCCCGGCTTCCCCATCGTCCTCCACGGCGCGTCGTCGGTCATTCAGGATGCGGTGGCCGCGATCAACAAGTACGGCGGCAAGATGAAGGACGCCATCGGGGTGCCCGAGGACCAGCTGCGGCAAGCCGCTCGCTCGGCCGTCTGCAAGATCAACATCGACACCGACGGCCGGATGGTCATGACGGCCACCATTCGCCAGGTCTTTGCCGAACAGCCCGGCGAATTCGACCCGCGCAAGTATCTCGGCCCGGCCCGCACGGCGCTCATCGAGATGTACAAGCGGAAGAACCGCGAGGTCCTGGGCTCGGCCGGCCGTTACGGGCAGGAATTCTGAGCTGAGGCCGCGGGCTGCCGGATGCCGGGGCGGAAGACGCTCCGGACCCTTTCCCTGAGCGCGACGATCCCGTCCGGGATCTTGGCCTTGGCCAACGACCGCGCGAGACCGGACATGCCGAGAGGGATGTGACCCGGATCCGTATAGACGTGGTAGACGACGAGCAGACCGCCTTCCTCGAAGCCGCGGACAAGCCAATACCCCGATGTGTCGGCGATCGTCTGGCTCGGCTTGAGCTCCGGCCAGGCGAGCTTCTCCCAGGCCAGCTCGAATCCGGAGGCGGCGGGGACGGCCGTATAGCGCAGGCGGTATCTCTTCTTGACGCCGAGGGGCAGGCGGAGGCTGGTCTCGATGACCGAACACGGATGGACCTGCTCACAGATGTTGACCGCGGAGACGTTGGGCATAAACTCAGGGTAGTGTTCGAAATCCGTCAGAACCGATACGGCTTCGTCGAGGGAGCACTGGAGGAGGCCCAGGGCCTCGTACGTCCGGCCGCTGCGGCCTTCGGTCGGGATCTCCCGCAGGACGATCTTCCCTTTGAGGATGGAGGACCGTTCCGCCGACGTGAGGCTCAGGTCGCGGTCGGGGGCGAGACGGGGGCCTGCCGCTGCACGGGCGGGCACGCCCGCGAGCATGATGAGGAAGGACGCCGCCGAAACGATCATCGCCAGGAGCATCGCTTTAATGACCCCCAACCATTCTACGCCTCCGGAGGCGCAATTGCATCGGGATACCCCTAGTCCCCCGACTTGGGTATAATGAGAGAAACTGGAGGTGCCGCATGAAAGATCACGTCAAGGTCATCGGGATCTTGTGGGTCGTGTTCGGGGCGTTCTGCCTCTGTCTGGCCTTTTTCGCACTGCTCTTCTTCTTCGGCGTGGCTCAGATCCCCAACGTCGAGGAGGTCAGCCCGGGCATCCTGCGTCTCATCGGCATCATCGCCAGCTCGTTCATGGGGCTCATCGCGCTGCCACAGATCATTGGCGGCCTGGGCCTCATCCGGCATCAGGAATGGGCCCGGATCCTCATCCTGGTCCTGGCGTTCCTGAGCCTCGTCCATGTCCCCTTCGGGACGGCGCTCGGCATCTACACGATGATCATTTTGTTCAATCCCGAGACGGTCCGGCTGTTCCAGGGCCTGCCCCCGGCTCCTCCCGCTCCCCCGAAATAGCGCTATTTCTTGATCGAAGGGTCGGGCTTGAGCCCGAGCGTCTTGTAAAGATCCCGGCGCCCTGCCTTGTCCCCCTCCAGGATCTTGAGGGCGTAGCGGGCCACGGCTTCGGCCTTGGCCCGGGGCACGACCACGACCCCGTCGCCGTCCGCCACGACGACATCGCCGGGAACGACGAGAACGCCGCCGCAGACGATCGGCCGGTTGACGGACTCGAGCTCGTTCCTCCCCGGCCGGATGCCGCGGCCGACGCGCCTGAGATAGAGCGGGACCTTCTCGGTGATGATCTCGTCCGTGTCGCGGGCCGTGCCGTCCGTGACGACGCCGGCACAGCCGAGCCGCTTCCACTCGAGAATGTTATAGGACCCGATCGAGCCGACGTCGGCCGCCGGGGCGTCCTCGATGACCAGGGCCGAGCCCGGCCTGAGGATCGGGGCGAACGATTCCGGCGAGAGCTTGTCGTACCAATCGCCGGCCCAGGCGTCGTAGGCCTTGACGCCCAGGACGCCGGCCGTCGGCCTCTGCGTGGGCACGTAGCGGGCGGTGACGGCGATGCCGATAAAGCGGTGCGTGAAGTTCGCCGTGTCGCGCCAGAGCGCGTGGATCTCCGGGTCCATGGTGCCGGTATCGACGAGGCCGACCGCATCCAGGCCATCGACGACGTCGGAGACCCGGAGGCCCTTGAACAGGGCCAGAACGGCCTTGTCTTCGGCCTCGGTGTGGCGCGGCGTGGCGATGAAGCTCCAGCCGGCCCGGAGCGATTCCGTATCCGGCGCCTTGGGGACCTGGGCGGCGGCCGGGAGCGATAATGACAGGACGAGCAGGCAAAGGACGATGATCACGGGAACCCTCCTCACGACGAAATGGTCCCGCTCCGCGCGGGCCCCGAAATCCTAGATGATGAGCTTGCCTAATCCGATCAGGAAGAGCAGCGCCCCGAGCGCGAGCACGTACTTGTAGGGGATGGCCAAGCCCTCCTTGACGTGGACAACCCAGACGTCCCGCTCATAGCTCGCTCCCGTCTCGCCGCGATACTTCTCCTTGATCGTCTCGACGGCCTTCTGGACGGTGTCGAGCTTGGCTTTTTGCGTGACAACGGCGGCGCGGATCTCCTGCTGCTCGGCGGATGTCAGGGTCCGCTCGAAGACCTTGTCCTGGGTCGAGAACCGCACCGCGCCGTCCACCTGGATGAAGAAAGTGACGAGCGGGATGCCCACGGCGAGGAGCATCAAGGTGAGCCCCTGGTTGCGCCCGGCCCCCCGCGAGCGCCGGACCTTAGCGGGCGCGAACCGGGCGTCCCATTCGTCGTGCCTGGCGTCTTTTCTTGACATGGGCGGCCTCCTTCATGAGTTTTGTCGGGGCTCTGCGGGCGCGGGCCCAAATTATCTTTTTGCCGGGGGGAAGTCAACGCCGGACGATCTCCGCCTCAGGGGGAATCATCGAGGCGAGGACATTTTCCCCATAAAGAGGATGGCCCCCGTGCGGACGTCCCGGATCAGGAAGATGAAGGGGTGATCCGCCTTGAAAACCGGCACCATGGAAATCGATTTCGTTTCCATCACCACGGCGGTGGCCGCGGCGGCTTCGGTCCCCTCTTCATTGACATCGACGAAGGCCTTATGGATGACCTTGGAGATGTAGAGGTCCTTTCCTCCGTCCGACCTCATCCCCGAGAAATCGGCGGCATTCTCGGAAAAGGCGTCGGCCATGCCGAGCGCGATCAGCTGATCGTTCAGGATGAACTCCTGCTCCAGCTTGAAACGCGGCAGGAACACGTCTACATCCTGTCGGGTGAGGGCGGCCAGCCAGCCGTCGAGCTTGTTCGGCAGGGCTTCCCGGAGCTTATCGAGGCTGGACGAGGATGTCGGCAACAGGACGACCATCGAGAGGTCGCCGCCGGCATAGCGCATCTCCAGGGCCTGGACGCCGCCGGCCTCGGCATAACCGAAGTCCCCCTTCTGACGCATCATCGGCACGGGGACCGTCTTGGTCTTCGAAACGGCAAAGGGCATGTCCCGGGTGTTCCCGGTCTCGAACTGGAGCGCCCATTTGCCCTTGAAATAGATGGCATTGGTCAGGACCAGGCGGCTCCGCTCGCTCAAGATTCCCGGCTTGATCAGGTCCTTGATCCTGTTCGCCGTCTGTTCTTCCGTCCAGGCGTTGATGGCCCTCCTCGCCTGCTCTCGATTCGCCTCGCCCGTGAAGTCGACGTCCCTGAGCCCGCCGCGGAAATACCTGCCGATGGCCTGGACGAAGGCGGGAGCGAACGGGTAACGCGTCTGTCCCCAGAGCGCGTTGGCGACATAAAGCTGATAGGGCTTGTCCTTAGCGTTGAAACCGGCCATCAGCTCCGACACGGCAGGATAGAGCCTGTCCTGCGAAAGAGAAAAACCCAGGACGTCGGCCATCTGGCCGGCGGTCGGGCCCCGCGCCCCCACGTAGGTCATGGTCAGAGCCGACGAGATGCTGTAGGGAGAGAAGAACACGTTCCCTTCACCGGGGGCGAGTTGAGCGAACATCTTTAAAGCGAATCCGTTCGCGCCTCGGACGACCGTTCGGACATCATCCTGCGTCTGCCCGACCAGCGGGGGGAGAGCGACCAGCGCCATGATCGTCAGGGCCAACCATTTTCTATTCAATTCCGGCCTCCAAATTCACAATGACAGCTCGCTGACCATACCCTGAGCCGCGGCCAAGTGTCAAGAACGGGTCGAGAGCTCCTTGACACTCCTCCGGAGCCGGGGATATCATCGCCGGAGTCTCTCGAGCGAGGAGGACGGACATGCTCAGGACAAGAAGCGTCGGGCTGGGCTTGGGTTTCCTGGCAGGACTGGCGCTGTCGATCGGATGCCCCTCGGCGTCACAGGGCCCTCGTCTGGAGAGCACGACGGTCCCAGGCGGGGCCTATGCCGTCGGCATTCCGGCCGGATGGGAACAGACATGGACGGAAGCCCCGGCGGGACGCGGGCCCTCGGAGCTGCAGCTGTCTGCGCCCGGGGAACAATGGCCGGGGTATGTCAACATCGCCGTTCTCCATTTCGCTGAAGCGCAGCGCACTCCGGAGAGGTACCTTCTTCGATCATCAGAGGGCGGCGTCGGGCCGGGAGGGCGACCCAAGCACTGGCTTCAAGGAGATCGTCGTGGCCGGGCGGACGGCCAGAGTGTTCGAAGAAGCGATCGTCCGCTATCCTCCCGCGGGCATGAGCGGGGACAAGGTCCCGAGTCTCGTCCGTCACGTCGTCGTGCCGGCCAGCCGCGGCTTTTTTGTCCTGAAGTACGATGCCCCCGAAAGCTCGGCCAAGAAGTATCAACGGGTCTTCGATCGTTTGGTCGAGTCCTTCGCCCCGGCCGATGGCAGCCAACCCGTGGCTTCAGATCCGATCGCGGCCCGGGAATACGAGGTCCTGGCGGCCCTGTTCGGCGTCCGAGCGCCTTCCGGATTGGACGCGCCGCAATTCTTCAACGATGTCCCGGAATGCCGGCTGGTGGCCGGTTCCACCATGGCCGTCGAGCGACCCAAAGAACCCGGCTGGCCGGGAAAGGAGTTCGGCGAATTGGCGCCGGAGCTGATCGAGGATTATCTGGCCAGGAACGAGAAGGCTTGGCCGCTGACGGACCGGATCATGGTCCCGGATCTCGTCGTGATCTCGCCCGAAGACCTGGAGGCCCGTTTGAGGTCCAGCTCACAGGATCCGGCCGCCGAGGGGGAGAGCGTACCCGGCCTCCGCGGGGGCTACGTCACACTGAGCCGGGTCGGATTCAACAGCGCCGGCGACCTCGCCCTGCTCCGCACGGCCCTCGCCTTTCCCGGAGCGATGCGGGCCGAATATCTCGTGCTCATGAAGAAGCAAGGGCCCGCCTGGGCCTTGGCCAGGGTCGCCATGGAAGGGCTGATCTACCAATGAAGAAAACCAAGCGGTGCCTCGGCTTGGCGCGGCTCGCCGTCGTCCTGCCTTTGCTGATCGGCTTTTGCGCCGCGGCTCAGGAGCCCTCCCCCTCGCGAAACCCGGCCCAGGATAACGAATTCAAGCCCTACGTGATGGATCACGAATACTTCTCCTGCGAGATCCCCGTCGCCTGGGACCTTCAGCGGGACGCCGAGGAGGACGTGGAATACGGCATCTACGAGATCTATCTGAACGCCCCCGCACCCATGACCAGCATCAATGTGCGCTACCTCCTGAAGGACAACGGGGACTTCGCGGGCTACAAGGACTTCCTCGAGAGGAATTCCAAGAACGTTTTGGGCGAGACGCAGAACGCCCGTGAGCACTACGGCCCGGTCCGGGCGACCAAGCTCGGCGGGACGAAGGCCTTCGAGCTGAGGCGCGAACGGATGGTTTACCTGCATCCCGAATCGAAATCGGATGAAAGCGCCAGCCTCAAGGAGATGCTCTACGTCGTGCCCATGAAGGACGGTTCGTTCTACGTCCTCCACTATACGGCCGAGGCGGCGGTTTTCGGGGAGTATCTGCCGGTCTTCGAGCGCGTGGCAGCTTCCTTCAAGCCCCTCGGCCGATAGAAGCCGCCATTCGGGCCCGGGACGGCCTTAGCGGTCTTTCTTCAGGAAGATCTCGCAGGTCTCGAAATCGATCTCCCAATGATGTCCGGCCGCGCCTTTCCATCGGTACAGCCGGCTCTTCTCATCCCACCACTTCTGGAACTTCGTCGCCGTCTCCCCCATGTCCTGGACGAGGCGGTCATACAGGGGGTGGGACGCATCATGAATACTCTTGAACAGCTCGAGGAGCCCGTTCTTCCGTTCGAACAGGCGCTTGATCTCGTCCCGCTCGGCTTCGGTGATCTTTCCGACGGCCTGGTTCTTCATCTCCGGCACCTCGGTCCCTAAAGCTTCTTGAATTCCGCGATCGACTGCTTGTTGGCGGCGACGACATCGAAAGGATCGTCGTAGGCGATCTCGGGGATGTCGGCCAGAGCGGCGGAGCTCCCGCCGGCCGTCTTGAGCTTCTGTAAATAGAGCCGGGAGGCCTCCCGCTCGATGTGCGACAGCCGGCATTGCTGGTACGACGGCGTGTTGAGCTCGAGGGTCAGCGCCCTGTTCAGGAAAACGCACCTCTTGCAGTGGTAAGCGTCACAGATCCGGCAGATCGGGGCGTACTTCAGCTCGAGGAGCTGGCGGTTCCCGATGAGGACGTCATTCCGGATCTCTCCGAGGGTCTCGTCCGGGCTGCCGTAATAGAAAGCGGGGCAGAGATAGAGCCGGCCGTTGGGCGCCACGGTCAGATGGCTGAGCCCGGCGTCGCAATTATTCATCTTCCCCAGGACCAGCCGGTCTGTCAGAACGTTCAGCTCCGGCGGCGCCTTTCTGGCCGACATCGCCTGGAGCCTGGCGGAAACCTTCTCGATTTGCCGCCGGTACTCCGCGAATTCCCCGGGCCCGTATTTCTCGACGTCCGTCAGCACGAGGTTGACGCGCTTGGCGTGCGGGAGGAGACGGCCGAGGCAGGCGGAAAGCTTCGGCAGGTCCGTCCGGCGAAGCCGGAAAATGATGTTCCCGCCGCGGAGATCTCTCAGCTCGCCTGAGCCCGGGAAATCCGAGGATTCGATGACCAGGATGGCCTCCGGATATCTCTCGCGCGCCGCGAAAGGCACGATCTTCACATGATCCACACCCTCGATCAGGTCCTCGTACGCCTGGCCCAGCTTTCGGGCGGGGTAGAGGAAATTGACCTTGAGGTTGTTCTTGAGGGCAAAGGTCACGGCGTTCTCGAGCGACTTGAGAGGGATGAGCTCTTTGGCAGGTCCTTTGCCGCGCTGGCTTTCATAATGGCAAAAGGAGGTCGAGGATTCGCTCAGGACCACGAGCAGGTATTTCAGCATGGGCCGGGCCCGTCCCCCGATGACTCGGCCCTCATGTCCTTCCCGAGCTTCCGGCCCAGCTTGTTCCAGAAGTAGTTGTTGGCCCTGACCCGGGCCTTGTGCATCTTGCAGAGATACGTCGCCCTCTGGAAGATCGTGGCCGTGTCGGCGCAATCATAGTTCGCGCCCTGGCACCAGGCGCAACCCATCGCGACGTCGCAGTCGATGCATTCGGCCGGGCTTTGGGAGACCATGTCCAGGGTCAGGAACGACCGGAGCCTGTTCCGGTCGATCCCGTCGAAGCAGTTGCCGAGGACCAGGGCCGCCCTGTTCTGGAGCGAGAAGCCAAGGAACCGGACGCAGGGATAGAAATTCCCCAGGTGGTCGACGGCCAGCATCTTGCCGGCGCCGCACCAGTTGTTGTTGTCCCTGTACGGATAGCCGAGCATTTTCGAGAAGAACGAGCAGGAATACGTCTCGTAGAGCTTCTTCGCAATGATCTCGTCGGCCAGGCTCACGAGTTGGTCCTCGAACCGTTCGTCGTCCCCCGGCTTCCAGATGTCCTCGAAAACGACGTTGATATTGACCTCTTTGATGCCCAGGCCCCAGAGGTGCAGGACGCTTTCTTTGATATAGGGGATATCGTCGCTCGAAATGGTGACCTTCGTCGAGGACTTGGGGAACTGCTCCAGCCAGCGGGGAATGTTCCTGACGACGTCGTCATACGACCCCTGGCCGTCCGGATAGACCCGTTGCAGGTCGTGTTTGGCCCGCGTGCCGTCGACGGTGATCTGGATGCTCAGGTGAGAGGCGTTCTTGGCGATGAACTTCTGCACCCGGTCGTCGTTGTAAAGCAGGCCGTTGGTCGAGAAGCTGAAGCGATAGCTGTCGAACCAGGGGTGGCTCAGCTCATAGGCCCGGATCTTGAAATAGTCGCAGATCCGGTCGATCAGATCGATCTCGAGGAACGGCTCCCCGCCGATGAAATCCCAGACGACGGAGCTTTCCGGAACGAGCTCCCGCTGCCCCAGGAGATAATCGATGGCCTTTTCGGCGATGTCGAGTTTGAGCCGGCCGGCTTTGTTCTTGCCGACCATGTAGCAGTACCGGCACCGGAGCTGGCAGTCTTCGGTGACGACGAATGTGACGTTCTTCGAGCGGTTCTCTTCCCAGGACCTGTTCGGCTCGATCCTGACCGGATTATTCTTGGACATCGACGCTGACAACGAGGATCAATCTCTTCAGTACTGGTTCTGGCCCTTGCAGAAGCCCTCGCAATTGTGGTTGCAGGTCGTGGCGCAGTCGTTTTTGCATTTGCCCGCGCAATTGCTGTTGCAGCCGACCGCACAATCGTTCTTGCACTTGCCCGTGCAGTCGGCCTCGCAGGTGTCCTTGCAGACCCGGCGGCAGCTGCCGATGCACGTCTGACCGCAGTCCTGCGGCTCCGGCGAACGCCGTCGATCCGAGCTATGGCGTCGATCAAGGGTTTTGGCAGACAGAGGGGCCGATCCCAAGCCGATAATGGCGATCGTCGGGAGCGCAGCCTTGGAAACGATCTGCAGGAAATCTCTTCGGTTGATCTTCTCGTTCTTTGCGATCTCTCATCATCCCACTCCTTCCAATCTATGGACCGTCGGCCGGGGGCAGGCTCAGGCGCTTGTGCCCTTACAGCTATCTCCGCAATTGTCTTTGCACGTTCCCTTGCACGTGTCTTCACAGGTGCCTTTGCAGGTGCCTTCGCACGTCGTCTTGCACCCGCCTCCGCAGGTATCCTCGCAGTTGTTGGCGCATTTTTCCGAACAGGACAGCCCGCATTTTTCCGTGCAGGAGCCTTTGCATCCGCCTTCACAAGCGGTCGGGCATCCCTTCGGCTCCTGGCCTTCGCCACGCGGTCTGGCAGCCGGCTTTCCGGGAAGGGCCAGGCCCAGAAAAGCGATCGTCGGCAGCGCGGCCTTGGAGACGGCCTGCAGGAATCCCCTCCGGGTGATGTTTTCGTCTTTCCGTTCGCTCATCTTTTCGCTCCTTCCGGAATCGAGGTATCTCGCCAGGACCACATTCTCTCGTAGGACGAACCAGGTCGATAACTCTATCTAGTATGATCCTTCATCCCAAGGTATGCCTTAAACCCGGCTGGAAAGTCAAGCCACTGAGCAAGTTTTGACCTTATGGCCAGGGTCCAGCCTGATGATGTCTTCACTGACTGGTGATCGTGCACGAATTGGCGCAGACCTCTCGGCAGGTCTTCTCGCAGCCGAGTTCGCACGTTCCTTTGCAGGTTCCCAGACAGCCTCCCGTGCAGCTGGCACATGCCCCTTTGCAGGTGTCCTCACAGGAGTTCTCGCAGTTGGTCGACTCCTTAGAGCGCCCTTTGCCCGGCTGGGGGGGACCGTCGGGGGATCGGACGGCCGAATTCCCAGAACGTCCGAGGCTGAGGAAGGCGATCGTCGGCAGCGCGGCTTTCGAGACCGATCGGAAGAAATCCCTCCGGTTGATCGTTCCGTCTTTCCGTTCGCTCATCGATTCTCTCCTGCCGGCGCGCGGCTCCCGCGACCGGTCGTCCTTTATCCGTCGGAAGCGACGGGAAAGTCACGCCGCTGGCGGACTACCAGGCTTGTCCGGAGCAGCCCTTGTCGCAAGATCCCTTGCATGTGCCCTCGCACGTACCGTTGCAGCCGCCTTCACAGGTGTACTTGCAGGAGCCTTCGCAAGTCAGGAAACAGGCGTCCTTGCACGTGCCCAGGCATTCGCCTTCGCAACCCCGGCAGCCGCCTTCGCAGGTCAGAACGCAGTCGTTCGGTCCTTTCGAAGAGGCCTTGTCAGGGTTCCCGCCGGCCTTGGCCGGCTTGGCGTGGAGGTCCGTCAATCGTCCCAGGCCGAGGATCGCGATCGTCGGGATCGCGGCTTTGGCCACGGCACTCACGAAATCTCTGCGGTTCATCTTCGGTTCGGAGGCCGGCGTGAGGTCTGCGTTCAGCTTCGAAGAGGGTTGGTCTTTGCGCTTGGCCATTCTGTGAGGGCTCCTTCCTATGGGTCGATGATTGTTCTATTCCGAGACCATTTATCTCAGGAACGATGAGCCCGGTCAATCACCTTTAGGGGTGATATGAACGGGTGACAGGCGGCCGGGCCTGCTGCGCTTATTCTCGGCAACGGACGTCAATCGTGCTATATTCAATACCACAATGAGATCGAGGCGCAAGAGAATTCACAACCGGCGACGCGATCTTATCACGTTGGCCGGGCAAAGCTGAAAGGCAGGGAGCATTCGATGAGCAGCATGAAAAAGCGCGAGGCGGGCCGGTCTCGTCTCCGCTCGATCCTCGGTGTGTTGTTGGCGATCGTCGGTCTATGGTTCGGCTTCGCGGTCCTGAACCTGACGAACCAAACCGACCTCGGGGGCGGCGAGAAGGCGTTACGGATCGTTTTCGGGATCGTCTGGTTCACGTTTTGGGTCGGGGCGATGGTCTACAATGTGCTGAATCTCTATTCGCAATCCCGGTCAAAACGGACGGAATCACAACCGGCCGCGGCGACGATGGCAGCAGCCGGGCCCGGGGACAGACAGGGGGAACCGTCGGATTTCGAGACGAGGCTCCGAAAGCTCGAGTCCCTGAGAAAAGACGGACTCGTCAGCGAAGACGAATATCAGCGCAAACGGGATGAATTCCTGCGGGAGAAGTGGTAGCGGTCGCCGAATTCCGGCGCCGGGCGTCACCAATTCTGCTTCAAGATCTCGGCTCTCTTCTCTTTGTACTCCTCGTCCGTGACCAGCCCGTCTTTTTTCAGGAGCTCGAGCTTGCGGAGCTTGGCGTCAAAGTCCGGACCGGCCTCTTCCGCCGGCGTTTGGGATCGTGTCTCGATCTCGACGACGCCCTTGCGGCTCGTGAGGTTGTAGATGTAATACGCGATGATGACGCCGAGGATCAGGAACCATAAGACCATGAAGCCGATGCCCGGCCCCGAATTTTCCTTGATCAGGAGCGTGAGAAAAAAGATCCCGAAAAGAAGCATGCCCAGCGCGGCGATGAGCGCCATCACGGTCACGGGCTTGGTCGGTCTAACGGTCGTCTTTTGCAGCATGGGCATCTCCTGGGGTCCTTTTTATGCTAATGGGCTATTATCCTCGCCTCACGGCCCGGGTCAATCCCCCCGGGGGGTGAATCCGTTGATGATTCGCCCTACCGGTGGGCTCCGGCTGACAAGAGGACATTGCAAATCCGGAGGAGATTTGGCACGCTAAGGGATATCGCGGAGAAAACATGACCATGCGCCTAAATCCGATGGCGGGAAAGCCGGCCGATCCCTCGCAGCTCATCGATCCGGACCTTCTCGTCAAGACCTACTTCGAGAAATCTCCCGACCCGTCCGTTCCGGAACAAAGGGTCGCGTTCGGGACGTCGGGGCACAGAGGATCTCCTCTGACGACAACCTTCAACGAGGCCCATATCCTGGCCATCACCCAGGCCATCTGCACGTATCGCAAGGGCCAGGGGATCGACGGCCCGCTCTTTCCTGGGGTTGGACACGCATGCTCTATCCAAACCCGCTTACCAAAGCGCCCTCGAGGTGCTGGCCGCGAACGCCGTCGAGGTTATGGTGGCCGAAGGCGACGAGTTCACGCCGACGCCGGCCGTCTCCCATGCCATCCTGAGCTACCAACCGCGGCCGCCGGTCAGGGCTGGCCGACGGCATCGTGATCACGCCCTCCCATAACCCGCCCGAGGACGGGGGTTTCAAATACAACCCGCCCGAAGGCGGCCCGGCCGAAAGCGCCGTCACAGGTTGGATCGAGGGCAAAGCCAACCAACTCATCGAGGGCGGCCTCGTGGGCGTTGCCAGGATGCCTTTTGAGCGCGCCCTCAAGGCCTCGACGACGCACAGGCACGATTATCTCCAAAGCTACGTCGAGGATCTCGCTCGGGTGATCGACATGGATGTCATCCGGGGCTCTCACGTCAGCTTGGGGGTCGATCCCCTCGGCGGCGCCTCGGTCCACTACTGGGGCCGGATCGCGGAGCGCTACGGGTTAAACCTCGGCATCGTCAGTGACGTCGTCGACCCTACCTTCCGGTTCATGACCGTGGATTGGGACGGCCGGATCCGCATGGACCCATCGTCACCGTATGCCATGCAACGGCTGATCGGCCTCAAGGACCGTTTCGACGTCGCCGTCGCCTGCGACGCCGATGCCGACCGCCACGGGGTCGTCACCAGGAGCGCGGGGCTCCTCTCCCCCAATCGATACCTTTCGGTGGCCGTCGATTATCTCTTCCGTCATCGTCCGGGCTGGCGCCGCGACGCCGCCGTGGGAAAGACCGTTGTAAGCAGCCGCATGATCGACTTGGTAGCGGCGCGCTTGGGGCGGCAGATCGTCGACGTGCCCGTCGGGTTCAAATGGTTCGTCGGGGGGCTTCTCGACGGCTCGCTCGGCTTCGCCGGCGAGGAAAGCGCCGGAGCGTCCTTCCTCCGGATGGACGGAACGGTCTGGACGACCGACAAGGATGGCATCGCTCCGGCCCTCTTGGCCGCGGAGATCACCGGCCGGCTCGGCCGCGACCCGGGCGAAGTTTATATGGAGCTCGCTCGCGACCTCGGTGGCTCCGTCTGCGATCGCATCGACGCCCCGGCCACAACGGAACAGAAAAAGGCTTTGGCCGCGCTCTCGCCCGACAAGGTGCGTTCGACCGACCTCGCCGGCGAGAAGATCTCGGCCGTGCTGACGAAAGCTCCGGGGAACGGCGCCCCGATCGGCGGGATCAAGGTGATCGCCCCCAGCGGCTGGTTCGCAGCCAGACCGTCGGGGACCGAGAGGATCTATAAGATCTACGCCGAGAGCTTCCTCGGAGAGGACCATCTCCGCCGGATCATTGCCGAGGCCCAGGCGATCGTCGACGAAGCCGTGGGAAGCGGGGGGTAGCAGTCCCGTCTTGCGACCGGATCAGGGAACTAGCGTGCCGACGAGCTTCACGTTGTCGAGATGATCGGGACCGTGAGGCGCTGCGCCGATCTCGGCGGTCAAGTCGCCGCCGGCATGATGCTCGCCGAAATGGTTTCCGTCCGTCCAGTAGCCGCTGTCCGTGACATCGTACACCTTGCCCTCGTGGGCGATGTAAGCGCGCTTGCCGCCTCCCCCATCGTAGTCCGCGAGCTCTTTGAGAGTGAATTCTTTGAGTTCAGCCACGTTCGCTCCTCCATCGGCTCTAATTGGCAAGGTCCCTTTCGGGAGAATGCAAGATATGGGCCATTCGTGATGTGGCCGACCCCGGATCTCATCCGGAAACCGCGGTTCTGACCCTGTCCATGAGCTCAGGCATTGTTTCCGGCGTATACCCGTCGACGGCGATGGGTTTATGGAAGACAATGCGAACGGGCCCTTTCTTAACGAACCATGTTCCTCGAGGCATCAACTCGAACGTTCCGCGGATCGATACGGGAACGATGGGCGCCCCGGTATCGAGGGCCAGGAAGAAGCCGCCCCTCCGGAACGGCTGCATTTGGCCATCCCAGCTCCGCTGTCCCTCTGGATAGATGAGGAAGGAATACCCCTTCTCCTTGATGAGTTGGGCGGCCCGGGCGATGCTCCTCCGTCCGGCACCCGCCCCTTCCTTGTCGAGCGGGACGTACCCGGAAAAGCGCATGCCCATGCCCAGGACGGGGATGCGGAAGACGAATCTCTTGACGATCACCCGCGCCGGCCGGTCGATGACGGTCATCAAGAGAGGCCCGTCGAGGAAGCTCAGGTGATTGGACATGAAGACGTAGGGAGTTTGTCGGTCGAGCCGGTCGAGGCCTGCGACCTCGATGTCGATCCCGAGGATGAGCCGCCCGACCCGCATCATCCAGCGGCCGTAGGCGAGGAATGCGTTCCGCCATCCGAACAGCGCGCAGACGAGGAGAATCGGGATAGCGAGAAGGGTCAGAAAGAAATGGACGAGAACAAGGATGATGCTGCGCATGGACCGGGCCGGCTATTGCGAGCTCATCTCGAATGTCTATCGAGATAAATCCGGGAAATCAGAGGCAATCAGGGTTCTTTCGGTGGTGGAGCTGACCAGGATCGAACTGGCGACCTCTTGAATGCCATTCATGAGACCTCCCAGCTGCGTTCATTGACAGAGATCGTTTTCGTCCCGTACAATCCGGCAAAGAAGGAGAAACCGCGATGGTCAGACGGATCCTCTCGAAATCGTTTTATCGTCAGGCCTTGGCGTTGGCGATCATCCTCGGACCTGTCGCGCTGGCCGGCGGGACCGGAACGCGCCCCGGTCCGGGGACGTGAAGTTGAACCCTTATTATTCGAAGGCCGCGCTGTCCGGTCGATCTTGGAAAAGTACGTCAAGGTCGGCCTGCCCGGGGTCGCCGTGTCCCTTTGTACGGAGAAAGAGGGATGGTGGGCGGACGCGGCCGGTTTCAGCCGGACCGAAGACAGAACGCCGATGCGGCCCGAGCAAATGCAATACCTCCAAAGCGTCGCCAAGACATTCTTGGCGACGGTCATCCTTCAACTCACAGAGGACGGGAAGCTCGGCCTCGACGATCCGATCTCGCGTCACTTGCCGGCCTGGGCGGCCGGTTACCTGCGCAACGCGCCGGACATTACGGTGCGCATGCTCCTGAACCATACATCGGGGGTCCCCGAGTACGATGTCGCATCCCGGATATGTCGGACCCGCGTCCTTCTTCATCCCCTGGAAACCCTCTCCTGCGTGAGAACTTGCAGCTGTATCCGGGACGAAGCGCCTTATTCGCGCCAGGGAGCCGATACGCCTACACGAACACCAACTTCGAGCTCCTGGCCGTCATCGCGGACGCGATCACGGGCGACCAGTGGCTTACATGAAGAAGAAGGTCTTCGATCCGCTCGGGATGACAGGGACCAGATACCTTCGGTCTCCCGCCGACCTCGACGGCCTGCCGGTTGTCGACTCCTACTGGGATGTCCTTCAGACCGGCAAACCGGCGAACATCACCGCCATGCAAAAGGCGAACGTGGCGTCCATGAAGGGCGATGACGGGATCGTCTGCACGCCTCTGGACGCCGTAAAGTTCATCCGCGGGCTGATGGAAGGCAAGCTGCTGAGTGCGGCCTCCCTGGGCATGATGAAGACGCCGGTCAAAAACGACGAGGGGACCCCGGTCTACGGCCTCGGCTTGAGCTACCTCCAAGCCGGAGGGATCGAGGCTTGGGGGCACGGCGGGGGCGGCATCGGCTCGGGCTGTGTTCTGCTCTACATCCCGGCCGCCAAGACGAGCCTCTTCATCGCGACGAACCTCGGCCTTCTGATCGAAACTCCCACGACCAAGAAGGCGGATCCAATGAAAATTGAGATCCTGTCTGCGGTCCTGCAATAGGGACGTGGGGCACCGACAGATCCCGATTCATTCCGTCTGGAATTAGGAAGAACGGGGTTCTTTCGGTGCTCAAAGGAACACTACTGACCTCGCCGAGCAACTTTGGAGTTGGGCCTTACTTTTTATCCAGCGTTCGTGGCCAGTTCCTTTCCTCGCCGCGATAAGGGAACAGTCTTGTCGCCGTCATGGTTATAACCGGCGACACGCTCGCACCACTGGGATACATCACCATCGACTCCATAATCCCACGGATCTCATTCCCGTTATCGGCAACCACAATATCCCAAACCGAATGGCGAAGGTGCACGCTTGACGGGTCGTACACGTCGAGAATTAATTGGCCGGTGAAGTCAGAATTCATTATATAGGTCCCGATTTTCGTGTCCAGGACTGAATCCTTGCCGCTTATGCTGGTATTGCTATGCTGCGTACCCGTGAAATTGCCCGAGTCGTCGAAGGCGTATTTTCCGACGGCCACCGCGTTAACCACGGTGGGGGGATTGGTCGGAAGGACGACTATTCCCGTTTCGGTGTACCCCCAATCTCCTTGCAGACAGACGCTCGACCAAGTGCGATCATGGCGAGCTTGCGTCGGAGCTACCACCGCCCCGCCCAACAAGAGCACGACGAGGCAGACTGTCCCCACCAAATTGTGTTTCATAGAACCCCTCCTTCTTGCATTTCGAGAAGGAAAAGAAGGCCCCTCTTGGACCGACCGAAGGATCGGCGCCTATCTTCCCCCCTCGATATTATTAATCGGTTCCAAGAGGCTGTTTGTCAAGTAAGTCGCCCGTCGACGGGATAAACCGGGTCTAGCCGTGCTTGAGCCCGACCAGGCGGAATCCTAGCTTGGGGAATGGAGCTATCGGGAATCCGGAGAAAAGAAGAGCGCGCGTGAAGGGACTGGCTCCCCCGAATCGCTGCTTAGAAGGGAGAGGGATGACGTCTGAAAACCACTGAAACTACGGATCTGTCGTTGAAAAGACCTAAATCAGGAAAGACGCCGGGAGGTCAGGGGAAACGAGGCTATTTCGGTGGTGGAGCTGACCAGGATCGAACTGGCGACCTCTTGAATGCCATTCAAGCGCTCTCCCAACTGAGCTACAGCCCCACCGGGGAGTCGCTTATATTACAGGAAGGCGGCCTCAGGGTCAAGAACATTGCCCCCGGGCGAAGTCCCGGAGGGAAACCGGGGACACGATCCGAATTCCGGAGAATTCGGTCATGTCCCCGGTTTCCTCCTGTCCCCGATTTCTGTTCCGTCAAGACCGTCGATTGACCCTCAGTCAACCGTGTGATAATTAGAAGGAACCGATTAGCAGGAGGTTCCTCATGTCCCAGTCTCCCCTTTACAGGCATAGAATGCGCCTCGGAGCCGTCCTCGTGGCCTTCACCTTTGATCTCGGTTTTGGCCGTCGTCACTGGCGCCAACGCCGCCGAGACCGCCGGTCCGGCCGCCCCGACGTCGCTGCGCTGCGAATACCTCGTCAATCCCATGGGCATCGACATGGCGAAACCGCGCTTCTTCTGGATCGTCCAGCACGCCGAGCGCGGTCAGATCCAATCGGCCTATCAGGTCGTCGTCTCGACCGAGCGAAGGCCGGCGCAGGGGATATCTGGGACAGCGGCAAGGTGGCCTCCGCCAAGTCGGCCCAGATCGCCTTCGCCGGGAAAGCGCTCGGGAGCGGCAAGTCCTATTTCTGGAAGGTCCGCGCCTGGGACAAGGACGGCCGCGAGAGCGATTGGAGCAACGTCGCCCGTTTCGACACTGGCCTCCTCGACAAGAGCGATTGGAAAGGCGTTTGGATCGGCAAAAAGAATCAGCTGCGCAAGGAGTTCAGCCTCAAGGGCCGGGTCAAGCGGGCCCGGGCCTATATCGCCGGCCTCGGCTACTACGAGCTTCGCTTGAACGGCCGCAAGGCGGGCAATCACGTCCTCGACCCGTCCTGGACGACCTATGACAAGCGCGTCCTCTACCTGACATACGACGTGACATCTTCCCTGCGCGAAGGCGCCAACGCCGTCGCCGTGACCCTCGGCAACGGCTGGTACAAGTCTCGGGTCCTCCTCCTCCAGCTCAACATCGAGCTCGAGGACGGGACGGCCGTGAGCGTCGTCAGCGACACGGCCTGGAAAGCCGGAGACGGCCCGATCGTCGAGGACAGCGTCTACGACGGGGAATCGTACGACGCCCGCCGCGAAACGCCCGGCTGGGAACGCCCCGGATTCGACGACAAGGATTGGCCCGCCGCCGAGGCTGTCACAGGTCCGGCGGGGGTGCTTTCAGCCCAGCTCATGCCGGCGATCCAGGTCGTCGACACCATCGTGCCGCTCAAGATGTCCAGCCCCCTGCCCGGTGCCTACGTCTTCGACATGGGCCAGAACTTCAGCGGCTGGGCCCGCCTCCGCGTCGACGGACCGCGCGGCACGGACGTCCGGCTCCGCTTCGCCGAGCTCCTCTATGAGAACGGCACGCTCAACCAGGAGAACCTGCGCGCGGCCCAGGCCGAGGACCATTACATCCTCAAGGGCGAGGGCGAAGAGGTCTGGGAGCCGCGCTTCACCTATCACGGCTTCCGCTACGTCGAGGTCTCGGGATTCCCGGGAACGCCGAAGCTCGATACGGTCCGCGGCCGGGTCGTCCATTCCGCCGTCGAGCCCGTCGGCAGCTTCGCCGCCTCCAAGGATATCCTAAACGGCCTCCAGCGGATCGTCACCTGGGGCCAGAAGACCAACCTGCACAGCATCCCGACCGATTGCGACCAGCGCGACGAGCGCATGGGCTGGATGGGCGACGCCCAGGGCACGGCCGAAGAGGCCATCATGAACTTCGACATGGCCGCCTTCTACACGAATTTCGTCCGCGACATCCGCGACGTCCAGGACGAGAGGGGCCGGATCACGGACACCGTGCCGTTTATCTGGGGCTCGCGGCCGGCCGATCCGGCCTGGGGCACCGCCTATCCCCTGATCTGCTGGTACATGTACCAATACTACGGCGACACGCGAGTCCTCGAAGAACACTATGAGGGGCTCAAGAAATACGTCGAATTCCTGAAGAGCACGGCCGAAGGCGGCGTCCTCAAGTGGAGCTCCTACGGGGATTGGGTGGCCGTCGAAAAGTGCCCCGGGTCGATCGTCTCGTCGTTCTATTATTATTACGACGTCAAGGTCCTGGCCGACGCGGCGCGGATCATCGGGAAGGCGCAGGACGCCGCGCTCTACGACAAGCTGGCCGCGGACATCCGGACGGCCTTCAACAAGGAGTTCTATAATCCGAAGACAGGGGACTATGCCGACGGGACCCAGACCGCCAACACCCTGGCGCTCTTTCTCGATCTTCCTACCGATAAGCAGGGCGGCGCCTGGGGACGCCTCTTCGACGACGTCGTCTACAAGCATAACTCGCATCTGACGACGGGCATCATCGGCACCAAGTACATCATGGAGCTCCTGACGCGGAACGGCGCGTCCGACCTGGCCTACGACATCGCCGTCAAGACCGATTACCCGAGCTGGGGCTATATGATCGCGAACGGCGCGACGACCCTTTGGGAGCTGTGGCAGAAGCGCGAGGGGCCGTCGATGAACTCGCACAACCACCCGATGTTCGGGAGCGTCGGCGCCTGGCTTTATAAGGCCCTGGCCGGGATCAACCTGGCGCCGGGGACGGCCGGATTCGAGAAGGTCCTCATTCAGCCGCAGATGGTCAGGGACTTGACCCACGCCTCGGGCTCGACGATGACCGTGCGCGGCGAGGTCGCCTGCGCCTGGTCGCGAACGGAAAGGTCCGTCCGCGTCGAGGTCACGATCCCGTTCGGGTCGGAGGCCGAGATCGTCATCCCGAAGCTCAACATCCGCAACGTCAAGATCACCGAGGGCGGCCAGACGATCTGGGCGGGAGACGCCTACGTCGCCGGTGTCGCCGGAGTGACCGGTGCCGCCGACAAGGACGGCGCGGTCCGCGTCCGGACCGGCGGCGGCAGCTACGTTTTCGTGCTGGAGGGAGATTGATAAAACGGGGACATGTACCCGGGGTACGTGTCCCCCTTCTTGACTAGGAGGTGACAGATGAAGTTCCAGGAGCTGATAAAAAAACGCTACAGCGTTCGGGCCTATAAGCCGGACCCGGTCGAAGACGACAAGCTCGCCCGGGTGCTCGAGGCAGCCCGGATCGCCCCTACGGCCGCGAACCGACAGGCCTTCCGGGTTATTGTCATTTCGACCGAGGCGCGCAAGACCGACCTGCGGCGAATCTACGGCCGCGACTGGTTCGTCCAGGCCCCGCTCGTCCTCTGCGTCTGCGCCGTTCCCTCCGAGGCCTGGGTGCGGAAGGCCGACGGTTGGAACGCCGCCGAGATCGATGCGACGATAGTCATGAGCCACATCGTCCTTGCGGCCGCCGAGGAAGGACTGGGCACCTGCTGGATCGCGGCCTTCGATCCTGCGGCGGCCCGCGAGGTCCTGGGGATCCCGCCGGAGGTCATTCCCTCGGCGTTTACGCCTCTCGGCTATGCGGTCGATTCCGCCTTGCCCAAGAAACGCCGGCCGCTGGCCGAGCTCATCCACCGCGACCGCTGGTAGGCCCGGCGGGCCTGACCGGGAAGCCCAGACCGACCCCGCCCGCCGGTCGCCCAAAATATTTTCAAATATATTCGCGAAATACTTGACTCTGACGTTACGTCATAGTGCACAATGGAGGTGTGGACAAGGCCATGAAGACAAATGAATACTTCGTCAAGGAGTTCGCCCAGCTGACGCGGGTGACGGTCCGCACGCTCCACTACTACGACCAGATCGGGCTGCTCAAGCCGAGCTTCGAGCGGCCGAACGGCTACCGGGTCTACACCGACGCCGACCTGCTCAAGCTCCAGCAGATCGTCACCCTGAAGTTCATGGGCTTCTCTCTCGACGAGATCCGGCGCCTCCTCGACAGCAAGGGCTACGAGGCCGTGAAATCCCTCAAGGTCCAGGCTGAAGCGGTCAAGGACGAGATCGCCCGGCTGCGCGAGGCCTCGCGGGCCATCGGACAGGTCCTCAACCGACTCGAGAAGGACGGCCGCATCCACAAGGAAAAACTCATCAAAATCATGGAGGTCATTCAAATGGGCGAAGACGTCAAGAAAGGCTGGCACGAGAAGTTCTTCTCCGAGGCGGACCTCAAGAAGTTCGCCGAGGTCGGCAAGAACTACTCGCCGGAAGCGATGACCGCCTACCAGAACCGCTGGGCGGCGCTCATCGACGAGGTCAAGAAGAACATCGGGCTCGACCCCTCGAGCGAAAAGGCCCAGGACCTGGGCAAGCGCTGGACGACGCTTCTCGACGAGGCGTACGGCGGCCACCCGGAGCTCAAGACCAAGATCGCCCAGGCCTACAAGGCCGACGCGATCCCGAAAGAGCACAACATGATCGCCCCGGAGGTCTGGGACTTCATCAAGAAGGTCCACGCAGCCGCCGGAAAGAAGTGCTGACCGGTCGAGCTAGGCTGAACCCGCGGCGGCGGGGGGCCTCCCCCCCGCCGCCTTTACTTTGTCCCGCCATAGATTTATCATAGTTCCTCGCAGCCATCTTGAGGCTTCCGTCGACCGATGATCTTAATTATTAGGGAGGATAGACCATGACAATGTCCCAGTCGTCACGCACACGATTCGCGCGGCTCGCAATGGCGGCCGGCACCGCAGCCATCCTGATCTTGACCGTGGGCGCCGCGCCCAAGCCGGCGGCCCCGACCACGGCCGTCCTCGAGTACAAGATGCCGGCCGGCCGCGCCCTGACCTATCAAGGCAAATCCGAAGAGGCCCAGGTCATGGAGATCCAGGGCCAATCGATGGAAACCCATACCACGGGAGCGAACACCTTCACCTTCAAAGCGAAGGGGCCCAAGGACAAGAACTTCCTCCTGGGCGTGACCCTCGACGACATCGCCGTGACGGTGACGAGCAGCGCCCAAGGCGACATGTCACCGGACATGACCTCCGTCAAGGGCAAGTCGTTCGATATGGTCCTCTCCCCGCTCGGCTCGGAGGTGGACGTTTCCGGCGCCGAAGCCATCAGCTACAGCATGGCCGGGGAAACCCGCAATCTGGGTTCCGGCTTCAAGACCTTCTTCCCCGATCTCGCGGGGAAGCCGGTCAAGATCGGGGACACGTGGCCGTCGAGCTCCTCGGTCGAGGAGAAGACGGGTTCGATGGACATCAAAGTCGACCTCCAAAACGTCAACACCCTCGAGGGTTTCGAAACCATCGACGGCATGGAGTGCGCCCGGATCTCGGCGGACGTCACCGGGACCCTCACGGGCACCGGCAACCAGGGGGGCATGGACCTGACCTTCTCGGGGACGACCAAGGGTAAAGACATCTGGTACTTCGCGGTCAAAGAGGGCATCTACATCAAGGGGAACTCCGAGTCCACGACTCAGATGTCGATCGACGTTCCCGCCGCGGGCATGAGCATCCCCGCGACCCAGACGAGCAAGGGCGAGGTCAAGCTGACGAGTCATTGACGGGACGCGCCGGCGCGGGAGGAGAGGCCATGAGAGGACGACCTCATCGTCGTCACCGGCGCCGGCGGCTTCATCGCCGGGTCGCTCGTCCGCTATTTTCACGACAAGGGTTTCACGAACATCCGGGCCGTCGACAAGAAGCCCCTCGAAGCGTGGTACCAGAAGACGCCGGGCGTCGAGAACCTCGTCCTCGACGTCAGCTTCCGCGACAACTGCGTCAGGGCCTGTGACGGGGCGGTCGAAGTCTACAACTTGGCCGCCGACATGGGCGGCATGGGCTTCATCGAGCGCTACCGGATCGAATGCCTGCGAAGCGTCCTCATCAACACCCATATGATCGAGGCGGCCCAGCGGGCCGGCGCCGGCCGTTACTTCTTCTCCTCGCTCGGCCTGCGCCTACAACGTCGACCTCCAGAAAGACACCCAGTCTGCCGGGCGCTCAAGGAATCCGACGCTTACCCGGCCAACGCCGAGCGCGGCTACGGCTGGGAAAAGCTCTTTTCGGAGATCGTCTGCCAGGAGTATTGGGCCGAGCGCGGCCTCAAGACGGCCATCGCCCGCTTCCACAACGTCTATGGCCCCTTCGGCACCTGGGACGGCGGCCGGGAGAAGGCCCCGGCGGCCCTCTCGCGCAAGGTCATCGAGGCGAAAGACAACGGCACGTACGCCGTCGAGATCTGGGGCGACGGCACGCGGACGCGCAGCTTCATGTGGATCGGGGACTGCGTCAACGGCATCGATAGGATCATGCACTGCGACGAGCTCATCGCGACGCCCATCAATCTGGGCTCTCACGAGCTCGTCTCGGTCAACGAGCTTCTCGACATCATCGAGGAGATCGCCGGGTTCAAGGTCGCGCGGCGCTACGACCTCGACGCCCCGAAAGGGGTCGGCGGCCGCAACTCGGACAACACCATGATCCGCAACGTCCTGGGCTGGGAGCCGTCGACGCCGCTCCGCACGGGCATGGCCCAGACCTACGCCTGGATCGAAGAACAGTACGCCCTGAGGAAGGCCGGGAACAAAGTCGTCCTTTGAGCCTGGAGGGGCCCATGACAGCCAAAGACATCGCTCAGGTGTGGGCGGCCGCCGCGACCCTGCTCAGGAAAGCCCGCATCGCCGTCACCCGGGACGAGCTCGAGGGCCTGGAGATCACCGACCTCGGCCTCGGCGACATCAAGCGTATCGGCCTCGAGGTCATCGTCTACGAAAACAACGACCGTTACTGCGCCAAGGAGCTCATCCTCCTTCCCCGCCAGATCTGTCCGGAGCATCGCCACCCGCGCATCAACGGACGGAACCTGGGCAAAAAAGAAACCTTCCGCTGCCGCTACGGTGAGGTCTATCTCTACGTCGCCGGCGAGCGCACCCCGAAGCCGATGGCCCGCGTGCCGCGGAAATACAAGTCCTTTCTGACCGTCTGGCACGAGATCGTGCTCCGGCCCGGCGACCAGTACACGCTCCCGCCGAACTCCCTGCATTGGTTCCAGGCCGGCGACAAGGGAGCCGTCGTCTCGGAGTTCTCGTCGACCAGCACGGACGCGAACGATCTCTTCTCCGACCCCCGGATCCGCCGGGTCGGGAATTAGGGGCCGGGACAGCCCGTGTCCGCCGTGATCGAGATCGGCGTCCCGGTCGAGGAGCTCGCCGCTCGCCGCGAGCGCATCGAAAAGACCCGGCGCTTCGAACGGCCAGACCGCATCGCTGTCGTCCCCGCCATCGCTCACCGTTACCTCGTTCCCCAGGTCGGAGTGCGCTTCCGAGATTATTACGGCGACCCCGAGACCATGCTCCGGACCCAGATCCTGGCCCAGAAGTGGCTTCTCGAGAACGTCCGGACCGACGCCTATGCGATCACCGGGCCTTGGGTCGGCGCCTGGACCGACTTCCAGAACTCGTTCGAAGCGGGCAGCCTCGGCGTCGACATCATCTTTCCCGACGACGACATCCCCTGGATCGGCCGCGGCTGGGTGGCCGGCGAGGCCGACCTCCGGCGCCTCGAGGCCATGGATTTCGTCCACTCCGGGATCAACGCCCGGCAGATCGCTTATCGCCGGGCGATGAGGGACGTGGCCGCGAAATATCCCGTCAGGTTCCTGGGCGGACCGGTCTTCTATCCCGGCGAAAATCCGGCCCTGACCCACACCTCCGACGGCCCGTTCGGCGTCGCCGGCGACCTCATGGGCAAGATGGAGATTTTCATCGCGGTCAAAGAGCGCCCGGATTTCGTCCGGGAGCTGCTCCGCATCGTCACCGACAAGCTCATCGAGTACCTCGACTTCTGCTGGGCGGAGGAGGAACTCCCCAGGCCCAAGGACTTCGCCTGGACGGACGACCTGGCCGTCTCGCTCTCGGCCGCGACCTATCCGCGAGGTCGTGCTGCCGTCCGAGCAGCGGCTGCGCTTCCACTTCGACGGCCGGGCCAGCCTCCACATGTGCGGCAGGAGCGACCACCTGCTCGAGATCTTCCGCGACGACCTGGCCATCCACGAGCTCCAGGGATTCGGCTACGAGGTCGACCTCGACCGGATCGGCGCGGTCATGGGCGGACGGGTCGTCCTCATCGGCAACGTCAATCCGATGCTCATTCATGCCGGGACGCCGGACGGGGTGCGGGCCGCGACCCGGCGCGTGATCGAAAAGCTCGGACCGCGCGGCGGCCTCATCATCCAGGACGGCAACAACATCCCGCCGGGATCGCCGATCGCCAACATCAACGCCATGATGGAGGCGGCCGAAATGTGGGGCCGGGCGTGAGCGCGCGGGACTTCCTGACCCGGCTGTGGGCGCTCGAGAACGACGACCGTCCGGGGTCCCTCGTCGGATACGTCGGCCCGCGGGTCAAGGGCGGCGCACCCATCCGCAGCGCCCTCTTCTCGACCGAAGGGAAGGACACGGTCAAGGCCCGGCTTCTCGATCCCGTCAAATTCCTCGACGCGCAGCTCGAAGAGATCGAAGGTCAATCGAAGCTTCGCGGCGACCTCGTCCCGGCGTTGTGCCCGACTCTCGGGGTCATCGCCATTCCCTCCGCTTTCGGCAGCGAGGTGGTCTGGTGGGAGAACGACTTCCCGGCGGTGCGGCCGCTCATCGGGGACCGGCCGGAGAAGGTCCGCGATCTCGTGCGGCCCAAGGTGACCGACGGCGAGCTCGGCCGCATCCTCGAGTACACGCGCGTCTTCCTGGAGCGGACGGGCGGGAAGATGTCCATCCGGCTCGGCGATATCCAGGGGCCCCTCGACAACGCCGCGCTCATTTTCGGCCATACGGACTTCCTCGAGGCCCTGATCACCGCGCCGCAAGAGGTCCACCGGCTGCTCGACATGGTCACCGACCTCATGATCGAATTCGCCGCGGCCCAGCGGGACCTCGTCCGCGCCGCCGGGGCCGAATTCGTCCCGAGCTCCTTCCAACCGTGGCTGCCGGACGGGCAGGGCCTCTCGGTCGCCAACGACGTGGCCGTGATGCTTTCGCCGGGGCTTCACGACGAGTTCGGCGTCCCCTATCTCAACCGGCTATCGGAAGCGTTCGGCGGCCTCTACGTCCACTCCTGCGGCGACTGGACGCATCTCTTCTCCAGCCTGGAGAAGGTCCGCGGCCTGAAGGGCCTCGAATTCGGGGCGAGCGAGGCCCCCTATGACAAGGTCCTGGCCCGCTTCGGCGGCCGGATGGTCCTCGCCTGCCGCATCGGGCTTCACCGGGACATCCGGTTCGGCGGCATGGCCGATTTCGTCAGGAAAGTGATCGCAGCGGCGTCGACGCCCCGCGGTCTCTTCCTGCACATCGATATCACCAACGGCCTTGTCGGCGAGGACTGGCCGGAAACGGACCTCGACGAGATCTACGCGCTCCTCGACGCGGGAAATCCCGCCTGGCCCGGACCGGCCGCACGGAAGAAGGGCGCGTGAGCGGCTCGACGACGGATTTCGAAGCCGTCGCCTCGGTCGCCGGCTGGAAGATCGACGGGCCCGATCTCGAGCTGCGGCTGCGGACGAGCACGGGGAAGGCGGCCCGGCTCCTCGCCCGGGCGGTTTCGCGCGAAACGTGGAAGATCTCGGTCGCACCCTCCGGCTCAACTGCGCCCCGGCCGACCTCCATGGTCCTGACTATCGAGGCCCGCCCCGTGCGGCTCTCGGCGAAGCCGGGCGAAGGCCGTCTTCTCGTCACCGGGCCCGAGCTCGCTCTCGAGGTGCGCTTCAAACCGTTCAGCTGGAGATTCGTCGACCGGGACGGACACGCCCTCCTCTCCGACAATCCCGGCGACGTCGACGGATTGGGGCGGTCGTCCGTCCCGCCGCTCGGGTTCGCCACGGCTCCAAGCGGCCGCGGGTCGGTCAGGGCCTCTTTCCATCTCCTCCCCGGCGAGCGGATCTACGGCCTCGGCGAAAAATTCACCCGGCTCGACAAAGCCGGGCAAAAGATCGTCACCTGGACGCTCGATGCTCTCGGCTCGACCAGCGAGCGCTCGCACAAGAACGTTCCCTTTCTTTGGAGCAGCCGCGGCTTCGGACTCTTCGTCGACTCGAGCGCCCGGATCGCCTGGGACCTGGGAGCGACGTCCCTCCAGTCGTGGACGTTCGAGGCGGAAACGCCGGCCCTCGAGATGTACGTCTTTCACGGTCCGCGGCCGGAGAAGATCCTGGCCGCCTACACGACGATCACGGGACGGGCCCCGGCCGTTCCCGGGTGGTCTTTCGGACTGTGGCTGTCCTCGGGCGGGACTTATCGGGACCAGGCCTCGATCGAAGCCCTGCTCGAGGGCATCGAGCGTCATCGCCTGCCCGCCGATGTCATCCACATCGATCCCTGGTGGATGCGCTGGCGGAAGTACTGCGATTTCGAATGGGACCGCGGCGCGTTCCCGGACCCGGAGGGACTCGTCCGGCGCATCCACGGACTCGGTCTCAAGCTCTGTCTCTGGGAACATCCCTACGTCTCCGTCGAGAGCGAGCTCTTCGAATACGGAAAAGACAGGGGCTATTTCGCCCTGAGGCCGGACGGCAAGGTCTATGTCATTGACTATGGATTATCGCTCGCGCCTCGTCCCGACGGCCGGGTCCGGCTGGCCGGGAAGGCCGAGACCTGGAACGCTCCGGTGGCCATCGTCGATCTGACGAACCCCGACGCCAGGGCCTGGTTCAAAGACCTCCACCGTCCGGTCCTTCGGGCGGGAGTCGACGTCTTCAAGACGGACTTCGGCGAAGACATCCCCGAAGACGCCCGCTTTCACGACGGACGGACAGGGGCGGAGATCCATAACCTCTATCCCCTTCTCTACAACGGCGCAGTCTTCGAGGTCACGGCGGAGGAGAAAGGCCGCGGCCTCGTCTGGAGCCGGTCCGGGACTGCGGGCAGTCAGCGATTCCCGGTCTGCTGGTCGGGCGACCCGGCTTCCGACTGGGACAGCCTGGCCGCGACGATCCGCGGCGGGCTCTCGGCCGGCATGTCCGGCCTCGCGCTATGGAGCCACGACATCGGCGGCTACCGAGGGACCCCCGACCCTGAGCTGTATGTCCGTTGGGCCCAGTTCGGGCTTTTCTCGTCCCACAGCCGCATGCACGGCGATTCGCCGCGCGAGCCGTGGCTGTTCGGGGACGAGGCTTTGGCCATCGTCAGGAAGTTTGTTGGATGGAGATACCGGCTCTTCCCGTACATCCGGAGCGCGGCGCTCGAAGCGCGCGAAACGGGCCTGCCGGTGCTGCGCGCCCTGCCACTGGCTTTTCCGGACGACCCGAACGCCGCGGCTTGGGACCACGAATACATGTTCGGACCGTCGCTATTGGTGGCACCGGTCATCCGCAAGGTCAAAGAACTCCAGCATGGGAGCGGCCGCCGGTCAGGGCCACCGCGCATGTCCGTCTACCTCCCCCGGGGCGAATGGATCGACTTCTGGACGGGCAGGACCCACCGGGGGCCGGCGGTCATCGAGGCTTCGGCCCGACTGGACATCATGCCGCTCTTCGTCCGGGCCGGCGCCGTCATTCCCATGATGAAAGGCGCCGTGCGGATCCCGGAAGGACGCATCGACCCGCTTGAAGCCGTGCTCTACCCGGCTCCTTCCGGGCCGTCATGGTCGACTCTTTTCGAGGAGGAGGGCCGGACGATCTTCCGTCTCGAACGAATCGGGGATCGTTGCCTTGTCGAATGGACCGGGCCGGTCCGGAGGACCTATGTCATCCGGATGGGCCGCGGCTTGAAGGCCGGGCCGGGGTCACCGATCTTTGCGCGCCTTCGCTGAGACGACGGCCGGCGGAGCCGGGAGCCAATGCCCCCCTTGATAGTAAAGCAGATCGCTCGCTAGGCGCTTCCGATAATTCTCGTCGAGAGCCGGCAGGAGTCTGCCTTGGAGGCTGAGCTTCTCGTAAATGATCTGGAGGTAATTGCTCAGAGTGATGTCCCGGCAGACGAGCAGCCGGTCGAGGTCGTAAAAGATCTGCGTTTCCGTGGTCACGGCGGTCAGCCCTTGGCCATCGTGGATCACGAAACTATTGACCGGATCGCCGATCACTTGAATGGCCTCATGGATCTCGCTGTTTGGAAAGAGGACATAGGCGGACTGTCCGCCTTCACCGAAGCCGGCGAAACGGTACGCCTCGTCTTTCTGGGGAGAGGACCCGCGCAACTGTCCGGGCTTGAAGACGGCCAAGCAGCCCCGGCGGTACTCGTTGTTGACCCCGGAAAGGACGAGCTCTTTCTGCCCGTCGCCGTCGACGTCGCCGGCGGAGCCGTCCATAAGGTAGCCGGCGTTCCAGTACTCACCTTCGAGCTTGCCGGACGGACCCAGAAGAACAACCTGACAGGGCCAGTCCAGGTGGTGGAAGGAGTGGACGAGGGTCTCCAGCGTTCCGTCTCCGTCGAAATCGTCGACGTCGAATCCGAAGATCCGGAACTCCTGCCGGATTTCACGGGCGCCAAAAGCAAGCTTGGCCCCGGCCTCAAAGCGCCACTTTTCAACGCCGTGGTCGTCGAAGCAGATCAGGGTGCCTTCCCCGTTTTCGAGCTTTGTCTGAGTGCTGAAGAGGATCTCGGAGCGGGAATCTCCGTCGATGTCGCGGATCACGATGAATGGCCAGATCGGCACATAGTCGGTCCCGCGTTTCTTCTCCTGAAAGTGATCGCGGTACGTGCTCTCCGTTTCGAGTTGGGCCAACTTGGTGTCGAAGCGCCAGAGCTCCTTGTCCCGCCCGTCGACGATGACGAGCTCGGAGCCGCGGATGTGGAAATCCGCCGGGCCGGTCGGCCGGAAGAAGAGGAAATAGGCCGCGGCGGCGAAGACGCCGAGGACGAAAATGAGCGGCAACGGCCGAAACAAGAAGCCGCAATGAGTCCCTTCCGTTGGCTGCGGGCACTTCGCCGGCCGACCGCTTGGCCAGCCATCCATCGATCTGTTCTTTGTAGGCGAAGACCTTGGCTTTGGAATCGCGTTCCAGACGGTGGATCGGAAGCCCGTAGCGTTGCTCCCAACGGACACAGGTCCGGACATCCCGGTCGAGATAGGCGGCGATCTCCTTCCAGGAGGTCAGGATGTTCTCTTTCTTGCCGTTCGAATTCACGTCAATAGCCTGCTGCCGGTATGTTCCTTAAAAAAACGGGATTATAGGGATAAACGCACTTCCGGTCAAGCGCCGCAAGGAGGCGAGGCCCGTGGGAGAGACCGTCACTCGACCGCGGCCTCGGCCATAGCCGCGACGTTGCGCGGCGGGACGTCGGGCAGGATGGCCTCGTGGCTGGGGCTGACGATGAGATGGGGCCCGAGGACGGCCTTGACCCGCCGGACCTCGGCCTTGACCTCCTCGGGCGTGCCGAGGGGAAGGATGCGCTGGGTGTCGACCCCGCCGAGGAAGGCGATCTTCCCCCCGAAATCCCGGGCCAGTGTCTCGGCGTCCATGTGCGCGGCCTTGGCCTGGAGCGGGTGGAGGCAGTTGACGCCCGAGGCGATGAGCTTGGGGATGACCCGGTGGATCGAGCCGCAGGAATGGAGGACGACCTGGTAGCCGCGCCGGTGGGCCTGGGCGGTGAGCTTCTGGAACCAGGGCAGGATGAAGCGGTCGAAGAGCGCCGGGCTGATCATCAGGTCGAGCTGGGTGCCGAAGTCGTTGCCGAAGAAGAGGGCGTCGATACGGTCCCCGGCGGCGTCGAAGAAGCGCTCGTTGGCCTGGTAATAGAAGCCGCAGACCCGGTCCGTGGCCGCTTCGATGACCTCGGGATTGGTCCGCATCTTGATGAAGTAGGCCTCCATGCCGAAGAAGTCCATGAGGTCGTGGAAGAACGGCGTCCAGAAACCGGAGGCGCGGTAGTGGGGACCGGCCGCGTCGAGGGCGCGCAGCGTCTCGGAAAAATCGAGGATGGCCGGATCGGGCCAATCGAAGCGGTCGAGCTCGGCCGGCGTCTCGACCTCGGCCAGCGGGCCGGCCTGGCCGTGGCTCGCCTTGCCCGCCTCCCAGTTCCAGTTGAAGATCCCCTTCGAGGCTTTCGTCGGGAAGGTCGTCTCGGCGAAGCTCGGCGAGATCCAACGGTAATCGTCGCCGAGCTTGCGGCGGAACTCCTCCTCGGTCGTCGTCCCGAAGTAACGGTGCAGGCCCGGCCAGCTGTCGGCGTGAGGGTTGCCGAGCCAGAGCCCGCAGCGCGGGGCCGGTTTGAGGCCGACGATGGCCTTGACGATCTCGCGGCGGGTCATGTCACTTCCGGCACTGGTCGATGAGCGATTGGACATCGCGTTTCTCCTCGGGGGTGATGGCGTCGCCCTTGAGAACGAGATATTTCCGAAAAAGGTCCAAGGCCCGCGCCTTGTCCCCCGTCTCGAGCAGGGCCAGGCCGAGATTGTAGACGGGAAGGTCGTAGCTCGGATCGAGCGCGACGGCCTTTTCCCAGCTGGCGATCGCCTTGGCCGTGTCCCCGACGAGCTTCCAAGCCCCGCCGAGACCGTTGTGGACCGAGGCGAGCGACGGGTCCGTGGCCAAAGCCGTTTCGAAATAGGGGAAGGACCGCTTGACGAAGTCGGCCTGCCGGGTCTTCAGTCCCCAGGCGACACAGAAGTTGCCGTAGTTGCCGTTGATGACGGCGTCGCCGGGGGCGAGGCTGAGGGCCTTGCGAAAATCCTCGTCGGCCTTCTCGAACTCGCCCGTCTTCCAGTAAGCTTCGGCGAGAGAGCCCCAGACTTTCGGGTCCTGGTCGAAGAGGGCGACGGCGCGGCCGAGGACGTCGATGCCGCGCCCGAAGTCGCCGTATTCGACCAGGGCGACGCCGTAAGCGGAGACCAGGGTGAAGTCTCCCGGGTTGGCGAGGGTCCCCTGCTCGAGCGCCCGGAGGTGGGCGTCCTTCCGGCCCAGGGAATACTGGAGCTCGGCCAGCTGGGCATAGGCCCGGGTGAGATCGGGACGGGACTGGATGAGATCTTCGAGGAGCCTGACGCTCTCGTCGGGCTTGCCGTCCTTCGCGAGCTGGGCCGCTTGGACGAGCTTCTGCTCGGACGGGAGGAGCGTCTTGAGGTCTTCGGCGATGCCAAAGGACTTCTTGGCCGGCGCGGGAGGCGCGGAGGCATAGCCGAGGCTCCGCAAGCGCTCGGCGGTCTCGCGGTCGGTCAGCCGGGAGGCGCGGCCGCCGGAGGTCACGGTTTCGCCGCCCATCGTCTTTTCGAGGATCTTCCGGTAGGGAGCGAGGTCCGTCGTCGAAGCCAGATTTCTGGATTCGTCGAAGTCCGTCACGAGATCGTAGAGTTCCGGGATCGGGGAATCCATGAATTTCATGGAACCGGAGATCACTCCCCGCAGAGGCGCGGCGCCCCGATGATAGTAGGCTTCGAGGGCCTCGAAATAGACGGGCCGGGCTTTTCGCGGCCGGCCTTCGAGAAGAGGGCGGAAGGTGCGGCCGGGCAGATCGGCGGGTTTTGGGAGCCCGAGCAGGTCGCAGACCGTCGGGAAGATGTCCTCGTGGCTGACGAGATCCTCGACACGGGCGGCTTTGAGGCCGGGAGCGGAGACGACGAGCGGCACCCAGAGCGTCGAGTTGTAGGCGAAGTAGCTGTGGGTCATCTCGCCGTGTTCGCCGAGAGATTCGCCGTGGTCGGCGGTCAGGACGACGAGCGTCCGGCCCGACTCGCCGCGGGCGTCGATGGCGCCGAAAAGCTTGCCCAGCGTCCCGTCGACGTAGGCGACTTCGCCGGAATAGGGGTCGGCGGCAAAGCGGGAGGCGTAGGGCTCCGGCGGCGCGTAGGGCGCATGCGGGTCGAAGAGGTGGATCCAGAGGAACCAGCGGCCATTCTGGGCGGCCAGCCAGTCCAGGGCGGCGGCGAGCGTCTTTTCGGCCGGCCGCTCAGGGAAGTCGAGCGCGGCCGCGGCCCGGGCGGGATACTTGTCGTCGTAAACGTCGAATCCTTCGTTCAGGCCGAAGCGGGCGTCGAGGGGAAAGGCGCTGACGAACGCGCCGGTGGCGTAGCCGGCGGCCTTGAGGGTCCTGGGCAGGCTGGGCACGCCGCGCGGCACGACGCGCATGCCGTTGTCGTCGGCGCCGTGGGCGAGCGGGGTCGAGCCGAGCAGGATGCTCGCGTGGGAAGGCAGCGTCAGCGGCGCGTGGGCGAAGGCCCGCTCGAAGACGACGCCGCGCGCGGCCAGGGCGTCGATCTGAGGGGTTTGGAGGTATTTCGGGCTGTAACAGCTGAGCCGGTCCGGGCGCAGGGTGTCGATCGTCACGAGAAGGACGTTGAGATCCTTGGGCCGGGCGGAGGGTTTGCAGGCGGAGGCGAGGGTGGCCGCGGCAAGGACGAGGATGGCGAGAGGCCGCGGAATCGTGGTCATGGCGCGCTCAAACCTCACCAATTATTAGAGGAATCGGGAAGCCCGGTCAAGTGCCACCCCCTTTTCAAATCCGAGAATTTCAGTAAGATGGGCCCAAGAAAGAAGGACACATGAGAAAACACCCCAAAGGAACGGCGCTGCTCCTGGCCGGCTTGGCACTCGCGCTCTTCACGATCGGGACGATGTCCCGGGCGGAAGGCCCGACGACGGCAAAACCCACATACCTTTATAGGACCACGTTTGTGCGGGCGGCGCCGGGGAAGCTTCTGGACCTTATCGCGCTTTACAAGGGGCGGATGGCGGTCATCGAAGCCGCGGGCGACCCGGCTCCTTTGTGGTGGCGCCATACCCAAGGCGACCAATGGGACCTCATGCTCCTCACGCCGATGGGCAGCTACACGGACTACTATGCCAAGAGGCGGGTGGCCCGGCGAGATAAGGCCGCCGCGGCGTCGGGTCTTTCCTGGGGAGATTTCGCCGGCCATCTCGACCAGTGCTCATCCTGGAAGGAAGATCTGTTCGTAGTCGGACCGTCGCTCGACATCGTGAAGAAGGCCTTCGAAGGGACGGGATATTACCACATCGAGATCTTCGTCTCGCTTCCGGGGAAGCAGGAGGAGCTCTACAAAGAGCGGGAGATGGAGAACGTCTACGCGGTCGAATCGGGAAGGCCTTACAACATGATCTTCGTCCGCGACCAGGGCGCCTCGTGGGACCTGTTCACGCTCGGCTGCTACCGCGACCTCCAGCACTGGGCGGGGTCGAGCGGCCTGACCAAAGAGCAGCGGGAAGCGGCGGCCCGGAAAGCGGGGTTCAAGAGCGCCGACGACATCGGGCCCTATATGAGGACGCTCATCGACTGGCACCGCGATACGATGGGCGTGGCGATCAAGTAAGGGGAACAGTCTGGGGGACATGTCCCGATGGTGGGTGTCCGAGGGTTTTCTATAAGCCGACTTTCCCCGCGCCGGGTCAGTCCTCTTCAATGATGCGGACAGCTCGCCAAGAGCCGTCTTTTTCGATGCGCAGGGTCCTGATCTCGAACGGGGCCAAGGTGAGAGGCAGAGGGACCTTTGTGCTGCGTCCCCTCTCTGGGCCGGCGGGAAGCGAAACCTCGAGCTCGGCCTTCGTCTTCTTCCCCGCCGCTTCCTGGAGCCTGACGATGAGCGCTGATCCGTCCCGCGAGCGCTTGCAGGCAAGGAGTCGGATGGAGGAGGGTTTAAGGGCCAGAAGCGTTTCGGCGTGGCCGGTGCGCTTCGCGTCATAGGGCAAATGCGCGTACGCGGCGGGAGGGGCGGCAAGATGGTCGGCCAGGCCCGGCATCATCGACTTGGTCGGAGCGGGGGCGCCGGCCGCGACGAGCAACCGGAACTCGTGAACGCCGATGTCGGCGAATTTCCAGGAAGGGGGACATGGCTGGGGACAAGTCCCCTTGGTACGCGTCCCCGTCTTGAATTGTCCGAACACGCTCGCCGGAGCATCCAGGTCGAATCCCCGCTCGTGGCAATAGACGGAGCTCCGGAGCACGGACAGACGGAGCTCGCCGTCCTTGAAATCCAGGCCGTGTTGGCCGCTCGAAGCGATGCCGAGCGCCGCCGGCTTTCCGGAGGACAGCCCTTCGACGACCAGCCAGCGCCCGTGGACGTGCTCGTCCCCGTCGGCGGGACGATGGATCGCCCCGCCGGGGACCTCCACGAGGAGCGTGGACGATTTCAGGGACGTCGGGACTCCGAGCTTCAGCCGCCGCCGCTCCTCGTTCCAGGTGACGCGGAAACGGAACTCGAGGACGGGCCATGACGGATACGTCACGACGTCCATGACGAGCCGGCTCTTGCGGTGCGAGAAGATCGAGCGCGTGATCGTCCGGATAGGGCCCTGCTCGATGACGGAGGGCCGGCAAGACGGCTCGAAGCGCCCGACGATCTTCCGATAGCTCCCGCGGCCCGTTCCCCACGAATCGGCCGTGTCCTCGATGACGAGGGGCTCGAAGAGAGGGCCGGCGAGGGAACGGGCGAAGCCGTCTGGCTTGAGCGAGGCGACGAACCCGCTTTTCGGGTCGATGCGATGCATGAGCGGAAAGATCACGGGGACACGTACGTTCGGCACCTGTCCCCTTTTTTCAGGTCCCCTTCTTTCAGGGACTTCGAAGGCCTTGAGATAGTAGCGCGACACGCCCACCCCCGGCAGGTCGTCGACGAAGCTGATCCTCCGGCGCCAGTTGTTGAACGGCAGGAGCGACTCCGGCTGCTCTTCCTGACACGCGACTTCGCGGCCGTCGGTCCGGAAGAGCCGCATGCGCCACTTCCCTTTCCAGAACGGGCGGTGGTCGGCCATGCACTCGAATTCGACAGGGACGCGGCGGAGGGAGGGATTGGAGTTGAAGACGGTGACAGGAAGCGATGGGCTGTTGCGGCTGCCGCGATTGAGGAAGGCGAGGGACCGCAGGGCGGCGTCGCGACTGATGTCCTCGGCCCGTCCGTAGAGACCCAGGGCGTCGCGCTCGGCAGGCTCGACGCAAGTGCCGGTCAGGATGTCGTGAAAATCATTGAATATGTGCGCCTTCCAGGCCTCGGCCAGATCCGGGCCCGGGCCGGCCGTCGGGACGAGCCACGAGGCCGCAGCTGTCGCCGCCTCCGCTTGGACGAGGCGCCCCAGGCCTGCGACCGCCTGCCTCTTGAGGCGTGACAGAGAGGTATAGCATCCTGTAAAACAGCGGTTGAGATCACCCCCATGGACCGGGGCGACGGCGGCGGCCTCCTTGACCGCGTCGGAGAACCGGTCGGGCGTGCTGTGGACGATGCGGACGCGCGATTCATGGGCGGCGAAGGCCTCGATCGCTTCGAGGTCGCGGCGGGTCGCTCCGCCGCCGTGGTTGCCGAGGCCCCAGAAAACGGGCACGTCGCGGCCGTGCTTCAGGGCCAGCTCGACTCCGGCGCGTAGACGGTCCTCGATGTTGTCGTGCTCGGTGTGATAGAGACCGACGGCGATGCGGTAAGCCGGGATGACCGAGCCGTCAACGCCGCGCCAACGATAGAGGTCGGCCGGAAGCGTGAGCTCGTCCGCCTGGGGCCGCATGTGGATGTACATCTCGTAGCCGGCGAGACGCAGGATCTGCGGCAGCCCGCCGCTGTGGCCGAAGGAATCGAAGTTGTAGGCGACGCGGGGCGCGGCGTCGAAGCGTTCGCGGAAGTATCTCCGGCCCTCGGCGATCGTCCGAACGAGCGACTCCGTCCCCGGCAGATTGACGTCCGGCTGAATGAACCAGCCGCCCGCGATGGCCCAGCGCCCGGCCTTGACGAGCCGGCGGATGTCGTCGAAGAGGGCCGGGTCGAGCCTCTCGGCCCATTGATAGAGGACGGCCTCGTTGTGGCAGAAGATGAGCGAGGGATGCTCGTCGAGGATGTCGACGGCGTTCCGGAAGGTCGCCAGCGCCTCCGACGCGCCCTCGTCCCACCGCCACTGCCACACCGGATCGAGATGCGCGTTGCAGATTAGGTGAACCGTTAGTTTCGGTGACACACAACTAAATGCACTTAATTCGCTTCGCTGGCTGAGTCTATCTCCGGCTATCGGCATATCATCGAAACCTGTCTTCCTGATTCTATGCATTTCTGGCCCCTCCGCGCCGCATGGTCCCCCCGGATAATTAGGTGTATTTAGTTGTGTGTCACCGAATTAGATTTCATCTTTGCTGGGCAGGTTCTTGTACCACGTAAAGTACAGGACGACCGCGATCGCGGCCGCGGCGCCGGTCCAGATCCCCAGGTGTTTCCAGTTCCGCATGAACAGGTAGAACGGCAGGATGGCCAGCGAGAACTGGAAGTCCGGCCGTGATAAATCCGTTAAGAATGTCGATCTTCGGCATCTTGTCCTTGGCCGGCACGAGCCCCCGCTTGACGCATTCCCTGCGGACCGGGCCCCAGAACCCGAACGGCCGGACCTTGGCATAGAACTTGACCAGGACCTCCATGTCCGCGGGTTTCGTCAGGGCCGCCATGACGAGCGTCGTCACGAGGCCGAGACCCACGTCGATGGCCAGCGAGGCCGAGGCGTGGAGGCCCTTGATAAAGATCAGCCGGAGCGAGATCAGGACGGCCGAGACGCCCATGCTCCAGACGAAGGCCTTGGCCCCGAAGCGCCAATAGTGCCACCTCAAGGTCGCCGGCACGAGGATGACCGTGACGACGACGAAGACCATCATCTCCCAGGCCGTGACGATGTTCGTGAAGGAGAGCGAGAAGACGAATCCGATGAGGACGGCCACGACCGAGGCGACCTGCCCCAGCCGGACGAGCTTCTTCTGGCTCAGGTCCTTGGCGATATAGCGCTTGATGAAATCGTTGATGACGACGGAGCTCGTGACGTTGATCATGGCGCTTATCGTCGACATCAGGGCCGCCAGCAGCACGGCCATGAACAGGCCGCGCAGCCCGACCGGCATCTTCAGCAGGACAAGGGGCATGATCTTCTCGGCGTCGAACCCCGCCTGCGTCCCCAGATAAAAGATCCCCAGGACCATGAAAGAGACGCCGAGGACCCAGCGCAGGTTGTAGCCGACCGTCCACATCCCCGCGGCGAGCTGGGCGTCGCGCGGCGACTTCGTGGTCAGGAAGAACTGGAAGTCCCAGACGTTCGGCCCGGCCAGGATGCGGAAGATCATCCAAAAGAAGCCCGCCGCCATGAGCGGCCCGAACATCCCGAAATGCTGGTAGGCCGGCGGCGTCTCCGCCGCGAACCCCGACCACAGCGTCCATGTCGGCGCGAGCGAGAACCAGCCGGGGTCCTTATGGATGAAGGTCGTCGCGGCCGGTTTGGCGAAGACCATGACCCCCATGATGACCGCCCCGACGCCGATGAGGAGCGTCTGGAAGATGTCCGTGAGGATGACGCCGAAGAAGCCGCCCAGGGTCACGTAGATCCCGACGACGGTCAGGACGATGAGCGTCGCCTCCCAGCGCGGCAGGGGCAGGAACTCCTCGACGAACTTGCCCGTGCCGACGCTGATGAACATCAGGTTGCAGATCATCAGCACGAGCAGGAAGATGGCCGCCGTGAGCCGGGCGGCCTCGGCATCCTTGCCCGACCCGAAGCGCGTCTCGTTCCACTCGGCGAAGGTCATGACCCCGGACCGGCGGATGTACTTGGCCTGAAAGGCCATGTAGAAGCAGATGATGAACCAGCCCCAGAAGATGTGCGTCGCCCACATCGACTTGAGCCCGACGTAGAAGATAAGCCCGATCATGGACATCGTCCCGCCGATGTCGATGTAGCTCGAGCAGCCCGAGAGACCGAGCATCCACCAGGGCACGTTGCGGTCGGCGAGATAGAACGAATCGAGCTTCTTCGTCGCCCGCTTGCGGACGACGACGCCGACCATGGCCACGGCCAAAAGGTAGACGGCGATGATGACCAGATCGATGGGGTGGAGGTTCATGCCCTCTTCTATACCACCGCCCGCGAACCACCGTCAATTCCCCCCTGTCATTCCGCGCCGAATCGTGCTAAAATGTTTCTTCAAAAGGACGGAGAATTATGCCTCAGACTAAAAATAAACCGATGCGGAGTCTCCTTTTCTGGATCTCGGCCGGGATCATCATCATCCTCGCCTGGAGCCTCCTGCAGTCCCCGGCCATGGCCAAGAAGGAGGTCACCTTCTCCCAGTTCATGACCGAGGTCGAGCAGGGCAAGGTCGAAGAGGTCACCATCCAGGAGAACGGGGTCCGCGGCAAGTTCACGGACGGCCAGACCTTCAAGACCATCCTGCCCGCGGGGTACACCGATCTCATCAAGATCCTCCGCGACAACAAGGTCAACATCGTCGTCAAGGACACCTCCCGGAGCCCGATCTTCACCATCCTTATGAGCTGGTTCCCCATCCTCCTGCTCATCCTCTTCTGGGTCTTCTTCATGCGCCAGATGCAGTCGGGCGGCAACAAGGCCATGGCCTTCGGCAAGAGCCGGGCCAAGCTCTTCTCCGCCCAGCAGAAGAAGGTGACGTTCAAGGACGTCGCCGGGGTCGAGGAGGCCGAATACGAGCTCGGCGAGATCATCGAGTTCCTCAGGGAGCCCCGCAAGTTCACGCGCCTTGGGGGCCGCATCCCCAAGGGCGTCCTCCTCGTCGGCGCGCCCGGCACCGGCAAGACCCTCCTGGCCCGGGCCGTGGCCGGCGAGGCCGACGTGCCTTTCTTCTCCATCAGCGGCTCGGACTTCGTCGAGATGTTCGTCGGCGTCGGCGCCTCGCGGGTCCGCGACCTCTTCGACCAGGGCAAGAAGCACGCCCCGTGCCTGATCTTCATCGACGAGATCGACGCCGTGGGCCGCCAGCGCGGCGCCGGGCTCGGCGGCGGCCACGATGAACGCGAACAGACGCTCAACCAGCTCCTCGTCGAGATGGACGGGTTCGACTCGAACGAGGGCATCATCCTGATCGCCGCGACCAACCGCCCCGACATCCTCGACAGCGCCCTTCTCCGGCCCGGGCGCTTCGACCGCCGCATCATCGTCAACATGCCCGATGTCAAGGGCCGCGAGGACATCCTCGGCGTCCACGTCCGCAAGGTCCCCCTGGCCGAAGACGTCGACCTCAAGGTCCTGGCCCGCTCGACGCCCGGCTTCAGCGGCGCCGACCTGGCCAACCTCGTCAACGAAGCGGCCCTGCTCGGCGCCCGCCAAGGCGAGGACAAGGTCACGATGAAGGACCTCGAATCGGCCAAGGACAAGGTCCTCATGGGCGTCGAGCGCAAGAGCATGATCATCAGCGACGAGGAGAAGAGGAACACGGCCTTCCATGAGGCCGGCCACGCCCTCACCGCCGCTCTCATTCCCGAAGCCGACCCCATCCACAAGGTCACGATCATCCCGCGGGGCCTGGCCCTGGGCCTGACCCAGCAGCTGCCCCTCGACGACCGCTACACGTACACCAAGGAATACCTCGAAGCGCAGCTCTCGGTGCTCATGGCCGGCCGCGTGGCCGAGATGATGTTCCTGAACAAGACGACGACGGGCGCGGCCAACGACTTCGAGAAATCGACCGAGATCGCCCGCAAGATGGTCTGCCAGTGGGGCATGTCGGACCTGGGTCCCCTGACCTTCGGCGAACGCGACGACCTCATCTTCCTCGGACGCGACCTGGCCGTGAACAAGAACTTCAGCGAGAAGACCTCCGAGCGCATCGACGACGAGGTCAAGAAGATCGTCACGCGCAGCCTGCACCGCACTCAGGAGCTGCTCGAAGCCAACCGGGGCAAGCTCGTCAAGATCGCCGAAATGCTGCTCGAGAAGGAATCCCTGAGCTCCGACGAGATCAACGCCATCGCTGAGACCCAGAAAGTGGCCCCGGTCCAAGGAACGGCCTTTGCCCCGGCGGCCGGCACGCCGGAGGAGCCGCGCGGCCAGAGCTGAGACAGGACCGGGCGAGGACCATGAGAAGAGAAACGCGCGCCCTGGAGATCAGGGGGCGGCGTTTCGCTCTCGGCCCGCGCACCTGGCTCATGGGCGTCATCAACGTCACCCCCGATTCCTTTTCGGACGGCGGGACCTACTTCGACACCGCGAAGGCGGTCGACCGCGGCCTGGAGCTCGCCTCCGAAGGCGCGGACATCATCGACATCGGCGGGGAGAGCACGCGCCCCGGCTCCCGGCCCGTCCCCGAAGCCGAGGAGATCGGCCGGGTCGTGCCCGTCATCGGGACCCTGCGCCGGAAGACGCAAGCGCTCCTCTCGGTCGATACGACCAAGGCCGCCGTGGCCCGGGCCGCCCTCGACGCCGGGGCCGACATCGTCAACGACACGAGCGCCTTCCGCTTCGACCCGGCCATGCCGGGGGTGGTGGCCCGCTCGGGCGCCGGCGTCGTCCTGATGCACATGCAGGGAACGCCTCTGACGATGCAGCAATCCCCCCGCTACGACGACCTCATCGGCGAGATCAGGGACTTCCTGGCCGAACGGATCCGCGTCGCCGTGGCCGCGGGCATTCCCGGTGAGCGCATCATCGTCGACCCCGGCATCGGCTTCGGCAAGTCGTTCGACCACAACCTCGAGATCCTGCGCCGTCAGGAGCTCTTCCACGGGCTCGGCCGGCCTCTGCTCCTCGGCTTCTCGAGGAAGGCCTTCCTCGGGAAGATCCTCGGGCTGCCGCCGGACGAGAGACTCGAAGGGACGATCGCCGCGGCGGTCCTGTCCGTCGAGCGCGGCGCCCACATCCTGAGGGTCCACGACGTCGGGCCGGTCGCCCGGGCCGTCCGCTCGGCCGAGGCCATCCTGGCAGCCGGCGAAGACGACACCGGCGCCGCCGCGGACGCGGACGGGAAGGTCGGCCATGTTCGCTGAGGTCTGGACGATCGTCCGGGGGATCACGGTCCTCGACGTCCTCGACATCCTGCTCATCGCCTTCATGATCTATTACATCCTCCTGCTCATCCGCGACACCAAGGCCTATCAGGCCGCGGTGGGGCTGGCGCTCATCGGCGCCCTCTATCTGCTGACGGTCTGGGGCCGCCTCAGCGTCTCCAACCGCATCATCCGGTCCTTCGTCAACTATTTGATCATCGCCATCATCGTCCTGTTCCAGGCGGAGATCCGGAGGTTCCTGACCGAGATCGGCTCGCGGACTTTCCGCAAGCCCTTCACCCTCCGCTCCTTCCAGGAAAAGATCGACGACCTCTTCCAGGCCATCGACTTCCTGTCCCAGAAAAAGATCGGGGCCCTGATCGCCATCGAGAAGGAGATCTCCCTCTCGGGCTACGCCGACCGCGGGGCCGAGGTCGACGCGGTCTTGTCCAAAAACCTCCTCGTCTCGATCTTCTTCCCCCATTCGCCCCTCCATGACGGCGCGGTGATCATCAAGGGCGACAAGATCCTCGCGGCCGCCTGCCTCCTGCCGCTGCCGGCGTCCCACCGCCTGAAGAGCCCGTTCCAGACGCGGACCCGCCACCTCGCCGCCATCGGCCTTTCGGAGGAGACCGACGCCGCGGTCATCGTCGTCTCCGAGGAGACCGGGACCGTTTCGCTGGCCATCCGGGGCCAGCTCGAGCGCTTCGGCGACAAGGACGCCATGGAAAAACGCCTGCTCGGCTACCTGAGGGACCGGTGAGACGCACGCTGGCCCGCTGGGTCGCCCGGGATTGGAAGCTGAAGCTCGTCTCGCTCGGTCTGGCCCTCGGACTGTGGCTTCTGCTCGTCCCGTCCGAAAAGATGTCATCCGAGAAATCGCTGACCATCCCGCTCGAGACCCGCAACGTCCCCGCCGGTCTGGAGATCGTCGAGCGGCCGGCGCGGACGGTCGACGTCACCCTCCGGGCGCCCAAGCGCCTGCTGGGCGAGATCGGGCCATCGAGTCTCGTGGCCAGCCTGGATCTCGAGCGGGCCACCGTCTTGCAGCAGGAGTACGCCCTCAACGCATCGATGATCGCCGTGCCGCAGGGGGCCGAGGTGGTCAAGATCTCGCCCTCCCGGGTGACGATCAAGCTGGAGAGAACGGCCGAGGCCTCGCTCGAGGTCCACGCCACGGTCCGCGGCAAGCCCGCCGCGGGCTTCCGCGTCGCCCGGATCGAGATCGAGCCGACCAAGGTCGCCGTCCAGGGGCCCGAAAGCCGGATCAAGGCCAGCGACGCCGCTGTGACGGCGCCGGTCGACGTCGCGGGCCTGTCCGACTCGACCATCTTCGACGCCGACATCATTCTCCCCCGGCCGGAGCTCCGGTTCGTCTTGCCTCAAACGAGAGCCCGGGTCTCGGTCACGATCGAATCGGACAAGGCGGCGCCCGTGCCGCCGGCCAGGAAAAAGAAGAAGTCCTAACATCATGAAGAAGAAGCTCTTCGGAACAGATGGCGTCCGGGCGGTCGCAGGACACTACCCCCTCGACCCCCCGACGATCTCCCGGCTCGGACAAGCCCTCGTCGGCCTGCTCGAATCGAAGGGGCTCGGGACGCGGCTGCTCATCGGCCGGGACACGCGGGAGTCGGGTCCGTGGATGGAGCGGGCGCTCGCCCGGGGGGTGCGCGTCGCCGGCGGCGAGGCCGTCTCGGCCGGGATCATCCCGACTTCGGCCGTTTCGTACCTGACAAAGACGCACGGCTTCTCGGCCGGCGCGGTCATCTCGGCCTCCCATAATCCGTTTGAGGACAACGGCATCAAGGTCTTCTCGCCGCTCGGCGTCAAGATCCCGGACGAATGGGAGCTCGAGATCGAAGCGGTCGTGCTCGAAGGCCGGGGCCGGCTGCCCGGCCGCGAAGAAGACGTCGAGGTCGACGGCGCCCTGGCCGGCGATTATGTCGATTACATCTCCGGCCGCTTCCGGCCGGCGGCCGGGGCGGCCGGGCTCAAGGTGGTCGTCGATTGCGCCAACGGGGCGAGCTCCCTCCTGGCCCCGCGGATCCTCCAGGCGCTCGGCTTCGAGATCGAGGCGATCAACGCCTCGCCCGACGGCCGGAACATCAACGCCGGCTGCGGCTCTCTCCATCCCCAGGGTCTGGCCGCGCGGGTGCGCGAGACGGGCGCGGCCATCGGCATCGCCTACGATGGGGACGCCGACCGCGCGCTCTGGGTGGACGGGGACGGACGCCTTCTCAGCGGCGACCACACGCTCTTCGTCCAGGCCCTGCACATGAAGGAGACGGGCCGCCTGCGGACGAACGAGGTCGTGGCGACGAGCATGAGCAACATGGGACTCGAGCGGGCCCTCGAGGAGCGCGGCATCAGCCTCGTCCGGGCCAAGGTCGGCGACAAGTACGTCCACGAGGAGATGGTGGCGCGGGGCGCCAACCTCGGCGGCGAGCAGTCCGGCCACACGATCTTCCTCGACGACCTGCCGACGGGCGACGGCCTCCTGACCTCGCTGCGGATGCTCGAGGTCATGGTCGAGCGGGGCGCGACGCTGGCCTCCCTCGTCCAGGGGATGACCGAGTTCCCCCAGACGCTCGTCAACGTCCGCGTCCGGAGGAAACCCGACTTCTCGGAGCTCGCGGAGGTCATGGCCGCGGTCGATGTCGTCCGCAGCCACGTCGGCCGGGACGGCCGCGTCGACCTTCGCTACTCGGGGACGGAGCCGCTGGCCCGGATCATGGTCGAAGCCCGCGACCGGGCCACCGTCGAGTCGTGCGCGACGCTGGTCGCCGAGGCCGTCCGCCGGCGCATCGGGGAGAAATGACATGAGACTCGCCGTCAATATCGACCACTTCGCGACCCTGCGGCAGGCCCGCAAGGCCACGGAACCCGAGCCCGTGCTCGTCGCCCTGCTCGCCGAGCAGGCCGGCGCCCACGGCATCGTCTGCCATATCCGCGGCGACCGGCGGCACATCACGGAGCGGGACCTGCGGCTCCTGCGGGACGCCGTCAAGACCAAGCTCAACGTGGAGATGGCCGCGACGGACGAGATGAAGGGAATCGCCCTCGAGATCCGGCCCGACGTCGTCTCTCTCGTGCCCGAGCGTCCGGAAGAGCTGACGACAGAAGGCGGACTGAAGGTCGCGGCGAACCGGAAGGTCCTGGGCCCGCACGTCAAGGCGCTGGGGAAGGCGGGCATCCGGACGAGTATCTTCATCGACACGAATCTCGAGGAGATCAAGGCGGCGCGGGAGATCGGCGTCGACCTCATCGAGATCAACACCGGCCAATACGCCGACCTCAGGGAAGGGCCGGCGCGGGAGAAGGCTCTCGAGGCCGTCCGGAAGGCGGCCGAATTCGGCCGCAAGATCGGCCTCGAGGTCCACGGCGGCCACGGTCTCGACTATCGGAACGTCGGTCCGATCGTCGCCATCCCCGAGATCGCCGAGCTCAGCATCGGTTTCTCCATCGTCGCCCGGGCGGCCGTGGTCGGCATCGAGCGGGCGGTGCTGGACATGCTCGCGCTTGTTGGGGACATGATACTCTGTCCCCTATTTCGTGAGGTCTTTCAGCCGTAACGCTTTCGCGAAATTGGGGACAGAGTATCGTGTCCCCGATCTAGGGCGAGATGAGGGACAAGGTCTTGTGTCCCGATTTGGCGAGGAGGACAACGATGGACATCCGCATCAACAAGGAACGCCTGAAGCGTGACCTCGAGGAGCTCGGCCGCATCGGCCGGGACGAGCACGGCGGGGTCAGCAGGCCCTCGTTCAGCGCGGCCGACTTGGAGGCCCGGGGCTGGCTCAAGAAAAAGATCGAAGAAGCCGGCCTCTGCTATCGCCAGGACGGCGCGGGCAACCAGTTCGGGCGCCTCGAGTGCGGCGGCAAGACGATCATGGCCGGATCGCACATCGATACGGTGCCGAACGGCGGTATGTTCGACGGGGCGGCCGGGGTCCTGGCGGCGCTCGAGGCCGCCCGCCGGATCGTCGAAGAGAAGGTCCCCTTGACCAAGGCCCTCGAGATCGCGTCCTTCACGGACGAGGAGGGCAACCTCGTCGGGGACTTCCTGGGCAGCCGGGCCTTCATGGGGCTCGTCGACGAGAGCGCGGTCCGGAACGGCCGGACGTCCTTCGGTGTCCTGTTCGGCGACATCCTGAAGAGGACCGGGTTCACGGCGGAGGGGATCCTCGGCGCGCGCAAGGACCGCCCCGAGCTCGAGGCTTATGTCGAGCTCCACATCGAACAGGGACCGGTCCTCGAGGACGAGGGAGTCCCGATCGGCATCGTCGAGCGGATCGCCGGCAAACATTACCGGCAATGCGCCTACGTCGGCGAATCGGGCCATTCCGGGACGACGCCGCTCGAGCTGCGCCACGACGCCTTCCTCGGGCTGGCCGATTTCGCGCTCCGGGCGACCCAGCTCGTGGCGACAAAATACTACGGCAGCGTGCTGACCGTCGGAAAGGCCGCCCTGCATCCCGGCTCTTTCAGCGTCATCCCCGGCCGGGCCGATTTCACCCTGGAGTTCCGCAGCTCGTCCCCCGATGCGATGGCCGCGATCGAGAAGGACGTTTTCGCGCTCGCCGAGGATATCGCCGCGACCCGCGGCCTGACTTTCATGTCCAAGCTCGTCGACCAGACGGCGCCGGTCACGGTCGCTCCTCGCATCGTGAGCCTCATCGAAGAGGAATGCCGGTCCCTCGGCTATCCGTCGATGAAGATGACGAGCGGGGCCGGGCACGATGCCCAGATCATCGCCGGCGCCTGCGATTCGGGCCTGATCTTCATCCCGTCGCCCGACGGCATCAGCCATTCGCCGGCCGAGCGGGTCGATTGGGGAGATCTGGAGAAAGGCGCCAACGTGCTCCTGCGGACCCTTCTCCGCCTCGCCGCTTAGCGGACGCCGCGGCCAAATATGACGATCTTCTTATCCCCGATGAGCGGCCAGCCGTTCTTCCAGTCGTATTCTTCATGCCGTCGGGCATCGGGTTGACCCGGATGACGCAGGCGCCGCGGACGCAGGCCCCGGCGTTGTGATCCATGCCGGGGACATAATCCCATCCGTCGCCAAAGACCTTTGATTTCTGCGACCTGTCGGGACGCCCCGGCCGCTGCGGATCGGCGGACAGGTCGCGCTGCGGCTTGATCAGTCGGTAGGGGCCCTCCCCGGCGAGCCTGCCCGTGCCCTTTTCATAGGACGAAGGGTCGAGCGCCGTCCCGTTCCGTTCATAGGCCAGCAGGAGCCAAGGCTCCGCGGGGATCGTCTTCCGGTCCGTGACTCCCGCCGGCAGGCCGGGGGGATATTTGACGAACGCTTTTTCCGTGCCCTCGAACGCGCCGGGCTCGGCATAAAAAATGCCGTGCGGGAAGGGCGCCTGGATGTCCTCGAGACTGTAGTCGATGCTGTAGCCGTCGGGCGCGAACACGGTGATGCCCGTGACGCCGGTCAGATAGACCTTGGCCGCCGAGAGCACATCGATGATCCGGACGCCCTTGAAGAGAACATAATCGTCCGTGGGTTCCTTGGTCGTGTTCATCAGCATGAACTGGCTGTGCACGGGGAGCCCGCGGATCTCGTCCCCGCCGAGCGTGATCACGGCCGCCTGGGGCAGGCCAGGCCGGCTGGCCGGGTCGCCGGGGTTGCGCAGGCCGGCGATCTCGGCGCCGTTGCGGTGACCGTCGCCGTCGGAGTCCCGGCCGTCGATGGCCGCGAAGGCCTCGAACGTCCGTCCCGCATTCCTGTAGGCCAGCCCATAGGCATTGAGCGTGTCCGCCGCGGTCTTGGGGACTCCGCTCGCATATCTCGCGTTCGGGTAGACGAGCAGATGGCAGTAGCTGCAGGGGCTGTACTCACGCTCCGTGTCCGGCCTTTGATCCCGCCCCGATGGCAGGTCTGGCAGTCGTCGAGGCGGGTCCCGGCCGCGGCCGGATACTGCCGGATGAAGCCCCTCATGTCGGCATCATTTTCGTGGCCGACATAAGCCCGGGACGCTGCCGTTTCCTGGGCCGGGCCGGCCCTGAGGATCCAGCCAACGGAGACCAGGACCAAGGCCGCGAAAACGAGGAGTCCGATCGGTCGGCGGGCGAGCGTCATGCGTTCCCTCCTGAGAGGCGCATCTTAGCGGAACTTGCCCCGGTTAGCAAGATGGACTAGGGGTGTGGTAGAATTTGGGGGATATGAACATGCACAGATCGCACTTCTCTCGCCGGCTGGCCCTGTTCGTGCCGGCCCTCTGCCTCGCCTCTGCCGCGGCTGCCGCGACGGTCCCGGCCGTCCGGAGCGACAAGCTCTCCAGCGCCCGTTCTTCTCGACGGAAAGACCGACGATTGGACGTCCGTGCCCAGGGTTTACGACGCCAAGTCCGGCGCGGAATTCGCCTTCCAGAACGACGCCCGGAACCTCTATATCCTCGTCGTCATGAAGAAGCCCGAGCCTGCCCAATCGATCGAGGCCACGGGCATGATCGTCCTCGGCCGCCCCGGCGGAAAACACAAACCGGCCAAGGGGGCCCTCTTCTTGACCCGGGAGATCAGCGCCGACGGCTACATCGTCTGGCGCGAGAGCCAAGGGGCCGTCCTCACCGACGCCGACAAGGCCGAGATCCGGAAACTCCCCCGCCACCCGATCTCCCTGGCCTTCGCCGTCGACGCGAAAGGCAGCTCCTACGGGCCGCTGCGCAAGCAGACCGACGTTTTCCCGCCGGATTCCTCCACGGGGCCGCAGGAGCCCCAGCCGGCCTTCGAATTCCGTATTCCTCTGGCCTCACCCGACCTCGTCCCGGGCGGCATCGGCGGCGTGCCCGGCGCCCCGATCCGCATCTCGTTCGAATGGGGCGGCAATCCGACCGGAGCAATCTCTCCACCGAGGCCGGCCGCGAAAGCAGCCCAACTCGCGGAGCGGCTATATGTCCGGAACCGGACGGACCTGGGGCCAGGAATACCTGGACAGCTTCGATTCGCTGTCCCGTCCGAGGCTGGGCGACATCAAGAAATTCTCGTTCGCCGTCGACGTGACGCTGGCGGACGCGAAGTAGATGCCCCTGCGGATCGGCGCCGTCGCCATCGATTTTCCGGTCGGCCTCGGGGCCCTGGCCGGCTACAGCGACCTTCCCTACCGCCTGATCTGCCGCTCCCTCGGCGCGCCCTACTGCATCACCGAGGCCATGCTCGACCGCCAGGTCCTGCTCGAGGGCCGGCTCCGCAAGCGCCTCATCCGCCTCGACCCGGCCGACCATCCGGTCGCCGGCCAGATCATGGGCGTCGAGCCGGAGACGATGGCCGAGGCCGCCCGATCGCTGGACCGCATGGGCTTCGACATCATCGATCTCAACTTCGCCTGCCCCGTCCGGAAAGTCGTCTCGCACAGGCGCGGCGGGGCGCTCATGAACGACCCGGAGCGCGCCCTGGCAGACCGTACGCGCGGTCGTCGACGCCGTGCCCGGCCGCCCGGTGACGCTCAAACTGCGGCGCGCGTTCCGCGAACGCCGACCGGACCCACGAGAGCTTCTGGACGATCGCCCGCGGCGCTTTCGAGACCGGCGCGTCGGCCATCGCCGTCCACGCCCGGAGCGTCGAGCAGAAGTATACGGGACGGGCCGACTGGGGATTCCTGACCGAGGTCAAACGGGCCTTTCCCGAACGCACGGTCCTCGGCTCGGGCGACGTCACCAGCCCCGCAGAGGCTCTGCGCATGATGGCTGAGACGGGCGTCGACGGCGTCCTCGCCGCCCGCGGCGCCATCGGCAATCCCTGGTTCTTCGCCCAGGCCCGCGACCTCACCGCCGGGCGGCCTCCCCGCCAGCCCGGCCTCGACGAGCAGCGCGAGGTCATCACCCGCCATTATCGGCTCGCCTGTGAGGCCTATGACCCGCGGCGCGGACTCAAAATCCTGCGCCACTTCAGCCTGCAATACGCCAAGATGCACCCTCGACGGACCGACCTCCGCAACGCCCTGGTCAAGGTCCGGACCGAGGAGGAGTGGCGGGCCGTCATCGACGCGTTTTATTCCTCCTGAGGGCTAACCGGTCCGCCTTTACAGGCCGCCCTCATTGTGTTATCACAGTCGATGCTCCGAGTCGGAGGCGCTAAAGCCGGCCACGGTCCCTCGCACCCGGCCAGGCCCTCCGGCCGACAGGGAGGAGCGGGAAACGGCTCCTCCTTCCGTTGTTGAAAAGGAGACATATTGCGGCGCTTTCCCCTGACGATCCATCCCCCCAGAGTAGTCACCGCGGCCATCGCCGTCTTGATTTTGGGCATTTCACTCCCAGCTGCGAACGGGGACACGCCCCCGAACATGGCGCCGGCCGGCGCCGACCGGACGCTCATGCTGGCCACGACGACAAGCGTCGATGCCACAGGGCTTCTCGACGTCCTGGCCGATGCATTCAAGGCGGATAGCGGCATCACGCTCAAGTGGATCGCCGTCGGGACGGGCGCGGCCCTCAAGCAGGCCCGCGACGGCAACGCCGACGTCGTCATCGTCCACGCCCGCAAGCTCGAAGAACAGTTCCTTCGCGACGGCTTCGGGGTCAACCGCCGGGTCATCGCCAGGAATTATTTCATGATCGTCGGCCCGCCCGAAGACCCGGCCGGCGTCGCGAGCTGCCGGTCGGCGGCCGAGGCCCTCGGACGCATCCGCTCGAGCGGCGCCTCATTCGTCAGCCGGGGCGACAACTCCGGGACGCACACCCGCGAGCTCGAGCTCTGGGCCCTCGCCGGGGGCAAGCCCGGGGCCGCCTATCTCGAGACGGGCCAGGGCATGGCCGAGACCCTTCGCGTCGCCGCCGAGCGGCGCGCCTACACGCTGACCGACACGGCCACCTTTTACGGATTGCGCGGCCTGGCCGGCCTCAAGCCAGTCACCGAGAACGCCCCCGAGTTCGAGAACATCTACGCCGTGATCGCCGTCGACCCGGCCCGGGTCCCGACGGCCCGCTACGGCGAGGCCATGTCTTTCATCGCCTTTCTGACCTCTCCGCGCGGCCAGAGGCTCATCGGGACGTTCCAGGGCAAGGCCGGCCGCCCCTTGTTCGAGCCGCTCGCGGCCGTCGCCGGGGTGGACCTCGCCAAATGATCGCCCGCGAACTGGCCTTCGCCGTCTGGGTCTCGCTCAAGACGAGCGGCCTGGCCGCCCTCATCGCCAGCGCCGTCGCCGTGCCGGCCGCGCTCTTTCTCTCCGGCCGCGACTTCCGCGGAAAGAGAATCGTCCTGCTCGTCAACCAGACCTGGATGGCCGCGCCGACGGTCGTCATCGGCCTCCTGTTCTATTCGCTCCTCAGCCGGAACGGCCTCCTGGGCGGGCTCGGACTTCTCTACACGCAGGCGGCCATGACGGTCGGCCAGATCTTCCTCATCCTGCCTCTCGTCGTCGGCTTCTCCTACACGGCCCTCCGTCAGGTCGACCGGCGGGCCCGCCAGACCGCGCTCACTTTGGGCGCGAGCCGCCGCCAGGCGGGGTGGATCGTCCTGCGCGAAGCCCGCTTCCCTCTCCTCGTCGCTGTCCTCGCCGGGTTCGCCCGGGCCATCTCCGAGGTCGGCATCGCCATGATGCTCGGCGGCAACATCCGCGGCGCCACGCGGAATATCACCACCTCGATCGCCCTCGAAACGGCCAAGGGCGAATTCCGGAACGGCGTCGTACTCGGCGTTCTCCTCCTCGTTATCACGCTCGGCATCAACATCCTCGTCCAGACGGGACTCCGCGGCCGCGACGGAGAGTCCTGAGATGAGCGGTCTCGTCTACCGGCTTAAGGACCTCGGCTATTCCTATCCTTATGCCCCGGCACGGTTCTCCCTCGATCTCGACTCGCTCGAGGTCCCGGACGGCGGGATCCTCGCCCTGGTCGGGCCGAACGGCGCCGGCAAAACGACGCTCCTGATGCTCCTCGCTTTTCTCCTCCGGCCGGCCCGCGGGCGGCTGGAATTTCTGGGCCGGGACCCGTGGGCGACGGACGATGCCGCGGTCCTGGCCCGGCGCGACGCGGTCCTGCTGACCCATCATCCCTACCTTTTCAAGGGGACGATCGGCGTCAATGTCGCCTTCGGCCTCAAGATCAGGAAGCTCCCTGAGGACGAGGCCGGGGCCCGTGTGAGGGACGCCCTGGCCCTCGTCGAGCTCGACGGCTGGGAGGGGAAGCCGGTCTCCGGGCTGAGTGCCGGGCAGGCCCAGCGCGCGGCCATCGCCCGGGCCCTGGCCCTCCGGCCCCGCGTGCTTCTCCTGGACGAGCCGACGGCCAACCTCGACGCGGCGCTCGGCTTGCGCATGGAGGCGGTGCTGCGCGAGGCCGTCCACGCTTGGGGAACGACCGTCGTCTTCTCGACCCACAACTTCTCCCAGGCCTCGCGTCTGGCCGACAGCATCCTCTATCTTTCGGACGGGCAGCGGGTCGAGTTCAGCCACGAGAATTGCTACAGCGGCACGGCCTCGACCGACGGCCGGACGAGCTGGATCGAGCCGAAGCCGGGCGTCAGGATCGTTTTCCCGGGAGAGACCAGGGGGCACGTCACCTGCGTCATCGATCCGGCGGAGATCCGCCTCGTCGCGGCCGACGGGGGCGGGCCCGTCCCGTCCGGGCCCAACGTTTTCCGCGGCCGGGTGAGCCGGATGGAAGCGATGGACCCCGACACGGCCCTCGTCCGGACGAGCGGCGATCTTGTCTTCCGGGCCACCCTCCCCCTCCGCGCGCTCGAGGCCGGAGGCATTTCCCTTTCCCGGGAGGTTCTGTTAACATTTGAGCCGGGCTCGGTCCGGGTCGTCGGCGAACGCCCGGCGGAGGCCCGGAAGCCCTCATGATCGAATACCTAGACGCCCGCGCCCTGGTCCTCGGCGCCGCGAAGGCCCTGTCATCCGAATCCGTCCCGCTCGCCCGAGCGCTCGGCCGGACCCTGGCCCGCGACATCAGGGCCCGCGAGGACATCCCGCCTTTCACAAAATCGGCCATGGACGGCTATGCGGTCCGGGCCGGCGATACCCGCCTGTCCGGGACCGGGACCCCTCTCGAGATCGAACTCGAGGTTTTGGCCGACCTGCCCGCCGGCCGGATCGCCCGAAAGGCCGTGGGCCCGGGCCAGGCTGTCCGCATCATGACCGGCGCCCCGCTTCCCGCCGGGGCTGACGCCGTCGTCATGGTCGAGCACACGGAATCGCACGAACGCACGGTCAGGATACGGCGCGGGGTCAGGCCGGGCGACAACATCGGCCTGGCCGGTGAGGACCTCAAGAAAGGCGAGATCGCGCTCGAGCGGGGGACGATCATCGGCCCGGCCGAGTCGGGCATGCTGGCCGCGGCCGGACTGGCCCGGGTGCCGGTGACGCGCCGGCCGAAGCTCGCCGTCATCGCCACAGGAGACGAGATCGTCGAGCCGGGCCAACCGAAACGGCCCGGCCAGATCCGGAATTCCAACGGGACGGCCCTCACGGCCATGGCCGTCGAGGCCGGCGCCGACGCCCGCTACCTCGGGATCGCCCGGGACCGGAACGCCTCGCTCGCCTCGAAGCTCGCCCGGGCCAGGGGCGCGGACGTCCTTGTCCTGTCGGGGGGCGTCTCCGTCGGCGATTACGACCTGGTCAAGTCCGGGCTCGAGGCGTCCGGGGTCAAGCCGGTCTTTTGGCAAGTGCGCATCAAGCCGGGGAAGCCGGTGTTCTTCGGCGTCCGCGGCCGGCAGCTGGTTTTCGGCCTGCCCGGGAATCCCACGAGCTCTCTGGTGACGTTCCTCCTCTTCGTCCGGCCAGCCCTCGATCGGCTGCTCGGACGCTCGGCGCCCGGGCCGGCGTCGATGACGGCGGTCCTCGACGAGGCGATCGTCCTCAAGCCGGGACGGACCCAATTTCTCCGGGGATGCTTCGTGAGCCGCGGGCCCGTGCTCAAGGTGGCGCCCTATGAGGACCAGAGGAGCGGCGTCCTCCGCTCCATGGTCCGGGGACGCGTCCTCATCGTCGTCCCGGCCGACACCGCTCGGCTCGAGGCCGGGTGCGAGGTCGAGATCCTCCTCATGGACGGACTCTAGCCATGGCCAAGCTCAGCCACGTCGATCGCGAGGGAAAGGCCCGCATGGTGGACGTCGGGGCCAAGGCCGTGACCCGGCGCGAGGCGGCGGCCTCGGCGTTCGTCAAGCTCAGCCCGGAAACGATCGGCCTCATCCGGGCGAACGGCCTCGCCAAAGGCGACGTCCTGAACACGTCCCGATTGGCGGGCATCCAGGCCGCCAAGCGGGCCCATGAGCTCATTCCCCTGACTCACCCCATTCCGCTCGAGAACGTCGCCGTCGATCTGGACGTCGAAAAGACGGGTGTCCGCGTCCGCTGCCGCGTTGCGGCCGAAGCCAAGACCGGGGCCGAGATGGAGGCCCTGACGGGAGCGGCCATCGCCGCCCTGACGATCTACGATATGGTCAAGGCCGTGGAGCGGGGCGCGGAGGTCGTCCGCCTCCGCCTCGACTACAAGAGCGGCGGCAAGAGCGGGGTCTTCCGGAGAAAGACATGACCCGGAAGGCCGGCGGGGCCGGCACGATCGTCTCCGTCAACACCAGCGTCAAAAAGGGGCAGATCAAGCGCCCGGTCGCGTCCGTCGAGATCCGGGCCGGCCGGGGCATCGAGGGCGACGCCCACCAGGATTTCGGCCACCGGCAGGTCTCGCTCCTGGCCATCGAGGATATCGAAGAGCAGAAAGAGCGGACCGGCGGAGGGTCGGGAGTCGCGCTCGGCCCGGGCGCCTTCGCCGAGAACCTGACGACGCGGGGGATCGACCTCGGCGCGCTGGCCATCGGCGACGAGCTCGTCGTCGCAGGCCGCGTCCGTCTGCGGGTCAGTCAGATCGGCAAAGAATGCCATACCAAGTGCGCCGTTTTTCATCTCACCGGCGATTGCATCATGCCGGCACGCGGCATCTTCTGCGAAGTCCTCGCCGGAGGCCCGGTCCGCCCCGGAGACAGCGTTGAAAAACGGTAAGGTCCTGCGCATCTCGGTCACGGACCGCTGCGATCTGCGCTGCATCTACTGCATGCCCGAGGCCGGCGTGCCGCTTGTCCCGATGGCGGACATGCTGAGCTACGAGGAGATCGCCTCGGTCGCCCGCGCGGCCATGGCTGCGGGCGTCCGGCGGTTCCGTCTGACCGGCGGCGAGCCGCTGGCCCGGCGGGGCGTCGCGGCCCTGGTCCGCCTGCTGGCGGCGCTCGGACCCGACGACCTGGCCCTGACGACCAACGGCCTGCATCTGGCCGATTTCGCCGCGGACCTCAAGGCGGCCGGGCTCATGCGGGTGACCGTCAGCTTGGACACGCTTCGCCCCGAACGCTTTAAAGCCATAACACGGCGAACGGGCCTCGACCGCATCCTGGCCGGGATCGAGGCCGCCCGGACGGCCGGCCTCGCACCGGTCAAGGTGAATATGGTCGTCATCCGCGGCGTCAACGACGACGAGGTCCTCGATTTCGTACGCTTCGCCGGGACGGAAGGCGTCGAGCTGCGCTTCATCGAGCTTATGCCGACGAGCGGGCTCACGGCCGAATGCAAGGAGCTCGGGGCCTGGCGGCCGGCGCTCTTCGTCAAGGGCGAAGAGGTGCGGGACCGGATCGCCGCGGCGTTCGGGCCCCTGGAGCGGCTTCCGGAAAGCGACGGCGTCGCGGACATGGCCCTCCTCGGCGGCCGGACGCGCCTCGGTTTTATCGCGCCCGTCTCCGAGCCGTTTTGCCAGGGATGCGGCCGGCTGCGGCTGGGCCCGGATGGCCGGCTGAGGATCTGTCTTTTCGACCGCGTCGGGATCGATCTGCGAAAGATGCTGCGCCAGGGCCAGGCTGGCCCGTCTGAGATCGAGGCGGTCATCACATCGGCCTTCGAGGCCAAGACGACGTGGGAGCGGGGCGCGATCGAAAGCCTGTCGAGCGAAATGTTCAGGATCGGAGGGTGATGATGAAGATCGGGATCCTCACGGTGAGCGACAAGGGGGCGCGGGGCGAGCGCGAAGACCGGAGCGGGCCGGCCATCCGCGAGATGATCGAGGCCGCGGGCGGCGAGGTCGTGCGGACGAAGATCGTCGCCGACGAGCGCGAGCAGATCCGATCGGTGCTCGTCGAATGGTCGGGCGAAGGTTTGGACCTCGTCCTGACGACCGGCGGAACGGGATTCAGCCCGCGCGACTGGACGCCCGAGGCGACGAAGAACGTGATCGAGCGCGAGGCGCCGGGGCTCCCGGAGGCCATGAGGCGGGCCGGGGCGGACAAGACGCCAACGGCCATGCTCAGCCGGGCCGTCGCCGGGATCCGGGGATCGACGCTGATCGTCAACCTCCCCGGAAGCGAGAAGGCCGTGCGCGAAAGCCTGGCGGTCCTCCTGCCCGTCCTGCCGCACGCGGTCGACGTCCTCAGGGGCACGGCGTCGGAGTGCGCCGGGCGCCGTCACGATTGAGCCGGAAGGGCCGCGGATCGCGTCGGCGTCCGCGCGTCCCGTCCCCAGGTGATATTCTCCGCCGGTGGATATATAATAGATCGAGGTGCGGACCATGGCGGATTCGGCGAGACGCATTGTCTGTCTTTTCATGATCCTCGCCGCCGCAGGTCTGGCCGCCGCCCAGGAGATCCAGCACGAAACGAGGGCCATCGCCGTCGAGGTCCCGGTCCGGGTCTTCAAAGGGAACACTTTCGTCGATCACCTGGCCATCTCCGACTTCGAGGTCTATGAGGACGGACGGCCGCAGACCCTCGACGCGGTCTATCTGGTCAAGAAGGCCTTCATCGAACGCCAGGAGGGGACGCAGCCGGTCCTGCCCGACACCGGACGTCATTTCTACCTGTTCTTCGAGCTGACGGAATACGATCCGAAGGTGAGGGAGGCCCTGGAATATTTCGTCCGGGAGGTCCTGGCGTCCGGGGACGAGCTCGTCGTCGTCACCCCGGTCAAGACCTACCGGATGAAGAGCGACATCCTCAAGGAGGCCCACAGGTCGCAGGTCCTCGAGAAGATCCTGGGCCTGCTGCGGCGGGACGTGCAGATCGGCAACGCGGAATACGTCGATATCATCGACGACCTGAAAGGCCTGGCCATGGCCATGGCCGGGGCCATCGGCATGAGCAGCTCCGACGCGCAGCAACAGCTGCGTCAGACGATGGGCGACCCCTTCGCCTTCACGGATTCCGTCATCGAGGTCCAGAGGTCCGTCGAGGAGCAGCTGCAGAGCTATGCCGACAGCCTGAGCCGGCTGGAGAGCATCCGCAGCGTCGATCAGGTCCGCGTCAATGCCCTGGCGGACTACCTCCGGAACCAGTCGGGGCAGAAGGAGATGTTCCTCTTCTACCAGCGCGAGTTCATCCCCAAGATCGACGACTCGGTCCTCAACGCCATCATGAGCGCCTACAACCAGCGCCCCGACATCACCCAGGCGGCCATGAGCGTCTTCGAATTCTTCCGCCGCGACGAGACGCTCGACATCGAGACCGTCAGGCGGCTGTATGCGGACTCCGGGGCGGACATCCATTTCCTGTATCTGACCCGCCCCGCCCCCAAAATGCGCGGGCTGACCATGGAAGAGCGGTCGGAGGACATCTTCTCGCCGTTCCGGGAGATGAGCCTGGCCACGGGAGGATATACGGGCGCCACGGCCAACATCCAGGCGGCCATGAAGGCGGCCGTATCCGCCGCAGAGAACTACTACCTGCTCTACTACACGCCGAAGAATTATCAGCCCGACGGGAAGTTCCGGGTCCTCGAGGTCCGGGTCAAGGGGGAGGGCTTCCGGACGAGCTACCGAAAGGGTTACATCGCCGACTGATCGCGGCGGGGATCACTCGTCGAGCGGGCCGGGCTTGAAGGTGCGGCCCTTTTTCTTCTCGGCCAGGTGACGCTTGTCGGCGAGCATCTTGTCCTTGGCCCGCTTGGAGCGCTTCCTCTTCTGGCGACGGATCTTGGCGATCCTCTGTTCCTCCTTGCTCTCCTTCCCGAGGACGGCCGCTTCGATCTTGTCGGTCAGGATGCGGCGAGCCAGGAACCTGTTCAGAGACTGGAAGCGCTCCTGCTGGCACTTGACCTCGGTGCCGGTGGGCAGGTGCTTGAGGTAAACGCAGGTGGCGACCTTGTTGACGTTTTGGCCGCCGTGGCCTCCCGAACGGATGAACTTCTCGACGATGTCCTCTTCGCGGATGCCGAGCCGCCCCATCCTGTCCGCCAGGGCCTGCTCTTTCTCGGGGCTGACGCCGAATATCGCCATATCGACATGTTACCCAATTCGGGGGCTTAATACCATTTGAAAATGGGCCGGACAATTTCGGAAATCGGTATTGTGTCCCCGATTCAAGTGGAATAAACTCCGTCTCCCGGCGTCAAAAATACGGAGGTGATCATGAAGACGACACCCAGGACTCTCGTTGGCTTGACCGCACTGATCCTCATCGCACTGTGCTCCATCGCCCAAACCCCACCTCCCGGCGCCCAGAACCCTCCGCCTCCCGGACAGGGCCCGCGTCCCCAGGGTGCCCCCTTCCAACCGCCGCCCGTCGCCCCCGTCCCGCCCCCGCCCCCGGCTCCGGCCTCGGGCCCCAAGACGACCGCCGAGGCGACCGATTATGCGGCGACATCGACCTACGCCGACGTCATCGCTTTCGTCCGAGAGCTCCAGAGGCTGTCGCCCCTCGTCCGGGTCGAGACGATGGCCACGTCGACCGAGGGACGCGCCATCCCGCTCCTCGTCATCGGCAAGCCCGTCCCGGAAGACCCGCTGGCCGTGCGTTACGACAAGCGCATCGTCGTCTACTTCCAGGCCAACATCCACGCCGGCGAGGTCGAAGGGAAGGAAGCGACGCTGATGCTGGCCCGCGACATCATCCTCGACCCCAAGCTCCCCTATCTCGACCGGATCGTCCTGCTCATCGCGCCCATCTTCAACGCGGACGGCAACGACAAGATGGACCCGGCAAACCGCAGAGGCCAGGTCGGCCCGGAGAAGGGCTCGGGGGTCCGCCACAACGGCCAGAGCCTCGACCTCAACCGCGACGCCATGAAGCTCGAGAGCCCGGAGATGGCGGGCCTCGTCCGCAACGTCCTCGGACGCTGGGACCCACTGCTCCTCGTGGATTGCCACACGACCGACGGCTCCTTCCACCAGGAGCCGGTGACCTACTCCTGGCCGCTCTGCCCTAACGGCGACCCGGCCGTCCTGAAATATGCCCGCGACAAGATGCTTCCGGCCGTCGACGCCGCGCTCGAGAAGAAGTACGGCACCCTGTCCGTCCCCTACGGCGACCCCATGGATTTCAAGGACATGGAAAAGGGCTGGCGGACCTTCGGCCATGAGCCGCGTTATATGACCAACTATGTCGGCCTGCGCGACCGGCTCTCCGTCCTCATCGAGAACTACAACTACGCCGACTTCAGGACCCGCGTCGCCGGCAACTACCATATGCTCAAGTCCCTCCTCGACTACTGCTGGGCCAACTCCGCCGAGCTCCAGCGCCTCGTCGCCGACGCCGACGCCCGGACGATCCAGAGCGGCCTCGCGCCGGCGGAAACCGACACGTTCGGTCTGGACATCGACGTCCAACCGCTCCCCGGAAAGGTCTCGATCCAGGGCTACGAGATGGAGGCCCCGGCCGCGCCCGCCGAGAGCGGCGGCCCCTTCCCGAGGCTGAGGCCGACCGACCGCAAGAAGACCTACACCATGCCCTACTATGCCGATTTCGTCGCCAAGCGCACCGTCCGCTTCCCGTACGCCTACCTCATTCCTCTCGCCGGGACGGACGTCCCCGACAAGCTCCGCCAGCACGGCATCGCCGTCGAGCGCCTGACCTCGCCCGTGACCCTGGAGACGGAGGCTTTCCGCCTCAAGGAGATCAAGGGCGCCGAGCGCCTCTACCAGGGACATCGGATGAACACCGTCAAGGGCGAGTATGCGGTCGAGAAGCGGGAATTCCCCAAGGGGACCTGGCTCATTCGGACGGCCCAGCCCCTGGGCCGCCTGGCCGCCTACCTCCTCGAGCCGGAGAGCGACGACGGCCTTCTCGTCTGGAATTATTTCGACCGGGACATCGTCAGCCAGTGGGGACGCGGGGCGCAAACCTACCCCGTCTATAAACTGTATACCCCGCAGAACTTGGCCGCCGAAATCGTCGACTGATTACTTTTTTTTCTTCTTGGCCGAGACGAGGTACTTGCCGCAGTTCTCGCAGACGTAGATGTCGTTCGAGTCTTCCATGGCCGAATACATCTGCGTCGAGATGTTGATGTTGCAGCTCTGGCAGACCCCGTCGATGGCGTCGGCGACGGCGAAGCCGTAGCGCTCCATCAGCCGGTCGAAGCGGGACAGGACATCGCGGTCGAACTCCTCCCGGATCATGGCCGCGTGCTTCTGGAGCTCCTTCTGCTGCTCCTTGGTGGCTTTCTTTTTCCGCAGCTCGATCTCCTGGAGCTTCTTGAGCATCCGGGCCCGGCTGACGATCTTCTCCTCATGGACGAACTTGAACTCGATGCCGGCGAGGATGTCGTAGAGCTCGGCCTTGTCCTTCGCCGCCTGGATTCGGCCGCGGTTCTCGGACCGGATGAGGAAGCGGGCCAGGCCCGCGAAGAGGTGGTTGAAGAGGCCGGGCAGGGTCGGGTTCCAGACGACGAGGATGATCAGGTGGACCTTCTGGCCGTCGTGGGCGTCGAAGTCGATGCCTTTCTCCGACCGGCCGACGGCGACGGCGATCTCGCCTTCGGCATCGACGCGGGCGTGCGGCAGGGCGACGCCGGAGCCGATGGCCGTGGACACGAGGTTCTCGCGGTCGATGATGCGGGTCAGGGTCAGCTTCTTGTTGTCGATCAGCTTCTGCTTGGCCAGCAGGTCCAGGAGCTCTTCGATGGCCTCGACCTTATCCTTGCTCTTGAGGTCAAAGATGACCTGGTGGGGTTTGAGGTAATCCGAAAAGCGGGTGATGTGGGGGGCGGGTTTATTCTCCATTGCTGGAAAATTTTAGCACACCCCGGGACAGAAAAGCAATGCTCAGCCGGGGCGCTTGAACGAGCTCGTCGGGACGAACTGCGGCAGGGCCTCGCGCTCCTGGAGGAGCGAGATGATGCCCCGGGCCCAATCGATGATCTGCAGCGCGCCGCGGAGGTCCCAGTCGGGCTGGATCTCGTCGGTCACCTTGTGATATTTCGTCGCCCGGTAGTCCTCGAACTTCCGCTGGATGAGGCCCTTGTCCGGCCCGCGGGACACGATCCCCTGGCTGAGCCAGACGCCGGGGATGCCGGCCCGGGCGAACGAGATCTGATCGGAGCGGTAGAAGAAGCCGAGCTCCCCGTTCCGCTCGGGGGTGTAGCGCAGCCCCAGCTTTTCGGCGGCTTCGCGGCAGACGGCGTCGAGGTCCGACTGCCGGGCCCCGATGGCGAAGACGTCTTCGGTCTCGCCCCAGACGTTGGTCATCTCGAAGTTGATGTCGGCGACGACCGTCTCCTTGGGAAAGGGCAGGTTGCGGGCGAAAAAGTCCGAACCGAGGACGAGCTGCTCCTCGGCGGTCACGGCGACGAAACAGAGATCGTTTTTGAGCTTCTCCGGGCGCTGGGCATAATAGCCCGCCGTGGCCAGGAGGGCGGCCGAGGCCGAGCAGTTGTCCAGGGCGCCGTTGTAGATCTGGTCCCCGGCGAGCGTTTCGTCTTTCCCGAAGTGGTCGTAGTGGGCCGAGAGGACGATCGTCCGCATTTTCGCGGCGGGGGCCTTGGCCTTGACGATGCCGGCGACGTTGACGCCGTCGACCGTCCGGTAGACGCGATGCTGGCGGACCGTCGCCTTCAATCCGAGCGGCACCGGCGCGAAGTCGGACGTCTCGGCCTTTTCGCGCAGGGCCCGGCGATCGAGCTTGGCCGCCGCCAGGATGCGGTCGGCCGCTGCGCCGTGGAGCCAGCCCTCGAACAGGAGCCGGGGGTTGCGGTCCGGCAGGAAGAAGCTCTCGTTGGCCCAAGAGGCGCGCAGGACGTCCCAGCCGTAGGCGGCGCCTTTCGTATCGTGAATGATGAGGACGCCCGCGGCACCGAGCTCTTCGGCCTTCTCGAACTTGTAGGGCCAGCGACCATAGTAGGTCATGTCCTCGCCGTCGAAGACGCCGCCGGGACGGTTGCCGGGTTCGTTGATCTCGACGAGCAGGATCTTGCCCGTGAGGTCGAGGCCCTTGACGTCGTCCCAATTCCGCTCCGGCGCCTGGATGAGATAGCCGCCGTAGACGAGCTCGCCCACGGCTTCGGCCGGAGCGTCTTCGCGCTCCGAGCGGACGACGAACTCGTCCCCAAGGACCGGAGCGATGGCGACGTCGGGGCCGCTGACCTCGAACGCCGCCGCCGGATCCGGCCGCGAGCCTTTGAGCGGGAACGTCTGCCTGTAGCTCGTTCCGAAGGCGGGTTCGAGGCCCATCGTCCGGAAATAATCCTCGTGATAACGGGCGGCGAGCTCGATACCCTTCGTCCCCACGGCCCGCCCCTCGAGCTGGTCGCTCGAGAGATAGCGGATGTGGGCCGCGATCTCGTCGACCGTGATCGGCTCCATCCGCTTCGACGAGCCCTGGCAGGACCAGAGGGCGGCGATAAGGGCCATCGCGCCGATCAATCCAGTCAACCGTTTTCGTTGGGACATCTCTTCCTCCGCGACAGGCACCAAGCTCGGCGAAAATGATAGCACAGACCGCGGCAAAAGGCCCGAGCGGCACCCGGCCATTTGACCCCACCTGTCCTTTGTCCTAACATGGGTTCTCGCGGCGCCTGCGCCGACGAAAGGAGCCAACCATGTCGAATGGCCATAAAATCGTCGCGGTCCTCGCCGCGGCCGCCCTCGTCGCCGTCCTCGTCCCTGTCGCCCTCAGGGGCCAGGCCGCGGAGCCCAAGGCGGAGCTTCCGGTGCTGGTCACGTCCTGCGGCCAGAGCATCGGACCGACGACGATCAAGGTCGTCCTGTCGCGTCTGAAGATGGCCTACGAGATCGATCCGCTGGCCACCCCGGAGCTGCTCCGGGCCAAGGCCAAGGCGGGCACGCCCTACAAATCGCTCATCATCACCATGGGCGCCAGCCTCAAGGGCATGGGCGCGGCCGGCATCGAGATCGAGGACGAGCTGGCCCGGGCCACCGCCCTCATCGCCGAGGCCCGCAAGGAGGGCGTCAAGGTCATCGGCGCCCACATCGAGGGCCTGAAGCGCCGCTCGCAGGGCGCCGCGGCCGGCGACACGACCGACGAGCAGTCGATCGACGCCGTGGCCCCGAACTCGGACATCCTGCTCGTCCTCAAGGAAGGGAACTCCGACGGCCGGTTCACGGTCATCTCCCAGTCCAAGAAGATCCCGCTCATCGAGTTCGAAAAGACGATGGACCTGATCCCGGCGCTGGAGAAGCTGTTCTCGAAGTAATCTACTTTTTCTTGATCGTGACCAGGCCCAGCTTTTCCTGGATCCCGACCCACTTTTCGACGTCCAGGACATCGATCGGCGCGTATTCGGCCGAAGCGGCGTCGCGGATATCCAGGATCGAGCGCTCCCCGTCGATGAAGTTCCGGAGCTCCCTCTCGGCCATCATGATCGACGGCGGCGGCTGGTAGTCGAGCTTCCGGATCTCGTCGCGCAGGGCCCACATCGTCTCCATGCCGCCCATCTTTTCGGTCCGGACGGGAACGAGACCGGCCAGCCGGACTTCGTCCTGAGTCGGCGCGGCCTTTTCCGCTTTGACGCCGAGCGCCCGGCAGCGCGAGGCATAGATGTCGTTGAGGCCCTTGAGGTGAGCGGCCCGGGCGGCGTCGAGACCGGCCAGCCGCGCGGCCAGCGCGCTTTCGGCGCCGGCGTCCTGGCCGATGAAGTACCGGACCGAAGCCAGCGCCTTCTTCTCCCGGGCGAAGCCCTGGGCGACGAGCACCCGGGCCTCCTTGGCCGCGGCGTGGATCGCTTTCGCGTCGGCGGCGAGAAGCAGCCGCTCCGCCCGGCCCTGGTCCTCGCCGAGCCGCCCGCCCTGGCGGGCCGAGATCTCGGCCATCATCCGTTCGGCCTCGGCCGGGCCGGCGTTGGCCAGGAATTCGGCGGCGGCCGCGGAAATCGTCGCCACCCGCTTGAACTGGGTCGCGTCGGACTTGTCCGGGGTGTCGCCGCTCGAGTGGTACCACTGATCGGGCCAGACGATCATCAGGACGGCCGGGATGCGGACGCTCCCGTCGACGAAGATGTCATGGTCGCTGCCCCCGGAGTAGCGTTCGATGAGGAAATAGAACGGGTCGCGCGAGCCTGTGGGGGCCAGGATGCCTCCCGTCCGCCAATTGGATTCCTGCGCGTCCCGCTGGGAATCGCCCATCCACTCGATGTATGACGCCATGACGTCGTTGAGATAGGTCGGCAGGGACCAGGGCGTCTGATTGAGCCGGAAGTAGCTCTGGTTCTTGATGAGGCCCTCGCCCACCATGTCCAGGTTGATGTCGGCGAAGATCTTCTTCTTGATATCGGGGTTCAGGCGGAGATAGGCGTCCGTCCCCGATATTTCCGGCACGAAGAGGAAGCGCACCGACCTTTTGAGCGCCGGGATCTTGCCTTCGCTGACGAGCTTCTTCAGCATCCGGGCCGTCTCGAGGATGGCCGTGCAGCCCGAGGCGTTGTCGTTAGCGCCCTGCTTGGCCCAGCCCTCGTAGAGGTGGGCGGTGAAGACGAGCTCCTCGTCCGGGAGCTCGGTGCCCTTGATCAGGCCGACCGTCAGCTGGTCTTTGGGGTTCGGGACGAGCTGCGTTTTGGCCACGGCCCTGACGACGATCTTCCGGCCCCGCTCCAAGGCGTCCCGGAGCTCCTGGCCCTGCCGCTCCGAGACCATGAACCCGAACGTCGCCCTGTCCTTCGGGGCCGCCCGCAGGCCGCTCCAGCCGACTTCGTCCCGGTCGAACTCGGGATGGCTCGAGGACCAGCCGACGAGCCCCGCCGCGCCGTACTTCAAGACGCCAACGCGGCGGGCCATCTCCGGCGAGCCGTTGACAAGCAGGATCTTGCCCTCGACGTTCTTATCCTTGTAGAACTCCTCCCGGTTCCCCGGCCCGACATAGACGAGCTCGGCCGTCGTGTCCGTCGTTGTGCTCCCCGAGCAGAGGCAGGCGGGGACGGCGTCGAGATCGATGATCTTGCGAAGCTCGGGCTCGACCAGCCAGAGCTCGGCCGATTCGGCGTCCCAGGCCGTCGGGTCTTCCACCGGCAGGTCGACGGTGAAGGCCTCGTCGAGGCCGTACTCGCGGAGCTTCTCCAGAATGAACGCGGACTCGAAGTAGCCGGCCTGGTACTCCTCGGGCTTGCGGTTCCTGTTGACGCCGGTGAGGCGGATCTCGTTCTGCAAGGCGAGCTCGCCGGAAGCCTCGGCGATGATGGCCCGCAGGACGTCCGGGGTGCTCGGCGCGGGCCGGGGCGGCGTCTCCTGACCGGTGACGGCGCCGGCCAGCGTCAGGCCTGCCGCGAACAGGATCATGGCCAAGGGGCGGGGGATGCGTTTCATGCGGGCCTCCTCGTTCGGACTTCAGGTCATTCTAACGGAGGGCGGGGGAAAAACCAAGATTTTCGGCCCCAGAAAAGGGAATACCCCCGCCGCATCGGTCTGTGCTACAATGCCGCGGGGACGAAGGTGGAGTTGGGGGTCTGAAGGAGGTCCGGCCATGATCGCGACGGAAACCGCCAAGACGGTCTTCCTGGTCTTGTTCGGCCTGTCCATCCTCTGGATCATCATCATCATCGTCCGGAACGACATGCAGACGATCATCCGGGCGCTGATCGTCACCGCCCTCTTGGGGCTCGGGCTCTATTACCTCGATCGGACCAAGCTCGAGACCCTGTCCTTCAGGGCCGTCAAGGAAGAGCTGTTCCCCGTCAAGGCCCGGGCCTACACCTACACCCGTCGGGACTCTCAAGACGCCGGGCGGCCGACCTCGACCTTCATCTTCGACGACCCCGGCCCGCCGCTCTCGCTGGCCATGATCAACGGCGGAAAAGATATGGCCATCAGGGACGTCCGTTCGGTGAACGTCGTCCTCGAATACCTCGGCCTGCCGCCCATCGACGCGGGGGTCGCGGAGCTCGCCTCGATCACCGGCAAGACCATCGACGCCGACAAGTTCCGCTGGGACAATTACGCCCAGGGGGTCCTTCTGCTCGAGCGGGGCATCTGCCGGGACATGACCGCGGCGCAATCCTTCACCTGCATCGCCCGGATCACGGTGACCGCCCGCTAGGCGCATGAACGCGACGACATCCGCCGCCATCGTCCTGGCCGTCATGGTCGCGGCGTTCGCCGTCGCCAAGCTGTTCAAGATCTCGACGGAGCTGTCCCTTTTCGCCGCCGCCCTGGCCGGAGCGCTGGCCGCCGGAGACGGGCTCCCGGCCAGGGCCATCGTCGAAGGCGCGTTCACCTATTTCGACATCGTCCTGATCTTCGTCACGGCGACCCTGTTCATGAACCTGCTCAAGGAATCGGGGGCGGCCGCCTTCGTCGTCAGGGCCATCCTCCGCCGCTTCCACCGGCACAAGGCGCCGCTCTTCATCCTGTTGGCCCTGCTCCTGCTGGTGCCCGGGGCGCTGACCGGAGCGGGCAGCGTCACCGTTCTCATCATGGGCGGCATGGCGGCCACGGTCCTGGCCACGATGGACATCCCCGGACCCAAGATCGCGGCCATCATTTTCGTCATCGCCGGGCTGAGCGCGGCCGCGCCGCCCGTCAACCTCTGGGCCATGCTGACCGCGGCCGGGGTCAACATGCCCTACGTCGGCTTCTTCCTGCCGCTCCTCGTCCCCTGCGTCCTGCTGGCCGTGCTGACGATCTTCATCCTCGGAGCAAAAGCCAAGCCGGTCGACCTGGCCAAGGCGCTGGCCGAGCTTCCCGAGGCCCCGGCCCGGATGAACTGGTTTCGCGTCGCGACGCCCTTCGTCGTCTTCTTCCTGCTCGTCGTCGCCGGCCGCGTCTTCCCCTTCGACGTGCCGGTCCTGGGCCTGCCGCTGATGTTCGCCGCGGCGGGCGCCGCGGCCCTGCTCCTCTCGCCCGTCAAGATCGCCTTCTTCAGGACGTCGGTGGACACGGTCCACCAGCTCCTGCCGCTCATCGGGACGCTGACCTGCGCGGGGATCCTGGTCGAGATCATGGCCCTCACCGGCGTCCGCGGCCTCATCGCCATCACCACGGTTACGCTGCCGGTGACCGTCGTCTTCCTGACTCTGGCCGTCACCCTGCCCGTATCCGAAGCCGTGTTGATGTGGGGCGCCGCGCCCGTGCTGGGCGTGCCGCTCGTCCTGCTGTTCAACACGATCGGCCTCAACCCGGTCGTGGCCCTGGCCGGAATGAGCGTCATCTGGCCGCTTGGCGATGCCCTCCCGCCGACGGCCATCATCGGGCGATTGACGACCTCGACCGTGGGCCTGAAGGGGTCCTACGGCAAGTTCCTCAAATATTGTCTGGTGCCGGGGATCCTCATCGCGATCGTCGGGACGCTCATGGTCGTCTTCAGCAAGAAGCTCGCTTTCCTGACGGTGTTCTAAATGGATACGATCGTGACCCTGCTCTATTATCTCCTGACGGCCTATGTCGCCGTCCTTCTCGTCCGGAACTTCCTGAAGAGAAAGAACTGGCAGGAGGAGGTCCTCTACGTTCTCGTCCTCATCCCGTTCATCCTGCGGCTGCTGAGGCTCAAGTGATGAGAAAAGCGGCCATCGCGGTCCTCGGAGCGGTCCTGGCCCTCTTCGCGGGGACGAGCTTCTACCGCAGCCGGCATCTCCGCGAACCGGTCGTCCCGGGCCCGGGCGTCAGCCGGGTGGTCAAGCTCGGCGATTATTTCGCGCCGATCAAGGGCACGGTGAACGACGCCAACGTTTACGTCCTCGAGGGGAAAGAGCCCGGCGGAACGATCCTCCTGCTCGGCGGCACGCATCCGGAGGAACCGGCGGGGCGGCTGGCGGCCTGGATCTTCACCGAGAACGCCGTGCTCACCCGGGGCCGGATCCTCGTCATCCTCTCGGCCAACCGGAGCGCGACGACGGCCACCCGGCTCGGCGGCGCCTATCCGCCGGACTTCACCATCCCGACGGCCTGGGGCGGGCAGATGTTCCGCATGGGCGACCGCTGGTCGAACCCCCTCGACCAGTGGCCGGATCCCGAGGTCTATCTCCACTACCCGACGCGTCAGGAGCTGGCCTACGTCGACATCCGCAATCTCAATCGGGCCTTCCCCGGCCGGCCGAACGGGACGCTGACCGAACAGACCTGCTTCGCCATCACCGAGCTCATCCGCCGCGAAAAGGTCGACATCGAGATCGACTTCCACGAAGCCGAGCTCCAGTACCCCGTCATCAGCACCATCGTCGCCCACGAGAAGGGCGCGGACCTGGCCGCCGCGGCGTCCATGTTCATCAGCAGCCTGGAGGGTTTCTCCATCGGCGTCGAGAATTCGCCCAAGGCCCTGCGCGGCCTCTCCCACCGCGAGATCGGCGACGCGACCGACGCCATCTCCCTCCTCCTCGAAGCGCCGGAGCCCTTCCTCGACGCGACGCGCGGCCGGACGAACCGCGAGCTCCTGCTCACGGGCAAGGACGAATTCGTCGTCCGGGCGGGGAAGCGCGGCCTGCTCTTCGAGAAGATCGACGAGAACGGCTGGCCCATCGACGTCCGCGTCGGCCGCCACACCTCGACCGTCCTCCAGCTCTTGGAGATCTGGTCGGCCGACCATGCGGACAAGGCGGTCGAGGTCACGGGCGTGCCCCGCTACGGGGAGGTCATCCAAAAAGGGACGGGAGCGTTCCTCAGGGACCCGAAGACGGCCGATCCCGCGAAGCGTTCCACGAGTGATCGCCGCCAGGACGAAAAAAATGGGGACGTTTCTGTTTTCTGAATAAATGAATTATTTTTGAAAACAGAAACGTCCCCATTTTTCAGATCGGACGGCGAGGCGGCGTCGCCAGAAGCGCCAGCATGGCCAGGATGTACACGACGGTGAGCGCGGTGTCCGCCGTCGATCCGGCGGCGCCGCGGCGATAGAACGTCCCCTCCCCCGGTGCGGGCAGGGGCCGGGGGTCCCACGGGAGCCCATAGCGCTCGCACAGTCCCCTGACATTGAGGAGATGGATGACCGGGATCTTCCCGGCGGCCATGGCTTGGATGACGCCGCGCCGGGCGGGCGGAGGGACGAGGATGCCGCGGGCCAGGCCGGGCTCGACCTTCAGGACTTCCGCGTCCGTTCCCAAGTTGGCCCAGCTGCCGCCGATGTTGACGAAGGCTTTGATGGGCCGCGACCCGGCATGTTCCCGATAAAGGGCCATCCGCCGGGCGACGTTGCGCTCGAGGTCGGGTTCTTCGAGGAAAGGCACAACGCCGGCCCGGATGCGCGCGGCGAGAAGGTCCCGTCCCTCCGGACTCATGTCCCGCCCGACGTCCTCTTCCCCGCCGATGGCCCGGGCGACCGGCCGGACATCGAAGAGGCCGTTCTCGTTCAGGCACTGTTCCATGTCGAGCCAGGAGAATCCGGGGATGTTCCCGCCCCACTCCGATGCGCCGAGCGAGGAGATGACCAGCGGTTCGACGCCCATCGCCTTGGCCGCGGCGAGTGTCGCGACGATGAGCGCCGGGAAGGAGCTCGAGGCGCCGACGGCGATGATGTCCCCGCGCCGGACGCCCGCCTCGTGAAGGAGCGAGGCGACGAGTCCGGCGAAGGCAGGGTTGGTCGTCGTCCTCTTCGCTTCGAGCCGGCCGGCCGAGGTCGTGATCTCCGATCGCTCCTCGCCGATGAGGCCCGTCCCGTTCGGATCGGCGGACGCGTCGATCGGGAGACCGCGGCTCGCTGCGGCACGCCTTCAACACGGCGGTGGATCGGGCCATGAGATCCGCGGCCTCGATCATCTCCGCACGGACCCCGGGGGCTGAGCCCGGGAGGAAGCCGGCCAAAAGAAGATAGGCCGTGCTCAGGATCGCGGCGGCGCAGATCGCCGGAAAGATCCGGGTGCGGGCCGGCTTCTTCACAGGAGCGCCGCCAGCCTGGCGACGGCGAAGGTCAGGGTCGAGACCGAAGCCAGCGAAGCGAGGGTCGGCACGATCTTCTGGCGGGCCAGGCTCGAGGCCAGAATGCCGGGGATGATCAGGCCGACGACGCGGAGCCCCGCCGGAGCGGCGAAGAGGCCGGGCGAAACGAGGAGCCACGCCTGGGACAGGACCGCTCCGACCAGGACCGTCAGGACAAAGCGGCGCCGCCCGAAGAGAATGAGGCGGGGGACGAGGACCTTGTAGGCCGCCAAGGTCAGCAGGGCCACGGCCAGCGTCGCGGCCACGCGGAGAGGCTGGCCGAGGTAAAGCGCGAAATAGCCCGGGACGATGAGGCCCCCCGGCGAGACATCCGTGATCTCGGCCCAGAGGAGGGCCAGAACGAGGCCGATGAGGAGTGTTTCAACGACCATGCACGGTCCCTCTCCCCTCCCAGTAGCGGGCAAGCTCGGCGCCGGGGCCGACGAAATTGCCCAGCCCGACGACGACAGGCGCGTCCGGCGCCGACGACAGCACGCGGCTCATCACGTCTTCGGCTGACCGGCCTTCGACGAGATCAAAGATCGAGCTTCCTGGGTAGGGGTGCCGGCGGATCTTCCTCATCGCCGCCCGGGCCGGAGGGCCGAGGAGGAAGACGGACGAGAAGCCGCGGAAAAAGCCCTCGCCGGCCGCGCGGACCCATTGGAGGGTCCGATCGCCGCGGTCCTCGCGCAGGCTGAGAAGACCAACGAGAGGCCGCCCGGCTATCGGGATCAGGCGCCCGGCCTCGAGAAGCGCCGCGGCCGAGGATTCCGGCTCGTTGGCGGCGAAGAGACTGACGCAGACGGCCGGACGGGGAGGCACTCCGAACGTCCCGCGCCAGATGCGGAGACTCCCGGCATCGGGCACGGCGGCGGCAAAGCCCCGCCCGATCGTCCGGTCGTCGATACCCATGGATCCCAGGACGGCCCGAGCCAGGCGCCGATTCGGTTCGAATTCGCCAAGGGGCAGGCCGAGCTCCGCCTCCGGCTCCTCGCGGGCCTTCGCGACCGCGTGGACCCTCGATCCCTGCCGCGCGGCGGCCTCTTCGAACGCGGGCTGGAGCTCCTCGGCGGGAACGAAGACATCGGCCCGCCGGGGAATGGCCGCGGCCATGGTCCGGGCGATCTCGTCCTTGGCCCCTCCCATCTCATCCAGGTGGTCGAGCCGGACGTTGGTCACGGCGAGCGTCTGCGGCCGCAGGATGCGCTCGGATTCGGCGGCCAGGCACTCGGCGCCGATGCTCATCATCTCGGCGACGAGGACTCCGGCCCCGGTGGAGGCGGCGAGCTCAACGAGCCGGACCTGCTCGCGCACCGAAGCCGGCCCGGACCGGATGATCTCCCGTTCCGAGCCGTCCGGCAGGATCAGGACCGGTTTCGAGCCCGTCGTCTTGGCCAGGACTTTGGCGCCGGAGGCCCGCAAGCCGGCGGCGACAAGACGGGTGACCCCGGATTTGCCGCGCGTGCCGGTGACGGCGACGCGCCGCGGGACGCGCCGGAGCGCCCGGTCGAGCCGGACGCGCTCCGCGGCCAGATAGAAAAGGAAAAGGCCCAGGCAGGCGGTGAGGACGAGAAGCTCGCGCAGGGCCGGTCTCTCTGATCGTCGGCCGGACGGCTATTTGTTCTTGGCCAGGCCTTCGAGCGACTGCTTGTAGGCCGCCTCGTCGACCAGGCCGAAGGTCACCTTCTTGTTGAAGGTCTCGAGCTCGCCCAGGTAGCGGTTGCCGGTGGTCTGGGTGGTCCTCCACTGGGAGGGTTGGACGAAGGCGAACGTATATTTGATGAAGTACTGGTCATAGGGATAGATCCAGATCTCGGCCCTGTTCGCCCCGACGTCCTCGCCGCTCCGGCCGGCTGGGTCCGCGACCGTACCGGGCATGGGGGAGGCAAAGCTGACGTTCTGATCGTAATCGATGGAAGCGGGGGACCCGTTGAGAAGGTAGGTCCGGCCGCGGTCCGTGTTCCACGGCTGCTTGCTGTTCTCTTTCCAGAAATTCTTGATGACGTAATCCAACCGGGCCTGGAACTTGGCCCGCGCCTCGGGGGTCCGGGCCGCCCAGAAGAGGTCCTGGAAGTTCTTCCGGCCTTCGATCGAAAGATCGCGGTAGAGCTTCCGCTCGAAATCCTGCATGATGATGTAGTGCTGGGTGTACCAGGCGTCCTTTTTCGGAATGGCGGCGGAGGCCCGCGCGGCGAACGTCAGGATCGAAAAAACGATCGCCCCAAGGGCGCACAGATCACGCCAGGTTCTGGATTTGTTCACTCCTGACCTCCACGTGCGAATGGCATTCCAATCCAAGTATAGGCCCCATAATCAGGCCCGTCAACAAATCTCGTCCTGACGCCGGCCCTGCCCCATACCGGACCCCTCCAAATGGCCCGCCATCCAATTATTTGGATAAGTCCAAAAAACCGGATGATAAAAGGCCTAGTTTGTAATGTAACTCATTCATTTTAAATATAATAATAGTGACCACACCTTGGCATGATACTTGCTTAAAAAGGACCTGATAATCATGTGCAACTATATTATCTTTTTAAGCGAGGAGGTGAGAGCAAGAGAAGGCGTATGCTTGAGGAATCTGGGGAGGGACGAGAACGGACCGTTCTTGTCCCGGGACGCCCGGCGGTCCCGCGGGCCAAAGGCCGGCGGACGGCGGGTGGCCATTGGGTTTGAGATTATCGATATCTAGGAGGACTTTTTTTCATGAGTAAAAGAATTATCATCGCGATCCTCGCCTTATTCATGGCCGGGGTCGCCTTTGCCCAGCTCGTCCCGACCTCCAAAATGGAAGGAAAGGTCGTGGACTCCACGGGCGCTCCGCTTCCCGGCGTTTCGATCGAAGCGACGAGCCCCCGGCTGGTCGGCAAGGCGACGGCGGTCACGGACGGCGACGGCAGCTACCGTCTGTTTTCGCTGCCTTCCGGCGTCTATGAGGTCACCTTCACCCTTCAGGGTTTCAAGACCCTGATCCGGAAGGACATCATCGTTCAGCTGTCCCAGTCGATCACCCTGAACGCGACCCTCGAACAGGCCGCCCTCGAAGAGTCGGTCACGGTCGTCGGGATGAGCCCGCTGATCGACGTCAAGAGCACGGTCAAGAGCCAGACCATGACCAAGGAAGTGTTCATGAGCCTGCCCCGCAACCGGAGCTTCGACGGCCTGATCAGCACGGTCCCCGGCGTCCAGTATGACAACCGCACGGGCGGCCTCTCGGTCGACGGCGCCACCGGCACCGAAAATATGTTCTACATGGACGGCGCGGACATCACCACGCCCCGCCTCGGCACCAACGGCCAGGGCGCGGTCATGGAGCTCGTCGACGAGGTCAAGGTCACGGCCTCGGGCTACAACGCCGAGTTCGGCGGCTCGATGGGCGGCGTCGTCAACGTCATCACCCGTTCGGGCGGCAACGCCTATCACGGCGACGTCAGCTTCTATTACAACGACAACACCCAGCTCATGCAGGGCAAGGCCAGGAGTGATTTCCGCTGGAGCCCGACCAACCAAGCCGTCCCCGAGTACGTCAACAACGACGACCTGTACTGGAATGGCGGTCGGTCGCGTGACGACTACAAGCGGTACGAAGCCGTCTTCACGCTCGGCGGCTACATCTTCAAGGACAAGCTGTGGTTCTTCGGCTCGTTCAACCCGATCTATGAGCGGACCTGGGGCGACCGGTTCTTCAACAGCGACCCCGGGGCCGCGGGTTCGAAGCCGATGTTCACCTTCTTCAACAAGAACCGCGGCTTCAACGGCCAGCTCAAGCTGACCGCCGCGCCCCTGAAGGGGCTGCGCGTATCGGCCAGCATGGTCGAAAACTGGTCCAACTACCGTGGCGCCATCCCCAGCATTCTGGGCTCGAGCGCCAAGAACTACGCCTACGGCAAGGAAGGATACGACTATCCGAACTGGAGCGCCGCCTTCCTGGCCGACTACAGCGCCAGCAACAACTTCCTGGTCAGCCTCCGCGGCGGCTACCACCAGCAGAACACGCTCCATCAGCAGATCGCCAACCGCTTCACGACCTATTACTTCAACCAAGAGAACACGATGTTCGGCCTCGGCGGCGTCAAGGAAGACGCCGCCTTTATCGCGGCCGGCGTGCCTCTGGCCATTGCCGGCGCCGTCAACTACGGCGGGTCCCGGACGATCAATGATCACGCGTTAGCCGAGAAGTACTCCGGCAACCTCGACCTGTCCTATTTCGTCAGCCTGGCCGGCGAACACGCGTGGAAGGCCGGTTTCCAGGTCATCCGCGACCATGAAGACTTCCTTACGGGCGGCCCCACCAGCCCCATGGTCAACGTCAGCTGGGACCAGAACTGCACGGCCCTCGAGGCCTACGGCACCCCGGCCACCCGCGGCACCTACGGCTTCTATGACATCCGCGCCAGCTGGCGCCAGCCCTACGGCAATTCCTGGAACGTCCATCGGAATACTTACGCCATGTATCTCCAGGATTCCTGGACGATCGGCGGCAAGCTGACCTTGAACGCCGGTCTCCGAACGGAGAGCGAGTACATCCCGACGTTCAATCCCGACGTTCCCGACCAGTTCAAGAAGCCCATCAACTTCGGCTTTGCCGACAAGCTGGCCCCCCGCCTCGGGGCGGTCTATGACGTCTTCGGCGATTCGTCGCTGAAGGTCTTCGGCAGCTACGGCATCTACTACGACGTCATGAAGCTGTACATGGCCGAAGGCGCGTTCGGCGGCTTCAAGTGGCAGACCGATTACTACACCCTCGACAATCCCGATTACCGGCTGATCGCCGCCAACGACCTGGTCAGCAACACCGAAGGCTCGGGAGCGACCGGTAATGCCGCCCTCAGCCAGGCGGCCGGCGGGACCTACCTCGGCACCATCGACTGGCGCATCCCCTCCTTCGACACGCTCCAGCCCGACATGAAGCCCGTCGCCCAGCGGGAAGTCTCCTTCGGCGCCGAGAAGAAGCTGTCGGAAGACCTCTCCGTCTCGGCCCGCGGCGTCTGGAAGCACCTGCTCCGGACGATCGAGGACATCGGCATCATCACCCCCCAGGGCGAACAGTACTATGAAGGCAATCCCGGCAGCCCCTGGATCGTCAATCTCTTCGAAACCCTTCAGAATCAGCCGACCGGCCTCACCTACTGGCCCCAGCCGAAGGCCACCCGCAACTACTACGGCTTGAACGTCTCCCTCGAGAAGCGGTTCAGCCACAATTGGCAGGGCGCCATCAACTACACCCTGAGCTTGACCAAGGGCAACTACGGCGGCCTCTCCAGCACGGACGAATTCGGCCGCAATTCCCCGAACGTCGAGCGCTCGTTCGACCTCTGGTTCATGATGTACCAGATGGACGGCACGGCGATCAACGGCCGGTTGCCCCAGGACCGGACGCATTACATCAAGGCCTATGGTTCCTACACGTTCCCCATCGGCCTGACCCTCGGCTTCGCCGCCTACGGACGCAGCGGGAACCCCATCTCCACCCAGCTGGGCTTCAACAACAGCTACATCTACCCGCTCGGCTACGGTGATCTGGGCGACCTGCCGTTCACCGCATGGGCCGACGTCTACGCTGAATGGGCCCTCAAGATCGGCGGCCGTAACACGCTCGCCTTCAACGCCCAGCTCAGCAACGTCACCAACACCAAGACCTTCCAGCAGGCTCGGTACGCCCCCACCCGGGACTCGATGAACATCCCCGACGCGCTCCTGCTCGACGGCACCGCCGTCGACCCCAACACCCTGCTCTTTGACACCGTCACCATCGGCGGAGTGGTGACGAACCGCACCTACTACTGGAAGGACCGCATGGCCTTCTACCGGCCAGACGTTTCCTTCGTCGGATCCGAAACCGCTCAGTCCACTCTGCAGAAGGGCCTCGTTAGCCCCTTCGGCACCTGGACGGTCCGGTTCGGCGCCCGGTTCTCCTTCTAAGCAGAAAGCAGAAGCAGCACACGCAGAAGCTCAAGCCCGCCCCCCCGACGGGGGGGCGGGCTTTTTTTATGGGTCCCGACCTTCCGCCGATTGGTCTTGCAAAACCGGCCCCGAAACCTCATAATAGATTATGCGCATCCGATTCAAGCGCGGCGGGACAGGAGAGGGGTGCCGGCAGAGGCGCCTGACAGGCCCGCCACAGGAGGTATTGATGGATCATCGGCTGAAATCGAAGCTCGCGGCTGGCGCCGCGATCGTTTTCCTCTTGGCCGGACTGGCCATGGCCCAGGCCGGACGGGGCACGGCCCGCATGATCGGGATCGTCCTGGATCCGGGCGGCAACCCCGTCCCGGAGGCCAAAGTGACCGCGGTCTTCACCCAGGCCGGCGGCACCTCCTTCGAGACGACGACCGACAAGAAGGGGGAGTTCGTCTTCATGGGCGTCGGCACCGGCAATTGGGATGTCACGGTCAATGCCAAGGGCTACCTGCCCGTCACGGCACGCGTTTACACCTCTCAGCTCAACAAGAACCCCAAGGCCACCATCAAGCTGGAAAAGAAGGCCGAAGGGACGGGCATCGTCCAGGACGAGTCCACTTTCCAGACCCTCGAAGAGGGCAACGCTTTCTTCAAGGACGGCAAGTACGACACCGCCCTGTTGATGTACGAGGAGTTCCTGGCCAAGAACGCCGGAGCCTACCAGGTCCTCCTGAACATCGGGGACTGCTACCGCGAGAAGGGCGAGTACGACAAGGCCATCGAGAACTACAACAAGCTGATCGAACAGGCCGGCACGGACTCGACCATGGGCAAGACCATGGGGGCCAAAGGCCTAGCGGCCATCGGCCTGTGCTATCTGAAGCAGAACAAGCTCGTCGAATCCCAAGATTACTTCAAGAAGTCGATCGAGATGGCGCCCCAGGACGAGAACCTGCCCTATAACGTCGCCGAGATCTACTTCTCGAACTCGCAGATCGACGATGCCATCCGCTACTTCGAGATGGCCATCCAGATCAAGCCCGACTGGCCCGATCCGTACTTCCGGGTGGCTTACGCCTACCTAAACAAGGGCGATACCGCCAAGGCCGCCGAGAACTTGGAGAAGTTCATCAAGCTCGAGCCGGAAACGGAACGGACGGCCCAAGCCAAGTCCATCCTCGAAGCCATCAAGAAGTAGTTCTTTACAGCCGCCAAAGATACGAGGCCTTGAAGAACAGGCCCCGCTTCATCTCCAGGAAACGCGGGGCGTCCCGGTAGGCGCCATCGATCCATTCGGTGCGGTCGAAGAGCGATCCGTAGCCGAGCTGGATGACCGTCCCGGGGATATATGTAAAGGACGCCAGCAGGTCCATCAGCATTTCTCTGCGGAAGGCGTTGTACTCGACGATGCCGCGGACAAAGAGATACTTGTTCATCTGGTAGGTCAGCCGGCCTCGCCAGATGGCATAATCGTATTCCTTCTCCCCCGTCGAAAGGCGCGTGAAGTCGGCGTAGGTCAGGCTGGCCGTGAGGTCGAAGCGCTCCGAGGGTTTGTAGATAACGCTTCCGGTGAACGTATTGCCTCGGCCCTGGTAGGGATCGGCGACATAACGAATGGCATTGCCCCGGAAATATTGACCGCGGAGATAGAGCTCCTTCGTGACCTGGCTCTGGCTCCCGATAAAGGCGCCGCTCGTATCGAACCGCCGGCCGAGGAAGACCTCCGTCGAATAGCGGGCGAGGATTGACGCAGTCGTGAACCCGGGGAGGAGGACGACGACGCCGAGCGCGTCATTCGTCTCGAAGAGACCGCTCGGCAAGTCCTTGACGAGGGCGGCAGAGAGGGTGGGAACGATCTTCCGGAAAAAGCGGCTCTTCGGATAGAGCCTCGGAGAGCCGAAGGCCTCAAGGCCGGTCACCCCCCGACGGGTCAGGTAGCCGGTTTCGGTCTGGAAATTTTCGGATATGCTGTAAAATGAGATATTTATGCCAAGATCCCGAGTGTCGTAAAGATAGTCCGCGCCAAGGGCCAGCCCCGCGGCCGCGGCGGGATCGGTGCCGCGCCGAGTCCGGGAGCCGAAGCCGTGAAAGCTCAGCTGGCTGGCTTTCGTCAGCCGCAGCTGGCCGTCGGCGCCGGCCACCTCGTTCGAGCCGGCGCCGTACTCCCGGCCTGTGTAAAAAGCCCCTAGATAGCCGTCGCTCGCCACGGCCCGCTTATAGCGAAGGACGGCGAACCCGGCATACTTGCCGGCCCCGGGCTGGCGGACCGCTCGAAGGCGACTCATCCAGGGCGAAGATGGAGGCCAGGGTGTCCCTCTTCCCGACCTTGCCCGAGAGCTTGAAGCCGACCCGGGGGTCGACGATCGTCCGGGTGTGGACGACGGCCTCGAGGGGATCCACCCCCGAGGTCCCGGCCAGCTGGAACATCTCGCTCCCCTCGAGGAAGAAAGGCCTCTTTTCGGGGAAGAAGAGATCGTAGCGGAGGTTGACGTCGACCTGGCCGGCGTCCGCTTCGACCTGGCTGAAGTCCGGGTTATAGGTCCCGTCGAGGATGAGCTGCGAGGTGATGCTGAGCTTGCCCGTCAAATGGCCGTCGTGGACCCCGGCCCGGCCGGCCAGCGCTCCGTCCACCCGTTCCGCGCCGTCCTGATAAGTGTAGGCCGGCAGGAGCTCGAGCAGGGTATACTGTTTGATATCCTCGAGCTCGAGCGGCATCATCTGGGTCAGGAAGGCGTAGCCCCGGGCCGGGTCGAGGGCCGGATAGGACGAGTGCTCCGACCGGCGCGAGATGCAACGCTCGAAGAAGATGGACATCTCGACACGGGTCTTGCCGGCATAACGGAGGCTCTTGAAGGGCACGGCCAGCTCGACGCTGTAGCCGTCGGGTTCGAGCCGCCCCGCGCTCGTCCAGACGAGGTCGACGCTGAAATCCTCGTTGCCGCTGGCGTAGCGGCTGTCGGTCTGGATGCCCAGAGGATTGACGTAGAACGCGTATAGGGACTGGCGGTCGTTGAAGCTGTCGAGGTTGATGCAGATAAAATCGTCGGACCGGATGGTGTCCCGGGCGGCGATCGCGGCCTTGATCTTGTCCGGCTCCCGGTCATAGCACTTGAAGGCGAAATAGAGGTTTTCGGCGTCGTAGGCCATGAAGGCCACCGTCCGCTCGCTGGCCTCCCGGCCGAAATCGGGGATGAACGTCCGTTCCAGGGCGACGGACGGGGTCTCGCGCCAGACAGCGTCATCGAGCCGGCCGTCGATCGCGGGCGGCGTGCCGGTTTTGAGCGGCCGGAAGAAGGCCTCCCCCCAGACGGACGCGGGCGCCAGGGCGGCGAAAAGCGCCGCGCCTGCCAGCGCGCCGATCGTACGTTGAAAGGTCATCGGCTCACTTTAGGGGAATCGCATCCCCGAGTCAACGCCCTTGGATTCTGTTATAATGACCAAGTTATGCATCGCCGAATCGCGGCGGTTGCCGCCCTGCTCGCGTCTTTGATCCTGGCGCCCGATTGCTCGTCGAAGGTCTCGGCCGACGGCTCGGGCAAGAACCTCCTCGTCATCACCCTCGACACGACCCGCGCCGACGCCATCGGGCTCTACGGGAACACCCATGGCGTTTCCCCCCGGATCGACGAGCTCGGACGGACAGGACTCGTCTTCGAGGCGTGTTACACCCCCGCCCCCCTGACCCTGCCGGCCCACTGCTCGCTCTTCACCGGAAGATACCCGGTCGCGCAGCTCGATCCCGGCCTGTTCGACGCCTACATCAACATCTCCGTCGCCTTGCGGGGGCAGGGCCGCTATGCCGAGGCCTTGAAGTATCTCAAACGCCCTCAAGGATGGCGGCTCGCGCGAATGTCCGGATGCGGCTTCGATCACAGGAGGGACAGGATGAAAAGACAATCTCAGGGGGTCGTCCTGCTGGCTCTCCTCGTCCTGGCCTCGTCGTCCTGTGCCCGCCGCGAGCCGCAACCGGCCCCGGCCGCGGCTCCCACGGCCGAGTCGCTTCGCCTCAAGGAGACGACGGTCCGCAACGTCACCGGCCATCCGATCGGGTACAGGATCTATCCGGCCGGCAAACCCGAGGCCGCCGAGTCGCGGGAGATCGCGCCCGGGAGCGTCGACCGCTTCAAGACGGCCACTCCCCTCGAGATCGAGTTCTCCACGGGAAGCAAAGATGTCGTCTATGCGCTCGACCCGGGCAGCCCCTACTCGTTCCGCGTCGACGACGAGACGACCATCGACCTGTTCCTCGGCTCCCACGGCCGCGACGACGCCGTCGACCTCGCCCCCTGGGTGCCGACGCCCCAGCCGGTCGTCGACCGCATGCTCGAGCTGGCCGCCGTCACGAGCCGGGACGTCCTCTACGACATCGGCTGCGGCGACGGCCGCATCGTCATCACGGCCGCCCGCCGCTACGGCGCCCGCGGCGTCGGCATCGACATCGACAAGGCCATGATCGAGGAATCGGAGCGGAACGCCAAGGCCGCCGGGGTCGAGCGGCAGGTCAAGTTCCTCGGCATGGACGCGACGAAGGCCGACATCTCGGAGGCGACGGTCGTCAGCCTCTATCTTCTTCCGGAATCGAACGCCCTGATGCGGCCCATCCTGGACGCTCAGCTGCGGCCGAAGAGCCGGGTCGTCTGCCACAACTACGCCATCCCCGGCTGGGAATCGAAACAGGTGATGACCGAAACGGTCGAAGGCGAAAACGGGGACAAGCACTACATCTATCTTTACGTCCGTTGACCGGACGCCCCCCACCAACCGGACCGGCAGGCAAAAAAAAGGCGCTCCCGCCGCGCGGAAGCGCCTGTGAGATCTTTCGGACCGGCGATCCGGATTAAAAGGCGATGCCGAGGCTCGCGGACCAGACGCCGTTCTCGAAATCGGGCTGGACGGCCCCTTGGACCGTGGAGATGACCTTCTGCATGCCCAGGCTGTAACGGACGTCGACCATGAAATTCCGGCCGAGGTTCAGGCCCGCCCCGAAGATGGCGCCGTAGTCGTTGTTCTTCAGGAGGTTCTCGGTCAGGGGAACCTGCTGGCCGTTCGACTCCAACTTCTCCTGGAGCTTGAAGCCGACGGTCGGCCCGGCGAAGACGAAGGGCTGAATGACCGGCAGGGGCAGCTTCAGCTTGAGGAGCAGGGGCACTTCGATGTAGTCGGCGTAGAGCTTATCGGTGTAGCTGTCGTCGAGGGCGACGTACGTGGCGCCCTTCATCGTGTAAAGGGCCTCCCACTGGATGGTCACGACGCGGCCGAAGTTGAGGGCCAGGAAGACGCCGCCGTTGAAGCCGACCTTGTTCTTCAGCGTGGCCATGGGGTCCTGGGCGTCGATGCCCCTCGGCTTGGCCATGTTGCCGCCGGCCTTGATGCCGAACTGGATGTCCGCCCGAGCCGGCTGGGGCAGGGTCAGAAGTCCGGCGAATACCGCGATCACGAGGACCGTTGTCAGTCTTTTCATGGTGTCTCCTCAATATCCGAGAGTTGGGGCGCGTCTCACGCGTCCTTGGTCATTGTGGAGGCCGGGTTTCCCCCCGGCAATCCCCCGAAGGGGGGAATTGCAGGGGCCCCTCTTCCCCTCGCACGGGGTGATGAAAAGACGTTTCTCTCACCGCAGGGCGGCGGAGCCTCAGAGCCCGATCAGCTTGAACTTCGCTTTATCCTTGAGCCCCTTGATATAGTCTTCGACGGCCGTGCCCTGCTTGGTCTGCTTGAGCCGCGACTCGATCTCGGCGCGGGCCTCTTCGAAGGTCCGGGTCTCCTTTTGGCGGCCGACGATCTGAAGGATGTGATAGCCGAAAGTCGTTTCGACGACGCCGCTGATCTGGCCCACGGGGACCGAGAAGGCGGCATCCTCGAAGGGCTTGACCATCTGGCCGCGCGAGAAGTTCTCATAGAGGCCGCCGTTCTCCTTGGCGCCGGGGTCCTCCGAATACTTCTTGGCCAGCTCGGCGAAGTCCGCGCCGGCCTTGGCCTCGGCCAGGATGCCCTCGATCTTGGTCTTGGCCGCGGCCTTCTCCGGGTCGGTCTTGCCCTGGGTCAGGATGAGAATGTGGCGCACCGTGGCGGTCTTGTCGCCGGTCGATTCCTGATCATAGGCCTTGCGCAGCTCCTCGTCGCTGATCTTGCCCTTGGCTTCCGCGATGCCGGAGAGGAACTTGTTGATGAGGAGCGTTTCCTCGACGCTTTTCTTCACATGGTCGACCGAGACGCCCGCCCCTTTCAGGGCCTCCAGAAAGCCCTGTTCGCCGCCGGCCTGGGCGTACTCGGACTGCAGGGCCTTATCCAGCTCCTCGGCCGGGACGACCGTCTTGGCGGCGGCCGCGGCGGCCAGGAGGATCTTGCGCTCGGCCAGGGATGTCGCGGCCTGGTCGATGATCTTCTTCATCTGTCCGGCATCGACGGTCTTGAGCTGGTCGGACCGCGTGCCGAGATTCTCCCTCGCGGCCTGGATGACTTCCGCGGCCGTGACGACGAAGCCCTTGGTCTCGACGAGGACCGTCGATTTGTCCGGGCCGAGGGCGGGGACGATCGCGGCCAGGTCCTTGGCCAAGGTATAGGCGGGGGTGCCTTCCTTAAGGGTGAACTTCTCGGCCTTCGGGGCGCATCCGGACAGGGCCAGGGCCGAGACCAGGATAACGGTCAAAACGTTCTTCATTCGATACTCCTTGGATCAAGGGAAAACGTCTAAATAGTAAACCACAATTCGGCCGCCGGCGCAAACGGCCGGAGGGCCGGCGGGATCAGCCCGAGGGGACGATGCGGTGGACCTTTTTCTTGCCGGCCTTGAGGAGCAGGCCCCCGTCCGGCCCCAGGTCCTTGACCGTCAGGAGGCGCTCGACGGAGTCGATGCGCTCGTCGTTGACGTAGAGGCCGCCCTGTTCGATCATGCGTTTGGCCTCGCGGCGGGACGGCGTCAGGCCGACCTCGGTGAAAAGCCCGGCGGGCGAGATGCCGGCCTCGAGCCTCGACCTAGGCACGGCCGTCGTCGGGAGGGAATTGACGTCCCCCCCGCTTTCGCTCCTCGGACCGTTTCCGATGGAGCCGCCGGCCGTCTTCCCTCCGAACGCGGCCGCCGCGGCCTGGCGGGCCTTCTCGGCCTCGAGCTCCCCGTGAGTGATCTTGGTCGCCTCGAAGGCCAGGATGCGCTTGGCCTCGTTGATGCCGCTGTCCTTGAACGCTTCGAGCCGCCGGATCTCGTCGAGGGGGACCAGGGTGAATATCCTGAGAAAGCGCCCCACGTCCCGGTCGTCGCAGTTGACCCAGTACTGGTAGAAATCGTAGGGGCTGAACTGCGCGGCGTCGAGCCAGACCGCGCCCTGGGCCGTTTTGCCCATCTTGGCGCCCGTGGCCGTGGTCAGAAGCGGAAAGGTCAGGGCCTGGGCCGTTTCGCCCTCGACGCGGCGGATGAGGTCGATCCCGGCCAGGATGTTCCCCCACTGGTCGTCCCCGCCCATCTGCAGCGTGCAGCGGTATTTCCGGAAAAGGGTCAGGAAGTCATAGGCCTGGAGGAGCTGGTAGTTGAACTCGATGAACGACAGGCCCTTCTCCAGGCGGAGCCGATAGGCCTCGGCGGCCAGCATCCGGTTGACGCTGAAGTGGCGGCCGATGTCCCGCAGGAAGTGAATGTAGTGGAGCGGCAGGAGCCAATCGGCGTTGTCCACGGCGATGGCGTCCGCCCCGTCGAAATGGAGATATCGGGCGAGCTGGATGAGGATGGCCTGGCCCTGGGCGCGGATGGTCGCTTCCTCGAGCATCTGGCGCATCTCGGTCTTGCCGCTGGGGTCGCCGACCATGGTCGTCCCGCTGCCGACGACGGCGATGGCCCGGTGGCCGGCCCGCCGGAGGTGGACCATGGCCATGATCGGGACGAGGCTGCCGGCATGGAGGCTGGTGGCCGTACTGTCGAACCCGACGTAGAAGGTGACTCTCTCCGCGTCGAGCATCTTGCGCACGGCATCCTCGTCGGAAACCTGGGCGACGAAGCCACGCTCCTTGATCTCGTCGTAGATGTTGCCGCTCACAGTCCTTCCTCTGGGGGATTTATATCACGGGTGGGGGCCCAATCCAAGCCCCCGGCCGGACGCGCGGCGATCCGGCCTCCCGCCGCGGGATCACTTCTTCAGCGCGAGCTCCATCGAACCCGAATTCCCGTCGGGGTCGAACCAGACGCCCTTGAGGGTCTCGGCCTCGAGCGTGAGCTCGATCTTGATCAGGACGGTCCCCGACCCTTGGGCCAAGTCGAAGTCGAAGGTGAGCTTGTTGTCCTTGAAGACGATCTCTCGCATCGCGGACTCGGGGACCATGCCGGCTGTGTCGCCGAGCTTGCCGGCGTATCCGGTGGCGGTCTTTTCGATGACGGCGGTGATCTCGAGCGGCGTGACGCCGTCGCCGACCATGGCGGTGCCGACCCAGGTGCCGATGATATCGGCCTTCTTGGGGGCCTGAGGGGATGCGGTTCCGGCCAGGACGCAGAGGGCGGCCAGAGCGACGAAGGGGATCTTGAGGGACTTTTTCATGATCGGGCTCCTTTCAGGGCCTCATCTTATTACTGTACCAGAGACGGACTCGCCGTGTCCACATCCCTAGAGACGCAGAGCGGCGGGATTTTGTTCCCCGAACGGGTTTCCGGACGGCCTTGACGCCTGGCCGGGGCTCCGCTAGATTGGAGGCATCCGGAGGGACACCGATGAGCCGAACGCCGCACGACCGGCGGACATTCATCAAGACGATGGCCGGGGGGGCGTTCGCGGTCGGGTCATCGCTCGCCGGATGGCCGGCGCGGGGGCAAACGGCCTCGGGAAGTTCTGATAAGGCCGGCATGGCTTATCGCCGTCTCGGCCGGACCGGCCTTCTCGTGTCCGAGATCTCGCTCGGCAGCAGTCCCCTGCCCGACCCGGACCTCCTCAGGGCCATCAGTCGATCGCGGCGTCAACTACATCGACACCTCCCACAATTACGACAACGGCAACGCGGAGAGGCAGATCGGCCGCCTGATCAAGGACGCCGGGCGGGACAAGGTCCATGTCGCCACGAAATTCCACGTCACGCCGCGCGACACCGCGGCCTCCATCATGGCCTCGGCGCACGGCAGCCTCAAGCGGCTCGACGTCGAGGCCATCGACGTCTTGATGATCCACGGCGCGGAGACCGCCGCCGTCGTCGTCGACGAGCGCGTCCTCGAGGCCTTCGAGCGGCTCAAGCAGGAAGGCGCTTTCCGTTTCCGCGGCTTGTCCTGCCACGCCAACCAGGACGAGGTCGTACGGAAGGCGGTCGACTGCGGCCTCTATGACATGGTCCAGGTCGGCTATAACGTCTTCGATATCCAGGAGCCCGCCGTCGAGGTCGAGACCTATCCGGATTACCTCGGCAAGAGCGGCATCCGGGCCCTGATCGAGCTGGCCCATTCGAAGGGTGTGGGCGTCGTCGCCATGAAGACGCTCAAGGTCGGCGGCCGGCGCCAGGACATCGAAAGCTACCGGACCGGCTCGGTCTCTCTCTATCAGGCCATGCTGAAATGGGTCCTCGACGACACGCGCGTCGCATCGGCCGTGACCGAGATCCTCAACCGTCGTCAGATGGAGGAGGACCTGGGAGCGGCCGGGTCGAAGCTGGCCGCGGCCGAGAGAAGGACTCTCCTCCGCTATGTCCGGGAGAACGGCACTGATTATTGCCACGGCTGCGCCGGCTGTCGGCGGGCCTGCCCGGCCGGCATCGATCAGCCGGGCATCTTGCGGGCGCTCGCCTATCTCGAGAGCTTCGGCAAGTCCGTCCGGGCACGGGAGGTCTATGCCTCCGTCGTCCGGGGGGAGGGGGCCTCGGCCTGCCGCGATTGCGGGGCCTGTGAGAAAGCCTGCCCTTACGGCGTCGCCGTCCGCTCCAGGGTCAGGGAAGCCGGGCGCATCCTGGCCTGACGAGCACCGCCGTCAGATCTGCCAGGCGTAGCCGATCTTCAGGAAGAACGTCCGATCAGTCCGGGTGATCCCGATGCGGCCCGGCCCGAACCGGCTGTCGAAGACGCCTCCCAGTCCCGTTGTCCGAGTAGCCCAGAAAGAGGACCGTCCGCGGGTTGAGCTTGTAAGAGAACAGGAACTGGGTGAAGACGTTCCGGGTCCGGGTATCGACCGGAAAGCCGTACATCGGCCGGGTTCTGTTCGAGGTGCTGGTACTGGACGATGGCCCGGACAAAGGACCTGACGCTGAAGTTCCAGACGAGCTTGGCTTGGCTCAGGTTGGCCGTGTAGATCGTGTCGCCGCCGAGGGAGAGCCTCTCGAAGGTGTGGGAGAGGACCATGTTGAGGTGGCGGAGCACGCTGAACGAGCCGTACGGCCCGAGGGAGAAGAGATTGGCCAGACGCGAGCCGGCGTAGTCGATGCCCTGGCCGGCTTGGCCCTCAAAGCCGACCTCGGAGCCGCTGAACGGCCGGATGCGGAAGGCGAGGCTGCCGAGGCGGTATCGAAGTACTGCCCGTTGTAGAAGGTCCTCGAGAAGATGCCGTGGACGTTGAGCTGGGTTTCGAGATCGCCCTGGACAAGGAGGCCCAGCATCAGGCCGCGGTCGGTCAGGTTCCCGCCGTGGTCGTAAACGAATTCGGCCGGCCGCGCCCAGGCGGATATAGTTGAACCAGCTCTTCGGCTTGCCCCAGATCTGGCGGAAGAGAGTGGCCGACAGGTCCCGCGTGTCGACGCGGGGCACGAACCCGGAATCGGCCCGGAAGCCCGGGGACAGGTCCTCGTAGTTCAGACCGATGATCCAGGACCGCGAGGCATGCGGGAATGAGAGATTGACCGCGTTGCCGCCGAATCGGCCTTCCTTCTGACCGTAGGTCGAAGCGACAGCGGCCGGGATAGTCCGTCTCGGAGTGGAGGAACTGAAAGGTGATCGAATTCTTCCGGTCGAGCCGGAAAAAGCCGTCCGCCCCGGCAAGGTGATTGTAATAGTCTCTCCCGGCCCGGCCGGTGTAGAGGACGCCGATCGTCGACATCTTGCCGACGTCCTGGCGCAGGCGGAAGACGCCCCCATAGGCGTCCTGGCCGAGCGAGGCCGGCGCCGAGCCTTGGTTCGGAGGGAAGACGAGGTTGGTGATCTCGTCCTGGTCGGCGAAGAAGCCCATGGCCGTCCGGCCGGTCTTGCCGGTCAGCTTCGTTCCCCAGAGCGGGTCGGCCACGGTCCGGGTGAAGACGGCCTGTACGGGGGTCAGGAAGAGATCGGCGCCTTCGAGGAAGAAGGGCCGTTTTTCGGGGTAATACAGGGCGAAGCGGCGGTTGATCTGGAGCTGGGCGACGTCGGCCTCGACTTGGGAGAAATCGGGGTTGGCCGCGGCGTTGAGAATGAGGTTCGGGGTGATGCCCCACTTGGCTGTCACGCCGGGCTGGGCGTCGATCTGGCCTCTCGCGAGCGGGCCGTCCGGGAATCCGGCCATGTCCATGGCGTCGGTCCGGCTGGCCGTGAAGGTCGGATCGATCTCGATGTTCCGGCCGGGTGTGATGCCTTCGAAGCCCGTCAGCTTGTTGAACTGGCAGAGGATGCAATTGACGTTGCGGGAGCGCTGGTGGGAGGTCATGCGGTGCCGGGTGTCCCGGGGCCAGGACCGCTCGGCGCTGAAGCCCCAGGTCCGAGGTCCAACGGAGGCATGGAAACGGAGCTGGCTGAGCGGGATGGCGATCTCGACCGCCCAGCCCCAATCGGTGATCTTGGCGGCCGCGTTCCAGATGGCGTCCCAGGAGAAATCCTCGTAGCCTTCGGACTCGCTGAAGTTGGCGTCGGCTTGGACGCCCATGGGATTGACCCGGAACTGGAAGGCCCGGCGCTCATCGTTGAAGGAATCGATCATGAAGCTGACATGGTCGTCGAGGATGAGCGTGTCGGTGTCGTCGCGGTCCATGAGGTGGCCGCGGATCTTCTTCGGCTCGGGATCGAAGCACCGGAAGGCGATATAGAGGTTGCGAAGATCGTAGGTCACGAGGCATTCCGTCTTGACAGGGGCAGGGATATTGTCCCCCGGCTGCCATTCGAAGGGCAGCGGGATCACCGGGGCCGCGGCCCAGCACTCTTCGTCGAGGACGCCGTCGATCTTGACGGGACGGAGGTCTTGAGCAACGTCGAATCGCGCGGACGGGACGATCTCCGGCTTGGCCGGCGCCTGCGCCGCGGCCGGGGAGCGGTCAGGACGGCCGGAGAAGGCGAGAGGGGGTCAGGAATGAAAAGGCGGTAAGGTTTCAATGCGATATCATCGGAACTCTTCTCGAGATTCTCCTCGTCGGTTGGAAAGGTAGCAGCCCGGATCGATCCGAAAGGTTGGAGACGGCTCGCTAGACTCGCGTCCGAACGATCTTGGCCACGAGATTGGAGGTCGGGTCCGGGCAACGGACGTACTCGGTCGTGATGCCCTCGGGGTCGAGCAATTTGGCATAGGGCGTCCCATCGTACGTCCAGGGCAGAGTCACTCCGTTCTCGAGGAGCCGGACGAACTCGTTCAGGCTGGCCCGGAGCCAGGGACAGAGCTTGCCCCAGTCGGCGGGATAGGCGAACCTGTCCCCCTTCTCGTGGCACCAGGAATCGTGGCGCGCCTCGAAGATCTCGATGTCGATCTTGTACCGCTTGGACCTGGGCGGCGGAGGGGGTGACGGGGTTGGCCGTTCTGTCCCTGCCCGGCGGATATTCCGGCCGCGGCGACGAAGGCGGCCGCGGCGCAGCCGGCCTTGCTTCCACGAAATCCCTTCTGTTCATTGCTTCTCGGACTCCTTTCTTCCGGCCTTCGGCCCTCATTATTGCACAGAACATGCCAAGGCCTTCAAACGGAGTTTCGCCCTTTTCCAGGCGGACTGGAGCCATGGCCCGCTGCGGCGAGGCCGGTCCTTCTCCGGGAATGTCAAAAGGTTTACAATGCGGCCGGTGAATTTGACATGCGGCCCCGGGCTAAACGAGCCTGCGGGCCGGGGCGTAATCTGCAAGCGAGGGAATACCGGGGGCCGGGGGAGGCGAGATCTTGACCCGAAGAGGAAGGGCGGCCATCTTTTTCTGCATCCTGTCGCTCGCCGTCTCCTGCGCGTCGGCGAGGAAGGGCGCGTGTCGCGGCGGGCCCGCCCCTCGTCGATTGGACGGCGCGGCTGGCCGAAGCCGGCGCTCTTTACGAAGCGGGTCACTACACGGCCCTGCGGGAGGCCCGCAAGATCTACGGCCAGGCCCTCGAAGCGTCTGCCAAGAGCCCTGGCGTCGCGGAAAAGTATCTTCGGGCATCCATCGCCCTGGAATTGCGCAAGAAGGACCTGGGTATCCTTACGACCGGCCCAGCCGCCGACCTCGACGCTCTGACGGCGGTCGATCCCGCCCTCGGCCGCTATGCGCCGTGGCTCGAGCTCGTCGCCGGTCTCCCCAACAAGATCAAAGGCAGCCCGGGGATCGACCAAACCGCCGGACGGGCACTCGACGCCCAGCTCGACTGGATCAAAGTCCGGGTGACGGCCATCGACCGCGAGCTCGAGACGGCGGCGCAAACCGACGACCTCGCCGCCGCGCTCCGTCTGACCCTTCACCGCGAATTCTCCTTCAAATTCGAGGACAAGCTCGACCGCAAGGCCATCCTGGACCGTCATCCCGGCTCGCGGCTGGCGGCCTTCCAGGCCGCCGTCTGCCCGGCCTTCGAGGCCAAAGAGCTCGAGGATTTGCTCGCCCTGGATGAGGACTTCTCCGAAGCCCATTATTACCTCGGCGAGGACGGCGCTCATGGCCGGCAAGCTCCTCACGGCCGAAGGCCATTATCTGGCGGTCGAGGAGAAGATCCCCGAGTCGCTGTCCGTCCTCATCTCCCTGGCCAAGGTCGCCTTCCAGCTGGAAGAGAACGAAACCTGTCTCGCCTATAACGAACGGGCCCTGGCCGTCCTGCCCGTATACCGGGACGCCCTCCTCGGCAAGGGCCTCGCGCTCGGCTATCTCGGCCGGAACGAAGAGGCGCTGGCCGTCCTCGGCCGGATGCTCGAGCTCGGCACGTACTATATGGGCGAAGGACATTATTGGACGGCCTGGAACCTGAACGAGCTCGGACGTCTCGAGGAGGCCCGGAGGTCGATCGAGTCGTCCAAGATCTTCCTCGTCGGCGTGAGCGACGTAGCGGCTCTTTCAGGGATCATCGCCTATCGGCAGGGGCGGCCCGACGACGCCGAGAGGGACCTCCGAGAGGCCCTCGACCTCGATCCGGCGGCGAGCGACGCGGCCTATTACCTGGGCAAGCTCTATGCGGACCGCAAGGACTGGCTCAATTCGGGGATCTATTTCGCCGGGGCCGCGATGACTTACGAGGACAAGGAAAAAGGCCTGGAGAAAAAGATCGGCGAGATCGGGAACTCGGAGATGTCGCCGGAGAGAAAGGCCCGTCTCGTCGCCAAAAAGCGGGCCCAGATCCTGGGGGTCCAGGCGACCAAGGCGACCTGCCAGTACAACGGCGCCGCCGGCTATCACAACGCCGGGTCGTTCGAGCGGGCCCTCGAGCTGGCCCGCCTCGCCGCCACCCATCCGGCCTTCGCGGACAAGGCCGCTGAGCTCATCAAGATCATCCAAAACCGCCAGGTTTCCCCTCCCTCGCCCGAGCCAAAAGGTGTATAATAACGCCCTTTGAGGAGGGCCCATGCCTGACCTTGCCGCGAGTACTCTCTGCCGCCTGTTCCTGGATTCCTGCCGGACATACAAGAAGCCTGGCCGGATGACGTTTAAAAGGGACGGCGTTTGGGAAACGATCTCCACGGACGAGGTCGAGACGACCGTCCGGCGCCTCTCGCTCGGCTTCCAGGCCCTCGGCCTGAAGCCCGGCGACCGCCTCGCCATCCTCTCCGAGAACAGGCCCGAATGGGTCATGGCCGACTTCGCCGCCCTCGCCGCCGGAGGCGTCACCGTCCCCATCTACACCTCGCTCCCGCCCGACCAGGTCCGCTACATCATCGGCGACGCGGGCGCGAAGATCGTCGTCTGCTCGGACCTCGAGATGTGGGGAAAGATCGCGGCCGTCCGGAACGCGCTTCCCGAGCTCGAGCGCGTCATCGTCATCGAGGGCGATCCCCCGGCCGGAGCGCACGCCCTGTCGGACGTCGCGGAGATGGGCCGCCGCCTCGAAGCCGAGGAGCCGGACCGTTTCGAGAGGACGGCCGCCGCGGTCCGGCCCGAGGACCTGGCCTCCATCATTTACACGTCCGGAACGACCGGCCTGCCCAAGGGCGTCATGCTCAGCCATGCCAACTTCACCAGCAACGTCGTATCGCTGGCCGAGTTCATCGATTTTTGCGAAACCGACACCGGCCTGTCCTTCCTGCCCCTGTCCCACGTCCTCGAGCGGACGGCCACGTTCCTCCTCTTCTACGTCGGGGCGGCCATGGCCTACGCCGAGAGCATCGAGGCCGTGGCCTCGAACATGGTCGAAGTCCGGCCGACCATCATCGTCAGCGTCCCCCGGCTCTTCGAAAAGATCTATGCCCGGGTGATGGACCAGGTCATGGCCGGCTCCCGCCTCAAGAGGGCGATATTCGTCTGGGCCCTGGCGACAGGAAAAAAGTACGCGGCCAGGACGATCGCCGGAGAGACCATCCCGGTCCACCTGTCCTTCAAGCGAGCCGTCGCGGCGAAGCTCGTTTTCTCCAAGATCATCTCCCGGACCGGCGGACGCATCCGGTACGCCATCTGCGGCGGAGCGCCTCTCTCGAGGGACATCGCCGAGTTTTTCTATGCCCTGGGCCTCAGGATCATGCCGGGATACGGGCTGACGGAAACCTCACCCGTCCTCACGGGCAGTGCGCTCGGCAAGGTCCGGTTCGGGACCGCGGGCAAGGCCATCCCGCGAGTCGAGCTCCGGATCGCCGAGGACGGGGAGATCCTGGCCCGGGGCCCCAACGTCATGATGGGCTACTACAAGAACGAGGCCGATACCCGGGAGGTCCTGAAGGACGGCTGGCTCCACACCGGCGACATCGGCCGGTTCGACGAGGACGGCTTCCTCATCATCACCGACCGCAAAAAGGACATCATCGTCACTTCGGGCGGAAAGAATGTCGCCCCGCAGCCCATCGAGAGCCTCATCCAGGCCAGTCCCCTCATCGCCAGCGCCGTGGTCGTGGGCAACAGCCGCAAGTTCGTCTCGGCGCTCATTGTGCCGGATTTCGAAAAGCTCGAGGCCTACGCTAAAGCGCACGGCATCGCCTTCAAGGACCGGACCGGCCTCAGCCGCCGCCCCGAAGTCATCGCGTTCCTCCTCGACGAGGTCAACCGGATGACACCCGGGCTGGCGTCCTATGAGAGGGTCAAGAAGATCGCCGTGCTCGACCGGGAGTTCGACCTCGAGATGGGCGAGGTGACGCCCACCCTCAAGGTCCGGCGGAACATCGTCGAGCGGAAGTACGCCGACGTCATCGAATCGCTCTACCGGGAGTGAGGACCGGCATGGACACGGGAAGTTACCTGTCCCATCTCGAGTGCGGCCTCTGCGGCGAGCGCCTGGAGGCCGACCGGCTGTGGAACCTCTGTCCCAAATGCGGCAAGCCGCTCCTCGCCCGCTATGACCTGGACGCGGCCCGGGCCGCTCTAACGCCCGCCGCGATCGCCGGGCGCGAGCCGACGATGTGGCGCTACCGCGAGCTTCTCCCCGTCCGGGGCGACGCCTTCAAGCTCTCGCTCGGCGAGGGGTTCACGCCGATCCTCCGGGCGGCCCGGCTCGAGCGCGAGACCGGGCACGGCCCGCTCTACGTCAAGGACGAGGGGCTCAATCCGACAGGCTCGTTCAAGGCCAGGGGCCTGTCCGCCGCGGTTTCGCGGGCCTTCGAGCTCGGCGTCCGGTCGGTCTCGATCCCGACGGCCGGCAACGCCGGCTGCGCCATGAGCGCCTACGCCGCCCTGGGCGGCCTCGAGGCCCACGTCTTCATGCCGGCCGATGCGCCCAAGCCGTTCATCAACGAATGCCGGGTCCTCGGGGCCAAGGTGACGCTCATCGACGGGCTCATCACCGACTGCGGCCAGGCCGCGCGGGAGGGCATCGAAAAGCACGGGCGGTTCGACGTCTCGACCCTCAAGGAACCGTACCGCATCGAGGGCAAAAAGACGATGGGTTACGAAGTCGCCGAGCAGATGGGCTGGCGGCTCCCCGACGTCATCATCTACCCGACCGGCGGCGGCACCGGGCTCGTGGGCATGTGGAAGGCCTTCGGCGAGATGGAGAAGCTCGGCTGGATCGGTCCCCAACGGCCGCGGATGGTCACGGTCCAGTCGGACGGCTGCGCGCCCATGGTCAAGGCGTTCCAAGAAGGGAAAGAATTCGCCGAACCCTGGCCGAACGCCCGGACGATCGCCGACGGCATGAGGGTCCCGGCCGCTGTGGGCGATTTCCTCATCCTGCGGGCGCTCAGGGAAAGCCGCGGGACCGCCGTGGCCGTCCCGGACGCCGAGATCCTCGAAGCGACCTATCTCATGGGGAGGACGACCGGCATCTGGCCCGCTCCCGAAGGCGGGGCGACCCTGGCCGCGCTGTTGCGGCTCCGAAAAGACGGCTGGGTCCGCGACGGGGAATCCGTCGTCCTGTTCAACACCGGGAACGGCGCCAAGTACTCCCACATCTGGGATTGATCCTCTCTCTCTGATCGCGGGTCCCCCAGCCGGCGAGGTCCGGGACGCGGCGCCGATTGCTATTCGCGGCCCGGATGGAGTAAATGATAAGCAAACGCCACGCCGGCGAGGAGGAGATCGATGAGTCGTGATCGGATGACCCGCACCGTGGGGATTCTCCTGGCCGTCACCCTTTTGATGCCGAATATGGTCCGCGCGTCGGGACAAGACCAACTGGGCGGATTCGCTCGCGTGTCCGGGACGCCAGCGGGCTCTGCCCCCGTCGTCTGGAAAGGCCGTTTCAGCGGCTACACGAACTACTGGCAGACAATGGCTTGGAGCTGGCATCAACACGGCAACCTGTTCCTCATCGGCCAGCCCGACGTCGGGCAGGCCATCGTTCAAAACAAGGCCGACATCGCCGAGGAGATGGGCATTCCCGGACTTGTCCTCGACGAGGGCTTTCTCGACGCCTGGCTCCGGTCCGACCCGGCCGAGTTCGAAGACCCGACGCCAGAGGCCTTGGATCAGGCGCTCGGCCGCGGCGACGTCCTCGCCTGGGTCAAGCCGTCGAGCCCCTTGGGCCTGAAATTGCTGGCCAAGGCCCCGGGGCTGGCCGGAAACCGGGCCGCGCTGGGAAGCTATCAAGCCCGGGCCACGGACTACCGCGAGATGATCGCCTTCGCGCTTGACGATGGAAAGCGGCATCTCTTCGCGGTCGTCTCCGACACCCCCGATCGCCACGGCCGCTTCAAGGAGCTTCTCGCGGGCGTTCGCGACGTCGTCCGCCGCTATGATCTCCACCGCGGCTGGTTCGGGACGGGAACGCTCCTTCACAGCGTCACCTGCCACCCCGGCCATCCCCTCGAGGTCATCGGCCGGGGTCTCAGCCAGGGCAACGACTGGTTCACTTTCAGCGGGTACATGGACTACATGATGCTGAAACAGCTGCCGGAGTGGCTCCAGACGGTCGGACTGGACATCCCTGTCGACGTCGGCACGGGCAAGGCCAGCCACAGCCTGGGGACGGTCGCCTTCGGCTTGAGCGATTACGGAGGGCTCAAGATCCAGGACATGCCGACCGAGGAGGAGTGGATCCGCTTCGTCAAGGACCGGGGAGGATACATCTTCCGTCCGGTCTATGCCCCCGACTGTGACAAGTTCCATTATGACGGCCAGATCGCCATCGACGGGAACAAGAAACAGATCGACACCGAGAACGTGCCTTTCATCCTCCAGACGGGGCTCATCAAAGACGAAGCGCCCGCCGCGATGGTCCTCTTCACCGAGAAGGGCCGCGGCTTCGACCGCGGGGCGATGTGGAAGGCCATTCTGGACCGGCGGGCCGTCGGGGTCTTGCCCCTCGGCCGGATGATGGGCCCGGCCCCGCTGCGGAACGCCCTGCAGATGCTTCTTCTCGACCGAGTCTACCTCGAGGATCTCTTCGCGGACAGGTGCCAGATCGAGGCCGCGGTCGACGGCTATAGCCTCCGGGTCAGGCTGGCCAACCTCAAGGGCTCGCCTCTCGCGGCAACGATCGAAGTCAAGCCTGCGCTCGAGGTCGAGGTCGACAGAAAGTCCGCCGATGTCCAGCTGCCGCCGGGGACCGAACGCTCCTTCTCGTTCGTCCTCCGCCCCTCGGCCGCGGCCATGGCCAAGGCCAATCCGATCCTCGTCGAGGCGCGCTGGCCGGGGGGCCGGAAGCGAGCGCTGGCGGTCTTCGACCTTCCGCCGGCCGTGTCGGTCCACAAGCTCCTCCACGGCCAGGCTCCCGAAGTCGCCTATCCTGTTTCCGTCCACAACTTCACGGCGGCTAAGTCCTTTCCCGTCGAGGTCAAGGTCTATGCCACGGACCGTCCGGCGGCGCCCGTTCTAGCGACGTCCCTGACAGGCTCGGCCGTGACAGGCGGCCACCAGGAGCTCGAGTTCCGGCTGCCGCTCGGACCGGGCTCGTACACGGTCAGGACGACGGCTCTGGGCGTGTCCGGCGAAACCCAGCTCGGCGTCGACCGGCCGGCAGGCGAGGTCACCGTGACGCCTGTGGATATCGACGGCGACGGGCTCATGGAGTACCGGCTCGAGAACGACAAGGTCCGGGTGACGCTCCTGGCCATCGGGGCGCGGGTCATCGAGTACCTCGTCAAGGAAAAGAACGACAATATCCTCTTCAAGCTCTGGCCGGAGAAAGAGGCCACGGACAGGCGTCCGTTCCGCGAGCGCGGCTTCTATCCTTACGGCGGTTTCGAGGATTTCCTCGGCCAGGCCTCGATCGAGACGCACAAGATCTACGACGCTGCCGTGGTGAAGAACGGCGGGACGAGCGGCTCGGTCCGGATGACGGCGGATTACTACGGCAATCGCATCGAAAAGGTGTTCACGCTCGACGGATCATCCCCTCTTCTCGAAGTCCGCTTCGCCCTCGAGTTCCGCAATCCCGAGCTGAACATGCTCGGACCCCAGCCCATTCTGGCCCTCGGCGAGAAGCACTGGACCGAGGACGTCTTCGTCATCCCGGCGAAGACGGGGCTGCGCGAAGTCCGGATGCGGCCCGAAGAGTACTTCGGCGAGGTCTTCTTCCTCAAGGAAGGCTGGAACGCCGGACGCGATACCGTCGAGGACGTCTCGTTCGTCGGGGCCTTCCCGGTGAGCGAGCCGGAGTTCCTCCACTTGTGGATGAACCACCCCTCCAACGGCGAATCCGCCCACTATTACGCCGAGCTGCAGCCGTGGGTGCCCATCTTCCAGAAGACGGTCCGCTACTTTTCCTATTATTTGTGGGGCGCGCCCGGCCCTTGGGAGAAAGGGCTCGAGGAGCTGAGGCGGCGGAACCTCATCACGACGGCGAAATGACCGGGCCGCGGCAGCCCCGATGATGCTCGTCAGCTTCCGGCCGAGGCCCTCTTGATCTTCTTCGAGGCCGCCTTGAGCTGGGGCAGCTTGGCCGCCGTGCCCTGCGTCAAGGGGTGCCAGAGCGTGCACAGGTGGCCGAGGACCTTGTCCGAGGGGACGGCCAGCGACTGGTCGATGAACGACTTGACGACCTTGACGTCGCGGAAGCTCGTCGGCAACACCCGGAAGCCCTTGTCCGTGAAGATCTTGACCGAGGGGAAGGTCGATTTGGGGGTCGGCTGCAAGGGATATTTCCGCTCGTAGTGCCAGTCGCACATGATGATGTCCTTGGGGATCAGGTCGATGGCCGCGTTCGTGCCGTTCATGGAAGCCTCCCACAGGCCGTAGCCCGTCGCCTGGCCGTCGAGGAGCCGGTCGGCCCACATCATCATCTCCTTGCCCCGCTTCCGGACGATTTGGTCATAAGCGTCGTTGACCGCCTTGGCAAAGAGCTCGCCGGTCGGCTTCCCGGCGCAGCGCGGACAGTCGGCGTCGGCGATAATGAAGACCTCGTCCATGCCGACGTGAAGGGCGTCGGCCTCGAAGACGTCGATGAGCTCGTCATAGAGATCGTTGATGATGGCGGGAAGATCCGGGTGGAGCGGGCACCAGCTGCGGCAGTAGAACTCCGTGCCCCAGGGATCGGTCCCCTTGTTGCCGGCGTACTTGCCGGGCGACTCGTCGAGCTGGGGGTACTTGGTCAGAAGGGGAAAAGTCTTTTCGGCCCAGGATTGGTGGCCGAGGCTCTGGAACTCGGGCACGAGGCGGATCCCCTTGGCCCGGCATGCGGCGACGAGGGCCTTGACCGTCTCCTTCTTGACCGGATTCTCCATGCCCAGCTCCGGGTGGGAGGCATAATCGTACCAGTAGTCGACTTCCGCGATCAGGAGGTTGACGCCGCGCTTGGCCAGGGCGGGGATCTCGCCGATGAGGGTCCTGGCATCGGCATCGGTCTCGGTGATGGCATGCATGCCCGAGGACGAGCGGCCGTTTGACCGCGGGGACGGTCGTCATCGGCTTGGGCGCGCAGGAGGAAAGGACAGGGCCAGCGCGATCAGGATGGGATCGAGCTCGGCGGACGTATCGGCTCATGACGGGACCTCCTGACGGATTCGGGAAATAGAGGATAGCCCAGGAGCGCGGCGTTGGCAAGCGGCCGGGCCGGAAGACATGTACCCCGGTTGGGCACTCCCCGGTTTCTTATGGTGGGCCGGGGTGAGGGACACGACTGTACATGTCCCGTTCTGTTCCAGGGACAGGCGGTCTTCATGTCTCTGGCGGAGGGGGACGAGGGCTGTTGTCGTGTCCCGTTCTCTTCCTGTGTCCCCGTTTTTTATCTGGCGCCGGGCGACGGTAAACCTGATAAAGTAAAGGGAACGACGCCCCAAGAAAGGAGCCCGGACGATGCGCCTGACATCACTTTACATTATGTAGCTTTGGGACTGGCCCTCGGAATATCGCTCGCCTGCAAACAGGCCAAGGAGCCGGCCGCCCGGAGGCCGCCGCGCCGCAGGAGCCGCAATGGACCGACCTCTTCACGACCGACCTCTCCAACGCCATATTCCCGGCCGGCGTCTGGACGGTCTCGGACGGGGTCCTGACGGCCTCGGAGGACCAGGCCATCTGGACGAACAAGGACTATGAGAATTTCGTCCTCAACCTCGAGTTCATGACGGCACCGGGGACGAACAGCGGAGTCATCGTCTATTGCTCGGACATGGCCGATTGGATCCCGAATTCGGTCGAGATCCAGATCGCCGACGATTTCGCCGAAGAGTGGGCTAAGGAGCCGGCCACCTGGCACTGCGGCGCCATCTTCGGCCACCTCGCCCCGACCAAGAGCCTGGTCAAGAAGCCCGGCGAGTGGAACCGTTTTACGATCACCTGCGTGGGGAAGCGGATCACCGCCGAGCTCAACGGCGAGGAGGTCACGGACATGGACATGAGCCTGTGGACGTCGGCCAAGACCAATCCCGACGGTAGCGAGATCCCGCCCTGGCTGAGCCGGCCTTTTGCCGAGCTGGCCACGAAAGGCCGGATCGGCTTCCAGGGCAAGCACGCCGGCGCCCCGATCTTCTTCCGGACGATCAGGATCAAGGACGCGAAATAGCGATTCCTGCTGAGGCCCTCTGAGCACTCATCGCGGGCCCTCCTTTGTCCGATGATGATCGGTCGATAGGAAGTGTTTATAGGCGGGAACCACCCGTATCTTTTGTCTGTTCTCTTCGTGGACATATTCTTTATCGCGGGAGATGATCATGCCCTCCTTGACTTTGTGTTTCCTCATAAAGGCCAGGACTCCGCTGGTGTCGATCTTCCCGTATTTGATCTCGATAGGAACGGGTGCGGTCCCGTCCTGGATCACGTCCACTTCGTTTTTGTAAGGGTCACGCCAGAAATATTCCGCTCTGAGTTGGTTGACAACGGAACATTCAAAGGCCTTCGACCGAGCCTGATCATCGTCCCGAAAAAGCAGTTCCGGCGATTGAATGGTCGGATAGAGCTTTTTCAATTTTCGTTCGGCCTTTCTCCGGTTCTTCGAATAATTGTAGAGCTTCCTGATGAGGTACGACTCCTCAAGGTATCTCAGATAGAGCGAAAGGGTTTGGCGGGTGATGCTCAGGTCCTTCCCGAGAGAGGTCAGATCGATTATCTGTCCAGGCTCATCCATGAGAATGCCCAGGAGCCCTTCGAGGATGGCGATCTGCTTGACCCGATAAAGTTGAGGGATATCCCGATAGAGAACCTTTTCGACGATGCTTTCCTTGATGTATTTCCGAATGATATCCTTGTCATGGACCCCGACGAGCTCCGGAAATCCCTGGGTCGTCATGTACTCGTTGTAGGCGCGCTTCAAATCTCTCGAATAGAGCCCCGGGGGGGTCGGATGTTCCCCTTTGAATTCCAGGTATTCCCTGAAAGTCAGCGGTTCAACACGGAATTCATAGATCCTGCCGGCAAGCGTCGCTCGGGACTTGTGTTTGATAAAAAGCGATTCCGAACCGGAGATCATCATTTTCATCCGGGAATGGAGATCATACAAGGCCTTCGCCTGATTCTCCCACTCCCCCAGCTTTTGGACTTCGTCCAACAAGAAAAGCGTCCGGCTCGTGGAGAAATCCCTTTCCAGCAGTTCCTCGGATGCGCTCAGCACATCGCGGAGTTCGACGCCCTTGAATTCGTCAAAAGAGAAATGGATGATGCTCTTCGGATCGAAGCCTTCGGCAATCGCGTCTGCCGCGACCTTCATGAGGAGGGTCGTCTTGCCAACCCGCCTGAGCCCGGTGAGGGCAATGATCGGGCGAAGGGGTATGTACTTCTTGATCTGGGCGTAGATCTCCCTGTCTTTATATTCAACCTTGAATTGGCCCTTCCACCAGGGATTGAAATCCGGCAGGACCGACTTGATCTGTGGCATGTATAATTAACCTAGAATCGATTTTATGTTAGTTATAGTTAACATAGAATATCTCTCGGAGTCAAGCGATTTCTGGAATAACCCTCGCGAGGACTGAGAATCCGATTTCGCTTGGAACGTCTCTATTCATGGATCAAGAAGCAACCAAGATCCCGAGGAGGTCAACGGTGTTCAAAAAGCGAGAGATTCATTTCCCCAGGTTAACCTACCCGACGCGGTGGATAGAAACAGGGGGAGACAGGGTCGAGGAGTACATCATTCCCGAAGAGGAGAAAGGCCGGGTCCTTGACGAGCTCTATCCGTTCGAACCCGTCCCCGGCCTCGGCGAACGAATGTTCGACCTCCACGAAGAGAAGGGGTTCCAGGTCCGGGAATTTCGCGTTCTTCGCGGTGAGACCATGGACCTCCTCGTCAGTCCTTATTATTTCCGCAGCGGGGGGACCGTCATCGATTGGATGCCTGCGAGCTTCAAGCCCGGCGGGACGCTGGAGCGCAAGATCCGGGGAGAATCGCTCTCCATAATGACGGTCTCCTTCGGACCGAAAGAAGCCTGTCATTAGGGGGAAGATACGCGAGAGTCCGGGCACAGCGCGCCAAAGTGGTCATGCGTTGCGGACGTCCTTGAGGAATTCCCGCAGGAATTTCTTCGCGGCACGGGACCGTCCGGCCATGCCGGACGACGGCTCCCACTGGTAGCGCCCGAGGTCGATGCGGCCTCCCCGACCGACGGTGACACCCTCGGCAATAAGTTTCTTGCTTCTGCTCCTCGAATCCCCGGCCTCGAGGCAGGGAGATCGTGCCCCGACCGCCGATCACCCTGTGCCAGGGAAGACCGGCGGCCTCGGAAGAGGAATGGAGGATCCAGGAGACCCCGCGGGCCGCCCGCTCGCGCCCGGCCAGGGCGGCCACCTGGCCATAGGTCGCGACCCGGCCGCGGGGAATGCTGCGAATGACCGCCTTGACCTCGCGGGTGAAGGGTGTTTCGGAGGGTTTGATTCCGGCAGACATGGTCGACGACTATCTTAGAGCTAACGGGGGAAAAAGAAAAACGGGACCGGCCCGGAAGCCGGCCCCGCTGAACGCTTGACAGCGGCGCGATCCGACTATTTCGTCAGATTGATCGAGCCGTTGGTCGTGTGCAGGGAGATCTCGGGACCGCCCTGGCCGATCTTGCCCTCGATCCGGCGCTTCGATTGGCGCAGGTTCTGGAGCGTGATGGGGAAATCGACGGTGATGTGGCCGTTCGTCACGCTGGCCCTGAGGTCGGCGTTGAGCGTTTCGGGTGAGACGACAGCCAAGCGTAATAGAGCCGTTGGTCGTTTCGGCCGAGACGCCGTCCTTGAACGTCACGCCCTCCAGCTTGATGCTGCCGTTCGTCGTGTCCGCCTCAATGCGGCCCTCGAACCGGCTGACGCGGACATCGCCGTTGGTCGTCCCGGCCTTGAGCTCGCCCGATGAATCCTTCACGATGACCGGACCGTTCGTCGTCCCCACGTCGAGCCGGCCATAGCGCCCGGTCACGTCGACCCCGCCATTGACCGTGCTCACTTCGTCAAGGTTGACTCCTTCGGGGACCATGACGGTGAACTGGACGTCGACGTTGGCCCGTCGCGGGAACTTGGGCCAGATGGCCTTGACCGAGACCGAGCCGGTCCCCTCGTCGACGCGGATCTCGACCTTGTCCAGGTCCTCTTTGTTCCGACGGGCGGTCTTGACCGCCTTGATCTCGACCTTGTCGTCTTTCCAGGTGGCGATCGTCACGCCGCCGTTGACGTTCTCCAGGGAGAATCGCTCCCCCGCCTTGAGCGGCAGGGTCTTCGAGAAATCCTCCTTGTATTGCTCTCCGGCCAGGATGCAGGAGACGGCGAGAAGAAGCAGGGTGATTGTCAGGGCGATGAGGACCTTGATTTTGGACACGGAAACCTCCTCGAAAACGACGTTCAACAGGGTAGACGAAAAAGACCGGGAAAAAGTTGCTTTGGCTCTAAAGGAGCCCCATGAGCTTTTTGGCGCCGTCGAGGGTCTCCCGGGCGACGAGCCGGGCCTTGCGCGCGCCTTCCGCCAGGGCGTCGCGGACGCGGTCCGGATGCTCGGCCAGGGAGCGGCGGCGCTCCCGGATGGGGTCGAGGACCTTCATCAGGTTGCGGTGGAAGATCTTCTTGCAGTCGAGACAGCCGATCGTCGCCCCGGTGCAGCCCGCAACGATCTCGCGGAGCCCGGCTTCGGGCGTGACCAGCTTGTGATAACTGAAAATGTTGCACCGGTCGGGGTTGCCCGGGTCGGTGCGCCGCTTGCGGGCCTCGTCGGTCTTGGCCGGCCGGAGCTTCTCCCAGATCGCCTCCGGCTCTTCCCCGATGCCGATGAAGTTGTCCAGGGACTTGCTCATCTTCGACATGCCGTCGAGCCCCATAACCCGCGCGCCCCGGCCGATGAGAACCGCCGGTTCGGGGAAATAGTCGCCGAAGCGGCCGTTGAAGCGGCGGGCGACTTCGCGGGTGAACTCGAGGTGCTGGGTCTGGTCCTCCCCCACGGGCACGGCGTCGGCCTTGTAGATGAGGACGTCGGCGGCCATGAGGATGGGGTAATTGAGGAGTCCGGTGGTGACGTTCTCCCGCTCCCGCTCCGATTTCTCCTTGAACTGGGTCATCCGGCCGAGCTCGCCGAGGGGCGTCACACAGGTGAGGAGCCAGCAGAGCTCGGTGTGCTCGGGGACGTGGCTCTGGACGAAGATGGTGCACTTCTCCGGGTCGAGGCCGGCGGCCATGTTGTCGAGGGCGGCGTCCCAGACCCTTTGGGGAAGGAGCGCCGGGTCGTAGGTGACGGTGATGGCATGAAGGTCGACGATGGTGAAGAAGCAGTCGTAGTCCGCCATCAAGCGGACCCAGTTCTCGACGGCACCGAAATAATTGCCGATGTGGATCGTGCCGCTCGGCTGGATGCCGCTCAGGATGCGTTGGCGTGGACTCATCGGCCGGACCTCTTTTCTACGGGTATTGTATCGGCCTCGCCGGACGGGGTCAACACACGACTATGACTAAAACGGTGACACACAACTAAATACACTTAATTAAGGCCGGCCTCGATGGACGGCAAATGAAAGGATTAAGTGCATTTAGTTGTGTGCACCGAAGAGACCAGGAGTTCGGCCAGGACCATGGCCGTGGCCCCCCAGATCTTATGGCCTCGTAAGCGTAGAAGGGCACCTCGACGTCCCGGCCGCCATAATGCCAGGTCTCCCGACGGACGTTCGCGGGGTCGGCCAGGTGGTCGACCGGGGGCTCGACGACCTCCTCCACTTCTTCGGGCTGGACATGGAAGACGAGCGGGCCGGGGATGAAGGCCACGGTCGGGTAGATGCAGTAGTTGCTGGGCGGAATGTAGAGCGGCGTCAGGCGGCCGAGGACGCGGACGGCCGCGAGGTCCAGACCCATCTCTTCGACGGTTTCGCGCAGGGCCGTGGCTTCGAGGGACTCGCCCGGGTGCTGCTCCCCGCCGGGGAACGAGATCTGGCCGCGGTGGTGGAGGACGCGCTCAGTGCGCCGCGTGAGAAGGACACAGAGCCGCCGGTCCTTGATATAGAGAAGGACCAGGACCCCGGCTTTGCGGCTGGTGTCCTCGACCTCGAAATAGGCCTTGTGGCCGGTTCGGGGTTCAGGCGCCATGGCGAGCTGCGCCGGAATGCCCGGAAGCGGGGCCCAAAGGCCCTTCTCGACCCTGGCCAGGATGTCGTCGGGCTTCGAGGGCATGGGGACGCCCTAACGCCCGCGGCCGCCCAGGAGCTTCTCGATCTCGTCGATCTCCTTGGGCACGCCGGCGGTCAGGACCTCGCAGCCGGTCTTGGTGATGAGGACCGTGTCCTCGATGCGGACGCCCAAGGCCTTTTTCTCGTCGTAGAGGCCGGGTTCGATGGCAAAGACCATGCCCTCTTTGAGGACGCCGCCGAAGGGGACATCGTGGACCGAGAGGCCGACTCCGTGACCGAAGCCCCCCTGGAGACCGCGCGGGTCGATGCCCTTGGCCTTCAAGGCGGCGGTGACGTGGTCTCGGACGTCCTTGGGCGTCGCCCCCGGCTTGTAGGCCTCGATCGAGGCCTTTTGGACTTCGAGAACGGTCCGGTAGACGTCTCTCTGTTCGTCGGTGAAGCGGCCCGTGGCGGGCCAAGTCCGCGAGATATCCATGGCCAGGTGGTCGAGGTCGGCGCCGAAGTCCATCAGGACGACATCCCCGGGTTCGACGCGCCGGGAGTTCTCATCGTAGTGCAGGATGCAGGAGTTGGGACCGGAGCCGACGATCGGGGCATAGGCCGCGCCCCTGGCCCCGCCCTTGAGGACGACGGACATGGCCGCCGCCTCGATCTCGTATTCGTAGACTCCCGGGCGGGTCGCCAGCATGGCCTGGCGGACGGCCTCCGCGGAGAGCTTCCCGTTCCGGCGCAGGGCCTCGATCTCGGCCGGCGTCTTGATCGCCCGCATCTCATCGATGAGGGGCGTGACGTCCCGGAGCTCCATCTGCGGGTAGCGCTCGCGGAGCTTCCCGATGCGGTAGAGGTCGGCCGAGAGCTGGTCGTTGTAGTGGCTGCGGGCGCGCCGTCCGTCAAAGAGGGCGGTCTCGGAGCGGGCCTCGTCGAGGGAGTCCCGGGGCGAAAGCCGAAGGTGGAAGCGGCCGGCGAGCCGGCCGAGAAGGCGGGCCAGGAACTCGTCGAGATAGCTTGAGGGGAAGACGTCCGTGAAGCCGGCCCTGGCCTTGGCTGCGGGGTCCTCGAGGAGGTTCGCGCCGTCCATCATCTTCTCGCGGGCCGTCTGCGGAGGAAGGAAGAGATACGAGGCCCGCGACGCCGGCACGAGGACCAGGATCGCGCCGAGGTCCTCGTTCCCGGCGAAGTAGTAGAGGTCGTTGTCCTGGCGGAAATGGGAGCCGGCGGGCGCCGCGGCGTCACCGAAAAGGATGACGGCCCCGTCCTGGACGCGGTCCATGAGGGCCGTCCGGCGGCCGGAGAATTCCTCCGGGGCGAAGCCGACGCGCTGTCCCGCGAGCGGCCGGACGTTCAGCATGACGAGCAGGCCGAATGAAAGAACGGCCGAAACCCGAAAGGACCTTGACATGTCGCGACTCCTCTCGCCGGAGCGGGAACCGCTCAGGCCTTGCCGAGGACCATGGCCAGCAGGGCCATGCGGACGTAAAGCCCGTATTCCATCTGCCGGAAGTACGCGGCCCGGGGATCGTCGTCAAAGTCCGTGCTGATCTCGGTGACCCGGGGCAGCGGGTGCATGACGATCATCTTGCCCTTCGCGCCGGTCATGACGTTCTTGTCGAGGACGTAGGCGCTCTTGACGGACTCGTAGACCTCCTCGCTTTCGAATCTCTCCCGCTGGACGCGGGTGACGTAGAGGACGTCGGTCTCCGGCAGGGCCCGGTCGAGGGTCCGGTGCTCCGTCTGGCTCATGCCCTTGGCTTCGAGCTCGGCGATGATCTCGGGCGGCATGCGCAGGATCTCGGGCGAAACATAATGGAGCCGGGAGTTGTAGAGGGAGAGGAGCCGGGACAAGGAGTGGACCGTGCGCCCGTACTTGAGATCGCCGAGCATGGTCACGGTCAGGTCGTCCATCCGGCCCAATTCCTCGCGGATGGTGAAGGCGTCGAGCAGGGCCTGGGTCGGATGCTCGCCGACGCCGTCCCCGGCGTTGATGACCGGCTTGTGCGCGGCCTCGGCCGCCTTGGCCGCCGAGCCGAGCTCGGGGTGGCGGATGACGATGACGTCGGCGTAGCACTCGAGGGTCTTGATCGTGTCCGGCAGGCTCTCGCCCTTGGCCACGGAGGAATAGCGGACCTCGTTGATGTTGATGACGTTGCCGCCGAGACGCTCCATGGCCGCGATGAAGGACGACGACGTCCGGGTCGAGGGCTCATAGAAGATGCTGGCCAGGATCTTGCCTTTGAGCAGGTCGAACGTGCCGACCCGCTCGACCATGACCCGCATCTCATGGGCGACGCCGAAGATGTACTCCAGGTCGGAGCGGCTGAACTGCTTGACCGAGATGATGTCCTTGCCGTACCAGGGGGCCGAGCGCTGATCACCGAAGGGCAGGTGGGGGTTCTTGGCGGGGCTGGGCATGGAGGCTCTCCTTCTCGAAGCGCGTTCCGCATCATCCTACACTACGAGCGGAGAGCGAGTCAACGAAATGGGGAGGCCGGAAGGGGCCCGAAGGGGGTCTGAAAAGAGAGTGAGGGGCGCCCCCGCGGCGCCCCTCGCTCCGGGAACAAAAAGAAGGAGGGTTATGGAAGGGTATCGGGAATGCTGAAAGAGATGCCGTTTACCACTTAACGCTCCGTCCATCAAATATGCATATTTTATGCCAGCCTGGCCTGCCTGATGGGACACCCTGAGCGGGCCCAAAACGTAAACTTTTTTTAAAGAAGGGGTCAAACCTACGCGATGCCACTTTCTCACTACCAAGATACTTCCCAGAAGTGCGGCTCCGAGTCGCTCCGCCGCACTTCTGATGGTCGCTCCCAGGAGTCGCTCCCTGCCGTAGGTTTGACCCCGTCTTAAACGGCGGGCTCGAGGGGGTTTCTGGGTTGGAGGACCCTGTCGATCGACAGGTTGAGGTCGTTGAGGTCGAGCGGCTTGACGAAGAAATGGCTGATGGCGAACCGCCCCATGTCCTGGGTCCTGACCTCGTCGGGATGGGCGGTGATGAGCATGGCCTCGCCTTCGAAACCGTTCTCCCGAAGCTTCTTGATGAGCTCCATGCCGTTGAAGAAGGGCAGCTTGTAATCGGCGATGACCAGGTCGGCCCGGGCGCCCTTGAGCTGGCTCAGGGCCTGCCGCGGGTCCTTGAGGGACACGACCCGGTACTTCTTCCCGAGAAGGAGGGTGAATGTCTTGCGTATCGTTTCGTCGTCGTCGACCAGGACGATCTTTTTAATGGCGGTCATGTGAGGCCTCTTCCTTGCGGCCACTGACCTAATTAGCATCTTTTGTGCCAAGTTCGGACAGGTCCTCTTGGGGGAAAAGGGCCTTCGCTGGCAGGGCCCAGGGGCGGTCGGTAAGTTCTTTTACAGCCTGGCCGAGGGCTTTACCCCCGCCGGGTTCAGGACGGCTCCCCCAGATCCAGGCCGTAGTCCTTGATCTTCTTATCCAGGGTCGGGCGGCTGATCTGGAGGATCTGGCTGGCCCGGGTCTTGCTCCCGTGGACGGCGCTGAGCACGTGCTGGATGTATTTCTTCTCGACCTCTTCGAGCGGCACGAGATCGTCGGAGAAGGTCCGCCGCTCGTCCGGCTCCACGGGCAGGTTCTCCTTGAGCAGGACGTCCCCCTTGGCCAGGATGACCGCCCGGGTCAGGGCGTTCTCGAGCTCGCGGACGTTCCCTCGCCAGGGCAGGTCGATGAGCGTCTTCATCACCTCCGGCGGGACCTTGCGGACGTTGCGCCGCAGCTCCCGATTGATCTTTTCGAGCAGATAGGCCACGAGGTCGGGGATGTCCTCGCGCCTGTCCCGCAGCGGCGGCAGCGTGATCTCGACGACCTTGAGCCGGTAATAGAGGTCTTCCCGGAAGCGGCCCTTGTCGATCAGGGCCTTCAGGTTCTGGTTGGTGGCGGCGATGATGCGGGCCTCGGTCTTGAGCACCCTCTCCCCGCCGACCTTCATGAAATCCCTGGACTCGATGACCCGCAGGAGCTTGCTCTGGAGGTTGGGCGAAACGTCGCCGACCTCGTCCAGGAAGAGCGTCCCCTTCCCGGCGATCTCGAACTTGCCCTTGGTCTCGCTGACGGCGTCGGTGAAGGCGCCCTTGACGTGGCCGAAGAGCTCCGATTCGAGCAGGGTGTCCTGGATGGCCGAGCAGTTGATGACGATGAACGGCTCGTCCCGGAAGGGGCTGTGGTAGTGGATGGCCTTGGCCACGAGCTCCTTGCCCGTGCCGCTGTCCCCCTGGATGAGGACGTTGGTCCGGGTGTTGGCCACGGAGCCGATGATCTTGAAGACGCCCCGCATCCCGCCCGACCGGCCGATGATGTTGTCGATCGTATATTCTTTCTGCCGCTCCTCGACCAGGTAGCTGACTCTCTCTTCGAGGGCCCGGACCTGGAAGGCCTTGTCGATGGCCAGCTCGAGCTCGGTCATGTTGAGCGGCTTGACCAGGTACTCGAAGGCGCCGAGCTTGATCGCCTCGACCGTCGTCTTCATGTCGTCGAAGGCGGTCATGACCAGGATGACGGCCCGGCGGTTGCGCTCCCGGATCCGCCGCAGGACCTCCAGCCCGTCGATGTCGGGCAGGCGGACGTCGAGGAGCACGAGATCGGGCGCGGACTCGGCGAAAGCCGTGACGCCGCCCTCCCCCGTATCGGCCGCGGTGACGTCGAAGCCCTTCTTGGCCAGCTGGGAGGCCAGGGTCTTGCGGACGAGCGGGTCGTCCTCGACGATCAGGATGGATCTCATATCGCCTCCTCCGCCGGAATGAGGATCACGAACGCGCTGCCCCGGCCCCTCTTCTTGCCGACCGCGATCGTGCCGCTGTGCTGCTCGACGATCTTGCGGGCGTTGGCCAGGCCGAGACCGAAGCCGGAGGGCTTGGTCGTATAGAACGGCTCGAAGATGTTCGGCCGGTCCTTCTCCGCGATGCCCGGTCCGTTGTCGGCGATCCTCACCCGGACCATCGTCCGCCCGCCCTCGGCGACCGTATCGCACGTGATGCTGATCTTCCCTCCGGACCCGAGGGCCTCATGGGCGTTGCGGAGCAGGTTGAGGAACACCTGGCGCAGCTTGTCGGCGTCGGCCAGGATGGGCGGCAGGTTCCCGCTGCAGGCCCTCTCGACGACGATATTCTTCTGGGCCAGAGCGTCCTTGATCATCTTGAGCGATTCGTCGACGACCTGTTCGATCGGCCAGCGCTCCAGGGCGAGCTCCTGGACCCGGGTGAAGTTGAGCAGCTCCTTGATGAACCGCTCGATCTGGTCGATGCCCTCGAGCGACAGGCCGAGATGGGCCTTGACCGTTTCGGCGAAGCCCTCCTCCTCGGCGATCTTCTGGACGTTCAGCTTGACCGAAGTCAGGGGGTTGCGGATCTCGTGGGCGATCGTGGCCGCCATGCGGCCGATCGAGGCCAGCTTCTCGTGTTGGACCAGACGGCGGTTGGCATCGTCCATCCTCTCCCGGGCCTGGAGGAGCTGGGAGGTCATGTCGTTGAAGCTCCGGGCCAGGTCTCCGACCTCGTCCCGGGAGGTATCGACGATGGCTTGGGAAAGATCGCCGTGGGCGATCCGGACCGTCCCGTCGACGAGCCGGTGGATGGGCCGGGTGATGCGCCGCGCCAGGATGGCCGCCCCGGCGATGCCGATCAGGAAGCCGCCGATGCCGATGAGCAGGAGCACCTTCTGGATCTCGCGCAGCCGGTCGTACATGGGCTCGAGGGACAGGCCGATCTTGACCGATCCCCAGGGGGGCCGGCCGCCGGGGAAAAGGCGGAGACCTCGACCTCGAGGACGCGGACCGGCTCGCCGCCGAGGACCAGGCGCCTCATCACCGACGCGGTTTCCTGGGGAGTCATGGGATCCTCAAGAAGGCTGGTGGAGACCAGCCCGCCTTGGGGCTGCATGAGTCTGTTCCATGCGGTGGGCCTGCCAAAGCGGTCGTAGACGACGATGTAGGCCACGTCCCCCGTACAGTGACCGTCGACATAATTCTGGATGGCCTGCGAGTCTCCGCGGGAGAGGTTCTGGATGTTGGCATCGGCCATGTAGCGGGCCTGGAGAAACGCGCGGGCTTCCGTCTCGTCCTGGAGGATCTTAGCCTCCCGGATCTGGATGACGAACAGGACCGCGCCGAAGAGCAGGAAGACGAGCAGGGTGATCCAGAAGACGAGCCGCGTGTAGATCGAGATCTTCAGCTTCACCGGTCTTCTCAGTTCCCCAGCCAGATGTCCTTGACGTTGAGGAAGATGAATCCCATGGCCGGGACCTGCAGGCCCCGCACCTGGGACTGGATGGCGATGCGGATCCTTTCGGAGAAGAGGGGGACGGCGGGGACCTCGTCGTAGAGGACCTTTTCGATCTCCCGGAACAGGCCGGTCCGCCGCTCCCAGCTCGTCTCGGCCTCAGACTGCTCGAGCAGGGCGTCCAGCCGCGGATTGGCGTATCGGGAATTGAGCGCATTCGCGGCGGACCCGGACCGGTAGAGCGGGCCGATGATGTTCTCCGGGTCCGGGAAGTCCATGTTATAGATCAGGAATTTCACGTAGGGCGTGCGGATGTCCCGGGCATCCTCGGGCTTGCGCAAATACTTCACGGCGATCTTGATCCCCAGAGTGCCGAGCTCCCGTTCGAGCTCGCGGGCGAAGCCGCTCGATTCGTCCGTTTTGGGACCGTCACAGAGAAGCGTCAGGGTCAGGGCCTTTCGTCCGCCGTCCGGCAGCAGCCGGTCGAGAAGGAGCTTGGCCGTATCGGGATCTGTGAACGGGCCGGCCGCCTTGGGAAAAAAACCCGGCAGGAGGGGCGGGATGTAATTGTTCAGGACTTGATGGAGGGTCGCCGGCGAGTCACAGGCCGCCGCCAAGCGGGCCTTGTCGAGCCCCAGGGCCAAGGCCTTGCGGACCTCCGGACGGTCGAGAGGAGCGACGTCGCAGCTGAAAGCCAGGAGATAGGATTTCAGGGTGTTGTTCTCGAGAATGGGGAATTCCTTGCGGAGCATCTTATCGGAGGTCACCGAGATGAGGTGGATGCTGCCCGACTCGAACTGCTCGTCGGTGAAATCGGGACTGTATTCGAGGGCCGCCAGGTAGGGTTGGCGGTCATAATAAGAAGAATTCCGCTCCAGCCGGACACCGAGGATGTCGAGCCGCGGGCTCCGCAGCCACTCCTCGAACTTGAAGGGCCCGGTGCCCACGGGTTTCTGGAAGAAGCTCCGGCCCTGGCCCTCGAGAAGGTCTTTCGGGAGGATCTTGCAGTAGTACATCCCCAGGAGATAGAGCCCCGAGACGTAGGGCCGGACCCAACGGATCTCGAAGGTCAAGGGATCGATCACCCGGAACCCCGTGACCTCGGTCGCTTTGCCCTGCCAAAACTCCTCCGCGCCGACGACCTTGCCGACGAAGTGCTGGTACGTTGTGTTGTCCGGCCTCTTCCGGACCAGCCGCTCGAGCGAATACTTGACGTCGTCGGCCGTGAGTTCGCGTCCGTTGTGGAAGCGGACCCCCTTGCGGAGGTAGAAGGTGATGCGGGTCTTGTCTTCGGAGGTCATCCAGTACTCGGCCAGGGCGGGCGTGGGGTTGAATCGGGCGTCGAACCGGACCAGGCCGTCAAAGAGCTGTTCGGTGATGAAGTAATGGGACGGACCGGCCGGATCGAAGACCTGGTTGAAGGGGGTGTAATAGCCCTTGATCCGGAACGTCCCGCCGTATCGCGGGGCCGCCGAGGGCTGCCCGGAGCCGGGCTGAGCCAATGGCCCCGGCTGAACGGCGGCCAGGAGAACGAGCAGCGACAGGGGCAGGATGCGCGCGCGGCCGGAGGTGATCGTCAAGACGCCCTCATGATAACGAAAAAGGCCTTAAAATGCACATTCCCCATCCCGTCCCAAGCGGAGCAAGGAACGTGCCACAGCAAGAATTCTATAGTCCAAAGATAATAAATGAAATACGAGCCTTGACGGTCCGGCGACGTAAATTTGCTTTACGCGCCCCGACGAAGCCGCGGGGCTTATTTTCCGGCGAGCGCGATGATCTTGTCGAAGACCCGGAAGAAGTTCCCGCCCCAGATCTTCTCGATCTCGCGATCGGTATAGCCGCGGCGGATGAGCTCTTCGGTCACATGGATCATGCCGCTGACGTCGTCGCAACCGACGACCCCGCCGCCGCCGTCGAAATCGGTGCCGATGCCGACATAATCGATGCCGACGACCTTCCGGACGTGATCGATGTGGTCGACGAGGTCCTTGACCGTCGGCCGGACCTGGGGAAACTTCTGATTGATCGCGTCGCGCTCGGCCATGGCCTTGGCCCGGAGAGCGTCGTCACGAATGTCGCGCGGATTGCCGTACTTCGATTCCATCTCCTTGAGCGCCTGCTCGCGCTCGGGGATGACCGGCGGGGTCTTGACATAGGCGCCGAGGAAACAGATCTGGATAACGCCGCCGTTCTTGGCCAGGGCCCGGAGCTGGTCGTCGGTCAGGTTCCGGGGATTGTCGCAGACGGCCCGGGCACTCGAATGGGAGGCGATGATCGGGGCCTTGGACGCGGCCAGGACGTCGAAGAACGACCTCTCCGAGGCGTGCGAGATGTCGACGATCATGCCCAGGCGGTTGCATTCGGCCACGACCTTCCGGCCGAAGTCGCTGAGGCCCTTGTCCTGGGGGTCCCGGCGGTCCGTCGAGGAATCGCAGATATCGTTGTCGGAGGAATGGCAGAGCGTGATGTAGCGGACGTCGTTGTCGTAGAAGAGCTTGACCAGCGCCAGGTCGCGACCGATGGGATAGCCGTTCTCGAGGCCGATGAAGGCCGTGAGCTTGCCGTCCTTCTTGAGCCGGCGGGCGCCCGCCGGATCGACGGCCAGTCCGATCATCGAAGGATAGTCCTGCGTCATCTTGTGGACGGCCGCGACGGCGCGAAGGGCGCTGTCCTTGGCCTTGGCGTAGGCCTCGGGGGTCAGAGGTCCCTGCCCGACGAAGGCGGCGAAGAACTCGGCGTCGAGGCCGCCCTCCTTCATCCGGGGCAGGTCGATCTTGCCGCTCGTCCGCAGAGCCGGGTCATGGCGGTCGCCGATCTTCCAGTCCGTCCTCAGCAAGCTGAAGGCGGTGTCACAATGGGTGTCGACGGTCAGGATCTTCTTATGAAGCTCTCCGGCCTTCTCCTCCACCGTCAAGGGCGTCTTGGCGACGGTGCAAGCGAACGCGGCCAGGACAAGGGCGAGGCAGAGTACGGCACAGACGCGATGATTCTTCATGGCTGCTCCTTCGAGACCCTCGAGTCGAACATCCCCCCGCTGGTGAAAAGGCCGGTCGCGGCGCGCATTTGACGCGCATTATAGCAGAAAAGTGTCGAGTACACTGATTCGGTGACACACAACTAAATACACTTAATTCCTCTCCAGGTTTTGATTGCTCCCGTTAATTTCAAACGGCCTGTATTTCTATCGATAATAAAGTGTATTTAGTTGTGTGTCACCGAATTTCGGACAGCCCCCCTAATCGTGGCTTAGCGCGACGACGGGGTCGACGCGGGCGGCCCGCCGGGCCGGATAGATGCCGGAGACGAGGCTGACAAGGAGCGAGAAGCCGACGGCCCCGAGGAAGATCCAGAACGGGAAGGCGAAGTAATTGACGAACGGCAGGCCCTGCCGGGCCAGATAGAAGTTGACCACCCGGTTGATGACGAGGCTCGTCACCCAACCCAGGACGCAGCCGGCCGCCCCCCCCGCAAACCCGATGGCCCCCGATTCGAAGAAGAAGATCGTCCGGATGTCCCGGTCCCCCGCCCCGACGGCCTTCATGATGCCGATCTCCCGGAAGCGCTCCAGGATGGACATGACCATGGTGTTGACGATGCCCAGGGCGGCGACGATGATGGCGATCATGCCGACCGCGGCCAGGACCATGTCCATGATGTAGAAAGCGCGGGTGATCTCGGCGAACTGGTCGGCCAGGGCGAAGGTCGCGTAGCCCATGTCGTGGACCTTGGATCTGACGGCATCGAGGTCCCCGAGCGACCCGAGCTTGACCGTGACGGCCGAATAGCCCAGCCGCCCGCCCTTCATCCGGAAGAGGTCCCAGATGCTGGTGATCGGAAGCCGCTTGATCCGTCCGGCGGGGCCGGGCGGGATCAGCACGCCGCTCTCGGTCAAGTTGGCCTCCCCTCCGAACGGGGCGACATCGGTGACGCCGAGGATCGGAAAATCATAGGACTCCCGGGCCAGCGGCGACGCGGTGCCCGAGAGGATCGAGCCGAGGTCGAGCGTCGCCAACCGGCCGAGATCGACGGAGACCGAGGTGATGCGGATCGTCTTGCCCACGGCCGAAGCCGGGTCGGCCGCGCCCATCCGCCGCAGCAGGGACCGGCTGACGACGACGCCCGCCTCCTCGTCGGAAGCATAGGCCCGTCCCCAAGCGATCTTCATGGAGCGCGAGGACGCGACGGCCGCCGGGAGGACCTGGACGAGCCGCAGCTCTTCCGCGCCCTCGTAGCCGACCATGGCCGGGAAGCTGATGTCCGGATAGGCCCTCAGGACGCCGGGGATCTTCGCGATCGCGGCCACAGCCTGGTCGTCGAGTACGACGTCCGGACGGGCGGAAACCTTCGCCCGGGGCCTTTGACGGTCCGGATCGCCGGCCGGGGGCTCCGCGCCGCCGGGCATGACCACGAGGGTCGAGAGGAGATCGGAAGACTTAAAGGCCTGGGTGACGTTCTTCTGCATGCCCTTGCCGAAGGAGATCATCGAAACGAGCGCCCCGATACCGATCATCACCCCCGAGGCCGTAAGGAATGTCCGCAGCCGCCTCTTCCGAAGGCTGCCCAGGGCGAACTCGACGGCGTCGGCGAATCTCATGCCGGACTCTCCGGGGCCACAATGCGTCCGTCCCGGAGGCGGACGATCTCGCGGGCGAATTCGCGGACAAGCCCCTCCTCGTGGGAGACCATGATGATCGTCAGGTTCTGATCGCGGTTGAGCCCGGCGAGCAGGCCGACGATCTCCCGTGAGGTCCGGCTGTCGAGGTTCCCAGTCGGCTCGTCGGCGAGAAGGATCCGGGGACCGTTGGCCAGGGCCCGAGCCACGGCCACCCGTTGCTGCTCCCCGCCCGAAAGCTCTGGCGGCCTGTGGTTGGCCCTATGGGCGAGCCCGACCTTGTCGAGGAGCTCGGCGGCCCGCCGCTTCCTCTCCGTCCTGTTGACTCCCGCGAAGACGAGGGGCAGCTCGACGTTCTCGAGGGCGGTCCTGGCCGCGACAAGATTGAAGGACTGGAAGATCATGCCGGCCGCAAACCTCCGGTACCGGGCCAGCGCCTCGCGGTCCATGGCCGAAACGAGCGCCCCGCCGACCTCGATCGTCCCGGCGCTCGGCGTGTCCAGCCCGCCGAGGAGGTTGAGGAGGGTCGATTTGCCCGATCCCGAGGCCCCGGTGACGGCCAGGAAGCTCCCTTCGGGGACGGCCAAGGTGACGTCGGCCAGGGCGGCTACCCGGACGTCGCCGACGAGATAGGTCTTGGAGAGCGACCGGGTCTCGATGAGGGGCGGCGCAGGCGGGTTCATCGGCCCTGCTGAACGCCCCGCGCCAGGACATAGTGATTGGCGGCCAGGCCCGGTCTCGCTTTGAGGAAATCGACGACCCGAAAGCCGCGCGCGAAGAGGGCTTGGAAGACTTCGCGCGTGGCCATCCGCCAGTCGAGCGGGATACGGCTCACTCCGGCGTCGGGGACATCCGTCTCCTGGAGCATCCGGTAGAAATCCAAGGGAATGCGGACGAGCAGGACGTCGCCCGCGGCGCCGGGGGCGGTCCCTTCGACGACTTCGAGCTCGAGCTCCCCGCTCTTCCCCGGGATCCGTTGCGAGCCGGCCCTGATCGTCGCGGGCGCGGCCAAGGCCGCCTCGAGATCGTAGCCCGGGCGGCCGCCCGTCCTTTCGAGGTTCCAGGACATGAGGAAACGGTCCGTGGGCACGTCCGGCCGGTTGAGGAGGCCGCCGTACTCCCCGTAAGTCGCCACGCGGTACTCGAGGACTCCCATGCCGAAATGATGGACGTTGCGGTGGGCGTTGACGCCGGTGAGCGGGTCATAGGTGCAGATGATGGTCGAGACGCCGAGGAGGTCGAGGACCATCTCGCGCTGGTACTCCTTGAGCAGGATGCCGAGCCCGTAGCTCTGGAAGCCCGTCCGGACCCCGGCGTACTGGGCATAGAAGCGGAGATTTCCCGGGTCGCGAAAGCCGATGGCCTTGTCGCGGACGCCGACGAAGCCGTAGCAGAAGCCGACGAGGCGCGGGCCATCGGTCTCGAAGCCGCCGGCCTCCGATTCGGCGAAGGCCCCGATGAAGAGGCTGCCCCCTTCATGGAAGACGTTTTCGCACATCATGTTCCGGGTGCTGGACATATGATCGTCGGGATAGCCCCAGATCTCCTCGCGCAAGTCCTCATATTTCCCGTAGTCCGCGGATCGGTGGGAGGTCTCGACGCGCAGGAGGAAGCGCCTGTCCCGGACGGTGATCGTCTTTTCCAAGGGTCTCATCGGAGCTCCGCCGCCATTCTAACCAAAGGCCCGGAACTGTTCAACCGCGCGTTTTGACGCCCCCCCGGACATGCGATACAATGAGGGACCGGAACCATGGCCAAAGCGATCAAGGACCTCAAAACCGCCTGCCTTATCAATCCCCGGGCGGCCAATTCCAAGTGGATGAGGCGGCGGTTCCTCCGCGCCTATCTCCAGAAGAAGCTCCCTGGCGATATCTACGACCACCTCGGCGACATGAAGACGACGGTGGAAAAGGCCGTCCTGGCCTCGCAAAGCGCCGACGTCATCGTGGCCATGGGCGGGGACGGCACGATCGCCGACACGCTCCAGGGGATCTTCGACGCCGGCAAGCAGGGCGAGGTCCTCTTCACCGTCATCCCCTTCGGCAGCGGCAACGCCTTCCGCAAGGCCTTCGACATCCCCAAGAATCCCCTCCTGGCCATCGACCGGCTGTCCGAGGGCGTCGCGCGGCCGATCGACCTCATGGAAGTCGAGGGCCGCATCGCCGCGTTCGCCAGTATCGGGGCCACGGCCCTCGTGACCGGGGAAAAGCTCCGCGGCAAGGTCGGAGGGATCTGGGGCCACATCCTGGCCGGGCGGCGCCTGTTCGATACGCCCAGGGATGAAAAGACCCTCGAGCTCTACGACGGCTACGACAAGTCCGGCCGCTTCGAGAAGAAGATCGTCACCTCGAACTTCTTCGACTGTCTCGTCGCCAAGACGAACTATTTCGGCTACAGCTGGTACATCGCGCCGAAGGCCGTCGTCGACGACGGGTACCTCGACGTCACCCTGTTCGAGATGGGACCGGTCAAGTACTCCCTCCTCTTTCCGTTCATCTATTTCGGCGTCTACCAGAGCCGCCTGCGGCACTACAAGGCCAGGCGGGTCGTCATCAACGGCCATGACCTGCCGATGCAGTTCAACGGCGAGTTCCTGGGCAACCGGGACCGTCTCGACTTCCGCATCCTGTCGCAAGCCATCCGGATGGTCACTCCGGCCACGCGCCGCGCCGGGAAGCACTTCGCCAAGCATTCCGCCTGAGGAGGCCCCTATGACCGCCAAGAGAGTCGTGCTCGTGGTGTTGGTCCTTGCGGCCGCGCTGACCGCCTGCTCGCCGCAGATCCGTCTGGACCTGCTCGGCGAGGACAAGCTCCAGGAGGTCGTCCTGGTGCCGAGCGCCGCGCGGGAGAAGGTCCTGGTGATCGACATCGACGGGACGATCTCGTCCGCCCTCGAAACGGGGTTCCTGTCCCGCGAGAAAAGCGTCGTGGCGCAGGTCTTCGAGCGCCTCGGGCGGGCCGCCGCCGACCCCCGGGTCAAGGCGGTCATCCTCCGGCTCGACACGCCGGGCGGCGAAGTGACCGCGAGCGACATCATCTACCACGAGATCCTCCGCTTCAAGGAGCGGACGGGCCTGCCCGTCGTCGGGCTGATGATGAGCGTCGCCGCTTCGGGCGGCTACTACATCGCCTCGGCCTGCGATGTCATCGTCGCCCATCCCTCGACCCTGACCGGCTCGATCGGCGTCATCTCCATCTTCCCCAGCGTCGAATCGCTGATGAGCAAGGTCGGGGTCAAGGTCAACATCATCAAGTCCGGCCCGGCCAAGGACTCGGGCTCCCCGTTCCGGGACATGACGGAAGATGAGAAGAAGATGTTCCAGGGGATCATCGATGAATATTACGAGGGCTTCCTCGCGGTCGTGGCCAAAGGCCGCAAAGGCAAGATCGCGGCCGAGAACCTCCGGACGGTCGCCGACGGCCGCGTCTACACGGCCCCGCAAGCGCTGAAGCTCGGATTGATCGACGCCATCGGCTACTTCGATGACGCCTTCGGCCAGGCCCGGAAGCTCGCTTCGCTCAAGGCCGCCAAGCTCGTGTCCTACACCTATTTCCCGAAGACAAAGACGAACATCTACGCCGACCAGCTCGGGAATTTCTCGCCGCTCGAGGCGAAGGTCGTCGCATCAATGCTGGGCGCCTTGAAAACCGGCTTCTATTACCTCTGGCTGCCCCAGACGCCGTGACGTCCCCGCCCGCTAGGGCCGGAGGACGACCTCGAACTGGGGCGGACGCAGGATGTGGGCCTTGACCGTGCAGTGGTCGACCGATTTGACCAGCGCGTCCCGGTATTTCTCGGGGAACCCGGCGGGCGGAGTGACGGCGATCGAGATCTTGTCGACCATCTTGGAAACCTCGCCCCGTTCGGTGGTCATGATCACGCCGAGACCTTCCGTGGGGATCTTGCGCTCCTTGCAGAAGGCCAGGGCATAATACCCGGCGCAGGCGGCGAGGGAGACAAGGAAGACATCGAAGGGGGACGGGGCCGTCCCATCGCCCCCCTCGCGAACGGGCTGGTCGGTCTTGACGGTGAAGCCCTTGTATTCGACGTCGATCCTGTAGTTTCCGGCGAAGACGACCTTCAGCTCTTTCGGGTTCATGGCAGCTCCTTTCCTTGGCTTTTCGAGCCCGGCCTCCGCTCTCGCGGGCCTTCCAGGGACTTGCGGAACATGGCCAGGATGACGTCCCTGTCCTTGGGCGTCAGGGCCATGCGGAAGAAGATGTCCCGGACCTTTTCGACGATGAAGGCCCGGTTGGTGTCGTGCATGAAGCCCAGGCTTTCGAGCATGTCGGCGAAACGGCGGCCGGCTTCGGCCTGCGCGGCATGGTCGAGGGGCAGGTCCCGGCGCAGGGGCGGAGGCGGGCCCTCCCGAAAAGCGACGGCGTGAAGGGCCAGGGTGACGGCGACGCCGAGGTTGTAGGAGGGCTGCCGCGCGGCCTGGGGAATGTGGAAGCGGACGTTGGCCAAGCCCAGCTCCTCCTGGGTCAGTCCCGTGCGCTCGTTGCCGAAGACGAGCCCCAGCCGGGCCGCCGCGGGGTATTCCGCGATCCGGACGACCGCCTCGGCCAGCGAAACCAGGGGGAAGTCGTGGCGGATGCGGGCCGTCGAGCCCAGGACGAGGTCGCGGTCGGAGACGGCCTCGCCGAGCGAGGGAAAGAACCGCACTCCTTCGATGATGGCATCGGCGTGGACGGCCGTGCGCCACGCGGGGGGCTCGAGCCTGTCGAGTCCGACGATGCGCAGATCGGCGAAGCCCGTGTTGGCCATGCCGCGCGCGGCCAGGCCGATATTCTCGGGGCTGTCGGGCCGGACGAGAACGACGGCCAGGCGGGAGGAGGCGGTCATAAGCAGATTATAGCCGAGGTCGCTTCGCCGCGGTAGACCCGCCCCTCCGGGATTCTCGCGCCTGCTCGAACGGCAGATCCGGGTCCCGCCCCGGGGCGCGTTGACAGCGGACGGACGCCGGTGCTATAAACCGGTCCAAGCGGCCGGCGGCCCGGCGAGGAGGTCGTAAGATGCCCCAGAAGAGAGCGATCAGAGAAAAGGCGGCCTCGCGAAAACCGCGGCAGGCCCGTGCGGGAGCGAAGGAGCTCGAGCACCTGTTCGCGGAGCGCGGCTTCACCGACATGCGCTGGATCGACCCTGCCGACATCGTCACCGGCGAGTGGGTCCGGATGAAGTGCCGCTACGGCTGCGTGGAGTACGGCCGAAACGCCGCCTGCCCGCCGAACGTCCCCCCGGTCGCCGAGTGCGCCCGTTTTCTCCGGGAGTACCGGCGGGCCGCCGTGTTCCACTTTCCCAAGAAGGTCGACCGGCCCGAAGACCGCCACGCGTGGGGGCGCAAGCTCAACCTCGAACTCCTCAAGCTCGAGCAGGAGCTGTTCAAGCAGGGGTTCTTCAAGGCCTTCCTGATCTATTTCGACAGCTGCAATATCTGCCTCGAATGTGCGGCCAGCCGGACTTCCTGCAAGGAGCCGAAGCTGGCCCGACCGACTGCGGACGCCCTGGGGATCGACGTCTACACCACGGTCCGGAAGATCGGATACCCGATCGAGGTCCTGTCCGATTACGACCAGGAGATGAACCGCTATGCCTTCCTGCTCATAGACTAGCGGCGGCAATCCCTCTATAATAGTCTCCAGTTCGTTCATTTCTTTTGAAGGAGGGAATCCCATGATTATTGTTAAGGACATGCTCGACCAGAAAGGTCACACAGCCTGGACGATCGGGCCGGACGCCAAGGTCCTCGAGGCGCTCGAGCTCATGGCCAAAAAAGGGATCGGCGCCCTCATCGTCGTCGACAAGGACGAGCAGATCGTCGGCATCCTGTCCGAGCGCGACTATGCCCGGAAGATCATCCTCATGGGCCGCCAGTCCCAGGATACGCCCGTCCGGGACATCATGACCCGGGAAGTCTACGGGGTCCACATGGAGACGACGGCCGAGGAATGCATGGCCCTGATGACGGACAAGCACTTCCGGCACCTGCCCGTGTGCAAGGACGGCAAGCTCAGCGGCGTCGTCTCCATCGGAGATGTGGTCAAGGCCATCATGACCGACCAGAAGGTGGCCATCGTGAACCTCGAGAACTACATCATGGGGAAATACCAAGACTAGAATTCCATCAGGCCCATCTCGCGAAGGGCCAGATAGGCCGCGCCAAGCACACCTGCCGAATCGCCCAAGACCGCCTTCAGGACGGGGATCGCCCGTCCGGGGATGCCGAAGAGGCCCTTATTCACGATCGGCGGGACGCACTCGTACCAGATCGGGATGTTCGAGACGCCGCCGCCGAGGATGATGGCCTCGAGGTCGAGGGCGTTGACGCAATTCGCAAAGAGCTCGCCCATGATCCGGCAGGAGTCCTCGAAGACCCCCCGGGCGGCCGCCTCGCCCGCTTCCGACCGGGCGAAGATCTTGTCCGGCGTCAGGGCCTCTCCGGCGAGCTCGGCGTAGCGGCGGCTGAGGCTGGGCCCGGAAAGATAGGCCTCGCCGCAGCCTCTCCGCCCGCATTCGCAAAGCCGGCCATCGATGGCGATCGACATGTGGCCGATCTCGCCGGCGTTGCCGTGCGGCCCACGATGGAGCCTGTTCCCGAGGACAAGCCCCGAGCCCATGCCCGTGCCCAGGATGACGGCCATGACCGTGGAAAAGCGCCCGTGGCACTGGGCGAAGAACTCGGCCAGGGCCAGGCAGTTGGCGTCGTTTTCGACGATGAGAGGGACGGCGAGCTTCGACCGGAGCAAGCTGATGAGCCCGGGCTTTTCGTAGAGCGGCGTATGCGGCGCGCCGTACATGATGTCGTCCGCGGCGCGGTAGGTCCCCGGCGTGCCCATGCCCACGGCTTCATAGCGGGCCCCGGCCGCGGTTTCGGCGACGAGCTCGAGGATGTTCCCCACGACCTTCTCGCGGCCGAGGCCGGGCTCGGAAGGCCGGCGCTTGCGGGCCAGGATCGTCCGCGTTTCGTCGACGAGGCAGGCTTCGACCTTCGTCCCTCCGAGGTCGATGCCGACGGCACAGCGGCTCATAGCGGAAACTCCGGGGCTATTTTATGCGCTTCGGCCCGCGAGAGCAACGGGGCCGGCGCCTGCTTTGGAGTTCCCCGGCCTATCTGCTATAGTGGGGAACATTCGCGATGAGCCGGACGATCGACATGCCTGAAGACAAGGTCCGCTTCGGTTACCAAGCGGTCGGCGCCAAAGAAAAAAAGCGGCTCGTCCACGACCAGTTCACCCCCATCGCCGCGACCTATGACCGGGCCGACGCCGTGCTCAGCCTGGGCCTTCACTTTCTTTGGAAGCGCGCGACCGTCCGGCGCCTGGGGCTCGAGCCCGGCGACCGGCTCCTCGACATCTGCGGAGGGACCGCCGATCTGGCCCTGCGCGCCGCCCGCCGCCTCGGGGCGTCGGGACGGGCGGTCGTATGCGATTTCAACCGGCCCATGATGGAGACCGGGCGCGAGAAGAGCGGCCGGGCCCGGAACGGGGAGGTCGTCGCTTTCGTCCAAGGCGACGCCGAATCGCTCCCCTTCCCCGATGCCTCGTTCGACGCGATCTCGGTCGGGTTCGGCCTGCGCAATCTCGTCGACCTCGATCGGGGACTCCGCGAGATGGCCCGCGTCCTCAGGCCCGGCGGACATTTTTCCGTCCTCGAGTTCACGCTGCCGCGGCGCCGCTGGCAGAGATCCCTTTATGCATTCTATTCCTTCCGGCTCATGCTCCCGGCCGCCCGGCTCATCACCGGGACGGACGGCCCGTTCCGCTATCTCGCCGAGTCCATCCGCGTCTTCGATCCGCCGGCGGAGGTGACCGGCCGGCTCGAACGGGCCGGGTTCACCGAGCTCGCCGTGCGGCCCCTTTCCCTTGGTATCGCCACGATCTACTCCGGACAGAAACCCCTGGAGGCCCCCCATGCCGCAGATCGTCCCTGAGGCCAAGGCCACCGCGGCCCGGTGCCGCCACTATGCCATGTGCAAGATCGATTATCTCGCCACGGGGCTCTGCCCGTCCGGGCCTGAAAAGCACTTTGTCGCCTATTATCCCCAGGGTCGGATGGACCTCTATAGGGGACTCGCCGAAGGCCGGATCGGGGTCACGGAAGGGCTCGCCGACTCCGCCGACACCTGCACCCTCTGCGGCATTTGCGACGCCCAGTGCCACTTCGCGACGGGCCTGCAGCCGACCGCGGTCATGCGCGCCCTCAAGGATCATGTCGCGGCCTACCGACGCGAAGGAGGACAGGTCCTCCAGACCCCTGAAGACGACGCCTTGCGCCGGCTGAGGGGCATCGTCGGCCCCAGTTGGGCGTCGAACGACCCGGCCATCCTCTGGACCTATGCCGACGACCCCTTCCCGCTCGCCGGCCCGCAGATGCCCCGCTATGTCGTCCTTCCCGGGTCGCATAAAGGGCGGCTGGCCATGAGGATCGGGACGGACCGGCTCCGGGAGATGAGGGCGGCGCACTCGAGCCGGATCCTGCTCACCGGCGGGGCCGGATTCCTCGGCAGCCACATCGCCGTCGCCTTGCTCAGGTCCGGCTTCCCGGTCGTGGCGCTCGTCCGGCCGGGGAAAGGCCTGTCGGCCGGGGCCCGGATGGCGCGCCTCATGGACTGGTTCGGTCTCGAGGAAGGGCCCCGCCGGAGCCTCGAGGTCGTCGAAGGCGACATCGGCCGCCCGGGCCTGGCCGCAGAACCCTCCGGCAGCCCCGGGGCCCTGGACGGGATCGACGAGATCGTCCACTGCGCTTCCAATACGGCCTTCGCCGAGCGCAAGCGGGCCGAGGTCGAGGCGGCCAACGTCGACGGACTCAAGAACGTCCTCGATTTTGCCGCGCGCAGCGGCTGCGCCTTTTTCCATCACGTCAGCACCGCCTATGTCGCCGGCCGTCGGACCGGTCCCTGCCCGGAGGACTGGGTCGAAGAGGGCCCGTTCACGAACGTCTACGAAGAGACCAAGGCGCACGGCGAGATCCTGGCCCGGGATGTCTGCGCCCGGGAGGGCCTCCGGCTCAACGTCTACAGGCCGACGATCGTCTACGGCGATTCCCGGACGGGACGGACCTTGCGCTTCAACGCGCTCTACTTTCCCGTCAAGGCGGCCGTCTATCTCCGTGACATCTACCTCGCCGATATCCGCGAAAAGGGCGGCCGCAAGGCCGCCGAGCTCGGGATCCGGCTGACGGAAGGCGGAGGGCTGGTCATGCCCATCCGCCTCGAGGTCGCGCGCGAGGGCGGGATCAACCTCGTCCCGATCGATCACTGCGTCCGCGCGTTCATGGCTATCTTCGAAGACGGGCTCGACGGCGGCATCTACCACATCGCCAATCCCCGGGCGACGAGGATCGAGGATGTCGTCGACTTCGGCAAGCGCCGCTTCCGGCTGGAAGGGATCGAGACCTGCGGAGCGGCGGACTTCACCGGCCGGCCGAAGAACGCCCTGGAAGTCCTCTACGACTCCTACCTCGAGGTCTTCCGGCCCTACATGCAGGACACGCGCTCTTTCATCACCGCGAACGCGGCGCCGCTGCTCCGAGAAGCGGGGGATCGTCTGCCCCGGGTTCGACTACGAGATGTTCGCCCGGTGCATGGATTTCGCCGTCCAGGTGGATTGGGGAGCGCGGCTCTTCTCCTGAGGGGCTTCGACCCGCCCCCCGCTTCGTCAGGCCGCCGTCCGCCGAATCGTGTAGAATAGGGCTTCGCCCATGACAGAAGCAAAAACCGCAGGGATCGTCCTCGCTTCGGCCTCGCCCCGCCGCCGGGAGCTCATGGCCCGGGTGGCGTCCGACTTCCGCGTTTTCCCGACGGACGTCGACGAATCCGCGATCGCCGAGAAGGACCCGCTCGCCTTCGCCGTCGCCGCGGCCGTGCTGAAGGCCAAGACCGCGGCCGAGACATTCCCCGAGGCCATCGTCATCGGGGCCGATACCGTGGTCGCCCTCGGGCTGCGGATCCTGGGCAAGCCGGCCGGCAAGGAGGAGGCCCGGGCCATGCTGCGGTCGCTCTCCGGCCGGCGGCACCGGGTCTTGACCGGTCTCGCGTTCTATCGACAGGCCGAGGACCGCCTTCTCACCGGCTACGACCTGACCTACGTCACGTTCCGCAATCTCTCGGACGAGATGATCGAGGGCTACCTCGACCAAGGCACGTTTCTCGACAAGGCCGGCGCTTATGCCGTCCAGGAGATCGGCGACGCCTTCGTCGCCCGGATGAAGGGCGATTACGACAACGTCGTCGGTTTCCCGGTGGAGAAGGTCCGCCGGCTCCTGGCCCGTTTTGTCGCGCCGGCGTTCACGGTCGAGGTCGCGGACATCGATTTCCCGGCCAGCGACGGCCGGACCGAGGCCGGAGGCCGCAGGCTTCTCATCCCGGGAGCGGTCACGGGCGAAGTTCTCCGGGTCCAGATCGTCGGGGAGAGCGGGGCCGCCCGGATCGCCGAGGTCGTCCGCCTCGAATCACCGTCGCCCCGGCGGGCCGAGCCGCGATGCCCCCATTTCGGGAGCTGCGGCGGCTGCCTTTTTCAGCACGTCGATTACGGGACCCAGCTCGAGCTCAAAGAGCGTTATCTGAAGCGAACGCTCGAGGAAGCGGGGCTTCCGGACGCGGCGTCGGTGACAAGACCCGTCGTCGCCTCGCCGGACCTCTACGGCTTCCGCAACAAGATGGAATTCGCCTTCGGCGAGAAGTTCGGCGAGCTCGCCCTGGGCCTCAGGGAAAGGGTCACGGCCAGCCGCCAGACCTACCGCCGGACGCTGCCGGTCGGGGAATGCCCGATCTTCGGCCCGGCCGTCGAGCGCGTCTTCCCCGTCTTTCTCGATTTCGCCCAGCGTCAACGGGCTCGAAGGCTTCGAGCCGGCCACCCGGAAGGGCCAACTCCGGCATCTCGTTCTTCGGGAGGGAAAGCGCACGGGCGAGCTCATGGTCCTCTTCGTGACGGCCGAGCTCCCGGAGATCGATCTGGCGCCTCTGGCCGGACGGCTGGCCGCCGCCGAGCCGGCTCTCCGGAGCTTCGTCCATGTCACCAGCGGCCGCGGCTCCGACCTCGTCGAGTTCGAGAGAATGCGCCTGGTCGCCGGCATCCCGTTCATCGAGGAGAAGCTGGCCGGACTCATGTTCCGGATCTATCCCCCGAGCTTTTTCCAGACGAACACGGCCGGCGCGGAGCTCCTCTACAGACGGATCGGCGAGGAGGCGCCTCTCACCAAGGCGAGCCGGGTCCTGGGACTTTACTGCGGCAGCGGCGCCATCGAGCTCTCGCTCGCCGCGTCCGCGGGGAAAGTGACGGCCATCGACTCGTCGCCGGCCAATATCGCCAACGCCGTGGAGAACGCCCTGGTCAACCGCATCGACAACATCGACTTCGTGCCGGGGACGGTCGAAGCCCTGCTGGCCGATCCGCTTCGCGAGCCGGCCGACCTTGTCATCGTCGACCCGCCGCGCGTCGGCCTGACGGGCAAAGCCCTGAGCCGGACGATCGCCCTGGGCGCGCCGGCCGTCGCCTACGTGTCCTGCAATCCCCTTTCGCTCGCCCGGGACCTCAGGGGTTTCCTCGCCGCGGGTTACAGGACCGCTTCCCTCTCTCCCTTCGACTTCTTCCCGCACACGCCGCACCTCGAGACGCTGGCCCTCCTCGTCCGCTGAGGGCGGACACTTTACTTTCCTCCCGGGCCATAGTAAAACTCCGCCCGAGGAGGGATACGACCATGACCGACGCCAAGGCCTCCCCGTCGTTCGGCACCCCGCCCCGCTGCTGTCCCTGCGAGACGTCAAGGGGCTCGTTCACCCGGCGCGATTTCCTCAAAGGCGCCGGCCTGACCGCCCTCGGCAGCGTCGCCGCCGGCGGCCTTGCCTGGCCCCTTCTCGCCGGCCAGGCCGCGACCGCCGATGAGATCTATCGTCCCTCGCCGCTCAAGGTCAAGCCCATCCTGGTCTACGAGATCCCGCAGCGCCGGCCGCAGACGAGCTGGCGGAGCTGGGGCGGGATCGCGACCGAGGCCGACGCGCGAGCCGAGGTGGCCCGGATCCAAGAGGAGCTCGCCGCCCTGATGAAGAAGGCCGAATTCCCGCTCGAGGTCCTGCCCGTGGCCGCCGTCCGCCAGGCCGCCGATCTGGCCGGCGTCAAGGACCTCGAAGAGGCCCAGGCCCTGATCGTCTACGCCGCCGGCGGCTGGCTCGACGTCTACGACGCGCTCGACAAGACCGGCAAGGACCGCATCCTCTTCTGCCGCCACAAGTCGGGCCCCGTCTATCTCTGGTACGAGATCATCAGCCCCCGCTACCTCCGGAAGCATACCGACAGCCAGGCGGTCCAGGGCGTCGACGATGACGACGTGGTCATCGACAGCCCGGACGAGATCCTCTGGCGCCTCCGGGCCCTGGCCGGGCTGCGGAACACGCTGGGCACGAAGATCCTGGCCGTCGGCGGGCCGGCAGCCTGGGCCGACCCGGAAGGCCCGGGCACGGTGATCAAGAAAGTCATCGACACCTGGAAGTTCGACATCGTCACCGTGTCCTACGACGACCTGGGCCAGCTCATCCGCGAAGCCCGGGCCGACTCGGCGACTGTTCGACGGGCCCGGACGCGGGCCGAGGCCTACCTCCGCCAGCCGGGGACGAGTCTCGAGACGGGACGGTCGTTCGTCGAGAACGCCTTCCTCCTCGACGAGGTCTTCCGGGCCATGATGAAGAAGGCCGGCTGCCGGGCGATGACCATCAACGGCTGCATGGGCACGATCATGCCGCTCGCCGAGACCTCGGCCTGCCTGACGCTGAGCACGCTCAACGACGACGGCTACCTGGCCTTCTGCGAGTCGGATTTCGTCGTTATCCCGTCGGGCGTGCTCCTGGCCAACATCGCCGGGCACGCCCGTGTTCCTCAACGACCCGACCTACCCGCACGACGGGATCATCACCCTGGCCCACTGCACGGCGCCGCGGAAGATGGACGGCGGAAGACGGAGCCGGCCCGGATCCTGACCCACTTCGAGTCGGACTACGGCGCCGCGCCCAAGGTCGAGATGGCCAAGGGCCAGATCGTGACCAACATCGTCCCCGACTTCGCGTCCAAGCGCTGGCTGGGCCTGCTCGGCGAGATCGTCGAAGCGCCGTTCCTGCCGATCTGCCGCTCGCAGATCGACGTCCGCTTCAAGTGCGACGACCGGACCCTGGCCGAGCGCATGCCCGGCTTCCACTGGATGACCGCTTACGGCGATCACACGAAGGAGCTGGCCTACGCCTTGAAGCGCGTCGGCATCGCCTGGGACTTCCTGGGGTGATCCTTAGGGACTGTCCCTCCGGCGGAAGGCCCGGCAGCTCCGGATGGGAGGAACGAATGGACCGCTCGCGGATCCTTCGGATCTTTCTGGCCCTGGCTCTCCTCCCCCTCGCCGGAGCGGCCGCCCAGGCGCCGCTTCCGGTCCCGGGAGCTTTCGTCTTCCCGCCGCTCCCCCAGGCCGTGTCCGGCATCGAGGCGCCTGTCCTGTCGCTCAACGGAACCTGGTCTTTCAACCCGGCCCCACCGAAAGGCTTCGAGACGCTGATGGAACCCGGCCCCGGCTGGTCCGCGATCGAAGTGCCCGGCGACTGGACGATGCAGGGCTTCACGGTCAAGCCCTGGACGCCGGCGGGCTATCTCAAGACGGTCGTCATCCCGGCCGACTGGAAGGGCGCCCAGATCAAGCTCCGCTCCGATGGGGCCCAGAGCCGGGTGACCTTCTGGGTCAACGGCCAACTGGCGGCGACACACGAAGGCGGCTTCAGGGCCTTCCTGGACGACATCACAGCGCTCTGCCATCCGGGCCAGGCCAACATCATCGCCGCGGCCGTCCAGAACGAATCCATGGCCGATATCCTGGCCAGCGGGAGCCAATACGCGTCCTACCAATTCGGCGGGCTGACCCGGAAGGTGATGTTGTTCGCCGTGCCGGCCCTCCACGTTGACGACATCGACGTCACGACCAAAGTCGCCGAGAACGGACGCCAAGCGGCCTTCACGATCGAGGTGATCGTCGAGGCGGAGCTCATCGGCACGTTGGGCGCCGACGCGGATCGAGGGGCGGTCCGCTGTGTTCTGAGCGATCCCGCGGGCCGCGTCCTTTATCGCGGGACACGTCCGTTCGTTCGGCCTGGCCCGGCGGAATTGACGACGGTCTCCTTCGAGGGCACGGTCGATCAGGCCATGCTCTGGGACCCTGAACACCCGCGGCTCCACACGCTGACGATCGATCTCGACTCTGGAGGACGCCCGATCGAGACCGTCGTCCGGCGGGTCGGCTTCCGGGAGATCGCGATCGCGGGCACGCGCCTGTTCGTCAACGGCCGCCCGGTCAAGCTCCGGGGCATCAACCGTCATGAGGCCCATCCCCTTCGGGGCCGGAGCCTGACCCAGGAGCTCTGGCGCAAGGACGCCGAGCTCTACCGGGCGGCCAACATCAACCATATCCGGACCTCGCATTATCCGCCGGCCGAGGAGTTTCTGGACGCCTGCGATGAGCTCGGCTTCTTCGTCGAGTGCGAAGCGCCGCTCGTCTGGGTCCAGCACGGCGCCAACGAGACCTGGAAGACGGAGGATCCCGGTGATCCGAAGTACCTGGCGCCGATCGAGTGGGCCGTGGCCGAAACGATCGCTTTCAACCGGCGTCACCCGAGCATCATCATCTGGTCCCTGGCTAACGAATCGGGCTGGAGCCATCATTTCGCGGCGGCGAACGCGATGGCCAAGGCCATGGACCCGAGCCGGCCCCGAACGTTCCACGACCAGGCCTACGGCGACTATAACAACCGCGGCTCGGAAGAGATGCCGATCGCCAACTTCCACTACCCCGGGCCGCAGGGTCCGGACCTCGCCGTCACCCTGCGGTTGCCGCGGCCGCTCTATTACGGCGAGTACTGTCACCTCAACTGCTACAACCGGGCCGAGCTCGCCGCCGACCCGGGCGTCCGGGACGAATACGGGCGCGGCTTCGAGCGGATGTGGGAGAAGATCTTCGGCTCCAAGGACGTGATCGGCGGGTCCATCTGGTCGGGCATCGACGATGTCTTCCTTCTCCCGTCCGGGCAAGCCACGGGCTACGGCGAGTGGGGCCCGATCGACGGCTGGAGGCGGGAAAAGCCCGAATACTGGCACATCAAGAGATCCTACTCGCCGGTCCGGATCGGCCCGGACAAGGTCGCCGCGCCGGCCCCGGGAGAGCCGATCATCCTGGCCATCGAGAACCGGCACGACTTCACCGACCTCCGCGAATGCCGCATCGACTGGCGCCTCGGCGCGGAAGCGGGCCGGGCGGAGATCGATCTCGCGCCGCGTCAGACGGGCGTCCTCCGGATCAAGCCGGTCCGCGAAGAGGCCGCGGGAAAGATGCTGCAGATCGATGTGACCAGCCCGCGCGGCTTTCTCATCGACCGCTCGGAGGTCGCGGTCGGCGACGCGCCTCCGCCGGCGCCGGTCGTCCGGACGTTCGCTCCCCCGAAGGACGCGCCGCTCGAGGTCCGGGAGGACACGGCCAGGATCGCCGTGTCGGGAAACGGTTTCGCCTGGACCTTCGACCGCGGGACGGGAAGAATTCTTCGGGCCGAGGTCGACGGATCGCCCGTCCTCTGCGGCGGCCCCTTGCTCATGCTTCTGCCGCAGACCTCGGGCCCCTGCGTCACCGATTTCCGCCCGGACGTCGAGCCCTTCAACAGCCCCTGCACGGGCTGGACGGCCGAGAGCGTCGCGGTGACGCGGGAGAACGAGGCCGTGATCGTGACCGTCAAGGGCTCTTACGCTGAGGCCACGGGCGGGTATGCCGTCAAGATCGACCTCTCGGGCCGGGCCGAGTTCAGCTACGAGTTCAAGATCCAGGCTAAGACGGACCCCCGGCAGTACGGCCTCATCGTTTATCTGCCCCGGTCCGTCGATACGCTGAGTTGGAGCCGCAGGAGCCAGTGGACCTGGTACCCGGAGAACCACATCGGCCGGCCCCTGGGCACGGCCAAGGCCTGGTCGCCGGAGCACGAGACGGTCTTCCGGAAGCCGCCCGCCTGGGATTGGAAGGACGACCAGACGAAGCTCGGCTCCAACGATTTCCGTTCGACCAAGATGAACGTTCTCTGGGCGGTCCTCGCTGGGCCCAAGGGCCAGGGGCTGATGCTCGTGTCGGACGGACGGCAGGCCTGCCGCGCGTTCCTCGACGGTTCCCGGGTTGGCTGGCTCATCGCCGATTTCACGACCGGTGGAGGGGACATCTTCTTCGCTCCCCACCACAAGATGGACGACCGGCCGCTCGACGCCGGGGAGACGATCCGGGGGTCCTTTCCCCTCGTCCCCGTCACCGCCATCCGCTGAGATCGATCCCGGGACGGTCCCGGTCAGGAAACGGTCCGGGTGGCGATGACGTCGGCGCCCGTGCCCAGGACATCGGCGATGAGGATCTGGCCGCGCCGGACTGGCGCCTCGGGGCGGAGCTTGGCGATCTCGGCCAGGATGGGGAAGATCATCTCGCGCGGCACCGCCCCGCTCAGGCGGACAGAAACCATCCGCGACGCCGTGCCCCGGATGGGGACCGAGGTCGCGAGGTTCCGCTTCGGGCGGAGGACCTCCTCCTCGGCGAACGGGATGCCTTTATCGCATTGATTTCCAGTGACTTGGACGCCACCGTCCGCGGCTGTCGCCGACCTCGAGCTCGCAGCCGACGGGACAGAGGACGCAGGTCAGGCGGTCGACGACGGCGTGCTCGCTCATGGGCAGCCCACCTCGAGGTCCTCTTCGACAGCCGTCCGGACCTTGATCTTCTGGAGCTCGGAGGGAAGAAGCCGGGCGAATTTCCTTCGCGCGTAGACTTTGCCCGACGTCAGGCCTTTGATCTCGACGACGGCGTCCCGGACCGGATGTTTGATCCGGAAGCTCCACTCGATTCCCGGCTTCCCGCACGTCACGAGCTGAGGCAGGGCGTAGCGAACATTCGGACCCGCCGAGACATGGACCGTCGGCCCGGCCGGCTTCTCCCCCGCCGCGAAGCGGGCCGCCCGCTCGCCGGCCGCGAAGCCTTCGAAGGAGGCCCAGTCGGCGACATCGTGGATGTGGAGGACGTTGCCGCAGGAGAAGATGCCGGGGACCGAGGTCATGAGCGTCTCGTCGACGACCGCTCCGCCCGTGAGAGGCGAGAGGGCGACCCCGGCCCGTTTGGCCAGCTCGTTCTCGGGGATGAGCCCGACCGAGAGCAGAAGCGTGTCGCAGGGGATGACGGTCTCCGTCCCGGCGACCGGCGTGAGCGCATCGTCGACCTTGGCCACGACGACGCTCTCGAGGCGGTCGCGGCCGCGGACCTCGACCACCGTCGATCCGAGCTCGAGCGGGATCCTGAGATCCATCAGGCATTGCCGGATGTTGCGTTCGAGCCCGTTCGCCCACGGCAGGATCTCGAAGACGCCCTTGACCGCGACTCCCTCGAAGACCAGGCGCCGGGCCATGATCAGCCCGATGTCGCCCGAGCCGAGGATGACGGCTTCGTTCCCGATGCGGAGGTTCTGGAGGTTGACCAGGTTCTGCGCCGAGCCGGCGGTGAAGATCCCGGCCGGACGCGTCCCCGGGATCTCGATCATCTCCCGCGTCCGCTCGCGGCAGCCCATGGCCAGGACGACCGCGCCGGCTTCGACCAGCCTGTATCCCTCGCGCGAGTTGACCCGGAGGACACGGTCCGGAGAGAGGTCGAGGACCATGGCCCCGGTCGCCACCCGGATCGGCTCGCGCAGGACGTCCTCCGTGAGGCGCTCCGCATATTCCGGCCCGCTGATCGTTTCCTTATAAAGGAAGAGACCAAAGCCGTCGTGGACACATTGGTTGAGAATGCCGCCGAGCGTCCGATCCCGCTCGAGGAGCAGGACCTTCCCCGCCCCGGCTCGCCGGGCCCCGAGGGCCGCGGCCAGGCCGGCGGGACCGCCGCCGATGACGGCGACGTCGCAGGTTTCTTTCGTTCCGCTCATCGCTCAGCCCTTGATCCGCCCATAAAAGAGGCGGGAGCCGCCGCCGCGCTTGGTGATCCCGTCGGCCGGGACGCCCTCGTCCTGGAGGATCTCGACGATCCGCGGCGTGCAGAAGCCGCCCTGACAGCGGCCCATGCCGCAGCGCGTCCGCCGCTTGACGGCGTCCATGGTCCGGGCCCCGAACGGATTCCGGAGCGCGGCGACGACCTCGGCCCGGGTGACGTGCTCGCAGCGGCAGACCATCTCTCCCCAATCGGCGTCACGGGAGACCCGCTCCGCGCGTTCGTCGTCGCCGGCATGGGCGAAGCGGATGCGTTGCGGCCGCTCGGCGAGGAATCCGGGCTTTTCGCGCATATCCAGCCGCCCGCCGATCATGGCAGTTACCATCTTGGCGATGGCCGGGGCGGCGGTCAGGCCGGGCGATTCGATGCCGACCAGGTTGATCCAACCCGGCCGCAGCCCGCTTTCCGCGATGACGAAGTCCCGGAACCTGTCCTTGCCCGTCGGATCGACGAGCTTGGGCCGGATCCCGGTATAGCTGTGAATGAAGGGGACGCCGCCGAGCTCGGGCATGAGTCGCCCGGCCTCGGCCTTGAGGCGGGTCATGACCTCGCGGGTCGAGGCGGCGGCACGCTTGTCCTCGACCGGCTCCGCGCTTGGCCCGAGGATGATGTTCCCCTCGAGCGTCGGGGTGATGTGGATCCCCAGGCCCGGGTCGTCCTTCGAGGGAACAGGGTAGACAGGCATGCCGAGGCGGAGGCCACAGTCCTTGTCGGCGATGAGGTACTCGCCGCGATACGGGAATATCCGGAAGTCCTCGATCCCGGCGAGACCGGCCACTTCGTCGGCAAAGAGGCCGGCGCTGTTGACGACCCGGCGGGCCGCGACAGACCCTTTTGGCGTTGCCAGACGGAAGAAGCCCTCGCCAGTGGCGACCGCCTCGACCGGCGTCTCGAGCCATATTTCGGCGCCGTTCTGCCAAGCACATTCAGCCAGGGCGACGGTCAGCTCATAGGGTGAGATGATGCCCGTGTGCGGTGAAAACAAGGCCCAGCGGCCCCTGGCCAGGGGCTCCAGGCGGCGGATCGCGGCCTCGTCGACGATCTCGAGGTCGGGGACGTCGCTTCGATCGCCCTCGGCTTTGAGCTCCTCGAGCCGTGGTCTGTCTTCGTCGGCCAGGGCGACGACGAGCTTGCCGGTCTTGCGGTGGGGAACGCCGAGCTCGGCCGCGAGCGGGTAGATGAGCGCCAGCCCGGCGACGTTCGTCTTCGCCTTGAGCGACCCGGAAGGGACGTTGAAGCCGGCGTGGATGACGCCGCTGTTGCCTTTGCTGATGCCTTCGGCCAGGTCGGCTTCTTTCTCGACGAGGAGGAGCTTCAGATCGTAGCGCGAAAGCTCCCTGAGCACGGCGCAACCGACGACGCCGCCGCCGATGACAACGACGTCATAGATGGGGGTTGCCGTTTCACGCATATCCGACCTGCCCGCAATCATAACAAATCGGGCCGCGGCCTCAAAACCGTGCGCCTCCCCGGAAAAACCGGGCAAAACACCCGCCGGTCGAGGACCGCTCAGGCAGGGTAGGCTTTCTCCAAACGGTCGAGAAGGCGGTGGAATTCCTCGTGCCTCTCTTCGCCGGCCATGGTCTTCTCGACTTCGGAGAAACAGGCCTCGAGGGAATTTTGCTGGTCCGGGGAAAGACGGGCGTCGGCCATGGGATAGAGGATGTGGTCCTCCTTGAAGATGTGCTGACCGAGGAGATCTCCGTAGCCGCGGGCCCCGGAAGCGAAAGCCGCCGCGGCCCTCCGGTCCCCTGTCCGGATGCCCGGGAGGGCTTGGGCCATCGCGGCAACATGCCGGCGGCCTTCCTCATGTTCGGAAAGCATCACACCGATGGGGCCGCGGTCGCGGGGGATGCCGGCCTTCACCATTTCGGGGAAGAGGTGGCCTTCCTCCTTCGCATGGTGGCACTTGTCGGCGAAGACGCGGATGAACTGCACGGACTGTTCGAGGTCGTCCGGATCGACGGGCGTCCCGGCGTCGAGGCGGTCGGCCATCGTGCCGAGAATGCGTATCATCGTCAGGATGGCTTCGTGTTCATGGCTGAGTTCTTCGGTTGGTTTCATGATGTCCTCCCTGTTCCCGGGCCCGGCCCTGTGCGCCGCATGGGCGACGGTCCGATTGTACCAGAACGGCCCCCTATCGGCTAAGGAGGGCGGAAACCGCCGGGGTCGTCAGGAGCGTGGGTAGGAGGCCGAGAGAGAGCAGGACGGCCGCGCAAAAGGCCAGAAAGACCGCGACGGCCCGGGAGAGGCTCTCCGGCGTTTGCAAACCGGTTTCCGGCACGGCGGGTGCCGCCTCTTCGAGGAACATGGCTCGGCCGATACGAAAGTAATAGAAGAGGGAGATCGCCGAGTTCAACGCGCCGGCGGCGGCCAGGAGGATCATCCCCTTCTCCACGGCCGCCGTGAACAGAAGGTACTTGCCGATGAATCCGGCGGTCGGCGGGATCCCGGTGAGGGACAGCAGGACCACGAGGACGCTCGCCGCGGCCCCCGGGGCCCGCCGGGCCAAGCCGCGAAGGCCGTCGATGCTCTCGTCGAAGCGGCCTCCCTTATCGACGAGGAGGATGAGCCCGAAGGCGGCGGCGTTCATGACGATATAGACGACGATGTAGAACAGGACGGCCGTCCGGCCGGTTTCTCCCCAGGCCGCCAGGCCGATCGCCAAGTAGCCCGCCTGGGCGATGGCCGAGTAGCCCATCATTCTCTTGAGGCTCTTTTGGGTCAGGGCCGCCAAGTTGCCCCAGAGCATGGTGGCCACGGCGATCGCCTGGAGAACGAGGCGCCACTCTGCGGCATATGCGCCGAAGAGCGAGGTCATGGCCCGAACGAGCACGGCGACGACGGCAGCTTTGGGCGCGGTCGATAGAAAGATCACGAGCGGCGTCGGGGCGCCCTCATAGACGTCGGGGGCCCACATGTGAAAGGGAACGAAAGGCGGCCTTGAAGAACAGGCCCGCGAACACGAGCCCCATGGCCACGAGGACGGCCTGTCCCTCCGCTCCGGCCAGGACCCGGCCGGCCTCGCCGTACGCCGTCGAGCCGGTCAAGCCGAAGACCAGGGCCAGCCCGAGGAGCATGATCGCCGAGCTCAGCGTGCCCAGGAAGAAGTACTTGATCCCGGCCTCGGCCGAGCGCCGCTCCTTCTTGAAGATCCCGGCGAGCACATAGGAAGGGATGGCGAAGAGCTCGAAGGCGACGTAGGTCGTGACGACATCGGCGGCCGAGACGGCGGCCGTCATGCCGACCATGGCCAGGAGAACCAGGGTGTAGGCCTCTCCCGGCTCGCCGCCCTCGACATCGAAGAATCGAAAGGCCATGATGACGGCCAGAGCACCGGCCAAAAGGATGGCCGCCTTGAAGTAAAGGGCGAAGGGGTCGGCGACGAAATGCCCCCCGAACAGAGGCCCCGCGGACGGCGGCGTCAGAGCCAGGGCGAACCCGGCGGCGCCGATCCCGGCCAAGGCAACGTATCCCGCCGCGCGTCGCCCGCGGCGGCCGGCGAAGAGATGGACGAACAGGGCGGCCGCGGCCGCCGCCAGCAGGACGAGCTCGGGGACGAGAGGTCTCAGCCCATAGCCGGGCGGAACGATCATCGCGGCGCCTCGAAATGAGCGGGGTTGACGATGCGGATGATCTTCTCGACGGGCTTGTCGATGACGTCGAGGAACGGCTTGGGAAAGATGCCGATCCAGAAGACCAGCACGAGGAGCGGCAGGAACGTCGCGAATTCGCGGAGGGTCAGGTCTTTGAGGGATTCATTCGCCGGATGGACGATCGTCCCGAACATCACCCGCTGGTAGAGCCAGAGCATGTATCCCGCGCCGAGGACGATGCCGGTCGCGGCGATCGCCGTCCAGAGCCAGCTCACCGGGAAGGTGCCCATGAGGATCATGAATTCGCCGATAAAGCCGTTGAGCCCCGGAAGACCGATCGAAGACAGGGTCATGATCAGGAACACCGCGGCATAGACCGGCATCCGCGACGACAGCCCTCCGAACTCGGAGATGAGCCGGGTGTGGCGCCGCTCATAAAGAACCCCGACGACAAGGAACAAGGCGCCCGTCGAGAGCCCGTGGTTGATCATCTGGAGGACGGCGCCCTTGGCGGCCATCGGGGTCAGAGCGGCCAGGCCCAGCATGACGAAGCCCATGTGGGAGACCGAGGAGTAAGCGATGAGCTTCTTCATGTCCTTCTGCATGAGGGAGACGAGCGCCCCGTAGATGATGGCCACGAGGGCCAGGACGGCCACGGCCGGGGCATAACGGCGGGCGGCGTCGGGCAGGAGCGGCAGGGAAAAGCGGAGGAAGCCGTAGGAGCCCATCTTCAGCAGGATGCCGGCCAGGATGACCGAACCGGCCGTCGGGGCCTCGACATGGGCGTCGGGAAGCCAGGTGTGGAAGGGGACCATCGGCACCTTGATGGCGAACCCGAGGAAGAAAGCCAGGAAGATCCAGCCCTGGAGGGCGGCCGGGATGACGGACCCGGCGGCCACCATGGCCATCCAGTCGAAGCTGTGATGCCCCGCCCGCAGGACAAGGATGCCGACGAGCATGGCCACCGAGCCGAAGAGGGTGTAGAGGAAGAACTTGATGGCCGCGTACAAGCGCCTCTCCCCGCCCCAGATGCCGATCAGGAAATACATGGGCACGAGGACGACTTCCCAGAAGACATAGAAGAGGAGCAGGTCCAGGGCCAGAAAGACGCCGACCATGCCCGTCTCGAGGAGGAGCATGAAGGCGTAATACTCCTTGAGCCGGCCCGTGACGGCGCCCCAAGAAGACAAGGTGGCCACAAAGGTCAGCAGAGAGGTCAGGAGGACGAGGAGGAGCGAGATGCCGTCGATGCCGAGGAGATATTGGGCCCCGATGGACTTGATCCAGGGCAGACGCTCGACCAGCTGCATCTCTCCGGAGCCGGCGTCGAACCGCGTCAGGATCAAGAGTGTGGCCGCGAATTCGAGGCCGGTGAAGATGTTGGCCGCGAGCTTGATCGCCCGGGCGCTCGACGCGGGGAGAGCGAGGACGACAAGCATCCCGGCGACCGGAAAGAAGGTGACCAAGGTCAGGATCGGGATGCCGAAGACGTTCATGGCGCAAGCTCCTTCATCGTCTTAAAACACCGCGACGGCGATCGTGATGACCAGGGCGACGCCCAGCACGACGGCCAGGGCATAGTTGTAGATATGGCCGGTCTGAAGCCGGCGCAGGACGGACGAAGCGGCCAGGTGGGCTCGGCCGACCCCGTTGACGGCGCCGTCGACGGCCCGCTCGTCGAAAAGGATGGCCAGTCGCGAGACGCGGCGGGCAACTCCGGCCGTCCCGTCGACCAGGCCGTCGATGACGCGCCGGTCGATCCAGTCTGCGATCCGGCCGGCCGCAAAAACGCCGCCGACCATAACCTTGCCGTAGAACTCGTCGACGTAATATTTTCGTAAGACCGTCTGATAGAGCGCGCGGCATCTCTCCGCGAACCGCCGGGCCGGCTCGCCCCGCTTCCTCACATAGATCACATAAGCGGCGTAGATCGCGCCCAGGGCGACTGCGACCGAGGCGGCCATGAGCAGCGCCTCCGTCCCGGGAGCGAGGCGAATCTCGTGAGTTCCGGTCGTCTTCTCCAGGAAGCGGGTGAACCAGGCCCCGCCTCCGAGGAGGCGGGGCAGGCCGACGTAACCCCCGATAACGGCGAGGACGGCCAGGACCCGGAGCGGGACGAGCATCACCGGGGGAGATTCGTGAACAGGCTCGCCGGCCTTTTCGGTGAACCTCTCCTCGCCGAAAAAGGTCATGAAGATCAAGCGGAACATGTAGAAGGCGGTCATGGCGGCGCCGGCCAGGCCAAGGGCCCAGGCCAGATAGTGCCCCGAGGCGAAGGCCGAGGCCAGGATCTCATCCTTGGAGAAAAAGCCGGACAGACCGGGGAAGCCTGAGATGGCCAGCGCCCCGATAAGGAAGACGCGATAGGTCCGGGGGATGCGGGCCCGCAGCCCGCCCATCCTGCGCATGTCCTGTTCTCCGGAGAGGGCGTGGATGACGCTCCCTGCGGCGAGGAAGAGCAGGCTCTTGAAGAAGGCGTGGGTCATGAGGTGAAAGATCCCCGCGGCGTAAGCCCCGACGCCGAGACCGAGAAACATGAAGCCGATCTGGGAGATCGTCGAATAGGCCAGGACGCGCTTGATATCGGTTTGGACGAAGGCCATCGTCGCGGCATAAACGGCCGTGATCGCGCCGGTCAGGGCGACCACGGTCAAGGCCGTCCCCGAGAAGGAGAACAGGACGTGGAGGCGGGCGACCATGTAGACGCCGGCCGTGACCATGGTCGCGGCATGAATGAGGGCGGAGACCGGAGTCGGGCCCTCCATGGCGTCCGGCAGCCAGGTGTAGAGGGGGATCTGCGCCGATTTGCCGGTGGCCCCGAGAAAGAGGAGCAGCGCCGCGGCCGTGGCCGTCCCCTTGGCCAGCGCCCCGCCCTCGACGGCCGCCGCGATGCCGGCGATGTCGATCGTCCCCAGCGCATAAACAAGCAAGCCGGTGCCGAGGAGGAAGCCGAAATCGCCGACCCGGTTGGTGATGAAGGCCTTCTTCCCGGCGTTCGAAGCGGAATCTTTTCTGAACCAGAACCCGATCAGGAGGTAGGAGCACAGCCCGACCCCCTCCCAGCCGATGAACATGACCCCCAGATTGGCGCCGAGCACCAGGATGAGCATGGCGAAGGTGAAGAGGTTGAGGTAAGAGAAGTACCGGGCATAGCTCTTGTCGCGGGCCATATAGCCCAGCGAGTAGATATGGATGAGAAGGCCCACCCCGGTGACGACCAAGGTCATGACGGCGGCCAAGGAGTCATAGTGGAAGGAGAGGTCGACGCGGAGGGAGGCCAGGCCCCCCGATGCGGTCCGGACGAGGCTCGGCGGGAGCCAGGTGAAAAGCGTCTTGACGATGGCCGGCTCGGCCGACCGGAGGAGCCCGGCAAAAGCGGCCACGGCGGCGGCGAAACTCAGGCCGGCCGCCCCGACGGCCGTCGCCCCGACCGCGCGCCGCGAGAACCCGCGGATGCCGATGAGCCCGTTCACGGCCGCGCCGAGGAGGGGAAAGAGCGGAATGAGGACGAACATCGGCTATCCCTTGAGGTCGTCGAGAGCGTCGACGTCGTAGCTCTTCTTCTGGCGGAAATACGCCAGGACCAGGGCGAAGCCGACGGCCGCCTCGGAGACGGCCATGATGATGACGAACATGGCGAAGATGGCGCCGCGCGGCGAACCGAGGCGGCGTCCCAAGCCGACCAGGATGACATTCGCCCCGTTGAGCAGAAGCTCGAGCGACATCAGCATGACGACCAGGTTCTTCCGGACGACGACCCCGACGAACCCGATGGCGAAGAGCAGAAGGCCCAGGACGATGACGGCTTCAATCGGGATCATGGATGAGCTTTCTCCGGGCGATGATGATGGCCCCGACGAGCACGGCCAGGAGCAGGACGGAGGCCAGCTCGAAGGGAAAGAGATAGGAACCGAACAGAGTCTCCGCCATGGTCTCGAACCCCAGACCTTCGCCGGCCCCACCGGACGTCGGAAATCCTTTGGAGAGAAGGAGATAGGCGACTTCGGCGCCCACGGCCACCGGGACGGCGATGAGGACGAGCTTGGGCAGGAGGGACCGGCGCTCCGGAGCGACCTCCTTGAGGTTGACGATGATGATGACGAAGATGTAGAGGACGACGATGCCGCCGCCGTAGACGAGGATCTGGATGGCCCCCAGGTACTCCGCCTGCAGGGTGAAGAACACGCCGGCGGTGGCCAGGACGGTCAAGGCCAGATAGAGGACGCTGTGCATGACGTTCTTCTGAACGATGACCAGGACGGCCCCGGCGACGGCCAGGACCGCGAAGAAAATGAAGACGGCGAGCGTGATCACGGGACCCTCCGACAGCCGCCGCAAAGATGGTCCTGGAGCTCGTCGCCCAGGAGATACATCTCGTCCCGATGGAAGAGGAGCCCGTCCTTGCGGACGCCGGTCAGCCGGAACTCGTGCGAGAAGCGGATCGCGTTCGTCGGGCAGACCTCGACGCAGAAGCCGCAAAAGGTGCAGCGGTCGAGCTTCCAATCGAACTTCTCCGGCCGCATGAGCTTGGCGCCTTCCTTCCTCCGGCCTTCGATATCGAAGCAGTTCGTGCCGCAGGCCCTCTGGCAGAGCTTGCAGGCGATACAGAGCGGCTCTCCGTTCTCGTCGCGATAGAGCCTCGGCAGGCCCCGGAATCGCGGCGCCGGCTCCTGGACCTTCTCGGGGTATTCGACCGTGACTTTTCGGCTGAAGTAGAGGCGGAGCGTCACGGCCAGCCCGCGCAGGATGTCGACCAGGAAGAAGGACTCGAGGAACCGCCTGAGCCTTCTCATCGGAGGAACCTGACCAGGGCGACGACCAGGAAATTGGCCAGCGCCAGGGGGATGAGCCACTTCCAGACGAGCCGGATGAGCGAATCGAAGCGGTAGCGCGGGAGGGTCGCCCGGATCCAAACGTAGAGGTAGAGGAAAAACATGATCTTGACGAGATACCAGATGAAGCCGGGCACGGCATGGAGGAAGGCCAGGGCCTTGATACCCTGGAAAGGCGGCAGCCAGCCGCCGAAAAAGAGGATGACGACGAGCGACGAGACGAGCACCATGTGGGCGTACTCCGCCATATAGAAAAAGGCGAACTTCATGCCCGAATACTCCGTGTGATAGCCCGCGACGAGCTCGGATTCGGCCTCGGGGAGATCGAACGGGGCCCGGTTCGTTTCGGCCACGGCCGAGATCCAGAAGACGACGAAGGAGACGGGCATCAGGAAGCCGTACCAGATGCCGGACGCCTCCTGCCGGCGGACGATCTCGACGAGGTCCATGGACCGGGCCAGGAAGGCGACCGTCAGCACGGCCAGGCCGGTCGGGATCTCATAGCTCAGGACCTGGATGACCGAGCGCAAGGCCCCCATGAGCGGATACTTGGAATTCGAGGCCCAGCCGCCGAATATGACGCCGAACACGGAGATGGACGACAGGCCCAGGACGATGAGCAGCCCGACCGGACTGTCGGCGATCCAGAGCGTCAGCGTGGTGGTCCCGATGCGGATGGGCTCGCCGAGCGGGACGAAACAAAAGGCGAGTAGGGACGAGGCCATGACCAGGACGGGCGAGATATTGAAGAGCAGCCTGTCCGCCTGGCGCGGGATGATATCCTCTTTGAAGAAGAGCTTGACGGCGTCGGCGACCGGCTGGAGGACCCCCTGGAAGCCGACACGATTGGGGCCCAGCCGGCCCTGCATCAGGGCCACGACGCGGCGCTCGAGCCAGATCATGACCACGACCATGACCATCGGATAGAGGATGACCGCGACGATCTTGACCACGGGGACGAGGACGTCGGCGACAAAGGGCGTCATTTGTCGATCTCCCCGAGGACGATGTCGAGCGACCCGAGGATGCCGATGACGTCCGAAAAGAGGTTCCCCTGACACAGGTACTCGAGAGACTGGAGGTTGATGAACGAGGGCGATTTCATTTTGACCCGTTCGGGTTTGTCCGTGCCGTTCGACCGGACCGTGAAGCCGAGGACGCCCTTGGGGGCTTCGATCGTGTGGAAGGCCTCACCCGGCGCGATCTTGAGGACCCGCGGCATCTTGGCCTTGTACTCGCCCTCCGGGAGCCCGTCCAAGGCCTGGCCGACGATGCGGATGCTCTGGCAGATCTCCTCCAAACGGACGAGGTAGCGGTCATAGACGTCGCCGTTTGTCCCGAGCGGGACGTCGAATTCGAAGTCCTCGTAGGAGGAATACGGAATGTCCCTGCGCATGTCCCAGGCGACGCCGCAGGCCCGGAGGGGCGGACCGGTCAAACCGTAGTCGATGGCCTTTTCGGCCGTGATGCGGCCGATGCCGACCGTGCGTTCCTTCCAGATCCTGTTCTCATCGAGAAGCGACCGGATGTCGGCCAGGCGCTTGGGGATCCTCTCCAGGACGGCGCGGATGCGCGAAACAAGCGGGCCGTCGAGGTCGTGGACGACGCCGCCGATGCGGATGCCGTGGACGGTCAGGCGGGCCCCGCAATACTCCTCGAAGACGTCCAGAATATCCTCCCGGGCCTCGAAGCCGTAAAGGAGGACGGACATGGCCCCGATGTCGTTGGCCATGAATCCCGTCCAAGCGAGGTGGGAGGCCAGGCGTTGGAGCTCGGCCAGGACGACCCGGATGTACCGGGCGCGCTTGGGCACCTCGATCCCGGCCAGCTTCTCCACGGCCAGGCAGTACGCGAGGTTGTTCGAAAGTGAGGCGAGATAATCCAGGCGGTCGGTCAGCGGCACGACCTGGGTGTAGGTCAGGCTCTCCCAAAGCTTCTCCATGCCCCGATGGAGATAGCCGAGCACGGGCTCGACGCGGAGGACGACCTCGTTATCGACGGCGAGCTTGAGGCGGAGGACGCCGTGAGTGCTGGGGTGCTGGGGCCCCATGTTGAGGTCGATCTCCCTAAAGGCCACCGGTCCTCCCGGCGAGGGGGAAGTCTTTGCGCAGGGGATGGCCCTCGAAGTCGTCCGGCAGATAGATGCGCCGCAGGTCGGGGTGCCCTTCGAACGGAACGCCGAACATATCGAAAGCCTCCCGCTCGGCCCAGCCGGCGGCGCGGTAGACGGCGACGGCGGAGGGTAGGCTCTCCCCGTCTCCCACCTCTACGGCCAGGCGTGCCCGGACCGCGCCGGGGAACTGAAAGAGCCTGTAAACGACGGTGAAGCGCGCGCCTCCCTCGTCCGGGCTGTTGAGGTTGTCGAAAACGACGAGATCTTCGAAAGCGTTGAAGCCGAGCTCATCCTTGAAAAAGCTCAAGGCGGGGACGATGACATCTTTCGTCAACCGGACGGCCAGCTCGCCCTTGTCGGCGGCATCGGCGAGGACGGCGTTGCCGAAACGCCCCGCCAAGGCGTCCAAGGCCTTCCGGAGATCGGATGGGTTAGCTCGGTCGGCGGGCATGGGGGTCGAGGATCTCCTTGGTCGGCCGGCTGCGGCCGACTTTCTCCTGCAGTGTCATCAGGCCGTGGATGAGCCCCTGGGGGGTCGGCGGACAACCGGCGACATAGACGTCGACGGGAATGATCCGGTCGACTCCCTGGAGGACGGAATACGTCGGGAACGGGCCGCCCCCGATGGCACAATTGCCCATGGCCAGGGCCCACTTGGGGTCGGGCATCTGGTCCCAGAGCCGGCGGAGGACCGGAGCCATCTTGTTGGTCACGGTGCCGGCCACGATGAACAGGTCCGCCTGCCGCGGCGAGGCCCGGAAGAGCTCCATGCCGAAGCGGGCGATATCGTAGCGGGCCGCGGCCGTGGAGATCATCTCGATGGCGCAGCAGGCCAGCCCCGAGCCGAACGGCCAGAGCGAATTCTTTTGCGCCCAGGTGATGAAGGCGTCGGCCCGGGCGAGAAGGAACGGACCCTTTTCGAAGGGCTCACTCATCGCCCCTCCGGAATTCGAGGGCCCCGGCCTTCCAGGCATAGACATAGCCGACGAGGAGGATGGCCAGGAACACCAGGACCTCGACGAATCCGAAAAGTCCCAGCTTGTCGTGAACGACCGCCCAGGGGAAGAGGAAGAACGTTTCGACCTCGAAAACGATAAAGACGAGGGTCAACAGGTAGAAGCGGATCGACGTCGATTCCCGGGCCGTCGGTGTCGCCGGATCGACGCCGCACTCATAAGGCTCGCACTTGTCTCCGACGGGACGGCGGCGGTAGCGGATGAGGGCGACGAAGCCGAGAAGGCCGACCGAAAAGAGGACCGAGACGATGAGGAACAGGAAGAAGTACCAATAGTTCTTCATGAACGATCAATACCGGAAGATCATCTCGAACTGGATCCAGTTGTAGCTCGAGGCCCCGGCAAAATAGAAGCTCCCGGGGGTGAAGTGCTCCCAGATGAACCGGCCGGTGAGGAACTTGCTGATCTTGTAGTTCAGGCGCCCCCTGACGAGAGTGCCGCGGCCGCGGCCGGTGCCGCCCGGGAACACCCCGGGGGTCTGGGCGCGGCCGGCGCCCATCGGCATGACCATGATGTGGCCGTCCGAGCGGGCCCCGAAATCAAAGGCCAGCTGGGCGTAGAGAGACGACAGATTGCTCCAGTAGGCTTGACGGCTCTCCCGCGTGAACGTGTAGATATAGCTTTCGCTCCACTTCGGATAGCGGCTGAAGATCGGGTCCCAGCCCTCCATCCGGGCCGTCGCCGGGTCGTCGCCGCTGAGCAGAATGCCGCCGACGACGGCCGTCTTGAGCAAAGGCAGCGTCCCGCGGAGGTCGTAATCGAAATGGACGATGGCGCCGTAGGCCGAGCGTCCGGCGTCGCCGGAAGCCCCCGATTGGAGGGCGGCCTCGGCGGTCGCCGCGAGGGGCTTGGACAGGGGCGCGACCAGGCGGGCCCCGAACGTGTCGGTCCGCGTCGGGATGGGCCAGGCCTCGTTCGCGTCCGTCGTCTTGCGGACGGCGTAGGCGTCGACCTTGGCCTTGCCGAAGGCTCCGGCGTAATAGAGCGCCACGGCCTTCTCAGGCTGTTCGGCCAGGGCCTGGGGGCGGGGGTTGATCACGGGCAGGAATCGGTCGGTCGTTCTTTGGGTGTGGGCGAAGGCGGTCAGCCTGTGGGCCTTGCCGAGATCGGCGTCGAGACGCAGGGCGTTGAAGTAGTAGGATCGCGAGCCGTCACCCGGCGTGCCGTCGGCGATGACGAAGCCCTCGCCGAAGTTGAGGTCCTGGCGCCCGGCCGTGACGGTCAAGGGCACCCGCCCCGGGATCGACCACTTGACGGACAGGTTGTCGACGAAGACCTCGTGCCAGTTGAAGGCCCTGTCCTTGGGGGCGAGGTAGATCCGGAACTCGTTGGTGACCTTGCCCAGGACCTCGACGTTCTTGGCGGCGTTCCAGCTCAGGCCGAGGGTGGTCCGGTTGCGCGCATAGGAGAATCCGTCGGCGGCCGCATCGTCGAGATTGACGGCGTTGTCCCAGGTCTCGAAGCGGAAGCGCTCGACGAAGATGAGCTTCAGGCGCGGCGCCGGCTTATCCTGGGCGACGGCCGGAAGGGAGCCCAGGGCGGCCGCCAGGATCGCGGCGCCGGCCGTCAGGATGAACGGGGTGCGTCTCACGTGCGTGAACCTCGGAAAATCATCCGGGACATCTTAGCACAACGGCAGGGCCGGGGGGAACCGTGGTCGGGCGCGCCCGAAGGGGGCCTGCGCGGGGGTCGGGACGGTCTAAAAAAGGCCGGTCGAGCCGAAGCCGCCCTGGCCGCGCGAAGTATCGTCGAGAGAGTCCGCTTCGACCACCTCGACCGTGATCACGGGCTGGACGAGCAGCTGGGCGATCTTCATGCCTCTCTTTAAGGCGAAAGGCACAGCGCCGAGGTTGATCATGACGACCTGCACCTCGCCCCGGTACCCGGCATCGATGACGCCGGCCAGGCGATGAACGCCCTTGAGAGAGATGCCGCTTTTGTCCCAGACGAGGCCGACGTGGCCGGCCGGGACGGCGATCTGGATCCCGGTCGGCACGGCGAAGACCTCGCCCGGCGCAAGATCGCGGTCGACGACGGAAAAGAGATCCAAGCCGGCGTCGCCGGGGTGCCCGTAGACGGGCAGCTTGGCCTCGGGGTGGATCCGTTTGACCTTGAGCGTCATGGCGCCTCGATCCCCACTTCGGCAAAGTACGGCTTCGCGGCGGCGGCGATCTCTTCGAGCTCGGCCCGCCCGTAGGGCTTGACCTCGAGATAGGCGGGGTCGATCGTCGTCTGGGGAACGAACTGCTGGACGAGATAGTGCCCGGCGCCGGCCAGCCATTCGCCGATCTTGATGACGTCGTCCTTGCCGACGAGCCCCGGGACGACGGTCGTTCGGAAGGTATGCTTGAGGCCCGAGCCGCGGAGGAGGTCGGCGCTGCGGACGATCTTTTCGACGTCGATCGTCGACCGGGTCACCTCGCGATAGCGCTCGAGCGGGGCCTTGATGTCCATGGCCACCTGGTCGACGAGGCCGAGCGCCAGGAGCGCTTCGAGGCGGTCCGGGAACGAGCCGTTCGTATCGAGCTTGACCAGAAGCCCGCGCTCCCGGACGACGCGGATGAGATCCTCGATGTCCTCGTGGAGCAGGGGCTCCCCGCCGGTGAAACAGATGCCCTCGAGCCAGCCCTTGCGGCCGTCGAGATAGGACAGGAAATAATCGGCGGCCATGCTCGGGATCGTCTCCGGCCGCAGAACGAGGTCGGCGTTATGACAGTAGGGACAGCGGAAGGTGCAGCCGCCGAGGAAGACGGTCGACGAGATGTGGCCGGGGAAATCGCGGCTGGAGAACTTTTCTATCCCTTTGATTTCGACCACCCGTCGAACTCCTCGGCCGAATTGAGGACGGCCCGGACGATGCCCTGGGTGTGGGCGACGAGGGTCGGCAGGATGATGGCGCCCTTGTCGTCCCGCTTGATGACGTTGATGAACTCGCGGATCTTGGCCCGGCCCGGGGGCTGGGTCAGGCCGTATTCCGTGTAGGGCGTGCCGGTCTCGACCAGCTTCTTCTTCAGCGCCTCGCACTTGTTGCAGTTGGGGTAGGAAAAAAGCAAATAGTCCATGGATTCACCGCCTCATCAAAAAGTCCGCCCGGCTCAAGCGATCTTGTCGTAGGTCGTCCGGTCCTTGAACTCCTGCTGCTTGCCGTCGTTCCAGGTCCGGATGGGCCGCATGTAGCCGACGATGCGGCTGTAGACCTCGGTCTCGTCCCCGCAGTCCGGGCACTGGAAATGCTGGCCGCGGATGTAGCCGTGGTTCATGCAGACGCTGAAGGTCGGCGTGATGGAGAAATACGGCAGCTTCGTCTGGGCGATCCGCCGGACGAGCTTCTTGCAGGTTTCGCCGTCGATGGCTTCGGGCAGGAAGGCGTGGAAGATCGTCCCGCCCGTGTAGAGGGGCTGGATCTCGCCCTGGTGCTGGATGGCCTCGAAGATGTCCCGGGTGGCGTCGACGTTGAGCTGGGTCGAGTTGGTGAGATAGGGGTGCTTCTCGGTGCCCGAGGTGTAGATCCGGGGGTATTTCTGACGGTCGAGGCGCGCCAGCCGGTAAGCCGTCGATTCGGCCGGCGTCGCCTCGAGATTGTAGAGGTTGCCCGTCTCCTCCTGGAACTCCCGCAGGACGCCGCGCATGTACTCGAGGGTCTCGACGGAGAACTCGCGGCCCTCGGGGGTGCCGATGCCCTGCTTGAGGAAGTTCATGCAGGCCTCGTGCATGCCGCAGATGCCGATCGTCGAGAAATGGTTGTTGAAGTGGCCGAGATAGACCTGGGTGTAGGGCATCATGCCCTTGGCCAGCATGTTGTTGACGATCTCGCGCTTGGCTTCGAGGGTGCCCTTGGCGATGGTCATGAGCTCCTTGAGCTTGGCGAAGAAGTCCTCCTTCGTGGAGGCCTCGAAGGCGGCCCGGTTGAGGTTGATGGTGACGACGCCGATGGAGCCGGTCGAGTCGCCGGGCCCCCACATGCTCCCCGGCCGGCGCATGAGCTCGCGCTGGTCGAGGTTGAGCCGGCAGCACATGGCCCGGATATCGCCCGGGTTCATGTTCGTACCGATGTAATTCTGGAAGTACGGGATGCCGTACTTGGCCGTGGCGTCGAACAGGAGCTTGGCCTTGGGGGAATCCCAGTCGAAGTCCTGGCTGAGGTTGTAGGTCGGGATGGGAAAGGTGAAGACCCGGCCCTTGAGATCGCCCTCGATCATGATCTCGAGGAAGGCCTGGTTGATCCAGTCGACTTCCTGCTGATAGTCGCCGTAGCACGAGTCGAGCTCCTCGCCGCCGACGACGACGTGCTTGTTCCTCATGTCCTCGGGAATCGTCCAGTCGAAGGTCAGGTTGGAGAAGGGGGTCTGCCAGCCCCAGCGGCAGGGCACGTTGAGCCCGAAGATGAGCTTCTGCATGTCCTGCTTGACGGCCTCGTAGCTGAGGTGGTCGTGGCGGACGAACGGGGCGAGGAGGGTATCGACGCTGGAGAAGGCCTGGGCGCCGGCGAACTCGGCCTGCATGGTGCCGATGTAGTTGACCATGTGCAGGGTCAGCGTGTCGAGGTGCTTGGCCGGATTGGAGTGGACCTGATTGGGGACGTGGCCGAAGCCCTTGCGGATGAGGTTCTCCAGGGACCACCCGGCGCAGTAGCCGACGATCGGGTAGCTCAGGTCGTGGATGTGGAATTCGCCGTCCTCATGGGCCTTCTTGGCCCGCTCGGTGTAGATCTGGTTGAGGGCGAAGTTCGACAGGACCTCGCCCGAGACGCGGGCGTTGAGGCCGGCAAAGCTCTGGACGCCCTCGTTCGAGTTCTCGCGGATCTTCCAGTCGGCGTTGCCGAGGTAGTCCTTGACCAGCCGTTCGAGGTTGATGCCGATTTTCTTGGCCTCGCGGATGCCTTTGTGCTTGGCGCGGTAGAGGATGTAGGACTTGGCCACGTCGTGATAGCCCTGTTTCATGAGGACCATCTCGACGACGTCCTGGATCTGCTCGACGGAGGGGATGGTGTAGCCGCCGAACTTCTCCTCGATCATGAAGCAGACGATGTCGGACGCGGTCTTGGCGATGGACATGTCCTTGACGCCCTCCGACTCCATGGCCTTGTGGATGGCGTTGGTGATCTTGTCCTGGTTGAAGTCCGCGACCGTTCCGTCCCGTTTCTTGATCCTGCCGACCGTGCTGACCATCAGGTGCCTCCTCCTGCTCTTCCGCCCAAGCTCACAAGCCTGGGAATTTCGCCCGCAACGTGCTAAAATCGACCCTTCCCGAAACCATGGCGACACGAAAAGGCCTTACGGCCATTATCCCATATCTTGTGGAGCCCTTATATGGAAAATACTAAATGTTGTATTTTCCGAGGAAACTCTACACCCCGGGAAATGGCTTGTCAAGGGCTTTTCCGAGTTTTTTTTAAGTCGCTGAGGAACCAATGAATACGATCGAGATCCGGACCAAAGCGCGGCTGGAGTTCGTCGACCTGACGGCCGATGTGGAGCGGCTCGTGGCCGCCTCGGGAGTCCAGACCGGGATCTGTGTCGTCACCGTGCCGCACACGACGGCCGGCGTCACGGTCAACGAGAACGCCGACCCCGACGTGCGGGCCGACATCGCCATGACCCTGCGGAAGATCGTGCCCGACGGACTCCCCTATGCGCACGCCGAGGGCAACGCGGCAGCCCATGTCAAGGCGTCCCTCCTCGGCTCATCTGCAACTCTGATCGTCGAGGGCGGCAAGCTCCGGCTCGGGACTTGGCAGGGGATCTATTTTTGCGAGTTCGACGGGCCGCGCACGCGCCGGGCCTGGGTCCAGGTCCTCGGCTAGACCCGCAGTCCGAGCTTTCTGAGCTCCGCGGCCAGGTCTGTCTCCGGCCGGTAGTGAATGCCCGCCAAGCCCGCCTCGACGGCACCCGTAACGTTCTCCTCCATGTCGTCGACGAAAACACATTCGCCGGGCGCGAGGCCGGCCGCTCGCGAGGCGGCCCGATAGATGGCCGGGTCGGGCTTGAGCAGCTTGAGCTCGTAGGACAGAACAAAGTGGTCGAAAAGGGCGATCGCCGGAAAGCGGCGGCGGACGAAGCCAAACCGCTCCGGGTCCGTGTTGGAGAGGAGAAGGAGCTTATAGCCGGCGGCCTTGACCCGTCCCAATGCGTCGATAGCGGCCGGGTTCGGGGTGAAGATGTCGTTGTAGATGCCGTAGAAATCGCCGTAGGCCATGTCCGCCCCGACGATCTCCATGACCCGCGCGTGAAAGGCGGTCGGCGTGACGGCCCCTCCGTCGAAGCGGCGGAGGAGCTCGAGGTCGCCGTGGACGGCCGCCTTGACTTCGGCCAGGGTCTTCCCGGACCTCCCGGCCAGCTTGCGCAGAAAGACATCGTTGTCGAACCAGAGGACGACGCGGCCGAGGTCGGAGATGACGGAGCGGATCATGGACAGACGTTATAGCAGAAACCTCCGCCCCCGGCAAACCGGGGGATTTCAGTTGACATTCTATCCGGCCTTGACCATACTGAAGCCATAAGCGTTCTGGGCTGTTATCCTTGATGGTGAAAGCATCCACTTGGGAAGGGGATCGACCCCCAGCGAGCGACGGCGTCCTGAGGGCCATCGTCGGGGCCATCAAGAAAGCGGTCAGCAAGTAAATTCAATTCCTGAAGGAGGACCTATGCCTATGAAACGGACGACCCATCGCAGCTCCAAGGGGACGAAGCTCTACGCCGTGCGTGACAGCAAGGGGCGCTTCGTGGACATCCAGACCTACAAGCGCGCCCATGCTGCGGACATGAGGCGCAAGAGCAAAGCCGAGCTGGCCAAGAAGCCCGCCTAGGCGGCTTCGACTCGGATCCTGATCCACCCGGCCGGAGAGGCCCTTCAGGCTGAGGGCCTTCCGTGCCGGTTTGTTTCATCCCCGACCGCGGGCCTGATATCCGTTCGATTCATTCGGGGAGAAGCTTGTGCGGGGTCAGACGATATCCGGCAGGTCGAACTCCCCGAGCCGGAGCGGGTAACGGCCGTATTCCCGGACCAGGTTGATGACGTACTCATAATTCCGGGCGGAGATGTTGCCGGGCACCGAATGATCGGATTGGAAGATGAAGCCGCCGCCCTTGGCCGCGTTCAGCTTGGTCAGGACGACGCGCCGGAGCTCCTCCTCGGTCCCCTGGGCCCAGGTCAGGACGTCCATGTTGCCGCAGAAGGCGATGCGGTGACCGAACTGCCGCCGCAGATCCACGACGTCGAGGCCGGCTTTGGCCTCGAGAGGGTTGTAGGCGTCGACGCCGATCTCGACGAAATCGCCGAAGATCTGCCGGACGTTGCCGCAGCCGTGATAGATCACCGGCAGGCCGTGGGCATGGCACTCCTCGACCAGGGCCTTGACCACGGGCTTGAAATACTTCCGCCAATAGTCCGGTGAGTAGAACAGGCTCTTGCGGTAGGCGACGTCGCCCCAGATGACCATGCCGTCGAGCAAGCCGCCGGCCGCCTGGATCTGGGCCCGGACGAGCCCCAACGCGAACTCGCCCAACCTTTCGACGAACCTTCCGACCTCGTCGGGATAGAGCCCGATCCAGAGCATCACGTTCTCGAGACCGATGATGCGCCAGAGCATCTCCTGGGCCTCGCAGGCGCTGCCGTAAACGGGGATGTCGGGGTGAAGGGACCGGACCGTCTCGATCCACGGCGGGGAGTTCCGGGCAAAGCCGTCCCCCACCCCGGCGATCTGGTTGTCCCCCGCGCTCGAGTAGCGGCGCTCGTCCCGGGGATCGTCGAACCGGAAGGCCCTCATCTTCTCGATCGTGTCCGTATCGAAGGCGAGAAATGCCGGCATCGGGTCGGCGAAGTTCTTCCGGATCACGGCCTCGAACCCTGTCCGGACGGTCACATGATCGTGGGTCTCCTCGAGCGTCTCGAAGGACCGGATATGCGGATCCATGTTGGGGGTGGTGACGGTCCAGTCGAGGTCGTAGTATTTATAGATGTCCGTGCCCGCGGCGAGGCCCAGCTCTTTCCGCCAGCGCTCGAGGAAGCTCCCCCAGAAGAAATCGCTGACCGGGACCCGGTCCGCCTCCCGATGGTGGAGGGTCCGGTCCATCCGGTCGAGCTTGGCGAGGCAATTGGCGGAACGCTCCACGGCGGCCCTCTTCTTTCAATCCGTGTGGAAGACCTCTTCCATCGGGGCCCACCACTCGCCTTCGGGCCGGCCCGGGACCGGGTCCTGCAGGGGCATCATGATCTTCCACCATTCCTGCGTCTTCGGGTCGGCGGCCATCCGGGCCATGTCGGCGGCATAATCGGCGCCGTGATATTCGAAATAGGCGAAGAGCCGGCCCTGCCAATGGAAGATGGAATAGTTCCGGATGTTGCACCGGCGGATCGTCTCCAGCACCTCGGGCCAGACTCCGGCGTGATAGGCCTTGTACTCCTCGAACTTCTCCGGCTTGACCCCAATGAGCTGCCCGAATCTCTTCATGGCTTCGGCCCCGCATCCAGCACGTGCCCTTCGCGGCGGTCGGCCCGCTTGAGGAGCATGGCGAAGATGAAGCCGACGATGCCCAGGCTGGCGAACATGACCTCGCTGGCGACATAAGACCCGGTCTTGTCGCGCAGCAACCCGTTCAGCAGAGGGAAGAGGCCCAAGGCCGATATTCTGGATGGCCGTCATCAGCCCGAAGGCGGTCCCGACGCGATTCGACTTGACGATGAGCGGCACCGACGGCCACAGGGCCGCCGGGACGAGGACGAAGGAGAAGCCGAGCAGGATCATCGGGTAGACGGGGTAGATCCTGGTCAAGCCCATGGCCAGGTGGCAGGGGATGAGGAGCAAGGCGCCGGCGACCATGAAAGTCGTTCTCTTCCCGACCCGGTCGACGAGCCGCCCGGCGAATGGGGCCAGGATCATCGAGGCGAAGATGATGATGCTGGTGATGCCGCCGGCCGTGCTGGTGATGTGGAGGAAGTTGTTGAAGACCTGGGCCAGAAAGCTGCCCGAAGACGGGGCGCTCAGGGCGATGCCCCACTTCGTGTGGAAGAAATCCGTCGACAGACTCTGGAACGGGAATACGGCCGCGTAGAAGGTCAGGCAGAGAAAGGTCACGTACCAGAACGTCGGCTTGAACTCCTTGACGTCCTTGAAGACGATCTTGTCGCCGGCGCTCTCGTCCCGGAGGTTGAGGGCCTTCTCGCCGCGCTTGTCCATGACGATGTAGCAGAGGTTCCCGAGAAGGGACAGGGCGCACGCTCCGACCGCCGCCAGCAGGGCATTGCGGTAGCTGCCGAAATATTTCGTGATGAGCTCTCCGTTGTTGAGGGCAAAGAGGGAACCGAGACGGCTCACGGTCAGAGCGACGCCGAACGACAGCGCGAGCTCCTTGTTCTTGAACCAGCGGGCCAGCATGGCGCTCTGGGCGACGACCAGAGGCTCGGAGCCGGCCCCGAAGATGAACCTTCCGACGAACATCAGGGGGATGGACTTGGCCTGCCAGACGATAGCCGCGCCGGCGAAGACGAGGACCGAGAAGATGATGCTGGCCTTGCGGGTCCCCAGCCGGTCAATCAGAACGCCGGCGAAGAGGAGCACCAGGATCGCAGCGATGCTGTACATCGTGTTGAACGCCCCGACCGTGGCCCGGCTCGCGTTGAGCCCCTTGATGAGCGAGGGGGCGATGGCCCCGATGATGTCGTAGGCGAAGTAGCTGCCGAATGTCAGGGACGCGATGAAGAGCAGGTTGGTGAACCGATAGATGGGCCTGGTCGGATGGAAGAAGCCGAGGGGCGGGTCGGTCGCGGCGTTCGTCATGGTCGGGACCTCCGGGATCGCTGGGATGTGGTCATTCGAGGCCCCTATCTTCCGGAATCCGGAGGAAATAATCAAGCGCCTTGGCGCCGTCCCGGCAGTGCTGATATAATCGGGGTCTCCGGAAAGAGGTCCGCCCATGACGCCACAGAACCGCGACGTCCGCATCGTTCACCCCGAGCGCTTGGAGCTCGAGCTCGCCCGAAGCCTCCGCCGCCTCGAAGAGGATGCCGTCGTCCGCCGCATCTGGGAACACGACTGGACCGTCTGGAAGCCCGTGGACCAGGAGATCACGAACCGCCTGGGTTGGCTGGCGTCTCCCGCGACGGCCGAAAAGGACATTCCGGACCTCGAGGCGTTCGCCGCCTCGGTCCGCGGCATGGGATTGACCCGGGCGGTCGTCCTGGGCATGGGCGGCTCGAGCCTGGCGCCCGAGGTCTATGCCCGCCTGTTCAAGGGCGGGCCGGACTCCCTCGATCTCGAGGTCCTCGACACGACCGAACCTGAGACCGTGGCCGCGGCGGCCGGGAGGCTCCCCGTCGGCGATACCCTGTTCATCGTCTCCTCGAAGTCGGGGACGACCGCCGAAATGCTGGCCTTGTTCTCCTTTTTTTACGACCGGGCCCGCATGGCGCTCGGGGCGAGTCACGCCGGGGGCCGGTTTATCGCCATCACCGACCCCGGAACACCTCTCGAGACTCTGGCCCGCGAGCGCCGGTTCCGCCGCGTTTTTCAGGGCCAGCCGGATATCGGCGGACGGTTCTCCGCCCTGTCGGCGTTCGGCCTCGTGCCCGCCGCGCTCCACGGCATCGACCTCCGCCGCCTCCTGGCCCCGGCCCGGGCCATGGCGGACGCGTGCCGCCTCGAACGCGTCCAGGAGAACCCCGGGGCCTTTCTGGGCGCGGTCATGGGCACCGCCGCGCTCGGGGGCATGGATAAATTGACCTTGCTCCTGCCGGCGCGGCTCAGGCGGTTGGCCGCATGGCTCGAACAGCTCATCGCCGAGAGCACCGGGAAGGAAGGCCGGGGTATCGTCCCGGTCGTCGAGGACAGGCCGGGACCCGCCGGAAGCTACGGCAAGGACCGGCTGTTCGTCGAGATCGGGTCATCGGAGGCCGCGGCCTTGAAGCCGGGCTCCCGCGCGTCCGAAGGGCCCGGGTCACCGCTCGTCCGTCTCTCGCTCGACGACCCCTATGACCTGGGTGGGCATTTCTTTCTCTGGGAGTTCGCCACGGCCGTCGCCGCCCATATCCTGAAGATCAACGCCTTCGATCAACCCGACGTCGAATCGGCCAAGAAGAGTACCCGCGAGGTCCTGGCCGCCGCCGGCGGCGCGCCGGGGACCGCTCCGGAGGAGGACCGCCGGCCCTTCACGGGAGGCGTCCGGATCTCCCCTTCGGACGGCTCCGAAAGCCCGAAAGACGTCCTGACACGATTCCTCGCCGGCCGCCGCGAGGGCGACTACATCGCGCTTCTGGCTTTTCTTCCGCGGAGCGCCGCGGTCGAAGAGATGCTTTCGGGGCTGGCGGCCGGACTGCGCATCCAGACCGGCTTCCCCGTCACGGTCGGGTTCGGGCCGGGCTATCTCCACTCGACGGGCCAGCTCCACAAGGGCGACGGGAACCGGGGGCTCTTCCTGATGCTCGTGGCGGCGGATCTGCCGGAACTGGCGATCCCCGAGGTCCCGGGGGCCGCCCGGCCGGCGCAGGATTTCGGCGGCCTGTTCCAGGCCCAGGCGCGGGGGGACGCGCTGGCCCTGGCCGGGAAGGGACGGAGGATCCTGACATTCGAGCTCTCGAGCCCTGTCCAGACGGGCCTCGCTTCGCTCTCGTCCTTCCTGGAATAAAAAAAAGGACGGCCCCTCAGGGCCGTCCCGGTTTTCAGAGCGATCGATCGATCAGTACAGGCCGGCGCCGACGACGTCGGCGTGGAAGATCTCCTTGGTGCGGGGCCGGATCTTCTTGTCGACGCTGTCCTTGATCTTGAGATAGAACCAGAACTTGTCGAACAGCCGCAGCTTCTGGATGTAGTAGTTGGAATAGGTGCTGACGGAATCGACGATGATCCGGGCCATCTCCTTGCCCTTGTCGTCGCTAAGCACGATCGCGTTCACGTCGCCCTTCTGGAGCGAGCCATAGACCTTGCCTTCGCCCTTGCCTTCCCACTCTTCCGGCTTGGCGAAGCCGCTGATCGCCAATGCGGGCACGGCTTCCCGGGCCTTCATCTCGACGAAATCATCGGCCTGGAATTCCTGGCTGCGCGTGTAGACCGTCTGACCGGGACCGGTCTCGACGCTGTCGGCGAGGAAGATCGGCGGATGGTCGAGGAGCAGGTTGCCCTTGACCTTGACCGTCTTGCCCAGGAGAGTCGCGGCGTCGAAGCCGGGCAGAACGATGTCGAAGCCCTGGGCGGTCGAGAGGTACATGTAACGGCCGAGGGCCGCGCGGACGGTCCCTTCGAACTCGGTGACGACCTTGACCGCCTCGGCGGCCGGCGTCTCGGCCTTCTTCTGACAGGCCACGGAGCCGAAGACAGCGGTCAGAACGGCCAAGCTCAAGATCAGGAGACCTGTTTTCTTGGTGCAACTCATCGGAACTACCTCCATGCGTCGAACGGGCGCCCGGGAATATCCTCCCCGAACGAGGAGTAGTTTATACCATTGCGGTCCCCAAAAGTAAAGAAAAAAGTGGGCCCGGCGGATGGCCTTGGGACGGGCCCGCGCCGCGGGTTACTTCCTTCTGGCGCTGCCCGATTTCGAGGACGAACCCGAGGACCGTGAGGATGAGGAGCCCGACCGGGCCGAGGAGCTCGACCGGCCTGAGGAGGACGATCGGCCTGACCTCACGGAGCCTGACGAGCGCCCCGAAGAAGAGCCACTGGACCTGGGCGCGCTGTAGGAGCGTCCGGAAGAAGATCCGCTTGAGCGGGGGGCGCTATAGGAGCGGCCGGACGAGGAGCCCGACGACCTCGGGGCGGAGTAGGTCCTGTTCGAAGGGCTGCTCGATCTGGACGGCGAGGAGTAGGAGCTGCGCGCCCGGGCCGACGAGGACGAGCTTGAGCGGGACGGCGAAGAATACGAGCTGCGGGGCTGAGAAGAGGAAGAGGTGCGGGAAGAGCTCGAGCGGGAGTACGACGGAGAAGACGTCCGCGAGGATGAAGACGGCCGGGAGATGGCGGAGGAAGGGCGCGAGGACGAGACCGAAGGCGCGCTCATCCGCGATGACGGACTCGAGACTGAGGAGCGGGAGGAGTCGGTGCGACTTTGAGACCTCCCGGAGGAGGAATTGGAGGACCGGTCCGACCCGGACCGGATGGTCCGGGTCGTCGAGGTCGTGCGATCGCCTTTATCGGATGAACCCTGGCGGGTGGTCGAAGGATAACTCTTCACGGATTCGCCGCGTCGGGTGACAGAGCTCCCGGATTCATTGCCGGGCGTCCGCGCCCGCTGCGGTTCCCGGACGGTCGAGGTCCGGGAAGATCCCGGATCCTGTCCCTGGGAACGGGAGACGCGAGCGTCGTTCGACGGGCTCCCGGTATCGCGGCTGCGGCTCGGAGAGGCCACCGAGCTGCGGCGGTTTTCGACGACGCCGCTCTGATCACGGCTGCCGGCGGTCCGCTGGCTGGGGTAGGACCGGATCGACCGGCTGCCCGCCCCGTCGTTCCGGATGGACGGCCGCGAAACGACATTCTGATTCCCTCCGGGCTGGGAGGTGCCCCGGTCTCTCGACCGGAGCCCCGAGTCCGTCCCGCGCTGTCTCAGGCCGGAAGAGGACAAGGACCGGGAAGGCGCCAGCGACTTCACCTGATTCCGACTGCCGGGGCGGTCCGCCAGCGCCCGCCGGGCCGCGATGGCCTGGGGCCGGCCGTTGTCCACGTTCGGGCGGATCGACGGCTGTTGGGCCCTGAGCTCGACCCGGCCGATGCGGTCGAGGTCGGCGGAGCCGACATGGCGGCGGCCGACGTCGTAGGATTGCAGATGGTCGCGCCGGACGACGGTCATGGCCCGATTGTGGGCGGAGAAATAACGGTCGTCGTAGCGATCATAGAAGCGGTTGTTGAAGAGGTAGCCGGGCCGGTTGTACCAAGTGAGCGGGCACCAGCCGATGTAGTCCCGGTCGGACCACCAATGCACCCAGGCCGGGCCCCAATGGGACTGGGGGATCCAGTACCAGCCGAGGCCGAAGCGCCAATTCCAGCGGCCGTAGTGATAGGTCGACCAGCCCCAGGACTCGGAGGAGACCCAGTTCCAGCCGATGACCGGATACCAGACCCAGCGGCCGTAGTAATAGGGTTGCCAATCTTGATAGTCGGAGACGTTCGGGATCCAGACGTTGCCGTAGGGCCGTTCGTAGACCCAGTGGCCGTTCTGGTCGAGCTCTTCTTCGTATTCTCCGATTTCCGTGGGGAGGTACTGCCGTTCGCTCCGGGCCGAAAGCTGGGAGTCGCGGCTGCCGTTCCATTCGTCGAACGCGTCGTTGCGGGAATTGCCGTATTCCGGCTGGCCGAGGAGCCGGCCGTCGGCGGCCGTCACGGCCTCCTGGGCCTTGACGAGGACGGAGCCTTCTTCGGTCGCGGCCTCGAGGCTGCCTTCACGAACGAAAACCTGGGTCTGGCCCTCGAGCCCCACATCGAACCGGTACAGCCCTTCCTCGAGAACGTAAAACGAGGCGTCGGGGGTGTGGACCTCGATGCCCTTTTCCGTGGCCAGGGCGCTCACCCGGAAATAGGCGCTGCCTTCCGTGAGATGGATATTGATGCGCTCATCGCCTTCCGAGGGTAGGACGGCGAATTCGACTTTCGTGTTGTCTCCGAGACGGAGATAGTTGCGGCGGCCGAAATGGATCTCCGCCTGACCGCTCTCGGTCCCCATCTTGTCTCCCTGAACGAGGGCCAGGTTGACCTCTCCCTTTTCATAGCCCAGGTCCGATGTCCTTTGGACACTGACCGAGCCGTTGACGTAGCTCAGACGGGCAAAACTGTACGGATAATACCCCTCGTCCTGGGCGGCGAGGCCCAGGGGGATCGAAACGATGAATGCGAGCGCCAGAAGCGCTGCCTTTGTCATCATCTTGTTCATCGTCTTTCTCCTTCCGCCCCTATCTTTAGCAACTATCGTGCCAGCCTGTTCCCCAGGGGGAAAAGCGGCGGCCGTCCTATTGAGAGGACATGAGGCGGGGATATGTCCCCTATCCGGGGATAATAAGGGAAGGGACAGTCCCCGGCGCCTAGGCGGTCCGGTGGCGGAGGCGGTCGAGCGCGACGGCGACGATGATGATGGCCCCGATGATGATCTCCTGGATGTAGTTCGGCCAGCCCATCATCGTGCAGCCGTTGCGCAGAAAGGACATGATCAGGACGCCGACCATGGTCCCGAGGATGCTGCCCTCCCCGCCGTTCAGACTGCCGCCGCCGATGACGACCGCGGCGATGATGTCGAGCTCGAGCCCCACGGCCACGGTCGGATCGCCGACCGTGAGCCGGGAGAATTCCATGACCCCGCTCAGGCCGCAGAACAGCCCCGCGATCGCGTAGACCAGGATCTTGATCCGGTTCGTCCGGATGCCGCAGAGCCGGGCCGTCGCTTCGTTCGAGCCGACCGCAAAGATGTGGCGGCCGAAGACGGTGAATTTCAGGAGCACGGCCATGGCCACGGCGAAGAGGATGACAATCCAGATCCCGGGCGCCAGGAGGAGCCACGGGGGACGGGGGCTCTTGGACATGAGCTCGTTGACCCAGGTCATGGGCGCGTCGATCTTCTGGTTGCCCGCGATCCACTTGGCCGCCCCGCGGGCGATGCCCATCATGCCCATGGTCACGATGAACGGGACAAGCCGGAGCCGGGTCACCAGCCCGCCGTTGACGAGACCGACGAGCCCGCCGGTGAGGACCCCGAGGAGGATCGCGAGGATGGGAGCGGCGCCGGCGTTGATGGCGTAGGCCGTGATGACGCTCGCCAAGGCGATGTTCGAGGCGGCAGAGAGATCGATGCCGCCGCTGATGATGATGAGGGTCATGCCGAGCGCGCCCAGGGCCACGATGACCGACTGGGTGGCGACGCTCTTGAAATTGGCGGCCCTCAGGAAACGGCCCTGGACCTCCGGGATCAGGGCGAACAGGGCGATGACCAGGAGAAGCCCGATGAACGGGCCGAAGAGATTGAGGGCCCGGACGACGCCGGTTCGACGTTGAGGGCTCATTCCGCGTTCCTTTGTTCGATCGGCTTTTCCCGCGATGTCCGGCCCACGGTGGCCGCGGCCATCAGGCCGGCGGCGTCCCACGCCGACGTCGGCCGGGATTCGACGAGGACCCCCCGGTGGAAGACGACGATCCGGTCGCAGATCCCGAGCAGCTCGGGGAGATAGGAGCTGACGAAGAGAACCGACTTCCCCTCGCGGGCGAGCCCGCCGATCCATTCGTAGATCTGGCTCTTGCTGACGACGTCGATGCCGCGCGTCGGCTCGTCGAGGAGGAGGACGGAGGCCTTCTGGTGCAGGAGCCGGGCCAAGGCGACCTTTTGCTGGTTCCCGCCCGAGAGGTCGCCGACCTTCTGATCCGGGCCCTTGGCCTTGATCTTGAGCGTCCCGATCAAATCCGCGACGGCCAGGCGCTGGCGGGCGGGGCTGAGGAGGCCGTGGCGGCGATAGGGCGCGAGGTCGCTCAGGGTCATGTTGTCGGCCACAGTCAGGGCCGGGGCCAGGCCTTCGCCCTGCCGGTCCTCGCTGAGGAGCCCGAGGCCGCGGCGGATCCGGGTCCAGGGCCGGCGGCCGGTGAGCCCGGCGCCTGAGACGACGACGGTGCCGCCCTCGACCTCGTCGAGGCCGAAGAGGGTCCGCAGCATCTCCGTCCGGCCGGAGCCGACGAGGCCGGCGACCCCGAGGATCTCACCCTTCGACAGCGTCAGGGAGACCGGCGACGCCATCCGCGTCCCTTTCAGACTGTTCAGAGACAAGACCGGCTCGCCGACCGTGTGCTCGACCTTAGGGAAGAGCTGGGTGAACTTCTGACCGACCATGAGCTGGATGATGTCCTCGAGCGACGTCCCTTCCATGGTCCCGGACCCGACGCTGCGGCCGTCCCGGAGGACCGTGTAGGAATCGGCGACCCGCTGGATCTCCTCGAGGAAATGGCTGATGTAGATGATGCTGACGTCTTGGCCCTTGAGGCCGCGGATGATCTCGAACAGGCGCTGGCTGTCTTCCTGGGTGAGCGAGCTCGTCGGCTCGTCCATGACCACGATGCGGGACCTGTTCGTCAGGGCCCGGGCGATCTCGACGAGCTGTTTGGCCCCGACGCTCAGCCGGCCGACCGGGACTTCCGGCGAGATCTCGGGGTGGCGGACGAGCTCGAGGGATTCGCGGACCTTCCGCATCATGGCCTTGCGGTCGAGCCAGCCCGCGGTATGGGCTTCGCGGCCGAGCATGATGTTCTCCTCGACCGTGAGGTGCGGGGCCAGATTGAGCTCCTGGTAGATCATGGAGACGCCGCAGCGAAGGCCGTCGGCGGGCCCGGAGGGGGCGTAGGGCCGGCCGTCGATCTCCATCTGGCCGGCGTCGGGCGCGATGGCGCCGCTGAGGATCTTCATCATCGTGCTCTTGCCGGCCCCGTTCTCGCCGATCAGGGCGTGGACCTGGCCGCGGCCGAGCACGAAGCTGACGTCGTCGAGGGCCCGGGTCGCGCCGAAGCTCTTGCTCACCCCGGCCATGCGGAGGACCGGCGGCCCGGCGGCGACGTCTCTCATCAGTCTTTGATCATGGTGAGGTCGGGCGAGAGCAGGGCCTTGATCTCGGGGGACTCCATGTTGTCCTTGGTGGCCAGGACGACGCCCGTATCGATGACCTTCTCGACCGGTTCGCCGCGGAGAATGGCGACGATGGTTTTGACCCCGAGATAACCCATCTTGGCCGGATTCTGGATGACGAGACCCTGGATGTCCCCGTCCCGGAGGCCTTGGACGAGCTTGGGCGAGCTGTCGAAGCCGACGAAAACGACCTTGCCGGCGAGTCGGGATTCCTGAAGGGCCCGGAGCGTCCCGAACGTGCTCGATTCGTTCGGCGTGAACACGCCCTCGACATCGGGAAAACGGCTGATCAGGTTTTCGGCCAGCTGGTAGGCCGTTTCGGTCGTCGCCCCCGCGTACTGGTCCTTGACGAGCAAAACGATGCCGGGGAACTCCTTGGTCACGGTATCGTAGAATCCGGCCTCCCGCTGGACGGTGCTGGCCGAGCCCTCCTGGTAGCGGATGAGGAAGATCCGCCCCCGGCCTTTGAGGAGCTCCCCGAGGCGCCGGGCGGCCAGGACGCCTCCCTTGTAGTTGTCCGTGGCGACATAGCTCGTGTAGTCGCTCCCTTGGAGCGCGGAGTCGATGATGACGACCGGGATCTTCTCCCGCACGGCGTCCTGGACGGGGCGCATCAGGGCCCGGTCGTCGAGCGGCGCGAGCACGATCCCGTCGACGCCGCTGCTGATGAAGTCCTCGACAACTGTGATCTGCTGGGCCCGGTCGTCCTCCTTTTGCGGGCCCTTCCAGATGACCTTGACGCCGAGCTCGCCTTCGGCCCGGATCGCGCCGGCGTGGATCGACTTCCAGAACTCGTGGGTCGTCCCCTTGGGGATGACGGCGATGCGGAGCGTCTTGGCCGTTTCGGAGCCGGAAGGTTCGGACGGTTTCTTGGCGCAGGCGGCGAAAGCCAGCGACGCGCCCAGACCGATGACCAGGATCTTACATACGGGGGATTTCATGGCCTCAGTATACTCAGAAGCCGCCGGACCGTCAAAGAGGCCGCCGAAAAAAATAGGGGGGAACCGCCTTCAGGGAAGGCCGCGAAGGTGGTTCCCCGCCCAAGCCGGGAACCGGGGTCCCCGGCCTCGTGTTGTCCGCGCGAGCGTACTTACTTCTTCTTCAGAATGGGCATGCCGGTCTTGGTCGTTTCCTGGACCATGTAAGCGGCGGGAACCGCATCCAGGGCGCCCGGCCGCACATCGCGGGCGAAGAAGTAGATCGTCTGCTTGCGGCCGCCCTTCAAGAGGACGTCCTTCGAATGGAGATAGTAGCTGACGCCCTTCGAGTTCTTGAATTCATAAGCCATGTCTATGACCTCCTGACGATTTAAGGACTTTTCTGCGAGGACTCGACGTTCGAGTTCCCGATAAGATGATAACTCTCCTCGCCGCCTGGTTCAACTAATATAAAAAATACCGCCTGATGTCAAGACCGGGCTTGAGACGGCGGGACGCGCGGTCATTGGATGAAATCGACCGACGGAGGCATCTCCGAAGGGATGATCGTCCCGTAGGCGTCCTCGTAGCGCTTGATGTTGGCCTGCAGGGCTTCGAGGAAGCGCTTGGCGTGGGCCGGGCTGACGATGATGCGGGCGACGAGCTTGCCGAAGGGGCCGTCGGGGAAAAGGAAGGCAAAATCGAACAGGAACTCCTCCCGCGAATGGCGGATGGCGGCGAGGCTGGCGTATTGGCCGAGCGCGACCGCCTCGTCGACCTTGATCTCGACCTTCTTGGCGTCGGTTTTCTGGTCCATGCTTCCTCCAGGATCCGGATGTCCTCTCCATTCTGAGGGGATTGCTCAAGAAAATCAATAGGTTGGATGCCCCTGAAAATAATTGTTAAAAAGGGAGAAAAAACGCTTTACAAGAAGACTTCGGGTGCTATAATGACATTGGCTTTCTTGCGCGGGCTGGAGAAAGCCCCCACCTTTTTGGTTCCCATCATCAACCCCCCTTTTGCTGACAACAGCCCGCACTTCTCAAAGACAAGGGGGGCTGGTGTATAAAATATCAGTAGGCGAAAACGTCCAGAATCGCCTGCCCGCGGCCGGCTCATAAAAAGGCTTGGCCCGCCCGGCGAATCTCCCGCGAGCCGGCGTCAATCCGTGTAGCAGAGGATCGTCTTTAGGACGGCGGCTTCGCAGACCTTGCAGAACGGCTTGGTTCCCTTGGTGAACATCAGGCAGTCGAGCTCGGGACGGTAGAGCCCCTTGGCGGCGTACCCGGCCCCTTCGAAGGCGCCGACCTTGCCCCAGAACTTGCTCGCCTTTAGAAAGGCGTCGACCTTGTCGGCGTGCTCGCGCGACAGCCGCTCAGAATCCTCTTCGACACGGGCGACGTCGGCCGCGGCCGCCCCTTCCCTCTTCATCTTGGCGATCTTCTCGTTCACGTCCCGGCGGATCTTCTGATAAGCATTGTCCAGCTCATCGAACTCCGGCTTCTCCCAGAGCGTGGGCACGGCGACGCCGGGGCTGACCAGGGCCTTCCACTTGAGCTTCGCGGGATCGAGCAGGGCGGTGATGTTCGGTTCGGCCGGTTCGACGCCGGCGGGATAGAACTCGTTGTAGGCCACGTCGGACGTGTAGTACTCGTCCGCGAGGCCGGTGAACGAGTGGCCGAATTCGTGGAGGAAGAGATACTCGTACCACTGGTTGTCGGTCGTGAAGGTGCAGTAGAAATTGTAGATGCCCCCGCCGCCGTAGCGCGTGTGGTTGACCATGATGGTGAGGGCGTCGTACGGCGTGTGAGCGGCGATATCCCGGAGGCTCTTGTTGTCTTCGGTCAGGAGGTAGCGTTCGGAGCCGAGCGAGTCGAAGCTCGAGCTCAGGGCCGTCGCTTTGAAAGAGCCGTGGCTCGGCTCGTCGCAGCCGCTTTCGGCCGAAGGCTTGAAGACGCCCGAAATATTGAACAGGTCCCTGTGGGACTTGTAGGGCTCGAGCTTGAAGAAGACGCCGACGAACCGGGTCAGGTCGGTCTCGAACTTGGCCTCCTCCTCCGCGGTGTAGCCCTCGGCGATGACGGCCACGTCGACCTTGCGGCGGGGATCGCCGGACTTGAGCGCCTCGACGACCTTGACGCCCGGAACGAGCCGCTCGCGGATGACGGTCATGGCCGCCGGGTCGATCGTCTGACTGAACGCCGCCTTGAAGACGTTCTGCCGGTCCCTGGTCTCGACCGTGAAACGGATCGGTTTCTTCGGGTACGGCAACAGGGCCGATTCATGGAAGGTCCGGGGAACGCCTTTGACGCCCGCGTCGGAGGTCTTGTACTCGCCGAAATAGCTGTCGAACCCCTTGCTGAAGATGAGCGTGCCCGTGGCCTCGTCATAGATCTTGAACGTGTAGCGCCCGAGTTCGAACGGGTCGATGAGGTGCGCCCGGCTCCCGGCCCATATCCCTTGATCGTAGACCTGGTCCAGGGCGAAGGCCTCCGTGGCCGCGCTCCCCGTGTGGAAGTAGTCGACGCGCAGGGTCTTATCGACGAACCAGGCATCAAAAACCGGGCCTTTCTGGGCGTGGGCGCAGCCGGAGACGGCCGCGGCCAGGACGGCGATGACGAGCAGGCGCTTCATGGGTCCCTCCCTCAGGCCGGGCGGACGATCCGGCCGGCGGTTTCCTTGATGATCTTGAACGCGGCCGCGGCGGTGATGGCCGCGGCGTCGCGCGTCGGATTCAGCTCGACGACGTCCAAGCCGACGATCCGGCCCTTGAGCGCCTGGATGACCTGGAGGGCCTGACGGGTCGAGAGCCCGCCCGGCTCGTGGTGGGAGACGCCGGGAGCGAAGGCCGGGTCGAGGGCGTCCATGTCGAAGGAGACGTAGACGGGGTTGGCGAAACGGAGATAAAGCGGGTCCTGGATGTCCTTCATCTCGACCATGCGCACACCGTTCTTGAGGGCCAGGGCCCGATGGCCGGCGGTGACGGCCCGGACGCCGACCTGGACGACGCTCGCGGCCAGGCCGTCCTCGAGGATCCGGGCGAACGGGCAGGCGTGCGAAAGACGGTCCCCGTAGAGATCCTCGTAGAGGTCCGGATGGGCGTCGAAGTGGAGGATGTCGAGGGGCTTGAAGGACCGGGCGAACGCCTTGAGCACGGGATAAGTGATCGAATGGTCGCCGCCGATGACGATAGGGGTCGCGCCTTTGGCCAGGATCGCGGCCACGGCCTTTTCGGTCAGGGCGAACGACTTATCGGGGTCGCCGGAGGTGTCGACGTCGCCGAGGTCGACGAGCACGGTGTCTTCTTCCAGGTTGACGCCGAGCTCGGTGTACCCGCAATAACACTTGCCGGTGGAGACGGCCCGGACGGCGGCCGGCCCCCCGGCCGCGCCCCGGAGGTAGCTCGATTTCTCGTCGAAGGGGACGCCCAGGATAGCGATCTTGTAATCGGGATTCTCGGAAAGCGGCTTCGCGGCCCCGCCGAAATCGGACATCGTCGACCTCCTCGAAAAGCGTAGGCCCGATTATACCGGATTCGCCTCCCCCGCCCAATACCCTGAGCCAAGCCGGGGAGAGGGATCTCCCGGAATCGGGAGAAGAACCATTTTTGGGGGTAAAAAAAAGAGGGGGAGAAGGATCCTCCTTCTCCCTTTTCACAACCTTGGCACCGCCTCTTTCGAGGCCGTCGCATCCTTGAGGCTGCGACCGGGGGCAGAATCTCATGGGGGGCCGCGAGGGTCAATCGCCGGGCGGGGTGAATGCCGGGGTGAGAAAATCCTCGTTCGCTCACCCCTAAAGGCTAGCTTGATAAAAAGAAGGGACCGGAGGGGCGCGTTGCGGAGACCCGGCCCTCCGTCTATAATAGCCCTTCACAAAGTACGCCGGGAGGCCCCATGGACAAGAACCGATCTGTCAGCGACCGCGACGGCCTCATCCGCCTGCTCACGACGGCGCTCCACCACGAGTGGGCCGTCAGCTTCGAGTACGTCATCCACGCCTACTCGATGCCCAAGGGCAAGTTCCTCTACGAGGACCCCATCCTGAAGCAGACGACCGACGCCCGGGCCCAAACGATCCAGATCGGCATCGACGAGATGTACCACGCCCTCCAGCTGGGCATTACGCTCGCCCGGCTCGGCGTCGAGCCCGGCTTCGGCACCGATGAAGTTGTGCGCTATCCGCTGGCCCTCGACAACCTCAAGCGCGACAAGATGACCGAGGAGATGGTCACCGACCTCTACCAATCCGCCGAGATCGCGCCCGCGGCGTTCCCCGAGGTCGAGAACATGGTCTGGAACATCTCCTACGACGAGGTCAGGCACATCGGTCAGTTCGAGGCCATGATCGCCGCCATCGAGTCCGGCGGCACCGCGGCGGCCGGCTTCACTCCGCACCCCGACCGCACCAGCCGCGAGGACCTTCGGCTTCTCCACGCCATCGGCCGGCTCGAGAACGAGGCCATGCACCGCTATCTGAAGTACGTCATCATGTTCAACGAGCACCAGGACCTCAGCCAGCGGCTGTTCAAGAACGCGGTCAACCACATGCGCCACTGGGACAAGCTCTCGGGCGTGCTCGTCAGGCTCGGCGATGTCGTGGCCATCGAGAACGCCGAGACCGACGCCGCGGGCGTCGAGCGCTCCCGCCTGCCCATGCCGGTCGCCTACCCCGGCACGGGCCGGTTGTCGGCCCTCGAAACGCTGCCCGGGCTCGAGCGGGAGCTCGTCGCCAAGTACGAGGCCGTCCTCGGGCTGGGCCTCCCTGGCGAGGTTCAGGACCAGCTCCGGCTCCACCTGGCCCTGACCCGCGAGCACGTCTTTACCCAGGATAAGCTCCTGGAGAACGCCCGAAGGATCAAGGGCGTCGCCTGATCCCGCGGCGCGGTTGACTTGGGGCCGCGGTTCCGTAGAATAGGGGCGATGGCCGACGCGATCAGGATCCAGGATCTCCGGAAGAAATTCCGGATCGGTTTCATTCCCAAGACCCGCGAGATCCTCAAGGGCATCACCTTCTCCGTCCGCGAAGGCGAGACCTTCGGCTACCTCGGCCCGAACGGGGCCGGAAAGACGACGACCATCAAGTGCCTTCTCGGCCTCATCCATCCCGATGCCGGGTCGATCACGATCTTCGGCCGGCCCTCCTCCCAGCCCCGCTCCCGCGAGGCCCTCGGCTTTCTGCCCGAGAACCCTTATTTCTACGACTACCTCACGGCCCGGGAATTCCTGGCCTTCACGGCCGACCTGTTCGGGCTCGGCCGGGACGAGAAGGCCGAGCGTATCGCCCGGCTGCTCAAGCTCGTCGGCCTCGAGCGGGCGGCGGACCTGCCTCTCCGGAAATATTCCCGGGGCATGCTCCAGCGGGCCGGGCTGGCCCAGGCCCTCATCAACGACCCCAAACTCGTCGTCCTCGACGAACCCCTGGGCGGCATGGACCCCCTCGGCCGCAAGGAGATCCGGGACATCATCGTCCGCTTCAAGGGCGAGGGCAAAACCGTCTTCTTCACCTCGCACATCCTCCAGGACATCGAGATGATCTGCGACCGCGTGGCCATCATCGTCGGCGGCCGGATCGTCAAGGAGGGCGGCCTCCGCGACCTCGTCTCGGAGAAGGTCCTGTTCACGGAAGTGACCGTCTCGGGCCTTCCGCCCCAGACGTTCTCGGGCCTCGGCGAGTGCGTCTCGGCCCAGGGCGACCGGGTCCTGCTCAAGCTCTACGACGAGGCCCTGGTCGATGAGATCGTCAACCTCATCCACGACCGCAAGGGCCGGCTCATCGCCCTCAGCCCGCGGACCGAGACCCTCGAGGACATCTTCGTCGACACGGTGACGCGGACATGAAGATCAAGGCCATAGCCGGGATCACGTTCAAGGAAGCCAAGCGCGACCGCATCCTTTACCTGCTCTTCTTCTTCGCCGCCCTGGGCATTGTCGCCTCCCGGGTCCTGGCCATCCTGACCGTCGGCGACCGGGTCAAGATCATCAAGGACGTCGGCCTGGCGTCGATCTCCCTCTTCGGCGTCCTCATGGCCATCCTCATCGGCACGGGCCTCGTCTACAAGGAGATCGATAAGAAGACGATCTACACCCTGCTGGCCAAGCCGCTCCACCGGGCCGAGTTCATCCTGGGCAAGTTCCTCGGCCTCGTCCTGACGCTCTTCGTCATGACCGGGGCCATGACCCTGATCTTCCTGGCCATCGTCTACGCCCACACGCTCAGGATCGAGAGCAGCCTGCTCGTGGCCATCGCCTACATCTTCCTCGAGCTCGTCCTCATCACCGCCGTGGCCATCCTCTTCTCGTCCTTCTCGACACCCATCCTGAGCTCGCTCTTCGCCCTGGCCTTCTATCTCATCGGCCACCTCTCGTGGGGGCTCGAGCTCATCATCAAGAAGATGCGGCCCGGCCCGGGCAAGGCCCTCGTCCGGGGCCTCGCCTTGGTCCTCCCCGACCTCGAGAACTTCAATTTCAAGACGGAGGTCGTCCACGGTCTGCCCATCCCGCCGGGCATCTTTCTCTCGTCCTTCCTCTACGGCGTCTGCTACACGGCCTTCATCCTCGGCCTGGCCGTTCTCATTTTCCGGCGGCGGGATTTCATCTGAGCATTCATGAAAACGCCGCTTTTCACGACCAGAAAAAAAAGACTCAGACCGGCGTTTTCACCCTTTGGGCAGCCGTGAATGCTCCAGGGTGAGGGAGGGGTTCATGGGCGAACGCGCGACGGTCCGGAAGGGTTCGGCGACGGTCCTCCTCGTCCTCTTCCTGCTGGCGTCCGCGTCCGCTATTGTCGCCCTCAAGGCCGTTACGGACAGGGTCGTCCGGACAGAGCTCCCCGGTTCGTCGATCATCTACATCCCCTCCGGGAAGTTCCTGAAATACGCCACCTTCGGCTACCGCAATCTGGCCGCCGACGCCATCTATCTTTGGGCCATCCAATACTATACGACGCCGACGATCGACGACCGCTTCGACCATCTCGACCACATCTTCGCCATCATCAACGAGCTCGACCCGCGCTACCAGGACCCGTACGAGGTCGGGGCCATGATCGCCGTTCAGGAGGCCCGCAACATCCGGGCCGCCTTCGCCATCCTCGACCGGGGCGCGGCCAACAATCCCGATCAATGGGTCTATCCCTTCAACGCCGGGCATATCGCCCTGATGACGCTCAAGGACTATCCCCTGGCCGAGAAATATTTCGAGCAGTGCATGAAGATCCCCGGCGCCCCGGAATTCGTCGAAAGGCTCCGGGCCAACGCCATCTATAAGAAAGGCGATCTGCAAACCTCCTGGGAGACGTGGCTCGACATCTTCAAGAGGGCGCCCGACGAGCGGACCAAGAAGATCGCTTCGAACCACCTGTACGACGTCAAGGCGACGATCGACGGGGCCGCGCTCGAGGCGGCGGCGGCCAAATACCGCGAGCGCTTCGGGCGCCTGCCGGCCGACCTCGAGGTCCTCGTCCGCGTAGGCTTTCTCCGGGAGGTCCCGAAGGACCTCGACGGCAAAGATTACCTTTACGACGCGGCGACGGGAAAGGTGAAAACGGCGGTCAGTCCATGGCGACGCTGATCCTTCTCTACGTCGCGGCGGCCGGGCTCATCTTCGGCAGCTTCTTCAATGTCGTCATCTACCGCCTGCCGCGGGGACTGGACCTGTCGCGGCCGCCGTCCGCCTGCCCGGGCTGCGGCGCCCGCATCAAGCCTTATGACAATATCCCGATCCTCTCCTATCTCATCCTCCGCGGCAAGTGCCGCAAGTGCGGCCGGAGGATCTCGCCGATCTACCCGGCCGTCGAGGCCCTGACGGCCGCCGGCTTCGTCCTCGTCTATCTCAACACCGGGCGGGTCATCGGCCTGGCGTTCATCGCCGGCTGTCTCTTCACGAGCGCGCTCATCATCCTCGGCTTCATCGACGCGCAGCACCAGATCCTGCCCGACGCGATCACCCTGCCCGGCCTCGCGCTGGCTCTGGCCTACTCGTTTTTCCGCGATGATCTGAATTTCCGCGGCGCCCTTTTCGGGGCGGTCGCGGGAGGCGGGTTCCTGATGCTCGTCTACGGGGCCTACAGGCTCATCCGCAAGAAGGAAGGCCTGGGCATGGGCGATGTGACCATGATGCTCATGGTCGGCGCCTTCCTCGGTTGGCAGCGGACGCTCCTGGTCCTCATCCTGGCCTCATTCACGGGAGCCCTTTTCGGGATCTACCTGATCGCCCGCAAGGGCAAGGATGCCCAGTTCGCCCTGCCTTTCGGGACTTTCATCGCCCCGGCGGCCTTCGCGGCCATGCTCTGGGGAGAGAGGATCGTCCGGGCCTACCTGGGCCTCTACACGCGCTAGGCCTTGGCTTTTCCGAGCCGGATCGAAAACACCGACGTCGTGGTCCGGGCGATCTTGTGCTTCTCGCTCGCCGGAAGCCCGGGGACCCAGACGATCTCGCCCTGCGAGAGGACGACGGGAAGACGATCACGGGCGCCGGCCGGGATGCCTTTGGCCCGAAGGATCTCCTTGAGCTTCTTCCGGCCGGGAGCGCCGAGCGGCCGGTAGAGATCGCCCGGCTTGCGGGTCCTGACCGTCAGCGGGAAGACGAGCGTCGCCGCGTCGAGGTCGGCGCCGGCCCGGTCGTCGTTCTTGAACGACCGGCCCGGCATGTCCGCCTTCCGCCGGGTGCCCTTGAGCGTCAGCCCCGCGGCGTCGAGGACCAGGGCGCGGCGACCGTCCCAATGGACTTCATAGGGCCTGACGGCTGCGGCCGGCTTCTTGATCCCCAACCGGCCCGCTTCGCGCCGGAGAACGAGCCCTTTGCGGAGCGGGAGCTCCTTGCCTTCGCCGAGCTCGAGCAGAGAAGCCACGTCGTCATAGGAGATATCTCTGAGGCCGCCGGCGATCTCGCGAAGGAATTCCCTGGCGACGCGCCGGGCCAGGGCGGGGAGGAGAACGGGCAGTGTCTTCAGGTCCAGGTCGATGTCCCGCCCCTTGCGGAGGATGAACTCGTCGGCGAGCTCGCGAACGAACCCTTGCAGCAGGTCCTCGTCCTCGCGCACGATCCCGGCCAGCCGGGCGAGATGGGCGACGATCTGCGGCTCGTAATGATGCGAAAGCTCCGGCAGAAGCTCGGCCCGGATGCGGTTGCGCAGGAAGCGGAGGTCGCGGTTCGAGGCGTCCTCCCGGAAGGAAAGGCCCTCGACATCGAGCCAGGCGCGGATGTCGGGACCGGAGATGCCCAGCAGCGGCCGGACGATCGGACAAGGCGCGCCGTCGACGACGGGAGCGATCCCGGCCAGCCCGGCCAGGCCCGTGCCCCGCATCAGCCGCATAAGGACGGTTTCGGCCTGATCGGTCATGGTGTGCCCGGTGGCGATCTTGGTCGCCCCCGCCCGGCCGCGGCCCGCCGCAGGAACCGGTAGCGCAGCTCGCGTCCGGCCTCTTCGAGGTTGAGCTTTTTTGCGGACGCGAACGACCGGACGTCGGCCGACCCCGCGTCCAGCGGCAGGACCCAGCGGCGGGCGAGGTCACGGACAAAGCGCTCGTCCTCCCCCGCCTCGTCCCGGAGCCGATGGTTGAAATGGGCCAGGCGGACCTCGAGCGGCATCTCCTCGCGGAGCTTCAGGAGCAGGGCGGCCAGGGCGACGGAATCGGCACCCCCGGACAGGGCCGCGAGGACGCGGTCGCCGGGGACGAGGAGACCGCCGTCGACGGCCGTCTTCCTGAAGGCGGCAAAAACGCGGTCGGTGGGCTTCCTGGCTGTCATCGTCTCGTTCGGATCATGAGGGCGCGAGCCTGAAGAAATGGCGGCGGAGGGACTTGAACCCCCGACACTGCGGATATGAGCCGCATGCTCTGACCAACTGAGCTACGCCGCCAAGGTGGAGAAATTCTAGCGGAATCGACTCCCCAAGTCAACGCAGACCGGCCCGGAGAGGCGTTATTGGAAGATGGGGGCTTCGGTCTCTTTCCGGAAGGTGAAGCGTCCCTCGCGGAAGAGCTTGATGCACGCGTCGACGACGCGGGTGTCGTAGCGGAGGCCGCGGCCCTTGCGGATCTCCTCCAGGCCTTTCTCGATGCCGAGGGCGGGACGGTACGGCCGGAGCGAGCAGACGGCCTCGACGACGTCGGCCACGGCCAGGATGCGGGCCTCCGGCATGATGGCATCGCCAACGAGTCCTTCGGGATAGCCCGACCCGTCGAGCCGCTCGTGGTGCTGGAGGATGATGTGGGCCACAGGCCAGGGAAAAGCGATATCCTTGATCATCTCGTAGCCGACCCGGGGGTGCTCCTTGACGAGCTGGAATTCCGACTTCGTCAGCCGGCAGGGCTTGGTCATGATCTCGGCGGGCGCGGAGATCTTGCCGATATCGTGGATGATGCCGGCGAAACGGAGCCCCTCGATCTTCTCCCAGGGGAGGTTCATCTCCTGGGCGATGGCCACGGCCAGGCAGGAGACGCGATGCTGGTGGCCGGCCATGTAGGGGTCTCTCATCTCGAGGGTCATGGACATGGCCCGGAAAGTCCCCTCCAAGGACCGCTCCAGGCGGTCGAGCGTGCTTTGGAGGTAGTCTTCCGAGCGGCGCGTTTCGAGGACCTTGCCGTGGAGCTCGTCGTTGGCCCGGGCCAGCTCCTCGGTCCGCTTGTCGACGAGATGATCGATCTCGATCCGGGCCAGCCGCAGCTCCTTTTCGATACGGACACGCTCAGCGGCGTCCTTGTCCATCTGGCCGGCGTGCTTCGAGGCCTCCTCTTCGAGGACGCGGTTGCGGCTCTCGAGATCCCGGAAGGACTTCTCCAGTCCGTCGAGCATGCCGTTGAACGTCCGGGCCAGAAGCCCGGCTTCGTCCCGCGAGAAGACGCGGGCCCGCTGCTTGAGGTCGCCGCCGGCCAGCCGCTCAGCGGTCCTCGTCAGCTGGACGAGGGGGCGCGTGATCATGCCGCTGAGAAGGATGACGCACAAGATGCCGAGGACAAAGAACGCTCCGCTCAGGAACAGAAGGGCGGCAGGCCGGCCGAGGACGACATAGGACAGGCCGACATATCCGGCCATCAGTACGCCGAAAAGGAAAAGCATTTTGGTCCGAAACTTGCGCGGCCCGATGTTGCCGAGAAAGCCCGGGCGGGCGCCGAGGAGGCTGGGGCTGTCGAAGGTCGTGCGGTTCATTCTGATGTCCGGTTTTGTGCGATCGTCCCGTCCAGATTATCTCAACGCCCCGGGCGGACAATACCCTTTGAGGGTGATTTTATGGGGTGGCGCCTCACCCCCAAAGGGGGGACGGGTGAAGGGCGACGCCGGGCGCCGCGGCCGTCACCAGCGCTTGGCTTTCGGAGGCTCCATGCGCCTGAGGTCGAGACCGCGCTCGACCGCGCCGATCCGGTAGAAACAGATCTCGCGGACCGACGACGGATGGTGGAGGACCTCGGACAGCGACTGCGCGCCGACGGCCCACACTCCCCCGCCCCTGACGACGGCGACCTTGTACTCATGGAGGGAGCGAATGAGCTCGGCGGCCGTGACCTGCGGTGGCAGGACGGGGATGACCAGGTAAAGGAACGAGCCCTCGGCGTCGATGGGGATGATGCGGTCGGCCGGCGCCTGTTCGCCCGGATAGACGAAGTAGGCCGAGGCCTCGGCCTCGGGAATGTGGCAGTGCATGACCGACTGGAAATCGCTGGCCGCGTAGATCGCTTTGTGGAGCGACGTCTCCGCGTCGTCGGCCGGGCCGGCCGCGAGAGGGACGCTCAGCAGGGGGCCGCCCACGTCGCGCGGCATCGAGGCCTTGGGGGCGTAGAGCATGGTCGTGACGCCGCGGACCGACATCGAGCCGGTGTGGAAAGGCGACAGGCGGGACTCGAAGATGCGGTGGCCGGCCTTGACGAATTCCCGCAGGATCTCCTCTTCGTCCCGGAAATCCGAGCGGTCGTCACCCTCGACCTCGTAGGCCGGGGGCGGGCCGGCGAAGGCGCGCGCCGGATCGGCGGCGATCGTGCGCCGGACCGCCTCGATGTCGACGCCGAGCTTCTCCATGCCCCGGACAACGGCCCCGGCGTAGTTGCCCACGCACAGCCGGAAGAACGCCTCGCGCAGACTCCGGCCTTTGGCCATGGCGCCGTGGCCGAAGATGATGGTCAGGGGGTGCTCGGCCAGCCGCTCGGGGATGACGCGGGCGAGCTCGGGGGAGCCGCTCGGCACGGCGAACCAATCGACCGGGACGGCCGCGCCGAGGATGTGGCGGGCGAGGGGATCGACCGGGACGAAATCCGGCGGCTGGGACGGCTTGGGGGCATCGTCGAGCGTCGCCAGGATGAGGTCCTTGAGGTGGGCGTGCATCGAGGCCCGGACGCCGGGCAGAGCGAGGATCCGGGCGTGGATGTCGGTCTCGGAGGAGGCCTTGTAATAGCCGTAATCCGTCTCCCGGGCCGAAAGGAAGCAGATCTGGCTCGGCTCGAGATCGCCTTTCTGGGACCCCGTGGCGGTGATGACGATCTCGTCCTCGCCGCGCTCGTTCGTCCGGCGAAGGGCCATGTTCCCGCTGTGGCTGTCCTGGGCGTCGTAGATAAGCGAGGCCCGCCCGAGAGCCTGGAACTCGCGGAAGAGCTCCCCGGTCGCCTGCCACTTGGGTCCGCTCACGGCCGCCGTCCCTTGATCCCGAGAGTGCGGAGAAGCTCCGGCGTCGGCCGGCCCTCCGCGTCCCAGCCCCGGACCGCGTAGTAATCCTTCTTCATCCGCTCCTGGTCTTCGCGGCTGACCCGGCGTTCCTTGCCTTCGACGACGATGGGGACGTCGGCGAAGCGCGCCGGCAGCGAGTCGTCCTCCGCCGTGGCGCCGGCCTCGACGTTGAACAGCCGTTCGAGCGTGGCCACGCGGTTCTCGATCTCCTCGAACCGGGCGACGGAGAAGTCGCGGCCGGTGACGCCGCTCACCATCCGGGCCCACGGGTCGGCGGCGAACGCGTAGCCGGTGAAGCGGCAGACGCCGAGGCTGTCCTGGAGAATGCCGAGGTTCTGCATGTTGCGGATGGCGATCGGGGATTGGAGCAGGCTGAAGCGGGGGATCTCCTTGGCCCCGCCGAAGAAGGCCAGGGACACGGCGTACCCGCCGCGGAGGTGGCAGGCCCCCGACGGCGAGGTCATGTAACCGAGCGCCTGGGTGAGGGAGGCCCGCGGGTCGTAGGCCGGGATCTCGAGCTTCTTCACGGTCATGGCGAAGTCGGGGCGGCCGCGCCCGGCCGCCAGGCGATAAGCGCCCTCGGCAAGGGAGGCGCCAAGTCCTTCTCGCCGGGCCGTCATCCCGACCAGGGATTCCAGGGCTTCGGTCGCGCCGAAGGCGAGGTCGAGGCCGCCCGCCTCCTCGCGGCCGATGAGGCCGCGCTCGGCGAGCTCCATGGCACAGGCGAGCGTGCCGCCGTAGCTCATCGTGTCCAGGCCCTGCTCGTTGGCGCGATAGTTGGCCCGGGTGATGGCGGCCATATCGTAGATGCCGCAGAGCGGGCCCATCAGGACCATGGTCTCGTACTCCGGGCCCTCGCCGCGCTCTTCCCCGCCGGCGCGCCCGGCGACGCGGGTGTGCCGCTGACAGCCGATGGGGCAGAGATAACAGGAGCCGGCCTTTTCGAGCAGGGTCTTGGCCAGGGTCTCGCCGGAGATGCGCTCGACGTCCTCCTCACGGTGGAGGCAGTCCTGGAAGTTCTTATGCGGCAGCATGGCGATCAGGTTGATCAGCTCGACGAGACCGGCCGTGCCGAGATCGCGCATCAGGCGCTTGGTGACCGGAGCCTGCTTCATCAGGTAGACGGCCTGGTCGAGGCCGGACCGGTACCTCTCCGGGTCGGCGATGGAGATCTTCTCGCGTCCCTGGACGCGGATGGCCTTGAGCTTCTTGCTGCCCCAAACGGCGCCCGGACCGCAGCGGCCGTAGACGCGGTTCCGGTCGTTGGCGACCGCGGCGAAGCGGACGAGGTTCTCCCCCGCCGGCCCGATGCACAGAACCCGGACGGGATGCCCCGGCTGGGAGGCCGCAGACAAGGCGTCGTTCGTTTCGTGCGTCGTCTTGCCCCAGACGCCTTCCGCCGGCAGGATCTCGGCCCGTCCGGGCGCGAGGTCGATCATCACCGGGGATGCGGCGGCGCCCTTGACGACGATTGCGTCATAGCCGGCCGACTTGAACGCGGCGCCCCAAGTCCCGCCGGAATTGGATGTCCCGATGACGCCCGTGAGCGGCGACTTGAAGACCATATGCCCCCGGCCGGCGGTCGGCGCGTTGGCGCCGACGAGGGGCGAGGAGGCGATGACGAAGGCGTTGTCCGGCCCGAGCGGATCGCACGCCGGGTCGATCGTGTCGTAGAGGAGCCGGGTCGCCAGGCCGCGGCCGCCGAGGTACTGCAGGGCCGTGTCCGGGTCGAGCGGCACGGTGCGGACCTCGCCGCGGGTCAGGTCGGCGACGAGCACGCGGCCGTGGAATCCGGAGATCGGGAAGTCGGGCATGTTCAGCGCCTAAGATATCAGAACGCAATTAAGCCCGCAAGGAAGCCGAGGAGGGATGCCTCGGGATTCCTCGGGGATCGTCTCTTTGGCTGCGGTGATTCTTCACGCCGGTCCGTTCACCGGACTCGGCGCCAAAACAACTCGCTCGGCGTGCGCTACGCCTCGCTCAGACACGTTTTGGCGGTTTCCCCTGCAACTGCCCTCGTCCGTCTCCTGACCGGCTAAATCACCGCTTATGCTCACTCCGACGATACCCCTCGGCCCCGAACGGCATCGCAGCTAAAGGAATTATTAAACGAGTCAAATTAGCCCCCGCCCATGATGGGGAAGATGGCCAGCGTGTCGCCGGGGGCGAGGGGCGTCGACAGTCCCTTGAGGGATTGGATGGGGACGCCGTTGAGCATGACGACCAGATGGGGTTTGAGCTCGCCGCAGACGAAGATCTCGGCCAGGCGCTCGGGCGTGTCGCAGAGGACCCCCAGGGCCTCGCCGACCGTGGCCTCCGCGCTGACGTCGACATTCCGTTCGCGGCCGCCGAAGAGGTCGAGGAAATAGGCGAAGAACTTAGCTTTGACCGTCATGGGGTTAACTCGTTTCGAAAAGACGTTTCTCCAGGAGCATGCGGGCGCCGGCGTCGTTGACATCGAAGATAGCCGGGATGAGCGGAGCCAGGCGGGCGGCGAATCCCCCGAGGATGTCCTCGCGGACGACACAGAGGAGCGTCGGCCCCGGCGCTTCGAGCACGTCCCGGAGGGCCGGCCAGAGGCCGCCGCCGCGAAGCTCGAGCGGTCCGACCTCGTCGACGACGAGGAGTCCGGAGGTCCCGGTCTCGCGGATGATCGTCCGGGCCCTCTCGAGGGTCTCCGGAACGAAGGCATAGGGACCGATCCGCTCCGCCCCCGGCAGGCCGTGCCGCCGGAGATAGGGCAGACGGCGGCCCGTCGCGATCTCGACGAGATCGTAGCCGGTCTCGCCGGCCTCGTCGGTCACGGCGGGGCTGATGAAACCGGCGCAAGACAGACCCCTCGCCGCCCAGAGCGGCAGGCAGCGTTCGAGGAAGGTCGTCTTGCCCGCGTGAACGGGTCCGGACAAGACGAGGACCATCGGGCCCTAGCGGATGTTGACCGTGGCTTCGCCCGTCTCCAGGACAACGGCCTGTCCCATCGGACTCCCGGCCGTCGCGCTGGAAAAGGCCACGGACGCCTGGCCCGACCCGACGGACGTGAAGACCAGGACGGCCAGGACCCCGCGGCCCTTGAATCCGGGGCTGCTGGGCGGGCTGGAGAAGCCGATGGTGCACGTCCCGCCGCTGATGTTCTTGATGAAGGGGACCTTCTCGCCGAGCTGGCGCAGGCCGCCCCCTTCGAGGACGTCCTTGAGCTTGAGGACGCGGGGATCGAAGGTCAGCACGAGCGAGGCGTTGCCGATCTCCTGTTCGCTCGAGAGCTCGACGTTCATCCGGAATTCGCGGTCGCGCGGGGCCTCGAAGCTGGCCGGCGAGAGGTAAACTCCGCTCGCTCCGGTCTCTTCGGGCGCGGGCTCCTCGGCCGCCTGGGCCGCCTCTTCGGCGGCCGTCACGGCGCCGCGGCTCGCGGCCGAGACCGCTCCCCCGCTCCCGCCGGTCACGCCGGACAGGTTGTCGGGATCGACCCAGAGGGGCTTAAGGTCGTCCTCGGAGATATCGATCTCCCGGATGATGTGGGGCGTGATGGTCAGGATCACGTCGGTCTGGTCGATGACCTTCTTGTTTGAAGAGAACAGGTACCCGATGAGCGGGATGTCCTTGAGCCCGGTGATGCCGCCGGCCGAGGTGCGCTCCTCGTCGCGGAGGAGCCCCGCCAGGAGGTTCGTCTCGCCGTCCTTGAGCCGGACGGTGTTCTTGATCTCGCGGTTGGCGATGATCGGGATGTCGGCGGTCCCGGTCCCGGCGATCGAGGAGACTGTGAGCTCGATCTCCAGGGTCACCTCGCGCTCGAGATGGATGCGCGGCGTCATCTTGATGGTGATGCCGATGTCCTGGAGGTTGTAATTGACGATGGGCTGCGTGTTGAGACCGCCCGCGGCGACCGCCGCGAACTGGGAATTGACGATGGGCACCTTCTGGCCGACGATGTATTCGATCTTCTCCCCGCCGAGGCCGCGGATCTTGGGCTGGGCGATGATCTTGGTGTCCGAATCGGCGGCCAGGATCGTGGCCAGGGCCGTGGGAACGGTCATCTGATAGTTGGCCAGGTCGCCGAAATTGACCCCCTTGATCGGGAAGAAGCCGTCTTCGTTCATGGAGCCGTCCGCGGGGATGAACGACAGTCCCAGGGCCCCGTTGCTGAGGTCGATGCCCAGGTTCTTCTCCCGGAGCCGGCTGACCTCCATGATCTCGATCTCGATGAGGACCTCGGCCTTGGCTTTGTCCCAGGAGCGGAGGAGCTTCTCGGCCAGGGCCACGGCCTGCGGCGTGTCCCGGATGGTGACGGAGTTGAGGTTCTTGTCGACCTGGATCGACGGCACCTTGTACATCGTCTTGATCATCTGGGTCAGGCGCATCTGGACGTCGCTCACGTCGATGTTGGACAGGTAGAACGTCTTGATGGCGTTGAGCTCGTACTGCATCCGCTTTTGGACGTTGTCGGGCACGATGATGACGGTCCGTTCGTCGATGACCCGGGAGAAATTCTTGCTGGCCACGCAAAGGAAGTTGATGGCCTGCTGGAGGTCCTTGCCGGTCAGGTCGATGGCCAGGTTCGTGTCCCGGAAGGTGTCGTCGTAAAGAAAATTCACGCCGGCGACGCGGCCCAACGTCTGGAAGATCGAGCGGAGGGAGACCTCGTTGCGGAAGCTCAGGTCGAGCGGCTCCCCGGCGCCTTTGAGCCGGACCGGGCCCTCGAGCTTTTCGCCGTTCTTGGCCGCCTTCGCCGGCGGGGCGAGGAGGGTCCTGAGCTCGTTGGCCGCCATGACGTTCTGCGGATCGAAGATCAGACATTTCCGGTAGCTGAGCTCGGCTTCCTTCCTCTTGTTCTGGGCGACGAGGGTCCGGCCTTCATGGAGATAAAAGAGACCCGCCATGGTCCGGGCCCGCACCAGGGCCATGCGGTAGACGGGCTCGTTCGGATGGTCCAGGGCCGCCTTCTGATACTGCCTCACGGCCTCTTCGTAGTTCTGGTTCATCTCGGACTTGACGCCCTGGCGGTAGTCCGTGCTGAGCGTCACGCAGCCCGCGGCGGCGAAGACCAGGATCAGGATCAGAGCGGTTCTCTTCATGGCCGGTCTCCTTGTTTCGGAAACGTTTTGGTCTCGCCCGTGGGGCCTTGGACAACGATGGCCTCGGCGGTCAGGCTGATGACTTTGTATCCCGGGGCGACCTCTTCGCCCACTCTCACCGACAGGGTCTGGCCGCCGCGAAGGACGAGGGCGATCGTCTGACCGCCGGATTTGACCGAGCCGATGTAGCTGATGTTCAGGTTGAAGGACGGCGGGGCTTCCGGCTCGGGGGTCCCGGCCGCCGGTTTGACCGCGGGTCCGGCCGGCCGCCGAACGGCCGCCGCGGCCCCGGAGGTCTTGGGCCGGAAGATGTCGCGGAGGGGCGGCGCGATCTCCCCTTTGCCGAAGACGAGGAGGTCTTTGCGGACCAGGGGCTTCACGGCCTGGCCTTCCTGGGCCGCGAAGAGGGCCAACGCCCCGGTCAGGGCCAGGAGCCCCGCGGCCGTTCTTGTTGTCTTAGATGCCATAGTACCCCGCCAGTGTCAGCTTGGCGTTCAGACGCTCGCCGCCCGCGCCCGTCCTCGGGAATTCGACCTTCTCGATGACCAGGAACTTGGGGAAGGCCTCGATGACGGCCAGGAGCTTCTTCAACCCCGCGTACGTGCCTGAGTAAGTGAAGGCGACCACGGTCTTGCGGACCTTCTCCTTCTCCAGGTCGGAATAGCCGTAATCGAGGTTGGCGATGGACGTGCCGGCCCGGGCGAAGATCTGCTGGAGGTCCTGGCGCAGGGTTTGGCCCCCGGCGCTTTCCTCATAGAAATAGCCGGTCCGCAGCTCGGCCATGTCGCGGCCCGCATCCTCCCAGCGCTTCCACTCCGCCTTGGCCTTGTCGCGGGCCAGGATGGTCTTTTGCGCGGTCTCGTGGAGGCGGAACGACGCCGTCCGTTCCTTTTCGAGGCCGCTCCGGAACCGGACGAACAGGGCCAGGCACACGACCAGGGCGATGAGCGCGGCCAGGCCGAGCCGGCCGAGCGTCCGGCGCTCCTTGTCGTCGAGCAGATCAAATAGGGCGTTCATAGGTTGTCGAGATCGGCGTCAGGACCCGGCCGTCCTCACTCCGTTGCTCGCCTCCGACTTTGATGTTCTTGAAACCGCGGGCGTTCAGGGCGGTGATGAAAGCCTCCAGGTCTTCCAGGCTGCGCGAGGTCACGCTCATCTCGAGGTCGACCGCGCCGCCCGCCGTGAAGCTCGGGCTGAGCGTTGTGATGTAGCTCGGGCCCGGGAGGGCCGCCTCGAGTTCCGAAAGAAGCCCGGTCCAGGAGAACGTCTTCTTCAAGATGATGCCGTTGACCAGGTCCACCCGGGCGCGGCTGAGCTTCTCTTCCCGGTCGATGTCGGCCTTCAAGCGCATCTCCTCGCGCCCGGCCTCGGCCTGGACCCGGCTCGTTTCGGCCATCGCCGCTTTGAGCCGCGATCCCCCGCCGCCATATTTAAGGATGGCGAAGGCGGCCAAGCCGGCCAGGATGATGAACAGCGCGACCAAGGCCCTCATGGCGGTCATGAAGAATCTCCGGTTGCGGAGCGGCCGCGTGGCCAGGTTCAGGTTGAGCACGGGGGCGTTCATCCGAGCACCTGTCCGATCAGGGGCGCGAGGATGGCCTTATGGGCCTCTGTCCAGCCGTCGGGCGCCCCGTAGTCGACCGGCTCGATGGGCAGCGAGATCCTCTCTCTCAGCCGGGCCCTGATCTCCGCCAGCTCCGCGGTGTCGGCGCAACGCAGCCAGAGTCCCTCGACCCTCGTCTTGTCCCGGTCCTCGAGGAAGCGGATCGTGTTCTCGGCCTCCCGGACGATGTTGTCCCGGCGCTCGTCGGCGGCGGCCCCGCCCGGAAGGCCGATGTCCTTTTGCCGGTAAAGGGACCAGCCGGGATCGGCCAGGGCGAGGACCGTCAGCGTCTCGTCCTCGATGTTGAGCAGGATCGCGTTCGCCCGGCCGTCGCGGCGGACCAGGTTGACCAGCGCGAGGGACGGAGACGTCACCAGGACCGGCTTCAGACCGGCTTTTTCGAACAGCGCTTCGTATTCCCAAACGACCACCTGGCGGGCCATGGCCACGATGACCTTGCGCGCGCCCTTCCCGGGCGTCACCGCGTAGTCGATCCGCGCGTCGTCGGGGATGAGAGGCATCTGCTTGCCGATGCGCCAGCGGATGAAGGCGTCCCGCTCCTTGCCGGACCCGGGGAAGGAGTCGACGCTCATCACGAAGACGCGCACGGACGGCTCGGGGATGAGGAGGGCGGCCGACCCGGAGGTCAGATGCAGGTTCTTCTTCCCCTGGTCGATGGCTTCTTCGAGGACCGCCGCATCGGTGATGTTGGGCCGGTCGAACGACGGAGCGACCGGGCGCTCCCGGAAGGGCTGGACGAAGCCGCCCTTGATCGACCCGTCGCTCCGGCTGACATGGATGCCGCTCAGGTGGCCGGGGGCGATCTGGAAGACGGAGTCGGGCAGCAGACGTTCGCTGAAATGCCGCTTGAGCCGGTCTCCGAGTTTCACGCGATCACTCCACGAAAGTCACTTTGTTCAGGTCCTTGATGCCGGTCAGCCCGGCCAGGACCTTGTTCATGCCCACTTCCCGCAGGAACACCATGCCCTCCGCCTTGGCCCGTTTCTTGACCTCGGACAGGGGCCGCTTCTCGAGGATGAGCTCCCGGATGGGGTCCGAGAGCTCGAGGATCTCGGCGATGGCCGTCCGGCCCTGATAGCCGGTGTAGTTGCATTCGGAACAGCCTTTCGGCTCGTAGAAGACCGTCTCGATCTGGCGGGCCGGGTCAAGGCCCGACTCGGCGAGCTGGGCGGCGGTGTAATGGACCGGCGCCTTGCAGCGCGGGCAAAGGAGCCGGACCAGGCGCTGGGCCAGGATGCAGTTGAGGGCCGAGATGAAGCTGTAGGGGTCGACCTGCATGTGCAAAAACCGCCCGATGACGTCGAAGACGTTGTTGGCGTGGACGGTGGTGAAGACGAGGTGCCCGGTCAGGGCGGACTGGATGGCGATCTGGGCCGTCTCCGGGTCGCGGATCTCGCCGACCATGATCTTGTCCGGATCGTGGCGCAGGATGGACCGCAGGCCGCGGGCGAAGGTCAGGCCCTTCTTCTCGTTGACCGGGATCTGGGTGATGCCGTCGACCTGATACTCGACCGGGTCCTCGATGGTGATGATCTTGTCCTCGGGCGAGCGGATCTCCGTCACGGCGGCGTAGAGGGTCGTCGTCTTGCCGCTGCCGGTCGGCCCGGTGACCAGGACCATGCCGTAGGGCTGGGCGATGTACTTGCGGAACTTCTTCAGGATCTCGTCGGAGAAGCCGAGGACGTCCAGGCGCAGCTCGCGGATGGCCTGGGTGATCATCTCCTTGTCCAGGATGCGGACGACCGCGTCCTCGCCGTAGATGCAGGGCATGATCGAGACGCGGAAGTCGATGGTCTTGTCCTTGATCTTGAGCCGGAAGCGGCCGTCCTGGGGGACCCGGCGCTCGGCGATGTCGAGGTCGGACATGACCTTGATGCGGGAGATGATCGGCGACTGGAACTTCTTGTCGATGGCCTCCATGGCCTCGCCGAGGACGCCGTCGATGCGGAACTTGATCTTGACGTCCTCGTCCTTGGATTCGATATGGATATCGGAGGCCCGCTTCTGGACGGCGGTGAAGATGATGGTGTTGACGAGCTTGATGATCGACCCGTCCTGGTCGGCGAGCTTCTCGATGGAGATGACGTCCTCTTCCTCGCCGCTCTCGCGCTCGACGACCTGGGTGACGAACCCCTCCGTCGCGTCGCGGAGGACCTGCATGGCCGTCTCGCTCTTGCGCAGGGCCTCGAGGATGGCCCTCTTCGAGGCCGCGAAGACCTTGACCTTCTTGCCGAGGAAGGCTTCGATGGCGTCGATCGACGAGATGTCGGACGGGTCGGAGACGGCGATCTTCATGACGCCGTTCTCCTCGCCGAGCGGGACGAAGGACAGCCGGTGGATGAACTCGACCGGGAAGGATTGGATGAGGTTCCGGTCGAGGTGCTCGTCCTCGAGGTCGATGTAGGGGACGCGGTAGCGCTCGGCCAGGGCGCGAACGTCCCTGTCGCCGCCGCCGTCGGTCCTATCCTTGCTCACGGTCCTGGCCTCCCCGCCCGCTCACCGGGCGATCCGGATGATATTGAAGATCGGAATGTACACCGAAAGAAGCATCGCCGCCACCACCAGCCCCATCACGATGATGACCACGGGTTCGACCAGCGTGACCAGCGTGTCGATTTTACCACGAACGCGCTCATCATAGAAATCGGCCATGTCGCCGAGCATGCCCTGAAGGTTGGCCGAGTTCTCGCCGATGCGGACCATGTCCAGGGCCAGGGGCGGAAAGACCCCCGACTGGGTCAGGGAATCGGACAGTCCCTCGCCGTTGCGGATATGGTCGGGAACCTCCTCCATGTGCCGGATCATCCAGGCGTTGGGCACGGCCTGGACGGCGATGCCGATCGCGGCCAGGAGCGAGATGCCCGCCTCGAGCAGGAGGCCGAGGGTCCGGCTGAAGAGGCTGACGCCGGATTCGAGCCAGATCGTCCGGCCGAAGGGCACGCGGAGCTTGAGACGGTCGAGCTGGTAGCGGAAATCCGGCCGGCTCCGCAGCCGGAAGACGGCGACCACGGCCGCGACGATCACGCCGGCCATCACGTACCAGTACCGGCTCGTGGCCGTCGCGACGCCCATGACGAACCGGGTGATCCCGGGCATCTCGGCTTCGTAGCTTTTGTAGAATTCGGCGAACCGGGGGATGACGAAGTTCATCAGGATGCCCATGAGGATGAAGGAGAAGACGATGAGGATCGTCGGATACGTCATGGCCGACTTGATGCGGGCCCGGGTCTGATTGACCATCTTGGCGTACTGGATATACCGGCCGATCGAGGCCGGCAGGTTGCCGCCCTTTTCACCGGCCATCAGGCTGGCCGAATAGATGGGCGTGAAGATCTTCTCGTAGGGCAGGAACGCTTCGGACAGGGCCTTGCCCTTCTTGACCTCCCCGGCGACGTCGATCAGGATCTCCCTCAAGTGGACGTTCTTGATCCGGCCGGAGATGGACTCGAGGCTCTTGAGGATGGGGTAGCCCGCCTTGATCATGGCGACGAGCTCCTGGTTGAACAGGATGATGTCCCGTTCCTTGATCTTGCGTCTCAGCCCGAGGCCGAGGTTGCCGAGCTTGTTCCAGTCGCGGCGGACCGAAAGCACGAGCAGGCCCTGGGCCTCGAACGTGCCGCGGCATTCATGGGCGGCGGTGGCGAGCACGGACCGGCTTTCGACACGTCCGTCCTCGCCGGCGATCCGGCAAAGATAGTACGGCATTCTGGCAAATTTCCGCTCTGAGGTGGCCTTCCTAATCTATTCCAGGGCGCAATTCTTGTCAATCAGGGCCCGCCTGCAGATTGCGCAAGCATTCAGTCCGGGACTGCCCCTCGAAGCTCGGGACTGCCCGAGGCATTGACAAATCGGAGGATAGGGGTTAACTATAGGTTCCGTGACCAAAGCTAAAAGGGTCTCCGCGGGCGCGTTGGCCGCGATCGCCTTCTCCCTCCTCCTGGGCCCGCAGGCCGGGAGCCCCGGCCCCCAGACGACGACACAGGAGCCGCCTCCCCAGAAAGTCCAGAAACCGAGTTATGACTATATGGACAACTTCCTGTCCCGGAACACGCAGCCGTTGGGGCTCAAGGACGACCCGGCGGCGCGGCGCATGCTGGGCCAGGGTCCGGTGGCTTGGGCCATCCGGTCCGGCTCCCGTCACGTCCTCGACTAGGTAATTTTTTTTATGATGCGGATTCAATTTTTTGGATACCGATGAAGAAATCGCTCATCTTCATTCTCGTGCCTCTTGTGGCCGTCCTGACCCTGGGCACGCTGAACGTCGTCCGGAAGGCCCAGTGGAAGGACGTCACGGACGGCGTGATATGGAGGGTCGACGAAAGCGGCCTGAGGGCCTTCCGCGTCGATCCCGACAGCGAGGCGTTCTTGCGGGCCGGCATCCGCAAAGGGGACGTCCTCACGGCCATCAACAAGGTCCCCGTGAGGACCCGGAGCGATGTCCTCAAGGGTCTTTGGCAGGCCGCGGCGACGGACCAGAGCGTGACCTACGAGATCAACAAAGAGGGCATGCAGATCTACCCGACCTTCTACCCCCAGAGGAAGGCGCCCAACCCGATCTACTATTATCTCGTCCTCGTCGGCGTCATGACCCTGGCCATCGCCCTCATCGTCTATTTCAGCTCGCGGGGCGTCATCTCACTCCCTTACGTCTTCTTCTATCTCCTGGCCTTGACCTTCTCCGGGTTCATGATCTTCTCGCCGACCGGGGAGATGACGGCCCTCGATACGGTCTTCTACGGCCTGGACAAGCTGGGCTTCCTGGCTTTTCCGCCCCTGCTCCTCCATTTTTTCATGATCTTCCCGCTGCGCAAGCGCTTCCTCAAGCAGCACCCCGGCCTCCGTCTGGCCCTCTACGCGCCGGCCGCGGCCTTTCTCGTCTCCCGTCTCCGGATGCACATCCCGTTTCCCCGTCCGTTGAGCGAGGCGGCCGTCCTCCGCACCCAGGACGCCCTCGAACATCTCGAGCTTTTCCACTTCGCCGTGTTCGCCCTGATCACTTTGGCCGTTCTGATCCACAGCACCCGCCGGGCGCCGAACATCCTGCTCAAGAGACAGCTCCGCATCATCGTCTCGGGGCTGGGGTTCGGCGTCTTGCCGGCGACGATCTTCTACATCGTCCCCTTCCTCGCCGGCGGCCGGCCCTCGGCGGGAGCCGAGCTGACGGTCCTCCTCATGGCCCTCATTCCTCTCGTCTTTTCCTACACCATCTCGCGCTACCGCCTGGTCGACATCGAGGTCTTCCTCAAGAAGGCGGCGACGTTGACCTTCTCCTTCTTCGTCATCGCGGTCCTCTATTTCTTCGTCAGCTCCCGGACCCGTCTCTTCTCGGAGAACAGGCTTAACGCCGTCGTCTTCGGCGCTCTGGCCATCGTCCTGGGAGCGACCCTGTTCACGCCCCTCAAGCGGATGTTCCAGACCCTGCTCGACCGGGCCATCTATAAAAGGAGCTACGAGTACCGGAAGACCCTGCTCTCGATCACCCGCGACCTCAACCGCGAGCGAGACCTCGGGAAGCTCGCCCAGTCGCTCCTCGAGGCCATCGCCAACGCGCTCAATCTGGAGCAGCTGGCCCTGTTCCTGGCCGACGAGAGCGACCGGCGCTCGTTCAAGGTCCTCAAGGCCAAGGACGAGGAGGCCGGGCCCGCCGCGCGGATCGTCGTCGATGACTGGCTGGCCGGGGCGCTCCGGGACCGGGATTGGCTCGGGTCCCTCTCGGCTTCCGAATCGGAGCCGGCGCGAGCGGCCATGGAGAAGCTCTCGGCCGCCGGCTATTATCACGTCCTGCCGCTCCGGGTCGAGGACAAGGTCGTCGGCTGCCTGGTCATGGGGAAGAAACAGGACGGGTCCCTCTTCTCGCGCGAGGACTGGGAGCTTCTGACGACGATCTCGGGGCCGGCCGCCCTGGCCCTGGAGAACGCCGACCTCTACGGGCGCGAATCGGTCCGGGCCATGGAGATGCAGCGGCTCAAGGACTACAGCGAGAACATCATCGAAAGCCTGACCGTGGGCGTCTCGGTCATCGACGAGACCGGCCTCGTCATCGGCTGGAACCGGGTCCTCGAGGACCAGGTCGGCATCCGCAAGGAGGCCGCACTCGGCCGCACGCTCCCGGACGTCCTCGGCCCGTCCCCCTACGGCGCGCTCTTCCCGGAGGAAGGCCAGGCGGACTTCCGCCTCCTGAGCGAGATCACGCTGGAGACGGCCGCCGGGAAGAAGGTCTTCGACATCGCCCGGACGCCGCTCCTCGACAACGCCCTCAAGCCCTACGGGACGATCATCGTCTTCGAGGACATCACCGACAAGATCCGCCTCCAGCAGCAGCTGCTGACCTCGGAGAAGCTGGCCTCGATCGGCCTGCTCTCGGCCGGCGTCGCCCACGAGATCAACACGCCGCTGACGGGCATCTCCAGCTACGTTCAGATGCTCCAGAAGAAGCTCACCGACACCCACTACGCCCAGATCCTGGGGAAGGTCGAGGCCCAGACCGACCGGGTCGCCAAGATCGTCAAGAACCTCCTGACCTTCGCCCGCAGCACTTCCGACGCCGCGTTCCAGCGCGTCGACCTCAAACAGAGCCTCGAGGAGATCCTGTCGCTGATCGACTACAAGCTCAAGAACATGAACATCCGGCTGGTCCTCGCGCTCGCGGCCGTCCCCCCGATCTATGCCCAGGGCGAGCGGCTGCAGCAGGTGTTCATCAACATCATCCTCAACGCCCTGGACGCCATGCCCGGGGGCGGCGAGCTCGGCATCCGCCTCACGCTCGAGGACGGGGCCGAGGTCGTCCGCATCTCCGATACGGGGACGGGCATCAAGCCGGAGCACCGCTCCCGCATCTTCGATCCGTTCTTCACGACCAAGGGCGTCGGCAAGGGGACCGGCCTCGGCCTGTCCATCAGCTACGCCATCGTCAAGGAGCACGACGGCCGCATCGACGTCCAGAGCGAGGTCGGCCGCGGCTCGACGTTCAGCATCACTCTGCCGGTCGGCCGCGAGGGCCCCCGGCAGGCGGCCGTTCCGGGCCCGAGGACAGGAGCATGAGCAGCAAAGGCATCATCCACGTTATCGACGACGAGCCGGTCATCCACGACGTCCTGGCCCAGCTCCTGACCTCGGAGGGTTACGAGGTCGAGATCTCGAGTTCGGGCGAGGAGGCGCTGGAGAAGTTCCCATCCCAATCCTTCGACGTCATCCTGCTCGACCTCCTCATGCCCGGGATGGACGGGATCGAGGTCCTGCGGAGGATCAAGCGGATCGACCCGCTGGCGGCCGTCATCATCATCACCGCCTACGGCTCGGTCGAATCGGCCATCTCGGCCATGAAGATCGGCGCCCTCGACTACGTCCAGAAGCCCTTCAAACACGACGCTCTCCTGCTCGTGCTCGAAAAGGCCATGGAGCGCAAGCGCCTCCAGGACGAGAACATCCGCCTCAAGGGTGAGCTCCGCCAACGCTTCGGCTTCGCCAACATCATCGGCAAGAGCCAGGCCATGACGGCCGTCTTCGAGCTGGTCAAGGCGGCCGCCCCGACCCGGAGCACGATCCTCCTCCAGGGCGAGAGCGGGACCGGCAAGGAGCTGGTCGCCCGGGCCGTCCACTTGAACTCGAACCGGGCCGACGCCCCCTTCGTCACGGTCAACAGCGGCTCCCTCCCGCCGGACCTGCTCGAAAGCCACCTCTTCGGCCACGTCAAGGGCGCGTTCACCGGCGCCGTGGCCCTGAAGAAGGGCCTGTTCGAGGTGGCCGACAAGGGGACCATCTTCTTCGACGAGATCTCCTCCATCAGCCTCGAGACCCAGGCCAAGCTCCTGCGGGTCATGCAGGAGAAGGAATTCATGCGTCTCGGAGGGACCCAGACGATCAAGGTCGACGTCCGCATCCTCGCGGCCACCAACACCGACATCGAGGAGCTGATCGAGCTGAAGGCCTTCCGCAAGGACCTCTTCTACCGCCTGAACGTGATCAAGATCGAGATCCCGCCGCTGCGGAGCCGGAAAGAGGACATCCCGCTCCTGGTCAAGCACTTCATCGAGATCTATGCCCGCGAGAACCAGAAGGAGGTCGAGGGCGTGAGCGAGGACGTCTTCGAGATCCTCGACGCCCACAGCTGGCCCGGCAACGTCCGCGAGCTCGAGAACCTCATCGAGCGGGCCGTCGTGCTGTCCAATTCCAAAGTCATCACCCGGGCCTCGCTGCCGCCGTTCCTGCTGCGCCGGGACGGCGTCGACGACGAGGCCCTGATCGCCGCGGAAGAGTCGCTCGACCTCCGCGACCGGACGCAGGCCTTCCAGAAGAAGATCATCCTGGCCGCGCTCAAGAAGACGAAGGGGGTCCAGAACAAGGCCGCGACGCTCCTCGGGGTCAAGCCGACGACGCTCAACGAGATGATCAAACGGCTCGGGATCGATACGTCGAGCTTCCCGGCCTAAGCGGAAGTTCGGCGGAGCGACTCGGAGCCGAACTTCTGCGAAATATCCGAGAAGAGCTCTTTCTTGAGTTTCTCCCAGCACCGCCCCTCCACCACGGGGATCTTCGAGGCAACACCCATCGCCGCCGTGAGAGGAAGCCCGGAAATGGGAGAAGGCCCTAATAGAACTTCCCGGGGACGGCCTTGTCCGGATTGACCCGGATCTTGTCGGGCCGGCCGGGGAGGGTCAGCGAAGCGGTCACGGTCCTCTCGTCGACGACGATGAGCGTCCGGCCGCTCTGGCCGTTGCGGTTCCACTCGACCCACAGCGGGAAAACGAACCCGCCCTTCAGCTGGGTCACCCGGAAATCGAGGCGGACGCCTTCCGCGACCGGGGTTTCGGTCCACGTCGTCCGGACGTCGGGCAGCTCCCAAGAGTACATCCAGCCCCGAAAGAACGCCTTGAGGTCCCGGCCGGACGCGGCTTCCATGGTGGCGATGAACTCGGCCGTCCGGGCCGCCCGGAACTTGTAGGTCTCGAAGAACGACCGGAGCCCGGCCTCGAACGTCTGCCGGCCGACAAGGTCCTGAAGCATGAACAGGGCCAACGCGGCCTTGTCGTAGACGATGGCCTGGTAGGCCGCGAAATCGAAGTAGCTCAGCCGCGAGCCCATAACGACCGGCCCGCGGAAGGACTTCTTCTCCGTCCAGCGGGAGAACTTCTTCAGGATGCCGGCGTAAGCGCCCTCGCCGTATTTGCTCCGCAGGTAGGAGGCCGCGGCGAACTGGGCCAGGCCTTCGCTCAGCCACTGGTCCTTGTAGGAATCGAAGGACACGCCCTGGCCCCACCACTGGTGGGCGATCTCGTGAGCCAGAAAATATTCCTCCCAGTTCGACAGGTCGACGGGCGTATCGCCCGGCACCGGGAAGCTTTCGCCGAGCCAGGGGACTTGGTTGATGACGATGAAGGACGCCGGGCTGTGGCCGCCGAAGGCGGGCCAGAGGCGGAGGACGATGCCCAGCTTCTCGTAAGGATAGGGGCCGAAGGCGCCGGCATAGAACTTGAGGATGTCGGCCGCCTGATCGGACAGGGCGCGCTGTGAATCCATGATCTCGGTCGAAACGTAGGTCGAGACGGGCACCGGTCCCGGCCTCTCCTTGCTCTGGTCGAACTTGCCGACGATGAAGGACAGGTATTTCACCGGCGCGCGCGAGACGAACGTGTAAACGGCATGGCCGGCGTGTTCGAGGGCGTCGACGTCGTCCGTGGCCTCCCGCCGGCCCGCGGCCACGAGCTCGCCGTTGGCCACGCACTTGTATTCCGGCGGGACGATGAGGGTCAGCCGGGCGGTGAAGTAGTCCTCTTCCGCCGGCCCCGGATACCAGAATCCGGCATGGGTGTAGAAGGACGTCTCGTAACGGGGCCGGATGCGGATCTTGTCGTTGAGCCCGGACTGGCCGATGACGTCGGTCGTCGGGGTCGCCGGCAGCATCCGGCCGCGGTAGAGGACTTCGATCGACGTCGGATCGCCTCCGGCCGCCGGGGACAGGAAATAGACGTAGAGGATCTTGCGGACCTTGTCCACGGTGTGGAAGAGCTCCCGGCCCTCGTCATCCGTGATCTTGAGGATCTCGAGGTCCGGGTTGAAGCGGAACTTGAGACTGTCGAGAACGTCCACTTTCGGGACGACCTCGATCCGGGCCCGGCCCGAAAGACGCGACGAGGACGGCGTGAAGCTCAGGTCGAGGGCGTACGAGGTGACGTCGAACTTCTCCTCGAACGACAGGAACATCATCTTGAGCGGCGGGCTCACGGCCTCCGGGCTGTAGAGGCAGATCGTGCGCTCCTTGTCGTGGTCGTAGAGACTGACCTCGTCGCCGGAGAAGGGATAGTAGATATAGACCATCTCCCCGAACTTGCGGGCCTTGAACTCGAGGACGGCCTCGTCGCCCTGGGGCAGGAAGGACAGCCGGCCTCCGTCGATGGAGTTTTCGATCGTGAACGAGCGGGGATAATTGCGATCGAAGGCGGCCGCGGCCTTGTCCCGCTCGGCGGCGGAGATGGGCACCCCTCCCCCGTCCGCTTCGATGGAGATATTGGAGCCGAACCAGCTCGTGGAGCAGCGGACGCAGAGGGACTCGACTTCGTCGTCGATCCGGTCCTTTTTGTAAAGCAGATCCAGCTGGTGTTTTTCGTTAGCATCGCCGGGCGTGAAGGCGACCCGGCCCCGGCCGACGACGACCAGCGCCGTTTCAACATCCGGCTGATTGTCATAGAAGACGGCCGCGTCGGTGAAGGTGAAGAGGACGTCGACGTGCCGGATCTCGACCCGCCGGGCCCGGACCTCGCGCCCCGAAGGGATGCGGATCTTGTACAGCCGGGTCATGGTCCCGGTGACGTCCAGGGCGGCGATGGACCAGGCCGTGCCGCTCGCCTCCAAGGTGAGCGTCCACGATTCGATGATGGCCGAGAAATCGTTCCCGAAGAAGGCCTGGACGAATATCCGGGTCCCGTCCGCCGCGGTCTTGACGCCGGCCGTGCGCAGCGACACGGAGGTCATCTTGAGATCGTCGAAAAGCGCGCTCAATCGGGATTGTTCGGACGCCCGGACCCCGGGGCTGAAGGCCTCGAGATAAACGGCCGGGTCCCGCCCCTGCAGGCTCCCCTGGAAGCGCTCCACAAAGGCGGCCGGGGTCTCGGCCGGCCCGCCGGGCGGGACGGATTGGGCTGAGATCAGACCCAGGGGGAGGACGAGGGGCAGAAGCAGAACGAAGAAGACCGCTTTTCTCACAGCTGTCCTCATTATTATATCATCATTGCGGCAGCGCCACGCCTTGATAGTGCCGGTTTTGTGCCAAGGGCGGGAAGCCGAGATTCCCCTGAAATGCCGGTCCCAATGGGCCTGGGATTAGGGGGGGAAGTTGGCCGGGGACTCGGGGAACGTTAAGAGACTTTACGCGGGGCCGGCTATTTCTTGAGAGACCGCCCCAAGGATTCCTCGACCTCCCGGACCTTGCCGGCGATCCGTCCCGACGTCCCCGGACGGTCATCGATCGTGATATGGGTGTAGACGCGGCCCGTCTCTCCCTGCATCGCCTCGTGGCAGCGGCGGACGAGCCTGAAGACCTCGTCCCATTCGCCTTCGATGATCGTGCCCATGGCCGTCAGCTGGTAGGGCAGGCCGCTCTTGTCCACGAGGTCCAGGATCAGGGCGACGGGTCCGGCCAGGGTCTCGCCCCGTCCGATCGGCACGACGCTGAATTCGATGATCATCGCGCGCCTCCCGCTTCGGCGTCTCTGTCTTAGTCCTTGTCCTTGTCGCGGTCCTTCTTCGGACCGGCCTTCTTCAGCCGTTCCTCCCAGGTGATGAAGCTGTGGTAGAAGACGGCGTCGCCTTCGTCGATGCCCCTCGTGATCTCGGTGATGTGCGAGGTCGCGGCGCCGAATTCCTCGACGGCGTAGATGACGGCCTTGTCGGGCTTGGTGTTGGCCCCGCAGGTGTAGATGTCCAGGGCGGCATAGCCCATCTCGGGCCACGTGTGGGTCGAGATGTGGGACTCGGAGATGACGACGACGCCGCTGACGCCCGCCGGCGGGAACTTGCTGAACGAGATCGACCAGACGTGGGCGCCGGCGATCTCGGCCGCGCGGACGAGGATCTGCTGGACCTTCTCGACGCTGCCGATGATCTTCGGGTCGCAGCCGGAGACCTCGACGATATAGTGGTGTCCGATCGGGGAATGAATCGTCTTGACCATCGCTCTCTCCTTATCCGCTCAAAAAAATGATTATGGCACAACTGAGGGATCTGTCAAGAATCCGGGGGCCGAACCGGGAGGGCTTCGCGGCGCGGCGCCTTAGACGTGGCACGCGGGGATCGTCCTTGACGACGTTGAGGACGACGTGAGTCACGGTCCTGTCGACGTGGGGAATGGCCAGGAGCCCCTTGACGAAGCCGTTGAGGTCCTCGCGCTCCGCGAAGCGCCCGACGATGAAGCAGTCCCAGTCTCCCGTGACATCGTACACGGCGGCCACGTGGGGGTCCTGAGCGATCCGCTTCTGGGTCTCGATGAGCTTGCCCTTGGAGATGCGGACAGCGATGACGGCCGCGAGGCCGACGCCGAAATACTCCGGGTCGACGACGGGGACATAGCCCTTGATCGCGCCGGCCGCCTCGAGCTTCTTCACGGTGTGGATGACCGCCGTGACCGACGTCCCGACCTCCTTGGCGATCTCCCGGAAGCTCTTGCGGGCATTGGCGTTGAGGACGCGGATGATCTTCCTGTCCAGCTCGTCGATCATGGGCGGAACCTCCACTTATCCGGTAATATAACAACTATAAAGTCATTTGTAAATATATTGTCAAAAGATATTGACATTCGTTTTGTTTTGTTCTTTATTAGTTGACATTAGATCTGCCCGACACGGCGGGCGAGAGAGGAGAGTGACACATGGCCCCAGCGGCGCAAAGCCCAGTGTTCAAGGCGTTCAAGGCGTTCGGGACTCGAGACGAGAAGGACGTCCTCGCGGTTCTTCGCGATCCGGCGAGCGATATCCATTTTGTCCGGTTTGTCTTCCCCGACATCCTCGGCCGTCAGATGGACTTCTCCATCCCGGCCTCGGAGGTCGCTAGCGCGTTCAAGGAGGGCAAGGGCTTCGACGGGTCGTCGGTGGCCGGGTTCGTCCGGATCGAGGAATCCGACCTCATCATCAAGCCCGATCCGAAGACCTTCCGGGTCCTTCCCTGGGTGTACGAGGGCTTCGCCGGCGACATCCGCTGGCGCGAGGCGGTCATGTTCGGCGATATCCTGACGCCCGACGGCGCCGTCTTCGAAGGGGACAGCCGAGCCGCACTGAAGCGGGTCCTGGCTCGGACCTGCAAGGACCTCGGGATCGACGATTTCAAGTGCGGGCCGGAGCTCGAATTCTTCATCTTCCCGTCGAGCGACGCGCCCGTTCTCACCGACGCAGGCGGCTATTTCATCAGCGGCCGCAACGGCGGCATCCGCAAGGAGATCCAGCTCCTCCTCCACCGCATAGGCATCACGACCGAGTACGACCACCACGAGGCCGCCCACAGCCAGCATGAGATCGATCTCCGCTATCTCAACGCCCTGGACATGGCCGACACGGCCATGATCTTCCGTTACATGGTCAAGAAAGTCTGCCGCATGCACGGCCTGTACGGCACGTTCATGCCCAAGCCCGTCAATGGCCAGAACGGCAGCGGCATGCATGTTCATCAGTCGCTCTGGCGCGACGGCCGGAATCTCTTCTTCGACAAGGCCGGACCCTATCATCTGTCCCTTCTCGCCCAGAGGTATATGGCCGGGCTGATGACCCACGCCCGGGAGATCTCGGCCGTCCTCAGCCAATGGGTCAACTCCTACAAGCGCCTCATCGAGGGCTACGAGGCCCCGGTCTACATCGCCTGGGGCCAGAGGAACCGGTCCGCCTACATCCGCGTCCCCGAGTACCAGCCGGGCAAGGAGCACGCCACGCGGATCGAGCTCCGGGCCGCCGATCCGGCCTGCAACATCTACCTGGCCTTCGCCGTCATGCTGGCCGCCGGGGCCGAGGGGATCCGGAAGAAGATCGAGCTCGCCGATCCGGTCGAAGAGAACATCTACCACATGAGCGGCACGCGGCAGAAGAAGTTCGAGATCCGGGTCTTGCCCCGCAACCTCGAAGAGGCCGTTCGGATCATGGAAAAGAGCGAGGTGGTCAAGGAGGCGTTGGGGGAACACATCTTCCATACGCTGGTCGCCAATAAGCTCAAGGAAGTCGAAGAATACGGCCAGAACGTCTCCGGCGAGTTCGACAAGCAGGTCAGCGAATACGAGGTCCGCCGCTATCTGCCTGTGCTCTGAGCCGCGCCTTGCCTTGCGCCGTCCCGGCTCCTATAATGCCCGCATGTGTCCGTCGAAGAGCGAACTCGAGCGTCTGACGGCGAAGGCGGCCGGACGCCAGCGGGCCCTCATCCAGGTTCTTCAGGACATCCAGGACCGCTTCCACTGGCTGCCGCCCGAAGCCCTCGAGCAGGTCGCCGACGCCCTCGGGGTCCCCCTCGTCAAGGTCTACGGCGTCGCGACCTTCTATAGATCTTTCAGCCTCTCGCCGCGCGGCCGGCATATCTGCACGGTCTGTCTGGGGACGGCTTGCCACGTCCGCGGCGGCGAAGCCGTCATGGAACAATTCGAGCGCAAGCTCGGCATTGCGGCGGGCGAGACGACGCCCGACGGGGCCTACACTCTGGAACGGGTGAACTGCCTCGGCGCCTGCGCCCTGGCTCCTCTGGCCGTCGTCGACGGCCGCTACCACGGGCAGATGACCGAGGCCAAGGTCGAGGCCGTCCTGGCCAAAGCCGAAAAGGACGAGGGCTCATGACAGCCTACCGGGCCCACCTCCTCGTTTGCGCCGGGACGGGCTGCGTCTCGTGCGGAGCCTTCGAGGTCCGGCGGGCGCTCGAAGAGGAAGTGCGGCGCCGCGGCCTCGAACGGGAGGTCCTCGTGGTGGCCACGGGCTGCAACGGGTTCTGCGAGCGGGGGCCGATCCTCCTCGTCCAGCCCGACGGCGTCTTCTACCAGCGGCTCAAGCCGGAGGACGTCCCCCACCTCGTCGAAGAGCACTTGATCAAGGGCCGGCCGGTCAAGAGCCTGATGTACGTGCCGCCGCAGGAGCGGGAGCCTGTCCCCCTCATGAAAGACATCGAATTCTTCAGGCACCAGCGGCTTATCGTCCTGCGCAACCGCGGCCGCATCGACCCGGAGAAGATCGAAGATTACATCGCCTACGACGGCTACGCCGCCGCGGCCAAGGCGCTCGGCGAAATGACGCCCGAGGGGATCATCGCCGAGATCTCCGCCGCGGGCCTTCGCGGCCGCGGGGGCGCCGGGTTCCCGACCGGCCGCAAGTGGGACGCGGCCCGCCGGGCGGCCGGAGACACTCGCTACGTCGTGTGCAACGGCGACGAGGGCGACCCCGGGGCGTTCATGGACCGGTCCGTCCTCGAAGCCGACCCGCACGCGGTCATCGAGGGCATGATCATCGGCGCCCGGGCGATCGGCGCGGCCCATGGCTTCCTCTACATCCGCAACGAATATCCGCTGGCGGTGGCCCGTATCGGCATAGCCCTGGAGCAGGCCCGGCAGAACGGCCTCCTCGGAAAAGACATCCTGGGCACGGGTTTCGACTTCGATCTCGAGGTCGTCCGCGGCGCCGGCGCTTTCGTCTCCGGCGAAGAGACCGCGCTCCTGGCCTCGATCGAGGGCGGCCGGGCCTATCCCCGCCAACGCCCGCCCTATCCGGCGGAGCGGGGGCTTTGGGGCAAGCCGACGGTGATCAACAACGTCGAGACCTGGGCCAACGTCCCGCCGATCATCCGGCGCGGGGCGGACTGGTTCGCCGGGCTCGGGACGGCGACGAGCAAGGGCACGAAGATCTTCTCGCTCGTCGGCAAGATCGCCAACACCGGACTGGTCGAAGTGCCGATGGGCATCCCGTTGCGCGAGATCGTCTACAGCATCGGCGGCGGCGTCCCGGGCGGCCGCGAGTTCAAGGCCGTCCAGATCGGCGGACCGTCGGGGGGCTGCATCCCGAAATCCAAGCTCGACCTGCCGATCGATTACGAAAGCCTGAAGACCGCCGGGAGCATGATGGGCTCGGGCGGCATGATCGTCATGGACGAGGACACCTGCATGGTGGACATCGCCCTCTATTTCGAGAGGTTCGCCGAGGAGGAGTCCTGCGGCAAGTGCGCCCCCTGCCGGGTCGGCACGGGCGCGATGGCCCGGATCCTGGCCAAGATCACCGCCGGCGACGGGACGGCCGGGGACCTGGCTCGCCTCGAGGCCTTGGCCGCGAGCGTCCATGAAGGCTCCCTGTGCGGACTCGGCCAGACCGCGCCGAACCCGATCCTGACGACCCTCCGCTATTTCCGCGACGAATACGAAGCCCATATCTTCGATAAGCGCTGCCCGGCCCTCGTCTGCAAGGCCCTCATCGCCTTCGCCATCGACCCGGAGACCTGCATCGGCTGCCAGCTCTGCAAGAAGGCCTGCCCGGTCGGTGCCATCACCGGGGAGCTGAAAAAGGTCCACACGATCGATCCTCAGGCCTGCATCAAATGCGGCATCTGTCTCAAGGTCTGTCCGGCCAAGGTCCACGCCGTCCGCAAGACAACCCCGGTCATCGCAGGGGCTGCCGGATCGCCAACGGCTTCGACCCCGACTCAGACCCGGGAGAAGACCGGAGAGGGCCGATGAAGCTCACGATCGACGGCCGGGACGTCGCCTGCCGGAGCGGGGCGACCATACTCGAGGCCGCCCGTGCCGCCGGCATCCCGATCCCTTCCCTCTGCGATCACCCGGACCTCGAGCCGTTCGCCGGGTGCCGGATATGTATCGTCGAGGTCGAGGGCCGGCGGGACTTCGCGCCGGCCTGTGCCACGCCCGCCGCGGAGGGGCAGGTCGTCCGGACACGGACGCCCGAGATCACGGCCCTGAGGAAACAGATCCTCGAGTTCATCCTGGCCCAGCATCCCTATGCCTGCCTCGTCTGCCCGGAGAAGAAAACCTGCGACGACCTCAAGTCCACGATCCGCAAGACCGGAGAGGTCACCGGGTGCGTCCTCTGCCCGGTGAACGGCGGCTGCGAGCTCCAGAAGGTCGCCGCCGACGTCGGGCTGGAGAAGGTCGAGCTGCCGGCGTTCTACCGGAACCTGGAGGTCCGCAAGGAAGACCCGTTCTTCGATCGCGACTACAACCTTTGCATCCTCTGCGGCCGGTGCATCCGCGTCTGCGAAGAGGTCCGCGGCGCCGCCGTGCTGTCCTTCATCAATCGCGGCGGACGGACGGAAGTGGGCACGGCGCTCGACCGGTCGCTCCTCGAATCCGGCTGTCAATTCTGCGGGGCCTGCGTCGACGTCTGCCCGACCGGCGCCCTCGTGGAAAGGGCCGTCCGGCCCCAGACCCGGGCGACGCGCTCGGCGGCGATCGTCTGCCCCTTTTGCGGCCAGGGCTGCCTCCTGGCGCTCGGACTCGGCGAGGACGACCGGGTCATCGACGCCAAGCCCCTCCACGTATCCCCCAACAACGGACAGGCCTGCGTCAAGGGGCGATTCCTCATCCGCGGCGCACTGTCCCCGCTCGGAAGGGTCCTCGAAGCCCGCGTCCGGAGAGAGGGCGAGCTCCAGCCCGCGACGATCGACGAGGCCCTCGACCGGGCGGCCGCCGGGCTGCGAGAGGCCGCGGAAGGACGCACGGCGCTCGTTTATCCTTCGCAGGTCTCTCTCGAGGACGCCTTGGCCTTTCTCGAGTTCGGCCACGAGGTCCTCAAGGCGGCGGCCGTGACGGCCAAGCCGGCCCCGGACCTCGATGAGGCGCTCGAAGCCTTCGCGGCCAAACACGGTCAGACATTCCCGGCGGAAAGGCGGCTTGCAGAGATCGAAACCTGCGGCTCCATCCTGGCCTGGGACATCGACCTTCGGGAGGCGCACCCGATCGCTTGGCTCAAGGTCGTCCGGGCCGTGCGCCGCGGCGCGGGCTTTGTCTCCGCGGGCGCGGCCCCCGCGGGGGCCGTCGGAAGGGCGGCCGTGACGCTCGACATCAAATCCGGCTCGCCCGCCTCCGCCGCCTTTCTTGCCGCGGCCCTCCTCGACGCTTCCGGGGCAGGACCCGCCGGCGGTGAAGGCTTCGATGACTTCCGGAAAGCGATCCGGGAAAGCGGTCCGGCTTCGCGACGGACTCGAAAACCGTTCGAAGAGGCCGCCCGCCTTCTCACATCCGGCAAGCCCGCGGCCATTCTCTTCGACGCCGCCGCCGTCACGGGACCTTCGGGCCCCGAAACCCTGGCTTGGCTTTGGAACATCGCCCTGCTCATCGGGGCCCGGCTCTTCCCGCTGGCACGTTCCGCGAATGAGCGAGGCATTCACGAGCTGGCGCGCGCGCTCCGTCAGCCCTCGTCCAGGTCCCGCGTCGAGGAGGTCCGGGCCGGACTCGAGGCGCGGGCGTTCGAGGCGCTCTATCTCGCCGGCCCGTTCCCGGATCTCGGCGACCTGAAGCCGCCGTTCCTCGTCTGCCAGGATACGCATTGGAGCAAGAACGCCGAGCGGGCCGATGTCGTCCTGCCGGCCGCGGCTTTCGCCGAAGCGGGTGGAACATGGGTGAACACCGAGGGACGGGTCCGGACCTATGCGCCGGCCTTGTCCAGCCCCGGTTCCGCCCGGCCCGACGGCAAGATCCTGGCCGCGCTGGCCGAGAGGCTGGGCCACCCGGAATTCTCCGGACGCGATCCGGCCGCGGTCCTTCGGCAGATCTGCGACCGCATCCCCGCCTTGAACGGCTGCCGGGACTCCGGGACCGAGGACGGGCGCTTCGTCGCCGGGCCGCCGGCTGGAAAGCTCCGTTTCGTGCCCGTCACGCGGACGGCCCGCCGCCGGCCCGGCCGCCTCTCCGTGAAGGCCGCCGCCGGGACCGATCGTCGCCGGGACGTCCTCCGCGGCTTCGACCTCGTCGCCGGGAACCGCGGTTACGCCAGACTGAGGAGGGTCCGCTGATGCCCCGCGTCGTCCGCCGCGAACGTCTGGTCCCCAACATCCACGTGCTCGAGGTCGAAGCGCCCGAGATCGCCCGCAAATGCCTGCCGGGCCAGTTCGTCATCGTCATGCCCGACGCCTATGGGGAAAGGATCCCCCTGACGATCGCCGATTGGGACCGGGAGCGCGGCACGGTCACGTCCGTGTTCATGGCCGTCGGGACGACGACGCGCAAGCTCGCCCTGCTCAAGGCCGGCGACACGGTGCCCATCTTCGCCGGACCCTTGGGGCGGCCTTCGGAGATCGGCTCCGTCGGGACGGTCCTCTGCGCCGGCGGCTGTTTCGGCATCGCGGCCATCCACCCCCTCGCCCGGGCCTTCAAGGCGGCCGGCAACCGCGTCGTCATCCTCGTCGACGTCAAAGCCGATTACCTCCTGTACTGGAGGGACAAGCTCGAGGCGATCGCCGACGAGTTCGTGGTCTCTTCGCGCGACGGGCTTTACGGCGGGACGGACTTCGTCCCCCGCCACGTCCGCGACATCCTGGCGCGCGAAAAGGTCGACCGCATCGTCGCGGTCGGCTGCACCTATCTCATGTCGAGCATCGCGGAGGCGACGCGGCCCTCGGGCGTCAGGACCATGGTCAGTCTGAACCCCATCATGGTCGACGGCACGGGCATGTGCGGGGCCTGCCGGGTCACCGTGGACGGCCAAACCAAGTTCGCCTGCGTCGACGGGCCGGATTTCGACGGCCACCTCGTCGATTGGGCCGAGCTCTATGCGCGGCGGAAATCCTACTTCGACGACGAGGTCCGGTCCCTCTGCGCCTGGGAAGAGGAGCGGTTCCCGTGAACGATCAGGGCACGATCAGCCCGTCCCTCGCCGCCCAGGTCCTGGCCGAGTTCGAGAAGGACTGGCGGAAGGAGCTCCGCCGGGCCGTGCCGGTCAAGGAGCGCATGAAGGGCGGCCGCCGGCCGATGCCCCAGCGCGCGCCCGGGGAACGGAACAAGGACTTCGCCGAGGTCAACCTGGGGCTCGGCGCCGAGGAGGCTGTGGCCGAGGCCCGGCGGTGCCTCGACTGCGCCAAGCCGGGCTGCATCGCCGGCTGTCCGGTGCGCATCGACATCCCCTCGTTCGTCAAGCTGGTCGAGAAAGGCGATTTCGCCGCCGCCGCCGCGAAGGTCCGCGAGGCCAACAGCCTGCCGGCCGTCTGCGGCCGGGTCTGTCCGCAAGAGTCGCAGTGCGAAGAGAAATGCAACCTGCGGAAGGCCACGGGCGTCGCCGTCGGCATCGGCAATCTGGAGCGCTTCGTCTCCGACTATGAGCGCCGCGAGGGCGGCGCCGTCGTGTCCGGTCTGCCCCCCTCGACCGGCCGCAAGGTCGCCGTCGTCGGGGCCGGCCCGTCCGGCCTGACCGTGGCCGGGGAGCTGGCCCGGGCCGGGCACCGGGTGACGATCTTCGAAGCCCTGCACGACGCGGGCGGCGTCCTCGTCTACGGCATCCCCGAGTTCCGCCTGCCCAAGAGCATCCTCGTCGCCGAGGTCTCTTACCTCCGGCGGCTCGGCGTCGAGTTCCGGATGAACTTCATCGTCGGGAAGACCGCGACCATCGACGACCTGCGGGCCGACGGCTACGAGGTCTTCTTCATCGGCAGCGGGGCCGGCCTGCCCAATTTCATGAAGGTCCCGGGCGAGAACCTGGTCGGCGTCTATTCGGCCAACGAATACCTGACCCGCGTCAACCTGATGAGGGCCTACGACTTTCCCCGCTACGACACGCCCGTCTTCCCGGGCCGCCGGGCCGCCGTCATCGGCGGCGGCAACGTGGCCATGGACTCCGTGCGGACGGCCAAGCGCCTCGGCGCCGAGCGGGCCCTGATCATCTATCGCCGCTCCAGGGTCGAGATGCCGGCCCGCGTGGAGGAGGTCCACCACGCCGAGGAGGAAGGCATCGAATTCCACTTCCTGACCGTGCCGACGCGCTACATCGGCGACGAGCACGGCCGGGTCAAGGCCATGGAGTGCCTGCGCATGGAGCTCGGCGAGCCGGACGCGTCGGGCCGCCGCCGGCCCGTGCCCGTGCCCGGCTCGGAGTTCACGGCCGAGGTCGATCTCGTCGTCGTGGCCGTCGGACAGAGCCCGAATCCTCTCATCCCCCAGACGACCCCGGGTCTCAAGGTCGGCAAGTGGGGCACGATCGATGTCGATTGGGAGACCATGGCGACGTCATTGCCGGGCGTCTATGCCGGCGGGGACATCGCCCGGGGCGGCGCGACCGTCATCCTGGCCATGGGCGACGCCCGCACAGCCGCGGCGGCCATGGACCGGTGCCTCAAGCAAGGCCCCCCCGGTTGAGCGCCGCCCGACAGGAGGTCCGAGCCATGCCGAAGATCCGTTCCGCCGTCCTCGCGCTCCTCGCCGTCGCCGCGGGATCCGTCGCCTGCGGCCGCCCCCCGGTCGAGCGGGCCGACCTCATCCTGACGAACGCCGTGGTCGCCACGATGGCCGCGCGCCAGCCGCGGGCCGGAGCTCTGGCGGTGACGGCCGGAAAGATCGTCTTCGTCGGGGCGAGGCCCAAGGCCCTGCGGCTGCGGGGCCCGTCGACGCGGGTCGTCGACCTCGGAGGCCGGCTGGTCCTGCCGGCCTTTCAAGACTCCCACGTCCATCTCATCGCCGGCGGGGTCGAGCTCGGTCTCTGCGATCTGAACGGACTCGGCGCAAAAGAGGAGGTCCTGGCCAAGGTCCGGGACTACGCCGCGGCCCATCCGGACGCCGCCTGGATCACCGGAGGAGGCTGGGACCTGCCGCTCTTCCCGCAGGCGAATCCGCGCAAGGAGGACCTCGATGCCATCGTCGCCGGCCGCCCCGTGGTTCTGGACTCGGCCGACGGCCATTCCGCCTGGGTGAATTCGAGGGCCTTGGCCCTCGCCGGCATCACCCGGGACACGCCGGACCCCGCAGGCGGCCGCATCGAGCGCGATCCCAAGACAGGGATCCCGTCCGGGACTTTGCGCGAAAGCGCCGCGGACCTCGTCGAAAGGCTCGTCCCCGAGACGAGCCCGGCGGACTCTATAAAAGGATTGAGGGCCGGACTCGCCCTCGCCAACCGCTTCGGCATCGTCTCGATCATCGAAGCCAGCGCCGGACCGGAGACCCTCGACGCCTACGCGGCCCTCGACAAGAGCGGCGAGCTTACGGTCCGGGTCCTGGCCTCGCTCTATGTGGACACGGACCGGGGCGTCGCCGAGGTCAAGCGGCTCGACGGCCTGAGGCGGCGATACGCGGGCGGACGGCTCAAGGCGACCGCGGCCAAGATCTTCGCCGACGGCGTCATGGAGCCGCATACGGCCGCCCTTCTCGAGCCTTACACCGACCGCCCCGGCGACCGGGGCACGCCGCTCCTCGAGCCCGAGGCGTTCGACGCCCTGGCCCGGGCGCTCGACCTGGCCGGCTTCCAGATCCATGTCCATGCCATCGGCGACCGGGCCGTCCGCATGGCCCTCGATGCCTTCGAGGCCGCCGGCCGGTCCAACGGCTTCCGCGATATGCGTCATCACATCGCCCACCTCGAGCTCATCGATCCCGCCGATATCCCCCGCTTCAAACAACTGGGTGCGGCGGCCAATTTCCAGGCCCTCTGGGCTTACGCCGACACCTACATCACCGACCTGACCCTGCCCCTCCTCGGTCCCCGAAGGTCGCGCTGGCTCTATCCCATCGGGAGTGTCGCCCGGACGGGGGCTCGGATCGTCGGGGGAAGCGATTGGTCGGTCTCATCGATGAACCCGCTCCTGGCCATCCAGGTCGCCCTGACCCGCCGGGGGCCCGACGATCCGCCGGGCGAAGCCTGGATCCCCGAGGAGAGGACCGACCTCATGACCATGCTCCGGGCCTACACCGTGAACGGCGCCTGGCTCAGCCATGAGGAGCGGACGCGCGGCACGCTCGAGGCCGGCAAAGCGGCCGACCTCATCGTCCTCGATCGCGACCTCTTCGCCATCCCCGCCTCGGAGATCGGACGGGCCAAGGTCCTCCTGACGCTCCTCGACGGCCGGGAGGTCTTCCGAGACCCCGCCCTAAAAGATTGACCCGGGTTGACTCCGGGAGGCCGACGGGCTTATTGTATTCCTGGATACGGGAGGGGCGATGCCGATGCGCGTGCGGATCGACCGCCGGACAGGATTCATCATCCCGAGCCAGGCCGACAGCCGGGATCGTCCAGCCTCAGGGGGGAAGAACATGTACGTGCGCATGACCACACTGTCGTTTCACCTTGAAAAGTACGACGAGGGCGTCCGCATGTTCGATCAGAGCGTCGTCCCGGCGGCCCGGGCCCAGAAGGGCTTCCGGGCCATCTACCTGCTCGCCGACCGCGGGGGGGCCGCTGCGTCGCCCTGACCTTCTGGGACGACGAAGCCGCGGCCCTGGCCAACGAGGAGAACCTGCTATTACCAGGAACAGCTGGTCAAGCTGCATGCCGTATTACGCCTCGCCGCCCGTCCGCGAAGGCTTCGAAGTCGTCGTCGAATCCCGACTGAAACTGAACGCCACGAATGGTCCCGTTCAGTTTCAGTGGGGTGGATTTGCCGGCAAGACCGGAATTCCGGGACATGACCCTTTTCTCTGGAAAAGGGATCGTGTCCCGGGAATTCCCAGGAGGCAAATCCAGCCGATGGCGGCCGATGGTTTACGGATGCCCCCGAACTGTGCTATAAATAGCCTCTTTTAGCCCATGGATATCCGACTCATACTCATTCAGGCCTTCGTCATCTTCTTCGCTATCACTGTCCACGAGGCGGCCCATGCCTGGATGGCCAACCGGCTCGGTGACCCGACCGCGGCGGCCCTCGGGCGGGCCTCCCTGAATCCCCTGGTCCACATCGACCTATTCGGCACGATCATCTTCCCGCTCCTTCTCATCCTCCTCAAGCAGCCCGTGTTCGGCTGGGCCAAGCCCGTCCCGTACAATCCCCTCAACCTCCGGCACCCGCGCAAAGGGGGCCTGTGGATCTCCTTCGCCGGCCCGATCGCCAACATCGCCACCGCGGCCGCGGCGGTCATCCTCTTTCAGCTCCTCAAGCTCGCCGGCGCCGGCGTGCCGGAATCCTCGATCCTCGTCAAGCCTCTGCAGGCTTTGGGCACGATCCTGTTCGACATGGCCCTGATCAACACCTCCCTGGCCGTTTTCAACCTCATCCCCATCCCCCCTCTCGACGGCAGCGGCATCCTGACCGGGCTCCTCTCCGAAAGGGCCGCGGCGATATTCCAGCGGGTCAGGCCTTACGGGTTCTTCATCCTCATCGCCCTGATGTATACCAACGCCCTGACTTTTGTTTTTTCGCCCATCCAGCATCTCGTCCTCCGGCTTTTCTCCTAGCATGTCCGAGATCGCCGCCGAATCCCTGCCCGTCGCGGACGCCTCCGTTCCGCCTTCCGCCGAGGCCGCGTCCGACGGCTACCAGGTCCGGCTCGACGTCTTCGAGGGCCCGCTCGACCTGCTCCTCTTCCTCATCCGCAAGAAGAAGATCGACATCCACGATATCCCCATCGCGGCCATCACCCGCGACTACCTCGGCTACCTCGATCGGAAGACGGAGATCAACCTCGACCGCGAAGCCGAGTTCGTGTTCATCGCCGCGCTGCTCATCTACATCAAGTCGCAGATGCTGCTGCCGCGGGAGACCGACCTGGCCGAGCACGAGGACCCGCGCCGGGTGCTGATCGACCGCCTCGTCGAGTACGAGAAGGTCAAGGCCGCCTGTTCCCTTCTCCGCGAGCGGGAGGACGTCCAGGTCCTCCAGTGGAAGCGGAACTTCATCCCGCCGCTCCACGGCGAGAGCGAGCTCGAGCCGGTGGAGCTGTCGCTCTTCGACCTGGCCGAGTCGTTCTTCCGGATGATGAAGCGCCGGGAGGCCGACGACACCCGCGTCATCCGCGGCCGGGACGTGCCGATCGAGGTCAAGATGAAGGAGCTGGTGACGCTCCTCCAGGAACGGCACGTGCTCGATTTCCTCGAATATTTCGAATCCCACGCCTCGCTCGAGGAGGCCCTGGTCTCCTTCTTCTGCATCCTCGAGCTGGTCAAGTCCCGGGTGGCCGTGGCCGTCCAGGACGAGCTCTTCCAGACGATCCGCGTCTGGCTCCGCAAGGACCCGCACAGGACGGCCGCCCATGAATAACTCCCTGAAAGCCCTGCATCGAATCCCTCATCTTCGTCTCCCAGGAGCCGGTGACCCTGGCCCAGCTGGGGACGATCGTCGAGGGCGTCGCGGCGGCCGAGATCGAGGCCGCGATCGAGGACCTTATCCGGGAGTACGAGGCCGACGGCCGGGGCGTCCATATCATCCGCGCCGGGGGCGGCTGGCTCTACTCGACGAAGCCGGCCCACGACCGCGAGGTCCGCCGGCTGCTGCAGATCGAGCGCAAGAACCGGCTCTCGTCGGCCGGCCTCGAGACGCTGGCGGCCATCGCCTACCGCCAGCCCGTGACCCAGTCGGAGGTCTCGGCCATCCGCGGCGTCGACTCGACGGGCGCGCTGAAGACTCTGCTCGAGAAAAAGCTGATCAAGATCGTCGGCCGGAAAAAGGCGCCGGGCAATCCCCTCGTCTACCGGACCTCGGACGAATTCCTGCTCTACCTCGGGCTCGACAGCCTCGACGGGTTGCCGTCGGAGGCCGAGATCGCCAAGATCCTCGAAGAGGAAAAGGCCGTCGAGGCCGAGCCCTAAGTCACGGCCCCATTTGGACTTAGAGTTGACAAGACGACCGATCTTCGATAGGATGAATCGTCTTATCCGGGCCCTCCGTAGAGGGACGCCCCCGTATCTTCATTTCAGGAGCTTTGCGCCATGACCGAGCCGACCAAGCAGCCCGACCGCGACGACCGGATGTCGTCGGAAGACTACGAGCACCTGCTCGACCGCTACGAGTACAGCACCAAAGAGATCACCATGGGGAAGGTCCTCAAGGGCAAGGTCATCAAGGTCACCCCGACCCACGTCCTTGTCGACGTCGGCTTCAAGGCCGAAGGCCTCATCCCCAGCGAGGATTTCGCCGACCCCGCGGCCCTGGAAGCCCTGCAGCCCGGGGACGAGATCGACACGATGCTCGAGACGACCGACATCAAGGACGGCTACCTCGTCCTGTCCAAGAAGCGGGCCGACGCGGTCCGGGCCATCGAGGACCTGGACCGGGCCTTCGAGCGCGGCCAGACCGTCAGCGGCACGATCGTCGAGAGGACCCGGGGCGGCTTCAACGTCGACGTCGGCGTGCCGGCGTTCCTGCCGGAATCCCACGTCGACGTCCGGCCGGTCCGGGACCCGTCCTCGCTCATCGGCCAGACGTTCAAGTTCCGGGTCATCAAGTTCGACCGCAAGACCGAGAACGCCGTCCTGTCGCGCAAGCTCGTCCTCCAAGACGAGCGCGAGAAGAAGAAAAGGCACGTTTTCGGCACCCTGGCCAAGGGCCAGAAGCTCCCGGGCCGGGTCAAATCCCTGACCAACTTCGGCGCCTTCGTCGATATCGGCGGCATCGAGGGCCTGCTCCACGTCTCGGACATCTCCTGGGGCAAGAGCACCCATCCCTCCGAACACCTGGCTGTCGGCCAGGAGGTCGAGGTCGTCGTCCTCGATTTCAGCGAGAAGGACGAGAAGATCTCCCTGGGCCTCAAGCAGCTGACGCCCGACCCGTGGGCCAACATCGCCGAGAAGTACAAGGCCGGGCAGAAGATCACCGGCAAGGTCTCCAGCCTGACCGATTTCGGCGCCTTCGTCGAGCTCGAGAAGGGCGTCGAGGGCCTGGTCCACATCTCCGACCTGACCTGGTCCCGCAAGCTCGTCCACCCCAAGAAGGTCCTCAGCCCGGGCCAGGAGGTCGTGGTCACCATTCTCGACGTCAACCCGACGACCAAGCGCATCTCCCTCGGTCTCAAACAGGCCTCTCCGCACCCCCTCGAGACGTTCCGGCAGCAGCACAGCGTCGGCTCGCGGGTCAAGGGGACGGTCACCAGCCTGACCGATTTCGGCGCCTTCGTCGAGGTCGAAAAGGGCATCGAGGGTCTCGTCCACATCTCCGACATCAGCTGGGAGAAGATCAAGCACCCCTCCGAGAAGCTCAAGGTCGGCGAGGAGGTCGAGACCATCGTTCTCAACATCGACGTCGACAAGCAGAAGGTCTCCCTGGGCATCAAACAGCTCGAGGGGGACATCTGGGAGGATTTCTTCATCCGTCAGAAGCCCGGCGACGTCGTCAAGGTCAAGATCGTCCGCCTGACGGATTTCGGCGCCTTCGTCGAGATCGTCCCGGGCATCGAGGGCGTCGTCTTCACCGCCGAGCTTGACGAGAAGAAGCTCGAGAAGCCCTCCGACGCTTTCGCCGTCGGCGACGAGCGCAACGCCAAGATCATCAAGATGAATCCCAAGGCCAAGAAGATCTCCCTGAGCTTCAAGCAGGCCGTCTACGACATGGAGAAGCAGGACTTCCAGCGCTTCATGGAGACCCAGAACGACCGGATGACCCTCGGCGACATCATGCGAGACCAGCTCAAGGGCTTCAAGGCCCCTAAAAAGAGAACCAAAAAGGAGGACCCCCATGATTAAGGCGGACCTGACCAACAAGATCTCCCAGGAGCTGAACATCCCGAAGCAGGAGGCCGAAGAAGGCGTGAATCTGTTCTTCGAGACCATCCGGGAAGCGATCCTCCGCGGCGAGGAGATCGAGATCCGCGGCTTCGGCAGCTTCCGCTTCCGGAGGCGCACGTCGCGGGCCGGGCGCAACCCCCGGACGGGCGAGCCGGTCAAGGTCCCGCCGAAGAAGGTCCTCTATTTCAAGCCGAGCAAGCTCCTCAAGGAGCTGATCAACAAGTAATGCGCTACATCTCCGCCCCCTGGAGGGCCGACTATGTCCGCGGGTCGTCGGCCTTGAAGGGCTGTATCTTCTGCCAGGCCCTCAAGGGCCGCGACGACCGGGCCGCGGCCGTGCTCTGGCGCGGCCGGCGCAATTTCATCCTGCTCAACAGGTTCCCGTACACGCCCGGCCACCTCATGATCGCCCCCAAGCGGCATCTCGCGGATTTCACGGAGGCCCGCCCGGACGAGCGGGCCGAGCTGGCCGAGCTTTTCGGGGCCGCGCTCCGGGTCCTGCGCGAGGCCTACGCCCCCCAGGGCTTCAACGCCGGAATGAACCTCGGCGCGAGCGCCGGAGCCGGCGTCACCGGGCATTACCATCTCCACGTCGTCCCCCGCTGGACGGGGGACTCCAATTTCATGCCCCTCGTCGGGGACACGCGGGTCTTCATCGAGGACCTGGACACGACCTATCAGAAGCTGCGTCCCCTGTTCGATCGTGAGCGGCGACGCCGCGGGCGCACGGGCCCGGCTCGTAGCCGGACACCGGCCCCTTCGAGGTGAACCCATGCTGAAAACCATGAGAAAGAACGTCAAGTCGCTCAAGCCCGTCCTCTGGCTCATCGTCGCCACGTTCATCGTCGCGATCTTCGCCATCTGGGGCGGCGCGGGACGCCTGGGCGAGACCAACCGGTCCGACACCCTGGCCAGCGTCGGCGGCGCCAAGATCTCCTCCGACGCCTTCTTCCAGGCCCTCCGGACGAGGCTCGAATCGATCAGCAAGCAATTCGGCGGCGAGATCAATGCGCAGCTCATCCAGCAGCTCGGCATCCCGCAGCAGACCCTGGAGCAGCTCGTCCAGCAGCAGCTTCTGCTCGAGATCGGCAGGGACATGGGCCTGCGGGCGACCAACGCCGAGGTCCGGGACAAGATCGTCGCCTACCCCGCCCTGCAGCAGGACGGCAAGTTCGTCGGCTTCGATTCGTACCGGCGCATCCTCGATTATAACCACATCCCGCTGGCCGACTTCGAGGCCGGGCTTCGCCAGGATGTTCTCATCGGCAAGGTCGTCGAGGTCCTGACCGCCGGCATCTTCGTCACCGACGACGAGATCTGGCAGTCCTACCGCAAGCAGAATGATACGGCCAAGATCGAGTATCTCGTCGCCGAGACGGCCAAGACCGAGGTCACGGAGACGCCCAGCGAGGCCGAGCTCCGGGCCCATTTCGACGGCAACGCCGCGAGCTACAGGATCGCGGAGCGGCGGACCGCCGACTACGTCGTCCTGCGCACGGCCGATCTCAAGAAGGAGGTCGCGGTCAAGGACGACGAGATCGACAAGTACTACAAGGACAACACCGCGCAGTTCCAGGAGCCCGAGAAGGTCCAGGTCAGCCGGATCTGGCTGCCCTTCACCGCCACGGACAAGGACGCCGTGCGGACCCAGGCCACGGGCCTCCGGAATCGGGCCGCGGGCGGCGAGGACTTCGCCGGCCTGGCCCGCGCGTCCTCCAAGGACGACAAGGCGGCCGCGGGCGGCGACTGGGGGCTCTATGACTGGCGGTCCCTCACGGCCGCGGAGACCGAGGCCGTGGCCAAGCTCGACAAGGGCGGCGTCTCCGAGGTCGTCGAGACCGAGGCCGGCGCGGCCATCCTGAAGGTCACCGAAAAAACACTGACCGTCACCAAGCCCCTGGCCGAGGTGAAGGCCACGATCAAGGGCCTCCTCGAGGAAGAGAAGGCCCGGGCCCTTGTGGCCGAGCGCATCCAGCGGCTCGAGAAGCTGGCCCGCAAGGAGAAGAGCCTCGACGTCGCGGCACAGAAGGAAGGCCTCAAGCCGGCCTCGACCGGGGCCCTGAAGAAGGGCGATCTCCTGGGCGATTTCGACAGTTCCGGAGCGGTCAGCGAGGCGCTTTTCGGCCTCAAGGAAAAAGACATCTCCGCGCCGATCTTCACCTACGCGGGCGAGGCCCTGGCCGAGCTCAAGGGGATCGAGCCGGAGCGCCCGGCCAAGTTCGAGGAAGTGCAGAGCCAGGTCGCCAAGGACATCCTCGACCAGCTCAAGAGGAACAAGGCCCAGGCCAGGCTCCGCGAGGTCCGGGCGTCGCTCAAAGACGACTGGAGCGCCGAGGGCCCGAAGCTCAAGCTCGAGTACAAGTCCGTCGAAGGTCACAAGAAAGAACAATATTTGAGCCTCGTCGGCGACCGGCCGGAGATCGACGGCCTCCTCTTCAGCTTGCCGCTCAAACAGGCGAGCGAGCCCCTGGCGGTCGACGAAGGCTACGCCATCTTCCGCGTCCTCGAGCGGAAGGAGGCGACCCGGGAAGAGTTCGAGAAGGTCAAGGCCACCGAGCGCGACACTCTCCTCGGAGAGAAGAAGAACAAATTCCTCCAGTCCTACATGGCCATGGCCCGGGAAGGCAAGAAGGTCAAGATCAATGCCGAGGCCTACCAGCGCCTCAGCGAAGACATCATGTCGAGGTACACTAAAACATCCTGAGTCTCGCAGCCTGAGTTTCGTCCATACACGACACGCTGAGAAAGGAGACCGCGATGGAGACGTCCCCCAAATCGCTCCCGCCTGAAGCCTACCAGGAGCTCCCCCCCGGCCAGTCCTACAAGCCCTACGTCCCGGCCGACGCCGGGGTCCCCGAGGTCACCGCACGCTCGGTCCTCTGGGGACTGGTCATGTCCCTCTTCTTCACCTTCTCGATCGCCTACCTCGGGCTCAAGGTGGGCACGGTCCCCGAGGCCGCCATCCCCGTGGCCATCCTGGCCGTCGGCATCGGCTACGTCTATAAGAGGAAGAGCACCATCCTGGAGAACGTCATCCTCCAGTCGATCGGGGCCGCCTCCGGCGCCCTCGTGGCCGGGGCCATCTTCACCATCCCGGCCCTCTACATCCTCGGCCTGCCCACGGACATCGTCAAGATCTTCCTCTCGACGTTCCTTGGCGGCTGCCTCGGCGTGCTGTTCCTCACTCCCCTGCGCCGCTACTTCTGCGTCGAGCAGCACGGCAAGCTCCCCTTCCCGGAGGCCACAGCCACGACCGAGATCCTGGTCTCCGGCGAATCGGGCGGCAAGCAGGCCGGGGCCCTCATCCTCGGCCTCGCCGTCAGCGGCGTCTACGAGTTCCTGACCATCGGGGTCCGCCTCTGGGACGAGATGATCACGTTCCGCTTCCTGCCGTTCATGGACGACCTGGCCGTCAAGACGAAGATGGTCCTCAAGATCGACGCCCTGTCGGCCTTCCTCGGCCTCGGCTACGTCATCGGCCTGCGCTACAACGCGGTCATCGTCGCCGGCGGCCTCCTGTCGCACTTCGCCTTCATCCCGGCCATCTGGTTCCTCGGCCAGCACATCCCGGGAGCCGTCTATCCGGGCACCGTGCCCATCGCCGGGATGAGCGAGACCCAGATCTTCAGCACGTACGTCCGCAACATCGGCATCGGGGCCATCTTCATGGCCGGCGTCCTGGGCATCATCAAGTCGATGCCGGTCATGGTCAAGTCGTTCTCGCTCGGCTTCCGCGAGCTCTTCAAGGGGAAGAAGGCGGCGGCCGCGCAGACCCGGAGAACCGACCGCGACCTGAACATGAAGACGATCATCCTCGGCCTTCTGGCCACGGCCGCGGGCCTGTTCCTCTATTTCCTCTGGATCTCGAACTTCAAGCTGGCCGTCATCGGCGTCCTCATCTGCCTGCTCCTGTCGTTCCTGTTCACGACGGTCGCGGCCAACGCCATCGCCATCGTCGGAACGAACCCCGTCTCGGGCATGACCTTGATCACGATCATCCTGTCGAGCGTCGTGCTGCTCGGCGCCGGGCTGTCCGGGGAGCAGGGCATGGCCGTCGCCCTGCTCATCGGGGCGGTCGTCTGCACGGCCCTGTCGATCTCCGGCAGCTTCGTCACCGACCTCAAGATCGGCTACTGGCTCGGGGCGACGCCGCGCAACCAGGAGCGGTTCAAGTTCGCCGGCATCCTCGTCTCCGCCCTGACCGTCGGGGTGGCCATCTACATCCTCGACAAGGCCTTCTCCTTCCAGAGCGGGGCCCTGGCCGCGCCGCAGGCCAACCTCATGGCCACGGTCATCAAGTCGATGATGTCGCGGGAACCCGTGACCTGGCTGCTCTACGGCATGGGCGCCTCGGTGGCCCTCATGGCTGAGCTGGCCAAGGTGCCGCCGCTCGCCTTCGCCCTGGGCATGTACCTGCCCCTGCCGCTGACGACGCCGCTCCTCGTCGGCGGGTTCATCTCCCACCTGGTCAAGTCGTCGACCAAAGACAAGGAGCTGGCCGAGCGGCGCAACAACCGCGGCACGCTCATCTCGTCCGGGTTCATCGCCGGGGGCGCCCTCATGGGCATCGTCCTGGCCGTCCTCAAGCTCCTCAAGGTCGATCAGGCCATCAGCGTGGGCATCCCCATGGTGCTCGAGGGCGGGCGCTGGGTCGACGGCACGCCCTGGCCCTGGTTCTCGAGCTACGGTCAGATCATCAGCCTCGTCGCGTTCGTCCTCCTGTGCGGCTTCGTCTACTGGGACGCGCGGCGGCAGAAATAGCGGCATGATAAGAACGGAGGCCAATCATGAAATCGACTAGGCTCTACGCGGCGGCCGACCGGGCCATCAACCAGGCCCTCCGGCTCCGGAAGGGCGAAAAGTACCTGCTCGTCACCGATACGCAGAAGCTCGAGATCGCCGAGGCCTCTGGCGTTCTACGCCAAACAGGCCGGCGCCGAGACGACGACCTATCTCATGACCGAGACGCTGCGGCCCATCACCGGGCCGACTCGCCAGTTCAAGGAGCTCATTCGCGGCGCCAACGTTACGACCTACCTCCTCGAGGGCCGGTTCGCCGAGAAGCCCTTCCGCGGCTTCATGGTCGCCGAGGGGGCCAAGCACGGCCGCATCTGCATGATGCCGGGCATCACCCGGGACATGATGGAGCGGCTGGTGGCCATCGACTTCTCGGAGATGGCCAAGTTCACGAAGAAGGTGATGCGCGCGATGAAGGACGCGGACGATGTCGTCATCGAGAACGCGGCCGGGACGAAGATCGCCTTCAGCGTCAAGGGCCGGAGGTGGGACGCCGACATCGGCAACATCTCCAAGAAAGGCGTGCATGGCAACCTGCCGGCCGGCGAGTGCTTCACGGCCCCGGTCGAGGAGACGTTCACGGGCAAGATCGTCATCGGCCTCATCGACGACAAGCTCGGCCACGGCACGATGACCTTCAAGGAAGGGAAGCTTGTCGGTTTCACCGGCGCCGGCATCGCCGAGGTCATCAAGACGGTCGGCGACGACCCGACGGCCCGCATCGTCGGCGAGTTCGGCATCGGCACGAACAAGGGCGCCCGGATCTGCCCGAACATGCTCGAGGCCGAGAAGGCTTTCGGCACCGTCCATTTCGCGATCGGCGATTCCTACGGCATCGGCAAGAACAAGAGCAAGTATCATTTCGACGCCCTGGTCGATAAGGTGACCATCACGGCCAAGGGCAAGACCATCGCCAAGGACGGCAAGTTCCTTATCTAAATGGGGGACTGATACCTATTCCCCAATTTCCCTGGGCGCCGACCCGCCGGCAGAAAATGGGGGACCGAAAATGATAAGGGGCAGACGTGCGCGAACCCGAAGGAACGAAGGGAAATAGGGGAATAGGTATCATGTCCCCATTCGACAAGGTCGTCGACCGGACGGGGACCGAGTCCCTGAAGTGGATCTACCCCCGCAAGGTCCTCAGGGTCGAGGACGCCATCCCGATGTGGGTGGCCGACATGGACTTCGAGGCGCCGCCGGCGGTCATCGAAGCGATCAGGCGCCGGGTCGACCACGGGATCTTCGGCTATCCGCTCGTCCCGCCGACCTTCTAGCAGGCCGCGATCGACTGGCTCGGACGGCGGCACGGCTGGGCGGTCGAAAGGACTGGATGGCCAAGTCGCCGGGCATCGTCCCCGCCCTCAACTATGCCGTCCGCGCGTTTACGAAGCCCGGGCGACGCGGTCATCATCCAGACGCCGGTCTATCATCCCTTCTATTCCGCCGTCGAGACATAACGGCCGCCGCGTCGTCCGGAACCCGCTCCGCTTCGACGGCCGGCGCTACACCATGGACTTCGACGACCTCGAGCACGAAGATCGACGCCCGGACGCCGGGTGATCATCCTCTGCAGCCCGCACAACCCGTCGGCCGGGTCTGGACCCGCGGAGGAACTCGAGCACCTGGGCCGCGATCGCCGTCGAGCACGATCTCCTGATCGTCGCCGACGAGATCCATCACGACCTCGTCTACAGCGGCCATCGTCCATCACGTCTTCGCCTCGCTGTCCCCGGAGCTCGCCGCGCGGACGGTCACCGGGATCGCCCCGAGCAAGACCTTCAACATCGCCGGCCTTACGACGGCCGCCGTCATCGCCTCCAATCCCGACCTCCTCAAGACGTTCGAGGACGAGGACGGAGCGCGCGGGCTTCGATCTCGGCCAGGTCCTCGGGCGTCGTCGCCTTCGAGGCCGCCTACGCCCACGGCGAGGAGTGGCTCGACGCGCTCCTGCCCTACCTCGAGGCCAACGTCGAATTCATCGGACGTTCATCACCGAGCGGCTCCCCGGCATCCGCTTCGTCCGTCCGGAAGGGACGTATCTCGCTCTCCTCGACTGCCGGGGGCTCGCGATCGAGTCGGCCAAGCTCAACGATTCTTCCTGCACCGCTGCCAGGTCTACTTCAGCGACGGGGCCGGATATTCGGCGGAGGAGGCTCGACGGCTTCGTCCGCATCAATTTCGGCTGCCCCCGGTCCGTCCTCCGTGAAGCCTTGGAGCGCGTCGAGCGGGCCGTCAGGGACTTGGGCCGATAAGGAAGGCCCCGAGGGAGGAGAGAACATGCCCCGGAATCTGATCACTTTCGTCATCTCTTATGCCTTGACCCGGCTCCTATATTGGCTCTTCCATTTCAAGCCGGTCCAGGCCTTTCCCGCCCCGACGGGACTCTTGCTCGACTTCGCGATCTGGGTATCGTCGTTCTCTCTCGTCTATTGGCTTCTTTCCCTGCTCGGAATCGGCAGGACCGGCGACCGAAAGTCCGGCAGACAGGGGGTTTGAGCGGGTCCCGTCCCCAAGCCGGAGGCCTCGATCCCGCGCCGGGGCCGTGGCGGACGGACGGGGCGCACGGCGCCAAGAGGAGGTCCTATGAACGTCAGGAACGGTATCTACCGACTCGTCCCGATCGCGGCTCTCGTCCTGTTGACGTTCGGTTGCGGCAAGGACGCGTCGTCATCGAGGGCTGAAGCCGTGGCTCTCATCGTTCCCGAGGTCGGCGGCCATCGCCCGCAAGGACGCTTTCTTCGGGCTGCACTTCGACCTCCATCCCCAAGAGTCCGACACTTCGCTAGGCGCGGACATCTCCGAGGCCAACATCCGCGGCCTCCTCGAACGGGTGAAGCCCGACTACGTCCAGTACGACTGCAAGGGCCACGCCGGGTGGGCCGGCTATCCGACGGCCGTCGGCTGGCCCAGCCCCGGTATCGTCAACGATAGTCTGGCCGTCTGGAGGAAGGCCACGCGCGACGTCGGGGTCGGCCTGTTCATCCATTATTCGGGGGTCTGGGACACCAAGGCCATTATCGAGCATCCTGATTGGGCCCGCGTCGACGCCGACGGCAAGCGTGATCCGAACGCCACGAGCGTCTTCGGCCCCTATGTCGACGAGCTGCTCATCCCTCAGCTCAAAGAGGTCACGGCGAAATACGATCTCGACGGCGTCTGGGCCGACGGGGAATGCTGGGCGGCCCAGCTCGATTACTCGCCGCGCGCCCTGGCGGCTTGGACGAGCGAGACGGGGTATACGAACGCGCCCAAAGTTCGGTCCGACCCGCGCTGGCTGGAGTGGAAGATGTTCCACCGCCGGGCCTTCGAGCGCTACCTCCGCCACTGGATCGACGCCGTCCACGCCGCCGACCCTGCCCTCCAGCTGACCTCGAACTGGATGTACACGTCCTTCGCCCCCAAGCCGGTCGAAGCCAAGCTCGACTTCCTGTCGGGCGACTATTCTCCCTCTCTTTCGGTCGACCGGGCCCGGCTCGAGGCCCGCTATCTCGCCTCGACCGGCATGCCCTGGGACCTCATGGCCTGGGGCTTCGACAAGGGCCAGGGCCTGGGGTGGTCGATCAAGCCGGCCGTTCATTTGATGCAGGAGGCCTCCGTCGTCCTTATGCAGGGCGGCGGTTTCCAGATCTACCACACCCCCACGCGCTCGGGATTCATCGTCGAGCCGATCATCGCCCAGGAAGAGGCGGTCGCCTCGTTCTGCCGGGCGCGCCAGGCTGTGAGCCATAAGAGCGCGAGCGTCCCCCAGGTCGCCCTGCTTCTTTCGAGCGAAAGCTTCTGGGAGGACTCCGACGCTGTCTTCGCGCCGTGGGGCGATGCCTTCCTCGAACTCGAAGGCACCCTGCACGCCTTGCTCAATCTCCACTATTCCGTCGACATCCTGGCCGAGCACCAGCTCCAGCCGCGTCTGAAGGATTTCCCGCTCGTCGTCGTCCCTGACTCGCACAAGCTGACGGATGGGTTCCGCCGGGCTTTGACCGATTACGTCGAGCAAGGCGGGAGCCTGCTCCTCGTCGGGGAGAAGAGCGCCCGTCTGTTCGAGCCGATCCTGGGCGCTGATCTCGAGGGCAAGCCGGCCCAGAGGACGGCCGAGCTGGCGTCAGGCGCCGGCATCACAAGCGCCGATGGCGTCTGGCAGAAGGTCAGGCTGACGACTGGCCAGGCGGCCGGATTCATCTATCCGACTAGGGACGTGCGGGCCAACGGCGAGGTCGCGGCGACGGTCAATACGTTCGGCAAGGGCAAGGTCGGGGCAGTCTATGGGCCCCTCGGCGCGGTCTATTTTCGGTCCCATCATCCTTGGCTCCGGGAGTTCGTCGGTCAACTCGTTACGGGGCTTTTCCCTAACCCTGCAGTGACAGTCGAGGCCCCGCCTACTCTCGACATGGCCTTGAGAAGGACGGCCGGCGGCCGGCTCTCGGTCCACCTCCTCAACACGGCCGGGATGCCCCTTCCCGACCGCTATGGCTTCACGGACTTCATCCCGCCGCTCGAAAACATCACCCTGACCATAAGGACGGAGAAGAGTCCGGGGTCCGTGGCCTGGATCCCAGATGGCGGCCGGCTCGAATGGTCATGGGCGGACGGCCGTCTAAAGGTGACCATCCCCAAGCTCGCGATCCACGGCATCATCGTCTGGGAATGAGAGCGGGCGATGCGGGCTAGTCCAGCCCGGCGACCAGGTACTTTGAGTCCTTGGATTTCGTGACCCAGAACTCGGTGACGAAGGCCGGATCGGCGAAGCTTTGGAAGAAATCCTTGTGCCAGGGATACGCTTTCCCCCCGCGGTTGCTCCGGACCTCCATGCTGATCTCATATCCAGAGGCGCGGGACGCGTCGCCGGGCTTGAAATGGATCTTCGTGTCGAATCCGTAGAAAAGGAGCTCGCACGGTTCGTCCGGATTCATCCGCCGGAGGAACCAGGCGCATTCGCCCGGCCCCAGCCCCTTGCCATCGGAACCCGCCGCCTTGGGGCCCCGTTTGAATTTGAAATGCGCGTAGACGACGACGCCCCCCTCGGAGCGCCGGATCGTGGAGATGGTGATGGGAACGGCGCCGCCGCGAACCTTGAGCGGATAAAGAACGGGCGCCTTCTCCTGCGGCTGAGCCTTTCCTTCGAAACCGAGGCTATCGTGCAAACGATCGGCGAGAGCCCTGGCAATGGCCTCCTCATCTTGCTGCGGGGCGCCCCGGCCCGCAGGCAGGGATGCCACCAAGAGCACTCCGGCGAAACTCAGGATCATGAAGGCCGCCGCGGCCAAGGTCTTTGATCTTCTCATACGCCCCTCCTTTTCTTGGTCTTCGGAGATGAAGATAAATCGCGGCCCGAAGAGATGTCAAGTCGAACCGGGCTGGCATACGGCCGCCCGTCCTTGACGGCCCGCGGCGGTTCTTCTATCATCCCCGGGGTCGCGCGACCGCGCGAGACGCCTGGACCCGACAAGGAGCCCGCATGGCCATCAAGGCGAAGCTGACCACCTTCGACGCGACGATGATCGTCGTCAGCCTGATCATCGGCATCGGCATCTTCCGGACCCCGGCCATGGTCGCCGCCGCGGCCAAGACGCCGACGCTCTTCTACGCCGCCTGGGCCCTGGGCGGCCTGGTCAGCTTCATCGGCGCCCTGACCTTCGCCGAGATCGGCGGCCGCTTCGCCAAACCGGGGAGCTACTACAAGGTCGTGGCCGAGAACTACGGCTCCGGCCTGGCCTTCATGCTCAACTGGACCAACGTCGTCATCCTCAACGGGGCCGGGGCCGCCGGAGTGGCCCTGATCGGGGCGGAATACCTGACGCCCATCGTCTTTCCCGGCGCGGCCCCCTCGACCGCGACCGTCCAGATCACGGCCGTCATCCTCATCCTCGGCCTCCTGGCCATCAATTACCTCGGCATCAAGACGGGCGCCTGGGCCCAGAACGTCCTGAGCGTTCTCAAGGTCGTCATGATCGCCGTCCTCGCTGCGGCCGCATTCCTGTCCAAGAAGGTCCCCGAAGGTCCGGCCGCGCTGCCCCTCGACAGGCCCTGGTTCTTCGCCCTCGGCGTCGCCTTCATCTACGTCTTCTACGCTTACGGCGGCTACCAGAACACGATCAACTTCGGGGCCGACGTCCACGACGCCCGCCGCAACGTCCCCCGGGCGGTCTTCTTCGGCATCCTCATCGTCCTCGCCTGCTACCTGACCATCAACGCGGCCTACGTCAAGGTGCTCGGCGTGCCCGGCATCGCCGGAGCCAAACTTGTGGCGGCGGAAACGGCCCGGGTCACCATGGGCGAGACCGGCAAGCTCGTCGTCTCCCTGGCCATCTTCCTCTCGGCCATGGGCTTCCTCAACGTCACCCTGATGCAGATCCCCCGGGTCTACTATTCGATGGCCGAAGACCGGACGCTGCCGGCCATCTTCCGGAAGGTCAATCCGAAGACCCAGACCCAGGAGTTCGGCCTGCTCTTCCTCGGGGCGATCATCCTCGTCTCGATCTTCCTCCTGCAGAAGTTCGAGAACATCGTCAACTATGTCATGTTCCTCGACACGATCACCCTGGCCGTCGTCTCGTCGTCGCTCTTCTTCCTGCGGCGCAAGGCCCGAGCCTCCGGCGAGGCCTATACGGGTTATCGGGTCCCCCTCTATCCCGTCCTTCCGGCCGTTTTCGTCGTCTTCATGCTGGCCATCGCCGCGAACGTCCTGGCGACCCAGACGCGCGAAGCCCTCTATGGCGCCATCTTCTTCGCCGTCGGCTTCCCGGTCTTCCTGCTGATGCGCCGGGTCAGCCGGAGGCCGCCGGACGAGCCGTCCGTCAGCGAGTGAGGGGGCCGGGGGACACCCCGTTCCTTGCGCCGCGGACGTGCTAAAATAGAAGATGTCAGGAGGGTGTCATGGACAAGACCCGCAAGATCAAGAAGGTCCTCATCAGCCAACCCACGCTCGAGGGCGCCGGCGTCCACCTCCGCCGCGGCTTCGGCTTCCGCGAAGTGCCGATGTTCGATCCCTTCCTCATGTTCGACGACTTCCGCCAGGACGACCCAGCGAAATACCTGCCGGGCTTCCCCTGGCACCCTCACCGCGGCATCGAGACGATCACCTACATGATCCGCGGCACGGCCGAGCACGGCGACAGCATGGGCAACAGCGGCGTCATCGGCCCCGGCGATGTCCAGTGGATGACGGCCGGCAGCGGCATCATCCACCAGGAGATGCCCAAGGGGGCCAAGGACGGCCGCATGGGCGGCTTCCAGCTCTGGGCCAATCTGCCGGCGTCCCGGAAGATGATGGACCCGCGCTATCGGGATGTGAAGAAGGCGGACATCCCCGAGGTCGGCCTGCCCGGCGGCGTCGTCGCTCGCGTCATTTGCGGGTCGGTCGGGAAGACGCGCGGCCCTGTCCGAGACATCGTCACCGGCCCCGAGTACATCGACGTCTCGGTCCCGCGGCAGGCCGAGTTCGTCCATCCGACCAAGCCCGGCCACACCGTCATCGCCTATGTCTTCGAGGGCGAGGGGTGCTTTGCGGCCGAGGCCCCGGCGTCCTCCTACGACGTCGAGCCCGCCAGCTACTTCGAGCTCGAAAGAAAACCGGTCCAAGGTGACCACGCCGTCGTCCTCTTCGGCGACGGCAGCCGGATCCGGGTGACGACGACCGACTCCCCGGTCCGTTTTCTCCTCATGTCCGGCCGTCCCCTCGGCGAGCCCGTGGCCTGGCAGGGGCCGATCGTCATGAACACGCAGGAGGAGCTGCGCACGGCCTTCCGCGATTATCGCGCCGGGACGTTCGTCAAGCACGCCTGAGCTCGATCCCGTCCGGTTCCCGATTTATTGCAAACCCGCGGCGAAATCGGTAATCTTGGGGGGCCAAGGAGGCTCCCATGACCATGACCGGCCGCGAGCGCCTGGACGCCGCCCTCACCCATCGACAACCCGACCGCATCCCCGTCGACTTCAACGGCACGGCCGTCACCGGCATGCACGTCAAGTGCGTCATCGGCCTCCGCGAGCACTACGGCCTGGACAAGCGCCTGGTCAAGGTCCATGAACCCTACCAGATGCTGGGTTGGATCGACGACGACCTCCAGACCGCGCTCGGCATCGACGTCGAAGGCGTGTACGGGCCGGACACGATGTTCGGCTACCGCAACGAGAACTGGACCCCCTGGCGCATGGACGACGGGACCGAGGTCCTCATGTCCGGGAATTTCAGGACGACCAAGGACGATAACGACGACACGCTCGTCTTTCCCGGGGGCGACCGCTCGGCCCCGCCCTCCGGACGGCTGCCCAAGAACGGCTTCTTCTTCGATACGATCATCCGCCAGGAACCCATCGACGACGCCACCCTCGACCCCGAGGACAATCTCCAGGAGTTCGGGCCTCTGTCCGAAGCGACACTCGCCCACTACGAGGCCGAAAGCGGCCGCGCAGCGGCCACCGGGAGAGGCGTGATCGCCAGCTTCGGCGGCACCGCCCTCGGCGACATCGCCCTCGTCCCCGCCCCCGGGCTCAAGCACCCGAAGGGCATCCGGGACATCGAGGAGTGGTACGTCTCGACCCTGACCCGCCGCCCCTACGTCCATAAGGTCTTCGAGCGCCAGACCGAGATCGCCCTCGGCAACCTCGCGCGCCTCCGCGAACGAGTCGGCGACCAGGTCCAGGCCGCGTTCATCTGCGGCACGGACTTCGGGACGCAGCAATCGACCTTCTGCTCGGTGGCGGCCTTCCGCGAGCTCTACCTTCCGTACTACAGGCGCATCAACGACTGGATCCACGGCCACACCAACTGGAGATCGTTCAAGCACTCCTGCGGTGCCGTCCGCAGCCTCATCCCGGCCTTCATCGAAAGCGGCTTCGACATCCTCAACCCGGTCCAGGTCTCGGCCGCCGGCATGGACGCCCTGAGGCTCAAGGAGGAGTTCGGCCGGGACATCGTCTTCTGGGGAGGGGGCGTCGACACGCAGAAGACCCTGGCCTTCGGCACCCCGGAGGCCGTCCGGGACGAGGTCCTCGAACGCTGCCGGATCTTCAGCCCCGGCGGCGGCTTCGTCTTCAACGCCGTCCACAACATCCAGGCCAACGTTCCCGTCGCCAACGTCGTCGCCATGTTCGAGGCGCTCAGGGAATTCAATGGCCGACAATAGAGGCAGGGGACGCTCTTTTCGGATATTTATCAGAATCGTGCCCTCGAGTGCTCGGCCACGATTCTGCGGGTCGCTCCTAAGAATCCGCTCCCTGCCGGTCCCCGTTTTGAGGTCCGCATGAAGAAAGCCGGGTTTTACGTCATCGCCATCACGCTCGTGGCGGCCATCGGCGGGCTGATCTTCGGCTTCGACACGGCCATCGTGGCCGGCGCGACGCGCTACATGAAGGAGCAGTTCTCGCTCAACTCCCTCCAGGAGGGCTGGGCGGTGAGCGTCGTCCTCATCGGCTGCATGTTCGGGGCCGGACTGGCCGGGCCGATCAGCGACCGGATCGGCCGGCGGCGGTTCATGCTCGTCTCGGCCGTCCTCTTTTTCGTCTCGGCCGTCGGCTGCGCCCTGCCGCGGACGATCACCGCTTTCGTCATCTTCCGGTTCATCGGCGGCCTGGGCATCGGCTCGGCGGCCGTCCTCTCGCCGCTCTACATCGCCGAGGTCGCCCCGGCCCGCGTGCGGGGCGCTCTCGTCTCGGTCAACCAGCTGGCCATCGTCACCGGCATCCTCCTGGCCTACTTCGTCAACTGGATGTTCGCCGGTGCCGGCCCCTCGAATTGGCGCTGGATGTTCGGCCTGGGGGCCGTCCCCTCGATCTTCTTCTTCCTGCTGCTCCTGCGCGTCCCGGAGAGCCCGCGCTGGCTGGTCAAGAACGGCCGCGAGGACGAGGCCCGGACCGTCCTCACCCGGGCCGACACCGCCGAGGCCGCGGCCGTCGGGATCCGCGAGATCAAGGACACCCTGGCCCTCGAGGAGGGCTCCTTCCGCGAGCTCTTCAGCCCCGCCTTCCGCCGGCCGCTCCTCATCGCCATCGTGCTGGCGGTCTTCCAGCAGATCACGGGCATCAATGCCATCCTCTATTACGCCCCCCGCATCTTCGAGGGCGCCGGCTTCGCCCGGATGTCGGCCATCGGCCAATCGACGATCGTCGGCCTGGTCAACATGCTCTTCACGGTCGTGGCCATCGTCCTCGCCGACAAGGTCGGACGGCGTCCGCTCCTGCTCGTCGCCACGGGCGGCATGGGCGTCTCGCTCGTTCTTCTCGGGGCCGCGTTCAAGTTCCCCTTCCTTCCGGCCTCGGCCCTGCTCTTCATCATCCTGCTCTACATCGCCTTCTTCGCCTCGGCCATGGGGCCGCTCGTATGGGTGGTCATGGCCGAGATCTTCCCCATCAAGGTCCGCGGCAGCGCCATGGGCCTGGCCACCCTCATCCTCTGGTTCGCCGACTTCCTCGTCACCCTGACTTTCCCGATCATCTCCGACCGGTTCCACCCGGCGACGGCCTTCTGGATCTATGCCGCGATGTGCGGTCTGGACCTTGTGTTCATGTGGTTCTACCTGCCCGAAACCAAGGGCCGGACCCTCGAAGAGATCGAGCGCGGCTGGCTGAAGTCGGCCTGAGGCCGGCGCGACAGGTTATTTGGCGGCGCGAGCGTCGGCGAGCTTGCGGACGGCGATATCGAGCTCTTCGACGAGGATCCCGGATACGACCGTCGGCAGGAATTGGGACTTTCGGCCGGCGAGCGGAAGCCGCTTATCGAACGAGTGTTGGGCGAGGACGAGCGCCGGACTTGAAGTCGATGAACTCGAGGTCCATGGCCAGCCGGCCGAACCAGACGGTCGGATTGTCGATCTCCTCGATGAGCCGGATGTTCGAGCGCAGGGCGATGACCGGGTCGCCCAGGAGGACGTCGAGCGTGATCCGCGGAAAGCCCTCTTTCCGCACGAGGTAATCTCTCATCGCCTCCCGGACGAGACCATCGGGTTTGCTGGCCCAGAATACGGACGAATAGTACTTGATCTCGTAGGGAGAGACGCGGTAGATGACCCGGAAATCGTCGTAGAGGGGGTCGACACGGACGGGTTCGATATAGAGGACCTCGCCGATCTTGGGATGGAACTCCGCACCCGTGTCCATGGCCACGATCTGGAAGTACCTCTTGCTCGGCGTGGAGAAGCAGCCGGCAAGAAGGAGGACCGCTGCGAGGGGGAGGGCCAGTTTCCTCATCATTTTTTGTCCTTTCGTGTCCTCAGGATGGCCGTCGGCTCGTCCGCGATCTCGCGCGCGAACCGGGCCAGGTTCTCGATGGCGGCGCCGAGGCCGCTGAACGTCCGGGTCAGCTCCGACTGCTGCCCGAGGAGGACGCTTTCGACCTTCTTCATGCTGACAGACGCCGAGGCGAGGAAGTCGCGGACGTCTTTGATGACCAGACCCATCTCTTCGGCCGAGAAGCGCTGAGAGATGTTGCCTAAGGTCTGCTGGGAGTTCGCCTCGACCGTCTTGATGAGGCGGTCGAGGTCCTCCGTCAAGGGCACGAATTTCTCCGTCGCCCGGGCGAATTCGACCGAGGCCTTCTCGAAGCTGGCCAGGGTGTTGTCGAGGGACGACCGGCGGGATTCGAGGACCCCGGAGAGGGCCGCGGAGCTCTTCTCGGCGTTCTCCAGGAAGGCCGAGATCCGGGCGATGTTCTCCGGAGCCAGTAGCTCGGTGATCCGCTTGGCCGTCGTCTCGACATTGTTGATGATGTCGTCGGCGCGTTCCCCGAGGCCCGGCGCCGTGGAGATCTCCCCGTACGGCTTGAGGTTCGGCGAGGCGAGCGTGCCGCCGCTGATCTCGATGAACTTCTGCCCTGTCAGGCCGGCGTAGACCAGGGTGGCCCGCATGTCGGTCTTCATGGTCAGCCCCGGCCGGATCTTGACATCGATGTGGACGCAATCCAGGTCCGTGGAACTCACTTTGATCCCGACGACCCGGCCGATCTCGACGCCCCGGTACTTCACGAGCGAGCCGATGAGGAGGCCGTGGACGGAGGTGTCGCGGAACTTGATCGTATAGACTGAGCCGGGGTCGCGGAGCTTGGGCAGGATGAAGAACCCCGCCACGGCGACGAAGATGACCGTCGCCAGGGATAGAAAGACCCCCAGCCGGGTTTTTTGCTCATGCGTCATCATGATGGACCTTCCTCATGAAGAATGTCCGGACAAAGTCGTCGTCCGTGCGGGCCAGATCAGCGTACGCTCCCGAAAATCGAATGCCCCCGTCGTTGAGCAACAGCACCCGGTCGGCCACCCTCTCGATCGACCGCAGCTCGTGGGTGACGACGACGAGGGTCATGGTGTTGCGCTCCCTGAGGCTGAGAAGGAGGTCGTCAAGCCGGTGCGACGTGATCGGATCGAGGCCTGAAGAGGGCTCGTCGCAGAAGACGACGTCCGGGTCGAGGACGAGGGCCCGGGCCAGGGCCCCCCTCTTGCGCATGCCGCCCGAGAGCTCGGAAGGGTACTTCTCGGCGCTGTCGGCCATCTCGACCTGGGCCAGGCCGGCGTGGACCATGTCGCCGACGACCCCCTCGGGCAGCTCCGGGTAGTGCATGCGGATGGGCAGGGCCACATTCTCGTAGAGGTTCAGCCCGTTGAGCAGGGCGCCGTCCTGGTAGAGGACTCCGATCTTGGCGTAGAGGCGGCTGAGCGAGGCCTCGGAGCGGTAGTCGACGGGACTGCCGGCGAAGTCGAATCCCCCGCCGAGGGGAGGCAGGAGGCCGGCCAGCGTCTTGAGCAGGGTCGATTTTCCCGAACCGCTGATCCCGACGACGGCCGTGATGAGGCCCTCGGGGATCGAGAACGCGAGGTCGCAGAGGACCTCGGTCCGGCCGTAGCCGACAGTCAGGTCGCTGGCGGTGATGATATCCATGGTCAGTAGATCACAAAGGCGAAGATGCAGTCGATGATGATGATCATGGTGACCGACAGGACCACCGATTCCGTCGTCGCCCGGCCGACCTCCTCGGCGCTGCGGCCGACCGTCAATCCCTTGAAACCGGCGCCGACGACGACGGCCCAGCCGAAGACGACGGTCTTGACGAGTCCCCACATGAAATCGGTCCAGTCGACGGTGGTGACCATTTCGGTGATAAAAGCCGACGGAAGCATATCGAACTTGACCCGGGCGACGACGATGCCGCCGAAAATGCCGGCGACGTCGGCCATGGCCACGAGGAGAGGCACGACGAGGGTGATGGCGATGAGCCGGGGGACCATGAGGAACTTTTCCGGGACGACACCCATGGTCCGCAGGGCATCGACCTCGTCGAGGACGGTCATGCTGGCCAGCTCCGCGGTGACCGCGGCGCCGACCTTGCCGGCGAGGATGACACCGGTCATCAGCGGGACGAGCTCCCGGAGCATGGCATAGCCGATGAGATCGGCGATGTAGATATCGGCGCCGTAGAGCTGGAGCTGTTCGACCGAGGTGATCGAGATCGTTATGCCGACGAGGAAGAGGAGCAGGCAGACGATGGGGAAGGACTTGTAGCCCATGAAGAACATCTGGTTCCAAGTCTCGCCCGGATAGACTCCTTTCCGCCTTTTGAGATATCGCCCGATGTGATAGACCTCGTCGCCGAACATGGACAGGAACTGTCCCAGCACTTTGACGCGGGCGAGGAAATGATCGGCAAAGGCTTGCAGAAAGCGGCTGCGCCGGCTTCCGGTCGGCGGCGCGGCCGCGACCTCGGGCCAGCAGGCCCCCGGCCGGCGGGCAAAGCCCGCCTCGGCCCGGGCCAGCGCTTCGGGGATGTTGACGGCCACGGCCCCGGGCTGGCACTCGGAAAGGTGGCCCAGGAAAGCCAGCGTCGAGCTGTCGAACTCCTCGACCTCCCGGAAATCGAATGTCACGGGGCCGTCCGCGGGCATATGCCGGAGCTCACCGAGAGCCGCGACGACCTCAGCGGCCCGAAGCCTCTTCGGAAGGACGATCGTCCGGGGCAAGGAGGGTGCCGACGCGGTTTCGCTCATCTCGCCTCCGGGAGGACGATCACGGACTGGCATAGCGCCGGGGCCGTGACCGGGAAACGGGCCGTTTCGCTGCCCGCTTTGACCTCGACGTAGTATTCGATCGCATCCGCCGGCGCCGGCAGGGTCACGGTGTACACGCCCCGGGTCTTGTGCTCGAGACGGAATGGCCCGGAAGGCGCCGGGACCCATGTTCCGCCAAAAGAGCTCCACGGATCCCGGCTCGCTTTTGGCCAGGACGAGGACCTTGAGGGCGAGCGGCTCGCCGGATTCGACCGAAGTCCGCACGGCCGGAACGATGACCCGCAGCGGACCGTCATAGCCGCGCGGCAGGACGAGATCGGCCGGCAGGTCGCGGCCGAGCATCTTGGCGAGCTCGGCACCGGGCCGCTCCCAGGCGCCCGGCAGCAGGTGCTGCTCCCAGTTGGCGATCGTGCCCAGCTCGCCGGTCGTGCTGGCTGTGGCCAGCAGGGCGTCAAAAATACGCTTGAGGGCTGCCGCCATCTCGGTCCGGACAGGAAGGGCCTGCGTTTCGAGGATCTCCTTCCGCGCGGTCTCGGTCCCCGCCGCCTTGGCGGCATCGACAGCCTTGTTGTAGGTCGCCCAGAGGCCGTTGAAGCGGGCGACGTCGCGCATGTAACGGAAGCTCGCCAGCCAGTAGCCGAAGCGCTCCTTGTTCCCTTCGCCGGCGATGCGGGTCCCGAGGGCGGCCAATTCGTCGGCGAACACGTAGGCGGGACCGACTTCGTCCCATGGCCTGGGATCGGGCTGGATGTTGCCCGGTCCGCCGATCCAGGTCACCGGGACCGGGTGACGGCCGTCGATGCGGGCGAAGATCGCCGCGATCTCCTCGGCCGCCTCCGGACCGAATTGGGCCCGGGCCCAGTCCCTGTAGAGGTCGAGGGCGCCGAGGTGCCGCTCGGTTTCCGGCCCGTCGGCCTCGTAGTCGAGAACGGCCGGGCCGCCGCAGTTGATCTTTCTGACGAAGCCTTGGCTGGCGACGACGAGTCCGGCCAGGACCGGGTAATGGATGCGGTCGGCGAAATCGATGACCAGATTCCCGTCGGCGACTTCGACGCCTCCGAACTCGAGGTCGAGGGCCTTGAACCGGCCGGCCCGGGCGAAGATGTCGAGGTTGTCGGCGACTCTGCGGCCCTGGATGATGACATCGAAGACGCGGCCGCGGGGCCGGTCGACAGAGCCTTCGACGAACTGGAGGGTCACGGTGTAGACGCCGTTGGGGACCTTCAAGTGATAGCCGAAGACGCGGTCGCGAACATCCTCGTAGACCGCGGCCCGGCCGCCGGCGCCGGCGATCGCCTGGCCTTTGAAGCTGACGTATTGGCCGGTGATGGGTCCGATGTCGTCGGCGACCCTTCGCGGCAGGGTGTTCCAACCCTGGTCCCAGGCCGCCCGGGCCAAAGCCAGGACGTTGGCCGAAAGAACGCGCGTCCGCCAGTGGATGCCGAGAAGCCCGTCGCAGCCGTAGCGCAAGGCGTCGGCGGCATCCCGGCGCATCCGGCCGGCCCAGAGCTGAGGCGAAGTCAGCGCGGGATCGTCTTCCATCCAAGGGATGGCCCAGAGAGACCGGCCGTGGACTCTGGCAAAGCCGGGGTCGACGGGCGCCTTGCCGACCTCACGGTTGATCGTGCTCATGGCCACGTCCTTGGGAAGGGCCTGGTCGAACAGCGTCCGGTTCGAGGGCGGTCCGAGCACCCAGCCGCAGGTGGCCAAACGGAACGGCGGCGCAACCTCCTTCCAGGCCTGGACGGCCATGTCCAGGTCGGTGGTCACCGCCTTGATCGCCTCGGGAGAGGCATCGTCCCAGGTCCAACCCTCGTTCGTCCAAAACCAATAGTAGTCGACGGGATAGGCCGCGGCGATACGCCCGAACATGGCCTTGTAAAGGCCCTTCACGACCGCCGGGTCTTTCGGGTCGAGGCCCGAATCGGTCAGGCGCTTCTTGACCAGGTCAGGCACGGTCAGCGCCGTCTCCGTCCCGACACAGGTCTGGACTCCGAGGCGCCGGGCCAGGCTGAAGGCGTTGCGGAAGACGGCCGCGGCCCGGTTGAAAACCTCGTTCGAGGCCTCGGGTGTGGCCGGGTCGGGGCTGAAGCCGTCCATGACATCGTTGCCGAAATCGTCGCGCTCGAAGAGAAGGGAGGCGCCGAAGTGGAAATCGCCGGTCTTCCGGGATTCGTAGCCCCAGTTGCCCCGGGCCGTGTTCTGGTAGCTCGACGGGTAGCTCGCCGTGACCGTCCCGTCGGGACGGAAATCGCCTTCGCGGCCGATCCAGACCGTGGGTTCGGCGTTGGGCGTGGCGCCGTGTTCCTTGCTCGGGTTCTCCGGGTAGGTATGGAGGCCGAAGAAATTCATCCGCAGCTTGGGGAGCTGGCCGATGATGGCCTTGTAGCTCTCGAGCGTCCACCAGTCCGGGCCCTCGGGGAAGTCGTGGAAAGGTTGAATGCCGCGGACGGCGAAGAGGGGGTGCCCCGCCTCGTCGAGATCGAGCCCCGGCATCGTGATGCTCCCGTCGGGAACGACGTCGCCGTCGAGACCGAAGCGGACTCCGAGCATCTCGGCGAGCTGGTAAGCGCCGTAGAGAACGCCCGGGCCTCCTCCGCCGGCCACAAGGACGACGCGGCCGGAGCCTTTGGCGAGGGTCTTGAGCCAGTAGTCCTCGGTCCCGAGTGAGGCGATCCGGGCGGCCGCGCCGGGGTCTTCGATTCCCCGGGCGAGGGAGCCGCCTTTTTCGACCACGGCCACGGCCCCGCCGGGGATGCCAGAGAACGTCCGGGCTTCCCTGAGGCCGGGGAGAACGCCCGTCCGCAGGTAGATGTAGCGGCGGATCTCGGCGGCCGCGGTCCGTTCGTGCCAGCCGGCGTCTGCGGCGACGACGACGGCGGGAACGGGGCTTTTCCGGGCGCAGCCGGAGGCGAGGAAGAAGGCCAAGCCCAGGAGGGCGAAAAAGCTCCGGCAACCTATCCGAACGCTCATATTGACCGCTCCGATCCCTGCCTTATTCTAGTACAGGCCGAGGCTCATTTCAACGCGCCTGAGACCGGGGGCGCCGGGTTGACGAGCGAGGGTCCCCGGGATATCATCGTCCCACCCATGACCACCCGAGAACGATTCAACAAGGTTTTCCGCTGGGAGAAGCCGGACCGCGTCCCCGACATGGAGTTCGGCTATTGGGACAAGACGATCGCCGTCTGGCACGATCAGGGCTTGCCCGCAGAGTGCCTGAACAACAGGGACGTCGAAAGGCATCTCGGCCTCGAGGGGCTGGAGATCATGCCGGAGGTGCCCGTCAAGAGGGGCCTCTTCCCCGAGTTCGAGGAGAAGACGGTCGAGCGGAGGGGCGAGCGGCGCATCGTCCAGACGAAGGACGGGGCCCTGACAGAGATGCTGGACTACGACTCCTCGATGCCCAAGTTCCTCAAGTTCGCGGTCGAGACACGGGAGGATTGGGATAGGCTCCGCGACGAGCGGCTCGATCCTCGGCGCACCGGCCGGGTCGGCGACGTCAAAGCCGCGATCGCGGCGGCCCACGCCGCGGACATGCCCATCCTCTTCCATTGTGGCTCGCTCTACGGCTGGCTCAGGGACTGGATGGGCCTCGAGAACCTGTCGATCGCCCTGATGACCGACCGGGATTGGGTCGAGGAGATGATGGAGCACATCACCCGGATGGATCTCGAGCTCATCGATCGCCACATTCCCGCCGGCGGAGAGGTCGACGTGGCCTGGTGGTGGGAGGACATGTGCTACAACCACGGCCCGCTCATGTCGCCGAAGCTCTTCGAGGAGCTCATGGTGCCCCGCTACAAGCGCATCACCGACGCCCTCAAGGCGCGCGGCATTTTCGTCAACGTCCTCGACTGCGACGGACGCATCTACGACCTCGTGCCGGGATGGCTGCGGGGCGGCATCAACGTCATGTTCCCCATCGAGGCCGCGCATACGGACCCCTGGAAGCTGAGGAACGATTACGGCGACGACGTGCTCCTGCTGGGCGGCGTCAACAAGCTGGCGCTGATCGCCGGCAAGGACGCCATCGACCGCGAGCTCGACAAGCTGCGGCCTCTGGTCGAGCGCGGCGGCTATCTGCCGTGCGTCGACCACCGCGTCCCGCCGGACGTCACCTACGCGAACTATCTCTACTATCTCGCAAAGAAAAAAACGATCCTCTGACCGGCCGGCCGCTAGGCGCTGGCCGCTCTCTCCAACCGCTTCATGACGGCGAAGATGAAGGCGGCCGAGAGCACGCAGGCGCCGGCCAGGATGGCCCACACCGCCCAGAGCGGCACGCGCATCCAGAACCAGGCCGTGACGCCGACGAGCGAGTTGCCGACAGCCGTGGCGGCGAACCAGCCGCCCTGCATCAGGCCTTTGTACTTGGGCGGGGCGACGCGCGAGACGAACGAGATGCCGATCGGGCTGAGGAAGAGCTCGGCGATCGTCAGCATGAAATAGGTCGAGATGAGCCAGTAGACGGAGACTTGCGATGCCGCCGGGGCGACGAAGCCCCCGAGGGCCTTCGGACTGGCCAGTCCGAGCGAGGCCGCGACCAGGATGGCATAGGCCGCGGCGGTCAGCAGCATGCCGACGCCGATCTTGCGCGGTGCCGACGGCTCCTTGCCCTTGCGGTTGAGCCAGCCGAAGATGCCCACGACGATGGGCGTCAGGACGACGATGAAGAACGGATTGAAATGCTGGAACATCTGGGGCTGGAAGGGATTCGTCACGGCGTAGCTGTTGTAGCGGAAGTAGGCCAGGACGCCGAAGACGACGAAGGACAGGCCGCCCAGGAGGCGGGCCAGCCGTCCCGAAGCTTTCCGGATCGAGGAAGACCAGGCCGAGGACCGAGAGGAAGATGGTCAGGAGGCCGGTGATGTCGAACCAGAGGTTGGTCGCCTTGCTGACGCTGGGCACGGTGTAGTCCCGGGCAAAGAACATCAAGGTGACGGCGCTTTGATGGAAGGCCATCCAGAAGAAGATGACCACGAAGAAGACGAGGCCGAGGGCGACGAGGCGCTCGCGCGTCTGTTCGCGGGTGAGCTCGACGACCTGGGATTTGAAGGCCGCGGACTTGGCCTTCTGGCGCTCGGTCAGGGAGGCCGCTTGGTAGTGTTTGCGGAAGGCCCAGAAGATGATCATCGAGAGGATGAGGCTGATGCAGGCCACGCCGAAGCCGAAGTGGTAGGACTTGCTCAGGGTATTGATGTAGTCCGTCGAGAAGCGGCCCAGCGTGTCGATGGTCACGGTCGGGTCCTGGCCCTGGGCGATGGCCAGGAACGAGGACGCGTCGGCCAGCTTGCCCTGGAGGAAATTATTGGCCAGGGCCGGTATGCGGGCGTCATAGACGAAGTGCGCCTTGCTCAGGATCCAGTTGCACACGGCCATGGAGGCCGACGGGGCGAACATGGCCCCGATGTTGATGCCCATGTAGAAGATGTTGAACGCCCGGTCGCGCATCCCCGAGTACTTGGGGTCGTCGTAGAGGTTGCCGACGAGGGCCTGGAGGTTGCCCTTGAACAGGCCCGTGCCCAGGGCCACGATGGCCAGCGCGGTGACGACGAGCGGGAACCCGGTGTTCATCGCCGTCGGCAGGGCCAGCAGGACGTAGCCGATGAACATGACGACGATGCCCAGGCTGATCGTCCGGCCGTAGCCGAGGAAGCGGTCGGCCAGGAAGCCGCCGAGCAGGGGGAAGATGTAGACGCCGACCAGGAAGGTGGCGTAGATCGAGCCCGCGGCGGCGGCGGAAAGTCCGTACTTCGCCTGCATGAACAGGACGAAGATGCTGACCATGGTGTAGAAGCCGAAGCGTTCGCCCATGTTGGCGAAGAAGGCGACGAACAGGCCTTTAGGGTGTCCTTTGAACATGGTTCACCGTCCTCGGGGGAAATTCGGGAAAAGCGGGGTGGACGTCAAAGCCCGGGAATTGTAACAAAAAGGAAGGGGCCAGGTCTACGTAAAAGAAGAAGGGGTCAAACCTACCTTTCGTTACTTTCTTGTGCGGAACCGGCAGAGCCAGCGAAAACGGCAGAAAAAAGTAACGAAAGGTAGGTTTGACCCCTTCTTATTTCTTAGCGCTTGCCGCCGAAGATCGAGCCGAGGACGCCGCGCAGGATCTGGCGGCCGAGGTTGCTGCCGACCGACCGGGCGGCACTCTTGGCCATGGCTTCGATCAGCGTGTCCTTCTGCCGGCCGGCCGGCCGCCTCGGCGCCTGGGGCTGGGGATATTGGGACCGGCCCTGGCCCGAAGGGGGCGGATACTGGTAAGGGGACTGCCGGGCCTCGGCTTGGGCCTGTGCCTGGGCTTGGGCCTCCGCCGCCGCCTTTTCGGCCCGCGCTTTCAGCATCTCGTAGGCCGACTCGCGGTCAACGGTCTTCTCGTAATGCCCGAAGAGGACCGAGCCTTGGATGATCGCCTGGCGCTCCGGGGGCATGATCGGCCCGATGCGGCTGTGGGGCGGCAGGACGTAGGCCCGTTCGACGATCCCCGGCTGGCCCTTCTCGTCGAGGAAGGAGACCAGGGCTTCGCCGGTGGCCAGCTGGGTGATGGCCGTTTCGACGTCGACCTTGGGGTTCTGACGGAAGGTCTCGGCCGCCGACTTGACCGCCTTCTGGTCCCGGGGCGTGAAGGCCCGCAAGGCGTGCTGGACACGGTTGCCGAGCTGACCGAGGATGACGTCGGGGATGTCGAGGGGATTCTGGGTGACGAAGTAGATGCCCACGCCCTTGGAGCGGATGAGACGGACGACCTGTTCGATCTTCTCCAGCAGGACCTGCGGGGCGTCGGCGAACAGGAGGTGCGCTTCGTCGAAGAAGAAGACGAGCCGCGGCTTGTCCTGATCGCCGACCTCGGGCAGCCGCTCGAAGAGCTCGGACATCAGCCACAGCAGGAAGGTCGAATAGGCCCGCGGCATCATCATGAGCTTGTCGGAGGCGAGGATGTTGATCTGGCCCCGGCCCGAGCCGTCGGTCTGCATGAGGTCCTCGAGCTCGAGGGCCGGCTCGCCGAAGAACACCTCGGCCCCCTGGTCCTCGAGCGTCAACAGGTTCCGCTGGATCGTTCCGATGCTGGCCGGTGAGATCCGGCCGTATTCCGTTTCGAATTCGTCAGGGTGGTCCCCGGCATACTGGGCCAGCGCCCGGAGGTCCTTGAAGTCGAGGAGGTGGAGCCCGCTGTCGTCGGCGATGCGGAAGACGATGCTCATGACCCCGCTTTGGACGTCGTTGAGATTGAGGAGGCGCGAGAGGAGGAGCGGCCCCATGTCGGAGACGGTCGTCCGCACGGGATGGCCCTGCTCGCCGAAGATGTCCCAGAAGGTCACGGGACTTCCTTCGAAGGCGTAATCGCCGAGCTTCAGCTTGACGATGCGCTCCTGGATCTTCGGGTTCATCACGCCCGGCTGACTGACCCCGGCCAGGTCGCCTTTGACGTCGGCCATGAAGACCGGGACGCCGATGCAGCTGAAGCGCTCGGCCATGACTTGGAGCGTGACCGTCTTTCCCGTGCCCGTCGCGCCGGCCACCAGGCCGTGACGGTTGGCCATCTTCGGAAGAAGGAACAGGTCCTTCTCGCCTTTTGCGATCAGCATGCCTTCGAGTCCCATAGGTCCCTCCTCAGTTCCCCGTTTCGCTCACCAGCTCAGACTCTCGCGGAACAGGCCGGTGACGGTCCGCTGCAGCGCCGCCCGGAAGGCCTCGACGGTCGAGATCTCCTCGCCGGTCCAGTAATCCTTGACGAACAGAGGCCGGCCGACATTCATCTTGATCGTCGCCGGCACCCCCCACATGATATGCGTTCCGAAAATGGACAGCGGCGTCACCGGGACCGAGAGGCCGCTCTCCTTATAGAGGTTGTAGGCCATGATGGAGACACCGCGCCGGAATTCTTGGACATAAGGATTGGGGTCCTTGGGCAGGACGCGGCCTCGCCCCTGCAGGGCGATGACGGCCCGTCCCTTCTTGAGATAGTCCTGGCACTTGAGGATAGACTCGCGCTTGCTGCCGTAGATGTCGACGGGGATGGTCCCGATCCGGGCGATGTGGCCGGAGACGAAGTCGACCATGTAGGAATAGAACGGGATGAGGAGGAGGTGGACGAAGCCGCCGAATTTCCCCATATGCCGGTGGAGATGGCGGAGGACGAGCTCGCTCGCCTCCTGCCTGTTGAAGAACATCTTATTGGCGGTGAAATAGATCATCCGGGGCACGGTGCGGAGGAGGACAGAGACGTCTTTGTACGCCCCGATGTGGTTCCCGATGATGATATTCGGCCCCTCCCGGACGAAGTTCTCGCCGCCGCGGAGGTCGATCTTCTTGGGAAAGAGGAAGAGCTCGGTCACGCGGTCGACAAACCACTTGATGGACTGGAATTCGTCTTCGTAGGTACCCATGGCCGCGGGGCTATTCTACTCAAACCGCCGCCGAATATCAAAACGCCGCGGCGGCTGCCGCCCGGCGCTTGCGAAGCCCCGACAGGCGTGCTAATTTAAGGCCTTCACCCGTTCCAGGAGGCGCCCATGTTCACCCTCATCCGCGGCGGACAGGTCTTCGCTCCCGAGCCGCTCGGGCCAAAGGACATCCTTCTCGCGGGCGGCGTCATTGCGGCGGTGGCCGATCCGGGGCGTCTCAAGATCGATAGCCTCGAGCCGGAGATCGTGGACGCGGCCGGCCAGAGCGTCGTGCCGGGACTCATCGACCCGCACGTCCACATCCTCGGCGGCGGCGGCGAAGGGGGGCCGGCGACACGCTCCCCGGAGATCCGGATCGAGGACATCATCGCCAGCGGGGTCACGACGGTCATCGGCTGCCTGGGGACCGACGGCATCACCCGCCACATGACCTCTCTCCTGGCCAAGGCCCGGGGCCTCGAGGTCGAGGGCGTCTCGACGTTCATCTTCTCGGGCTCCTACGATATTCCGGTCCGGACCCTGACCGGCAGCGTTCGCTCCGACCTCGTCCTCATCGACAAGGTCATCGGTGCCGGGGAGATCGCCGTGAGCGACCATCGCTCTTCGCAGCCGACGTTCGACGAGATCGCCCGGCTGGCGGCCGAGTGCCGGGTCGGCGGGATGCTCGGCGGCAAGGCGGGGGTGCTCCACCTGCACCTCGGCGACGGAAAACGCGGGCTCGAGCTCCTCTTCCGTCTCATCCGCGAGACGGAGATCCCGGTGACCCAGTTCCTCCCCACCCACGTCAGCCGCAATCCGGGGCTGTTCGACCAGGCGCTCGATTGGGTGGCGGCCGGCGGGTCCGTCGACATCACTGTCGGTCCCGATCCCGTCGCCTCCGATCCCGACGTCACCTTCGAGGACGCGCTCTCGGCCTTCGCGCGGCGGGGCCTGCCGCTCACCCGGATGACGGCCAGCTCGGACGGCAACGGCAGCATGCCCGTCTTCGACGCGGAAGGCCGGCTGCAGCGATTGACCATCGCCACGGAGAAGGACCTCCTGCGGAAATTCCGGGACATCGTGCGCAACGGCCTTTTGCCGCTTGAAACAGCCCTCCGGATCTTCGCGACCAACGCGGCGGACTTCTACAAGCTCGGCCGGAAAGGCCGGATCGAGCCGGGCCGGGACGCCGATATTCTCGTCCTCGACGGCGGCCTCGGGCTGGCCGATGTCTTCGCCCGCGGCCGGCGCATGATGGCCTCGGGCCGGCTCCTGGCCCGCGGCACGTTCAGCGCCTGAGAGAGCGGACATGGACGAACAGAGCGCCCCCGCCCGCCGCCCCAGCTTCGGCGTCGCCCTCATCCCTCTGATCGCCATGGCCCTGCTCCTCGGGGTCGGCTACGGCGTCTACAGGATCAAGGCCCAAGTTCTCCTCGTCGCCGCCGCCTCGATCAGCGCCGTGCTCGGCCTGGCCCTCGGCTTCAAGTGGCGGGACATGGAGCGGGGCATCGTCGACAGCATCCACAAGGCCATGCCGGCCATCCTGATCATGCTCTCGGTCGGCATCCTCGTCGGCTCCTGGATGGCCAGCGGCACCATCCCCATGGTCATCTACTACGGGCTGAAGCTCATCTCGCCCAAGTTCTTCCTGGCCACGGCCTGCCTCGTCTGCTCGGTCGTCTCCCTCGCGTCGGGGACGTCGTGGGGGACGATCGGCACGGTCGGCGTCGCCTTCGTCGGCATCGCCATGGGCCTCGGCATTCCCCTCGGACCGGCGGCCGGGGCCATCGTCGCCGGGGCCTATTTCGGCGACAAGATGTCGCCGCTTTCGGACATCCCCAACCTGGCCACGGTCATCTCCGGCTCGAACCTCTTCGACCACATCAAGCACATGATGTGGTCGGCCGTGCCGGCTTGGCTGGCCGGGCTGGCGATCTACTTTTTCGTGGGTTTGAAATACGGCACGACCGCCGTCCGGTCGGAGACATTGGACTTGATCCTCACGACGCTCAAGGCGAACTTCCGCTTCAACCTGCTCCTGCTCCTGCCCATGGCCGTCATCTTCTATTTCGCCGTGGCCAAGAAGCCGACCATCCCGGCCATGATCCTGTCCTCGCTCGTGGCCGCGGTCCTGGCCGTCGTCGTCCAGAAGATCCCGCTCACGGATGTGGCCACGGCCGTGAACTCGGGCCTGCCCGCGCGGACGGGCGTCGACCTCGTCGACCGGCTCCTGGCCAAGGGCGGCATGATGAGCATGATGGAGACCCAGCTCATCGCCTTCACCGCCTTCGCCTACGGCGGCATCATGCAGAGCACCGGGTGCCTGGCCGTCATCCTGGACAAGGTCATGCGCTTCACCCGGCACGTTTGGAGTCTCGTCCTGACGACGATCGGGGCGGCCGTGCTTTCTGCCATGATCACCGGCAGCTCCTACCTCTCGATGATCCTTCCTGCGGACCTCTTGGCGCCCATCTTTAAAAAGAAGGACCTGGCGGCCAAGAACCTGTCCCGCATCGTCGAAGAGAGCGGGGGCATCATCGTGCCGCTCATCCCTGGAGCATGGCCGGGGTCTACATCACGGGAACGCTGGGTGTATCGACCTTCTCATACCTGCCCTGGGCTTTCATGAACTATCTCTCGGTCGGCATGCTGGCCCTTTTCGGCCTGACGGGGTGGACCATGGCGCCGCGCAGGCGCGAAGACGAAACCCAGGCGGGAAGCTAGGTCTCCTCGTCCCCCTCGCCCTTCTCGGCTTTTTCGAGCGCCTTCTTGAAGAGCTCGTCGGCCTTGGAGTGCTTCTCTTTCTGGAGCTCGAACGTGGCGTCGAACTTGCGGTCAAACTCGCTCTGCCGCTTGTGCTCCTTGACCAGGAGCTCGTCGAGCGAGCCCTTCTTCTTCTTGGCTTTCTCGGACCTCAGGACCGCTCTCGTTTCGCCGTCGATCCAGAGGGTCGCCTCGCAGCAGGGGCAGACGATCGAAAAGACGTGAGTTTCCTCTTTTGTCTCGGCCATGCCGTGAATGTAGCATATCCTCCCTGCCGGCATCAATCGGCCGGACAGGTCCTCGCCCCGATGCCGTGCTTTTTCAGCAGCTTGAACAGGCCCTGCCGGGTCAGGCCGACCTCGGCCGCCGTCCGGGTACGATGGTAGCGGCAGCGGACGAGAGCCTCACTCAGGAAGCGCCGCTCGAAATCTGACTTGGCTTCCGCGAACCGGTGCGACGCGCATGAATAGGTCTCCCCGGCGGGATTGATCTTGGGCGAAAGGTGGTCTTCGAGGATGAGCGGGCCGCCGCCGGCCATGACCAGACAGCGCTGGACCTCGTTCTGGAGCTCGCGGACGTTGCCGGGCCAGGGATAATGGAGCAACAGCTCCAGAGCGACGGGCGATACGAACGGCCGCGGCCGGTCCATCGTCCGCGAGAACTCGTCCAGGAAATGGTTGAGCAGGAGGAGCGCGTCGTCCGGCCGCTCTCGGAGGGGCGGCAGGTCGATGGCGATGATCTTCAGCCGGTAGTAGAGGTCCTGCCGGAAACGTCCCCGTTCGACCTCGTGATCCAGGTCCTTGTTCGTCGCGCTGACGAAGCGGACGTCCACGGACCGCGGGCGGTTCTCCCCGACCCGGCGGACCTTCCTCTCCTCGAGGACGCGGAGAAGCTTCGATTGAAGGGCCAGCGGCAGGTCGCCGATCTCGTCGAGGAAGAAGGTGCCGCCCGAGGCTTCCTCGACGAGACCGGTCTTGTCCCGAAAGGCGCCGGTGAAGGAGCCCCGGGCGTGACCGAAGAGCTCGCTTTCGAGAAGCGCCTCCGGGATGGCGGCGCAATTGACGGCCACGAACGGTCCGCCACGACGCCGGCCCGTCTCATGGATGGTCTTCGCCGCAAGTTCCTTGCCCGTGCCGCTCTCCCCGGCGATGAAGACCGGGGCGTCCGTGTCGCGGACCCTTTCGATCATGACCCGGACACGCCGGACCGAGGGTGCCTCGCCCATGAAAGCGCTGGGGGCGGGGGCGCCAGTCCGTCGAGGTTCCGGCCCGGCGGGGCTCGCGCCGCCGTTCTTCCTCAGGAGGTAGATGGCGGGCGCCAAGGCCAGGGTCAGGAACTCCATGTTGTCCGTGTCGAAGGGCCGTCCGTCGGCGTTCCTGGCCAGAAAGACGAGGCCCGCCGGGCGGCCGCCCAGAGACCAGGGATAGGAGAGGACACTCCGGGGACGATGCCCGTTCCCGTCGATCTCGAGGTCGGCGAAGAGCGGGTCCTGCCGCAGGTCCCTGACCAGGACCGGCCGGCCGATCTCGAGGGCGCGGCCGGCGAGGACCTCTCCGATCTCCTTCCCGGCCGCGGCCGTCCCCGGCACCTCCCCGACCCCCTTCGCCGCCTCGAAGAACGGCTCCCCATTGGCGTCGAAAGCGCGAAAGACGGCTTGATCCGCGGCGATGTGGCCGAAGATGACCTCGGCGATCCGGGACAGGAATTGATAGGTCATGCGGTTTGGTCCGAGCCGGTTCCGTGCTCTCATCTAAGCGACGAACGAAGCCCCCGGATTTTCTCATTGCGTCGCCTCGGAGGAATCTCCTAGAATGGTCTTTCGCCCGTTGCGGTCCCGACGGATACCCTGGAAAGGAGTCGCCCATGCCAAGAATCCTCACCATCCTGGGAGTTTTGGGCATCTGGGGGGTGCTCCTGAGTCAAGGCCTCTCCGCCGGAACGGAACCGACGATGGCCGACGCCCTGAAAAGAGTCCGGGTCCTGGCCATCCCCGAGACCGGCCGTCCCGTCGATAAGACCGTCGCCGAGGAAATGCGGCGCGACCTTGTCCCGCGGGCGGAGATCAAAGCCTTCGGACAGAGCCGGGCCGGGGGGAGCGGCGTCTTCCGCATCGCCGTGGCCGACGAAAAGCTCGCGGCCGGGCCCGCGCCCGAGGCGCTGAGGCGAGCCGGCGGAAAAAGCTGGATGTTCTTGAAGCTCGGTCCGGACGGCTCGGGCGAGCTTTCGGCCTCCGCCCCGCACCTCCTCTACGCTCTCTACGCCCTGCTCAGGGACGACTGGCTGCCCCTCGCGGCGGCCGGATTCGAGAACGGCCGGGTGGTCGTCCCCCGCTTTTCGCGCCTCGAAGGCGGCGACAACTACCTGGCCAACCCCAAGCGGGTCGCCGCCGGATACGATGCCGAGGCCTCGGTCCGCGAGCTGGCCCGTCTCGGGTTCAGTCACGTTCCCGTCAACGCCCTGGCCAAGGACATGCCGGCCGAGCAGGGGCCGCCCGGCGAGATCTACTATCGCTTCTATTATTTCAGCCCCGACCTCGACCAGTTCGTCGAGACGCCGCTCAACGCCGGAGCGTACTCGCCGGAATACCTCGCGGCCAACCTGGCCCTGCTCAAGGAGAACGCCCGGCTGGCCGTAAAATACGGACTGACGCCGGGCCTTAACATCAGCTCGCCGCGCTCGGTCCCCGATTCCGTCCTCGAAAAATACCCCTATCTTCGCGGGGCCCGGGTCGACCACCCTTTCCGGAGCTACCGCCCCCGCTTCACCCTGACGCTGTCCCATCCCGCCGTGCGCTGGCACTATGCCGAGCTCATGCGGGGGCTGATGCGGGAAGTGCCCGAGCTCGGCTACATCTACCTCTGGACGAACGACAGCGGGTCGGGGTTCGAGTACACGGCCAGCCTCTACGCGGGACGCAACGGCGGGGCTTATCTCGTCCGCGAGTGGAAGTCCCACGAGGCCATCGCCAAGGCCGCCGCGGAGAACGTCTTGCGCTATTTCCGGACGCTCCGCGATGCCGCCGCGGAGACCCGGCCCGATTTCCGCCTCCTCTTTAATCTCTTCTCCTTCTCGAACGAGGAGGGGTTCATCCTCGACGGCCTCACCGAGGGGCTCGACCTCTGGGTCGCGCCGAAAGAGCTCGACGACTCGCCCCGAGGCCTCAGGCTCAAAGCCCTGCCGGAAAGGGGGAGCGAGATCTTCACGACGACGCGCCTGCAGAACAACTTCCTCCTGGGCATCCCCTCTCCGTGGCTCGCCGCCGACGAGGTCGGCGGACTCCAGGCGTCCGGATTCGACAAGGCCCAGGTCACGGTCGACCCGGCCCCGCTCGCGCCTTACGATATCAACAGGGACGTTTTGCGTGCGCTCAACTTCGACCCGGATTCAGACATCGACGCCGTGGTCGCGGCCGCCGCCGTCCGGCTCGTCGGGAACGAAGGCGCCCCGGCCCTTGTCAAGGCCTGGCGGCTCTGCGACGCCGCTGTCCGCGGTTTCCCCCCGATCATGCTCTACGGCGACAACAACTGGGGGTTCCCCTGGTACCGGCTCCTCGTCCGGCCGTTCGCGCCCGACATCGGGAAGATCCCCGAGGCCGAGCGGGCCTATTATGAAAAGTACATGACCGTGACGTTCAACAATCCCAACCTCATCGACCTCGGGACGGACATCCTCTGGACCCTGATGACCCGCGAGCAGGCCGATGCGGCCGTGGCCCAGGCCGATCGGGCGACGTGGAAGCCGCTGGATGAAGCGATCGGCGTTCTGGGCAGCGCCGCCGGCCGGGCGACAGGCGGCACCCGGTCGGTCTTCGTCGACCAGCTCGACCGGCTTCGGGCCCTGCGCTCCTATTTCCGGACCTTGCGCAACACCGCCGCTTGGGTCGCGGGAGTCCACGGCTTCATCGAGGCCACGGATCCCGCCGAAAAGGACCGGCGCAGGGCGGCGGTCGGGGCCATGGTCGACGACGAGATCGCCAACGCCCGGGACCTGGCGGTCCTTTTCGAGTCCTCGAAAACGCGCTTCATGCCCATCGACCCGACGGGCGAGACCTTCAACATGTACGGCACGAACCTGGCCGAGCTCATCCGGAAGAAGATCGCCTTGATGGAAGCACACCGGGACGACGAGCCCCGCATCGATCCGGATTTCATGTGGCGCCTGCCGTCGGGTTCGGGCCTCGACCCCAAGGCCTACATGAAATACCGTTGAGCCGGCCCGTCGCCGCCGTGATATGATCCGGGCGGAACACGGAGGGAGAGATTGAGAGGATCCATTGTGACAATGCCGGCCCTGGCTGTGTCCCTCGTTCTCTCGGCCGTTCTGGCCTTCCCGTCCGGCTGCGCCCGGAACCGGCCCGATCGCCTGGCCCCGGCATTCCGTGTGACCGTCCCGGCCGAACGGTCCCCCTTCCCGACACCGCTCCCCTCCGGCCGGAAGGAACCGGGATTCATCCTCCGCGGCACGAAAGGCTGGGCCTGGACGTGGGACCAATATCTGGCCGAGATCCCCTATCTCGCCCGCTACAAGATGAATTTTCTGATGAGCTGCTACCTTAGCGTCTTCAGCGACCCGATGAAACTCGTCAACCGCTGGTGGGAGCCGCTGTCCCGAGCGACGCTGGACGGGATCGGGAAGGTCGCCGCCGCCTGCCGCGACGCCGGCATCACTTACTGCTTTTCCTTCCACCCGGCGCTCTTCAGCGACCGGCCCCTGCGCACCGACAGCGACGAGGACTTCGCGGACATGTGGGGGAACTACGCCTCCGTCCAAGCCTTGGGCGTGCGCTGGTTCAGCCTGAGCTACGACGATATCGACGTCAAGGGCAGGGACATGGCCGCGCTCGGCGCCGCCCACGCCGGTCTGGCGAATCGACTCCTCGGACGCCTTCGCGAGAAGGACCCGGCGGCCGAGCTCATCTTCTGTCCGGTCTATTACTGGGGTCCGGCCGATGAGGGCGAAGCCAAAGCGTACACCGAGGCCCTCGGCCGGGCCCTCGACGAAGGCATCCTTGTCTTCTGGACGGGCGACGGGATCGTGACGCCGCGCATCACCCGGAAGGCGGCCGAGTCCTTCCGCAGGACCGTCGGCCACCGCATCGTCATTTGGGACAACTACCCGGTCAACGACCGCTCCGGGGCGCTCCACCTCGGCCCGGTCGTGGGCCGCGACCCGGACCTCGACGAGGTCGCGTACGGCTACATGAGCAACCCCCACGCCCCGCAGAACGAGATCAACCGCATCCCCCTGCTGACGTGCGCCGACTACGCCTGGAATCCTCGGGCCTACGACCCGGCCCGCTCGATCGGTCAATCCATTTTCGAGCTGGCCGACACCCCCGCCCGGAGGGCCGTGCTCAAGGACTTGGTCGAGCTCTATCCGGGCAACCTCATCAGCGGCAGCACCATGACGGGCTACAACTGCGTTCTCGAGAAGGTGGCCGCGCTGATCACGGAACCCGGCGGGCGGCGGCTCGCCAAGCGGTTCGTCGGCCGCGTCGAAGGCGTGGCCGCGCGACTCGGCCGGGAATTCCCAAACCGCTATGCCGAGACGAAGAAGACACTGGCCGCGCACATCGCCCGGGCCAAGGACATGCTCGCCGCGCCGGGACCGGCGCGTTCGAATGAAGGGAGGACCCCATGAGCCGGCTCACGGTCGGCTATGGGGAACGGGTCGTCACCCCGCCCCTCGGCGTCGATCTGGCCGGCTACGGCTTCTATCTCGATCGCATCGCCGCGTCCATCCTCGATGACCTCAAGTGCCGGGCCGTCCATCTCAAGTCGGGCGATCGCTCCCTTCTTCTCGTCGGCTGCGACGTCATCGGCTTCACGGTCGGCGACGCGGACGCGATCCGGGGCCGGATCGCCGCCGCCCACGGACTTCCTCGTGAGGCGGTCCTCCTGGCCGCGACGCATACGCATTGCGGGCCGGCCACCCAGCCGATGCCCGGTCTCGGGGATGTCGACGCGGCCTACATGGACCGCCTGCGCGAGCTCATCATCGAAGCGGCCGCCGAAGCCGTCTCCGCCCCCCGGCCGGCAGAATTCTCCTACGCCTTGGAGGCCATCGAGCCCCTGGGATACAACCGCAGGAAGAAGGATTTCAGCGGCATCGATCCGGTCCTCAAGGCCGCGATCTTCCGGACGCCCGACCGCAAGCTCTATCTTCTGAGCTACGCCTGCCATGCCGTCGTCTTCGGCCGCAAGAGCCACGTTTCCGCCGATTGGCCGGGCGCTGTCGTCCGCGAGATCGAGCGGACCGGACATCGGGCCGTCTTTTTCCAGGGGTTCTGCGGCGATATCGATCCGGTCATCCAAATGAACCGCTGGGGCGAGGGAACCTCCGACGATCTTTTCGATATCGCCGATCTCGTCCGGCGGCGGCTTGTCCGGGCCGAGAGGTACGCCGTGCCGCAGCCGGAGCCGCGCCTGGCCGCGTCCGAACTCCGGATCGACATCCCGCTCGCCGTTTACGACAAGCGGACGATCGAGCGGGAAGCTGCGTCGTTCGAGAAGACGTATTCGCAATTCCCCGGGGCCGCGCGCTTCGCCCGGGATTGGCGCAAGCGGGCCCTTGCCTTAGCGCCGGTCCTGCGCAAGTCCCCGGAGGTCCGAGGTGTCCCTGTTCAGGCGCTCGCCGTCGGCGAGCTGAAGCTCATCGCCCTGCCCGGCGAGTTCTTCAGCGAGATCGGACTCAAGCTCCAGAAAACGGAGGCCCCGCTCGTCCCCATCGGCTATGCCAACGGCAATATCGGCTACATCCCGACCGACAGGGATTTCCGCGACGGGGCCGATTATGCCTGTTATTGCGCGCCGATGTTCTACCAGCTCTTTCCGTTCGAGGCCGGCGTCGAACGGACGTTCCTGACGGCGGCCCGGAAGGCCCTCCGGTCGATCTGAGGTCAAGAGGAGAGACCCATGGGTTGGATCTATCTCGGTCTGGTCGTGGCCGGTTTCGTGGCCATGAACTTCGTCATGAAGCTCGGCAGTCTCAAGGGCCATTCCTCTCCCGCCCTGACCGCGGCGCTTTTCGCGGCCGCGGCCGTTCTCTGCCTGGCCGTCCTCGTCGTTTCGGGCGGGCCGCTTTTTGTTTCGGCGCCCGTCGTCCTCCTCGCCGTCGGGGGCGGGATCGGCGGGGCCGCGGCCTATTTCTTCTTCCTGAGCGCCCTCAAGGCCGGGCCCTACGCCCTGACCATCTCCATCTACACGATGTCGTTCCTCATTCCCGTCGTCTTCTCGATCATCGTCTGGGCCTCGCCGTTCGACCGGTCGACCGCAGCCGCCATCCTGCTGATCGTCTTCGGCGTCGTCCTGATCTCAGTCTCCGCGGCCGGCACGAAGGGACAGGCCAAGGCCGCCTGGCTGAAATGGCTGGCCCTGATCGGGACCGCGTTCGTTCTCACGGGGATCCCTCAGCTCTCCCAGGCCGCCGCGGCCCGGCTCGGCGCGATCAACCTCTGGTTCTTTCTTTTCCTGACCTTTTCCGCCGGGGCCGTGGCGCTGTGGCTCTTTCTTCTGGTCAAGGGAGAGAAACCTGCCCGCGGCCTCTTCACGTATGGCGCGCTGGCCGCGATCGGGAGCGTCGCCGGCAACTTCTTCACGCTGAGAGCCCTGGCCAAGCTGCGGGAGCCCGTCGTCTTCCCAGTCTCCACGGCCGGGCCCATCCTGGCCGCGGTCTTGCTGTCGGTCTTCTTCTTCCGGGAGAAGATCAAGCCTCTGGGCTACTTAGGCATCCTGGCCGGTTTCGGGGGAATCGCCCTGATGGCCCTCAAGTAAGACGGTCGTCAGCGGATCCTCGCCGGGATCTCCAAGGCCGGGGTGACGCTCCACGTCCCTGCGTCGAGGTCAATGGTCACGGCCGTGCCGTCGGCGTAGGTGAAGCGCTGGCGGCGCAACGATCCCTCCGGAAATTCGTGTCCGACGAGCTCCATCGATCCGACCCGTGAGCTGAGGGCGCACATCGTCCGGACCTGTTCGAGCTCCGCGGCGGCGCCGGGATTGAGAGATAAGGCAGCCCGGCGTGGCCGAGGCCGTGGGACGGGGATAACCTTGGGCCATCCGCCAAAGAGAGGTCCATCCATGAGAATCCGTGTGCTCGCTGCCGTCGCCCTGTGTCTTCTCGTCCTGGGCATCGCCGCAAGTGCCGCCCCATCGTCCGGGCCGGCGCAGTCCCCGGCGCCCGACCGTCTGCAGTGGTTCCGCGAGGCCAAGTTCGGCCTGTTCATCCATTGGGGCGTCTATTCGATGATCGGGCGCGAGGAATGGGCCCGCCAGATCCTCCAGATCCCGCTCAAGGAGTACCAGTACTGCGCGGACAATTTCAACCCGACGGGCTTCAACCCGGACGACTGGGCCTCCTTGGCCAAGGAAGCCGGAGTGAAGTATGTCGTCATCACCTCGAAACACCATGACGGCTTCGCCATCTTCGACAGCGCCTACACCGACTACGACGTCATGCACGCCAAGTACGGCAAGGACATCCTCGGCCCGCTCTCGGCCTCGATGAAGAAAGCCGGCATCCCTCTCGGGTTCTACTATTCGATCATGGATTGGCACCATCCCGACTACCTGCCGCGCCGCGACTGGGAGAAGGACCGGACGACGAAGGGCGCCGATTTCGGCCGCTATATGGACTTCGCCACGAACCAGATCAAAGAGCTGGTGATGAAATACGACCCGGCCGTGATGTGGTTCGACGGCGAATGGGAGCATTCGAACGAAGAGCAGCGGGCCTTCGCCATCGGCAAGATGCTGCTCGAGATGAAGCCGACGCTGCTCATCAACGACCGGCTGTTCAAGCGGGAGCCGGGCTTCGGCGATTTCGGGACCCCCGAGAACTACGTCCCGGCGACGGGCATCCGCAACCCGGACGGGACGCCCCGCCTCTGGGAAGCCTGCTACACCATGGGCTGGAACGGCTGGGGCTACAACCGCTATGAAACGGAATTCCACAGCGCCAGCCAGCTCATCCGCCAGCTCGTCGAGATCGTCAGCAAGGGCGGCAACCTGCTCCTCAACGTCGGGCCCCAGCCCGACGGCCGCATCCAGGCCGATTTCGCGGCCCGGCTGCGCCGCATCGGCGAGTGGCTCCGGACGAACGGCGAAGCCATCTACGGCACCACGGCCGGCCCGTTCGAGCGGCTGCCGTTCTTCGGCCGGGCGACGGTCAAGGGCACGACCCTCTACATCCACGTCATGGGCTGGCCGCAGGACGCGAAGATCGTCCTGCCGGGTCTGCGGACGAACGTCAAAAAGGCCTACCTTCTGGCTGACGGGGCCAAGAGCCTCCCCGTCCGCCGCGTGGCCAAGGACGTCGTCGTAACCCTGCCCGCCCGGGCGGCCGATCCCGACGCCACGGTCGTCGCCCTCGAGCTCGAAGGCCCGCCGGTCGTCGAACCTTGGATGGTCGGCGCCGGCAAGGACGGCCGGATCGACCTCCCGGTCTATCTGGCCGACATCCAGTCGGGCATGGGACAGCGCGCCTACCTCGACTATTTCTACAGGACGACCATGCTGGCCAACTGGCAGAACGTCAACGATTTCCCCGAATGGGCCTTCACGACGAACAAGGCCGGGACGTACGAGGTCCGCGCCTCTTACGCCAGCATGTGGGGCGGCCAGGCCGGTTACGAGGTCGAGGTCGACGGACAGAAGCTCGCCGCCCGGACGGAGTCTTCCCCGAGCGTCTATTTCCCGGCGACGTTCGTTGTGGGCAAGATCTCGCTCGCGGCGGGCGGGCACATGCTCAGGGTCAAGATCACGTCCATCACCAACAACCACGCCATGAACCTGGAGAAGATCGTTCTCGTTCCGACGAAATAGGGTCTCTGGAGGACAATCATGAAATATGGTCTTCGCTTTCTCCCATGGGCCCTGGTCCTGGTGGCCCTCGTCGCCGGCCGGTCCATGGCGTCCGGCCAAACCTCCGCCCAGAAGGGCTGGGTCGACACCTTTGCGGTCGATAAGAAGGATCTCGTCTCCGCCGGCTCGAACACTTTTTTCCGGCTCGAACCGGGCTACCGGCTGAAGCTCGAGGGCCGGGAGGGCCTGCGCCGGGTGACGCTGGTCATCACCGTCCTTGAAGAGACGCGCCTCGTCGACGGCGTCGAGACGCGGGTCGTCGAAGAACGGGAATCGAAAGGCGGCCGGCTGGCCGAGGTCTCTCGGAACTTTTTCGCCTTCAACACGGCCGATCAGGGCGTCTATTACTTCGGCGAAGAGGTCGACATCTATAAGGACGGCAAGGTCGTCGGCCACGAGGGCGCCTGGGAATCGGGCCAAGACGGGGCTCGCTTCGGATTGATGATCCCGGGCCGCCCAGAGATCCAGGCGCGGTTCTACCAGGAGATCGCGCCCGGCGTCGCCATGGACCGGGCCGAGATCGTTTCGCTCGACGCGTCGCTCAGGACGCCGGCGGGGGAATTCAAGGGCTGCCTGCGGATCGCGGAGACGAGCCCCCTCGAGAGCGGGGCGAAAGAGTACAAGCTCTACGCCCCCGGCATCGGGCTCGTCCAGGACGCTTCGCTCCGGCTCGTCGAACATGGCCGCGCGGAGGAATCCGGCCCGAAGAAATAGAACGGCCGCCTGCAGTTGGAGCCGGGGCTGCGAGGGGAGGAAGAGCCGGCCGGCATGTGCTAACATGGAACGAGGATATATTGTGAACCGCCTGGCCCGGGAGAGGAGCCCGTACCTCCTCCAGCACGCCCATGATCCCGTGGATTGGTATCCCTGGGGGCCGGAGGCGTTCGAACGGGCCCGGAGCGAGGACAAGCCGGTCTTCCTGTCCATCGGCTATTCGACCTGCCACTGGTGCCACGTCATGGAGCAGGAATCCTTCGCCGACGAAGCGACAGCGCGGCTGATCAACGCGCACTTTGTCGCCGTCAAGGTCGACCGCGAAGAACGGCCGGACCTCGATCATCACTACATGGCCGTCTGCGAGTCGCTCACCGGCGCGGGCGGCTGGCCGCTGACCATCATGATGACCCCCGACCGGCAGCCGTTCTTCGCCGGGACCTATTACCCGAAGTCCCGCCGTTTCGGACGGCCGGGTCTGCTCGAGCTCCTTCCCGCGATCGGCGAGGCCTGGCGGACGAAGCGGCCGGAGATCCTTCGGTCGGCCGGGGAGGTGTCCGCCGCGATCGAACGGGGCACGATCAAGCTCCGTCGCCAGCGCGGTGACAAGCTGACCGCGGCGACCTTGGACGAGGCTTTCCGCGAGCTGGCGGCGGATTTCGACAGAGCCCGGGGTGGTTTCGGCGGCGCGCCCAAGTTCCCCCTGGCCCACCACATCGGCTTTCTGCTGAGATACTGGCAGAGGACCGGCAACGGCGAGGCCCTGGGCATGGCCGGAAAGACCCTCAAGGCCATGCGCCGCGGCGGCATCTTCGACCACCTCGGCTTCGGCTTCCATCGCTATTCGACCGACGCCGATTGGCTCGTCCCCCATTTCGAAAAGATGCTCTATGACCAGGCCCTCCTGGCCGAGGTCTACGCCCAAGCCTTCGCGGCGACCGGCCGGAACGAGTTCAGACGCACGGCGGCCGAGGTCGCGGACTACGTCCTGAGGGACCTCGCCTCCCCGGCAGGCGGCTTCTTCACGGCCGAGGACGCCGACAGCGAAGGCGAAGAGGGCAAGTTCTATCTCTGGACGCGGAGCGAGCTCGACCGGACGTTGGGCCCCGAGGAGGCGGAGATCGCGGCCTTGGCCTTCGGGATCGGGGAGGCCGGATACGCCGACGGGGCGGGACACCCGGACGACGAACCCCGTGTCCTTCACGAGGGTCGGCTTCCGGACCGGCCAGTTCTCCAGGCCGGGCCCGCCCACGATGCGGCCGAAGCCCGGATCGAATCGATCCGTCGAAAGCTCCTGCTCGCCCGCAATGAGAGGCCGCGGCCGTTCAAGGATACGAAGATGCTGGCCGATTGGAACGGTCTGATGATCGCGGCCCTGGCCGCAGTCTACCGGGTCACGGATAAAGAGAGGTATCTCCGCGCCGCGGAAGCTGCGGCGGACTTCGTGCTGGAGAAGATGCGCGACCGGGACGGCCGACTGCTCCATGTCTTCTCGGACGGAGAGGCCCGGGTCCCCGGCTTCTTCGGCGATTACGCCTTCCTCGTCAAGGGCCTGGTGGCCTTGTACGGGGCGGGATACGAACCGCGTTATCTCGAGAAAGCCCTCGATCTCGTGGACGGCGCGATCGGTCTTTTCTGGGACAAGGACGACGGCGGCTTCTTCTTCAGCGCCGAGGCGGAGGCGGGGGCCAGACGCAAGGACGTCTACGACGGGGCCGTGCCTTCGGGCAATTCGGTCATGTTCATGGATCTCGTCCGCCTGGCCCGTCTCACCGGACGGAACGATCTCGAAGAGCGCGCTTCCCGAGTGGCCAGGGCCTTCACGCCGGAGATCCTGGGACATCCCCGCATGTACACGGAATTCCTGTGCGGGCTGGACTACGCGCTCGGCCCGTCGCAGGAGGTCGTGATCGTCGGGAGATCGGACGCCGTGGAAACGCGCCAGCTCCTCGACGCCTTGAGAGGGATCTGCGTCTGGGACACGGCCGGCCTTTTCAAGCCGGCGGACAAGCCCGAGTCGGCCGCGGCGATCGAACGCCTGGCCCCGTATACCAAAGACATGGACGCAGGCGGCGGACCCGCCGCCGCCTACGTCTGTTCGGGAGGAGCCTGTCTTCGGCCGGTCTCATCGCCGGCCGGGCTCGCCGAAGCCCTGAAAAAGAACCCGAAGGTCACTTGAGAACGACGTCGCACTCCCCGGTGAGGGCGGGGTTCTTGAGGTCCCGGACCTTAATCGTCAGCTTGTCGCCCTTGGCAAACCCCGGGTTCTTAAAATAGATAGGCGTCATGAAGCCGTTGAGGGCGATCATGTGCCCTTCTTTGATGGCCAGGGCCGACTGGAGCGTGAGCGGGGGGAAGAAGTTGGCCTGCTCGGGAAAGTCGTAGAGCCTGACCCAAGAAGCGATGATGCCCTCCTTGCCGAGGCGGCGATAAAAATTGAGGTCCCGGATCTCGCCCCCGTAGTGTTCCCTCAGGTCCGCCAAAGTGGGCATGCGGTATTCCTGGCCTTTGTAGACCATGACCACATCTTTCGTGGCCACCGTGATCTCGACCTCTTTATCCCTGGCTCCCATGAAGAGGACGAACATGGCGTACGGGTTGTTGATCGATTGGCCGACCAACTGGGCATCGACCGCCATGAGGATGGGGCCCGATTCGTTGGCGAACGCGCCCATGCCGAGGTCCTTGGTCTGCGGATAGGCCGCCGCCGCGAGGATAAGCACGATCAACGCAACCTTAAACGTTTTCATCGGAATCTCCTTTCTGGCTCGCTACTGCTTGCCGTTCCTGGATTAATGCGAGCATCGTGCCAAGGCAGACAGGCAGGTCGACAGGGGGCTGCTGGGGATGGCGACGGGGCGCTGTCCAATAACGGGGACAGCGGCTGTCCTGTTTCCTACTATTTTAGTAGGATTTGGCCGGAATCGGGTCTCGGTTAGCCGGGAAACCGGCATTCTGTCCTTGAATCAAGACGGCTGGAGGGTCCTCTTGATCTTGCTGGTGTCGTAGCCCTTCTCGGCGGCCCGCCGGATAAGCTCGTCATAGACGGCCGGGTCCATCTGGGGCGTGCGGGAGAGGATCCAGTAGTAGGTGCGGTCGGGATGGCCGACGACGGCCCACTGGTAGTCCTTGTCGAGCTCGATGATCCAGTAGGCGCCCGCGAAGGGCCAGAAGAACCGGACCTTGAGCTTGGCGTTGGTCGTCTTGTCGACGATCCAGGCCTTGCCGCGGATCGAGCTCTCTTTCCCGTCGAGGGTGTTCTTGCGGCAGGCGTTGACGACGTCGATCGCGCCGTCGGCCCGGAGCGAATAATGCGCGGTGACGCCGACGCAGCCCTTCTGGAAGCGCTGGGGAATGGTGGCGATCTCGTACCACGTTCCGACGTACCGCTGAAGGTCGACCCGGGGGACGACCTCGAGCGGCTTCGCGGCGGCCCCGAACGAAGCGGCAGCGCCTGTGACGATCATGAACCCAAGGACCAGTCCGATTCTCATGGTTCCCTCCTCCGATCGGTCCGGCATGACGGACGGCCCGATTATAGCCGAAATCGTACGGGGCCCTGGGAACTTTCGATGAGCCCTATTCGATGATCTTGCGGAAGCTCACGGAGGCCAAGATGAACATGACGGCATCGAAGACGATGATGGCCCCCGTGTCGCGCGCGAGGTGGCTGAGGTCACCGCTGATCATTAGGCCCCGGACGGCGTCCACGGAGTACGTCACGGGGTTGAAGACAGCGATGCGCTGCAGGAGCGGCGGCATCATCTTCACCGGATAGAGAGCGCTGCTGCCAAAGAACAGCGGCATGATGATGGCCTGCCCGATACCCATGAACCGTTCGCGCGTCTTCATGAAGGAGGCGACGAGGATGGAGATGGCCGCGAAGCCGCCGGAGACGAGGAAGAGGACGGCCCAGGCGGCGAGGAAGTTGAGCGGTCTGGCGATGAACTTCACACCGAGGAGGACCGCCACGGGGGCGATGATGAGGGCCTGGAAAATGGCCCGGATGCCCGAAGCGATCGTCTTGCCGATGACGGTCGAATACCTCGGCACGGGGGCCACGAGCAGCTTCTTCAGGATGCCCGTGTCCCTCTCCCAGACGATGGTCAGGCCATAGAAGACGGAAACGAACACCGTTGACTGGAGAAGCACGCCCGGAGTGATGAAATCGAGGTACGGGATGCCCCCGGTCGGGATGGCCCGGAGGCTGCTCATGATCGTCCCGTAGACGACGAGCCACAGGATGGGCTGGATGGCCCGGGTGTAGATCTCCGTCCGGTCGTGCCGGAGCCGCCGGAGCTCGAGCTCCATCATCGCCAGCATTTCCCGCAATGAGCTCATGGCCGTTATCCTTTCCCGATCGCCGCCGTCCTCCCTCGTCCGGGGCCGCCTAGCCTTGTCCGATCTTGCGGCGGACGCTCCGGACCTCCCGCAGGTCCGGGCCCGATTGGAGCGATGACCCGGCGTAGGCCAGGAAGACATCGTCGAGGGTCGGCTTCGTGGCCGAGATCCTGACGATCGGCAGGGCCTCGTCCCGGAGAACGTCGATGACGGCCGGCAGGGCCGACTCGGCGTCCGTGACGGCGACGGTCAGCTCCGCATCGACGGCGCCGGCCTCGGTCACGGAGCGGAGCGCCCGCAGCCGGGCCAGGACCTTGTCCCCCGCCTGGGCCCCTGCGCCTAGGCCGACGCGGATGACATCGCTCTTGATGGACTTCTTGAGCTCCTCGGCCGTGCCCCGCTTGACCACGCGCCCCCGGTCGATGATGGCGATCTCGTCGGAATAGAGGTCCGCCTCGTCCATATAGTGCGTATTGAAGAAGACGGTCGTTCCGAACTCCCTTTTGAAGGTCAGGATCTTCTCCCAGACGGCCTTGCGGGCCGAGGGGTCCAGGCCGATCGTCGGCTCGTCGAGGAACATGATCTTGGGCTTGATGAGAAGCGCGCACGCCACCTCGAGCCGCCGGATCATGCCGCCGGAATAGGTGTTGACCATGGCCTTGGCGAAACCGGCCAGGCCCATGCTGTCCAGGGCCTCCCAGACCTGCGCCTTGCGGCCGGCCGCGGGGAGGCCGTAAATCTTGGCGTAGATGAGGAGATTCTCGTAGCCCGTGATGTCCGTCCAGACGCTCATCTCCTGGGGGACATAGCCGATGAAGGTCCGGACCTCGGCGGACTTCTTGACGACGTCCCGGCCGAAGATCGAAGCCCGCCCGGCGGTCGGCCGAAGCTGGGTCGTCAGGATCCGCATCAGGGTCGTCTTGCCCGCGCCGTTGGGTCCGAGGAGGGCGAAGATCTGCCCGGCCCTGATGCCGAGGTCGACGCCGTCGAGGGCGCGGGCATCCGGCTTGTAAACCTTGACCAGGCCCCTGACATCGACAAGGTTCTCTTCGGACGTCATGCTGTCCCTGCGAACGATCCTGCCGTAACCGGAGTCATGGATCTTATCACGATGACGCCACGGCCGGCAATCGGTCGCAGGCAGTTGTATGACGCCGGGATATTTAATAGAATTCCTGTTGCGAACGAAGGAGGGCCGTCATGAATAAAACCGCAAATTCGCGTCGGGAGTTCCTGAAGACCGCCGCCCTCGGAGCGGCGGCCCTGTCGTTCTCACCGGCCGTCGGAGCGTCCGGCCAGGCCAAGCCGGCTTCGGGCCAAGGCGCCGGTTTCAAGCTCAAATACGCCCCCGCCATCGGCATGTTCGAAGCCCACGCCGGGAAAGAGCGCGGCCGACCAGCTCAGGTTCATGGCCGACCAGGGCTTCACGGCTTGGTTCGACAACGGCCTCATGGGCCGGCCGCCGGCCGAGCAGGAATCGCTCGCCAGGGAATCGAACCGCCTCGGCCTGGCGATCGGCCCGTTCGTCGTCTACGCCGACTTCAGCGTCGAATCCTTCGTCACCAAGGACACGGCCATACGGGACATGCTCACCGGGCGCCTCAAGACCGCCGTCGAAACCCAAAAGAGGACCGGCTGCAAGTGGACGCTCGCCGTCCCCGGCCGCTACAACCAGAGTATGGACTGGGACTACCAGACGGCCAACGTCGTCGAGAACCTCAAGAAGCTGGCCGCGGTGTGCGAGCCGTCAGGCCTCGTCATCGTCCTCGAGCCTCTCAATCCCAAGGACCACCCCGGGCTCTTTCTGACCAAGATGGCCCAGGCCTACGAGATCTGCCGGGCCGTCGGGAGCCCCTCGGTCAAGATCCTCGACGACATGTATCACCAGCAGATCACCGAGGGCAACATCATCCCCAACATCGACGCCTGCTGGGACGAGCTGGCCGCGTTCCACGTCGGGGACTCGCCGGGCCGGAAGGAGCCGGGCACGGGCGAGATGAACTACCGGAACATCTTCAAACACATTCATGATAAGGGCTACGCCGGCGTTCTCTGCCTCGAGCACGGCAAGAGCAAGCCCGGGCTCGAAGGCGAGAAGGCGCTCCTCGAGGCCTATCGCGCCGTCGACAATTTTTAAAAGAAGAGGGGGTCAAACATACTTTTTACACGTCTTAGGGTAAAAGGTAGGTTTGACCCCATCTTGAAAAGGAGCAAGATGAGCAACGGACAACGGACTGACACGCAGGGATTTTATCAAGACGGCCTCGGTCGCTTCCGTGGCCTCGCTGGCAGGCGGCCATGTCGGGTCCGGAGGGCTCTTCGCGGCCGGCTCGGACACGATCCGCATCGGCGTCATCGGCGCCGGCGGGCGCGGCACGGGCGCGGCCATCGACGCCGTGAAGTCCTCGCCCGGGAGTCGAGATCGTCGCCCTGTTCGACCCCTTCCAGGACCGCATCGACCGGTCGCTCAAGACGCTGCGCGAGAAGGTCCCGGCCGCGGTCAAGGTCAAGCCGGAGACGTGCTTCACCGGGCTCGAAGGCTACAAGAAGCTCTTGGCCATCAAGGACATCAATTATATCGTCACGGCCGCCCCGCCCGGCTTCCGGCCCATCCATCTCAAGGCCGTCGATCGAGGCCGGCAAGAACGTCTTCATGGAGAAGCCCGTGGCCGTCGATCCCGGTCGGCATCCGCTCGGTCATCGCCAGCTCGGAGCTGGCCGCGTCGAAGGGCCTGGCCATCGTCGCCGGCACGCAGCGCCGTCATCAGAAGAAATACCTCGAGACGATGAAGCGCATCCACGACGGGGCCATCGGCGAGATCGTCGGCGGGCAGTGCTACTGGAACCAGGGCGAGCTCTGGGTCATCAAGAAGACGCCCGAGATGAGCGACATGGAATGGCAGTGCCGCAACTGGCTCTACTTCACCTGGACCTCCGGCGACCACATCGTCGAGCAGCACGTCCACAACATCGACGTCATGAACTGGGCCTTCGACGCGCACGCCGGTCAAGGTCATGGGCATGGGCGGGCGCCAGGTCCGGACGGCGCCGGAGTACGGCAACATCTTCGACCACTTCGCCGTCGAGTTCGAATACCCGAACGGCGTCCGGGTCGCCAGCCATGTGCCGCCAGATCAAGGGCTGCGCCGACCGCGTCGAGGAGAAGATCGTCGGGACCAAGGGCCACGCCTTCGGCTACGGCGAGATCTCCGGCCCGAACGCCTGGAAGTTCGAGGGCGACGAGCCCAACCCCTACGTCGTCGAGCACGCCGACCTCATCGCCAGCATCCGCGCCGGCAAGCCGCTCAACGAGGGCAAGCGAGTCGCCGAGAGCACGCTCTGCGCCATCATGGGCCGCATGAGCGCCTACACCGGCCGGGCCCTGTCCTGGGATTGGGCGATGAACGCCTCCAAGCTCGACCTGACTCCGGCCAAGATGCGAGTTCGGGCCGAACCCGGTCGATCCGGTGGCCGTCCCGGGCAAGACGCCGCTCGTCTAGATCGGGGCAGATCTTCGATTGCTGCGAGGAACACCCATGAGCGGATCACAGCTGGCCGGCCGCGTCGCCCTCGTCACGGGCGCCAACCATGGCATCGGCGCCGCCATCGCCAAAACGCTGGCCGCGGACGGGGCCGTGGTCTTTATCACCTGCTATCGCCCGCCGTCTTCGCTGACCGAAGCCCAGCGTGACGAGGCACTCAAGCTGGGGATCGGAGGGCTTGAGCTGTATCGGGCTCGGCAGCAGCAGCCGCCCGAGAGGGTCGTCGCCGACATCATCGCGGCGGGCGGCCAGGCCGCCTGCCTCGAAGCGGACCTCGCCGACCCGGCCGCCATCCCCAAGCTCTTCGACGCCTGCGAAAACCGGCTCGGGCCTGCGGACATCCTGGTCAACGATCACGCCCACTGCGAATACGATACGTTCGATCCCGGGCGCGTGTCCGGCGAAGGATTCGGCATGCGCCTGACGGACGCCTCTCTCATGGACGAGCACTATGCCGTCAACGCGCGCGGCACCGCGCTGATGATGGTCGAATTCGCCAAGCGTCATATCCGGCGCGGCGCGGCGTGGGGACGGATCATCAACATCAGCACGGACGCCGCCGACGCCCACGCCGGGGCCGTGAGCTACGCGGCCTCGAAGCACGCCATGGAATCGTACAGCCGGTCGGCCGCGCACGAGCTCGGCCAATACGGCATCACGGTCAATATCGTCGCGCCGGGACCGGTCCAGACGGGCTGGCTCCGACCCGACCAGGAAGTCGAGATCGCCCGAAAGACCCCGCTTGGCCGGGTCGGCCGTCCCGACGACATCGCCGACGTCGTCGCGTTCCTGGCCTCCGAGCAGGCCCGGTGGCTGACCGGCCAGCTTCTGTACGTCGGCGGCGGCTGGAAATGGCATCCGTGACACCAGGAGGACGCATGAAACAGATGGATCGACGACACTTCCTCAAGACGGTCGCCGTGGCCGGAGGCGCGGCCGTGGCCGGGTTCCCGACCATCGTCAAGGCCTCGGCCTTGGGCAAGGACGGGGCCGTCGCGCCGTCGGATCGGATCGTCATGGCCGGCATCGGCTTCGGCATGATGGGCCCGGACAACATGGCCAACTTCCTCGAAAAGCCCGAGGTCCAGTGGGTGGCCGTTTGCGACCTCGATACCGTGCCGCTGGCCATGGCCAAGGGCATGGCCGACAAGAAGTACGGCAACAAGGCCTGCGCGACCTACCACGATTTCCGCGAGCTTTTCCTGCGCAAGGACCTCGACGCCGTGTCCATCGCCGTGCCCGACCATTGGCACGCCATCCTGTCCATCTCGGCCCTCAGGGCCGGGCTCGACGTCTACGGCGAGAAGCCGCTCACTCACAACCTGCGCGAGGGCCGGGCCCTTTGCGATGCGGTCAAGCGGTACGGCCGGGTCTGGCAGACGGGCTCGTGGCAGCGGTCGGTCGAGAATTTCCATCAGGCCGCGGAGCTTGTCCGCAACGGCCGGATCGGCAAGATCAAGGGGATCGAGGTCGGGCTGCCGTCGGGGCACTACGACTTCGCCGGGACGTTCGGCCAGGAGGCGCTCGTCCCGCCGCCGCCGAACCTCGACTACGAGTTCTGGGTCGGGCCGGCGCCCTGGTGGCCCTACTGCAAGGCCCGCGTCCACATGAACTGGCGCTGGAACATGGACTTCGGCGGCGGCCAGTACATGGACTGGATCGGCCATCATCTCGACATCGCCCACTGGGGCATGGGCTGGGACGAGACCGGCCCGGTCGAGATCGAAGCCGCGGGCGAGTACCCGACCTCGGGCATCTACAACAGCCCGACCCGTTATTACGTCAAGGCCAAGTACGCCGACGGGACGCCCATGGTCCTGGCCGGCGGTCATGACGAGATCTGGAGCGGCACGAAGTGGATCGGCGAATACGGCTGGATCTGGGTCGACCGCGGGCAGTTCGAAACCGAGCCGGCCAGCCTCAAACGCGAAGTCATCGGGCCCGAGGAGATCCGGCTTTACAAGAGCCGTGACCACCAACAGAACTTCCTCGACTGCGTCCGCAGCCGGACGAAGACGATCACGCCGGCCGAGACGGCCCACCGGTCGGCCAGCGTCGGCCATCTCGGCGTCATCGCCATGGAGGTCGGCCGGAAGATCAAGTGGGACCCGGCGACCGAGACCATCCTCGGCGACCCGGAGGCGGAGCGGCTCCTCGGCCACTCCTACCGCAAACCCTGGCAGCTGCCGGAGTGAGGAGAGCGACCATGACCAAGACACGCAACCCGTTCGCGATCGCGGCTCTCCTCGTCTTCGTTTCGCTAATCCTCGCGGCCATCCCCGCCGCCGGCCAGGTCAACGAGCGCCCCTTTGCGGACAGGCCCCTTGTCTACGACTCGTTGGATGCGATCCTCAAGGATCTCCAGACCTACGATTTCGCTTCCGGGGTCGGCGCTCCGATGCGCCTTCATGCCTATGTCTTCACCCACAAGGATGATCCCCAGGACAGAAAGGACACCGAAGCCGCACTCCTCAAGTTCGTGCAATCCTCGCCTGCGCCGGGGGGATTGATGGCGGCCTGCCGGGCTCTCAGGCTCATCGGCGGCCCGGATTCGGTCCCAGTGCTCGCGACCCTCGTCCTTAAACCCGAGTCGACCGATCCGGCTCGCTACGCCCTCGAGCGGATCCCCGGCGCCGAGGCCGACCAGGCCCTGATCGCGATGTTGGATAAGACCCAGGGAGACATTCGCCGCGGGATCGTCTCCTCGCTCGGCGAGCGGAGATCGGCCGCCGCGGTCCCGGTCCTCGCGCGCCTGGCTGGAGGCAAGGACGCCGTGCTGGCCGCGGACGCCATCAAGGCTCTAGGAAAGACCGGTGGAGCGGACGCGATCCAGGCGCTCTCCGCGGCGCTCGGCAAGGCCGCGGCCCCGCTCAAATCCGAGATCGCTTCGGCCCTCCTGTTTTCGGCGGAAGGCGCCGCAGCTGCGGGCGACAAGGTCGCCGCGGCGGCCGTCTATGATAAGGTCTTCGCGGCCAACGTCTCCCCGACCTCGCGGCAGGCCGCGTTCAAGGGGAAGATCGCCTCCGGAACGGACCCGCAAGGCCTCATACGCAAGACCCTCGCGGGAAAGGAGCCTTTGCTCTATGCCCCCGCCCTGGCCATGGTCCCGGGGAATTTCGGGCCGGCTGACATCGGCCGGATCGCCGATCTTATGGGCGGCCTGCCCGAGGAGGCCCAGATCCAGCTCACAGCTCTTCTGGCGAAGTACCCCGCCGAAGCCGTCAGGACTTACCTCCTGACCGCAGCGGAAAGTCCGTCCCTCAACGTCAGGCTGGCCGCGCTGCGTGCGATCACGGCGGCCGGCGACGGCAAGTCGGTCGCGTTCCTCGCGACAAAGGCCGCCCGCGCGACCGGCGCCGAACAGGAAACCGCCCGGGACGCGCTGGTCCGGCTCAAAGGACTTGACGTCGACGCGGCGGTCCTCGAACACCTGACCAAGACTTCTGATGCCGCGGTCAAAGCCGAGCTCGTCCAGGCGGCAAGCGCCCGGCGCATCGCCGCGCCAAGCCGGCACTCATGGGCTTCGTCAAGTCCGGCTCGCCGGCCCTCAAAACGCGGGCGTCGGCCGCCCTTCGGACGATCGCCGTCGCAGAGGACATTCCCGGGCTCCTCGACCTCCTTGGCGGCCTGGACGACGAAGCGGCCCGCGAATCGATGGAGGATACGGTCGCCGCGGTCGCCCGGACGAACCCGCGGGAGCTCGCCCGAGCCGGAGAGGTCAAAGCCCGGCTGGACGGCGAAGCGGACGTTAAAAAGCGGGCGGACCTCCTGCGGGTCCTGGGCAAGATCGGCGACGATTCGGCGCTTCCGCTCGTGCGGACCGCTCTCGGGGATCCCGACGCGACCGTCGTCGATGCGGCCGTCAGGGCCCTGGCCGATTGGCCGACCGTCGCCGCGCGCGACGACGTCCTCGAGATCGCCCAGTCGTCCCTGGCGCTCAATCACCGAGTCCTGGCCGTGCGGGCCTACGTCCGCATGATCGGGCTCGAGCCTAACCGGTCGCCGGAAGGAGCGGCCGCGGACCTCCTCAAGGTTCTGTCCCTCGCGCCGCGGCCGGAAGAGAAGAAGCTCGTCTTGGGCTTACTCGGACGCTTCCCGTGCGTTACGTCCCTGAAGACGGCCGAGTCATTCTTGGCGGATCCCGCTGTCGCCGCGGAGGCCAAGGTCGCCGCCGACCGCATCCGCCGGGTTTTGAAATGATCGAAGGACAGGCGGCGGGCGGCAAGTCTCCCAGGCTCCGCTACGGCATGATCGGCGGCGGGCCGGGCGCGTTCATCGGCGACGTCCACCGCAAGGCGATCGCCCTGGACGGCAAGGCCGAGATCGTCTGCGGCGTGTTCTCGCAGAGCTACGATAATACGCTGGCCACCGGCGACTCCCTCGGGCTTCCCAAAGAGCGCCTCTACCGAACCTTCTCGGAGATGATCCGGGGCGAATCGCAGCGGCGCGACCGTCCGGACTTCATCAGCATCGTCACGCCGAACAGCACCCACTTCCCCGCCGCGAGAATGGCCCTCGAGCACGGCTTTTCCGTCGTCTGCGAGAAGCCGCTGGCCACGAGCTCCGCCGAGGCCGCGGACCTGGCCTGCCTGGTCCGCGAAACGGGGCTCCTCTTCTGCGTCACCTACGCCTACTCCGGCTACCCCATCGTCAAGCACCTCCGCGACATCATCCACGCCGGCGAGATCGGCGACATCCGCTTCGTCAACGGAGAATACCCCCAGGAATGGCTGGCGACCCGGCTCGAGGACACGGGACAAAAGCAAGCGGCCTGGCGGACCGATCCGAGGCTTGCCGGGATCTCCAACTGCGTCGGCGACATCGGCAGCCACATCGAGTTCATGGCCGCCTACATGACCGGTCTCGAGATCGACGCGCTCTGCGCCCGGCTCGACCGGTTCGGGCCCGGCCGCCCCCTCGACGACAACGCGACCATCATGGTCAACTATAAAGGCGGCGCCAGAGGCGTCTACTGGAGCTCCCAGATCGCGGCCGGCCACGACAACGCCCTGCGCCTGCGGATCTACGGCACCAAGGGCGCCGTCGAATGGTTCCAGGAAACGCCGAACACCGCCCGGGTCTCCTTCCTCGACCGGCCGTCAGGGACGATCTCGCGCGGCCGCGACCCGATGTCGCCCCGCGCCCAGGCCCTTTCGCGCATCCCGTCGGGACACCCGGAGGGCTATTTCGAGAGCTTCGCCAACGTCTACACGACCTTTATCACCGCTCTCGGCAAGAAGCTCCGCGGCGAGGCCCTGTCCGGCGACGACCTCGACTTCCCCAACGTCGACGACGGCGTCCGCGGCGTCCGCTACATCGAGAAATGCGTCGAGAGCTCGGCCAAAGGCGCGATCTGGCTGAACATGGGGACATGATCCGAATTCTCTGGAATTCGGTTCGTGTCCCCCACTAAGGAGGAGAAGATGGCGCGACCCGTAACGCTATTCACCGGCCAATGGGCCGACCTGCCGTTCGAAGAGGTCTGCAAGAAGGCGAAGAGCTGGGGTTATGACGGCCTCGAGATCGCCTGCTGGGGCGACCACATGGACGTCCGCAAGGCCGCCGCCGACCCGGCCTACGTCCGCGAGAAAAAGCGCGTTCTCGAAAAGCACGGCCTCAAGTGCTGGGCCCTCGGCGCCCATCTCGCCGGACAGTGCGTCGGCGACGAATACGACCCGCGCCTGGACGGTTTCGCCCCCGACGCCGTCAAGGGCAAGCCCGAGGCCCTGCGCAAGTGGGCCGTCGAGGAGATGAAAGCCGCCGCCCGGGCCGCCCGCAACATGGGCTGCTACGTCGTCAACGGCTTCATGGGCTCGCCCATCTGGAAGGCCTGGTACTCCTTCCCGACGACGACCGAAGAGATGATCGAAGCCGGGTTCCAGAAGATCCTGGCGCTCTGGACGCCCCTCCTCGACGAGTTCGACGAGCAGAACGTCAAGTTCGCCCTCGAGGTCCACCCGACCGAGATCGCCTTCGACGTCTACACGACCCGGCGCCTGCTCGACACCTTCAACGGACGGCTGGCCCTCGGCCTCAACTTCGACCCGAGCCATCTCGTCTGGCAGGGCGTCGAGCCGCACCTCTTCATCCGTGAATTCGCCGGCCGCATCTACCACGTCCACATGAAGGACGTGGCCGTGACCCTCGACGGCAAGGCCGGCATCCTCGGCTCGTTCCTGCCCTTCGGAGACGTCCGGCGCGGCTGGAACTTCCGCTCGCTCGGCCACGGCGACGTCGACTTCGACGCCGTCATCCGCGAGCTCAACGCCATCAATTACGACGGTCCGCTCTCGGTCGAATGGGAGGACAACGCGATGGACCGCGAGTTCGGCGCGAAAGAATCTCTCGAATTCGTCCGGGCCATGAACTTCGCGCCGTCCAAGGTCGCCTTCGACAAGGACTTCGGGAAAGACAAATAGGGCCGCCGACGCCGGCCGGCCCTCACTTCGCCCGGAACCGGGCGGTCTCGCGCACCCGCGTCCGAAGGCCGTCGACGACCGGCGGGATGGGATCGCGCGGGGCGCCTTTGATGACGAAGATGATGAGGGTCGCCTCGCCCGGCGCGTCCGCACTCGACGAGATGCCGACGCCCTGGACGCCGTGCTGTTGCATGAGCCCGGCCGCCCGGGCGCGATGGACGGCCCGGGCCCGCTCCACTTCGGATTCGGAGATCGGCTGAGCAAACCGGGGAGGATCGCCCGACCGCTCGGCCTGTTCGCTTTCCACCTTCGTCAGAAGACCTCTCGATCGCATCGCGTCGACCTCGATGACCCTCGTGCCGATGCCGTCGACGGACGCCGGGAGGTCGCCGGGGAACGTCCCCCGGACGACGAAGACGAGGATGGCCGGCCGGCCGGGGCGATCGTAGCTCAATCCCACGCCGAGGGCCAGGATCCCCGCCCGCCCCAGCAGCTCGTCGACGTGGGCGTCACGCGTATGGACGGCCGCCTGCCGGTCCTCGGACGCGAGGATGACGCCCTCCATACCGAAGGCCTGGGCCGGTGTCTGTTGGGGGATCGCGCAGGCGGCCACGGCGTGCGGGCCGACCGAGCTGTCTCCGGCAAAGACAAACTGTTCGCCGGTGTCCTTATCGGCGAGCTGCTGCATAATGACCGATACGGGGCTGGCGACCGTGTCCGTCGAGGAACCGGAGAACAACAGCCCCACCGGATCCGCCGTGTCTTGGGTGACGACGAGGGAGCCGGAATCGCCGTGGGCGCTGAAGCCGACGTCGGAGAGCACGATCTGGTTCGTGAAGTCGCAGACATACGTGGACCCCGAGTTGCAGCCCTTCTGGTACTCGACGTTGGTCGTGGCATCGATGGACAGGATCGTGCCGCAGGTCAGGCCGGTCGCGGCGCCGCTCTTGGCGACTTTCCTGCCGATGGTCGGGGGCACGCCGGAGCCCGGATTTGGAGTGCCGTCCGTCGGCTGGCCACCGATGGCCGTCCCGCCGAGCTGGACGATGGTCCCAAGGGGGTCGACGGCGCCGGGCGTGATCTCGGCCAGCGCCGCGTCCACGTTCGGGCGGGGGTCGTTTTCCAAGTTGAAGAACTGGGACAACGTGGCGGCCGTGACCGTGCCCGCCGAGGAACAGTTGTTGTCGACGAGCCCGGGCTGGATGATGTCCTCCCCGACCACGGCCAGGTCGCTGCGGGCCATGACATGGTTGTTGCTCAGAATGTACAGCTTCCCGCCCCGGCTGACCAGCGAACCGATCGTGCCGCTGCAGCAGTAGTTCACGCCGCCCGAGGTCGAGATGTCCAAGGCGTTGCCGCCGGTGGTCCCCAGGGGCACGGGCGGGGGAAAGTGGGCCGTCTGGAGCGGCGTAGGAACGACGATGATGGCATCCGAGGCCGTCTGGTCCGCCAGGGAGACGGCGGTCACAAGGACCTCCGTCGTGTTGCCTTCGTTGTTGGGGGCCGTCGAGACCGGCACCGAGTGAGGCGCGTAATAAAGCCCCGCCTGCGAGATCGTGCCGGTCGTGGCCGATCCGCCTGTGATCCCGTTGACCTTCCAGGTGACCGCCGTATTCGATGTCCCTGTCACGGTGGTCGAAAAAGAATGGGAGCCGAAGGTCGGGACCGTCACCCGGGACCCGCTGCCGGCGATGGCCACCCTGACGGAGGAGCCCATCTGGAGGGACACCGTGGCCGTGCCGGATTTCGTCGAATCCGTGAGGGCCGTCGCCGTTATGGTCACGGTCGCAGGGTTGGGCACGATCGTGGGAGCGACATACACGCCCTCCCGGGAGATCAGCCCGTGGGCGGACTCTCCGCCCCGGACGCCATTGACCTTCCAGACGACCGTCTGGTCGGTTGAATCGGCGACTGTCGCCCTGAACTGCTGAATGCCCCCCCTCGGAACCGTCGCCGAAGCGGGCGCGATCGTGACCTTCGAGGTCGTGGGTGGGGGGATCCCCCCGTTATCGTTCGACGCGCCGCAAGCCGCGGCCAGGATGGCCAGCGAGACGAGCACGGACAAACGATAGGCAGTCCCTCTCACGGTCTCCCTCTTTTCAGGCATCCATGATACTCCTGGCCCCAAAAGAACCGAAATCCCCGTGAGCGGCCGGACGATGGACTCCGGGCCGCTGAGGTGCAGATTCGTCAATAAGAAGCAAGATGACGGTGTCAGCGGTCGCCGTGGTGTCAGCGGTCGCCGCGCCGCACGGGGCTCACGACCTGAAAGTCCCGCACCAGCCGTCGGCCCTCGTCGTCGGTCAGGACGAGCCGGTGCGGACCGGGCTCGGGAGCGACCCCGATCTGGTGGAATACCCGCGTCGACGCTATGTAGCGCTCGTCCAGGTGCCAGTGGATGGTCGCCCCGCTTTCCCTGTGCACGGCCTCGAAGACGACCTGGCCCAGCTTGCCGTCGAGCCCGACCGGGACGTAGACCGACATGTCCGGCTCGGGGTAGACGAGGCTCATCACCCGCGAGCCCCGCTCTCCCGCCGGCCCGCCCCCGCAATCGGCCCGAAACGGCGGCAGGGGCCGGTACTCGGCGTGATCGGCCCGGTAGTAATATTCCTGGACGGGCGGCAGGACGAACCACGATTCGTGGCGCATCGTGTCGACCGGTTCGCAGCGGCTGTCGACCCGGAATCGTCCCGAGGCATCGAGGTGGACGGCCTGGTGGAAGGCGCACATCCGGTCAAAACGGCTTTCCTCGGGAACCGTGACCTCGACGGCCGGGCAGAGATCGGTCGCCAGGTATCCCGAATCGCGGCAGACGCGCAGCGTCTTGAGTCCCGACTGCGGCCGGACGATCTCGCCGCCGCCGTCGATCGCTCCCAGGAGGTCGAAGAGGACCGGGGCCGCCGCTCCGAGACCCGTCAACCCGGGCTTGCCCTCCCCGTCGGCGTTCCCGGCCCAGACGCCGATCGTGTAGTTGGGCGTGACGCCGACCGCCCAGGCGTCCCTCAGGCCGAAGCTCGTGCCCGTCTTCCAAGCCAGCCATTTCGACGAGCTGAAGTTGCGCCAGAAGCCCTCTTCATCCGGCCGGCTGACCGCGGTCAGAGCCTGTAAGGTCAGGTAGGCGGAAGCCGCCCCGAGGTCGCGCATCTTCGACGGCGCCTCAGGGTCGTCCTGTAACAGCCGCACCTCCCGGCCGCCTCCCGGAGCGCCCGAGGCAAGCTCCGCCAGCTTCGCATAGAGCGCGGCGATCTCGACGAGCTTGCCTTCCGCTCCGCCGAGGATGAGGGTCAGGCCGTAGTCGTCGGGCGGCCTGTCGAGGGTCGTCATCCCCCACTGCCTCAGGCGGTTCTCGAAACGGGGAATGCCGTATTCGCGGAGCTCGCGCACGGCCGGGACGTTGAGCGACCAGGCCAGGGCGGTCCGCGCCGGGACGGCGCCGCGGAAGCGGCGGTCGAAATTTTCCGGGCGGAATCCCTCGAACCGTGCCGGCGTGTCGGGGACGAGGGTCGACGGCGTGATGCCCCCCTCCTTGAGCATCGCGGCGTAGAGGAACGGCTTGAGGATGCTGCCTGTGCTCCTCCGGCTCTGCAGGATATCGACGTTCTGGCCGCGCTCCTCGCGCCGCTCGAGCCCGGCGTTGCCGACATAGGCGACGACCGCGGCCGTGCGATTGTCGATAATGACCGCGGCAAGATTGCGAATGCCGCGGTCGACGAGCCGCGCGCCGTGCTGCTCCACGACCCGGCGGGCCGTCCTTTGGAGGTCCGCCGCGAGGAAGGACCGGAAGGGCGGCGCGGCGCCGGGGCGGGCGGCCAGCGTGTCGAGAAGGTGCGGCGCATCGCGCGGCACGGCCCGAAGGCCCATGGGCATGGGTTCGGCCAGGGCCAGGCGGCACTCGAGCGCCGGCATCGCGCCGTTCGCCCGCAGCTTCTCGAGAAGCCTGTTCCGTTTCGCCAAGAGCAGGATTCGCCCCCGTGCCGTCGCGGGGAGTCCCGGGTCGTTGGGCAGGACGGCCAGGAACGCCGCCTCGGCCCAGCTCAGCTCGTCCGGGCTCCGGCCGAAATAGAGCCAGGACGCGGCGTCGATGCCGACCACGTTTCCGCCGAAGGGCGCGTGGGCGGCAAAGAGGGACAGGATCTCCCGTTTCGAGTGCCGGGCCTCGAGCCGCAGCGCCAGGACGGTTTCCTTCAGCTTTTCGAAATAGGTGCGCGGCCGGTTCTTCCGGGCCAGCCGGACGACCTGCATGGTGATCGTGCTCGCGCCGCTCGCGACCCTCCGGGTGCGGAGGTTCTGCCGCAGGGCCCGGGCCACGGCCAGGGGATCGACCCCGGGATGGGCGAAGAAACGCTTGTCTTCGAAGCGGACGAGGACGCGGGAGAAGCGTTCCGGCACGCGCTCGCCCGGCGGGAAGCGCCACTGGCCGTCGGCGGCCGTTCGGGCCCCGAGAAGCCGCCCTTCCGCGCTGAACAGCACCGGCGAAACGGGATCGTTGAAACGGACGACGGGGATGGCCAGCCAGGCGAGAAGCAGCATCATCGCTACGGCACTGAGGAGCATGAGCCGGCGACGCTTAGAAATGGGGACATGTCTCTCTGGTGCGTGATCTCCCGTGTCCTGTCGATCTTCAATGCCGTCATATCTTGCTCGGCTCTCAGAGAGGGGACATGGACCTTCGGTACATGTCCCCGGTCGTTCATTGAACGATCTCGACCCATTGTCCTTTCGTATTGGCGTGGAGCCCGGCGTTATACATCGCCTCGACGGCGACGCCCGGCTGATAGTACCGGCCGCGGTAAGACGCGTTGAGAACGACGAGGAAGACCTTCTCCTGGCCGGCGTCGAGCCCGAAATAGGTGAAGACGCGGTCGTCGCGGATGTCCTGGTAGTCGACCTCGACGGCGCTCGCCCCCTCGCCGCCGCCGAAGCGCGGGTTCTTGATCTGGAAGCCTGCGGCCGCAAGATGCGTCAGGACGAGGTTCTTGAGCGGGTTCGAGGTCAGGTTCTTGACCCGGACCTCGGCGATAAGGTCGAGCCCTTGGGTCACCTTGGCGATGTCGAGGCCGTTCATCTTCATGTCGCGCATGCGGACGTCGATCGACAGACCCTCCGACGACGGTGTTTCGACGCCGGCCGCCGGCACGCCGCGGCGATAGACGTTGACGTAGAGGGACGTCGTTCCGGGATTGGTCAGCGCCAGCGTCCGGCCCTTCATCGGAAAGCCGGCGAATTCGCGCCGGTCGAAGGGCGTCGCCGATTCGACATCGAGCGCCTTCTCCGCATCCCAGGCGAACCGATAGCGGAACGGCTTGACCTCGGCGGTGCCGTAATAAGAGGCCAGGGCCATCAACCCGAACGACGTCTCCTGGGTCGAAAGCCACAGGTCCGAAGCGAGCGTTTTGGCGAGGTCTTCGAGAAGCGGCCGGGCCTTGTCCGACCGGCCCGTCTGCACGAAGGCCCTGACGGCCAGGGCCTTGTCGCGGAACTCGGAGCCGAAGGTCTCGCTGTCATCACGGTAGGGCTTGAATTCGGGCTTGGCCCGGTCCACCAGATCGGCCGCGGCGTCGGCCTGACCGGTCATGTGGAAGGCTGCGGCCAGCATGAGCCCGGCCAGACCGGGGAGGCCGGAGCTTTCCCGAAGCCTGTTCATCGCCCCGAGATCGGGATCTCGGGCCAGGGCCAGTGTGAACAGACGGAACGCTTGGATGAGCTGCGCGGACCCGCCGCCTGTGACAAATCCGTTAGCCAGCATTTTCTGGTTCGCCCGCCAGCCGTCGAGCATGGCCTGGGGCACGTGGTAGCCGAGTCGGGCCGCTTCGAGCAGGAAGTAGCCGGCGTAAGTGGTCGTCCATTCGTGTCCTTCATGGCTTCCCGGCCAGTAGGAAAAGGCGCCGTTGGTCATTTGGAAGCCGGTCATCCTTTGGATGGCGGCCTTGACGTGCTCTTCGACGTCGCGCGTCTGCCGCTCGTCGAGCTTGACCAGGCTCTTGAGATAGAGCTGGGGCAGGGCCGCCGAGAGTGTCTGCTCCAGGCAGCCGTAGGGGTATTGGATCAGGAAATCGAGCCGCTTCTCGAGGTTGAGCGACGGCAGGGACGAGGCTTCGATGATGACGCCATTGGTGTTCTCAAGCCCGAACGGCACGACCTCTTGGCTCGCGCTCCCGCCCGGCTTGACCTCGAGACGCGTCGTCTGGGTGATGGCCGTATTGCTGGCCAGGACCGGGATGGCGATCATGTCTTCGACGCGCTCGGACCCCCCCGCGGCCCGATATCGGACTTCGCCCGGCCCGATCCCGCCGGTCGTCCTGAGCGTGAACGTGACGATGTCGTCGCCGGCCTTGGCAAAGGCCAATGTCTTGGAGCGCTCGCCGACGACTTCGAAGAGCTCGTTCGTTTCGACGCTGACCGTCACCTCCTTGATCTCCGGCTTGGTGACGAAGACGGCGATGGGCATGACGATGTCCTCGCCGGGGCGGACGACGCGCGGCAGCGTCGCCAGGGTCATCAGATCGCGCCGGACGGGGACGGATTTATCGGCCAGGCCGAACGCGCCGTCGCGGCCGGCCACGACCATGACCCGGACGGCCCCGAAGTACTGCGGCATGGTCAATTCGTGGACGCCGATCCCGCCCGCCTTGAGGTCGAACGGGCCCTCGAACAGCACCACCGGCGGGAAGCGCCGCGGCTGTTTGGCTTTTTCCATCGACGCGCCGCCTTCGTCGCCGCCGAGAGCCAGGATGCGGGCCATCTCGGCGCCGTAGGCCTCGGCCACGATATCAAAGAGGTCCCAGGTCGAGACGCCGAGGGCCTCGCGGGCGTAGAAGCCCTTGCGCAGGTCCGGCGTCGAGAACCGCGTCAAGCCGAGGAGTCCCTCGTCGACCACGGCCAGCGTGTAGGTCATGGGCCGGCCGGCCGTCTCGCGGACCTCGACCCGGAATTTTTCCTTGGGCCGGATCTCGTCGGCCATCTTGATCACAGGCTCCAGGCGAGTCCCCGGGTCCTCGACGAGGATGGGGATGACGCCGTAGAGCCGGATGGGCGTGTCGCTGGCCTTGTCGCGGTGCGGCTGGATGAGGGTGACGTGGACATAGACGTTGGGCGTCATGGCCGCCGTGAGCGGGATCTCGAAGCGGTTCTCGCCCTTGACCGTGGAGACCCAGAACTTGTCGAGGACCGAAGTGCCGCTCTCGATCGAAACCAGGGCCCGGCCCTGGACGGCCTCGGGCAGAAAGATGACGGCCTTCTCCCCGACCTTGTAGGCGGGCTTGTCGGCCGTGAAGCTGAGCGCCGTCGCGCCCGCGCCGCCTTCTTCCCTGGCCCGTCCGGCCCATCCCGGCCAGTCGATGTAGACGATCTGGCCCGCGGCGTGGCCGCTCACCGGGTCCTCGACCCGGATGAGGAATCGCCCCCAGTCCGGGTAGCGGATCTGGAATATCCACTTGCCCGCGCCGTCGCGGGTCGAGACCTCCGCCTTGAGAAGGGGCCGGGTCTGGACGTTCGAAACGTACTGGGCCAGGGACTCCCCGCTCCGGTCCCACCACCACTTCCACTCGATCTTGTAGAGCGAAACGAGGACCTTATCGCGGGAGACCGGCCGGCCGGCCGTGTCGACCGTGACGATCGAAACCTCCTGATCCTTGTCGGTCAGGATCATGCCCCGCTCCTGGTCGCCCCGGGGCGCGCGGAGGCCGACGTAGCCGTCGTACGGATGGAAGGGCAGAGAGAACGTGTCGACGCTGAAATCGCCGCTTTCCTCGAAGACCCGGCTGGTGAACGCGGCGTCGAGCATGCCCGGACTCGGCTGCTGCGGCTTGATCTCGACCCGGGCCTTCGCCCGGCCTTCCGCGTCGAGCGTGCCCTTGGCCACTTCGGATGTCGCCGCTTCGAATTCCCTGGCCGGGTCGTCGAAGCTGAAGTCCGGGAAGCGCTCGAAGCGGGTCGGCCGCTTGGTGAGCCGGACGGAGACGTCGAATTTCAAGTTCGAGGCGGGCGCGCCGTGGAGCCACTGCGCCGTGACGGCCGCGTCGATCGGCATGTCCTTGCGGACGAGGACGTCCCGCCCCGGGTCGAGGACGATCTTGAGCCGGTTGGGAACGACCGTTTCGATCTTCAAGGTCTTGCTGAAGGTCAGCCCGCCGACGAGAACGCGGGCCTGCCAGTTCCCTGTGGGCGCCGCTTCGTCCGTCTCGACGCGGAACGCGTAGAAGGGGGCCACGACCTTTTCCGGCTTGGCCGTCAGGACAAGCTGCCCCTGCGGGTTGGAGATCTCGAGGACGACGGGATGGCCGGCCGGCAGGACCTTCTCGCGGTCGAACAGGGCGAAGGTCAGGTGGAGCGTGTCGCCCGGCCGCCAGACGCCGCGTTCGCCATACAGAATCCCTTTGACGCCTTTCTCGCTGACCTCGCCGCCGACGTCGAAATGGCTCAGCGGCAGGGCGCCTTCGCCGGCGATGCGGAGGTAGCCGATGTCGCCCCCGCCGTCCGCCGAAACGTAGAAGGCGCGGTCCTTGAGGGCGAAGACGGCGAAGCCGTTGGCATCGCTCGTCGTTTCGCCGAGGAGCTGGTTCTGGTAGTTGTAGGCCCGGACGCGGAGCCCGGACAGGGGCCGGGCGGTGCCGATGTCGGTCGTCACGATGTGAAGAGTGTTGTCCGCTTCGAGCTTGGCCACGAGCCCGATGTCGGACGAGAAGAAGTTGCGGCCGGCGACGGCGTCGCTGTTGTAGCGGGGGATGTAGAAGGCGTCGGCGCAGGGATCGTTCCGGCGGGACCAGTCGCCGGGATTGTAGGCGTAGCCCTCGTCGACGTAATCCCAATTGGAATACCGGCCGTAGCCGGCATCGTCCATGTTCTTGAGCGGCGGCTCGGCGGCGGCCGGCGCGGCGCTCCCGGCGCAGGGATAGGTCGAATTGCCGCGGTTGAACGAGAGAACGATGCGGAAGAGGCTGCCCGGGTTCTCCTTGAACAGGGGCGTCACGTCGAGGTCGAAGCGCGTCTTGCGGCCGGTCACGGCGGGATCGTCCGTGAGAGGGACCGTCTTGCGCCAGAGGTAGCGCCCGACCCGGGCCAATTCCTCCGACCCCTCGAGACTGTTGATCTGGAAGAACTGGGCCATGTTGCCCGGGTAGATCTGGAAGGCCGCGACCTGGACGCTCTTGAGGTTGACGGCCTCGATGGGCACGGTCAGCCGGTCCTTGCGCGGCAGGATGAGCCCGCGGCCGATGAAGCGGACCTGGGGACGCATCGATTCAAAGGTGACGGTCCGGTCCGCCCCGTCCTTCAAGCGGCGGTTGAGAGAGTTGCGGACGCCCGGCAGGACCTGGACGCGGACGTTGCCCAGGAATTCCTGGGTCGAATAGATGCGGACGACGTTGGCCTCGATCTCGAACGTCAGCGGCCGGTTCTCGATACGGATGAGCCCCTGGAGATTCTGGTCCTTGGCCAGGGCGTCGGAGAAGCGCGCCAGGATGTGCCGGGCCTCGCCCGTGACGGGCTCGACGGAGACGACCTCGAAGGCGCCGAGGGCCGGCACATCGATGTCGCGGCGGCCGCGGTTGTCGATCCGGATCGCGGAACCGTCCCACGACAGATTGACCGCCGACGCCTCCTCCTTCCGGACAACGTCCTTGACCGTGAAATAATGCGTCAGCCCGTCCTGGGCATGGCTCCATTCGACCGGGAGCCGCTTCCCCTCCTGCTCGGCCTCGAGGACTTTTTCGATGAGGGTCTTCTCCTCCGTGTCGGCCGTGACAAGGCGGCCCCGGAGGACCTGCGACTTCGGGCGTTCGGTATCTTCGGCGAAGAGACCGTCGAACGAGAGCTCCATGTCGGGCCTGACGACGCCGAATCGGAACTCGAACCGGGCATACTCCTTGGGCAGGTCAAGGACCTTGCCCGCAGCGAGGACGGCCCGGTAGTCCTGGCCGGGCTTCAGCTCGCCTTTCGGCTTGAAGACGAGCTCGCGCGGGCCGGCCCACTCGGCGGTCCCGTCGATCGACGGCGAGAAATCGAAAAGCCCGGCCGCGGCCGGGCCCGGCGTCCCGGCGTTCTCGACGAAGAGGACGCGCACGGATGACTTGCGGGACACCGTCCCCGAAGTGAAGGCGCTGATATAGCGGTACCATTCCTGCGCGGCCGCCGGCGCAGCCGGCTTCTTCGACTTGCAGCCGGCGAAACCAAGGATGCAGACGGCGACGAGGATCGAGGATGCGATCTTCTTGGTCATGGAGGTCCCTCCCCTGAGAATCGGTTGGTCGGTCAGGCCGCGAATGGCGAACACTCTTTGGGGGGAGGGTAGTCCGGGAGCCCGGCAAAGTCAACCGCTTCGGCAGGCCGCGGCCGTCCGGGCGAAGTCTATTTCAGGCCCAGCTTCTGGATGAGCTCGGCGTAACGCGGGTCGGTCCGGCCATTGTCGAAGCCGGAAAAGACCTTGATGAATTCGAGCCAATGGTCGCCGTCGGCATAGGCCTTGTCGAGCCACTCGAAGCCGCGGTCGACCTCGCCAAGGCGGAAATAGATGAGGGCCATGAAGACCGGAGAAGCATGGGCCTTGGCCATCATCTCGTGGACCTTCACGAGGACGCCTTCGGCCAGGTCCCTTCGGCCAGCGGTGGCGTGGACATACCCGATGCCCTGGACGAAGAAGGGCGCGTTTCCGGAGAGCTCGACGGACCGGGTCACCAGGGTCAAGGCTTCTTCGTGCCGCCCGCTCTCGAGGTGGGCCAGGCCGAGATAGAAGGTGGCCAGGACGTGCTGGGGCTCCAGTTCCAGGGCCCGGCCGAGCTCTTCGACCGCCCGGTCGTAGAACCGGGCCAGATAGAACAACATGCCGTGGACCATGGCGATCTGGGCTGAGGTCGGCTCGAGCTCGAGAGCCCGCTTGAGCTGGACGAACGATTCCTGATGCCGCCCCATGGCGGCCAGGAACAGGCTGTACCAGTGGAAGGCCCAGACATAATCCGGATCGAGCTCGATCGCGCGCTTGTACTCCCGTTCCGCGGTCGCCCAATCCCGCTCCAGCTTGTGTTTCACAAAGGCCATGGAGGTGTGGGCCTCGGCCAAGGAGGGGTCGAGCTCGAGGGCCTTGGCCGCGGCGTCACGGGCCTTCGTCAGCGTGGCCCGCGGCGGCGCCCAATAGTACGCGAAGATGCCGTAACAGTCGGCGATGCCCGTGTAGGCCCGGGCAAAGGACGGGTCGAGCTGGATGGCCCGGACGAAGCACTCGAGCCCCCGCTTGATGCCCTCCGGCGTCCTCTTGTTCCAGAAGAAGCGGCCCATGAGGTACAGGTTGTAGGCCTCCGGATTGTCCGTTTGCCGTTTGAGCAGCGCGTCCTTCTCCTCTCCCAGGAGCTTGACCCGGAGCCGGTCGACGATGGCCAGGGTGATCTCATCCTGGATGGCGAAGACATCCTCGAGCGTCCGTTCGTATTTCTCGGACCAGAGCTGGTATCCGGTGGCGACATTGATGAGCTGGGCGGTGATGCGCAGCTTGTTCTCGACCTTGCGGACGCTGCCTTCGAGCACGGCGGCCACGCCCAGCCGGCGGCCGATCTCACGGACGTCCATGTTCTTGAACTCCGGCGAAAAGGCCGAGCTCTTGGCCGCGACCTCGAGGTGGCGGACCTTGGCCAGGGCGGTCATGATCTCCTCGGCCAGGCCCTCGCAGAAGTACTCCTGGTCCTTCTGGGGGCTGAGGTCCGCGAAGGGCAGGACGGCGATGGTGTTCAGGACCCTCGTGCCGCCGGGGGTCAGGCCCGCGGTCGACGGCTGCGGTTTGGCCAGCCCGGAGTCCATGAGCCCCTCGGCGATCCCATGGAGATCCGCGGCGAGATCCTCGATCTTCTGATAGCGGGCCGCAGGATCTTTCTCCAGGCACTTGGAGATGATCGCGCTCAGCCCGCTCGGCGTTTGGCTGTTCAGGCCGCGGGGATCCGGAGGCCGGGCGCTCTTGTGCTGCAGGGCGACGCTCAGAGGCGTCCGGCCCTCGAAGGGGACCTGGCCGGTCGCCATCTCGAAGAGGATGATGCCGAGCGAATAGATATCGGCCCGCTGGTCGACGTCTTTCCCTTCGACTTGCTCGGGAGCCATGTACTCGGGCGTCCCGACCATGGCGCCGTGATCGGTCAGGCCCTTGGTCTCGGCGGCGCGGGCGATGCCGAAATCCATGATCCGGGCGCTCCCCTCGCGGTCGATCATGATATTGGACGACTTGAGGTCCCTGTGGACGACCCCCAGGCGGTGGGCTTCGGCCAGCCCGTCGCAGACCTGGCCGGCGACCGCCAGGGCCCGGGGCGGAGCCAGCGGCCCCATCATCCGGATGATGCTCTTGAGATTGTCGCCCGGGACGAACTCCATGGTGATGTAATAGGTCCCCTCGCAGTTGCCGAGGTCGAAGATCCGGCAGACGTTCTTATGGGAGATCCGCCGGGCCAGCTTGAGCTCGTTGCGGAAGCGCTCGATCATCTTCTCGTCGGCGCTGAACGCGGGCACGAGGACCTTGAGGGCGATGGCCTCGCTGATCTCCCGGTCGAGGGCCTTGTAGACCCGGCCCATGCCGCCGCGGCCGAGCTCGTCGAGGATGCGATAGCGACCGGCGAACTCGGTCCCCGGGACGATCTCGCCGCAGAGGATATGGGCGGTCACGGTCGGGGAGCCGGTCGGCGACGGCATGGGCGTCGTCATCGAAACGGACTCCGGAGCTGCCGGGCCGGGGCGGAGGAGGGCGGCGCAGTTGCCGCAGAACCGCGACGTGTCCGGATTCCCGGATTGGCAGTGCGGACACCTCATGGGCTACCCCCTCTCCGGACGTGCGCGAGCGGTCCCATCGTCCGGGCCCGGCACGCTGATGCGAGGCCATCATAAAACCCGGGAGGGGCGCTGTCAATTCCCTTTTCTCTTCTTCGGGACTCCCGTTTTATAGTATGATAGGTCGGCCTCAACTGAGGCAGGAGTGACATCATGGGCCATGCCATCAAGACCCCCGCGGCCGCCCGGATCAGCCGCCGGGATTTCCTCAGGTCCTCGGCCACGGCCGGGTTCGGCGCCGCGCTTGCGGGAGCCGCCTTCGGACAGGACGCGCCGCCGGCGAAGCCTGTGCCCGCGCCCGACACGGCCGCCGCGAAGAGCGCCGACGAGCTCCGGGTGGCCGTCATCGGCTGCGGCGCCCAGGGCCGGGTGCTCATCGAATCGATGCTGCGCATTCCCGGGATCCGCATCGGGGCCATCTGCGATATCTGGTCCTACAGCCGGCAGTACACGGGGAACTACCTCAAGAAGTACGGCCATATCGCCGCCGCCTACGAGGACTATCGGGAGCTCCTGGCCACGGAAAAAGGTCTCCAGGCCGCCGTCGTCGCCACCCCCGACTGGGTCCACGCCGAGCACGCCAATTCCTGTCTGCGGGCGGGGCTGCCGGTCTATTGCGAAAAGGAGATGTCGAACTCGCTCGACAAGGCCCGGTCCATGGTCCTGACGGCCCGCGAGACCGGCCGGCTCCTCCAGATCGGCCACCAGCGCCGCTCCAACCCGCGATACATCCACGCCATCGACCGGCTCATCCGCGAGAAGAAGCTCATCGGGCGCGTGACGGTCGACTTCGCCCAGTGGAACCGGGCCAAGGCCGACCTCCTCGGCTGGCCTGAAAAATACGTCATCGAACAAGCGACGCTCGACAAGTACGGCTATGGCTCCATGACCGAGTTCCGCAACTGGCGCCTGTACAAGAAGTATGGCGGCGGTCCGATGGTCGACCTGGGCTCCCACCAGATCGACCTCTTCAGCTGGGTCCACGGCACGCCGCCCAAGACGGTCGTGGCCAGCGGCGGCCTCGACTACTACAAGGATTGGGAATGGTACGACAACGTCATGGCCGTCTACGAGTTCGAAACGAAGGAAGGCATCACCCGGGCCTTCTACCAGGTCCAGACGACGACCCAGCACGGCGGCTTCTACGAGACGTTCATGGGGGACAACGGCTCGCTCGTCCTGTCCGAGATCCCCCAGCGCGGCAACTGGGCCATGCGCGAGCCCCACGCACCGGAGTGGGATTCCCTGGCCAAGGCCGGACTCCTCATGTCCGAGACCGTGCCCATCCAGAAGTCGTCGACGAAGAACATCTACGTCGACGTCCGGGTGACGGCCGAAGCGGGACGCTGGCCCCTGCCGATCGATCTCGCCAAGCCGGCCCACCAGCCGCACCTCGAGAATTTCTTCGACGCCGTGCGGAACGGCACGCGGCTCAGCTGCCCCGCGGAGCTGGCCTACGAATCGTGCGTCGCCGTGCTCAAGACCAACGAAGCGGTCAAGGCCCGCCGGATCATGGAGTTCCGGCCAGAGCAGTTCAAAGCATGAGCCGCGCCGGACGGACCGCTCTTCGGGCTTTCGGCGGGGTCCTCTCCGCCGTTCTCGCCTTCGTCCTCGTCCTCGCCGCGGACGTCCCGGCCCAGATCCAAGCTCAAAAGCGCGTCGTCTGGGACGGCAACCGGACGCTCCCGGCCCACCTCATTCCGCTGCGCGACGAGAACGACGCGCCCATCGTCCCGACGGAGACCGATCCCCTGCCGTATTCGGCCCGCTTCACCTGCGGACCCTGTCACGACTACTCGACGATACGGGGCGGCTGGCACTTCGGGGCCATGACGGCGGCCGTGAGCGGCCGGCCCGGCGAGCCCTGGCTCCAGGTCGACCCCAAGACGGGAACCGTCCTTCCCCTCTCCTACAGGAAGTGGCCCGGCAGCTACGATCCGAAGGCCGTGGGCCTCACGGCCTGGGATTTCACCCTGCTCTTCGGCCGGAACATGCCCGGCGGAGGGCCGGCGGAGCCCTCCGACGAAGAGGTCCTGGCCGGGCCGCTGGCGCGCTGGAACGTCTCGGGCAAGGCCGAGGTCAACTGTCTCGCCTGTCACAACCGGTCGGGCCGCCAGGACCACAGCGAGTGGGCCAAGCAGGTCCTCCGCGAGAACCTGCGCTGGGCGGCGACGGCGGCCGGAGGCGTCGGCGAGGTGGGCGGCATGGCCTCCCGGCTCAAGGAGACGTGGGACGTCTATGACGGTCCCAACCTCGACGACCATGAATGGGCCGTCGTCCCCTCCGTGAAGTACCGAACCGTCGATTTCGACTCCAAGCAGCGCTACTTTTTCGACTTGTACTACAAGCCCGCTGACGACCGCTGCCTCGTCTGTCACTCGGTCTCGCCGAAGGATGCGGCCATGTGGAGCGCGGACGCCGACGTCCACACGGCGGCCGGGTTGAAGTGCACGGACTGCCACAGGAACGACATCAGCCATCTCATGGTGCGCGGCTACGAGGGCGAGGCGGCCGATACGGGCAACCGGACGGCGGAATCCTTCACCTGCCGCGGCTGCCATCTCGGCGAGAACGCGGACGGGGAACGATCGGTCCTCCCCGGCCGTCTCGGCGCTCCCTACCCCAAGCATACGGGCATTCCGCTCGTCCACTTCAAAAGGCTCGCTTGCACGGTCTGCCATTCGGGGCCGAGGCCGCGGGAAGGTTTCACGCGCGTCCGGACGTCGCGAGCCAACCGGCTCGGCGTCTACGGCGTCGCGACCTGGTCGACGGACACGCCCGTGATCATCGAGCCCGTCTATGTGAAGGACCGGCGGGACAAGATCTCGCCGCAGCGGCTCGTCTGGCCGGCCTTCTGGGGCCGGCGCTCGGGCAAGGACATCGTCCCCCTGAAGCCGGGCGACGTCGAAGCCGCTGCGGGCGATGTTCTCAAACCGGAGGAACGGATCGCCCAAGTCCTGATCGCCCTGAGCCAGGTCATGGCCGCGGACGAGACGCCCGTTCTCTCGTCCGGCCGTTTCGTTTTCGCGCCGAACGTCGACGGCGGCATCGACGCGGCGGAACGGACGGGGGCGAAGGCGGATACGCCGGTCTTGTGGGGGATCCGGAAGAGCGGGGAGATCACGCCGCTCGTGCCCGATTTCGACCCGACGGCGGCGGACAAGGACCCGGCGATCGAGACCCGCTTCCAGGAATTCCTTCAAGCCCTGGGAACGGTCCCGGCGAAGCCCGGGGACCCCGTCATCGTGGTCAGAAAGACGCTTTACCGGTTCGTGGAAGGATTCCTGGATATCTCCGAAGCTCCGGCCGGGCTGGCCGGCGTCTCAGGACCGGGCTGGCTTGTCGGAGGCAAGCTCGTTCCCCTCGCCGCGGAATTCGATATCCGGACCGCGACCGCCAAGGCGGGGACGGAGCAAACGCTGACCGAAGAGCAGGTCGCCCTCGTCCTCGCCGCGCTGGCGAAGACCGGCGGCCAAGACGAGTACGTCTATCTCTCGGGCGGGCGGCTGTTCCGGCTCGACAAGGGCGGCAAGCTCGTCTCGAGCAGAAATAGGGCCGCCGAACCCGTGACCTGGCCTCTCGCCCACAACGTCCGGCCGGCCCAGCAATCGCTGGGCTGGAAGGCCTGCACGGATTGCCACAGCGGCGGCTCCGATTTCTTTTTCACAAAGATCAAAGGCACGGGCCCGCTGCTGACAAGGAGCGTGGACAAGCGCTCGGCCGCGTCCTTCATGGGCTTGGGCGGGCTCTTCCAACGCGTCTTCGGCCTGTCGTTCATCGTCCGGCCGGTCTTCAAGGTCGTCCTGGCCATCTGCGCGATCGTCGCCGGATGCCTCCTCTTCCTGGCCGGCCTGCTCGCGCTCGGCCGGATCGCCGGGTTCATGGAGAAGAGGTAAGGCCATGATGTTCACCATCGTCACCGTCCTCCTCCTCGGGGCGACGTTCCTCGGGATCGCCTTCCACCGCTTCTGGGCGACCCGCGAAGAAGCCAAGTCGACCATCCTTTACGCCGAGATCATCAAGAAGTTCTTCGCCTGGCTGGCTCTCCGGTCGGTGCAGATGTATCGCCGGGCGTCGCCGAAGGCCTGGGGAGATTACGTCAAGGGTTTGCCCCTTTGGCGGGAACCGGTCCTTGAAAAATGGCTGTTGATCTGTTTCTACGGGAGCTTCCTGTACCTCGCCGCGAGCGGCTTCTTCTTCGGGATCTTTATCCCTCGCGGCCTGTTCGGCTATCCCCTGGTCGGTCACGTCATGGCCGGCGGCTTGTTCGCCGTCTGCCTGACGATCCTTGTCGTCTTCAAAGGACGCAATTTCATTTCCATCCCGAAGCCGGCCAGCCTGAGCCTGGCGCTCCTCGACATCCGCAAGATGGGCATCACCCCGGCCCGGGTGAAGCTCTGGGCGTTCTGGCTCTTCGCCGCGGCCGGATTCCTGCTGACGCTGTCCGCGCTGCTCCCCATGCTGCCGCTCCTGCGCACCGGGGGCCAACGGTTCATGTTCGAGTTCCACCGTTACAGCGCGCTCTTCTCGGCCGTTGCCGCGATGGTCTTTGCCGGCCTCGAGCTCTTCGAACGAAGCCGGACTTAGCGGCTCTCCCTAAACTCGCTTATTTTGTCCGCGGCGACGGCTGGCGCTCGCCGTCGTCATAGAGCCCGATGAGTTCCACGGCCTTCCCGTCCTTGATCACGAAATCGATCCGGAAATTGTCCAGGCCGTCGAGGGCAAAGAGCGTCGCGGTCAGGGGGATGAGCCGGTACTTCGGGCCCGGTGCGCTGATAGTAGAGGGTCGCCGTTCTCGAAAGTGACCTTGCGCTCGCCGTAGACGCCGGCGTAGGTCTTCAGGATCTTCGGCGTCGATCCGGGGCGGGTTCTGCTTGGCCTTCTCGCCCTCGAGGATCCAGTCGTATTCGGCCTTTCGGTCGGGATCGGTCGCCTTCGCGGCCAGCTTCTCGACGGCCGTCGCATAGGCCCGGTCGAACGCCTCGGCGGCCGGCACGGCGATGTCGGGCGTGACCCCCGTCCCCTCCCAGTTCGTCTTGGAGACCGGGTTGATGGCCCTGGCGACCGGCACGCGCAGGAGGAAATCGTTCTGGACGATCATGGTGTCCGTCGGATGCGCGCCGCCTCCGGTCGTTTCGCCGATCACGGTCGCCCGCTTGAGGTTCTGCATGTTATAGGTGAACTCCTCGGCCCCGGAGAACGTCCTGGCGCTCGTCAGGATATAGAGGTCGGCCTTGGCCGCTTTCGCGCCGGGGACGTAGGGCAGGGTCCAAAAGTTCTCGGTCCGGTCGGTGGCCCGGGCGTAGAGATCGTTGAGGTGGACCGGTTCGTCGAAGAAATAGGAGCTGATGAGCTGGATCTGGGCCGGGTCGCCGCCCCCGTTCTGGCGGAGGTCGACGATCACGGCGTCGCAATAGGCCAGGAAATTCATGGCCGCGACGGCCGTCGCGCCGGCCTCGCCGGGGGATTGGAAGGCCCGGAAATCGAGATAACCGATGTTTCCCGGAAGCCGTTCAACCTTGCGAAAGCCGAAGTTGTCGCGCCGGCCGTCCTCGAGCTGGCGCTCCCGGACCTTTTTCGCCTCCTCCTCGCTCCGGCTCATAAGGCGCCGAAGGTCCTCGGCCATGGCCGGGTTGAAGGAGAAGCCGGTGTGCCGGTCCTTGCTCACCTCGAGGATGACCGCCGATACGGCCCGGGCGAAATCCGGGGCGGCGGCGAGCTTGTCGAAATCGCCGGCCGTGAGCTTGGCGCGGAGCGCCTCCTCGACCTTCTTGGCTGTTTCGGCGAAGATGTAGTTCTTGTTGAAGAGCGTCGCGATCTCGTCCACGATGGCCTGTTTTTTGGCCGCGTCGAGCGTCGGCGCCTGGGTCTCCTGGGCCAAAAGCGCCGTGAACAAGAGAATGAGGATCGCGGTGACGATCAGTACCAAGCGGAGAGCTTTGGACATTTTGAACCTCCCAGAACTTGCGAAAGATATCTCAAGGCCCGTGAGCGGATCGGGCGCTCAGCGGGCCTTCACCCGGGCCAGGATCTGCCCGATCTTGTTCGCCAGCGGGCTGGCCCCATTGTCGATGTTCGACATCACGGCGACGATGTCGCCGGAGTCGACGTAGATATCGAGCTGCGAATTGATACCGGCGAAACCTCCGCTGTGGCCGACGACCTTCCCGCCCGGGCTCTGGACGACCGTGAAGCCATATCCGTAGCCGTCGCCCGATCCGGCCTTGGTGAAATCCGTCCACATCAGCTCTCTCATCTTGGGGGAAACGAGCTTCCCGGAGAGGAGCGCCAGGGCGAATTTGTGGAGATCTTTGACCGTGGAAAAGCCGCCGCCGGCCGGGCCGCCCTTGATGACGTGCTTATAGAGGTTGTTCTGCCACTTGTAAGGGCTCTGCCAGTCGGGGCTGTAGCCGATGGCCAGGTTCTCGACGGGGTAGTCCATCTCGTAGCTGTCGGAGTTCGTCATGCCGGCGGGCGCATAGATCGCCTTGCGGATATGATCGAAATAATCCTCGCCCGTGACCTTCTCGATGACGACCCCGAGCAGGAACAGGCCGGTGTTGCTGTACTGGAAGCGGGTCCCCGGAGTGAAGGCGGGCTTATCGTTCTTGATGAGCGGCTTGTAGTCGTCGAGCTTGCGGAAGAGGGCTCGCGAGCTTTTCATGTAGGCTTCGTTGAAGTAGCTCCCCAGCCCGGAGGTGTGGGTGATGAGGTGACGGATGGTGATCGTGTCGGTGACGGCTTTGGGCAGCCAGGTCTCGTCGATATATTTGCTGATCGGGTCGTCGAAGGAGAGCTTCCCGGCCTCGACGAGGCGGGCCACGGCCGTGGCCGTGAACATCTTGTTCATCGAACCCAGGTTGAACTTGGTGTCGATATCGATCGGGGCATGGTCGCCCTTGTTGGCCTCGCCGGCGAAATCGGTCAGGAGCACGCCGGCGCCCTTGGCGATCAGCACGGTCCCCGAGAACCAGTCCTTCTTGTGAAGGCCGGCCATCAGGGTCCGGATCTCGTCGATCGCTTCCTTTTCGCTTATCGGGCGCTCGGAGATGCCGGCGGGGGTACGGGCGGGATCCATCCCGAGGCCGGCGACGAGCATCGCCGGGGTTTCGCCGAAACGGAACGTGATGCCCCACCAATTCCCCAGGATCCGGTCCTTGATAATGGCCACGGTCTCGTCCGGGCGCGGGGGAGCATATGTGCGTATGGAATAGAAATCGACGCCGCCGGTATCCTTCAGGAATCCGAGGAGCACGGAAATGTGGTCGTCGATAGGGACCATATCCCGGAATTTCTTCTCGCAGTCCTCGTTCAGGAAGCGCTTGATCCGATCCACGCTCCCCGAGTTAAGGACCTCCAGGAAGGACCGGATATGTGCGCCTGTCGGGCCCGCGGGCAACGCCGTCGTGTCCTTGAACGCGGCAGCGGATTGCGGCGCGCCGAAGACGCCCGGCCCAGCGATGGCCAGGATAACGGAGAGAATGACGATCCACCGAGCGGCGGTTCGAAACATGGGCGACCTCCTCAATCTTGGCCGAGGCATTTGAGATTCATCGCGTCCAGCTGGCCGGGCGCGACAGGGACGGCAGGAGTCCTTTGATCAAAAGATCGGCGATGCGGCCGACCTGGTCCTCCAACTCTTCCCGTCGGCCGAGTTCCCGGGCCGAAAGGTTGAACGGGAGGAGGGAATTCGTGCTTTGGATGAGAACGAACGAGGTCGTCCGTGGGTCGGGGCAGTCGAGCGACCCGAGCCTGGCCCCTTCCCGGAGAAGATCCTCGAACACGAGGGCCTCCTTGTCGAAATAGGCCTGGCGGCGCAGCAGGAGCGGCGCCCGGACCGACGACAGGAGATCGCCGAGGCTTTGGGAATAGTGGGCGACGCTGTCGAAGCGGTGGAGGACGCGTAGAACGAGCATGCGGCGCAGGCGCCTGTCGATGGGGTCGGACGAAGCGGCCGACTCCTGAAGCTTGCGGACAACGGTCTCGGCGATGCGATCGATATGGGCCAGGACCAGCTCTTCCTTGGACGGGAAATGAAGGTAGATCGTGCCTTTGCCGATGCCGACCTGCCTGGCGACGTCATCCATGGTCATCTTGCCGTAGCCGTATTTGGCCAGGAGGGCGTCGACGGCATCGAGGATCAGGTCACGAATGTCGGATCTTCTGGCGATGTGTCTCATGATGACTTATGACCAATATTATATTCTAGTCATTCAATTTGTCAAATCCACCAATTTTAGGGCTCATTTCCCCTCCTACAAGGCTGTCGAGCCCAAGACGGGATAGGCTGTCGCCCCGAGGCCCCCCGCGATGGAGGGGACGCCTAGAGCTTCGGCCGCTTGAGGTGGAAGTCTGTCTTCTGTTGGAAGGCGTGGGCCAGGAGCAGGATATCGGCCTCGCCGAACAGCTTGCCGGTCAGCCGGAGCGCAGCCGGCTGGCCCTTGGAGTCGAACCCCTGCGGGAATGTGATCTCCGGATGGCCGGTCAGGTTCGTCGGCCCCAACGCGCTCCCGATAAGGACATCCAGGTCTTTGAAGAATTCGCGGTAGGCCTCCATCAGCCTGTAGCGGGCCCTGTTGGCCTGGATGTATTGAACGGCCGGAACGAATTCGTGGAGACGGAACGAGCCGACCCAGGCGCTTCTCTCCGGCTCGGCCGACATCAGGTCGAGCTTGTCGCTGCGCACCAGGTCGTCGAAGGCGGCTGCGCCTTCGGCCGTCAGCAAAAAGTCCATCGGGCCGGATCCGAGCTTCGGCAGCTCGACCGGGACGGGGTCGACGCCGAGGCCCCGAATGATCTCGAGCGAGGCCTTGTTGAAGGCCTGGCCTTCTTTCATTCTCCGGACCCGTTCCGGGTTCTTCGGGTCATCCGGGACCTCCCGCTCGATATCGGATTTGAGGTAGCCGACGCGGAGCTTCCGGACGTCTCTTCCGGAGTCCCAGGCGAAAGGAAGATCGAGGACCGTATTATCGCGTCCGTCCGGTCCCTGGATGGCGTGGAGAACGACTGCTCCGTCCTCCGCGGTCCGGCAAAGCGGGCCGATCTTGTCCATCGTCCAGCTCAGAGTCATGGCGCCGTAACGGCTGACCCGGCCGAAGGACGGCCGCAGGCCCGTGACGCCGCAGCGGCTGGCGGGCGAGATGATCGAACCGCGCGTCTCGGAGCCGATGGCGAAAGGCACGAGTCCCGCGGCCACGGACGCCGCCGGCCCGGCCGACGATCCGCTCGATCCCTGGCCGGCGTTGGCCGGATCCCAGGGACTCTTCGTCTGGCCGCCGAACCAGCGATCGCCCATGGCCAGAGCGCCGAGCGTGAGCTTGGCGACGAGAACGGCGCCGGCCGCGGTCAGGCGCTCGCAGACGGTCGCATCGCGGTCGATCGTCTGGTCCTTGAAGGGCGATGCGCCGAAGGTCGTCTTGGTCCCTTTGACGGCCAGGAGGTCTTTCGCGCCCCACGGAACACCGTGCAGAGGCCCGCGAGATCTCCCCGCAGCGATCTCCTTGTCGGCCCGCGCGGCCTGCTCCAGGGCCAGGTCCTCCGTCAGCGTGACGACGTTGTGCAGGATGGGATCGTATTTTTTCAGCCGTTCGAGACAAAGCCTGGTCAGGTCGACCGATCTGATCTCTCGCTTTTTGAGAAGGGCGGCCAGGTGAGTCACCGGCAGGAACGCCAAGTCCTCGTCCGTCCGGGGCTTGGTCACGTGCGTCTTGCCCGTCTTCAAGAACGTTCCCCCGGCCGGAAGCTTCGTCCCCGGGAGGACGGGGTTGAACACGAGAGCCGAGGGCGTGTCGTTGCCAAGGCCCATCTCGCGCAGGGCCTGGAAATCCTGAAGCAGGCTGCCGCGCCGGTTCAGGCCCTCGGCGATGGCCTTCTCCGCCTCGGGCGTGAGCGGGACGCCGGCGATCTTGGCCGCCGCGGCGACCATCTCGGACTTGATCTCCGCCGCGTCCTGGGCCACGGCCAGGAGCGCTCCCGGCAGCAGCGTCCCGCCGAGGCCCACGGCCCCGAAATAGCCCAGGAACCGGCGGCGGTCGACCGTCCTCTGATCGGCTTCGTTGAGCCTGTTTCGCTCGGACATGGGGCCTCCTTATCGACGAAGCCCTATCCTATCCGTGCCCCCTGATTTTTTCAACCGGCGGCCTCCGCCCCGGACCTTGTTTCCCCCAGATACGGCCCTTGCTATTTGGGCCCGGTTCGGCTATGATTTTCTGTCGGTGCTTCTCGGAATTTCCTCTGAAGCGAACCGATAGATCATCATCATCTCACAAGGAGTCTTCCCATGGCGACCAAAGGGTTCAATGCCTTCGAGATGGCCCAAAAACAGTTCGACTCTGTCGCGGACCTCCTCGAGCTCGACCAACCCACCCGGGACCTCCTGCGGCAGCCGCTGCGGGAGTACCATTTCTTGATCCCCGTCCGCATGGACGACGGCACGGTCCGCGTGTTCCGCGGCTTCCGCTGCCAGCACAACGACGCCCGCGGCCCCTGCAAGGGCGGCATCCGCTTCCACCCCCAGGAAACCATCGACACGGTCCGCGCCCTGTCGATGTGGATGACCTGGAAGTGTTCCGTCGTCGACATCCCGCTCGGCGGCGGCAAGGGCGGCGTCATCTGCGACCCGCACGACCTCAGTCAGCGCGAGCAGGAACGTCTCTGCCGCGGCTGGGCCCGGGTCCTGGCCCAGGACGTCGGCCCCCTGCGCGACGTCCCCGCCCCCGACGTCATGACCAGCCCCCAGCACATGCTCTGGATCCTCGACGAGTTCGAGACGATCCACGGCGCCAAATACCCCGGCTTCATCACCGGCAAGCCCGTGGGCATGGGCGGCTCCCTCGGCCGGACGGAAGCGACCGGCTACGGCGTCGTCTTCACGCTCCGCGAAGCCCTCAAAGAGATGGGCATCAAGCCCGAGACGACGACGGCCTCCGTCCAGGGCTTCGGCAACGTCTCCCAGTACGCCATCGAGCTCTACGCCAAGCTCGGCGGCAAGGTCGTCGCGGTCTCATGCTGGGACCAGAACGACCAGGCCTCCTACACCTACCGGAAAAAAAGCGGCGTCAACCTGCAGGAGCTCCTGGCCATCACCGATCGTTTCGGCGGCATCGACAAGGCCAAGGCCGAATCGCTCGACTACGAGCGCCTCCCGGGCGACGCCTGGATCGAGCAGGACGTCGACATCCTCTTCCCCTGCGCCCTCGAGAACCAGATCAACGCCGAAACGGTCAAGAAGATCGGACCGAAGGTCAAGATCATCGCCGAAGGCGCCAACGGACCGACGACCCCCGAGGCCGACGCGGTCCTCAAGAGCCGCGGCATTTTCGTCATCCCCGATTTCCTGGCCAACGCCGGCGGGGTCACCTGCAGCTACTTCGAGCAGGTCCAGTGCAACATGAACTTCTTCTGGACCAAGGAAGAGGTCCTGAGCAAGCTCGACGACAAGATGACGGCCGCCTTCAAGGCCGTCAGCGAGCTGGCCCGGACGCGCAAGCTCTACATGCGCGACGCCGCCTACGTTATTTCCGTCAGTCGCGTCGCCAACGCCTGCAAGGACCGCGGCTGGGTCTGATCGCCTCTTCGATTCGCGACGTTACAGTCCCGTCCCGCTCCCCGGTCACCGGGGAGCGGGGCTGGTCTTTTTCGACCATAGGGCCTGTGGCCTGAACGGACGGGGCCGCCCGGGCGGACTCCCTCGACGGGAGGCTGCGGCGGCCGAGGAGGGACGCCGCGACATGACCGACCCGCGTACGCCGAAGGCCGTCGACACCCTGTTCTCCACCCTCCATGAGCGGGCCAAGGAGCTGAGCTGCCTCTACCGCATCGAGGAGATCCTCAGCCTCTACGACGTCCCTCTCGAGGACGTGTTCCGGCAGATCATCGAGGCCATCCCGCCGGGCTGGCAGTACCCGGATTGCTGCCAGGCCCAGATCACCTACGGCTCCGATGTCTACGAATCCCCCGATTTCGAGGAAACGCCCTACACCTTTGGCACCGAGATCCGCGTCCAGGACGCTTCGGTCGGCCGGGTTTGCGTGTCGTACAGGAAACCGACCCCGGAAAGCGATTGCGGGCCGTTCATGAAGGGTGAGATCAAGCTCATCCAGTCGATCGCCGAGCGGCTCGGCCACTTCATCCTCCACCAGCGCCTGCGCGGGATGTACGAACAGATCAGCGACGAGCGCCGCGACGGGGCCGAAGGGAAGCAGGGCTGGCGGATCGCGCTGGATCTCCTGCGCAACACCAACCCCAATCTCCTCTCCCGGGTCTCGCGGAAGATGATGAACTACCTCGGCTGGCGCGGCGTCTCCGAGGCCCGTGACCTGCTGCAGCGCTACAGCGGCGACGGTGTGGCCGGACTTTTCGGCGAATCCAATCTCCCTCAGACCCGGGAATCGATGGACCGCTTCTTCGAGCTCACCGAAGAGACCTTCCGCCTCGCCGCGGCCAACCTGACCGACGACGAGGTCCTCGACCGCATCCAGAAGTGGATCAACGAGGACCGCTCGAGCGAGGCGGTCAAGGCCCTGGAAAATGTCTACTCCGACCTGGCCGAGGTCCTCGACAGCATGCGCCGTATCAAGATCGTGGCGCCCGAGGGCATCCAGCTGCCCCGGTCCCTGGCCAACAGCGTCCGCGTCGCCCTCATCCGGCGGTTCTTCACCGAACAGCTCGAGTTCATCAACGTCGCCAAGAAGTACATCGACATCGAGGATTTCTTCGACCTCATGGAGCGGATCGTCTTTCCGCCCGGCAGCCACGGCAAGCTCGGCGGCAAGAGCGCCGGGCTGTTCCTGGCCAGCCGCGTCCTGAATCAGGCCGCCCGCCGCACCAAGATCATCGGCGACGTCCAGAAGCCCAAGACCTGGTACGTCACGTCGGACGGGCTGATCGCCTTCACGACCCACAACAGCCTCGACGACATCCACGAGCAGAAGTACAAGGACATCGAGATCGTCCGCCAGGAGTACCCTCACCTCATCCAGGTCTTCAAAAACTCGACCTTCCCGCCGGAGATCGTCAAGGGCCTGTCCGTGGCCCTGGACGATTTCGGCGAAGTGCCGCTCATCGTCCGCAGCTCGAGCCTGCTCGAGGACCGGCTGGGCACGGCCTTCGCGGGCAAGTACAAGAGCCTGTTCCTGGCCAACCAGGGCGACAAGCAGCAGCGCCTCTCGGCCCTGCTCGACGCCGTCGCCGAGGTCTACGCCTCGATCTTCAGCCCGGACCCGATCCAGTACCGGGCCGAGCGCGGCCTCCTCGATTTCTATGAGGAAATGGCCGTCATGATCCAGGAGGTCGTCGGGACCCGCGTCGGGAAGTACTTCTTCCCGGCCTATGCCGGCGTCGCGTTCAGCCGGAACGAGTTCCGCTGGTCGCCGCGCATCCGGCGCGAGGACGGGCTGCTCCGGCTCGTGCCCGGCTTGGGCACACGGGCCGTCGACCGGGTGGCCGACGATTATCCCGTCCTCGTCTCCCCCGGCCAGCCGAACTTGAGGGTCAACGTGTCGACCGACGAGGTCGTCCGCTATTCGCCCAAGAAGATCGATGTCATCGACCTCGAAGAGAACACGTTCGTGACCAAGGACATCCAGGAGGTGCTGCGGGAGGTCGGGCCCGACTTCCCGGCGCTGACCAAGGTCTTTTCCATCTACAAGGACGGCCTGCTCCAGAGGCCCATGGGCCTGGCGACCGACATGTCCCGGGACGAGGCCGTCGTCACCTTCGACGGCCTCATCTCCGGGAGCCCGTTCATGCTCCGGCTCGAGGCCATCCTGAAGACCTTGTCCACGGCCCTCGGCGTCCCGGTCGACATCGAGTTCGCTTCGACGGGCACGGATTTCTACCTCCTCCAGTGCCGGCCCCAGAGCCAGGCGGCCGAGGACGTGGCCATGGAGATCCCGTCGAACCTGCCGGACGACGCCGTCCTGTTCACGGCCCGGAAGCATATCTCGAACGGCCGGGTCGCCGATATCACCCACATCGTCTACGTCGACCCCGACCGCTACGGCGATCTGGCCGAGTTCACCGACCTCGTCACGGTGGGCCAGGCCGTCGGCAAGCTCAACAAGATCCTGCCGCGGCGCCAGTTCATCCTCATGGGCCCGGGACGGTGGGGCAGCCGCGGCGACATCAAGCTCGGCGTCCGTGTCACCTACTCCGAGATCAACAACTCGGCCATGCTCATCGAGGTCGCTCGCAAGAAAGGGAATTACGTCCCCGACGTCTCGTTCGGGACGCATTTCTTCCAGGACCTCGTCGAGTCGGACATCCGCTACCTGCCGCTCTATCCCGACGACGAAGGCGTCAAGTTCAACGAGAAGTTCCTCCGCGAGTCGCCGAACAAGCTGGCCGACCATTGCCCCGAGTGCGCCGGGCTCTCGGACGCCCTGCGGGTCATCGACGTGCCCGAGGCGACCGGCGGCAAGGTCCTCCGCGTGGTCATGAACGCCGACGAGGAGGCCGCCGTCGGCTATTTCGCCGCGCCCGAGTCGGCGGTGCGGACGGCCCGGACCGCAGGAGGGGCCCCGGTCGGCGAGGATGAGGACCAGTTCCGCTGGCGGACGCGCATGGCCGAACGGGTGGCCTACCACTGCGGAGCCCTGAAATGGGGCGTCCGCGGGGTCTATCTCATCGACGCGAGCGACGGGAGCGAGGTCGATCCGTCAAGCCCCATCCGCCTGGCCATCCATTTCCTGGGCGGCGGCCGCCAGCGCAAGGAGCTCGAGACCTGGCTCCAGGGCTGGAGCCTGTCGCTGGCCGAGATGAACTATTTCCGGACGGGCTTCCACTCCGACGGCCTGCTCGAGGTCCATTTCCTGACCGACGAGAAGATCCGCGGAGAAAAGGACGTCGCCCTGCGCCTCAAGGTCGGATCCGATCTCGTCCGCGAGCTGCCTCTCGGGCCGAAGATCCAGCCTAGGTCGGGCAGGTCTCTCGCGACGGGCCCTTGCCCGGTAATGATTCTGGATTGTGCCCTAGTTCGTGAGAATTGATTTGACCCGGCGAATCGAGGATACTCGGCGCATGTCTCCGACCCGCCAATCTCCCGTCCATCGGTTCGCGCATGAGGCGATGGCGACGATGTTCGAGATCTTCGTCGCGGACAGGGAAAAGGCCTATGCCGGGCAGGCGGCCCGGGCGGCCTTCGACGAGGTCGACCGCCTCGAGCGACTCTTCAGCCGCTTCGATCCAGTCGAGCGAGATCAGCCGGATCGGGCGGCTCGAGCCCGGCGGCTCCCTGCTCGTCGGGATCGAGACAGCGGAGATCCTGGGCCTGGCCGCCTTCGTCCAATCCGAAACGAACGGCGCCTTCGACATCAACTATCTCGGGGAGAGACGGCCGGACGGAAGGCGAACAAGATCCGGGCCGCGGCCGGTCGCAGCGCTCCTCGCCGTAGGCACCGACGGGCACGGATTCGAGGTGACCCGGCTTCGGCCCAAGGGCCGGGCGTCCGCCCCGGTCCTCGAGCTCGATCTCGGGGCGGTCGGCAAGGGATACGCCCTGGATGCGGCCCTCGTCCGTCCTCCGGGACTGGGACGTCGGGAACGTCCTTCTGCACGCCGGGACGAGCACGGCTTTGGCCGCGGGATCCGGCCCGGCGGGTGAAGCGCGGGGACGGGGCTGGCCGGTCGGCGCGGGCTCGACGGCAGGAACGACGTCCGGCCCGGGGAGTGTCATCCTCCGCAACCGCGCCCTGAGCGGATCGGGGACCGAGGTCAAGGGCGCCCACATCATCGACCCCAGGACCGGGCGTCCGGCCGCCGGGCATGCCGCAGCCTGGGCCTCGCATCCCTCCGCCGCCGCGTCGGACGCTCTCTCGACGGCGTTCATGGTCATGTCGACGGCGGAAGTGGCCGCGTTCTGCGGCCGGCATCCCGTCGTCTGGGCCCTCGTGAAAACCGGGGCCAAAACGTGTAGAATATTCAATGCGGGGGCGGTCCCCGGGGAACGTCCCGCGAGAGCAAGGAGACCAAGAACATGAAGAAGTGTCTCGGCTGCATAGCGATGCTCGGCCTCGGCCTGGCCGTACTGGCCCCGGCCGCCCTGGCCCAAGACCAGGGGAAAGAGGTCCTGAAGATCCAGCTGCCCAAGCCGATGTTCGTCGGCACCCCCAAGAATATCCGCACCCCCAACCTTGAGACGGTCACCGGCCGGCCCCGCGGTCCCTTCATGGTCCCGGCCGGCACGGTCCTCCTCTCGGCCGGCAAGCCGGTCACGTCGAGCGACAAGGAGCCCGTCATCGGCGAGGTCTCCTACGTCACGGACGGCAAGAAGTCCGGCGAGGACGGCTACTACGTCGAGCTCGGGCCCATGCTCCAGTGGATCCAGATCGATCTCGGCAAGTCCCAGGAGCTCACGGCCATCGTCGCCTGGCACTACCACAGCCAGGCCCGCGTCTACCGGGACGTCATCGTCCAGGTCTCCGACGACAAGGATTTCATCAGCGGCGTCACGACCGTGTTCAACAACGACCACGACAACACGTCCGGCCTCGGGGCGGGCAAGGACAAGGAGTACATCGAGACCTTCGACGGCAAGCTCTTCGATCCCAAGGGCGTCAAGGCCCGCTACGTCCGTCTCTACAGCGGCGGCAATACGTCGAACGATATGAACCATTATGTGGAGGTCGAGGTCTACGGTCTCCCGGCCAAATGACGAAAAAGGCCTTTCGGGGTCTCTTCCTCTGCGCCTTCCTCGGCGCCCTGGCGTTCCGGGTCGCCCGATTGGACCTCCGGCCCATGCATGCCGACGAGGCCAACCAGGCGGTCAAGTTCGGCGATCTCCTGGAGCGCGGGGAATATCGATTCGACCCCCAAGACCATCACGGCCCGACGCTCTATTACCTGACCCTGCCCGCGGCCTGGGCGGCCCGCGCGACGACCCTGGCCGGGCTCGATGAGCGGGTCCTGCGGCTCGTTCCGGCCCTGATCGGGGCCGCCCTCCTCCTCGTCTTGCTGCTCTTTTCCGGAGGCCTCTCCCGCGAGGCGGCGCTCGCCGCCGCGGCCTTGGCCGCCGTCTCTCCGGCCCTGACCTACTACAGCCGCTTCTACATCCAGGAGACGCTGCTCGTCTTCTTTCTGGCCGCGCTCATCGGCGCCGGATGGCGCTACGCGCGGAAGCGCTCGGCCCTCTGGGCCGTCCTGGCCGGCGTCTCGGCGGGGATGATGTTTGCCACCAAGGAAACGAGCGTCATTCTCTTCGGCACGATCGCGGCGGCCTTCGTCGGGCTTTCGCTCATCGAAAGCCTTGGAGCCCGCCGTCACGGGGTCGCCGCCGCCGGGGAGGTCTGGGTCTGGCGGGATACGCGGACGAAGCTCCCGACCGCCTTCCATCTCGCGCTCTTCGTCGCGGCCGGCATCGTCACGGCCATCGCTTTCTACACCTCGTTCTTCCACAACTCGCAGGGGCTGGCCGATTCCGTCCGGGCCATCGGCGCGTCCTTCACCCGGGCCGGACATCCCGGCTTCCACGCCCACCCGTGGGTTTACTATTTCCAGTTGCTGGCCTATTCGAAGACGGCCGGCGGCCCGGTCTGGAGCGAGGCCTTCCTGCTCTTCCTGGCCGTGGCCGGCGGCATCGCAGCCCTGGGGCATGACGCGGGCCGGGACGGGAGCCCCCGCTTTCTCCGCTTCGTTCTTCTCTTCACGGTCATCACGGCCGCGGTCTACAGCCTCATCCCGTACAAAACGCCCTGGAACCTGCTCCCCTTTTATCTCGGACTCGTCGTCCTGGCCGGCAACGGGGTCGCGCTCCTGCTGAGGATCAGCCGTTTCAAGCTGGTCAAGGTCCTCGTCCTGGCGGTCCTCATCCCGGGATTCGTCGACCTGGCCCGTCAGGACTATCGGGCGAATTTCAAGCTCCCGGCGGATCCGTCCAATCCCTATGTCTATGCCCAGACAAGCCCCGATCTGCTGAAGCTCGTCGCCCAAGTCGACCGCACCGCCGCCGTGTCTCCGGAGAAACGGGATCTTCTGGTCGAGGTCATCGCTTCTCCGGATGAGACCTGGCCTTTGCCCTGGTATCTCCGGAAGTTCGGACGGGTCGGCTATTGGACGAGCCCCGAGGCGGCCCAGCGGGACGCCGGCGCCGGGCAGGCCTCGGTGATCATCTCCAGCGGGGCTTTCGCCGACGGCATCGCGGCCGGGCTCGGCGATCGATACGAACAGACCTACTACGGCCTCCGTCCGGAAGTCGTCTTGTCGCTCTTCGTCCGCCGCAATCCCTGAGTCGCCGGCCCGCGAGGCCGTCGGCTATTTTTTTGGTTCATCTCCCATTTCCGGGACATCCATCTCGAGGCGGCGATGGATGTCGCCACGAAGCCCCCGTGAGGGAAGGGGGACCGCGGCAGGCGGGGGAAACCGTTTACGGAGGTTTCCGGGGCGCGGGGAGCGAGGGGCGATATCCTGAGCAGAGCCGGAGAGAGGGATATCCCGGGATCGGGAGACGAACCTATTCTTCTTCAGCAGCGGCGCGTAGATCTCCATCTTGGCCGGGTCGTCGCCCATGACCCGGGCCGCCCACAGCAGTCCGCGATTGACGATCTCGCGGGCCTCGGGAACGTTGAAGTCGGCCGCCACGTGGCCGAGCGAAGTATAGAACACGCGTCCCTTGCCGTAGAGCTTCTTCCAGACGACGGGCATGACTTCGCCCGCGATCCAGGCCGCGTGCTCGCCGGAAAACGTCGTCGTCGCCAGGACCTCGTTGCCGGGGTCGACATGCATGAAATATTGCTCCGACTTCATGTGGAAGCGCCGCTTGAGGCCCTTGGTGATCGGGTCGTTCGGGTCGGTGATGTCGACATCGTAATCGATGACCCCGCCCGGATGGGCCACCCACTGCCCACCGACCATGAACTGGTACTCGACGGCCGAGCGGTGGGCGTCGCCGAGGCCGCCATGCCAGCCGGCCAGGCCGACGCCGCTCTTCACCGCTTCCTCGAGGTTCCGCTCCTGCTCGGGCTTGATGTCGGACATGGTGAAGATGTGGACGATGAGGTCGAGCGCTTTGAGCTTCTCGAGGTTGAGATAAGCGTCGAGCGTGTTCGAGATCTCGACTTTAAAACCCTGGCTCTCGAGCCAGGGACCGAAAATATCGACACATTGCTTGGGCTCGTGGCCCTCCCAGCCGCCCCAGACGATGAGGGCGGATCTGGTCTTTTGGGGGGCCTGAGCCATGCCGGAACAGACGAGAAGACAGGCCGCTCCGAAAATGACCGCGGTCCCCAGGATCGTTCTCTTCATGGTGGATTCCTTCACTCGAGCTCCCGCAGCCAGATGTTTCGATAGCGGACCGGGTGGTCGTGGTCCTGCAGCGAGATGGGCAGCTTGTCGGCGTGCATCTTGTATGGCGGGCGGGCCTTGTGGGCCGTAGGCCCTGTCAGAACATCGTCATCGTGGACGAGGAGCCCGTTGTGGAAGACCGTCATCCGGGCCGGGGCCAGGACCTGGCCGTTCTTGTCGAAGCGCGGCCTGTGGAAGACGATGTCGTAGGTCTGCCACTCGCCCGGCGGGCGGCAGGCGTTGACGAGCGGCGGGTATTGGCCGTAGATGGCCGCGGTCATGCCGTCGGCGTAGGTCGTGTTGCCGTAGCAGTCGAGGACCTGGACTTCATAAAGGTCCATGAGAAAGACGCCGCTGTTGCCGCGGTCCTGATCGGTCCCGCGCGCCGGGGACGGGGCCATCCACTCGACGTGGAGCTGACAGTCGCCGAAGCCCTCGACCGTACGGATGCCGCCGGTCTTGGGCACGATCTCCATATAGCCGTTCTCGACCTTCCATTTCGCCGGCTGGCCCTTGGCGTCCGTCCATGGACCGAGGCCCTTTCCGTCGAAGAGAACGATCGCATCGGATGGCGGCGGGGACGGGCGGCCCGGCCGGGCCGGGCGTCACGACCGGCGGCTGGGGCCGGGTCCGGTCGTGGACCGGCCACTGCTGCTGCGCCGCTCCCGCGGCGGCGACAAAACAGACGGTCAACGCCGTCGTCAGGACTAACCCTCTCCGTCTCAGGCGCGCGATGGGCTCCATGGGATCTCAGAGGCTCCAGCCGGGCCGATAGTCGAAGTGCAGGAGCGCGTTGGCCTCCGGGAGATTGGTGAACTCCATCTTCTCGCCGTTCCAGAGAAGCTTCATGTTCTTGTCTTTGAGACGGACGGCGACGTTGGCCAGGAGCATGGTCTCCGTCAGAAGACTCGAGTAGGCGAAGTCGGTCGTCGACTTGGTGCCTTTCTTGATGGCCTCGATCCACTCCAGGCGGATGCCCTTGGAGCGGGGGATCGTTTTCTCGGGGCGCTTGAAGTCCTGCATGCGAGTCTCGGGAATGAGGCGGGGATTCTCGCCGTACGTGCTGCACACCAGAAGGCCCTTGGTGCCGCGGAAGAGGCAGCCTCCCCCCTCGTCCCCCATCATCCGCCCCGGCTCGAGCTCGGCAGGGCGGGGCGGCATGAGCCCACCGTCCCACCAGGTCAGGGTCAGCGGGACCATCCCTTCGCGGGCGGCGAACTCGTAGGTCACGACCTCGGCCCGGGGGGCATAGTCCTTGGTGAACACGGTCGAAGAAGCCTGGACGCTCGTCGGGTACTTGAGCTTGAGGGCCCAGAAGGGCTGGTCCATGATGTGCGCGCCCATGTCGCCGAGGGCGCCTGTGCCGAAGTCCCAGAGCCCGCGCCACTTGAAGGGATGATAGGCGGGATGGTAGGGCCGGAACGGGGCCGGGCCGAGCCAGACGTCCCAGTCGAGCGTCGAGGGCACGGAGGGGATCTCGGTCGGGGCGTCGACGCCCTGGGGCCAGATCGGACGATCCGTCCAGCAGTGGACCTCGGAGACGTCACCGATGGCCCCGGCCGCGATCCACTCGCAGACCAGGCGGGCGCCCTCGCCGGCGTGGCCCTGGTTGCCCATCTGAGTCACGACATTGGCTTCCTTGGCGGCCTTGGCCAGGAGCCGGGCTTCCTTGATCGTGTGGGTCAGCGGTTTCTGGACATAGACGTGCTTGCCCAGCTTGATCGCGGCCATGGCGATGACGGCATGGTTGTGATCGGGCGTCGTGACCGTGATGGCGTCGATGACCTTTTCCTTCTCCAGCATGCGCCGGAAGTCGCGGTACTTGGCGGCCTTCTCGTACATGGCCTTCTCGGCCGGCTCGACCTCGTCGCTATGGAGGAGCCGGAAGATCATCTCGTCGTCGACGTCGCACAGGGCGACGATGTTCTCCGAGCGGACGCCGCGGGTGTCCGAGAAGCCCATGCCGCCGACGCCGACGCAGGCGATGTTGAGCGTGTCGCTCGGCGCCTTGCGCTGGGGGGTGGCTCCGACGACGTGGCGGGGAACGACCATGAACCCGGCCGCCGCGGTCGAGGCCGCGCCCAGGAACTTCCGCCGGCTCCAGGTCGGCTCGGCGGGCGAGGGAGTTCTTTTCGTTTCGTCCATGTTTAAACCTTCCTTATCGGGCAGATTTGACGGGTGGCGTGGTCCGGGGCAGCGGCGCGGCTAAGGTGGGATGAAGAACGGGGCCGGCGGGGATGGCGATGGGGCGCGGGAGCGCTGGATGTCCTCATGGAAACCGGGTGTCCGATGCCAAGAGGGCTTATATCACAAAGGCGCGGAAGGGGTCAATTTGAAGGGAGAAGGACGGCAGAAAGGACGCCCGGGCCCCTTCCGCGGGGAAAGGGCCCGGGCGGGGAAAGCGAACGCTTAGAACTTGTAGGTGAAATCGAGGCTGGGCACCCACATCTTCAGGCCGTGGACGCCGGGCATCGCATTGTCTCCGATCAAGGGAACGTCGATCGTTGCGCCCTTGCCGTATTGGATGGCGGCGTTGACGGTGAAGGATCTCGAACTATAGCCGAAGCCGGCCGTGAACCAGTTGTACTTGAACTCGGGGAGCAGAATGTTCTGGGTTTCGATGGGGCCAGGATTCGGGTCGTTGGTATAGCCGGCCCGGATGGCGAGAGAGTTGGTGACGAGATACTCGGCCCCGAAACGGAGCATCGTCGTGTTCTTCCAGAGCAGCTCGTCGGTCCGGTCATAAGGGCCGCCCGCGCCAAAAACGGCGTTCCAGACCGGGTCGGCGAACGTGACGGGGATCGTCTGGAGCTTCTTCCAGTTGGTGTACTGGACATCCGCCGTGATGGTCAGCTGATCGGTGGGCTTGATGGCGATGCCTCCGGCGAGCCACATCGGCCAGGTCGCCTGGCGCGTCCCGGTATCCGTGCCCGAGGTGATGCCCGGCACGGCGGGCGCGTTGGGGATCGTGACATCGCCCTTGAGCTTGGCGGTGAAGGGCAGCTTGTAGGTCACGCCGAAGCTGAACTGCTTGACGGGCTTGACGAGCAGACCGAACGTCCCGCCCACAGCCAGGCCCTTCAGCTTTTCCGAGTACTGGCCCAGGGCGAACGGCTGGTCCATCGTCAGCATGCCGTAGTTGACGTCCACCGTGGCGCCGAGCATGATCTGGTCCGTGAGCTTGACCGCGATGGAGGGAGAGGCGGTAAAGATCCCGAGCATGCTGCGCCACTTGAAGGGCTTGCCGCCCGAGAGAGCGGCCAGGTCGGTCCCGTTCCAGTCCGCGCCGGCTCCGGACGGGGCATACACGTAGATGCCGACGACGACCCGATCCCCGACGGGCTGGAAATAGCCCAGGCCCGGGATGAAGTAGCCCTCCTTGGCTTTCGTCTTGGCGTTGATCCCGAACGGGGCCAGAACATAGGTCCCCATGGGCATGATGTCCGCGCCGTAAAGGGAGAAGCTGGCCTTGGTGATCTGGGCCAGGCCGGCCGGATTCCAGTACGCCGCGCTGAAATCGTTGGCCAGGCCGACGAAGGCGCCGCCCATGGCGTCTGATTTGGCGCCGCTCCCGTTCAGGTTAAGACCGTTGGCCGAGAGGCCCGTCGTGAGGCCCACGGCCAGGAGCGCGATCAGAAGCAGTCTCGAGAGTGTTTTCATTTTGCCTCCTATCCGTATTCCGAGAGATTCTATCTTATCTCCGAACGAAAATCTACATCCCGCCCCAAATCTCCAGGCAATATCTTTATTTTCTATATTTTGGAGGCCGGAACGGGAACGCCGGCAGCGGGAAAAACTTTCCTGTCCGATGCCCGAGTACCCCGCGGCAAGAGACCCCTTTACGGCCGTCCCCGGCGGGGATAAGATTGCTCGATGACGGAAACGCGCGCCGGCTCGAAAGGCAGGTCCATGAATTCAGGAACGCTATCCGAGGTCGCCCCCATCGCCAGGGTCCTTCTCAAAGACCCCCGGCAGGCCTGGTCAGGTCAAGCGGATATTCGCGGGCAATGGAAGAATCTGGGCTATACGGAAGAACCCGATTACGACAGAGCTTGCGCCGAATACGATGCGTTCGCGGGGATCCTGCGGCGCTTCGTGCCCGAGGTCTACCTTCTTCCCGCGGGAAGGGGGACCGGCCTGGATTCGATCTACGTCCGCGACGCCGCGTGCATCGCGCCGCGCGGCATCGTCCTCTGCCGGATGGGGAAGGCGCTCAGACGGAGAGAACCGGAGGCGGTCGGGCAGTTCTGCCGCGAGTCCGGGTGGGCCGTCGCGGGCGAGATCCGCGAACCCGGGACGCTCGAGGGGGGCGATGTGGTCTGGCTCGACGAGAAGACCGTCGCGGTCGGCCACGGCTATCGGACGAACGGCGAAGGCATCCGCCAGCTCGAGGCGATCGTCGCGCCGGACGGGGTCGAGGTCATCGAGGTTCCCCTGCCCCACTGGGACGGGCCGGGGGATGTCCTCCACCTGATGTCGATGCTCAGCCCGGTCGGCGCCAAGACGCTGCTGGTCTACTCCCGCCTTCTTCCGGTGCCTTTTCGCAAGCGCCTCCTCGATCAGGGGAACCGGCTCATCGAGGTCCCCGACGAAGAATACGCGACCATGGCCACGAACGTCCTGGCCCTCGCGCCGGGGAAGTGCCTGGCCCTGGCCGGGAATCCGCGGACCGCGGCGCTCCTCGAAAAGGCCGGGATCGAGGTCCTGACCTATGAAGGGAAGGAGATCTCGGTCAAGGGCGCCGGGGGACCGACCTGCCTGACCCGGCCTCTCAGAGCAAAAATTGACTAAACCCGCGGGGAACTTTATACTGAGGGGCTGAAATCCTCCCAAAGGACGTGACTATGGACCTCTTCGAGAAATGCATAGGCTTCTACTCCGACCCTGCGGTCGCCCAGAAATACGGCTATCCGCTCAATCCCCGGACGGCCCAGGCCATGGGCCTCTTCCCTTATTTCATCCCCATCGAGCACGCCGAGGGGACCGAGGTCTTCATCCACGGCCAGAAGTTCATCATGATCGGCTCGAACAATTACCTCGGGCTGACCAACCACCCCAAGGTCAAGGAAGCGGCCATCGAGGCCATCAGGAAGTACGGCACGAGCTGCACCGGCTCGCGTTTCCTCAACGGCACGCTCGACCTTCACATCGAGCTCGAGGATCGCCTGGCGAAGTACGTCGGGATGGAAGCGGCCCTCGTTTTCAGCACCGGATTCCAGGTCAACCTGGGCACGATCCCGGCCATCATGGACAAGGACGACATCATCATCACCGACAAAGAGGTCCATGCCAGCATTGTCGACGGCGTCCGCATGGCCAAGGCGGTCAAGAACGTCCAGACGCGCTATTACAAGCATAACAACATGGCCGACCTCGAGGCCGTCCTGAAGTCCCTGCCGGCCGAGCCGGCCAAGCTGGTCATCGTCGACGGCGTCTTCAGTATGGGCGGCGACATCGCCAAGCTGCCCGAGATCATCCCCCTCTGCCGAAAGCATGGCGCGCGGCTCATGTCGGACGACGCCCACGCGATCGGCGTCCTCGGCGGCGGGCGGGGCACGGGCTGGCACTTCGGCCTGCAGAAGGACGTCGACCTGGTCATGGGCACGTTCAGCAAGTCCCTCGCCTCGGTCGGCGGTTTCATCGCCGGGCCCAAGGAGGCCGTCCACTTCATCCAGATGTTCGCCCGGCCGTTCATGTTCAGCGCCAGCCTGCCGCCGTCCAACGTGGCCACGGTCCTGGCTTGCTTGGACGTTCTGGAGAGCGAACCCGAGCGCGTCGAGCGGGTCAACACGATCGCCGCGCGCGTCCGGACCGAGCTCCGGGCCATGGGCTACAACATCGGCGACAGCGAAACGCCGATCATCCCCATCGTCATCGGCGACATGATGAAGGCCATCGAGGCCTGGAAGATCTTCTTCGCGGAGGGCATCTACACGAACGTCGCCCTGCCGCCATCGGTCACGCCGGAGTTCTCGTGCCTGCGGACGAGCTACATGGCGACGCACACGGATGCGCAGGTCGACCGGGTGCTCGAGGTCTTCAAGAAGGTCAAGGACCAGGTCCACATCGGCGCCTGAGTCGGGCGACGGCGAAAACTGCGCGGGGCCGCCTCCGTTGGCATCTCCCGGCCCTTGTGTTATCTTCTTTTCCACCCAGACGCCTTAACATTTCCGCCCGGGCCCGGGTATAACCATGCGGATGAACGAGACGGAAAAGGAGCTCATCGACATGGTTCTCTCCGGCCGCACCGAGGCGTTCGAGCCGCTGGTCACCCCCTACCGGGGACCGCTCCTCGCCCTGTCCTCGCGGCTGACCAGAAACCGGGAAGAGGCCTTGGAGGTCACCCAGGAAGCGTTGCTCCGGGCCTTCCGCTCGCTCGGAAGGTTCGATCCGTCACGCTCGTTCCGGAACTGGCTCTTCCAGATCGCGGCCAACGAGGCTCGGGACCGCTATCGAAAAAAGACGCGGGAGCAGGCGGCCTTCATGGAAGTGGCCGGTCGGGTTCCCTCCGCGACGACCAGGTCGGCGGCCGCAACCCGGCTGTCTCGGACGGATCCGGAGGCGGGGCATGACCGGCGGGAGATCCGGGCCGACATCACGCGCGCGTTGGCCTCGCTCAGCCCACGGGAACGGGAGGTGTTCGTGCTCCGGGACCTCGAAGAGCTCGATATCCGGGAGACGTCCCGGGTGCTGGGCTGCTCCACGCTATCGGTCCGGGTCAACCTGTCGTCCGCGCGGCGAAAGCTGCGCGAGGCGATCCGGCGGGACTTTCCCCATCTCGAGGAGGGACGATGACGTGCCGTAGGGTCCGCAAGCTCATGCCTCTTTTCGTCGGCGACGACCTGCGGCCGGGACAGGCCGCGGCGGTCCGCGGCCATATCGACGCCTGCCCGGGATGCCGGGAGGAGTTCGAGGAGTTCCGGGCGGCCATGGCCGGGATCAAGGCGGCGGCGAAGGCGGAAGGCGCCGCGGAATGGAGAGAGGGCGAATGGGACGCGCTGATGGCCCGGGTGGCGCGCGAGAGAAAGAGGGGAGCCAGGGCGGCGGCGGCCGGGCGCGGCGCACCTGTCTTCCGGCCGAGCTGGGCCGCGGCGTCGGTCCTCGGTGCGTTCCTTGGACTGGTCGTTCTGAGCCTTCTCTTCAGAGGCCCGTCGTCCCGGTTGCAGACGACGCGGGCGGGGGGCGAAAAGCCGGTCGCGGCCGGGGCCGGCAAACAGGATCGATTGACCATGACCTTGATCTCGCCGGAGAGCGGGCTCCAGGTCGTCTGGATCTTTGACAAGAATTTCAATTGGAAAGGAGATCAAGAATGAAGAAAAGTATGATTGCGCTCGTCGCGATGGCCTTTATTTTTGCTGTCGTCGCGCCCGCGTTGGCGGAAGTTCCGGCCGGGCCGGCCGCGCAGGAACAGAAGTCCGCGACGCAAAACCTGCGTCAGGAGATCGTCAAGCTCAAGTATGTCCGGGCCCAGGACATCCAAAGTTACTATATCCCTTTCTCGGCCCTGGCGGGCTTATCCGGTTCAACGACAACATGCCGATGGTCCTGTACGGTGAGCGACTCCTTCGGAAAATGTCGATAAGGTCCTGGCCGTCATCCGGGAGCTCGACGTCAAGCCGGCCGACGTTCTCTATACGGTCCAACTCGTCTTGGGCTCAGAAAGTGATGCGACGACCGATGCGGAGCTTCAGAACGATTCGGTCATCAAGGAGCTCCGCAAGCTCCTTCGCTACAAAGGCTACACGCTCCTCGACTCCTCGTTTGTCAGGATTATCAACAGGGAGCGCGCGTCGGTCGTCCTCGGCCCGAAGGGCGAATTCGTGTTCGTGCTCCAGCCCGACGTCGCTGGCGACTCGAAGGTTCCGATCATCAAAACCGAGGTCCGACTGCGACAGATCACACAGCAAAAGGCGCCCGAGAGCAAGGAGGGAACCGCTCAGGCAGTCCCCAATGTTACAACCCTCATCGAGAGCACCCTCAACATCAAGTCCGGCGAACGGACGGTTGTCGGCGTGTCCAAGCTCGACGGCGGGGACAAGGGGCTGATCCTCATCATCTCGGCCAAGATCATCGATTAGCACGCGAGAGCTAGAAAGGCCGTCCCCGGGATAATGACCGTGTCGTTATCCCGGGGCGGCCTTTTTCATTTTTGGCCTCAAAAACGCCAAATTAAGCCCCTTTTTCGGCCTTTTTTGATAGATAACTTATTGATAAATATTGGAATTGCTGTGGTCCGACCCTATTGCACTCTGGAAGCGACGTTGCGGAAGCCGGGGTTCCAGTCGCGGATCTCGCGGAAGAGCGAAAGGGCTTGGTCGTGTTCGCCGGCGGCTTCCATGACCTCGGCCAGCTCGAAGACCAGGGCGTAGTACTGCTCGGAACCCGCCTTGGCTTCGGCCATGGCCGCCTTCAGCCATTTCGCGGCCTCGTCGAAATTCCTCTTCTGCCGGAAGCCCTGGCTGATCAGCGTGAAGCTGTCGATGGCCAGCGCCTTGTCCTTGGCCGCTTCGGTCAGCTCCTCGACGCCCTCCGGGATCAAGCCCTGGCTCATGAACGCCAGCCCCAGCTGGTAATGGGTTTCGCCGTCCGGTACGGCGGCCTTCGTCTTCAGGTCTTTGCGGAAATCGGCGACGATCGCCGAGAGATCCCTCTCGAGCGGCGAGGCGTCCCCCTTGATCTGGCGGGCCCGCGCCGCGGCCAGCCAGCGGAGCTCCGCCGCCGCCGCGTCCCGGAGGTCGTAGTACGTCCGCTCGCCGGGCTCGACGGTGACGAACGGAACGATGTCCGTTTCGGCGAAGAGGTCGGCCGTGCTGACCTTCTCCCCTTCGAGGACCTCGGCCTTGAAGGGGCCGGCCGGTTTCGGCTTGGCCGCGACCTTCTTCTCCTCGGGCTCCTGTTCCGCCACCCGTCTTCCTTTCGGCCTTTCCGTCCTCGTCATTCCTTCCTTCGAGCTTCTTTTCGTCGGCTCTCTTCTCCTCGGCCTTCTTGCCGGATGTCCGCTCCTTGTACTGGGCTTCGAGGATGGTCGTCTTCTCGACCCTCCGGCGGATCTCGTCTTCGTCGAGTGGGTCCGGACCTCGTCGAGGACGGCGATCTTGCGAATGATCGAAGGATCCTCCGGGTAACGGAAGCGGAGGTTCTCGAGGAGCCGCCGGGCGATCCTGACGAGCCCCTGCTGGAGGTAGAGATCGGCCTGGCCCATGACGTCTCGGATGGCCTCGCGGTCCTTTTCCGAAAGGTCGGGCGATTCCTCCCGCACGTCCTCGACGGGTAGCTTCAGCTCGAGCCGGAGCGACCGGGCGTCGCGGACGAGGTCGGCGTCATCGGGGCGGAGCTCGAGGAGCTCGGAGTAGATCCCGACCATCCGGTCCTTCTCGCCGAGCCGGCGCAGCTCGTCGAGGATGGCCCGGTCGACGACTTCGAGCTTCTTGACCTCTTTGTTCGACCGGTAGATCAGGGCCAGCCGCTCGAGGGCCGGCAGATGGGGCTTCTGGCTCTCGAGGATGAGGCCCAGGAGCCCGATGGCCTTTTCGTCGCGGTGCTTCTTGACGAGATTGTTGATCAAGGGCTCGAATAGCTCGTAGGCCTGGTCGAGCTTGTCCTTGATGATCTGGATCCGCCCGAGCTTGATCCGGGCGTTGACGTTGAGCGGATGGGCGGTGACGATGCGGGTGAAGATCTCCTCGGCCCTCTGGGTCTCGCCCGCCTCGAAATGGATGTTGCCGAGGATGTTGAGCATCTGGATGTTGTCGGGCGCCGCGGCCAGCTCCTTCTCCAGCAGCTCAATGGCCTGGCCCGGCTGGCCCTGACGCTTGAAGATCTCGACCAGGCTGATGATGCTGCGTCCGTCGCCGGGCCGCAGCGCCAGGGCCTCGTTGAGGACGGCCACCGCGGCGTCGAACTGGCCTTTTTCGATGCGCACGTCGGCGCTTTCGTTGAGCTGCTCGACGGCGGCGGCGATGTTCCCGGACTCCCGGAAGAGGCGGGCGAGCGCTTGGCGGGCGTCATGGTCCTCCCGGTCGAGCTTGACGATCTTCTCGAAGATGGCGATGGCCTCGGACGCCTTCCCCGTGCCCGCGAGCCGTCCCGCGACGGAGGCGTAGACATTCTTGGCGTCTCCGACGAAGCCTTGCTGGGCATAGAGATCGCCGAGCTTGAGGGCATAGTCGGCGGCCTCGGGCGTGAGCTTGTGGATCTTCTTGCAGATGGCCAGGGCCTGGGAGAAGAGGCCCCGCCGCTCGTACTCCTCCGCGACCCGCTGGAAAGACCGGATGGCCCGGTCGTTCTGGCCGGCGCGGATATAGAGGTCGCCGATGATGTTGAGAGTGCCCACGTCCTGGGCGTCGCCGAGGGCGAGTTTTTCGTATTCGGCGATGGCTTCCCGGATCCGGCCGCCGCGGACGTACTTCTCGGCCTGTTCGATGATCCTGACCCGATCGCTGCGCGCGCTCATGGCGTCTGTCCTCAGCCGAGCTTGAACGACGTGCGGTGCAAGCCCGTCGGTCCCCTTTCTTTCAGCGCCCGGAGGTGCTCCTCCGTTCCGTAGCCCTTGTTCCGGGCCAGGCCGTAACCTTCATAGAGCGTATCGAAGGTCGCCATGAGCCCGTCCCGAAAAACCTTGGCTACGATGGAGGCCGCGGCGATCGACCGGCTCGTCCGGTCCCCCCGCGGGATGCCCATCTGGCGGTAATTTACATCTTTTATCGGGAACCCGTCAACCAGGAGGATGTCCGGCGGCTCCGGCAGGCTTTCGATGGCCCGGACCATGGCCAGACAGGCCGCCCGGTAGATGTTCACGGCGTCGATCTCCGTGGCGGAGGCCAGCCCCACGCCGACTCCCGAGGCCTCCCGCAGCAGCGCGGCGGCCAGCTCGATGCGGCGGGGCGCCGCGACGATCTTGGAATCATCGATATCGCTGACCCAGGCGGGCGGGCGACGGAGGAGCCATTCGGCCGGCAGGATGACCGCGGCCGCCACGACGGGCCCGAAGAGGGACCCGCGTCCGACCTCGTCGACGCCGGCGATCAGGCGCGCCCCGCTCCGGGCGAGCTCCTTCTCGAGCCTGAAGCTGGCCACGGCCCTAGCAATGCGGCGTTTTCATGAAGGTCCAGGCTCGCGTTAGCCCTGGTCTTCTTTGAGCCGGGCGGCCTTGCCCTTGAGGTCGCGCAGGTAGTAGAGCTTGGCCCGCCGGACGTTGGCCTTGCGCACGACCTCGATCGTCTTGATCATCTTGGAGTGGAGGGGAAAGACGCGCTCGACGCCGACGCCGAAGGAGACTTTGCGGACGGTGAAGGTGGCCTTGATACTGCCGCCGCGCTTGGCGATGACGTCCCCGCGGAAGATCTGGATGCGTTCCTTGTCCCCTTCCCGGATGATGTAGTGGACCTTGACCGTGTCGCCGACATTGAAGGGCACGAGGTCTTTCTTGAGATGTTTATCCTCGAGCGCATTGATGAGGTTCATTTGTTCGTCCTTTCGTTCGGGATTTTCTCCAGAAGCTTCCGGTCTTCCGGGGACAGGGCTCCCGGTTTGACAAGGTCCGGCCGCTGCCGGGCCGTTTTTTCCAGGGCTTTGGTCCGCCTCCAGCGCTCGACCTTCCGATGGTCGCCCGAGAAGAGCACCGCAGGCACTTTCAGGCCGCGGAATTCGCGCGGCCGCGTGTATTGGGGATAGTCCAGGATGCCGCCGCAGAAGGAGTCGTTCCGCACGGACCCCTCCTTGCCGACGACGCCGGGGATGAAGCGCGCGGCCGCGTCGACGACGACCGCGGCGGCCAGCTCCCCGCCCGACAGGACGTAATCGCCGATCGAGATCTCGCCGTCGGCGAGATCTTCGGCGACGCGCTCGTCGACCCCTTCGTACCGCCCGCAGATGAGAATGATCTGACGCTCCGCGGCCAGCTCGCGCGCCAGTCCGGCATCCAGGGTCCGGCCTTGGGGGGAGAGCAGATAGACCTTGCTCCCCCCGTCCTGGCGGACGGCCTCGACGGCGCGAAAGATCGGCTCGGGCTTCAAAACCATTCCTTCCAGGCCCCCGAAGGGCCGGTCATCGACCTGACGGTGCTTGTCCGTGGTGAAGTCCCGCAGGTCATGCACCTCGATCCGGAGGACGTCCCGGTCCAGGGCCCTCTTGACGACCCCGCCCGAAAAGATGCCGGTGAACATCTCCGGGAAAATCGTGATTATATCAAATCTCATTCAAGTCCAAAAGGCCGTCCGGGGGGTCGATGACGACCTCTCCCGCCTCCATGTCCACCTTCACGCAAATGGCCTCCGTGAAGGGGATGTACATCTCCCGGTCCCCCTGTCTCACGACGAGCAGGACCGGCCCTCCGGCCGCCAGGATCGCCTCGACCTTCCCGACCTCGGTCCCCTCCCGGGTCAGGACCCGGCTGCCGATGACCTGGAAGTCGTAGAATCGATCCTTGCCGAGTCCCTGAAAATCCGACTCGGCCGCGCAAACATCGTGTCCGGCCAGGGCGTCGGCCGCGGCCAGCGAATCGACGCCCTTGAGCTTCAGGATGTAGGCGTTGCGGTCGAGAGTCAGTGATTCGACCTCGAAAGCCTCGAAGCCGTCCCCGCGCCGGAAATAAACCTTTGTGCCTACGAACCCGGTCGGCCCTTTTTCGTTGAGCCGAAGCTTGAGGCGGCCGTCGCTCCCCTGGCTTCGGACGACCTTGCCGAGGGCGACGAGGTCAGGGCTTTTCAATGATCTCGAGATTGAAACGCCTCTTCAGCTTCATCCCCGCGGCGCCGAGGATGATCCGGATGGCTCGCGCCGTCCGGCCCTGCTTGCCGATCACCTTGCCGAGGTCTTCCGGGGCGACTTTGAGCTCGAGGATGGTGGTCTGTTCGCCCTCGAGCTGGGAAACCTGCACGCGGTCCGGTTGGTCCACCAACGCCTTGGCAATGAGCTCAACGAGTTCTTTCACGGTGACCTCCTTTATGCTTTCACAGCACGAGCGGGCTTCGCGGGCTTGGAAAGCCTATCCAACAGGGATTGGACCGTGCTCGACGGGCGGACGCCCTTGGCGATCCACTGCTTCGCTTTTACGAGGTCCAGCTTGACCCCGGCAGGGTCGTCGAGGGGGGAATAGGTGCCCAGCGTGTCCAGGGCCTGGCTCTGGCGGGCTCTTTTCGAGTCCATCACCACGATCCGGTAGGTCGGTTTCTTCTTGGTGCCAAATCTCATCAAGCGCATGCTCATCATTGTGGTTTCACTTCCGTGGTAGAGGTATTTGCTCGAGAATGATAGCGGAATTCGGGGTCCAAGTCAACTGAAAATCGGGCCTGTCCCCTCGAGAGGACAGGCCCCGAAGGGGACTTCCTCTCGGCGCCGTTCTCTGCTATCCTAACCCCAGGAAGGAGATCAGGGACATGGCCAAGATCTATTACGTGGGCGACTGGGCGGTCCTGACCGGACCCGTTTTCGCCGAAACGCCTTTCTATCACTCCCCCAAGGGGCTCGATATCTTCAACTACGGCAAGTGGCTCAAGGAGGCCCTGGAATCGACCGGGAAGCACCAGGTCGAGTCCGTGCCGTCCTGGGATTTCTACAACAAGCTCGGTCCGGGCGACTACGAGCGCATCCTCGCCGATTACGACGTCTTCGTCTTCAGCGACGTCGACGCCAAGCTGTTCCAGCTGGCCCCGAACTTTTTCGACCGCGAGAAGTTCGGGTCGGCGGTCCTGACCTATCCGGACCGGATCCGCCTGACCGTCGAGGCCATCAAGGAAGGCAAATCGGCCATGTTCCTCGGCGGCTGGTATTCGTTCACCGGGGAGCTGGGCAAGGGCGGCTGGGGCCGCACCCGCTTGCGCGAGGTCCTCCCGGTCCGCTGCTTGGATCATGAAGATCTCGTAGAGAGCACGGAGGGCTTCGATGCCGAGCTCACGGCCGCCGGCGAACGCTTCTTCAAGTCGATCAACCTCCGGACGATGCCACCGATCCTCGGCTACAACAAGACGATGGCCATTCCCGAGGGCCGGGTCCTCCTCGAGGTCCGGGACTCGGGCGATCCTCTTCTGGCCGTCCGGAGCTGCGGCCGCGGCCGCGTCCTGGCCTACATGTCCGACCCGGCCCCGCACTGGGGCCTGAACTTCGTCTTCTGGGAAGATTACGCGGCCTTCTGGCTCGAATGCGTGGAGCATATCCTCGAAGGACGCTAGAGGAAGGCCTATTTCAGACCGTCGAAGAGCTTCTGGACCGAAGCGCGCTTCATCATCTTCTGCATCTCCTGGAACTGCTTGACCAGCTGATTGACCTCGTGGACCGGCCGCCCGCTGCCCCGGGAGATGCGGGCCCGGCGGCTGCCGTTGAGCACCTTCGGATTGGCCCTTTCCTCGGAGGTCATGGAATCGATGATGGCCGCGAAGTGGACCACCTTCTGGTCATCGATCTGAGCCTTGCCCAGGGCCTTGAACGGCCCCACTTGGGGAAGATGGCCCAGGAGGTCCGTGAGCGAGCCCATCTTCTTCATCTGGACGATCTGCTTCCTGAAATCGTCGAGGGTGAACTCCTGTTTGCGGAGCTTGCGGGCCATCTCCTCGGCCTCGGCGACACTGGCCTCGTCCTGGGCCTTCTCGATGAGCGTCAGGATGTCCCCCATGCCCAGGATGCGGGAGGCCATGCGCTCGGGGTGAAAGACCTCGAGCTTGTCGGGTTTCTCGCCGACGCCGATGAACTTGATGGGCCGGCCGGTGGCCGAGACGATCGACAGGGCCGCTCCGCCCCGGGCGTCGCCGTCGAGCTTGGTCAGGATGACCGCGGTCAGGCCGATCTTCTCCTCGAAGGCCTGGGCGCTGCGCACGGCGTCCTGGCCCGTCATGGCGTCGCCGACATAGATCACTTCGACGGGGGCGAGGATGTCCTTGACCAGGCGCAGCTCATCCATCAGCTCGTCGTCGATGTGGAGGCGGCCCGCCGTGTCGACGATGAGGGGATCGAAGCCGCGGTTGGCCGTGTAGGCCAGTAGCTCTTTCAGCGCCTCGCGCGGAGAGGCCATGCGGGCGGAAGTCATCTCGTAGAAGGGAAAGCCGAGCCCCGAAGCGATCGTTCTCAGCTGATCCTGGGCCGCGGGCCTCTTCAGGTCGAACGAGACGAGGAGGGGCGACTTCCCCAGCCCGGCGACCCAGCGGGCCAGCTTGCCGCAGGTCGTCGTCTTGCCGCTCCCCTGGAGGCCGACGAGCATGATGATCGAGGGGGGCTTGCTCGAGAACTGGAGGGGCTTCTGGACCCCGCCGAGGATCGCGGCCATCTCGTCCCGAACGATCTTGATGACCTGCTGGGCCGGGTTGAGGCCGCTCAGGACCTCTTCTCCCAGGGCCTTCTCCTTGATCCGGGCCTCGAAGTCCTTGACCACTTTGTAGTTGACGTCCGCCTCGAGGAAGGCCAGGCGCATCATCTTCAGGGCCTCGGCCATGTTCTTGTCCGTGACCTTGACCTCGCCACGGAGGAACTTGACCATCTTTTCGAGGCGCCCGGATAGCTGGTCGAACATCGTCTCTTGTCCCTCGGGTCATCTTAAGGGAAGGGCCCCCGTCCGTCAAATCTGCGTTCTTGCGTGGAAATTGGCGGCGAAGCAGACAGCCGAACCCGACATTGGAAAAGTTTAGCCGGGCAGCGTGACGGACGAGGGCAGTTTCAGGGGAAACCGCCAAAACGTGTCTGAGCGAGGCGTAGCGCACGCCGAGCGAGTTGTTTTGGCGCCGAGTCCGGCGCACTGACCGGCGTCTTCAAACTTTTCCAGGAGGGGGAGGCTGCCTGCGAGCCGATTCTTGACAAACGCCGGAGATGCCGATAAAGTCACTCCGGGAAGGAAGGAAAGGGCATGAACGACAAGAACATCAAGGCGTTTGAACCCGAGGAGATCGGCATGAGCGGCAAGATCGACTATGACGAGATCCGCAAGCTGGTCGGCCTTCTCGAGGAGAAGAACCTTTCGGTCTTCGAGCTCGAGATCGAGGGCCTGAAGGTCAAGATCGCCCGAAACGCCGCCCCTGCGGCACCGGCCCCGGCCGCTCCCCCGGCGGCCGCCCCGGCCCCGCATACGCCTGAAGCCGCCGCGGCGGCCGAGGCGCGCGCTCAGGCCATCGAGGTCGCCAAAGGCCATCGCCTCATCACCTCTCCGATGGTCGGGACGTTCTATCGGGCGCCCGACCCGACCTCGGCCCCGTTCGCCGACATCGGAGACACGGTGAAAAAGGGCCAGACCCTTTGCATCATCGAGGCCATGAAGCTCATGAACGAGATCGAGGCCGACGTCGACGGGACGATCGTCGAGATCTATGCCGAGAACGCCAAGCCCGTGGAGTACGGGCAGAAGCTCTTCGCCATCCTGCCCGTGAGCTGAGGCCCGATGTTCTCCAAGATCCTGGTCGCCAATCGCGGGGAGATCGCCCTCCGCATCGTCCGCTCCTGCCGCGAGCTCGGCATCAAGAGCGTCGCGGTCTACTCGGAAGCCGACCGCCAATCCCTCCATGTCCTGCTCGCCGACGAGAAGGTGTGCATCGGGCCGGCCAAGGCCTCCGAGAGCTACCTCAACGTTGCCAACATCCTCAGCGCGGTCGAGATCTCCGGCGCCGACGCCCTCCACCCCGGCTACGGGTTCCTGGCCGAGAACGCCAAGTTCGCCGAGATCTGCAAGACCCACGGGATCGTCTTCATCGGACCGCCGCCCTCGATCATCCGGCTCATGGGCGACAAGAACAAGGCCCGTCAGACCATGAAAAAGGCCGGCCTGCCCATCCTGCCCGGCAGCGACACGGTCATCGACGACCTGGCCGTGGCCAAGAAGACCGCGTCGAAGATCGGCTACCCGGTGATCATCAAGGCCGCGGCCGGCGGCGGGGGCAAGGGCATGCGCATCTGCCGCTCGGCCTCCCAGCTCGAGGACCAATTCCCGATCGCCCAGGGCGAGGCCAAGGCGGCTTTCGGCGACTCGTCGCTCTACATCGAGAAGTTCGTCAGCGGGGCGCGGCACATCGAGATCCAGGTCATCGGCGACCGGGCGGGAAAGGTCACGGCGTTCGGCGAGCGCGAGTGCTCCGTGCAGCGGCGCTACCAGAAGCTCATCGAAGAGACGCCCTCGCCGTTCATCGACTGGAAGACGCGCCGCCGGATGATCAAGGAGGTCGAGGACGCGGCCTCCGAAGTGGGCTACCAGAGCCTGGGCACGTTCGAGTTCCTGGTCGACGAGGACCACAAGTTCTATTTCATGGAGGCCAACGCCCGGGTCCAGGTCGAGCACCCGATCACAGAGATGGTCTACGGCATCAACCTCATCAAGGCCCAGATCCGGATCGCCGCCGGCGAGAAATACGCCCCCCCTTACGCCCTGGAGATGCGGGGCCATGCCATGGAGTGCCGGATCAACGCCGAGGACCCGGTGACCTTCGCCCCGTCGCCGGGCAAGATCGATTTCCTGGTCCTGCCGGGAGGCGAGGGGATCCGCGTCGACTCCGCCGCCTACGGGGGCTGGGTCGTCCCCCCGGACTACGATTCGCTCGTGGCCAAGATCATCGCCTACGCGCCGAGCCGGGAGCTGACCATTGCCAAGATGCGGGCGGCCCTGGAGACGACGACGATCGTCGGCATCAAGACGAACATCCCTCTCCACCTGGATGTCCTGTCCGATCCGGACTTCGTGGCCGGCCACTACAACACCCAGTTCATGGAAGACCACCTGTCCTCGAAAGCGGCCGAAGAAGCCGCCTGAGGACGGCGGCCGTCAGGCCGGGCGCTTGACGACGACGGCCGAATACATCCCCCCGTTATCCTTGAGGACGTTCTCGTTGATGCCGAGGTAGAGCCGCCCCTTGAACGGGACGGTCACGGTCGTCTCCGGCCCGACGGGAAAAAGGACGAAGATCTCGTCCCGGATCTCGATCCCCGAATCCTCGTCGACCCGCCGGGCGACGGGCTGGACGACCTTGCCGATGAGCGCGCCGAGATTCACGTTCGGGACGGGCTGGTCGACAGTCACGAGATCGAGCCCCGCAGGGCCGCAGACCGCTTCCGGGTTCCCTTTCTGCAGGTTGATCTCCCCGGACGCGGAGATGTGAAGCTCCTCGCCCGGCCCGACATCGATGGCCGTGTCGACCCAGCCGGCGTCGGCGGCGACGGCGATCGTCTTTTCTAAAGAAAGGGCGGCGGCCTGGTCCTGGAGCGGCGACGAGGGCCGGGCCGTCGCGAGCAGGGCGAGCCCGCAGATCCAGGCGCCGGCGGCCAGGCCACCTATCAGGCGGGTCCTAGAGGTCATCTCCCCTCCTCCTTGATCCCGGACATGTTCAGGACCTCGACGACCGCCGGGTGGATGAGACCGTTCGTCGCCGCGACACCCGGGGATCCCAGCGCGAAGGCCTGCCCAGCGAGGTCCGTAATCCGGCCCCCCGCTTCCGTGACCAGCAGGGCCCCGGCGGCCACGTCCCAGGGTTTGAGCTTGAGCTCCCAGAATCCGTCGAAACGGCCGCAGGCGACATAGGACAGGTCGAGGGCCGCCGATCCGCAGCGCCTGATGGCCTGGGCCCGGACGATGAATCGCGCCCAATGGTCGAGGTTGTTCTCCGGGCTCAGACGGACGTCATAGGGAAAACCCGTCGCCAGCAAGCTCCGGCCCAGATCGGAGACGCGGGAGACATGGATCGCGGCGCCGTTCAGGAAGGCCCCCTTCCCCGCCTCGGCCCGGAACATCTCGTCGCGCATCGGGTCGTAGACGAAGCCGAGGGCCAGCCGGCCGGAGCATTCGAGGGCGGCGGAGACGCAGAAGACGGGGAAGGCGTGGGCGAAGTTGGTCGTGCCGTCGAGGGGGTCGATGACCCAGCGGCAATCCGAGGTCCCGGACCGCTCCAGACCCTCTTCGGCCAGAAAACCGTGGGACGGGAAGGCCGCCGAGAGGCGGCCCACGAGGATCTCCTGGGCGCCAGTGTCGAAAGGCGTCACCAGGTCGACGGCCCCCTTGTAGGTCGCTTCGAAGATCCGGCCGAGGTTCGCCCTCAGGTAGAGGCCGGCTTCCCGGACGGCCGACTCGCCGATCCTGGCGATTTCCTTGAGATCGTCCATCGACTCATATCTTATAGGGGAAATCGAGGCCAGGCAAGGGCGGGACGTGACTTGGCGATATGGCGAATTTCGGGACATGTAACAATTCTCCTGAATTGGTACGTGTCCCAAGGAATTCGCGCGGGAAATCGGGGACACGATCCCTTTTCCAGAGAAAAGGGTCATGTCCCCATTTCCCTATCCTGTCAAGTCACGTTCCTAAACCCGGGCGGCCGGTTTCCGTAGTATAATAGACGGACAGTACCCGAACCCAACCGGAAAGGTTTGAACCCATGAGCGAAAAGGCAAGTTTCTTCAAACGGCGGAAAAAGCTGTTGATCGTCCTGGCCGTTCTCGTGGTCGTCGGCGCCATCGTCTTCGCCAACCTCCAGTCCCGCCGCGAGAAGACGGTCAAGGTGACCGTGGACAAGATCAAAAAGCAGGACCTGACCTCTATCGTCTCGGCCTCCGGCGAGATCAAGCCGAAGAAGAACATCAACATCAGCGCCCAGGTCCCCGGCCGCATCGTCAAGATCGGCGTCGTCGAGGGCCAGGAGGTCAAGGCCGGCAATTTCCTGCTCAAGCTCGACTCGACCCAGTACGAGGCCATGTCCGACCGCGACCAGAACTTCATTCGGGCGGCCAAGGCCGATCTGATCCAGTCGGAAGCCCGGCTGAAGAGGGACAAGAGCTCTTTCGACCGCCAGCAGCAGCTGTTCGACGACAACCTCATCTCCAAAGACCAGCTGGAGGCGTCCAAGGCCCAATACGACGTCTCCGTGGCCCAGACGAACGCCATCGAATTCCAGATCAAGCAGGCCGAGGCATCCCTCAAGAGCACGATGGACAGCCTGGCCAAAACGACCTATATCTCGCCGATCGATGGGATCATCACCAGCCTCCAGGTCGAGGAGGGCGAAACGGCCATCATCGGCACCATGAACAACCCCGGTACGGTCATGCTGACCATCGCCGATCTGTCGGTCATGGAGGTCGAGGTCGAGGTCGACGAGACCGACGTCATCGGCGTCTCCCTCGGCCAGGAATCCGACATCCGCGTCGACGCCATGCCGGGCACGATCTTCAAGGGCAAGGTCACCGAGATCGGCAGCTCCGCTCTTCTGAAGGCGACGGCCGGCGTCTCGACCCAGGAATCCAAGGACTTCAAGGTCGTCGTCACACTCGACAATCCCGACCGCAAGCTCAAGCCCGGGCTGTCCGCCTCGGCGGACATCATCGTGGCCCAGAAGAAGCAGACCCTGGCCGTGCCCATCTCCTCGCTCGTCCTGCGGGAGAAGCCGGACGTCGACAAGAACGCCCCGGCCGCGGCCCGCGAGGAGGAAGGCGTCTACACGGTCGCCGCCAGCCGGGTCAAGTTCGTGCCGGTCGGCAAGGGCATCACGGGCGGCATGATGATCGAGGTCACCTCCGGGCTCAACGAGGGCCAGGAGATCGTCACCGGCCCCTATGCCTCCCTGCGCGAGCTCAAGGACGGCGTCCTGATCAAGACCGAAACAAAGAAAGAAGCCCCGAAGAAATGACCGAACAGGACCCCGTCGTCATCCTGGTCGAGGACCTCTGGAAGGTCTACAAGCTCGACGAGCAGGAGGTCGAAGCCCTGCGGGGCGTCTCCCTGAAGGTCGAGCGGAACGAGTTCGTGGCCATCATGGGCCCGTCAGGCTCGGGCAAATCGACGCTGATGAACCTCATCGGCTGCCTCGATACGCCGAGCTCCGGCGTCTACCGTCTCAACGGCAAGCTCGTCAGCTCGATGACCGAGGACGAGCTGGCTTTCATCCGCAACCGCGAGATCGGCTTCGTCTTCCAGGTCTTCAACCTCCTGCCCAAGGCCTCGGCCTTCCGGAACGTCGAGCTGCCCCTCATCTACGCCGGCATGAAGAAGACCGAGCGCGAGGACAGGACTCGCCGGGCCCTCGAACGGGTCGAGATGAAGGCCCGCATGAACCATAAGCCGGCCGAGCTCTCGGGCGGCGAGCGCCAGCGCGTGGCCGTCGCCCGGGCCCTGGTCAACGAGCCGTCCCTCCTTCTGGCCGACGAGCCGACGGGGAACCTCGATTCCCGGACGGGCCGGGAGATCCTCAATCTCTTCCACCGCATCCACGACCAGGGCAATACGATCATCATGGTCACGCACGACCGCGAGGTCGCCGACCAGGCCCAGCGCATCATCCACATCCGCGACGGCCAGATCGAGAAGGACGAACGGAAAGGAGCCTGACCCATGAGCCTCGTCAAGCGCATCGAAGGGGTCTTTTTCAGCCCGCGGCCGACGTTCGAGGGCTTGGCCGCGAAGCCCGTCTGGGTCGACACGCTCGTCGTCGTGCTTCTCGCCCTCATCGCCTTCAACTTCATCGTCCTCCCCTATATGCAGAAAGACCAGCTCTCGCTGATGAAGGACAACGCCGCCCTCAAAGAACGGATGGGCGAGGACAGCTTCGCCAAGATGATCGAAAGGACCGAGAATCCTTCCAAGGCGGGCCAGGTCATCCAGATCTTCGTCACGACGCCTCTCTTCTATCTCGCCGCGCTGCTCCTCCAGAGCCTGCTCCTGCTCATCCTGGGCCGGTTCATGTCCACGCAGGGGACCTACGTCCAGGTGCTGTCGGCGCTCGTCCACGCGAGCCTGGTCAACACCCTGTTGGGGAACGCCGTCCGCCTGCTCCTGGCCCTGACCCGCAAGTCCCTCATGCAGACCTCGACCAGCCTGGCCCTGCTCTTCCCCCATATGGAAGTCACTTCGACGCCGTACATCGTGCTGACCCAGATCGATTTCTTCCAGCTCTGGATGTTCGGCATCCTGGCCTTCGGCCTGGCGGCCGTGTTCAAGATCCAGATCCGGAAAGCGCTGATGCTGTCCTACGGCGTCTGGTTCCTCAAGGCCCTGGCCAACGTCGGCATCGGCCTCATCGGCATGAGCTTCCTCCGTTAATTGACTTCGCCCTGTCCAGTCGTTACAGTAACCCCATGGACGATTGGTTCGCCTCCGAGGAGTTCGCTCGCGTTCCCGTCGCCCGCGTCCTGGCCGAGATCTGGAAGCAGGGGCTGAGCGGATCGCTTTACGTCCGCGCGGCCGGCGTCCCGAAGTGCCTGTCGTTCGAACGCGGCTTCCTCGTTCTCGACTCCGTGTCGTTCGAAGAGAAGGACTTCCTGCGCTTCCTCCTGACCACGGGCGAGACCGACCTCATCGCCTTGACCCGCGTCGAAGAATACGCCCAGAAGTCGTCCGGCTCCTCTCTCCGCGCCCTCGTCGAGACCTCGCTCTTCACGCCGGAACGGCTCTGGACGCTGCTGCAATCCTACGCGCGTGACGAAGCCCTGTCGCTTCTGGATGGCGCAGGGGCCGAGCGCGAATTCCACACCCGGAGCGGTCCGCCGGCCCGAACCTATATCGACGCGATCGACGTCCCGGGGCTCCTCCTCGAGGGTTCCCGGAAGTGGAAGGACGAGGCGGCGCTCGACCGGGTCCTCCCGGCCCGCGGCGAGGTCCTCCGGCGCCTTCCGGCCTTCTCGGCGGACGCTTTCGCCCTGTCTCTCACCGAAAAGTATGTCCTCGGGCTCCTCGATCCCCCGAAGACCCTGGAGGAGATCTCGGCGGCGAGCGACACCGGCGAGGCCCAGACGCGCCGCTCCCTCTTCGCCTTGATCCTCCTCGGCCTGGCCGGGACGGCGGGCCCGAAGCCGAAGACAGCCAAGCTGGCCGGCGACATGTCTCTCGCGGGCATGGACCGGATCCTGGGCCTGTTCAACGCCAAGTGCGCCTTTGTCTTCAAGTATATCTCGAAGGAGATCGGGCCGGTCGCTTTCAGCATGGTCGGGAAGGCGTTGGACGAGGTGAGAGGCCGCCTCGACCCGGCCTTCCAGGCCGCCGAGCTCAAGCCGGACGGCCGCCTCGAGTTCAAGTCCCTGCTCCGGGTCAACGCCAACATCGTCGGCGACGACTGCCGCAAATCCATGCTCCGGAGCATGGACGAGATCCTGGCCGCCGAGGTCCTGGTCGTCAAGCGGACGCTCGGCCCGGAGCACGAATCCGCCCTCGTCAGAAGCCTGGAGAAGCTCGGGGAAACCCCGTGAAGCGGCGCCAGCTCTTCGCCCTCCTCGTCTTCGTTTCGCTGCTGGCGATCTGGATCCTCATCGAAATTGGAACCTGAAGCCCCCGTCCTCGTCATCGTCCTCGGATCGACGGCCGTCGGCAAGAGCCGCGTCGCCGTCGATCTGGCCCTGCGCTTCGGCGGAGAGGTCATCAGCGGCGACTCCATCCAGGTCTACCGCGGTTTCGACATCGGCACCGACAAGACGGGGCCCGAAGCCCGGAGGGGCGTCCCGCATCACCTCATCGACATCGTCGGGCCCGAGGTCCAGTACACGGCCGCCGACTTCGTCCGGGACGCGCTCGATGCCGCCCGCGGGATCGCCTCGCGGGGACGGCTCCCGATCGTGGCCGGCGGCACCGGGCTTTACATCAAGGCCCTCGTCGACGGGCTGTTCCCCGGCCCCGGACGCGATCCGGCCGTGCGGGCGGCCCTCGAGGCCGAGGCGGCGGAAAAAGGTCTCGACACCCTCTTTCGCCGGCTCGAGGCCATCGACCCGGATTACGCCAAGAAGGTCCGCAGCCGGGACCGTGTCCGCATCATCCGCGCCCTCGAGGTCCATGCCGCGACGGGGCGGCCCATCTCCGCAACACTTCCGCGAGACCCGGTCGCCGGTCACAGGCCGCACGGTCGTCCTTCTCGGCCTCAAGCTCGAGCGGGAGGCGCTCTGCCTCCGCATCGACGAACGGGTCGAGCGGATGTTCGCCCGCGGCCTGGTCGACGAGGTCCGGGGTCTCCTCGAGCGCGGCGTGCCGGAGACGGCCCCGCCTTTCAAGGCGCTCGGCTACAGCCACGTCCTCAGGCTCATTCGCGGCGAGATCGGCCTGGAGGAAGCCGTGGCCCTGACCCAAACCGATACGCGCCAATATGCCAAACGGCAGATGACCTGGTTCCGTAAGATGGCCGGCGTCGTCTGGTTCTCCCCTGACGACGGCCCCGCTCTTGAGCAATACCTCCAAAAGCGATTACAATAGGGTCCCGGGATCCCATGGAACGCGCAATTCTCGTCAACGTGGCCACGACCAAGACCGAAAAGGAAGAGGCCGAGGAATCCATGGCTGAGCTGGCCGGCCTGGCCGCGGCGGCGGGCGCCGAGGTCGTCGGAGAGATCTTCCAGGTCCGGCCGCGTCTCAACCCCCGCTGGCTCGTCGGCGAGGGGAAGATCGCCGAGATCGCCTGCGAGGCCCAGGAGACTTCGGCCGACCTGGTCATCTTCGATCACAACCTCAATGCCACCCAGCAGAGGAACGTCGAGGACGAGATCAAGGTCAAGGCCATCGACCGGACCCAGCTCATCCTCGACATCTTCGCCCAGCGGGCCCGGACGAACGAGGGCAAGCTCCAGGTCGAGCTGGCCCAGCTGAGCTATCGCCTGCCCCGCCTTCGCGGCAAGGGCCTCAGCCTGACCCAGCAGGGCGCGGGGATCGGCACGCGGGGGCCGGGCGAAAAGAAGCTCGAGGTCGACCGCCGGCGGATCACCGACCGCATCACCAGGATCAAGAAGGATATCGACGCCCTGGAGAAACGGCGCTCGAGCCAGCGCGAGCGCCGCGGCAAGAGCCCCGTGCCCACGGTTTCTCTCGTCGGCTACACCAGTGCCGGCAAGTCGACCTTGTTCAATTTGCTGGCCAAGGAACAGCGTTACACGTCGTCGAACCTGTTTTCGACGCTCGACCCACTGCTGCGGCGCGTCTCCTTCCCGGACGGCGCGTACTTTTTCCTCACCGACACGGTCGGCTTCATCAAGCGGCTGCCGGTCGAGCTGGTCACGTCCTTCCGGGCGACGCTCGAAGAGGTCGGCGAGGCCGACTGCATCTGTCACGTCGTCGACGTGGCCTCGGCGTCCTCCGAACGGCAGCTTGGCGCCGTCGAATCCATCTTGGCCGACATCGGCATCGCCGACATCCCGGTGGTCAAGATCCTCAACAAGATCGATCTCCTTCCCGACGAGGAGCGGGCCTTGCTGCTGCAGAGGAACGCCGACCCCCAGGTCCGGACGATCGCCATTTCCGCCAAAACGGGGGAAGGTCTCCCCGACCTGCTGCGACGGCTGCGCCAGGTCCTCTTCGCGGCCTACAAGACCTATTACATCCGGGTCCCCCGGGAGGACCGCGAGATCACGGACTCGCTTCCCCGCCGGTCGCTCGTCCTGAGGAGGCGCGAGAGCGAGGGCTTCGTCGAATTCAAGGTCATGGCCGAACCGGCGGGGATCGTCAACTTCCTGCCCTATCTCGAGCAAGGAGCTGAGCCATGGTGAAACGGATCGCCGTCGTCGGTCTGGCGCTTCTGGGGGTCTGGTCCTGCGCCACCCTCCCGCCGGCGCCGCCGGCGTTCTTCGTCGAGGACCTGCCGGCCGAGGCCACGACCCGGCTGCGGCTGGACGACCGGATCGCCGCCGAGGACGCCTGGGATGCGCTCAAATCCGGGCGGCCCGAGCTGGCCCGAAAATACCTGATGAAGCTCGGCACGGCCAGCCCCATCCGCGAGGCGGGCCTGGCCTACGTGGACCTCTTCAGCGCCGACCTCGCCGCCGCCGAGGCGAGGTTCAAATCCTCGATCGCGGCGACACCCGGCATGGTCCCGTCGCACGTCGGATTGGCCCAGATCTACGAATCCCGCCGGGAGCGGGACAAGGTCTTCGACGAATACCGGGAGATCCTCAGGCTCGACCCGGCCAATCGCTGGGCGGCGCCGCGTTTCGAGGCCCTGCGGGGCGAGCTCGTCAAGGACTCCGCGGCCGCGGCCCGGACCGCGCTCGCCTCGGGGAACCGGGAGACCGCCAAAAGGGAATTTCTTAAAGTTCTGTCTTATTCCCCCGATTCGACGGACGCCCACCTCGAGCTGGCACGCATCTACCGGCAGGAGAAGAACAAGACCGAGGCGCTACTCCACTTCAAGGCGGCCATGGAATCGGGAACGCAAGACAAGGCCGTCCTGCGGGAATACGCTGAGTTCCTGGCCGAGTCCGGCGAGCTCAGCCAGAGCCTCGACGTCCTCGAGAAGCTGGCGGCCGCCTCGCCGAAGGACCCCTCCGTCGGCAAGCGGGTCGAGGAGCTCCGGGCCAAGCTGGGCGTCTATGAGATCCCCAGCCAATACGATGCCGTTCCGGCCCTGGAGGCCATCGCCCGCGAGGACCTGGCCGCCTTGATCGGCGTCAAGTTCGAGAAGGACCTCGCCGCGGCGGGCGGACGGACCGAGATCCTTGTCGACATCGCGACGTCGTGGGCCCAACGGTACATCGTCCCGGTCGCCTCGCTGGGGATCGTCCGGGCCTCCGTGAACCACACCTTCCAGCCGCGGCGGATCATCAACCGGGCCGAGCTGGCCGACGCGGCGATCCGGCTCATCGGCGTGCTGCAGGATCGGGGGGCCCGGTTCGTCCCTCTGGTCGAGGAGCGCCGGATCCAGATCGCCGACGTGACCTCGGACAATCCCTTCTTTCCGTCGATCACCAAGGCCCTCGCCTTCCAAGTCATGGCGCTGACCCCGGACCGGAAGTTCGAGCCCGAAAGGACCGTTTCCGGCGAAGAGGCGATCCGGGTCCTCGACATCATCGAGCGGCTGGCGAAATAGGGACGCGGCCATGGACGACCGGAACGGATCCGCGGACCTCGTCGAAGCCCCGCCCGGACAGGAGCGCCGGTCCGAGCTCTTCACGCTGCCCAACGTGCTGTCGCTTTCGAGGATCCTGCTGACGCCGGTCTTCGTCGTCCTGATGGTCCAAAAGAAGCCCTGGGCGGCCTTCATCGTCTTTCTGGCCGCGGGAGCGACCGATGCCCTCGACGGTCTCGCCGCCCGGTGGCTCCGGCTCAAGTCGACCCTGGGACTGTGGCTCGACCCGATGGGCGACAAGATCCTGCTCACATCGGCCTTCGTCGTCCTGACCCTGCCGGCGCTCGCCCAGCCCAATACGCTGCCCCTGTGGCTGACGGCCCTTTGCGTCGGCCGCGACGTCGCCATCGCCCTGGGCTCCCTGATCGTCATCGCCCTTCGGGGGAAACGGACTTTCAAGCCTGTTCTCGCCGGCAAGGCCAGCACGGTCTGCCAAGTCTTCATGATCTATTTCGTGCTTTATTTGAACGCGGTCGGCAAATCCCCCCAGTCCCTGGGCTGGCTCTATGTGCTGACGGCGCTGCTCACGGCCGTGTCGTTCCTCCAGTACAGCTTCATCGGCGTCCGGATGCTCCGGCAAGGCCGGGCTCCCCAGATGGATTGACGTCCGGACGGCTTTGTTTTTCGAAGCCCGGCGTGGTAAGATTCCGCCGGAGAATCGCTTCGAGGAGCACCCGCATGAACGCCAACGGAAACTTCGATAAGCTGGCCCGCCGGATCGAGCAGTACCGCGACGAGATGGTCGATCTCCAGATGAAGCTCTGCGCCATCCCGGCGATCGCCCCGTCGAGCGGCGGGGAAGGCGAGGCCAAGAAGGCCGAGTTCCTGGTCGAATGGCTCAAGGCCAACGGGTTCGTCGACATCTCCGTCGTCAAAGCGCCCGATCTCGACGCGCCCGCCGGCTACCGCCCCAACATCCTCGCCTATTACCGGGGCAAGAGCCACGCCAGGACGGTCTGGGTCATGACCCACATGGACGTCGTCCCGCCCGGCGAGGTGTCCCTCTGGCGGGGCGATCCCTTCAAGGCCTGGGTCGAGAAGGGCCGGGTTTACGGCCGCGGCGTCGAGGACAACCAGCAGGACATGGTCGCCTCGCTCTTCGCCGTCAAGGCCCTGCGGGCCGAGGGCATCGTCCCGGCCTACGACATCGGCATCGCCCTCGTCGCCGACGAGGAAACGGGCAGCATGAAAGGCATCGAGCACGTCCTCAAGAGCCACAAGTGCTTCCGCAAGCAGGACCTGATCATCGTCCCCGATGCCGGCGACGAGCATGGGACCATGATCGAAGTCGCCGAGAAGACGCTCCTCTGGCTCAAGTTCAAGACGCTCGGCAAGCAGGCCCACGGCTCGACGCCCGAAAAAGGCATCAACAGCTTCAAGGCGGCCAGCTTCTTCATCGCCGCCCTGAACGATCTCTACAAGATCTACCCGGGCCGGGACCGGCTCTTCGATCCGCCCATCTCCACCTTCGAGCCGACGAAAAAAGAGGCCAACGTCCCCAACGTCAACACCATCCCCGGCGAGGACATCTTCTACATGGACATGAGGATCCTGCCGAAGGTCAAGGCCCAGGAAGTGCAAAGCACTATCCGGAAGATCGCGGCGAGGATCGAAAAGAAGTTCAAGGTCAAGATCCATGCCGAGATCCAGCAGAAGGCCCCGGCCGCACCCCCGACGTCCGTCCAAGCCCCTGTGGTGCTGGCCCTTCAGAAGGCGGTCCGGGCCGTCTACAAGAAGGACGCCAAGGCCATGGGCATCGGCGGCGGCACCGTGGCCGCCGTGTTCCGCCGGGCCGGCATCCCGGCGGCCTGCTGGTCCAGGCTCGACGAGACGGCTCACCAGCCGAACGAGTACTGCATCATCGACAATATGGTCGGCGACGCCAAGGTCTTCGGCCACATCTTCCTGCAGGAATAAAGCTCAGACAGGACGGCGCACGGCGCCCAGCTCCGATGGCGGCTGGGGATAGATCCGCTGCACCCGCTGGGCGATGCGCACCGTGTTGAGGTGGATGTCGACGGTATCCTTGATCTCCAGAGAGTAGCCCCCGGCCAGGACGACGGCGACGGGGATCGCCAGGCTCCGGGCGCTCTCGATGACGAGCTTGTCCCTCTCCTTCAAACCCGCTTTGGTCAAGGACAGACCCCCGAGCTGGTCCTTCTCGTAGGGATCGGCGCCGGCCAGGTAGAGAATGAGGTTCGGCCGGAATTCTTTGTAGACTTTGGGGATATGCGCCCGCAGCTCGGCCAGGTACTTGTCGTCTCCGTCGCCGGCCCAAAGGCCGATGTCGACGGTGCTCCGGGGTTTTTCCGTGGGGTAGATGTCCATCTGGTGGATGGACAGAGTGAAGATCTCCGGCCGGCCGGCCAGAGCGGCGGCCGTTCCGTTGCCTTGGTGGAGGTCGCAATCGACGATCATGACCCGCTCGACGAGCTTGTCCGCAACGACCTTGCAGGCCGCGATGGCGACGTCGTTGAGAAGGCAAAAGCCCTCGCCGTGGTCGGGGAAGGCGTGATGGAAGCCGCCGCCGATGTGGACGGCCAGTCCCGATTCGACGGCCTTGCGGGCCGCGAGGATCGTGCCGCCGACCGAGAGGAGGGCGAAGCGGACGAATTCGGGGGAATAGCGGACCTCGAGGGCCTTGAGCTCGGCGACGCTCAGCCCGCCCGTCTTGACGCGCTTGAGGTAGCGCGCGGTGTGGACGAGAAGGACGTCCTCGTCCGGCGCCAGGCGGGGGCGGAGGAAATTCTCTTTTTTCGCGCCCATGGCCAGGAGGTTCTCGTAGACGAGGCGGTATTTCTGGAGGGGGAAAACGTGCTTGCCGGTCTCGACCATCCAGTACTCGTTGCTGTAGATGAGCTGGAACGGAAAGCGCTTGCCGACAAGCACCTTGAAGAGATCGAGCAGGTCGCCCATGGGGGCTTCAACATATCAAAAAACGGGCCCGGAAAAAAGGTGCTTCCCGGCCGGCCGCGATCAACGCTTGCGGCTCGGCTTCTTCGCACTCTTTTTCGCTGCCGGCTTGGGCGCGTTCAAGATGGCCGCCCGGGCCGCCGCCAGCCGGGCGATGGGCACCCGGAAAGGCGAGCAGCTGACGTAGTTCAGCCCGATGAGGTGGCAGAACTCGATCGAGGACGGATCGCCGCCGTGCTCGCCGCAGATGCCGAGCTTGATCCCGGGCCGCGTCTTGCGGCCTCTCTCGACGGCCATGCGCATGAGCTGGCCGACGCCGTCCCGGTCGAGGACCTCGAACGGGTCCTTGGGGTAGATCTCTTTCTCGACGTAGGGGACGAGGAAGCGGGCGGCGTCGTCGCGGCTGACGCCGAGCGTCGTCTGGGTCAGGTCGTTCGTGCCGAAGCTGAAGAACTCGGCCACGGTGGCGATCTCGTCGGCGGTGATGGCGCCGCGCGGGATCTCGATCATCGTCCCGACCATATAGTCGAACTTGATGCCCTGCTCCTTCATGACGGCCTCGGCCGTGGCCCGGACGAGCCGTTCCTGATTCCGGAGCTCCTTGACGTGGCCGACGAGGGGGATCATGACCTCGGGCAGGACCGGGATCTTTTTCTTCTTTGTCGCCGCGGCGGCCTCGAAGATGGCCCGGGCCTGCATCTCGGTGATCTCGGGATAGACGATCCCCAGGCGGCAGCCGCGGAAGCCGAGCATGGGGTTGAACTCGTGCAGGGAGTCGACGCGCTCCTTGACCTTCTCGTAGGAGATGCCCATCTCGGCGGCGACCTCGCGCTGGCCCTTCTCCTCGTGGGGCAGGAACTCGTGGAGCGGCGGGTCGATCGTCCGGATGGTCACCGGCCGTCCGGCCATGACCTCGAAGATGCCGGCGAAGTCCTGGCGCTGGAGCGGCAGGAGCTTGGCCAGGGCCGTCCGCCTCTGCTCGACCGTGTCGGCCAGGATCATCTCGCGCATCGGGCCGATCTTGCCCTCGCCGAAGAACATGTGCTCGGTCCGGCAGAGGCCGATGCCTTCGGCCCCGAAGGCCACCGCATTGGCGGACTGGTCGGGCTGGTCGGCGTTGGTCCGGATCTTGAGGGTCCGGAACTTGTCGGCCCAGGTCATGACTTTGGCGAAGGTCTGGTAGACGGGCGCCTTGGCCGGCGGCAGGGTCTTTTCGACCAGGACCTGGAGGACCTCGGACGGCCGGGTGTCGATCTTGCCCTCGAGGACCTCGCCGGTCGAGCCGTCGATCGAGATCCAGTCGCCTTCCTTGATCGTCCGGCCCTTGACGGTCATCGTATGGGCGCCGTAGTCGATCAGAAGCTCGCCGCAGCCGGCGACGCAGACGCGGCCCATCTGCCGGGCGACCAGGGCGGCGTGGGAGGTCATGCCGCCGCGGGCGGTCAGAATGCCTTCGGCCGCGCTCATGCCCTTGATGTCCTCGGGCGAGGTCTCGATGCGGGTCAGGATGACCTTCTCGCCGCGCTTGCCCCAGGCCTCGGCGTCGACGGAGTTGAAGACGACGCGCCCGGTGGCCGCGCCGGGACCGGCATTGAGCCCCTTGGCCAACAACCGGCCGGCCTTGATGGTCGCGGCCTTTTCGGCAGGATCGAAGATGGGCCGGAGGAGCTGGTTGAGCTGGTCCGGCTCGATCCGTGAGAGGGCTTCCCTTTCGCCGATGAGCTTCTCGCCGACCATGTCGACGGCGATCTTGATGGCGGCGAAGGCCGTGCGCTTGCCAACCCGGCACTGGAGCATGTAGAGGTGGCCCTGCTGGATGGTGAATTCGATGTCCATCATATCGGTGTAGTGCTTCTCGAGCGCGTGACGGATCTTCTCGAGCTGGGCATAGGCCTTGGGGTCGTCCTTGCGGAGCTCGGTGATCGGCTTGGGCGTCCGGATGCCGGCGACGACATCCTCGCCCTGGGCGTTCATCAGGTACTCGCCGTAGAAGACGTTCTCGCCGGTGGCCGCGTCCCGTGTGAAAGCGACGCCCGTGCCGGAGTCGTTGCCCATGTTGCCGAAGACCATGAGCTGGACGTTGACCGCCGTGCCCCAGGCCTCCGGGATGTCGTACATCTTGCGGTAGGCGATGGCCCGGTCGTTCATCCACGAGCCGAAGACGGCGCCGATCGCGCCCCAAAGCTGGCGGCGGGGGTCATCGGGGAAATCGTGCCCCGTCTTGGTCTTGATGGTGGCCTTGAAGCGGGCGACGAGGTCCTTGAGGTCGGCGGCGGAGAGGTCGGTGTCGCTCTGGATGCGGCGCTCGTGCTTCTTCGCCTCGATGATGACCTCGAAGGGATCGAGATCGTCCTTGTGGACGGGCTTGAGGCCGAGCACGACGTCGCCGTACATCTGGACGAAGCGGCGGTAGGAGTCGTAGACGAAGCGCGCGTTGCCGGTCTTCGCGGCCAGGGCGGCGGCCGTCTGGTCGTTGAGGCCGAGGTTGAGGATGGTGTCCATCATGCCCGGCATGGAGGCCCGGGCCCCGGAGCGGACGGAAACGAGCAGGGGGCTCTGGGGATCGCCGAACGCCTGACCGACGGTCTTCTCGAGCCTTTTCAGGTTCTTCTCGACCTCGAGGCGGACGGACTCGGGGATCCTCTCCCGGTTCTTATAGTAGAGGGCGCAGACTTCGGTCGAGAGCGTGAATCCCGGGGGGACCGGAAGGCCGATCCCGGCCATCTCGGCCAGATTGGCGCCCTTGCCGCCGAGGATGTCCTTCATCTTCATATTGCCTTCGGCGGCGCCGGCCCCGAAGAAATACACGTACTTCTTAGCCATCGGTCATCTCCTGATACTTAAGGTATTTATGAAAATATACACGGATTCCCGCCTGAATTCAACACGGCCTCAGGACGGCTTGCGAGGGGCGAAGAACAGGCAGAGGCCGAGGGTGAGCATGGCCAGGTCTTCGAGGATGACGCCGAGGCCGGCCTTGCGGTCGATGGCGCCGAAGCAGCCGCAGTCGACGTCGAGGCCGCGGACCATGGTCACGACGGTCAGGGCGATGAAGAAGACGAGGAGGCCCGAGATGACGAGCGCCGCGCCGCGCTTCCAGATGCCGACGACGAGGAATGCCCCGGCCAGGATCTCGAGCCAGGGCAGGATGATCGCGGCGATGAAAGACAGCGACTGCCCGACCAGGGCGTAGTTGCGGATGTTCTGGGCGAAGTCGAGCGGCTCGAGGACCTTGACGACGCCGGCATAGACGAACAGGCCGCCGAGGACGACGCGGAAAACGAGGAGCATGGTCTTATTTTTGACCATCGCCCCGCTCCTTGGGGAGGCCGGCCGACTTCCACGCCTCCCAGCCCCCGGTCATGACCCGGATATCCTGGAACCCTTCGTCGTGGAGCCGCTTGGCGAGGAGGAAGCTCGACTGGCAATCCCCGCCTTCACAGTAGACGACGAGAATCCCGGCTCGCGGCGAATTCAGGACATTCGCCGGGAGCGCCTTCCGATCCTCCGCCGCCGGGACGCTTCGCGCTCCGGGCACATGTCCCTCGGCGTAGATGCTTGTCCGCCGGGCATCGATGATCGCGGCCTGAGCCGTCCGCCACAAGTCCTCGGCTTCCTCGACCGTGATCAGGCGGACGCCAGGGTACTCGGAGGCCTGGAAGAACGATTCCCGGAATTCGCCCCGGACGAACCTCGTGATGAGCGGGAAATGCACGGCTGCAGCGACAAGAACGGAGAGCGTCCCCAGGGCCAGGGCCTGGCGCAGGACCCTCCCCGATTCGCTCACGGCGCCGCCTGCCTTCAACCGTGGATGGCTTGGTAGCGCTCGAGGCCGGCCTTGAAGACCCGGATCGCCTCGCGCAGATCGTCCACGTTGATGACGTAAGCGATGCGGCACTCGTCGGTCCCCAGGCTTGGCGTCGAGTAAAAGCCGGGGGCCGGGGCGATCATGACCGTTTTGCCGTCGAGCGAGAACTCCGAGAGGAGCCAGACCGCAAAGTGCTCGACGTCCTTGACCGGCAGGCGGATGATGACGTAAAAAGCGCCCTCGGGCTTGCGGATGACGACGCCGGGAATGTCTTTGAGGCCGTCGTAGAGGACGTTGCGGCGCTTATCGTACTCGTCCCTGACGCCCTGGAAGTAGCTCATGGGCATGTTGTAGGCGGCCAGGGCGGCCATCTGCTCGACCGACGGCGGGCAGAGCCGGGCCTGGGCGAACTTGAGCGCGGCCGCATAGACGTCCTTGTTCCGGGTGATGATCATGCCGATGCGGGCGCCGCAGCAGCTATAGCGCTTGGAGATGCTGTCGACAACGACGACCCGTTCCTTGATGTCTTCATATTCGAGAATGCTCTTGTGCTTGAGCCCGTCGTAGATGAACTCCTTGTAGACCTCGTCGCCGACCAGGAAGAGGTCGTGCGCTTTGACCAGGCCGACGACGCGATCGAGCTCTTCGGGCGTGTAGACGGTCCCGGTCGGGTTGTTCGGCGAACAGAGCAGGATGGCCTTCGTCTTGGGCGTGATCTTGGCCTCGATGGCCTCGACCGGGGGCAGGCGGAAACCGTCCTCGACGCTGAGCGGCAGGGGGACGATCTTGAGCCCGGCGAAGGCGGCGTAGCCGTTGTAGTTCGTGTAATAGGGTTCGGGAATGATGATCTCGTCGCCGACGTCGCCGATGACGGAGAAGGTGAAGTGGATGGCCTCGGACCCGCCCGTCGTGATGAGGACCTCGTCGGGCCCGAGGGGGATGTTGTAGTTCGCGAAATAGCGGGTCACGGCCTCGCGGAGCTCGAGGAACCCCTGGGCCGGCCCGTAGGCCAGAACGGGCTGGCTCCAGTTGTGGAAAGTGTCCATGACCGGCCCCGGGGCGGGAATGTCGGGGTCGCCGATATTGATATGGAAGACCTTGATCCCCTTGGCTTTAGCGGCGTCGGCGTAAGGCTTGAGCTTCCGGATCGGCGAGGCCTGGATGTCATGTCCGCGCTGGGATATCTTCATGGACGGATCCTCCCTGGAAAGAGATGTCAGCTCATTATAGGGAATTTGCCCACCCCGCCGCAACGGCTTTTCTGATGGCGCGGTCTGGCAAAAATCCAGGGACACGATCCCATTTCCTGAGAAATGGGTCATGTCCCGATTTTCGCCATCCCCGATTTTCGCCAGCCGGGCTCGCGCCCCGCAGGCTCAAATCGCGAAGCCGACGATCAGCTTATAGCAGCTGTAGCGGAACTTCAGGGAACCGAACGGGTCCCAGAGCCCCGCCAGGCCTCTCCGGGCGACGATGTCGGGACGCTCGCCGATCTCCCGGCCCCCGAAGGAGAATCCGACGCCGATGGTGACCGAGGATTTCTTGATGAAGAACTCCCCGCCGGTGACGAGATGAAGGATGTCCCAGTCGGTCAGCGAGATGTTCGTCGACGTGCCGGGCTTTTTTGCGGAGTAGTCCGTCGTGAAGCTGGCGTAGCCCTTGAAGCGCGGCGAATAGAACCACTCGAGCCCCGCGCCCCAGTTCAAGACGGCCGAGAGCTCCTGGGTGACATCGGTCGATAGGATCTCGCCGCTCGATTGGGCGACGAAGGGCGCCGCCTCGACGACGGTGTAAGGAAGGACCCGGGCGAACCATTCCGTGCTCAAGTAGAGCCGGACCTTTTGGATCTTGAAGGTCATGCCGGCCGCGAGCGAAAAGGGCGACGTATAGGTCACAGGCAGCCGGCGGCGATAATCCGCGGCCAGGAAATCGTCGGCGACCCCGTCGCCGTTCATATCCAGGCCGGCCAACGTGGAATTGAGGCCCGTCGAACCGCTGCCGCCTATGGCCAAGCTGGGGGAGGTCAGGGTGAGGCCCAGGGTGATCGTCTCGAAATCGCAGGCCAGGCCGATCTTCCACAGGGCCCGGAAATGATAATACGAGTACTGCCTCTCCCCAACGGCCACGGCCAGGCTGTTCTGTGGGTTCCTCGCTTCGACCAGCTCCTGGGTGATGGCCCGCTGCGAGCGGTAGACGATATATTGGGTGACGCCGATCCCCATGTGTTTCGACAGCTTGTAGGACCAGGTCAAGCCGTACCAGTTTTCGGAGAGCTTCTCGTCGAGCCTGAACTGGGTGACGTACTCCTCTGCTCCCGGCAAGTCCGGAAGGACGTCACGGATACCTGCGGCGGAGCTCGAGATGCCGAGCTTGACGGACTGCCGGACCAAATAGGAATAGCCGAACCAATGATTGCGAAGACCCCGGATGCGAAGGGTCCCGGCGAGAAGAACGGGCGCCGGCCCGGCGCTGAACCTGTTGAAAGGGATGCTTCCGGGGACGGTCCGGGCCAAGACCACCCGGGGATACTGGAAGACGTTGGCGGCCATGAGCGTGTGCGGCTTTTCAACGAGGCTCATGCCTCCAGGGTTGTAGTACGTGCCGGAGAGGTCGAGGACGCTGCCGATGACCGCTCCGCCGAGCAGGGTCGCCCGGGAGCCGTATTGGTTCGTCCAATAGTGAGAGTCCTGGGGCCGGGCGAAGAGAGCCAGACCGAAAAGGGAAAGCACGGCCGTCGGGACAGCTCGGGGGGTTCTCATGGCCCCCCGTTTATATGCGATTCCGAGGACTTCCGTCAAGCCCGGCCGGGCGGTCTCCTTGAACATTCCGATTGCCATCAAGCGGGCTTTTCTGCTAGTTTATGGGGCGAATCGAGCCCCGGAACCGCCATGACGATCGAGCGCGACGCCCGCCTCCGCAAAGTCCAAACTTGGGGGGACTTCTTCAGGTTCACGATCGAGGCCCCGGCCATAGGGAAGGACGCCCGGCCCGGCCAATTCGTCATGGTCAAGGTCTCGGACGGGGCCTTCCCCCTGCTCCGGCGTCCCCTGGGCATCCACGAGGCGAACGCAGGCGGGATCGAGCTCTTTTTCAAGGTCGCCGGTCAAGGGACCCGGATCCTGTCGCGGAAGAAAAGCGGCGACCGGCTCGACATCATCGGCCCCCTCGGCAAGGGCTTCACAGTATCAGCCGCCACGAAGGGGGAAAAAGTCTTTCTCGTCGGCGGCGGACGGGGCATCGCCCCGCTCTTTTTCCTGGCCCGCGAGCTGGTCCAGGCCGGGGCCCGGCCGTTCGTCCTCTACGGCGGACGATGCCTCGCCGATATCCCGCTCCGGGACCGGTTCGAAAGAGAGGGCATCGAATTCCTGTGTTCGACCGACGACGGCAGCTTCGGCTTCGCGGGCCTCGTCACGGAGCTCGCGGCCGTCGAGCTGGACAAGGAAAGGCCCGCCATGATCTGCGCCTGCGGCCCGGACCCGATGATGAAGGCCCTGGCCGCGATGGCCGCGAAACACGCGATCCCGGCCGAGTTCTCCCTCGAGTCCATCATGGGCTGCGGCATCGGCGCCTGCTGGGGCTGCGTCCACCGGATCCGAAACGAGACCGGGGACGGCTGGGTCAAGATCTGCGAGGAAGGCCCGGTCTTCCCCGGGGAGCGCATCCTATGGCCGTGACGGCGAAGACGGTCGATCTCTCGGTGGACCTGGGCTTTCTCGGTCTCCGCAATCCGGTCCTCACGGCCAGCGGCACGTTCGGCTACGGGCTCGAGTTCGAGCCCTATCTCGATCTCGAGAAGCTCGGCGGGATCGTCGTCAAGGGGCTTTATTACGGGCCGCGCGAGGGGAATCCTCCGCCCCGCCTGGTCGAGACGGCCGGCGGCCTCATCAACGCCATCGGTCTCCAGGGCGTCGGGGTCGAGGCCTTCGCCGCCAAGGTCCTGCCCAAGCTGCGCTCGATCGGCACGCCGGTCATCGTCAACGTCTGCGGCGCGGACGAGGACGAATACGCCGCGGTCGTCGAGTATCTGGATAAGCAGGAGGGGATTGCCGGCTACGAGCTCAACATCTCCTGCCCCAACGTCAAGAAGGAGGGCCTGTGCCCGGCCCTCTCGCCGCAGCCGACCTTCGACCTCGTGAAGAGGATCAAGGCGGCGAGCCGGCGCCCGCTCATCACCAAGCTCTCGCCCAACGTCACCTCGATCGTCGAGATCGCCCAGGCGGCCGAGGAGGCCGGGACGGACGCCGTGGCCCTGGTCAACACCTTCCTGGCCATGGCCATCGACCTCGAGACGCGCCGGCCCAAGCTCGGCAACGTCTATGGCGGGCTGAGCGGGCCGGCCATCAAACCGATCGCCCTGCGCATGGTCCACCAGGTCGCGTCGCGCCTGAAGGTCCCGGTCATCGGCATGGGCGGCATCATGACCGGGACGGACGCCCTCGAGTTCCTCGTGGCCGGAGCGTCGGCGGTCGAAGTCGGCACGGCCAGCTTCGTCGACCCGGACGCCGCCGCGCGCATCGTCGACGAGATCCGGCGATGGTGCGAGGCCCACGGCGTCGCGGCTGTCCGCGATATCATCGGCACGCTCAAAACGACCTGAACGGACGAAAGGACCTTCCCATGACCAGCGTCAACGCCGACCGCATCATCATCGCTCTCGACGTCCAAACCAAAGAGGAAGGCCTCGCTCTTGTCAGCCGGCTCAACGATGCCCGGACGTTCAAGGTCGGCCTGGAGCTCTTCACGGCCGAGGGCCCGGCTCTCTTCCGCAAGCTCAAGGCCCTGCGCAAGGACATCTTTCTCGACCTCAAGCTCCACGACATCCCCAACACCGTGGCCGGGGCGGTCCGGTCGGCCTCCAAGCACGGCGTCCAGATGATGACCATCCACACGTCCGGCGGCCGGGAGATGATGGCCAAAGCCGCCGAAGCGGCCAAGGCCGCCGCCGAGGCGGGCCAGGGCCCCGGGCCCTTACTCCTCGGGGTCACGGTCCTGACGAGCCTGAAAGGCGCCGACTTGGCCGAGGTGGGCATGGGCCCGGATGTGGCGGCACAAGTGTTGCGCCTGGCCGGTCTGGCCAAAGCCGCGGGCCTGGACGGCGTCGTCTGTTCGCCCCAGGAGATCGAGGTCCTGCGCAAGGAATACGGACGGGACCTGGTCATCGTCACGCCGGGGATCCGGCCCGTCTGGGCGGCGGCTCAGGACCAGAAGCGGATCATGACGCCGGCCGAGGCCGTGGCCAAGGGAGCGGATTATCTCGTCATCGGGCGCCCGATCACCGCGGCGCCCTCGCCCAACGAAGCCTTCCTGCGGATCGTCGAGGAACTCGATCAGAGCCGGCCATAGCGGACGGCGAAGGCCCCTTTGACGATCCAGCCGAACACAACGTAGAGCACGACGACGACGACGATGCTCAGCGCCATGTAGCCCGGGATCTTGTCCTTGGGCGTCTCCATCATCGGGGTATCGAAACCGAGGTAGAGGAGATAGACACCGTACAGGCTGGCCACGACGCTCAGCGCCCACAGCCCGGGGACGATGTAGAGCACGCCGGCCAGCCAACCCGGCGTCATGCTATAGACGGAGAGCTTCAGCGCGCTGGTCATATTCTTGGACGAGGAGAACGTCGGCGCCAGCGCGTCGATGACCAGGGCGAGAAGATAAACGGCGACCAACGATAGGATGTAGGAGACGACGGCAAAGCCCAGGGCCCGGCCGATCGGCCAGCGGAAAACGCCGACGAGCGGCAAGCGCTTGCCGACGAGAACGCTCCCGAGGAACTGGAAGCCGGCCGGGATGGCCGCCAGGACCATGGCGTACGAGGTGAACAGCCCGGCCACGGTCGTGGGCTCGGCCTTGATCTTGACCCATTCCTCCTTGGGCTTCAGCAGGATCGACTGGACTCTCTGGACGATATCCATGGGGCCCTCCTCCCTCAAGTTGGCCCCATGATATGTCAAGGCCGGCCGGGTGTCAACGACGGGCTCCAGGGAGCCGGCGGGAGGGTGAGAGGAGGATGGAGGCGCGGGTCGGACTCGAACCGACGGATAGAGGTTTTGCAGACCTCTCCCTTAGCCGCTTGGGTACCGCGCCAGGTACGTCATGAGATCGGACGGATCGTTGGAGCGGGCGATGGGACTTGAACCCACGACCTTCTGCATGGCAAGCAGACGTTCTACCACTGAACTACGCCCGCCCGCCCCTCATCCGAGGGACAGCACGCCTTAAACTAGCAGAATCGTCCGGGGCTGTCAACCGGGCTGGAGAGTCCCTATTTCGGAGGGGAGGGGTTCAGAAAACTCGTGCAGATATTTCCCAGCACCGCTCCTCCGAGTCGCTCCGGAGCGGTGCTGATGGTCGCTTCGAAGACTCCGCTTCCCGCTATTACCGGGCCGCGTTGATCTGGACTTCCGCGCCGAGGTCGACGGCATCCTTGGCGCCGAGGATCTTGATCGTCGACGTCGCGCCGCGGACGTCGATGATGATGGCGCTGGCAAAGGCCTCCCGCGGCAGGTCCGGCCGGGCCTGATGGAAGACGTTGAGCTGGTCGCCGATCTGCACGCAGTGCTGACGGCCCATGTCGATCAGGGCCCACTGGCCCGAGCCCGAGATATGGAAGTCGTTCTCGATGTAGATGACATGGCCCCTCTTGCTGGCGTTGGGGTCCATGTCGCCATAGCCGAGGTCCTTGCCGATCTCGCCCGATTCCTCCTCGAAGGGAAGAAGGAAGTCCCCGACCTGGATCCTGCCGCAGCCCTTCTCGACCCTGGCGGAGGCCATCCGGTCGTCGAGACGGACGATCCGGGCCCGGCCGTGCCGCTCCATGACCGTACCGAGCTTGGCCACCTTGGCCCGAAGCCCGATCGTGAGGAACAGCTGGCCCATTTCGAGCCCGTCGGCAGCGCCTTTGTTGAGGTAGATAAGGTCACCGTCCTCATAGACGCTCTTTTCGTTCATTCGCTCGGCGCCGATGATCTGGATGTCGGGAAGGAGCTTGCCTTCCTCGTGCATGTAGAACGAGCAGTTAAGGTCCGACTCGTTGATCAGCTGGTAGGTCTCATCGAAGATCTTCGCCCTCTGGATCATCGTCTGCTGGGTTTCCTGGGCGAACGGCCCCCCCGGAACGATGAGAAGCAAGCTGGCGAGGACGATGCCCGCATAAAACGACGGTTTTCTGCTCATGGTCGCACCTCTTGGCCGATGGAGTTCCACCGGGGGGTATTATACGAACCGTTTCTCGCGGCTGTCAACATATAGTTAGTACCCTCTCCCGATGGACAATTGACCCTGATTCGAATAAAATATCTCAAACCAATAAATTAGTCGCGCCGAAGTGCCGAATGTCAAAAAAAATCACCCTCGCCCTGATCTTCGGGGGCCGGTCGGCCGAGCACGAAATCTCCCTGATTTCGGCCTGTGCCGTCTTTAAAAACCTGGTCCGGTCCAAGTTCGAGGTCCGCTCGATCTATATCACGAGGGGCGGCCTCTGGAAGACCGTCGAGGCCCCCTCGACGGATATCGAGGCCCTGGAGCGCGGGCCGGCGTTCTCGTTCCTCCCCTGGAATGCCGCGCCGCCGGTCCTCGGGCCCTTGGCCGACATCTATTTTCCCGTCCTCCATGGGCCCTTCGGCGAAGACGGGACGATCCAGGGCCTTCTCGAGATGGCCGGAGTCCCCTACGTCGGGGCCGGGGTCACCGGCTCGGCCCTGGGCATGGACAAAGTCTTGGCCAAGTCCGTCCTTCGGGATCACGGCCTGCCGGTCGTCCCCTTCAAGGCCTGTCCTGAGACGGAGTGGACGGAGGGGCCCGCGGCGGTCCTGCGCCGCATCCGCCGAACGCTCCCGCTGCCGCTTTTTGTCAAACCGTCCAACCTCGGCTCGAGCGTCGGCATCACCAAGGTCACGACCTACGCCGGTCTTCCGGCCGCGCTCGACACGGCCTTCCGCTATGACGCTATGGCCCTGGTCGAAAAGGGCATCATCGGGCGCGAGCTCGAGCTGAGTGTTCTCGGGAACGAGAGACCCGAGGCCTCCCTCCCCGGCGAGGTCATCCCCTTCCGGGATTTCTACGATTACAACGACAAGTACATCGACGGCAAGACCCGGTTCGTCATCCCGGCCGCGCTCCCGCCGCGGACCGTGGCCAGGATCCGGGCGCTCGGGGTGGCCGCGTTCAAGGCCCTGGCCGCCTGCGGCATGGCCCGTGTGGATTTCTTCCTGGAGAAGGAAACGAACCGTCTCTACGTCAACGAGATCAACACCATCCCGGGCTTCACCGAGATCAGCATGTACCCCAAGCTCTGGGCCGCCTCGGGGCTGCCGTTCCCCCGGCTGCTCGAGCGACTCGTCGAGCTCGGATTCGAACGCCATCGCAACCGCAAGGCCTGCGTCGAAAGGGAGCGCTGATGCGCATCCTCGGCGTCGACTACGGCGACCGCCATATCGGCCTGGCCTTGAGCGACCCGCTGCTTATCACCGCCCAGCCCTTCGGATCCTACGAGCTGACCGGGCGGGAGAACGTCGACCGCCAGTACTTCAAGGATCTCGTCGCCAAGCACGACGTCGGGGAGATCGTCCTGGGCAACCCTCTGCGCATGGATGGCAGCTCCGGGACGCGGGCCGAAAAGACGCGCGTCTTCGCGGCCTGGCTGGAGAAGGCCGTCGGGAAACCCGTCGTGCTCGTGGACGAGCGCCTGACGACCCGCCAGGCCCTCAAGACCCTCGATGACGAGAAGCTCCGCGGCCGGAAAAAGAAGGATTGGGAGGACCGGATCGCGGCCGTGATCATCCTCTCGACCTACCTCGAGCGCAAACGCAGTGAGGACGATGTTCCTGAAGTCGATTAGGACCGTTCTCCTCGCCGCCGTGATCTTCGTTCCCGCACTCACGGGCTGGCTCGCCCGTGAGCTCGCCGCGCCCGCCGCCGCTTCGCCGGCGGCGAAGGCCGTCTTTTTCGAGGTCGCAAAGGGCTGGAGCACCCGGAGCGTCATCGCCCACCTGAAAAGCGAGGGCATCGTCCGGGACGCCCCCGCGCTCCAGGTGGCCTGCCGGCTCTACTTTCCGGACGAACGTTTCAAAGCCGGCGAGTACTTGTTCACGTCTCCGATCGAGACGAAGGAGGTGCTCTTCCGGATGTTCGGCGGCCGCATCTATCTCGAGCCGGTCACGGTCCCGGAAGGGCTCACGGGGCAGGAGATCGCCGACCTTCTCCGGCCGGGGGACCCGGACGGCGCGGCCGCCTTCCGGCGCGCCTTCCTCGATCCCGGCCTCATCGCCGATCTCGATCCGCGGGCGAAGGACCTCGAGGGCTACCTCTTCCCGAACACGTACAACATGCCGCGAAAGGCCCCGGAGGCCGAACTCGTCGGGGCCATGGTCGCGGAATTCCGCGAGATCTTCGACGAGGGCCGGCGGCGGCGGGCCGCGGCGCTGGGGATGAGCATCCGGGACGTGGTGACCCTGGCCTCGCTCATCGAGGAGGAAACCGCCCTCCCGGGCGAACGGCCCCTCGTTTCGGCCGTCTTCCATAATCGACTGAAGATCGGGATGAAGCTCGATTGCGACCCGACCATCGTCTACGCGCTCAAGCGCGAAGGGCGGTACACCGGCCGGCTGCTCTTTCGCGACCTCAAGTTCCCCTCGCCCTACAACACGTACCTCCACGCCGGGCTCCCGCCCGGGCCCATTTCGAATCCCGGGCTATCGAGTCTCGACGCCGCCCTCGCGCCCGCTCCCGAGGGCTTTCTGTATTTCGTCGCCCGCGGCGACGGATCCCATCGCTTCAGCCGGACGCTCGGCGAACACCTGGACGCGGTGAAGAAGTTCCGGGCATTGAAAAATCGCTGAGATTTGCTATATTAGCTGTCCGCCTTCCGGAGGCCGGTGAGAGATACGATAGAGCTGTAAAAGTCCTTTACAGGCCCGATTCGATTCCCCCCGACAGACCGAGCGTTCCTGCCTGAAGGTTTGGCATGAGAATTGCTCTAGAGGATAGCGGAAGTGAATGAGATGTTCCAAACAGGAGGAAAAATGAAAGCTTCCAAGACGATCGCGGCCGCTCTCGCGTTCCTATTCGTCCTCAGCGTTCTCGCTCTCTCCGTGCAGGCGGCGCCCGGATCACAAAAAGGGAAACAAGAACCGAAGGCTCCGGCCAAAGCCTCGATGCCCAAAGAGATCGCGGCGGTCATCCAGGAAGGACTGGCCGCACGCCAGGGACGGCAGGATATTCCGTTCAGCTTCTTCAAGCAGCTCATCCTTCCGGCCCAGGAGAAGAATCTTTATCCCGTCTTCTTCTTCAAAGCGAAGAACGGGGACCTCGGCTATGCCCCTTCAACCACGGGATCGGGCCAGATGGAGACGACTCTCCTGACCTTCTTCCAGTTCTTCCAGCCGGCCGCGGATGGTTCCATGAAGCCGAAGTTCGGTGGACGGAGCCAGACCGTCCTGGCCACGGATGCCGCGGGCTACAGCGCCGACAAGGAGGATTGGTACTCCTTCGGCCTGGCCCTGCCCGCCGGCTCGTACACCCTGGCGCTCGTCCTCAGCACGCCCGACATGAAGAAGATGGGTGTCTGCTACAGCGATGTCACCCTCCCCGGACCCGAGGCCTATGAGGCGACGCTCTGGCCGACGGACCCGGTCATCGTGAAGTCCATGGACCAGATCGAACCGGACCAGCGGCCGACGATCCACCGCGGTTTCTTCACCTGGGGCGCGGCCAAGATCGTCTCCAACGCGAATGCCCAGGTCGCTTCCGGCGATAACCTCGAGATCCTCTTCTTCGTCCTCGGCGCGGCCCAGAAGGACCCCGCCGCCGCGAGGCCCCTGCTCGATCTCGAAGTCAGTTTCGAGGTCCAGGGCGAGGACGGCAAGCCGGCCATCAAGTGGGCCCCGCAGTCCTACGAGCTCTACCTCGTCAACCAGCCGCTGCCCCTCTTCCAGACCCTTCAGAAGATGGACGAAAAAGGCACCGTGCTGAGCACCGAGAAAAAGGCCCTGCCCGCGGGGAAGTACAGCCTCGCCGTCACGGTTTCGGATAAGGTCTCCGGCAAGAAGGCCGAAACGAAGATGGCCTTCTCGGTCATCTAGACCGAATTATTTCTGAACCGACAAGGGCCGCCCCGCGGGGCGGCCTTTTTTTTGGTTCATCCCCCGATACCGGGAAATCCATTTCGTTGGCGTTGCTCAGGATATCGCCCCACGCTTCCCCGCGTCCCGGAAACCTTCGAAGCGCCCCCGCCTCCGGCAGGTCCGCGATTCCCTCACGGGGGCTTCGTGGCGACATCCCTCGCCGCCTCGAGAGGATTCCCGGAAATGGGAGAAGAATCCGCTTTTTTGGGGGCGGCGGGCTACTTTTTCAGATAGTCGAGGAGCTGTCGGGCGATCCCGGCCTTCTCGTGGTTGGGGGCCAGGGCCAGGAACTTCTCCAGGCTGTTTTTGGCCTCGGCCACCTTGTTCTGGCTGATGAGGATCGTCGCCATCTGATAATAGGCGTCGGCGTAGTCCGGGTTGAGCTCGACCGCCTTCTCGAAGCGCGGCAGGGCCGCTTCCGATTCCCCGAGGTTGACCAGGCAGACGCCGAGGTTGTATTGGGCGTCGGGGTCGTCGGGGCTCAGGCCGGCGGCCTTTTCGTAGAACGGCTTGGCTTCGGCGTACTGGCCGGCCTTGGCCAGGGTCTCCCCCGTTTCCTTGTTGGCGCTGTAGCTTTCGGGGTTGAGCTCGACGGCCTTGCGGAACGCGGTCAGGGCCTCCTCGGATTTGCCCGCCTTCTTCAAGGACAGGCCGAGGTTGAGCTGGTAGGCCCAATTCGTGGGATCGAGCCCGATGGCCTCGCCGTAGGCCGCCGCGGCCTCGGCGTATCTCTGTTCGGCGTAGAGCTTGTTGCCGGACATGAAGGCCCGGTCGGCCACGGAATAGCTCTTGGCGGCCGTGGCCTCGACGGACATGAGCGTGATCTCGACGGTTTCATCGCCCGCGACGCCGACGTGGATCTCCTTCGAGCCGGGCGCGAAGCCCATCTTCTTGACCGTGAGCATGTAGTATCCGGGCATGATCCCGATCTGGACAAAGTGGCCCTCACGATCCGTCTTGAGCTCGTAGTGTGAGGACGACGACTTCTGCGAGACGATCACCACCTCCGCCTTCTCAACGGGATTCTTGGACGAGTCGAGGACGACGCCGGCAACCTTGCCCTGGAACTGGGGCCAGGCGGAGGCGGCGAACAGGAGAACCGTCAGGGCGATGAATGCGGCTTTGCGGGACATCATGGGGACTCCTATCTTTGGCCGATGCGTTTCTTCGCCTCCTCCTCCAGGGCCCGGACGGCCGGCTGGTCGGGAGCGAGGGCGAGAGATTTTTGAAGGAGGGGCAGGGCCCTCTCGGGGTGACCGAGGGCCAGGTGACACTCGGAGGCGAGATTCAGGACGGGGACCTCCGTCGCCTCGGCCATGAGCGTCTCGAGCGTCGAAAGCGCCGCGGCCCAATCCTTGAGGCCGGCTTGGTCGAGGGCCATGACTTTGGCCGACTCGCGGTCCCCGCCGCGGTCGTGGACGGCCTTGGCATGCTCCAGGGATTCCCGATAGAGGCCCAGGCCGTAGAGCGATTTGGCGAGAAGCAGTCGCACCGCGGGGTCGTCGCGGCCCTGGAGAGCGCGCTCGGAGATCTCACGGGACCGGACGTAGTCGCCCTTCAAGAAGTACTGGGAGCCGAGGACCTTGAGATGTTCGGGACCCGGGTAGGGGCCGTGCAGCCGCGCGTAGACCCAGGGGACGACGGGCAGCGGCTGGCCGAGGACGACGAAGTTCTCCGACTCCGTGAGCAGTCGCCGGCCGTCGGGGGAGACGAGCGAGACGTCGGCGCGATAGTAGCCGGGCCGGACGTCCTTGAGCGGCGTGGTGCCCGAGACGAGCAGGGTCGCCGCGTCTCCGGGATCGGGGACGGCTTCGGTCAGCGGGAAAGTGCCCGCGCTCTGGTTCGTGTCGAGCGAGACGAGGTCGACGATGAACGCGGGCGTCGCACCGGCGGCGAGCCCGGCCACGTTCCGGGCCTGGACGAAGGCCCCCAGCGTCGAGGACGCGGGGAATTCGTTGCGGGCGCCGACGACGTACTGCTGGCCCCCGAAAACGAAGGCCTTGAGGTTCTTCCTCTGCGCCTCGGGGACGGCGCTCCGGCCGTAGTAGAGCAGCGGCACGCTCAGGCCGGCCTTTTCGGAGCGCTTCCGCCGGCGGCACGATGACCTTTGTCTCGAAGGACGAAAAGTCCCTGGCCGTCTTGTTCTTCAACAGGAACAGGGCCCGGTATTCGCCGGGGGCCACGGCCAGCAGGTCCTGGAAGGCGAAGCGCTGCCTGGCATGGGCCTGGTATTGGTCCGAGCTGAGCTTGAGAGGGATCTCTTCGGTCCTCTCGAAGATGGTCGCGCCCCGGCCGTCCTCGAGCCTCAAGACGAGCTCGAAGCTGGCATAGATCGTATCGGCCTCGGTGCTGAAGTTCATCTTGTCCGGCTCGATCGACCATTGGAGGAACGACTGGCCGCCCTCACGAAAAACCCAGAGCTCGAAGGCGCTGGTGATGTAGCTGTCCGAGTATTCGGTCTCGACGTAATCCTTGAAGGCCATGTAGGAGCGGGCGTAGGAGTCGGAGAACTTCTTCTCCGGAAGGCTGCGGACCGCGGCGATGATCGAATCCGAGGAGAACGAGGCCGATCCCATCGGCGTGTCGCTCGGGAGGTAGCTCTGGGAGGCCCTCGCCAGCTCGCCGCTGATGGCCTTGATGGCGTCGAGCGCGTTGCGCCGCGTCAGGGCCACGCCGTTTCCGAGCGTCGGGACGGCCAGCTTCTCCGGGCCCTTCCATGGTCGGGGAATAGAGGCGGAAATCGCCCAGCCCCTCGGGCTGATAGAAGATCAGGTAGAAATAGGCCGGCAGCCCGTATTCCTCGTCCCCCTTGTAGAACCAGAGCTCCAGCGGCCAGAGCTGGGATTGGGTGCTATAGGACGTCCGCTCGAGAGGCTTGCCGAGGAGGACGTAGTAGAAGCCGCGTTCGGTCCGGCTCCCCCGCTTCGGCGAATAATGGCCGAAATTCTGGTCGGCATAGCGGATCCGCTCCTCGTATTCCTTCTGGAATTCGTTCTGCGTGGTATCGGGCAGAGGGTCCCGGGTCCGCCAGAAGAAGCGGACGAACTTGGTCCGATCGGCGTTGGTTTGGAGCTTGGAATAGACGGCGCGCTCGGCCTTGGTGATGATCGGCGAGACGTCTTCGAGCCAGCGCTCGAGGTCGGGCGAGGGCTTCTCGGCGGCGGCCAGGCCGACCCCCACGAGGAGCGCGACAAGGATGATGCCAAACCGGGCTTTATTCTTCAATCAGGTCTTCTCGTGCTTCCGAATGACTACGATAGCATACGGCCCGGGCCTTTTCAAATGGGCACCGGCCAGGCGGAGCCGGCATAAAAAGACCTTGAATTCGCCCAAATTCTTGGATAGAATCCAAATCGTTGAATGAGCGGGCACATCGATTTCATGCTATCATATTTATTATCAGCATCATCTATTCCTATCCGTATTGGCATCAATATTGCTGATTCCATGTCCGAATCGAATGCTATGAAAAAATCAAAATATGCGACCCCCAAGGAGGTGAGATCAGGGAAGCCCGCAAACCCCGTTCAGCCTTCAGCAACATCCCCAGGAATCTAAAGGAGGTCTTCATGAAGAACAGGATTCTATCGTTTCTCGCTATCATCCTCCTTCTCGCTCCCGTCGCCTTCTCCCAATCCCGGGTGACCGGCGCCATCCGCGGCATCGTGACGGACGATCAGAACGCCCCCCTGCCCGGCGTCAACGTGACGCTCTCGGGCGGCAACCTCATGGGCGTCCGGACCTTCGTCACGGATCCCGCCGGCGAGTACCGGTTCCCAGCCCTGCCGCCTGGCGAATACCAGGTCAAAGCCGAGCTGCAGGGATTCGGGACGATCATCCGCGAGAAGATCCGGCTGACGACCACGTCCACCTTGAGCGTGGACTTCCAGCTGAAGCCCGCGACTGTGGCGGAGGAAGTCACCGTCATCGCCCAGTCCCCGACGGTCGACGTCAAGTCCACCGAGACGGCGTCCGTCACCCTGTCGAACGATATCCTCAGGAACATCCCCTACAGCTCGTTCGCCATGGACATCGTCAACATGGCCCCGGGGGTCAACGACGACAGCGCCTACGGCGCCTCGTCCTCGACGGGCATCGCCTACACCATGGACGGCGTCGGCGTCGCCGACCCCGATGGCGGCTCGGCCTGGGTCTTCCTCGACCCCAACATCGTCGAGGAAGCCAAGATCATGGGTGTCGGACTGCCGGCCGAGTACGGCAACTTCACCGGCGTCATCTTCAACCTGGTGACGAAATCCGGCGGCAACAAGTTCTCCGGCCACTTCGAATTCAACCGGCAGCTGTCGGGGACGAAGTTCTGGCAGGCCACCAACAACGGCGCCTACGTCACGGACTTCCCCGGACTCACCTCGCCGAGCTCCAATCTTATCGACTTCAACGTCCACCTCGGCGGTCCCGATCATCAAGGACAAGCTCTGGTTCTACGGCGGCGGCCAGTATTATCGGACCAGGGACCGTGTGACCGGCTTCCCCAACCCCACAGACTACAAGCAGCCGCGCGGCTTCCTCAAGCTGACGGCCCAGCTCACGCGCTCCCTGAATATCAACGCCTCGATCGAGTACGACGCGTACAACGGCACCAACCGGGCGGCGGGATCGAATGTCGACACCAATGCCACGATCATCGAGAAGGCCCCTGATTGGGTCGGCAATTTCAACCTGACCAAGATCCTCAGCCCGAAGACCTTCTTCGACCTCAAAGCCGGCTTCTTCACCGGCTATTACTACAACGATCCGAATTCCGGCCTGGATACGTACATGCACTTCGACTACGCCGACAACCGGCGCCATGACAGCGCGGGCTACTTCTACTATGCCGACCGCTCGCGCTACCAGGTCAACGCCAGCATGACCCACTACGTCGAGGACTTCATCGCCGGGTCCCACGACTTCAAGTTCGGGGCCGAGATGGAGCGCTCGTTCGTCCGCAGCCGGTACGGCTACACCGGAGCGGGCGGACCGCTCGGCAACAACGTCGCGTATTACGATTACACCGATTATTACACCCCCGGCGTGTCGAACTATCTGGCCTACCAGTACGGCGGGTACGACAACAACACCCGCTATACCCGGCTTGAGGGGTTCGTCCAGGACGCCTGGCAGGTCTCGAAGAGGCTCAACATCAACCTCGGCGTCCGGCTGAGCCAGTACTGGGGCCAAGTCAAGGGTGTCAGCGGGAACGTCTACTCGGCCTTCCGCCTCGCCCCACGCCTCGGATTCACCTTCGACATCCTGGGCGACAAGACGACCATCCTGAAGGGCCACTACGGCCAGTTCTCGGAAGCGATGTTGGCCAGCTATCACGACCACATGAACCCCCCGTCGGCCTATAAGGACAAGGTCAGCTATTACTGGGATTACGGGACGTCGGAGTGGGTCGAGTTCGAGCGCATCGTCCATAATAATCTGTACACCATGGACCCCAACATCAAGCACCCCTACATGGAGCAGTTCACCCTGGGCATCGAACGCGAGCTCTTCAAGGACGCGTCGTTCAGCGTGACCTACATCAACCGCAGCTGGAAGAACCAGATCGGCCCGGTCGACCGGGCGGCTGATTACAACCCGATCACCCAAAGCGTGACCGGCTACGGAGACTACACGATCTACGAACGCACGCCGGAGACCGTCAACACCTTCGACTATCTGATCACCAACTACAAGGCCGGCGACAACTGGATCCTGCTCAGTCCCTACCGGAAGTACGGCGGCATCGAGTTCCTCTTCAACAAGCGTTTCTCCAACCGCTGGCAGTTCATGGCCTCCTACGTCTATTCCAAGACCCACGGGACGATCGACAACGGGATGGTCGACGACATCAATTACGGCGGCGGCACGAACGATCCGAACTTCTACATCAACGCCGACGGCAACGCGACGTACGACCCGACGCACATGATCAAGATCCAAGCGTCGTACCTCGTCCCTGTCGTCGACCTCAACGTCAGCGCCTACTTCCACGGCATCACGGGGAACGGCTGGACGCCGCGCTTCCGCACCGCCCGGCTCGAACAGGGACGCGTGACCTTCTTCCTCGAACCCCGCGGCTCCCAGCACTACCCCATGCAGAAGATCCTGGACATCCGGCTCGAAAAGATCTTCACTCTCGCCGGGAAGTACCGTCTCGGATTGCTGTTCGACCTCTTCAACGTCTTCAACGCCGACACGATCACGTCCTGGGGGACGCGCGTCGATTATGATTGGTTCAGCGACGGCACCTACCCCTCGACCGCCGGGCACGAGCTCTACGGCATCACCCAGCCGCGCCAGGCCCGCGTCGGATTGCGGCTCATCTTCTAAGCTCCAGCTCCACGCACACGCTCAAGCCCCGGAAGGCCTTCCTTCCGGGGCTTTTTTTTGCCCGCTCGCGGCCCGGCGCATTACCGCGGCCCGGCCTTTTTTGGTAAGATAGCCTGCGATGCTCAGGAAGAAATCCCCTCTCGTCGCGGGGGCGGCCGTCGTCCTCGCCGGCGCCGGCCTGCTGGCGTTCGTCCTCCTGCGGTCCCGGACCCCGAACTTCGCCCGCCTCCGGGGCGGCAAGGACTTCAGCGTGATCCTCATCACCGTGGACACGCTCCGCGCCGACAAGGTCGGCTGCTACGGCAATCCCCTGGTCCGGACGCCGACCATGGATGCCTGGGCGGAGGGCGGCGTCCGCTTCGAGGACTGCATCTCCCAGACGCCCCTGACTTTGCCGTCTCACACGACCATCATGACGGGCACTCTGCCGCCCCATCACGGGGTCCGCGACAACGGCGGGTTCGTCGTCCCGTCCGAGCTCGTGACCATGGCCGAAAGCTTCAAGAGCGCGGGCTTCCGGACCGGGGCCTTCGTGGCCGCCTACGTCCTCGATTCCAAATGGGGCCTGAACCAGGGCTTCGACACCTACTTCGACAAGTTCGACCTGAGCCGCTTCGAACGGATTTCCCTCGGGGAAGTCCAGCGGCCGGCGAACGAGGTCATGGACGAGGCCCTGAGCTGGATCGACCGCAACAAGGACGGCAAGTTCTTCGCCTGGATCCATCTCTACGATCCCCACACGCCCTATGAGCCGCCCGAGCCCTTCAAGAGCGAATACGCCCAGAATCCCTACCTCGGCGAGATCGCCTTCACCGACAGCCAGCTGGCCCGCCTGTCCGAGTACATCGACCGCCAGGCGCTCCGGGACCGCCTCTTCCTCGTCCTGGCCGCCGACCACGGCGAGAGCCTGGGCGAACACTTTGAAAGCACGCACGGCTTCTTCATCTACCAGGGGGCCCTCCACGTGCCCCTCATCGTCGTCACGCCGTTCAAGCCGCTCCAGGGGGTCGTCTCCAAAGAGACCGTCGGCCTGGTCGACGTCATGCCCACGGTCTGCGAAATGGCCGGATTGCCCGTGCCCGCCGAGGTCCAAGGGAGAAGTCTCGTCCCGTCGCTCTTCGCGCCGGGCGCCGCCGCCGCGGACCGGCTGGCCTACTCGGAGACGTTCTATCCGCGTTATCATTACGGCTGGTCCGACCTCCGGAGCGTCCAGAACGGCCGGTTCAAGCTGATCCTGGCGCCCGTGCCGGAGCTCTACGACCTCGCGAGCGACCCCAGAGAGGAGAAGAACCTCGTCTACCTCGAGAAGAAGGTCTTCGAGGACCTCTCGGCCCGGGCCGAGGCCCTCATGGCCGAGGCGGGGCGGAACGGCCTCGAAGTGGACCTCCAGAAGGTCGACGAGGAAACGCGGGAGAAGCTGGCCGCGCTCGGTTACGTCGGCTCGTTCACGGACTCCGCCAAGCTCCAGGGGAAGAAGCTGGCCGATCCCAAGGACAAGATCGGCATCTTCAACGAGCTGTCCCGCGCCCGGGAGAGCGGGCTCAGCGGCGATGCCGACGAGGCCATCAAAACGATCCGGGCCATCATCGCCGAAGACCCGACGATCGGCGACGCGCATTTCAGCCTGGGCAACGTCCTCTACAAGGCGCGACGCTTCCCGGAGGCGCTCGAAGCGTTCGCCAAGGCCCTCGAGCTCAAGCCCGACGATTCCTTCGCCGCCATCAACGTCGCCAACTGCTACCAGGCCATGGGCCGTTACGACGAGGCCGAGAAATTCGTCCTCGACCATATCGCCCGGGGCTTCGAGGACTCCCAGCTCTACTTCCTGCTCGGGAACATCAAGGTCCACGGCGGCCAGCCCGACAAGGCCATCCCCTACTTCGAAAAGTGCCTCGAGGGGAACCCGCGCTCGGCCTCGGCGCAGAACGCCTTGGGGGCGGTCTATCTCACCCGCGGCGCGAGCGGCGACGACGCCCGGGCCGAGGAGCACCTGGCCGCGGCCGCGGCCGTCAACCCGACGCTGATGAGCTTGCGCTACAACACGGCCCAGCTCCGCGAGAAACAAGGCCGGCTGGCCGAGGCCGCCGACCTCTATCTTCAGGAGATCGGGGATTCACCCCAGAGCTACAAGGCCCTCTTCAACCTGTCCCGCGTCTACCGGCAGATGGGCCGGGAAGACGAGGAGCTCGAGACCTTGCGAAAGACGATCGCGGCCGAGCCGGAATTCCCACTGGCCTATTTCCACCTCGCCCGCATCCTTCTCCGGCGCGGCGCGGATTTCGAGGAGGCCATCGCCCTGACGAAGAAGGGGATCGAGCTCCGGCCGGCGCCGGCCGAGCTTCCGTTGGGCTACTTCCTCCTGGCCGACCTCTATAACCGCGTCGGGGAAAACGCCCTGTCCGAGGAGAACGCCCGGAAGGGGCAGGCGGCAGCCGCAGCGGCCTCGACCGCCCGGAAATAGGATGGGATCAGATCTCGAACTTGCGTTCGAGCGCGGCTTTGCTTCCGTCGGTCGTGTTGGTCACGAGGATGTTCAGCGTGTAGGAGCCGGGCTTCAGGGGAGCGACCGCCTGGGCCTCGAAATCCTCGGCCAAGACCTGTTTCAGGCGGGCCTCCGGGATATCGATGGGGAAGGCCTGCGAGAACGACCAGGCCTCCGCGCCCGTCCCGTCGACGACCTTCATCGTCACTTCGAGCGTCGCCTGAAAGCTCCGACGGGAAGACTTCATCCAGATGTTCTTGTTGGGGATGGAAAGCGCGAAGCGCGTCGACCCTCCGTCCCCGACCTCGATCCGGACGTCGAGTCCGGCGATGCCCGAGGCAAAGTGCGCTTCACCCGGCTGGGGCATCCGCTCTTGCGGCCTGTTATATTCGGTCTGGGCCTGGGTGATCACGGCGATCTGCCCGGCGCTGTCCGGGGAGATGCGGTAATCGTCGTTCCAGTACTCGTCGATGAACACGATCGTGTAGAGCCCGTACCACCAGATCTCCGTGGGCAGGCCGTAGAATGTGACCCCCCGCGGGTAGGTGACGCGAGTATCGGGAGGACCGAGCGTGATGTAGACCCGGCCCCGGTCCTGGAGCCAGCCCGGAGAGCCGCCGCCCGAGAAGAGCCGGTTGGACCGCTCGATCCGGTTGTAATAATCCGCCCGGTACTCGTTCTCCGGGGTCACGGGGGTCGGGTCCCGCCTCTTCCAGAAGTCCTCGATGAACGGCTCGCGGGCCTCCGGAGACAGGGCCAGGAAAGCTTTGCGCTCTTCCGAGGTGATCGTGTAGCGGACCTTGGAGATGAAGTCGCGGCTCTTGGGGTCGAGCTCCTTCAAGCCCCGGGTCGAAGCGCAGGCAGCAACGAGCGGCACGGCGGCCAGGAAAACGGCCAGGCGCGACAGCCGGGCGTTCATCAGTTCACCTTGATCTTGTCCTGGATCGCGGCCAGCTTCTGCTTCACCTCGGCCTGGTTCGGACTGAGCTCGAGGGATTTTTTCCAGACGGTGATCGCGCCGGCAAGATCGCCCGTCTGGACATAGCAGTCGCCGATCGAGTTGAGGACCAGGAGATTCGTCCCGAAGTAGGTCAGGTAATCCTTATAGAAACCGATGGCTTCGCCGTAGCGGCCGATGGCTTGGGCGCTCTCGCCGAGGTACTGGGCGAACTCGTAGTTCTTCTTGTCCCGATAGAACGGCGTGGCCAGCTTCTGGATGCCCTCATAGTCCTTGAGCTCGAAGAGGACCTGGCAGAGGTCCAGCGCGTAGGGCACGGAATCCGGCGACCGGCGGGAGGCCTCTTCGAGCAGCGGCCGGGCCTTGGCCGCGTCCCCCGTCTTCAAGTACTGCATGCCCCGGATGTCGACATAAGAGGGGTCGTTCGCCGGCGGAAGCGGAGGATACATGATCCACGCGCGGGGCAGGGACGCATTGAGGCTGATATAGAACGACGCCTTGGAGGACAGGACCGTCGTCTTGGCGGAATCGAGGAGGTCGACGTTGGCTGAATAATAGTCGGGGGGGAAGTTCGCCAGGGGAAAATCCTCCACGACGCGGAGCGGGTTGGGCGCGTCCTTCAGGGGCTTCGTGATCGCGGCCACGACCTGGTCTTTCCGGACGAGGGTGATCGACAGGCTGCCGTTCGCCTTCAGCTCGGGGGTCAGGCCGCCGAGCTCGCAGAACAGGGTCAGGGTGTCTTGAACGGTGAAGTCGTTCCTCGGCGAGGCGACGATCTGGGTCTCTCCGAAGGTGAAGGGCTTGATCTGGCCCGCGAAATTGGGGTTGCGGACGATCCGGTTGGCCAGGATGGGCGTCGTCAGCGTCAGGGTGTTGGCGGGCGGGATCTTCAGGGCCGCTTCGACGGAGGTGAACTCCTTGGAGACGGTGTTCTTCCAGAGGAGACTGACCTTATAGTCGCCCTCGATGAGAGGGAAGGCGTCTTGGTAAGACACGCGGCGGTCCCGGATCTTGGAGAATTGATCGCCGTTGAGCTCGAGGGGGACCCGGCGGTCGAATTGATAGACGGTCTTGCCCGCGGAGTCGGAGACGATGCCGTTGACGTCGAAGACGGTCCGGTAGAGGCCTTCGAAGCGTTCGATGCTCAGCCGGGCCGGCTCGATGAGGAAATGGACGAAGGCCCGCCCGGCGGCGTCGCGGGTGACCTGGACGAGGGCGTCGTTCTCGATGTAGTTGGCCGTGTACTCGACCTCGACGATGTCCCGGTACTTGAGGAGCTTCTCGGCGTAGGCGTCCTTGACGCTCTCATAGCCCATCTTCGGGATCCTCTGGCTGATCAGGATGTCGGATGCCATGGTGGGATTCATGCCCATGACGTAGTCGCCGGGGATGAGGGACATCGAGACGTCGGCCACCGACGGGTCGACGGTCTGCCTCAGCTCGCCCCAGGCCTGGAGGTAGTTCGTCATGTCGCCGTTGTAGAACGGCATGAGCTTCTGGGGGCCGTCCCGGACCGGGGAATACAGGACGTAGTCGCCGGCCCCGTCCTTCTTGAAGAACACGATGTTGAAGGAGCTCGGCATGCCCGCGCCGTTGATGCCGGAGTAGAACCAGATCTGCAGCGGGTAGAGGTTCGTCTCGCTTTCGTACCGGGCGATGTCCTTCGGCTCGCCCAGGGTGATGTAGACACGGCCCATGTCGGACCGCCAGCCGCCGGACTGCAGGCCGCGGCCGAAGTTCTTGTTGGCGTATTCGATGCGGCGCTCGTGCTCGTCCTTGAACTTGTTCTCGGGCGTGTTCGGGTCCTCGTCCCGGGCCTTCCAGAAGGCGGTGATGAACATCTCCCGCTCCCGGTCGTTGGCGAGCTGCAGGAAGACGTCCTTCTCCTTGGGCGAGATGATATAGACGACTTCCTGTTCGAGCCAGGTCCGGTAGCGGGGCGTCAGGTCCTTGACCGCCGTCTTCTGCGCGGCGGCCGGCAGCGCGGCGAGCGCCAGGGCGCCGACGAGAATTGCAATCGATTTCAGTCTCATCAAGGAGTCCTTTCAAGTCCGGGAGGACAATCCAGTGTACCCCGTCCACGGCCCTTTTACAAGGCGGCGGGCGGACCGCTTCGAGGGCCTCGCCAGCGGGCCGAAAACGCTTGCAATCGCCTCTCTCTTTACCTAAACTGAGTTCTCCGCCATGAAGTTTCTTGCCGATCTTCATATACACTCGAAGTACTCGCGGGCCACATCGCGGGACATGGTCCTCGACGCGATGGCGCCGTGGGCCAAGGTCAAGGGGATCTCCCTCCTCGCGACCGGGGACTTCACTCATCCCGAGTGGCTGTTCCTGATGAAGGAGAAGCTCGAGCCGATGGGCAACGGATTCCTCCGGCTCAAGAGCGCGACCACGGCGTTCGACGCGCCGCTGTTCAGGGGCCTGCCGGTCCTGGGGCGTCCGATCTCCTTCGTCCTCTCGTCGGAGCTGAGCTTCATCTACTCCAAGGGGGGCAAGGTCCGCAAGGTCCACGTCATGCTGTTGGCCCCCGACTTCGAATCGGTCGAGCGGGTCAACCGCCGCCTCCAGGCCGTCGGCAACCTCGGCTCGGACGGGCGGCCCATCCTGGGCCTTGACGTGAGGCTCTTCTGCAGGATGGTCGCCGAGGCCGCCCCGCGCGCGGTCGTCATCCCCTCGCACATCTGGACGCCCTGGTTCTCGCTCTTCGGCGCCAACTCGGGCTTCGACGCGATCGAGGAGTGCTTCGAGGAGATGACGCCGTCGATCTTCGCCCTGGAGACGGGCCTGTCGTCGGACCCGCCGATGAATTGGCGGCTCTCCGCCCTCGACCGCTTCGCCCTGATCTCCAATTCGGACGCCCATTCGCCCTCGAAGATCGGCCGCGAGGCCAACGCCTTCGACACGGATTTCAGCTTCCGCGGCCTCATCGACGCGCTGCGGACGAACGACCCGGCAAAGTTCCTCTACACCGTCGAGTTCTTCCCCGAGGAGGGCAAGTACCATTACGACGGGCACCGCAAGTGCGGCGTCGTCAGCTCGCCGCGCGAGAGCTTGAAGACCGGCGACCTCTGCCCCAAGTGCGGCAAGAAGCTGACGATCGGCGTTCTTCACCGGGTCGAGGAGCTGGCCGACCGGGAGACCGGCGAGGGGCGGCCGGGCCGCATCCCTTACAAGAGCCTCATCCCGCTCAACGAGGTCATCGCCGAGGCGGTGGGCAAGACCTCCGAAAGCCAGGGCGTCTGGGAGCTCTATTTCCGGTTCATCCGCGAGTTCGGGGACGAGCACGCCATCCTGACCGAGGTCCCCGTGGCCGAGCTGGCGCGCGTCTCGCCGGAAAGCGTCGCCGAGGCGGTCGATCGGATGCGCAAGGGCCAGGTCGCGATCGAACCCGGGCACGACGGCGAATACGGCACGATCCGTCTCTTCGGCGCGGGCGCACAAGCCGAAGCCTCCGCATCGCAGCTCTCCCTCTTCTGACCTCTACAAACTCCAGTAACCAAGGCCGAAGGTCCCTGAGGCCGAATTTGACAAAGCGGGGTCCCGCACCTATATTGGTGTCGGTACAAGCCAGCAATGGAAATCGAGATGAAGGTCAAGGGTCTCGTCGTGGACCCGATCTCCAAGATGCCGATCGTCGTTCTGGAGAACCCCCGCAACGAGCAGATCCTGCCCATCTGGATCGGGGTCTTCGAGGCCAACGCCATCGCCCTGACCATCGAAAACGTCCCCACCCCCCGGCCGATGACCCACGACCTCCTCAAGAGCTTTCTCGAAAAGCTCGGCATCGCCATCGAGAAGATCGTCGTCAACGATGTCCGGAACAATACCTTTTTCGCCCTCATCCACTGCCGCCGGGCCGAGGAGGCGATCGTCATCGACTCCCGTCCCTCCGACGCCATCGCCCTGGCCCTGCGGATGAGCTCGCCCATCTTCGTCGAGGACGAGGTCGTTCGCAAGGCGAACGGTCTCAAGTTCGACGAAAAGGTCGAATCCTCCGAAAAGCTGCGGAAATGGCTCGAGACGCTGCGACCGGAGGATTTCGGCAAGTATAAGATGTAGCCTTAGGTCCTCAGTTTCAGCAGCCCCACCACTCCCCCCAGCCCGAATAGGATATTGGCCCCCCAAGCCCCGAGAAAAGGGGTCAGCGCGCCGGCGCCGCCGAGGCTCCGGAAGACGGCGAAAGTCCCCCAGTAGGCCATGGCGATGACGACACTGAGGCCGACGCCCACGAGCGTCCCCTTCCGCCCCATGCGGAAGCCGAAGGGGACCGCCAGCAGGGCCATGATCAGGCTGACGAACGGCAGGGCGATCTTCTGGGCCGCCTCGGCCCGGAGCCGGACGGCGGGGAACCCCATGGCCCGGACCCCGGCCGCGTATCGCCGCAGGTCGCCGAGGGTCATCTGCAGAGGCTCTTTCCAGGGCTCGTCGAAAACGCCCTTGTCGCCCGCCGCATCGACGCGTCCGCTCGCGGTCCGGACGAACGGCGGACTCGTGGAGGCGGCGAAATCCCTGATCCATCCGTCCCGATAGACAAGGTCGTTCCCGTCGAACGAGGCCTTCTCGGCGAAGGTCCTGCGGACCAGGGCCCAGCGGCCGGTGTCGATGTCGAAGACCGAGAGCCGGCCGAGGGTCGACGTACCGGGCTCGAAGAAGTCGAAATGGTAGACCCGGTCGCCGCTCCCGGCCAGGATCCAGTGGCGGTTGAGGAAGCTCGAGCTGCGGGGCGGCAGATCGTGGAGAACGTTCCAGGCCGCTTCGGCTCCCGCGTGCGAGGCCGGCACGACGCGCTCCTGGACGAGGAAGGCCAGGACGCCCGCGGCCGCCGCGAGGGCGATGATCGGGAGGGCCGTCCGATAGGCGCTGACGCCGCTGGCCTTCATCGCCGTGGCCTCGTTCGTCCGGGACAGGAAACCGAGCGCGAGGAGCGCGGCCGTCAGAACGGCGACCGGCAGGATGAAGGCCAGGAACTCGGGCAGCTTGAGTCCGACATAGCCGGCCAGAAGGGTCAGCGGCTTGCCGTGCTCGAGGGCGTCGTCCAGGCTCTCGAAAAACGTGACCAGCAGGGTCGCCGCGACGAGGCCTGCCAGGACGAGCCCCAGCAAGGCCAGGAATTTTCGGGAGACGTACCGGTCGAGGAGACCGGGAAAACGGATCGAGGCGCCGACGCGGCGGCTGGCGCGCGGCGACGCCGGGGCCTCGGCGCGAGCCGATGGAGACGGGGCTTCCGGCCGCACGGCACGGCTGTGCCGGAAGCGGCTTCGCCGGCTCCCTCGGCCCAACCTCGCGAAGAGCCACGCGCCGGCGGCGGCCAGGACGATATCCGGACCCCACATGCCGAGGAACGCGGACAGGCGTCCGTCCATGGCCATCTTTTCTCCCGCCGTGATCAGCGCATAATAGAGGAGAATGATGCCCAGGCCGAGCGAGAACCCGCCCGTCCGGCCAGCGCGGCCGGTCATGACGCCGAGCGGCAGGCCGAGGAGCGCGAACACGAGGCAAGCGGCCGGAAGAGCGAGCTTCTTGTGGATCTCGATGCGGTGGGCGCGGATCTGGCGGGTATCCGGACGCTCGGCGGGGCCGGCGGCCTCGAGGGTCCGGAGGTCGCTGATGAGCTCGCCGATGTCCTTTTCCCTGACCCGCTTTTCGTTCGACACGGACGGGAAGAGCCCTTCGACGTCGATCTCCTCCTCGAGGTGCTCGAACGTGGTCAGGGTGTCCTCGCCGGGCGCGGCGAGCGGCCCGGAATAAACATGGCCGTCGGTGAGCTCGAGGACCGCCCGCTGCTTTTCGGGGAACAGGCGGACGGTGCCCGACCGGGCCATGACCAGCCTGGGATTCGAGGGGTCCTTGCCCATATACGCGAAAACGTCGTGCCAGACCTTGTCCCGGCCGACGTCCCTGACCAGGAACACCATGTCGGGCAGGGTCTCGTTGAATTCGAGGGGCTCGACATCGAGCCGGACCCGGGCGATGACGGACTCGGTCATGGTCCGGACCCAGGCGTTATTGGCATGTGGCGCGATGGAGAGGGCGAGCGGCAGGGTCAACAGGAAGCCGCCGAGTCCGAAGAGAAGGAGCGGCCCGGCCAGGCGGCGCGGCCCGACGCCGAGGGACCGGAAGGCGACGATCTCGGAATCGGCGGAGAGGCGGGCGAGCCCGCCGAGGATGCCCATGAGGACGGCCATCGGCAGCGCGAAGACCAGGATGGACGGGATGAGGAGCCCGAGGACGCGGAGGGCTTGGAGGACCGGGACGCCTTTGTCGATGAACAGGTCGGCCAGGAGCAGGACTTGGTTCATCAGGAGGACAAACACGATGAGCAGGAGCCCGACGAGGAAGGGCGGGACGACCTCGCGCAGGAGGTATCGGTCGATAAGGCGCGGCATGTCTGTCAAGAATATATAAGAAATGCCGCGCTAAAGGAAGAAGGGGTCAAACCTACCCATCGTCACTTTTTCCAGCCCCTTGCCCAGAGACAGAGAGGGCGAGTCGGGCACAAAGTGACGATGGGTAGGTTTGACCCCTTCTGAAAAAAAAGCCCCGGGCGGCGGGCCGCCCGGGGCTGGCAATTCACTTCGCGCGGGGCGCGATCAATACATGTCGCCGGGAGGGGTCGGATACCCTGGCTTCTTGTCCTCTTCGGGGAGCTCGGCGATCAGGCCTTCGGTATTGAGCATAAGACCGGCGATCGAAGCCGCGTTCTGGAGCGCGATCCGGACGACCTTGGTCGGGTCGAGGATGCCGCCCTTGATCAGGTCCTCATACTTCTCGGTCAGGGCGTTGAAGCCCATGTCCTGCTTCATCTCTTTGACCTTTTCGACGACCACGGAGCCTTCGAAGCCGGCGTTGATCGCGATCTGGCGCATGGGCTCTTCGATGGCCCTCTTGACGATATTGGCGCCGATGAGCTCGTCGCCTTCGAGCTGGAGCTTTTCGAGCGACTTCTGGGCGCGGATCAGGGCCACGCCGCCGCCGGGCACGATGCCCTCTTCGACGGCCGCCTTGGTGGCGTGCATGGCGTCCTCGACCCGGGCCTTCTTTTCCTTGAGCTCGGTCTCGGTGGCCGCGCCGACCTTGATCAGAGCGACGCCGCCGACCATTTTGGCCAACCGCTCCTGGAGCTTCTCGCGGTCGTAGTCGGAGGTCGTGTCTTCGATCTGGGCGCGGATCTGCTTGATCCGGGCCTGGACGTCGCTGGCCTTACCCATGCCCTCGACGATGGTCGTGTTGTCCTTGTCGATGACAACCTTCTTCGCCTCGCCGAGCCAATCGGAGCCGACCTTTTCCAGCTTGACGCCGATCTCTTCGGTGATGACCTGGCCGCCGGTGAGCGTAGCGATATCTTCCAGCATGGCCTTGCGGCGGTCGCCGAAGCCGGGGGCCTTGACGGCGCAGCACTGGAAGGTGCCTTTGAGCTTGTTGACGACGAGGGTCGCCAGGGCTTCGCCCTCGACTTCCTCGGCGACGACGAGCAGGGGCCGGCCCATGCGGGCGACGTTCTCGAGGAGGGGCAGGAAATCCTTGAGGTTGCTGATCTTCTTCTCGTGGAGGAGGATGAGGGGCTTCTCGAGGACGCACTCCATCCGCTCCGGGTCGGTCACGAAATAGGGCGACAGGTAGCCGCGGTCGAACTGCATGCCCTCGACCGTCTCCGTGGTCGTCTCGAGGCCCTTGGCCTCTTCGACCGTGATAACGCCGTCCTTGCCGACCTTGTCCATGGCCTCGGCGATGGTCTTGCCGATGGAGGGGTCGTTGTTGGCCGAGATGGCGCCGACCTGGGCGATCATCTCGCCGCTGACTTCGCGGCTCATCTTCTTGAGCTCGCCGACGACCGTCTCGACGGCCTTGTCGATGCCCTTCTTGATCAGGGTCGGATTGGCGCCGGCCGTGACGTAGCGCAGGCCCTCGCCATAGATGGACTGGGCCAGGACGGTCGCCGTCGTGGTGCCGTCGCCCGCGACGTCGGACGTCTTGGACGCGACTTCCTTGACCAGCTGGGCGCCCATGTTCTCCCAGGGGTCTTTGAGCTCGACTTCCTTGGCGACGGTGACGCCGTCCTTGGTGCTGGTGGGCGAGCCGAACTTCTTGTCGAGGACGATGTTCTTGCCGCGGGGGCCGAGCGTCGCCTTGACGACGTTGCTGAGGACGTTCACGCCCTTGAGCAGGGAATGCCGCGCCTCGTCTCCGGATAGAATCTGTTTGGCCATGATATCTCCTTACTTCTCGATGACGGCGAGGATCTCTTCCTCGCGGACGATGACGAGCTCGGCGCCGTCGATCGTCACTTCCGTGCCGCTGTACTTGCCAATGAGGACATGGTCGCCCTTTTTGACGGCGAGCGCGATGGTCTTGCCCTCATCCGTGACCCGCCCCTTGCCAGCCTCGATGATCTCGGCTTCCTGGGGCTTCTCCTTGGCCGTGTCCGGGATGATGATCCCGCCTCTCTTGACCTCGCCCTCCTCGAGTCTCTTGAGGAGTACTCTGTCATACAGAGGATGAACTTTCATTTAAACCTCCTGTGGAATACCTGAAATTTAGCAATCACAAAATGTGAGTGCTAATAATATACAAAAACGGCAGGTTTTGTCAAGAGGCGGAGCGCAAAAATATTAGCAGTCGCAAGTGTTGACTGCTAATATTTCTTCTTGATCTTGAGGATTTTCGCCCGATTGTGAAGGGTGTTCCGGTGGATGCCGAGGGTCTGGGCCATCTTGGTCCTGTTGCCTTCGTGTTTCCTGGACGCCTGCTCGAAGAAGATCTTCTCGAATTCGCGGAGAGCGTCCTTGAGATTGATCCCTTTTTCGATCATGTCCTTGACCAGCAGCTCCATGCGCTGATGGAAGTTGAGTTCGCTATATTTCTGTACCATGTTTCCCTGCGCTTTCGCGGATCCTCTTGTACGATTCGTTGAACCGGGTCCTGAGGTCCTTGGGAACCAGGTTGACGACGGCCCGGGTGACGCCGAGGCAGGCCGGGGCCAGGACGGACGTCTCCAGCGCGGGCTTGGCGACCTCGAACGAGACCAGGGCGAAGACGAGGATGCCGCAGATGAGCACCGCCTTGATGATGCCGAAGACGGCGCCGAAGAGCCGGTTGGCGAAGGCCAGCGGGCCGATCATGGCCTTGGTGAAGAGGTGGCCCAGGATCGCCCCGGCGATGAGAACGACGACGAAGATGAGCAGGAAGCCCAGGAAGTTGCTGACGAGCTGGTTCTTGACGAACCTCATGAAGACCCCGGCCGTCTGCTGATAATAGACGACGGCCAGGACGAGTCCGGCGATGACCGCCACGAGGCCGATGACCTGCCGGACGAAACCCTTGAAGATGCCGACGATCGCCGTCACGACGATGATGGCCAGAATGACGTAGTCGAGCCAGTTCATGCCGCCCCTCCCCGTCTCGCCCTCAGCGCTTCGACCATCCCGTAGTCCCCTTCGGCCAAGGCCCCGAAGTGGACGTGGGGCTTGATCCGGCCGTGGAAATCGGAGCCGGCCGTGGCCACGAGGTCGAGGCCCGCGGCCATGTCTTTATAGAAAGCCGTCTGTTCGGGCGTGTGATAGAAGGTATAGACCTCCAGGCCGATGAGGCCGTGCGCCTTGAGCACGCGGGCGTCCTCGGCGGTCGTCCGCTGAAAATACGCGCCGGGATGGGACAGCACCGGGGCTCCGCCGGTCGCCGGGGCAGCGGACAAGACATCGACGAGCGCAATGAACTTTTTGGGGACGAAGGCCGGCTTCCCTTCGGCGAAATAATCCCCGTAGAACATGTAGGGCGCATAGCGCTTGTTCTCGGGCCGGCCGTAGCGCTCCAAGGCGGGATTCCCCGCGTTCTCGGGGTTTTCGAGAAGCACCTGGGCGATCTTGACCCCGAGCGGCGGGGCCCCGTTGGATCTCGCTTCGATGTCCTCCATGGTCAGGGCAAAGCCGAGGGCCTGGATCTTGGCCACGCGCTCCCGGGTCTCGTGCATGCGGCACTCGGTCTGTCCCTCGATGATCTTGGCCAGGGCCGGGCTCGTCCAGTCGACGAGCGGCAGGAGGAGATGGAATTCGCGCCCGCCGAAGAGCGTCGTCAGCTCGATGCCGGGGATGACCTCGACGCCGGCCCGGCGCCCATCGTCAACGACGTCCGGGTAGGCGGCTACGGTGTCGTGGTCGGCGATCGAAATGGCGCGCATGCCGTGATCCCGGGCGAAACCGACCAGCTCGGCCGGCGCATGATCCCCGTCGCTGCTCTTATTCGAGTGGACGTGGAAATCGACCCGTCCACTCATGCCAGGTCGTCGAGGCCGGTCAGGACCTTATAGATTTCCAGGTATTTCTGGGAGGTCTTGGCGATGATCTCCGCGGGAAGCTCGGGCGGAGGAGTGTTCTTGTCCCAAGTCGTCGTCTCGAGATAATCGCGGACGAACTGCTTGTCGAGGCTCGGCTGGGACCGGCCGGGCTCGTAGCTGGCCAGGGGCCAGAATCGCGAAGAGTCGGGGGTGAAGATCTCGTCGATGAGGATCAGCTCGTCGCCGTCGAGGCCGAACTCGAACTTCGTATCGGCGATGATGATGCCCTTGGAAACGGCGTAGAGGGCGGCCTTCTGATAGAGCTCGAGGCTCGTTTTGCGGATCTTCCCGGCGAGCTCGGCGCCGATCTCCTTTTCGACGTCCTTGAAAGAGATGTTGACGTCGTGGCCCTTTTCGGCCTTGGTCGAGGGCGTAAAAATGGGCTCGGCCAGCTGGTCGGACTCCTTGCGCCCCTTGGGGACCTTGATGCCGCAGATCTTCCCGGTCGCCTGGTATTCCTTCCAGCCGGAGCCGGCCAGATAGCCGCGGACGACGCACTCGACGGGGATGACCTTGGTTTTCTTGACCAGCATCGAGCGCTTGGCCAGCACATTGGCGAACGGGGTCAGGACAGGCGGGAAGTCCTTGATCTCGGTCGACAGGAGGTGGTTGGGGACGACCAGACCGGCGAAATCGAACCAGAACTTCGACAGCTGCGTCAGGACCTTGCCCTTGTAGGGGATGAGCGAGGGCAGGACCCAGTCGAAGGCGGAGATGCGGTCCGTGGCGACGATCAGAAGCTTGTCCCCGACTTCGAAGACGTCGCGGACTTTGCCCTTGCGGAACAGAGGCAGACCGGTAAGTTCGATGTCGCCGATAGGACGTTCCATAACCTTCTCTCCTTCTAGAACCCAGGTAGGATAGTCAAATGGTTTTAAAAAGCAAATCACAGGAGGCCGATGAAGTTGACCATCCGGCGGGGGTCGGCGGAGTTGCGGCGGTAGGACAGAAGGCGGGGCTCGCAGTGGGTGCAGACCGGCCCGGGATTGAAGACGTTTCCTTTCTTAAAACCCAGCGTGCGAAGGATCCAGGTGTTCGCTGGCGCGCAGGTCGAGGAGATACTTCCCTGAGGTTGGGCATCTGGATCGCGGGGAGGCGTCCCCGTTCGACAAAGACGCTCGCCGGAAACCCGGCCTGGAGAAACGCCCGCTGACCTCGGGCCCGACTTCATAACAGGCGGGGCCGATGCAGGGACCCAGCGCGGCCTGCATGCCCGCGGGCTTCGAGCCGTAGGCCTCGACCATGGCCTTGACGGCCTTCTCCAGGATCCTCTTTTCGGTGCCGCGCCAGCCGCAGTGAACGGCCGCGACGGCCCGGTTCTCCTCGTCGACGAGGAGAACGGGCAGGCAGTCCGCGGTGCGGATGGCCAGGAGAAGGCCGGGGACATTGGTCATCAGGGCGTCACCCTCGAGCTTCTTTCCGGGGGCCTCATCGAGGCGGTGGATGATGTCCGAATGGAGCTGGTGCATGATGACGGGGCGGAAACCCTTCAGCGCGGCAAAAGCCAGGAAATCCGCCTCGCTCCACCGGGCCTCTCCGAAGCCATGGACGAGCCCGGGGACGGCGGCAAGCCGCGGCACGATGAGGTAGGGACGTTGGCTGACGGTCACAGCCACCAAGTAATACCAAAAAGACCCCGCCTGCTCAAGACGCGGGGCAAGAGGGCAGTCCCCATCAGGGGACAGTCCCTCCCCGGCTGTCGCCCGCGACCGGTCCGGCCGCCGGTCTACTTGTCATTTCAGGCCCGGCTTCGTATGATGAGGACACCATGTCCGCCAAGGAAAGAGCCATGTCCGTCCTTTTCACGCTGGGTCTCGCCTTCGTCCTCATAGGCGCCGTCGTCCTGGCCTCGGATGACCGGCCCCGGGCCCGGGAATTCGGCCTCATCGTCGGCGTTCTCCCTCCGGGCCCGCTCAACGCCATCACCGATGTCGCCGGGGTCAAGGTCGGCCAGGTCACGCTCATCGAAGGGAAGGACGTCCGGACCGGCGTCACGGCCGTTCTTCCCCATGGCGGCAATGTCTTCCAGGACAAGGTCCCGGCGGGGATCTCGGTCGGCAACGGCTACGGCAAGCTGACCGGAGTCACCCAGGTCCGGGAGCTCGGCACGCTCGAAACGCCCGTCATCCTGACCAATACCCTTAGCGTCCCGACGGCGGCAGACGCCGTCATCGCTTGGACGCTCGGCCTTCCCGGGAACGAGAGGGTCGCGTCGGTCAACCCGGTCGTGGGCGAGACGAACGATGGCTGGCTCAATGACGTCCGCGGGCGGCGCGTCACCAAGGCCCATGTCCTCGAGGCCGTCCGGTCCGCGTCAGGCGGGCCGGTCGCCGAAGGGGCTGTCGGCGCCGGCACGGGAACGACGTGCTTCGATTACAAGGGCGGAATCGGCACGTCCTCGCGCCGCCTGCCGGAAGATCGGGGCGGCTTCACGGTCGGGGTCCTCGTCCAGACGAACTTCGGCGGCGTCCTGACCATCCGCGGCGTTCCTTTCGATAAAAAGGAGGCCGGCATAGGCGGGACGGCCGGGGCCGGGAACCCTTCCGGCGACGGCTCCTGCATGATCATCGTCGCCACCGACGCACCCCTCGACGCCCGCAGCCTCGAACGCTTGGCCAAGCGCGCCCTCCTCGGGATCGCCCGCACCGGCGGGTACTTTTCGAACGGCAGCGGCGATTACGCTATCGCCTTCTCGACCGCCGAAGGCGTCCGCGTCGCCCATCGCTCGACGGAGCGGACCCGGACGGTCACTCTACTCCGGGATGACGCCATTTCCCCGCTCTTCCAGGCCGTGGCCGAAGCGGCCGAGGAGGCCATCCTCAATTCCCTATTTAAAGCCGCGCGGATCGAGGGCAAGGACGGGCACGCGGCCGAACCTCTGCCGCTCGACAGAGTCAGGGCCCTTCTCCGATGAGCCGGAGAAAGCTCAAGACGATCGGCGTCCTCGGCGGCATGGGCCCCGAGGCCGGGGCCTATTTCCTCGAACGGCTCATCCGCGAGACCGCCGCGGAGCGCGACCAGGACCATCCCCCGGTCATCGTCTACAGCCTGCCTCAGGTCCCCGACAGGACCGAGGCCATCCTTCACGGCGGCCCCAGTCCGATCCCGGCGATCCAGCGCGGTCTCCGCACGCTCCAGAGGGCGGGGGCCGACTTCGCCGTCATATCATGCATATCGGCCCATTATTTCTGCCCCCGGATCGCTTCCCGCTCACCCCTGCCCCTTATTAGCCTGATCGATGAAACCCTGGCGGCCGTCAAGAAGATGAGGCCCGTCCCCAAGACGATCGGCCTCGTCGCCACGTCGGGGACCGTCCGATCGGGGATCATCGCCCGCCCTTTCGAGGCCGCCGGGATCGCTGTCATCGTCCCTTCGGCCCACGGCCAGAAGAGGGTCACGGCCGCGATCTACGGGAAAAAGGGCATCAAGGCCGGTTTCACGGAGGGCCCACCCCGGGACATCCTCCTGGGGATAGCTGGGGATCTCATCCGGCGCGGCGCCCAGGCCATTCTGGCCGGCTGCACCGAGGTCCCTCTGGCCCTCCAGGCGTCCGACCTGTCCGTTCCCCTGGTCGAGCCCATGACCATCGGCGCCCGGGCAGCCGTCCGCCGCGCCGGCGCCCGTCCCAAGCGGAGCGGTCCCCTATAGCGGGCCCGGTCGCATGCCGGCTGCCAGTAGGCCGGGGCCAGCCAGTTGACTTTCCTGGGGGGTTCGGGTATAACTCAGCGGTACTTTTCCCCATGTGAGGAGGTGAAAGTTCTTGGCTTTTGTACAGCTTGACGAAGGTGAAAATCTCGAATCCGCACTGCGCCGGTTCAAGAGGAAGGTCCAGCAGGAAGCGATCATCAAGGAGATCAAGAAGCACTCGGTCTACTTCAAGCCCGGCGAGAAGCGCCGCATGAAGGAAGCCCAGGCGCGTAAGCGGATGAGACGGCGCATCAAGAGAGAGCGCGACGTCGAGTATTAGGAACTTTCATCTCTTTTCGGCCATCTATCGCTCCGACCCGATTCCGCACCTGAAACGCAGGATCGGGTCCATCGCGAGAGAGGGGGAGTTACGGCGACCCAAAAACCGGCGTGGCTGAAAGTCCGGCTCCCGTCGCACGGCGATTTCTTCCGTGTCGCGGAGATCCTCAAGGCCGGACGCCTGCACACGATCTGCCAAAGCGCCCGCTGTCCGAACATCGGCGAGTGCTGGGAGCACAAGACGGCCACGTTCCTCATCCTCGGCGACACCTGCACCCGCAACTGCGGCTTCTGCGCCGTGACCAAGGGGACCCCCCTCGCCCCGGACCCGGAGGAGCCGCTCCATGTCGCCGAGGCCGTGGCCTCGCTCGGCCTGGCCTATGCCGTGATCACGTCGGTGACCCGCGACGACCTCGCCGACGGCGGCGCGGCCCACTTCGCGGCCGTCATCGGGTCGATACGCGCGACGAGCCCGGCCACGCGGGTCGAGTCCCTTATCCCCGATTTCAAAGGGGACACGGCCGCGCTTGAAACGGTCCTCGCCGCCCGGCCGGACGTCCTCAACCACAATCTCGAAACGACCGAATCCCTGTATCCGGCTATCCGCCGTCCCCGTGAGAACTACCGGCGCTCGCTCGGGGTCCTGGCCGCGGCCAAAGCGCGGGGGGCTCTGACCAAGTCGGGCCTCATGATCGGGCTCGGCGAGAGCGAGGCCGATATCCTGGGGACGCTCGCTGACCTGCGGCAGGCCGGCTGCGACCTGCTGACCGTCGGACAGTACCTCCAGCCGACCGCCGCCCACCCGCCGGTCTCGAAATACTACACGCCGGACGAGTTCGCCGCCCTCGCGGCGGCCGCCCGTCAAACCGGATTTCTGGAAGTCGTCTCCGGACCGCTCGTGCGGAGCTCCTACGAAGCCGGACGGCTCTACGAAACGGTGCAGCACAAGGACCAAGGACCATGCGCTATCTGATCTTCACCGACATCCACGGCAACATGGAGGCCTTCCAAGCTGTCCTCAGGGCCGTCCAGAAGAAGAAGATCGACCATTACATCTTTCTCGGCGACCTCGTCGGCTACGGGGCCTCGCCGAACGAGGTCATCCAGAAGATCCTGACCCTCAAGCCCCTGTCCATCATCCGCGGCAACCACGACAAGGCGGTTTCGGGACTCGATTCCGTCCAGACCTTCAACCCCATCGCCGCCTCGGCCATCTTCTGGACCAAGAAGACGATCGCCCGGAAGCACCTCGATTTCCTGGTCCGCCTGAAACAGAGCCCCGAGGTCGTCCAGGATTCGATCACCATTTGCCACGGCGCGCCGTTCGACGAGGACTACTACATCTTCGGCGAGTTCGACGCGGCCGAGGCCTTTTCCTATATTCAGACGCCCGTCTGCTTCTTCGGCCACACCCATTTTCCCTTCGTCTACACCGATAAGGACGGCAACGTCGAGGGCACATTCCTCGAGGGCAACTCGAACGAGATCCGGCTCGAGAAGGGCGTGCGCTACCTCATCAATCCCGGCTCGGTCGGTCAGCCGCGCGACCGCAATCCCCGGGCCGCCTTCGCCATTTACGACTCCGAGGCCCGAACGATCAAGTTCAGCCGCGTCGACTACGACATCGAAGAGGCCAAGCGGAAGATCATCGACGAGAAGCTCCCGCCGGCCTTGGCCGAACGGCTGAGCCTCGGTATCTGACGCCTGTCCGCGACAGCGGGCATAAAATGGGGACGCTTCTATTTTTAAGAAAAATGCATTATTTTAAAAATAGAAGCGTCCCCATTTCTTTTCTTCGGCGATTCAGACTTTAGGGTTGGCGTAACAGTACACACATCCATGAGGACACGGCTGCGTGTAGCTGCCGATATCCTTCGACTCCGTACAGAGGCAAGCGGCCCGCTGGGTGCGGTCCTTGCGTCGCGAGACCGGCTCGCGCCGCGGATGGAGCGATTCGAGAAGCGCGCTATCGATGCAGGCGGACGGCCGGAGCTCCGGGATCCCCGCGAGGACGGGCTGCGAGCAGGCGTGAAGCACGAGACCGCGGGCGGCGGCGATCGCGGAGAGCTCGAGCGCCCGCGACTTCTGCTCCTCCTCCGACGGGACGCGAAAGATCAGACCCCGGGCCGCAGCCCTGCGGACGGCCTTCCCGTACCATTGGGCGAAGCTTACGCGGATGTCCCTGATCCCCACGGCCGCCGCGGCCTCGGCCACTTCGGGGAAAAGGTCGAAGTTGGAGCGGGTCAGGATTCGCTCCTCCCAGAATAGCAGGGGATCGAACCGGACCGAAACGCGCAAAGGATCTCCTGCGAGAGCAACCAGCGCGGGAAGTTGGGCTAAGGCAGCGCGATAATCAGGCACCCCCGGCTCGACGGAAGTCCCGCCCAGTCCCGTGACCGTAAAGTGCAGATAAAGCTGGCCATAGGCCGTCAGAACGCTCTTCAGGCCATAAGCGTCACCCAGGAGGTTCGAAAAATCCTTCGACCAGAGAACGATGGTATGGACGGTCTCGGGCGACAGGTCGATCGTGTAGACCCCGCCTTTCGGGCCCATGACGTGGGCCCGCCGCTCCCGCAGGGCTTCGGCCAGCCATTCCGGAAAGGAGGCAACCAGGTCGGTGCGCCGCGAAGCGCTGATGACGGTCTTCAGGTGCTTATTCCCGCGGGCGGAAAAGTCGGTCGCCGAGCGTCTCTCCGAGGAAGAATTTGAACAGGAAGAAATAGAGAAGGACGAACACGGCATAGAGCAGAAGCATGGATCCGGACATCGAGCCCAGGATGTCGAACAGGGTCATGCCCATGGAAGAGGCGGCCAGCCAAAGCGCGACCAGCCAGAAGAGCCCGACGAAGAGGAGGTCGAAGGTTTTCGACTTGATGAAGACCGAGAAGCTGAACGGCGGCCGCGGCGCGGGCTCTTCGATCTCCCCGGCGGCCTCAAAAGCTTCGCGGGCCGGCCTCTCGATCTCCGGTTCACGGACGGGAAAGATCGGTTCGCGGGCCGGCCGGACCTGGCCTGCGGGAAGGACGACCTCCTCGGGAGTCCGGTCTTCGACCTCGTCTTCCGCCGTCTCTTCGTCCTCCCGTTCCTCCTCCTCCTCTTCTTCTCCCGCTTCGTCCGTGGGCCTTTCGAACGGGAGGGGGGCCTGGCTGACCTTTTCCGGAAGTCCCATGGTCGAGTCCGACGCCCTCTGCCGCGGGAAGATCTCGACCTCTTCCGTATCAGGGGTTGCAGGTTCCCCGCCGCGGATCTTGCGGGTCTCGACGGGTCCGGTATCTTCGGGGAAGACGGGTGCGCCCCTCATCGTGCTGGCCCAGGGCGGGAGCGTTCCGGTCGGCGGCTCCGCGGGCTTCTCGGGGGCTGGCTCCTCCGGGACAGGCCCGGTCTCGACCTTCTTCGACGCCATGACCTCGAGGTACTTGTCGATCTTCTCCCGGCTCAAGTCGACGGTCTTACCGAGGTTCTCGAGCTCTTGGCTGTCAAAAGTGGCCGGGCGCAGCCCTGCCTCGCCGGCCGTCGCACTCTCATCAGGGATCTCTGCTTCGGAGACGTAGGCGATATCGGGCTCTTCCGGGGATGAAGCGAGCGGCTCAAGGGCCTTTTCGACGGTCTTATCGATCGGCGCGGCGATCGAGGCGTACTCCCGGGTCTCGTCTTCCTTGGCCGGCTTCACGTCTTCTTCGAGCTCTTCCTCGACGTCCTCTTCGAGCTCGTCGGCCAGCTCTTCCTCCTCGGCGTCTTCCTCGTCTTCCTTCTTGGCTTCGTCTTCGTCGAGGGCCGCTGATCCGGCCGTGGCTTTCGCCTCTGCGGCTTCGATCTCGTCGACCAGGATGACCTCTTCGGTGACGTCCTCGTCCTCTACCTCCCCGGTCTCCGCGGCCATGAGCTCATCGAGCGCCGTCGGTTTCTTCGGGTCGCCGGGCTCCTCTTCGAGCTCCTCGTCGATCTCGGCGTCGAGGTCCTTTTTCTCGGCCGGGCGCTTCTCGTCCTCGGGCTCGTTCACCGTGTAATCTTTCTCCTCGACGTCCGCTTCGATGATCTTTTCGCCCGGGATTTCTTCTTCGATCTCTTCATCCTCGGAGAAGAGCAGCTGGGTGCCGCAGTTGTTGCAGTACTTGTCGTTCTCGTCGATGATGGAGTGGCAATAGGGGCAACGCGTGATGGCCATTGCCTTTATTATCATAGGGAAAAGGGGCGATGTCAATTGAAATGCAGGACCCGTTCCCGTAGACTAGCGAGCGGAGGATATGATGTCGCGAACTGCCTTTCGGACCGCATTGATCACCGGCGCCTCAGCCGGGATGGGGGCCGAGTTTGCGCGCGAGCTCGCCGCGGCCGGGACCGGTCTTATCCTGGTCGCCCGGCGCCTGGACCGGCTCGAAGAGCTCGCCGGGGAGCTCCGGGCAAAATACGGCGTGAAGGCGGAGGTCGTTCAGGCCGACGTCGCGACTCCGGAAGGGCTCGCGGCCGTTGAAGGCCGCATCGCGGCGGATCCGACCCTCGACCTTCTCATCAACAATGCCGGGTTCGGCGGCCGGACAGGTTTCGTCAAAGGCGAAACCGCCGATCATCTGAACATGGTCCGGGTCCATGTCGATGCGACGGTCCGGCTGACGAGGGCGGCCCTGCCCGGGATGATCGACCGCGGCCGGGGAACCGTCATCAATCTGGCTTCCATCGCCGCCTTCTCCGCCTTCTCCGGGGCGATGTACAGCGGGACCAAGGCCTTCCTGGTGATGTTTTCGCAGAACCTCCAGGATGAGGTCCGGCGCAAAGGGATCGTCGTCCAGGCCCTATGCCCCGGAATGACCCATACGGAATTCCACCGGGTCGCCAAGATCGACAAGTCGATCGTCCCGAAGCCTTTCTGGATGACGGCCTCGAAGGTCGTTCGCATCTCGCTCCGCCGTTTAGGTCACGGGGTCGTCTGCGTCCCCGGCTGGAAGAATAAGGTCATCGCCTTCCTGATGCGCTGCCCGGCCACCGCGGCCGTTGTCCGGTTCGTCGGACGCACCATGGTCGTGCGCGCGAGGACGGGGGAAAATTGACTTCCCGGCCGGTTTCGATAAAATGTCGAGCCGTGGGCGATTAACTCAGCGGTAGAGTGCTACCTTCACACGGTAGAAGTCAGAGGTTCAAGTCCTCTATCGCCCACCATTCCTCTTGCCGAAACGCGGTCCACTTGTCCCCCTTGATTGAACAAGGGGGCAGGGGGATCACGCTCGATCCCTGTGAGGGGGTCAACTCAAATGGGGATTGACCCTTAAGATTAGCCCATGCTATTTATTCAACCGAGTCCGGCGCTTTCGCTTTGAAGGAGACACGGCATGAGAGAATTGAAGGTGATCGCCCTGATCATTCTCTGCGGCTCGTCTTTTCTATTTCCCCAGGTGGATGAGAAGCTGAAGAACGATGTCCGCAGCACGGGATACATTCACAGTCCGTTGCCGCTTGACTACACCAAGTCCTTTGAGACTTTTGGGCTCACGAAAACGGTGCTGATCTCCGAGGGGCTTTGTGACATGGAAGACATGAGCCACTGGTCGCACAGCGGCATCGGGAGCATGTCTCAGACCGTCGAAAGAAGCATCTCCGGGAAGCACAGTCTGAGATTGGTCGCGCCCAGTTATGTCGATGAGATACCCCCATGGGGCCTTGGCCGGGGGACGTCCATGGCCAGCTTCGACGTGGGCGGCAAGAACTGGGAGAAATACAACCGCATTCATCTCTACGTTTATCCGGACTGCGAAGGCGCTCGCACCGTCTATCTGAACCTCTATGTGGAGAATGACGGAACGATCAAGGTGCCGGACCGATACGGCCGTGAAGGTTATCATGAGATGAACCTGATCAACGGCCAATGGAATGAATGCTTTATCGAGATGGCGGAGCTGCCTCGCGACAAGGTCACCAAGATATCCTTGGCCATCGAAGTCTTTGGCAAGGAACGGACGATGGGGGATCTTCTGCAATTCGACGTTTCCAACGTGACCTTGCAGGTCGTCGACAACCCGGAGGCCGTAAGCGGGTGGAAGCCGGCTCGAAACAGGATCATTTTCTCGACCTCGGGGTACCGCCCCGATAGCACGAAATCGGCCATCGTCAATGTCGCCAAGCACAATGGGAAATTCCAGATCGTTGATAACGCGACCTCTCAGGTCGTCTATGAAGGGGACATCCAGCCGGTCAAGACGAGTATCGGAAGCTTCGAGACAGTTGATTTCACCTCCTATCGACGCGAGGGACAATTTCGGATAAGAGTCGGTGACATCACAACGGCGCCGTTCTACATCGACGCGAATTTATGGGACGACTCGGCCTGGCGCGTGCTCAATTTCATGTTCTGCGAGCGCTGCGGCTATCCGGTGCCCGGCAAACACGGGGTTTGCCATACCGACGTGCATGGGGAATACCAAGGGCACATCTATCCCGTGAACGGCGGCTGGCATGATGCGGCCGATATGTCCCAGGGATTCGTTCAAACCGGCGAAATTGCTTTTTCCATGCTGGAAATGGCGAACAGGGCCAAGGAAAAGGGCAACACGGATCTCTCCCTGCGTTTGATGGAAGAGGCCCTCTGGGGACTGGATCTGGTCATGAAGACGAGGCTTGAGAACGGGGACCGCTTCCAGGGATGGGGGACGAATCTGTGGACGGATGGCTATATCGGGTCCACCGATGATGAGGGCCGGCACCAGGTGGGGCCGGCGAACAGCGCATTTGCGAATTTCCTGTTGTCAGGCATCGAGGCCTATGCCTCGATGTCGATCGCGAACGATCCGATGCTCAGCGAGAATCTCCGCAAGATCGCGAAGGAGGATTTTGGATTCGCTTCAAAGCGTTTCGATGAGCTTGGCTTCAAGGAGATGAGTTCGAGAAGCGGCGGACACACCGGCATGACGTCCCGCAGCCAGTACATGGCGACCATGTCCTGGGCGGCGAGCATGCTCTACAAGCTGACGAATGAGAAACCTTACGCCGATAAGGCGGCCCAGAGCATCAAGTACGCGCTTCAGTGTCAGCGAACGAAGCCGCTCAACGATGCCAACAAGACCGCGGGGTTCTTCTACCGGGACCTTGACCGGAGATCGATCGTGCACTTCAACCACCAGTCCAGAGATCAGGTCTACATGCAGGCGTTGACGGCCCTTTGTGAGGCCCAGCCCCATCACCCCGATTATGCGACCTGGGAGAAAGCGATCAGGTTGTTTGGCGGATATTTGAAGACGATCTATCGATACGTCGAGCCCTATGGCTTGATCCCCAGCGGCGTGTATCAGAAGGATGAGGTCAAGGACAAGGACAACTTCCTCGCTGTCCAGCCGCAGATCAGTGAGGACACGGATCTTACCGCCGATTTCAAGGAACAGCTTGAAAACGGTGTCAGGCTGGATGAAGAGCATTATCTTCGTCATTTCCCGGTCTGGTTTTCGTTCAAGGGAAATGCGGCCGTCCAGCTCGCGACCGGCAAGGCTGCCGCTCTGTGCGGGAAGTTCCTCAAGGACAAAGAACTGATCAATATTGCCGAACAGCAGCTCTTCTGGATCGTCGGCCGAAATCCCTTTGGGCAGTCCTTGATATGGGGAGAAGGCAGTAATTATCCGCAGCTCTACAATGCCCTGCCGGGAGAAATGGTCGGAGCGATCCCTGTCGGCATGGAGTCACGAGGCAATGAGGATACGCCCTATTGGCCTCAGTTCAATACGGCCACCTATAAGGAAGTGTGGGGATCATCCGCGGGAAAATGGTTTTCCCTGATCTCGGAATTCTGACATTTAGGCGGAAGGGCGGGCCCGGGAGCGTTCACGCCGCCCACGCGTCCCCCTGGATTGAGCAAGGGTGGGGCTTAACTCCGATGCCGCTGGGTATCATTTACTTCCCGAAGGGTCTCTATTAAGATAAATGAGGGCGAATGAGTATCTCTGTTATTGAAGAACCCGGGGACGTCAAGATCTTCGGCTCGGGGTCTCCTGGAGGGAAGGGGGCCGGACTTATCCAAGTCAATAGGATCTCCATCCCCAGAGTCGCCAAGCTGAAAACCCGGATCATGGCGACATCATTCTACGACGGCTTCCTGCGAAGCGGCAGGGCCTTGGAAGATGAGGCCCTTTCCGTCGTGGCCTCGATCCTGGAAGAATTCGGGGCCGTGCCTCTGGGCGTCCGATCTTCCGGCACGAACGAAGCTGGCCGGGAGACCGCCATCGCCGGCTCCCTCCAGACCGGCGAGAATATTTCCTTCATGTTGCCCAATAATCACCCCGACCCCGCCGTGCGGCAGTCCCAAGCGGCCCGGGCGATCGAATGCATCTATCTCGATTTCCTCCAGAAACAAGGGGCGTCGAGCCGGGAACAAATGGCCATCGTCATCAATCCCATCCCGGGTCTCTTCGACGATACGTTGGCGGGCCCGCTGTACTACCCCTACATTTCCGGAGTCGCGAATTCATTCTTCCCCTACGCCCTCAAGAACCAGGACCCGAAAGAAGGCTTCTCCCGCATCGCCTTCGGGCACGGCTACGCCACGGTGCTCGACGACTTCCCGGTGATTTCCATGGCCACCATCCGCAATCCCATCCCTCCGCAGCTCTTGAGAATCGGCAAAGGCCAGAAATACTTCTACGCCCTCGACATGACGAAAAATGCGACGCTCCAGGGTCAAGAACTCGAGACGATGAAGAAGCTGCACGTCCGGTTCGCCAATTATCACAAGATCCGGCTGCTCGGACTCAAGAACGACCTGATCACCATCGAAGAGCTCATCCAGAACGATCACTTCGATTTCAGGACCGGTCTGATCGAAATCATGGAGACCATCGGATCCCATCTCGCGTCCCAATTCCAAATCGAGTTCGTCTTCAACCTCGATTTTTCAAGGGCACTGAACGAGGGAGGGACTTTTCACATTGTCCAGCTCATTCCTCTGCCCAGCATAAGTCTCGACGCTATCCAGGTTCCCCGGGACATCCGGCACACTTACCTGAGCACGGGAAATACCCAGGGCCACGGCGTCATCAGGAACATCCGGTTCGCCGTCGTCGTCTCTCCGTTCGTTTATGCCAAGGCCCGGCGTGAGCTCGTGAGAAAAAGAATCTCCCAGGTCAATCAAGACCTTGGGAGCCGCAACGAGAAGTACATCCTGATCGTCCCGGGACGGCTGGGGAGCCACAACGCCGATTGGGGGATTTTTGCCGAGTACAAGGACGTGAATCACGCCGCGGCGATCTTTGAATACGGCGTGGACGTGGCCGGGCGGCCGGAACCGCTGCCTGAAGAAGACAGCATGACCGGAGGCATTTACGGCAGCCACTTTCTCTACATGATCCAGGGGGGCTACGACGAGGACCAGAAGAGGCTGCAGACAAGGATGTACGGAACCCAGGGCACCCATTTTCTCACCAACTTGATGGGCAACAACATTGTCTATGCCTATATTGCGCCCATGCAGGACACCTTTGACCCATGGTTGTTTTCCCAGTCCGACGCCGACTCCATCCCCGCCGTTCTGGCCTTCCCCGGACCGGTGGCCGTCTATGCAGATCCCCTCAACCAGCGTTGCCAGGTCGTACTCGAAAATGATTAGCCGCGACGGACCTCGCGAATACGAATTTGTCCCCCGGATCATCAACCCTGTCAAGATAAGGCGGGCGCTCTTCCTCACCGGCGAAGCCGAGCTCCGGCAATCCAAGAGGGTGCTTGAAGAGAATATGCCTTGGCTCAGGGTTGAGATCCTGTCCGATCCCCAGTCGGCGGCGCAGACGGCCTCCGAAGAGGCCGCGGTGTTCCTCTGCGACGACGCGGGACTGGCCGTCCTCGACGGCGACACGATACGCCGACGGAATCCGGATGCGGTCCTTGTTCTTCTCTCCTATCAGCCGCTCATCCAGTGCTCTCCCCCGCAGGTGGCCCGCCAGCGATTTCCCTATGTGGCCAAGGCCGATCTTGTCTTCGCCGTCAACCAGAGCGATTTCCCTCCGCGGAGGATCATCCCTTCCGTCGTGAGGGCTGCCGAAGACCTTCTCAACATCCGGAAGTACTCACGGGCGCGGCGCTTCATCTTCCATATCGTGGACGACGAGCCACGCTGGCTTTCCCAGTTTCTTCCCGTGCTATACGGGATCATCGGCCAGCGGGCCGACATCATGATCACCCGGACCTACGAGGAGACCCTTCATTTCATTTTCGGGGTCGACGATGAGTCGCTGATATCACCCAACGACTTCCAGTCGCGCGGCAACGGGGATGACGTCATTTGCCTCATCGCGGACATCTTTTTGCCCCGGGGCAGCGACCTCCAGAGCTCGTCGGGCCGCGACTTAATCCACGTGATAAACAGGTTCTATCCCCGCATCCCCATCGTCATTGCGTCCAAGGCGCCGGAGGCCCGCGAGTTCAAGGACCTGGGTTTTATTCTGCCCAAGGGGGATCCGGACAGCCTCGAGAGACTGAGGGATCACATTCTCAACCGGACGGGGCTGGGCGATTTCCTGATCTACGACAGAGCAGGCAGGGAACTGCGCCGGGCTAAGAATATTCACGGTATTTGCCAGGTCCTGCTCGACGCTGAGCAAGACACGGACCAGGGCCGGGAGCTCCGCGAGATCCTGGAGATCTATGGGGACAATGACAGGTTCTCGACTTGGCTCTATATGCACAGCTACCCTGAACTGGGAAACCGGCTGCGTCCCGAGAGGCTCCACGGTCGGCGACTCATTACCCACCTGAAAAGAAATCTTCAGGCCGAGATCGCCCGAATGAGACGGACGCCGCTCGTCCTCGGGGACAAGAAGGTTTTCACCTTGGATCATCTGCGCGCGGCCATTCTGGACTTGGACCCGGAAACGATTCAGCCCTATGCCGACGACGACATGCTATCAGGCTGGCTGGATCGCCAGGGCTATCCGGAGCTGGCCGAAGAGCTGCGCCCTATCCACGGAAGCGGCGCGGGGCTCAGCCGTACACTGGCACATACCATCGAGAAATGGATCAGACTCTATAGGGAGAGGGATCGGGGCTTTGAATGATCCCCGGCGCCTCAGATCACCAGCACCTTGATATCAGGATATCCCATCAGCTTGAGAATAAAATAGTTGACCGCCGCTTCACCGGGATCATCGGAGAAACAGATGAGCTCCGCGTATCTCGGGACACCGGCCTTGGCCAGGATGCTCCAGAGATCTTTCGCGGCTTTGGGCCTGCCGTCCGCATTCAGGAGATCGGTATAGGGGACGTGAACAACCTTTCCGTCCTGAGGATTAGCCGGCACATCCTTACCTGAGGCCACAAAGACCTTGGGATACACTCCCCGGGTGCTTTTTGGGTCCGTTATGATCACGTCCTTGCGGACATTGCCGGGATAGGTCGTGGGAGGTATGGATGGGTCTTGGGGGTTCTTCTTGGGGCCCACGATGGTGGCCTCCCTATTCAAGGCCAGACCCAGTTGTGCCCATTCATCAACAGAGCCCATGAGGATCGATATCTTCTTCTGTCCCAGCTTCTCCAGCATGACGAACGCCAGGGCCGCGTCTTTGGTCAACCCCGCGCCCGAAATGACGACCGCTTCGTGAGACGCATCGACGCCGGCCGGACCCAAGATGGCAGCCAGCTTGGCGGGATCGGCGACATGGCTTTTGAACACATCAGCCTGGAGGTTCAGCGCAAGAGGCACGTGGCCCTGATCGAATGCGGCCGCGGGCCGCACATCCACGATGCTGACGTGCCCACCGCCGAACATCCTGATCATCGGGCCGCCCCAAAACTTCAGCCAGTTCGCTTCCCTCATCAGGTACGGGGTATCGTACGTCCAGTAAGGGAGATCTCTTTCGTCGTCCAGCCATCCCATCTCGGATTCCTTGAAGAGCTTGACCTTGGGGTAATTCAGTATGAATTTGATGGCGAAGAACGGGCCGCTGGCGGCCACTCCGCCCCCGCAATGAGTGTAGATCTGCTGTTCCGGCCTGATGTCTAGATAGGTCAGCATTCTCCTTATCTCATCAGCCGATTTGAAGGTCTTATCCGGATTGAAAAAGTCGGCGCTGGGCAGCAGGATGGCGTGAGGGATATGGCCGGCTCTCTGAAAGGGAGCGACCTGACCAAAATGCCAGTCGGGCCCCAGCGCTTCCAGCAAAGCATTGTTGACCGGGTCCCCGGATGCAGTCAGGTATTCCGGCAGCCTGGCTCTCACATCTTCGTTGACCGTCTTGACGGTGAAGGAGCCTTTCTTCGGCGCGGGCGGGACATCTTTCGTCACCGGCAACCCCGCCTCCTGCCACTTGGAAAGCCCCCCGTCCAGGATAAAAAGGTCCTTTGCGGGAAAGCCGTAATAATAGAGCGAGTAAAAGAGCCGGGTGGCCATAAAGGTGCCGCCTTGATCATACAGGACGATCCTTTTCCCCGGACTGATCCCCCAGGACTGGGAGAGTTTTTCCATATCCGCCATCGACATTTCGCGAAGGCCATACCAGCTGAGGATATCGACGCTGGCCGCGCCGGGTATGTGGTTGGCCATATAGGTCTGAGTGGCTGATGCGTCGAGGATCAGGACCCCGGCATTTGCGAGATTCTTCTCGAGCCACTTGACGTTAACAAGATGGCCTTCGACCCCGTCTTCCGCCGTCATGGGCTGCGCCAAGAGCAGACAGCCGACAACGGCAAGAAGGAAACCATGCTTCAAGACCTTCAACATGTCATCCTCCCGTCGCTTCATGCCCGGATCTGGTCGTGGAAGAAGGCTTTGCCGATCACCCGTCTGCCTTCCATTTGACTAATCCTATCATTATACTAGGAATTGGTCAAGGAGCGATGCCGCTAAAACGGCGCTTCAAGGGAATCTATTATTATCTGCATATTATATTTTCCCGCAGCTCCGGCTCCAGGTCCAGTTGAAATCCATGGATCCGGCCGGGACGAAGCGCCGGATTTTGGGCGTCCGCTATAATGGACAAAGAGAGATGAGACCGATCGATGTCCAGAAAGAGATTTTTTTTGATGTCGTTTCTTATGGCCCTGCTCACGGGCCGTTGCTCCTATTCCGTTGATAACGGCGGGTACGACCTGTCCCAGTTCCGAGAGGACCAACAGCTCGTCTCGGTCCCCGACGGGCTGAAGGGCGTCGTTCCGACGAATCGGGAAGCCGTGCGGGCCATCGCGGCCCGGAACGACGGACGGGACCTGAGGTTCGTCATCATCGGGGACACGGTCTCCGACGGCAACAAGACGTTCCGGACCCTCCTCGGCGAGATCGCGGCCCTCGACCCTCCCCCGGCGTTCATCATCCATCTCGGGGACCGGGTCGTCTCGCCCGTCGTCGAATGGTACGGCGCCTACTTCAAGACCATCGCCGATCCTCCCTGCCCCATTCTCCATGTCGACGGAAACCATGACGTCCGGGAGGAAGGCGAACGGATCTCGCGGGCCTTCTTCGGCGACAAGGATTTCTATTTCGACCGGGGCGACATGCGCTTCGTGTTCATGGGCGACGTCCCCAAAGCCGGGCTGCGCAAGGAGCCTTCCGGTTTCACCCGGACGCAGCTCGACTGGCTCGAGAAAGTGCTCAGCGCGCCCGTCCCGTCGCGGAAGTTCTTTTTCGCCCACGTCCCCCCGAGGGCTCCGTTCAAGAAGATCGATCCGGGCCTGGCCGCCCTCTTCACGCCCCCTCTCGAAAACGAGGCGGAGTTCCTGGACATCCTCGCCCGCCATCACGTCGTCTTGGCCGCCTTCGGCCACAGGCACGTCCACGCCTCCGAGGTCTACAACGGCGTCCTCATGGTCATCACGGGAGGCGGAGGCCAGAGGAACTTCGTGGATCCGGACGTCAACGAGCCCCGGTTCACCAAGAAGAGCCACTATACGCTCGTGGACATCCCCCGATCGGGTCCCGCCGGACCGCTCGAGGGCATCCTGTCTTGCATGGGGAAGGGGCACACCACCCTGTCCATAACCTCGTTCAGCCAAGGGAGCCTGTCCGCGATCGGCGGCGATCTCTCCGTGGCTCTCCGGCCCTACCCCATGTCGAGCTCAGGTCCGTTCCGGCCCGGCGATCCGGCCATGACGCGGCCGGGCGCGTCGCCCCGCACGCCCTGACCCGCGGCCGTCCCTTATCCCACGCGCCCTCTCGTTCGGCATCTTGATTCCCCGCGCCCCTTCTGACATCATGGGGGGCAACGAGGCGCAGGTGCTTTTAAAGAACGCAAACCCGGAAACCCCAGGCCTGACTGCGCTCGAAGCCACAAAAAGACTCGCCGAATTCGGGCCGAACCGGTTGGCCAAGCCCTATCAGGTCAAGTTCCTGGCCATCATGAAGGAGGAAGTCACCGAGCCGATGATCCTGCTGTTGCTGGGGGTCGGCGTGGTGTACAGCGTCTGGGGCAAGCTCGAGGACGCCCTGACGATCTTTTCGATCATCATCGTGCTGACGTTCGTCGAAGTCTGGAACGAGTTCCGGGCGAAGAAGGCCATCGCCTCGCTCACCCGGCTGGCGGCCCCGAGGACCAAGGTCTTCCGGGATGGCGCCGTGACCGAGATCGAGACCGAAGCGGTCGTCCCCGGAGACATCCTGCTCGTCGGGTCCGGGTCGCGCATCGCCGCCGACGCCAGACTGGTGACCGCCTACGGTCTGCAAGTGGACGAATCCTCCCTGACCGGCGAATCGCTGCCGGCCGCCAAGGTCCCCGGCGATGAGATCTCCGCGGGAACGCTCGTCGTCGCCGGCGAAGGCAAGGCCGAAGTCGTCGCGACCGGCTTGTCGTCGAGGTTCGGCAAGATCTCCGCGCTCGCCCAAGCGGTCAAACCACCGAAGACCCCGCTCCAGCTGGCCATGAAAGACCTGGCCATGAAGCTCGTCTGGGTGGCCCTGTTCTTCAGCGTCGCCATCCCCCTGCTCGGCGTGATCCGGGGCCAGAACCTGAAGGAGATGATCCTCACCGGGCTGGCCCTGGCCTTCGCCACGATCCCGGAGGAAGGCCCCATCATCATCACGATGATCCTGGGATTGGGGGCGTACACGCTGTCCAAGAACAACTTCCTGATCAAGAGAATCAAGGCCACCGAAGTGCTCGGCAACGCCACGGTGATCTTGACCGACAAGACGGGAACGCTGACGGAAAACGAAATGTCGGTCGTCGCCGTGTATCCGCCGGGCCGCGAAAGGGACGTGATGTCCGCCGCTTTTTCAGCGCTTTCCGAAATGTCGATGTTCGCCACCGACAAGGCCCTCGTCGACAAAGCCCGCGAGCTGGGCGTTCCCGCGGTCCGGGGCGAGATCGTCAGGCAACGAGGCTTCGGCGACGGGCGAAAGACCAAGACGGTCTTGAGGAAAGCGGACGGCGAGCTGAAGCTCTTCATGAGCGGCAGCCCGGAAGAGATCCTCGAGCTTTGCGGAGGCGACACATCCGCCTTTCAAACGGAGCTTGAAAAGGAGACCGGCCTGGGCCGGCGGGTTATCGCGGTGGCGGCAAGATCCGTCCCGGCCGCCGCTCTCGACGAGGATTTCATCGGCCCTGGAGCAAGGTGTCGACCTTCGTCGGCCTGATCGCCCTCGAAGACCTGCCGCGCAAAGGCGTCGAGGAGACCCTGAATATCGCCCGGGGGGCCGGGGTCAGGACCATCATGGTGACCGGCGACCATCCTTTGACGGCCTTGACGGTCGCCCGGAAGGTCGGCATTCCCGCCGAGAAGGTCGTCAGCGGTCCCGAGATGGACGCCCTGTCCGACGAGGACCTCAAAAAGGCGGTCCGAGAGGTCTCGGTCTTCGCGCGGGTGACCCCCGAGCACAAGTACCGGCTGGTACAGGCCCTGCAGGCCAACGGGGAGATCGTGGCCGTCACGGGCGACGGCGTCAACGACACCCTGGCCCTGAAGGGCGCCCACATCGGCATCGCCATGGGCATCAGGGGCACGGATGCCGCCAAGGAGGCCGCGGATGTCGTCCTGGCGGACGACAACTACAACACCATCGCCCGGGCCATCTTCGAGGGCCGGAAGTTCTTCGACAACCTGCGGAAGGGGTTCGGCTATTATCTCTCGGTCAAGACGGCCCTGGTCCTGGTGTTCATGCTGCCGGTCGTCATCGGCGTCCCGTTCCCCTTTTCGCCGGTCCAGATCATCCTCCTCGAGCTGTTCATGGACCTGGCCGCATCCTCGGGCTTCGTCGCCGAGCCGGCCGAAAAGACGATCTATCGCAGGCCGCCCCGCGATCCTAAGGAGAAGTTCATCGACGCCCGCATGCTGAGGAATATCGCGGTCTCAGGCGTCAGCTTATTCGCGGCCGTCATGATCCCCTACGGCTACGCGCTCAGCAAGGGCTGGCCCCACGTTCAGGCCCAGACGATCGCCTTCTCCGCCTGGATCATCGGCCACATCCTCCTCGCCTTCGTGTCCCGATCCGAGAAGGAACCCCTCTACAGTCTGGGCGTCTTCTCCAACAAGGCGATCGATCTCTGGGCGGTATTCGCGTTCGCTCTTTCTGCTGCTCGTCACGCGGGTTCCCGCGTTGAGCACGCCGTTGAAGCTCCAGCCAATCCCCCTGGCCCAGCTGGGACTGGTCTTTCTGACGTCCTTCGTCGTGATCTTCTGGAGGGAGATCCCCAAGCTTTTCAGCCGTGGATCTTAAAGATCAGCTTGCCCAGGTGGTGCTTTGAAACGTCGCGATGCGCCTGAGCCGCTTCTTCGAGCCGGTAAGTCCGATGGATCGCCACATGGAAGAGGCCTCGGGCGATGAGGCCGTTGAGACGCTCGAAAACCTCCGGACTCGAGATCCCGTCGTAGGGGAGAACCTTGACCCCGGCGAAAGCCGCGGGTTCGGGCTCGACACCCCTGGGGAAGGCGATCCGTCCGCCCTTCCTCACGGTCTTGAGCGCCTCCGTCAGCCGCTTGGAGTTGGCGAACACGAGCGCCGCGTCGAGGTTTTCGGCAAAGCCCTTGACCGAACCGAGGAACTTGGCGCTCCTCCCGTCGACGGAAAGATCGGCCCCCAGCCGTCGCGTCATATCGAGGCCGTCCGTGCGGGACGATACGGCCAGCGTGCGCGCGCCCATCCGATTCGCCAGCTGGAGAGCCACATGCCCGACGCCGCCGCTGGCCCCGAGGATCATGAGCGCCTCGGCCTTTCCGATCTTCAGCTTCTCGAGCCCCAAGAGCGCCGTGACCCCGCTGGCCGGGAGGGCGCCGGCTTCGATTGTCCCCAGGTTGGCGGGTATCCGCGATGCGTCGTCCTCAGAAACGGCGGCGTATTCCGCGTAGAATCCACCCTTCGGATTGTCAAAGGCATAGGCATAGACCCGGTCTCCGACTTTGAACCGGCGCACCTTCGCCCCGCGGGCCACGACCGTCCCCGCCCCGTCGGACCCGAGAACGAGCGGGAACCGCCCGGCGCTCGCTCCGCCTTGGCGCAGCCATGGGTCCCAGATCCCGATCCCGGCCGAGTCAATGCGAAGCAGGATCTCGTTTTCACCCGGTTCCGGCACGGGGATCGAGGCGACGTGGAGAACCTGCGGTCCTCCGAACTTGTCGATCACGGCAGCCTTCATCGTTTTTGGCAACATCATGACCCTCATTCTTCTTTAATAAGGGGAGCAATTTCTGTGCCAATCTTAGGGCCCTTTCGGGATCGCCGGACACCAGCGACCTGGTCAATCCGGCCCCGAGCTTGTATCATGGGACAGGATTAAGACCCGACGAATAAGACATGCGCATCACGATCCTCGGCACCCGCGGCGAGATCGAACAAACGGCGCCCTATCACTCCCGCCACTCGGGTATCCTCATCGACGGGTCGCTCATGGTCGATCTCGGCGAACGCGAGTTCCTCGATCGTTCGCCGAAGGCCGTCCTGATCACTCACCTGCACCCGGATCACGCCTATTTCGTCCGCGCCGGAGCGGAGCGACCGCCCGCCGGCTTGCCGGTCTTCGCTCCGGAAGTCTTCAGGGATTACGGAGTGACCGTCCTCGACGAACCGAAAACGATCGCCGGGTACGACGTTTCGCCGGTCCCTTCGCACCACAGCCTCAAGGTCCGCTCCCAAGCATACGTCATCGCCCAGGGTTCGACGAAGATCCTCTACACGGGGGACCTCGTCTGGATCAACAAAGAATTCCATCCCCTTTTTGAAGGGTTGGACCTGGTGATCACCGAGGCGAGCTACTTTCGGAAAGGCGGTCTCATCATCAGGGACAAGGCGACGGGCCAAATTTATGGGCACACGGGTCTGCCGGACCTCGTCCGCATTTTCAAAGCTTATTGCCGCCGGTTTGTGCTCGTTCACTTCGGCGGCTGGTTTTACAAAGACATTCCCCGGGCCCGTGCCGCGATCCGAGAACTCGGCCGGGCCAACGGGGTCGTCCTCGTGCCCGGCCGCGACAACCGGGAGATCGTCCTCTAGACGGCTCAGAAAGCCAGACCGATCGTCGCCGAGAGCACGCCGTTCTTCAGGTCGATCGTTCCGAGATCGGGGACCTCGAGCTTCTGGAGTCCCAGCGTGTAGCGCGCGTCGATATGGATCGAGCGGCCGAGCTGGAGGCCTCCGCCGAAGACCGCGCTGTAATCCACCTTATTCATGCCCGCGACGTCGCTCGAGCTGCCGGTGATGTCTTGGAAGGCGGCCTTCAAGTTAAAGCCGATCGCCGGGCCGGCGAATACGAACGGATGGATATCGCCTGTGGGGATCCGGACCTTGAGGAGGATGGGGATCTCGAGATAATCGAACCGGAGCTTTCCCGTCCCGGTGAGCGCGCCTTCGTCGAGCGTGGCCTCGGCCCCCTTCATCGTGTAAAGGATCTCGGGCTGGATGGTCAGGAGCCGGCCGATGTTGAGCTCCAGGAATATCCCGCCGCAGAAGCCGACCCGGCTCTTCCAATTCGAGACGCTGTCGGAGAAGTTGCCGTTGACGTTGGCGACGTTGACTCCACCCTTGATGCCGAACTTCACGTCTGCCGCCGCCATGCGCGGAAGGACGAGCATGGCCACCACCGCGCCGATCGCCAGTGTCTTCCAGATCTTGTTCATCGGGCCTCCTTTTTTGTCTATTCGCCCGGCCGAGAAGATCGTGAACCTCCCCGGCCGCAGGCCTCCACGTCTGCGGATACCCAATGAATGGCAAGTTCCGTACCAAAATCGAACTGTTTTCTATAAAATATTAATTAACAATGAGATAGAAACTTTAAGAAGAGAGGAAAGGGCCGAATTTCGGCGTGGTCGATAGGTCAGGCCCTGGTGCAGGGCGATACAATTCCTGCCCAAGGGGACTTTTCGGGTCGGCGACGAACCTGGTCCAGGACCTCAGCAGCCACTCGCAGCGTTCTTTCGCCGGGACGACGAGAATGACCGCCACAGCCGCGAGGGCGATCCGCGTCTTGATTCGGCTCCGTCCTTCTGTCATCATGGGTCGGCGGAGGCGCGGGACAAGGACCGGGATGGCGATATTCGGGAAAAGGCTGAGCTTGAAGAGGCTCAAGGTCACGGTCGGCCGCGAGGTGGGGCTGTCCGACTGGTTCGCCGTCACCCAGGAGCGGATCGACGCCTTTGCCGCGGCGACGGAGGACCGCCAATGGATCCACGTCGATCCGGAGCGGGCGGCCCGCAGTCCCCTTGGCGGGACGGTCGCCCACGGTTTTCTGCTGCTCTCTCTCGTCCCCTTCTTCAATTATTCGATCGACGCCTTCACGGGCCGCGTCCGCATGGCCGTCAACTACGGACTTGACCGCGTCCGCTTTCCCCTTCCGGTCCGGGCCGGCTCGCGGGTCCGCAACAGAGCTGTCCTCAAAAAGATCGAAAAGCGCGGCTTCCGCCGTGTCCTGCTCACGGTCGAGAACACCCTGGAAGTCGAGGGGGCGGACAAGCCGGCCATGGTCGCCGACGCTCTGATCCTGATCTATCTTTAGCGGCCGGAGCTATGCAACGGCTATCCCCCCATGATATAGTCGCAACGGCCGGGTGCGGCCGGACCCCATCGAGGAGAACGATCGACATGACCATGAAAAGGCAGAAGCCAAATATCTTCACTGTGATGCTGAGCACGGCGGCCGTGTTGACGGTCGTATTGACCGTGGCGATGGCCTTATTGGCGTTGGCGCAAAGGACGGACAATCTCAAGGGCGCGGGCATACGCAGCTCGACCTACGGCCGGCCGAACGATCCCGGCCCGGGATATTGGGCCCGCACCGGCGTCGAGATCGCGGCCAAGTTCCCCGGCGCGAAGCCGGAAGCCATCTGGATCGTCAGCCGGCTGAAGGGACGCGGCACCGAGATGTCCTTCCCGGTCCCTCCCGGCGGCGATCCGCTCATCACCGGCATGCCGGAAGACATCAGCGAGCCCGTGCTCCGGCTCTTCGATCAGCTCGGCTATAACGTCTGGCTCCAGACCGAGCCGGGCTGGGCGCCCGTCGACAAGGCTTTCCACGTGATGCTCGACCACTACGGCCATCACAAGTGCGTCATCGGGGTCGGCGTCGATATCGAGTGGCACCGCTCCAACAACCCCGACCTCGGCGACCCGGTGACCGACGAGCTGGCCCGGACCTGGCTCGCGGCGGCCCGCTCCCACAATCCCTCCTACCGCATGTTCTTGAAGCACTTCCGCGAGGACGTCATGCCCCCGACTTTCCGCGACGGCATCGTGTTCGTCGACGACAGCCAGATCTTCAAGTCGTCGGACGACATGATCGAGGAGTTCGCCAAGTGGGGCAAGACCTTCGCCCCGGCGCCCGTCGGGTTCCAGTACGGCTATCGGACCGACAAGCCATGGTGGGGCTCGATGAAGGACCCGGTCAAGGAGATCGGAGACCGCATCCTGGCCGCGACGCCGAATGCCGAGATGCTGATCTGGGTGGATTTTTCTGTCCAGGATGTTTTCCCGCCCGACCCGTCCAAGGGGGACCGCGTCCTGCTGAAGAAATAACAGAAACCTGACTTCATCTTCCGGGTTTGCACTCGAGGATGTCGTTATCCACGCGTTTCTTCGCGGCGGGCGAGAGGCTTTCGTAGGCGGGAGTGGTCTTGAACCGGGTCAGATGGCGATACGCCGAGGGCTTATCGCCCATCTTCAGCTCGAGCGGAACCGAGGAAGAAGTAGGCCTCGTCGAGCCCGGCGTCCAGGGATAGGGCCTTCTCCAGACTGCCCGATCGCCAGGGCGAAGCGCCCGGCCTGGAAATAGGCCACCCCGAGGCTGAGGTAGGCGGGACTGTACGCCGGGTCGAGACTGATGGCCTTTTGAAAGTCGGCCAGGGCTTCTGTCGTAGGATTCGGACCGCCCCGTCCGGCGAAAGACATCGAACTGAACGGTCCCCCGGTTGTGGTAGGTGAGGGCGAGTTCGTTGTCGATGGCCAGCGACTTGTCGAAACTGGCCAGGGCCCCGGTGACATCGGTCTTTTTCCATCGGGCCAGACCGATGTAGTTCCAGATCACCGGATCGAACTCGGCCTGGGGTAAGTTTCGCGTTTCGAAGGCGCCCAGGGCCTCGTCGAAACGGCCGGACTCGTAAAGGCACACGATGTCCTGGAAATGGACCTCATAGTTCTCGGGCAAGGCCTCGACGCCGGCGCGCAACACGGCGGCGGCTTCGTCGAGCGCGTGTTCCTTTCGATAGATGGTCGCGAGGTCGACATAGGCCGCGCTGATGTTCTTGCGGGCCGCCAGGATTTCCCTCAGGGCGGCGATCGCCTCGGTCGTCTTGCCCTGACGATAGAGCTCCATGGCCTTTGCCGCCCTGTTCTGGTAAGGGAGGAGCGAGGCCACGGAATCCTCGGGACCGAAGGAGGCCTTCCGCGGCCCGGGCAGGCCGCCAAGATAGCCCAGGCTTCTCAATTTCTCGAGCGCCGCCGGGTCGGGCGCCCGTTCGGCCCGGGCGCTTTCCTCCGAGGATTGGCTAAGGACGATGGTCTCCAGTCTCTTCCTGAGGGCGGCGACATCGACATCGCCGGCCAGGTTGCGGGTCTCGCTGAAGTCCTTGCTAAGGTCGTAGAGCTCAGGGAGGGGAGAATCGATGAATTTTTTCTGTCCGTCGATGAAGCCGCGGAGCGGCGCCCAACCCATGGTGTAGTAGGGACTGAGCGCCTCGAAATAGACCGGCCGCTCGGGCATCTTCTTGCCGCGCATGAGCGGACGAAGCGAGGCCCCCTGCAGGCTGCCCGGGCGCTCGATACCGAGGATGTCGCAGACCGTGGGGAAGATGTCGATGTGAGAGACGTTCTGGCCGACGACGCGGGGCGCGATCCCCGGCGCCCGGACGAACAGCGGGATCCACATCGTCGCGTTGTAGGCCAGGAACCCGTGGGTATCCTCGTCATGCTCTCCGAGCGATTCGCCGTGATCGCCGGTAAAGACGACGGCGGTCGTCTCCTCCACGCCCGCGTCCCGGAGAGCGTCAAGGACGTCCCCCAGCACGGCATCCGCGTAGGCGACCTCCCCGTCGTAGGGATCCCGGGCGAATCGCGTCCGATAGGGCTCGGGCGGATCGTACGGCTCGTGGGGGTCATAAAAATGGATCCAGAGGAACCAGGGCGTCTTCTGCGCCCGCAGCCATTTTTGGGCCACCCTCCAGACCTCCCCGGCCGGCCGCTCCCCAAGGTCGGCGGTCCTGTCGTCGAGGCCTCCCTCGCGCTTGCGGAAGGCGTCGTCGTAGACCGCGAACCCCTGGTCGAGGCCGAAATACGAGTCCAGCGGGAAGCCCCCCACGAAGGCGCCCGTGGCGTAGTGCCGGGCCTGGAGATGTTCGGCCAGGGTCAGGAATTCTCCACGAACCATGAAATCGGCATTATCATGGACGCCGTGGAACGAGGGGGTCGTGCCCAAGAGGATGTTCGTGTGGGAAGGCAGGGTCATGGGCGTGTGGGCAAACGCTCGAGTGAAAACGACGCTGCGCGACGCCAACCGGTCCATGTTGGGCGTTATAGAGCTCTTGGAGGAGAGGGCTCCGACGCGGTCGGCCCTCAACGTATCGATCGTGATGAGCAACAGATTGAGCCGTGCCGGAAGGCCCGGCGGGGGCGTGCCGGGGCCGGCGGCGGCGGGCAGGACGAGGAACAGAGCGAGGATCAGCGGGACGGCCGCCTTCCGAAGAGCACCGGTCATTGAATGGGACACGCGAAAAAACGATAACATCCGGGCGTGCCGCTGTCAACGCCGGCGGCCCGCCCCCGGAGACCGTTGATATGCCCGGGGCGAGTCCTTATAATGAAGCCAAACCGAACGAGGAGGGACCTATGGACATCAAGGTCGTCCCCATCGACAAGCCCGAGGACATGAACTTCATCCTCGGCCAGGCCCACTTCATCAAGACGGTCGAGGACCTCCACGAGGCCATCGTCACGACGGCGCCGCAGATGAAGTTCGGCATCGCCTTCTGCGAGTCGTCGGGCCTGGCCCTCGTCCGGCATACCGGCAACGACGAGGCGCTCATCGAGATCGCCAAGAAGAACGCCCTGGCCCTCGGGGCCGGACATGCGTTCTTGGTCTTCATGACCGGCGGATTCCCGGTGAACATCCTCAACGCCATCAAGGCCGTGCCCGAGGTCTGCGGCATCTACTGCGCCACGGCCAACCCGGCCGAGGTCATCGTGGCCGAGACGGACCAGGGCCGGGCGATCCTCGGGGTCGTCGACGGCGTCCGGACGAAAGGCATCGAGGGCCCGGACGGCATCGCCTGGCGCAAGGGATTCCTGCGCAAGATCGGCTACAAGCTCTGAGCCGCCGCGCATGAAGACTCCCCCGCTCCTGGCTCGAACAGGGCTTCTCCTCTTGGCCGCGCTCCTTTGTGGCGCGCCCCTCTCGGCCCAGTTCCGCGACGATTTCAAGGGACCGGTCCTGGCCAAGGACCCGGCCGGGGCGAACGGCTGGGGCTTCGTCACGGGAGAGGGTCATGCGGTCATGGACATCGTCCAGGGTCCCGGCTTCGCCACGATCACCGTGGACACGACGAAGGACAGACGAAACGTTTGGTGGGCCTTCATCATCCGCCGCGTCTCTGGCTCGCTCGACCTCGGCCTCCTCGAAAAGCCCGGCCACGAGCTCCGGATCGAAGCCCGCATCCGGACCGACCATGCCCCTCGCCGCGTCAACCTCCATCTCAATACCCAGAAGACGACCGACTTCCACAGCCACCTCATGGAGTACGATCTGGCCGAGACCGGGACCTGGTACACGATCAGCATGACCACTCGCGGGTTCAAGGCCGGGCCGGGCGATACCGTCAACGCCCAGATGGCCCTTATGGACTGGGGCCTCGGCCGCTATCGCGTCGACGTCGATTATTTCAAGGTCGATGTCGTCGACGCCGCAAAGACGGGACCGGACATGGGTCCGCCCATCCCCTACCAACCGCCGGTCTCTGACCCGGCGTCGTTCTCGGTCCGGGTCCCCGTCGCCGCGGACATGACCGTCGATCTCGCCGAACCCGGGGTCAATCTCAACGGTTGGACGATCGCGGACGCCGGCGGCAAGGCCGCCGTCATCTCGGCCGGCGGAACACGGGTGGCCCTTCTCCGCTGGGACTTCGGCACGCTCGCAGGACGGAAGGTCGCCGGGCCGGGCCTCCTCGAGCTGACGACCCGCTCTCTCGAGCTGTCGACGGACGAGCGCCCCGACTTCGGCCTCCTCAGGGTCGTCGAGACGATCGGCGGGGAACCGGTCTGGGACGAGCGGACAGCCACGTGGACGGGGCTCTCGAGGGGCGCGCCGCGCGATCTCGTCCTCGACCCGCAGATGATCATCGATTGGCCTGTAACGGCCGGGGACGGGGGCAAGACCTATCTGACCATCCCCATCCCCGTTCTCCAGCGCTTGATCGACGGCAAGACGCTCGGCATCGCCCTGACGCCTCTCGGCTCGATCGACGCTTCGTTCTATGCGCGCGAGGACCGCGGCGGCGCGGCGGCCGCCCGGCTCCTCTTCAACCTTAAGGAGAGATAGATGGAAGCGACGACCCCGGTGAAAACGCGGCTCCTCTCGCTCGACGCCCTGCGCGGCTTCGACATGTTCTGGATCATCGGCGGTGACGCCTTTTTCCGGTCCCTGGCCGAGGTGACGAACTGGGGCTGGGCCCGCGGCTGGGCGGCGCAGCTCGAGCACGCCGAGTGGGCCGGGTTCCATTTCTACGACCTCATCTTTCCGTTGTTCATGTTCATCTCCGGGGTGGCCATCCCGTTCTCGCTCTTGGCCAAGGCCGAGACGGCCGCCGATAAGCGGCCGATCTATCTCAAGCTGGTCAAGCGGGCCCTGCTCCTCGTTTTTCTGGGATTCGTCTATAACCACCTGACGGACCTCCAGTTCGCCACCCAGCGCTACGCCAGCGTCCTCGGGCAGATCGGTTTGGCCTATCTCTTCGCCGCCTTGATCATGCTCAACATCCGCAGCCTGCGGGGCCGTCTGATCGCCCTGACCGGCATTCTCGCCGGGTACGCGGCCGTCCAGCTGCTCGTCCCGGTGCCTGGTATCGGCGCCGGCGTGCTGACGCCCGAGGGCACGATCAACGGCTGGGTCGACCGGCTGCTCCTGCCGGGACGGCTCTACGACAAGATCTTCGACCCCGAGGGGATCCTGTGCATCCTCTCGGCCACATCGGTGACGCTGATGGGGGCTCTGGCCGGCCTCGTCCTCAAGGCTCGAAAGATCTCCGCCTATCGCAAGACCATCGTCCTCGCCGGGACCGGCATGGGCCTGATGATCGCCGGCTACGTTCTCGGGGGCTTTTATCCCCTCATCAAAAAGGCCTGGACGGCGACGTTCGATATCTACGCGGCCGGGCTGTCGTTCATCCTGCTGGCCCTGTTCTATCTGGTCATCGATGTCTGGAAGCTCCAGAAATGGTCGTTCGCTTTCCGTGTCATCGGCCTGAATTCGATCACGATCTACCTGGGGACGCGGATGATCGACTTCGACTCTACGAGCAAGTTCTGGTTCGGCGGGCTGGCCCGGCTCGCGGGAACGTCCGGCGTCCTCGTCCTCGAAGCGGGCACGATCGTCGTCGAGTGGCTGGTCCTTTATTTCCTTTATAAGAAGAAAGTTTTCCTGCGCGTCTGAACGGCCTGCGGCCTGTCGTCCCGTCTACCGGGCGCGGCCGCCCGGCGGCAGGTTCTCCTCGAAGAAGCGGGTGAACATCGTGTAGAGGTGGAGAGTCGTCCCCTGTCCCTCGGTAGATGCCATGCGAACGGTTCGGGTAGGCCATCATGCGGAATTGTTTGTTGGCCGCCACGAGCGCGTTGACGAGGAGCTCGAAGCCCTGGTAATGGACGTTGTCGTCCCCTGTGCCATGGACGATAAGGAGCTGTCCTTTCAGGTCCTTGGCGAAGGTGATGGGCGAGCCGTTCTTGTAGCCCTCGGCATTGTCGCCGGGCAGTCCCATATAGCGCTCCTGATAGATCGTATCATAGAGCCGCTGGTCGGGGACCGAAGCCACGGAGAGGCCGGCCTTGTAGAGATCGGGATAGCGGAACATGGCGTTGAGGGTCATCGATCCGCCGCCGCTCCAGCCCCAGACGCCGATGCGCTCGGCGTCGACGAAAGGCCACGCGGAGACGGCCGCCCTGACGGCCGCGGCCTGATCGGCCGAGGCCAGGATGCCGATCTGCCGATAGATCGATTTGCGCCAGGCGCGGCCGCGAGGCGCCGGCGTGCCGCGGTTGTCGAAGCTCGCGACGATGTATCCGCGCTGGGCCAGCATGAGGTGCCAAAGATAACCGCTGCCGCCCCAACCGTCCTGCACGGTCTGGCCGGCCGGCTCGCCGTAGACGTAGACGACGAGGGGATACTTTTTGGCCGGGTCGAAGTCGGGCGGCAGGATGCGCCAGCCGTCGACCTGGACGCCGTCGCCGATCGCGAGCTTGAAGAACTCGGCCCGTTTCCGGGACAGGGCCCCGACCTTGGCGCGGAGCTCCTTGTTGGCCGCCAGCGGCCGGATGACGTCGCCTTTCGGCAGCCGCACGAGCTCGGTCACCGGGGGCTCGTCGAGGGTTGAAAACGAGTGGAAGGCCCAGCGGGCCGAGGGAGAAATGTCGAACCGGTGGAGGCCTCCCTGCCCGGCGGGCCCGACAAGCTCCGGCTTGCCCTTCCCGTCCATCCGGACGCGATAAAGGAAGCGCTTGGTCGCGTCGCTGAGCGACGCCGTGACGTAGAGCCAGCCGCCCTTCTCGTCGACGGCGTTGACGCTCAGAACGTCGTAGTCGCCCGGCGTCAAGAGCTCTGGCCTCGCCCCCGTCGCGGCCGACCGCGTAGGCGTGCTGCCAGCCGTCGCGCTCGCTGAGCCATAAAAGGCGCTGGCCGCGGTCGAGCCAGACGAAGTCGTCCATGATCTCGACCCAGGCCTCATCGGTATCCGTAAAGATCGTCCGGACCGCGCCCGTCGCGACGTCTCCGACAAGGACGCTGAGCGTGTTCTGAAGGCGGGTGAGATGCTGCAGGACGACCTCGTGCGAGTTGCCGGCCCACTCGAGCCGGGCGAGGTATGTGTTCGACGGGTCACCCGGCGTCCTCATCCAGACGACGGGCCCGCCCGCGGCCGGGACGACACCGGCCCGGACGGCAGAGTTCGGCTGGCCGGGCTTGGGATGCTTGAAGCTCGTCGTCACCGGGTAGAGGCTGTCGGTGTTGTTGATCATGGTGAAGACCGGCACGCGCGTCGTATCGAACTGCCAGAAAGCGATCGAGACGCTGTCCGGGCTCCAGCGGAAGCCGTCACGGATGCTGAACTCCTCTTCGCTGACCCAATCGGCCGTGCCGTTGATGACGTCCGGCCCCCCGTCGGAGGTCAGCTGGACGACGCGCCCCGTGGCCAGGTCTTCGGCATAGATGTTGTTCTTGACGACATAGGCGGCCTTCCGGCCGTCGGGCGAGAGCTTGGCGAACATCAGGCTCGAGGCCTCGAAATCCCGGCCGAGCTGGCGGAGGCGACCGGTGGCCAATTCGTAGGTCCAGAAGTCGCCGCGCGTGTTCTGGCGCCAGACGCGTTTCGAGTTTGTGAAGACGATGAGCACCTTGCCGTCCGGAGACCAGGCGTAGTCCTCGATGTCCAGCGGCCCGGAGGCGGCGGCCGGGACGAGCCTGGCGGCGGAAACCAGAACCGAGCGCCCACCGGTTTCAGCGCGGTAGAGAACGAGGTCGCGGCCGCCTTTCGCCTCCGCGCTGGGCTCGAGCGTCGTGTAGGATTCGCCGTCGCTCATCCAGCGGGCCGGGCCGAAGCGCTCGGCGGCGAATTCGCGACCGGCGAAGATCCGCTCGACGGTCAGGACGGGGTCGAAGGCTTTCTCCGGCACGGGCTTTTCCTGGGCCGGGGCAGCCAAGGTGGAAACCCCAACGAGGAGGAGGGCGAAGAGGACGAGGGTCTTCAGGCGTCGGGTCATGGCAGTGGACCTCCCTGGGTGTTGGTTCATTGGGGCGTCAGGACATAGGTGCGGCCGGGCTCGGTCTTGAATTCGATGAGCCCGGCGTCGGTGGAAGACGGCCTGATCAGCTCATGCAACGACATGACGGGCAGGGGGAACGGGATCCGGACGCGGCAAGTTCCGCCGATGGTGGACAAGATGGTCGCCCGCCAGAGTTTGCCGTTCAACCATTTCAGGCCGATCTCGAATCCGCCTCGGGCCCGCAGCCCGCGGACCTCCCCATCACGCCACAATTCGGGAAGGGCCGGCAGGAATTCGATCTCGCCATTCTGTGATCGGAGCAGCATTTCGGCGATAGCCGCGCTAAAACCGAGAGCGCCGTCCACTTGGAGGGCGCCGCTGCAGATCGAGAACAGGCTCGGGGTCGTGTAATTGTTCATGGCATAGCGGAAGTTCTCCAGGGCTTTGGCCCCGTCGCCGAGGCGGGCCCAGCAGGCCGCCTTCCAGGCGGACGACCAGCCGTTGCCCGGAAGGCCGCGTTGGTCCAGGACGAACCGGGCCGCTTGGGCCGCCCCGCCCGTCTGGCGCCCCGAGATCTCATGGCCCGGGTAAAGACCCCAGAGACCCGAGATGTGACGATGGCTCTTCTCCGTCTCGTCCCAGTCTTCGAGCCATTCCTGGAGATTGCCTCGGCGGCCGATGCGCATCGGCGCGAGCTTGGCCCGCGCCTCGAGCGCCTTGGTCCGGAATTCCGCGTCGACGCCCAGGATCTTCGCCGACGCGGCGACCTGGCCGAAGAGCGCGTCGAGAATGCGCATGTCGATGGTGGATCCGGCGCAGATGGAGGTCGTCGTCATGAAGGTCGTGATCTCGTCGAAGAACGGGACCTGTCCGGGCACGGCCGGGAAGTTCTCCGGCGAGGTCGAAGGATTCGTGACCAGCCAGCCGTAAGTCGGGTGGGGGACGAGAAAATCGAGGAAGAACTCGGCGCTCCCCTTCAGGACAGGATAATAATCCTTCAGGAAGGCCTTGTCGCCGGTAAAAAGATAATGCTCCCAGAGATGCGTCGCCAGCCAGGCGCCGCCGGCGGTGAACGTCCCCCAGCTCGGCCCATCCATGGGCGCAGCGACGCGCCAGATGTCCGTATTCTGATGGAAGACCCACCCCCGGGCGCCGTAGTGCTCCCGGGCCACGTCGCTCCCTTGGTCGGTGAGCTCACGGATCATTCGAAAAAGAGGTTCGGCGCACTCGGCCAGGTTCCCGACCTCGGCCGGCCAGTAGTTCATTTCGGTGTTGATGTTGGTCGTGTACTTGGAATCCCAGGGCGGATTCATCTTGTCGTTCCAGATGCCCTGGAGGTTGGCCGGCTGGGTCCCCGGCCGGGACGATGAGATGAGGAGATAGCGGCCGAACTGAAGGACGAGACCGGCCAGGGCCGGATCGTTCGTCCCGTCGAAAGCCTTGATGCGCTCCGCGGTCGGCAGGTCCGACGTCGGACCGGACGGCAGCTTGATCTCGACGCGCCGGAACAGCCGCCGGTGCTCGCGGACGTGGGCCTCGAGGAGCGTATCGAAGGACTTGCCGGCCGCGCCATCGAGAGCCGCGGCGACGCGGGCGCCCGGGTCGCCGGAGACGTCCTTGTAGCTGACGAAGTTCGTGGCGGCGGCGATGAGAAGGGTCACGGCATCGGCGCCGGCGATGACGAGCTCGTCCTCCTCGAGGGCCATCGTCCCGCCTTCCGCGACGGATTTGAGCCGCGCCTCGTAGCGCAGCTTCCCGGCAACGCCCATGTAGTCGGCCGACTTCCCCTTGATAACCAGCCCGTCGGGCGGCAGGCCGTCCATGCGGAAATAGTCGGTGGCGTAGTTCGAATGGGCCTCGTTCCGCTCGCCCCTGAGCTGAGCCCGGAAGGAGATCCGACCCGGCGTGTCGGCCGTGAGCCGGATGACGAGGACCTGATCAACCGGGCTCGAGAAGACCCGCCGCGTGTAGCGGACGCCGCCCGCCATGTAGGAGGTTGTGTCCACCGCCGAGTCGAGGTCGAGGGAGTGCCGGTAATCGGCGATCGGATCGTCGGCGAGGAAACGCAGGACGAAGTTGCCGAGGGACTGATATTTCTGCTGCTCGACCGGATAGCCCATGAGCCGGCGGCCGAAGAGGATGTGGGCCTGCTTGAGCCGGCCTTCGAAGATCAACCGCTGGATCTCGGGCAGGACGGCCGCCCCGCCCTTGACGGTCGTGGAGTACGGCCCGCCGGTCCAGTAGGTCTCCTCGTTAAGCTGGATCCTCTCTTCGTCCGTCCTGCCGAAGACCATCGCCCCGAGCCGGCCATTGCCGACGGGGTGCGCGTTCTCCCACTTGTCGGCCGGGCGGGCCGCCCAGACGACCGTCGTCGGGTCCTGCGGGGCTTCGGCCCTGGGCGCGGCCCCGGCGAGCGACGCTGCGCCGAGGACCATCCCCAGAAAAGCGACAGGAAGGACAGCGGCCCGGGCTCGGGGACGCTGACCGGATCGAGCTGCGGTCAGGATCGGGGCCTTCACGTCCGGTTCATTCGGCGGGCTTGGTGACAGCCGGATAGTATCTGCGGACGAAACGCTCCTGGACCTCGAACGACCAGTGGACGTCCCGGACGTGGTTGGCCGCATCCTGGCTCCGGCCGGCGCGCAGGAGATCGATCAAGGCCTGGTGCTCGCCGACGGAGGCCTCCTCCCATTCTTTGACGAAGCCCTTGGGGCGAGGGAAATCATACAGACGCTTCTTCAGGTTGTTGGCCAGCTTGACCAGGCTGACGTTCCCGCAGAGATCGAGGAAGGTGTTGTGGAAGGCCAGGTTCTTCTCGTAGTAGAGGTCGAAGTTGGTGGCCGCGAGCGCTTCGCGCATGCCGTCGTTCAGCGTCTGCATGCCGTCGATGTCGGACGGTGTCATGCGGTCGAAGGCCTTGAGGAGGGCCATGCTCTCGAGCGATCCGATGATCTCGTAGTAGTTACGGATGTCCTGCTCCGAGAGGGCGTTGACGACGACCATGCGCCGCGGCAGGATGGTGACGAAATCCTCCATCTCGAGCTGGAGCAGGGCGTCGCGGAGCGGGGTTTTGCTGACGCCCAGCTTTTTCGACGTCTCCTCCATGTCGATGGCCGATCCGGGCAGGATCTCGCCGCGCCTCATCTGCTCGCGGAGGTACTCATAAACCTGCTCCTTGAGGGATTTGACGTTGAGGATCGGCTTGCGGTCCATGTTCGGATGTCCTTTCCTGCCGAAGACGACGCGCGACTAAAGATATTCGACAAGGCGCCTCAAGTCAAATGCCGGCCGGTTCGCGGCCCGCCAGGCCATTATCATCCCCGGAGATGTCTGATAGAATGACCGCCAGGAGACGCCCATGGACCCGACGACGCCGATCCGCTACGTCACGACCGGGGAGATCCGGAGCGCCCTGACCATGCCCGGCGCCATCCGGGCGGTGGCGGACGCGCTCGTCCAGCTCTCGACCGGACGGGCCATCGTCCCGCCGCGGACGAGCCTCGAGATCGCCGGTTTCCGGACAACGGCCCTGATCATGCCGGCTTATCTCCCCGGCCCGAAGCGGATCGGCCTCAAGCTCATCTCGCTCTGCGAGGACAATCCGGCGAAGGGATTGCCTTTCGCCCAGGCCCTCACCATCGTCATGGACGCCGAGCTGGGGACGCCACTGGCCGTCCTCGAAGCGGGCCATCTCACGGCCGTCCGGACGGGCGCCGCGTCAGGCGCCGCCACGGACGCCCTGGCCCGCCGGGACGCCAGGGTGGCCGCCATCTTCGGCGCCGGCGTCCAGGGCAGGACCCAGCTCGAGGCCATCGCGGCCGTTCGGCCGCTCCGCAAGGCCTTCGTGGTCGATACCGACCCCCGGGCAGCGGCCGCCTTCGCCGAAGAGATGGGACGCGCGCTCGCCCTCGACGTCGAGCCAGCGGACTCTCTTTCGGCCCTCCGCGAGGCCGACATCGTTTCGACGGCGACGACATCGGCGGAGCCCGTGTTCCGCGACGGGGACCTCAAGGCCGGCGTCCACATCAACGCGGTCGGGTCCTACAAGCCTCACGTCCGCGAGGTCCCGGGCGAAACCATCCGCCGGGCCGCGCTTTTCGTCGATGACAGGCGGGCCTCCCTCGAAGAGGCCGGCGACATCATCATTCCCCTCCGCGAGAGTATCATCGATGAAAGCCATATCCGGGCCGAGATCGGCGAGGTCCTGGCCGGCCTTAAGCCGGGCCGCCGCTCGGCCGAAGAGATCACCGTCTTCAAATCCGTGGGCAATGCCGTCGAGGACCTGGCGGTGGCCGCCCTGGTCCTGGGCTGAAGGAATGACGATGGAGTTCATCAGCATCCTCAACGACGTCCTCGGACCGGTCATGCGCGGGCCCTCGAGCTCCCATACGGCCGGGTCCTATCACATCGGCCGGCTCGTCCGCTCCCTGCTCGGGGAGGAGCCGGCGAAGGCCGCGTTCACTTTCGATCCGAACGGTTCCTATGCCGCGACCTACCGTCAGCAGGGCGTCGATCTGGCCCTGACCGCAGGCCTCCTCGGCTGGCCCATCACCGACGAGCGCTTTGCCAGGGCCCTGGTCCTCGCCCCGGGGCATGGACTCCGGCCGCGGTTCCGAATCGCTTCACTCCAAGGGGCCGACCATCCGAACACCGTGGCCATCGAGCTCGCCGGACGAAGCGGCCGGGAGCTTCGTGCGACCGCCCAGTCGATCGGCGGCGGGATGGTCTTTGTGACCCGGCTCGACGGCCGCCCGGTACGCCTCGACGGCAAGTCCTACGAGGTCCTGGTCCTCGTTGAAGGCCGGAAGGCCCGGGCGGTCGAGACGATCGTCGCCGCCGACGGCCGGATGATGGGCAGGCCCGCCCGCTCGACCGAACGCGGCGAAGTGCTGCTGGCCTTCAAGAGGACCGCGCCCCTCGGACCGGAGTCCCTGACTGCGATGGACAGGCTCGAAGGAGTCCGCGGGATCTGGGCCGCTCCTCCCCTGTTCTTCATTCAAAAAGGGACGCCCCTCTTCCAGTCCGCGGCGGAGATGGTCGCGCTGGCGCGTCGACGGCGCGTCTCGCTGGGCCGGATAGCCTTGGCCTACGAAGCCCAGCTCCTGGGACTTGGAGAAGCCGAAATCCTTGGAGAAATGGGACGGAGATTCGAGATCATGAGCAAGTCCGTACGCCGGGGCCTGGCGGGCCGCGGACTCGGCATGAAGATTTTGAAGCCGACCGCCGGGCGGATCTTCCGGGCCGAGGCCAGGCGGGATCTCCCGGCCGGGGGTTTCCATACGAGGGCTGCGGCCAGGGCGATGGCCGCCCTCCACGTCTCCAATAGCGGGGGCATCGTCTTGGCCGCTCCGACCGGCGGCTCGGCGGGTGTGTTGCCTGGGGTCGTCGTCACGTTGGTCGAGGAGGGGCGTCTCGACGGCGAAAGGACGGCCCTGGCCCTTCTGGCCGCGGCTGCGGTCGGCACGATCATCGCCCGGCGGGCGACCTTCGCCGCTGAGGTCGCGGGATGCCAGGTCGAGATCGGGGCCGCCGGGGCCATGGCCGCCGCGGCGGTGGTCGAAGCGGCCGGCGGAAGCGCTGCCCGGGCGGCCGATGCCGCGGCCGTGGCCCTTCAGAACACCATGGGCTCTGTCTGCGACCTGGTCCAGGGCCTCTGCGAGGTCCCCTGCCACACCCGGAACGCTGTGGCGGCGTCGAGTGCCTTCGTCTGCGCCGATCTCGTCCTCGGCGGCTACAGGAATCCGGTCCCCCTCGACGAGACGATCGACGCGTCTTTTTCGTCCGGCCGGATGCTTCCGGCCGAGCTCCGCTGCACCGCCCTTGGGGGATTGGCCGTCACCCCTTCGGCCCTCGCTCTCAAGCCCAGAAAAGCCAAATAGAGTCTCTTCCGGGATCCAGGGAACTTATATGGATCATGCCAAGAAGGACGAAAAGAGAATCCGGTTTTGATTGACGCTCACTTCTTCGGCACGGGTTTCTTCGCCGCCGGCGCCGCTGGGGCCAGGATGCGCCGCGTATATTCGGTCTCGACGTTCTCGAAGAAGACGCCTTCGAACCGCCCCGGCTCGAGCGTCGGCAGCATGACCTCGATGTCGCAGGGGGCATCGGGCCGGAGACGCGACAGGTCGGCGTAGTGCCCGATGAAGGTCCGCCCGGGCGAATGCGGATAGACGCTGTTGTAGCCCTTGAGGACTTCGACGGGCATGCCGTTGATCTTCAGGCTGACGTCCATGGCGTCCGTGCCCTCGATGATGGGGATGTGGAGAAGCAGCCGCCACGACCCGAGCCAGGGGGCGCGGAGGTCGTCCTCGGTGTAGGTCACGGGCCAGGCTTTTTTTCGCCCGGCGAGCTGGGTGAAGACGCGGGCCGGGACCGTGATCCGGGCCTTGTAGATCCCGCCTGTGAAGCCGGCCGGGACCTGGCCCGCGTTCTGGGACTTGGAGAAGGCGCGGCCGGCGAAGCGCACCGTCGCCGTGATCAGTCCCTGGCCGGTCTTGAACGGGCAGGCGACGCCGTTGACGGACAGGGCGCGGACGCGCGTCTTCTCGGGAAGACGGACGACGATCGGGCGCGACGTTCCCGTTTCGGCGGTGACGTCGGTCAGCACGAGACGCGTGCCGCTGAGCGCCGCGGCGCCCCGGACGTTGAAGAGGATGGGCTCCGTGATCTCGGCGGGGGCCGGAAAGACCTCGTAGACGGCCGCCTCGCGTCCGGGGAGGGACAGCGCGACTTCACGGCCGTAAGCCCAGAGGCCCTCGGGCGAGCCGACGAGCCGGCCTTCCTCCGGATAGAGCTCCTTGATCATGAGCTTTTCGCCCTTGACCAAGCCGATCGTGGGGTCGAGCTTGAAGCGCGCCTCCCGGGCGCCGGGATTGGGATTGAAGAGAAAGACGATGCCGCGGTCCTCGACGATGGCCGCCGTGCCGTCGACGCGGCCGGCCGCGGGCGGGCCGATGATGGGTCGCAGGGCGTGAAGGTAGCGCGCGTTCTCGTCGGTCCAGTCGAGCCATTTCCGGAACCAGGCTTTGTCTTCGTCCGAGAAGGCCGCGAACTCCTCGGTGTCGCGGGCGGGGATGAAATTGACGACGTGGTTGAAGGGGGCCGTGCCGATCGAAGAGAGGAGCGAGTATTTCCAGCCGAGGACGTCCCAATCGCGGGGGCGGAAGCGGTCCCGGCGCATGACCTCTTTGTCGTCGTTGCGCTCCGACTGGTGGGTGATGAAGCCGGGCATGATCTCGGGCGGGGTGAAGCGCTCGACCCGGTAGGTCCAGGCGGCGAACCGCTGCCGGTTGGCCGAGACGCGGTCGGTGTGGAGGTCGGGGAAGGCCTTGAAGCTCTCCGGCTGCTCGTCGGTCAGCGTCGGGTGCGGATAGGTCCCGGCGAGCCAGGTCCAGGGGCCGAAGCCCTGGTATTGCTGGCGGCCGTCGACGACGGCATCGAAGGCTCCGCGCCGCAGGCCTTCGAGGATGCGCCGGCATCCGTACCACTGGGCGTACTTGCTCGAGGCCTTGTCCTGGGCGATCCACCAGTGGTCAAAAGAATATCCGGCCGCGCCCGTCGTCTTCATGAAAGACAGGAGCTTGTCCAGCCACCAGTCCTGGAAGGAGCGCTGGCCCGAATCGGCGCCCGATTTCGCGGCGTCGGCCCCGGCCCAGGCGGTCCACTCGGGATTCTGGAGGAAGGGCAGCGACGGATAGGCGTAGGCCATGAGCTTGAGGTTCTTCGAGGCGGCATACTCGAGCATCGCCTTGAGCCCGGCCGGCACGTCGTCGCGGCGCGGGTCCCACTCCCCCTTCCGGAGCTTCTGGCCGAGCCCGAACCAAAGGACGTTCTCCCAGCCCCAGGAGTCGGCGTTGTCTTCGAGACGGGAGAGCGAGCTGTTCGCCGGCGTGTAGAGGAGGTGCGTCACCCCGAGCTCGGAGGCCCGGTCTATGATCCGCTTGTACTCTTCGACGCCCTCGGGGGTCCCGACATCGATCTGGTAGTCGTTCTCGCACCAAGGGATGTGGACGCGCACGCTCCGGCCGGGATAGTAGAGGAGGAAGGCGCGGACGCAGTCGACGAGGGCGCTGGCTTCGGCGACGTCGATCGACGGCGATCCGGCGAGAAGCTTGTCGTAGTCGGGGACAAAGGTCCACTCGGGCACCGCCTTGGCCGGGAAGCGCGTGCCCGAGAGCCCGGTGAGGCCGATGCAGAGACGGTCGGAAGCGAAAGGCCCGAGATCCCGGCTCCAGTCCATGTCCGGGGCATACGAGGCCGAGATCGCCGAGCCGTCGCGCGTCCAGGCCATGAAAGGGTTCTGGAGCATGAAGAAAACGCTCCACGAGGGACCCGTGGCGGCATCGGCGTCGGCGAAGCGGCAGACGGCGCCGAAAGCTCCGTCCTTGAGCTTCAGTTCCTCGACGACGGAGCGGCCGAGCGTCGTTTCGAGCGGCCTGACATTGTGGATGCGGAACACGCGCGTTCGGGCCGAAGTCACGATGATCTGTTTGGTCAGGAAGTCCCAGGCGGGCTTGAGCTCGTAGACGACATCGAAGGTGTACGGGTCGCGGGCGTAGCGGTAGACGATCCTCGCCGGCGCCATCTCGATCTCGGCCGGACCGAGGCTGCCGATGAGGATGGGCGTGCCGTCGATCGTCACCGAGGAGGGGTCGGCGGAAAAAGCGAGCGAACGGGCTGTTTTGGGCGTGCCGATGGAGACGAGTCCGTGGTCGTTGAATGCGGCTCTGATGCGGCCGTTGTCGAGGGCCATGTCCTCTGCGGCGGCGGGGAGCGGGGCGAGGAGGACCAGGGCGGCCAGGGCGCCGAGAAGGGGGATCAAGCCCGGGGGCGGGAGGCGCTTCGAGGTCATGGCTCATTCTCCTTGAGGGGCATATGCCGATTATAAACCGAGCGCCCCGAAATTAGCGAAAAAAAGGTTCAGCTCCCGAATGGGGGAAGCGTGATCGGAGCCGTAATTGACAGAGGGAGGGCCGGATGCTACTAATGCCTGTCAGGAGGCCCCATGAAAGCCGCTCGCAGATACGTCACAGGGATGGCCCTCATCGCGTTCGCTTTCGCCGCCATGGCAATCGCTCAGGATAAGGCCGGGCTGGCCGATACGACCTTTGCCGCGGCCACCGTCAAGCCCGTCGTGCCCGTCCGGGCCTATCCCTTCAATCTGAAGCAGCGTCCGCCTTCTCGACGGGCCGTTCAAGGCGGCCATGGAGCGAGACCTGGGCTACATGATGAGCCTCGACAACGACCGGCTTCTTCATATGTTCCGGGTCACGGCCGGGCTGCCCTCGAAGGCGGAGGCCTACGGCGGCTGGGAGAAGTCCGACGTCGAGCTCCGGGGTCACACGATCGGCCATTTTCTGTCGGCGTCGGCCCTGATGTACGCCTCGACGGGAGACGCCCGGGTCAAGGCCAAAGCCGAAGCCATCGTGGCCGCGCTGGCCGAATGCCAGAAGTCGCTTGGGGCGTCGGGATACCTCAGCGCTTTTCCGGAGAGCTTTTTCGACCGCGTCGAGTCCATGCGGACCGTCTGGGCCCCCTACTACACCATCCACAAGATCATGGCCGGGCTCGTCGACATGGCCGAACATTGCGGCAGCCGTCAGGCCTTGGATGTCGTCGAGGGCATGGCCAGGTGGGTCAAGTCGCGCACGGACAAGTCCGACCGGGGCCACATGGAGCGCGTCCTCAACTTCACCGAGCAGGGCGGCATGAACGAGGTCCTGACGAACCTCTACGCGATCACGGGCAAGGCCGAGTATCTCGCGACGGCCCGCCGCTTCGACGAGCGGCATTACACCGAGCCGCTCATGCACGGCCTCGACAAGATGAAGGGCGAGCACGTCAACTCATTCATTCCCAACATCATCGGCTCGGCCCGCGAATACGAGATGACCGGCGACCCGGCGCTTCGGGCCCTGACCACATTTTTCTGGAACGAGGTGACCGGGGCGCGGAGCTTCGTCACGGGCGGCACGAGCGACAACGAGGCCTGGGAAGCCGATCCTTACCAGATGTTCGAAGAGCTCGGCCGCGAGAGCCACGAGTCCTGCTGCACCTACAACATGCTCAAGCTGACCCGGCACCTCTTCAGCTGGGAAGCCGCGGCCCGATACGCCGACTACACCGAGCGGGCCCTCTGGAACGGCATCCTGTCGACGCAGAACCCGGCCGACGCGATGATGATGTATTACGTCCCGATGATGCCGGGCATGTACCGGACCTTCATGAAGCCGTTCGATTCGTTCTGGTGCTGCACCGGCACGGGCATGGAGAACCACGCCAAGTACGGCGACAGCATCTATTTCCACGACGGCGAGGGCCTCTTCGTCAACCTGTTCATCGCCTCCGAGCTCGACTGGAAGGAGAAGGGTGTCAAGATCCGGCAGGAGACCCGCTTCCCCGAGGAGGCAAAGACGACGCTGACGATCGGCGCGGCGCGGCCGGTGCGGCTGGCGCTGCGAATACGGATCCCGGGATGGGCGGCGGGCGAATGCTCCGTCAAGATCAATGGCCGGAAGCTCGAGGCTTCGGCCAGCCCGTCGAGCTACCTGACGATCGACAGGACGTGGAAGGCCGACGACCGGATCGAGGTCGCCCTGCCGATGAAGCTCCGGTTGGAGCGCTTGCCCGACCGGCCGGACGTCGCGGCGGTCGTCTATGGCCCGATCGTTCTGGCGGGGAAGCTGGGCGGCGGCGAGGCGCTGACGGAGGACAAGGTCTCCGGGAAATACGGACCCGAGGGCGATCCCGTGCCGGTCCCGCGTTTCGACTTCAAGGACACGACGCCTCTCGAGGATTGGATCAAGCCGGTCGCCGGCCAGCCGCTGACCTTCCGGACCGAGAAGGCCGGGAAGCCGAACGACGTCACCCTCGTCCCCTTCTATAGGCTATTCGGCGAGCGCTACGCGATCTACTGGCAGCTCGGCGAGCCGCCCCGCCGGCGGGACAGATAGCCCTCGCCCGGCGCTGTCTCCGGCGGTGCGCTAGTCGACGCTCATATCGAGCTTCTTCGCGGGTCTCACTGCGGCGGCCTTGCGCGGGAGCCAGACAAGCATTTGGCCCGGCCCGCGGTTGGCCCAAGCATAATAGGGAACGGCCAGGAAGGGGCGGACGGTCTCAACGGTCTTGCCAGCGGCGCCCTTGGAAAGGACGACCGCCGGCCCGGTGATGGCCGCAACCCCGTTGAGCAGGTCAGGCCGGAACTCGACCCTGAGCGCCGCGGCATCGGGGAGGACGAGGTCGAAGACCCGGTTGTCGTTGTCGACGCCTTCGACCGCGTAGACGACCGGGCCGCGCTGGATGGCCGCCCGCCCCTTGTCCGCGGTCACCGCCTCGTTCGCGAGGACCCTGCGGACGGGCATCGGCAGCGTGAGCTCGACCGTGTCGCCGGCCTTCCAGCCGCGGCGGACGCGGGCGTACCCATCTCGGATATCGGTGGCGGCGACAACGCCGTTGACTCTCAAAACGGGCTTTTCCCCGGTCCCGTCAAGGAACCTGTAGAGGTCCGTGGGCATGGCCTCGCCCCTGGCCCAGCCGGGGATGCGAAGGGCGAGCTCGAACGGGCCAGGCACCTCGGGGGCGACCGTCAATGCGACGGCGCCGTCCCAGGGGTAACGCGTGTCCTGGGTCAAGACGACGGGGCTCCCGGGGAGCTGGATCCGGCCGGTCCCGGCAATAAAGAGATTGACGAAGACGATGTCGTCCTTCGTGGCATAGACATAGCCCGGGAGCGAGGGCAGGAAGCGGGTCATGTTCGGCGGGCAGCAGGCGACTTCGAACCAGGGGCTGCGCGCATAGCCGCCGGACGATTCGAGGGGGTTCTGATAGAAGAATCGGTCGCCGCTGAGGGCCACGCCGGAAAGCAGGCCGTTGTAGAGGACGCGCTCGAAGACGTCCATGTACTTCGATTCGCCGTGGAGAAGAAAGAGACGGTAATTCCATAGGGCGTTGCCGATGGCCGCGCACGTTTCTGTGTAGGCCTCGGCGTTGGGCAGTTCGTACGCTTCGCCGAAGGCCTCGGACCCGCCGCGGGCGCCGACGCCTCCGGTCAGGTACTGCTTTCGTCCGGCCACGTCGAGCCAGAGCCGGTCGATGGCCTTAACGTACTCCGGGTAACCGCCGAGGGCGGCGACATCGGCCATCCCCGAATACATGTACATGGCCCGGACGGCGTGGCCGACGGCCTGGTCCTGCTCGAGGACCGGCTTGTGGTTCTGCATGTATTCGTCGGAATCATAGACGGCGAAGGGGTCGTCCGGGGCATGTTTCTCGCCGCCGAAGTAGTGGCCGCGCTCGTCGAGGAAGAACTTGGCCAGGTCGAGGTAGGCGCGGTCGCCGGTCACGCGGTAGAGCTTGGACAGGCCGATCTCGATCTCCTGATGGCCGGGGAAGCCGCGACGCTGGTTCGGGCCGGTGCCGAAAGTGCGGAGGAGGAGAGCGGCGTTCTTCTCGGCGATGGCCAGGAAGGTGCGTTTGCCGGTGGCCTGGAAATGGGCCACGGCGGCCTCGTACATGTGGCCGACGTTGTAGAGCTCGTGGCTGACGCGCAGGTTCGACCAGCGCTCGGGCCCGGAGCCGGGGGCGGGATGGGCCGGGTCGTTGGTGCGGGTCGTAAAAAGATAGCCGTCCGGTTCCTGGGCTTGGGCGATCAGGGCGATAAGGTCGTCGAGAGTTTTTTCGAGCGCGGCGTCGGGGTGGAGGCGGAGGGTGTAAGCGGCGGCCTCCATGGCCTTGTAGACATCGGAATCGTTGAAGCGGCGGCCCTTGTGGGGCCCGGTCATGAGACGGGCGGCCTTGCGGAAATTGTCGACACGGCCGGTTTCCTCGTTCATGCGCAGGGCGTAGGGCACGGAGACGGTGCGGTTGGTTTCGAGGCGGGGGGCCCAGAAAGAATCCGTGAGCTCGACTTGGGTGAAGGGGACCGGGCGGATGGGATAATCGAGGGAGGAGGATACGGACGGGGCCGGGGTGGCTGAGGCGGCGGGAGAAGCGGGGGTGGCGGCGCCCTTGCCGCGGCAGCCGGAGAGAGCGAAGAGAATGGCCAAGGCGATCGAAAAGAAACCGGCGGCTTTGAGCCGGGAGTCGAACGTCTTTCTCATGGACCCTCCAATTATCAAAGGATCATCTCCCGATTCCGGGATATCCCCTCTCTCCGGCTTTGCTCAGGATATCGCCCCTCGAGATAGATTAATATACCATAGCGGGAACGATTCGATTATAATCGCGGGCATGAACGGGCCGTGGCTCATCCTGGTCGGGGCGGCGGCGGGCGTTTTCGCCGGGCTGTTCGGGATCGGCGGCGGCATCATCATCGTTCCGGCGCTCATCCTCCTGGCCGGTTTTCCCCTGGTCAAGGCGACCGGGACCTCGCTTGCGGCCATTCTGCTCCCGGTCGGCATTTTGGGCGTCATCGCCTATTACCGGGCCAAGGTCATCGACCTGCGGGCGTCGGCGTTCATCGCCGCCGGGCTGCTAACGTCGGTCCTGGTCGGAGCCTGGCTGGCCAACACGCTTCCGGTCGACCTCATGCGCAAGTTCTTCGCGGTGTTCTGCCTCTATGTCGGCTGGAACTTCATCGACCCGGTGCGCCGCTTCCGGAAGTGGCGGGGGCTTGCGGTCTCGGCCAAGCCGGAGCCGGAGGAAGATCCCCATCCGTCGCCCTGGCCGCTCGTCGGGATCGGCCTCTTGGCCGGGGTCATGGCCGGCATGTTCGGGATCGGCGGCGGCAACATCATCGTACCCTTGCTGACCTTGGCCTTGCACTACCCGGCCAAGCGGGCCATCGCCACTTCGCTCGGGGCCATCCTCTTTCCGTTCGGCATACCCGGAGTGATCTATTACCAGCGGGCGGGGAACCTCGATCTCGGGGCAGCGGCCTGGATCGCCGGCGGGCTCTTCATAGGGACCATCTTCGGCGCCCTCATCACGATCAGCCTGCCGACCCGGACGGTCAAGCTGCTCTATGGCCTGTTCCTGCTGTTCGTCGCCCTCCGATTCTTTTTCTTTTAGGGGTCGGACCACAGCAACAGCAGGTATTATTAACGATTTAGGTCTGTTTTTTGGCCTTAAAAAGGCTTAAAACCGGTGTTTTTGCACCCGAAAACGTCGAGTGTAAGAAGCGCCGGCCGGGCTAGGCTTAGATCTTGAACAGCTTCCCTGTGGCTCTGGCGACTTCCTTTCCATCGCCGTCGACGAGGACGCTTTCGGCAAGGACGATGCGTCCCTTGTCCTCGAGGAAACGGCCTTTGAGCGCATAAGTGACACCGGTCGAGGCCGGTTTGACGAAGCGCACAGTCATCTCACCGGTGACGCACTTGAGGCCTTTCGCCCCCGCGGCGTAGATCATGGCCTCGTCGAGGACGGTGGCCACGAGGCCGCCGTGAACGATGCCGGCCCAGCCCTGAAAGTCCTCGGTGAAGGTCACCTCGGCGGCGGATTCGCCCCGCGCTCAGGATCCGTCCGCAGGCGAAGCTTCAGGCCGGCGGGGTTCTTTTCGCCGCAGACGAAACAGACGCGGTCATCGCGGAATTTGCTGTCCATTTGGTTCTTCGTTTAGCACAATCGCCTCGCAGCCGCAAGACCTTCGGCGGCGAGCCCGGTCACGTTCGACCGCTTCGACTCCTCTTGCCCCCCGCTTCGCAATCGTTTATAAGAGAGGGGTCCTTTCGCATCGCAGGAGGCCCGAAATGAAACGTTCGATCGTTTGGCCGATCTTGGCCCTGATGATAGGGACTTCGATACTCGCCGCGACGGCCGCATTCGCGCAACAACCCGCCGCGGCATCCGATGTCTGGGCTCCCTTCCGATTCTTCATCGGGACTTGGCGGGGCGGCGGGGAGGGAACCCCCGGCGCCGGGACAGGAGAAGAAACGTTCGCATTCATCCTCCGAGGGACCTATCTCCAAGTCCGAAACAAGGCGGTTTTCGATCCCCAGGCCAAGAACCCCACGGGAGAGGTCCACGAGGATTGGGGAGTTTTCAGCTATGACAAGGCCCGCAAGACGTTCATCTTGCGCTCGTTCCACGTCGAGGGCTTCGTCAATCAGTACGTCCTTCAAGACCAGACCGCAGACCCCAAGGCGTTCGTCTTCGTCTCAGAATCCATCGAGAATATTCCCACCGGCTTCAAGGCCCGCCTGACCTACAAGATCCTCGACCCCGATTCTTTCGAACAGACCTTCGACCTCGCGCCCCCGGGCCAGGAATTCACCTGCTATAGCAAGGGCGTCATTAAAGCGACAGAAGGGAGACCCGAAATGACCCTGCCCACGGAGAACGAAACCGTACTCGCCCTGTTCAAGGACAGCGACGCCCTGCTCCACGGGCACTTCAAGCTGACCTCGGGCAAGCATTCCGAGTGGTACTTCGAGAAGATCCGGCTCATCGAGAGGCCGGCGGCGCTCGAGAAGATCGTCGATTTGCTCGTCGCCAAGATCCGGCGCGAGGTCCCCGATTTCGATTATGTCGTCTCCCCGGCCTATGGCGCCATCGCCATCGGCTTCCTGGCCGCACTCAAGCTGGGCAAGAAATTCGCCTTTACCCAACGGGCCGAGGAGAAGATGACCATCCGCTCGGGTTTCTCCGGGCTCGACGGCTCGCGCGCCGTCATCGTCGAGGACATCCTGACGACGGGCGGCTCCATCCAGGAGGTCCTGGCCTGCCTGCGCGAGCATCAGGTGCCGGTCGCGGGGATCTACGTCCTCGTCGACCGGAGCGCCGGCGCCGTCACGATCGAGGGCCAGGCCGTCGGGAGTCTTCTCGCCCTCAAGGTCGAGGCTTATGAGCCGGACGTCTGCCCGCTCTGCGCAAACGGAATCCCGCTCACCAAGCCCGGCGCGTCCGACAAGAAGTTCTGATCTCTGGCGGTTGGAGGCGGCGCCGTCGCCGGGCGTGATATCTCATTTTCGGGCCCGAAAACATCGCATTTAGGCCATCTAGGGGCCAAAAAACGGGCCTAAGTCATTGATAATATTCTCTGTTTCTGTGGTCCGACCCCATTAGGCTTCGGCCTTCTGGGCCTCGGGGACCTCGGCCGTTCTCTTTTTCTTCGCCAGCTTATCGGAGGTCACGTAGAACGCCGGGACGACGATCAGGCTCAGGGCGGTCGATAGCACCAGCCCGCCGATGACGGCGATGGCCATGGGCATGCGGATCTCGGAGCCCGAGCCGATGCCGAGGGCCGGCGGGATGGCCGCCATCATGGTCGCGGTGGCCGTCATCAGGATGGGCCTCAGCCGGATCGGCCCGGCCTTTTCCATGGCCTCCTTCGCCCCGAAACCCTTGGCGCTTGAACGCGTTGGCGTAGTCGACCAGGATGATGGAGTTCTTCTTGACGATGCCCATCAGCAGCAGCAACCCGATCATGCTGAAGATATTGAGCGACTGCCGGGCGATGAGCAGGGCGAAGGCCGCTCCGGCGATCGACAACGGCAGGATGGTGATGATCGTCACCGGGTCCTTGAACGAGTTGAACTGAGAGGCCAGGATCATATAGGCGATGGCGATGCCCAGGAACATGGCGAACAGCAGGCTGCTCATGGATTCGCGGAAGGCCATGCTCGATCCGCCCAGGACGAGCCGGTAGCCGACCGGCAGGGTCTTGCCGAGCCCCTCGACGACGCGCAGGGCCTCGGCCTGGGCGTGGCCCGGGGCGACGTTGGCGTAGATGGAGATGGCCCTCTCCCGGTCGCGCCGGGTGATGGCCTGGAGGGCGGCCTTCTCCTCGAAGACGACGAGCGACGAAAGCGGCACGAGCTCGCCGTTGCGGGCCCGGACCCGAAGCCTCGAGATGTCCTCGGGACTGGACCTCTGCCCGGCCATGAGCTTCAGCCGGACGTCGAGCCTGCGTCCGCCCGTGCTGTACTTCCCGACCCGGATGCCGCCGACCAGGGCGTTGATGGTCGTGGCCACTTCGTCGACGGAGACGCCGACGTCGGCGCAGACCGCCCGGTCCGGGGTCACCCGCAGCTCGGGCATGCCGACGCGGTAATCCGAGTCGAGGTCGACCACGGCGCCGCTGGCCGAGAGATCGCTCATGACCTTCTGGCTGAGCGGCACGAGCTGGTTCCAATCCGAGCCGCGCACGGAGAACTCGACCGGGAAACCCCGCTGGGCGGTAAAGCCCTGCTGGGAGGTATCCTGGATGACGGCCCGGATGCCCGGAACGGCGTTGAGCTCGCGCCGGATGAGGGCCGAGACCGCGGCCTGGCCGAGCTTCCGCTGCCTTGGGCGGGACGAGCGTGACGTAAAGCATGCCGGAGTTTACCCCGCCGCCGCCCATGCCGCCGACGAAGCTGAAGAGCTGGGAGACCTCGGGGTGGCGGCGGACGATGTCCTCGGCCTTGATGACCAGGCCGTCGGTCTCGGTGATGTCGGAGCCGACGGCGGTCATCATGCGGACCATGATCCGGCTCTGGTCCTGGGAGGGGACGAACTCGCTCGGGAGAAGCGTGAAGACCAGGATGGCCGCCGCGAAGAGGATCGCCGCGAGGACGAGGATGAGGCCCGGTCTGCGCAGGCCGCTATGGAGGACCCGGGCATAGAGCTTCTCGAGCCGGCCGAACTCCCGGTCGACGGCCAAGCCGATCTTGTTCCGGCCCTCGCGCGTCGTCTTGAGGAACTGCGAGCACCGCGCCGGGGCCAGGGTGACGGCCTCGACGTAGGACAGAAGGACGCACAGGCAGAGGGTGATGCCGAACTGGAGGAAATAGCGGCCGATGATGCCCTTCATGAATACGACCGGGATGAAGATGGCCACGACCGCCAGGGTCGCGGCCAGGGCGGCAAAGGCGATCTCCTTCGTCCCTTCGAGCGCCGCCGGCACCAGGGCCTTGCCACCCTCGCGATGGCGGAAGATATTCTCCATGACCATGATGGCGTCGTCGACGACGATGCCGACGGCCAAGGCCAGTCCCAGCAGGGTGAACGTGTTGAAGGTGAACCCCAGGAAGTAGATGATGGCCACCGTCCCGAGGAGGGACATGGGGATGGCCAGGATGACATTGAGCGTGCTCGACAGGGATCCGAGGAAGAGCCAGCAGACGAAGGCCGTGAGCACGACCGAAAGCAGGAGCTCGAACTGGATCTCGCGGACCGATTCGCGGATGAATTCGGTGCTGTCGTTGGTGATGCCGACGGTCATGTCGCTCGGCAGGGTCTTCATATAGGTGTCGAGCGTTTGGCGCACCTTCTGGGCCACGGCCACGGCGTTGGCGCCGCGTTGTTTCTTGATGCCGATGCCCTGAGCCGGGCCGCCGTCGACCCGGGCGATGCGGCGGACGTCCTCGAATCCGTCCTCGACCATGGAAACGTCGCTGAGGTAGATCGGGCTGCCCCCGACCTCGCGAACGACGATCTTCCGCAGCGTGTCGAGGTCGATCGCCTCGCCGAGGACGCGGACGTTGATCTCCCGGCCGGGCGTTTCGAGCCGGCCGGCGGGCAGCTCGACGTGCTCGCGCTGGAGGGCGCCGATGACGTCCTGGACGGTCAGGCTCTTCTCGTCGAGACGGGCGGCGTCCAGCCAGATGCGGACGTTCCGCTCGAGGGTCCCCATGAGGGAGATCTCGCCAATGCCCGGGATCGTCTGGAGCTTCTCCTTAAGACCGTAGCGGACGTAGTCGCTGAGGACACGCTGGGGGTAAGGCCCGCCGAGGCGGACCATCATGATCGGCTGGTCCTCGGGATTCGATTTGGAGACGGTCGGGGGATCCATGTCCCGGGGCAGCATCCGGACCGCCTGGGACACCTTCGCCTGGACGTCCTGGAGGGCCAGGTCGACGTCGCGGGAGAGCTCGATCTCGACGGTGATGTTGCACGAGCCCTGGCGCGAGCTCGAGGTGATGTTGCGGATGCCCTCGATCTGGATCAGCGTCTCTTCGAGCGGCTCGACGACCTCGTTCTCCATGACCTCCGGCGCCGCGCCTTCCCAGCTGGCGGAGACGTTGATCGTCGGGAAATCGACGTCGGGGAACTGGCTGATGCCGATCCGGCTCCCGGCGACGACGCCGAAGACGATGGTGGCGGCCATGAGCATCCAGGCCAGGACGGGCTTTCTGACGCAAGCTTCGGTAAGGTTCATCGGGACGATCCTTTATTTTTTGGTCGGAGCGGCGGCCGCATCGGCCGGTTTCCCCGACGCGTCGGGGGCGGCGGCCGGGGCGCCGATCCGCACGGAGACGCCGTTCGAGAGGGCCTCGGCGCCGCGGATGACGAGCGTCTCGCCGCCGCTGAGACCGGAGAGAACCTCGACGCGCCCGTCGGCCGAGCGCATGCCCAAGGTCAGGATGCGCTCGACGGCCTTATCGTCCTCGACGACATAGGCCAGGAAGCCGCGCTCGCTCGGCCGGACGGACCCGACCGGGATGACCGGGGCTTGGCCCCCCGAGGCCACCGGGACCGTGATCTCGGCGAAGGAGCCGGGACGAAGGGACCGGTCGCTCGGGTCGTCGATGTTGGCCGTGATGTCGACCAGGCGGGAGGTGTCGTCGGCCGATTCCGCCACATGGACGACCTTGGCCGTGAACTCGCGGCTGTCCTCCCGGACGTGGAAGGTGGCCTGCTGGCCGGGCTTGATCCGGGCGGCGTCGCGCTCGGGGACCCGGAACCTCAGGAGGAGCGGATCGCGGCGGACGAGCGTGGCCAGGACGGTCCCGGTCTGGATGTATTGCCCCGTCTGGACCGTGCGCGTCTGGATGACGCCTGAGATGGGGGCCTTGACGAAGGCGTCGCTGAGATTGAGCTTGGCCTGGTTGAGGAGCGATCGGGCCTGGGCGACCTCGGAGGCCGCGGTGAGCACCTTGGTCCGCCAGGTCTCGACCTCTTCCCCCGGGATGAGGCCGGGGTTCTGGGTCGTGACCGTCTCCCGCCGCTTGAGCCCGGCTTCGGCGTCGGCCTTGGAGGCCTCGGCCTTCTCGAGGGAGGCCTGGGCCGATTCGAGAGCCAGCCGGTAGCGCTCGGTCTCGATCTCGACCAAGACCTGGCCGGCCGCGGCGTACTCCCCTTCGGCGAAGCGGACGCGGTCCACGGCCCCGGCGACGCGGGCCGTGACCTGGACTTTCTCGAAGGCCTCGACGGAGCCGACGGCCGTGACGCTGTAGACGAGGGAACGGACGGAAACCTTCTCCACGTCGACGGGGAACTGGACGCGGCCCCGGCCGGCCTTGGCGGCGGGCGATTCGGCGCTCTTCTTGCTGCAGGCACCCGCGGAAACGATGAACGCCGCGGCGGCGGCGATGACGACGAGTTTTTTGGTCTTCAAGCTGATCACGTACGTGGCTCCTTCCCGAAGGGATCAAGTCCCAGGGCGGCTTCCAGGTTGAGGAAGGCGACGCCCAAACCGTAGCGTTCCTGGACGAAGGCGACCTCGGCCTCGAAGAGGCGGACGATCGCGTCGGCGACTTGGAGGGCGGAGGCCAGGCCCTGGCGGTAGAGTTCCGTCGTTTCGGAGGCGTTCTTCCTGGCCACCTCCTGGGCCACGGTGGCCTGTTTAAGAGAGGCGCGTTGATTGGCCAGGGAGACGAGGGCCTGACGGACCTCGACGTCGACGCGGCGGGTCGCCGCCTGGAGATCGAGATCGGCCAACTTGGCCAGGGCCTTCTGCTCCCTTCGCTGGCCGAACCGGATCAGACCGTCGAAGAGGGTCCAGCTCAGCGTCGCGCCGGCGGTCCAGTTCCAATTCTTGTTATTGAAGCTGGGCTCGTTGGTGATGCTGTAGCGGCCGTTGGCGCTGACGGTCGGCAGCCAATCGAGCATGGGCATCTTGGCCAGGGCATGCTGGGCCGAGGCCAGATAGCGGAGCGACCCGACGTCGAGCCGGCGGGCCAGCGCTTCGTCCACCAGAGCTTCGGTGTTCGCGGCTTCGGCCGCGGCGGCCTCGATCAGGAATTCAGGCACCACGAGCGGGCCGTGGACGGCGTCCGGCGCGGCGAGGAGATACCCGAGCTCGAGGGTGCTCGTTTCGACTTGTCCCTGGACCTGGGTGACGCCGACTTCGGCCGTCGCATACTCGAGCTCGGCCCTGGTGACGTCGTTGACGGAGGCGAGCCCGGCCGCAAAGCGGGCTTTGGCCGCCTCGAGGCTCTGCTTGGCGAAGGCGAAGCGGCGGGCCGAGGCCTCCCGGACCTGGGAGGTGCCGAGGGTCGACAGAAAGGCCTGGCTGACTTCGAAGGCCAGCTGCCGCCGGCCTTCGGCCGCCGACGCCTGCGCGGCGTTTCTCTGAGACCGCACGGCCGACATGCTGGCGATGCTGGTCGCATCGAACAAGGTCAGGCTCAGGTTCAATGTCTCCGCAAGTCCGTTGAACCGCGAAATGACGACTTCGGTGTCACCGACGACGCGGCGGACTTCATAGGCCCGGCGGGTGTAGGTGCTCGCCGATGTGATCGTGGGGAGGAAGAACGAACGCGCTTGGGCGACGCGCGCGTTGGCGGCGTTGACGTCCTCCTGGGTGGACAGGGACCTCTCGTTCCTCTCCAGGGCCAGCTTGACGGCCTCGTCGAGGGTCAGCGGCCGGTCCTGGGCGGCGAGCAAAGGAGCTAAAAGGAAGGTCAGACCGAGGGACGCCGCGGCGAAGCGTCTCGCCCGGCCCGGTCGCGAATTCTCTGCCATCGTCGCGTCTCCTCAAACGGGGGCCGTTCGGACGGCCCCAGGGGGGATTTAAATAGACTACTATACCATAAGGTCTTTGGACGCCGAAGCTGGCGCATTCTTCCCTGAAATCCCAACTTTTTCCCGAGGAAGATGGGGGGGCCGGTCGGCCCGCCGGGTCTGATATAATGGAGGAGAAGCCATTTCCGACGACGGAGGCAGCCATGAGATCGATCTTCCTCGGAGCGGCAGGACTTCTTCTCGCGTTGGCGGCGGCCCCGCTGTCCGGCGGGCCGACGGGACCGGACCTCGATCGGAAGGTCCAGGCTTTTCTCGACGGGCATGCCGGCCAGTGGCACGATATGAACGTCTCCGAGGCCGACGGCCGGATCCTCTATGACATCATCGTCAAGGCCAAATACACCCGGGCCCTCGAGATCGGGACGTCCACGGGACACTCCGGGATCTGGATCGCCTGGGCGCTGAGCAAGACCGGCGGCAAGCTCATCACCATCGACGTCGACGAGGGGCGGCACCGCCAGGCCGTGGCCAATTTCCGGGAAGCGGGTCTCGAGGCGTTCATCGACGCGCGCCTGGCCGACGCCCATGAGCTCGTGCCGGCCCTCCCCGGCCCGTTCGATTTCGTCTTCTGCGACGCCGACAAGGACTGGTACAAAAATTATTTCGTCGCCGTCCTGCCCAAGCTCACAATCGGAGGCGCGTTCACCGCCCACAACGTCTCGCCGCGCCAGCGGGGCGGCGGCTGGGGAAGCGCGAGCTTCGTGGACTATGTTCTGTCGCTGCCGGCGATGGAGACGACGTTCGCCGAAGGCAGCCGGGCGGGGCTGTCCGTCAGCTATAAGCGCGCCGAAAAGTAGGCCCGGCGGCCTACCACTTCTTGTATTTCCAAAAGATCAGGAAGGCGGTCACCGAGACGCCGGCCAGGCCCATGATCTTCCAGAAGGCCGGCAGCTCGCCGAAGCCGAACGGCAGGGTCACATTCATGGAGAAGACCGAGACGACGAACGTCGGCACCATGATGGCGATGGTGATGATGTTCAGGGTCTTCATCAGGACGTTGAGGTTGTTGCTGACGATGGAGGCCCGGGCGTCCATCAGGCTGGCCAGGATGTTGGAATAGACCTCGGCTTGCCGGTAGCACTGGCTGTTCTCGATGACGATGTCGTCCAGCAGCTCCATCTCCTCCTGGGTGAAGCCGAACTTGGCCGCGTTGTGGCGGATCTTCTCGATCAGGGCGCCGTTCGAGTTGACGGCGTTCTGGTAATAGACCAGGCTCTTCTGCAGGGCGAAGAGGTTGATGAGGAATTTGTTCTCCATGGCCTTGTTGATCTTCTGTTCGACATCATCGGCGATCTGGTTGATGATCTTCAGGTGTTCCATGAAGTGGAAGATGGCCCGGTAGATGAGCCGGATGACGAGCTCGCGGACGCTGCCGACCTTGGCCAGCTGCTTGCCTTCGAACAGGGTCGTATCGTCGGCCGCGACGAGGATGAGAAGCTCCCCGAAAAAAAACACGCCCATCGTCGAGGCCTTGAACAGGAGCTGGTCGTCGCCGGAGTAGTTCTTCGGGCGTTTGTAGATGAAGGCGATGTGGCCCGGCTCGCACTCGAGGCGGGACTGCTCGTCGGGATCGAGGGCGGAATTCAGGGTGTGCTCGTCGATCTGATAGGTGTCGACGAGGAGGCGCTTCTCTGTTTCGTCGGGATTGACGTAGAGGAGGATCGGGGCCTTTGGATCCGTCGACTCGACGATCTTCGAATTCTCGATCTGGTAGCGTCTGCAGCATCCCCGGCCTCCTTGCGGTGGGTTTGTCAACGCGCGCGGCCCATTATGCGCCCGCCATCCGCGAAATGGCAAGCGGAGAACGGCGGCCGCGAGTCCTTCGGGAGCGCCTGAGAGGTCAGAACGAGAATTCGACGCCGGCGAAGAGGCGTTTCTCCAGGCTCCGGACACGGGTCTCGAGGAGCCGTCCCCATCGATGGATGCCTTCATATCTTCACAAACAGCTCGAATGACGTTCTTGGCACTTTCCAGCCGGCGCCGAGGAGAAGCCGGGACCTGTTATCGTCGAGATGGGCGTTGTTCGTGACCTCGTTCTGGAACCTGTCCAGGCTGTCCACGGAACTCCAGGCGCCGAAGCTGGCCAGGGCCTGGGCGCGGAAGCTCCCCCACTCCAGGTTCGTCTGCCCGGAGAGAGTGCCGCCGAAGGCATAGTAGTAACCATAGTACGAGACGGTCGTCTTCATGCCCTCGATGGTATCGTCAGGAATTGTGTGATGAAGCGCGGAATAGGCGTTGAGGGCGTAGCTGTTGATCAGGCCGAAATCGAAGTAGGCTCCGGCCACGGTGCGGAGCCTCAGGCCGGGCCGGAACACCGTCCAGTCCAGGACCGGGCCGGCCAGGTGCACGAGGGCCAGCTTGTCGGTGAAATTTCTCGGCGTTTCGAAATGAAGGTCATAGCCCTGTTTGACGGGCACGGGATCGCTGTCGTAGGTTTCGAGGGGCCTCTTCTTGAAATATTCGAACGAGGACCCCAGCCCGACCGTCAGGCTGTACCCGCCGGAGCGGCCGTCGATCTTCTGCCGGAAATATCCCCAGGTCACCGCGGCCGTCGAAAAGTTCGTCTCGTCGGCGCGTCCGTTGCGCGTCGTATAATCCAGGCTGATGCCGCTGAAGTACGTGTCTTTGAGGGCTCGCCGGAGATCGCCGGGTTGTCCGTATTCCGGCAGCATGAGAAGCCGGGTATGAAAGCCGAAATGGAGACCCGTCTCGGCCGGCTGCCCGGCCCGGGCGAGGCGCCTGGCGCCCAGGAACAGGGAGAAGTCGTGCCATCCCGGCTGCGCATATTCTCTGGCGCCCGGCTTCTTGCGGTCCAGCCAGTGATTGACCCTGACGGCGGGATTGAGGAAACTCAAGGCCTGCGAAAGGATGCCGGGCTGGTGGACCAGGTAATGGCCGATCTGATACCACGGCTCGCCGGTCGAAAAGGCGCCAAGCCCCGTCGTGATCTGATCGTTGACGGCGATGACTTCTTTCCATTCGACCACGCCTTCCCAATACGTCGAAGCGGCCATGGCCATCAGCCAGGAATGGAGCCAGGACAGGTTGTTGGACCGGGCGAATTGATAGTAAACGCCTCCGGCCAGGGCGTGGGTCCAGTTGAGCTTGAAGTTGTTCGAATCGAAGCGCCAACCTTTGAGCAGGAAGAACCGGTCGAACTGGTCATGCCACTTGAGCTGGAATTGCCAATCTTCCGGGAAGTCCGCCCTGGTCCAGTAGCTGGTGGTGGAATAGGCCAGGAAGATGCCCATTTCGATCCAGGCGCGGCCGGGTCTTTTCTTGGGTCCAAGAGTGGGGACTTTTTCGCCGCTCACCTGGGGCGCTTCCCGGACGGCCGGGTCGGCCAGGGAAAACGCGACGGAATCGGGTGCAGACCCATCTCCGGCGGATGGAGTCCGAAGCGAGAGGTTGAACGGGAACGATCTCTCCGGGATCGACGAACCGGATGCGGCGGCCGCCGAAGACCCGGCCAGACAAACGAGCGCGAGCCCGGCCAAGAGCGTCGCTCCGATCGCCTTGTTGCTTTTCCTGCCGGCCACGGACCTTCCTTTCTCTACTTGCCCAAGAATAAACGACAACAACTTAAGGCAATTCCGTCCTGTTCGTCAATGGAGAGAGAGCCGGCCTATTCGAGCTTGGCCGTTTTCGCCAGCTTGCCTCCGTGACGCGAGGCGTACCGCAGAGTGATCTCGCCCTTCCCTTCGACGAGGAACTGATATTCGACCTTGCCGAAGCCGGGGACGGCTAGGAACTGGATCTCCGGCCTGTCCTTCTTGTAGACAGCCTGGTCGCGGTAAGGGTCGGTGAGAAGCCCTCCCGCGACGACCTTGGCGCCGGAGCCCGTCACCGTGAGCGTGTCCTTGGGATAGAGATTGGCCTTCTGGGCGAGGTAGCTCATGGACGGGATGGCCTTGGGGTTGGACAGGCGCGTCCGGATCCGATAAAGATCCCCGCCGAGCGGCTTGACCTCGAGGACCTCGAGCGAGACCTCGGGCAGATGCTTGGCCGTGAACAGGGCGGCCATGGCGTTGCGGTGGACGAGGTCCTTGATCATGAAGGGCGCGCCCAGCCGGGAGCTCATCTTGACCCAGCCACCGATCTCGATGTCGCCGTATTCGGGGTGCTTGAACGGTTTCCAAGGCTTGTAGAGCTCGCCCTGGTCGACGTTGTCGCTGAACTTGATCCGCTCGCGTTCGGAGACGCCTTCCGAAAAGATATCGCGCACGGCCTCCTCGCGGGGCGAGCCGGGCTCGTTCCGCTCCGAGACGCCCTTGAAGGCCTCGGAGGCGCCCTGGAAGACTTCGGCGCAGTAGAAGTAGGCGCCCATCGTCTGGGTGATCCATTCGCCGGAGTCGCCGTAGGTCGTATAAAGGTCCTTCCAGGAGATCATGTAGCGATAGCCGGGGATGATCCGCTCGCCCTGCTTGCCGAGATAATCGTAAACCGCGACGTCCTGCTGCGGGTACTCGCCAAGACCCTTGCGGCTCGGGCCGCGCAGGAGCATGCCGCCGTTGTTGTGATAGGACCAGGCGAAGACGATGTTGGTCTTGGTCATGGTCCATTCGGCCAGGGCCTTGAGCCCGACGCCGGAAAAGGGGAACTCGCCGGAGCCCCCTTGGACGTAGGACGGCGCCCAGTCGAAGCCCCAGTTCCGGTTGGGATCGACGTAGCCCTCACCGTCCTCGTTGACCTGGCCGTCGCCGTCGTTGTCGATGCCTTCGTCGCCGAGCATCGTCCACTCGCCCTTCTCCCCCGGCTTGATGCGGACCATCAGGCGCAGGTCTTCGGGGTCGGTCTTGTACTGTCCGAACGGGTCCTTCTTGCGCATCATGCAGATGTTGCCGTCGCCGTCGAGGTCGTCCGGCCCGTCCTCGTCGAAGAGGCCATCCCGGTCGTCGTCGACGGGGATGCGCAGGCTGCGGTTGCTGCTCGACGTGTTGGCGTCGGCCAGGAAATGATAGCGGCCGTCGACGTTGACGACCGGCACGACATAGATGCAGACCCGGTCGACGAGGGCCGTGATCTCGGGGTTCTTGCCGTAGCCGCCGAGGAGGTAGTCGAGAAGGTAGAGCGAGATGTCGCCGCCCTGGATCTCGTTGCCGTGCATGTTGCCGTCGACGTACAGGGCCGGCTTGTCGAGGGCGGCGCCGGTCTTGGCATTGTTCACCGTCATGGCCATAAGGGGCCGGCCTTCCTCGCTCTTGCCGACCGTCTCGAGCGTCGTCAGCTGGGGATAGGCCTTGTTCAGGGCCCGGAGGGCTTCATAAACCTGATCGAGCGTGTAGTACTGGTCGAACCTCAGGGGGACCGTCATCTCGGGTTTCTGCGCCGGCAGGGCCGAGGCCAGGAGCATGATCAACAGGACGGAACCGGCGAGCTTTTTCACTTGGCACCTCCCAGGTCGATCGTCCGGGAATCGCCCCAGGCGTTCTGGGTCTCCGCTTTGATCTCGAGCTTGACGGGTTTGGCCGCCCGGACGATCCAGGTCACAGGCTTGGAGCTCTGGGCCGGGACGGCCTCGACGAGACTCCGTTTCTTGCCCTGGACGATCTCGAGCCCTTGACCGCCGAGGGAGACGATGACCGGAAGGACATGCTGGTTGCGTCCGGCCATGGCCGTCGGGTACGGCAGGCCGCCCTTGTTCTCGATCCAGGCCTTGATTTCGTAAACGCCGGAGCCGAGCTTCTTGACCTGCGCGTCGGCGATCCCGATCCGGGCCATCTTCTTGGCCACCTCGAAGACCCACGGGACCTGGCCCGTGAGGAGGCCGTCGATCATCTTGGCCGGCGGCGTGTTGTCGGTGTAGGGCAGCGCGCCGCCGATCTCGACCTCGCCGAGGGTCGGGTGCTTGAACGGCTTCCAAGCGACGAAGCCCCGGCCGCCGAGCTCCTTGTCGCTCCAGGCGAGAAGGGCCTTCTCTTTCGGGTCCGCGCCTTCCTCGCTCGGCTTCTTGGGCATCTGCTTTATCATCTCGGCCATCTTTTTCGTGTCCATCATGCCGCCCTTGAGCGCCTCGATGACCTGCTTGGCTTTGAACTGGTCGGGAGCGCCCGAAGCCTTGAGGAAGGCGTCGATCTTCTCCTCGCCCAGGGCGATGAACTCGTCGTTGGTCATCTTTTCGAGCTTTTCGGGCGTCATCTCATCGGCCGGCTTCTCCTCCTTGACCTCTGGCAGGGTCCAGAAATCCATGGCGAAGGAGGGCAGGCCGAGATGGTAGTAGGCGTAGAGCTCGAGGGAGCCGTCCTTGTCGGGCGCCGGCTCGAGGCGCTTGGCGTCGAGCTTGGCGGCCTTGAGGAACTCCTTGTATTTTTCGGAGAGCTCCTTGTAGAACTTGAGGTCGTCTTCGAGAGGATTGACAACGGCCCCGAGCTCGAGGAACCCGGCGACCAGGCCTTCCGTGACCTCCATGCCCGGGGGGACGAGCGGCTTGACCAACTCGATGATCTCGGCCATGGTGTAGGTCCGGGTGGGGTCGGCGTTGATGAACCCGGCCACGCGCTCGGGGACCTTGATCTGGTTGAAGTCGGCGTCACCCTTGCGGCCGGCGCGCGGCGGATTGAGACAGAAATTCGATTCGCCGAAGACGAAGGCCAGGCCGATCTCGCGGTGAGAATCGAAGAACTTGAGCAGGGCGAACGTCTCCGCCTCGCTGCCGGGCCATGGGCCGGCGCCGGCGGCGTGATATTTAAAGAGGTGCGGGAAGGCCGTGCCGAGGGCGATGCCGCCGAGGCCGTCCTCGTTGAACTGGCCGTCGCGGTCGTTGTCGAGCCCCTCAGGGTAGAGCTTCCAGATGCCCTTCTCGCCTTTGGTCCCGTCGGCCTTCTTCATCAGGCGCGGCTCGCCGGGAACGGCGATCCAGGCGCCCTCGGGGTCCTTGACCCGCATCTGGGTGATGATGCCGTCGCCGTCGAGGTCGTCGGGCCCGTCCTCGTCGATCGCATCGTCCTGGTCGTCATTCGCCGGGCGGGCGTTGCGGCTGTCACGGAGCTGGGGCTTGCCGAAATAGCCCGCCGCCGCGTCCGGGTTGCCGCAGGCCAGGATGTACCATGTCCGGTCCGTCCGCAGGTCGGCCTTGGCGCAGAGGGACTTGGCCAGCCAGAGCGCAGCCTCGCCGGAGAGGGGCACGGTCCCGTCCATGTCGGCCGCGACGAAGACGGCCGGCAGGCTCTTGGCGGTCTTCGCCGTCTCAGGGCCGACCTCGAGCAGGGTGAGGTCGCGGCCGCCGGGGCTCTTGGCCAGGATATGGACCTTGGCGAAGCCGGGGTTGGCCCGGGCCAGGTCCTGCAGGGCGGCGGCGATCTCCTCGGGCCGGTGATAGCGGTCGAAGGCGAGTTCGGCCGCGGCCAAGGGGCCGAGGGCGAAACAGACGAGGAGCAACGCGAGGATATGGGGGATTCGGCGAAGGGTCACTTGCAGTACCTCCGATAAAGAGGATCAGCCCGTCATTCTGTCAGAACGCCCGCACGAAATCAACGCAGACGCCTGGCTCTCTTGATATACGCATCTCCGGCAGCGATGGTTCCTTGCGCCAATTCTGGTGACACACAACTAAATACACCTAATTATCTGTCGGCGACCCCAGGATCATAAATCATAAATAAGTGTATTTAGTTGTGTGTCACCGAAATACTCATGTCCCCTTTCTTGACCGGCTACGGCCATGGTGATAAAAAGGCGATAATCCCGTTTATTCGGAGGGAATCCATGTTCAGGAAAGCCGCGCTTGCCATCATCATAGGAGGCGTTCTCATCGCCGGCCTCCCAGTTCCGGCGCCGGCCCAGCACGACGGCGCGCCGTCGGTCCTGCCGATCCGCGATCGGGCGGCGCTCGTCCAGAGGATCACGGCCAAACGCCTCGACACGCTCGTCCCCCGGATGATGCGCGAGACGGGCTTCGACATGTGGGTCGTCTGCTGCAACGAGGACGATCTCGATCCGGTCTTCGAGACCATGATCCCCTACGAGAACTGGAACCCCATCACCCAGATCCTCGTCTTTTTCGATCAGGGGCCGGCCAAAGGCGTCGAGCGCCTGAACGTCTCGCGGACCGACACGCAAGGCCTGTTCAAGAACGCCTGGGACGCCGCGGCCTTCGACGCGAAAAAGGGCGAGAGCCAGTGGGAAGCGTTCGGCCGGGTCGTCCGCGAGCGCGACCCGAAGGCGATCGGGCTCGACGAGGGCGAAGGCCAATGGGTGGCCGGCGGGCTGACATCCGTCTTGAAGAAGAGGATCGTCGAGGCCGTCGGGACGAAATACGCGCCGCGCCTCCGGTCGGCCGAGCCGCTGGTGACGCTCTGGGCGGAGACGCTCACCGAGGAAGAGGTCGAAGTCATGGAACGGGCGGCCGCCCTGTCGCGCTCGATCATCGCCGACATGTTCTCGTCGAAGGTCATCACGGTCGGCCAGACGACGGCTGAAGACCTGCGCTGGTACTATTGGCAACGGGTGGCCGACCTCGGCCTCAAGGTCTCCTTCAGCCCCTTTGTCTCGATCCGCGGCCGCTCGCCGAAGGACGTGGAGAAGTGGGGCAAGGACGACAAGATCATCCGTCCGGGCGATCTCCTCCACTGCGACGTCGGCCTCAAGTACATGCGCTGGAACAGCGACCATCAGGAGATGGCCTATGTCCTCCGTCCGGGCGAAACGGACGCGCCGGAGACGTTCAAGAAGCTGATGGCCGAGGCCAACCGCCTCCAAGACGTCTATTGCGGCGAGTTCAAGGCCGGGCTCACCGGGAACCAGCTCCTCGGGAACATGCTCGCAAAGGCCCGGACGATGGGCATCCCAGGCCCGCGCATCTACTCCCACTCGCTCGGACTCTTCCTCCATGAGCCGGGGCCGCTCATCGGTCTGCCTTGGGAACAGGTCAACAACGTCGGCCGCGGCGACGTCAAGCTCGTCCCCATGAGCACCTTCACGGCCGAGATGAGCGTTACCGGGCCCGTCCCCGAATGGGGCGTCGATTTCCGCGTGCCCCTTGAGCAGGACATCCTGTTCGACGGCGAGCGGGCGTTCTTCCTGTCCGGCCGTCAGACGGCCTTCCATCTGATCAATAGTGATGCCAGACTCGATTGGCGCCAGGAAGAAAATGGGGACTTCGTTTTTTAAAAAAACAGAAACGTCCCCATTTTCCGCCAGTCTTCGCCCGACTAAACATGAACGTAGGCACGGGCAGCCTGGTTCCGGAAGGAGACCGAACATGAGAAGCAAAGCACCATCGCGTTCGCCCTCATCCTCGCTGCGGCCGTCGCCGGCTGCGCCCATTACACCATCGTCCCGCCGGAGGTCGACCTGACCGCGGTCGGAACGATCGGGCTGGTCACGCTGAAGGCCGCCAACGCCAAGGGCGACCTCGACGTCGCGGCGACACAGTATTTCCTCCAGGAAGTTACCGCGGCCCAGCGCGTGCCGGTCGTCGAGCTCGGAACGCCCGACGCGGTCCTGAGCGACATCGGAAAGACCGCTGTTCGATCGCGACGCCGTCCTGGCCATCGGCGAAAAGCAGGGACTCGACGCCCTCTTCGTGGGCGAGATCGAGGTGACCAAGGTCAAGCCTCAGATCGATCTGGCCGCCCCACTGAGCCGGACGCTGTTCGCCCGGGCCGCTTTCGACATCGCCGTCAAGGCCCGGCTGATCTCCACAAAGAACGGGGCGACCTTGTGGACGGATTCCGCCGTCCGGCAGGGCACGGTCGGGGCGGTGGGCATTGAGGACGGCGTCCCGGTCTTCTCCGTCCGGGACAAGAGCGCGGCCCTGAACGAGATTCTCCGGCAGATCATGTACCGGCTGACTTGGGACTTCCGCCCGACCCGCGTGCGCCTCTGATATCCGGAGCCAGAGACGCGCCGGAGCGGCTGTCCCCGCCGGTGAAAAAGGACCCCTAGAGCGACTTCGGCCCGACCTTCCGCTCGACCTTGATGTTCAGGCGGGCCCCGAGGTAATCGACCGCCGAAGCGAGGGATTTCTCCAGGATCCGGCGTTCTTTATCCAATGAAGATTCCGCTTCGCCGAAGACTCCCTGAAGTCCTTGCGGCGCGGATGTCAGTATCTTGATCGCGGCCCTGGCGGCCACGCGGTCCTCGGCGGATGGCACGGGTCCACGGGGGATGACCCGAAAGAGGACGAACCCGGCGGCCACGAGCACGACGAGGGAGGCCGCGACCGGGAGGGGACGGAGTGCGAACCAGGACCGGCGCGATCTCGCAGTCGCGATCCGCACCTCGTCACGCTCCAGGGGCGCGGGGAACTCCGGCGCCTGGGCGAGCCAGGCGGACCGCTCTCCCCTGAGCCGCGACGATAGGGACGCCGAGGCGCGGGCATGATCGCCGCAGGCGCCGCAGCGCCGGACGTGCCGTTCGGCGATCCGAGGGAGCTTTTTCCCGGTATCCTCCCTCCGTGAGATCATCCAGCGGCTGAGCGTGCATAACATCGGAGCTCTCCTTTTCCCTAATCCCCGGCGGCTTGCCGCGCCACCCCGGACCGCGTCCGCGCGGCGAGTCCCACGTCGGGACCGAGACGTCCCACGAGGCTCGTCCGCGCCCGGTGAAGCAGCACGCGGACGGCCAACCGCGACCGGCCGAGGACGGCGGCGATCTCCTCGATCGTCATGTCCTCGCCGTAGCGCAGCCAGAGCACCCGGTACCTGGCCGCGCCGAGGGTCCGGGCCGTGTCCCAGACCCCGGTCGCGCCCGCCTCACCTTCGCGTCCGGCGGCCGGATCGGGAACGTCCTGTCCGGCTGAAACGAGGGCTTTGTCCCGGGCGATCGCGTTCTTGCGGAAAGAATCGATGGCCAGCCGGTTGGCCGACGTATAGAGCCAGGTCGAAAACCGATAAGCGGGATCGTATCGGTCGATGCTCCTGTAGATCTTGAGGAACGTGTCCTGGACCATGTCCTCGGCATCCTCGTCGCTTCCGAGGCGAGGCCGGAGATAGACAAAGAGCCGGCGCTTGTAGCGGCTCGCCAGCTCTTCGAAAGACCGGCGCGAGCCGGCCCGCGCGTCGCGGGCCAGCTCCTCGTCGGTCTTCTCTGCGATCGGATCGGTTGCGGCCATTCTCTCCACTCGCACCGGACGGAGGTCCGGTGCAGCCTCATTCTAAAGGCCGAGGCTCAGTCGATGAGCCCGGCGAGCCCGCGGCCCCGTGAAACGAGGTCCGCGATATCCCGCGAGGGACGCTCGAAGTCGAGCTTGAGAACCTTGCCGTCGAGCTTGACCTGGAGGCCGTCGAGGAGTGAGGCGATCTTGGCCATGTCGCCCTCATTCCCGCCGAGCCTGCCCATGGCGATGATGCCCTGGACGAGATCGAGCATGTTCTTGCCGTTCTCCGGAGAATCCGCCGTGACCTGAAGGCGGACCTGGAGGATGTCCTGTTTCTCCTGGGCTAGAAAGAACAGCCCGCTGGCCTTCTCGAGGATCTTGGACTGGCTGTTCATGCGGCTCAGCCCCGAGAGGTCGGGCAGGACGCCGCTGAGGAAGGCCGTCGAGGGGACGTCCTTGAGAGACGCATTCAGGGCGGAGGCAGAATAGTTCTTCGCCTTGCCGCCGACCGTGTCCAGGACCTTTTCGATGGCCTCGCGGCCCTCGGAGAAAACGATGAGGTTGTCGTTGACGAAGGAGCCGTACTCGTCGCTTCCCGTCGAGTAGAGCGTGTAGGAGCCGTAGGGGGTCTCCTGGTGCTCCTTATCGAGGGCGATCAGGGCCAGCAGGCCCGGCTTGTCGAACTTGCCCGCGACGGCGAAGACGATCTGCTTGTCATCGGGCCCCAGGCCGAAAACGGTCACTCCGGTGATGTCCTTGGGCACGTCGATCTTCAGCCAGCGGTCGAGGTCCCGGTTCTTGATCTGGAACTTGCCGTCCTTCTCCAGCAATCCGTAAAGATTGGTGGCGACGAACTTCTCCATGTCCAGGTGGGCGACCCAACGGGCCCCCTCGGGGACGACGGACGCGGGGATGGTCCCCGGCCAGGCCGGAACGGCTCCAAACAGGGCGATCACGACGAGGGCCACGGCGATCAAGGTTGTTTTCTTCATCATGTCTGACTCCTCAGCGGTTGATTCGTACGCCCTGTAATACGAACCGGGGGGACGGATGTTTCACCCTCTGGCCTCTAAAGATCGATCCGGACCGACTCTCCTGTCCCGAGAGACCGGGGCTGCTTGAATGTCTTGGGGGCCCCATTCCCGAGTCTGAAGGACCTCAGGGAGAGGCCGCCATGGAGGACCTTGAGCTCGGCCGTCTTGCCACCGGCTCCGACGAGACAAGTGCCCCACGCGTCGCCGTTCGACCAGAAGTACGTTCCCGGGTTCGCCGTAAAGGTCATGGCCTTCTCCCGGCCGTCCCAAGCGAAGCCGGAAAGGGCGGGCACGGCCGCCCAGCTGGCCATGGCCCGGGCATAGTGATGCCCGCATTCGGCCTCGTCGAAGGGGCTGCGCTTCTTGCCGTCGTAGCGGTCCCTGACATTGCGGATGACCTCGAGTCCGCTCTCGACCTCGCCTTCGTAGAGCAGCCCGACTGCGGCGGTGTATTCGAACCCGGTCATGACCTCGGTGAAATACGGGAACGGGTTCCTCGGCCGGCCCTTCGGATAGCTGGCCATGAGGAGCGCCGTTTCGTCGCCGAGAACGAACGACCGCAGGCAATTGAAGTGGTCGAAGAACCCGGCCTGGGTGTTGTACTTCAGGATGCTCTGGAGCGTCGTCTTGACGCGGCCCGGATCGACGAGATAGCCCAAGCCGCAGACGTGGGCCATGTACTGGCCGACGAGCTGGTCGACGAGGCAGCCCTGGGCCAGCTGATAGTCCGGCTCGGTGATGTCCTTGGCGCCCATATCGAGCCGCAAGCTCGGGGCGACATCCTCGACGCTTTTCGGCGGTTGGACGTGGTGCTCGTAGTATTCGCCGTTCCAGAGGTTCGCGTCGGTCCAGGCCCGGCCCTTGGCGAAGAGGTCCCGGCACAGCTTGGCGAACGCCTTGTCGCCGACGCGCCCGGCCATCTCTCCGGCGGCGCGCAAGGCCCCCAGGTACCAGATCTCCATCTGCGGGTTCGGCCCATAGTACTCGACGTCCATGGTATTGTGCTGGCAGCCCTCCATGACGCCGTCCCGGTCGGCGTCCCAGCCGCCCTTGATCCAGGCGAAGGCGAGGGCCCGCTTGACGCCGGGCCAGAGCCGGGCGAGCCAAGCGTCGTCGCCCGACATCTTCCATTCGCGGAAAACTCTCATGATCGAGCCCATCTGGCCGTCGGCCGCGGCCTTGCCGAACTCGCGGGCCCGGTCGATCGGCAAGCGGACGCGGAAGCTCATCAGGCCCTGGTCGTCGGTCGCTTGGAGGAACTCCGTCTCGCGCATGGACCGGGCCAAGGCGCCGAAGAGAAAAGCGGTCGCCTGCTCGTAGTTCCAGACGTGGGTGCAGGAGCCCCAGCAGCAGCCGGAGGTGTTGCTCGAGCCCTCGAAGCCGAAGAACCGGCCGTCCGGCGTCCGGAAGCAGGTCTGGGTCCGGAGCGTGCTGAGATTGAAGAGGGCGGCTTCCTTGACCTCGGCCGGGAGAGTGCTTGCGGCAAGAGCGCGCACGAACTCGACCGTCCCGGCTTCGAGTCCGGCGGCCCGGGCGGCGAAATCCTCCGCCGCGGCCCAGGCGTCGGGCCAGCAGGTCGTATAGTAGTTGCCGATGATGTCGTCGGGGGTTCCCTTGGGCGACCAGGTGACGCGGTTCGGGAAGTGCCAGGCGAGGAAGAAGGTCGCTTCGGCGCTGCCGTTCGCGGGGACATCGACCTCGACGGTGAGCGAGCCGAAGGGCATGTCCTCCGCGGCGGGCGGCCGGGGATCGAGGACGCCGTCGGCCGAGAAATCGTCCCAGAAATCGAGGAGCGATGTTCCCCACGCGGCGGCGAGCCAGGAGGTCCGGCTCGTTCCCCGCGTCCCGGCCGCCGCGGCCAGGGCCATCGTGCCCCAGGCCTCGTGCTTCGGGTCGACGCCGTCGGAAGACATGAGGAGCCCGCGCAGGCCGGCGGTCGAGCGGAACTCGTTCCGGTTCTTCTTCGGGCCCCGAGGTGATGGGATCGTTCTTCCAGTCCCGGGCGGAGCCCGAGCCGTCGGCCCCGACGAAATTGGGAAGCGTCCCGCAGACCGCGGCGCGAAGCGGCCGGCCCGTCTTGTTGATGAGGACGAAGCGGAGCATGGCCACAGGCATCCCGCTTGCCTCGGCGTCGCCGGGGATCAGAGGATTGAAGGCCTCGAGACGAACATCCACCGGCGAATCGGGATCGGAGAGAACCACCTGGCCGAGAGGATAGGCGGCCGCGAAGGAGACGTCCCGGAAGCGCGGCAGGCCGTGGTTGATGGCCGTCGAGCCGTGCGAGGCTTCATAGACAGAGAGGGGCAGCGGGCCCTCGAGGGCCCGGGTGAATGAGGTTTCGCCGGAAGCAACGCGAAGCGCGAAGAACGGCCCGGTCTGCTGGCCGCTGTAGGGGATATAGCCTTTGGCCGGACGGTTCATGATCTCCCAGTCCATGAGATTGCCGCGGCCGCCGAGCGAAACCGTGCCGGTGCCGATGCCGCCGAGCGGAAGCGCGATCTTCTCGACGTGGTCGCGATCGTAGGTCTTGATGACGGGCCAATCCGCCCGCCAATTGTCCGCTGCCCAACCCGCGACCGAGACGGCGCAGATGAGCACGGCGGCGATGGCTGGTTGTCGACCTTGGTATCTCATAGGTTTCTCCTTTGAAAGGATCAGACGGCACGGGCTTTGCGGACGGCGGCCTGCCATCCGGCGTAGAGCTTGTCGGCCTGGCCCCGGGTCATGGCCGGGGTGAACTTCCGCTCGTCGACGGCCAGCCGTTCGATCGCCGCGGTCGATTCCCAGAGTCCTGCCCCCAGGCCCGCGAGATAGGCGGCCCCGAGCGACGTCGTCTCGACCGCCTTCGGACGCACGACCGGCACGCCCAGGATGTCGGCCTGGAACTGGCAAAGGAAGTCGTTGGCCGAGGCGCCGCCGTCCACACGGAGCTCCCTCATCCGGAGCCCCGAATCCTTGCGCATGGTCTCGAGGACGTCGCGGGTGGAATAGGCCATCGCTTCGACGGCCGCGCGGACAAGATGGTTGCGGCCGGCGCCGCGCGTCAGCCCGACGATCGTGCCCCGCACCTCGGCGTCCCAGTACGGCGCCCCGAGCCCGACAAAAGCCGGGACGAAATAGACGCCGGCGTTGTCCGCGACGGCCCCGGCCGCCGCCTCCGATTCATTGGCTGTCCCGAGCAGGCCGAGCTGGTCGCGGAGCCATTGGATGGCCGCTCCGGCCACGAACACGGACCCTTCGAGGGCGTACACGGCCTTGCCGCAGGGGCCGCAGGCGACGGTGGTGATGAGCCCGTGCCGGGATTCGACAAGCTCCCGCCCGGTGTTAAGCAGGATGAAGGAGCCGGTCCCATACGTGTTCTTGATCGCGCCCGGCCGGAACCCGGCCTGGCCGAAGAGGGCCGCCTGCTGGTCTCCGGCGATGCCCATGACCGGGATGCCCGCCGGGAGCCGGCCCAGGCGAGCCGTCCGCCCGAACTCGCCGGACGACGGCAGGACCCGCGGCAGGATGGCGGCAGGGATGCCGAAGAGATCGAGGAGATCATCGTCCCAGTCGAACCGGCGGATGTTGAAGAGCATCGTCCGCGAGGCGTTGGTCGGGTCGGTCGCATGGCTCGCCCCGCCCGTGAGCTTGGAGAGGACCCAGGTGTCCGTCGTGCCGAAGGCGAGGCGACCCCGTTCGGCCCGCTCGCGAAGACCGCCGCGGTCGAGGATCCAGCCGGCCTTGGTCGCCGAGAAATAGGCGTCGATCGGGAGCCCCGTCTTCTTTCTGATGAGATCGCTCATCCCGGGCTCGGCGGCAAGCTCGCGGCAACGGCCGGCCGTTCGGCGGCACTGCCAGACGATCGCGTTGGCCACGGGCCGGCCCGACTTGCGGTCCCAGATGACGGTCGTCTCGCGCTGGTTGGTGATGCCCACCGCGGCGATCGACCGCCCGGGGACCGTGGCCAGGGCCTTCTGGATGGTGCGATAGACGCTCCGCCAGATCTCCTCCGGGTCGTGCTCGACCCAGCCGGGGCGGGGGAAGTACTGGGGAAATTCCTCGTAGGCCGAGGAGACGGCGCGGCCGCGCCTGTCGAAAACGATGGCCCGGCTTCCGGTCGTGCCCTGATCGACGGCCAGGACGTGGTTCACATCACACCCGCTTGGCGGTCCAGTCGAGGATGTCGCGAAAGACCGTCTCCCGGCCGAGGTCGATCGAAAGCGCGTGGAACATCTCCGGGTACTCGACGATCGTCTTGTCGGCCGCCGCGACCTTGCCAAAGACCTTTCGCCCGGCTCGCTCGTCGACGAGATGGTCGACGCCGGGGATAAGGAAGAGCGTAGGGACCGCGAAAGTCTTGGCCAGCCGCCCGGCCCTCCCCTGGACCGGAAGGAACGAGGCAAGAAGCTTCAGACTGGCGACGCGAAGCTCGTCGGGATTCTCGTTCATGACCGCGGCATAGGCGGGGTCGCGGGTGGCCATCTCCGAGGTGAACGGGAGATCGATCATGAGCTTCGGGTTGAACGGCAGGAGGAGGGAGAGCTTGATGTAGTCACTCGGACGGAACTTCATGCCGTTCTTGAAGGCCGGCGCGATGAGGACGGCTCCGGCGAACAGGCCGGGGTGGCGACCGGCCACGTCGTAGGCGAGGAGTCCGCCCATGCTTTCGCCAAGCAGGAAGACCTTCTTTCCCGGGAGGTCCCGGCCGATCGTCTCCCGCAGCGCGAGGATGTCCCGGTCCCAGGCTTTGAACGAATCGACGTGGCCGCGCGGCCGCTCCGGCGTTCGGCCGAAGCCGCGGAGCTCGAGGGCATAGGAGGCGAAACCGTTGGTCGCGAGATATCCGGCCAGGAAATCCCAACGGGCCGTGTGGGCGCCGAGCCCGTGAACAAGGAGGAAGACGGCTTTGGGCGAGGCCGGCGCGGCGTCCCAGCGGCGGAACAGGAGATCGGTCCCTTGGAGATTGTTCATAGCGGGATTATAGCAAAGAGGGCGAGTCCGGTGAAAGCGGAGCGCGGCCGGCCGGGTCTTGTTCGGGAGGCTTGAACGCCGGGGAATTTCTCTGTATGATAAGGCCGAATTCGGAACAAGGAGGTCTGGTGCCTAGAGGAAACAGAGCTTTCAAGAGCGAAAAACGAACCAAAGAGCTGAGGCGTCTGAAGAAACAGGAAGAAAAGCGGCAGCGGAAGCTGGCCAAGCTCGCCAATCCCGAGGGGGAGCCCGAAGTCTTCTCGGCGGACGAAGCGCCGGCTGCCCCGCCCAACCCGAACGATCCCGAACAGGAAACTTCCTGAGGCCGTTCGCGAACGGACGGGATCATCCTCCTCCGGCCCGAAGCCCCGCCCGGGGGCCGTATCAAGGGTCGGACAAGATCAACAAGGGTCCCATAAAGCCCGCCGGGCGTCCAGCGTTCGTCGTCCTGGCTCCGCTCGTGGCCATGATCGCGGCTGCGGCCGTTCTCGGGCGGCCTCCCCTGGAGCGGACCCTCTTTAAAGACATTCCCTCGACCGACCCCGCACGGGAAGTCGTCCAAACCGTCCTTAGCTCGAGGTTCTACTGCATGCGTGACAGCTTCGCGGGCTCAGAATGGGCCGCTTCGGGCTATGGCGGCGCCTGGGAACGGGCCCGACGATATTTCCCCAGCAACACGTATCTCGTCCGGCCCGGAACGTATTTCATGACCCACGGCTTCGACGCGGACGGCCGGCTCTTCATGGAGATCCATGAATCGGCCTATCTGACGCTCTGCGTCGAGAACCGGCGGACGTTCGCGCCCGGCGCCGTCGTCAAAGATTACGGCCGGATGCTCGCGTCAACGAACGGCCGGGAGACGGCCGCTTTTCAGGAGAAGATGGGGGGTCTCGGGCCCTATTTCCGTACGGAAGAGGCGAACCGCATCCTCCGCAAGGCGCTGGGCGAAGCCTTCTACCTCCGCCTGCTCAAGGAGCTGCGCGAGGAGGATTACCACATGATCGCCGGCGGGCTGATGCACGAAGGGATGCATGCCGGGATGGACGACGCGCTCGTCGCCCGGGTCCAGTCCGAGTTCAACGCCGGCCGGCGGGCCGTCCAGTGGGACGAGCTCCGGGCGTTCATGGCGGAGATCGGCTACCATGCGGCCTACGGTCGATGGGCTGCCGACGATCTCGCCGGACTTTGGCGCCCGGTTGAAAGCCAGCTCAGAGAGCTCGAGGGCCTCAGAAAGAGACCTAGCCTCCGCCCGGGTCCTGATCAAGCGAGGTTCGAGAAGGTCCGGGCACAAGCCCGGGCCCACGCCGCGCTGATCCGGCTCAGGATGCGCGAGGTTTGGCAATCGGCCCGGCGCATGCAGGATCTTACGGGGAGCTTCCGCACGGATTATGTCATAGGCGCCCCACCTGCTGAAGTCGAGGAGCTGTTCGCGAGACTCGACCGTGATACGAGCCGTTTCGTCGCGGCGGCCGGCCAATCCATCCAGGCAACGGAGCTCGCCGTCCGGTCCCTCGAAGAGGTCCTGGAACGATGGGGCATTTGGGCGGCGGGGCAGCGGCCATTCCCGCCTCCGGTCACGGATTCCCAGGCCGTCTCCAGGCAGGTTAAAGACATCCTCTGGCCCGACCCGGTTGCCGACGCGGCGGCGGCCCTCATGAAGAGGGCGGGTGCGGAGCTCGAGAAGGAGCGGTCGTCCTCGTGAGCAGGCCGTCCAGCCCCCAAATCCTTTCCGCGGCCAAATAGCGCACGGGTTTTTTCGGCGGGACGAATGACATCGCCCGTTCCGCGAAGGCCGTTATCGAAAGGGCCGGATTGACCCCGAGGTTCTCCGGGATCTGAGAGCCATCGCAGATGATCATGCCGGCGTAGCCTTTGACCCTATTCCGCTCGTCGATGACGCCTTCTGCGGGCGTAGGGCCAAACGAACACCCGCCCAGGATGTGCGCAGTGATGGGCGCATTCACCGTGACCTCGGTGACGACGTTGGCGGCGACGCCGTCGATCCGTCTGGCCAGGCGCCGTCCGAAATCGTTTCCGGCGGGGAGCCAGGTCGGGTTCCGGCGGTCCGTGCCCGGTTCGGATGCGAGGAAGCTGGCAAAGGGAAAGAACCACGGCCGGCGCCGTTTGAGGTGGAAATAATTGTCGACGGTCTGCATGACCAGCAGGATGATCGTCTCCTTGGCCCAACCGGGGGGCTTGCGCAGTCGCAAGATCTCGGACCGGGTGACGCAGCTCGTTCCCGATCCAGCGAAGGATGCGCGGCATCGTCTTGCCGCCGTCCGTCAGGGCGGCGACGAGCAGGGACATGGCATCGTGTCCCTTGGCCGAAGCGGACCGGTTCGAGGTGGGTATCGTCGTCGGGATGGACGCTCGAGGTGATGGCGACGCCGCGAGTGAAATCGGCGCCGGCGGCCAGCGACCGCACGCCGAGCAGGGTTTCGCTGTTCGTCCGAGCGTACCGCCGACGTGGGAGGATAGTCGCGGCAGACGGCCTCTGCTCTTCATGTCGAGGAGAAGCGTGTTGGTGCCGAGCGCGCCGGCGGCGACGAACGAGCCCTTTCGCCCGGAAGGTCAGGCCGCGGCGGCCGCGCAGGAGCCCCGTCGTCTTCCGCGTCCGGACACGGTAGCCCTCGCTCCCGTCCGGCGAGAGCGGCTCGATGTCGACGACCCGGTTCTCGGCGAAGATCCGGGCGCCGAACTTCTCGGCGAAATAGAGATAGTTCTTGTCCAGGCTGTTCTTGGCGTCCTTGCGGCAGCCGGTCATGCACTCGCCGCAAAGCTCGCAGCCGACGCGGTCGGGCCCTTCGCCCTCGAAATACGGGTCCGCGGCCGGCTCCCCTTCCTTCCCGAAATAAACGGCGACGTTCGTCAGGCGGTAGGTCGCTTCGCGCCCGATCTCGGCCGCTGTGTCCTTCATCAGAGACGTCCTGGGCCGTTTCGACAGGGTTCGGCCACGACGCCGAGCATGCGGCCGGCCAGGTCGTAATAAGGAAGAAGCTCGTCCTTGCCGCCAAGCCGGAGGACGCTCGGACGCTCGAAGAAGACATCGGGCGGGACATAGAGCGTGTTGGCGTAGTTGAGGCTGCCGCCGCCGACCCCGGCGCCGGCCAGGATGAAGGCCCCGTTCAGGAGGCGCAGGCGCCAGGTGCCGTAGAGGCCGATCGAAGGCATCCAGAGGAACTTGCGCAGGTTCCAGTTCCGCCGGGGGAATTCATCGGCGTGCCAGCGCTTCCCGGCTTCGACGACGCCGACGGTGTAGCCCTTTTGAGCCAGGCGCATGGCAGCGACGCTGCCGCCGAAGCCCGATCCGATGACCAGATAATCGAAAACGAGCTCGTCTGTCTTTTTCATTTCCCCGGTTGCGCCCCACTCTACAGGAGGCAGCGGGCCGGGTCAAGGCTACGCCTGAGGAAAAAGGGCTTGACAGGCAGCTTCTCCTCAAATATATTCCTATGCGTACATGTTAATCATATATTAATCTTAATTCTAACGCATAGGTATAGAATGAACAAAGACGTCATGACCCTCGATGACCTGGCCCGCGAATCCGGCGTCCCTTCGGAGAGCCTCGCCGAATGGACCAAGACCAAGCTCCTCAAGCCGGCCGGCTTCACCGACGGAAAGGTGCCCCTGTTCGCCGCCGCCGGCCTCGATCGTGTCGCCCATATCAAGCGATTGGCCGACCTCGGCTACGGCACCGAGGAGATCCTCAAGATCATCAAGAAGGTCGGCCTGCCCCGCGACGGCCACGGCCGCAAGCACGCCGTTCCCAAGGACAACTTCCTCACGGTCGGGAATCTGGCCGAACGCTCAGGTGTCAGCCCGCGAACGATCAAGCACTGGGAAGACAAGGGCATCATCGAGCCCGACATGCGGACGGAAGGCGGCTTCCGGCTCTACTCGGACTCCTACGTCTTTCTCTGCCAGCTCATCCGCGATCTCCAGCTCTTCGGCTATACGCTCGAGGAGATCAAGGCCGTCTCGGACGACGTTCGGACGCTTCTGGCCATCGAGGCCGAGCCGGAGGCCTTCCCGGAAGCCGAGGTCGATAAGCGGCTCGCGGCCATGCTCGAGGCCATCCGGGCCCTGTTCGACAAGATGAAGCTCCTCGAGGAAGGCGTCGAGCGCTGGCAGGACCTGCTCAAGAAAAAGAGGAAAGACATTCTCGCTCTCCAGGCCAAGAACCGGAAGCGCGGCAAGGCCGCCAAGGAGGCGAGCCATGCCTAGGATCGTTTTTATCGAACCGAAGGCCCCGAACCTCCACATCTTCTCCCAGTTCCCGCTGCCCCGGCTGGGGACGCTCATCCTCGGAACGATGATGAAGGCGCGTGGCTGGGAGGTCGAGGTCTTCGTCGAGGACCTCCGCAAGATCGACTATGACGTCCTCGCCGCGTCCGACATCGTCGGGATCTCGACCATCACCTCGACGGCGCCCCGGGCTTACGCCATCGCCGACAGGGTCCGTGCCATGGGCGTCCCCGTCCTGATGGGCGGCCCGCACGTCACATATCTGACGGACGAGGCCTTGGAGCACGCCGATTTCGTCGTCCGCGGAGAAGGGGAATCCGCCCTGACCGCCTTCATCGACGCCTGGGAGCGCGACAGAGACTTCTCCGCCGTGCCCAACCTGTCCATGAAAACGGACGGCCTCGTCGTCCATCACCCGATGCTCCCCCTGGAGAAGGACCTGGACGCGATCCCCTATCCGGACCTGTCCCTCCTCAAGCCCGACCCCGGGCGCCTCAAGTTCACGCCGCCGATCCCCGTCCAGACGTCGCGCGGCTGCCCTTTCGACTGCTCGTTCTGTTCCGTGACCGGCATGTTCGGCAGAAAATACCGGTTCCGCTCGACGGAGAATATCATCGAAGAGCTCCGTCCGTACGACCGCTCAGGGAGCGCGGTCTTCTTTTACGACGACAACTTCGCCGCCAACCGGGAGCGGACGAAAGAGCTCCTCCAGGCCATGATCGACGAGCGCTTCAAGTTCGAGTGGACGACCCAGGTCCGGGCCGACATCGCCCGGGACACGGAGCTCGTCCGGCTGATGAAGAAGGCCGGCTGCCACACGGTCTATATCGGCTTCGAATCGGTCAACCCCGAGAGCCTCGACGCCATGAAGAAGAAGCAGACCGTCGCCGACCTCGTCCAGGCCGTCCGGGTCCTGCGACGCTACCATATCCACATCCACGGCATGTTCGTCCTCGGCTTCGACGAGGACGACTGGAAAACGGTCAAGAGGACCCTCCGCTTCGCCAAAAAGGCCCGGCTCTCGACGACGCAGTTCCTCATCCTGACCCCCCTGCCCGGCTCGGAGTTCTATGACCGGATGAAGGCCGAGAAGCGGCTGCGCTTCGGCGACTGGGCGCTTTACGACGCCCACCACGCCGTCTTCCAGCCCGCCCGGTTCACACTGCCCGACCTGCAGAAGGCCCAGATCTTCTGTCACAAGAAATTCTATTCGCTGAAGCAAACGGCCCGGAAGCTGGTCGCCGGGGAATGGCTTAGCGTGGGCGTCGCCCACTACGCCCGAAAGCTCAACCGGACGTGGAAGCGCCGCAACCGGACCTTCCTCAGTGTCATCGCCCTGCTCAAGCCGCGCCCGGGCTCCAGGGCCAAGGTCTCCGTCGACTACAAAGAAGACATCAGTTTGGAATGAAAATCGGGGACATGGCCGGGGAAAATTCCCGGGACACGATCCCTTTTCAAGAGAAAAGGGTCATGTCCCGAATTTTCCCGGTGCCCCGATTCTCCTAACGGTTTACTTCATCTTACGTATCCATTAGAATAAGCCTCGTATTTTCGCATCATCCAAGGGAGTCGCCCATGCCCAACGTTCTGACCGTCCGGGGATTAAAAAAATCCTACGGCAGCCAAATGGCCCTGGCCGGCATCGACTTCGAGGTCCAGGCCGGAGAGGTCTTCGCCTTGATCGGCCCCAACGGGGCCGGCAAGACGACGACGCTCCGGATCGTCGCGACGCTCCTCACGTCCTCCGCCGGCGAGATCACCTTTCTCGATCGCGACCTCTGCAAGGACCCCGATTTCGTCCGGGAGAAGATCAGCTACCTCCCCGAGGAAGCCGGCGCCTATAAGGACATGAAGGGCCTCGACTACCTTCACTTCATGGCCAACTTCTACGCCCGGACCCCGGAGGAGGAGAAGGAATTCGTCGACCGGGCCGTGGCCATCACCGAGCTCGGCGACCGGCTGAGGACCAAGGTCGGCACCTATAGCAAGGGCATGACCCGGAAGCTCCTCCTGGCCCGGGCCCTGATGACCAAACCGGTCCTGGCCATCCTCGACGAGCCGACCTCGGGCCTCGACGTCCTCAACGCCCTGGAGGTCCGGGAGATCGTCCGCCGCTACGTCAAAGAGGGCACGTCCGTCCTTCTCTCCTCCCACAACATGCTCGAGATCGAGTTCCTGTCCGACAGGGTCGCGCTCATCGACAAGGGCCGCATCCTCGACTCTGGGACACCCCAGGAGCTCAAGGACAAGCACAACGCCAAGAACCTGGAAGAAGTCTTCAGGAGTTCCGTCCGATGAAAAGATTCACCAACCTTCTCAAGAAAGAGATCAAAGAGCTGGTCACCAAGCAGCTCATCATCTCGCTCGCCTTCACCGTCATTCTCTTCAACTTCATCGGGCAGGTCAGCAAGAAAGAGGTCCGGAAGGCCATCGGCGTCCAGACGATCTCCGCGCTCGACGAGGACGGCTCGGCGGCCTCCAAGGCGCTGGTCCAGGGCCTCGCCTCGGCGCGATTCAAGATCCTCGACCAATCGGGGAAAACCAAAGAGCAGGCGATCGAGACGGCCAAGGCCGGTGAATCGAAGCTCCTCCTTGTCATCCCGAAGGGCTTCGGCGATTCCCTCACCGAGCTCAAGCCGAGCGAGATCGAGACCTACTCTTTCATGAGAAGCTTCTCCCTCATCGGCACCCGAGGCCAGATCGTCGTCCAAAGCGTCATCTCCGCCCTCAATGAAGCCCTGTCCAACAACTTCCTCAAAGAGAAGCTTCCCGGGATCGACCCGGCCAGTCTCAAGAAGCCGATCAAGAGCAAGGACTTCGTCGTCGTCCAGGACCGCATGGCCGAGGGATCGGCCAACATGGTCGCCGGATTGATCTCCCAGCAGTCCCTGCTCATCCCCGTCGTCTTGATGATGATCGTCATCTACTCGTCCCAGATGGTCATCTCGGCGGTGGCCATGGAGAAGCAGAACAAGACCCTGGAGACGCTCCTGACCGTACCCATCAAGCGGACCTCGATCATCACGGCCAAGATGCTCGCGGCCGGGCTCGTCGGCCTGATCTCGGCGGGCGTCTACATGGTCGGCTTCAAGGGTTTCTTCGGCGGCATCGGGGATGAGGCCGGCCTGGCCGGGGTCCAGGCAAGCGGCGCCGCGATGATGCGCCAGCTCGGCCTGTACTTCAACACCTCCGGCTACGTCATCCTCGGCCTGTCCATCTTTTTGGCCATTCTCGTGGCTCTGGCCCTGGCCATGATCCTCGGGGTGCTCGCCGAGGACTTCCGCAGCGCCCAGAACATGATCATGCCGCTGATGTTCATGGTCATGATCCCCTACTTCATCTCCCTGTTCGCCGATATCAACACGGTCTCGCTCCCGATCAAGATCTTCATCCTGGCCATACCCTTCTCGCACCCATTCCTGGTCTCGCAGAACCTCTACCTCGGCAACTACGGCATGATCGCCGCCGGGCTTGCTTACATGGCGATCGTATTCATTGTCCTGGTCATCTTCGCGGCCCGGATCTTCTCGACGGACAAGATCCTGACCATGAAGCTCCGTTTCGGCAAGAAGAAAGCGGTCGTCGCCTGACGGCGGGGTAAGGACGGAGCCCGCCCCTGAGGCCCCCGCCGGAGGCCCGACCAAAATTATGCCGGGGGCGTTGACGGGAAAAGAGAGATCTTAATAAAATAAGGGCGAAACGGAGGGCTATCCATGAATATCATTTGGACGATCCTCGTGGGTCTGGTCGTCGGCATCATCGCCAAGTTCATCTACCCCGGCAAGGAGAACATGGGCTGGATCTGGACCATCATCCTGGGCATCGCCGGGTCGTTCGTCGCCACCTACCTCGGCAAGCTTTCGGGGTTCTACCAGCCCGGCCAGGCCGCCGGCTTCATCGGCGCCATCGTCGGCGCACTCATCTTGCTCTTCATCTATAATCTCATCAAGAAAAAGGCCCCGAAGGCCTGAGCCTTTCCGCCGACTTTCAGGCGGACGACAGACCGTTCCCGTTCAAAGGGAGTGGTCTGCCCTAAGAAGGCGCGCGGCCCTCAGGCCCGGGAGTGCTTGCGCTCGTACCAGCGGATGAATAGCCAGACGGCCAGCAGGAGCAGGAGCCCGAGCAGGACCGGGGCCACGATCGCCACGACGGTCGTCACGCCCGAGACCGCATCCTCGGCCAGGCTGACGACCGGATTCCCCATCCCCAGCGTGCCGGCGGTCACCGCCGGGCGGGCGACGGTCTTGGCCGCATGGACGCCTCCGGCGATGAGCAGCCCGCAGACCATGGCCAGGACCGGACTGACGTTGCTGATGACGTTGCTGCTGGCCGCAAAGAGGACCGCCCCGGCGGCCGGCCGGAAGACCGTTTGAATGACGTCGTTGACGGTATCGACCGCCGGGATCTTGTCGACCGTGAACTCGATCAGCAACAGGACGCCGATGACGATGAGCACGACCGGATGCGTCAGCGCGCTCCACGGCGCCTTGAGGGCGATGAGGTTCGTGGTGCGGGCCAGGAGGCCGACGATGAGCAGCGGCAGATAGGCGTTCAGGCCGGTCGCCGCGGCCAGCCCGAACGCCCCGAGAAGCCCGAGCATCAGAGCTTCGGGATCTTCAGCTTCTGGCCGACCTTGATGAGGTCCGGATTCGTCAGGATGTCCCGGTTGGCCTCGAAGATCTTGGGATAGAGGCTGGCCTTCCCGTAGAGGCGCTGGGCGATCGCGCCGAGCGTGTCTCCCGGCTTGACCTCATAGATCTGGACTTCCCCGGCCGCCTGACCGCCCGGACCCGGAAGCGGGGACGAGGCCGCGCCGCCCTGGACCTGGATCTTGTTGATGGTGTTCTCGGTGGAGACCATCTTGTTGAACTCGAGCATGGCCCGGCCCTTGGCGTCGATGCTCGCGGCCTGGCCCTCGAGCGTCACGACCTTGCCGTCGACCCTGGCCTTGAGGCCGGTGACACCGAGGTCCGACTTGTTGATGACGGCGACCGCGTCGTTGACCTTTTCATCGAAAGATTTGCCGAAAAGACCCATGATATTCTCTCCTTTCTGTGTCTCCTTGATCTCTTGCGTCCCCGGGTCGGGGCCGCCGTCGCCCTCGGGGGAAGCCAGGCCCCTAGGCCCTGACTCGCTTTATTCCCCCAGTCAGTCGATTCTATCCCCCCCAGAGAGTATCTGTCAAGAAAACGACTCCATTAGCCCCGCGGCGAATGAGGAATCTCACCGGACCGAGCAGGCCCGAAGGAAGCAAGGGGGAATCTCTTGTCGTAGTGCTTCCAGGTCGAAAAGGTCAGGCGGCCGGCGGATGGCCGGGGCTCGCCCTTGACGCATCCAGTCCGGCCAGCGCGCGAGGTTGCCTCCCTTGGCGTATTCGGCGTCGGGCGGCTCTTGCTCGTCGCCGATGAGCCGGTTGGGCCAGAGATTCGCGACGCGGATCTCCAGGCGATTCCCCGCCGGCTTGACGACCTCAGTGATCTCGACCCGCCAGGGATCGCACCAGACGACACCGAGGTCGCGGCCGTTGAGCCGGACGCCGGCGATATTCTTGACCGTGCCCAAGTCGAGCCAGACGCGACCGCTCTTGGCAGCGTCCGCGACGGCCCCCGGCAGATCGAAGGTCTTGGCGTAGGTGGCCGTGCCCGAATAGTACCGGATGCCGGCTTCGGGCCTGCGGCTCCAATCGTCGAGCGACTCAAAGGTGATCTTTTCCGGCCCGCCCCATTTCGGGTCGAAAGCGACGTCCCAGGGCCCCTCGAGAGCGGCGATCTCGATGGGGACCGGGAAGTTCGCAGCGGAAGCGGCGGCCGGATCGACGCTTGAGGCGGGCGGCGCCGCGTTGCGGAAAACGATGAAGAACGATTGGTGCGGCTCGAACCGCAGCGGAACGGAGGTCCGACCGTCGGAGACGGAGTATCCCGCCAGCCCTCGGGTCGTTCCTTCGAGCGGGTCCCAGAGTTCCGGGTTCAGGCCGCTTAACCTGAAGACCGCGGTCGCATCGACGGCCCGCGGTTCGGGATTGGCCACAAAGTAGATCTCCGTCCGCGCCGGCTCTCCGGTGGATCCAGCGCAGGGGAACATCCGAGGAGAAGTCGGGGGCGACCGCCATCTTGTCGAGCACGCGGGTGACAACGGCGAAATCGCCGTACTGCTCGGGGTCGTTGAGCGGCGGGGCGCCGACGGACCAGGTCGCGCGGTCGGACGGCAGGGGGATCGCCGAGGCCTTTGTCGCTGGGCCTGCCGCGGCCGTCGTCACGCCTCCTCCGGCGGTATCGTTTGAGGGCCCGCTCGACCGCTTCATCCAGACAACGCGGCCCAGGCCGAACGCATGCTCCGTGACTTTCAATCCGTCGCAGTCGCCCCAGACCTCGGCGGCCAGCCGCTCGATCTCCGTGTCGCAGTCGGGATAGCCGGCGAGTGACGGAGACTTGCGCGGACGCGGCCCGATGACGGTCGCGCCGGCGGCGACGAGGTCGCGGACCTTCGTAAGGAGCGCGGGCGTCATCGTCTCCCGCTCCGGGAGCACGAGCACGCGATAGCTCATGCCGTCCGGAAAGACGATCCGGCCGTCCTTGACCGACGCGGCCGCGAGCAAGGGTCTCCGGCGGACAGCCGTCGAACGCGGCCCCGGCCGGCCCGGGCGGGTCGCCGCGAAGCGCCGAAGCCGGCGGCCGGAAGACGTGCGGCGCGCCCTCGGCGACGAGGAAGCACACGTCGGCGACCGGAAGTCCCTGGCGCAGCAGGAACTGGCAGCGGGAGAGATAGGCATGATAGGCGGGGACCAGGTCCCACCAGGTCTGCGTCCGCTCCCAATGGACGCCGTAGGGGCCCATGGTCATCCCCGGCCGCGCCTGGAGCCCGGCCTGATGCTGGGAGCGGTGGAAGACGATGCGATTGACGCCGGCGGTGAAGGCCCAGTCGCCCAGGGCCTTCATCGAGGCCGGGTGGGCCTGCCAGGCCTCTCGGTCGTCCGAGGTGAATGATTCGGCGGCGACGATGGCCCGTCCCGTTCGTGTGCGCGATCCCGGCGGCTTCGACGACGCTGTGGGCGGTGTTGAAGCCATAGAGCCAGAACTCTCCCATCGGAACGTCGGCGGCCGTTCCCGAGCGTCATGTCGGCGCACGGCGTCATGTCGTAAGGCTCGATGGACAGCCGGAAGCCGTCCCGGCGGCCCCGCTCCTTGAGGCGCAGGGCGTGGTTCTCGAGGACGAGCTCATTGGCCGTCTGCCTCAGGTCCCAGAGGAAGCGCTCGGACGTCTCGAGGCTCCTGACCGGCCGTCCGGTGACGGCCGGGAGGAAGGGAAGAAGATCGTAGCCGCGTCGCCGCCGGAATTCCTCGCGGAAGGCGCCGGTCCAGTTCTGCGCCCCCATCTCCCAGCTGTCGATGTGGAGCGTCGTCCAGCCGGCCTGTCCGTCGGTCCGGCGGGGGCCGATCTCGCGGAGGAGCGCCCCGACGAAGGCGTCGTAATGGGCGTCGAAGGCGGCCGCGTCGAGCTTGTCGCACTCGAGGCCGAGGCCGGGGACCGGGGCGGGGCGCGTGTTGGCGCCGGTCGTCGTCCGGCCGAAGCGGAGGATCGTCCAGCGGCCGGCGGGAACATCCCAGGCGAGGCGGCCTTCGGGCGTCATCTTGTCCGTGAGGTCGACGATGCGGGCGGGGTCGATCGCCGCTCCCGCGGGGAGGCCGGGGAACTCGGCCGGGGCCGGCAGGAACGGCTTGACCCCCGGCTGGGAGGAATAAGGGGCCCGAACGTAGAGGGCCTTCTCGTCGATATCGGAGATCGAGCGGGCCTTGGCCGGCGTCGGAAAGGCCAGCACGGCGACGTCGCGATAGAAGCCGTCCATGGTCTTCTTGATCTCCGCCGGAAGACCGCCCTCGCCGAAGAAGGCCGGCCGGCGCGCGGGCCTGGGGAGCTCGGCGTCGAATCGCGACGGCCCCTCGGTCTCGACCGCGGCCGCGACGATGTGCTGCATGGACTCGCTCGGGCTTGACCCACGGTCCGCCCGAGCCCGTCCAGCCCGGCCCGGCGTTGAGCGTGACCTCGAGGCCGAGGCGCTCGGCCTCCCGGACGACGTGCTTGAACAGGCCGCGCCACTCGGGGCTCATGAACTCGACCGGACCGCGGGGAACGCCGACATTGACCTCGCAGATGACGACCCCGCCGAGTCCCGCGGCCCGCATCGATTCGAGATCGGCCGTGATCCCCTCCCGGTTCAGGTTCCCGTCCATCCACATCCAGTAGGCCCAGGGCCGGGCCGAGTCGGGCGGGTGGGCAAACCCGGTGGCGAGGGCATCAGGGGCATCGCCGCCCGCGGGACGTGAAGACGACGGACCGCGCCGCAGCAGGCCGCGAGGCCGATCAATCCAACGACAAGAAGGGAACGAAGACGGCGGGCGGCATGGGCACTCTCCTGATCTATTCCCCTCTTAGTACACTCCCGGCGGGAGTCAAGGAGCGGACCACGTTCCCGGACTGCGAAACGATCGCCTCAGTGGTATATAATGGCGCCCGCGGGAAATGCGCAAGACAGGAACGCAGAAGGAATACGCCCGGCGGATCAACGCCGCGCTCGATTTCATCGACCGGAACCTCGGCGATGACATTTCGCTCGGAAAGCTCGCTTCGGTGGCCTGCTTTTCCCCTTTCCATTTCCACCGCATCTTCTCCGCCTTCGTCGGCGAGCCGCCGGCGGAATACGTCCGCCGCCTGCGCCTCGAAAAAGCGGCCATCCGGCTGGTGAATGACGCGTCGGCCCCGGTCACCGAGATCGCCCTCGGCTGCGGGTTCTCGACCTCGGCCCTCTTCTGCCGGCTGTTCAAAGCCCGGTTCGGCATGTCGCCGACCGTCTGGCGCGACGGCGGACACGAGAATCGCAAGAACGGACAAACGGTCCGCAAGAGCGGAAAAGACATCTCGCGGCGGCCCGCCTATCATTGGCCCGGACGGACCGATTCCCAGGAACGGAGGGCCGGCATGATCGAAGAAACCCGTCGTCAGGATCGAGGACGTCCCGCCCCTGCGCGTGGCCTACGTCAAGCACCTGAAAGGCTACGAGGACAGCGCGGGCATCGGCGACGCCTTCGAGACGCTGTTCTGCTGGGCCGGGCCTCGCGGCGTCATGGGGCCGGACATGAAGGTCATGGGCATGTCCCTCGACAATCCCGACATCACCCCCAAGGACAAGTGCCGCTATTACGCCTGTGTCGTGGTCAACGACAGGGCCGAGCCCGATGGCCGGGTCGGCATCATGACCATCCGCCCGGGGAAATACGCCGTGGGGCGTTTCGAAGGCGGAAGCGGCATCTTCAAGAAGGCCTATGCCTACATGTACGGCGAGTGGCTCGCCCGAAGCGGCTGGCAGCCGGACGACGCTCCGGCCTTCGAATCCTACATCGGAGAGCCGACGGGCACGGCAAAGAAGCCCCATTTCGTCTTCGATCTCTACGTCCCGGTCAAGCCCCTTTGAAGGCCCGGAGAAGACCCATGAAAACGATCGACCTCAAGAAATCCCTCAAGCCGTTCTACACGGCCTCGGCGACGAAGCCCGCGATCATCGATGTCCCGGCCCTGAACACCCTGATGGTCGACGGCACGGGGGACCCGAACGGCCCGGCGTTCCAGGAGGCCGTCGGCTCCCTCTACAGCGTCGCGTACACCCTCAAGTTCTCTTTTAAAAAGGAGAAGGCCATCGATTATCCCGTGATGGCCCTCGAAGGCCTGTGGTGCGCCGACGACCCCAGCGTTTTCACGAGCGGCAAGCGCGACGAATGGAAGTGGACGATCTTCATCGTCCTGCCGGACGTCGTGACCAGGAAGGACGTCGCGGAGGCGGTCGCGGCGGTCAAGAAGAAGGCCAAATTCCCCCGCTTCCCCGAGGTCCGGTTCGAGAAGTTCGCCGAGGGCCAGGCCGCCCAGGTCATGCACATCGGGCCCTACGCCGCCGAAGGGCCGACCATCGAGCGCCTTCACAAGTTCATCGGGGACGAGGGATACCGTCTCCGCGGCCGGCATCACGAGATCTATTTCGGCGACCCTCGCCGGGCGGCGCCGGAGAAGCTCAAGACGATCATCCGCCAGCCGGTCGAGCCGGCCTAGCCCGGGGGCCGTCAGGCGGCCTTTTTCATCTCCAGAAAGAACCAGCCCTTTTCGTCCTTGCGGGTGACGACCTCGAACCCGCTCTCTTTGGCCAGCTCGACGAAATGCTCCGGCCCCTGTTTCTCGACGATCTTGACGCCGTAGCCGGTGTTGATATCGGCCGCGGGCAGCTTGACGTGGAGGGGATAGAGGACATAGATCTGGCGGGGATCGGTCCGGAGGGGGAAGACGACGTCCCAGATGAGAAGCCGCCCGCCGGGTTTGAGGACCCGGTGGATCTCCTGGAAGACCTTGGCGTGGTCGCCCGGGTCGATGTACATGAAGGTGAAAAAGACGGTCGTCGTAGCGAACGTTCCGTCGAGGAACTTGAGGTCCCTCGCGTCCATGACGATCTTGAGCAGCGGTTCCCCGGGCGCATCCTCGAGCTCCCGCTTGCTCAGGTCGACGGCCACGACGCGGCGGCCCTTGAGCTGTTCGATCACGCCTTCGCCTCCGCCGCCGACGTCGAGGATCAGGCCGTCGGAGGGAAAATCGGGCAGGACGACCTCGAGCTTGTCGTGCTTGAGCACCTGTTCGGGCTTGGGCTCCTGCGAGGCGGCCGCGAGGGGCCAGGAAACGAGGAGGAGAGCGGCGAGCGCCATTCCGAGGACCGGGCGATGCGGATGGAGAGTCATGGGATACTCCTTGTCGGGGCTTGATGGCGGCAGGCGAACCCCCGCCCCTCAGGTTCTACGGCCGGCCCCGCAATATGTTACAGGCCGGGCTCGAAGGACTGACGGGTCAGGACTTCTTGGCCCAGTTGCCGTCTTCCTGCTGGATCCACCAGCCGGCCGCGGCGCTCTTCTGCCACTCGGCGGCGAAGATCTTCTGGATCTTCTCGATCTGGCTGGCCTCGATGTTCAGGGCCTTGGCCACCTCGGCGTAGAGCTTCGTCCGGTCGGCATTCTCGTCCTTGACCAGGTTCCTCAGCGCGGCCTTGGCCTGGAGGTTGAGGCCGGTTTCGTCGCGGACCTCGATCATGCCCTTGTTCGTTTCGCCGATATTCCCGGCGTCGAAGTAGGGCTTGAGCGCCGCGAAGCGGGCTTTCATCGAGTCCTTGAGGGCGCGGATCGCCGGCGTCGAGACGGTCGTCGCCTCCTGGGCATAAGCGGCCGGGACGAGGGAGAAGGACGAGGATTCGCGGAGGGCGGGCCGCTGCGCCACGGCTTCCGGTCCCTTTTTCTCCGCGTCCGTTTTGCGGATCTCGTCGACGATCTCGGCCGCGGCCTGCTTGACCGTGGCTTCGGGGAAGTAGATGTTCACCGTGATGCAGGCCAGGATAAAGACCAGGCCCGCGCCGGCGGCTGTCCAAAGGGCGTATCGTTTTTTCATGGTGTCGTCCTCCTTGCGATGCGTCGCTATTTCTCGGACTGGCCGACCCGTTTGAGCCGGCTCGTCATTTCCTTGAAGCTGATCGATTTATTGGGCTCGCGGTTCACTACACTTATACCAAAAAGCGCCGGTTTCTTCACCAAGTACTCGATCCCGCCTTCGTGGATCGTGCCGTTGAGGGTGAAGTTGTCGTTGTGGAGGGTGCTGACGATGCCCAGCTTCTTATAGCGGAAGCCGCGGATGAAGCTCATCCAGAACCTGCTCGTCCCGCCCGAGGCCTGCTGGCCCGAGCTGAGGACGGTCAGGTTGTCCACGGCCTTGAGGCTGAAGGTCTGCGCGACCCCCTTGCGGGGCACGGACTCGAGGCGGAAAGAGAAGCTCTCCGGCTGACGGTAGGTGATGACAAGATCGCGAATCTCGCCGCTGACGACGCCCGTCACCTCGCCGAAGGGGACTTCGTCCGTGAGCTTCTTCATATCGAGTTCGACGAGGTCGACGTCGAGCGAGATCGAGCGCCCCGGCGTGAACGGCGCGGAAACGGCCAGGTCCCGGAGGATGATCTTGCCGCCGAAAACGCTGGCCTCGCCCCGGCCGGCGATGGCGATCTTGTCGGGGCCGATATCGAGCCGCGGGAATTCGGCCTGGACCTTTCCCGTCAGCTTGAACTGCGGCGACTGGATGGGGAACTTCGCGACGTCGATGTCGCGCAGGGCGAGGGAACCGACTCCGCTGAAGGAGCCGGACGCGGGATCGAGGCGGAAGGTCGTCTCGCCGAGCTCGAGCCGGCCGCCGTAGAGATCCAGGCTGAGGGGTTCGATGGCCAGGGCGTTGGCGCCGGCCCGAACGGCAATGTCCACCGGCTTCAGGCTCAGGAAGGGGTTCTGGAACTCGCCGATATGGATATGTCCTTCCTCGGGAAGCGGAGATGAGGGGGCGGCTGAGGCGCCGGCCCCGGAGTCATAGAGGATGGGCAGGTCGGCCGTGATGCCGAGGAGGAGCGTCTTCGTCAGAGGACGCTCGAGGTTCGTGTCGGCGAACTTGATCCGGCCGCCGACCGAAAGGGCGCCGCCGGTTTTGCGGACGGCGAGGGTCGCGTCGAGGACGCCTTCAACCTTCGTCCGCGCTTCCTGGGAAACTCCGGCCTGGGTGTAGAGGGAATAGAGCGGCCCGAGGCTCAGGTGGGCCTCGGTCGCGAGATCGAACGCGGGTTCGGGGGCGAGCTTGGCCGAACCCGTGATGTCGAACGAGCCGACCTCGGGCAGAAAGGCGCGGGCGGCGAGACCGTCGATCGCGCCCGAGGCGGTGTCGTAGCGGCCGGCGGCCGTCAGCCGGAGCGGGTGCTTGTCCCAAGCGACATAGACCGATTTCCACAGCGATTCGCCGTGGCCGATGTCCAGGCTGCCGTTGAACGAGAAGCCTTTCGCCGGCGATCCCGTGCCCTCGACCTTGAGGACGGGGTCGAGCCCTTCACCGGCGATGGTGAATGACGGGTCGTTGAACTTGGCTCCTGCGAGCGAGATCGCGCCCGAGAATCCCCAGTCGCCGGGCGTCCCCGCGGGGCGGCGGCCGGAGAGAGAGAGGTCGAGTGAGCCGGCGAGGTCCCAACCGGCGAAGCCCGCCGGGATGAACGGCGCGGCGAGTGTCCGGAGTTTCGGAATGTCGAGGCCCCGGCTTTCGAAGCGGATCTCGGAGGGGGCGTCCTGCCCCGAACCGTACCGGCCCGAAAACAGCAGGGGCGGGAGGCCGGGCAATTTGGCTTCGAGTGAGGTCAGGACGGCAGCCTTGTGGAAGAGATCGAGCGTCCCCTTGGCGGTGATCGCGGCCGTGTCAAAGGCGATCCGCTTGCCCTCGGCGGCGTCGTACGTCAAGCCGGCCAGCCGCGCGTCGAGGGAGGCCAGGATGCCGGACTTGCGGTCGAGATCGAGCGTCCCCTTGGCGGAGAGGGCCGCCGTGTCAAAGGCGATCCGCTTGCCCTCGACGGCGTCGTACGTCAAGCCGGCCAGCCGGGCGTCGAAGAGGGAAATGTCCGCGGCGGACTTGGTGGCCGAGCCGACCAAGTGGACCTCGGAACCGGCGACGGTCAGTCCGGAGATCGCGATGCGGCCCAGGGACGAACGAATGTCCGCGGAAAGCTGGGGGTCTTGGGACGTTCCGGAGACGGCGATCCGGCCGCCGGCGCGAACTTGAAGGGGACCGCCAGCGACCACGGGGGCGAGCTCGATTCCCTTGAGCAAGAGGGAGGCCGACAGGTTATCTTTCGATCCATGGTCCGAGCTCTGGAGCATGTACTTGCCCGCGATCTCGGCCTGGCCGCGCAAACCGGCCGACCGGAGCTCGGCGGGCAGCCGGGGGCCGAGGAGCTGTGCCCCGGCCCCGAGGTCCGCGATGCGCGCCACGGCTTCGGCTTCAAGGAATATGCCGTAAACCGATTTCCCCGCGAAGGTGCCTTCGAGATCGAGGAGGCCCGGAATCCCGATCTTCAGGCGCGAGACGGTCAGCTCCTGGGCGGGCCGGTCGAGGCGGCATGTCACGGCCAAAGAGAGGCTGTCGAGCGAATCCTCGATCCCCCCCACGGAGAATCGCGCCTTTTTCAGGTCGAACGATGCTTCGATGCCGTAGGGCGAAACGAGGCCGAAACTGCCGGAAGAGGTCAGGGCGGCCGAGAGGACCCCGGCCCCGGTCTTGTCCTTGACGGCGAGATCGCCCCGGCCGATCGAATAGACGAAGATATCCCTCGCCGCTCCTGGCGTCAGCGTGAGGTCGAGGTTCTCGACCTCGATCCGTCCGGTCAGGAGAACGATCGACATGCGGGCGTCCGTCACGGCGATCCTCTTGGCCCAGGCCAACGTATCGGAGACCTGGAGAAGGACTTTCTCGATTTCTACCGGTTTTTCGGAAACGGCCTTCTGTTCCAGGCGTAGTGAGAGCCCTTTGGCCTCGAGCGTTTCGAGGGCCGGCTTGGTGCCGCGGACGAGCTTCCAAAACGCTCCCTTGGCCTCGAGGTGCGCCAAGGACACGCCCAGCTTCTGGAAGGCGTCTTCCTGGCCGAACTCGAGCGAATCGATGGTGACGCGGAAGGGGAAGACCGAATAGTCGAGCTTCCCGAGCTGGGCCGTCGTCCCGGCCGCTTTGTTGAGTCGGCTCTCGATGATGTTCCGTGACGAGCGGTTTATCGAAGAGAACGAGGAGGACCGCGGCGAGGACGAGCAGGATGATCGCGCCGAGAACAACGCCCGCGATCTTGAGCGTTCTCCTCAGCGCTTTCTTCATGATTTCCGCGCCATAATTATAGCATTGTTTAGTCGTGCCGGCCGATAAGGACCGAATCACAACCAATCTTCTTTTTTAGATATTTCTCAGAAGTGCGGCTCCGAGCTACTCCGCCGCCCTTCTGATGGTCGCTCCTCAGAATCCGCTCCCTGCCGTAGGTTTGACCCCTTCTTATTTGTCGGAGGAGACGAGGGTGACGTGGCCGTCGAAATCGGTGACGACCACTTCCCTGCCGCTGAGGGGGGTCACGGTGTTGAGGAGGGTGACGCCGACCCGGTGCTTCCACTTGATCGCCCCGGTCGCCGCGTCGAGGGCCAGAAGCAGGCCGTCCTTCGTCCCATAGAAGACGACGCCGTCCTTCTCGACGAGCATGGCCGAGTTGATGTCGTGCTCGAATCCGGCATTCGTTTCCCAGACGGCCTGGGCGTCCTCGGCGGCCGACGACAGCGCGGCGATGACGCCGTCGGTCGTGCGGACGTAGACGCGCCCGCCGTCCGCCGAGATGCCGATCGATTCGCGGACGGCCCAATTGTCGGTGCCCCAGAGGCCCCGCCCCGACTCGAGCTCGATGGCCGTCATCCAGGGATCGGGCGCCACGATGAAGACGCGGCCGTTCCCTGCCACGGGCCAGCAGGCGGCCGGCGAATAGAAGAGGCTGGCGCGCTCCCCCATCCATGTCCAAAGGGGCCAGCCGGTCGCGGCATCGAGGGCGTGGAGGCGGCCGTCCCAGGCGCCGAAGACCACCAGGCCGCCCGCGACGAGCGGCTTCGTCTCTACGAATCCTTCGATCCCCTCGGCCCTCCAGACCAGCCGTCCGGAGGCGAGGTCGATGGCCCGAAAGACGTGGTCGCCGGCCCCGATGTAAACGACGCTGTTGACGATGCGCGGACAGGCGACGACCGGGCCTCCCGTCACGAGCTTCCAGACGGGCAGTCCGGTCCGCGCGTCGAGAGCGTAGATCCCGGTGTCTGTGCTGCCGAAAACGACCCGGCCGCCGCCGACGTCGGGGGTCGAGTAGATCGGATCGCCCGTCTTGAACTCCCAGGCGATGCTGCCGTCGGCGATGCGCAGCGCCCGGACGGACCCTGACGCATCGGCAAAGACGACCGTTTCGCCGGAGACCGCCGCCGATGAAGCGATCGTCCATCCGGCGTCGAAGCGCCAGCGCTCCTTGACTTGCGGGTAGAGGCCGTTGACGCTGAAGTCGGGCCGGGGAGGAGGCGCCTGCTTCGTCCCCCCGGGGGGGCGGCCGGCCGCGACGGCCGGCAGTCCGCCCTTCTCGAGCTCGATCCGGTGCCACGTCGGGAGCAGCCGTCCGGCGGTCCTCTCCGTGAAGGTCATGGCCTTGGCGCCTATCTCGACGATGTTGTAGCCGGAAGCCAGCTCCTTCGTGCCGATGTTCGCCCGGCCCATGACCCCGAGGAGCCCTTCGAAATCCAGGGCCTCGTTCTTATGGCCGTGCCCGACCAGCACCGCGACCGTCGGGATCGTCTTCAGCTTGTCGAGGACGACATACCAGTTGGAGATGCTCGGGTCGAGCGGATAATGGCTGACGAAGATGGTCGGCTTCAAGGCCGCAGCCGTTCTCGGCCAAAAGGCCGGCGAGCCAACGGACGTCCTGCGGCGCCCAGTTCCCGTCGCCCATCCTCAACACGGGCCCTTGGGCGAGACCGATGAAGCGGAAGCCGCCGCTCTCGAAGGCGAAGCGATCGCCGCCCCAGAGTCTGGCGACATCCGAGCCCCCCGATTCCGACCATTTCGTATCGTGATTGCCGGGGATGAGGTGGTAGGAGACGCGGAGCCCGTCCAGGATCTGTTTGGCCAAGCTGAGATTATCGAAGGATCCCATCTCGGTGATGTCGCCCGTCACCAGGACAAAAGACAATCCCGGCTGGGAGTTGATGTCGGCGACGGTGGCCCGGAGGTCGTCGGCGCCGCGGTCCGAGCCGACATGCGTGTCGCTCACCCAGGCGAAGCGCAACGGCGCGCGGGCGGCAGGGGCGGAGGCCGCCGCCAGGATGGCCCAGACGAGCAGGGCCAGGCCCAAAAGGGGGGCGGCGCGGCAGGCAAACTTTTTCATAAACCCAGGTCTCTCGACTGACAGGCGATTGCGTATCCAGCACAATCGTAGAGCCACCCTGGGAAGTTGTCAACCGGCGGGCCGACGCGCTCCCCGATCCGCTTTGACTCCCCCCTTCCTAGGGCGTACATTAAAGCCAGGCCAAAACGGAGAAGGAAGGGAGTCCGCCATGCCGCATAATCCCTGGGAAAGACGCGATTTCCTCAAGGTCCTCCTGGCCGGTGCGCCCCTTGTCGCCTGGGACTGGAGCGTGTTCCCGCGCGGCGACCGGCAAGACCAGGCCCCTCCCGGAACCTATGACGCGGTCGTCATCGGCGCCGGCCTCGGCGGCCTCAGCGCGGCCGCGGCCTTCGCCCGCCAGGGCTTCAAGGTCGTCGTCCTCGAGCAGCACAGCGTCCCCGGAGGCTATGCGTCATCTTTCACGCGTCCGGGCGGCTTCACCTTCGATGTTTCGCTCCACTCGACGACGGTGGGCCTCCGCGACGGCATTCCCAACCTGATCTATGGGTTCCCCGAGATCCGGGACGTCATCTTCTCGCCGCACAAGCCTCTCTATCGGGCCATCTATCCGGACTACGACATCCGCGTTCCCGATCGGGACGTCGCCGGCTACGTCAAGATCCTCAAAACGCACTTCCCCGGCGAGGCGGCGGGGATCGACGGCATCTTCGCCGACATGAAGGGACTTGCCGGCGACGTCGGCCGCTGTCGAGCGCGGGCGGCCGATCGACATGGCCAACTTCCCGGCGAAATTCCCCTTTCTCTTCAAGAACTTCAACCGGACCTGGGGGGCCATGATCGACGACCGCATCAAGGACCCCAAGCTCAAGGCCGTCATCTCGGGGCTGTGGGGATACTTCGGCCTGCCGCCGTCCAAGCTCTCGCCCTTCTACTATGCCATGCCCCTCATGGGCTATCTCGAGGGAGGCGGCTATTATCCCGCCGGCACGTCGCAAAAGATCAGCAACGCCTTGGCCGGGATCATCAAGACGAACGGCGGCCAGGTCAAGCTCAATACGCGGGTCGAGAAGATCCTCACGCGGGATCATGCGGCCATCGGCGTCCGGACCGCGGACGGCTCGGAATTCCGAGGCCGGGCCGTCATCTCCAACGCCAACGCGATCGACACCTTCGGCCGGATGCTGGACGAAAAGGAGCTTCCTCAAGGACACGCTGGCGCGGATGGACAAGCTCTCGGTCAGCTTTTCAACGCTCCTGGTCTGGCTGGGGCTCAAGACCGACCTCGTCCGCAAGGTCGGGATCAAGGACAGCGAGATCTTCTACAACACGGGCTACGATCTCGAGGCCGATTACGCGCCGCCTTGGCCGGCGGTCTTCCGGCCGACCCCGGCTTCGGGCTGACCGTCTACGACAACGTCTGTCCCGCCTGTTCGCCGAAAGGCAAGAACACCCTCAACATCATCGCCATGCAGGGCTACGATTACTGGAAGAAATACGAGACCGATTATTTCTACGGCGCCAAGGACGCCTACAATAAGGAAAAGATGCGCCTGGCCGACATCCTGATCGACCAGGTCGAGAAGACTCTCCTGCCCGGGTTGCGGAAGGCCATCGAGGTCAAAGAGGTCGCGACACCTCTGACCAATCTCCGCTTCACCTCGAACCCCCGCGGCGCGATCTACGGCTGGGACCAGACCGTCGACAATTCGGGACAGAGGCGCTTCCCGCAGAAAACGCCCGTCAAGAACCTCTATCTTTCGGGCGCCTGGACCTTCCCCGGCCACGGCTACGGCGCCTGCGTCCCCAGCGGCCTCGCCTGCTTCGCCGAGGTCATGAAGGATTGGAAAGGCCGGCCATGAGTCCCGTTCATTCGACGCCGGAACCCGGCTCCCCGGGTGCCCGTGGGCCGCGAAAGGGGCCAGTCCTGGCCATCATACTTCTCGCGGCCGCCGCGGGTCTCGTCATCGCCTGGGTGGACTCGCGGCCCACTTGGGATGACGCCGGCATCACGGCGGGCATGATATTTCTGGTGGCGGCGCTTTTCGGCGCCCTCCGTCCGTCCCGCGCCGCGGTCTGGGCCTTGGCCGTCGGCGCCTGGGTGCCGCTTTTCGGGATCGCCATGCACGGGAACTTCGGCTCGCTCCTCGCGCTGGCCGTGGCCTTTTTCGGAGCGTACGCCGGAGCCTTGGCCCGCAAGGCCTTAGCGCCTCTTGGCGCGAAATAGTATCGTCATGATCGGAAAGAGAGGTCCCCGTGAAACATCTTAGAATCGTGGTCGTGGTTTTGTGTGTCTTCGTCGTCTCCCTGAGTCTCGCCGCGCCGGCCGGCTACCATCAGCTCAAGAAGCACGTGCTCGGCGGAGAGGGCGGCTGGGATTACATGGCCCTCGACGGCCAGACGCGCCTTCTCTACGTGACCCACGGCAACGCCGTCGAGATCCTGAACGTCGACACCGGGCGTCAAGGCCGCGGCGATCACCGATCTCAAGGGCGTCCACGGCGTGGCCTTCGCTCCGAAGAGGAACCGCGGCTACATCTCCAACGGCCGGGGCAACAGCGTCTCCGTCTTCGACCTCAAGACCCACAAGGTCATCGCCGAGGTCCCGTCCTCCGGCCAGAATCCCGACGCCATCATGTACGACGCCTTCTCGGACCGCGTCTTCACCTTCAACGGCCGGACGGCCAACGCGACGGCCATCGACGCCGCCACGGACAAGGTCGTCGGGACCGTCGACATCGGCGGCAAGCCCGAATTCGCCGTCACGGACGGGAAAGGCACGATCTTCGTCAACAACGAGGACAAGAGCGAGATCGTCGCCTTCGACGCCAAGACGCTTCAGGTCAAGACGCGCTGGTCGATCGCGCCCGGCGAAGGCCCGAGCGGCCTGGCCATCGATCTCAAGCACAAGCGGCTCTTCAGCGTCTGCGACAAGGTCATGGTCGTGTCGGACTTCGAGAAAGGCAAGGTCGTCACGACGGTGCCGATCGGAGACGGCCCCGACGCGGTCCGCTACGATCCCGGGACCGGCCTCGTCTTCGCCTCGAACGGCGGGGGCACCCTGACAGTCGTCAAGCAGGAATCGGCGGACAAGTATTCCGTCGTCGAGACGGTGCCGACGGCCCGCGGCGCCCGGACCATGGAGCTGGACCCCAAGACGCACCGCGTCTTCGTCGTGACGGCCGAGTACGGACCGGCGCCGGCCCCGACGGCGGAGCAGCCGCGGCCGCGGCCTACGGTCGTCCCCGGTTCGTTCATGGTCCTGGAGTTCGGCAAATAGCGGGGCCGGATCAGGCCGTCGGGCGCCGGCGCGTCATCAGGTAATAGATCGTCGGCGTGGCGATGAGGGACAATAAGACAGAGATGCAGAGAGCCCCGATGACCGCGATGGCCAGGGGCCTCAACATGTCGGCGCCCGAGCCGATCCCGTAGGCCAGACGGCAGCATCCCGAGAGCCGCCGCGAGCGAGGTCATCAGCACGGGCCGAAGTCTCCGCCGCCCCGACCGGATGAGCGCTTCCGACACGTCCAGTCCCTTGGGAGCGGAGCGTCCTTGGCGAAATCGAGCATCAGGATGCCGTTCTTGGCGACGATGCCGACCCCGATGATGGCCCCGAGCAGCGAGACGACGTTGAGGGACGTGCGCGTGACCCAAAGGGCCAGGATCGTCCCGAACATGGCCAGGACGGCTCCGAAGACGATCGCGGCCGGTTCGTAGAACGATCCGAATTCGAGGAGAAGGACGGTGAAGACGAGAAAGATGGCCATGAGCAGGACGACCATGAGATTGCGAAAGGATCTCCCGCTGCTGCTCGTAGAGGCCGCCGTACTCGATCGTTCCCGCCGGGATCGTCCTGTCGCGACTGAGGACGCTCCGGATCTCGGCCATGGCGCTCCCCATGTCGCGGCCTTCGAGCCGGGCCGTGACGGCGACATCCTGCCGCGCGTCTTCGCGCCGGAGTTCGAGCTGGCCGGGCTCTTCGCCGGATGTCGACCACTTGCGAGAGCTTGATGAGCGTCCCGTCCGGCGTTCTCATCGGCAGCTCGCGCAGGTTCGCCAGCCGGTCGATGTCCGCGAGGGATCGACCTTGACCCGGATGTCGACGACCCTGTCGCCCTCGAGGACGGAAGAGGCCGTTTCACCGAGCATGGCGGCGTTGGCGACGGCCGCGACGTCGCTCCGCGCGTCAGGCCGAGCCGCTGCGCTTCGGGCAGGCGCAGGCGGAGGCTGATCGTCGGCCCCGTGTAGATGAGTCCGTCGAACACGTCCACGACGCCCGGGATCTTTCTTGAGCTTCGCCGCGACCTCGGGCGCCTTCTTCTCGAGCCAGCGCTGGTCGGTGGAAAAGAGCTTCACCTCGATCGGCTGCGGGGCCCACATGAGGTCCCCGATCAAGTCGCCCAGGATGCCGGGGAATTCCCAGGTCAGACCCGGCAGCTCGGTGTTGAAGCGCTGCCGGAGCTCCGAGATGACGTCCTCCGTCTTCCGGCGGCGATGGCTCTTCAGCTTGACGAGAAAATCGCCCGTATTCGGCTCGGCGATGGACAGGGCCAGCCTTGCTCCAGTGCGGCGCGAATAGCTGGCAAGCTCCGGGACCGTCCGCAGGATCTCCTCCGCCCGCAAAAGCTGGCGGTTGGTCTCCGCCAGGCTCGTGCCGGGAGGGGTGAAGTAATCGATGACGAACCCGCCCTCGTCCATGGGAGGCAGGAATTCGCTCTGGAGCTTCTGGAAAAGGAGGATCGCCAGGACGATGATGCCGGCGCAGAGGGCCATGGTCGCCCAGGGCCGTTTAAGGGCGGCCCTCACGCCGCGCTCATAGACCCCGATGACGCGCTGCAAGAGCGGGCCCCCGTGCTCCCCGTGGCGTCCGACCGGCTCATTCTCCTTGGCCCGGAGCAGCCAGGCGGCCAGGGATGGCGTCAAGGTGACGGCTAAGGCCAGGGACGTGAGCAGGGCGACGACCATGGTCAGAGCCAAGGCCCGGAAAAAGACTCCCGTGATCCCATCGAGAAACGCCAGGGGGATGAACACCACGACGGGCGTCAGGGTGGAACCGACCAGCGGCCTCAGGATCTCCCCGATGCCGGTCCGGATGGCCTCCAATCGTCCCTTTCCCGCCGTCCGCTTCGTGTGGATCGCCTCCACGACGACGATGGCGTCGTCGATGACGAGGCCGATGGCCGCGGCGATGCCTCCCAGGGTCATGAGATTGAACGTCAGGCCGGCGATCTTCATGGCGAGGAGGGTCACCAGGACCGTGACCGGGATGACCAGCGTCGCCACCAGCGTCGTACCCCAATTCTTCAGGAAAAAGTAGAGGATGATGATCGGAGGATAAGGCCGAAAAGGATCGCTTCCCAGACGCTTCCGACCGACGCCGCGGACGATCTCGGATTGGTCGTAGAAGAAGGCCAGCTTCATGTCCGGGGGCAGTTCATGCTTGAGGACTCGGCCAGCTGGGCCTTGAGGGCCCGGGCGATCGCCAGCGTGCTCCCGTCGGGCTGGCTGCGGACGTTGAGCAGGACCGCGCTCTCCCCGTCGGCGGTCACGTATTGAAGACGGGCTCGGGACCGCGCTCGACCCGGGCGAAGTCCCGGACGAGGACCGGATGGCCATCGACAATCGTCACCGTGAAGTTCTCGATGTCCGGGATCGAGCGGAGGCGGCCGTCGACCACGGTCAGATAGAGCACCGGTGATTCTCTTCATGCATGCCGGCGGAGGCGACGAAATTATTGTTGGTCAGGGCCTCGGTGATCCGGGACAGGAGAGCCCGGCCGCGCCGAGCCGGAGAGGATCGACGACGATCTGGTATTCGGGCGTCCGACCGCCGACAATATCGACACGGGCGACGCCCGGGATCTCAGGAAGCGGAGCTTGAGGTTGTAGCGCGCCGTCTCCCACAGCTCCATGATGCCGCGCGTGCCGCTGGTGAGGCTGACGCCGAGGATGGGGAAAGGCCGAGAACGTCAGCCGGAAGACCTGTCTCGACCGTGGCCGGGCAGCGAGGCTCGGATCTGCGGACAGCCGGCTGAGGACGTAGAGCTCGGACTGGATCATGTCCACGTTCCAGGTGAAGAAGACACTGATCTCGGCCGAGCCGCGGCCCGTGATCGAACGGATCGTCGAGACGCCGCGGATATCCTTCATCGCTTCTTCGATCGGCCGGGTGATGGTCGCCATCATCTCCGTCGGCCGGCATGACGCCGTTGTCGACGAGAAGGACCACCCGGGGAAAGTTCGTCTGAGGGAAGACGGACGACGGGAGGGTCAGGGCCGAGTAGACGCCGGCGGCGCACAGGGCGACGCTGATGAAGACAATGGGGAGCGCGTGCCGGGTCGCGAACCGGCCAAGGACCGTCTCGTTGCTCATCAGGGCTGCCGGTCCTCGATGATGTGGATCTTGGTCTCTCCCGTGATGCCGTAGGCGTCCGTCGTGACGATGATCAGGCCTTCTTTGAGACCATCGCCCTCGACCTCGACCAGACCGGCGTCCCGGAGACCGGCCTTGACCGTTTTCCGGACGGCCTTGTCGCCTTGACCAGAACGATCGAGCCGGCATCTCCGCCAACGGAGTCGCGCGTCAGCGCCGCCTCCGGCACGGCCAGGACGTCACGGCGCTCCTCCGAGACGATCCGGATCTTCAGGAACTCGCCCGGTCGGAAGCCCGCGCCGGCCGGGAGGGACGCCCGGACGAGCACCGTGTCGGTCTTGGGATCGATGTCCTTGCCGACGACTTCGAGCCTCCCGGCGGGCGCGCCCCCGTCGCTCCACTCGACGGTCTGGCCGGGTTTGAGGGGGACGGCATCCCGGCTTGGCACCTGGGCCGTCACGACGAGCCGGTCGAGGGCGATGACCTCGGCCAAAACGGCATTCGGTTCGACCGCCTGGCCGAGCCGGGCCGCGATCCGGACGACCGTCCCGGCGAGCGGCGCGCGGATCTCGAGAAGCGAAAGCTCCGTTTTGGCTGCGGCGAGCTCGCTCCTCGCCGTATTCAGCTCGAGCTCCGCTTGCTGGAAGCTCTTTTGCGACGTGCCTTCGACCGCCAGGAGCTTCTTCTGCCGGTCGAACGTTTGTTCAGCAGACTTCAGCGCCGTGGCGGCCTTGGCCACGGCCACTTCCGCCAGCCGCGTGTCGAGCCGGAAGAGAAGCGCGCCCTGCGCGACGGCCCGGCCTTCGGTGCAGGCGATCTCGGCCAGGATCCCTCCGACAGGCGCCGAGATGACGGCGCCGGCCGCCGATCTGCCGCCGCCGGGGGGTTCGGGCTCGACCGTCCCGTAGGCCGTGACGTAGCGGTGGAGCGTCGCCCGGACGACCTTGCCGACGTGAACGCCGACATCCGTGACGACGGCTTCCTCTTCTCCCCCGCCCTTGGGTCCCAGACCCATGATGAGGAGGACGGCCGCCGCCACGGCGACGGCCAGAACGATCAATCCGGTCGTGACCTGGCGTTTAGTCATCCTTGCGCTCCTTCTCCGGTCCCGCCGGCGTCCGGGACATCGTCGTGATCCAATCCTTGACGTCGAGCGGGCTCTGGGCCGCGTTCTCCAGCCGCCCGACCGCCTCCTGGGCCTGTGTCAATGCCTCCAGGCGGGCCTGGGCGCCGGCGTTGAGCTCGAGCTGGATGCCGAGGAACTCAAGCCGGGAGATCTCGCCGAGCTCGCGCTGGGCCCTGGCGGCCCGTTCCTGCCCGGCCAGGTTCGCGACCAGATCGTCGGCCGCCCGGGATTTCTGAACGGCCGCCCGGCAGTCTGCGATGGCGGCGTCGAGCTCGCCGAGGACCTGGGACTGAAGGGCCAGGAAACGGGCGGCGCTCTCCTCGCGGCTGGCCATGGCCTCGGCGATCGGGCCCCGGTTGCGGCTGAGGATGGGCAGGACGAGACCCAGACCGAGCGTCCATTTGCTGTCGGTCTGGTCGAGCTGGTAGTCGGGTCCGAGGCTGATGTCCGGATACTGTTTGGCGATCTCGAGCTTGAGGGCGGATTGGCTGGCCTCATATTCGGCCAGCGCGGCCAGGATGTCCGAGCGGTTGAGCACGGTGTGGCGGCGGATCTCGCCGGCCGGGAAATCGGGCTCGAGGGCGCGGAAGGCGTCGAACGAGATGGTCACGCCCTCCAGGGCCTGGCGCGAGAGGCCGAGGGCCCCGGCCAGACGGGCCATGGCGTCCTCTTTCGTCCTGGCGGCCTCGATGGCCGCCAAACGGCTCTCGTCGAGCGCGACCCGGGCCTGGGTCACGTCATAGGTCGATACTTCGCCGGCATCTTTCTGGAGCTCGAGGAGGCGGACGAACTCCGTCTGGAGCTTCTCCTGGTCCGCGAGAAGGGTCTCCATCTCACCCGCCGCATAGGCCTCGAGCAGGGCGCCGCGGAGGCGGCTGCGGATGTCCCAGGCCGTGGATAGGATCTGCCATCGCGCCGCGTCGGCCAGGTGCCGGGCCTCCGCGATCCGGATGCCGCGCTTGCCCGCGGTCTCGATCGTGAGCTCTAATGCGACTTCCGGGATCCAGGGCGTGACCTCGCTCGTCGGTGAGGTCGTGTTGTATCCGATGCTCGGACTCAGGTTCGGGTTGGGCCTCTCGCCGGCCGTGATCCGGCCGCCGCGGGCGATGCCCCACTGGGCCCGGGCGATATCCATTTCGGGATGGTAGTAGAGCGCGGCCAGGGTCAGGGACTTGAGGTCCCAGGCCGCCGGAGGCCAGGCCTCGACTTCTCTATTCGCGATCAGGAACCGGCCTAGCTCGGGGGAGTCGAGCCGCCGGGCTTCGAGATCGTCCAGGGCCCGGGACGGGACAATCGGCCGGGCGTGGTAGCGGACGCAGCCGATCGCGGACATCAACACCGCGGCCAGAGCCAAGTTCCTGAATAATGATGCGCGAACGGTCACAGGCGCCATTATAGTCCTTGGAGCGGGGAAGATTTCAACTGAAATTTGCTTCATGCGGGTACCCGCCCACCGGGTTTGACAGCCCTCCGGTCATCCGTTATCTTGAAGACGACAGAATCGGGTCAAGATCGTCCCCGAGGGGGTCAGCGGATGTCGGCTTCCGACGTCGAGAAGAGTTGGGCTTCGCTTCTCCGGGTCCGCGAAGCGGTCGGCCTCTGCGAAGAGCCGGCCGGCCAGTGCTATTTCCGCCTGGAAACGGAGAACGGCCGCAACGCCGTCTCCATCGGCCGGCCTTTCAGGGCGTCAGCCCATTCCGGACCTGTGGTGGCGGTTCTTCTCGATCCCGAGATCCCCGTACCGTCGGAATCCCGGGCCGGCACGGTGTTCTCCGTCCAGGACCTCATCCGCGTGCGGACGATCCGCGCCGGGGGCTTGCCCCTGCCCGTTCTTCAGCTGTTCAGGACCTACCTCCCGTATGCCTTCTCTTCGATGCACGCCCGCCGGCTCGGCCGGGCTTTCGCGGTCAGCCACCTGGCCCAATCGCTCGACGGCCGTATTGCGACGCTCGCCGGCGATTCCAAGCGGATCGGCAGTCCGGCCAATCTCGTCCACGCCCACCGTATGCGCGCATTGTCCGACGGCGTCATCATCGGGTCGCGGACGCTGCGCCGGGACCGGCCGCGGCTCACGGTCCGTTACGTCGAGGGCCGGCAGCCGGCCCGGATCGTCCTGGCCTCTTCGCCCGAAGGGCTCGGCGCCTTGACAAGCGTCGAAGGCGGCGACGTCTATCTCGTCGGCCGCGACGGGATATCCGCCCCGCCCGGCGTGAACGTGGTTCCGTTGCCCGACGCGGACGGTTTGATCCCGACGTCCGAGATCCTCCGCGAGCTCATGGCCCGCGGCATCCGCTCGGTCTATATCGAGGGCGGCGCCCTGACCGCGTCCCGGTTCCTCGGCCAGGGTAACGTCGATGTCCTTCAGGTCCACATCTCTCCCTTGATCCTGGGTTCGGGGTTGAGCTCGTTCCGGCTTCCGCCCGTGCCTGATGTGGCCTCCTCACTCCGGATGGCCTACCATGAGTTCACGCCCGTCGACGACGGGATGATGGTCGTCGGGACCATGGCCCGGCCCGACGATCCGAAGGGGGCATCATGATCCAAGCCTGGGCTTTCTGGCTGACGGGCAAAGGCCGCGGCGCCCTGAAGCGGGAGACCCTGCCCAATCCGGGCGGGGAAGAGTGGTGCGTCGTGCGGACCATGTTCTCGGCGATCAGTCCGGGCACGGAGCGCCTGGTCGCCGTGCGGGAAAGTCCCCCTCGCTCTCCGTAGGGAGATGCGCTGTCCCTACATGGGGGGACGGTTCCCATTCCCCGTCAAGTACGGCTACTCGCTCGTGGGCGAGGTCGTCCAAGGCCCGCCGGAGCTGCGGGGGCGCAAGGTCCACGTGCTCCATCCGCATCAGGACCTTTGCGTCGTTCGAGCGGGGGATGTCCGGCCTCTCCCGGACGGCCTGCCGCCGTCCCGGGCCATCCTGGCCAGCAACATGGAGACGGCCGTCACAGCGGTCTGGGACTCCGGCGTGACGCTCGGCGAGCGCGCCCTGGTCGTCGGCTTCGGCATCATCGGCTCGCTCATCGCCCGGCTCCTCGCGCAGGGGCCGGCGGTCGATCTCGAGGTCGTCGAGAGAAGGCCCGAGCGACGCCGGCTGGCGGAGTCGATGGGATTCCGGACGTCCGCGCGGCCAGGCGCCGAACCCTTCGACGTCGCCTTCGACACGAGCGGAACGGCGGCCGGCTTGCAGGCGGCCATCGACAGTGTCGGCGTCGAGGGCCGGGTCGTCGCCGCGAGCTGGCTCGGCGCCGAGCCGGCGCTCCTCGACCTCGGCGGGACGTTCCATAGCCGGCGCAAGCGGATCATCGGGTCGCAGGTCTCGCGCATCCCAGGCGCCCTTCGGCCCCGTTGGGACACGGCCCGGCGGACGGAGCTCGTCTTCCGGCTGCTCGAGGGGCCGGAGTTCGATTCCCACCTCGGACCGGCGGTCCCCTTCGTCGATCTGCCGGAAGTCTACCAGGCGCTCGTCAAAAGCCCACGCGAGGGCCTCAGCCCTCTCATCATCTATTGAGGAGGAGCCATGTACAGCCTTACCGTTCGCCGCCACGCTTTCGTCGCCCACTCGTTGAAGCGGGATGTGTTCGGCCCGGCGCGCAATCTCCACGGCGTCACGCTGATCGTCGATGCCGAGTTCAAGGCCCCGGAGATCGACGCCAACAACACCGTCATGGATGTCGTCCGGGCTTCCAAGATCCTCAAGGACGTCTTGGGCGAATACCACTACAAGAACCTGGACGAGAACCCGGCGTTGGCCGCCGTGCCGACGACCATGGAGTTCCTGGCCCGCCGGATCCACGACGGTGTCGCTGCCCGGGCCGCCAGCCGGTTCCGTGGCGGCCTGAAGATCACCGTGCGGGAATCGCCCGAAGCCTGGGCCTCTTATGAAGGCGATGTCGTCGCCGGGCGCAAGCCGAAGGCCAAGCGTGCCTGATGCCTCGGCGGCCGCGGCGCGGGGCGCCGTCGTCTTTGTCGTGCCCCCGGGGCGGCCGCCCTCCGGCGGCGATCTCTACAACAGGTTCCTGCTCCGGGCCTTGGGCGCGGAGGGTTTTCGGGTCGAGACGACGGCGCTGCCCCAGCTCGTGACCGGCGCGTATCCGCCGCGGACCGAGTTCTGGGTGGACAGCCTCTACATCCCGGCCTTGGCCGAGGCGGACCCGTTCCGGCCGGACGATCGGGTCTTCGTCATCATCCACAGCCTGCCCAGCGCGGATCCCGGCATCTCCCCCGGTGCGGCAGAGAAGCTGAGGCGGGCCGAGGACCGGCTCTTCGCCCGGGCTGCGGGCTTTCTCGTGACCGGCCCGGGCCTGAACGGACGTTCTCAGCGAAAGCGGGCCTGGCCGATAGGCCCATCCTCTTCGTCGCGCCGGCCCCGTGCGTCCTGCCGAAGGGACCGCTCGCGACCCCCGATATCTTCTCCGGGCTCATCGTCTCCAGCCTCATCCGCGGCAAGGGCGTTCCGGAATTCCTCGCGGCCTTCGGCCGGGAAGTCCGGGCGTCCGATGTCTTCGCCCTCCGCATCGCCGGGCGGACGGACATCGAACCCGGGACGGCCGCGGCATGCTTGGAGGCGGTTGACGCCCATCCGCTTCTCCGTGAGAAGGTCAGGCATCTGGGGTTCGTCCCTTATGAAGAGCTCGGCAGGGAATACGAAAGAAGCTCTGTCCTGATCAGCCCTTCCTCGAGCGAGACGTTCGGGATGGCCTTTCATGAGGCGAGAGCCTTCGGACTGCCCATCCTGGCCGTTCGGGCGCCTTATTCCGAGCCGTTCATCGAGAACGGCCGGACCGGTCTTCTGTTCGGGTCCGTCGCCGAGCTGGCCGAAGGCGTGCTCGAGCTCGTCCGGCAGCCGGGGCGTTTGCGGCGGCTCGCGGCGACCGCCGTTGAGAGCCGGCCTTCCATCGGTTATACATGGGCCGACGCGGCCCGGTCCTTTTTGAGCCAGCGCGAAGGCCATGCGATATTCCGCCAGGTATCATGAAGGACGGCCGGGGCTCCGACGGACCGGTCCGAATCTCTCTGAAAGCGACAAGGCCATGAATAAGTTACGGACAGCGATCATCGGGCTGACTGTCGCGGCGGCAGCTCTGCTCGCCGGCGCCCCTCGAGATTTGAGCGAGCTGAGGCCGCTCCTTCTCAACAGGACTGACGAGGCGCACAAGGCCCTCGGCATCGTCGTCGGCCTGGTCGACGCGACCGGCGAGCGCTTCATCGCCTCGGGGGTGACGGCACCCGGCGGGACCGTCGCTCCCGATGCGGACACGGTTTTCGAGATCGGCTCGATCACCAAGGTCTTCACCTCGCTCGTGTTGGCGGACATGGTCGTGCGCGGCGAAGTGAAGCTCGAGGATCCCGTGGCCATGTTCCTGCCGCAGGCCGTTCGGGTGCCGAGCCGCGGCGGCCGGGAGATCAGCCTGCTCGATCTTTCGAACCAGGTCTCCGGCTTGCCGCGCCTGCCGGACAATCTCAAGCCGGCTGACCAGAACGATCCCTACGCGGACTACGGTCCGGCCAAGCTCTACGAGTTTCTGTCCCGCTACACGCTCACGCGCGACATCGGGGAGAAGTATGAATACTCGAACCTGGGCGTCGGGCTGCTCGGACAGGCCTTGGCCCTGAAGGCCGGCCTCAGCTACGAGGAGCTCGTCCGCCGCCGGGTGCTCGAACCCCTGGGCATGACCGACACGACGATCACGCTGACCGAAGCGCAGAAGAAGCGTCTGGCCGCGGGCAGCAACCCGTCCCTCCGCCCGGTCGGGAATTGGCGATTCGACGCCCTCGCCGGGGCCGGAGCGCTCCTCTCGACCTCGCGGGACATGCTGAAGCTCCTGACCGCGGCGATGGGCCTCCGGGAAACGCCGCTGCAGCGGGCGTTCGATCTGATGCTGGAAAAGAGGCGTCCGACCGGGACTCCGGACCTCGACATCGCCATGGCCTGGCATGTTTGGACCAGATACGGGGCGGAGATCGTCTGGCACAACGGCGGCACGGGCGGGTACCGGTCGTTCGCGGGCTTCGATCCAAAGACCAAGACGGGGGTCGTCGTCCTGTGCAATACGTCCTTCGGCGTCGACGACCTCGGCCTTCACGCGCTCGAACCGAAGTGGCCGGTGGGGCGGTTCAGGCCGCCGGTCGAGCGGAAGCCGGTCGCCGTGGACGAGTCTGTGCTCCAGGGCTACGTCGGAGAATACGAGCTCCGGCCTGATTTCACGCTCACGGTGACGCGGTCGGGCGGCAGGCTCTACATGAAGGCGACCGGGCAGCCGATGTTCGAATATCTGGCCGCGGGTCCCGCGGAGTTCTTCCGCACGGCGGGAGATATCCGCATCGCCTTCCTCAAGGACGCCTCAGGCGCCGTGACGGGGCTCGTTCTCTACCAGGATGGTTTCGACCGCGAGGCCAAAAAGATCAAGTAGCGAAAGCTACGGCCCCGGGTCGAGGGCGGCGGGAGGCGGGCAGACGACCTCGACGTCCTCGCCCCGCGAAGGATGCGGAAACCGGATCTTCCACGAGTGGAGAAGATAGCCGGTCGCTCCCGGCGTCGTGACCCCATCATCGTCGACCCCGTCCGTGCGGGGGATCCCGCCGGCCTGATAGAGCGGGTCGCCCACGAGGGGGTATCCCGCATATGCGAGATGGATCCGGATCTGGTGAGGCCGTCCCGTGGGAATGGTCACCTCGACGAGCGAGGCATTTCTGCCGGCGTATCGGCGGAGAACGCGGACATCGCTCGTCGATGGACGACCGCCGGGACGATAGGCGTTGACGGTCGCGGGAAGCCGGTGCGGCACAGGCCCGATGGGCGCGTCGACGGTAAAGGCGTCGGGCATCGAGGTTCCCGAGGCCAAGGCGAGATAGACTTTAAGGATGCGGTGCTCGAACATCGCCTTTGCGAGGGGACGCGCCGCGCGGCTGTTGCGTGTAAAGAGGATGGCGCCGGACGTGCCGCGTCCGAGACGGTGGAGAGGCGACGCGGCGGCGCCGAACCGGCGCCTGACGAGATAGAGCAGGGTCGTCTCGAGAAAGAATCCGCCCGGGAGGACGGGCAGGCCAGAGGGTTTGGCGAGAACGAGGACATCTTCGTCCTCGAACAGAACCCCGAAATCGGTTGGTGCGTCGGGCTCGTCCCAGGGCGGGCGACTGTAGACGAGACGATCGCCGCGAGCGAGGACGGCATCGGCCGATGCGGGGCGGCCGGCGAGGGAGACCTGACCCCGTTTGATCTTGTCGGCCCACTCGGCCTCGGTCGAGTGGGGATAGCGCCGGGCATAAAAGGCGAGGACCGTGACCCCGGAATCCGAAGCCGGGATGCGGTCGGGATAGTCGTAGCCGTTGTTCTTCATTGTCTGCCGGGCATTTCCGCCGGCGATACCGCCCCGCTTTTCGTGGTCCCGTGCCGGGCCCCGGGAATCCTCAGGCCTTCGACGCGTACTCGCCCGTCCGCGTGTCGACCCTGATGATCTCGCCGACCGCCATGTACTCGGGAACCTGGACGACGAGGCCGGTCGACAGCGTGGCCGGCTTCGTCCGGGCCGTGACCGACCCGCCCTTGACTGACGGAATCGTCTCGACGATCTCGAGGTTGACGAAGGTCGGGATCTGGAGGCCGAGGACCCGGCCGTCGGAGGAGATGGCGATGAGTCCTTCGAGGCCCTCGGTGAGATAGGACCACTCGTCCTCGATCTCCTCTTTCGTCAGCGTGAACTGGCTGTAATCCTGGAGGTCCATGAAGGTGATGCTTGCCGCGTCACCGTAGAGATACTGGACCGGCCGCCGTTCGAAGTCGGCCTCGTTCAGCATGTCGTCTCCGTGGAGCGACTGGTCGATCTTGCGCTTCGATTGCAGGTTGCGGAAGCGGACCTTGTAGAGGGTCACGGCGCCGCGCGCGGACGGCTTCTGGACCTTGATCGTCTCGACGATGTGGGGGTCGCCGTCGATCTTGACGACGTCGCCCTTCTTGAGATCGGATGTTCTGAACACGGATGCTCCTCTGTCTCGTCCCTCACCCCGACAACCCCGCCCGCGGCCGGAGAGAGACTATAGTCCCCGCGGCGCGGGCAGTCAAGACGAGATCACTTCGGCTGGGCGCCGAGACTCTTCCAGTTCAGCAGGGCGTTGAATATAAAGAAATAAGAGCCGTGGGTCTCGCTGCGCCAGGCCGGGTTGAAGCTGAACAGGACGACGTGGCCCTTGCCGAGGGTGACGTCGGCCAGCGCGGGCGTGCCGGCCAGCTCCTCGCCGCCTGCGAGCCCGCCGCTGATCAGGAGCTCGGCGGCGTTCCGGGCGAAGCTGAGAACGATCCGCGGCCGCACGGCCGGAGGCGCGGCCATGCGCGGCCCCTCGTCGGGTTGCTGCTGGAGCGGGGCCGGCTGGGTCTTGCGGAATTCCTCGACGGCCTTCTGTCCCAGATCGCGCGGCCGGCCCTGAGCGATGTCCGGGTCGTCCGTGCCGCCCCGGCCGGACACCCGCCCTTGCGGACCACCCGTGCCCGGCGTCATGGCTCTCCCCCGGCCGCCGAATCCGCCGCCCAGGCCGAAGACAGGCGCCTGGCTGAAGTAGATGCCGAGCGTGTCGTCGTAGCCGTAGGCGAGCGGGCTGGTCCTGTCGCCGATCTCGGCCTTGAAGACGCCGCCGCGCGCCCACAGCCTGGTCGTGTCGCGGATCGAGAGACCCTGGGCCAGGCCGAACTGGATGGGCAGGGCCGAGCTGTTGCCGATGGCGATGAAGACGCCGCCGTCCTTGATGAAATCTCGCAGGTGAAGAATCCCGTCGAGCTCGAGGCCGCCGCGCATGTCATCGGTCGAGTCCACGACGCCGATGTTGGGCGTGAGGTCGGTCTTCTTCCAGGGCAGCGGCTTGTCGCCGCTGAGGCCGCTGACGATGCTGAGAGGGTCGGGCGACGAAGGGCCGAAGAGGATGACGTCGTACTTGTCGCCGAGCTTCGGGTTGTCGCGGACGGCGTGGACGTCGATGTAATCGAAGGGAATGCCGTACTCGTCGAGGGCGATCCTCAGCCAGCCCTCGGTCTGGGTGTTTTGCCAGGTATGCATGACCGCGACGCGCGGGGCGCCGACCTCGTGGGTCGGCACGTCGGGAACGGCGGAGGAGGCGAGGACGACGAATCCCTGCTTCTTGCCTGCTTCGTCCAGGACGCTTTCCAGGTCCTTGGAGTTGTCGCCAGGCTTGAGGATGAAGGACCCGGCCCGGAATTTCCGGCCGGCGGCCTCGAATTCCTTTTCGGCCGCCAGGATCTTCAGGTCCTTGCGGGCGAAGCGGAAAGTGGCTAACGCGTTGTCGGCATTGTGGTTGATGAGATAGGCCTGGACGGCGCCCTTGGCCAGGCGGGTGACGCCGCCGGGGGCGGCGACAGCACCTGTGACGAGTGTCATCGGCGTGTCGAGCACGGCGACATCTTCGACGCGGACGGTCTTGACGTTGAAGAGAGGGCCGAGCGTCCAGCCGACGTCGTCGTAGGGCGAAGGGTCGTTGACATTGAAATACTGACGGTCGAGCATCATGTCGGCCATGCGCGAATAGGGCTGGTCCATGCGGACGACGTAGCTTCCGGCCGGGTAAACGGCGTCTTTGACTTTGAAGGCCTTGTCGACCCGGTGGATCTCGACGCCCTGGGCCTGGAGCTGGCGGAGGAGGCGAGCCGCTTGGCCGGGTCGCGGATCGTCGCCGGGGAAGACATAGGCGGCCGGGCCCTCGGCGCGGGCCTTGGCGATCGAGCGCTTGCCTTTGAGGTAGAAGCTCTCCAGGAACTTGTCCTTGAGCGTCGCGACGTGGTTCATGCCGATGAGGACGCCGCTCTCTTGGAGGTTGACGTTGTCGCGCATGGACCAGAGGGCCGAGCGGAGGGGCGGGTTGGGGCGGAACCAGGCCCGGTCGGGCGAGGAGCCGATGATCCGGGTCGAAGCGTCGCCAGCGCCCTGGGTCTCGTAGAACCGGCCGATGGCGTTGTGACCGTTGGCCGCGTAGAAGGCGTAGTTCGGGGCCCAGCCGTCGTAGAAGCCCTGGGTCCAGACGCCGGGCACGCCGAGCTTGGTCAGCTCATCGACCTCGCGGTAGGCGAGGAGATTCCACTCGTCGATGACGATCGGGTCGAGCCAGGCGTTGTAGGGGCCGGTGCCGGTCGAGATATAAAGATGGGAGACGGATTCGTGGAGGTCGTGCATGACGAGCGGGTGGTATTCGAAGAAGACCTTCATGATGTACTGGCTCAGCTTCAGGGCCAGGCCGAGATTGTCGCGGTTGTCGTCATGGGAGACATATTTGCCCCAATAGAGGAGCCGGCTGGAGACGTTGGCCTTGGGGTCCTTGCGCTTGGCCATCGAGATGTCGACCTGCTTGTCGCGGCCGTCGACCTCGAGGATGGGCGTGATCAGGGTGATGGCGTTCTCGCGGATGGCCTTGACGAAGGGCGACTCGTCGACGGCGATGCGGTAGGCGAGCTCCATGAGCATCTCGACCGAGCCCGTCTCGCCGGAGTGCATGCCGCCCGTGGCCCAGTACATCGGCTTGGCCTGCTTGAGGAGCGTTTGGGCTTCGGCGTCGGTCAGGGAGCGGGGGTCGGCCAGCTTGGCGGCGATGGCTTTGTAGGTATCGAGGGCCTTGATCGTGTCTTCGTCGGCAATGGCGACGACGATCCAGTCGCGGCCTTCTTCGGTCTTGCCGATGTCGAAGACCTTGACCCGGGGCGTCGCCGCGGCCAGGGCCCGCATGTACTTGTAGACGTCGGCCGAATAGGAAAGGACGTCCTTCGCGCCGGCGATATGGCCGAGGACCTCGAGCGGCGTGGGGATGCCTTCGGCGTAGGGCAGAGAGTTGACGTACTTCGTCGTGAAGCAGGGATCGGTCGTGAACTCGAGGATCTTCTTGGTATATTCCTCGTGCACCTTCTGCTGGGCGAGGGCAGGCGAAAAGGCGAGGCCGAGGGACAGGGTGAGAGCCAGGATCAGTGTCAGAGCGCGGGTCGGGGCGTGCGGGGTCCTTGCGGGTCGATTCCTCAGGGTCACGGAGTCCATGCTTCTCCTCCTTCGGGAAGGGATGACGATGACCCGGAACATACCCGTTTTGCACCAGCCGGTCAATCCCCTTCGGGCTCCTTCGGGGTCGGACCACAGCTATAAGATTATAATTAACAACTTAGCTACAAAAAACCAGTCAAAAAAGGCTTATCTCCCGCATTTTTGGGGCTAAAAACGCAGATTAGATTGAGAATAGGGACGGCTTCTTCTCTGATATTGCGTTTTTGCCGTCAAAAACAAGGAGTTAAGGCCTCTTCTCCGCCAGAAATGGCCTTCAACTTGTTGATAATATTCTTATTGCTGTGGTCCGACCCCAATGTGATAAAGCGATACGCTGATGGGCGGAACGGTGATCCTCTTGCCGAATGGGGCGGCCTCGATTTCGTGAACCGCGACGGCCGCGGGCTGGCCGGGCACGTTACAGGCCCGGGGATCGTCTCCGGCGACCAGGAAGAGCCTGGCCGTCTTCGGCAGCCTCAACTTCCCGGCGTCGAGCCGGATCGTCTGCGGCGTCTTCGTCGGATTGATGATCGACAGCGTCAACACGCTTTTCGTCTCATCCTTCCAGCAGGCCATGACGTCGAGCGGCTCCGGCGCTCCTCCGACCGTGACCGGGATCGTCCCGAACTGATGCCGGTAGAGGGCCAGGATGACGCCCGTCGAGTCGAGCACGGCCGCAGTCTTTGACGTCTTGATCGCTCCGATGACGTTGACGGTCTGGGCATAGTTAGCCATGAAGTAGACGTCGCTCTGCCGGGCGTATTCGTTCAAGGCCGCCGCGACGCCGAGCGCATCCTCCAGGAAATACTGCGTCCCAAGCTCTCCGTATACATGCGGCCCATACCAATAATTCCATTCGTCGAGGGCGACCGGGACCTCCTTCATCTTGAGCGTCGGGATCGCCGCCCGATACTTGCGATGAGCGTCGGCGATGCGCCGGACCTCCGTCGGCATCTGGGCGACATGGCTGAGCAGGCCGGCCTTATGCCCGACATAGAAGTGCTCGCTGATGAGGTCCATGTGGTTCGAGGCCTCGGCCAGCATCGTCTCGCTCCAGCGCCCGACCGCCCCCACGGCCACGACCTTGACCGACGGGTCCATGGCCTTCATGGCCACCTCGTATTGGGTGTGCTTCTTGACATAGTCGGCGAGCGGCATGTGCCCCAGCTGCCAGCTGCCGTACATCTCGTTGCCGATGGCCCAGAACTTGACGCCCCACGGCTCAGGATGCCCGTTGGCCGCCCGGATCTTGCCCATCTTCGTGCCGGCCGCGCCGTTGGCGTACTCGAGCTCCTCGAGGGCCATGCCGACGTCGCCCAGTCCGCTGTTGACAGTGATGTAGGGCTCCGCGCCAATGATCCGCATCAAGTTCATATATTCATCGATGCCGACGTCGTTGTGTTCGACGCCCAGCCAGGCCGGATTCTTGCGCGGCGGCCGCCGGTCGCGATCGCCGATGCCGTCCCGCCAATCGTAGCCGCTGACGAAGTTGCCGCCGGGCCAACGGTAAACGGGCGCGTCGAGCTCCTTGAGCCTGGCCAGGACCTCGGGCCGGAAGCCGTCGATGTTGTCCGCCGGCATGATCGAGACCGTACCGACGTTCAACGAGCCCCGGCCGGACGAGGCGATCTCGAGCCGGGCGTTCTCTGTTGACGCCCCGGCCTTGAACGCAAACGGAAAGGTCTCGTAGTCGCGGCCGATCTCATCGAGCGCCATCGTTTGCCTCGCCTCGGGCCCCTCGCCCCAAATCAGACTCACGACCACAGGCGCGGCGCTCCGGTCCCCCGCCAGGACGACCCGCCCGGCGTAGTCCCTCCCCTCGACAACGGCCAGCGCCTCCTGCGCGATCCCGGCCGGGCCCTTCCCGTTCAGGGTCACGCGCGGCGTATGGTCGCCCGTGAACGGCTTGACCGTGTCCATCTTGACGAAACCGCCCTCCCCGACCGCCTTCCAAGGCGACTCGGCCGCGCCGACCGGCCAGAAGAATTTGCGGTCCTCGAGCATCTCGGCCCAGATCCCCTGGTAGATGCAGCGTCCCAGGTGCTCGATGAACTGGCCGTAGATGTACTTGGACATGGGCGGACCCGTTTTTTCGGCGTCGATCGCGATCTGGGGCTGCCCCAGCTCCCGCCCGGACAGCCACGTGAGCTCGATATCGTCGAACCAGGCCTTTCCCGTCGATCTCCCCCAGCCGCCGAACAGGCACGTCACGTCCAGCGCGTCGTTGGCGCCGGCGTCGAATTCGATCTCGGCCCGCGTCCAGTCCTGCGTGCCCGTGATCGCCGCCGTCCTCCAGTCGTCTTCCCCGTCGACATTGATCTGGGCGCCCCGCCCCGTGCCCGCCGCAACGTTCTCCGTCTTGATCCAGCCGCTCAGCCGGTACCGCTGATACGGCCTGACCGGGACGGTCGCCACCCACGAGGCGTCGGCGCCCTTTTCGGATGAGATCGCGACGCTCCGGCCGCCGGTGTGCCCCGCGGATTCGACGGCGAACTGGGCGTCGCCCTCCCGCTGCCAGCTCCGCGGCGTCCATCCCTTCGGATTCGGACCGTCCATCTCCTCGAAAGATCCATTCGAGATGAACTGCGTTACGCCGGCCAGCTCGTCCTTGACCGTGGGCTGACCGGCTTTGCAGCCGGCCAGGATGAGCGACAGCCCGCAGGCGGCCGAAAAGATCAGACCCAATGCGGCATGGCTGGGGTGGGTTTCCATCATTCCTCCTCGCCCGTCCGGGCCCGCCCTCGACAAGATGAGATCTCCGGGATCAGAATCGCCGACGGGCAGCGGCTGGCGCAAAGGACTTTACCTCGGCCTTCTCTCTCATGTCAACGTATCGCCGGCCTCTGCCGGGCCCACCAGATCAAGCCGCTCAAACCCGGCCTTCGGCCGTTCGCCGGACGGTCTTTCGGCTCGGCCCTCGAGTTATGTCTTGACACGAAGCCCGACTCCGGGTAACCCTTATCTTCGGAAGTCATATTCAAGATGCCCGCACCACGCCGCACGCTCCTCTTCTTCGATTGCGAGACGACCGGACTCCCGCGGACCCGCTTTTTCTCGCCGGACGTCGCGGACGATTGGCCGCACATCGTCCAGCTCGCCTGGGCCCGCTACGACGTCCGCGGCCGTTCCGAAGTCGCCCGCTGCCACATCGTCCGGCCCGAGGGGTTCAAGATCCCGGCCGACTCGACTCGCGTCCACGGCATCACCCACGCTCACGCACTGCAGGTGGGCCGGGAACTGGCCGAGGTCATCGATGAATTCCTGGAAGCGGCCAGCGTCCCGTCGACAACGCTCGTCGCCCACAACCTCAGCTACGATTGCGGCGTCGTCGGGGCCGAGCTTGTCCGCTTAAGGCGCCCCCTGGAGTTTCTGGAGATTCCGGGGATCTGCACGATGAAGGAGACGACGGAGCTGTGCCAGCTGACGCGGCCGGGCGGCTACGGCCTCAAGTGGCCGACCCTCGAGGAACTCCACTGCTATTGCTTCGGCCACTCCTACGACGGAGCCCACGACGCCGCCAGCGACCTCGAAGCGTGTGCCCGGTCCTTCTTCAAGCTCTTCGAGGCCGGCCATTTCCGCCTGCCCCAAGAGACGTCCGGCCCGTCTATTTGATCTTCCACTCGTGGACGCCGGCCGACCAATCCTTCTGCATCTGGATCTCGAGGCGCAGGGCGGACGTCCGGACCGGCGCGAACATGACCGTGTTCCAGGCGTCCTTGGCCACGGCGTATTCTCCGGCCGCCTTGACTGGGATCCAGTCCTTCCCCGACTTATAGAGGATGCGCCATGACGCCGGCACGCGGCATTCGCCGCCGCCCGTGTCGTCGAACCAGTAAACGGACGATGCGGTGACGCGCACGGGCGCGTCGAAATCATATTCGAGCCACTCCGCGGTCCCCTTCTTCGGCCACCAGTGCATGTAGCCCGCCGCGTCGTCCGAGCTCTCGGGCTCGAACTGGTCGTTGGCCCGCCCCGGATAGACGGCCCGTTCCGATGCCGTGACCTTGGCCTTGGCAGAGAGCCCGGGCTCGCGGGCGATCCGGGCCTTGCCGGTCTCGCGCGCCAGCCAGACGGCCATCTCGCCTTTGCCACGGTTGGCCCAAGCGTAATATGGGATCAGCGTGACCGGCTTCTTCTCGCTGACGATCTTACCGGCCTTTTCGCTGACGGCCTCCGCATCGCCCTTGATGACTACGACCCCGCCGAGGAGGTCGGGCCGCGCCTCGATGCGCTAGCTCGCGCCGTCGGCAAGAACGAGATTCGAGACCCGTCCGTCATTGTCGGTCCATTCGGCGCAGTAGACGAGCGGGCCCCGCTCGATGGCGACACGGCCGCGGTCCGCTTCGACCGCTTCGTTGGCCGCGACCCTGCGCACGGGCATGGGCAGACTGAGCTCGACGACGTCGCCGGCCTTCCAGGTCCGCGTAATGAGGGCGTAGCCTTTGTCGAGTCCGAGGGCGACCGGCGCGCCGTTGACCTTGAGCGACGGCCCGCCTTCGGCCGGCTCCGGGTAAGCATAGAGGTCGGAGGGGACCGGCCGGTTCAACGCCCAGCCGGGGATGCGGACCGCGAGCGTGAACTCGGCGGCCTTGGCCGGTTTGATCTCGATCTTGATATCGCCCTTCCAGGGGTAATCGGTCGTCTGGGCGAGCTCGAGGTCGGTCCCGCCGGCCTTCATCTTGCCCGTGCCCTGGGCATAGAGATTGACGTAGACCTTGTCGCCCGTCGCGGCGTAGAAGTACCCCGGCACCGAAGCCAGGATGCGAGCGACGTTCGGCGGACAGCAGGCGCAGCTGAACCAGGGCACCCGTTCGTGCTGGCCGAACGAGGCCAGGGGATTGGGATAGAAGAACCTGTTCCCGGAGAGCGAGATCCCGGAGAGGACGCCGTTATAGAGGATGCGCTCCATGACGTCGGCGTACTTGCCGTCGAGCTCGAGGCGCTGCATGCGCGAATTCCAGAGGAAGGTCGCGATGTTGGCGCAGGTCTCGGCGTAAGCGCTGGCGTTCGGCAGCCGGTACGGCGGTCCGTATCCTTCCCAGCCGCCGGCCGCTCCGATGCCGCCGGTGATGTAAAGCTTCGTCCCGACCATATCGGCCCAGATCTTGTCGAGGGCGGCGATATAGGCCGCGTTGCCCGTCAGAGCGGCGACGTCCGCGGCGCCGGCATAGAGATAGCCGGCCCTGACGGCATGGCCGACGGCCGTCGTCTGCTCGACCAGGGGCTTGTCGTCCTGGGCGTATTCACCGTACAGAAGCTCCTGGCGCCCGTCACGTTCGTAGGGGATGCGGCCTTCGGTCTTGCCGCGGGCGTCGATGAACCAGTTGGCCAGGTCGAGATACTTCCTCGTCCCCGTGACGCGATAGAGCTTGACCAGGCCGATCTCGATCTCCTCGTGCCCGGGCGGGTTGGTCCGCTTGCCGGGCCCGAACTCTTTGGCCACCAGGTCGGCGCTCTTGACGGCGACGGCCAGCAGGTTCTTCTTGCCCGTGGCCTGAAAGTGCGCGGCCGCGGCTTCGTACAGATGCCCGACGTTGTAGAGCTCGTGGCTCATGTAGAGGTGCGACCAGCGCTCTTTGCCCAGCCAATCCTGCGGCGGCGGACCGCCGATCGTCCGCGACGTGTAGAGATAGCCGTCCGGTTCCTGGGCCGCGGCGATCTTGGCGATGAGACCGTCGACGTGTTTATCGAGATCGGGGTCGGCGTGCGTGGCCAGGGCATAGGAGGCCGCTTCGATGCTCTTGTAGACGTCGGAGTCGTCAAAGGGGAAGCGGGTGCAGAACGTCCCACCCGGGGCCCCGGCGAGGGCGGCTTCGGCCAGCTCGAAGTTCTTGACCCGGCCCGTGTCCTCGCTCTCCTTGAAGATGTGGGGGATGGTCACGGTGCGGTTCGTGTCCAGGCGCGGCGCCCAGAACGAATCCGTCAGATGGACGTCCGTGAACGGCACGGGCGCCGCCGGGTAATCGGCCTTGGGCGCTTGGGCGCATGTGGCAGCAAGCATCGGAAGAAGGGCCGCGATCAGGCCTCTCGCCACTCGATCTCTCGTCATCGTCAGCCTCCTAAAATGGGGGACACAATACCTATTCCCCAATTTCGTGAACTCAATACTACCATTATAGGACACGATTTTTCTATCAAGGGTAGCCCTGCCCGTGATCAAATCCAGGTTTAATTGGGGAATAGGTATTGTGTCCCCGATTTAAAGAGCCAGACGGACATTTCGCCGTCGCCGCGGTGGGCCCAGGCATAATAAGGGATGAGGACGAGACGGTGCGGCTTGAGCTCCGCGCCGGGCGCAAGCCGGCGGCGGGAAGACGGCGGCGCCTCCTCCTCATCGTCGGCCGCGGCGTCCTTGGACTTTGGCTCTCCCGTTCGCTGAACGTCGACGGGGTCGGCGGCCAGGGCGTCGCCGGCGAGAACGGTGACGCCGCCCAGCAGGTCGGGCCGGCCGTCCGCCTTGAGCAGCGTCTTGTCGGCCAGGACGATGTTCAGGGCCCGCCCGCCGTTGTCGGGCGCCTCCGCGCAGTAGACGATCGGCCCGCGTTCGACGGCCACGAATCCGGCATCGTCCGCGACCGCCGGGTTGGCGATAACGCGGCGCGCCTCCATCGGCAGGGAGACCTCGACCGTGTCCCCTTTCTTCCAGGCCCGGCGGATCCGGGCAAAGCCCTTGTCCATGTTCATCGGGACGGCTTTTCCGTTGACTCGCATCGAGGCCTTTCCGCCTCCGGGCTCCTCATAGCGGTAGAGATCGGACGGCACGGGCCGGTTTTGCGCCCATCCCGGGATCCTGATGTGGAGGGCGAACGGGCCCTTTCCCCCCGGATCGACCGTCAGCTTGATCTTCCCGTCCCAGGGGTAGCGGGTTTCCTGTCTGATGCCGACGGCCCTTCCGGCCAGCTCGACCTTCGCCTCGCCGGCCACGAACATGTCGACGTAGAGGACATCGCCTTTCACGGCGTAAACGTAGCCCGGCACAGACGGCAGGAAGCGGCTGATATTGCCCGGGACAGCAGGCGACGCCGAACCACGGCGCGCGGCCGGCCCGGCCCTTGTTGAACTTGTACCGGCCGTCCGATTCGAGCGGGTTGGGGTAGAAGAAAAGCGTCCCGTCGAGCGAAACGCCCGACAGCACGCCGTTGTACATGACCCGCTCCATGACGTCGAGATAGGCCGAGTCCCCCGTGAGCAGGAACATGCGTTGGTTCCAGAAGGCCATCCCGATCGAGGCGCATGTTTCGAGATAGCCGGTGAGGTTGGGCAGCTCGTCATTCGCGCCGAACCGCTCCCGGTCGTGCCGCGACCCGATGCCGCCCGTCAGGTACATCTTCTTGCCGACGACGTTCTCCCAGAGACGGCTCACGGCATCCGCATAGGCCTTGTCTCCCGTCAGCGCCGCGATGTCGGCCATCGCCGAGGCCATATAGGTCAGACGCACGGCGTGTCCGACGGCCTCGTCCTGCTCCAGGACGGGTTTGTGGGCCTGGATCTGGTCCGCGTCATTGTAGATGGCGAAGCGGTTCCCCGGCGGATACTGCTTCAGCGTCGATCCCCGGCCGCGCTGGTCGAGGAAATATTTCGCCAGGTCGAGATAGGCCGTCTGTCCGGTCAGGCGATAGAGCTTGACCAGGGCCAGCTCGATCTCCTGGTGCCCGGGAAAGCCCTGCCTCTTCGCCGGCTCCGGCCCGAAGGTCCGGACGACGAGGTCGGCGTTCTTGATGGCGACGTCGAGAAGCGCCCGCTTCCCGGTGGCCTGATAATGGGCGACGGCCGCTTCGTAGAGATGGCCGGCGTTGTAGAGCTCGTGGCTCACGGCCAGCTCGGCCCACCTCTCGGCGCCCGTCCCCGGCTGGATCTTGCCGGGGCTCGCCGTCCGCGGCGTGTAGAGATAGCCGTCCGGCTCCTGGGCCGCCGCGATCTTGGCGATGACGCCGTCGAGGATAGCGGTCGAGCTCCGGGTCGGGATGGACCATGAGCGAATAGGACGCGCCTTCGATCGTCTTGTAGACGTCCGTGTCGTTGTAGCGCTCGCCCTTGTATTCGCCCTTCATCAGCCCGCCGGCTATGGCGAAGTTGTCGATGCGTCCCGTCTCCTCGCACTTCCTGAAGATGGCCGGGATCGTGACCGTCCGGTTCGTCTCGATCCGCGGCGCCCAGAACGCATCCGTGAGCCTGACCGCCGTGAACGGCACGGGCGCGATGGGATAGTCTCGCGGACCCTGTGCCGCGGCCCTGATCGGGAAGGATCAGGACGAAGGCCAGGATCGCCGCGACGGCCGCCGCTCGGAACCGCTCATGGCGTCGATCCTCGCCGGGCCTCGAGAGAGGCCCGCGGAGAAAGGGATCCGGACTCGCAGTGCGCCATCATAGGGCCGGCCGCGAATCCCTGTCAAGCCGCCGGTCGTCCTTGACAGGCCCGGCCCAAATCCCTTAATTTATAAGAAGAGCCTCCCGACGAATCAGGTTACACGGGAGCTCAGTCATCGAAGGAGGGACGCATGCGAAGGACACTCTGTCTCTATCGCCCTGTCCGTCGTACTGCTTGCGCGGCCGGCAGTCTCGTCTCGGGCCTGGCCGACCAGAAGGCGCCGCCGATCACCCAGATCAACGCCCAGGTGCTGGGCCCCCAGCCGCTCGGGCCGCTGCCGCCCGTCGTCGCGCCGCCCGGCAACCCGCCGTCGTCCGCGAAGATCCGGCTGGGCAAGGAGCTCTACTTCGATCCCCGGCTCTCCGCCGACGGCACGGTCAGCTGCGCGACGTGCCACGATCCGGCCCTCGGCTGGTCCGACAAGGGCCCGACCAGCGCGGGCATCCACGGCCAGCGCGGCGGCCGTCGGGCCCCGCCCGTCTCCAACGCGGCGTACAGCCCGCTGCAGTTCTGGGACGGCCGCTCGCCCTCGCTCGAGGACCAGGCCAAGGGCCCCATCCAGAACCCCATCGAGATGGGCAACACCCACCAGGCCATGATCCAGACCGTCTCCGGGATCTCCGCCTACCAGGCGGAGTTCAAGGCCGTGTACGGAGAGGGCCCGATCACGGTGGACCAGGTCGCCGAGGCCATCGCGGCCTTCGAGCGGACGGTCGTCACGACGGACTCGCGGTTCGACCGCTACGCCCGCGGCGACCACGGCTCCCTGACACCGCCTGGAGAAAGAGGGACTCGAGATCTTCAACGGCAAGGGCCACTGCACGGCCTGCCACTGGGGCCCCTACTTCAGCGACGGCCGCTTCCACAACCTCGGCGTCCCGCCCCAGGACCCCAAGAAGCCCGACCTCGGGCGATACGACGTGACCAAGAACCCCAGGGACAAGGGCGCGTTCAAGACGCCCACGATCCGTGATGCGGCCCGGCGCGCCCCCTACCTCCACGACGGTTCGGAAAAGACGCTCGAGTCCCTGATCGATTTCTATAACAAGGGCGGCGGCAGGGACCCGAACCTCGACCCGCTCATGGTGCCGCTGGGCCTGTCGAAGCACGAGAAGGCCGCGCTCGTGGCCTTCATCAAGTCGCTCGACAGCCTCAACCCGGAAGTGGCCGAACGTCAAGCCCATCGATCCGCGGGACCTGCCGCGCTGAGGAGGATGCCATGAAAAAGACAACTGACGATCCTCTTCGCCGTCTCTTTCGCCCTTCTCGTCCTCGGCCAGACCGCGCTGGCCATCCCGGCCTTCGCCCGCAAGCACGCCTTCAACTGCAACATGTGCCACGTCGGGTTCACCAAGCTCAACGATTTCGGCCAGCGCTTCCGCGACAACGGCTACCAGATCCCGGGCCAGCAGGGCCTGGAGAAGACCGTCTTCGAATCCGCGTTTCCGCTCGCCTTGCGCACGACCGCCGGGTACAGCCTCTATGGCACCGGCGGGCAGACCGCGGGCGGCTTCCACATCTACAATCTGGACCTCCTCTCGGGAGGCGTCCTCCACAAGAACATCTCCTACATGTTCATCTACACGCCCCGGATCGACGAGCCGGCCGCCGATTTCACCGGGCCGGGCACGGGGGACAATCCGGCCCAGCTCGCGGCCATCGAATCGGCCGCCGTGGTCTTCAGCAACATCGTCCGGGACAAGCTCAACCTGCGCGTCGGCCGCTTCGAGCCCGGCTTCCAGCTGATCAGCTCCAAGCGCAGCTATTACATCCTTCAGCCGTACGAGATCTACAGCTTCGCCGGCACGCGGAACAGCTTCGATTTCTCGGCCAACCAGATCGGCATCGAGGCGACGGGCCGCTTCAAGCCCGGCCTCAAGTACGCCCTGGGCTACATCAACGGGACCGGGGCCAATCCCGACAACAACAAGTTCAACGACGTCTATCTGGCCCTGTCCAAGACCTTCGGCAAGGGCGAAGGCCAGTCGGCCGGGCAGCGCGTCGGCGTCTTCGGCTACCTGGGCTGGCAGCCGACGGCGCTCCTCGTCCCGATCATCTCGCCCGTCGGGGACGTCAACGGCGTCGACAACCGGACCTACTACCGCTTCGGCGGCGACATCAGCCTGAACTGGAAGACCTTCAATCTCCAGGGCATGGCGTTCCGCGGCGTCGACAACCGCGATTTCAACGACTTCGAGCCGACCCTCAACTACGCGTTCTGGGGCGGCGTCGCCGAGCTCGACTGGGCCGGCCTGCCCGACAACCGGCTCGTCGCCTCGCTGATGTACAACTGGGTCCGGCCGCCGGATTACAATGCCGTCCACAAGCTCGATGCCTGTTCGGCCCTCGTCCGCTATTACCTCGGCAGCTGGTCGGCGGTCAACGTCGCGATCCACGCCGAGTTCACGCATCGCCGGCTCGGGTCGGTCGCTCCGATCAAGGAGAACCTGTTCACGATCCTGCTGGATTTCGATTTCTAGGACTTGCCGGAAGACCAACGGGGGAAGGCCCGCATCCTTCGGGAGCGGGTTCTTCCCCCTTTTTCTTCTAGCGGATGACGACCGGGGTCGGCCCCACGGTCCATCCCTGGCGATAGCGGATGATCGCCTTCTTCACCAGCTTCTTCCCTGCGGCCTCGAGCGTGACCGATGTAATCGCCCGGCTCCACCATCCGCGCGCCGCCCCCGAAGCCGGGGATCGCGCCGGTGCCGGGCTTCCGGTCCGGCCGCCGGGGACGCATATCCCAGCTCACCGTATTGATCCCGGGTTCGCCCTTGCCCTCGAGCTCGACCAGGACGTCGCCTTCGGGGCCGGCCACGGAGACCTTGACCGGACCGTCCGTCTTCGCCTTGAGGTAATAGTTGACGACGACGGCGTTCGGCTCGTTGGGCGTGAAGAGATGGCTGTCTCCAAGCAGCTGATAGTTCCCGAGCGCCGCGGTCACTCGCTGCGTCTTCGGCTCGATCTCGAACAGGTGGACGTCCTCGTCGAGGACCGCCGCCGTCATTTCCTGGAGCGGCGTGATATCGACGACGTAAGCGCCCCGCCCGTAGGTCGCGATGACCAGGTCGTTCTCGCGAGGGTGGATAACGAGGTCCGTGACCTTGACGGACGGCATCCCCCACTCGAACGGCAGCCACGATCTTCCGCCGTCGAGCGTGACGTAGACGCCCCACTCGGTCCCGGCGAAAAGAAGATCGGCGTTCCTGCGGTCCTGGATGACGACGTTGACCGGTTTCCCGGCGGGCAGGTTCCCGGCGATCGACGTCCAGGTTTCGCCGAAGTCGGTCGTCTTGTGGAGGGATACGCGATAGTCGTCGAGGCGCCAACCGGTCTTGGTGACGAAGGCCGTTCCCGCGGCGTGCGGCGACGGAAGGACGCGGCTTACCCAGAAATTCGCCGGACCGCCCGCGGCTGCCAGCTTCGCCGTCCGGTCGAGCCAGGTCGCCCCGCCGTCCTTGGTCACCTGGACCTTGCCGTCGTCCGAGCCCGTCCAGATGACGCCCGGCATGACCGGCGATTCGGCCAGCGTCGTCAGCGTGCAATAGGTGATATTGCCTTCGCCGTGTTGTTTCGCGTCTTCATTCGTCGTCAGGTCGGGACTGATCTCCTGCCAGTGGTCGCCCCGGTCGAGCGACCGGAAGACAACCTGGGCCCCGGTGTAGACGATCGCGGAATTGTGGGGTGACAGGGCGACCGGCGGCGTCCAGTTGAAGCGCAGCCGCGGCGCTCCGGCCGGCCGCCGCGGCGTGATCTGAGTTTGGACGCTCGTCTTCTGGTCGAAGCGCCACATCGTCCCCATCTCGCGGTTGTTATAGACCCAGCGCGAGTCGGTCGGATCCACGCAATTGTACATGCCGTCCCCCTCGCCGACCGTGACCCAGTCGACGAGCGAGATCTCCCCGGCCCAGCCGTTCGAGGGCCCCTTCCACGAGTCGTGGTCCTGCAGGCCGCCGTAGATGTTGTAAGGGTCCTCCATGTCCACGCCAACGGCGTAGAACTCCGTCAGCGGGATGTTGTAGGCATGATGGCTCGTCTTGCCCCGATCATAAGAGATGTTGACGCCGCCGTCCGAGCCGAAGATGAGGCGGTTCGAGTCGAGCGGATCGACCCACATCGCCCGCCAGTCGCCGAAGGCGCGCGGCATCACGCCGTCGGACGGCCAGTCGAGCCCCTTCCAGGTCTTGCCGCCGTCGTTCGTCGACGCCAGCGACTGCCCGGTGATGTAAACCGTCTCGGGATCGTTCGGATCGAGGCGGAGCTGATTAAAAGAATAGGGCGCCTTGTTGAGGGCCGCCTCATAGCCGGCGTTGACCTTGCGCCAGCTCTGGCCGCCGTCGTCGGTGCGATAGACCTCGTTGCCGGTGGTACGCGGAGCCGGCTCGACGCCGCGGCGCTTGTCCTGCTCGGCTTCCGCCGCCGTGGGCGGTCGCCGGTTGCCGTTCTCGACGACGGCATAAAGGATCTCGGGGTTTTTCTGATAGATATCGAGGCCGATCCGGCCGATGCGCCCCGTCGGGAGCCCGCCGCCCAGCCGCGTCCAGGTCTTCCCGGCGTCGGTCGTCTTGGAGATCGCGCTTTCCGGTCCGCCGAGCTCGTAGTGCCAAGGCAGACGGACCTTGTCGTACATGGCCGCGTAGAGCGTGTCGGGTGTCGATTCGACGAGGGCCAGGTCGACGGCCCCGATCTTGTCGTTGACGTAGAGGATCTTCTTCCAGCTCTGGCCGCCGTCGGTCGTCTTAAAGACGCCGCGTTCGGCGTTGGGCGTGAACAGATGGCCCATGGCGGCGACATAGACCGTGTCGGGATCCCGGGGATGGATGAGGACCCGGGCGATGTGGTGTGAATCCGGGAGGCCCATGTTCGCCCAGGTCTTGCCCGCGTCAATCGACTTCCAGACGCCGTCGCCGGAGCTCGAGCTGCGGGCGCAATAGGCCTCGCCCGTACCGACCCAGACGACGTTGGGGTCCGACGGGGCCACGGCGACATCGCCGATCGAGAGCTTGGGCTGGGCGTCGAAGACGGGCTCGAAGGTCGTGCCGTTGTTCACCGTCTTCCAGACGCCGCCGTTCCGGGTCCCGACGTAGAGCGTGTAGAGGTGCTCCCGCGACGGCCCCGCCGGCACGGCAAAGCTCGTCACCCAGGACCCGGCCCGGTAGGGGCCGAGCGCCCGTCCCTCGAAATTCTTGAACAGGGCCGCGGAGAAGCTGCCGGCGGCCGGCCCCGCCTGGCCGCCGGAGAGGCCGACGATGATCGCCGTGGTCAGCACAACCCGGACTAGGGGTCGAATCGTCATGGGTCCTCCTCCTCAGGCATCTCGGATACGCTGATAGATTATATTTCAACTGGCTGAAACGAGCGAGCCCCGTCAACAGAACGATGATGGAGCGTCAAAAGGTGAACGCCTTGGGGGACGACCCCTCGAGGTTGCCCCGGGGACGCGGCTGGGTATAATAGGACTGGCATAGGCAGGTCCCAGAGCTCCCGCGGAGGTCCAGATCCATGAATATCGCCAAGTATGCCCTCGGCCTCGACTTCGGCACCAACTCCGTGAGGGCCCTCATCGTCGATATCTCCAACGGCAACGAGGTCGGGACGGCCATCTTCGAGTATCCGAGCGGCGCCGCCGGCATCCTGCTCGATCCGAAGGACGCCAACGTGGCCCGCCAGAATCCGGCCGACTGGATCCGCGGCATCGAATGCGCGGTCCCCGCGGCGCTGGCCGAGGCGAAAAAGAAGATCAAGGCCTTCGACCCCGCCGGCGTCATCGGCATCGGCGTCGATACGACCGGCTCGACTCCCCTGCCCGTCGACCGGGCCGGCAAGGCCCTGGCCCTCTACAAGGAATTCAAGAAGAACCTCAACGCCCAGGCCTGGCTATGGAAGGACCACACGGGCCACGCCGAAGCCGCGGAGATAACAGCCCTGGCCGCCATGGAGCACCCCGAGTACCTGGCCAAGTGCGGCGGGACCTATTCCTCCGAATGGTTCTGGAGCAAGATCCTCCACTGCCTGCGGAAAGATCCCAAGGTCGCCGCGGCCGCGTTTTCCTGGGTCGAATGTGCGGACTATATCCCGGGACTTCTCACCGGGATCACGGATCCGCTGCGGATGAAGCGGAGCCGCTGCGCCGCCGGCCACAAGGCCATGTTCAACGACCGCTGGGGCGGCCTGCCGGCCAAGTCGTTCCTGGCCCGGCTCGACCCGCGCCTCGGCGAGCTCCGCGACCGTCTCTACAATAAGACTTACACCTCGGATGTCTCCGCCGGCGGCCTGGCCAGGGATTGGGCCAAGACGCTCGGCCTGCGGCCCGGGATCGCCGTCGCGGTCGGCTCCTTCGACGCCCACCTCGGCGGCGTCGGCTCGGGGGTCGAGACGGGACGCTTCGTCAAGATCATCGGCACGAGCACGTGCGACATCTGCGTTTGGCCGGCTTCGAAGAAGCTGCCCGACGTCCCCGGCCTGTGCGGCATCGTCGACGGCTCGGTCCTGCCGGGTTACCTCGGGCTCGAGGCGGGCCAATCCGCGGTCGGCGATATCTTCAACTGGTTCGTCAACACGATCGAGCCCGGCGGGCCGAAAAAGGGCTCGCACGCCGCCTTGACGAGGAAGGCCGCCGCTCTCAAGCCCGGCGAATCGGGACTCCTCGCCCTCGACTGGCTCAACGGCAACCGGACCGTCCTCGTCGACCAGCGCCTGACCGGCCTCCTCGTCGGGATGACCTTACAGACGAAGCCCGAGGAGATCTACCGGGCCCTCATCGAGGCCACGGCTTTCGGCGCGCTGACCATCATCCGGCGCTTCGAGGAGTACGGGGTCAAGATCCGCGACGTGGTCAACTGCGGCGGCATCGCCGAGAAGAACCCCCTGGTCATGCAGATCTACGCCGATGTCATCGGCTTGGAGATGAAGGTGGCCCGCTCGGCCCAGACGTGCGCCCTGGGCGCGGCCATGGCCGGGGCGGTGGCCGCCGGACGCAGGAGCAACGGTCACGAAACGTTCGCCGCGGCCCAGGCCGCCATGGGCGGCGTCCGGAGGACGGTCACCAAGCCCAACGCCGCGCGTCACAAGGTCTATCTCGAGCTCTACGCCCTCTACCGGGAGCTCCACGACGCCTTCGGGACAAAGAGCTGGAACGGGAACCTGTTCAACGTCATGAAGGACCTGCTCGAGCTCAAGGACCGCCAAAGGAGATAACCGGATGCTCGCCGAGCTTAAAGAATCCGTATGGAAGGCCAATCTCGATCTGGCCAAGTCCGGGCTGGTCATCCTGACCTTCGGCAACGTCAGCGGCATCGACCGGCGGCGCGGCATCCTGGCCATCAAGCCGAGCGGCGTCCCCTATGACGCCCTCAAAGCCGACGACATCGTCTTGGTCGATCTCGAGGGCAACCTCGTCGAGGGCTGGCTCAACCCGTCCTCGGACACCTCGACGCACATCGAGATCTACAAGGCCTTTCCGGAGGTCGGAGGGGTGGCCCACGCCCACAGCACGTACGCGACGATGTTCGCCCAGGCGCGGCGGGAGATCCCCTGCTTCGGAACGACGCACGCCGACCATTTCCACGGCCCCGTTCCCCTGACCCGGCTCCTCGTCGAATCCGAGATCACCGCTGGCTATGAGCGGAACACGGGCCGGATCATCGTCGAACGGTTCTCCGGCCTCGACCCGCTCGAGGTCCCGGCCGTTCTCGTCGCCGGCCACGGGCCGTTCACCTGGGGCCGGACCGCGGCCGATGCGGTCGAGACCGCCCTCGTCCTCGAGCAGACGGCCCAGATGGCCTTCGGCGCCATGGCTCTCGATCCGCATCTGCCCCCGCTCGACGCCTGCATCCAGGAGAAACACTTCACCCGCAAACATGGGCCCGACGCCTATTACGGACAGAAGAAGGAGGACCGTCATGACTAATATCCCCAAGGTGCGGCTCGGCCTCGTCGCCGTCAGCCGCGATTGCTTCCCCATCGAGCTCTCGCGCAAGCGCTCGCTCCGCGTCGCGGAGGAATGCCGCAAGGCCGGCCTGACCATCGCCCGCATGCCGACCGTCGTCGAGAACGAGAAGGACGCGCTCCAGGCGCTCGAGGAGCTCAAGGCGAAGAAGGTCAACGCGCTGGTCCTCTACCTCGGCAATTTCGGGCCGGAGACGCCGGCCACGATCCTGGCCCGGAAGTTCGACGGACCGGTCATGGTGGCGGCGGCCGCCGAGGAATCGGGCCGGGACCTCATCGACGGGCGCGGCGACGCCTATTGCGGCCTGCTCAACAACTCCTACAATATGGGTCTGCGCAAACTCCGCCCCTACGTCCCGGAATACCCCGTCGGCATCCCCGAAGAGGTGGCGGCGATGGTCGCCGGCTTCGTTCCCGTGGCCCGGATCATCCTGGGACTGGCCAAGCTCAAGATCTTCGGCTTCGGCCCGCGGCCCCAGGATTTTCTCGCCTGCAACGCGCCCATCAAGCCCCTCTACGACCTCGGCGTCGAGGTCATGGAGAACAGCGAGCTCGACCTCTACGATGCCTTCCGCAAGGCCGAAGGCGACCCCAAGGTCAAGGCGGTCGCCGCCGACATGGCCAGGGAGCTCGGCGCCGGGAACGCCTACCCGGACATCCTGAACAAGCTGGCCCGGTTCGAGGTCGCGCTGCTCAAGTTCATGGAAGCCAACCTCGGCGCGTCCGAGTACGGCGTCTTCGCCGACAAGTGCTGGCCGGCCTTCGAGAGCTATTTCGGGTTCGTCCCCTGCTACGTCAACTCACGGCTGGCCGCGCGCGGCATCCCGGTCGCCTGCGAGGTCGACATCTACGGCGCGCTCAGCGAGTACATCGCCACCTGCGCGACCGAGCTCCCGGCGACCATTCTCGATATCAACAACACCGTTCCCTACGACATGATCGCCGGGGCCAAGAAAGCGGTGAAGGGATACAAATCCACGGACCTGTTCATGGGCTTCCATTGCGGCAACACGCCGGGAGGCTGCATGGTCGACCCGGCCATGCGCTACCAGCTCATCATGCACCGGCTCATGGAGCCCGGCAAGGAGCCGGACGTCACCCGGGGGACGCTCGAGGGGCGGATCAAGACCGGGACGGTCACGATCTTCCGGCTCCAATCGACGGCCGACACCCAGCTCAAGTCCTACATGGCCGAGGGCGAGGTTTTGGACATCGACCCGAAGTCGTTCGGCGGGATCGGGGTCATCGGCATCAGGGAGATGGGCCGGTTCTACCGCCACGTCCTCATCGAGAAGCGCTTCCCGCACCACACCGCGGTCGCCTTCGCCCCCGCCGGGAAGACGCTCTGGGCGGCCATGCGCATGCTCGGCGTCGAGGACATCGGCTTCAACCGGCCGGCCGGAATGCTCTATCCGACAGAGAATCCGTTCTAGAGGTGCCTCTCCCCAGGGGGGAAAGTCCTCCTTATCGGCTTCGCTCGGAATATCGTTCCCTACCCCCGCACCGCGGAAACCTCCGTAAGCGGTTTCCTCCGCCTCCGGCGGGTCCCCCTTCCCTCACGGGGGCCTCGGAACGATATTCCTCGCGGCCTCGCGGAGGATTTCCGGCAATTTGGGAGAGGATTCTCCTTAATTCCGGCCTCTCGTCGGGGCCGGGGCGTTCGGGTCAAAGTATTTCCGCGGCAGCTTGTCGTCGCGCATCGCCGCGTTGTAGACGAACCAGGCCATGACGGTGGCCGCCTGCATCAGATCGGGCCGGGACAGGTGATCGTAGACGTCCATGGTCGAATGATGGGTCAGCGTGTCGTATTCGAGCTCGTCCTGGATGAACTGGAAGCCGGGCAGGCCGACGCCGTCGAAGGGCAGGTGGTCCGTCCCGCCCGTGTTCCGAAGGGTCACGGTCGCGGCGCCGAGATCCTTGACGGGACTTAGCCAGGCCTCGAAGATCGGGACGACGGCGCTGTTGTTTTGGGCGTAGATGCCCCGGATCTTGCCGCTGCCGTTGTCGAAGTTGAAGTAGGCCGCGAGCAGGTCATATTCCGCCTTCTTTTCCTTCTTGGCCCGATCGAAGAAATGATTGGCGACGTAGCCACGCGACCCGACGAAGCCCTGCTCTTCCGCGTCCCACATGGCCATCCGGATCGTGCGCCGCGGCTGGACGCCGAGCGTCTTGAGGATCCTCATGGCCTCGAAGGCGACGGCGCATCCGGCCCCGTCGTCCGTAGCCCCCGTGCCGCCGTGCCAGGTGTCGAAATGACCGCCGAGCATGACGATCTCCGATTTGAGCTTCTTGTCCACGCCGGGAAGCTCGGCAACGATATTCGTGCCCGGCAGGTCGTCGGCCGTGAATCGGGCCTGGACCTCGACCTCGAGAATGACCGGGACCTCCTTCTGGAGGATGCGGACGATCCGATTGTACTGCTCGGTCGCGACGGCGATCGCGGGGACGGGCATCTCCGCCCCCTTCATGCGCGACCCGCCGCTCGAAACGTAGACCGTGCCGTCCTTCCCGCGGCCGGGCTCGAGCACGACCCCCGCGCCTTCGGCCTTCAGGAACTTGGTGATCGCCTGCTGGAGCTGCTGGCGGGCGATCATGTCCTGCATCGGCGGAGCGCCGGCCCGGCGGCCGCCCGGCTCGGGAGCCAGCATGAGCTTTTGCAGGTCGGGCTCGAGGAGCCGCGAAGCCCCCGGCTCGAACGAGATCGGCAGGTCCTGCTCGCCCTGCAGGAGGACGATCGCGTCCTTGAGCTTGCCCTTGTACTGGTCCAGATCGGCGAGAGTCTTGGGGGTGAGCAGCAGAGCGGGGCCACGGAGGACACCGTTCGTTCCGGGAGTCCAGGCCTTCGGATAGCCGACGATCGGCATGTACTGGGGTTCGATCATGGCCGCGTAGTATTTCTGGAGCTCCCAGCTGCGGCCGAAAGTGCCGTAGGTCTCCATGGCGGCGTTGACCAGGCCAAGCTCCTTGGCTCTCGAAACGACCCACTCGCCGGCCTTGACGTATTGCGGCGAGTCCGGCAGCCGGGGGCCATAGATGTCGCAGAGATAGATGAGGAGATCCGTGATCTTCGAATTCGAGAGCCCTTCCGTACGGATGCGGTCGAGCATCTGGAGATCAAGCTTCTCCTGGGCCACGGCCTGAAGCGAAAACAGCGCGGCCAGGAACACGAGTGCGACCGAGCGAACGAACCGACGTCTATTCATGGAATCCTCCTCTGTGTGGCCGCCCACGCCCAGATCGTTCCGGCCCGAGGGTGCCGATAAACCGGGGCGGCGTCACCCCGGGAATATACGCCCCGTCCCCTCCGGTGTCAAAAGCGCGGCCAGCGCGATCATCTGTTTCTGAAATCCGGGGACCTGCCCTATAATAAGGGCACTATGAAAGCGGCTTTCCTCACCGGCGTCCGGACGATCGAGATCCGGGAGATCCCGGCGCCGAAGATCGTCCGGGACGACGACGTTCTCATCCGAAGCCAAGCCGTCGGCGTCTGCGGCAGCGACCTGCACTACTATCTTTCCGGTCGCGTCGGCGGCGACGCCGTGTCCTATCCCTTCATCCCCGGACACGAGTGCGCGGGCATCGTCGCCGAGGCCGGCCGGGCGGTCACCCGGGTCAAGCCGGGGGATGCGGTCGTCATCGAACCCGCGGTCTCCTGCGGAACGTGCGATCAATGCCGGACGGGCCGGCCCCACACCTGCCGCAAGCTTCTCTTTCTCGGCCACTACGGCGAGCTCACGGGCGGGATGGCCGAGTTCGTCCTGGCCCCTGAGCGCAACTGCGTGCCCCTGCCGGCGAAGATGACCGTCGTCCAAGGCGCGCTGGCCGAGCCGCTCTCGATCGCCCTCTACGCGGCCGGCCTCGCCGGGTCGGTCCGCGGCAAGACGGCCGGGGTCCTCGGCACCGGTCCGATCGGGCTTTGTCTCATCATGGCCTTGAAGGCCGATGGGGGCGGCCCCGTCTACGCGACCGAGAAGGTCGAGGCCCGGCTGGCCGCGGCCGCGAAGGCCGGAGCCGATTGGACGGGAAATCCCGACCGCGAGGACATCGTCGGCGAAGTCCTGGCCCGGGAATCCCCCGGCCTCGACGTCGTCTTCGAAAGCTGCGGCGAGCAGTCGGCCCTCGACCAGGGCGTCGCTCTGCTCAAACCCGGCGGTACGCTGGTCGTCATCGGCATTCCCCTCGAGCCCCGGGTCTCGTTCGACAGCTCCAAGGTCCGCCGCAAGGAGATCCGGGTGCAGAACGTCCGCCGCCAAAACCGGTGCCTGGAGCGGGCCGTCGGCATGATCCACGCGGGACGCGTCAAACCCGATTTCCTGGCCACCCACTTCTTCCCGCTCGATCAGGCCCGCGAAGCCTATGAGATCGCGGCAGCGCGCCGCGACGGCGTCCTCAAGGCCATCGTCACGCCCTAGCCCGGAACGGTTGAGGATGGACGGGGAGGATCAAATGAATGACCGGCCGCTGGATCCCTTCGGCAGCACGTTCGAGCGGATCTTCGTCGGCCTCGTCGCGATATCGGCTGGGCTCGCCCTGATCTATCTGGCCATCCAGGGACCACTCGTCCGGGGCATGCTCACGTTCAAGACAGCCGCCGTCGTCAACAATCAGCTCGTCGGCCAGGACCTGGTGAACCTCATTCTCATGAGCCCTCTCCTGATCCTGGGCGGGGTCGGCCTCTTCCTGAGGAGGGAATGGGCCAAGTATCTGCTCGTCGCGACTCCGCTCTTCCTGATCTACTATGTCATCGGCTATACCGTCGGCTGGGAGTGGAGCTCCCCGACGTATGTCGGGAACAGCGAGCGCTATACGTTCTTATTCCTGTTCGTCCTCATTGCCGCGCTGATCATCCTGCTCTACGCGCTGGCCGTGTTCCCCAAGAATGTCGTCAGCCGGTTCAGGAAGGGCGGCCTGGCCGTCTATTCAGTCGTCTTCGCCGTCTTCCTTCTTATTTTCGGCGCCATGTGGAGCAAGGAGATCCTCGAGGTGATCAAGACGGGAACGACCAGGGGTTACGACATCGCCCCGACGGCCTTCTGGCTCGTCCGGGTCTTCGACCTCGGCTTCTCCATGCCGCTCGGCCTCATCAGCGTCTATCTGCTGTGGGCCCGCCCCGACAAGGCCTATTCCGTCATTTGGCTCTTCTACGGCTTCTTCTTCACCCAGATCCTGGCCGTCAACGCCATGGGCTGGATAATGTTCCTGAAGAAGGACCCGACCTTCCTGATGCGCGATATGATCGTCTTCTCGGTCCTGGCCTTGATCATCCTGTTCGGATTCTTCTACGTCCGCCGGCACTACAGAGTCGAGTAGCCGGGATCCTCCCGAGCGCAGGTGGTCAGATCCTCAGATCTCTCGGAACCCGATCTGATTCAAGTATTCATAGGTCGGATCGTAGAAGGCCGGATCGCGAGTGGGATCTTCCCGATCTCCTGCCGGGATGACGATCACCATCCCCTGGCGGGCCCGCGTCAAAAGAACGCGATAGGCGTTCTTTTGGTATTTCTGCCTATCCTCATCCTTGATATTGTTCCACCGGTCGCCGCAAAAGGACTTGTGGGTCCAGCCTGATCGGGCGTAACGGAAGTCGGCGTCCCAGGTGACGCAGGCCCAGTCCAGTTCCAGGCCCTGGACGTCAAATTCCGTTGCGACGTCCTCGAGATAATAAGAGGACCGCACATCTTCCTTCCCGTCGAGGAACCAATGGATCGGATCCATGGGCGACTTCACATCTATGGCATGGGGCTTGAGGCGCTCCGCCTGTGAGGAGACAACGATCCCGTATCGCTCGGTGCCTCGCGATTGCTCCTTGAGCCACCTTTTAGCTTTGGCCAGATCCCGGGTGATGACGACCGGGTACTTCTCTCTCAATTGGTCAAGGGTCGTGCGCGCCCCCTCCGTATCGAGGTCCAGGACTTGCTTCACCAGGAGAGACACGTTTTCGGCGCGGAAAGAACGCATCGATACGGAAAGATGAAGCGACTCCAGATGACTCACGTATCGATGCGATTCCAGCCGTTTCAGCACGTCCCCTGCCCCGTATTCGCTGTCCGTCAGCCGGGGAGAGATATGGACGCGCCAGTCGGGGAATCTGCGCATCAGGGATTCGACCCATTCCGTGATCCCGGCCTCGCCCCTGTTGATCTCCTGGCCTCCCCCGACCAGGCAGATGATAACGGCCCAATCGGGATGCCGATCGAGGCAAGAAATCAGGAATTCCGGTTCTGAAGAATCGAATCCGCTTCTCTTTTTCTTCCGCTGCATGAAATCCGCCGTCATGGCGCGATTCCAGGCCCGTTGAGCTTCATCAAAAAGGGCCACATGGTCGATGGGCGGGTTCCTTTCATCGACGAGGCATTCGTCTCGGAAATGATGGACGTTTTGGATGAACGCTTTGACCCGGCTCTTCGCCTCTCCCTTCTTGATCTTTCCCCCTCGGGCTTTCGTCCTGCTGACCATATCGCGGGCCAAGGCCTCCTGGAGAATGTTCACCAGGGGACCATTCCCGGAGAGAAAAACGCTATGGTGACTATCGGCTTTATCGATATATTTTGTGGCGATGTTGAGCCCGACCAGGGTCTTCCCGGCCCCGGGGACGCCCGTCACAAAGCAGATCGCCTTTTGGGCACGAGCCTTTGTCTCTTGAATGATCTCAGAGATCGCGTCGGACGTTTGACTGAGATTAATCGCACTGGCATCGCTTCGGGATATTTCGGCCACGGAATGGCTTCGATAAAGCACGAGCGCGGCTTCCATAATGGTCGGCGTGGGGTTGTATCGTCCGGATCTCCACTCATACCAATCGATCGGCTCTCCTCCAGAAAAGGCCAGGACGCTCTTGATCACCTCATCGAGTTGCTCCGTATTAGTCCTTACGGGCCTCAGGAGCTTGTCATTCTGGGGGGTCATCGAGATGATGGGAAGAACATCGCCGGCCCTCGTCGCGATCAGGACGGGTGCGATGAGCGGGTCATGGCTCGTTTCGTGGAAGTTCTTGAGGTCCAAGGCATAATCGGTCACTTGATCGATGGCGTACGCCGTGAACTCCTTGGCTCCTGTCTTGAATTCGAGGACAAAGATCACAGATCCGATGATCAAGACGACGTCGATGCGTTCGCCCATGCGGGGGATCGAATACTCGAAATACACCGCTCCATCATAGGGAGCCAGGACCCGGCGAAGGATGTCGATCTCCTCGAGCCAGGCGCTGCGTTGGCTGAGTTCAACGGGGAAGTCGCTGCCCTGGGCAATCTTCCCGTAAACCTCATCTATCGAGGACTTGAGAAAATTCCTGATCGTATCGGAGTAGTACTCGCGCTTCACTTCATCTTCTCGCGCATTCTGGTCTCATTTTCGGCGGGCCAATAGCCGCAGTCGAGCTCCAAGAAGACGGTCGTATAGGGCACGGCCATCGTCGTCTTGACCATGACGATCTTGAAGGTCTTCCCAACCTCGTCGAGACGGGCGATGAGATCCGCGTGCAGGACGGGCATCGCGCCTCGGCCCTTGAGAGCCTCGTCCAGACGCCGGCGGGCATCGTCCGCGCCGGGCGCCAGGTCCTCGGTGACGAAACCCAGCTCCTTGTCGAGCCAGATCTTGGGACGGATATGCTTGGCCGCGTCGACGGCCTTGAGGACCCTCTCCAGGACGGCGAAGTGGTCCTCGCCGGTCACGATCGTCTCGATCCCCGGGCTGATCTGCAGCGGGAAGGCCGAGTCGGCGACGACGATCCAGTTGCGGTGCCCGAGGGCCGGCAGATAACCTGTCAGGGTATCCATCCAGGACGGAGCTTTAACGGCCTGAGCGTTGGGCATGGCGTGTTCTTCCCCTTTCGCTTCGCCCTCCCGCTCGCAGGCGACGAACGCCGCGAGCAGAATGGCCAATCCGAGGACCGGGATCTTGGTGCGCATGGGCGCCTCCTTTCGGCCTATTCTAGGCGGCTTCCCGTCCCGACGCAAAGGAAAGCATTTGATTTCCGGCGACTCTTGCGGCTAATATGGGGCATCTGAACAGAAAAGGAGAGGGCCATGACAGAAGGACAGACGCAATTCAAGGTCGACAAGACGAACCTGATGAAGGCCGGGAAGATCCCGATCATCGCGGCGGCCATCGGCGGCGCGTTGTGGCTGCTCGGTTTTCTTGGCGGCCTCATGGGGATTCTCTTCTGGGTCGTTGCCGCGTTCGCCGGCTATTGGTACGTAAACCTGGTTTTGAAATCGGGCGCCAAGCCGTCGACCCTCGAAGTCGCCATCAACGGGGCCATCTTGGGCGCGGTCGTCGGCCTGGTCTACGCGGTGGTCACCTGGATCGCCATCAGCATCCGCTATCCCGGCCTGGCGGGCGGCCTGGTTAGATTCGGCTACGGCTGGGGATTCGGCTCCATCATCCGCACCTTCTTGGAAGGCGCGATCGGCGGCGCGATCGGCGCGGCCGGTTGGTACGCCTACAAGTCCGGGATGATCAAGACCAAGTAATTCCGAATTGTCCGATTTCAACCGGCGATAAGCCGGTAGGTCGCCTTGATCGGCGTTGCCGCCTTGAGCATGGCCCAAACGGGGCAAAAGCGCTCCTCCGACATGGCCAGGGCTTTCTCGATCGAGGCCCCGTCGAGCGTTCCGCCGCGGAACTCGAAATCGAGATCGATCGATGTCAGCACGGTCGGGTGGATCTCCTTCTTGGTCCCCCGGGCATGGACGAGCAGGTCCTTGACGTCTTGGCCCATCCGCTTGAGGAGCCCGACCACGACCTGACCGCTGCACGAGGCCAGGCTCGCGAGCAGCAGTTCGAGCGGCGTGAAGCCGTCGATGTCGGCGCCTTCGGGGGCGAAATCGATGGCCACGGACCTTCCCGCCCGGCCCGAGATCCCGTCGAACCTCATCCCCGCCTTGAAAACGACGTCCGTGTGGACTTCTTTGGCCATCGCCCTCTCCTTCGAGATCGTCGCTGCGGTCCCTTGGATTAATATCCTACGGGAGGACGGCGCGCGTCAATGCGGACGGCCCGCGAGCGCGCGAAGGAGGAGGTCCCTGAGCGAAGCCGCGGCCCGCTCGACTTCGGCCGTGAGCCCGACCCCGAATTCAAGGTCGGCCGGGACGATGCCAAGCAGGAAAACCTTCTTCCCCGCGGCTTCGAGAAACCTGCCGCTGAACGAGAGGGCGAGCTTGTGGGTCGAAAAGCTCCCGGCTTCGGCGAATTCGGCCAAGGGGCCGAAGACGACTGTTCCGGGGACCCCTTCGGCGGCCACGGCGTCGACGAAAACGACGTTCCGGCAGTCCGCGCGGGCGATGACGTGAACGAAGTTCTCGGGAACGTCCTGAGCGTCGATCGTGCGGAGATTCGTTCCCGACGCCGCGGCCTGGACGGCCCCGACGATCCAGGGGCCGACCCCGTCGTCGCGCCGCATCGAATTGCCGATCCCGACGAGGCAGGTCGGCTCTTGAAGGAGATCAGCGAGGGAGGGGCCTTTTCGTTGATCGATAATATCATCCTCCGGGGGTCGTCCGGGCGCTTGTTATATACAACATTCCCCAGGGGCTGTATAGAGAAAGGGAGGAGCTCAAAGCTGCGGTGAAGGAGTCCGAGCGGCAGGGAGAAAAAGCCGGCCGGACCCGGGGTCCGGAACGAAGCCCCGGGACCGGCCCTAGCCCCCCTAACCCCTTACATTCGGCGCGTGCAAACCAATTCGATGTTCTTCGATTCCTTGCCGTCGGGCGTGATCATGTACATCTCGAACTTATATTTCCCGTCGGGCATGAAGGTGGTCACATTCTTGTACTTCTGCATCGTCTTCCCGTCCGTCATGGGATCGGGAGACGTGCCGGTCTCCGTCAAGACGGCGCCGGCCATGTCGAGCTTCCCGCTCGTCGTAAGGAAGGCGGTGCTCATGCTGTCGACCCAGAACGTCGTGTACATCTTCTTGAACAGATCGTAGCCGATGACCTCGAGGCCCTTGAAGGCCATCCCGCCCATCGTCCCCTCGAAATCGCATTTGACGTAACGGCCATCGAAGATGAGCTCATTCTTCATCGTGCCTTTGCTCATCTGGGCCGGGGCGCCTGGCGCCGGCCAGGTCGAGATGGCCACGTCCCAGTTCCCGACGAATTTTTTCAGGAACTCGTGGCCCTTGCCGGGTGCGCCGTACTTCATCATCTGCTCCATCATCTGCTTTTCCTGGGCGGACATTTCCTGATGGGCGATGAGCGACGGCAGAGCTTGGATCAGAAGGATATTGACGCCGGTGATCAGAGCGGCCAGCCATACGAATCGCGATAATTTCATGATGCCCTCCTACAACGTCGATGCGAAACTGGCAGCTCCAATGCCACCCCTTTGCTGATTGGCAAGTTTCGTGCCACTCGCCTCCGAATGCGCTTCCTCGCCTGGATCCCGGGGAATCTCGGGGCGGCGGCCCGGCCGAACCCCCGTTCAGGGACCCCCGTTCGGTCTCGCCCGGCAAGACGGAGTCCCGAGCGGATGGACGGCCGGGGTGGTCGCGGGCGCCGCCATTCAGGTCGGCCCCGAGAACGTTCTCCCAAGGCAGCTGGCACATTAATTGCGTAAGGGGGTCGCAGAGGTAATGAATATGCCTGTCCGCAAAGGATTCGCCGTCTGGGAGGGTTCGTTCCGCGAAGGGAAAGGATCCGTCAAGCTCGGGAGCGGCCTGTTCGAGGGCCCCTATTCCGCGTCTTCACGCTTCGAGAGCGGTCCGGGGACGAACCCCGAGGAGCTCATCGGCGCCGCACATGCCGGGTGCTTTTCGATGGCCCTGGCCCTGGCGCTGAGCGCGAAGAAGACGCCGCCGCGAAAGATCGAGACCACGGCCGAGGTCCGGATCGAACCCGACGGTCAGGGGTTCAGCATCACGTCCAGCGCCTTGAAAACGACGGCGGACGTCCCGGGCATCACCGAAGCGGAATTCCTGGAGGCGGCGGAAGCGGCCAAGGCGGGTTGTCCCGTGTCCAAAGCCCTGACGGGCGTCAAGATCACGCTCGACGCACACCTAAAATAATGGGATCATGATTTCGTCCCAACGAAATTCTCTCGAGGCGGCGAGGGAATTCGCCTCGAAGATCCCCGTCCGTGGAGGGGGGACCGGCAGGGAGCGGAGTCAGCGGAGCGACCATCAGAAGCATGGCGGAGCGACTCGGAGCCATGCTTCTGGGAAATGTCTGAAAAGAGCGCTTTTCCAAGATACTTCGCAGAAGTCCGGCTCCGAGTCGCTCCGCCGTCCTTCTGCCGTCCGCTCACTTGCGTTCGCTCCCGTCGGTAGGCCGGGGAGCTAGAGGCGATTCCCGAGCAAAGCCGGAGAGAGGAATTTCGGTCTTAGAGCTCCTGGTGCTCGGTCCGGTGGATGATCTCGTTCTGGAGCTCGGTGCTGCAGTCGACGAAGTAGTCGCTGTATCCGGCGACGCGGACGATGAGGTCGCGGTACTTCTCCGGGTGGGCCTGGGCCGTGCGCAAAAGGTCGGCCGTCACCACGTTGAACTGGATATGGTGGCCCATCAGCCGGAAATAGGACCTGACCAGGTCCTTGAGACCCCTCAACCCTGTGTCGTCGGCGAGCAGCTGCGGCGTGAACTTCTGGTTGAGGAGCGTGCCGCCCGTCCGGATGTGGTCCATCTTGCCAAGCGACTTGATGACGGCCGTCGGGCCCTTGCGGTCGGCGCCCTGGACCGGTGACACGCCTTCCGAGACGGCGTCGCCCGCGAGCCGCCCGTCCGCCGTCGCGCCGGTCATCTTGCCGAAATAGATGTGGGCCGTCGTCGGCAGGAGGTTGATCCGGTACGACCCGCCTCGCGGCGTCGGCCGGCCGTCGACCGCCTCGAAATAGGCTTCGAAGACGCGCGTCATCAGGCTGTCGGCGTAGTCGTCGTCGTTCCCGAACTTCGGCGTCCGGTTGAGGACGCGCTGGCGGAGCGTTTCGGACCCGCTGAAATTGCTCTTGAGGGCGGCGAGAAGCTCGGTCATCGTGAAGTGAGCGTGGTCATAAACGTTATAGCGGATGGCGCTGAGGACGTCGGTGATCGTGCCCACGCCGACGCCCTGGATGTAGTTCGAGTTGTAGCGGGCGCCGCCGCCGTGGTAGTCCTTGCCGTTCTTGATACAGTCGTCGACGAGGACCGACAGGAAGGGCGCCGGGAGGTAAGTCGCGTAGAGCTTCTCGATGACATTGCTGCCGCGGATCTTGATATCGACGAAATGGCGGATCTGTTTCCGGAAGGCCTCGAACAGCTCGTCGAAGGTCTTGAACGCCGTCGGGTCACCCGTCTCGAGTCCGATGGCCTTCCCCGTCCGAGGGTCGATACCGTTGTTTAAAGTGATCTCGAGGACCTTGGGCAGGTTGAAGTACCCGGTCAGGATGTAGGCTTCTTTCCCGAACGCGCCGGCCTCGACGCAACCGCTGCAGCCGCCGTTGCGGGCGTCGGCGACACTTTTGCCTTGGCGAACGAGCTCCTGAACGATAGCGTCGGTATTGAAGATCGAGGGCTGGCCGAAGCCGGTCTTGACGATCTTGAGGGCCCGGAGCAGGAACGCGTCGGGCCCCTTGGCGCTGATCTGGACCATCGAGCTCGGCTGGAGAATGCGCATCTCCTCGATGACGTCGAGGATGAGGTAGCTCAGCTCGTTGACGCCGTCCGTCCCGTCCTCCTTCAGGCCGCCGACGTTGATCAGGGCGAAATCGGTGTAGGTGCCGCTCTCTTCGGCCGTGACGCCGACCTTGGGCGGAGCGGGCTGGTTGTTGAACTTGACCCAGAAGGCCTCGAGGAGCTCGCGGGCCGATTCTTTCGTCAGGCTGCCGTCGGCCAGGCCCTTCTCGTAGAACGGCCAGAGATGCTGGTCGAGCCGGCCGGGGTTGTAGGAATCCCAGGTGTTGTATTCGGTGATGACGCCAAGGTGGACGAACCAGTAGGCCTGGAGGGCCTCCCAGAAATCGCGCGGCGCGTGGGCGGGGACCCGGTCGCAGACCTCGGCGATCCGCTCGAGCTCTGTCTTGCGGGTGAGGTCCTTCTCCCCCTTCGCCAGCTCGCGCGCCTTCTCGGCGTGCCGGCGGGCGAACGCGACCACGGCGTCGACGCTCACGGCCATGGCCTTGAGCTCTTCCTGCTTGTCGTAGGCCGCCGGGTCGTTCATGTAGTCGAGTCCTGGCCAGGGCCTCTTCGATGTCCTTCCTGAAGTCGAGCAGGCCCTTCCGGTAGATCTTGCCGTCGAGGACGGTGTGCCCGGGGGCCCGCTGTTCCATGAACTCGGTGAAGATGCCGGCCTCGTAGGCGTCGATCCATTCTTGGGTCATCTCGGAGAAGATGCGGTCGCGCTGGGACCGGCCTTTCCAGAAGGGGATGATCTCTTCGGCATAGGTGCGGCGGGTCGCGTCGTCGGAGGCGAAGGCGGTTTTCTTGCGGTCGTTGAGGTACTGGAGGTCTTGGAGGGAATGGATGCAGACTTCGGGGTAGGTCGGGGTCGCCTTGGGCGCCGGACCGCGCTCGCCGACGATGAGCTCGCCGTCGTTGAAGACGATCGTCTTCGACTCCATGATGTGCTTGAAGGCTTGCGCGTGCTGCATCGGCAGCGACAGGGCGCGCGTCTCCGGACGTTTGTAGAACTCGGTGATGAGAAGGGCCCGTTCGGCGCTGATCGTCGGCTTGGCCGCGAGCGTCTGCTCCCTGAGCTTGGTGATGCGTTCGTTCATCTCTATCCTCCGCGCCGGACGTCGAAGCCGGCTTCCCGGAATGAGGCCTCGATCGCGGCGATGCGCTCTTCGGAAGGGCTTTCGAACTTCCGGAATTGGGACTCTTGGCCGATCCTGCGGGCCTTGTCGAGGCCGCCGGAATGGTAAGGCAGGAGACCGACCTGCCGGATGGTCTTGAGAGATTGGAGCAGGGCGATCGTCCGGCGGATATTGTCCTCGTCGTCGTTGACCCCTTGGACGAGCGGAACGCGGACCCAGACCTCGCGCCCGGCCGCAACGAGGGCCTTGACGTTCTCGAGTATCGGGGCGTTCGAAGCGCCGGTGAATTCCCGGTGCCGGGTCTCGTCCATGCACTTGAGATCATAAAGGACAAGGTCCGACTTGGCTGCCAACCGGTCGAGAACACCGTTCGACGACCGTCCGGCCGTGTCCAAGGCTGTGCGGATGCCCCGTGAGCGGCAGGCATCGAGCAGGGCCGCGGCGAAATCGGCTTGGACGAGCGGGTCTCCGCCCGAAAGGGTGACCCCGCCGCCGGACTGCTCGTAGAAGATCCGGTCCTTTTCGACCTCGGCCAGGACGTCCTCGACGGTCATCTCGCGGCCGACGATCTGCATGGCGTCATAGAGGCAGGCGGCGGCGCATCTGCCGCAGAGATCGCATCGCGCGCGGTCGATGACGACGGCGCCGGAAGGGTCCTTGGATAGGGCCGCGAGCGGGCAGGCTCTGACACAGGCGTAGCAGCGCGTGCAACGCGCCGGCCAGTGCATAAGTTCGGGGCCGGGATCGATGCTCTCGGGATTGTGACACCAAAGACAGTGCAGCCCGCACCCCTTGAGGAAGACGGTCGTCCGGATGCCCGGCCCGTCATGGATCGAATAGCGCTTGATATCAAAAACCCATCCTGTCATGGTCTTTTGCGTTTCCATGTCGTGATCGGTTGTTGCCGTGTTTATTTAACTTATTGTTAATAAACTATTTAACTTTATGCTGATATGTAATATATCAGATATTAGGACAATAATCAAGCTTTTTTTTCTCGCTAAGTAGCTTAGGCGGATGGAGTTGCCTGAGCTCGTCGGCCTGTTTTTGGCCTGAATCGGGCTATTTCAAGGCCTGTCCGGGCACGTCCATGGCCGGAATGCTGGCCGCCGGGCCGTCGAGCTCGAGGACGACGACCGTATCCGCGGGATGCCGGTCCCCTTCCGGGACGGAGATGTCGAGGCCGTTCTCAGTCTGCCGCACCGAGACCCGGCCGCCGCCGAGGAGGCGGCTGCCGACGACTTTCGACGAGATCCCCGGCAGCTTGAGCGACGGACCGTCCCAAGCGAAGACGTGAAGATAAATGAGGTTGTCTCGCCGCGTCGAGGCGCCGTATCGGCCGGGTTTGAAAGGTCCGCCCCGCGTGCCGTAGATGCTTGCGCCGTTCCGGTCCAGCCAGGCTCCGACACCCTTGAGGACATCGACCTGGCGCGGTTCGATGCGGCCGTCCGGCATCGGCCCGACGTTGAGGAGCAGGTTCCCGTCGCCGCCGGCGCAACCCGGCCAGGATGCGGATGACTTCGTCCACGGACTTGATCCGGTCGTCCGGCTTCCAGGACCACTGGGTCCCCAGGGTCATGCACGTCTCCCACGGCTGCCGGTCGTTGTACGCCCCGATCACCTGCTCGGGCGTCAGGTAATCGGCGTTCGGGCCCATATCGCGGTCGGCCGAAAGCCCGCCGAAGCTGCAGTCCAAGCGGTTGTTGATGATGATCGAGGGCTGGGCCTGGCGCAGAATGCGATAGGTCGCCGCCTGGTCCCAGGGGATCGTTCCGCCGTCCCAGTCGAACCAGAGGACGTCGATCCGGCCGTAGCGTGTGACGAGCTCGCGGATCTGGCCTTGCATGCGCTTGACGTAGGCCGCGTTGTTCGCGAGTCCGGCAGTCGGGATCGCGCCAATCCATCGGCGAGTAGTACCAGCCGATGCGCAGCCCGGCCTTGCGGACGGCCTCGGCCAGCTCGCCGCAGATGTCGCGCGGAAAAGGCGAGAGGCCGATGTGGTGATCGCTCTCGGCGCTCCGCCAGAGGCAGAACCCGTCGCAGTGCTTCGCCGTCAGGACGACGTAACGCATCCCGGCGGCCTTGGCCATGGCCGCCCAGCGGACCGCGTCGAACAGGGTCGGATTGAACGACTTGTAGAGGTTGTCATAGACCTCGACCGGGATGTCCCCTTTGTTCGGGCACAGCGGGTTGGAATTGGCCCGCGACCAGCTGATCTCCGTCCCCTTGAGGCTGACCGGGCCCCAATGGATGAAGAGACCGAAGCGGGCGTCCCTCCACCAGTCGAGCCGGCCCGCGTCCGCCACGGACGTCCCGGCGGACGTGTCGGCGAAGATGTTTGGAGCCTTCCGCCCCTGGATGACGGGAGCCAGAGCGCATACGGCGAGCCCGGCCAGAAGAAATGACAACCGACGGCGTCTGTTCATGGGAGCCCTCCGGCCCGGATTATGTTCCCGGCCGCCGGGCGGAGTCAATGAGACCGGTCCTCGCGTCTATACTTTTGCGGGGAATTGTTGTAAACAGGGACAAGTCATGGACGAGCGCCCCGCTTACAACATGCGCTACATCTGGGGCGTGACCCTTGTCTCGGCCATGGGCGGGCTTCTTTTCGGCTACGATTGGGTCGTCATCGGCGGGGCCAAGCCCTTCTACGAGAAGTTCTTCGGACTGACGACGCCGTCCCAGATCGGCTGGGCCATGTCGAGCGCCCTCATCGGCTGCCTCATCGGCGCGCTCGTCTCGGGCGGCCTGAGCGACCGCTTCGGGCGGAAGAAGCTGCTCATCCTCGCGGCATTCCTGTTCACGGTCACCGGGATCCTGACTGCGCTCGCGCCAAGCTTCTCGGTCTTCATCGCCAACCGCCTGCTCGGCGGCGTGGCCATCGGCCTGGCTTCCAACCTCTCCCCCATGTACATCGCCGAGATCTCCCCGGCCTCCATGCGGGGACGCTTCGTCTCGGTCAACCAGCTGACGATCGTCATCGGCATTCTGGCCGCCCAGCTCACGAACTGGCTCATCGCCGAGCCGGTGCCGGCCGGCGCGACCGCCGCCGATATCCTCGCCTCTTGGAACGGCCAGGCCGGCTGGCGCTGGATGTTCGGCGCCGAGGCCGTGCCGGCGTTCCTCTTTTTCCTGCTGATGTTCCTCGTCCCGGAAAGCCCGCGCTGGCTGGTCAAGAAGGGCCGGGCCGAAGAAGCCGGGCGCGTCCTGGCCAAGGTCGGCGGTCAGGGTTTTGCCGCCGAGGCCCTGGCCGACATCCGCTCGACACTCGCCGCGGGCGAGATCGGCCGGGTCCGCTTCCGCGACCTGCTCGAGCCGGGCCTCACCAGGGTCCTGGTCATCGGCATCGCTCTGGCCGTCTATCAGCAGTGGTGCGGCATCAACGTCATCTTCAACTATGCCCAGGAGATATTCACGGCCGCGGGCTACGGTGTGAGCGACGTCCTGTTCAATATCGTCGTCACCGGCGCGGTCAATCTGATCTTCACCCTCGTCGCCATCCGGCTCGTCGACCGTCTCGGCCGGAAGCCCTTGATGATGGTCGGCTCGGCCGGACTGGCCGTGGCCTTCGGCCTGATCGGGGCGAGCTACGCCGTCCACAGCCGGGGAGTCCACATCCTTATGCTCGTCCTCGTCGCCATGGCCCTCTACGCCCTGTCCCTCGCCCCGGTGACCTGGGTCCTCCTCTCCGAGATCTTCCCCAATCGCATCCGCGGCGCGGCCATGTCCGTATCGACGTTCGCCCTGTGGTCGGCCTGTTTCGTTCTGACCTATTCGTTCCCCCATCTCAACAAGGGGCTCGGACCGGCCGGGACGTTCTGGATCTACGCCGGCATCAGCGTCCTGGGCTTCTTCTTCATCAAGTCCCGCGTCCGGGAAACCAAAGGCAAGACCTTGGAACAGATCGAGCGGGAGCTCGTCGACCGGTAGCCGGACGGCGCGGCCATGGATGAAGTGAATCCCCTGGAACAGCCCGCGGCGACGCCGCCGGCCGGACGCCCGCCCGGCCTCGTCCGCCGCCTTTATCGAGAGGAATGGGCGGCCTGGCGCAGGGACTACCGGAAATATTTCAAGTATGCGGCGCGCGCCCTGGGCCTGGGATTCGTGGCCGGATACGTCTTTTTCAGCCTGTGGCCGGCCCAGGAAAAAAAGGCCCTCGATCTGGTCATCGAGTCGCTCAAGGACATCTCCCTCCAAGCGCCGCCCCTGGCCCTGGCGCTGACGTTGTTCTACCACAACGCCCGGGCTTCGGTCGTCGCCGTGGCCGCCGGTGTCATCCCCTTTGCCTTTTTGCCTATCTTCGACCCGATCATCAATGGCGGTGTCCTCGGGCTCTTGGTGTCCATTTCCAAACACCAGCACCTCCCTGTTCCGCGGCTCGTCCTGACCCAGATCCTGCCCCACGGCGTCTTCGAGCTCACAGCCGTGCTCTATGCGACAGGCGTGGGGCTCTATCTCTCGGCGGCTATGGGGCGGAAGGCCCGAGCCGCCTGGCTCAAGAGACGGACCAGGAAGGACGCCGCGACGTCGACGACGGCCCCAGAGGTCCTCGAAGCCAACCCGGAGCAGGCGGCCGTTGCCTTTTCCGAGAGCCCGGCGCGGAACGTCGTCCGGTCGTTCGTCCTCGTCGTCCTGCCCCTGCTGCTGATCGCCGCCTTCATCGAGAGCTTTATCACACCCCATCTGGGCTAACGGAGGGACCATGAAATTCACATTCGCTCACAACAACATCAACGTGCTCAATTTGGGGAGGAGCCTGGCCTTCTACAAGGAAACGCTCGGATTGGAGGAGGTCCGTCGCAAGGAAGCGAAAGACGGCAGCTACATCCTCGTCTTTCTCGGCGACGGCCGCACGCCGCATCAGCTCGAGCTGACCTGGCTCCGTGACCGGAAGGAACCCTACGAACTCGGCGACAACGAGATCCACCTGGCCTTCACGGTCGACGATTATGCGGCCGCGCTGGCCAAGCACAAGGAGATGGGCGTCGTCTGCTTCGATAATGCGGCCATGGGCATCTACTTCATCGAGGACCCGGACGGCTACTGGCTCGAAGTGATCCCTGAGAAGCGCTGACCGGGGGAAGGGCAAAATGGGACGTTTCTATTTTCGGAAAAAATGCATTAATTTAGAAAATAGAAACGTCCCCATTTTTGTTTCACTCGAAGCCCCGATCCTGATGAATCTCTTAGTAAAACCCTATTTCACCGAGAACTTATGCACCGTGACCGTTCGATAGGTCTGCCCCGGCCGGAGGATCGTCGTCGGGAAATTCGGCTGATTCGGCGAGTCGGGGAAGTGCTGGGTCTCGAGGCAGAAGGCGAAGTGCTTGCCGTAGGCGTGACCGGCCTTGCCGATGACCGTGCCGTCCAGGAAGTTGCCCGTGTAGAGCTGGATCCCGGGCTGGTCCGTCCAGATCTCCAGGATTCGGCCGCTCACCGGCTCTTCGACCTTGGCCGCCAGGGCCAGAGCTCCGCCGCCGCTTCTCAAGACGAAATTATGGTCATAGCCGCCTTCGACCTTGGCGATCCTCTCACCGATCGTATGCGGCGAGGTGAAGTCGAACGGCGTCCCGGCCACCGGAACGATCTCGCCCGTCGGGATGAGGTTCGCAGCCGAATCGACGGCCGTGATCTTGTCGGCCTCGATCTGGAGCCGATGCCCGAGGACGTCGCCTTGGCCTTCGCCCTTGAGGTTCCAGTAGGCGTGGTTGGTCAGATTGACCGGCGTCGGCTTGTCGGTCGTCGCCTCGTAGCGGATCTCGAGCTCGTTCGTGTCGGTGAGCGTGTAGACGACCGTGACCGCCAGGTTGCCGGGGAAGCCTTCTTCCATGTCCTTGCTTAGGGTGGTCAGCTTGACCCCCGTGCCGTAGGCGACCTTGACCGGCTCGGCTTTCCAGACGACCTTGTCGAAGCCCTTCACCCCGCCGTGGAGGGTGTTGCCGTTGTTGTTCGGGGCCAGGCCATACTCGACGCCGTCCAGGGTGAACCGGGCCTTGGCGATCCGGTTGCCGTAGCGGCCGATGATGGCTCCAAAGTACGGGTGCGTGCCGAGATAGCCCGCAAGGCTGTCGAAGCCGAGATTGACGTCGGCCAGGACGCCGCTCCGGTCCGGCACTTTCAGCGACACCAGGATGGCGCCGTAGGTCATGATCCGGGCTTCGAGCCCGGATGCGTTGGTCAGGGTGTAGACGTCGACGGCGGTGCCGTCGGCGAGCCGCCCGAAGTGCTCTCGTTTGGTTTTCATCGTCGGATCTCCTTGCTCAGGGCTTTTGGCCCCCGGCGCGACCGCCTCCTTCTTGCAGGCCGCGGCGCTGAAAACCAGGGCCAGGGCGAGGACCGCAAGAAGCGCCGGTTTCGTCGATAATCTCATGATCCCTCCGTGAAGGGTAATGAAACCATCTTTATCGCAATTCCAGCAGGATTTCAACCGCCCCACGGGAAAAATTGCCGGGACACGATCCCTTTTCCAGAGAAAAGGGTCATGTCCCGAATCTTTCCCGTCCCGGAATTCATCCCGCGAGCTCCGCTCGCCGGAACGTTGACCCCGGTCCGTCCGTATGGTATCTATTGGATATCACCATGGTCGGCACGGTCCTCAAGCACTATCTGATCGAAACGGAGCTCGGCAAGGGCGGCATGGGTGTCGTCTACCGGGCCCGGGACACCCGTCTCGGCCGCCTCGTCGCCCTGAAGATGATCACCCCGGGCCTCGTGGCCAATCCCGATCGTCGGAGCCGCCTTCTCCTCGAGGCCCGCTCGGCCGCGGCCGTTTCGCACCCGGCCATCGCCCAGGTCTACGACATCGACGAGGTCGACGGCAACCTCTTCATCGCCATGGAATACGTCGACGGCCGGACCGTCAGCCGTCTCATCGCCGACGGCGAGCTCGATCTCATGGGCGCCCTCGAGATCGCCCTTCAGGTCGCCGAGGGCCTGGCCAAGGCCCACGACGCCGGCATCCTCCACCGCGACATCAAGTCCGACAACATCATGGTCACGCGGGACGGCCACGCCAAGCTTCTCGACTTCGGCCTGGCCAAGCTGGTCGAGCCGGAAACGGGCGAGCCCCTGTCGCCCGCCGAGCTCTCGCGGACGCTGACCCGGGGCCGCGTCCAGACGATCCCCGGGGCGGTCATGGGCACCCTCAACTACATGAGCCCGGAACAGGCCCGCGGCCGGGAGCTCGACCGGCGCAGCGACATCTTCTCGCTGGGCATCGTCCTCTACGAGATGGTCACGTCGGAGCTCCCGTTCAAGGGCGAAACGCCGATCGACACGATGCACGCGATCGCCTACGAGGAGGCGCGGCCGGTGACCCTCGTCCGCCGCAACCTCACGCCCGAGCTCCACCGCATCGTCTTTCGCTGCCTGCGCAAGAACCCGGACGACCGCTATCCCGACGCCCACGCCCTGGCCGAGGACCTGCGCCGCCTGAAGCACGACCTCGAGACCGGGACGACGACGAGACTTCCTGCCGGCGACCGCCTGCGACATTGGGCCGAGCGGCTGAAGATCACGTTCCCGGGAGGCTATAAGGGGATGGCCCTCCTGTTCGGAGCGATCGCCCTGGCCGTCATCCTCGTGGCCGCGAACTTCAACTGGGGCGGCCTCATCGGCCCGGCCTTCATGGTCTTCTTCCTCTACCGCTTCCTGCGCAACCGGAAAAAGCGCATGATCGCGACTTTCGCGAAAAAGGTCGGCAGGTTCCCCGAGGTCCGGCTGGTCACCGTCCGGGACGACCGGGTCACGGTCGTCGTCGACCGGGCCCCGGCCAAGGTCTACATCCGCATCACCGCGCTCGTCGACGAGCTCAACCGGAGCATCTTCTTCGGCCAGGACGTCAAGGCCGAGATCAAAACGGAGATCCCGGAGGCCGAGGCCAAGACCATGCTCACGCAGATGGGCGTCATCTACGCCCGCGAAGACGGGCACCCGGGGACCGGGAAAAAGCCCACGAAGTCCTAGCCCTCATTCCCACCGCGTCCTCAACCGGGTCAGCTCCGTGCCCGACGCCGCGTTGAGGATCTGGTGGAGGTAAACCGGACCGGCGCCCGCTTGCGGGACGGCTTGGACGACGGACAGGACCTCCTCCCCGTAGAAGGCCTCGGCCCTGTAGGAGATCTCGAGCTCGACCGGCCGGCTCTTCCTCAGGACCTCCGCCGGGACGGCTTCGAGCGCCCACTGGACATAGATCGCGTTGTTGACGTGGCGGTTCCAATCGATATGGACCGATTCGACGCGGAAGCGGAGCTCCGCTTCGCGGGCGGAGGGAACGGGCAGGGAGGCGAACGGGTCGTCGAGGGCCCGCTGGTCGACGGCATAGGGGATGTCGATGATGTCGTCGACCTTGAGCGGCTGCTTGCGCTCGAGCCCGATGATCATCCACGAGCTCGTCGCGGTCAGGACGGGGCCGCCGTTCGCGTCGGCGATCTCGAATTCGCGGGTGGCGAAATAACCGCCCTTCCCCGACGGCCAGGTCGTGACCTCGAGCCGCTCGCCGATTCCCGGATAGCGATGGACGAGGATGTGGTAGCGCGACAGGACCCAGGTCATGTTGCGCTTGACGAGGTCGCGGACCGACAGGCCCAGCCGGCCGGCATGCTCTCCGGCGGAGTCCTGGAGGAAATTGAGCAGGGTGACCATCTTGACGAGACCCCGGTCGTCGGTCTCGTACGTGTGGATCGCGTACTCCTTGAGGAAGACGAGTTCGTTCATCAGACAAGCCGTTTGAGCTCGCCGAGAAGCCGGTCGATCTGCTCCGGGGTGTGCTCCGAGAAAATGGAAGCCCGCAGGACGCCGCCGGCCGGGGCCCCGACGTACTTCGAGAGGGCGACGACGATGCCCCGGCCGAAGAGCTCCGCCTGGACCCTCTTCATGTCCTCGGCGGACTTCAGGGCCCAAGTGACGATCGGGACCGGGTTGTCGTTCGTTTCGAAGCCGAGCTTTTTCAGCCCGTTCTTCGCCTGGACCACGTTGCGCCGGAGGCGTTCGCGCCGCTGCGGCTCGCGCTTGACGATCTCCAGGCCCTTGATCGAGGCGGCCATGGCCGGCGTCGGGCTCGGCGTCGCGCCCGGATAGGCGCCGCAGGTCGCCTTGATGTGATCGATGAACGCCTTGGGCGCCGGGATGAAGCCGCCGTGGCCGCCGAAGGCCTTGCTCATGGTCCCGGCAAAGAAGCAGCGGTCGGATTTGACGCCGAAGTGCTCGTACGTGCCGCGGCCGTTCGGGCCGAGGACGCCGACGGCGTGGGAGTCGTCGAGGCAGAGGTAGCCTTGATAGGGCTCGAGGGCCTTGAGAAATTCGGGGACCGGGGCGATGAGGCCGAAAGTCGGGAAAACGCCGTCGCTCATCACCAGGGGGACTTCACCCGCCTTGAGGTTCTGCTTGAGCTGGAGGGCCAGATCGTCCGCGTCCCGATGCTTGAAGGTATGGACAGGCTTGAGCGCTGAATAAACCGCGTCCCGGATGCTGAAGTGGGCCGTCTCGTCGATGAAGATGGCCCCGACGCGGGCCTTGAGGGCCTGGACGAGAAAGAGGTTGTCGAGATAGCCCGAGACGAAATGGATCGAATCCTCGGTCCCGAAGTAGCCGGCGATCTTGCGCTCGAGTTCGAGCTGGACGGGCGTGTTGCCGAATCCGGTCCGCGACGTGGCGCTGTGACAGCCGTATTTGCGGAAGGCGGCGATGCCGGCGGCGATGACTTCCGGGTGACCGTGGAGGGCGAAATAGCCCGTGCCTCCGAAATAGAGGCAGCGCCGGCCGTTGATCACGGTCTCGGGTCCCGGAGCGCTCTCCATGACGAAACCTCCGGGCGGCAGGCCGCCCTCGGATCCGAAAGCGGGGTCGTCATCGGCGAAGAGATGCCCGAGCGCAGGATTCAGGGCCAGAAACCCGGCCAGAGATTTGGCCAGGAATTCGCGGCGGCCGGGCCGCACGGGCTCGTCGTCGAGAATGGTGCGTTCATCGGACATGTGGGACCTCCTAAGAAGCTTCGCCCCGGGGCTTGGTGAGCGTCATCGCGGGCGTCAGCTCTTCTCCTGAAAGACGAACGTATGGTCGACCTTGCACTCGTAGTTGCTCGAGGTCATCTGGACGGCCTGAGGGTTCTGGACGCCGATGCAGAGCCGGTAGGTCTTGCCCGGCTCGAAGACCCGGCCCTCGGCGGGCTTCAGGGTCACCGAATAGGACTGGCCGCCGGCCCGCAGGGTGGAGAACCAGCCCTCGGCGACAGGGTCGTTGCCGTCGAGGATCAGGTGGTACATTTGTTTCGGCGCGAATTCGATCCGGATCTCGAAGACGATCTCGGCGGCCGACGCACGTTTCACGGTGATATAGCCCGCCGGGACGTTCTGACCGTGGAAGTACGTCATCTGAGGCTTCGACTTGAAGCTCGAACAGGCTGCGAGAAGGATGAAAGCGGCGGTCAGAGGAATGCTCGTTGCGGATCTCATGAGTTGCCCCCCTTTTGATCGATCGATCCCGGGATCATCACGCGCCCGCCGGTCCGGATGGACTCGAAGCAGGCGTCGATCGCGCGCATGTTGTTCCAGGCATCGGACGCGGGATAGCGGAGCGTGGCTTCGCCCCGGACGGCCTCGCCGAAGTGCTCGATCATCAGGACGAACATGTTGGCTTTCCGGATGGGCAGGGATTCGACGGTGTCGCCGCGGACGATCTCGACGGCGACGTCGAAGTCCTTGGCCGAAAAGGCCCGCTCGAGCCGGAGGGTCCCGTCCGTGCCGGCGACGAGGAGCCGGCTCTGGAAATGGGTCTCGAAGCTCGATTCGCACTGGGCGAATCGGCCGCCGGGGAATTCGAGGAGGGCCTCCGCCGTCATGTCCACCCCCGTCGCCGGGTCGGCGTGGGCGGCGGCGGAAACCGCGAGCGGCTCCGCGCCGAGAACGAGCCGGGCGATGCTGATCGTGTAGCAGCCGACATCGTAAAGGGCGCCGCCCGCCCTGGGCCGGGGACCAGCGGTAGTTCGAACCGTCGCGCTCGAACCGGAAGGTGAAGGAGGATTGGACGGACCGCGGCTCGCCGATCGCGCCGGCACGGATGAGCTCGAGCGTCTTGCCGATCTGCGGATGGAACTTATACATGAAGCCTTCCATGAGCAGGACGCCGCTCGTTTCGGCAGCCTGGATCATGGCCCGGGCCTCGGGCGCGTTCAGGGCCATGGGCTTTTCGCAAAGGACATGCTTGCCGGCGCGCATGGCCCGGATGGACCATTCGGCGTGCAGGTCGTTCGGGAGCGGATTGTAGATCGCGTCGATGGCCGGGTCGTCGACGAGCTCCTGGTAGGTCCGATGGGACTTCAGAAAGCCGAAGCGCCGGGCCCAATCGGCGGCCCGGGCCTCGTCGCGCGACGCGATCGCAGCCAGGACTCCGTTGCGGGACTTGAGGACGGCCGGGATGAAGGCCTTTTCGGCGATGCCGGCGCAGCCGAGGATGCCCCAGTTGATCTTGCGGGCCGCGGTCATTCTCTCTCGCTTTCCGTGGCCACATCTTATAACGACACCCCGTCAGGCGCAACCCGCCTCGCCTTGATTTTGCCCCGCCCCTGAACGATACTGGGGCACGGAACCGTGTTTCGATAATGATGATCGCCGTTCGGAAGTGGGCATTGAGCCCCAGATCAAAATCCATCTGGGGCTCAACACGGATTTCCGGGGCAGGCTTAATAGGGGAATTGGTATTGTGTCCCCGATTTTGAGGAGATGACGACATGGCCGAGCACATGGACCGCAGGGCTTTCTTGAAGGTGAGCGGCGGGGCGTCCGCCGGCGCCCTTCTCGCGAATTTCAGGACCGACTCGTCGCTTTTCGAAAAGGCGGAACAGACGGCCCGGCCGGTCCGTCTCGGCGTCATCGGCACCGGGAACCGCGGCCGGTCGCTTCTCTCCAACCTTCTTCTCATGCCGGGACTCGAATTCCCGGCCCTCTGCGATATCGACCTCGACGCGCTGGCCAAGGCCCAGGACATGGTCGTCAAGGCGGGCCGGCCTAAACCGGAGGGCTATTCCCAGGGCCCCGAGGATTTTCAGCGGCTCCTGTGGCGAGACGACATCGACGCGGTCGTGATCGCGGCATCGTGGGATTGGCACACGCCCATGGCTGTCACGGCGATGCGCAACGGCAAATACGCCGCGGTCGAGGTGCCGGCGGCCATGACCTTCGAAGAATGCTGGGACCTCGTCGACACGCACGAGGCGACGGGCGTCCCCTGCATGATGCTCGAGAACTGGAGCTTCCGCCAGGACAACCTGGCCCTGCTCAACATGGTCCGCAAGGGGCTCTTCGGCGAGATCGTCCACGTCCAGGCCTCCCACACCCACGACTGCATCGACCACTGGTTCTTCAGCCCCGAGGGCAACATGCGCTGGGGCGGCCGCTACCTCATCGGACACAATCGTTCTCAATATCCGACGCATGCGGTCGGCCCGGTCTGGCCGTGGATGGACCTTGGCTGCGGCGATTACTTCGACACGGCCGTGACCATGGCCAACCGCCAGCTCGGCATCAACGACTATTTCCGCCGCAAGTTCGGCCCGAAGCATCCCTACGCCAAGGCCGAGTTCGCCCAAGGCGACGTGGTCACGACGCTGATCAAGACGAAGAAGGGCAACACGATCTTCGTCAAATACGACATGCAGCTGCCCCGGCCGTACGATAACCAATGGGAGCTGCAGGGCACGCGGGGCATCTACAACGAGCAGAGGAACGCCCTTTATCTCGTCGACAAGAGCCCCGCCTATCACCAATGGGAGCCGTTCCCGCCGTACATGGAAAAGCACGACCACCTCTGGTGGCGGAAGATGAAGACCGAGGCCGAGGCCGGCGGCCACGGCGGCACCGATTACCTCGAGCTGGCGCTTTTCGTCGAGGCCGTGCGCAAAAAGACGCAGACGCCGATCGACGTCTACGATTCGGTGCTGATGAGCTCGATCATCCCGCTCTCGGAGAAATCGATCGCCGCCGGCGCGACGCCAATCGAATGCCCGGACTTCACCCGCGGCAAATGGAAGACGAAGAAGCCCTCCTTCGGCGTCGAGGGCTGAGCCCTCTCAGACCTTCCGGAGCTTCTTGACGAAGGCCGGATCGACGTCGCAGCCGAGGCCCGGGGTCTCAGGAAGGGTCAGCGTCCCCGCATTGACCGTCATCCCGCCGGTGATCGGATCGATCGTGTGCTCGGTGTTCCCGTCGAGGTCGGCGTAGACGATGTTGGCCTGCGAGGCGACGACGTGGGCCGCGGCCGTCAGGGCCAGCTTCGATTCGAGCATGCAGCCGACCATGCAGCGGATGTTGGCGGCGTCGGCGATGTGGGCGATGCGGATCGAGTTGAGCAAGCCGCCGGCCTTCATGACCTTGATGTTGAACGTGTCGCAGGCCTCCGCCCGGATGAGCTTGATCGCATCCGACGGTCCGAACAGGGCCTCGTCGGCCATGATGGCGATCGGGCTCTCGGACCGGACGGCCTTGAGCCCGGCGGTATCCGAAGCGAGGACGGGCTGTTCGCAGAACTCGATCGCGAGCGGCGCCATCTTGCGCAGGGCGTAGACGGCCTGGGGGACGGTCCAGCCCTGGTTGGCGTCGATGCGGATGGCAACCTCAGGGCCGACGGCGGCCCGGATGGCGGCGATATGGGAGTAGTCCTCGTCCGGGGCGAGCCCGACCTTGACCTTGAGGGTCTTGTAGCCCTTGTCGGCATATCCTTTCGCCTCGGCGGTCATCTTCTCGAGCGTGTCGAGGCTGGTCGTGATGTCGGTCTCGAAGACGTTCTTGGTCCCGCCGAGGAGCCGGAAGAGAGGCAGGCCGGCGACCTTGCCCAGGATGTCGAAAAGGGCCATGTCGAAGGCGGCCACGGCGCTCGGGTTCGAGTGGATGATGGGGCCGATAAGGCGCAAGAGCTCGTCGATCGCCAGCGGGTCCCTGCCGACGATCATGTCGCGGATGCTCGCAGCGGCGGCGGCGTTGGTCGCTTGGGTCTCGCCGGTGATCGGCGGGAACGGGCAGGCCTCGCCGAGGCCGACGACGCCCTGATCGGTGCGGATGCGGATGAGCAGGTCGTTGGCCGCGGTCATCGTGCCGATGGCGATGCGGAAGGGCGAGGTGATGGGGATGTCGAAGAGGAAGATCTCGACGTCGGTGATCTTGAGCTTCTTGGCAGAAGCGCGGGCCTCTTCGAGGGCCTTCGAGGGCAGGCCATAGGCTTTCGAGCCGGCGGCGAGCGCGCCGAAGCCGAGCATCTTCAGGAAACCTTTTCTGGACAGGCTCATCGGTCCTCCTCGATCGTCGCGGCGGTATTGTCCCCCATTCTAATCGCCGCACGGTCCGTTTGACAAGGGAAAATGCTCCCATCCGCCGCGTCGAGGACAAAATGGCTGGCCTCCAGGGCCGGAGCCGGGCCAAGTGACCGTCAGTTCGGCCGGTCGGAAGGACGGTTGCCGCGGGCGAGCGAGGCGAAGACGCCCGCGAAGCAGAGGATGGCGAAGAAAACAAAGGCGACATGGGCGCTCCGGAGAAAGAGCGGGTAGACGGAGGGCTCGATCGCGGCCTGGCCCATGACCAGGGCGAAGATCATCATGACGATGCCGGAGCTGAGCATCTGACCGGTCAGGCGCATGGTCCCTAGGGCGGCCGAGGCGACTCCGAGATGCCGCCTCTCGACCGAGCACATGACGGCGTTGGTGTTGGGGGACGAGAAGAGACCGAAACCCAGGCCGAGGCAGATGAGGGTTCCGACGATGAAGCCGAAACCCGTCCCGGGGCCGATGAACGAAAAAAGGACGAGGCCGACGGCCGAGAGGGCCATCCCGGCGGAGGCGATGAGCCGCGGCTCGGTGCGGTCGGAGAACCGGCCGGCGAACGGCGAGGTGAGGGCCATGACGATCGGTTGGGCGACGAGGACGAGGCCCGCCTTCTGGGGCGGCAGGCCCTTGATGTACTGGAGATAGAGGCTCATCAGGAAGGCCACGGCCGATGTGGCGCTGTAGTTGAACAGCGCCGCCAGGTTGGAAAAGGCGAAGATCCGGTTGTGGCGGAACAACCGCAGGTCGAAGAGCGGCGCCGGGAGCCGCAGCTCCAAGACGATGAAGCCGGCCAAGGTCAGGATACCGGCCGTGGTGATCAGGACGCCGGGAAGAGCGGGCAGCCGCGAAAAGCCGAACATCAGGGCCACGAGACCGGTACCGAGGAGGGCCGCCCCGGCGAGGTCGAAGCCTTCGCCGCGGGCGTCGGCCCACTCCCCTTTGAGCCGGGTCAGCGCCAGGATGAGTCCGGTCGCAGCGATAGGGATCGTCACAAGGAAGACGCTGCGCCAGCCCCAGGCGTGGACGAGAAAGCCGCCGAGGACCGGGCCCAGCGAAAGACCGGTATAGACGGCGGCGGTGTTGAGGCCGAGGGCGCGGCCGCGGGAGCCCGGCGGATGGACCGACGTCAGGATGGCGACGCCCGTGCCGAAGATCATGGCCCCGCCGATGCCCTGCACGGCCCGGCCGAGGATGAGCACCGGGGCGGACTGAGCTAGGGCGCCGATGAGGGCCCCGGTGATGTCGACGCTCAGACCGATCGTGAAGATCTTCTTCCGGCCGACGAGGTCGGCGAGCCGGCCGAACGGCACGAGGAACATGGCCGCGGCCAGGGTGTAGATCGTGAGCACCCAGCCGAGTGTGACCGCCCTGAGGCCGAACTCCTTGCCGATGAGCGGCATGGCCACGTTCAGGCTCGAGGCCATGAACGGGGTCAGGAACGACGAGACCATCGAGACGGCGAGCGCGGTCCCGCGAAGGGACCGATCGGAGGGCTGCGCTCGTTCGACGGTCGCCATATCGACGGCCATTATACCGGAAGGGTTCCATCGACGATAGCCGATTCCAATATTCGGTGACACACAACTAAATACACTAAATTATGGCATCACTCTCTATAGGCGTCCGCCGCGATAATGAGACTATCGGCATCAACAGATAGAATTAAGTGTATTTAGTTGTGTGTCACCGGACGGACGGCCAGCGCGGCGCCGATGGCCGTGACGATCTGAGGATGCTCGGGGACGACCACGGGACGGCCGAGTCTCTTCGATAGGAGGTCGACGAGGCACGGATTCAGGGCGACCCCGCCGGCCATCACGACCTCTCCGTTCACATCGAACCTCGCCGCAAGGGGATAGACCCGGTCGGCGATTGATCCGTGGAGGCCCAGGGCGATCGATGCCCGGTCGCGCCCGGCCGCGAGGAGAGAGATGACCTCGGACTCGGCGAAGACCGTGCACATGCTGCTGAGCGTGATCATCTCGCCCCCTTCGCAGGCCGCCCGCCCGAACTCCTCGATGCCGAAGCCGAGCAGCCGGGCCATGACCTCAAGGAAGCGGCCGGTGCCGGCGGCGCAGCGATCGTTCATTTCGAAATCGGCGAAGGCGCCGGAGCCGTTGCCGAGCAGGATGACCTTGGAATCCTGGCCGCCGATGTCGATGACCAGGCCGGCCTGGGGCCGCACGAAACGGGTCCCGAGGGCGCAAGCCGTGATCTCGGTCACGACGCGGCAATCGAGGTGGGCGTTCATGAGGAAACGGCCATAGCCGGTGGCCGCGGCCCGGACGTAGTCCCGCCGGTCGAGCCGGGCCCGGACCCGTTCGATGGAATCGTGGGTCGTATCGACGACCTCGAAACCGACGACCGCCCCCGCGGCCAGCTCGACGATCTTGGTCGTCCGGGAGCCGAGGTCGAGACCGAGGAAGAGGTCAGGCGCGGTCACGTCGTCCGTCCTTATCGCCCCAGCCCTTCGAGGAAGGCGTCGACGCGGAGGCGCAGCTGCCCGGTGTCCGATTCCGCATAATCGGTCACGACCTTGAGGCTGGGCACGCCGGCGTCCTTGAGCGCGGCGGCCACGGCAACGGCCTCGACGTTATAGGTATGGCAATACTGGAGGACGTATTGGACGACCCCGTCGACGCGGTGCTCGCGGGCCAGGCGCAAGATCGAATCGATCCGCTCATCGTTCGGCGAGAAACACGAGCACTCGATCTTGAGATAGCGATCGGCGATGGCCGCGATCTGGGCCTCGAGGCCGGAACGGTCCTCTTCGACGAGGTTCTCGTAATAGCGAGACCCTGTGCAGGTCTCGTCGCAGACGACGATCGCTCCCGCGGACTCGACCAGGGCATGGAGCTTCCAGTTGCCCAGGACCGAGGGGCAGCCGGAGATCATGATCCTCTTGGCCCGCTCCGATGCGACGCCGATCCCGCGGCGGACGCGGTCCCCGAGCTCGTCGTTGAGGGCTTCGAGCCGCTCCGTGAAGCGGGCGGCATCGTCGAGGAGGGCGCCCTGCATGACGACCAGGGCATCGAGGCCGCTCAGGGGCGGATTGGCGTCTTTTCTGAAGTCGTTGAGCCGGGCCAGCGCCCGCCGTTTTCTGTTCATGAGCCGGACAGCGCCGGCCAGCCTTTCCGGATCCAGGGTCCGGCCTGTCAGCCGCTCGAGCCGGGTCTTGAACTGACAGACCTCCTCGTACCACAGGTCCATGTCCTTCGCGCCCTTCTTCTGCGGCAGCTCGATGACGTAGAGATCGCCGTTCTTCGCCAGGAGGTCCCAGGTCTTTTTCTTGGCGTCGCAGGTCGTCTCGCCGACAGCCAGATCCTCGATCGGGCTGTAGGGGCAGGTGTTGGACAGGGCCAGGCCGACGGTCGACTTGACCAGGGGACAGATGTCGCGCGGCAGGAGCTTCTCGGCGTAAGGGATGGACAGAGAAGTCCCGCCGCAGAGAGCGACGGGTATCGCCCCCAGGGCCAGCACGATCTCTTCGGGGACATAGATGCAGAACGTGCCGATGAGCTTGTCGCCGGCCGCGCGCCGCTCGATGATCTCCCGGACGCGGCCGCCGTGGGCCTCGTGGATGACGCCGTCGAAATAGGCCATCCGGGCCGGGCGGACCTTCTGCGCGAGCACGGTCTCGCGGAAATTCCGGTCGACGGCGTCGAAGATCCGGCGATGGAGATCGACATCCAGGCCGAGGTCTTTCAGGAGCTCGTCGGAACGGGCCATGCACTCCTCTCTGCGGATGCGCGCCGCCATCGTCGCTCGTCGGGGGATACGCTCACCTGCGGCCGGACCGGCCAGAAGGGGAGCGTATTATAGGCCGGCTCCGGGGGACGGTCAAACTTATCGGCGGAGGAAGCGCCGGAGGTAGTCACGGATCTCGGTCAGACCCAAGGCGCGCGAGACGGCGAAGAAGACGGCCAGGCCTATGACGCCCGCGGCGATGATGCCGCCCACCGTCGCCAGGAACGAGATGCCGAGCCTTCCGGCGATCAGTCCGATTCAAGAGCCAGGCCGCTCCCCCGCCGGCCGCGGAGGCGGCGGCGAGACGCAGCGCGTAGGCGGCCAGAGGCCCAGTCTCCAGCGGGCCGATCTTGCGCGGCAGCATGGCATAGAGGAGGACGACGTTGAGGATGGCTGCGAGCGAGGTCGAAAGCGGAAAAGCCAGGTAGCCGACGACCCACATCAACGAAATATTGAGAACGAGATTGAGGGCGATCGAGGCGAAGCTGGCGTACATCGGCGTCTTGGCGTCCTTGAAGGCGTAGAAGACGGCGGCCACATTACGGAGGGCCGAGGCGAACGGGATGCCGAGAACGTAGAGCACGAGCGCCGCGGCCGTGGCCAGCGTGTCCGCGGCCGTGAAACGCCCTCTCTGGTAGAGGGCCCGGGTGACCGGGATGGCCAGACCGCAGAGCAGGGCCGACGTCGGCACGGTCAGGAATAGGACCATCTTCAGCGAGTCCGAGAGCGTGGACTTGACGGTCGCCACGTTCCCCTCGAGGACGAGCTTCGAAAGCGATGGCAGGGCCACGGTCCCGACAGCGATGCCGAAGAGCCCGAGGGGCAGGTGCATGATGCGGAAGGCGAAGCTGAGCCAGCTGACGCTCCCCTGGGCCAGCGGCGTGACCAGGATCGTGTTGACCAGGACATTGATGCGCGTTCCCGCGAGCCCGATCGCGACGGGGATGAACAAGGCCATGACCCGGCGGAATTGCGGGTCGCGGAAGCTCAGGACGGGCATCCAGCGGAAGCCCTTGCGCCGGAGGAGAGGCAGCTGGACGAGGAACTGCATCAGCCCGCCGACGAGGATGCCGACGGCCAGGCCAAAGATGGGCTCCTTGCCATGGGAGACATACCAGCCGTAGGTCAGGAGAGGGAAGAGGATGGAAAAGAGGTTGAAGATGGCCGAGGCCACGGACGGCACGAAGAACGATCTCTCGGTGTTGAGGTAGCTCATGGCCCAGGCCGCCAGGCTGATGAACAGGAGGAAGGGGAAAAGGACGGCGGTCAGTTGGGTCGTCAGACTGATCTTGCCCGGGACCTTGTCGAATCCGAAGGCGATGGCCTTGGCCAGATAGGGCGCCGCGAAGAAACCGGCTAGCGAGATCGCGCCCGTCACGACGAAGAGGACGTTGAAGATGTTCGAGGCCAGGCGGTTTTCGGCCTCTTTGCTCTTCGCCTTTTCGGCCGTGAGGACGGGGACGAAGGCCGCCGAGAGGGCCGTCTCGGCGAACAGGTCGCGCAGCAGGTTGGGGATACGGAAAGCGACGTTGTACGCGTCGACGGCGAAACCGGCGCCGAACAGGCGGGCGATGACCATCTCCCGCACCAGCCCCATGACCCGGCTGATGGCGGTGCCCAGCGTAAAGGAGCGCACGCCCCGCGAAATGTCTTCCATGCTCAGGCCATTATTCGATATTTGCGGCCGGGATGGCAAGGTCTATAATGGTTGAGCGATGGCCTTCGACGACAAGGACAAAATCCCCGATGACAAGGCCTTGGCCAAGGGCCTGGGACCTTCAAAGAAGCTCTGGGACGAGTTCGTCCGCCACATCGGCGCGGACTACGCCCCGGTCACCGAAGCCTGGGGGTTCTACAAGGCCTGGTCCCTCCGGCTCAAGCAGAAGAAGAGGACGATCGTCTACCTTCTGCCCCGGGAAGGTCATTTCCTGTGCGCGTTCGTGTTTGGCGGCAAGGCGACCGATGCGGCCCGTCAGGCCAAGCTGCCCAAGGCCGTCATGAAAGAGATCGAGGACGCCCCCGTCTACGCCGAGGGCCGCGGCTTCCGCCTCGAGGTCCGGACGGCCAAGGACATCGAAGCGATGAAGACGCTCGCCGCGATCAAGATGGCCCACTGAGCCGGTGCCCCATCCTTAAATCGGGGACACAATACCTATTCCCCTATTCTTCCTGATACGGCCCCGCGAGACCGGTCAAACCGGCGACGCGAAGTACCTTCTTTTGAAGTACAGCGCGACATTGACCAGCCCGATCATCACCGGCACCTCGACAAGCGGGCCGATGACCGCGGCGAACGCCTGCCCCGAATTGATCCCGAACACGGCCACGGCCACGGCGATGGCCAGCTCGAAGTTGTTGCTGGCCGCCGTGAAGGACAGCGTTGCCGACTTGGCATAGTCCGCGCCCGCTTTGCGGCTCATAAAGAACGAAACGAGGAACATGACCACGAAGTAGATAAGCAGAGGAATGGCGATGCGCACGACGTCGAGGGGGATCTTGACGATGTATTCGCCCTTGAGCGAGAACATGACGATGATGGTGAAGAGCAGGGCGATGAGCGTAATGGGGCTGATGCGGGGGATGAACTTCGTCTCGTACCAGGTCTTCCCTTTGAGCTTGATCAGGCCGAAATGGGAGATCATGCCGGCCAGGAAGGGGATGCCGAGATAGATGAAAACGCTCTCGGCGATCTGCCGCATGGTGACATTGACCGCCGTGCCCTTGAGCCCGAGCCAGGTCGGGAATACGGTGATGAAGATGTAGGCGTAGACCGAGAAGAACAGGACCTGGAAGATCGAATTAAAAGCAACGAGGCCGGCCGCATACTCCCGGTCCCCCTTTGCCAGATCGTTCCAGACGATGACCATGGCGATGCAGCGGGCCAGCCCGATCATGATGAGGCCGTACATGTATTCCGGCTTATCGCGGAGGAAGATGACGGCCAGGGCGAACATCAGGAGCGGCCCGATGATCCAGTTCTGGACGAGGGACAACGTGAGGATCTTGACGTTCTTGAAGACGTCGCCGAGTTCCTCGTACTTCACTTTGGCCAGGGGCGGGTACATCATCAGGATGAGGCCGATGGCGATGGGAATGTTGGTCGTCCCCGATTGGAACTTGTTGATGAAGCCGACGGCGGCCGGGACGAAATAGCCCAGTCCGACGCCGATGCCCATGGCCAGGAAGATCCAGAGTGTCAGGTAGCGGTCGAGGAACTTGAGCCTTGGATTCCCGGGTGTCATGAACGATCTCCTTTCACGTCAATCAGAGCGTGAACAAGAAGTAAAATCCGATGACGATGATCAGAACGCCGGCGAGCTTCTGCAGGATGCCGTGGGCCTTGCGCAGGCCTTTGGATTCAAGAAGCCCCTTGGCCGCGCCGACCGACGTCCCCGCAACAAGGACGAGCGCCGAGTGCCCGAGGGCGTAGACGAAGAGAAGGAACCCGCCATAAAGGACGTTCCCCTTCTCCGCCACGAAGGCCAGGAGCACGGCCAGAATGGGAACGGCGCACGGCGTCGAAACAACGCCGAACAGCAATCCCAACAGGAAGGCTCCGACATAGCCCTGTTTTTTAACCCGGATCCCGGTCGGAACGGGGATATTCCATTTGAAGATGCCGAGCAACTGCAGCCCCATTAAGAAGCAGACGCCCGCAACCAAATATTTCCAGAAGTGGCCGACATTCCCGAACATCCGTCCCATGAGAGCGGAGATGAGCCCGAGCACCGTGAAGGTTATGGCCAGGCCCAAGAACAAAAAAGAGCGAAAAGACAAGCGAGCGCTTTAGCGTCGTGGTTTCCTTGTTGCCAGCGACGACTCCCATCAGGAGCGGGATCATGGCCAGAACGCAGGGGTTCAGGGCCGTCGTCACGCCTCCCAAGAAGACAGCGACGATGGCCAGCCACGGGCTCTGCTGGAGGAGCGCGGAAATATCGCCGAAGAGGCTTCCCATATCGCCTCAGCTCACTGGACGCCGTGCTTCTTCAGGAGCTCGAGGATCTCCTCCTTGGGGAAGAGCCCGACGTGGCGGGCGATCTCCTTTCCCTTTTGATCCACGAAAACTTGGGTCGGGATAAGCTGGATGCCGTATTTCTCGGCCGGGGCGGGATCCTTCCAGACGTCGTAGAAGATGACCTGAACCCTTTCGGGGAAGGCCGCGGCGATCTCCTTCATGATCGGCTGCATCTTCTTGCAGGGGATGCACCGGTCGGCGCCGAGCTCCATGAACGTCACCTGGTACTTGGAAAAGTCGATATCCAGACGGTTTGTGACCAGGACCTCGCCCTTGACGGCATAGATGGGAGGCTTGGACTGATCGGCCGCGGAATCCGCGGCAGGATCAATGGAGCGGGTATCCGAGGAAAGGTCCGTCGATATCATCCCGCCGGCGATCGCAAGGATGGTTATGGCTAAGACGAAACGTATTTTTGTGGCTTTAGACAATGTTCGATCTCCTTCCGATTTTCTGACTGTCGCTGATCCTTGGGTTCGAACCGCGCTCGTCAGGCCGCGGCCTCCTGGATCCAAGCCTTGATCTCCTCGATCCGCGGGATCCGGCCGGCAGATTTGACCTTGCCGTTGATGACGAGTCCAGGCGTCGCAAGAATCCCGAAGGACATCATCTTCTTGATGTCGGTAATCTTCTCGACGTCGGCGGCGACATTGAGGTCGGCCAGCGCGTCCTTCACGCGTTTTTCGACCATCCCGCACTTCGGGCATCCAGGGCCGAGAACCTTGATCTCCATGCCGTCTCCTTATCCCTTTTCAGCTTCTATGAAGATGTCCGGCTCGACGATGACGTGGCTCTTTACGGAGTTGGCGACCAGGCTGAACTTTTGGGCCGATTCAAGCCCCCGGCGGACGCGCTTTTCGACGGTCTCCGTCGGCTCGTTCCCGCCGCGCACAACGATCCGGGGCTTCAGAATGACTTGGGTGAAGATCTCGGTCCTGTCAAGCTCGATGAGCTTCGTTCCCTCCGCCCGGCATTCATAGGAAACAAGGTCCAGCCGGAAGCGCTCGGCCGCCCAGATGAACATCAACATGACGCAGGTGTTGACGGCGCCGACAAAGGCGTCCTCGGGCGTCAGAACGTCCGCCCGGCCTTGCGATTGGGGAGGGGCAGAGAAGTCCATCTCCGGCCCGTTCCCCATCCGGACGTGTCCGTCATGTCCGCCGGTCCATGTCACCGTTGTTTCGTAAATTTCCGTTTTGGGCATCAGGGCTTCCCCCGATCAGATTCTTGGACGGCACTCTTGGGCTTCTTCTTCAAGAGCCGGTCTGTTTCTTCCACGATCTTCCCGGCGACCTGGTCGGCCAGGCGCAGCCCTTCCGCGTTCAGCCGCCGGGCCGTACCGATCTTCCCGCAGCCGCAGGATTTCGCGATCTCGGTCACGACGATCGATGCGGTCGGCTTGGCGCTGTATTTCTCAGTGGCCAGGGCGGCACAGCGCTTGTCGCAGCCGTCGACGGCGATGGTCGGATAATATCGGGCGAAGGCCCGCTCGCCTTCGCCTCCCGCGAGGAACAGCGGCAGGCACAACGTCACCGTGTCGTCGGGACGGAGCGTTTCGAGAACTTTCCGGACCGCCCGGCGCGTGACCGTGCCTTCGGCGAGCTCCTCGCCGGAGCAGGAGATCAACCCCACTTTTTTTCTCGGCAGATCAGGCATGGTCATCCTCCGCGTCGATATCATCGACGATCTTCGCCGCTTCGCCGGCCGCCGCTTGGGCTAGCTTCAACCCGTCCTCGTTGAGATCGCAGACGCCTTCCGGCTTGAGGCCGCGATTCCGCCGGACAACATCGAAAATAGCCACCTTATGCACGTTGGACGCGCCGCATGAGGCCAGGCTCTTGGCGGCGCACTCGAGCTTGCAGCCGTCGATGGCGATCGCCTGGCCTCCGGCGACCTCGCGTTTCGCTTCCTCGTCACCTATAACGAGAAGGGCCAAAGCGACGACCTGAGTTTTGTCCGGCCGGAGGTCCTCCGTGAGGACATAAGCGGCCTCCCGGGCCGCAGAGCCGAGGCTCTTTCCGATCCCGCTGCAGGGAACGACCGGGATCTTGCGGGTCATCGCAGGACCTCCGCTTCCGCTTGGACTTGGGCCTGGGCCATGAACTCGGCCGCGGTCATCAGAGCATTTCGCGCTGCCCCGGCGTCCTCGACCTCGAGCACGGCCAGCCAGCCTTTGCCGTAGGGGTCCTGGTTGACGAGTTCGGGGGAGTTCAGAAGGTCGCCGTTCGTTTCGACGACTCGGCCGCCCACAGGAGACGGGAGGCTGAGGTTGACTTTGATCGTCTCGACGACCCCCACCTCGTCTCCTCTCTTGACCGGTGTCCCCGGCTCCTTGGGCTCGGCGAAGGCGACATCGCCGTTCCTCTGCTGTGTGAAGTCCGAGAGCCCGATGCGGGCCCGGGACCCCTCGAACCGGACCCAGACTCCGGCATCGCTATAGAAGAGATCGACGGGAAAACGAAACCGGAACTTGTCGACCGCGAGCTCCAAAACCCCCCGGACGAACATGTCCTCGATCCAGGCCCGGATCTCGTCCCGGCTCTTGCGGAAGCAGGCCAGCACCTCCTCGTCGGTCCCGCCGCAGGCGGCCGGGTCGTCAATGGCGTGATGGATCTGTTCTTTCCCGCCCGGGAAGAAGGGGCAGTCCGCCTGTTTGTCGTCGCAGACCATGACGACATAGTCGAATCGACGGCCTTCAAAGACGTCGATGCTCTTCGATGTATGGCCGCTGATGTCGATGCCGATCTCGGCCATAGCCTTGATGGCCATGGGGTGGACCCGCGTCGCCGCCGTCCCGCCGCTCACGGCCTCGAACCGGTCGCTATAAAGGGCGTTGATCAGCCCCTCGGCCATCTGGGACCGGGCGGAATTGTGGACGCAGATGAAGAGGACGGTTTTTCTCATGATCCCTCCGGCCGGGGGCGCGTCTCGCAGACGCGCCCGCGAACGTTCTCCCTGATGCAGGCCTCGAGCTGCCTGGCGTCTCCTGAGGCCTCCCGCGAAAGCCCGATCCGTTCCCGGAGCGGGCCTGCGAAGATGCCCTCGAGAAGCGGCCGCGCCTCCTCCGGAACGCGGTAGATGATCCAGCGGCCGTCCCGGACGTCCTCGGCGAGGCCCGCCTCCCGAAGGACCCGCATGTGGTGGGAAACCCGCGACTGCTCCATCCCCAGGATGAACATCAGCTCGCAGACACAGAGCTCGCGCTCGTGGAGAAGGAGGCTGATCCGGAGGCGGGTCGGGTCGGCCAGGGCCTTGAAGATGGAGACGACGTCTTTCAGGGGCATTGGATGATCCCTTGGGCCCACAGGCATCCGCCGCAGGCCGGAAATGCGTTGCCGTAGCAGTCCTCCTCGTTGGTCTCGAGGAGGGAACAGCCGCCGCAGACGTAGCAGGGCGAATAATCGAACACTTTGACCTTGTCCCTGAAGTCCGCATAGGCCTTCGAATTCCAGATATCGAAAAGGCTCTCTGTTCGGACGTCGCCAAAGGAGTGAGACCGGACCCGCCGCTCGAGACCGTAAAGGTAGGTCTTATGGGCATGGAGGAGACCCATGCAGGGGCCGACTTGGCCATCCCAACGGACGAACGACGACCGGTCATGGACGAACCGGCAGCGGCGGGCGTCGACGGCGATCCGATTGCCCATGAAAGTCAGGTTCTCGAACCCTTGGAACAGGCTGAAGAGCGTTTCCTTGGTTGTGTTGTTGACGTCGATGCGCGGCAGGTTGAGCTCGGTTTTGCCCGGGGCGAAAGTGAACGTTTCAAGGGTCAAGGTCTGGAGACAGAGCATCTCCTTTTCCATAGCTTCGCTGTAAGGCAGGACGTGACTGACGAGGATGCGCCGGGCTCCGACGGAGCGGGCCAGGCGGTCGAGGTGCTTGACGTCGCCGAGGTTCGTCTTCATGACGACGAAGGCGATGCCGATGTCGATCGCATGTCCGTCGCGGCCGTTCCTTTGGGCGAGCCGGTCCAAGTTCTCCAGGACCCGGGACAGCCCGGCCCCGGGTCGGACCTTCTCGAAACTCTCCTCGGTCGTCCCGTCGAGTGAGATCCAAAGCGTATCGAGACGTTCGCCGAGCAAACCGTCGATCAGGCGGTCATCGAGGAGCGTCGCATTGGTCGTCATCTCCGCACGAAGGCCCAGAGCCTTGACCGCGTGGACCATGTCGAGAATGCGGGGATGGGCGGTCGGCTCGCCGAAGCCGCCGAACATGACCGATTCGAGGTGGGGAAAACGGGCGAGTTGGCCGACGAGCCGGTCGAAAACCTCCATGTCCATGTCGCCCGTCGGCTCGTCCCAGGTGTTGCGGATGCAGGTCCGGCAGGACAGGTTGCAGCGTGACGTCGGCTCGATATAAAGCCGGTTGAGGCTGTGGATGTTCGGCTGGATCTCGACGCGGCCATGGTCGAGGGTGACTTCCAGGCAGGCCCCAGGGGTCAGGCCGAGCTTTTTCTCGAGATCCGGGGGAACGACGAGACGCCCCTCGTCGACCATAAGGCCATAAACGGACTTGCCTGGGGCCGGGCTGCGGCGCAAAAGGCCCTTCTCTCCCTTCCCGAGGTAGGTCATGAGCCCCGTCCCTTCCGGCATGTTCAAGGCGAACTTATGCTTGTCCATGGGATCAACATATGAAGATATATTCATATATTATCTCAAGGGCGCTGTCAAGAACGGGGCGCGATCCCTTGGCGGCCGGACACCCGTTGACATATTTAGTTGTATATCGCAACTGTTGCATGTTACAATATTTCCGGCAGCGCCTCCAATGCCTGTTCCATCCGCCGCGCAGGATCTCCAGGACCTGGTCATCCGTCTCCAGCGGAAAATGGAGTTTTTCGACGATCTCCAGTCCTCCTGTTGCGGCGTGTCCTTCGCCCAATGCCATGCCCTGGCCGCGATCCGCCGGGCCGGGAAGATCTCCCTGAACGATCTCGCGGCCGGCATGAGTCTCGACAAGAGCACGGTGAGCCGGACCGTGGACAATCTGGTCAAGGCCAAAATGGCCCTCCGGGACCCGGTTCCCGCCGACCGTCGCTGCGTCACCATCCGGCTTTCGGCGCAGGGGCTCCGGGCCATCCACGAAGTTGAGGCGGGTCTCTCGCAATGTTTCGAATCTCTTTACAGATCCATCGACCCGTCGAAACGCGCGCCGATGATAAGCAGCCTGAGGATCCTCCTCGAGGCGATCGAAAAAATGGCGTGTGGGAGGCAGGGATCATGAGAACGACCCCATGGATCGTCGGCGAAGTCGCGATTTCCGGCTTCAGGGTCCCGCAGGTTTCGAACCGATTGGATCGGGCCGATATCCTCGGATCTTTCAAGTCGCGTTGGGGCTGGGGGCGGATGCATTATGCCGTCGAGCCCGGCCTTTATGCCGTCGGCCGCCCGACCGCCGTGTCCCCGGTGCTGGTTTCGGCAAATTACAAGATGAGCTTCGACAGGTTGCGCAAGGCCCTGTCCGGCCTGGATCTCTGGATCCTCGTGATCGACACCAAGGGGATCAATGTCTGGTGCGCCGCGGGGAAAGGGACCTTCGGCACGGAGGAACTGGTGGGCCGGATCGCTCGGGTCGGGCTGGCAGATGTCGTCAGCGGGCGCACTCTGATCCTGCCCCAATTGGGCGCCCCGGGAGTCGCCGCCCATGAGGTCCTCGCGCGCTCCGGCTTCAAGGTCGTCTACGGACCGGTGCGGGCGGCGGACATTCCCGAATTCTTGCGGGCCGGTCAGAAAGCCGCTCCGGCCATGAGGGCCGTCCATTTCGGCCTTTGGGATCGCCTGATCCTGACACCCGTCGAGTTGGCGGGAGTGCTCAAGCCAGCCCTGATCCTGCTCGGGATCCTCTTCGGCCTGACGCTGCTCCGCGGGGGTTTCGCCCCGTTCCCGATCTTATTGGCGGCCACGGCGGTGAAGGCCATTCCCTTTCTTGGAGCGATCCTGGCGGGGGCTTTCTTCACCCCGCTGCTGCTTCCAGTCATTCCCGGCCGCGCTTTTGCCTGGAAAGGATGGCTGCTCGGTCTGGCGTGGACCCTGCTCTATCTGCAAGTGACGGCTTCGTGGCACGGGTGGAAGACGGCTCTCCTCTATCTTCTCCTGCTTCCGCCAATCGCATCATTCCTGGCGATGAACTTCACCGGGGCCTCGACCTTCACGTCCCTTTCCGGGGTGGTCAAAGAAATGAAGATCGCCCTTCCGCTGCAGATCGTCTCCGCCGGTCTCGGGATCCTGGTCTTGATCCTGACGTTGGGCGCGGCATTATAAAAAGGAGCCCGGGATGCGACAATCTTATCTGAAAAACGTCGTCACTCTCGACCTGAATTCCGATAAATGCATCGGCTGCGGCCGCTGCCTTGAGGTCTGTCCGCACGATGTCTTCGTCCTGGAGTCGGGAAAAGCGGAGCTGCGGGATCGTGAGGCCTGCATGGAATGCGGCGCCTGCGCCCGGAATTGCCCCGAGGAAGCGGTCACCGTGCGGGCCGGGGTCGGCTGCGCCTACGCCATTGCCATCGGGATGTTGAGAGGGACCGAACCGACTTGCGGCGAATAAGCGGTCCGTTCAATGAAAGGAGTTGCCACCATGGCCAAAGGGATCGTCGTCTATTTTTCGAGAAGCGGAAACACCAAGGAGATGGCGGAAATCATCGCCAAGTCCATGGATGAGACCGGTTTGCCGACCGACTGTCATTCCGTCGACAAGGTCAAGGCCGAGGACCTGCTCCAATATGATGCGATCGTCGTCGGCTCCCCGACCTATTACGGCCATATGGCCGGTCCCATCAAGCAGCTGTTCGACGAGACCGTCCGCTTTCACGGCAAACTCGACGGCAAAGTGGGGGCGGCCTTCAGCAGCGCGGCGAATATCGGCGGCGGCAATGAGACCACGATCATCGGCATCCTCGAGGCCATGCTCATCGCCGGCATGGTCGTTCACGGCGACCCGCAAGGCGACCACTATGGGCCGGTCTCCATCCATAAGCCCGATGACAGGGTCAAACGGCAATGCCGGCGACGCGGACAAAGGATCGCGGAATTGACGATCAAACTCCATTAAGCTCCCGCCGCGACGGGGGCCCGTCACTTTGGTCCTCCTCCCGGACGGGATTGACTCGCTCCGTTCGAGTTGTTATGCTTTGAGCGAAGCGGGATGGAGGGGAACATGGGGGATGATCCGACCCGAACGGTCAGGATCCCGGCCGCTGAGATCCAGCCCGGGCAAACCGTCGCAGGGAAGTTCCGCATCGTCCGCAGGCTCGGCCGGGGCGGCATGGGCGTCGTCTACGAGGCCGAGGACCTCCGCCTCGACCGAAGGGTCGCCCTGAAGTTCCTGCCGGCCGGACTCACGGCCGATCCCGAGTCCCGGGAGAGGTTCATCCACGAGGCCCGCGCCGCGTCAGGCCTCGACCACCCGAACATCTGCACCATTCACGACGTCGACGAAACGGAGGACGGCGGTCTTTACATCGCCATGGCCTGTTATCCCGGCGAGACCCTCAAGGAGAGGATCGCCCGCGGCACGCTGGCCCCGGCCGACGCCGTCCGCATCACCGCCGAGATCGCCGAGGGCTTGGCCAAGGCCCACGAACACGGCATCGTCCACCGCGACATCAAGCCGGGCAATATCATGGTCACCACGGACGGCCTGGCCAAGATCCTCGATTTCGGACTGGCCAAGCTGGCCGGCGAAGCCCGGCTGACCCAGCCGGGAACGACCGTGGGGACGGTCGCCTACATGTCCCCGGAACAGGCCTGCGGCGACGAGGTCGACGCCCGGACCGACCTCTGGTCCCTGGGCGTCATCCTTTACGAAATGGCGGCCGGAGCGCTGCCGTTCGCGCGCGACAGCGAGCGGGCCGTTCTCAACGCCATCGTCCACGAAGAGCCGCGCACTGTGAAGAGCCTCAGGCCCGGCTTCCCCGCCGAGATCGAAGGCGTCATCCGGAAGGCCCTGGCCAAAGATCCGGGCCGCCGCTATGCCTCGGCCAGGGAGATGGCCGCCGACCTCCGCAAGCTCGAGGAGGCCATGGGCGCGCACGCCCATCCGGCGGCCAAGAGATTGTCTTTCCGGCGACGGCCGCGGCCGGTCTGGATCGCGGCGGGCGCGGTTTCGCTGGCCGCCATCGCCGTCGCCATCTGGCTCCTCGGGCGTCCCGGCCTGGCCTTCGAGAATCGCGACCGGCTCATGGTCGCCGACGTCGAGAATCTCAGCGGCGATCCGGTCTTCGACCTGGCCCTGCGGACGGCTATCGAGGCCGGCCTGCAGCAGTCGCCCTACGTGGCGGTCTTCGACAGGGCCCAGATCAACGAGACCCTAAAGATCATGCGCAAGGACCCCGCCACGAAGATCGACGAGGCCCTAGGGTATGACGTCTGCCACTTCGGCGGCATCCGGGCCTTCATCCTGCCGCGCATCCTCTCGGCCGGCGAGGCCTATGAGCTCACGGCCACCCTGGTCGACCCGGTCAAGCGCCGTCACGTCAGGACGATCCGCGTCACCGCCCGGGGCCGCGAAGAGGTCCTGCTCAAGGCCATCGACGCGCTCTCGGACAAGCTCCGCTCCGATTTGGGTGAGACGCTGAGCAGCATCAGCAAAGCCAGCCGGCCGGTCAGTCAGGTGACCACCTCGTCCTGGGAGGCTTTGAATGATTTCTCTCTTGGTCAAGCCCGCTGGCAGGAAATGAAGTTCCAGGACGCGGCCAAATTCTTCGAGCTGGCCATCGCCGCAGATCCCCAGTTCGTCGAAGCGCACGCTTCGCTGGGACTCGTTCTCGTCCAATTTCTCCGGCAGGAAGAGAAGGGGCAGGGGCTGCTGCGCCGGGCCCTGGAGCTTGCCGGCACCCAGGGCTATCCCACCCGCGACCTCCTCAAGCTGAAGGCCGTGAACCGGCAGTTCGTGGACAAAGACCTCCCCGGGGCGCTCGAGGAGTACAGGACGCTGAGGGAAGTCTACCCGGACAATATGCCGGCCTGGAACAACTCCGGGAGGATCCTGCAAGCCCTTCGCCGCTACGACGAGGCCGCGGCCATGTACGAAAAGGCGGCGGAGACGGCCCCCCACAATACGATCCCCTTGCAGAACCTCTGGTATCTTGATTATTACTATCGAAAAGACGTCCGGGCGGCCGAAAGGACGGCCCGGCGGTTCGCGGCCATGGCTCCGGAGCTGGCCACCCCTCATTCGCTGTTGGGCTTTTCTCTGGCCGTCCAGGAAAAATTCCCGGAAGCTGAAAAAGAGATGAAGAGGGCCGTCGAGCTCGAGCCGGGGCATCCGTACGCCCTGCCCAATCTGGCCCACACGCTCCTGGCCGCCGGCAAGGCCGCCGAAGCGGTGCCGTACTATCGGAAGGTCGCGGAGCTCGGTCCCAAAGGGGGAATGGGCGGCGACGCGGAGGTCAACGCCTTCGACCTGGCCGTGGCGCTGGCGGCGGCCGGAAACAAGGATGAGTCCGCCAAGACCGCCGCCGATGCCGAAGCGTCGGTGCTGAAGGATCACGGGCCCGGCAAGCCGGACGCCGGGGATTACATCTGTCTGCTCGGAAAGCTGTGCGCGCTCAGGGGGAAGACGGGCGAGGCCCGAGCGTATCTGAACAAGGCGCTGGCCGCCAAGGCCGACGACCCGGCCAGCCTGGTCGACCTGGCCGGGCTCTACGCAAGTCTAGGACAGGTGAAGCTTGCAGCCGCCGCGCTCGGAAGAGCCCTCGAAAAGGGACTTGCGGATCCCTTGTTCCCGATCATTCTTCCGGAATTCCTGCCCATCCGCAAAAGCCCGGAATTCCGGGCCCTTTTCAAGCTCGGGGATTAACGCTAGAATCCCGGCATGCCCTTCGTACGGATCCGGCGGATCTTGCCCATCGCCGCGGCCTGCGCCGTGCTGGCCTCGTGCGGCCGGAGCTCGTCCCCTGATTCAGGCATCCTCCCCTATCGCGATCCCGGATTGACGGTCGACCGGCGCGTCGACGACTTGTTGGCGCGCATGACGGCCGAGGAAAAATTTCGCCAGCTGTTCATGGCCCCCGGCGACCTCGATCGCGGCACAGACGGCCTCGCGGACGGCATCTTCGGGCTTCAGGTCCCGGCCGGCGACGCCCGGGGCGCGGCCGATAAGATCAACGCCATCCAGAGATTCTTCGTCGAACAAACCCGATTGGGAATTCCCATCATACCCTTTGACGAGGCCCTCCACGGACTCGTCCGGCCCGGAGCGACATCGTTCCCCCAGGCCATCGGACTCGCGGCGACCTGGGACGAGGCCCTGGTCGCTGAGGTCGCCTCGGCCGTCGCCGCGGAGACGGCCAGCCGGGGCATCCGCCAGGTCCTCTCCCCGGTCATCAACATCGCCCGGGACGTCCGCTGGGGCCGGACCGAGGAAACCTACGGCGAAGACCCCTACCTCGCCTCGCGCCTGGCCGCGGCCTTTGTCGGCAGCTTCGAGAAAAGGGGCGTCATCGCGACGCCCAAGCATTTCGTGGCCAATGTCGGCGCCGGAGGCCGGGACAGCTATCCGATCCCGGACGGCGAGCGCGAGCTCCGGGAGATCGACTTCCCGCCCTTTCGGGCTGCGTTGCGCGAAGGCGGGGCCCGATCGATCATGACCTCGTACAATTCGTGGGACGGCCTGGCCTGCTCGGCCAACTCTCGGCTCCTCTCGGGGATCCTCAAGGGTGAATGGGCCTTTCGAGGATTCGTCATCTCCGACGCCAGCGCCGTCGGCGGCAGCACCAGCCTGCACTTGACCGCGGACTCCTACCTCGAATCGGGACGGCAGGCCTGGACGAGCGGGCTCGATGTCATTTTCCAATCCGAGCTCGGGCATGCGGGTCTTTTTCGCGATGCGATCACCAAGGGCCTCGTCGCCCGGGAGCGGATCGACGATGCGGTCCGCCGTGTCCTTCGGGCCAAAATGGAATTAGGGCTCTTCGAGAAGCCCTATGTCGATCCCGACGGGGCGGAACGGACGAACGGCGCCCCCGCCCACCGCGCCCTGGCCCGAAAGGCCGCCCGGGAATCCGTCGTCCTTCTCAAGAACGCCGGCGGGGCCCTGCCGCTGCGGCGCGCGGTTAGATCGATCGCCGTCGTCGGCCCGGACGCCGTCGAGGCCCGGCTCGGCGGCTACAGCGGGCCGGGCCTCGACAAGGTCTCGCTCGTCGACGCATTGCGGGAACGCGCGGGAGCGGCCGTGCAGGTTCGCTACGCCGAAGGCTGCGGCCGCTTGGCGCCGAAAGCCCTGGGGACGATCCCGTCCGGTTTCCTGCGGACCGAGGACGGAGGGGAAACGAGGCCCGGCCTCCTCGGCGAATACTTCTCAGGCTCCGACTTCGCGGGTGAGCCGGCCGCGCGCCGGATCGATCCTCAGGTCGACTTCCGCTGGACCTTCCTCCCGCCCGCGGCGGGCCTGGGAACAGACTGGTACTCGGTTCGGTGGCATGGCTCTCTCATCGGACCGGAGACGGGGCCATGCCGGATAGGGGTCGAAGGCGATGACGGTTTCCGCCTTTACCTTGATGGCCGCCTGATCGTCGACCGTTGGCGCAAAGTATCCCATCGCGTCACTGCGGTCGAGGTCCGCCTCGAACAGGGGAAGGCCCATGACCTCCGGCTCGAGTTCCACGAGCCCGTGCGCAACGGCGAGGTCCGCCTCGTTTGGGACTATGGCAGGCGGGACATCTCCGACGGGAAGATCGAAGAGGCGGTCCAGCTGGCCCGTTCGTCGGACCTGGCCATCGTCGCCGCAGGGATCGAGGAGGGAGAGGGCCGGGACAGGGCCGATATCCGCCTTCCCGGGCGTCAGAGCGAAATGATCAGGCGGATCGCGGCGGCCGGGACCCCGGTCGTCGTCATCATCTACGGCGGGAGCGCGGTCGACATGACCGATTGGATCGACAACGTGAAGGCCGTCCTGATGGCCTGGTACCCGGGGGAGGACGGCGGCGGCGCCGTGGCCGACATCCTGTGGGGAGACGCGAATCCTTCGGGCCGGCTGCCGGTCACTTTCCCCCGCTCGGCCGGCCAGCTCCCTCTCGTCTATAACCATAAGCCGACAGGACGGCTCGACGATTACGCCGATATGACAGGCGAACCGGCCTTCCCGTTCGGCTTCGGATTGAGCTACACGGAGTTCCGTTATTCCGACTTGACCCTCACGCCCGGTGCGATCGCCCCCGATGGGACGGTTCGCGTCTCCTGCGAGGTCTCCAATATCGGCCCGGTCGCGGGAGCCGAGGTCGTCCAGCTCTACATCCACGATCCCTTGGCCTCGGTCGTCCGGCCTGTGCTCGAGCTCAAGGGTTTCCGGAGGGTTGTCCTCGAACCGGGCGCGTCGGCGACGATCAGCTTCGATCTCGGCCCGAAAGAGCTCTCGCTCCTCGATAGGGACATGAAGGAAGTCGTCGAACCGGGCGAATTCCAGGTTTATATCGGAAGCTCGTCGCGGGACATCCGCCTCAAGGGAACGCTAACCGTCAGTCGGTGACCGGCCCCAGCATCCGCTTCTGGGCTTTTTTTTCAGCGTAGGGACGGGGGACGTAGACCGCTTCGCCTGTTATCGGATCTTTGCCGGTATAGTACATGCAGGTCGAGCGGGTCATGGGGGTCGGCGTGAAGATCTGGACGCCCTCGACCGGCTTCTCCCCGCTTCGCTCGAGCTCGCGCAGAAAATCGGCCAGCTCGCGGGCCTCTTTGTCCGTCGTGCCCGGATGGGCGACCATAAAGTAATACTTGAGGTGCTGGGGGCGGTCCCTCTCCCCGCCGCGCGGCGCGACGCGCTCCGCGGTCACCTCCGCGAACATCTTCCGGAATTCCTCGAGACGGCGGCGGCCGCCGCTCTTGTTCATGAGCCGGAGGACTTTTTCAGAGACGTGCTCGGGCGCGATCTTGAGCAGCCCAGAAACGTGATGGCGGGCCAGCTCGCGCACGTACTCGGGACTCTCGACGGCCAGGTCGTAGCGGATGCCGCTGCGGACGAAGACCTTCTTGACGCCGCGGATCTTGCGGGCGGCGCGCATGAGCCCGACGAGCCGGAGGTGGGCCTCTTTGATCCCGCCCGTGTCCAGGCCGTACATGTTGGCCGTCGGGCCGCCGAGGTCGTCGACGAGCCCGCGCCACTCCGGATGCTTCGTCATCCGCCGGATCTCCTCGAGGATGGACGCCTCGCTGCGGGAGACGATCCGGTCGCCTTGGTGAAGCGAAAGCGAGCAGAACGAACACCGGCCCCGGCAGCCGCGGTGCGTTTGGACCGAGAAGCGGGCCATGCCCAGCTCGGGGAAACCCTCGGGGATGCGCCGGGTGAACGGCAGGCTGTAGACCCTGTCGAGATCGTCGGGGGTCCAGTCCGGCGCCGGGTATTGGACGACGTAGCGGTTGGCGTGCTTCTGGGCGATCGTCTTCCTGTTCGTGAGCCGCTTCTGGGCCTCGCAGAATTTGTCCTTGTCGGCCTGGACTTCCTCGAAGGACGGGATGACGAGCGCGCCTGAGGGCGCCTCGGCCCGGATGACCGACGTGCCGCGGATGCCGTCGAGGTCTTCGCCCCGGTCGAGCCGGCGGGCGATCTCGACGACCTGGAGCTCGCCCGGCCCGTAGACGAGGATGTCGGCCCGGGTATCGAGGAGGATGGAGCGGCGGACGTCGTCGCCCCAGTAGTCGTAGTGGGCGAAGCGGCGGAGGGAGGCCTCGATGCCGCCGAGGACGATCCGGGCGCCCTTGTGGAGCTCGCGGATGCGGTTGGCATAGACGATGACGGCCCGGTCGGGCATGCGTGAAGCGAACGGCGCGTTCGGGTCGACCGCCCGCTCCCGCTTGAGGGGCGTGTAGTTCACGAGCATGGAGTCGATCGAGCCCGAGGTGATGCCGAAGAAGAGCCGGGGACGGCCGAGCTTGAGGAAGTCGGCTTTGCCCTTCCAATCAGGGCACTCGATGACGCCCACTTTGTACCCTTCGGCGTCAAGCACCCGGGCGATCATCCCGACCGGCGAGAGCGGGTGGTCGGCGTAGGGCTCCCCGCTGACGAGGATGATGTCGAAGCCCGCGCCTTTCGTGTCGATCATGGCTCTATTCTAGCGAATGGGGGACACAATACCTATTCCCCATTTTCTGCCGATGCTCGCTGATGGATGTGGGACAGGGTAATTGGGGAATAGGTATTGTGTCCCCGATTTATTCGCGGGGTACGGCATAGAGGCCAAAGACGGCGTTGCCCAGAAGGATCGCGCCGGCGACGATCATGGGCACCTGGAGCCCGGCCCGGAACCCCAGCCACGAGAAGGCCAGGCTCCCGACCATGTGACCCGAAGTCTGGAGCGCCGTCAGGATGCCGGCGCTGCCGCCGATCGTCTTCTTCTCGAAGAGCCGCGAAATGGTCAGGACGACGAACACGCCCATGAGGCCGTCGCCGCCCTCATGGATAGCGCGGAAAAGGAAGGACCAGCGGACGTCGCCGACCGTCATGAGGACGAGACCGGCCCCCGAGAGGACCATGCCCAGAAGGAAGAGCCGCCGGTTGCGGCACGGGTCGTCTTTCAGCCGGCCGACGAGGAACGCCGCCAAGACGAGGGCCAGGTAGGCCCCGGCCATGTAGAGCGCGACGCCCGAATCGCTCAGCCCGAAGCGCGACCGGAGAAAGGGCCCGTAGACGGTGATCTCCGTCCCCCAGTGGAGGGCGAGAAGGACCAGAAAGGCCGAGAAGAGGAGCGTCCGCTTGTTGAAGATCGTGAACTTGTATTCCCCGACGGTCACGGCCGCAAACTTCTCCTCCCCAAAGCCGCGCGCGGCCAGAGTGGCCAGGGCCGTCAGTCCGGCCAGGGACCAGAGGAGCGTCCGGAAGCCGGCCACTTGGGTCAGCACGCTTCCGAGGAGCAGCCCGGCGGGAGGCCCGAGCGAGAGCCAGCCGACGAATCGGCCGTATTTTCTGTTCGAGTCGGGCTCCCCCCTGTCCTTGTAGTAGAGGCTGTTGATGGACACGTTGAGGGCGCTGTTGGCCACGCCCAAAAGGAGGAACACCGCGGCCATCGCCGCGACGCTCCGGACGAAGCCGACCGCGACGATGGCCAGCGACATGGCCATCAGCCCGCCGATGATGACCTTTTTCATCGACAGCCGGTCGTTCATCCAGCCCGTCGGGAAGGAGAAGATGATGGGCGCCGAGGCGAACAGGGCGACGATCGCCCCGATGGCCACACCGTCGAATCCGAGCTTGAGGAACTGGAGCGGAGCCAGGAAGGCGACGGTCGTCACGGCCATCGTTCGGATGAAGTTGACCAGATGGACGCGGCGCATGCCCGCCATTATATCGAAAATGGGGGACATGATACCTATTCCCCATTTTCTTCGGAAGGAAGCGTTTGTGCAGAAAGATAAAAGAATTGGGGAATAGGTATTGTGTCCCCCAATTAATAAAAAGGGGCGGCGTCGCCGCCGCCCCAGAGTCGGTCGAAAGTCGCCGCCTATTTCTTCTTCAGGTCGACGTTGCCGCTGAAGCTCTTGAGGACGAGCGTCGTCCCGCCCTTGCCGACGGTGCCGCGGATGTCCCGCGGAGACATCTTGCCGGAGACTGTGATCTCAAAATCAGTCTCGATGTCGCCGCTGAACGTGTTGGCCTCGAGGTCGAAGCCCGAGCCGGCCGGGATGGTCATGTGGACGTCACCGCTGTGGGTCTTGAGCTCGTAACGGCCGCCCGCCTTGAGCTCGCCGGCATAGGTGACGTTCCCGCTGACCGTCTTGATATCGACCGTCTGGGCCTCGGAGACATCGAGGAGCTTGATGTCGCCGCTCACGGCATCGGCCTCGATCGATCCCTTGACCTTGGTGACATCGATGTCTCCGGAAACGGCTTTGATGAACGCGTCGCCCGCGATATTCTCCATCTCGAGGTCCCCGCTGACCAGCTTGACCTCGGCGCCGGCCGCGCCGCGAAGCCCGACGTTGCCGCTGACGGAGTCGATCTTGGCCTTCCCGCCGATCGGCGCGACCTTGACGTCGCCGCTGACCGACTTGACCTCGACCGCGGCCTGCTCAGGGATCCAGATCTTGTAGTCGACCGAGACGTTGATCGAATCGCCGCCCCAGAAGCCGCCCGAGCGCTTGGGGTATTTTGTCTCGACGCTGACGCGATCGGCTTCGTTCGTGACCTCGATCGTCACCTTGGCCATGTTCTCTTTGGCCTTATCGAGGCTGTCCGCCTTGGATGTCTTGAGGGCCTCGATCTTGACCTGGGCGTCCTTCCAAGTCAGGATCTCGATATCGCCGGAGACGTTGCCCAGGTAGAGCGTGCCGGCCTTGGACAGGGGCACAGTCTTTTCGAACTTCTCTTCGAACTTCTGCTCGGCCAGCGCCGGCATCGCGACGAGCACGGCCACGAGGGCCACGGCGGCGAGAGCGACCGGCCATCGGTTGTTGCATTGTTTCATCATGGTGATCCTCCTTCTCACGTTACGTTCAGAGTCTCGTCCTCCGGCCCGCCGCGTTCTGGCCCCCTCTCTGGAGGTCCAGGGCGGAATCGAGCAGGGTCAGCTTCTGGGTATAGGCGGCCAGCAAATAGTTCCGGGCCTCGAGGTCGTCCGGCTCCTCGAGAACCGCCCGGCGGCACGCCTGGATGGTGGCGTCGATGACCGACAGGTTGCGGTCGAAGAGCTCGGCGACCTGCGGGGCCAGCATCCCTTTCTCGGCGGAGAACGCCTCGCTCAGGGACTTGATGGCCTGCTGGTAATGGCTCTCGGCCTCGTCGAGCTTGGCCAGGGTGTAGCTCTCGCGGGCCTCGGGGCCGAGCGGGGCCGGCCCACGGCCGAGCCGGCGGCCGATCGAGATCCCGGTGATCACGAGCAGAAGGGCGGCCGCCGCGATCCCGGCGTATCGAAACGCGGGTAGACCCAGACCGAAAGCCGGGCGGCGCGCGGCGCCGGGCCCGGCGATCACGCCCGCCGCCCGCTCCCTCGTCAATCCGGCCCTGATGTTGATCCAGACCTTCTCGGACGGCTCGGGGGTCTCGAGCCTGGCCGCGCCGTCGACGATCTTCCGTAGGTCCTCGCGGAGAGCCCGGCATTCGTCGCACGCAGTGAGGTGACGTTCGAGGCGCGAATTCTCTCTTTCCGAGAGGTCGCCGTCGATCGACCGGCTGATATATTCCCGGGACTTATGGCATGTCATCGTCGCTCTCCCCTAAACCGCCCTTTTGGCCCGCAGGTGTTCGCGGATCTTGATCCTGGCTTTGAACAGCTGGGACTTGGAGGTCCCGACCGCGCAGCCGAGCCTCACGGCGATCTCCTCGTGCTTGTATCCCTGGACGTCGTGAAGGACGAAGACGCTCTTCAATCGAGGCGCCAGGGCCCGGATGGCTTCCTCGAGCGGCCCCTGGATGTCCCGTTCGACGGGTTCAGCGCCCGGCTCTTCGAGGCGGTCTTCCATGTCGCCCAAGGGGACGAGCCTCTCCGTCTGGACCCGTTTCTGCCGCAGGTGGCTGTAGGCGGTATTGAGGGCGATCCGGAAGACCCAGGCGGGGAATGTGGCTGCGCCGCGCACGTGCCGCATATGGCTGAAGACCTTCAGGAAGACGTCTTGAAGCAGGTCCTCGGCGACGGCCCGGTTCTGGGCGTATCTGTAAACCAGGCCGAAGACCGGGCCCTTGAACATCTCGTAGATGGATTCCATGGCCCCGAGGTCGCCGTCGCGCCCCCGGACCACAAGATCCTCCAGGCGGGCCTTGTCGGCCGTCCCCCAGACGGGGCTTTCGCCGCGCGACCGGCCCATCTCTAGGGCCGCCTCGAGGAAGGACTCATATTCGGCATTGAACCCATTATCCCCGATTTGGCCCTGGACCGCCAGGAGCAGGCCGGAAGCAAGTATCGTGTTCACACCGGTATAGATGAAAACCGGCGCAAAAAGGTTGCCTGGGAAGCAAGAGTCAGGGCTTGGCTTTGAAGCCGGCCGTCGGTATGGGTGCCGTCGCAGAAAGGCTTCCTGGCCGACCGGCCGCAGCGGCAAAGCGTCACCCGGTTCCGCCTCTCGTATTCGACGCCGCCGGCCGATTCGATGGGGATGCCGCCCTTGACCCAGAGCGGGCCGGAGAGCCCGGCCGTGGGGTCCTCGATCACGCTGATCCCGGGCGGGTACGGGGGTTCGATGGCCGCCCCCGAATCCTTGTCCCAGGCGACGAGACTTCCCGACGGGCAGTTGCCGGCTTCTTCGATGGCTCTCGCCCGGGCCTCGGGATCGTCCGACGCCTCGGCATAGCCCCAAGCGTCCTTCCCCGAGTGACAGAACCGTGCGACGATACAGAGCTCTTCGCACCACGTCAGGTCGACCCCGGGACCGGTCGACTTCTCGATGTGTCTGTGCTCCGGCCCGTGTGGGGCCGTCTCCGTCACGTCCATGCCGGCCTCGACGTGGCTTCCGTCGCAGAACGGCTTGTGCTTCGACGCGCCGCACCGGCACAGGGCGTAGGTTTCCTGGTGCGGGAACGACGGGCCCTTGTCCCATCTGGCCGGCTCGCCGTCGGGGCCATAGACGATGTGTTCCTCATCCAACGGAACGTTTCCGCTGACGATATACGGGCCGCCCCTGACCACCTTGATCCGGCGTGTGCCCTTGGGGTCATTGGTCATCGCGGCCTCTCTTTCGCCTTGAACGGCAGTTCGATTTCCAAGGATAGAATCTCGTTCCCGCCGTGTCAACTCGGCCCGTCCCCCTTCAGTCCGGCAGGGCGGGCTCCCCCTGATGAAAACGGCCGAACCAATCGGTGCACCTAGGGCGTCGCGGCGTTGTCGTCCTCGACGGCCATCCGCAGCCTGTCCAGGAAATCGGGGATGGCCGAAGTGACCCGGTTCCAGCTCGGGATGAGAGGAGAATAGCGCGGGTCGTCCATGAATTCCTGGCCCGCGATCTGGATGGCCCGGGTGAAGGCCTCGATGATGACCGTTTCCAGATGGTAGTCGAACGCGAGGCCGTTGAAGTCCGCGTCGTCGCGATAGCGCTTGACCGTGTCCTTGGCCGTCCGCTGATAGTTGATGACCAGGGTCCGCAGGGCGCTCTCGCTGAGCACGATGCTCTCCACGGCCAGGTTGCGGAACACCGACTTGGCGATGTCGACGGCCATCTTCATCAGGCCGGTCCCCGGGTCCTCGGCCGACAGGGGCTGGTGCTTGTGCTCGTAGGTCTCGCAGATCTCGGCCTGGCAGATCCGCCGCATGGAGTAGTTCCGGTAGACCTCGGCCAGGGTCTCGATCTCGAGACCCCAGTCGCTGGGGATGTTGTTGATCCGGGCCAGATCCGTGATCATGGAGAACTCCCCGGCCAGGGCATAGCGGAAGCTGTCGAGGTAGACGAGGAAAGGCAGGTACCCGAAGAGCTTGATCAGGCTGCGGACGAGCGGAGTGACGAAGAGGCGGGTCACCCGGCCGTGCATCCTGTCCGTCACCCGGGCGTAATAGCCCTTGCAAAACGCGTAATCGATGTGCGGCGAGGCCACCGGATAGAAGAGCCGGCCGACGAGCTCCCGCGAGTGGTTGACGATGTCGCAGTCATGAAGGCCGATGACCTTGCTCTCCTCGCCGGACAGGATATAGCCGTAGGCGGTCCAGGCCGACCGGCCCTTGCCGTCCTCGCCGGCGAAAAGGTCGTTGGCTTCGAGAAGCCGGTAGAGCTCGAGGAAGCGCGGCCCGGAGGCCCAGACGATCCGGTGCCTCTGCGGCAGGATGGAGAAGATCTCCCGGGCATGGACGAAATGGGCCGGATCGTCCGTCCTCCCGAGCGTGATGACGATCTCATGGAGGTAGGAGATGTCCATGAGGTTCTTGACGATCGCGTCGAGGGCGGGCGAATCGAGCTCCTTGGGCGTCGTGGGCAGGACCAGGGCCATCGGACGGTGACGGCCGAAATTCTCGAGATCGGCTTCGAGACGGGGCAGGTTCAGGGCGCCGAGCCGATGGAACGTGGCCAGCAACCCGGTCTGATAGAAGTCAGCCATGCCGTCCTCCTTCGTGTTCGATCTATGCCGGGCCGCGGGCCCGGTCGTCCGGAGGTCAGAACGCGCTGTGAAGGACCCGAAGGACGGCTTCCCGCCAGCCTTCGGGCCCGGCGAAAGGAGCGATGACGAGCCCCGGCAGGTCGATGGCCGCGGCGTGGCCGCCGTTCGGTCCTGCGGACGAGGACGGGAATGTCGACCTCCCGCAGCATCGGCTCGTCGTTGAGGCTGTCGCCGAGTCCGACGGCCCGGACCGGCGCGCCTCCCCGGTCGAAAAGCCCGCGCAGGGCGCGGACGGCCCGTCCCTTGTCGTTCCCACCGGCGAGATGATGGAATCGCCCGCCGCTCACGACTCGCAGGCCGGCGCCCGCCGCTTCCCTGACGACCGCGTCCAGGAAGGCGGGATCGGCCCCGACGAAGGGCTCGTCGTATTCGCGACGGGCGGCGAGCTCCGCCCACTCGCGCGAGAAGCCGCAGCGCTCGGCGATCTCTTCGACGGACATGTCGCCGAAGCCGCGAAGGGGAAGCCCGGTCGCATCACGAATGGCTGCAAGCGCGGAACGGATCTCGGCAATGGGCCGGCCGAATTCGAGAACGCCATAGCCGCCGTCGACCCGATCATAGCTCAAGGCCGGGCCGAAGTACCCCAAGGGGACGAGCACGGCTCCGCCGTTCTCGACGACGAAGGGGTGCGGGTTATCGAGCGCCCGGCGCCAGCGTTCGGTCTCGGCCCGCGTCTTGCTGGTGCACAGGACGACCGGGACTCCGGCCGCGGCCAGGGCGTCAAGGGCCGGACGGGCCGGCTTGAAGGAATAGGTGGCGTGGTCGAGCAACGTGGCGTCGAGGTCGGTGAAAACGATCCAGGGAGGCCTCTCCATGCATGTCCCTCCGTCGGTGATCCACCCGAGCGCGTCGAAGCTGAAATCGGCGCATCTCCATCCTAAAGGATGAGGCGCCGCCTGTCAAAACGGAGTCTGAGCTCTCAGGCCGGGCCCCACTTCATCAGGACGGGGGGGATGAGGGCCAGGGCGGCGAAGAGGATCCAGAGGACGAGGAGCGGCACCAGCCACTTGGCCCACTTCTCCCATCTCAGGCCGGCCAGGCCGAGGACGCCCATGGTCACGCCCGACGTCGGCAAGACCGGGTTGATGTACTCGGCCAGCTGGAAGGCGAAGACGGACGTCTGCCGGGTGATGCCGACGAGGTCGCCGAGCGGGGCCATGATAGGGATGGTCAGCGCGGCCTGGGCCGTGCCGGAGTGGACGAAGAAGTTGATGACGCACTGGGAGGCGAACATGATCTGCGCCGAGATGACCGGGTTGAATTGGGAGATGGTCCCGGCCAGGGCGGCCAGGATCGTGTCCAGGATCTTGCCGTCCTGGGCCACGATGAGGATGGCCCGGGCCGTGCCGATGATCAGGGCAGCGTTGATCATGTCCTTGGCGCCGTCGACGAAGGCCTTGCCGAACACGTCTCCCTTGAGCCCTCCGGCAAGTCCGGCCAGGATGCCCATGGCCAGGAAGACGCCGCCGATCTCATTGATGTACCATTTGTACTTGAGGATGCCAAAGACCATCACGCCGAAGCCGGCCGCGAAGACCAGGAGCACGGCCCATTGGCGGGTCGTGAGGATCACCTTTTCGAGGACGGGCTTATCGACGCTAAGCCGCTTTCGCTTTTCCTGATCTTCGTCATAGGTCGGGCTGAGAGACGGGTTCTTGTGGATCCGGGCCGCGTAGCGCATGACCACGGCGATGGCGATGGCCGTCCCACCGGCCCATACCGCCAGCCGGTAGCCCAGTCCCGAATACATGGGCAGGCCGGCGATGCCCTGGGCGATGCCGACGGTGAAGGGGTTGAAGAACGCGCCGGCGAATCCGGCCGCGGCCCCGAGGAAGCACATGGCCACGCCGACGATCGTGTCATAGCCGAGCGACAGCGCCAGCGGCACGAAGATGAGGATGAAGGGCATGGTCTCTTCGCACATGCCCCAAACGCCGCCCCCGAGTGAAAAGATAAGCATCACCACCGGGATGAGCAGCACGCGCAGGGCCTTTTTCCGGCCGAAGGTGAAGGTGATGTTGCGGATGACGGCGGTGATGGCCCCGGTCTGCTGGATGACGTTGAAGGCCCCGCCGACGATGAAGAGGATGGCGATGATGGCCGCGGCGTCGATGAAGCCGCGGGTGGGCGAGACGAGAAGCCCGCCGAGTCCCTGGGGTTCGCCAGCCACGCGATGGTAGGAGCCGGCCACGGGGACCATCCGGCCCTCCTTTTCCACGCGCTGGTACTGGCCTCCCGGGACGACCCAGGTGGCGATCACGGTCAGGACGACCATGATGTAGATCAGAAGAAGCGTGTGGGGCAGGCGGAGGGACTTGAGCTTCACTTGGCCGGCTCCTCGACGCGACCGGTCGCGAGATCATAGACGTCGCCGGGTAGCAGGACCTGCATCGTCAGGCCGTGCCCGCCGAGATGGCCGTCCGGGAGCCGGGATGTCTTGGCCCGCCGCGCGTCATAGACGATGACCTGTCCTTCGCCGAGGACCTCGTACTTGCCGTCGGGACGGACAAGGACGGCCGTCGATTCCTCGATGCCGACGCCGACGAGCGTCGGGTGCTCGAGGACGACGGCGATCAAGCGGTTGTGCCTCCGCCGGGTGACGAAGTGCTGGTCGATGACGGCGTTCTTGACGAAACCGAAACCTTCGGTGTGTTCGACGTCGCCGGCCAGGATGACCTCCCAGGTCCCCTCCTCGTTGTTGGTCCGCTTCTCGTTGCCGGTGATCATGAACTCGCTCTGGACCGCGGCGCCGGCACTCGTCCCGCCGATGACGCCGCCCTTCTCGTAGATCTCGCGGATCCTGGCCAGGACCGGCGTGCCGAGCAGGACGGCCGTCAGCAGCGCCTGATCTCCTCCGGTGAAGAAGACGCCGCCGGCGCCGTCGAGGATCTTCGGGGCGTCCGGCTTCAGGGCCTCTTCGCGGGTCAGGTGATAGACCGCGACGTCCTTGACGCCGTAGCGCTCGTATTCGGCCAGAGTCGACTGCCGGACTTCGTCGGGGACCGACGTGGCCATGGTGAAAACGACGATCTTCCCGGCATCGAAGGCCTTGGCCAGAGCGATAAAGCGCCTCATCAGGGGTTCGTCGCGCTCGCCGCCGCCGATGATGAAGAGGTGGCCCTTGGGAAGCGGCGCCGCCGGGCTTTTCGGAGAACAGGCCGGCAGGGCGAAGGAGACGAGGACGATCGTGAGAAGGGGGACGATCAGGTTCTTCTTCAAGCTCTTCCTCCGACTGAGGGACGACATACGGAGCCCTATCTTACCAAAAACGATTCGGGCCTGTCGTCCGGAAATTCCCGCCGGTTGGCTTCCGTTCCGACCCCGTCATCAAAAGGCGACGGCCAGCGTCAGCGGCTTGCCCGGCTCGACGTGGATGGGCTTCGTCAAGATGATCCGCACCGTATCGCCCTCCTTGCGGACCGATGCCGCGGCCGGGGAGCCTGTATGGAAGGTCTTGATCGAACGGATGCTCTGCCCGGCTGCCGCCGGCGGCAAGACGAAGTCGAGCTCTTTGAGGTCGAGCGCTCCGCTGCCGGCCTCCAGGGTGGCCGTCATCCCTTTCCCCGTTTCGATCTTTTGGGAATAGGTCCCCCAGCCCGACCCGGCGGTCCAGACCGTCCGGAAATCGTCCGCGTTCATTTTCGGGTCGAAGCCGATCCTCATCTCGGGCCCCGAATACGTCTGACCCGAAAGGGCCAGCAGGACGCCCCAGGACGACATCGCCCGGGCATAATGATGCCCGCATTCGACCTCGTTCCAGGGATTGCGGCGGAAGCCGTCGTAGCGGTCGCGGACGGCCTTGACGACGCTCAACCCCTCCTCGAGGAGCCCTTCATAGATGAGGTGCGAGGCGACCTGGTACTCGATGCCCGTCCAGACCTCGTCGGAGTACGGGAAGGGCAGCGGCGGCCGTCCGCCCTTCGGCCACGAACAGAGGAGCAGGCCTTTCTCGTCGTTGAGGGCGTAGGTCCGTTGGACGTTGGAAAAATTCCGGAAGTCGTTGAGGAAATTGTACTTGAAGATGGACCGGAGGGACGACTGGATCCGCTCGGCCGGGAGGTAGCGGCCCAGGCCCGAGACCATGCCCAGCCACTGGCCGAGGAGCATGTCGGAGAGGCAGCCCTCGCCGTACTGATATTTCTTCTCCATGACCTGGGCGTATTTCTGGACGTAGTACTCGCCGTTCCAGAGCGTGCTGTCGTAGGCCTCCCGGCCCTTGTTGTACATGGCCAGGTAGGCCTTGGCCGAGACGACGTCCCCTGCGGCCGCGGCCATCGCCGCGCCGGCCTTGAGGGCGCCGAGATAGAAGCCGCCCATCATGCTGTTCGGGCCGAAGAACTCGATGTCGTAAGTGTTGTGCTGCTCGCCCTCGATCAGCCCGTCGCGGTCGGCATCCCACCCTTTCCAAGCGTAATCGAGAGCCTTCTTGGCCTGAGGCCAGAGCTTCTTGAGCCAGGCCGTGTCGCCGGAGATCTGCCAGTCCCGGTAGAGGCTGATGATACGGCCCAGCTGGCCGTCGGCGGCGGACTTGAAGTCCCAGAGGACGCCGCTCCCGAGCGGCAGCGACGTGCGAAAGACCATGGCCCCGTCGGGCTTGACGTTGTTAAGGAAATCCGTCTCGCGCATGGTCCGTTCGAGCGAGGGGAAGAGGAACGCCAGCGACTGGGCGTAGTTCCAGACGTGGGCACAGTTGAGCGGACAGCAGCCGCCCTGGTCGCCGCAGCCTTCGAAGCCGAAGTAGTTTCCGCCCTCGAGCCGGAAGCCGGTCGTCGTCCGGATGATCGCCGCCTGGCTGGAGACGGCGTCGAGGACATAGGGAGGCAGTGTCGTCGCGAAAAACGCGTCATGGAAGGCGCGGCTTTCCTTTTCGAGGCGGCCGAGGTTGGCTTGGAGGTACTCGGCGGCGGCCCAGGCATCGGCGTATTTGGCGGCATAATGATTTTTGAAGATGCGGCCGCGCTGTTCGGGCACGACGTCGAAATAGTTGATGAAGTTGGGAAAATTCCAGGACAGGATGAAGGGCAGCACGACCTCCTCGCCGGGGGCGATGGTCGCCATGAGCCCGAGCGTCCCGACGTCGGTTTGCTTGTCCGGCGACGGAGAGACCTCGGCCAGGTCCTGGAGCTTGCCGTCCGCGGTGAAGTCGTCCCAGAAGATCTGGAGGTCGTCCCACCAATCGCCGCGGACCCAGTGAGTGAGATAAGTGACCTCGGGCCAGGGCGTCGTGAGGGCCATCGTTCCGAAGGCCGCCTCCACGGGCTTGACCTTGCGCGAGGACATGGCCAGGCCGCGGAGCGTGGCCGTCTTTTTGATCTCGTTGACGTTCTGGCCGAACTTGTCGTTGCCGAGGCCGTCGACTTGACCGACGCCGTCGTAGCCGATCGGATTGACGACGGAGCCGGCGATCGTGATCTTGGCCGGGGCGGACCCGGTGTTCTTTACCCGGAAGCGAAGGATGAAGGCCGGGATGCCGGAGTCGTCCGGCTCCAGGGGGATGAGCGGGTTGAAGGCCTCGAGCCGGACTTCGAGCGGGACCTGGCTGTCGGAAAGCTCGACTTCGGCGAAAGGATATTCGCCTTTGAACCGGGCCTTCTCCATGCGCGGCAGGCCGGGCACGAAGACGCGGCGGAAGCCGAAGCCGGTCGTGAAGGGCGGCTCGACCGGTCCCTCGAGGACGCGGACGAGCTTCGTCCCGGATTGTTCGACGTACATGGCAAAGAAAGTGAAGGGCATGTGGACGCCCTTGCCGGGCCGGTTGAAGATCTCCCAGTCGCGGAGGTTGCCGCGGCCGCCGAGCGAGATCGTCCCCGTGCCGATGCCGCCGAGCGGGAAGGCGACCTCGTTCAGGGTCCGCCCTTCGAACGTGCGGACCGCCCCGGGGCGAAAGAGCTCGTCCTTCGAATACGGGCTCGTATCGGAGCCGGCGGTCAGGCCGGAAAGACACAAGATCAGGAGTAAGGCCAGTCCGAACCGGGTTTTTTGATCAGGGCGCACGATCCCTCCTCTCTGCGGATTCTCCTGGGGAGGCCAGGGCGGAGCAACTGAGTCCCTTAGTATCGGAAGCGGGGTCGAAAGTCAATCCTCGGCGCGATCAGCCGGCGAGGGATCGGCCGCGCCGCTCGACAAGCCTCTCGATCTTCCGCTCCATGTCGCCATAGTGTGTGCCCTGCCAGAAAACGCGGTCGCAGCCGGGGCATATGGCGAACGACTCGGCGTGCTCGCCGACGTAGGGCGTGACGAGATTCTTGGCCCGTTCCCGGGCGAGCGGCTTGAGGGGGAGATTGCAGGCGATGCAGCGCGTGTTCGGCCGGACCTTGTCCCAGAGCTCGAATTCGTCGAGGACCTGGACGATCTGGTCCTCCCAGTCATCGCTGCGGATAAAGAGGCGGTTGGGGCGCTTGGCCGTCCGCTCGATGAGCCCGGTGTCGCGGGTCAGGAGGATGCGGCCCTCGCGCCGGGCGATGGCGACGAGGTCCGGGTCCTCGGCCTTGGAGAAGTAGAGGACGTCGAAGCCCAGGATCCGGAGCCACTTGGCCAGCCGGCCGAGCATGCAGTCGGCGATGAAGGTCATGGGGCCGCTCTAGAGGCCGAGGAATTGGACGGCCAGGCCGGAGACGAAGATCATCAGGCCCGGCCAGGGCGTGGGAATAGCGCTCGAGCTTGCCCAGCCGGACGAAGCTCGCGCCGACCGACGCGGCGGCGATGATGACAAGCATGGTGGCGATCGTCACGACGCCGAAGGCGGCGGCGACGAGAACGACCCCGGCGGTGCTGTGGCGGGCGGCGGGATACATGACCAGGGGAATGAGCGGCTCGCAGGGGCCAAAGACGAAGATCGTGAACAGGACCCAGGGCGTGACGTTCGCCTTCTGGGGGCTTTCGCCGTGGGGATGGGCGTGCTCGGCGAGCTCGTGCGTATGCGTGTGGGCGTGCTGGTGGACGTGCTCGTGGTCGGGGTCGTGGGGGCCCTCGTCAGGCCCGTGGGGATGGAGTTGGGCGTCCTCGTGGTCATGGAGATGGGCATGCACATGGGGCTTGCCCCTCCAGGCCCGGCGCATGCCCCAGATGAAATAGGCCAGGCCGAAGCCGATGAGAAGCCATGCCGCGATCGTGCCGCGGGCCGACTCGACGCCCTCGAGCCTGGACACGGCGATCCCGAGGGCGATGCCGAGAAAGCCGAGGACGACCGAGCTCAGGATGTGGCCGAGGCCGGCCAGAAAGGAGACGAAGAGGGTCTTGCGGAGCGTCCAGTTACGGGCCCGGCCGATGACGATGAAGGGGAGATAGTGGTCGGGGCCGATGACGGTATGGACGAGGCCGAGCGTCGCCGCCGTGCCGGCCAGCACCCAGATCTCCCGGCTGATCATCGCGCCTCCGCTATCCGCTTTGGGGACATGTCCCTCGGGTACCGCCCTCCTGGGCAGTCCCGAGCCTCGAGGGGCGTGTCCCCCGATACCCGGACAGGCCGGGCAACGGCAAAAAAAATGGTGGACGGTAGGAGACTCGAACTCCCGACCTCAGCGTTGCGAACGCCGCGCTCTCCCAACTGAGCTAACCGCCCACGGAATGCGCTTGTAATCTATTTATTATCTCATCTTTCCAAGTGGCATGCTCAAGACCTTGACCATTCCAAGCCCTTGGAAAGCCCCATCATGATAGCAGAACGGACTCCCGCCTTCAACCAGCCGGACAGTCCCTTAGAATCTGGGCTTCAGACCCGCTTGCTGGCATGGTCCTTTGGCCAAGGTTGGAAACCCCCTAAAGCAGATTGACGGCTATCAAGGCCTGTGCGAATATAGGCTCGGTTCCCATGCGGACTGATAACAGAGCCCCCGATATCGTCGACGACGACATGGCGGCCGTGTTGCAGGAAGAAGACGCCTCTCGAGCGACTTCGCATCGCGTTCGGACTATGGACCTCCACCAGGAACATGGTCGAGAGGCTCCTGCGATCCCAGCACCCCGACTGGGACGACCGCACCATCAAGGCCGAAGTCGGAAGAAGGATGTCTCATGGAACAGGATGAGCTCCTTCATCCATCCCGGCTCAGGTCTGAAGATCGATATGCCATGATCACCCAAGGCAGACGAGTTCGACCAGAGCCGCTTCAGGCGAGCCCGGCGGCTCAAGCCCATCGAAGATACCGAGGTCGATTTCGCCTCGCCGGAGGCGTGATCCTAAAGAAGTTGGACTTCTATCGGCAGGGACGTTCCGACAAGCACCTCCGCGATATCGCAGGCATCCTCAAGATCTCGGCGGACATCATCGATCTCACGTATATCGAGGCTTGGGCCCGGAAGCTTGGTCTTGAAGAGATATGGACGGCGGTGGCAAAAAGGGCGCGAGAAGGGCCTAGATGGTCAGGCTGACCACTTTCGAAAGCCCCTCATCTCGGGGACTATTCGTGATGTAAACCGTCGCTTTGTACGACCCGGAAGACACTGGCTTCTGGTCGTTTCCCATATGGGTCCAAACAAATTCCCTCACCTGGGATTCGCCCGGCGCAAGTTCAATTCCCCACAGCATATCAGCGAAATAGGCGTCATGAGAAAATTGCCAGACGAGATGTCCACTTCTGTCCCTGACCTCGATGTCAAAGAACTGGCTGTTGCGGAAACTTAGGGTTTCTGTTTTCGACCCCGTGTTCTCTACTCCGATTCGGAAAGTCGTGCTTCCGGCCGTCTGCAGGCTTGCCGTGGCAACAATGTTCAGGCCTACTTTCGGTGCGGTCACGGAACCGCACGATAGGGTCATGAACGGGACCAACACGACCAGAAGGAATAGATTTCGCAGATGTACCTTCTTCATAGCCACGCCTCCTTTTTCGAAGATCCTGATCCCCTTGTCCGAACGCGCACTCAATCCTCACTTGGAAAAATAATCCTGCATAAATTATGCCAAATTCATCTTTTATTAACTCGTTTATTATAAATAATTTATGTGTTAAACAAAGATCCGCTTGCGTACCTTTTTTTGGATAACCCAATAAAAGTGTCCATTTTTTTGGACAATCCATAAAAGAGAGTGCGCAGGGAGATCCGAGCACCCGTCCTGCAGATCGGAGGACCTAGCTAATTGAAAGCCGACTTTTTTCCGGCATTGGCGAGGGCAATTGCGCAATGAGTCTCCTCCGCGAGATCCTGAAGGCGATCCGCGAGCGGATCGCTACTTGACCTTCCAGGTCACGGCGTAACGGACGACCCTTGGGAATCCCTCTTCTTCGGCGATGTAGATCATGCCCTGGGCGTCGGTGACCTGGGGCGTCCCCGGCAGGTCTAAAGACCCGACTTGCTTCTCAGCCCGAAAGACATCGGCGGTCTTTTTGGCCCGCGGGTCGAGCTTCTGGAGCACGACGAAGACATAATCGCCGCTTGAGACAATGTGCGCGGCCGTAGAAATAAAGCCACGACCCATCTTCTGGATGGGTTTGAATTCGTCATTCCTCCCATCGATTGTCCGTTCGAGCTTTCGGTCCTTGAACACCGATACTTCATATTTATGAGGATTCAGCACAAAGATGCGCCCGTCCTTCGCGCAATTGAAAAGGATGGGCGCGCCGAACATCGGCATCTCCTTCATCGACTCCAACTCGCCGGGCGGCGTAAACGTATCGCCGAATGACCCCATGAGCTTCCCTTGGCCGTCGAAGATATGCAGGATCTTCCCATCATGCGGCCCGATGGCGAGCAACTCCTCCGTGCCAGGGCAGCCGATCGAGGAGATCATAAAATCGACCAGAAAAGTGTGGCGATATTCGCCGTCCGATCCGTAGACGATCACCTTCCTCATGTCGTTGATGAAAAGCGTTCCTCCGGGGGTTACGGCGATGCCGCTCAAGTTCGTCGCCTCTCTGGGGCCTTGCCCCTCGGGAACGGCGATTTGCCTCAAGAGGTTTCCTTTGCTATCGAACACGCTGACCCTGCGGAACTTGCCGTCGAGGACATAGATATTTCCGCGGCTGTCGACGTCAGTACGTACGATTCGGCCGAACATCAACTTCTCGTCCCCGTCTTCGACGCCGAGGGTCAGGTTGGATTCTAGAGAGACCAGCGGCGCCTGCTCGGCCGCGGAAGGCGCAGGACGAGCGGCCCAGACCGCCGCCGCGACAACTACTGCCATCAGACAATAGACGACAAGACCTGCCAAGACAGAATAGTACTTGCTCATCGGAGCGCCGCTCCTTTCATTAGGCTTATCTCTTACGCTAAGATTGACTGATGATTCCCTAAGGATAAACTAGCGCGAGCGTATCCTGTTGTCAATGATACTATAAGCTGTCTGGCTGACCTTGACCAAATCTTGACCGAACCATCGGAAAAACGGGGAAAGTCAGGGACGATTAGGGACGATTCGGTAGGCAGTTCCCCTCTGTAAAAAGGCTCGTTTTTTTCTATTGTCTCCGCCCGCCGGCTGGCATAGAATCCCCCGAGGAGGGTTCGCCATGGGCAAGACACTCATCGTCCTTCTTTTGATCGCCGGAGCGGGCTATTTCGTCTACCAGCAGATCGGACGGACGCCGTCCGAGGAGGAAATGCTGGTGGAGCACCTCAACGATCGCTATGCCGTCCTCGTCAACAAGTTTACGGGCGCCTCCGGCCGGTCGGGCCTGATCAACATGGATACGAGCTTCGACACGGAGTCGGTCGTCACCCAGATCCAGAAGGTGCGGACCGAGCTGGCCGAGCTCCAGCGGAAGCTGACTGAAGAGAGGGCTATCCGCAAGGCCCACAAGCTCTCGGAGAAGATCGAGGCTTTCTGCAAGAAGAACGAGATCATCCGGCCTTGACGATCCGTCTTTTCGGCAAGCCTGCCCGCGCCGGGCGCCTCGTGCGACGATATGCAAGCGCGCGCCTCGAAGCGGTCATCGAAAGGACGGCGGGGGGCTATGCCGTCTGCGGCACGGTCGCCGGGCGGCCGGGCCGCATCGAGATCTTCCGGGCTCCGGCCCCGCGCCGGTTCCTCCTCAACAACTGGCAATCCTGGGGACCCATGCAGCGGGTCACGCCGTCGACCCGGTTCCCCGAGCTCGAACCCATCGTCCACGATCGCAGCCCCTATCTCTTCTCGCCTCTTCCGGAAGAGCTCCTGCGCGGACCCGTCAGCGATTATCTCGCCGCCTGGGACGGCGGCCTGTCGGGCTTTCTGACGTCGCGCATCGGCCATCCCTTCTTCACCGTTGAAGGCGCCGACCTCGTCGGCTGGATCGATTATTTCGACGCCGTGTTCGAAGACCCCGTGGCGATCGAACCGCTGGTGGTCCTCAAGGACGGCTCGGCGGGGACGCTCCTGGAAGAGTACGGCCGCCGCGTCAAACGGACCCATCGCGTCCGGATCAATCCGTGGAACCCGGTCGGGTGGTGCAGCTGGTACCACTACTTCGGCAACCTCGGCTGGCCGGACGTTCTCGAAAACCTCGAGACCGCGGCCAGGGACCGGACATCTTTCCCCTTCGACGTCTTCCAGGTCGACGACGGATACGAAACCGACATCGGCGATTGGATGTCGGCCAAGCCGGGCTACCCGGGGGTCGGCGGCATGGCCGCGGCCATAACCGGGCGGAAGTTCCGGGCCGGGATCTGGGCCGCCCCCTTCAGCGCCTCCGAAACATCAAGGCTCTTCGCGGATCATCCCGGTTGGATGGTTTCCGAGGGCGGCCGTCCCAAGCCCTGCTACAAAGGGTGGGGAAAAACGATCTATGCCCTGGATACGACGCATCCCGAGGTCAAAGAATGGCTCGATGCGACGTTCAGGGCGTTGCGGAACGCGGGTTTTTCGTACCTCAAGATCGACTTCCTGTTCGCCGGCGCCATGACCGGCGCGAGGCGAAAGAACGTCACCCCGATCCAGGCCTATCGGGAGGGGCTTCGCGTTATCAGGCGGGCGTCCGGCCGGGACTTCGTCCTCGGCTGCGGAGCTCCCCTGCTGCCCTCGGTGGGGCTCGTCGACGGCATGCGCGTCGGAGAGGACACCGCCCCGTATTGGAAGACCAAGCCGTCCGGCTTTCAAGGACCGAACGCCTATTTCGCGCTGAGGAACGCCTTGATGCGCCAGTTCATGCACCGGTCCTTCTGGCTCAACGACCCCGATTGCCTGTTGCTGCGCGACCGGGAGATCGAGCTCGCGCGGCGCGAGCGGGAGCTCTACGCTCTGACGGCCGGGGCCCTCGACAACATGATCGTCGATAGCGACCGGCTCTCGCTCCTCGGGCCGGCGGAAAAGGGCCTGCTCGGGAGAGCCTTGGCGCTCAGGGGCGGCCGGGCCAGGGTGAGCGGGCTCATGGGAGAGTTCGGGGAGGATATCTATCTCATCGACTCGCGGCGCCCCGGGGGCGGAAACGCTCGCCTGGCCGCGAACCTCTCGGACGAGGCAGGATCGATCGGCGGCCGGTCGATCGCTCCCCGGTCGGCGCTCAGGCTGGAGGAATAGGGCGGAAGCTGCTTTTTTTGGGGGGGGGGAAGCCGGAAAAGAAGGCCGGCGGATAAAGAAAGCCCCCTTTTGCTAAAACCACACCTTTTTGGGGCCTTTGAACCGCACCTTCCCGTTCCCGCACGTTGAAAATAGCCCATCCAGGGGGGATGTCAAGAGGATTTCAGGGGATGTCCTATTATGTCAGTATATGTCATGCTGAGGGCGGCGGCCGTCCCTCTCAGAGCAGGGTGACTTCGTGCCGTCCGGGGACCACTTCACCGATGTTCCAGCCCCGGAAACCTAGCCTGGCAAAGGCCGCAATGGTCCGGTCCACGTCCTTGACCGCGACGACCAGGGCCATGCCGATGCCCATATTCAGGGTCCGGAACATCTCCCGCTCTTCGACCTGGCCCGCCCGTTGGATCTTGCCGAAGATGGGGGGGATCGGCCAGGAACCCTTCTCGACCCGGACTCCGAAACCTCGGGGGATGACCCGGGGGATGTTATCGTAGAACCCGCCGCCGGTGATGTGGGCCATGGACTTGATGGGCACCGTCTTGAGAACATCGAGGATGGCGGAGCAATAGATCCGCGTCGGGCGGAGGAGCTCCCGCCAGAGACCCTGCTTGATCTCTTTGGCCGAAAAAACCTTACGCGCCAGGGAATATCCGTTGCTGTGGAGCCCGCTCGAAGCCAGGCCGATGACGGCATCGCCGCGCCGGCACGTCCGGCCGTCGATGATCTTCGGCTCGTCCACGAGCCCCACGCAGAAGCCGGCCAGATCCCACTTGCCGGGACCGTAGAGGCCGGGAAGCTCGGCCGTCTCTCCGCCGACGAGCGCACAGCGGGCCTCACGGCAGCCGCGGACGACGCCCCTGACGATATCGGCCAGCATGGACGGCACGACCTTGCCGACCGCGATGTAGTCCAGGAAGAAGAGCGGCTCGGCCCCGAGCACGACGACGTCGTCGACGGACATGGCCACGAGGTCGACGCCGACCGTGTCGTATTTCTTGACCATGTCGGCGATGAGCAGCTTGGTCCCGACACCGTCGGTCGAGGAAACCAGCACCGGCTTCTTCATCCCGGCCAACCGGGGCCGGAACAGGCCCGAAAAGCCCCCGATCCCGCCGAGGACTTCCGGCCGCCGGGTCTTGCGGACGAGAGGCTTGATCAGCCCGATGAAGCGGTCGGCGGCATCGATGTCGACGCCGGCCTTCTTATAGGTGACTCGGGGCATGCGTTTCTTATAGCATAAGAAGGGGGCAAACGAAAGACGGGGTCAAACCTACCTTTCGTCACTTTCCAACTAGATATTGGACTAACCCCCTCGCGGAGTGAAAAAGTGACGAAAGGTAGGTTTGACCCCTTCTGGGACCGGGTGTAACCTTTCATTCAAAGGGCGGTATTTAACCATGAACGCCGATCATTCCGAGAAAGAGAAGACCGGACGCATGTCACCGACTGACAACGAGCTGATGGAAGCGGTCAGGGACGGCCGCGTCGAGAAGCTGGCCGTCCTGTTCGAGAGATATCAGACCATGCTCTACAACTTCTTCCTCCGCCTGACGGGCAACCGGACCGCGAGCGAGGACCTCGTCCAGGAGGTTTTCGTCCGCGTCCTGAAATACCGGGCCGGCTACCTGGGCGACAGCCGGTTCAACGTCTGGCTCTTCCAGATCGCGCGCAACGCCCACATCGATCATCTCAGGAAGCAGAAGCCGGCGCTCTCCCTGGACGAGCAGTTCGCCGAGGCGCCCAGCCACGAGCCCCAGCCCGATGCCGCCTACGAAAACGACCGGGAAGCGGAGCTCGTGCGCCGCGCCCTCGACCGCCTGCCTGTCCAGAAACGGGAGATCCTCGTCCTCTTCCGCTTCCAGAACCTCAAGCTCCGGGAGATCGCCGAGCTCATGGGGGTCCAGGTGGGGACCGTCAAGGCCCAGGTCCACCGGGCCCTAAAGGACCTCAGCCGCATCTACCTCGAGCTCCAGGGAGGGAACGTGTCATGACCTGTGAAAGAACCCAGGAAAAGTTCGCCGATTATCTCACCGGGGACCTCGACGACGCGGGCCGCGGCGAGGTGCAGAAGCACATCCTCGACTGCGGCGCCTGCCGCGAGGACCTCGAGAACCTGACCGTCGTCTGGGCCAAACTCGGCGTCCTGCCCGAGGAACAGCCCGGCAGCGCCGTCCGCAGCCGCTTTTACGCCATGCTCGAAGACTACAAGGCCGCGCAGCCGGTCGGCGCCAAGTCCCGATGGACCGACTGGTTCTCCTTCCGTCGTCCCGCTTTCGCCGCGTCGTTCTCGGCCTTTCTGCTGCTTCTCGGCGTCGTCGCCGGCTGGTTCCTGACCGGGGCTCGTCCAGGCGGCGAGAAGTACGCGTCCCTCTCCCGCGAGGTCCAGGACATGCGCCAGCAAGTCGCCCTGTCCCTGCTCAGCAAGCCCTCGGCCTCGGACCGCATCCAGGGCGTCAGCTACAGCGCCGAGGTCAAGAACCCGAACGACACGACCCTCGCCGCCCTCTTCAAGGCCGTCGACAGCGATCCCAACCCCAACGTCCGGCTGGCGGCCGTGGACGCCCTCTATCTCTTCCGCGACCGGCCCGGCGTGCGCGAAACCCTGGTCAAGTCCCTGTCGGCGCAGAGCTATCCCCTCGTCCAGGTCGCGCTCATCGATTTCCTGGTCGAAGTGCGGGAGACGCGGGCCATCGAAGCGCTCAAGAAGCTCATCGATGCCGGCGAGCTCACCCCGGAAGTCAAGAAGCGGGCCGAACAAGGCCTGAAGCAGATCACGGTCTGAGAGAAGCCATGACAAAGACAACCCGCCCGATCCTCGTCGTCGCCGGTGCGCTCGCCTTGACTCTCGCGGCGGTCCTGGCCGCCGGTTCGACGCAGTGGACATCGGACCGCGATCACGACATGAAGTCCTTCAAGAAAGAGGATATCGTCAAGACCCTCAAGTTCTCGGATACAGGGAAACCCGGCGAGCTCATCGTGGATAACGTCTTCGGCCCGATCACGGTCGAGGGGTACACCGGGAAGGACGTCCTGCTCGAGGCGAGGAAGATCGTCTACGCCCGCGACGAGGTCCGGGCCAAGAAGGCCGAGGACGAGGTCAAGCTGGACATCACCGAAAAGGGGAACACCGTCGAGGCCTACGTCGACGGGCCCTTCCGCGAGACCGACGCCGAAGGCCGAACCGGCGGCATCCACATGCACCGTGATCCCGGATACAGGGTCTATTACGGCTTCACCCTCAAGGTCCCCGTCCGGACGAACCTCGTCCTGGCCACGGTCCTCGACGGCGACGTCGAGGTCCGCGGCGTCGAAGGGGCGTTCGACGTCCGCAACGTGAACGGCAAGGTCCGCCTCGTCGACGCGGCCGGATCGGGCGACGCCCAGACCGTGAACGGCGGCGTGACCGTCCTCTTCCGGCGCCCGCCGGACGGTCCGTGCCTGTTCAAGACGATCAACGGGGATGTCGAAGCTCGATTTCCCCGATCTGCCGTCGGCCGACTTCCGGGTCAAGACGATGCACGGCGAAGTCTATTCGGATTTCGACGTCACTTCTCTGCCGAAGGCGGCGCCGATCCGCGAAGAGCGTCCGGAGAAGGGCGGCAAGTTCGTCTACGAAGCGACGGTTTCTATGGCGTCCGCACCGGCAAGGGCGGCCCGGAGATCAAGCTCGAGACGCTCAACGGCGACATCCTGATCGCCAAAAGGTCAAAATCAACGTCCTGAACGGACGAGGAGGAAACACATGAAAAAGAGAATCGTCAACATCGCCATCCTGGCCCTGCTCGTGGCCGGGACGTGCGGCTGGGCCGTCGCCCAGACCAAGGAAGAGACCCCCGACCGGGCCGTCGTCCCGTTGTCGAACCCGACGAAGCCGGCCAGGATCGAGGTCTCCGTCATGCGCGGCAGCATCACGGTCAAGGGTTATCAGGGCAAGGACATCATCGTCGAGGCGCGGGTCCGGGAAAAAGCCCTCGCCGAATGGGCGGCTTCTCCACGCCCGGCGCCTTCAACGATGGCGCCTCCGGCCCTCGCGGACGCCTGCCCGCACGCCCACCCCGGCCCCTGCCCCCACACCCAAGGCGAGGGCCGGCCACGTCGATGAGAAGGTCCAGAAGGAGATCGAGGCGCAGCTCGCGGCGACCATGGCCGACCAGGAAGCCTGGCCAGGAGGATCACGCGTGAGTACGATAGAAACGCCGGCGGCTTCGACCATGTACTTCCCGGACGACAAGAAGGCCCAGGAGGAGAAAGCGAAGAAAGTCGCCGGCATGAAGCAGCTCTCCGGGTCGTCCTCTGGCCTCGAGGTCGAAGAAGAGGACAATGTCGTGACCATCAACACCCAGTCCTGGAAGGCGGCGACCGATCTCGTCATCCAGGTGCCGGTTACGTCCTCGCTCGAGGTCCGCTCCTCCATGGACGGCACGGTCGTCATCGAGGGCGTCAGCGGCGAGATCGACATCAACAACATCAACGGCCCGGTGACCCTGACGAGCGTCTCGGGCAACACGCTCGTCCATACCGTCAACGGCGACATCACCGTCGTGCTCGCCCGCGTCGCCGCCGACAAGCCGCTGTCCTTCAGCACCATGAACGGCGACATCGATGTCACGCTGCCGGCCGACGTCAAGGCCAACCTCAAGATGAAGTCCGAGCAGGGCGAGATCTACAGCGACTTCGACATCAACATGACCCGCCAGCCGGCCCGGTCGGAAGCGGCCGAGAAGACCGAGCAGGGCAAGTACCGCATCTCCTTCGACAAGTCCCTCTACGGCCTGGTCAACGGCGGCGGCCAGGAGTTCTCGTTCAACACCTTCAGCGGCGACATCTACATCCGCAAGAAGAAGTAACACCCGAGCGACTCGCCAGCATTCAGGGGTGACCCGGGGCAAGCCCCCCGGGTCGCCCCTTTTTTATTCGCTTCTCGATCCGCGGGTCCCTCTACACGGCTTCGGCATTGACAGTCGAGGCTCCGGGCTATAATTGGCTCGCCCGGAATCGTCCGTCGAGAGGATCTCCGCCATGGCCGCAAGAAACCGCCGTTTGGGAATCGCCGTCGTTCTCGTCGCGCTTTTCGCGGTCCTGTTCATCGTCAACCGCCGCATGAAGCTGGCCCCCGAGCCGGCGGAGCTCATCCTCGTGAACGGCAAGATCGTGACCGTCGACGCGAAATTCCCGACGGCCGCGTGGATCGCCGTCCGCGGCGGCCGCATCGACGCCCTCGGCACGGACCCCAAAGGATTCAACCGCCACGTCGGTGACGGGACCGAGATCGTCGATCTAGGAGGGGCCCTGGCCATCCCCGGACTCATCGAGAGCCACGGCCATTTCATGGGCCTCGGCGAGTCCAAGACGATCCTCGACCTGACGAAGGCCCGCTCCTGGGACGACATCGTGGCCCTCGTCGCCGAGGCGGCCAAGTCGGCCAAACCTGGCGAATGGATCATGGGCCGCGGCTGGCACCAGGACAAGTGGGACCGCGTGCCCGAGCCGAACGTGGAGGGCTTGCCTTTCCACGACGCCTTGAGCAAAGTCACTCCCCAGAACCCGGTCCTCCTCGAGCACGCCAGCGGCCACTCGTCGCTCGCCAACGCCAAGGCGATGGAATTGTCCAAGATCACGGCGACGACGGGCGACCCCGACGGGGGCAAGATCATCCGCGACGCCGAGGGGAAGGCCATCGGCGCCTTCCTCGAAACGGCCCAGAGCCTGGTCCGCTACGAGGCCGGGCATGCGACGCCCGATGAAGCCGCCGCCCAGGCGCGAAAGCTCGTCGAGCTCGCTTCGAAGGAGTGCCTGACCCACGGCATCACGACGTTCCACGACGCCGGGACCTCCTTCGGCACGGTCGATCTCTACAAAAAGATGGCCGAGGAGGGCGCCCTTCCTGTGCGTCTCTACGTGATGCTCAGCGCCGACAGCCGGGCCCTGGCGGCTCGGGGCGCCGCCGCCCGGATGGTCGGGGCCGTCGACAACCATCTGACGGTCCGGACGATCAAGCGCCTCATGGACGGCGCCCTCGGCTCCCACGGCGCCTGGCTGCTCGAACCCTACGCCGACCTTTCTCCGGACGACAAGAACCTGACGGGCCTCAATACGGAATCGATCGAGGAGATGAGAGCGACGGCGAAATTCGCCATCGAGAACGGTTTCCAGCTCGCCACCCACGCCATCGGCGACCGCGGCAACCGCGAGACGCTCGACATCTACGAGGAGGCGTTCAAGGCCCACCCGGACAAGACCGACGTCCGCTGGCGGATCGAACACGCCCAGCATCTCAGCCTGGCCGACATCCCGCGCTTCGCCCAGCTCGGGGTCATCCCGGCCATGCAGGCCATCCACTGCACGTCGGACGCCCCGTGGGTCCTCAAGCGTCTCGGCGAGAAGCGGGCCGCGGAGGGCGCCTACGTCTGGCGCAAGCTCATGGACGCCGGCTCCGTCATCCCCATCGGCACCGACGTGCCGGTCGAGCTCATCGATCCGATGGCCAACTTCTATGCCGCGGTGACGCGCAAGCTCAAGGACGGCACGACCTTCTTCCCCGACCAGAAGATGACCCGCGAGGAGGCCCTCCGCGCCTACACCGCGAACGGCGCCTTCGCCGCCTTCGAGGAAGGTCTCAAGGGCTCGCTCACGCCCGGGAAGCTGGCCGACATCACCGTCCTTTCCCGCGACATCCTGACCTGCCCCGAGGACGACATCCCCGGGACCGAAGTCCTCTATACGATCATCGGCGGCAAGGTCCTCTACCGGCGTTGAAGGACGGCCGTCAAAGGGGGGGCAGAGGAGACGCTTCGTTCGCACGAGCACGAGGGCCTTCGTCATCTACCTCCTTCTGGCGGGGCTCGTCGCCGCCGCTCCCGGGGACGATCTCACGGCCCCGCGGAAGGTCAGACGCTGGGAATCCAATCTGTCCATCGGCCGCGTCAGCAACGGCCGTCTCGGCGTCATCAAGTCACTTTGGTGGTTCGGCGTGCCGAAAGTCCTGGCTCTCGGACTGAGCTTCGATTGCATATTCCAGGAGGCCATCCCGCTTTCGATCGATGTGGCCCTGAACGCGCCCCTCCCTGTCGTCAGGCCCTTCGTCTGCGCCGGAGCCGGGACGGCCCTCAACGGCAGGGGCATCACTCACTACGGCGGCGGTCTCAAGGTCCGGCTGGTGAAGAGATTCGGTCTCATCGCCGAATACCGCCACTACTATTACAGCGTGCTCGTGCACCAATTTCCCAGCATCTGGGGTAAGACCGACGCCCACTATTTCGGCGCCGGGATCTCCTGGGTCTACTGACCTATCCGCCGGACGCCGCGTCCTCGCCTGAAGATTTCGCTTGACAATCGGGCCCTTATATCGTATATTTACGATATACGATTAAGGAGACTGGAGCGAACATGGCCCGAGCAAAGACCGAACCGTTCGACCCGGCGCTCGTCCGCGCGGCCGCGCTGGCCAAGGCCCTGGCCCATCCGGTGCGCATCCGCATCCTCGAGATCCTGGGGGGGCAGCGGACCTGCGTCTGCGGCGGCCTCGTCGGCCTCCTGCCGCTCGCCCAATCGACCGTCTCCCAGCATCTCAAGGAGCTCCGGGACGCCGGACTCGTCCGGGGCGATGTCGACGGCCCCCGCACCTGCTACTGCCTCAACCCCAAGGCGGTGGCCGAGGCCCGGGTGCTGCTCGCCGACGTCTTCCGGCGCATTTCAGGACCCGCAAGAAAGGAGAAACCATGAAAACCATCACCAAGAAGGACCGTGAGGCCGCCCGGCTCAAGGAGCTCGTGCGCGAAAAATACGGCCGGATCGCCAAGGACGCGCCGGCGCTGGGGGCAACACCGGCAAAGCCCGCCGCTCCGAGCTGCTGTTGCGCGCCCCAGGCGGGCCCCTGCTGCGCGCCGGCGCCCGAACCGTCGGCCGCCACCTATTATGGAGAGGATGTCGCCGGGATCAAGGACGCCTACGACAAGATCGAAGGCCACGTCGCCGAGGCGGACCTCGGGCTCGGCTGCGGCCTGCCGACCCAGTATGCCGGGCTCGCGCCGGGACAGACTGTCGTCGATCTGGGCGCCGGCGCCGGCAACGACGTCTTCATCGCCCGCGCCGTCGTGGGCGAGACCGGCCGGGTCATCGGCGTCGACATGACGCCGGAGATGATCGCCAAGGCCCGGGAGAACGCCGGCCGCCGCGGCTTCGGCAACGTCGATTTCCGCCTCGGGGACATCGAAGCGCTGCCCGTGGAGGACGCCTCGGCCGACGTCGTCGTCAGCAACTGCGTCCTCAACCTCGTCCCCGACAAGAAGCGGGCCTTCGCGGAGATCTTCCGCATTCTCAAGCCGGGCGGCCACTTCTGCATCTCCGACATCGTCCTCGAGGGAACGCTGCCGGCCAAGCTTCAGAGCCTGGCCGAGCTCTATGTCGGCTGCGTCGCCGGGGCCTTGTCCCAGGAGGAGTACATGGGGATCATCCGGGATACCGGTTTCAAGGCCATCGCGATCAAGTCCTCGCACCAGCTCGAGCTTCCCGAAGAGTACCTGCTGGAGAATATCGGCGCCGACGGCCTAGCCGCCTACCGCGCCTCGGGCGCCGCAGTCTTGAGCATCACGGTCGTCGCGGAGCGGCCCCGGGCTTGAAAACCTGACGCCGCTCCACCCCCCGCCGCAACGGGACTTCGCCCGCTGAGGTATAATATCCGTAGAAACGGAGCGTGCGGAGATGCCCAGAAAAACTATCGTCGTGATGCTCGCGGCCGGGGCCGTTTTCATGGCGGTCACGGCCGTGCCGGCTGCGGCCCAGTATCGGCCGGAGGCCAGTCCGATCCAGCTCTACGTCGACCTCGGCTACGTCAACCTCTTCTCCTATCCCAAGTGGTTCAATCTCGGCCCCGAGCTGGAGGTCCGCCTGGGACGCTTCTTCTCGATCAACCCCGAGGTCTCGATCTGGATCGGCCAGTCGTTCGGCAGGAAGGTCAAGGTCGTTCCGGGAGCGACCGCGAACTTCAGACTCGGGCGTTTCTTCGTCGGGGCCGGCGCCATCCACCGGATCTCCGACTGGCCCGAAAACGAGAGCTTCGCGCGGATCGACCGCGGCTGGCTTCTGCCCAAAGCCCAGGTCGGCTATTTCGCGGGACCGGCCCGCTTGACCTTGTCCGTTCTATTTGTGGGCGGGGCCAACGACATCGCCGCCGGGCTGACCATCGGCATGGGGATCGGGCGCCGGTCGAGGGACTGAGCCGGGACCGGGACGCTTAGAGCGCTCCGAGGGCCTTGAGGGCCAGGCTGTAGAGCCAGCGGTGGGCCTTGTTGCCGTTGGTGAGGATGGCCACGCCCGTCTTCTTGCTGAGATTCCCCGCCAGGAACGCCGTGTAGCCGTTGACGCTGCCGCTGTGGGCGATGATCGTCTCGCCGTTGAGGGTCGAGACCCACCAGGCCAGGCCGTAACCGGACGTCTCGTTGAGCCAGCCGCCGTTGACGGGTCCGGCGAACCTGTCGAACTGCCGCTTCGTCATCTCCCGGAAGGTCGCCGGGGAGATGATGCGCCGGCCCTTGTAGACGCCGCCGTTGACCGCGGTCATGAGCCAGTGGGCCTGGTCGATGGCCGTGCCGTAAACGACGCCGGCCGGCCAGGCATCCGCCTTGACCCAGTCGACGGGCCGGAAGACCCCGCTCCGCCGCCGGACAGGCATGTAGGGGATGGCCAGGCGCTCGGCCATGTCGGCCCGCGGCTCGAAGGCCGTGTCGCGCATCTCGACCGGGGCGAAGATGTTCTTGCGCATGTACTCCTTGAACGGCATCCCCGAGAACTTTTCGATGAGGTGGGCGACCAGGGTGAAGGCGATGTTCGAATAGAGGACCCGCGTCCCGGGACGGCGCCAGAGCTTGAGCCGGCCGCGGAGGTAATCGGTGAGCGAGGACGGAGTCTGGTCCTCCCAGACCGCGTGCCGCCCGAAGTCGGTCGGCAGTCCCGAGGTATGCGTGAGGAGGTTACGGAAGGTCACGGGATACCGTTTGTTCTCGCCGTCGATCTTGATGTCGGTGAGATAGTCGTTGACCCGGTCATCGAGCTTGAACTTGCCCTGTTCCATCAGCTGGAGCAGGGCGGTCGCCGACATCGTCTTGAAGGTCGAGGAGATGAGGTAGACGGTGTCGCAGGCGGCCGGCGTCTTGACCCGGACGTTGGCCAGGCCGGCCGACCGCGTCCAGACGATGCGGTCCCCGGAAACGCAGACGACGGCCATCGAGGGGATCCGGCCGGACTTGAGCGAGCGCTCGATCTCCGGGTCGAGCAAGGCCGCTAGACGGGCATCGTCGACGGGCGCAAACGGCCGGGCCGCGTACGGGTCGGAGACGATGGCCGGCCCGGCCAGCGGTTCGCCGCCGGACTCGCCTTCGAATTCGTCCGGGCCCGCTTCGAGGTCGGCGAAATCGCCGGCCGTTCCGGACGCGTCTTCGGGGCCGATCGTGGATGCGGCGGCGCCGGCTCCGCTCCCGGCTTTCACCGCCTTTTCCGTGAGACCGTTGGGCGTGTCGGTCCGGCCGCCGATGATCTTCGTGGCCACGAAGAGACCGATCGCGCCGAGAGCCAGGACGATGAGGGCGATGTCGGCGGCCCGGCGCAGGCGCGTTCCCGGGAGCGGCGGGCGTCGATGCGGCGTCTCCGGTCCCAAAGGTGCTCCGGCGGCCGGACGCGGGCGCTTCGAGATCTTCCGCTTTGCCGGCCGGGCCATGGCGCTCATCATGTGCTCTCGTTCGGCCAGAGATTATACCACGCCTTGCTACTCCCCGGATTTTATTCCATAATCCGGCGGGGAAGGTTTTGAAAAAGAAGGGCGGTGCCTTTGTCCTGGCCCTGCTGGGGGCCGCGTGGGGATTCGCCCAGATCCAGCATCAAGTCACGGTCGTCAACATCAGCGTCCCGGTCCGTGTCTTCGACGGATCGAAGTTCGTCGATTCGCTCGGGCTCGGGGATTTCGAGGTCGACGAGGATGGCCGCGCACAACCCGTCGAGGCCGTCTACCTCGTACGCGGCGGCACGGTCCAGAGGCAGGAAGGGGCCCCCGGGGCGCCGGGGCCGGAGACGCGCCGGAATTTCGTCCTGCTCTTCCAGCTCTCCGAATATCTGCCTGAGATCGACAAGGCCGTGGACGTGTTCTTCGAGAGCGTCTGCCGGCCTGGGGACGAAGTCGACATCGTCACGCCGCAGAGGACGCTGCGGCTGAGGAGCCGGATCGACACGCCGGAAAAGGTCCGCCGGGCCCGGTCCGAGGTCAAGTCCAAGCTCCGGAACGACGTTCTCGTCCTGAGCGGGGCCTATCGGTCCGTCATCGAGGACATGCTCGCGCACCTCGGCGCCGGCGATCCGGAAACGGCCGAAGTCGATCTCAACGGCTACCGGACGGACCTGGAGAGGTTCGAGGCCCTGCGGACGATCGAGCCGGCAAGAATGGCGGCCTTCGCCGCGGACCTCAAGACCCGGCCGGGTTCCAAGCACGCGTTCCTCTTTTTTCAGAGGGAGAAAGTCCCGCAATTCGACGATCGCAGGCTCATCGAGGCCTTGAACAGCAACGACTCCGAGACGGCGATAAAGGCCAACGAGCTCATGGCGGTCTACAACCGCGACGCCGAGATCGATCGGGAGGCGATCCAGCGGGCCTTCTCGGACGCCTCGGCCGACGTCCACTTTCTCTATATCACCCGGAACCGGCGGGATCCCCAGCTCGACGTCGAGAACATGGCCGTCCTTGACGGGATCCGAATGGCCGAATCGTCGGCCGCGATCTATAGGGTCTTCAGGGAGATCGCCGCGGCGACGGGGGGAACATCGGCGGCTTCGGCCAACCCGGCGGCGCTCCTGCGGAAGGCGGTCGCGGCATCGGAGCAGTATTACTTGCTCTATTACCAGCCGCGGGAGTTCCGGGCCGACGGCCAGTTTCGCAGGATCGAGGTCACGGGTCAAGCGAGGCGGGCTTCGCATCAGCCACCGGGAGGGCTATTTCGCGGTCGATGCGGCCGCCCCAGTCGAGAAGCGGTGGGCCTGCCCGAGGAGGCGATTGCCCAGGAGGTGGAGGATATCGACCTCGTGGCCCCGGCCAAGGGCGGGCCGGTCCCGGAAAGCGTCCTGAGGGCGGCGGCCGTCTATTGCCGCGCGCTCACCGACGCATCGCTCGATTTCGTCTGCCGGGAGGACGTCCGGGAGCGGCTCTCCGATTGGCTGGCCAGGAGCCGCCCCGCCGCAGGACGGTCCAATCGGTCATCGCAAGCTCGCGGAGTCGTCGCGGACAAGGTCCGGAACTGGGTATACGATTACCAGCTCGTCCGCAAAGAAGGATGGGCGGCGGAGACGCGGATCCTCCTCGAGGAAGACGGAAAGCCCCGGCGCGAGAGAGAACGCGACCCTGCAGACAAGCCGGTTCTGGCACAAGTTCGTCGTCCTGGGACCGGTCGGGCTGTTCAGCGCCGAAGCCCAGCAGGCTCACGATTATCTCGTCGCCCAGGAAACGGAGATGGACGGAGAGCCGGTCTTGGTCGTCGACGTGCGGCCGAAAGGCCAGGAGGCGTCTTCGCTCTACGGCAAAGCGTGGCTCCGGCAGCGCGACGGCGCCGTGCTGAAGGTCGAGTGGGAGCCGGTCTCGATGGAGCAACTACGCGGGGATCGAGGAGGCCGCCAAGGCCTTGCGGGCCAAGCCCCGGATCACGTTCACCTCCGACTACGCGGTCGAAAAGAACGGTCTGCGCTTCCCCAGTTCCTACGAAGTCGTCGAGGCCTACCGGACGTCGAGGGGAATAGCCCAGGCATCCCGAACGTCCGTCAATTATAAAGATTATAAATTCTTCGAGGTCAAGGTCCGGACCGAAGTCAGGCGCGGCGGCTAGGGATCCAGTTTGGATGGAGTTATCGAATGTCCTTAGGCTTCAAAATCGTCCCTTTTAAGGGACAAGATCGGGAGTGATTTTCCCTGTTATCAGGCGGGGGCCATGGCATACTTCCTGCATAATGCGAATAGGGATGGAGAAGTCCCATTGCGGGGCTATAATCTTTTCGAGGTCAAGGGTCCGGGCGGAAATCAGGCATCGCGGATAAGGGCCCTGCGGGTCCTTCCGCGGGAGGAGGGGGTCATGCGGTCAATCGCAAGAGGGACGCGGAAGGCGGCGGTGAGCGTCATCGCTGGCGCCATCGCGCTCGGCCTGGTCGTGTTTTGTTGGCCGGGCAGCCCGGCCAACGCCAGCGGGCAAGCCCGGCAGATCCATGAGGAGGTCACGGTCGCGCTCAAGCTCTTCCAGGCGTACGTCACGACCAAGGACGGCAAGCCGGTGACCGATCTGACCGCGGCCGACTTCGAAGTCACGGACAACGGCAAAGTCGTGCCCGTGACCCACTTCGAGAAGCCACATCTGTGGGCGGGGACAACATCGCCCCTGGCGCCCCCGTGGAGGGGCCGCGGATCAACCGGAAGTTCTTCTTTTTCTTCGACTTCGCCTTCACCGATCCCCGCAGCTCGCGCAAGGCCCGCGAGGCCGCCCTGAGCTTCATGGACACGGCGATCCGGCCCGGCGACGAGATCGGGGTCTCTGTCGTACTCGCCGATGCGCGGGCTGACCATCCACGAGTACCTGACCACGGATCACGCCCGGGTCCGCAATATCGTCGATGCGTTCGGCTTGCGGGCGGTCGCCGGGCGCGCCGAGACGCTGACGAATTTCCTCTACGCCGACGAGCTCAGGCATATGCAGGACAGCGGATACCCGAACCCGACGACTGGCGCCTTCCAGCCGGCCCAGGGGTCGTCCGCGGGCGTCGACTCCGCCGCGGACGCCTACTTTCAGGAGCAGGCCCGAGCCCAGACCGGCGGCGTCGTCGACGAGGGACGCCGGCAGGGCTACACGGACCAGGCCCGGCAGTTCGCCCAGACCTTCGCCAACCTGGCCCGGGCCATGCGCTACGTTCCCGGCTGGAAGAATCTCATCCTGTTCTCGTCGGGCATCAGCCGGGCCCTGATCTATGGAAGCCGGCGCAGCGCGAACGTCCCGAACATGGACGCGAGCAACCCCGAACAGATGATGGCCGAGCTCAACGCCTACGACAACGCCCAGTCCAACTCGGGCGTGCGGACCGAGTTCTCCGACGCGTTGAAGGAGCTCAAGAACGCGAACAGCCCCATCTACGCCATCGACTGCACGCCGATGGCCGGGGAAATGGACATCAACAATCCGGTCGGCACCTCCATCAGCAGCCGGGAGCTCACGGGTAAGGACTCTCTCGTTCAGCTGGCCGGGGAAAGCGGCGGCAAGTACTTCAGCAATTCGATGGACACCAAGAACGCCTTGGCGGCGGTCGGCGACATCACCAGCGCGTTCTACGTCCTCGGCTACAGCGTCCCCGCGGCCTGGGACGGCGCCTTCCACAAGATCAAGGTCAAGGTCGTCCGGCCGGGCTGCAAGGTCGTCAGCCAGAACGGCTACTACAACCCCAAGCCGTTCCAGGAGTACAGCCGGTTCGAGCGGCTTCTCCAGATGACCGACCTGGCGCTCAGCGACAATCCGCTGACCCAGCTTCCGGCGGACGTGCCCATGGGGATCGTGCCGGTCATCGTCGGCGGCTGGCCCAATCTTGTCGCCTACGTCGAGGTTCCCAAGGACAAGGCCGCGGCCATCATCGGGAAGCGATCCGATGCTTATCTTCTGATCTACGATGAAGATCAGGGGAGATCGGCCGTCAAGAGCTTCCGGTTGAAACCGCCCGAGGACGGCCCGAAGGATTCCCTCTCTGTTTTCGCCGTTCCCGCGAAGCCGGGCCGGTACTCCTGCCGGATCATCGTCCAGAACGCGGAGACAGGCTTCGCCGCCCGCGGTTCAGCGTCCATCACCTTCGCCAATCCGGTGGCCGCCGCCGTCTGGCTCGACCCGCCGCTTCTGCTCAAAGCGGCGACCGGGTGGGCCGACCTTGGCGTGTCGCCCGAGGCGACGTTGTCGGGCTTGTTCGGCTACGACCCGGAGAAGTACGCCCCGATCACGGGGACGCTCCCGGCGGGTCCGCAGAGGGTCCTGGCGGCGGTCCGTCTGTCGCTGGGCGTGCCGGAGATCGGGCTCGACTTCACGGCGACGGACACGCAGGGAACGGAAAAGATAGAGATCCCGGTCACGGTGATCGAAACGCACCAGGTCAAATCGCTGAGGACTTGCGTCATCGAGCTCACCTTCGGCGGCCTCAAGCCGGGACCGCACACGCTCACGATCGCCGCCCGGGACAAGTCCGGGGCCGAGGCCAACGAGACCGCGGTGGCGTTCACGGTCAAGTAGGCTCGCGGGGCGGACGTCGGCGGGGCGCCGATGGGGTCAGTCTTCGGATTGGCCGGAGAGCTTGTCCTGGACGCGGTGGATCTCGTCCTGGGCCTCTTTGAGCAGCTTCGCCTTGAAGGCCAGGGTATCGAGGGCCTTGGTTTCACTCATCGTGCTCTTGAGGCGATCGATGCGGACCAGGATCTCGGCCTCGCGCCGGCGCAGCCGGGCGATCTCTTCTTCGGTCAGCGGCATCTTATCCATGGGGTCCTTTTTCGGACCTCCATTGTATGACGAATGCCCTTATCTTTCCAGACGAACGGTCTGCATCTCGAAGGGCTTGAGGCGGAAAGGCATCGATCCGGCTTCGACACTTTCACGTCCGCCCATCAGCGTCTTCGTGATCCCCAGGAAAAGGCCGCTGGTCAAACGGCCGTCCGCGGGCTCCCCGGCGATCTCGCGGAGGCGGGCCACAGGCGTTCCATCCTCCTCGAGCCAAAGCGCCTGGACGATGACGTTCGGCCGGTCGATGGAGAGGAACGATTCCGCTGATGACGTGACCGGACCCTTGTTCTCTGCCGGGAGCCAGGTCCCGACGAGCGGCGTGTGGACCTCCCAGCCGAAGCGGGTCGATGAAACGCGATCGGAGGCCGGTCCGACTCCGGCGGCCGCGACGGCGGGCGGCGCGCTCGTCAGGCTGTAGCGAAACTCGACCAGCCCTTCCTGGCTGGCCTTGAAGTTGGTCATCCAGTAGTTGTTCATGGCGTAGGAGAAGACCCAGGCGTTGGCCGGAACGAATTTCGTCTGCCATTTCCCGGTGTTGATGTCGCCGAACTGGACGAGCGGCGCTTCGACCGGCGACCAAACGACCCGTGCGTCTTTCCCGGAGAACTCGACCCAGTGCTGGGCCGTCTGCCAATCGAGGGTCGTGCCCGGAAGCTGCTCGATGCCCGGGGCCATGTCGGCGCCGGCGATCTCGAATCGCGCATTCGGCACGGACCCGCCGGGCCCGACGGCGAACGGGAAGGCGAAATAGACGGCTTCGGGGTCGAAGGTCTCCTCTTTGTTCAGAACGTTGATGAGGTCGATGCGCTTGATGTCGTCATAGAGGACGATGCGCTGCTCGAGGGCCGAGCACATCTTGGGCGTGCTCCTGATGACCAGGCTCGATGCGACCGGGCCGGTCTCCCCCGCTTCGACCTTCGACGTCTCCGCGGTGGAGCGGTGGAACGCCGCCCGCTTGGTCATGTCGTCGACGGCCTGCCGCCCGCCTTCCGGCTGCTCGTAGATGTACGTGTTGAGCGGCCAGGGGCAGGTCCGGTCGACGAGCTCGCGGCCGAGGTCCTTGTCGAAGAGGCTGGCGATGCCGCCCGTCTTCGGATCGATCGTGACCCGATAGAATCTATTCTCGATCGTGCCTTGGCGATCGCCGGCCGCCGGTTTCTCTGCCGGACCGGATGCTACGGCCGGTCCCCCGATCTCGACGGCGAAGACGGCATAACCCATGGCCGGGACGTCCTTGGCGAGAACGAGCAGAGCGTTGTCGCCCCGCAGCTGGAACTTGGCTTCGCTCCCCGTGCGGCGGTCGATGACACGGAGCTTCCCTTTGGCCTCGCGCAACGGTCCGGCCGGAAGGGCCACGGACACGACATCGGTCCTCGTCCAGGAGAGCGGATTGAAGACGGCGAATTCAGTGGCGCCGCCGGCGGCGATGAGCTTGGCCAACGCTTCGCTGCCGCGCCGCAGAAGCGTCCGCGACGTCTCCCGCGCGTCATACGCGAAGCTGCTTTTCGCCGCCCACTGGCCGCGGGCCAGCTCCGACCAGGGAGCGTCGATCGAATTCCAGGCGCCCCAGGTGTGCTCGTCGTAGAGCATCGACGACGAGTGCCCGGCGCGGATCTCCGCGGCCGGGAACACGAACGTCCCGGCCTGGTCGAGCTTGGCCGCGAGCGCGGACACCTTTTCCGCCGTGATGATCTCGTTGTGGGCGATGCGGTTGAGCCCCGTCTCGAAGGCCGTCGAGGCGACGCCGTCGGTCCAGTAGTCCGGCCAGCCGAGCTTGTGGACCGGAAGGGCCGGGCCGTACCTCTTCTCCATCTGCTCGAAGAACTCGTGCAGCGTGGCCAGCCGCAGCTTCGGCGAGATGAAGCGCTCGTTCCACTCCTTGACCCGGTCGGAAAGCTGCCGGCCGGGCGGGCAATTGTCGGTCGTCCAGGCCCCGACGTTGAAGGCGATGATGTCCTGGGGATAATCGCCGCGGGCCTCGAGCTTGGCCAGGTACTCGCCGACCTTGGGAGCGCTGCGGTCGACCGACTCGTGGAGGAGCAGCTCATAGTTGCCGAAGAGATAATGCTCGCCGTTCCAGTGGAGGATGCGGCTGCCGTCCGGCGACTCCCACCAGAAGGCGTTGGGCCGGCGCAGGGGGGCGCGGGAACGGGTTTCGTTGATGCCGCTGGCGAAGTATCGGACGCCGGCCTGCCGGAAGATCTGGGGCAGGGACCAGGCGAAGCCGTTGACGTCGTCGTTCATCGCCGATCGGAGCTCGAAGCCGTAGCGCCGGGCGATCTCCCGGGCCGCGTCCATCGTCCGGACGATCTCCTCGTGGGCGAAACAATCGGAAACCTGGAGATAGATCGCGGACAGCTCGACCCGGCCGGCCTTGATCAAGTCCATCAGGGCTTTGACGTCGGCTTCAGGCCGCGTCCGGATGAAGTTTTCCAGGGCCCAGGTGACCTCGATATTCCAGCGGAATTTGGCGTCGTCGGGGTAGGCGTCCGTTTCGCGGCAATACTTGATGACGGAGTCGAGATATTCGACGTGGTTGCGGGCGATGCGCGACTGGAGCTCGGTATAGCCGATGTCGGTGTGGGAATGGTGGAAGAGATAGACGCTCCAATGACGGGCCGGAGCCAGCGTGATCTCGCGGCTGAGCGAGACGGGCGCACCCGCCGCGGTCCAGCGGACCTCGAACCGCGCCTGGACCGGCTTTGCCGGCTCAGGGAGGCGGATGTCGAAGCCGTTCTTGCCGGGGAGGAGGCGGAAAACGGCCGGGTCGAGGACCTGGGCCTTGCCGTCGACAAAGGCCTTGACTGCGGCTTCGGCCCCGACGCTGCCGGGCAGGTCCACCGTCAGGCGGACGATCCTCTTCGCCGACGCCCCGTCGCGGGCGATCAGTGCGGTCGGGAGGACATCGAATGCGGCTTTTTCAAGGGCGGCTTGAGCCCTGGCGGGCGGCTCCGCGGTTCGGGCGAAGGCGGGAACGACACCCGACAGGAGCCAGGCGGCGATGAGCGCTCCCGAGAGGACGGTCCTCTTTCCCGAAGAGACAGCGTTTTCCTTGATCATGCGTCGTTCTCCTTGAAGGGGTGGCCGGCCTCGGCGACCGCCGGGTCCGCGGGGGTAATCTAACATGCTCGGGGAGGGCCGGTAAAGGCCTCAAGAGCCGCGGTTTGACCCTCCGCGGCCTATATGCCATCATAGTCGATCGAGGTCCCATGATCGGTCCGAGCAAGTTCGCGAAAACCCTTCTAGCTTTTTTTCTAACGGCTTTGTTCGCTGCCGCGGCCTGCGCCGCTCCGGCCGGGGCCGGGAACCGTCCCACCGAGCCTCAAAGAAAGGCCAAGGCTTCGGACGAGAAGAACCCCCAGTACCAGTACGAAAAGGGGGTCATCGCGCTGCGGTACGGCCTGACCGACGAGGCGGTGCGCTACGGCAAGCTGGCTGTTTCGCTCGACCCGGCGCATTTCAACGGTTGGAATCTCCTCGGCTCGGCCTATAACGCCAAGGGCGAGTTCGCCCTGGCCGCTGAAGCCTACGAGAAAGCCGCGGCGATCAAGCCGGATGCCGCCGACGTCCAGAGGGGCCTCGGGCTGACCTACGTCGAGCTCAAGGACATCGAAAAGGCCGAGGCGGCTTTGAAAAGGGCGTACGGGATCGACGGCGGATATGAATCCGCTTACCATCTGAGCAAGCTCTACTATAACGCCGGGCGGTTCGAGGAAGCCCTGGACTACGCCCTCAAGTCCATCCAGAAGAACGGCAAGAACGCCGGGGCCTACAATCTCAAGGGGGTCATCCTGAACCAGCTCAGCCGTTACGCCGAGGCCGCCGGGAGCTTCCAGGCCGGGCTCGTCCTCGCGCCGGGCGACATCAACCTCCAGGTCAACCTGGGCATCGCCCTGCTCAACAGCGGCGAGCCGTCCAAGGCCAGGGCCGTCTTCGAAGCGGTCCTGCCCAAGATCGAGCAAGACGTGCTGAGGAAGCACGTCGAGGACTACATCAAGGCCATCAAGGACGCCGGGAAGTAGCGGCGGCGAAGCGCCGCTCGAGCCCGCGCAGGAACACCAGCCCCCGTTCGACAAAGGCGCGGCCGTCCGGACAGAGGTCCTGGAAGATGCCGCGTTCGAAGCCGAAATCACCGAGACCCGTGTTGTAGCCCTCGAAGCCGATCGTGCCGTCGAAGCCGATCTCCGCCAGCGTCCTGAAAACCGTCTCCCACGGGATGAGCCCGCCTCCGGGGACGCCGCGGTCGTTCTCGCAGGCGTGGACGAGGGCGAGACGGGGGCCGAGCGCGCGCAGGCCCTCGGCGTAGTCGCGGAGTTCGGTGACGGAGTGATAGGTGTCGAACGTGGCCTTCAAGCCGGAGTGGTCGGCGAGGGCCATGAGCCGCACGAGCTGGGCCGGCGTGTTGACGAGATGGGTCCGGAAGCGGCTCATGGGCTCGAGGATGATGGCGACACGGAGCGGGGCCGCGTATTCGGCCAGGGCGTGGAGACCTTCGGCGGTCCGGGGGAGCTCGTCGACGGGAGGGCGGCGGCGCATGACGACGCCGGGATGGCCGTAGAGGCAGCCGGCGTAACCCCAGGCGCCGAGCTCGGCCGTGAGATCGACCTGGCGCTTGTGCCAGGCCAGGCCGCGGGCCCGGTCCCCGGGATCGTCCGACGAGAGGTCCGCGTCGAGCGGCCAGAAGGCGCCGGGCCCGACGATGAGGTCGAGGCCGAGCGAAGCGGCGCGGCTGGCGGTCAGATGCGGATCGAAAACGACGTCGTCGCCGACCGAAAGCTCGAACATGTCGAGCCCGATCTCGCGGGCGAGATCGAGGAAATGGACGTCGGCGTCCGACCAGCGCCGGGTGAAAAGATAGCAGTGGGCGCCGTATTTCACGGGGGAAAGATACCCCAGCGGGGAGGGCCGTTCAAGCCGGCCGGGCAAAGTGCTATGATTGAGGCATGGACTGGGTCATCGTCCACAGATCCAACGGCATCACGGAGGCGGAGATCCTCAAGAACATGCTCGAGTCCTTCGGCATCCCCGCACGGGTGAGCGCCGAAGCCTACGGCAAGGTTCTCGGGTTGACCGTCGACGGGCTGGGCGTCGCGTCCCTTCTCGTCCCCGCGAACCGGGCTGCGGAAGCCCAGGACATCCTGGCCGAGCATTTCACCGCCGAGGCCTGAGGCGGCCGCATTCGTGAGCCGTCGAGAGGGGGACGGCCCCCGAGCGGTTGAGGCGTGCATAGGGAATTATCGCGGGAAGCTGCCAAAAGATCCGAGGCCATCCCATGAGTCGACAGCGATCGATATGAGAGGACGACATGACAGCGAAAAAGAAGACGAAGAAACCGGCCGGGGCGCGACACAAGAAGCCGGACCTCGGACTTAAGGGAAAGACGGGCAAGTGCCCGGCCTGCGGCAAGCCGGTCGGCGGCCCCTCGAAAGTCTGCCCGGCCTGCGGCGCCGTCCTCGATCCCGCCGCCGTCCGCCGGGCTTAAATTTTAAAGATCTCTTTTCTTAGCGAGGCCTTGGCGATGCGGGACTCGACGGGGTTGACGCCGATGCCGGGCCCGTCGGGAACGCGTATCGTGCCCGGACCGCTCAACTCGATGAACGGGTCAATGAGGTCTTCCTGGTAATAGCGCCGGCTGGCGCTGAGGTCGTTCGGGTATCTAAAATCCGGCAGGGTGGCGATGTGGAGGTTGTGGGCCCGGCCGATGCCGCACTCGAGCATCCCGCCGCACCAGACCGGCACATCGTGCGACATGCAATAGTCGTGGATCCGGCGCGTCTCGACGACGCCGCCGACCCGGCCGACCTTGATGTTGATGACCCGGCAGCTGCCCATCTCCAGGGCCGCCCGGGCCGTATCGAGCGACTCGACGCTCTCGTCGAGGCACAGCGGCGTCGTCATCTCCCGCTGCAGCTTGGCGTGGTCCCAAAGATCATAAGGCGCGAAGGGCTGTTCGACCATCAGCAGGTTGAAGGCGTCGAGCGCCTTGAGCGTCTCCTTGTCCTCCAGCTGATAAGCCCCGTTGGCGTCGACTTGAAGCGGGATATCGGGAAATCTCTCGCGCACGGCCGCGCAGGCCGCGACGTCCCAGCCCGGCTTGATCTTGATCTTGATCCTTTTATAGCCCTCGTCGAGATAGCGGCCGACGCGATCGACGAGCTCGGCGAGGGAATCCTCGATGCCGCAGCTGACGCCGGCCTCGATCTCCGTGCGCACGCCGCCGTAAAGCTTATGGAGAGGCCGCCCGGCCTTTTTCGCCTTGAGGTCCCAGAGAGCCAGCTCGATCCCGGCCTTGGCCATCCGGTTGCCCCGGAAGACGGCTGCCTCCCGGGCGTAATCCTCGGGCTCGACCAGGCCCTTGCGCAGGACGAGCGGGACGAGGAACTCCTTCATGATGTGCCAGGCCGTCTCCGCCGTCTCCCCGCTGTAAAGAGGCGCCTCCTCGGCGACGCACTCCCCCCAGCCGCAGACGCCGCCTTCATAAACCTTGATCAGGCTGAAGGTCCGGTCGTAGGAGCGGCTGAAGCTCGTCTCAAAGAAGTGCACATAGGGGAGCTTGACGAGGTCGATCTCGATCCGGTCGATGGCCATGGACGGTCCTCCGTATTCGCGATTCCCGCCTAAGATATTCCAGGACGCCCGCGAGTTCAAGGCCGGGCCGGCAGGGAGCGGACTCTGGGGAGCGACCCGGCAGAAGTCCGGCGGAGCGACTCGGAGCCGGACTTCTGCGAAATATCGGGAAAGGAAGCCTGGGGTCTCCCGTGATGGGGAGATGAGCAAATATTTTTTCGATAGGGCTTGACACGCTCCCGATTCATGCTATTATACAGACTGGTTTGTATAACAGACCATAACAAAGGAGAAATCGAATGGTCGACATCGAAAAGATCGAAAAACGGACGATCCAGAGCTTCTACGACGACGGCCTTGCCGAGATCGTCCTGGGTCTCATCATCCTCCTTCTCGGCGGGTATTTCTTCGCCAAGGAGGTCTTGCCTGAGAACTCGTCCTTCAGCGCCGTTCTGGACGTCCTCTTCGTCCTCGTCATCGTCTCTCGGCTTCCTCGCCAACCGGATCGTCCGATTCTTCAAGCGCCGCATCACTTACCCGCGGACGGGCTACGTCACCTTCAAGAAGAAGGAGCCGAGCCCCAAACGCCGCATCGCGACCGCCGTCGTGGCCGCGATCATCTCCGCGTCCCTCGCCGCGCTCTACGGCCTCTCTCCGTCGTTCAAGGCGCTCTACCCCGCCGTCAACGGCCTTCTCTTCGGCGTCGCCGTCCTTCTTCTTCGCCAACAAGGTCGGCCTCACTGCGTTTCTACGTTCTCGCCGCTGTCCTCGGCCGTCATCGGGGTCGCCGTCACCGCGGCCGGGATCGGCGATATCAAAGGACATCTTCCTCTACTACGCTTCTTCGGCACAGCCCTGATCCTCTCCGGCCTGGCCGCGCTCATCGTCTACCTTCGCCGTTCGCCCCGCCCGTCCACCGAAGCCTCGGAGGGTCCCGATGCCCACTGAGCTTCACGGCCTGGCCGATATCGACCGCGTCATCCACGAGCCGGCCCGCCTCGCGCTGACGGCCATCCTCTCGGTCGTCGAGAGCGCCGACTTCCTCTATCTCCAGCGCGAGACCGGCCTGACCAAGGGAAACCTCTCCTCCCATCTGACCAAGCTCGAGGAGGCCGGCTATGTGGCCATCGAAAAGACCTATCGCGGACGCATTCCCCTGACACTCGTCCGCCTGACCGATCCCGGGGCCGCGGCCTACAAGGCCTACCGGGCCCGGTTCAAGAAATTCCTGGAAAAGTCCTGATGAGGAGGAGCGCCGTCAGCCGAGCTTGATGCCCTTGCGGTGGGCCCGCCACTCGTAGACGCCGATGATCTTCCGGGCCATGGCTTCGGCCGAGTATTTTTCGAGGGCCGCTTCCCGGCCTTTCGCGGCCAGGCGGGAAGCCAGGTTCCGGTCGAAGTGGACCTTCAGGATGGCATCGGCCAGGGCTTTGGCGTTCCGCGGCGGGACGAGGAGGCCGCTTTCCCGGTGGATGATGAGGTCCCGGGCCGCCCCCACGTCCACGGCGGCAACGGGGAGGCCGCTGGCCATGGCCTCGACGAGGTGGCCGCCCAGGCCGTCGAGGTGGGAAAAGACGACGAACATGTTCAGGGAGGACAGGATGCGCGGCGCCTCGGCGCGGCGGCCGAGGTAATAGCGCAGGCCCTCCATGACCGGAACGTCCTGGCCTTCGCCCGGCTCGAGGCGGAGCGTTCCTTCGCCGAGAACGACGATCTTGACCTTCGGCGCCTGGCCGCCGACGATGGCCGCCGCCTCGAGGAAGGCCTGTTGGCCCCGTTCGTCCTCGAGCGGCAGGACCGCCCCGACGAGAAAGTCCTCCGGCCCGAGCCCGAGCTCTCGGCGGACGAGGTCGTCGGGCGGCAGGGAGGTGAATCGGGTGAAGTCCACTCCCGGCGGGATGACTTCGATCCCTTTTTCGGGGACTCCGCCCCGGATGAGGATGGACTTGACGGCTTCGGTCCCGGCGATAACGGCGTCGATCGAGGGGAACGGCAGACGGCCTTCGAGCGGCGACGAGTCCGCGGGACGGGACAGGATCCGGACGGGGATTTGGGCCACGGCGGCGGCGGCCAGGCCGAGCGCGGCGCCGAACGTCTCGTGGACGTGGACGAGCTTGCAGCCGCGGGCGCGCATCTCGCTGACCAGGGTCTTGCGGACGAGCCAGCCCATCCGGCCGTGCATCCGGACAGGCAGGGCCGGCAGACCCTCCGCGCCGGCCCGGCGCAGGATCTCGCTCCCCGGTTCGAGGACGAGATGGGCCGCTATCGTCTTTTTGCGGAGCTCGCGGGCGACGTACAGGATCTGGCCCTGACTGTCCCGCCACTCGCGGCCCGCGTCGATGAGGAAGACGCTCACCGGGTCATATTAGCACGGTTACTTGATGTAGTCACCCATCGAGACGTTGCGGAGCTCCAGGGTCGTGCCGGTCACCTTGGCGATGTTCGCGACGGCGACGTTGTAGTCGACGAGGGCCCTCATCTCCAGCGACCGGGCGCTGGCCAGGGAGTCCTGGTAGGTCAGGACGAAATAGTTCGTCGACATGCCCACGCTCAGCTTCTTCATCTCGGCCTCGAGCTGTTTTTCGGCCAGCTCGCGGGCGATGCGGTAGGCGTCGACGCTCTTGGCCGCCGTCTCGAGCGAGCGGACGGCGTCGCTGACCTCGAGGAAGACCTGCTGCTCCTGGGTCTTGAGCCGGGCCTGGGCCTGCTGAAGGTCGAGCTTGGCGAAGGCGTAGCCGGCCTTGCCGATGACGTCACCGAAGGGGATGGTCAGCGTGACGCCGGCCGTCCAGTTGTTGTAGAGGAACTTGAACGCGTCGCGGAACGCCTCGCCGGCGCTGCCGGGCGCGCCGAGGGTCGGGGTCCCGAACGGATTATTCGGGTCGTAGATGAACTGCTGGCCCGAGATGCCGGGGCTGGCCTTGACCAGCTGGAGGTCGAGCTGGGGCAGGCGCTGGTTCTTGGCGAAACGGAAATTAATCATCTTGGTCTCGATCGTCGACTTGGCCGTATCGAGATCGGGCCGCCGGGCCATGGCCTGAGCATAGGCCTCATCGAAAGTGATGGCATACGGCTTGAACTCGGGCTTATCGGCGGGCAGGAGGGTCAGGCCCGCAGCCGAGGGATCGACGCCCAGGTTGAGGAGCGTCCGGAGCATGTCCTGGCTGCGCTTGACCATGGCTTCGGCCTGGAGGATGTCGGCCTCGCGGCGGGCCACGGTGGCCTCGGCGTTGAGGACCTCGATCGGCGCCTTGGTGCCGACCTCGACCTCCCTCTTGGTCTTGGCCAGAAGGTCGCGCCCGCTTTCCAAGGCCTGGCGGAGCGTCTTGAGGTTCTCGATGCTGTAGACGAGGTTCCAGTAGGCTTCCTCGACCGAATAGATCGTGTCGATGAGGACGTTCTTGAATTGGCTGCGGGAGGACTCGAAGGCGTTCTCGGCCACGATGATCTCCCGCCGGCTGACCGTCCAGCCGAAGTTCTTGAGCAGGGGCTGGGTCAGGACGAAATTCAGGCGGCTCGAGTAGGAAGGATTATAGCTCTGGAACAGCTGGTTGTTCTTCGAGTAATCATAGCTCAGCGAAGCCTGCACGTTGCCGCCGAAGGGGATCTTCTGGGCGATGGTGGCGCTCGATGTCGTGGCCTTGTTGATGTAGGTGCCGGCGCTTTGGAGCGACCAGGTCGAGAGCTGCTCGTAACGGTTGCCGCTCAGGTCGAGCTGAAGGGTCGGCGTATACATCTGCTTGGCTTGGGAGACCGAGGCCGAGGCCAGGCCGGGGTTGATGACCTCGGCGGCCACGTTGAGGTTGTTCTTGAGGGCCCGGACGATCGAGTCCTCGAGGGTCAGTGTCAGCTCTTTGGTCTCCTGGCTGAAGACGGGGCCGCAGAGCAAAAGAAGGACAAGGAAAACTCCGGGAATGCGTCGCTGGGTCATGACATCCTCCGATCCGTAGAATCCTGCCGTCTATTATATTACGCTTTCGAAGAAATTTCGTTCCCCCGATAACCTTGGGGCCCCCGAAAGCGTATATTTCTATGACCTGGGGAGAATTTTACCCCAGGGGTCGTCTTGAAAGTGGCGTTTGAGCTATGATAGACCGGTTCATGGAGGCTCGTCGATGAAAATACTCAGGCTCCTCAGCATCCCCGCGGCTCTTCTGATCCTTTTCAGCTTCGCGGCCGCGCAAACCCAGGAATCCCAGAATATGAAGCTCCTGCGCCTCAAGAGCGCCCAGCTCTCGCTCGAGCTCAAGAAGGCCGATTTCGACCGCTACCTCAAGCTCAAGGAGGACGGCCTGACGTCGGAGGCCGATTTCGCCCAGCGGCAGACGGCCTACCTCCAGGCCCAGGTCGACTACCAGCAGGCCCTGATCAGCTTCATGGGCAGCGAAGCCCGCATCTCGGTCGCCCGCGCCGTCAAGTACCAGGACCGGAGCGGCAAGAAGTTCGTCCGCGTGGGCCTGCGCTATGCTTCCAAGGAGCTCAAGGAGCTGGCCAACCTCAAGATCAACGCGGAGGACCTGTTCCCCCTCGACTTCATGAAGGAGCTCAAGGACGTCTACGTCTCCCTCCTCTCGGAGGGCAAGGTCATCTCCGACCCTTACGAGAAGACGGTCGCCTCGCTCCCGATCGAGACCGAGCGCGACGTCACCTTCCAGCTTCTCAAGGATGTGGAGAACCTCGACGTCAGCGTCTCCTACTCGGGCAAGACCGAGACGACCTCCGTCTATCTCCAGAAGGGCGTCAGCGCCAACATGGTCACCGTCAACTCGGCCCAGTTCTCCCAGGAGGCCGACCTCGAGAGCACGGCCACCTATGACCTGTCGCTCGAGAAATTCAGCGGCGAGGCCAACGTCTTCAAGCTCGAGGCGGTCAACCTGCCGACCCAGATCACCTACGAGTTCAGCGACCCGACGACGAGCGCCCGTCTGTCGCAGATCAAATTCAGCGAAGGGATCACCAGCCTCAAGCTCCAGCTCAAGCTCTTCCTGCCCAAGAACCCGGACGAGCGGGTCATTCTCGACAAGCCGCTCGAGTTCTTTGTCCTGGCCCTCGACAACGACCAGACAGAGAAGCTCCGCGGGCTCGAAGCGGCCTCTGCCGGCGGGACCGGGATCGGCGCCGCCGCGATCGAAACCCTCAACGCCGGCTTCGTCAAGCTCGAGCTCATCCCCCGCGGCGTGCCCAAGGTCGAGGTCCAGGCCGTCAACCTCTATCACGAGATCAAGGTCGGCGACACGATCAGCATGGACGTGACCATCCGCAACACCGGCACGCGCAAGCTCAACAACGTCCGCGTCTTCTGCGACCTGCCGCTCAACTGGCGCGTCGAGATCAAGCCCGACCTCATCGGGACGCTCGAGCAGAACAAGGACGAGGTGGTCAAGATCAAGTTCCTGCCGCCGGACGGGGTTTCGGTCGGCGACTACGAGCCGAAGATCCGGACCGACGCCCTGGCCGACAACCGGCGTGTCGAATCGGAGGACAAGATCGTCCGCATCCACATCTCGTCGAAGGCCAACGTCCTCGGGCATCGGGGCCCTGGTGCTGCTCCTCGTCGGGCTCCTCGTCGGCATCGTCGTCTTCGGCATCAAGCTGACCCGGAGATAATAATTCGGTGACACACAACTAAATTCACTTAATTTGGGTATATATCGCTGAAAGCCCGGGCGATCTGCCGGGTTGGGGTGTCGTGGCAGCACTTCCGGCAGAGAATTAAGTGTATTTAGTTGTGTGTCACCGAATAAGGAGGACGAGATGGCAGAACACCAAGCGATCCTGAAGGCCGACGGACTGTCGAAACGCTACGAGGACGGCGTCCTGGCCCTCGACCGCCTGAACCTGGAGGTCCCGCCGGGGGAGATCTATTGCCTGCTCGGGGCCAACGGGGCGGGCAAGACGACGACGATCAACCTCTTCCTGGGCTTCATCCCGCCGACCGCCGGGACCTGCCTCATCAACGGCATCGACGTCGCCAAAGACCCGCTCGAGGCCAAGAAGTACGTCTCCTTCGTCTCCGAAAACGTCATGCTCTACGGCAATTTCACGGCCCGCCAGAACCTGGATTTCTTCGCCCGGCTCGGCGGCAAGACCGCCCTGACGAAAGCCGACTATTATCAGGCCATGCGCCGGGTCTCCCTCCAGGAGAAGGCCTTCGACCAGCGGGTCAAGAACTTCTCCAAGGGCATGCGCCAGAAGCTCGGCATCGCCATCGCCATCGTCAAGGACGCGCCGGCCGTGCTCCTCGACGAGCCGACTTCGGGCCTCGACCCCAAGGCGGCGGCCGAGTTCCTCGAGATCATGACGGAACTTCGTTCTGAGGGCAAGGCCGTCCTGATGTCGACCCACGACATCTTCCGGGCCAAGGAGATCGGCGACCGCGTCGGCATCATGCGGGAGGGGCGCCTGGTCATGGAAAGGACCCGCGGCGAGCTCCAGAACGAGGACTTGAATCGCCTCTACATCGACTACATGGAATCCGCCGCCCAGCCGGCATCCGCCTGAGGGCCGGGACGACCGCCCGGGAGATCAACGCCATGTGGAAGACGATCGTCAAGAAGGAGTTGCTGGAGACGATCTTCAGCTATCGCTTCCCCCTGTTTGCGGTCATCTGCCTCCTGCTCGTGCCCCTGAGCATGGCCGTCAACCAGGCCGCCTACGCCAAGCGCGTCCGCGACTATAGCGACCAGGTCCGGCTGGCCGACGAGGCCGCCGCAGCCATAAAGATCCAGGACATCATGGCCGGGACGGTGGCCATCCGGGGCTTCCGCAGGCCCGCGCCTCTTTCGGTCTTCACCCAGGGATTCGAAAGCACCCTGCCCCGCTATTACGAGTTCACGCAGGACGGATTCAAGCCCGGCGAATCGGCGACCGACGACGAGACGATCCTGTCGGTCCAGGGCAAGGTCGATTTCGTCTTCCTCGTCCAGATGGTCATCAGCTTGATCGCCATGCTCTTCGCCTCGGATATGGTCTCGGGGGAGAAGGAATCGGGGACGCTGCGGGCCATGCTGGCCAACAGCCTGCCTCGCGACACTCTCCTCTCCGGGAAGATCGGCGGCGGCTTCCTCGCGCTCTGGGTGCCGTTCCTGCTCGCCTTTCTCTTCGGCGCCGTCGTCCTCATGTTCGGCGCCTTCCCCCTCACCGGGGGCGACACCGCGGTTCGGGTCCTGATCGTCCTTCTGGCCACATCCCTCTTTATCCTGACCTATTTCACGATCGGCATCGCCGTTTCGACGAGCACCTCCAAGGCCCGGACCTCCCTGGTCGCCATCCTCATCGTCTGGGCGGCGTTCCAGCTGATCGTGCCCCGGCTCGGCGACATGATCGCCCGGCTCGCCCATCCGGTCCGGACGGAAACGCAGGTGTCGCTCCAGAAATCGCTCCTCGTCCGGTCGCTCGACGCGGAGACCGCGAAGGAGCTCGGCCGCCAGTACGACCTGATCTTCAAGGGCGCCCCCGAAGGCGCGGCCAACGACGAGAATTCGCCCGAGCAGAAGAAGTGGGATCCGATCCGGGACGACATCCAGAACCGTGCCCGGGAGACAAAATCCCAGCAGCTCGCGGCCATCGACGAGACCTATCTCCAGGAAAGGCGGCGCCAGCTCGACCTGGCGGTCAACCTGTCCCTCGTCTCGCCGAGCGCCGCCTTCGCCCGGTTCATCGCCGACGTCTGCGGGACCGGAGAGCTCGAGCGGGCCAAATACGTCGAGGCCGTCCGCTCCCATCAGAAGGCCCTGGACAACGAGCTCTTCAGCAAGGTCAAGCGGACGCTCATGATGCACGAGGGCGGGGGCATGTCCATGTCGTTCTCGGCCCAGCCCGTGGACGCTTCGAAGCTGCCGCGGTTCACGATCACCCCGGCGACGGTCGCCGAGACGCTCAAAGCCAATGCCCGGAGCCTCATCTCGCTCCTCGTCTGGCTCATCGCCCCGTTCGCCTTCGCCTACGCCAAGTTCGTCAAGTACGACGTGAGGTGAGATGAGGTCGCCACACCGATCTTCGAACTTTGAGAAGTTCGAAAATCGGTGCTGTGTCAGCGACCTGGGAGGGGCACTGTGACAGGAACGATCGCTCGCAAAGAGATCCTGGCCAACCTCCTCAGCTACAAGTTCTATGTCGTCATCCTGCTCGCCGCGGTCCTCGTCGGCACGAGCCTGTTCATCACCACCCGGGACTACAAGGACCGCCTGGCCGACTACAGCCTCATCCGGCCCAAAGCCGGGCGAGCCGATCGCCGTCAACCCGCCGAATCCCCTGGCCATCTTCGCCAAGGGCCTCGACGAGTCCATGGCCCGGTCCTTCGAGGTCAGCCCGATCGGCATCACCGTCCGGGCCGGCCAGAAATCGGGCAACGCCGTCTTCGCCTTCTTCCCGACGCCCGATTTCCTCTACGTCGTCCGGGTCGTCCTGTCGCTCGTCGCCCTGCTCTTCGGCTTCGACCAGGTCAGCCGCGAGAAGGAGGGCGGCACGCTCCGGCTGATGCTGGCCAACCCGGCCTCGCGCGGGTCGGTCCTGCTCGGCAAGTGGCTGGGGAACTTCGCCAGCCTGGCCGTCCCCTTCCTGCTGGTGTCGGCGCTCGGGATCGCCGTCCTGTCCCTCGACCCGGCCATCCGCTTCTCGCCCGACCAGGCCCTCCGGCTGGCCCTCATCATCGCCCTGACGCTCGTCTACATCGCCTTCTTCCTGAGCCTGGGCATCCTCGTCTCCGCGCTGACCCGGCGGGCCTCGAGCTCGCTCGTCATCCTGCTCTTCGTCTGGGCCCTGCTCGTCTTCGTCCTGCCGAACCTGGGCACGCTCGCGGCACGGCAGCTCGTCGACGTCCCCTCGGTCCGGGCGCTCAGCGAAAAGCGCCAGCAGGTCTGGACGCGGGAGGTCCTGCTCCGCATCCGCGGCGAGGGGGATTGGGCCTCGCACATCAAGGCCATCAGCGCCGAGAACGACGCCCTCGAGGCCGACTACCGGGTCAAGTTCGAACGGCTGGTGGCCCTGTCGAAGAACATCAACCGGGTCTCCCCGGTGGCCAGCTTCGTCTACGCGGCGACGGAGATCGCCGGGACGGGCATCGGCGAGGAGGGCGCCTTCAAGCAGGAGGTCGTGCGCTACAAGAACGGTCTCATCGACCGCACGCTCGCCTCGCCCGACGCGGGGGTCGCGGATATCCCGCCTTCCGCTACGCCTACAGGCCGCTCGACCGTGTTCTGGCCAGCGGGGCGCTTTTCGACATCGCCTGGCTCGCCGCCTGCGGCATCTTGTTTTTCGCCCTGAGCTATCTCGCTTTCATCCGCTACGATGTCCGGTGAGGTCGGAGTCCGGGATGCCATGATCGCGACCATCGTCAAGAAGGACTTCCTGACGAACCTCGTCTCGCCCCGGTTCGCCATCGGCTTCATCCTCTGCCTCGTCCTCATCCCCTTCAGCATCCTGATCAATATCAGCAACTACCGCGACCGCATGGCCCAGTACCGGCTCGACCGGGACGCCGCCGAGAAGGCCACGACCGAGGTCCGCGTCTATTCCACGCTGCGGCCGGAGGTCGTCCTGCCGCCGGATCCCCTGAGCGTCTTCGGCAAGGGCCTCTCCGACCAGGTCGGCAACAGGGTCCGGATCTGGCTCGGCGACAAGCCCCTGCTCGCGGCCGGCAAGACGGCGGCCGGCGACAATCCGTTCCTGGCCTCCTTTCTTCTCCGTGGACTTCGTCGACATCGCGGCCATCGTCTTCTCGCTGCTGGCGCTCATCTTCAGCTACGACGCCTTCACCCGCGAGAAGGAAGACGGCACGCTGAAGCTGCAGATGTCCAACTCGCTCAGCCGGTCGACCGCCCTGGCCGGCAAGACCTTGGGCATCTTCCTGACCCTCCTGCCGGTCCTCGTCTTCTCGTTCCTCCTCAGCGGCGTCCTCGTCCTCCTCTCGCGGGACGTCGTTTTTTCCGCAAGCGACTGGGGCCGGATCGTCCTGCTCTTCGCGGCCAGCCTCCTCTATCTGGCCGTCTTCGTCTTCATCGGCATCCTCGTTTCGGCCCGGTCCAAGAGCTCGGTCACGAGCCTCGTCGTGTGCCTCTTCCTGTGGGTCCTGTTCGTCTTCATCATCCCGGTCGTCGCGGCCAACTTCGCGCGAAAGCTTCGTCGGCGTCGCCTCGCGCGACAATCTCGACCGCGTCCTGAAGGACATCGACAAGGCCCGCGAGGAGGAGATCAGCCGGGCGCTCAAGGCCCAGGGCATTCCCGAGGGATACAGCTGCTGGTGGTGCTCGACGAGCGAAGACGGCTTCGTCGAAACGTACGGGAATTCCCGGGACGAATTCGAGAACTTCCACCGCCGGTCCATGATCTCCGAACCCATCCGGATCGCCTACGCGGACAAGAGATGGGCCTCCCAGAAGGCCTACCTGGACAGCCTGGCCCGCCAGGCGGATGCGGCCGGGGCCTTCTCGCTCGTGTCGCCGACGGGCGTCTTCCGGGCCATCGCCTCGGCCGTCTGCCGGACGGACCTCGCCGCCCATGCCCGAAGGATGGACCGGATCCGCCAGTACCGGGAGAGCTTCGTCCGCTGGCTCGAAGGCAAGGACATCTTCAGATCCTACCGCTGGATCACCCCGACGGACCCGGCCTCCTTCAAGACCGATGATCAGCTCACGGCCGAACGGACGGGCGGGGAATTCAAGACGCTACAAGGAATGGGAAGAGTGGGGCTCAAAGCAGAAGGACGCCCGGGCCCGCTGGGTCAAGCTCAACACGGTCACGGTCGCCGGCGACAGCCCGACGGACTTTCCATTCCTCGACATCGCCGACATGCCCCGGTTCCAGGAACAGGCCGGGGCGCTCCTGTCCGGGCTGGAGGCCTCGGTCCTCGAGGGAGGACTCCTGTCGTCGCGGCCGTATTCCTGTTCGCCCTGGGCTATGTCGCGTTCATCCGTTTTGACGTGAGGTAAAGGATGTTCCGGGTCATCGTCAAGCGCGAGCTCCTCCACAACCTTTACAGTCTGCGGTTCCTCATTTCCCTGGCCCTCGTCATCGCCGTCTTTGCCGCCGGAGCGGCGTCGTTCGCCGGCAGCTCGGCCGCGAACCAGGCGAAATACCGCGAGACCCAGAGCCAGTTCCAGGAAACGATGCGCGGTCTGGCCGGCCAGGACGCGACCGATCTGGCGGTCCGCAGACAGACCTATACCCTGAAGCCGCGGTCCGACGGCTTCATCAGCGACGCCAAGGAGAAGTACCTGCCGAACGCCATCGTGTTCAGCGCCTGGAACGTCTTTTCCTTCCAGAACAAGAGCGGCACCGCCAATCCCTTTCTCAAGAGATACGACGAGCTGAGCTGGACCTTCATCGCCGCCCTGATCGTCAGCTTCATCGCCCTGCTCTTCACCTTCGACGCCGTCTCGGGAGAAAAGGAATCGAAGACCCTGGCTTTGTCGCTGGCCAATCCCGTCTCCCGGGGGACGCTTCTCGTGGGCAAGCTCGCGAGCGCCGTTCTCTCGGTCATGGCCATCGTCTGGCACCGGGGTCCTGACGAGCCTGATCATCGTCGTCGTCCTTGGCCCCGAGGGGCTGACGACCGCCCTCGCCGGCGAGGTTCTGGGCTTCCTCGCGGTCGACCGCGCTCCTCGCCGCGACGTTCGCGGCGTTCGGGCTCCTTTCGTCGGTCATTGCCCCGAGCTCCAACGTCAGCCTGCTGCTGGCGCTGGCCTTCTGGCTCGCCTTCGCTGTCATCGTCCCCAACTCCAGCGTCTTTGTGGCTAAGAACCTCTTCCCGATCGAGAGCTCGGAGGCCGTGCAGAAGAAGGTCAACGCGGCCTTTGACGATCTCAACAAGGCCGCGCCGCCGGGGAGCTGGATGATGAACTCGGGCAACCCGTTCCTCCCCCAGCACGAGCTCCGGGCCAACCTTCAGATGAAGCGCCTCGAGGCGGAAAAGGGCATCCGCGACGCCTATTATCAGACGATGTTCCGCCAGTTCGACCGGACCCGTCTCGTGACGGCGCTCTCGCCAGTCTCGCTCTTCGAGGTCTTGGCCGAAGCCGTGTCCGGCGGAGGCTACTTGCGGTTCCGCAAGGCCTGGGACGACATGCACGTCTATCAGGGGCAGATGCTGAGCTTCTTCAAATCTCTCGACGCAGCGGACAAGGACAGCCCGCATTGGTATAACCCGAGCGAGAACGTCTCGACGACGCGCAAGCCGGTCGCCTTCGAGCGGGTGCCGCAATTCGTGGAAAAGCCGATGTCGTTCATCGAGCGCGCCGGCCCGGCCCTGAAGTTTCTGGTCATCAATATCTTCGTGGCCAGCGCCGTCTTCTTGCTGGCCTTTGTCGGCTTTGTCCGGTACGACGTCCGCTGAGGAGGCTCGGAGACATCATGTTCAAAGCCATCGTCAGGAAAGAGATCCTGGGGAACATCCTATCCTTCCGCTTTGTGGTGACGCTCGCCCTCCTCCTCGTCGTCGTGCCCGTCACGACCTTCGTCCTGACGAGCGACTACCTGAAAAAGGTGAGCGACGCCTCGCTGCGCCGGGCCGAGACCGAGACCTACCTGCGGAGCTACGCCCACTTCAACCGCATCTCGAACATCCTCCAAGCCCAGATGCCGCCCCTCCCCTCGGAGGTCCTCGTCCGGGGATTGTCGGCCGACGTCAACCTGTCGGAGTTCGACGACGATCCCCTGCCGGTCATGTTCCCCCTCGTCGACCTCGTCTTCGTCGTCACCATCCTCATGAGCCTCGTCGCCCTGATCTTCGCTTACGACGCCGTGAGCGGCGAGAAAGAGGACGGGACGCTGAAGCTGATGCTGGCCAACGGGCTCGCCGCGGCCCCAGGTGATCCTGGCCAAGATCGCCGGCGGCGGCCTGACGCTCCTCGTCCCCTACGTCATGTCGCTCGTCGTCGGGCTGCTCGTCATCCTCGTCCACCCGGGCGTCGGCTGGAGCTCGGCCGATTGGGGCGCGCTGGGATTGATCACCGTCGGGACATTCCTTTACGTCATGCTTTTTTACGCCCTGGGCGTCTTCATATCGGCGCGGCACCAGACGAGCTCGGCTTCGATCATGACCTCGCTCCTCGTCTGGGTCGTTCTCGTCCTGGTCGTGCCGAGCTTGAGCCCCTACATCGCCTCCTTCCTGTCGCCGACGCCCTCGCGGATCCAGGTCGAACGGGAGGCCAGCCGGCTCGGCGACACGGAGAGGGACGACCTCGGGCGAAAGCTCGAAGCCGAGCGGCTGCGCGACGTCCTGGCCAAGTATCCGATCCTTTCGGAGAAGCTGTCCGAGGGCGACAAGAAGCGGCTCGTGGAACAGGATCCGGCGGCGCGGGCAGCGTTCGAAGCGCGCCGCAAGGCCGTCTCGGCCGCTTGGGACGAGGCCAACCGGACCCAGGGGGAAAAGATAACGGCTCTGACGAATGCCGCGGCCCAGAAAGAAAAGGCCCAAACGTCGCTTTCCCGGACGATCTCCATGATCTCGCCCCTGGCCGTCTTCTCGTACCTGGCGACCGATCTCAGCTCGACGGGCATAAAGAACGCCGCCTATTTCGAGCAGCTGCGCGGGGTGTGGGACCGGGCCTTCGGGGAATACGAGCGAAAGAAGCTCGCCGCTCTCCAGGCCAAGGATCCGGCCACCGATTGGTGGAACACGGCCGTCGACATGAGCGACCGGCCCCAGTTCGAATTCCGCGAGGAACGGCTGGGAGCGCGTGTGCAGGCGGCCCTGCCCGGATTCGTCCTGCTCCTCGGCTACGGCCTCGTCTTCTTCGTTCTCGCCTACGTCTCGTTCCTCAGATACGACGTCCGCTAATTCTAAATCGGGGACACAATACCAATTCCCCAATTTCGTCGACGGGGGAATTCCGGGGACACGATCCCTTTTCCGGAGAAAAGGGTTATGTCCCCGAATTTCTGGCAAAGCGGCATTCGGGCGTCCAACGGTCTAATTGGGGAATAGGTATTGTGTCCCCGATTTAACGGGCGAAGGCGTCGAGGTCGAGGTCCGTCGTGAGGCCGGGCGATCGGGCGAACCTCTTGAGGGCGATGGCGCCGACCATGGCGGCGTTGTCCGTGCAGAGCTTTGGCGCGGGGATGTAGGCGTCGAGGCCGGCCCGCCGTGCGAATTCCTGGAAGCGCGTCCGCAGGCGCATGTTCCGGGCGACGCCGCCGCACAGGACAAGCGATTTCGGTTGGACCTGGTCCGCCGCCGCCTGCACGTGGTCGACGAGTGTCCGGGCAACGATCTCTTCGAAGCTGGCCAAGAAATCGGCCAACCGCGGGTTTCCGGCCGTGATGCCGTTCTCCCGGATCAGCTTGAGGGCCCCGGTCTTGAGCCCGCTGAAGCTGAAGTCGAGGCTGCGGTCTTTGGTCCGCGGCACCGCGAAGGGAAACGCCTTGGCGTCGCCGCCCTTGCCCGAGCTTCTCGATGACCGGTCCTCCAGGATAGCCGAGGCCGAGGAATTTCGCGATCTTGTCCAAGGCCTCCCCCGCCGCGTCATCGCGCGTTTTGCCCAGGAGCTTGTACGAGAGCGGCTCTTCCATCAGGTAGAGGGCCGTGTGCCCGCCGGAGACGAGCAGCCCCAGCACGGGATAGGCGATGGCCGGGTTCTCGAGAAAGCAGGCTTCAAGGTGGGCGTGGAGATGGTCGATGCCGATGAGCGGCTTCTTGTGGAAATAGGCCAGCCCCTTGGCAAAGGACAGGCCGACGAGGAGCGACCCGATGAGCCCGGGGCCCTGGGTCACGGCGTAGAGGTCGATCGCGTCGAGCCCGACGCCGGCCCTGGCCATCGCCTCGCCGACGGTCGGAGCGATCGTCTTGATGTGCTGACGCGAGGCCAGCTCGGGCACGACCCCCCCGTACGGCGCGTGGATCTCGTCCTGGGACAGGACGATGTTGCTGAGAATCTCGGGGGCGGGATCGGGGGGACACGTACCAGAGGTACATGTCCCCATATCGGGAGCGCGAAGCACTGCCGCGGAGGTTTCGTCACACGATGTTTCGATGGCTAGGACGAACACTTCGGGCCGGCCTTTCGCCGTCAGTTTAACAGAAAAAACCCCTCTCGTCAGGAGAACTTGGGGACACGTACCCGAGAGATATGTCCCCGAAACCCGCCTTGCGAGCCTGTAGTGCTAAAATTTTCGCACTCTCCGCAACGCCTTGAGCCGGCGGGGCGTAATTATCTCGAGAGCCGTGGGAATATTCCGGCTCTCCGGATGTCTATCTTGGTGAGAGGATCTCCCGGAAAAATGCCCGGAAGTTGCTAATTTTGGGCCACGAACGTAGAATTCCCGAAGTCCTCTCTTTCGCTCGATGAGGAGGTGGTTGATGCGCATCCCGAAAGCCGTCCTCGGCGGGTTCGTCGTCGTCCTCGCCGCCGCCGGGATCTATTTCTTCGCCCTCGGCAAGAACCCCGCCAAGCCCGCGGCCGGAACGGAAGCCGCCACCGCGCAGTCTTCTCCAGCCTCGTCCGCCCAAGCCCCTGATCAAAAGGTCGAGGCCGCGCCGCTGCCCGTCAAGGTCTCCAAGGCCTTTATCGGCGACCTGGTCATGACCCTGAAGTCCCCGGGCGAGGCGTATACCGAGAAGCGGATCGCCATGAAGTCCGAGGTCGGCGGGGTCGTCAAGAACCTGTACGCCGCCGAAGGCCGCCACGTGCGCGAGGGCGACCTCCTCGTCGAGCTCGACGATCGCGAGTACCGTCTCAACCTGGAAAGGCTCGACGCCCAGCGCCTGCGCTACCTGTCCGAGCTTTTCGTCGAGAGGCAGTTCTCGTTGACCGACCAGCCGACTCCCCAAGCCGTCGTGGATAAGCTCGCCAAGGCCCAATCCGATTACGACCGCATCTCCGAGGGCTTCAAAAGCGGAGTCGCCTCCCAGGCCGACCTCGAAAAGGCCCAGGCCGCCCTGGAGCTGGCCCTGATCGAATCCGGCCGCAAGAAGGACGAGGTCCAGGCCGCGACCAAGGGCCTGACCCAGGCCGAGGTCGACGTCAAGATCGCCCGCCTCAACCTCGAGAAGACCCGCATCCGCGCGCCTTTTGCCGGCATCATCACCGACGTCAAGCTCTCGCCCAAAGAGAGGATCGACCCGGGCCGCGATCTCTTCACGCTCGTCGACATCAGCCGCATCAAGGTCAAGGCCAAGGTCCTCGAGAGCGAGGTCGGCAAGGTCGTCGCCGGCCGCGAGGTCGACCTCCGCTTCAGCGCCTTCCCCGGCCGGACCTTCCGCGGCCGCATCGAGGCCGTGAGCCCGGTCATCAACGCCGAGGACAAGACCTGCGGCGTCTACGTCACGATGGACAACGCGTCCGAGGAGATCAAGCCGGGCATGCACGCCGAGGTCGAGTTCCCGACCGAGATCTTCACCGGCCGGCTCCTCGTCCCCCAGCAGGCCATCCTCGTCCGGGGCGGCCGCAAGCTCGTCTTCGCCGTCGAGGGCGACGTGGCCAAGTGGCGCTACATCGAGGTCGGTCTGGAGAACGAGAAGTTCGCCGAGGTCCTGCCGGGCAAGGAGCCGGGCTGGGGCGTCTCGGCGGGCGATACCGTCATCGTCGAGGGCCACATCACCCTGGCCCACGACACCAAGGTCACCATCGTCCAGTAGCCGCTGGACCCGGAGGCTGCCGTGAAATCTCCCATTCGGCTCATCGCCCTGGCCATCGTCCCGTCCCTCGTCGTTATCGCGATCATCCCCCTCTTTCTGACGGCGGTTCCCGCCCCGCAAAAGACCGAGACCGTCGACGGCGTCCGCGTCGTCCACAACATCAAAGGCGGCATGTGGGGGAAGAACCCCCAGATCGTCCTCGAGCTCGTCCGCAAGATCGGCGACGTCGAGACCGAGGACGAGCATCTGGCCTTCAACTACCCGTCCGATGTGGCCGTGGACAAAGACGGGAACATCTACGTCCTCGACTCCGCCAACACCCGCATCCAGAAGTTCGGACCGGACGGCAAGTTCCTGGCCACGATCGGCCGCAAGGGTCAGGGCCCCGGCGAGTTCCTCATGCCGGACGCGATCGGATTTCGACAAGGACGGCAACCTTGTGGTCGCCGATTCGCCTCAAGCCCGCATCCATGTCATCGTCGGCGGCGGCCGCGACGCCCGGTCCGTGGTCGTCAAGGAAGAGATGATCAGCGGCGTCCGCCCCCTCCCCTCGGGGGATTTCGTAGGCCAGGGCTCGACCTATTCCTTTCCGAGACCCAACCAGCCGGCCAAGACGGCCGGACGAGATGCGCCTGTTCCGCCGGATCGCCGCGGACGGCCGGATCGCCGGCTCGTTCGGCCGGCTCACCGATTTCGGCGAGTCCATAACAAACGCCGTGGGGAACGCGAAGACGATCGACGTCGACGGAAAGGGCGCCCTGCTACGTCAGCTTCAACGCCCAGAACAGGGTCGAGAAGTACGCCCCGGACGGGACGCTCGTCTGGAGGGCCGACCGGCCGCTCAACTACAGCACCGAGGTCAAGAAGAAGGGCAAGATCGACCGCTCGGGCGGCGGGATCTCCATGTCCGCGCCGGAGATGAACACCTGCTCGGTGGGGATCGCGGTCGACGACCGGGGCCGCGCCTGGGTCGTGACCTATGCCCGCCAGCTCCGGAAGGAGGAGCAAGGTCCAGACCTCCATGATGATGGCCGGCAGCAGCGGCGGCGGCGTCTCCAACGTCTCCGTCAAGACCGAGGGCAACACCGATGTCCGGACGACCGACGCTTTCAAGCTGGAGATCTTCGACCCGGACGGCGTCCTGCTCGGCGAGATCCCGCTCACCCACTTCGCCGACGTCATCCGCATCGCCGGCGACAGCCTCTTCCTCATCGACCGCGAGCGCGGCGTCACGGTCTATCAGTACCGGATCGTGGAGAAATGAGCTCGGACATCGCCGTCCGGGCGGGCCGGACTGCCGCGGGCCTGGCGGTCATGGCCATCCTGGGGCTGGGCAGCTTGATCGGTGCCCAAAACATCATCGAGAATCCGGCCAAGCCCTTTGCCCAGGACGGCGGGCGCGTCCTGAAGCTCACCGAGGTCTGGCGGATTACCGACGACGCCGGGGAGTTCTTCTTCAAGTATCCCCAAGATCTCCGGATCGCGGACGACGGTTCGATCTTTCTCCGCGAGGCCGGGCAGTTCCTCAGATTCTCGGCCGACGGGAAATTCCTCAAAGACATCTTCCAAAAGGGGCAGGGCCCCGGAGAAATGTCGGATAGCGCTTTTCAATATGATCTCCACGGCCAGGACCTCTTCATCCTGCACCGCAACTCCGGCCGCTTCTGGCGCGCGGACTTCGAGGGCCGCTTTCAGGAACAGTATGACATCGCGAGCCTCTTAGATCCCGACTTTATTGGGGTTGTTCCTGAAGGATCCCTGTTCCTGACATTCGTCTGGCCGCCGCGGAACGAATTCACGGGGAAGTACGTGGACATCCCCTACAGGCTGACCGCAGTCGGCGGGGCAGGGCGGAAGGCCAGGGACATCATGACCCTCAAGAGCCGGGCCTTCTTGGCGCCCCACACGGCGTCCTTTGACCTATTGGTCGTAAAGCCGGGCGCGGACGGCAAGGCCCTCTACGTATTCAACGGCTGGGACTACGTGATCGAGGTCCTGGACCCGACCTCCGGGGCGACCCTCAAGAGATTAAGCCGGGTTTACTCAAAGGCCCGTATGGTCCTGACCGACGCGAAGGAGGATGAACGCCGGAAGAACGGCTTGCCAAAATACGAGTTCATGCCGGACATCAATAACCTCTATCCCACGACCGCTCACCTTTGGGTCGAGACCTCCACAGATGACAAGGCGAGGGGCCGGCTCATCGATGTCTTCGACAAAGACGGCCGCTTCACCGACAGCTTCTATCTCGGAGCGGGCAAGAGCCCTGATGGCGGTCGAGGAGGGCTTCATGTTCTGCCAGGAGAAGGACGAGGACGAGCCGATCCGTCAATCGTCAAGTACAGGATCGGAAAATAGGGGGAAGGAAATGAGGAGAGGGATCTATCGCCAAAAGGCGGGATGGCCGGTCATCCTTTCCTTCGTTCTGCTGCTCCTGGCAGGATCACCTGCGGCGCCGGCCTCGCCGGCCGGGCAGATCGTCGAGAACCCGGCCAAGCCGAAGGCGGCGAACGCCGGGCGTGTGGTCGTGCCGCAAGAGGTCCTGACTATCTCGGACGAGGGGACGAGCGCCTTTTACTTTAAAAGGCCGCAAGGCCTCACAACCGCGCCCAGCGGCTCGCTATTCCTCCTGGACGAAAAACAGGTCCTGCAATTCGACAAAGGCGGCAGATTCCAGTACAACCTGTTCAAAAAAGGACAGGGGCCCGGAGAAATGGAGTATGGCGGCGCCTGCCTGGCGACGGAGAGGAACGTCATTATCCAGGCGAGGGGACCCAACAAGCTCCTATTCTTCGACCACTTCGGAAAATATGAGCGCGAGGTCCCAGCCCGCAACGAAACCCGGTCGATTATGACGGCCGTCTTGTTCCAGGAAGGGAACTTCTATATCCATTCCTGGCAGTTTCCCCGGGTCAAGGGCGACCCGGATTACGTCGACGTCCCGCATGTCTTCATCGCCTTGAATGAGGCCACGGGTGAAATGAAAACGCTCTCCGCCTTCCCGACGAAATCGTACGTCATCTCGTCGCCGTCTGGCGGGGGCGGCCTGCTTCCCATCAGCAACTTGATAGCCGTCCCGTTCCGGCAGAAGCTCATCGCCCTCGCGCACACCAGCGAATACCTCTTGAAGATCTATGACCCGGCCGCCGACAAGGTCGTCCGCGAGTTTCGGCGGACTTATGAGCGCGTCAAGCCCGAACCGCTCACGGAAGCGCAAAAAAAGGGCGGCCTCATCATCGACGGCAAGCACTACGGGCCGCCCGAGCTGAAATACGAGAACGACATCGAGAACGTCCTCGCTCGCGACAACGAGATTTGGGCGGTAACATCTACGAAGGACAAGGCCAGAGGCGTTCTCATCGATGTTTTCGACGGCGACGGGATCTACCGGGACTGCTTCTGGCTCAAGCTTCCGGAGGCCGGCCTAAAGAACATTGTCTCCCCGGGCGAATGCGCGCTCGACGGCGAATACCTCTGGATGGTCGAATGGTCCGAGGACGAGACGTTCTCGATCAAGAAATACCGTATCGTGATCTAACAGGACGATGCCAGTAGTACGCTCTCAGGAGGAAGGCATGAATCGGAACCAGGAGCGGACGTCGTGAAGCTCGCCCGCATGGCCGTCGACCGGCCGGTGACGATGTACATGTTCTACGTCGCCGTCATCCTTCTCGGCGCCGTCTCGCTCCGGGAGCTCTCGGTCGACCTCCTGCCCGACATCAGCTACCCGCGCCTGTCGGTCATCACCAACTACCCCGGCGTCGCGCCCGAGGAGGTCGAGACGCTCATCACCGCCCCGCTCGAGTCGGCGGTCAGCCGGATCCCCGGCCTACGCCGCGTCGAATCGGTGTCGAAAGAGGGCGTCTCGCTCCTGACCCTCGAGTTCGACTGGGGCACGGACATGGACTTCACCATGCTCCACACCCGGGAGCAGCTCGACAACGCCAAGGACCGCTTCCCCGAGGACGCCGAGAGCCCGACCATCATCCCTCTCGACCCCCAGAGCCGGCCCATCATGACCCTGGCCCTCTCCGGCGACCGGACGCTCCTCGAGCTCAAGGAGCTCTCCGAGGAGCTCATCAAGCCGCGCCTCGAGCAGATCGAGGGCGTCGGCTCGGCCGAGATCACGGGCGGCGTCGAGCGCGAGATCCAGGTCGAGGCCGACCCGCAGAAGCTGGCTCTCTACGGACTCACGGTCGATAATGTCGCCCAACGCGTCGACGCCTTCAACCGCAACCTTCAGGGCGGGACGATCCGCAAGGGGACGTTCAAGTACGCCCTCCGCGTCGTCGGCGAGTTCGAGTCCCTCGACGAGATCGGCGAGATCGGGCTCCTCGTCACGAAGGAAGGCGGCGTCGTCCGCCTCCGCGACGTGGCCACGGTCCACGATTCGATCAAGGAGCGCCAGGGCATGACCCGCCTCGACGGCGCCGAGAGCATCGGGCTTCTCGTGCGCAAGGAGTCCGGGGCCAACACGGTCAAGGTGACCAAGCTCGTCCGCGAGACGATCGGCCAGATCCGGGCGGAAAACCCCGGCATCGCGTTGAGCGTCGTCAACGAGCAGGCCAAGACGATCGAGGACGCCATCCGCGCCGTCAAGGACGAGCTCATCCAGGGCGCGATCCTGGCCTTCCTGACCCTGCTCATCTTCCTCCAGGAATGGAAGACGCCGCTCATCATCGGCACGGTCATCCCCATCTCGGTCATCGGCGCGTTCAGCCTGCTCTTTTTCGGCAACATCACCCTCAACATCATGTCGCTCGGCGGCCTGGCCTTGGCGGTGGGCATGCTCGACGACTGCGCGGTCGTCGTTTCGGAGAACATCTTCCGCCACCGCTCGCTCGGGAAGGGCCTCAAAGAGGCGGCCTACATCGGGACGAAGGAGGTCGGCCCGGCCGTCGTGTCCACGGCCCTGACGACGATCGTCGTCTTTCTGCCCGTCATCTACGTCCACGGCATGGCCGGGCAGCTGTTCAAGGACACGGCCCTGACCGTCACCTTCGCCCTGCTGGCTTCGCTCCTGGTCTCGCTGACCCTCATCGCCACGCTCGAATCGCGCGAGTTCGACTTCGGCATCGGCAAGGAGGGCCGCTGGCGCTGGACGTGGGGGCTCGGCAAAGTCTGGAAGCCCGGAAGCTCCGGAAGCCCGGGGACGGCCTCAGGCCCCGCCCTCGGAGTCGAACAGCCCGCGCGGAAGAGACGCCTCCTGGCCTTCCTGGCCTTTCCTCTCCGGGCCCTGCGCGTCTTCTTCTACGCCGTCTTCAAGGGCCTCGGTTACGCCTTGAATTTCCTGGTCAGCTTCTTCGTCCAGCTCTTCGCCTTCGTCAGCCATTACATCGCCCTGCCCTTCCGGCCGCTCCTCAAAGCGGTCTTCTCGGCCTTCAACGTCGTCTACGGCCGGTTCATCGTCGGCTACCAGCGCTTTCTCCGCTGGAGCCTCGACCACAAGGGCCGGGTCATAGCCTGGACGCTGGTCTTTTTCGCCGCCGTCTTCGCCCTCGGCGGTCTCATCCGCAGCGAACTCATGCCGCCGATGGCGACGACGGCCTTCGAGCTCGACCTGAAGATGCCCGTCGACTTTTCCTTCGAGCAAACGACCGCGATGTCCGTGATGCTCGAGTCGCACCTGCGCGGCCTGGCGCCGGTCAAGACCGTCCTGTCCCAGGTCGGCATCGTCAGCGGCATGGAGAGCGCCGACCCCAATATCTCCGTCAACTCGGCCCGCTTTTTCGTCGAGGTCCGGAAGCCCAAGGAACTCGAGCGGGTCCTCGACGCCGCCCGCTCGCGCCTGTCCGAGTTCCCCGATATCACCTACACGGTCTTGCGGGGGCAGTCGACGATCAACCAATTCCTGGCCCTGTCGGCCGCGGAGATCGGCCTCCAGGTCAAGGGCAAGGACCTCGACCGCCTCAAGAGAATTTCCGCCGACCTCACCGCCCGCCTCGCAGCCATTCCCGGCGTTACCGACGTGACCACGAACATCGGCGAGGGCAAGCCCGAGTTCAAGGTCACGGTCGACAAGGAGGCCCTCAAAAAGTACCCCGGCCTGTCGCCTTCGACGATCGGCGATTTCCTCGTCAGCGCCGTTCGCGGCCGGGTGGCCACGCAGTTCCGGGAGATGGAGAAGAAGTACGACATCCTCGTCCGCCTCGAGGACGCCACGCGCGAGAACATCGAGGCTCTTCTCGGCGAGACCCTGCCCTTCGAGGGCCGGGCCGTGCCCCTGCGCGATCTCGTCTCCTATGAGATCGTCCGCGGGCCGCGCGAGATCCGCCGCGAGAACCAGCAGCGCGAGGTCCTGGTGACGGCCAACCTCAAGGGGCGCAAGCTCAGCCAGGTGACGCCGGCCATCGACAAGGCCATCTCCGGCATGCGCCTGCCGACCGATTACCGCATCACCTGGAGCGGCGAGCGCGACGAGATGTCGCGATCGTTCCAATCCCTCGTCCTGGCCCTGCTCCTGGCGGCGCTCCTGACCTACATGATCATGGCCGCCCAGTTCGAGTCGCTCGTCCACCCCTTCATCGTCATGGCCACCCTGCCCATGGGCGCGGCCGGGGCGGTCGTCGCCCTCCTCCTTACCGGCCAGACCTACAACGTCATTTCGATCATCGGTCTCGTCGTCCTCGTCGGCATCGTCGTCGACAACGCCACGGTCAAGATCGACTACACGAACCAGCTTCGCCGCGGCGGCATGCCGCTCCGGGAGGCCGTCGAGGAGGGCAGCCACGTCCGGCTGCGGCCGATCCTCATGTCCACCGGGAGCACCCTGGTCGGCCTCATCCCCATGGCCCTGGCCCTGGAGCGCGGCGCCGAGCTCATGCAGCCGCTGGCCATCGTCGTCATCGGCGGCCTGACCTTCTCGACCTTCATGACCCTCATCCTCATCCCCGTCCTCTACGAGTGGGTGGAGCGCCGCAAGGGATGAAGTTCTTCATCGACCGCCCGGTGGCCACGGCCATGATCTTCCTGGCCCTCCTGGCGACCGGCGTCTACTCGTTCCTGAACACGCCGATCGAGCTGGCCCCGAAAGAAAGCTTCCCCATGGCCGACATCGTGACGCCCTGGTACGGGGTGCCCCCGGAGGTCATCCAGACCCAGGTGACGGCGCCGCTCGAGGAGGCCTGCGCCGCGGTCAAGGGCATCACCAAGATGACCTCGACCTCCGAGATCGGCCTCTCCCGGATCACCCTGGAGTTCGATCCCAAGACGAACATGGAGTTCGCGACGCTCGCCCTGCGCGAGGAGCTGACCAAAGCCCGTCCGCTCCTGCCGCCCCTGGTCCGGCCCTTCGTCCAACCCTACGTTCCCGAGGACTTCCGGGTCCGGCCGTTCCTCGAGTATACGGTCTCGGGACGCTACGGTCTCCAGGAGCTCCAGGAGCTGGTCAAAGAGAAGCTCGAGATCGGCCTCGGCTCGGTCCGCGGCGTCTCGGACGTGGAGGTGGCCGGCGGCTCGGAGCCCGAGATCCGGGTCGTGCTCGACGAGGACCGGATCAAGGCCCTCGGCCTCCACCCGTATACCGTCAACGCGGCCATCGGGAGGCGGCTCGGGACCTATCCGACGGGCCGGGTCCGCCGCGGCAACCAGGAGTTCCTGTTCAAGTTCGCCGACCGCATCGACAACATCGACGAGCTCCGCCAGACGGTCGTCGCCCACTCGGGCGACAACCCCATCCTGGTCAAGGACGTGGCCAAGGTCGAGGTGACTTACGCCGACATCCGCCAGATCCACCGCATCAACGGCCAGCCCACGGTCAGCCTGACCGTGTCCAAGGAGCGCGGGGCGAACACCCTGCGCGTCGCCGCCGACGTCAAGAGCAAGCTCGAGGAAGTGAAGAAGGAGCTCCCGCCCGATCTCGCCTTCAAGAGCGTCGACGACGAGAGCAACGAGATCCGCAAGAACCTCAACGACCTCGCCCTTCTCGCCGGGCTGATCACGGCCATCGTCTTCGTCATGATCTTTGTCGTCCTTCGGCGGGTCAAGCCGTCGCTGCTCATCTTGTCCTCGATCGCCTTTTCCATCGTCATCACCTTCAACCTCATCTACGCCTTCAAGATCTCCCTGAACATGCTGACCCTCGGGGCCCTGGCCCTGGGCTTCGGCATGTTCGTCGACAACTCCATCGTCGTCTTCGAGAACATCCTCCGCCTCCGGGAGGGCGGCCTCGCGGCACGCGAGGCGGCTCGATCCAGGGCCCCAAGGAGGTCTTCATCGCCGTCCTGGCCTCGACGCTGACGATCATGGCCGTCTTCTTCAGCTTTCCCTTCTTCCAGGGCAAGCTCAAGATCTATTACCTGCCCCTGGCCATCGTCATCGCCTCGGCCATGGCCGCATCGCTGCTCGTCTCCTTCACCCTCGTTCCCGCGCTCAGCCCGCGCCTTCTCGACAGCAAGAAGAAGAAGGGACGGCGACGCGCGGGGAGAAGCGGAGCCCCCGTTTCGAGAAGGCCCTCGGCGTCCTCATCCGCCACCCGTCGAGGTCCTCCTCGTCGTCGCGGCCCTTCTCTTCGGGACTTACAAATGGTTCCGGGCCGAGGTGACGATGGGCCGTTGGTACCCCTGGTATTCGAAGGAGTATCTCTACGTCCGGGTCGGCATGCCGCCGGGGACCGACATCGCCCGGACCGACGAGACGATCCGGGCCTTCGAAGAGAAGGTCGTGGCCCAGGACTACGAGAAGGAGATGAACGTCCGCATCGTCCCCGAAAATGCCCAGGCCATCATCGGCTTCCCGCCGGCCATCGAGAAATCCTACCGGCCCTACGCCCTCAAGGAAGAGCTCATCCAGCTGGCGACCCAGTTCGCCGGCATCGACATCAGCGTCTCGGGCTTCGACCCGCAATACTACGCCTCCAGCATGGGCGCGGGCACGTTCTACAGCTCGCGGATCAAGTTCTACGGCTACAACCTCAAGAAACTGAAGGAGATCACGGCCGATCTCGAAAAGACGCTGCGCCGCAACCCGCGGATCAAGGAGGTCCGGACGGTCTCGAGCCGCTACGGCTGGTGGCGGGGGGACACGCGTCGAGGACATCCTCAAGATCGATCAAGGGGCCCTCAAGAGCTACGACATCGACCCGGCCTATCTCTATGTCGCCTCGCAGACGATGATCCAGGGGACCTTCGGCCAGCCGGCCCGGATCCGGACGGAAGGCAAGGACATCACCGTTTCGGTCAAGTACCCCGACGCGGCGACGCTCGACATGCGCGGTCTCAGCGAGGCCCTCATCCTGACGCGGGGCGGGGAATACCTCCGGCTCGGCGAGATCGCCGTCGTTCGTCGAGACGCCCATCCCCGGCTCGATCGACCGCGAGAACCAGCAGTTCCAGCAGACGATCATGTGGGAGTTCCGCGGCCCGTCCAAGGCCGAGGAGCGCTACCGCAAGGCGGTGTTCGAATCGCTCCACCTGCCGCCGGGCTTCTCGGCGACGCTCGACGAGCAGTGGTACGTGACCGAGGAGGAGCAGAAGCAGATCAACTTCGCCATCGCCGTCGCCCTGGTCATCATCTTCATGATCCTGGCGGCCCTCTACGAGTCGTTCGTCCTGCCCTTCTTCATCCTGCTGGCCGTGCCGCTCTCGCTCATCGGCGTCTTCGTCGCCTTCGTCGTGGCCAAGGCGCCCTTCGACCCGACGGCCTACATCGGCGTCATCCTGCTCTCGGGGATCGTCGTCAGCAACGTCGATCCTGCTCGTCGATCACATCAACCTGAGGCGGCGGCAGGGGCTGGGACTCCTCGAGGCCGTCGTCCGCGGCACGAAGGACCGGGTGCGGCCCATCTTCATGACCACGTCGACGACGATCTTCGGCATGCTGCCGCTGCTCCTCATCGGGGCGGAAGCCAACAAGCGGCAGATCTGGTCGTCGCTGGCCCTGTGCACGGTGGGCGGCTTGACGACCTCGACGATGCTCGTCTTCGTCGTCATCCCCGTCCTCTATTATCACGGGGACGGCCTCCGGGCCTGGGGCGCCGAGAAGGCCCGCGAGGCGCGGGAGCTATTCAGGAAAGATCGGGCGTAACGGGCCTCTGAACTATCGCCCGCCGCCCTCGAGCATCGTCCTGCAGGCACGCTCGAGCGGCTCCACCTTGTTGGCGACCACGTCCCAGAGGATCGTCGTATTGACCCCGAAATACTCGTGGGCGAGGATGTTCCGAAGGCCGATGATCTTGCGCCATTCGATATCGGTCGCACGGGCTCTGATCTCGTCCGGAAGCCTGGCGGCCGCCTCGCCGATGATCTCGAGGTTCCGGACGACGGCGTCGATCGTGATGGGGCTCATGACGAATTCGTTCGGACTCATGCGCTCCGTGTACGATCGTATGCGTCGAACGGCTTCGAGGATGTCCTCGATATTGACCTGGGGATCCCTAGGCATAGACGACCTCGCTCAAGGCGGAGCCGCGCACGCCTTCTTTCAAGGAGTCCGCAAGCACGAGGTCGCAGGGTCTTCCGAAGATATCCTCGAGGTAGAACTTCAGGTCCATATAACGATCGAACGTCGGCTCTTCGAATTCGACGAGAACGTCAACGTCGCTCGCCGGCCCGGCTTCTCCTCGGGCCGCGGAACCGAAGAGGCCCAACGTTCGGACGCCAAACCTGCTTTTGATCTCGGGCATGGCCTGCCGGAGCTGACGGATGAACCGATCGGAAGTTGCCTTAGGGGCTTTTGCCCGTGTGCGCGATTCCATCCACTCATCGATCTCGGCCCTCCGAAACTTCAGCAATCGCCCGACCTTCTTTGCGGGAAGGGCATAGCGTTCGACCCACTTGTAAACCGTACCCCGTCCGATGCCGAGATAAACTGCGACATCATCGACAGATAGCCAACGTCGATCAAGCTCGATATTTTTCATTTTCTGTCCAATAAACATAATCAAAACTAATTAAAATATAACAAAAGCTATTATAGTTGTCAAGCCTGGCCGTCGAATGGCCAGAAAGATCAATCCACCCCGCCCCCCCCGGGAGGCCTTCTTTTCTGCTCGGAAATCGCTCCAATTCGTGATCCGATGTCGGATGATCCTGGTGAGGCCTTTGTCCTCGTCCTGACGGACCTCGTAGAGAAAACCGCCCTTGATGACCTGGGGCGCCCCAGGCCCTTTTTCGTGGTCATTTTATCCCCCCCTTTCGCAAAATCGGGGCGTGCCGCTCGATCGCCTCATCTCGCCGAGCCGCCGAGGCTCTTTTCGAACGGCGGGCGGTGGACGCCGCGCTCCGTGACGATGGCCGTGATGTACGAGGCCGGCGTGACGTCGAAGGCGGGGTTGCGCACCTCGACGTAAGGGACGGTGATCAGGCGCCCGCCGATCTCGCGGACCTCGTCCGGGTTCCTCTCCTCGATGGGGATGCCGCCCCCGTCAGGGAGCGTGAGGTCGATCGTGCTCGTCGGCGCCGCGACATAGAAGGGGATGCCGTTCTCCTTGGCCAGGACGGCCAGCGAATAGGTCCCGATCTTGTTGGCCGTGTCGCCGTTGCGGGCGATCCGGTCGGCCCCGACGACGACGGCCTTGATCTCGCCCCGGCGCATGAACCAGCCGGCCATGCCGTCGGTGATGAGGACGACCGGGATGCCGTCCCGGTCGAGCTCCCAGACGGTCAGGCGCGCGCCCTGGAGGAAGGGCCGGGTCTCGTCGGCGAAGACCCGGATCGACTTGCCCTCCGCGACCGCCGCGCGGACGATGCCGAGCGCCGTGCCGTATGCGGCCGTGGCCAGCGCCCCGGCGTTGCAGTGCGTGAGCACGGTCCAGCCGTCGCCGAGCAGGGCCTGGCCGTGCTGCCCGATGGCCCGGTTGGTCTCGGCGTCCTCGCGTTCGATGGCCTTGGCTTCGTCGAGAAGGGCCGTCCGGAGCGCTCGAAGGCCTTCGGACCGCGTCCGCTCGTAGACCGCCTTCATCCTTTCCAGGGCCCAGAAGAGGTTCCGGGCCGTCGGCCGCGTCCGCTCGAGGCGCTTGTAGACCTTCTCGAAATCGCGGTCGAGGGAGCGGCCCGTTTCCGCGCTCAGGGCCATGGTCCCCAGAACGAGGCCGTAGGCCGCGGCGATACCGATGGCCGGGGCGCCGCGGACGACCATCTTCTCGATGGCCTGGGCCACCTGGATATAGGTGCGGCAGCGGACGTAGGTCTCCTGGCCGGGAAGCTTGCGCTGGTCGATCATGATGACGGAACGGCCTCGCCAGGCGATCGTCGGCAGCATCGGTCACTCCTTCTTCCAGACCGGCGTCCGGTCGTCCGGCCAGCCCCACTTGGCCGCCCAGCGGGCCTGGGCCGCCGTCAAGGCGTCCCGTTCGGCCGGGGGCAACGAATCCTGCAACCGGACATAACAATACACGAGCTGGTTGTCGTTGTCTCGCCCGATCTTTGCGGACGGCAGGCCGAGCTCGCGGGCCATGACCGCCTCCTCGTAAGCGCGTCGCAGGTCGCCGAGATGGCCGTCGACCTGGGCGTGGAGATAGTGGTAGAGGCCGCAGGCGAAGTCGCGGTCGAGGAGCCGGTCCAGGGTTTTGACGAGCGCGGCGAGCGCCCTGTCCTTCTCGTCCGGACCGAGATCGGCGGCCCGGGCCAGGACAAGGTTCGTCCTCCTCTCGGCCGCGACCATGAGCGCCGGCTTGAAATCAGACTTATCGACGAGCTGGGCATAGATGCGGAGGGCGGGCGCTTCGAGGTTCAGGTCCTCGAAGGACGCGGCCAGGCCGGCCAGGGCCGAATCCGACGCCCAGGCCTCCCCGTCGCCGAAGCCGAGTGCGAAGGCCGTCAGGAACGACGATTCCGCTTCACGCCAGCGGCCGAGGTTCGCTTCGGCCAGGCCCAACACGGTGAACGCCTGGGCTGAAGGCTTGCGGCGGCACTCCCGGCCCGCCTCGTCGAGGGCTTTCTGCCAGTACGCGATGGCCCGCTCGGTTTGAAGAGCCCGGGCCTGGTCTTGGCCCTCGGCATAGTAGCGCTTGGCCCGGCTCAGATGGGTCAGGCAAGAAACCGTGGAGGCAAGGACGAGAACGAGAGCGAGGGCCCGCAGACTTCGGTTTTTCATGCTTCGGGAGGGATCGACGGCCCGACGCCGACCGGTCCCTTGATCAAGGCGACGATCATGTCCTGGACCTCTTCGTCCTTGAGCAGGTGCAGGCCGAGCGAGGCGGCTTCGGCGGCGACGAAAAAGAGGGCCTTCCAGAATTCCGGGTCGGCCGCGGCGGGCCGGATTTCGTCCCTGGCTTTGGCCGTCCGGGAGGCGAACTCGACGACGATGGCCCGATAATCGGCCGCGTCGATCTCCGCCTTGAAGAGCGCCTTCAGAAAAGCGTCCTCGAGGCCGAAGACGGGATAGAGCGCGGGAAACGCGGCCCGGAGGACGCGCAGGTCCTGCCGGGCGATCTCGTCCGCGTATTCGCGGCCGAGGGCCTCGTTCCCATAAAAGAAGGCCAGGATGAATTCGTCGGGCTTGGTCCGGACGAAATCGGGATCGAGCCAGACCTGCCAGGCCAGGATCCTCTCGCGGTAGTCGAAGACGCGACGGGCGGCCCAGACGCAGGCCGAATAAAGGACGGGGAAGAGAAGCCAGGACTTGAGCGGCAGGAACGCCTCCAGGATCTCGACGCCTCGGGCGAGGGCTGCTTCGATATCCTTCTTGGCCATGTCTTGATCCCCTAATCCATCAATAACAGACTCCCGTAACCCCCAATCGGTGACACCACCTAAATACACTTAATTCGCTGGCTGGGTCCCCTTCGCGGGGCGCCAATTAAGTGCATTTAGTTGTGTGTCACCGAAATAGGCCTATTGCTTCTCGACGGCGAACGTGCCGGCGTAGCCGGCCTGGGTAAATTCGCCGGAGAGCTTCTTGCCGGTCGCGTCGAGGGTCCCCTTGAAGGTGGGTTCGCCGGGGACGTTGGGGTCGGCGATAACGAAGGTGACAGTCTTGTCTTTGATCTCGATGTCGCCCAGCTTGAGGCCGGATGCGCCCTGGGTGATCGAATCAAAGGTTCCCTGGATCTTCTTGGCCTCGTCGAGCATGAAGTTGAGGCCGATCTCGAGGTCCATGCCGGCGATGCTCAGGGTGCCTTTCCACGCGCCGACGTACGGCTTCGTATCCGGGGCTTGAGCGGCTGCCGCGGCGGCGAACGCCAGAACGCCGACCACGACCGCGATGGATTTCCATTGGCTTCTGTTCATGCATAACTCCTTATCGAAATCGGTATTCCATTATACGTCATCCCGCCTTAGCCGTTCTACGAAACAAAGAGAAGAGCTGACCGCTAATAATGAGGCCGAGGGATATCGTCGAAGGGAGCATAAGCGGTGATTTAGCCGGGCCGGAGACGGACGAGGGCAGTTTCAGGGGAAACCGCCAGAAATCAAAGATGTTTGCACGGCCGAGGCGATCGGTCGATCGAATTGGTCTCAGCGAAGGGGCGATGACGCAACGGCGTGGGGGCCTACCCGGAGCGACTGCAAGGAGTGGAGGACCAGACGCGCCGCGGAGCGGCTCGGAGCGGCGCGACTGGGAAACATCTGAAATAATTACTCAATGAAGATATCTCGCAGAATTGGGCTTCGCGTACTCAGCCCCATTCTGCCGGTCCGCTCCGACGACTCCGCTTCCCGCCGGAGCACGGATGGGGGTGACGCCGAGGGAGGAAGAGCCCTTGAGCTGGAGACCTTGAGCGAGATCGATCCCCGAGGCCTATTTGACTTCGAGGATGGCCAGGAAGGCTTCCTGAGGGATGTCCACCTTGCCGACGCGGCGCATGCGCTTCTTTCCGGCCTTCTGCTTCTCCAGCACTTTCATCTTGCGGGTGTAATCGCCGCCGTAGAGCTTGGCCAGGACGTCCTTGCGGAAGGGCTTGACCGTCTCCCGGGCGACGATGCGCTTGCCGATCGCGGCCTGCAGGGCGACCTCGTACTGCTGGCGGGGGATGACCTTGCGCATGCGCTCGACGAGCCCCCGGCCGATGGCCACGGCCTTGTCCTCGTGGACGACGAGCGACAGCGCGTCGATGGGGTCGCCGTTGATGAGGATGTCGAGCTTGACCAGCGGCCCCTCGCGGTAGCCGGTGAATTCGTAATCGAGCGAAGCGTAGCCCTGCGACAGCTGCTTGAGCTGGTTGTAGAAGTCGAAGACGACCTCGTTCAGCGGCAGCGTGTAGCCCAGGAGCACTCGTCCCGGACCGATATATTCCATCTTCTTCTGGATGCCGCGGCGCTCTTCGAGAAGCTTGAACAGGCCGCCGAGGTAGCGGTCGGGCGTCAGGATGACGGCCTCGATGACCGGTTCCTCGATCATCGCGACCTCCGTCGGCTCGGGCATCTCGGAGGGATTGTGGATCTCGAACGTCTCCCCTTTGCGGTTCGTCACCCGATAGCCGACGCTCGGGGCGGTCGTGATCAGGGTCAAGCCGTAGTCGCGCTCGAGCCGCTCCTGGACGATCTCCCGATGAAGGAGCCCGAGGAAGCCGGCCCGGAATCCGAGGCCCAGCGCCGGCGAGTTCTCCGGCTCGTACTGGAACGAGGCGTCGTTCAGGCGCAGCTTCTCCATGGCGTCGCGGAGCTCCTCGATGTTGCTCTCTCCGGCGGGGAAGATGCCGCAGAAGACCATGGGCTTGGATTCCTTGAACCCGGGCAGAGGCGTCGCCGTGGGGTTGTTTCGGAGGGTGACCGTGTCGCCGACCCGGGCATCGCTGAGCTTCTTGACGCCGGCCACGAGGTAGCCGACCTCGCCGGTCTTCAGCGCGTCCGACTTGACCGGCTTGGGGGTGAGGTAGCCGACCTCCTCGGCCTCGTATTCGGCTCCCGAAGCCATGAGGATGATCCGGTCCCCCGTCTTGAGCTCGCCGTCGATGATGCGGACGAGGACGATGACCCCCCGGTAGGTGTCGAACCAGGAATCGAAGAGGAGGGCTTTGAGGGGCGCGTCCGGGTCCCCTTTCGGCGGCGGGATGCGCGCGACCACGGCCTCGAAGAGCTCGGGCAGGCCCTGGCCCGTCTTGGCGCTGACGAGCAGGGCGTCGGACCGGGGCAGGCCGAGGATGTGCTCCATCTGCTCGAGGGAGTCCTCGATCTGGATCTGGGGCAGGTCGATCTTGTTGATGACCGGGACGAGGACAAGGTCGTTGTGGACCGCGAGATAGGTATTGGCCAAGGTCTGGGCTTCGACCCCCTGGGAGGCGTCGATGACAAGAAGGGCCCCGTCGCAGGCCGACAGGCTCCTCGAGACCTCGTACGAAAAATCGACGTGGCCGGGGGTATCGATGAGGTCGAAAACGTACTCTTCCCCCGAGAGGCTCTTATAGGTCAGCCGGACCGTCTGGGCCTTGATGGTGATGCCGCGCTCCCTCTCGAGGTCCATGGTGTCCAGGACCTGCTCCTTGAGCTCCCGGGAGGACATGGCCCCGGTCAGCTCGATGAACCGGTCGGCCAGCGTCGACTTGCCGTGATCGACGTGGGCGATGATGGAGAAGTTCCTGATATTCTTCATGGAAACGCCCCATTATCGCAGAATCGGGGGCCCCCGTCCACGGCCGGTCCCCGGATTGACATTTAGGGGGGGGGAGCGTATCTTCTAGAGGAGAAAATAGGGCTGATTTCTAAGGAGATACACATGCTTGGATCCATCGGACCGACCGAACTGATCCTCATCCTCCTCATCGTCATCATCATCTTCGGCGCCCGCAAGCTTCCGGACCTCGGCAAGTCCATCGGCGAGGGCATCAAGAACTTCAAGAAGTCGATGAACACCAAGGACGACCACGAAGGCCCCAAGAACCCCGAGCCCCCCAAGAACTGACGGCCTGCCTTGACGCCCGCCGGACCCTGCCGGCCGGGCAGGCCCCCGAGAATCCTCCATGACATCCTCCTATGACGCCGGGTTCGACATCGGCGGCACGCAGATCAAGTACGGCCTTGTCGACCGCGACGGCCGTCTGGTCCAAAAAGGCCGGGTCCGCAGCCCCGAGGCCATGGCCGGGATCCTGGCCGTTCTCGAGGAGACGTGGACGGGCTTGAAGAAGAGGGCGCCCGGCCCCATCCGCTCCTGCGGCTTCGGCATCGCCGGGTTCTACAGCATCAGGGATCGGAAGATCCTCCAATCCCCGAACTACCCCAGCCTCAACGGCTACCCCATCCTCCCGGCCCTGCGCAGGTTCATCGACGTCCCCGTCCGCATCGGCAACGACGCCAACCTGGCCGCTTACGGTGAATTCCGGCACGGCGCGGGACGCGGCGCGCGCAGCCTCGTTCTCCTGACCGTCGGGACGGGAATCGGCGGGGGCATCATCCTCGACGGCAAGGTCTGGGAGGGTGAAGGCGGCTTCGCCGGCGAGATCGGCCACATCACCGTCAACCCGGAGGGCGAGCCCTGCGGCTGCGGCAACCGCGGCTGCCTCGAGACCGAGGCCTCGGCGCCGCGGCTGGTCCGCAACTACCAGGCCCTCACGGGACGGACTGATATTACTGATTCCAAAGATGTTTATCTCCTGGCCAAGGCCGGCGACCCGGCCGCGCTCGAGAGCTTCCGCAGGCTCGCCTATTGGCTGGGGATCGGCATAGGCATCGTCATCACCGCCCTCAACCCCGAGAAGGTGATCATCGGCGGCGGGGTCGTCTCGGCCGGCAAGCTCCTGCTCGGGCCGGTCATCGAGGAGGCCCGCCGGCGGGCCCATCCCATCCCGTTCGCCGGCTGCCGCATCGAGAAGGCCGCCCTCGGCAACGACGCCGGCCTCGTGGGAGCGGCTGCCTGGGCCCGTCTCAGGGCGGGAAACCGGGGATGAGCGGGGGCCGGCGCGGCTTATTGGGCTGTAACCATCCCGCAGGAGCCGGAGTTAATTGTTTTGACAACCCCGGGCGAAAAAAATATAAAAGTACGATGGAGAAAGAGACCAAGGAGGCCTCAGTGACCAGAAAAGCCCGCATTTCTCTGGCCATTTGCGCCGTCCTTTTGGCCCTCTCTCGTCACCGCCGCCGCGGCCGGCCCGACGGGCACGATCAAAGGCCGGATCACGGACGGCAAGGGCACCCCTCTCCGGGGGGCCTACCTCTACCTCACTTCGCCCGCCGCTCTCGGGATCGCCAACTACATGACCGAGAAATCGGGGCGCTTCGAGATCACCGGGCTGGTGCCGGGGTCCTACAAGATCGTCGCCGAAATGCCCGGATTCAAAACCGTCACCATGGACGGCGTCCTCGTCTCTTCCGGGGCGACGTTCACCGCGAACTTCAAGATGGAGCCCGCGGCCATCGAAGAGGAAGCGACGACGGCGCGGCCCGGATCGGGTCTCGACCGGGATTCGGCGCGTACCGCCGTCGTCCTGGACCGCGATCTCATCTCCCGGCTGCCGCTTCACCGCGATCTCACCGCCCTCCTGGGGATCGTCCCCGGGCTGATCTTCGAGACGGACGCCCCCGGCGGCCGCATGTCCCTCAACGGCACGCCTCTCACGGAGGCCGTCGTCGTCCAGGACGGCATCGTCGTGACCCACCCCCGGGACGCGCTGATCATGGACCGGATCAACATTGAGCTCATCGACGAGGTCGTGGTCGAATCGGCCGGTCACACGGCCGAGACCGGACCCGGCCAGGGAGCCTACATCAATATCGTCCACAGGCCGGGTTCGGCCGCGCCGCAAGGCAGCCTGTCCTACAGCGCCTCCGGCAAGGGCCTGTCCGATTCCCTCTGGACGGCCGCGGAGCTGGCTCAGATGCCCGACGCCACGCCGACTTCCCTCAGGCGCGAGCACGATCTGTCCTTTTCGCTGGCCGGACCGATGCTCGAGGACATGGCCTGGCTGTTCGCCAACTTCCGCTACAACAGCCTCGGCCGCAGGGCGCCTTTTACCTACTGGACCGATCCTCTGGGCGTCCGGAACTTCGTCTACGACTACACGCAGCGGGACATCGCCGGGACGCTCAAGCTGTCCATGAACGTCCTGGACAAGTTCAAGGGGGTCATCGAGTTCGGGTTCACGGGCCTCAACGAGCCCGTCTACGGCCCCGACATCGACAAGCTCACGCCCGAGGCCTCGACGCGCAATCTCGACCGGGAGAGCACGTTCCTGGCGCGGATCGGCGGGACTTATGTCGCCGGTCAGAACATGCGCGTCGACCTCAACCTCGGATATGCGAAGTTCAAGCAGCCCCTCTTTCTCAACGCGGCGGCGGTGAACAAGCCCCAATACTTCGACGTCATCACGGGCCGCGCCTTCGGCAGCGGCCCGCTGAACGATCAGGAAGGCGCGAGCCGCATGCGGGGCGGGGCCTCCCTGACGCGCCTGCAAGACGGCTTTCTCGGCATGTTCCACGAGTTCGTCGCGGGCGGCGAATACGAAACGATGTCCACGTCCTCGTCGACCTGGAAATCCGACAATCTCATCTACAACTATGCCAACGGCAGCCCCTACACGTACGGGCAGACCGTTTCCCCGACCTCCGGCGACCAGGTCGGCTGGGGACTCGTCGGCTTCTATATCGCCCCCTCGGCCCAAGGCAGCATGTCGCTCAAGCGCGAACTCCGGAGGATCAGCCTCTTCGTCCAGGATACGATGAAGATCGGCGGCCGCCTGTCTCTGTCCGCCGGCCTGCGTTTCGACCGTTCCGAGGCCTTCTTCGGTCCTTTCAACAAGGGCTCGAGTGGCAACACCGTGGGCTTCAACCTGGGCAACACGCTCATCAACCCGATCCTGGGCTACAACCTTTACAACGCGGTCAGCCTGGCCGGCTGGGAGAAGTCCATCGTCTGGAACACGCTCTCGCCCCGTGTCGGGCTGAGCATCGACCTCCTCGGCAACGGCCGGACGGTCCTCAAGGCCTCTTGGGCCCGGCTCCCGGAATATCTCGGCCTCGGCTATTCCCAGGACCTGGCCCAGGTCGATCCGGAAGCGTCCCACGATTTCCTCTGGTACGACGAGAACGGGGACGGCACCGTCAGCGGCACCGACACTTTTTCCCTCGTCCCTTACGATTTCCGGGTCTACAAGAGCGAGTTCTTCAAGCAGGCCGTCGACCCCGACCTCTCCGCGCCGGTCGTCGAGGAGTGGACGGCCGGGATCGAACAGGAGATCGCCCGCGGTTTCAGTCTCGGCCTCCGCTACATCGACCGTCGCCACTCCAATCTCACCGGGCATGTCGTCTATGACCCGTCGACCGAGGCCGAGTGGTGGCGGCTCGCGGATGCCCCGGAGGGCTGGTGGGTCCCCTTCTCGACCGTCGTTCCCGGGACGGACGGCTATCCCGACGTGCCCGTGAGCTTGTATCTCCCTTCAGCGACGGCCCCCGCCTTCTTCGAGCGCATCGAGAACATCCCCGAGCTCACGGCCAGATACCGGAGCCTGGAGTTCTCGTTCCACAAGCGGATGTCGCACAACTGGCAGGCCTTCGGATCCCTGACCTGGAACCGGGCGACGGGGACGGCCACCGTGGCCTCGCGCTGGAGCGCGGGAAATTCTCCCGAGCTGCTGACGCCGAACTCGTTCACCAACATCTCAGCCGCCGACCGCCTCCTCCAGGACCGCCCGCTCGTCGCACGGCTGGCCGGGACCGTCCACTTCGGTTGGGACATTTACGCCAGCGTCCTGATCAAGGCCCAGAGCGGCTCCCCTTGGGCGCGGACGGTCACGATCATCCCGCCGGCCGACTGGGCCGCGGCCAACGGCGTCCAGATGACCCCCGTCAAGGTCTACCTGGAGGGCCCGGGTTCGAGGCGGTTCGGCGCGTGGAAGACCCTCGACTTCCGGTTGGAGAAGGAGTTCGCCCGGGCCGGGCGCAGCCTCTTCGGAGTATCCGTCGACGTCTACAATCTGCTCGGGAACAAGTACCGGACCCTCGACCTCAACGACGGCGGGACCTGGGCCCCCGACGGCGCGGGCGGCAGCACGGGCACGCGCATCGTCAGCGGCACCTACGGAACGTTCACGCCCCTCTTGGGGACGCGGGTCGTCCGGTTCAACCTGAACCTAAAATTTTAGCTGGAACGCCACCGCTTTTTTCAGCTCCTCGCCCTCGGTCGTGCTCTTGACCGAAACGTCCATCCGCATCTTCTGGGTCTTCAGCCGGTCGAGGTCCTTGTCGATACGGACCGGGAATTCCATGCGGAAGCGGCTCTTCCGGTTCTCGACGAGGTCCTTCTCTTCGAGGGCCAGGGGGAAGGTGCCCCGGGCTTCCCAGGCGGTCGTCCCGGACTCGTCCGAGATCTCGAGATGGACCTCGAAGCTCGTCTCCAGCCGGCCGCCCTTGAAGTTGAACCAGATCGTGTCGTAGGGAATATCGACGAAAACCTTGCCTTCGTAGACGCCGCCCTCGGCCGAGGTCTTCTGCATCGAGACCTGATAGTCGAAGAGCTTCTTCTCCGGATTGAAGGTGTTCTGAAAGTGCCCTTGGGCGATGTTGAGCTCCTGGAGATGCTCCAGGTTGATGGCCGTCATGACGAAATAGCCCGAGCAGTGCTCGTCGATGAAGATGACGGGGAAGGCGCCGTAGTACCAGATCTCCCGGCAGAAGCCGGAGGCGTCCATGGGATAGGTCAGGCGCTCCGACGGCGGGCCGAACAGGATGAAGATCCGGCCGCGGTCGGTCTGCCAGCCCGGGCGTCCCTCGCCATGGAACATGGTCGCGGCTTTGGCCACGCGGTCCTCGTACTCGATCTTGAACTCGTTCCGCTCGGAATCCGGACTGGGGTCGCGCCTTTTCCAGAACTGGGCGATGAAATCGTCCCGGCCGCTGTCCGGGAGCTCGAGGAAGATCTTTCGCTCCTCCTTGTTGATGATGTAATCGACCTTGGCCAGGAAGTCGGCGCGGGCCGCCGGAAGCTTGCGCGTGGCGCTGTACGACCGGCAGGCGGAGACCGCGGTCAGTCCGGCGACGACGAGGACCGGACCCAGCAGGCCGAAGAGGGCTCTCGGGACGGGTTTTCGACGGTCGATGTGCCTCATGGGTTCCTGTGTCCTTTCGCTGTCTAAGGTAGTCCTCAGCCCGCGAATTATCAAGCCGCGACGTCAGGCCGGGGCGCGCAAAAGAGCATGGAGCTCATCCGGCGGGAGACCGCTCTTGAGGTAGGCGAAGGCGGTTTTGTTATGCAGGAGAGGATCGGCCGCGTCGTCCAGGATGCCCGCACGGACGAGGCTGGCCCATTCCACGGTGCCCGGAATGGGCGAGAAATGCGCCAGGCGCGGCACGGCGCCGAGGCCTGCGCACGAAGCGGATGCTCTCGGCGACGCCGGACGCCGACTGGCCGGGCAGTCCGGTGATGAGATAGACGCCGACGGCGCTCCGATCGTATCCCGCGGCTTCGAGCTCGCGCAGGGCGTTCTCGAGGTCCGCCGGGGACGCCTTCGGGCCCCGCTCCCGCATGAGGCACTCATCGGTCGACTCCATGCTGAGGTAGAGGGACTTCAGGCCGGCGGCGCGCATGAGCCGGGCCGTCGCGGCGTCGATCTCCCGGAGGTGAAGGCCGTTCGGGGCGTGAAGCGCCAAGGACGGGCCGGCGGCCAGGCCTTCGAAAAGGGGCCAGGCGTGCGCGCGCTTGCCCGAAAGAAGGGCATCGTCGTAGAACGCGAAGTGACGCGTCCCGAAGCGGGCCTGACCGTCGATGATCTCGGCCAGGACGGCGGCGTGAGGCCTTTGCCTGAAGCCGGCCGAGAGCAGCCGGCTGGCGCAGTACGTGCATTTCAGCGGGCAGCCGCGCGAGGTCAGGACGGGGAGCCAGCTCCGGTCGCGGAGAAGGTCGAACGCGGGAGGAGGCAGGGGGTCGGGAGCGGACGGGTCCGGGGCGCCCATGGCGGCATCGCCGAGGACCTCGGCCAGCGCCGGCAGGAGCCCTTCCTCGGCCGGGCCGGGAACGACGAGGTCGGCCCCCGACTCGGCCCGGGCGTGCCCGGGACAGAGGGTCGCATAGATGCCGCCAAGGATGATGGGAACATGGCCGAACTTGCGGCGGACGCGATCGACGACGGCCTGGATCCCCGGATACCAATAGGTCATGCCCGAGGTCACGAGGACGGCGTCCGGACGGGGCACAAGGGCGAGCTCCTCGTCGAACAGGGCCACGGGGAGCCCGTAACGAGAGAAGCGTCGGGGGACGCCGCGGACGACATCGGGCTTGGGGATCTGCTCTTTCGGGAACGGGCCGCGGCCGTCGGGCTTGCCGGCCGGATGACCGGCCAGGCCGGGATGGAAGCGGTCCAGGCAGTCGACGAACGATACGCGGTGCGGGGTGAAGCGCCGGACGAGCGAGGCCGCATAAAGGAGCCCCAGGGGCTTCATCCAGAAATCATAGGCCGCGAAGTCGTAGATCCAGGGGTTGATAAGAAGGATGTCCTTGGCCTGGCCCATGTTCGTCGCTGACGGCGGGAAGAAGAGAATGGTGCGGAAGGGGGGACTCGAACCCCCATAACCTTGCGGCCACAAGCTCCTGAGGCTTGCGCGTCTGCCAATTCCGCCACTTCCGCACTCAGGGAGCCGTTATTATAGCGATTTTCCCTCCTCCGGTAAATACCAAGCTCAAGGGTGAGAACAACCGCTGAAAAAGGGCCGAGGGGTGTCGTCGGAGTGAGCATTAGCGGTGATTTAGCCGGTCAGGAGCCGGATGAGGGCAGTTTCAGGGGAAACCGCCAAAACGTGTTTGAGCGAGGCGTAGCGCACGCCGAGCGAGTTGTTTTGGCGCCGAATCCGGCGAACGGACCGGCGTAAAAAATCACCGCAGCGAACGGAGACGATAGCCCGAGGCCTAACTTGACAAACCGGGATGCCGCGCCTATTGTGGAGATGTTGATGACCCCCACCGATCGTGTTCCGCATCGGACCCGTCCCCCCTTTATTACTCCCAAGGAGGATGCATGAAATTCCAAGACCGTTCCCAGATCGAGGCGCTGGCCAAGTTCAAGAGCCAGGGCGATCTCGTGACCTCGTTCTACATGGACACGGACAAAGGCCGCATGAACCGGAAGGAGATCCAGCTGGTTCTGAAGAACCTCCTCAATGAAGCCAAGGACCGGGCCTGCGGTCTCTCGCTCTCCAAGGAAAAGACCGAATCGGTCCTTCGGGACCTGGACCTCATCGCCGAATACGGCAGCCAGGCCCTGGGGACGTCGAACGCCGCGGGTCTGGCTGTCTTTTCCGCAAGCCAGCGAAAATTCTGGCAGCCCCTGGAGCTGCCGCACGGCCCCCGCAGCCGGGTCATCTTCGACGCCAATTTCTACGTCCGCCCTCTGGCCTCGATCCTGGACAAGTACAGCCACATCTGCGCCCTCCTCGTCGACCGCCGCGAGGCCGTCTGGTACGACGTGTCGATGGGCGAGATCAAGTTCCTCGACAAGCTCCTGAGCGACGTCCCGAGCCGGGTCCGGGACGGGGGCTTCGAGGGAACCTCGGCGAAGCGGATCGAACGCCATATCGACGCCCATCTCCAGGAGCACTACAAGAAGGCGGCCCAGAAGACGTTCGAGCTCAGCAAGAAGCACCCCTTCGACTGGCTCTTTATCGCCTCGGAAGAAAATCACGGCCCGGACTTCGAGTCCCACCTGCACAGCTATCTCTGCGACAAGGTCAAGGCCCGGTTGCATTCCCGTGTGAGCGATTCCCCGGCCAAGGTCCTCCAGGAGGTCCTCGAGGTGGAAGACCGGCTCAAGAAGGCCGAAGAGGAAGAGGTCGTCCAGAAGCTCATCACCGAGCTCGAGCGCGGCGGCCTGGCGACCTCGGGCCTGCGTGACACCATCCATCGCCTGAACCAGTTCGAGGTCCAGACGCTCGTCGTCACCCACAATTTTTCGAGGCCGGGGCGGATCTGCCCGACCCACAAGTTCCTCTATCTCGATGAGCTCAAGTGCCCCATCGACGACAAGAAGACCGACATCGTCCAGGACCTCATCGACGAGGCCATCGAAACGGTGCTCAAGCGGGGCGGAACGGTCCGGCAGGTCGAACCGCCGTCGAAGCTCGACCGCTACGGCGGCATCGGCGCCTTCCTGAAGTATAAGGCGTGAGCTATTAAAAAGGGGCCGGTCCTCCCGGGGGAGCCGGCCCTTTTTCTATCGAACGAGTTTTTATTGCTCAGACCGCAGGCACTCTCTTCTCTTTGAACCGGATCTTGTTGACGACACTGTAGATGACCGGAATGACGAAGAGCGTCAGGAAGGTCGTCGAGGTCAGCCCGAAAGCGATGACCGCGCCCAGGGGCGCCCGGAACTCGGAGCCCGAGGATCTGGAGAAGGCCATGGGCAACGTGCCGAGGACGGTGGTCAGGGCCGTCAAGAGGACGGCCCGGAGGCGCGTCGTCGACCCTTGGAGGATGGCCTCCCGTTTGTCGACCCCCCGCTTGATGAGCTGGTTGATGTAGTCGATCATGACGATGCCGTTGTTGACGGCGATCCCCAGGAGCAGGATGAACCCCACCAGAACAGCCATGCTGATCGTCCGGCCCGTGACGAGGAGACCGATGATGACCCCGATGATGCCCAGGGGCACCGTGAACATGATGATGAACGGGTGGACAAAGTGCTCGAACTGGGAGGCCATGACCATGTAGACGAGGAGGACGGCCAGGGCGAAGGCGGCGGCCAGGATGACGAAGGCGTCCTGCATCTGTTCATAGGAGCCGCCATATTCAAGGAAATAGCCGGGCGGCAGGCTCTTCTCATAGCCGGACAGACGGCTCTTGATGTCGCGGACGACGCTGCCGAGGTCGCGGTCGGCGATGTTGGCCGTGATGGAGACCCGGCGGGCCTGGTTCTCACGGTCGATCCTGATGGGGCCTTCGCCGGTCGAGATGTCGGCCAACTGCTCGAGATAGACCGTCTGGCCGGCCGCCGTCCGGAGCGGGATGCTGCGGACCTCGTCCAGGCTGTCGCGGTACTTTTCCTTGAACCGGAGACGGACGTCGATCTCGTCGGTGCCCTCGCGGTAGCGCGTGGCGACTTTGCCGAGCGTCGCCGTCTGGACGGTATTGGCCACCTGGTAGACGGAGAGACCCAGCCGGTAGGCCCGCTCGCGGTCGATGTGGATCTGGATCTCGGGCTTGCCCGCCGCCAGGGTGTGCGTGACGTCGCGGAGACCCTCGATGCCGGCAATGAGCTGGATGATCTGGTCGGCCTGCCCCTTGAGGGTGGGCAAGTCCGAGCCGAAAAGCTTGATCTCGACCGGGGCCGTTGCTCCTCCCATCATCATCTGGCTCATATCGATGGCCTCAAACCTGACCCCGCGGAGATTCGGCAGCTTGGCCCGGATCTGTTCCAGGACCTGCTTGTCGGAGATCTTCCGCTGGTCTCTTTTGACCAGACCGACCCAGAGGAGCCCCTCGTGCGTGCCGGCGTTGGAGGTCGCCGAAGCGGCGTCCCCGGCGTCCTGCTCGGCCTGGGAGCCGACCTGGGCCGAGATCATGGTGATCTCCGGCATCTTCGCCATGATGTCCTCGACCAGGCCCACGACCCGGTCGGTCTCGTCCAGGGCCGTGCCGACCGGCATGCGCACCTTGAGCATGATCATGTCCATGTCCTGCGCGGGCATGAATTCCGTGCCCAGGAAGGGAACGATCGCCAGGGAGACAAGGAGTGCGAGGAGCGTACCGCCGAGGACCCAGCGGCGATTGTGGAGCGCCTTGTCGAGCCATTTGCGATAAAGCGCCTTGGCCTTGGCAAACTGGCGTTCCTCGGGAGCTTTGGCGATGGTCCTGAGGCTCTTCTTCGACCGGAAGAGGAGAGAGGTGGAGAGGGGCACGACCGTCAGGGCGACGAAGAGCGAGGCGATGAGCGAGAAGGCGATCGAGAGGCCCAAGGCTTGGGTCATCTTGCCGGTGATGCCCGAGGCGAAGATCATGGGGAAGAAAACGGCGATCGTCGTCAGCGTCGAGGCCGTGATGGCCATGCCGACCTCGCTGGTGCCCTCGATGGACGCCTGGTCGGCGCCCTGCCCCTCCTCGAGGTGGCGATAGACATTCTCGATGACAACGATGGCGTTGTCGACGAGCATGCCTACGCCCAAGGCCAGACCTCCGAGCGTCAGAAGATTGAGCGTGTATCCGGCGGCATAAAGGGCGATGAAGGTGGAAATGATGGACAAGGGGATGGCCAGGCTGATGATGAACGTCGGCCGCCAGTTGCGGAGGAAGAGGAAGATCAGCAGGATGGCCAGCAACCCGCCTTGCCAGGCGTTGGTCACGGTGTTCGAGGTGACCTGTTCGATCATATCGCCCTGGTCCATGGCCACATGGAAGACGGGGTTGCCCGGGATCGTCCCTTTGAGGCCGGCAATGGCCTTTTTGACGGCGGAAGAAGCGATCTGGGTGTTGGCGCCGGAGCGCTTGCTGACGATGAGATAAACGCCGTTCTGCCGCTGGATGCGCGCGGCATAGCGCATCTCCTTGAGCGTATCTTTGACGTCGGCGATGTCGGAGACGTAGACCGGCTCGCCGGTCGCCGTCATGCCGACGACGGTCTGGCGGATGTCGTCGAGGCCCCGGAACTCGCCCATCGTCCGGACGAGGATGTCCGAGTAGCGCTCGACGATGTTCCCGGCCGGCATGTTGAGGTTTTCGGCCCGCAGGGCCATGAGGACCTGGTCGAGGGTCAGGCCGCGGCTTTCGAGCGCGCCCTTGTCGACGTCGACCAGGATCTCGCGCTCGTCCATGGAAAAGACGCGGGCCGAGGCGACGCCGTCGATCCGCTCGAGACGGGGAGCGATCTCGTCCTCCATGATCGTCCGGAGCTTCATGGCCGGGATGTCGCTGGTGACGCCGTAGAAGATGACCGGGAACTGGCTGAAGCTGAACTTCATGACCAGGGGTTCGGCGGCCTCCTCGGGGAGATACTGCTTGTAGAGGCCGATCTGGTCGCGGATGTCCTGGGCGGCGAAATCGAGGTTCGTCCCCCACTCGAACTCGACGCTGATGACCGAGACGCCCTCGGAGGTCTGCGAAGTGACCTTTTTGACCCGGTTGACGGAGCTGACGACCTGCTCGAGGGGCCGCGTCAGGACGTTCTCGATGTCGACGGACGAAGCGCCGGAATAGGTGGTGATGACCGAAACGGTCGGGAACTCGAGATCGGGGAAGAAATCGAGTCCCAGCCTGGTGAACGAGATCGCGCCGAGGACGACGAGGATCATCGCCACCATGGACATCGTGACTTTTTTCTTGACCGAAAATTCGGGGAGCTTCACTGTTTCACCTCTCCGAGGATCTGGACGGCCGCTCCTTCCTCGAGCCCGTAGTTGCCTTCGACGACGACCGCGGCGCCCTCGGCCAGACCGGTCAGGATCTCGACCATGGTCGTGTTCTGGAGGCCCAGGGTGACGGCCTTCTTGACGGCCTTGCCGCCCTCGACGACATAAACGTAGCTGTTCTCGAGAATGGCTTTCTGGGGGACGACCAGGGCGTTTTCGTGGGACTCGAGCTCGAAGACGACATCGCCGAACGTCCCGGGTCTCAGAAGGCCTTCGGGGTTGTCGAAGACGGCCTCGACACCGAATTTCTTGCTCAACGGATCGGCGGTCAGGTTGACGAGGCGGACGACGCCCGGGAAGTCGCGGCCGGGGAAGGCGCCGACGCGGAGGACGGCGGCCTGGCCTTTCCGGATCCGGGCGATGTCCTCCGAGGACACGGTCACAGCCGTCTTGATGCGGGAATAGTCCATCAAGGTCAGGACACCGCCGGCCCCGCCGCCGAACCCGCCCATCATGGGGTTGATGACGTCGCCGACCTCCGCGTTCTTCGAGGCGATGACCCCGGCGAAGGGCGCCGTCATGATCGAGACGTCCAGCGCGTGCTGGGCCAGGTTGAGTCCGGCCTTGGCCTGCTCGAGCTGGGCGGAGGCCGAGTCGTACGCCAGCTGGATCTTCTCGCGCTGCATCTCGGAAACCGCGTTTTCCTTGATCAGCCGGTCCATGCGGTCCTTGTTGCGCAGGGCGTCGGCATAGGCCGCTTCGGCCACCGCGACCCCGGCCTGGGCCTGTCTGAGCTGGAGCCGGATGGATTCCGTTTCAAGCTCGGCCAGGAGCTGGCCCTTGGCCACGCGGTCGCCTTCGAGGACGTGGATGCGGGCGATCTTGCCGCCGACTTCGGGCGTGATGTTGATCTTCGTCCAGGCCTCGAGCGTGCTCGTATAGGTGATCTTCTGGGTGATCTTTTCCCGCAGGGTCTTGAAGACCTTGACGGGCGCGGCCCCGAAGGTCTCGGCGGGCGCGTTCGCCTTTGCGGCCGGCTTCTTGCAGGACGCGGCCGCGACCGCGATAAGGGCGACGGCGGCGAGTGCGAGGACGATCCGGGATTTCCGATGCGTGATGGGCTGTCTCATGGGTTCCTCCGTTAGTTCGAGCGGCTCTCGGACCGGCCCCGGCCGACGGCCTTTTCGAGCTGGGCTTGCGAGATGACGCAGTCATAGAGCGCTTGAGAATAATTCGTCCGGGCCTGGCTCAAGGCGACCTGGGCCGTCGAGACATCCAGGTTGGTGGCCAGCCCCTCGGCGTAATTCAGCTCCGAGATCCGGACGGCCTCGCGGGCCTGTTCGACGTTCTTCTCCTGCGAGAGCAGGGTCTCCCGGGCCTGGTTGCGGTCGAGGACGGCCTGGCGCACCTCGAACGCGATCGCGTCCGAGAGGCCCTTGCGCGTCCATTCGAGCTCGCGGATCACGGCCTTGGATTGGCCGATCTGGGCCCGGGCCTCGAAGCCGTTGAAAAGCGGCAGGGTGACCGACAGGTTGATGGCGTAATAGTTCTGCCAGCTCCCCTTCCGGAAGCTCAACGAATCCGACCAGAGGTTGTAGATCCCCCCGATGCCGACGGTCGGCATCATGGAGCCGCGGGCCATCTTGAGCATCTCGCCGGCCATGCGGCGCTGGTACTCGAGCTGGCGCAGCTCCGGCCGCGCGGCCAGGGCCTCCTCGACGATGGCTTCGGACAAGGCGTCGAGCGGCGGGGCGGCGAGCTCGCCCTTGATCTCGACGGGCGTCTCGACGGCGATGCCCAGGACCGTCTTCAATCCGAGCGCGGCCACCTCGACGCTGTTCCGGGCCCGGATCGCCTGGGGCTTGAGGTTGGCCACCTGGACCTCCGACCGCAGGAGATCGAATTTCGAGGCCATGCCGACGTCATAGAGATTCTTGACGTTCTCCGTGAATTTCTCGGCCAGGCCGAGGGCCTCGTCGGCGACGGAAGAGAATTCCCTGGCCAGCAGGTAGCCGTAGAACGAGCGCTTGACGTTGAAGACCGTCTCCTGCTCGGACAGACGGACCGATTCCCGGCTGGCCTGGAGGCCGTAATTGGCCTGCTTGTAGCCCGCGACCAGGCGGCCGCCGGCGAACAGGGGCAGGGAGAAAGACAGGGCGGTCTGATAGTTCTTGGTGAAGTCGATGGAGATCCGTTGGGGCGGCTGGCCCGGGACGAGGGACGGGAATTCGAGGACGAAGAGCTTTTCGTCGAGCGTGTTGGTCCCCTGGGCGTCGAGGCTCGGCAGGAAGCGAGAGACGGCGGAGCGGACCTGGGACTTGGCCTGCTGCTCCCTTTCCTGGGTGGCCAGGAAGAAGGGATTCTGGCGAAGAGCCATGGCGACGGCCTCGTCGAGCGTCAGAACGAGCGCCGGCGGCGGTTCCTGGGCGGCGAGGAACGCCTGTCCGAGAGCGGCGAGCATCACGAGGATCAGCAAGCCCGATGTTCGTCTCATGTCAGATCTCCTTGCCGGCTTGTTCGGGGTTCCGGATCCCTTCGAGAATGAACCGCGTCAGGATATCGGCCGCGCCGGGAGGAAGCTCGGCGTCCCCCTCCCAGAAGCGCATGTGGGTGTAGCCTTGGAGCACGGCCTCGATGAAGGCTGCGACCTGGCCGGGGTCCAAGCGCCGGAACTCGCCCGCAGCGACGCCCTCCTCGAGGATCCGGGCGCCCGCGTCGACGAGCTCTTGGCGCTTCCGCTTGAGCATGGCCAGCATCTTCCGGTCCGCCTGCAGAGCGGAGCCGGCCTTGCCGGGAGGAGAAGCAAAGACCCGCATGAGCTTGAGCATGGCCTTGTCCATCCACAGGACGCGGTTGACCTGCTTCATGTCTTCGCTGCTCTGGAGGACGGCCTGGACGAACCGCCTGAGCTTGTCGCCGGCGCTCCCCGGGGAGTCGACGATCCCGGTGAGCCGCTCCCGGATGTCGTCGAACGAATGGCCCAAGATCTCGAACAACAACGGCCCTTTGCCGGCGACATATTTATAGACCGTCGCCTTGGAGAGCTCCGCCTCCCGGGCGACGTCGTCCATCGTCAGGGCGCTGTAGCCCTTGCGCACGATGACGCGCGCTGCGGCGTGCAGGATGACGTCCCTGTAGCCTTCGCGGCGGCGGACCTCGCGCTCGCGACGGACCTCGCTTGTTCTCATGGTGTTTGAACCTATCAGTTTATGAAATGAACTTGTGAGTTTAATTCATGAACTATGAAGTTCATATAGGATAGCGCCGCAGGAACCGTTTGTCAAGGGTCCCCGGACCGCTGTAAAATAGAGGGGTCTCGAGGTCCACCGGAAGACGATGGAAAAGAGTTTCCTTCGGCGCCTCCCCGAGCCCCTGATCGGGGCCTTCCTCCTGGCCTGTCTCTCCGGAACGCCCGCAGGGCCTGCCGGCCCTCCCGGGATGGTTTCGGCCGCAGGCTCACGCCTGTGGGAGGTCCACCTGACCGTCGAGGCCAAGGGCGACTATACGATCGGGGGCGCCGGAGCGCCGATCGCCGGGGAATATACCTGCCGGGTCCGTTGGGAGGGACGGCTGGAGCCGGACGAGGACGATTTCCTCCTCGTTCACCTCAAGACGGAAGTCTTGGAGTGGCGGCTCCGCGAAACGGCCGGTTCGGCCGGACGCGAAACCACACTCGAGGCCCCGGCCGCGCCCGCGCCGTCCTTGCGCATGAACTATGTCCTCAAGGACGGGCGGGAGGTCGAGTTCTTTTTCGAGCTCGGCGGGATCTCCATCCCTTTGCATCCGTTGCCGCACGCCCTCGCCCTCGAGCTGCCCCGCTCGTCGGGACGCACACCCGGAGGACCGGGCCAGGCCTACGGCAACTTCGTCTGCCGCGGCTCGAGCCGGGTGGCCATCCCGGAGGCCGACCTGACGCGGCGGAAACCCGAGCGGCATTTCTCCTGGGAATGGCGGAAGGAAAGGCAGTACATCCGGGATGGGCGGGTCTTGACCGTGGTCCAGGGCCACGCGGCCGAGGCCGTCGTCACCGTCACCGCCCGCTGACCGCGGCCGTCAGGCCCGGGGGTGGAACTTATCGTACACGCGGCGAAGCCGCTCCCGGCTGACGTGGGTATAGATCTGCGTCGTCGTGATCTGGCTGTGACCGAGCATGAGCTGGACCGAGCGCAGGTCGGCCCCGCGCTCGAGCAGGTGCGTCGCGAACGAATGCCTGAGGACGTGGGGGCTGATCTTGGCCGAAAGGCCGGCTTTGGCGGCGTGCTGACGGAGGAGCTTCCAGACCCCCTGCCGGGTGAAGGGACGGCCGCGGCGCGACAGAAAGAGCTCCTCTGTCCCGCCGGGATCGACGAGGGGCCGGACTTCGTCGAGATAGCGCCTGATCGCCTTGCAGGACGATCGCCCGAGCGGGACGATCCTCTCCTTGCCCCCTTTGCCGCGGCAGACGAGGAAGCCGTCGTGAAGGTTGATCTCGGCGACCTTGAGGGTGGCCAGTTCCGTCACCCGGAGGCCGGAGCCGTAGAGGACCTCGAGCATGGCCCGGTCACGGAGGCCTTGGGGTTTCTTCTCGTCGGGAGCTTGGAGAAGCGCTTCGGCCTCGGCGACGGTCAGGAACTTGGGCAGGGCGAGCCACGTCGAAGGCGTGGTCAGCGGGGTCGTGGCATCCTTCTTGAGATATCCGCTGAGGACGAGGAAGCGGAAGAAGGACCGGAGCGCCGAGACGAGGCGGGCCAGGGACCTGGCCGAAAGGCCCCCCTGGCTCTCTCCGTGGATGAAGCGGACGAGAGTGTCCTCGGAGACCTGGGAGAGGGAGATCTTGCGGGCCCTGAGGACGTCGACGAGCTTGCGGACGTCCCGTTCGTACGACTGGATCGTGTTCGCGGAGAGGCCTTTTTCGACGGCCAGGTACTCGAGGAACAGGCGCAGGGCATCCTCGGACGAGGAGGCGGGGGACTTCATGTCAGGAAGGGATTCGAGCTGCGCTCCTGCTCGACCGTCGTCCAGGGGCCGTGGCCAGGCAGGACGACCGTTTCCTCGGGGAGCGTGAGGATGCGTTCCCGGATCGACTTCTCGAGGTCCTTCCAGGAGCCGCCGGGCAGGTCGGTCCGGCCGACGCCGCCGCAGAAAAGGGTATCCCCGGAGAAGAGGACGCCGCCGTGCACGAATCCGATGCTGCCCGGAGTGTGCCCCGGCATATGGATGACCCGGAGCGAGGACTTGCCGAAGGCGACCTCGTCACCCTCGGCCAGGAGACGGTCCGGCGGGGGTGAGTTGTGCGCGCCGAGCAGGAGGCTGAGCTCGATGTAATCGGACACCTGGAGCATGCCGGTATCGGCGGCGTGCATGGCCAGGGGGACGGAATATTTCTGGATGATGTCGCTGTTGGCACCGATGTGATCAACGTGACCGTGGGTGTTGAGGACGACGGCGGGCCTGAGCTCCAGGTCGGCGATGGCCGAGATGATCTTCTCGTGCTCGGCGCCGGGATCGATGACGGCGCAGGCCCGGGTCTCTTCGCAGTACACGAGGTAGCAGTTCGTCTCGAGAGCCCCGACCACCACCAACTCGTACTTCATGTCCCAAACCCTGAAGCCATCTTAATGCCAAAATTCCGTGTAGTCAACCCGAATGGGGACACGTACAAAGAGTACATGTCCCCAATATCCATGCTATAATTTGGGGCGTGGACGTGCTGATCATTCCGGAGGCGCAGCGTGAGATCGAGACGCTGAGGGCGTTCAGGCCGCGGCCGGGGACGTGGGGCGTGATCGTGGGGCACAGACGGGGATCCCGATTCATCGTCGAAAAAGTCGTGGCGGCCGGGAATCCCGGGACCGCACCGGACGAGCGGATCCTCGCTGAGCTCGAAGAGATCTGGCCGGGGAGGATCGTCGGGATCGCCGCCGTGCGGCCAGGCGCCGCGTTCAAGAAAGCCCTGCTCGGGCCGGCCTGGTACGCGAAGCTCGTCATCCAATCGACCGGGACATCCAAGGCGCCGGCCCTGCGGGCCTGCGTGGTCGAGTTCAAACGCAAGTTCTTCTTCGAACCTGTTCCATTCGCGCCGGCGGCGAAGGAGAAATCCCATGAGTGAACCGCTGACCCCGGATGAAGAGCGCACGTGTCTGAAACTGGCCCGCCAGGCGCTCGAGCACTATTTTGCGACGGGCCGTCACCTCCGCTCCCCGGTCAAGTCCGGGCTCCTCAAGGAGAACCGGGGCGCGTTCGTCACGCTGACGATCGATGGCGAGCTGCGCGGCTGCGTCGGCTATCCCCTTCCCCTGAAGCCGCTCGACGAAACCATCATCGAGATGGCCGTCGCCGCGGCCACTCAGGATACCCGGTTCGATCCGTTGGCGGCTAACGAGCTGGAAAAGCTAAAGATACAGATATCCGTTTTGGGGCTGCCCGAACCCGTGAGCGACCCCGGCAAGGTCCAAGTCGGCAGCCATGGGATCATCGTCTCGAAGGGCTATTACCGAGGGCTGCTCCTGCCCCAGGTCCCCGTGGAACAGGGCTGGGACCGGGAAACTTTCCTCAGCCACGGCTGTCTCAAAGCCGGGCTGCCCCCCGAGGAGTGGAAGAAGGGGGCGAAGCTCGAGGTCTTCACCGCCCAGGTCTTTTCCGAATAGCGGCCGGCACGGACCGGCCGGGCGGCCCCTCTATTTCGCCTTCAGCTTGGCCAATTCCGTTTTGGCTTCGGCCTTCAGGACGTCGTCCTTCGAGGTCGTCTTGGGCAGGTCGATCGCTTTCTGGAAGGACTGGGCCGCCTCGTCGTATTTCTTGAGCGCGACGAGCGTCCGGCCGAGCTCGAGATAGTGGTTGACGTATTCGGGATGGAGCTCGATGGCCTTTCGGAGATTCTTCTCCGACTCGGCATAGGAGCCCTTGGGGATGGACCCGTAGATGATGCCCCCGAAGAAGCGTTTCGCGCCGCCGATCTCGTCCATCCTGCGGTGCCAGCGCCCCAAGGCGTGATAGGCGAGGTGGTTCGTCGGGTCGAGCTCGAGGGCCTTGTCGATCTCGGCTTTGACCTCCTTCGAGGCCGCGATCTGCTCCTTCTTGCCGAGGAGCAAAAGCCGCTTGCCGTTGGAGGCCGCGAGCTGGAAATGGCCCCAGGTGTCGTTCGGATCGGCGGCCACCGCTTTCCGGGCCAACGCCACGGCATCGGTGTACATCTTCTTCTGCCGCTCCTCGACGTCCTTGTCAGCAGCCGGGATGACGTCGGCGATATCGACCAAGGCCCGCGAGGCCTTCCAGAGCGCCGCATAGTTCGCGGGCTCGAGGGCGAGGGCCGCTTGATAATGGGCGAGAGCCGCCTGGTCGTCGAACCTGGAATAAGCGGCGTCGCCCTCGCTGATGTGTTCGGCCGCCGTCTGGGCCAAGGCCGGTCCCGCGAGGAGAGCGGCCACAGCGAAAACAAAAAGGATCTTCTTCATTTTTTCCCTCCGTGCCCTCTACGTATTGACGATTTCGAAAGATTTGTCAAGCCGTCGAAGCCCTTTGGCGAGGGCGGCGGTCCCGGGATCGCTCGAAGAGGAGGCCCGCGGCAAAGCCCGCCGCGCCGATCGCGACGCCAAGGGGGAGGGACCGCGGCCAGGGAGGGATAGGGAGGAGCGGGAGCCCGGATTCTCCCAGGAAAGAGAAAACCGCGTAGCCCCCGCCGAGGACCAGCCCGAGCAGCCCGGCGAGAGGCGCCCGCTTCTTCAAGAACAAGGCGGCGAGGCCGGGGACGAGCAGGCCCTCGGCCATGATCGTGGAAGCCAGGCCGAGGGTCTTGAGGATGTCTCCGAGGCGGGCGGCGACGAGGAGCGCGGCCAAGGCCAGGAGGGTGGTCGTGATCCTCGCCGCGAGGAGCGGCCGGCGGCCGGAATCGCCCCCGGCCCGCCCTCCCAAAAGTTCCTTCGTTAGCGTCATGGCCCCGGCGTTGAGGGCGGCGTCCATCGTCGAGAAGATGGCCGCCAGGACGGTCACGAAGAGGAGGCCGCCCAGGAAAGAGCCGGCCTCGCGGCCGACGAAGCGGGTGACGAGAGAGACGCCGCTCCCGCCGTCCGGGAAGAGGGGCAGGAAGAGCATGCCCGCGAGGACGATCCCGGCATAGAAGAGACCCAGGAGAACGGCGGCCGCGGACGTTCCCCGGCGAGAGGCCCCTTCGCTCCGGGCGGCCTGCATCCTCTGCCAGGCGATGGGCGAGATCGTCCAGGCCAGGACAAAAGACAGGGCGATGAGGAGGCTGCGTTCACCTCCGGAGAAGACGTCGAAATAGCCCGTCCTTCCGGACCCGGCCGCCGCGGCACGCACGGCGCTCCACGTCGTGCGCGAGGCCAAGGCCGCGACCATGCCTGCGACTCCTGCAACGAGCAGAACGAATTGGAGGACATGGGTCCTGGCCACGGCCTGGAGCCCGCCGGCGGCGGAGTAGACCATGACGATCCCCGCGGCGAGGAGAAGGCTCGGGAAAGGTCCGGTGCCCAGGAATGCGTCCAAGAAGGGCCCGGCCGCGACCATCTGAGAAGCGGCCAGGACGACCATGTACCAGACAACGAGGACGGTCGTCAGCGACCCGGCCGTCTTGCCGTATCGCTCGCGCATCAAAGCGGACGGGGTCAGACCGACGACCGACCGGATCGGCCGGGTCAGGGCTGTCAGGATGAGCAGGGTCACGACGGCGGGCACGCCGACGATCCAAATCGCGCTCAGGCCGTCGCGGCAGGCTTCATCGGTCGAGACGAGGAGGGAAGCCGCCCCGATCCACGAGGCGCAAAGAGAGAAGGCCACGCGGCCGGCGCCAAGCCGCCGCGAAGCCAGGAAGAACGAATCCAGCGTCCCGGGCCGCCGTTTGAGGCCGAGCCCGGCCGCCCAGAGCACAAGGGCATAAGCGGCCATGGCCAGGACAAAACCGGATTTCATGCCCGCGAAGTATATAACAAAATGTTATAATGTCCGCCATGAAGCGCCTACGTGCCGCTATGACGGGCTGGCTCGCCGTGGCTGCCGTCGTTTTGTCCCTCCCCGCCCCGTCCGCCGCAGCCGCCCCGGCCATCACCGCAGATCAGGCGGTGGCCAACCTGCAACAGGCCCTCAAGGCCGTGACGACCTTCCAGGCCCGCTTCGAGCAGCTCTATTATTCCATGTCCATTTCGGAACCCCTGCGCGAAAAGGGCGATCTCTTCCTGCAGAAGCCCGACCGCATGCGCTGGAACTACAAGACCCCCCAGGACAAGGTCTTCCTTTATAAGGAAGGCGTCCTGGAGATGTATCTGCCGGAAGAAAACCAGCTCACCCGGAGCCCGGTCTCCAAGGAGGCCCTGGAGTCCGACATCTTCGGCATCTTCCTCGGGACGATGTCCTTCCGCGACGCCTATGCCGTCGAGGACAACCCCTTCCCCACCGACGCGGCCCGCGTCCGCCAGGTCAAGCTGACCCCCAAGACGGAGGGCGACTATTCCCATATCCTGCTCGAGATCGACGAGACGACCTGGCTTCTGCGCCGGGCCATCTTCCTCGAGTGGGCCGGGAACAAGCGCGAGTTCGTCTTCAGCCAGATCAAGACCGGCGTCCGCATCCCGGCCAAGACCTTCACCCTGAAGGTCCCCCCCGGCACCGAGATCATCGATGACACCGGGGACGGGCTGCGTTAGGGGACGAAAAACCTTTCGGTTCGAGGCCCGTATGAACACACGAGGGCAGGATGCTCTCTCGATGACAGAAGATCGCCAGCTTGTGTCCCGGGCCCTCAGAGGAGACCGGAAGGCATTCGAAATGATCGTTCGCAAATACGAGCAGCCGCTCACGAGCTACCTCGGCCGCATGACCGGGGAGCGCGAGGCGGCCCTCGACTTCGCCCAAGAGATATTCCTTAAGGCCTATTGCTCGCTAGCCTCTTACCGTCCCGACTTCAAGTTCAGCACCTGGCTGTTCAAGATCGCCTCGAACCACATGATCGACCACTGGCGGAAGAAGAAGCTGCCGACCGTCTCCATCGACCAGCCCGTCGACGACGACGAAGGACCGCTCATGCCCCAGGTCGCCGACCCGGGGCCTTCGGTCGCCCGCAAGTTCGAGCTGGCTGAGATCCGGGAGAAGATCGAGCGGGCCCTGGCGTCCGTCCCGAAAGCGCTTCGGGAGCTCTTCGTCCTCCGGCACGTCAACGAGTTCTCGTACGAGGAGATCGCCGACATCAAGGGCCTGCCCGTCGGAACGGTCAAGAACCGCGTCTTTCAAGCCAAGGAATTGCTGAGAAAAAGGATGGAGGGATCGTGACGTCCTGTCCTCGCCCTGAAGACCTCTACCTCTATCTCGAGGGCGAGCTCGGCCCTTACGACGCCCGGAAGCTCGAGGAGCACGTCGAATGCTGCCCGGCCTGCCGCGACGCCCTGGCCGAGAGGCGCCTGCTCCACGAGGCCTTCGCCACTCTCCCCCCCTTCGAGGTTCCGGAGGGCTTCGCCCGGTCGGTCATGGAAAGCCTGCCCGAGCCGGAGGGACGGAAAGCCGGCTGGCTGGCGCCCCTCATCACGGCCATGGCCGCCCTGGCCATCGGCCTCTTCGGCTTCCGCGTCTTCACCGGACAGAGCTTCTTCGACGTCCTGGTCGCCGTCAACCGCTTCTTCGGCTCGGTCATCGCCTTTGTGACACCCCTGGCCGCCAAGACGCTCCGGCTCGGGAGCGTCCTCCTGAAGCTCGCCGGCGACATCCTGAGTATGGGCTTCGCCGGCCTGGCGACCCTCTCGCGCCTCCTGGGCCCGGGAGGGGTCATGGTCGTCATCGGCCTGGGGGCCCTGCTTTCGGCTCTCGCCTTCTTCGGGGCGAGGCGATTCCTCCGCCAGGGAGAACAATCATGATGAAGAAGATATTGACGCTGGCCCTGTTCGGCCTGTTCGTCCTGGCTCCGTTCGCGGCGCCGCCGGCGGCGCACGCCGCGATCAGTTCCCAGAAAGATATCACCGTCGCCCCCGGCGAGACCCAGGCAGAGATCGTCAGCTTCGGCGGCCACGTCCTCATCGAGGGCAAGGTCAAGGGCGATGTCGTGGTCATCGGCGGCTCCATCACGATCAGCGGCGAGGTCGGCCAGACCGTGGTCGGCATCGGCTCGCGGATCATCGTCAAGCCCACGGCTTCGATCGCCAAGGACCTGGCCGCGCTCGGCGGGACGCTGCAGAAGGAACCCGGCTGCACCATCGGCGGGGACACGATCTATTTCCAGACGCGCGAGATCAGCGACAGGCTGTTCCGGGACGGCCACCTCTTCAAGGGCGCCTTCTCGCTCTCGCTGATACCGATCATCGTCGTCGTCAAGCTCGTCCTCATCTTCCTCTGGCTTATCGTCGCCGTGATGGGCGCCTCGCTCTTCCCCAAGCCCATCGCCTTCGCCGCCGGGGAGATCCGGACGCATTTCTGGCCGACGCTGGGGACCGGGATCCTGGCCATCGTCATCTTCACGATGCTCGTGTTCTTCGCGGCCTTGCTGAGCTTCATCCTCATCGGCATCCCCATCGCCCTGGCCCTCGCCGTGGCCGGGTTCATCATCAAGGTGTTCGGCCGCCTGGCCGTCTTCTTCATGCTCGGCGAAAGCACCCTGCGGGCCCTCGGTTCGAAGAGCGTCTCCGCCATGGGCGCCGTGCTGACGGGCCTCCTCGTCTTCAGCCTGGCCGGGTTCGTGCCTGTGCTGGGGTTCCTGTTCACGTTCGTGCTGAACGCCGTCGGCTGGGGCATCGCCATCCGGACGAAGTTCGGCTCGCGCGAGAACTGGTTCGTTAAGAAGCCGGCGGCGGGCTGCTAATTCGGTGACACACAACTAAATACACTTAATTGCCACCGCCGAGATGGGAGCCGTTCCCTATTCCCCCAGATCCAACCTTCCGAATTAAGTGTATTTAGTTGTGTGTCACCGTTCGAGGATCTCTTTTTCTTTCGCCGCGGCCGACTCCTCGGCCTTCGAGACCGTCTCGTCGAGGAGCTTCTGGAGCTGCTCGATCCCGGAGAACTTGTCGTCCTCGGAGATCTCCTTCTCTTTTTCAAGGTCCTCGATGAACTCCTTGGCCTCGCGGCGCATGTTGCGCAGGGCGGTCTTCTCCTCCTCGAGCATCTTGCTGATCTTCTTGGCCATCTCCCTGCGGCGCTCCTCGTCGAGGGGCGGGATGGGGACGCGGAGGAGCTTGCCGTCGTTGAGGGGGTTGAGGCCGAGGTCGGCCCCGCGGATGGCCTTGTCGACCGGCTCGAGCATCGAGGGGTCGTAGGGCTGGACGACGATGAGGGTCGGTTCGGGGATCTTGATGGTCGCGACCTGGTTGACCGGCGTGGGGACGCCGTAATAGCTGACCTTGATCTCCTCGAAGATGCTGATATTGGCCCGGCCGGTCCGGAGCATGCCGATCTCCTTGCGGAAATGGTCGGCCGAGGTCTTCATCTTCTTGGCTGTATCGGCGAGCACGTCTTTGATCATGGTGTTCCTCTCGGGATGACGAATCCTTCCGATGGGATAATAAGATACGGGCTTTGTGCCTGTCAAGGAACCGCCGGCGCGGTCCGGGTCCGGGCGGGCGCTCAGTAGACCCGCGTGCCGATCGTCTCGCCCATGACGGCCCGCTTGATGTTGCCGCCCTGGCCCAGGGCGAAGACGAGGATGGGCATGCCGTTGTCGCTGCAGAGCGAAATGGCCGTCGCGTCCATGACCTTGAGGTTCTTCTTGAGGACATCGATGTAGCGGATGGTCTTGAACCGCTTGGCCGCCTTGTCGGTGACCGGGTCGGACGAGTAGACGCCGTCGACCTTGGTCGCCTTGAAGATGATTTCGGCCCCGATCTCGAGGGCGCGCTGGGCGGCGGCCGTATCGGTCGTGAAGTAGGGGCAGCCGATGCCGGCCGAGAAGATGATGATCCGGCCCTTCTCCATGTGCCGGATGACCCGCCGGCGGATGAACGGCTCGGCCACGGACTTGATCTCGATGGCCGAGACGTGGCGCGTGTCGGCCCCGGCCTTGTCGAGGGCCGCCTGCAGGGCGATGCCGTTGATGACGGTGGCCAGCATGCCCATCTGGTCGGCCGAGCCCTGGTCGATGCCGTCCTTGATGCCCTTGGCGCCCCGGAAGAGGTTGCCGCCGCCGACCATGACGGCGACGTCGACGCCGAGATCGTGGACGTCCTTGATCTCGCGGGCGACGGCGATGGCCCGGTTGAAATCGATGCCGGCGGCGATGTCGCCGAGGAAGGATTCGCCGGAGATCTTGAGCAGGATGCGCTTGTAGGCAGGCTTGGGTGTGGGCATAGGCTTAGGCTCCGCGCCGTATTCTATACCCGTTCGGGCCGGGACTTCAATCTTGGCCGATCTCGAAGCGCGCGAACCGTCCGATCTTGATGTTCTCGCCCATCTTGGCGACGAGCTGGGTGATGAGGTCGCGGATCTTGAACTTGTCGTCGCGGATGTAGGGCTGGTCGAGGAGGCAGACCTCCTCGAAGAACTTGCCCAGCTTGCCCTCGACGATCTTCTCCATGATCTGCGGGGGCTTCTTCATGTCGCCGAGCTGGGCCAGGATGATCTCTTTTTCCTTGGCCACGATGTCGGCCGGGACGTCGGTCGAAGCGATCCAGCGGGGCTTGGACGCGGCGATCTGCAGGCCGATCTCCTTGACCAGCTCCTGGAACTCGCAGTTGCGGGCGACGAAGTCGGACTCGCAGTTGAGCTCGACGAGGACGCCGATGCGGCCGTTCATGTGGATGTAGGAGCCGACCAGGCCTTCCTTGGCGGCCCGGCTGGACTTGGCCTCGGCCCGGGCATAGCCCTTTTTGCGCAGGAGCTCGATCGCTCTGTCGAGGTCGCAGTCGCACTCGGCCAGGGCGCCTTTGCACTCCATCATGCCGATGCCGGTCCTCTCGCGCAGTTCTTTGACTTTTTCAGCGGTGATTTCCATAGGTCTCCCCTTTATGGGATCAGCTCTCTTCGGGGATCTCGCCCTCGGGGGCCCCGCCTTCGGGGACGGTCGCGGCCTCTTCGGCCGCCTTCTCTTCGAGGAGCTCCTTGCTGATCCGGTTCTTCTTGCCTTCGATGATCGACTCGGCGGCCTTCGAGGCGAACAGCTCGATGGCCCGCACCGCGTCGTCGTTGCCCGGGATGGGATAGGTGATGACCTCGGGGTCGCCATTGGTATCGACGACGGCCACGATGGGAATGTGCATCTTGTGGGCCTCGGCGATGGCGATCGTCTCCTTCGAGGAGTCGATGATGAAGATCGCCCCCGGCAGCCCGGCCATGGTCTTCAGGCCGCCCAGGTTCTTCTGGAGCTTCCGGAAGACCTTCTCCTGCTTGGACTGCACCTTCTTCGACAGGAGGTCCCAGCGGCCGTCCTCCTTCATCTCCTCGAGCTCCTTGAGCTTGTCGACGCTCGTCCGGACGACGCCGAAGTTCGTCAGCAGGCCGCCCAGCCAGCGCTGGTTGACATAGGCCGACTCACATTTCGTGGCGTAATCGCGGACGATGTCCTGGGCCTGCTTCTTGGTGCCGACGAAGAGGATCATCTTGCCCTCCTCGGCGACGCCGCGGAGGTAGTTCAAGGCCTCTTTGAAGTTCTTGATCGTCTTCTGCAGGTCGACGATATAGATGCCGTTCCTCTGGCCGAAGATGTATTCCTTCATCTTCGGGTTCCAGCGCTTGGTCTGGTGCCCGAAGTGGACGCCCGCTTCCAACAGTTCTTTCATCGTAACGGAAACCAAGATGAGCCTCCTCTTTAGCGCTTGTGGTACTGAGGAGCCTTGCGGGCGCCCAGCAATCCGTATTTCTTGCGTTCTTTGACCCGCGCGTCGCGCGTCAGCAGGCTGGCGGCCTTGAGCACGGGCTTGAGCTCGCGGTTGAACTCGACCAGGGCCCGGGAGATGCCGAGCCGGACGGCCTCGGCCTGGGCCTTGGCCCCACCTCCGCTGATCCGGAGGAACATGTCGAACTTGTCCTGCGTCTCCGTCAGGAGGAGGGGCTGGCGCATGATGACCTTGTAGGCGTCGAGCTTGAAGTAATCGCCGAAGGGCCGCGGCCTCTTGTTGACGAAGAGTGTGATGTCGCCCTTGCCCGAACGCAGGTAGACGCGGGCGATGGCCGATTTCCTCTTCCCCGTTCCGTAGTACTGGATCAGACTCAAAGGGGCCTCCTAAAACTTGTATTCCTGGGGGTTCTGGGCTTCGTGGGGGTGGGAGGGTCCGCGATAGACTTTGAGCTTCTTGTAGAGGGCCCGGCCGAGCTTTCCCTTGGGAACCATGCCCCAGACGGCGTTCTTGATGACCTCCTCCGGCTTGGTGGCCAGGAGGTCCTTGAGGGTGATCTCCTTGATGCCGCCCGGATAGAGGGAATGGTGGTAGTACTTCTTCTGTTCGAGCTTGCGCCCGGTGACCTTGATCTTCTCGGCGTTGATGACGACGACGAAGTCCCCGGTGTCCAGGTGGCTGGTGAACTGGGGCTTCTTCTTGCCGCGGATCAGGTCGGCGATCTCGGTGGCCATGCGTCCGAGGATCCGGCCGTCGGCATTGACCAGCCACCACTTCTGTTCGATGTCATCCTTTTTTGGAATAAACGTCCTCATGAGCTTCTAACCTTAAACGAGAGATAGAAAGACGACCTAAAATACTAAAAAATAGGAAAAAAGTCAACTTTCACCCCGGATTTTCTCCACGAGCCGAGATTTTGGGATTCCCGGGACACGATACGAAATCCAGAGATTTCGTTCATGTCCCGGAATCCCCACTTTGCCCAATCAGGAAATCCGGGGTTCCCGGAAGCCTTTTCCCAGGGCCAGCCGGATGAGCAGGATGCCGGACAGGAACCCCCCGATATGGGCGAACCAGGCCACCCCGCCGCCCAGGCCGACATTGAGCAGCTGAAGGACGAACCAGATCCCGAGAACGATCCCGGCCGGGATGGGCACGACGTCGATATAGAAGATGAGAAAGATGAAAGTCCTCACCCGGGCCCGGGGGAAGACGATCCAGTAGGCCCCGAGGACCCCGGCGATGGCTCCGCTGGCCCCGATCATGGGGACCCCCGAGCCGGGCTGGAACAGGACGTGCGTCAGGGAGGCGACGACGCCGCAAACGAGGTAGAACAGGGCGAACCGGACGGGTCCGAGCCGGTCTTCGATGTTGTTGCCGAATATCCAGAGATAGAGCATGTTGCCGAGGAGGTGGAAGAGACTGCCGTGCAGGAACATGCTCGTCAGCAGCGTCAGCAGGGGCGGGAAGGCCGCCGCTTCCGGAAGCGAGCGGAAGTGGGTGATGGCATAGGGGACCGCTCCGAAGCGCAGGGCGGCGAGCTCGAGGCCGTGCGGTGTCGCGGCCTGAAAAAGGAACACGAGGGTGTTCACGGCGATGAGCGAGACCGTCACGACGGGGAACCGTGAGGTCGGGTTGTCGTCGCGGAGAGGGATGAACAGGGCCGGGCTACTTCTTCAGCTCTTCCTCGAACTTCTTGCGTTCGGCGGCCCGCTTACGGAGCTCCTGGAAGCGCTCGAGATAGCGGTCGCCTTCGGCCGTGTAGCGGGCTTCCTTCTCCGGCTCGAGCTTGGCCAGAACGGCCTTGTAGAGAGGGCCCATCCAGGCATAGGGCTCGGGGTAATTCGGGTCGAGTTCGATGGATTTGGAGATGGATTCGAGGGCCGCGTTGGCCATCTTCAGCCGTTCCGCCTGGGACAGGAACTGGAAGCGGTAGGACCGCGACCACTGGTTGACGCCCAGAGCCAGCCAGGCCTCGGCGGAATCGGGCTGGAGGGAGATCCTCTTCTGCCAGAACTCGGCCGCCCGCTCGAAGGACTTCAGCAACTGTTCGGGGCCTCCCGCGATTTCCTGCAGGTAGGTGGCCATGTAGGCGTAGCCCTGGGGGTTGTCCGGATCGGTCTCGATGCGGCGCAGATACATGGATTCGGCCTTCTTCGCGACGTCCGGTTTATCGGCGGAATAGCGCTTGTAGAACTCGGCCACGACGTAGTAGTTGCTCATGTTCTCGGGTTGGAGCTCGATGATGCGGAGATAGAGCTTCTCGGCTTGGTCGAAATTCCGGAGCTTGTCGTACATGTCGCCGAGGGAGTAGATGATGTCCTTGTTGTTGGGCTCGATCTCGAGGGCCTTGGTCAGGGCATCCAGGGTCTTCTTTTCGAGCTCCTTGTTGAGAGGCGTGTCGACGCCGGGCTTGTAGAGCTGCTTGTAGCTCTCGCCCAGGAACCGGTACGCCTGGGTCATATTGGGATTGTACTTGAGCGTCGCCTCGTATTCGGTGATGGCCTTGCGGTACTGGTTCTCCCGGAAGAAGCTGTTGGCCTTGCCGAAATGATAGTTCGAGGAGAGCTTGGAATAGCTGATATCCTGGCAGCCCGTGAACGCGAAGATCACGACGATCGCGGCTGCGGCGAACATGAATCGCTGGGTCTTTCGAGACATCCTGACCTCCTTACTGTCAAACGCAAATCGCAGGGAAAGACAAGAACTTATTTATAAACGATGCCCCCTTTAAAGTCAAGAAGAAAGCCCCGCCGGCTTCAGCTCGTCCGGACGATGAGCCGGAGGGGGGTGCCGTAAAAGCCGAACTCCCGGCGCAGGGACTCCAGGAGGTGCTTCTCGTAGGTCGGCGAAAGAGGGCCCCGGGCGCCCAAGAACAGGATGAAGGTCGGAGGGGAAACCCCTTTCTGGGTGATGTAGCGGAGCTTGGCCCTGGCCCCGTTCTTCAGGCGGGGCGGATGCTCCTCGGTCGTCCGGGCCAGGAAAGCGTTCAATTTGGACGTTTCGATCCGGATCGTGCCCCCCCGGTGGACCTCTTCGGCCGTGTCGAGGATCTTGACGATGCGCTGGCCCGTCCGGGCCGAAATGAAGAGCAGCGGCGCGTAGGAAACGAAGCCGAGCTTGCGGAAGACCCGCTCTTTGACGGCGTCGGGACGCACGGCGTCCTTGTCGACGAGGTCCCACTTATTGAGGACGATGAGGAGCGGCCGTCCCGAATCGAGGGCCAGCTGGGCGATGCGGGCGTCCTGGCGCGTGGGGAACTCCTGGACATCGAGGACGAGGCAGACGACGTCGGCCTGGCGGATGTTGGCCTTGGCCCGGACGATGCCGGCCTTCTCCCGGCCGCCTTCGGCAGAGGCCATCTTGCGGATGCCGGCCGTGTCGACGAGGCAGAAGGGCTTGCCGTCGCGGAGGATGAGCGTGTCCGTGCTGTCGCGGGTCGTGCCGGGGATCTCGCTGACGATGAGGCGCTCCTCGCCGAGGAGGCGGTTGACGATGGACGACTTGCCGACGTTGGTCCGGCCGACGATGGCGATGCGCAGGGGCTCCTCCACCTCCGGGGCCGGCCCGCCCGGCGGCAGGGGCAGCGCGGCGGCGATGGCGTCTTCGAGGGCGTCGATATTGATCTTGTGCTCGGCCGAGACGAAGAGGACGTTCCGGTCGCCCAGCCGATAGTAGTCGGCCGTCATCGACTCCTCCTGCGCGGGGGAATCGAACTTGTTGACCACGAGGAGGAGCGGCAGGCCGCGCCTCTTGAGCTGGAAGTAAAGCTCCTCCTCGGCCGGGGCGATGTCGCGCTTGCCGTCGAGGACGAAGACGACGAGAGCGGCCGCGGCCGCTTCGGCCAGGGCCTTCTCGCGGACCTTGTCGCTCAGGGGCTCGTCGGCGACGCCGAAAAGGCCGCCCGTGTCGACGAGGGTGAAGCGCCGGCCTTCGAGCGTGGACTCGACGGCCAGGCTGTCCCGGGTCATGCCCGGGTCGGAATGGACGAGGGACTTCCGCCGGCCCAGAATACGGTTGAAAAGAGAGGACTTGCCGACGTTGGGGAAGCCGACGATGACCACCCGGGGGAGCTTCGTCACGGCCTGACCCGGGCTATCTCGCCACGAGGGAGTAGTCGGGGAAGAAGGCCCGCGACAGGTCGACGTGCCCGCCGAGGGTTTCCCTCTCCGCGCCCTCGACGAGGAGCACGACTTTCTTGACCGGCTTGAAGTTGAAGACGAGCGTGTTGACGACGGAGTAGACGGCGGCCAGCTCCGAGGTCGAGCCGTAGGAGAAGCTGTCGGCGATGTCCCGGCTGAAATCGACGGTGGCCAGCCCGTCCCGGGCGATGAAGACCTGGCGCACCTTGGTCCCGGGAGGAAGCGGCGAAATGAGGCCTTGCTCCGAGCCCCGGATGAGCTCGGTCAAGGCCCGCTCGGCCTCGTCGGCCTCGGTCGGACCGGCGGTGATCTCGCGCGTCTCCTTGTGGAGGAGATCGTCGTCGGCGATGAAGAAGAGCGTCACGGTCCTTGTCAGGGCCTTGGCTCCGGCGGTTTCGGCCGTCTTGGGCGCGTTGGAGTCGACGAAGCGCTTGACCTTCTCCCCGCCCCCGCCGGTGAAGAAGACGATGACGAGGACGAGCAGCACGAGGGTCAGGCCGCCCAGGATGAGCGCCGGCTTGGAGATCCCGCCCTTTTTATCGGTGGCCATGGGTTCTACTCGCCCCTCTTGAGGAAGAGGGCCAGCCCGCGATAGATCGCCTCGGCGACCTTCGTCTGGAACGCGTCGGAGGCCAGCTTCTGCTCTTCGTCCGGATTGGAGATGAACGCGGCCTCGACGAGGATGGCCGGGCAGGCGACGCCGGTCAGGATCTTGAAGGGCGCCTGCTTGATGCCGCGGTTGCGCGTCCCGAGCATGGCGTCAAGCTCGGCCTGGACAAGCTCGGCCAGGCGGCTGCTCTGCTTGATGTAGGCGTTCTGGGCCATGTCCCAGAGGATCATCATCAGGTCGTTGTCCGAGGAGGGGTCGATGCGGCTCTGGAGCGCCGAGGAGTTGTTCTCGAGGTAGGCCAGGCGGCGCGTTTCCTCGTCGGTCGCGTTGAGGCTGAGGAAGAACGTCTCCGAACCGCCCGCCTTCCTCTGGACGGAGCCGTTGGCGTGGATGCTGATGAACAGGCCGGCCTTGCGATTGTTGGCGATGGCCGACCGGTTCTCGATCGAGACGTCGACGTCGCGGTCCCGCGTCAGGACGACTTCGTAGCCCATGTCCTTCTCGATCAGGGCTTTGAGCTTGAGGCTGACGGCCAGGGTGATGTCCTTTTCGAGGTTGCCGAACTTGCCCTTGGCTCCGCTTTCGAGGCCGCCGTGGCCGGGGTCGATGACCACGGTCCGGAGGGCCTGGTCCTGGGCCGGAGCGGCCGCGACGGGACCTGGAAAGACGAGGCCGACGGCGGCGAGGGCGAGGACGGCCGCGATCAGGGCCTGCCGTTTTATCCTGAAGATCTGCATGTGCGGGTCTGGTGGAGGCGGCGGGAATCGAACCCGCGTCCGAAAGCATTCAACAGCAGGTCTCTACACGCTTATCCCCTTCCTTGATCTCGTCTCGCGGCGCTCGAAGAGGAAAAGCGCCGCAAGACCAGCCCCGAAGGTGTTTCGCTCCCCGGCCTCAAGGCCGGACCGGTTCGCTATCCCGCCCGTTTTGCGCTCCCGAAACCCTGCGGGAGGGGATCCCGGGAACGGCGAGCCTTTCTATTAGGCCGCGACTGCTAAAGGTTCTGCAGTTAAGTTGTTTTCCACCAGTTTAGCGAGGTGGGTGGGACCTCGGCGTGCAACCTGTGTTTCATTACCTTCGTCGAAACCAGTTCGCCCCCAAACTCCTTTCAACTTTTTATTATAGGGGCCCCCAGGGGGAGTGTCAACCTGAACCCCTTCTTGTTGACTCGAATATCCGGCCGTCCTATAGTCCGGAGTACCCTTCCTCAAGGAGAGTCCGATGACTATGGCAACGATCCTGAGAAAGATGGCCGCTGCGGCCATCGCGGTCATTCTTGTAGCGGCGGTCTTCGCAGCCTGCGGGCCCGGCAAGGCCGGGAAGGAGCCGGCAGCCGCCGCCCCGGCGCCGGCAGCCGCGCCGGAACCGATCCTGGCGCCCGTGCCGCCCATGGGCTTCAACACCTGGAACAAGTTCGGCTGCGAGGTCGACGAGACGCTCATTCGCCAGACCGCCGACGTCATGGTCGAGACCGGCATGCTCGACGCCGGGTACAAGTACCTGGTCATCGACGATTGCTGGCAAGTCGACCGCGGCGCCGATGGACGGATCATCGCCGATCCGAAACGGTTCGCCGGCGGGATGAAGGCCCTGGCCGATTACGTCCATTCCAAGGGCCTGCTCTTCGGCCTCTACACGGACCTCGGGCCCCGGACGTGCCAGGGCCGGCCCGGCTCGCTCGGCTTCCACGACAACGACGCGGCGACCTACGCCGAGTGGGGCGTCGACTACATCAAGGTCGACTGGTGCGACGCCGACGACCTCGACGCCCGCAAGGAATACACGAGCTTCCGGGACGCCTTGCGCCGCGCCGGCCATCCGATCGTCCTGAGCATCTGCGAGTGGGGCCGGAACGATCCCTGGACCTGGGCCAGGGGCGTCGGCCAGCTCTGGCGGACGACCGCCGACATCGGCGACAACTGGGAAAGTGTCGTCTGGATCATCGGCGCCAATTCCCGCCACGCCGGCGCGGCCGGGCCCGGCGGCTGGAACGACCCCGACATGCTTGAGGTCGGCAACGGCGGCATGACTCTCGACGAATACAAGACCCACTTCTCGCTCTGGGCCATCATGGCCGCCCCGCTCATGGCGGGCAACGACCTCCGGGCCATGACCGAGGAGACCAAGTCGATCCTGCTCAATAAAGAGGTCATCGCCGTCGACCAGGACCCCCTCGGCGTCCAGGGACGGGTCGTCATCGAACGCGGCTACGGGGGGCAGGTCTGGATGAAGCCGCTCGCGGATGGCTCCAAGGCCGTGGCCTTCGTGAACTATACCGACCGCGAGCTGGCTCAGTATGTCCGGTGGTCGCAGATCGGCATCCCCGCCGGCCCGGCCAAGGTCCGCGACCTCTGGGCCCACGCGGACAAAGGCGTCCATACGGATACCGGCGGCAAATACGACGAGCGCTTCGAGGTCAAGATCCCGGCCCACGGCGTGGTGATGGTCCGGATCTCACCGGGGCAATAATCCAAGAAGGGGTCAAACCTACCCTTCGTTACTTTTTCCCCTGCTCATCTGCTCTGCCCGTGGGGGGGGACAAGAAAGTAACGAAGGGTAGGTTTGACCCCTTCCGAAAAAAAAGGCCGCGGGCGAGCGCCCGCGGCCGCATCATGCGCGCGATTCCGGTCAGCGGATGAACTGGTAGGCGATCACGCTGTAAGCGTGCCAGCTTACGGTGTTGTCGGCTTCCTTGACCGGGTGGACCCAGATCTTGACCTTGTCGAGAGTGGGCGTCAGCAGATCCGGCCACTGGACGGGCAGGACCGGGACCGTGAACGTCACCACGTTGGTGTCGGCCCTCCAGAGGAACGAGCCGACGAGCGTCTGGAGGTCGCCGGTCGTGTCCAGCTTGATCGTCATCGCCTCCGGCGTTGTCGCATCCCAGCAATTGAACGTGGAAACATCGATGGACCCGCTCCCCGTCGTATAGCCGGTCGTGATCCTGGTGAAATCGTGGAGCTTCATGGGGGCGAGGACGAGATCCTCGACGACCCACCGGGGGTTCGCCCCGGCCTCCCAGGTGAGCCCGGCCCAGGCGAAGACCCAGAGGCGGGAGGTGCGAGCCGCCGCGACGATATCGATGAAGGCCTGGCGGTCGGCGGCACGGCTCGAATCGGCCCCGTAGAACCACCAGTGGAACTCGTGTTCGGCGATCCCGCTATAGACGAGCGTCCGGGTGCGCCAGAACCAGCCCAGCTTGAAGTTGTCGAGGGTGGGCTCGGTGACCAACCCTTCGGCGTGGGCGGATTGGATGTTGACCGATTTGGCGATCTTCGGCGAGACGTTCTCTTCGATATAGACCACTTCGACCCGGAAGCCCCGGGCGACATAGCGCAGGCCGTCCGGTCCCTTGATCCCCATGTCGACGCCCCGGAAGGCCCAGGTGGTGTCGGCGTTGACGAAGACCGTTTCGGCGTCCCAATCGCAGCGATGACGGTGGTCGCCCGTCGAGAGGGCCTCGGTCTTCTTCTTCTGGATGCTGAGCCAGGTGTCGCCGGTGCGGCGGACCAGCCCCTCAGGCGTGAATTGCGGCAGCTTGTCGATGTCGTCGGCATACCAGACCCGCCGCGCGTAGAGGCTGCCGTCGGAGTTCATGTTGGACGCGACGAGCGCTGCGCCGGTCCCGGCGAGGCCCTTGAGTCCCTCGAAATTCCCGTTGGTGCCGGTCCCGGAGCTGACGCTGGTGTAGATCGTGGTGCCGTTGGCGTTGAACTCGACCAGCGCGCCCTGGAGTGTCTTGAGCGTGAACTTGGCCGTCCCGTCCGTGTTCCCCGTGGCCTCGGTGATGTCGCCGAGGGTGCGGGCGAACTGGATGCTGCCGAGGTTGCGCGGCAGGATCTTGTGGCGGACCTTCAGGCTGATGACGACCTTGCCGTCGAGATTGACGATCGACAGAGGATGGGCCAGGTCGAAGTCGATGCCGACGATGTTGTTCTTGTCCGCCTCGACCAGGAGGTTCGGGTCGAGGTCGACCTTGATCTCGCCGGTCCCGCTCGGGTCGACGACGGTGATGTCCTCGGGTCTGATGACCGTTCCGTCGCCGGCGATCAGATTCATCGAATCGGGCTGAGGGCTCGTGTTCAGGACGAGTCTGAGCCGGTCATAGCTGCCGGCCTTGATGGTGCCGGCGTTCAGGATGTCGGTGACCCCGCTGAGATCAACGAGGTTGACCTTGCCGGATGCCGGATCGGACGTCGTGGCGGTCCAGAAGTCCTCCCAGGTTTCGCTCCCTTGGCGGTGGAGGCTGGCGGACAGGAAATGGACGGTCACCTCGGTCCAATCTTCGGTGGGATCGTCGGTCATGAGAAGCTTCAAGCTGCCGGTGCCTCCCGACGAGCCGCCGATGATGTTGCAGGAGGTCACCAGGCCTGAGCCGGCGACCGTCAGAACAAAGAGAGTGAGAACGCTGAAAAAACGGCGCATAAGATCCTCCTTCTGACTCGAGTCAGGCCGGTTCGACTCTTAACCCCTTGCCTCGATATGATAGGCCCCCCCGGGGGTGGTGTCAAACGGGGACCACCCTTCGGCGGAAGGCCATTATTTTCCCTGGCCGGGAACGGTTTTTCGGGGATCATGGATTCACTATCTTGGCAGGCATTATCCTCGGGGCACGATCGGGCTTAATCCCCGCGATGGGGGATTCTCCAGGGTATTCGCCCGGTCTTTTGGCTAGCCTGCCCGCTGGCCCGCTTGATAACCCGGGTCCCCGGGCCTACAATGACTGCACCGGGCCGGCCAGAGGAGGGGGCCGATCATGTTCAAAAAATTCTTCGCCACCGACAAGAACTTCTCGACCGCGATCCTCCGGGTCATGCTGGGCGTGGTGATGTTCCCGCACGGCGCCCAGAAGCTCCTGGGCTGGTTCGGGGGCCGGGGCTACGAGGCGACGGTCAAGGGCTTCACCAACGGCCACATGCACCTGCCCGAGGTCCTGGCGGTCCTCATCGTTCTGACCGAATCGGTCGGAGCCCTGGCGCTCGTCATCGGCTTCTTCACCCGGCTGGCCGCCCTGGCTATGACAGTGGACATGGCCTGCGCCATCATCCTCGTCCACATGAAGATCGGGTTCTTCATGAACTGGTCGGGGACGGCCAAGGGCGAGGGCTTCGAGTACCACCTCCTGATGATCGCCATCGGCCTGGCGGTGATGATCAAGGGCGGCGGCTTGTGGTCCGTCGACGGCGCGATCGCAAAAAAATTGAGGTGACCGATGCGCCGACCGCCCCTTCGTCGAGTCCTGCCCCGCGCCTTCGGCTGTTTCGCGTGTCTCGCCGTGGTCTTCTTCCCGGCCTGCGGCGATCGGGGCCGGCAGAACACGAGTCCCACGGAGCCTCAGAAAGCGCCCGAAAGCGCGGCGCCGTCGGCGGCCTTCCAGCACGCCGACCGCGACCTCCTCGGCGAGCTCGAGCTCGGAAAGACCGCCGACCCGACCTTCGAGTCGGTCGCCTCGTATCTCCCCGGATTGAAAAAGCCGCGTGAGGCCGTCGGGATCAAGCACCACCCTTACGAGATCGGCGTGGCCCCCGACGCCGCCTTGGAACTCTCCGAGGACGCGAGCGTCCCGGAGAACCCGCAGGCCTGGTTCGAGGTCGGTGAGCCGGCCGTGCGATACGGCGCGGCGCCCGCCGGGTGCCGCAAAAGCCTCGTCGACGCCGCTCCGGTCGTCGCCTCGGTCTTCGAACGGGGAGGCATCGTCTACCGGCAGACCGTATTCGGCTATTCCGAAGGCCTCAGTCCGGACAATGGGCTCTGGGCTTTCGTGGAGCTTCGGGCGGAGAGCACGAATCCGGAGGTGCATCGGACCAAGGCCGGCTTGCACATCGGCCCCGGGAATGCGACCGCGATCGTCCGCACCTGGGACCTGCAGCTCTCCCCCGGCGTCCCGGCAGCTGTCCGCGTCAAGATCCCCTTCGACGGGCCGGATCAAGGCTGGAAGGAAGTCGAAGCGGCCGAGTTCGAAAAGACCAAGCGCGATGTCCTGGATTTCTGGAAAAAAGACCTCGGTTCGGGGACCGCGCTCCGCACCCCCGAAGAACGGGTCAACGAGGCCCGCCGGGCCTGGCTGGCGTTCGCTTCGCTCGACGTCGACAAGGTCGAAGGCGTCCTCGAGCCCCACGACGGTGCGGGGTTCTACGAGCAGGTCTATGGCTACAGCGCCGCGCTCTATGCCCACGCCCTCGACCTCTGGGGAAGGCCTGAAGAGGCCCGCCGGGTCCTCGACTCCCTCCTGACCCTCCAGGCGCCGGACGGACTTTTCACGTCGCATTTCGGGACCCCGGACACGGGAGCGCTGCTCTTCGCCATGTGCGAGCATTTCACGCTCACCGGCGACGGCGCCTGGCTGAAACGGGTCGCGCCGAACATGATCCGCATGGCCGGCTGGGTCACGGCCAAGCGCCGGGAGTCGATGACGCCTCCGGGCGCGCCCCGGACCTCGACCTACGGCCTGATCAAGTTCCGGCCTTACGCCGACAGCCTGGACCCGGCCTACGATTATTTCGGGGATACCTATTGCGCGGCCGGGCTGGAGAAGACGGCGCGCGCCCTGGCCGCTGTCGGCCTCGCGGAGGACGCCGGGCGGATCGCCCTCGAGGCCAAGGCCTATCGCCGGGACATCATCGTCTCGATGGAGATGGCGGCGTTCGAGAGCGGCGGCCTGAAGGTCCTGCCGCTCGAGCCCGAGACGCACCGCATCCTCAACGATTCGAAGGGCCGGGCGAGCGACTATTACAGTCTCATTTCAAGCTGCATGCTGGAGAGCGAATTCCTGCCAGCGACGGACGAGCGCGCCGGCTGGGTCATGCGTTTCCTCGAACAGAAGGGCGGCCTACGCCTCGGCATGTGCGAATTCGGCGGCGGCATCGATCATGCCTACACCTACGGCTATTGGCTCGACTGCCTCAAGCTCGATCAGGTCAAGCGAGCGATCCTCGGCTTTTACGGCTCGCTGGCCTATGGCATGTCCCGGGAGACCTATTCCGGCGTCGAAGTGACGCATATGTTCACGGGAGACAACGAGCCGACCCTCCCCCACCTCTATTCCTGCACCCAGCAGCTGCGCCTCTTGCGGATGATGCTCGTCCAGGAGGACGGCGACCGCCTCTGGCTGGGCCGGGCCCTGCCGAGCCATTGGCTGGGCGGCGAGGCCGTAACCGAGATCAGAGACGCGCCGACGGCGTTCGGCCCGGTCTCGTTCGTGATCCACCCTCACCCTAAGCAGGACCGGACCGACGTCGAGCTTTGGCCGCCGGCGAGGCACACGCCGAAAACGATCCTGCTGCGGCTCAGAGACCCGGAGATGCGGGAGATCGCCGACGTCAAGGTCAACGGCGAGGCCATCAGGACGTTCACCGGAGACACGATCGAGCTCGAGATCTCCCGCGGGACACCTGGATATCGAGGTAACCTACCGCTAGCCGCGCCGGGCCCGCGGCGGCTTTCGTGGCGAGCTGCGGCTTATGCTCTTGGCCAGACGGTACATCGCCAGGGCGCGGAGGCTCTCGGCGGCATGGTCGACGATGGGCGAAGGGTATCCCCCGGGCGGCCGGCCCTCGACCGCGATCCAGAGCGATGGATGAGGTCCGGGGCGGCCTTTTTCAGCTCAGGCACCCAGCGCCTGATATAAGCGGCCCCGGGATCGTACCGTTTCTGCTGCAGCCAGGGGTTGAAGATGCGGAAGTACGGCGCGGCGTCGCAGCCCGTGGAGGCGACCCACTGCCAGTTCCCGTTGTTGACGCACGGGTCATAGTCCTCGAGCCGGGTGGCGAAATACCGCTCCCCTTCCCGCCAGTCGACGTGAAGGTCCTTGACCAGGAATGACGCGCAGACCATGCGCACCCGGTTGTGCATGAACCCCGTGGCGTTCAATTGGCGCATGCCCGCGTCGACCATGGGGAAGCCGGTCGTCCCCTCCTGCCAGCGCCGGAACCGGCGGGGATCGTCGCGCCAGACCAGCTGCTCGTACTCGGCATGGAAAGGATGGCCGAAGACGCGCTCGAAGTGGACCGCGACATGGGTGAAGAAATCCCGCCAATAGAGCTGGCGTAGGAGGGGATGGCCGGGCCGCAGGCCTTTTCGCACCGCCAGGGCGAATTCCCGGATCGATATCGTGCCGAACTTGTTGTGCGGGGAGAGCCCGGTCGTTCCGTCAAGAGCGGGGAGATCCCGGGTCTTCTCGTAATCCTCGAATCGATCCATTCTCTTGAGGATCCGCACGGCTTCGGTCCGGCCGCCCTGCCGGAAAAGCCGGTCGTTCTTCCGGCCGAGGATCCGCTCAAAGACGGCCTCGCCCGCCTCGGTCGGGATCTTGCGGGCATGATAGTTGGCCAAGGTCGTCTTCTGCGGCAGGGACACGTCCAGAGCGCGTGAAGCGTTGAAGAAAGGCGTGAACACCGTATAGGGACCACCGCCGGCCTTGGCGACCGCCTCGGGCTCGTTGAGGAGCGCGTCGCCACAGGACACGAATGCGGCGTTCTGTTCCCTGCAGGCGTCATCGATGGCTTTGTCGCGAAGCCGGCTGAAGGGCGTATAGTCCCGATTGACATAGACCGCGTCGAGGCTCTCGGAGCGGATGAGGCCGGCGACGACCTTTTCCGCTTCACCCAGGAAGAGGAAGAGGTGCGAGCCCCGGGCGCGGAGCTGTCTGTCGAGGTCCATCAGAGAGGTGATAAGGAACTGGAGGGCGTTCTCGCTTTTGTAGGGGTGGGCGCCGGTCTGCCGCGGGTCGAAGATAAAGGCGGGGATGACGGTCGCCGAATCGCGAAGGGCGCGGATGAGACCGGAGTTGTCCGCAAGACGCAGGTCCCTCCGGAAGATGAATAGGGTCTTCACGTCTTCTTCGGGAACCAGGGAACGAACATCGACGTCCTGGCTTTATAAGCTTCCCAGTCCGGCCGGCCCGCGTACTTGCGTTCGAGGAGCGGCACCCCGGAAACGAATACGAGCAGGAGAGTGATCATGAGCGGCCCGAGGAGCGCGACCCCGCCGGCGGCCGAGGGAAACGCAATGAGGCCGATCCCCCACCACAGGGCCGCTTCCCCGAAATAGTTCGGATGGCGGGTCGTCGACCAAAGCCCCCGGGTCATCAGCCGGCCCTTGTTCGCCGGGTTGCGGATGTGCGCGGCCAGTTGACGGTCCCCGACGGCCTCGAAGACGAATCCCGCCGCGAACACCAGCGCGCCGACAACCTCGAGGGCGCCGAGCGGCCGGGCCGGGGAGCTGAAGACGACCGTGATGGGAAGCGACACGATGAGCATCAGGAGGCCCTGCAGCGTGAAAATGAAAAAGAACGATTTGACGACAACCGCTCTTCCCCAGTCTTTTCGCATCTTGGCATAACGGAAGTCCTCGGGCTTGCCCCGGTTCCTCGAGAAGATGTGGAACGAGAGCCTGAGTCCCCAGACCAGGACCAGGGCCGTCACGAGCGCCTTGGCCGGATAAAGGACGGGTTCGCGGATGAAGAGCGCGGCCGTCACGACGATGAAGCCGAGCCCCCAGGCGATGTCGACGACGCCGTTGTTCTTCAGCAGCTGGGCCAGGACGAAGACGGCGGTCATGAAGATCAAGATGGTCATCGCGGCGGTCGGAAGCAGGCTCGGCATGGCTCCCCCCTGATCAATCCAACGTGCGCGTCATCCCTCGGCAAGGAATGAGACCGCGACGGCCCCTACCCCCGCGTTCGATCCGATCGCCGGCGAGATGTCCAAGGTGAAAGCGGGTTTCCGGCCGAGCACGAACTCCACTTCCGAGGCATAGGCGAGCGCGCCCTCCGGATTGTGGGCGTGAAGGATGCAGTAGTCACGGACGCGGCCGGCCCCGGCGTCGGCCCTCAGGTGATTCAGGATCTTTCTGAGAACCCCCCGCTGGCTGAAGGCCTTGCCGAATATCTTCGATTCCCCGGTTTCGTTCAGGGAAACGATCGGCTTGAGGTTCAGCAGGCGCGCGACCGCCCCGGCCATGGGACTGACCCGCCCGCCGCGGACCATGTACTTCAGCGTCCGGACGCCCACCAGGATCTTGGCCATCGGCAGCATCTTCTCCGCTTCCGCCACCGCCTCGTCGTGGGAGCTCCCTCGTTCGACGAGGCGCGCGATCGTCAGGACGAGGAGCCCGAGGGAGCCGGACAGGGTCCGGGAATCGATGACCGTGATCCTTTTCCCCGTCTGTTCCGAGACCCGGCGGGCGGCCGCGAGGCTCGTCGAATAGGTGCCACTCAACTTCTTCGAGAGATGGATGGCCATGATCGAATCGTAATGGCCGGCCAGGTTCGCGTAAAGACTCTCAAAGGTCTGCGGGCTCGGTTGGGCGGTCTTGGGGAATTCCCGCCGCTCATCGAGCATCATGTAGAACTGATCCGGCGTGATCGTGACCTTGTCGAGATAGGGGCTGTCGCCGAAGCTGACTTGCAGAGGGACGACGTGGACCTGGTAGCGGTCGAGGACGTCCGGAGGGAGATCGCAGCAGGAATCCGTCACCAGCGCGATCGGCCATTTCCGGGCGTGGGCCGCTTCGTACTGCCGGAGCATGTCGTCCGCCTTCTGGAAAGCGATCGCTCCGAAATTCCTGATCTTGTAGAACAGCTCCGCGGGCGTGTCGGTATGGATGTGGAAGCGAAGGGCATCGGGGGAGCCGGCGATGACCAGCGAATCGCCGAATCCGGCGATCTCGCGCTTCAACGCCTCTTTATCGAGCCCGGCGCCTTCGCGCCCCGGCAGGGGCCTGATCAGGCCCTCGGTGCAATAGCGTCGACGGGCCGGGGCGGAGGGGACCTCGACAAGATGCTCGATCGCGGCCGCTTCCCTCTTGATCGAGAGGATCTTCTTGTGCGAGGGCTTGGCCAGGAAATCGATCACGCCCTCGAGGAACAGGACCATACCCTTGGAGCCGGCGTCGACGACGTTCGCCCGCCGCATCGCCTCCAGCCGGTGCCGGGTTTCCTGCAGGGCCTCGACCGCCCGGACTTGGGCCCGCGTCAGCACCTTGAGGAAGGTCTCGGATTCCTCCTTCGGAGAGGCCACGGACTCGGCCCACCTGCGGAGGACCGTGATCATCGTCCCTTCGGCCGGTTCGGAGATCGCCTCGTACATATAGCGGACGGCGTTGCGGACGGACTGGCCGAAGTGCGCCAGCGAAACCTCGTGCGAATCCCGGGAATCCGCGCTGATGCCATAGAGGAATTGGGCGAAGATGACCCCGGAATTGCCCCGCGCGCCCTCGAGGGCGGCGGCGGCGATGGCCTTGGACGTGACCTTGTAGGACCGGTTCGGCCGGACGCGCTCGATGATGGCCCGGACCGTCGAGGCGAGGTTGGATCCCGTGTCCGCGTCGGGAACGGGAAAGACGTTGATCCGGTTCAGCTCTTTCTGGTTCTCCAGGATCTTCTTCGCCCCGGCCAGGAAGGCGTAATAATACGCTTTCCCGGTCAGACGAGCGCTCGCCAGCTCCATGCGCGGTTCCCGATCAGGCGACCTTCAGGAGCTTGCCGGCCCAGGCGATGAAAAAGCCGGCGAAGGCCCCGATGATTGGTCCCCAGACGACCTCAAGGACGGTCATGGCCGGGCTCCAATCCCGGATGAGCCAGTGATTGACCAGGCCGTAGACCGAGATCCCGAGGATGCCGCCCATCATGCACGAGACGACGCTCCTGAGGGTGGCCGCCTCGGAATGGAAATGGAGGGCGGCGAGGACCACGAACGCCGTGATCACCAGGACCTGGGAGAGGAGCCCGCTGACATTATTGAATACCGGCTTGCCGTCGACGACAACCGCCACCCGCTTGATGTCGGCGCCATAAACCTTGCCCCAGATGCCGAGGTGCCACAGGGCGTCCACGGCGCTGATCGCAACGAAGGACACGACCCACAGAAGCGCGTATTTCAGGACCATGGTTCCTCTCAAGACCCATCACTGATATAGAACGCCGGGTATTATAGCAGAGATGAATCTAGGGGTTGCAAGCCCCTCTTCAGAGGCCGTCCGTTGAGCCGGGAAATACGAATTCGGGCCTGGAAGACGAAGGGCTGCCCTTTGTCTTCGAGCGGTTCGAACGGCGGCCTCGGCTAAAATGTCACGGCGACCGCGGTAGTCAGGCCCGCGGTCACGCTGACAGGCGTCGTCTGCGTCACTTTCCCTTCGGTCCAAGAGACGAGGGTGTATTCGCCGGCCGGAAGGGTCAGGGGATCAGGGTTGCCGTTGACGACGCTGATCGATTTGATCTCGATCACGACATTCGCGCTGTCCAGGGTCGCGGCCTGCCGGATGGAGAGCGTTACGGGGATATCGGTCATCGCGCCCGTGATCGCGATGTTGACCGTGCCAACGCCCGTGGGGTCGGCCAGGGCGAAATCCTTGGTGTACGCGTTGCCGTTGTCGATCAGGAATCTTTGCGCGAAAGGCACGAGGCCTTCTTTGCCCGCGACGAGGTTGATCGTGGTCGGCGCGTCCACCGCAAAGAAGAATTTATAGGCGCCCCTTTGGGCGTCGGTGTCGTCGGTAAAGGTCGACGTCAAAACGGCGACCTGGTCCTTGAGATCGGCGGCGGTGTCGTCATAGACCTGGACGCTGACGAGAGCTCCCCCCAAGGCGCTTTGATCGGCCTGCTTGGTCACCATCCCGGCGATGACCGTCGCAACGGCCGTGTCGACCACCTGGATCGTCGGCTTCAGCAGGTATTTTCCGCTGTTGCCGGCAACGACAACCGAGCGCGAGGCGTCGAAATCGAAGGTCAGCTCGGTCGTGCTGTTCGCATTGATATCAAATCCTTGGACGAGCTTGATCCCGGTTTGCATGCCGCTCGGGATCTTCAGCTCGTGGATATCGCCGATCTTATCGATGACATAATTCGCGAAGGGATGGGAGTGGCCCTGGATGTTGAGGCCGTTGTCCTGCTGGGTGCCGATGATAAGCCGCAGCTGCGTGTAGCGGCCGGCGTCGAGGCTGACGATCCCCAGCTGCTCCCTGACGCCGTTCGCAAGGGCCAAAAGATCGATGGTCTTGTTCGGCTCGAGGACCGTCTTCCAGGTGCTTTCCGTCTGGCCCGCCGCGTGGACCGCGATCTCCTTGATCGTGACGTAGACAGCGTCGTAATCATCTGACGGCTTGTCGATGAGGCTCATCGAGAGCCGCCCCGTATCGCCGCCGGACGAGCAGGCGTAGAGCCCAACGAGCAAAACAGCCAATAAAGAGAGACACTTGCCATTCGAAATGCGGGATTTCATAGGACAATCTCCTTTTCCGAAAGATCCTTCCAGCCCCAATCCGTCTTTCTAGATGATAGTCTTCGGCCGGACGGGCGTCAAGGGGCCGGTCCCGTCGAGCCGGGGCTGGAGTTCCAGACCGGGTCGAGGGCCGTTTCTATTTTGGCTAACCTGTTGATTATTAACGGCGATGTACTGAATATTCGGACTTGAGAAAGAATCTGGAGTGTGAATCAATTCCTGGTTATTCGACGAATAGATATGGTCCGAGCAGGTACGCCAGTGTCCAGATATTGGACAGTTGCTAGGCCCCCACCCAAGGCCTCAACGCTATCGTCCGAAGCACGCCCGGTCACATCATTTTGGACGGGGTCCGGCAAATTCCGACAGCTTCCTGAGTTTCATGGCCGGATCGTTGGAGACATCCTGCCGCAGCCAGCCCAGATGGCCGGCCCCGTAGATCACCAGCACCCGTTCATTCGGAGACTCGATGATCCTGGCGATATTGTTGAAAATGCGGATGTTGCGCTGATACCAGCTGGCCAGAAGGTCCGGTCCGGCGTAGTCGCCCGGTTCTCCCAGGCGGGCTTCGCGGAAGTAGAAGCCGACGTCCTGCGCGACCTTCTGATCGTCGTTCATGTAGAGCAGTGTCTCGAGCACGGTGTGCGAATGGAGGTAGGCATCCTGCTGCTTGACCATCTCGCCGATCTCGGACTGGATCCGGTCCATGGTCTGCGACTGCCCGGTGGCCTTGGCGTAGTTGATCACCCGCTGCCAGGGGAACTCGCCATCGATGTCCACCGGGCAGATGGCCTTCAGCCCGAGCTCTTTCGCCAGCCGGAACCCGACCTGTTCGATCTCGTTTTGCGTCAGCGTGTACTTGCCGGCCAGGTATTCGGCGTATTGCTTCGGGCGACGGTCCTCGTACACCGTGGACTCGATGGCGATCTTGGTCGGCTTGAACCGCTTCAAGACTTCGAGCAGCTCGCCGATCTCGGCTTGCCGCTTCGGCGAGAGCACGTCATCCGCCTTCATGTTGAAGACATCGCGGCCCGGATTGGCCATGTGATAGGTCCCGAGGATCAGGACTTCGGCGCGCTGAGACGGCGCTGTCTGCGCAACGGCGCTACCGGACGATACAACGGCAAGAAGTGCGATCGCCGCCAGGCCCAGCGAGGCCCGGACAAAAGTGAATTTTTTCATTGTGGCAGTCCTCCGCATCGGATTTCAACCGAATAGACGGCCCGAACCGGCGAAAAGTTGCCTCGAATCACGCAGGTCAGGGCCGCTGCCGCATGCCCGCGGCCAGAGAGCCTCACCGGAAAGGTGGACTTCCACGCGCCCTTCGTTGATCGACCTGGCGAATAGAATCGACTATTTCTGTCAATAAAGACGACATTATTCCGCCCTGGCGTCCAGATCACGAAGTTTTCCACAGAAATCTTCGTGCGGGTCTTGACATGACGCTTTAATTCCTATAATTCCTACTTAATATATAGGATATAACGTATTTGCCGGCCGCATGAATGTCGGGGGTGAAGTGGGAAGCCAAGAAAATCGCCATGAAGGAGGAGAGGGGAAAGAGGCGCTACAAACAATGGGACAAAAAGCAGGGGGAATTTCACGGGGTTAAGGAAGGGGGAAAACCAAGGGCAAGATTGGTTTCCCTGTCACAAGGAGAATAATGAAAAATCGGAATCTCGGTCTTCTGATGATCCTCACGATGTTGCTGGGCGCCGGCCTCATTAGCCCCCCGGCTTATGCTCAAAGCCCGACATATGGAGAAGTGGGTCGACCCGCTGCCCGTTCCGCCTGTGGCGACAAAGACCTACAAACCTCTAATATCGCCCTGGGCCGATTACTACGAGATCAATATGACGGCCAGTCAGCACAGGTTCCATCGCGATCTGGGCCTGGCTACCGTCTGGACATACGGGCAACCAGGGAAAACCCCCGTCCTGCTCGGTCCGACGATCGTGGCGACATCAGGCCGACCGGTGGTGATCAAGTGGATCAACAATCTTCCCACCAGCCCTCGAACAATTCCCGCTTGCCGGCTCCATCGACAGTTCGATCGCCGGCGCACCGGGATTTGGAAGCGGTAAGTCCCCCCGGGCGCGGCGATCCCGCATCTCCACGGCGGGCACACTGCGGCACGGTACGACGGAACTCCCGACCAATGGTGGACGGCCGACGGGGTTAAAGGTCCGGATTACGTCACCAACACCTTCACGTATCTCAACGACCAGCCGGCCTCGCTGATCTGGTACCACGACCATACGATGGGGTCCACGCGGTTCAAGCCTTATCTCGGCCTGGCCGCGGCCTATCTGGTTTTCGACAATATCGACAACGGCACCACGATCCTGGGCCAGAAGGTTCCGGCCGGTTACGGCAAGTACCACCTGCCCCTGGTGATCCAAGACAAGCAATTCAACGACGTTGGCACCCTGTTCTATCCCACGGAAGGGATTAGCGCGACTCACCCGATATGGGTTCCGGAGTTCTTCGGCGACACTCCGGTGATCAACGGCAAGGCCTATCCCTTCCTGGATGCCCAGCCGAGGAGATACCGGCTCCGCCTCCTGAACGGCTCGCAGGCCCGCTTCTACAACCTGCACTTCAAGTCGGACGAGATTGACCTCCCCTTCTGGGTCATCGGTTCCGAGGGAGGGCTTCTTCCCGAACCCGCCCAGAAGACCAGCCTGTTGATCGCCCCCGGCGAGCGCTTCGACGTCATCGTGGACTTCACGGGCTTGCTGGGAAAGACCGTCATGATGACCAATGACGCCAATGAACCCTATCCGGACGGCGATGCCCCCTCAGTGACGGAACTCATGAAGATCAATATCAATACCTCTGTGCCGGCGAGCGATCCTGATCTGACGGTGCTTCCCGCCAATCTGGTCCTGCCGGCCATCAGCCGGCTGGCCCCCACTCCGAGGCTGGCGCCGCGGGATGTCGTGCTCAAGGAGAATACCGACGACTTCGACAATCCGATCGAGGTGCTTCTCAATGGCTACCATTTCATGGAGCCGGCGACGGACTTCATCAAGGTCGGCACCACCGAAACCTGGCAGTGGATCAACCTGACCGTCGACGCTCACCCCATGCACATCCATCTGGTGACGTTCCAGGTCGTCAATCGGCAGCAGTTCAATGTCGAGCTTTATGAGACGGCTTGGGCTGCCTATCTGGCCTCCGGACGGACTGGCCCCAAGCCCGGTCTGACCTTGATCGGAGACCCGATTCCTCCGGCCCCGGAGGAGATGGGCTACAAGGATACCGTGAAATCCCCTCCGGGCTACGTGACGCGGGTGAGGGCCAAGTTCACGGTGGGCGCGACGTCCCTCTTGGACTATGACTGGAGGACCAAGAGCTTCGGCAAGTGGGTCTATCATTGTCACATCCTCGAGCACGAGGAAAACGACATGATGCGGCCGTTTGTCATCGTGAAATAAAACGGACATTTCCGGAGAATTTTGGGAGCGGACAGGGGTGGATCGACTCCGATCCACCCCTGTCCTTTACTCTTGGACAGGCACCAGGCCCCCTTTATCCGCCTCAGTGAGGGATGACGAACGGACGACGGAAAAAACCCCGAAATGCCGTGGAGGGATCCCTCTGGGGAAGATCAGGGTATAAGATGGCGGGGCCGACGAGACTCGAACTCGCGACCTCCGGCGTGACAGGCCGGCGTTCTAACCAACTGAACTACGACCCCGCGAGGGCCCGCCTATTATAGAGAAACGCCGGACCACTTTCAAGGTGGCGCTTGGACTCTCGCAGAAGGCAGGGTTTTCTGCTAGATTGGGGGCAGGAGGGGAAATCATGGCCAAACTCACCAAAACCGATGAATTCCTGGAGAGGCTCGGCATTGAAATGGATCATATCAAGGCCGGGCTGATGGATCTCAAGGCCAAGGGGCGGAAGCTCGGCCTCGAGGCGCGCCTGGATTTCGAAAAGGGCCTCAAATCGTTCGAGGCGGCACAGAAGGACCTCAAGGCGAATGTGGCGGAATGGGCCAAGGCCGGAGGCAAGGCCGGAACCGACGTCAAGAAGGGCCTCGAGCAGGCCGTCAAGGACCTCAAAAAGGCGGTCAGCGACGCCGCTTCGCGTATCAAGTGACCGTCTGACCGGCTGATCCCCGCTCGCGTCGACCCGTGCCGATCCACAACAACGACGTCGCCGAGATCTTCGACGAGCTCGCCGACCTGCTCGAGATCAAGGGCGAGAACCCGTTCCGTGTCCGGGCCTACCGGAACGCCGCCCGGACGGTCGCCGGCCTGTCCCGGAGCGTCGCCGATCTCGCCGCCGAGGAGAAGGGCCTGGACGGCATCCCCGGCATCGGCAAAGACCTCGCGGACAAGATCCGGACGATCGTCGCCACGAAGAAGCTGCCGGTCCTCGAGGAGATGAAGACGGAGCTGCCCGCCGGCCTGAGCACTCTGATGAGGGTCCGGGGCCTCGGGCCAAAGAAGATCGCGCTCCTCTACAAGGAGCTCAAAGTCGCCTCGCTCGAGGACCTGAAGAAGACCGCCGCCGAAGGGAAGATTCGCGAGCTCCCCGGCTTCAGTGAAAAAACGGAACAGGCGATTCTCCAGGGGATCGGCCAGACCAAGGTCACCGAGCGCGGCCCGGAGAGGTTCAAGCGGGCGGTGGCCGAGCAGATCGTAACCCCTCTTTTCGAGGAGCTGAAGAAGGCCAAGGACGTCGAAAAGATCGCCATCGCCGGGAGCTACCGCCGCTCCGCCGAGACCGTCGGCGACGTCGACATCCTGGTCGCCGCCGAAAAGAACGCCGATGTCATGGACCGGTTCATCCATTACGACGACGTGTCCAAGGTCCTCGCGGAGGGCGAAACGAAAGCGTCGGTCCTCCTCCGCGGCGGGCTTCAGGTCGACTTGAGGGTCGTGCCGCTCGAGTCCTTCGGCGCGGCCCTCCACTATTTCACCGGGTCCAAGGCGCACAACATCGCCGTCCGGCTCATGGGCGTCAAGCGCAAGCTCAAGGTCAACGAGTACGGCGTCTTCCGGGGCAAGAAGATGATCGCCGGACGGACCGAAGAGGAGATCTACAAGCTGTTCGGCATGCCCTACATCGAGCCCGAGCTCCGGGAGGACCGCGGCGAGCTCCAGGCGGCGGCCAAGGGCAAGCTGCCGCACCTCATCCGTCTCGAGGACATCAAGGGCGACCTCCACGCCCACACCAAGACGACCGACGGCCATTTCACCGCCGCCGAAATGGCCGAGGCGGCCAAGAAACGGGGCTACGAGTATCTGGCCATCACCGATCACTCGAAGCGCGTCACCATGGCTCACGGCTTGGACGCCGCCGGGCTGGCTAGGTCCATCAAGGAGATCGACAAGCTCAATGCCAAGCTCAAAGGCATCACGCTCCTGAAGTCGATCGAGTGCGATATCCTGGCCGACGGCGCGCTCGACCTTCCCGACTCGATCCTGCGCGAGCTCGACCTTGTCCTCTGCTCGATCCACTACAACTTCAACCTGACGAAGGCGAAGCAGACGGCGCGCGTCCTCCGGGCGATCGACAATCCCTTCGTCAACATCTTCTGCCACCCCTCGGGCCGTCTCATCAACGAGCGGCCGGCCTATGAGATCGACCTCGAGAAGGTCATGCGGGCGGCCGTCGAGCGCGGCTGCTATCTCGAGCTCAACGCCCATCCGGACCGGCTCGACCTCGACGACGTCCATTGCCAGATGGCCAAAGAGCTGGGTCTGAAGATCGCCCTATCGACCGATGCCCACAGCTTGGATGATCTGGCCTTGATGAGGTTCGGGATCGGACAGGCGCGGCGCGGCTGGCTCGAGCCGGCCGACATCATCAACACCCGGGGCTTGCCGGAGCTGCGCAAGCTCCTCAAGAGGACGTAGGCGGTTCCCGGTCGCACGAGCCGGTGCAGCACGTCGCGCCCTCCTCGGTCTCTATCTGGAAGGTCGAGTGGAGGACCTTGAAGCGCGAGGAGATGGCCTCGTGGGCCCGCCGCAGCACATCCTTCGTCTCCACCCCGGACCGCACCTTCAGGTGGGCGCTCAGCGAAACGAAACCCGACGTGATGGTCCAGACGTGGAGGTCGTGAACTTCGACGACCCCGTCGAGCCCGGACAGGGTCGCCCGGATGGCGCTCGGATCGAGATGGGCCGGAGCGCCTTCCATGAAGATGTGAAAGGAATCGCGGATGAGCCGGGCCGAGCTCCAGAGGATGAGCAGACAGACCGCGGCGCTCACGACGGGGTCCCAGATGAACGAGCCGGTCGTGGCGATGAGCAGGGCCGCGACGAGGACGCCGACGCTGCCGAGCGCGTCGGCCGCGACATGAAGGAACGCGCCGCGGATGTTGAGATTACGCTCGCGGCTCCGGTAAAGGACGGCCCCCACAGCGACATTGGCGGCAAGCCCGAAGACCGCGACGGCGAACATCAGGCCGCCCTTGACGGGCCGGGGCGATTGGAGCCTGAGGAAAGCCTGGTAGCCGATGACGGCCGCGATGACCCAGAGCGCGACCCCGTTCAGGAAGGCGGCGAAGATCTCGAAACGCCGCCAGCCGAAGGTGCGCCCGGACGACACGGGACGCCCGGAGAGCCAGAAGGCGAAAAGGCTCAGGCCGAGGGCCGCGACGTCGGTGAGCATGTGGCCCGCGTCGGCGAGAAGGGCCAAGCTGCGGCTCATGAAGCCGCCAACGACCTCGACGACGAGGACGGCCGCTGTGATGGCGAGGGCGACCTTCAGCGGCCGTTGATGCTCCGCCGTCGAATGAGAGCTCATGCGGATCTACATCTTCTCGAGGGCGGCGATGCGTTCCTCGATTGGCGGGTGGGTGCTGAAGAGCCGGTTGACGCCGCCGCCCCCCTTGACGTTCTTGAGGGGATTGACGATGTAGAGATGGGCCGTGGCCTTGTTGGCCGCCTCGAGGGGCTCGGTGTCGGCCGAGATCTTACGCAAGGCCGAGGCCAGCCCGGCCGGGTAGCGGGTCAGCATGGCCCCATTCGCGTCGGCCAGGAATTCGCGCTTGCGCGAGACGGCCAGCTGGATGATCGTGGCGATGAACGGCGAGAGGACAGCCAGCGCGAGGCCGACGAGCACGAGGACGCCGCTGGCGGCGCCTTCGCCGCTCCGCCCGCGGCCGCGGCGCCGGCCCCCGCCCCATAGAAAGGACCTCAGCATCCAGTCGCTGAGCAGGGCCACGATGCCGGCCATAACGACGACGAGCGTCTGGAGGCGGACGTCATAGTTCTTGATGTGCGACATCTCGTGGGCGATGACGCCCTCGAGCTCGACCCGGTTGAGCTTCTCCAGGATGCCGGTCGTGACGCAGATCACGGCCGTCTCCGGCTTGCGGCCCGCGGCGAAGGCGTTGGGGGCTGTGTCGTCGATGACGTAGCACTTCGGCGTCGGGATGCCTGCGGCGATGGCCAGGCCTTCGACGACGTTATAGAGGTAGGGGAATTCGTCTTTGGTCGCCGGCCGGGCCCGGCTGATGGTCAGGACGATCTTGTCGCTCGCGTAGTAGCCGGCCGCGGCCATGCCCATGGCCACGACGACGGCCAGGACGAGGCCGCCCTTGCCCCAGCCCGTCACATACTCGAAGAACCAGGTCAGGACGAAGATGAAGACCATGAAGAAGACGATGAGAGCGACGGATTTCCACTTGTTGCGCGAGATCTGTTCATACATCGTCGGCCTCGGGGGACATCAGCCGAGGGCCGTGTGATCGTTAGCGAGGAAGGGGAATTGGCATTGTGTCACCCGACTTTAGAACTGGACCTTGACCGGGCCCTTGGCGGCCTCTTCCTCGATCTGGAAGTATTCCCGCGGCTTGAAGCCGAACATGTTGGCGATGATGCTCGAGGGGAAGACCTGCTGGCGCATGTTGAACTTCATGACCGTGTCGTTGTAGAACTGCCGGGCATAGGCGACCTTGCTCTCGGTGCCGGCCAATTCCTCCTGGAGCATGAGGAAGTTCTGGTTGGCCTTGAGCTCGGGGTAGTTCTCGGCGACGGCGAACAGGGACTTCAGGGCGCCGGTCAGGACGTTGTCGGCCTGGCCCTGCTCCTTGACGGTCTGGGCGCCTACGGCGGCGGCCCGGGCCTGGGTCACCCTCTCGAAAACGCCGCTTTCGTGCTTGGCGTAGCCCTTGACGGTCTCCACCAGGTTCGGGATGAGGTCATAGCGGCGGCGGAGCTGGACGTCGATCTGGGACCAGCCGTTGTCGCAGCGGTTGCGCAGCGAGATCAGGCTGTTGTACATGCCGATGGCCATCAGAGCGACGGCCCCGATGATGACGAGCAAGAGAATCAAAGCACCCATTCTTACCTCCTTCGGACCCGGGGTCCGTTCCTAAACAATACGGGCGTAGGGCGGAAAAATCAAGGCGCCCCGTGCTTTCTAATACGCAAATTGGCCCGCGACGTTTACCAGCTGTCGGTGCGGAAGGGAGAGGCCGGCAGGCCTTCCTTGTTGGCCAGGTTGGGCACGGCCAGCTGGTTCCAGCCGAAGCGGACCGCTTTCGGAGCCGCGACGCGCGGGCTCCAGACGACGACCGTGTCCCCGGCGATCTCGGCCTCGGCCTTGTAGAAGATATGGTCCTCGCCGGCGATCTCGAACCACTTGAGCGGCTGGCCGTCGTTCGTGAGTGAGGCCCCCTCCGACGTGGTCGAAGGAGAGGCGCATCAGGTTCCCTTCGACCGTCATGGATCTATAGAGCGGTCCCGAGAAGACAAGCGTCTTCTCGCCGTAGGTGTTGGCCCTGGCCCAGAGAGATAGCCGATAGCCGACGTCCTTTTTGTTCGCCGGATGAATGTCGTTGAGGTTGGTGATGTCCGTGATGACGGCCATACCCGTGTTGGGGATGCGCAACGCTTTCACCTGGGCTTCCCAGATGTAAGGCAGCCGCAGGAAATCGGGGATGTCGCCCGTCGGCGTCTCGCGGTTGTAGCCGTAGTTGTAGGGGGCGAGCTGGACGTAATAGAAGGGAAAGTCGCCGAGCTTCCAGGCGCTGCGCCAGCCCTTGATGAGAGCTTCCATCTTTTTCTCGTAAAAGAGGCCGTCGTTCCGGTTGTTCTCGCCCTGGTACCAGATGGCGCCGCGGACGGCGAACGGGGTCAGGGCATGGATCATGCCGTTGTAGAGGGTCGTCGGCGCCTGGGGATTATCGTAAGGGTTGGACGGGAGGTCCGGCGGTGGGTTCGAGCGCCTGTGGGGACTTGGACCCCAGCGCCTTACGGCTCTCTCGGACCCAGACTTCCCAGGCCGGCAGGGCCTTGGCCAGAGCGTTCCGGTACTCGGCGTAGCTCGCGGCCTGCTTGTCGAGCAAGGGCTTCACGTCGGGCACGGCGGCGAACCCGGCCGGCGGCGTCCAGGGCTCGATGTCCGTGCCGCCCCAGGCCGAATCGATCAGACCGACGGGAACGCCCAGCCGCTTGTGGAGCTCGAGGCCGAAATAGTAGGCGACGGACGAGAAGGTGCGAACCGCGTCCGGCGAGCACGGCTCCCACTTGGCGACGACATCGTCCTTGGGCCTGTCGGCCGTGCGCTTGGGCACGAGGAAGAGGCGCATATTCGGATTGTTCGGCCCTGAGGGCGTCAGGGGCGGGATAGGGAAGCCAGGCCATGGACATTTCCATGTTGGATTGGCCCGAGCACAGCCAGACTTCGCCGACGAGGATGTCCTTGACGACGATCTCCGCGCCTTTCGCGCCGCGGACGGTCATTTCCAGCGGCGCATCACCGGCCTTCATCGGATCGAACACAACGCGCCAAGTTCCGTCGACCGCGGCCACGGCCTTTTTCTCCCGGCCGTTGAACAGGACCGTGACCGGCTCGGCCTTTCCGGCCCAGCCCCAGATCGCGACGGGCTTGTCCTGCTGGACGACCATGTGATCGCCGATGACGGCCGGCAGGCGGACCTGGGCCGTGAGGCCGCTGGCGAGCCCTATCAGTAACAGGGCCGCGAGTGTCAGACCGATGGCTAGATTTCTTATCTGGTTCACGAGGTCGTCCTCCTCTTTCGGAGAGATGTCTCCGTTCGAACTTATCGCCCCCGGACGGCCCAAGCCAAGACCGGGCCGGAGAGTTAAAATTGCAGCCGGAATCCGATCCCGCCAGGCCAGAGGCTCAGGGACCAGGAGGCGCGCGGAGCAGCCGGTTCCGCGGCCAGGTAGCCCGCTTCGTATCTCTTCAGGTCGCGGGTCGCCCGCATGGGCTGGGTGAAGATATTTAAAAGGGAGACCGCCTGTCCGGTCGCAAACGTGATAAGCGCGCTGCCCCAGGACTGATCAAACGCGGCCTTGGTCACGATACCGGCCGCGGCGTTGACGCCGGCGTTCAACAGATGGGTCGTCAAGTTCCGGCCCCGCTTCTCGCGCGCGGCGCACTGACGGAGCAGCTCCTCGGCCCGGCGGAGCTTGTCCATCCTTTCCACGGAGGTCGTTTCCGGGAGGGCCCGCAGCTTGCGCGGGGCGATCGCCGGATCGAACGGGTCGATGAGCATACCGCCGACCCCCAGGACGAAGGTCGCCCCGCCCACGAGCATGCCCTCGGCGAATTCCCTGTCCGGGACCGTCTCGGCGCCCTCGAGCTTCTCATCGCCCCAATGAGAGCCGGCCAGGATCCCGCCGGCGACCGCCCCGGCAGAATAGGCGGCCAGCCAGCCGTAGTACCACGTCCCGGCCCGGGGCTGGCCGGCATCGAGGGCGTTGGTGATGAACACCAGCCGGTCCTTGACCTGCTCATCGGAGAGCGCGGCCGTCTGGGCGTAGGCCGCCGTCAGGCTCGAGAGCAAAACGACCATGGCGATGCAGGTGAAACGTCTCAAGCTGGCCATAGGAGCCCTCCCTCGTCTTCTGCGGAATATCCTTGACTTGGCCCGAATATTAGCACGGGACGGGGCCGACAGACAACCGGACCATTTCGGGGGATGTCCCGCCGACGGGCGATGTGAACGGCGATATCTGTTGCGGGCCGGACGACGAATGTGGAGAATAGGGAGCTTGACGAATCCCGCGGACAGGAGGTCCTCCATGAAGCCCATGACCCGTTTGATCGCCACCGGCGTGCTTCTCTTCGCCCTCGGCGCGTTCGCGTCCGGTCAGACTCCGGCCGTCGATTGGGACATGGCCGCGAAGATCCGCGAAGAGGGCCTGCAGCGCTCGCAGGTCATGGACATCGTCGGCTACATGACCGATGTGCTCGGCGGCCGGCTGACATTGTCCGAGGACATGAAGCGAGCCCAGGCCTGGGCCAAGGACAAGATGGAGAAGCTCGGCCTCGCGAACGTCGTCATCGAACCCTTCATGGATTACGGCGCCGCCTGGGACAACGAGTATTTCTCGCTTCAGATGCTCGAGCCGGATTACCAGCCGATGGTGGGTTTCCCGCTCGCGTACACCTCGGGGACCTTGGGGAAGGTCATCGCTCCCGCGGTCATCGCCGCCGACATTCTGACGAAAAAGGACCTCGACCGATACAAGGGCAAGCTCAAGGGTGCGGTCATCCTGTCGACGCCGCCCTACACCCTCGACATGGCCGCCTTGACTCAGGGCGTTTCGCGCCTGACGGCGGACGATCTGGCGCGCCTGGAAGAGGCCGTCGTCCCGAGACCCCAACGGGCGCCGGTGACGCCTCCCCCGCCCAACCCCGACCTCGTCAAGCCCGAGGAGAGGCTCGCCTTCTTCCGGGCGGAAGGCGCGGTCGCGGTCCTTCAGTGCACGGGCGGCCAGATGGGAGCGGTCGTCGGCTACTCCCGGCCCGGGGCGAACGAAGACAAGTGGTCGCGCGAGAAGACGCTGGCGACCTTGCCGCTCATCGCCGTGACGCCGGAGCATTACAACCGGATGTTCCGCATCCTCAGCAGAGGCATCCCGGTCAAGGTCGAGGTCGAGGTCCGCAACCGCATCGGGGACAAGGTTGAGAAGGCTTCGAACGTCCTGGGCGAGATCCCGGGCACGGACCTCGCGGGCGAGGTCGTCATGCTCGGAGCTCACTACGACAGCTGGCACGAGGCCGCGGGCGCGAGCGACACCGCCGCCGGCTGCGCCGTCGCCCTCGAAGCGGCCCGCATCCTCAAGGCGATCGGGGCGAAGCCGCGACGGACGATCCGCGTCGCCTTCTGGGGCGGCGAGGAACAGGGACTCCACGGCTCGCGCGAATACGTCAGCGCCCACTTCGGCAACCCGAAGGACCCGAAGATCGGGACCAAGCCCGACTACGACAAGTTCTCCGCCTACTTCAATCAGGACTACGGCGCCGGCCAGTTCCGCGGCATCTACCTCCAGGGGAACGAGCGGGTGCGGCGGCTCTTCGCGGCCTGGATGGAGCCCTTCCGCGATTTCGGCCTGACGGCGCTCTCCATCCAGAGCGTCGGCAGCACGGACCACGTCTCGTTCGACGCGGCCGGCCTGCCCGGGTTCCAGTTCATCCAGGACCGCATCGGCGGCACGGCCGGGCACACGAACCTGGACTTCTACGACACGCTCCGGCCCGAGGACCTGATGAAGAACGCCGTCGTCGAGGCCTTCTTCGCTTATCAGGCGGCCATGGTCGACGAGCGCATCCCGCGCAAACCGTTGAAATAAATATTATTACGTGGCCGCCGCGAGCGACGACCGCCGCTCGGGCCAGGGGTTTCCGCGATTGACACCCCCGGATTCCCATGCTAAGATGAAGCGCTTTGCGAGGGTGATTTTCACCCTTCAAATACATCATCAGGAGGTTCTATCGGAATGTCGACATTGAAAGAAAAATTCTATCTGAAGGTGGGCCCGATGAAGGCCCGGGTCCAATCGCTGGCCAAGGAACACGGCGATGTCAACGTCTCGAGCGTCAACATCGGCCAGGTCGTCGGCGGCGCCCGCGACATCATTTCGATGCTTTGGGACGTCTCGCTCCTCGACAAGTTCGAGGGCATCCGCTTCCGCGGCTTCTCCATCCCCGAGCTCCGCGACAAGCTGCCCAAGGCCCCCGGCGGCACCGAACCCCTGCCCGAGGGCATCTTCTATCTCCTCCTCCTCGGCGAGATCCCGACGGCCGAGGACTGCGCCGAGATCACCGAGGAGTGGCAGAAGCGCAGCGTCCTGCCCCAGTATCTCCTCGACATGATGAACGCCGTCCCCAAGGACACGCACCCGATGACCCAGTTCTCGATGGCCATCCTGCAGCTCCAGAGGGAATCGGAGTTCGCCCGGCGCTACAAAGAGAAGATGCCGAAGACCCAGTACTGGGATGCGACGTATGAGGACGTCATGAACCTCATCGCCAAGCTCCCCAACGTCGCCGCGTACATCTTCCGCCGGACCTACATGGGCGGCAAGCACATCGCCCCCGACCCGAAGCTCGACTGGGGCGGCAACCTCGCCCACATGCTCGGCGTCAGCGACGATCCCGCGTTCAAGGAGCTGATGCGGCTCTACCTCTGCATCCACAGCGACCATGAGGGCGGCAACGTGTCGGCCCACACGACCCACCTCGTCGGCTCGGCCCTGTCGGACGCCTTCTACTCGCTGTCGGCCGGCATGGACGGCCTGGCCGGCCCGCTCCACGGCCTGGCCAATCAGGAAGTCCTCGGCTGGATCCAGGACCTGATGAAGGAATTCGGCGGCGTCCCGACCAAGGAGCAGATGGAAAAGTTCATGTGGGACACGCTGAACGGCGGACGGGTCATCCCCGGCTACGGCCACGCCGTCCTGCGCAAGACCGATCCCCGCTATGTCGCCCAGAGGGAGTTCGCCCTCAAGCACATGCCGGACTACGACCTGTTCAAGATCGTCAGCCTCGTCTACGAGGTCGCCCCCGACGTCCTGACCAAGCACGGCAAGACCAAGAACCCGTGGCCGAACGTCGACGCCCACTCCGGCGTCCTTCTTTATTATTACGGCGCCACGCAGTTCGACTTCTACACCGTGTTCTTCGGCGTGTCGCGCGCCCTCGGCGTCCTGGCCCAGCTCGTCTGGGACCGCGCCCTCGGCCTGCCGATCGAACGGCCCAAGTCCGTCACGACGGAGTGGCTGGAGACCTTCCTCAAGGAGCATCCCCCGGCCCCGGCCGCCAAGTAACCGCACCCGCCAACGCAAGCGCCAAGGGCCGCCGCGCTCATCGCCGACGATGGGTACGGCGGCCCTTTTTTATGGTCCGATCTAGCGGCGGGCCAGGCTGAAATCCGTGACGAGATCCAGGAAGTCGGAGGCGGTAAAGGCCACGGAGCGCTCACCTGTCCGGACGGCCCCCGGCACGTAGGCGGCCCTTCGAGCTTGGTTCTCGTCGACGAAGACGATCTCGAGCTTATAGGGAGCAGGCCGGCTTGTAGGGCTTGTAGGCCTTCAGGTTCTGGAGGGCCCTCGCGACCCCCTTTTCGATCATCTCCTGGGCCTTGCGCGGGTGGATCATCGAAGCGGCCGCGCCCATGCCGTCCTTGACCGCCACGGTGGCGATGTCCCCGATGATCTCCCGGGCCTGCTGGCAGATGGCCGTGTCGCCCGACAGGAAGACGACCGGGACGTCGAAGTAGCCGGCGATGGCCGCGTTCCAGGCGGCCTCGGGCACGCGCACGCCGTTGAGAATGACATCGAAGAGCGACAGGCTCATCGTGTGCTTGAGCACGGCGTTCGGCGTGCCCGCCCGGGCGTGGTAGCCGATGAAGACGACGGCGTCGAACGTCTTGTCGATGCCCTCCATCATGCTGAGGGGGCTGTTCCACTCGCGGATGAGCCGGGCCTCGGGCCGGAGAAGGTCGGGCAGGATGTTGCGGGCGCTGTCGTGGGCGTCGCGGACGACGATCTCCGTCGCCCCCGCATCGAGGGCGCCGGCGATGGCCGCGTTGGCTTCCTCGGTCATGAGCTTGCGGAACAGGGGATAGTCCGGACCACCCTGGCTCGTCTCATCCCAAGCGATGAGCCCGCTGATGCCCTCCATGTCCACCGAGATGAACACCTTGAGCTTCTTTGCGGGCTGTTGAGCGGCGGCCAGAGCCGCGACGAGAAGGACGACCGCCGCGATCGTAAGAGCCTTTTTCATGGGACCTCCTTCCCGGCCTGAGGGTGACCGGGCGAACTGGGCCCATTCTCACTCCATTCCCTCGCCGCCGTCAATCAGTCCTTTAATTGGGGGACACAATACCTATTCCCCAATTAATAAATGGGGAATAGGTATTGTGTCCCCCAATTCCGCAATTCCGGCCACAGTCCATTTGGGCGCGGCCCGGCGCGCCGTTCTTTTCGCGGGCCGGATATGCTATATTAAACCGCCGATCATAACGGCGGGAGGCATCATGGACATGGAACACAAGCTCGGACTCATCGGCTGCGGCACCGTCGGGCAGGGGCTCCTGCAGATCCTTCACGACAAAAGGGATTATCTTCGCGACGCGTTCGGCTTCGAAGCCAAGGTCGTGGCCATCTCCGACAAGCTCAAGGGCACGCTCCTCGTCCCCGAGGGCATCGACATCCCCCCGGTCCTGGCCCTCCTCGGCGCCGGCAAGGGGCTGGCCGAATATCCGAAGGCGACGCCCGAACAGGTCGAGCCCCTCGATCCGCTGGACATGATCGAGCGCACCGACGCCGACATCATCGCCGAGATGACCTACACCGACATCAAGACCGGCGAGCCGGCGACGAGCTACATCAAGAAGGCGCTGCGCCTCGGGAAGAGCGTCGTCACCTCGAACAAGGGGCCGGCCGCCCTCCACTATCGCGAGATCCAGGAGCTGGCCCGCCAGAACGGCCTCCAGTTCCGCATCGAGGGCACGGTCATGAGCGGCACCCCCGTCTTCCACCTCGCCGAATGCGGCCTGGCCGGCAACAGCATCCGCGAGGTCAAGGGCATCCTCAACGGGACGACCAATTTCATCCTGACCAAGATGGAGACCGAGGGCATGGACTACGGCCCGGCCCTGACCCTGGCCCAGAAGCTCGGCTACGCCGAGGCCGACCCGACGGCCGATGTCGAGGGGTTCGACGCCCTGGCCAAGGTCGTCATCCTGTCGAACGTCCTCCTCGGCGGCTCGCTCAAGACGTCGGACGTGCCCTGCAAGGGGATCTCGGCCATCACCAGGGCCGACGTCGAGGCCGCCAAGGCCCAGGGCTTCCGCTACAAGCTCATCGGCCACGCCAGGATCGAGAACGGCGCCGTCACGGCGATCGTCTCGCCCCAGAAGCTGCCCTTGTCCGATCCGCTGGCCGGGGTCATGGGCGCCCAGAACGCCCTGACCCTCGACACCGACCTGATGGGCAAGGTCACGATCCAGGGCGCCGGAGCCGGGAAGCTCGAGACGGGCTTCGCGATATTGTCGGATATTCTCGCCGTTCACCGGGGCTAGGCCTGGCGGCTTGACGAGGCCCCTCTCTTCTTTATATGCTAGGGGCGCAGTCTCGACTGTGTCATGCCGTTTGCTTTAATCGCGACCATCCCTCTCATCGAAGGCCCGTCTATCCCGAAATCCGCATTGGAGGACCCATGAGCTCCGCCCCGAAACTCTCGCCGGGCGTCCAGAAATACGTCGACTCCGCCCAGCAGCTCCTGGCCCAGCGCGAAGCCGCCCTGGCCCGGATGAAGACGATGAAGTTCGACACCATCGCCGTCCACGGCCTCTACACCGTCGAAGAGGCCCTGGAGCGCAACCAGGGCGCCGTCATCGAGCCGCTCTATCTCTCGAGCTCCCAGGCCTACGCCGACGCCGACGAGCTCGAAGCCGCCCTGGCCTACCTCGTCCCGACCTGGTGCTACACGCGCATCGCCAACCCGACGACCTACTACCTCGAGTGGGTCCTGGCCCTGCTCGAAGGCTATCGCACGGGCTGTCGACACCTCGTGCTGGTCACGGCCTCGGGCATGTCGGCCATCGCGCGGCCGTCGATCCCCTCCTGGTCAAGCAGAAGGAGGGGCCGGAGCGGATGAACTTCGTCTCCTGCGTCCAGGTCTACGGCGGGACGTTCCAGCATTTCTCCGTCCGCAAGATGAAGGAGCGCGGCATCGAGTGCCGCTGGGTCCAGCATCCCTGGGACATCGAGGAGTGGAAGTCCAGGATCGACGACGAGACGCGCTTCGTCTACATGGAGATGCCCTCCAATCCCCAGCAGTCCTTCACCGACATCAAGGCCCTGGCCGACGCGGCCCATGCCCGGGAGATCCCGCTCATCGTCGACGCGACCTGCGCGACGCCGGCCCTGATGCGGCCGATCGCCCACGGCGCCGACATCGTCGTCCACTCCCTGACGAAATCGATCACGTCCGGCGGCTTGGCCATCGGCGGCGCGCTCATCAGCCGCAAGCCCATCACGACCAAGGTCAGGAACGACCATCCCCTGTTCAAGGAGAGCTACGCCGAGTACGTCAAGTTCCTGCCCTACCGGGACAACGGCCCGGCCGCGTCGCCGGTCAACGCCATCTTCGCCCTGAACGACCTGCGCACCCTGCGCTCCAAGATGGATCTCGTCAGCGCCAACTGCCAGAAGGTGGCCGAGTTCCTCCAGAAACACCCGCGGGTCTACCAGGTCGATTATCTCGGCCTGCCGACCTTCCCTCTCCACGACGTGGCCAGGAAGTACATGACGCTCGTGGATTCCGACGACGGCACGGGCCATGAGATCAACCGCTACGGCCATCTCATGAGCTTCCGCGTCGACGGCCCCCCGGAGAACGCCCGCAAGGTCTTCGATCACTTCAAGATGATCTACCGGGCCACCGACCTCGGGCGGATCAAGAGCGTGGCCACGATCCCGGCCATCTCGACCCACCAGCAGCAGGGCGAGGAGGCCCGGCGCATGGCCGACGTGCCGCCGCAGCTCATCCGGCTCTGCGTCGGCGCGGAGCATCCCGACGACGTCATCGCCGACGTCGACCAGGCTTTGAAATCGCTCTGAAGCCGGAACGCAGCAGGAGACCGCTATGGCCGACGAAATGAAGACGACCGGATACAGGGGCCGCTGGGCCTTCGTCGATCTGACCAACCGGACCGTCCGGATCGAGCCCGCGGATCCGGCCTACGGCCGCGATTACGTCGGCGGCCGCGGCCTCCAGGCCCGGCTCCTGGCCGATCATCTGGAGAAGACGGGCCCTGTCACGGACCCGCTCTCGCCCGGGAACAGGATCGTCATCGGCTCGGCCGCCCTCAACGACACGGCCGTGGCCACGGCCGGGCGCGGCTCCTGCTCGTTCGTCGGGACGATGGCCCGCTCGCCGGAAGCGGCCCCTTGGATCCCCGGCCACAAGCCCGTTTTCGGGCTCGTCACCCACTCGAGCGCGGGCGGCCTTTTCCCCAACATGCTCAAGCGGGCCGGGTTCGACCAGATCGTCATCGACGGCCGGGCGGACCGTCCCGTGCGCCTGGAGGTCGTCCACGGCTCCTGCCGCATCGTCGACGCCGAGGACGAGCTCTTCGAGACCGTCGCGGGCCGGCGCGTCCCCCGGGCCGCCTCCGTCATCACCGACAGCGCTCACCGCCGGGCTCAAAGGATCGTCCACCCTGACCGCGGGGCCGGCCGGCTGGAACCTGGTCGATTTCGCCTGTCTCACCGCCGACCGCCACCGCAACTTCGGGCGCGGCGGCGCGGGCGCCGTGTTCGGATCGAAGAACCTCCTCGCCGTCACCGCGCTCGGCAACGAGGCGATCAGCTACGCCGACCCCGAGGCCTTCCGGAAGTTCGGCCGGGAGCTCGACGATCTGATCAAGGCCAGTGTCGACGACCCGACGCGGACGGCCTCGTTCCGCCCGACAACGGGGACGACCTGGTGGCTCGACCGCGCCTTCAACGGCCGCTACCTGGGGACCAACGGCGGATACCTGCCGTGGCACAACTTCGACGAGGGCGCTTTCGACGCCGCCGACTACGAGAAGATCTCGACCGAGGCCTTCCTGGCCATCTCCGAGAAGCACAACGTCTGCAACAAGTGCCGGCACATCTTCTGCACGCGCGTGGCCCGGGTCGAGTCCGGGCCCTATGCGGGCGAAGGCGTGCGGCCGGAGTTCGAGACGATCGCCCTCTGGATCAACTGCGGCATCCTCGACCGCGAGGCCATCTTCCACATGAACGCGCTCTGCAACGAGCTCGGCCTCGACACGATGACCTTCGGCAGCGTCATGTCCGGGGCCATGGAGCTGGCCGAAAAGGGCCTGCTCCCCGGCCACCCCGGCGCGCCCGTTTTCGGGGACGCGCCCGGCATGATCCGGACCCTCAAGGAGATCGCCTACGCGTCGACCGGCCTCGGCCGTCTCCTCGGCCATTACAGCGACAGGGTCATCGCCGAGCTGGCGGCCGCGGCGCCGGCTTCTCAGTCCGACATCGCCTACTCGCTGACCACGGCCTTCGGCGGTCTCGGCTACGCCGGGATCAGCCCCAAGGCCTTCCCGGGGATGTTCACGGCCTACGGCACCTCGAACCGGGGCCGCGGCGACCACACCTATGCCTGGACCGTCCAGGCCGAGGAAGGCGGGCTCAAGGACGCGCGCGACCTGGCCGCCTATGTCGCCGAAGGCCAGGCCGGCAAGGCCCTTGTCGATTCGCTCGGGCTGTGCGATTTCTTCACCGGCGACATCACGGCCGAGCCGTTCTTGTCGCTCTATCGCGCCCTGTCCGGGATCGCATACACGCCCGAGTCTCTGAAGGCCTGCGGCCGGAGGATCTACGCCCTCGAGCGGCGCCTGAACAACGCCCAGGGCCGCGACCGGACCTATGACGCCTTCGTTCCGCCCAAGCTCAGGGTGCCCATGACGCGCGGGGCCCGCAAGGGCGGGGCCGTCGACGAGGCCTTCTACACCACCGTCCTCGACGCTTATTATCAGGCCTGGGGCTGGACGAAGGACGGCCGGGTCGTCTGATGGAAAAGCTCCTCATCCGCGGCAATCCCGGCCTTCGCTTGAAGGGTGAGGTCCGCATGAGCGGGGCCAAGAACGCCGTCCTGCCGGCGATCGCCGCATCGCTCCTGACGAGCGAGGAGGTCCGGCTCTCGAATGTCCCTCAGGTGAAGGATGTCGAGACCATCCTGACGCTCATCGCCGATCTCGGCGGCTCCTACAGCGCGTCCGGGGACCGGGTGTCCCTGCGCGTCCCGAAGATCCGGTCGGACGAAGCGTCCTACGAGCTCGTCCGGGCCATGCGGGCCTCGGTCCTCGTTCTCGGCCCGCTCGTCGCCCGCTTCGGCAAGGCGGTCGTCGCCCTGCCCGGCGGCTGCGCCATCGGCTCGCGTCCGGTCAACCTCCACATCGCCGGGCTGCAGAAGCTCGGCGCGACGATCTCCCTCGAGCACGGCTACATCCGGGCCGAGGCCGACCGCCTCCGCGGGGCCGAGATCGAATTCGAGAAGAAGACGGTCACGGGCACGGAGAACCTGCTCATGGCCGCCGCTCTGGCCAAGGGCGAGACCGTGCTCAAGAACTGCGCCCGCGAGCCCGAAGTCACCGACCTGGCCGTTCTCCTCAACAAGATGGGCGCGAAGATCGATTGGCCGGACGAAGACACGGCCCGCATCCACGGCGTCAGGGAGCTCGGCGGGGCGGTCCACGCCATCATCCCCGACCGGATCGAGACGGGCACCTTTCTCGTCGCCGGGGCCCTGACGGCCGGCGATTTCCTTGTCCGCGGCGTCGTCCCCGAGCACGTCGCCAGCATCATCGACAAGCTCCGCGCTTCGGGCGCGTCGGTCGAGCCCGAGGGCGAAGGGGCTCTCCGGATCGTCGGCGCGAGCGAAGTCCGGCCCCAGGACATCACGACGTCCCCCTACCCGGGTTTCCCGACGGACATGCAGGCCCAGTTCATGGTCCTCCTGACCCAGGCCGCGGGAACGTCGATCATCACCGAGACGATCTTCGACCGGCGCTTCTCCCACGTCAACGAGCTCGTCCGTCTCGGCGCGTCCATCGAGGTCCAGGGAGACAAGGCGGTCGTCAAGGGCAAGACCCCGCTCTCCGGGGCCGAGGTCGTGGCCACGGACCTCAGGGCCTCGGCGGCCCTTGTGCTGGCCGGGCTCGTCGCCGCCGGAGAGACGACCGTCACGGAGATCGAGCACCTCGACCGCGGCTATGAGCGCATCGAAGAGAAGCTGCGCGGGCTCGGCGCCTCGATCGAGAGGGTCAAGGCTTGAGCGCCCCGCAGGCCGCCGGCTGCCTCTTCTGCCGGATCGTGCGCCGCGAGACGCCGGCCAAGATCCTGTTCGAGGACGAGCGCGTCCTGGCCTTCGAGGACATCCGGCCCCAGGCGCCGATCCATGTCCTGGTCATCCCCAAGGCCCACGTGGCCTCCCTCAACGACGCCTCCGAGGGCTCGCAAGCCCTGCTCGGCGAGCTGCTTTTCGGGGCGCGCCGGGCGGCTCTGGAAAAGGGGATCGGCGAGACCGGCTATCGCGTCGTCCTCAACACCGGCCGGGACTCCGGGCAGGCCGTCTCCCATATTCACTTCCACGTCCTCGGCGGGCGGCGCCTCCAGTGGCCGCCGGGGTGACGGGGGGACGCCCGGACGGCGGCACGGCATGGCCTACCTCATCGACGGCAACAACCTGCTCGGCCGCATCGCCCCGCACGAGCTGCGCGAGCCGTCGGGCCGCGACGGACTCGTCGCCCGGCTCCTGGCCTTCCAGCGCGTCACCCGCGCCCGCATCCATCTCGTCTTCGACGGGAACCCCGAAGTGACGCCGACGGACATCATCGTCAACCCGAAGTTCACCATCCACTTCCCCGGCGAGGGCCAAAGCGCGGACGACGTCATCAAGGACATGGTCGGCCGGCAGACGGACCGCCGCCGTTTCTTCGTCGTCAGCTCCGACCGGGCGATCCGGGAGGCGGCCAAGAAGAGAGGGCTCGAGGCCGTGACCTCCGATGTGTTCGCCCGCGAGCTCAAGGCGGCGATCAAGGAAGGAAAGAAGCGGCGCGAGCTCGAAAAGCGGACCGAAGCGCCGACCCACCTCGAGATCGATCTCTGGGACGAGATGTTCAGGACCAAACGATGAAGAGATACTCGATCGTCGGCGCGGGACGGCTGGGGACAGCGCTCGCCGCGGCCCTCGCCCGGCGCGGCTGGCAGGCCGAGGCGATCGTCGACCGGGACGCGCGGGCGGCCCGGGAAAGCCGTCGCATCATAGGGTGCGGGCGGGCCTCGACAGCGCTGGCCGCGGCGGCCAAGGCCGGCGGGACGGTCATCATCGCCGTTCCCGACGATGCCGTGGGCGGCGTCGCCGCCGCATTGGCGCGCACGAAAGGCTCCTGGGCGGGCCGCAGTGTTATGCACACGAGCGGACTCTTGCCCGCCGCCGTCCTCGGACCCCTCGCCCGACGTGGGGCCCTGGTCGCCTCCCTCCATCCCGTCCAATCGTTTCCGCGGAAGGATGTCCCGTCCTCGGTCTTCGAGGGCATCACCTGGGGACTCGAAGGCGATGCGGCGGCGTTCGATGAGGCGGAAGGGATCGTGCGCGCTCTCCGCGGCAACATCCTGCTCCTTTCGACCAAAGACAAGGCGATCTATCACGCGGCCTGCGCCCTCGCTTCGAACGCGCTCGTCGCGCTGGAGTGGACGGCCGCGGAGGTCCTCGGAAAGGCGGGCGTGCCGGCAGAAGACGCCCCCGGCATGCTCGGGCCTCTCGTACAAGGAACTTTACAGAACGTAAAATCATTTGGGCTGGAAAAGGCCTTGACCGGGCCGGTCGTCCGAGGGGATGTCGCCACCGTCCGGAAGCATCTGGAGGCCCTCGAAGGCGACCCGGCGGCGAGAGAGGTCTATGCGGTCCTGGGGAAGCAGATCTTGGTCCTGGCCGCGCGGCGGGGACTGCCGCCGGGACGCGTCAGAGCATTGAAGCGTCTGCTCGAAGGTAGATGACCTCTTCCTCGAGACGGACGCCGAACATCTTATAGACGCTTTCCTTGAGTTCCGCCGCCAGGGCGAGGACGTCGCTCGACCGGGCGTTCCCCTTGTTGATGATGAAGTTGGCGTGGTTCTCATAGACCGCCGCGTCCCCGACCGCGAGGCCGCAGGCGCCTGCCTGTTGAAGCAGCTTGCCGGCGGCGATCCTCGCTCCGGTCCCAGAAGAGGAGTTCTTGAAATAGCTCCCGGCACAGGCCGTGCCCAGGGGCGGGTGTTTGGCCCGCCGCTTTTCGAGGATGTCGCGGATCTTCGCCTCAGACTCGCGGCTGTCCCCCGGAGAGCACAGGAGTGTCGCCGAAAGGACGATGCCGGGGGTCTTCTTGAGGGCGGAATCCCTGTAGCCGAACCCCATCTCCTCCCTGGAAAGCGTCTCTTTCTTGCCCCCCGGCCGAAGAACGGTCGCCGACTCGAGAACCTCCCCGATGCTCCATCCGTAGGCCCCGGCGTTGCCGTAGACGGCGCCCCCTACGGTGCCCGGGATGCCGGCCAGGAACTCGAGGCCGCAAAGGGAGGCGCCGAGGGCCTCGCGCAGGACGCACGAGAGCCCCGTCCCCGAGAGAACGGACATCCGGATCTCCCCCAATACGACCCCCTCCAGGCGGTTGCGAACGATGAGTCCCCTGTAGCCGGAGTCGTCGAAGAGGATGTTGTTCCCTCCCCCGATCACGTAGAACGGGTAGTGCTCGGCCACGGCCAGGGAGACGGCCGCCTCGAGCTCCCCCTCTGACCGGGCCTCGAAAAAGAGGTCGGCGGGGCCCCCGATGCCGAAACTCGACATGGCGGACAGGGGCACGTTTTCCGAGGGGGGGGTTCCGATCCTCTCGAGAAACGCCTCTCGAAAGAGGGTTTTCGGGTCCATGGCGAGCATTATACCCTACTCTTGGCATATTTTTTGCTATAATTTAGGCGTGCAAAGCGTGAATGTTGACAAAGACAGGGATGCGGGCTATGATTCCAGAAATTTTGGAGAGAGGTCAATGATGAAAAGGACAATTCTCGCGACTGTGACCTTGATGTTCGCTCTCGCCGGCCTCGCGGTCGCGCAGAGCGCCGATGAGGATTACCTCAAGGCCATGCAAATCTCGGATAACTGCGCCAAAGTCCAGGCCCTCGACAACTACATCTCGAAATACGCCGGCCAGGGCACGACCAACGAGCACTGGGCGTACGCTTACTACTGCCTGACGCCTTGCTCCTCGAAGTCGGGCCAGAAGGCGGCCGAATACGGCGAAAAGGCCATCGGCATGCCCGGCATCGACGAACAGACGAAGCTCGGACTGATGGTGACGATCCCCGGGCTTTACAACAGCATCGGGCAGTCCGACAAGGCCGACGCCGCGGCACGCAAGATCATCGACTACGGCAAAGGCCAGAGCGATCCCAAGACGGCGGCCAAGCTCCAGGCCGGCGGTTACTTGATGATCGGCCAGTTCGCGGAAAAGGCGGGCAACTTCGGCAAGGCCGCCGAGAACTACATCACCGCCTACGGCATCCTCAAGGACCCGAGCATCTCCAAGCAGCTCAACGGCCTCGCGGCCACCCTCTACAAGAACCAGAAGTTCGCCGAAGCGGAACAGGTCTTCCGGCAGTTCTATGCCGCCGACAAAGGTCCCGAGAGCGCCGCGCTCCTCGGCCAGACCCTCTACAAGCAGAACAAGGTCGACGAGGCGCTGGCCATTTACAAAGAAGGCTACGCGATCAAGAAGACCCCCGCTTTGGCACTGAATATCGCCATCATCCTGAACAAGGAAGTCAAGGCCAAGCCGGCCCTGACGAACGAGACGATCAACGCCCTGATCGAAGCCTCCCTGCTCAACCCCAAGGAATCCAAGAACCTCCTCGGCGCAGCCGAATACCTCTTCGTCGGCCAGGACAAGGATCTCGCTTCGAGTAACGATAAGATCGCCGAGCACAACAAGGCCATCGAGGAGTTCAACAAGACCATCGGCACCAAGTTCGAGGGCAAGAGCGAGGAAGACCTGTCCGATGCCGACAAGCGGCTGCTCAAGACGCTCCAGGGGAACATCGAAACGGAGAAGCAGGCCATCGCCCAGATCCAGGCCGGTCAGAAGGGCGTCAGGGACAAATTCAACGCCCTCGTCGCCCAGGTCAAGACCCGGCTCGGAAAGTAAGGCCGCGCTCGCAAGACCGGCCGGCTCGCGACATTCACCGCTCCGGCCCCCCAGGGGCGAGCGGCGAGGGGCATCGATAGACAGAAGGAGGGAAGACGTGTCCTCCTCTCCCGCCGGTCCCAAGGACCGCGCCCGGGCCGAGGCGCTGCGCCTCAAGATCATCCTCCACGAGCGCAAGTACTACGTCGAGAACGATCCCCAGATCTCCGATGAGGAGTTCGACCGCCTCGTCCGTGAACTCCGCGACCTCGAGGCCCGCTTCCCCGAGCTGGTGACACCGGAATCCCCCACCCAGAGGGTCGGGGAAAAGCCCGTCGAGGGCTTTCCCACCGTCGTCCACCGGACGCCGATGATGAGCATCGACAACGGCTACACCGAGGATGAGATCCGCGAATTCGACGAGCGCGTCCGCAAGATCCTCCCGGGAGAAGCCGATCGCCTACACCGCCGAGCTCAAGATCGACGGCCTGAGCATGTCCATTTTCTACCGCGACGGCAAGTTCGTCCGCGGCGTTACCCGCGGCGACGGTGTCCGCGGCGACGACGTCAGCGCCAACGTCAAGACCATCCGCTCCCTGCCGCTGACCATCGAACGCGAAGGAGAGGTCGAGGTCCGCGGCGAGGTCTATCTCCCGTTCCGCTCGTTCCGGGCCATCAACCGCGAGCGCGAGGAGGCCGGCGAGGCGCTCTTCGCCAACCCGCGCAACGCCGCCGCCGGCTCCGTCCGGCTCCTCGACCCCCGGGAGGTGGCTTCGCGCAACCTCAGCATCTTCCTCTATTATCTTTTTATCGACGGGCGGGAGGAGCCAAGCCAGTGGGGCGCCCTGAGGAAGCTCAGGGAGCTCGGCTTTCCGACCAATCCGAACTCGCGGTTCTGCCAGACGATCGAAGACGCCCTGGCCTATTTCCGGGAGTGGAACGCGAAGAGGGACAGCCTCGAGTACGACGCCGACGGCATCGTCATCAAGGTCGACGACGCCGGAGAACGCCAGGCGCTGGGGGCGACGGCCAAGTCTCCGCGCTGGGCCATCTCCTACAAGTTCCCGGCGCGTCAGGCGACGACCCGGATCGACGACATCCTCATCCAGGTCGGCCGCACCGGCGCTCTGACGCCCGTGGCCGTGCTCGAGCCGGTCAAGCTTTCGGGGACGACGATCAGCCGCTCGACCCTGCACAACGAAGAGGAGCTCCGGCGCAAAGACATCCGCATCGGCGACTACGTCCTCATCGAGCGAAGCGGGGACGTCATCCCCCAGGTCGTCTCGGTGATGAAGGACCGGCGCCCCCGCAGCGCCAAGCGGTTCGCCTGGCCCAAGCGCTGCCCCGTCTGCGGCTCGAAGGCGTTCAAGCCCGAGGGCGAGGTCATCTCGCGGTGCGAGAATACGTCCTGCCCGGCCCGCATCCGGGAATCCATCCTCCATTTCGCCGCCCGGCGGGCGATGGACATCAACGGCCTGGGCGAAGCGATCGTCGACCAGCTCCTGGCCGCCAAGCTAGTCCGCTCGATCCCCGATCTTTACGGACTGAGCCTCGAGAGCCTCACGGCCCTCGAGCGGATGGGGGTCAAGAGCGCCGGCAATCTCCTCGACGAGATCGAGGCCTCGAAGTCGCGCGGCTTGGCCCGGCTCCTCTTCGCTCTGGGCATCCGTCACGTCGGGGAGCGGCTGGCCCAGACGCTGGCCGCCCGCTTCAAGACCCTCGAAGCCCTCGAGGCGGCCGGCCGGGAGGACCTCCTCCAAGCGGAGGACGTCGGCCCCAAGGTCGCCGAGAGCATTCTCTTCTTCTTCGCCCAGCCGGAGAACAAGGCTGTCCTCCATCGGCTCCGCCAGGCCGGGGTGAAGGACAGGATCGCGGCGGAAACGGCCGGGCCCAAGCCCCTCGCCGGGCAGATCTTCGTCATCACGGGAACGCTTCCCGGCCTGAGCCGGGACGAGGCCCGCGATCTCCTGGAGGGACAAGGGGCCGAGGTGGGGTCGTCGGTGACCCGGAAGACGACCGGGCTCATCGTCGGGGAATCGCCGGGGTCCAAGCTCGACCGGGCCCGCGAACTCGGCGTCCGGACGATCGAAGCGAAGGCGTTCCTCGAGCTCGTCGGCCGGAAGTCTTAGCTACTTCTTCTTTTTCTTCGACCCGAAGATATCCAGACCAAACATGCCCTTCGACGCTTTTTTCCGCCCGCCGTTGAGCTCATCGAGGGCCTCCCGGGCCGAGGCGTGATCGGCATCGGCTTCCAAGGCCTTTTCGAGCTGCTTGATCGCCTTGGTCTGCAGGCCCTCGGCCTTGTAGAGGAGGCCGAGGCCGACGTAGCCTTCGGGATTCCAGGGCTCGAGCTGGATGGCCTTCAGGAAGTCCTGCTCGGCCTTCTTGACGTACGGCGGCATCTTCGACTCGCACATCGCCAGGAGCAGGTAATAATCGGCCTTGTCCCGGCGCATCCGAACGGCCTCCTCGAGGTAGGCGATGGCTTCGTCGTAGCGTCCCTGGGCGTGCAGGGTCTTGCCCTGTCGGAACTTGGTGTCGGCCTTCTTGAAGGTGTCCTGGACATCCTCCTGGGTCGAGACCTGGCCGGACTTGGCATCGTAGACCCGCCGGGAGTCCTTGTTGCTGAGGACGCGGTAGGCGTTGGTGATGCCGTCGAAGACTTCGTCGATCTGGGCCTTGAACTCGGCGGCGATCTGGCGGTCGAAGCGGTCGGGATGGAACCGGCGGGCCATCTGGAAATAGGCCTTCTTGACATCCTCGTCGGTGGCCGTCTTCGTTATGTCCAGGATCTGGTAAAGCGTCATCGACGGCAGGGTGTCCCGAAAGGTCAGGACCTCGGCGATCTGCCGGGGAACGTCCTCGTGGGACTCGCTCGCCGGCCTCAGCCGTGTTCTGATGTCCGGGACCGCATCGGGACCGGTTTCGTCACCCTCGAGGTCGACGACGCCGAGGCAGTAAAAGAGATACAGGCTTTTCCAGTACTGGTCGGCCGGCATGGTCAGCGTCCGCAGGATGATCTCGGCCGCGTCCTTGCCGTTGACCTTCTCCAGGATGTCCTTCTCCTCGATGGTCAGGAGATAGGCATAGGTCTTCCGGCCGAGAACGGGCGTCCGCCGGGACAGGAAGGATTCCAGGCTCGGGTTCGGAGGCATGCGGCGGATGCCGTATTCGATCAGCAGGGGCACGCTGACCCGCGTGTCGCCCGAGCTGCCGGCGAACTCGTCGTGGGCCTGGAATTCGATCTCGGCGTCGAAGAAGGCAAAGACGTTGAGGATGCTCTCGCGGATCTGGTGGCCCAGGGCCTCGGCCAGGTCGTCCTCGGAGATGACGCCCTGGGTCTTGAGGACTTCGCCGATGTTCTTGTTGGGCTCGATGAATTCGTCGATCCGGGCGTGGTCGTCCTTGGAGAGACGATCGAGCTTGAAGAGGATCTCGCCCAGCCGTTCGTCCGGCTGGTTTGTCTTGACCTGGAAAATGGCGCCCTTGTCGAAAAAGAAGTACTTGAGGATCTCCCCGCGGCGGAAGATCAGGCTGCCGGTCTTCTTGTTGAAGAAGATGTCCCGCAGGTGGATCGCGATATGGTTCATGGCGCTTCGAATCCTCGAGAAGTGTCAACTATAATCCAAATCGCCCTGGGTTTTCAACTTGGCATCATGAGGGGGCTCTCGTGTCCAAGGGCTCTTGGCCCGGAGGATTCCCTCGTCGGCTTCAGGGCGGCTTGAAGGCTTTTCTCTCTACTCGGATACCTCCCAGATACGCAGCTCCGAGTCGCTCCGCTGCGCATCTGGTCCTCCGCTCCCAAGAGTCCGCTCCGCGTTAGGCCCTCCCACGCCCTCCTCCGGGAACACCTCCTGCGCTCTCGCCCTTGCCCACGAGAGCACCACCTAAGTCCGCACCGTTTGTAAGGGCGGCGGGATTGTCCCTCCCAAGACTCGGGGCTACCCGCTAAGCGAGTTTGTAAGGGCGGCGGGATTGTGCTAATTATGGCACATGAAGATCGCGCTTGCACAAATCGCGCCGAAGCTGGGGGACGTCGAAGCCAATATCGACACCCACCTGGAGATCATCGGCAAGGCCCGTAAACAGAAGGTCGATCTCGTCTGCTTCCCCGAGCTGGGGCTGACGGGCTACACGCTGAAGGATCTGGTCGAGGAGGTGGCCCTCGACCCGGCCTCCGACCCGAGGTTCCGCAAGATCGTCGCCGCCACGAAGGGCCTCTCGGCCGTCGTCGGCTTCGTCCTGGAAAGCCCGGAGGACCGGGGGCTGTATTACAACGCGGCCGCCTTCATCGCGGACGGCAAGGTCGTTCACGTCCACCGCAAGGTCTTCCTGCCGACCGGCGGGATCTTCGAAGAGGCCAAGTTCTTCGCCCCGGGACGGGATTTCCGGACCTTCAAGGCGCCCTTCGGCCGGGCCGGGCTTCTCATCTGCCGCGATTTCCTCCAGTACGGCTCGAGCTATGTCCACTATGCTTCCGGCGCCGACCTGATCATCTGCATCTCGGCGGGCCCGGGCCGAGGCGTCGCAGGCGGCCAGGCCTTCGAGACGAGCCGGATGTGGGAGCTCATGGGCGAGGCCGTCTCGTATTTCTCCACGGCCTTCGTCCTCTACGCGAACCGCGTCGGCAGCGAGGACGGCGTGACCTTCGCCGGAGGCTCGTTCGTGTTCGCCCCCGGCGGCCGGCTCGTCGCCCGGGGGTCCTCGATCGACCCGGAGCTCGTCGTCTGCCGGATCGACCTGGCCGATGTCCGGGAGGGCCGCCGGAAATGGCTGTTCAAGCGCGACGAGAAGCCCGAAGCGATCTGGAGGTCCCTTGAAAGGATCGTCCGTGCCCCTGAAGATTAACGCCGCGTTCGTCGAGAAGATCCTCGTCGCCTTCATCCGGGACGAGCTGGGCCGCTGCGGCTGCGCGAAAGCCCTCGTGGGGCTCTCGGGAGGACTCGACTCGGCGGTCTGCGCGACCCTGGCCACCCGGGCCCTGGGGCCGGAGAACGTGCTGGGCTTGATCATGCCCTATGGCCGGGCCTTTTCCGACGACGTCCGGGACGCGGCCGCCCTGGCCCGGAAGCTCGGCATCCGCCACGAGAAGATCGATATTGCGCCCCAGATCGACCTCTATTTCGCCGCCCACCCGACGGCGAGCCGGGTCCAGCGGGGGAACAAGATGGCCCGCGAGCGCATGTCGATCCTCTATGATTTTTCCGTCCGGGAGGGCGGTTTCGTCCTCGGGACGAGCAACAAGTCCGAGCTCCTCGTCGGCTACGGCACGGTGTACGGCGACATGGCCTGTGCCATCAATCCCATGGGCGACCTCTACAAGACGCAGGTCCGTGAGCTGGCCGCCCACCTGCGCGTCCCGGCAGCCATCCGGAGCAAGGCCCCCACCGCGGGCCTGTGGCCGGGCCAGACTGATGAGGCCGACATCGGCCTCCCCTACGAGGAACTGGATCTCATCCTCTACGGCCTCGTCGAAGGCCGCAAGAGCCGCCGCGAAGTGATCGAGGCGGGACATGCCGCGGCCGTCGTCGACCGCGTCCTCCGGATGATCAAGAGGTCGGGGTTCAAGCGGGCGCTGCCGCCGATCGCCAAGCTCTCGATCCGCTCCGTAGGGCACGATTTCCTCTATCCCTACGATCGGGGAAAATAGGCCGTGTCCGGCCGCCTCTACATCGTCGGGACGCCGATCGGCAATCTCGAGGACATCACCCTGCGGGCCCTGCGCATTCTCGGCGAGGTCGAGGCCATCGCCTGCGAGGACACGCGGCAGACGGTCAAGCTCCTGAACCGCTACGGGCTCCAGAAGCCGCTCCTCAGCTATTTCCACCCCCGAGAGGGACAGCGCATCCCCGAGATCATCCGGCTGCTCAAGGAAGGGCGGGATGTCGCTCTCGTCTCCGACGCGGGAACGCCGGGCATCTCCGACCCCGGGTTTCCGCTGATCCGCGAGGCGCTCAAGGAAGGTCTCCCGATCGTGCCGGTCCCCGGGCCCTCGGCCGTGACGACGGCTCTGTCCGCAGCCGGGCTGCCGACCCACCGCTTTCTCTTCGTGGGGTTCCCGCCGCCAAAGAAGACCGGCCTGCGGAAGTTCCTCGAAGCCCTGGCCGGGGAGGACGCCACCCTCGTCTTCTACTTGCCGACGCGGAGACTGGCCGAGTTCCTGGGTGCGGTCATGGAGCTCCTCGGAGACAGGCGGGTCGTCGTGGCCAGGGAGCTGACCAAGATCCATGAAGAATTCCTCAGGGGGACGGCATCGGAGCTCCAAGCCGCCATCGGATCTCGGGCCATCAAGGGCGAGGCGACCGTTCTCGTCGAAGGTTCCCGCTAGCTTCGCCGGGGACATCCATAGCAAATACTTGACAAATGTTAACTCAGATATTATATTGATATCTGACTAAGATATCAGGAAAACGGAGGCTTCTATGGCTATCATCAGATGGGATCCCTATCGGGATATGATCACCCTGAGGGACAGAATGAACAGGCTCTTCGAGGACATGCCCGGTTCCAAGGGCGAGGAGAAGGACCTCATGACCCACACGTGGGCCCCCTCGGTCGATATCTACGAGACCGAGAACGAGGTCGTCCTCAGCGCCGAGATCCCCGGCGTCGACGAGAAGGATGTCGAGATCAAGGTCGAGGACAACAACCTGACCCTTCGCGGCGAGCGGAAATTCGAGAAGGAAACGAAGGAAGAAAACTACCACCGGATCGAGCGCTCGTACGGCTCGTTCTTCCGGTCCTTCGCCCTGCCGAGCTACATCGATCAGGACCGGATCGAAGCCGAGCACGAGAACGGCGTCCTCAAGATCCGGATGCCCAAGCGGGCCGAGCTCAGGCCGCGCAAGGTCAAGATCCTGAAGCCCGTTCAGATCACGGCCGAGAAGCCGAAGAAGTAGGCGGCGCTTCGTCGCGGAGAAGGCGGTTCCTTCGGGAGCCGCCTTTTTTTATGCCTGAGCCAGTGTGATCGCCCGGATTTCTTTCGCCCCAGCCTCTTTCAAAACCCTCGCGCATTCACGGATGGTCGCCCCGGTCGTGGTGACGTCGTCGACGAGGATGATCGTCCTCCCCCGGACCTTGTCCGCATGCCTGACCGCATAGGCGCTCCGGACATTGCGTTCGCGGTCGGCCGCGCGCAGACCCGCCTGGGCCGGGCGGTTCCGGGTCTTGACCAGCGCTCCCGTGAGGACGCCCAGCCCGCGCCGCAGGCCCAGGTCCCGGGCCAGGAGGAGGGACTGATTGAACCCCCTGTCCCTCTTGCGCGAAGGATGGAGCGGGACGGGGACGAGAAGGTCCGCGTTCTCCCAGAGGGTTTGGTCCGCGCCCAGGCACGAATCGGCGAACCGGGCCAGGGGCCGGCTGAGCGGGGCGTACTTCCGGTATTTGAAGATCAGGATGACGTCCTTGAGGGTGCCCCCGTAGACCCCGCAGGACCGGTGCGCCGAAAAGGCCGGAGCTTGGCCCGCGCAGCGGGCGCAGAGATGATCGCCGCCGGAACCCTCGTGGAATCGCCCGCAGCGGGGGCAGATCGGCCCGCCGCGAGGGGCGAGCTTGGCCAGGCACGCGCCGCAGACGATCTTCTCCCCCGCTTCTTCGAGGGGCTCCCGGCAGATATGGCAAAAGGACGGGAAGATGAGGAGCCCGGCCAGCCGGACCAGTCCGGCCGCTCCGGCCCGAAACGAACGGGTCACTGGGCTCTGAGCTCTTCCTCTGTCTTCTGCTGACAATCGATGCAGTAGGGCGTCCAGGGAACGGCCACGAGCCTTTTGCCGCCGATGTCGGTCTGGCAGCTCTGGCAAACGCCGAATTCGCCGTGCTCGAGCCTCTTGAGGGCCTCATCGATCAGCAGGAGCGTCTCGCGGTCGCTGTCCGACAGGCTGAGGAGGAATTCTTTGGTATAGGAGGTCTCCGCCTTGTCGACCAGGTCCTGGGCGACGTTGGAGTCCATCTCCTTGCTCTCCGTGATGGTGTCGGTGAGCTTGCGGGTGATGCTCTCCTTCTTGGCGGCCAGCAGCCTCCGGAAATCATCTTTGTCTTTTTTGTTCAGCTTTCGAGGCATCGGTCCAATCCCTTCATTTGGCGTAGTGCCGGCCCCCGACGACGGTCAGGGCCCGGTAGACCTGTTCGAGCAGGACGACACGGGCGAGCTCATGGGAGAAGGTCATGCGCGACAGCGACATCGTCAGATCCGCCCTGTCCCGGATCCGGTCCGCGAGCCCGAGGAAGCCACCGACGACGAAGGCCAGCGGTTTTCCCGAGTCCGATCCCCGGCCGCGGAGGAAACGGGCGAATTCATCGGATGTCATCTCCTTCCCGTGATCGTCGCAACAGATCACGAAGGCTCCTTCGAAATATTTTTCGAGTCCGCGCGCTTCGAGGTCCTTGATCTTGCCGGCGTGCTTTTCCTCCAGCCCGCGGGCCTCGCGCGTCTCGATGATCTCGACCGCCGCGAGGGACCCGATGCGCGCCTCGTAAAAACCCTGCAACCCCCGGAACTCGGGATTCTTCGTCCTGCCGGGCCAGAGGAATTTCAAGCGCATCGCCGAAAACGCCCTCACACAATAACGATTCGATATCGGCTTGTCAACCCCTGCGCTCCAATGCCGCCGGCCGGAGGGCCGGGGCGGTTCAGAAGTCGAGGCGGGGCGCGTCGCCCCAGAGTTTTTCGAGGCCGTAGCGGTCCCGGGCGGCCCGGGAAAAGATATGGACGACGAACGAGCCGTAGTCGAGCAGGACCCAATCGGCCGACTCGCGGCCCTCGACGCTGAGCGGCCGGTGGCCGGCCGGCTTGAGCGCCGCTTCGATCGCCTCGGCGACGGCGGCGTTCTGCCGGGACGAGTTCCCGTGGCCGATCAGGAAGAAGTCGGTGAACGAGGCGAGCTCCCGCAGGTCGAGGACGCAGAGGTCCTCGGCCTTCCGGCCCAGGGCGGCCTCGACGGCCAGACGGACCTCGGCGGGCAGGCTTCGCTTGGTGAACCGTTTTTTCTTGTCTTCGGGCATGGCTTCTAACGACCTCGATAGAGTTGATGTTCCCGGATATAGGCGGCCACCGCGCGGGGCACAAGCCCCTCGAGGGATCCGCCGCGACGGACCCGGTCCCGGACGGCCGTTGAGGACACGTCCAGGGCCCGGATGGGGACGAGGATGATGCGGAAGCGGGGCGGGACGGCACCGGCCAGGCCCCCGGCCTCGGCCAGCGGTCCGATCGCGCCGCTGAGGCGCCCGGCGAGAACGCCCGAGGCGCGCTCGAGCTCGAAGCCCGGCCTCCCGGTCACGATGAAGAGACATTCGGCCAGGACCTTCTCGTATTCGTGCCACGTCCCGATATCGAGAAAGGCGTCGATCCCGACGATGAAGTACAGCCGCGCGGCCGGCGACAGGGCCCGGATCTTGCGCAGGGTCCGGATGGAATAGGACTTGCCGCGCGCCTGGACTTCGATCGGCGAGACCTCGAACCCGGCCCGCCGCCGGCAGGCCAGCTCGACCATGCGCAGCCGATCGACCGCCGGGGCGGCTCCGCCCCCGGCCTTGTGCGGCGGGATGTACGAGGGAATGAAGAGGATGCGGTCGAGCCGGGCCAGGCGCCGGACCTCGGCGGCGGCCCGCAGGTGTCCGAGATGGATGGGATCGAAGGTCCCGCCGAAGAGACCGATCGTCTTCATTACGCCCCGCGCTTCTCCGCGAGTTCGTCGAGCGTCCGGGCCACGGCCTCGACCAGCGGCTTGAGCCCTTCCTTCTTGAGCGCCGAGATGGCGAAGAGGGGGATCTTCTTGCGCGAGGCCATGCGGCGCAGGCGGAGGAGACGGGATTTGTCGGCGCCGAGAAGATCGACCTTGTTGGCCGCCAGGATCTGGGGCCGGGCCGCGACCTCGGGCGAGAAGGCCTCGAGCTCCTTCATGATGACCCGGAAATCCTCGATGGGGTCCCGGCCCGAATACGGCGAGACGTCGATGATATGGACGAGGAGCTTGGTCCTCTCGATGTGGCGCAGAAATCGGATGCCCAGCCCTTGGCCCAGGTGGGCCCCTTCGATGAGCCCGGGAATGTCGGCCACCACGAACGAGCGGTACTCGCCGATGTCGACGACACCGAGGTTCGGGGCGAGGGTCGTGAAGGGGTAGTCGGCGATGAGCGGCCGGGCCGCCGATATGTGCGAGATGAGAGTCGACTTCCCGGCGTTGGGAAAGCCGACCAGGCCGACGTCGGCGATGAGCTTGAGCTCCAGGAAGAACTCCTTTTCTTCGCCGGGACGCCCAGGTTGTGATTCGCGAGGCGCCTGGTGGGTCGATGTGGCGTAGGACGCGTTGCCGCGCCCGCCGCGCCCGCCGCGGGCGGCCACGAAGGCCTGGTCATGCAAGGCCAGGTCGGCCAGCACGGCGCCGCCGTCGGCGTCCTTGACCATGGTCCCGACCGGGACGCCGAGGCGGACATCGGAGCCGCGTTTCCCGGAACGGTTGGAGCCTTCCCCGGGAGCGCCGTTCTTGGCCTTGATGATGGGGTAGAAGCGGAAATAGGCGAGCGAGCTGATGTTCTGGTCGGCGACGAAGGTGATGCTGCCGCCGTCCCCGCCGTGGCCCCCGTCGGGTCCGCCCTTGGGGACCCGGGCCTCGCGGCGGAAGCTGACGCAGCCGTTACCGCCCTTCCCGGCCTTCAGCGTGACAGTGACCTGGTCGACGAACAACGGAGGCGCGACTCTTCCTCAAGCGGGCAGGACGGAGACGACTTTTCCCTTCCGGCCCTTGTCGGAGAACTTGACCGTCCCGGTGGCCAGGGCGAACAGGGTGTCGTCTTTGGCCCGGCCGACATTGAGTCCGGGTTTGATGGGCGTGCCCCTCTGACGGACGATGATCGTCCCGGAATTGACCGTCTGGCCGCCATGGCGCTTGACGCCCAGCCTCTTCCCTGCGCTGTCGCGTCCGTTCTTTCCGGCTCCGCCGGCTTTTTTGTGGGCCATGGCTTACTCCTTCTTGGCTTTCTTCGGCTTGGCCGGGGCCGGCTTCTTTTCGGCCTTCGTCTTGGCGGCTACCTTCTTGGCCTGCTTGGCCTGCTTGGCCTTCGCGGCGGCCTTGGCGGGCTTCGCGGGAGCCGGGGCTTCGGCCGGGGCGGCCGGCTTCGGCTTCGGGGCGGGCTTCTCGACCGGGACGAGCTTCTCTTCGGCCAAGTCGTCGGCCGTGAGCTGGGTCCGGTCCGGGGTGATCCGGGTGATGCGGACCTTGGTCAGCTGCTGCCTGTGGCCGCGGGTCCGGCGGTACTGTTTCCTCCTCTTCTTCTTGAAGATGAGGACCTTTTCGTCCTTGAAGTTCTCGAGGACGAGGCCCAGGACCATGGCGTTGTCGAGGACCGGGTTCCCGACCTGGACCGTCCCGCCGTCTTCGATCAGGAGGACGCGATCGAACTGGGCCTTCCGCCCCGGCTCGAGGTCGAGCTTCTCGATGGCCAGGACGTCGCCGGCCTTGACGCGGTATTGCTTGCCGCCTGTCAGGATCACTGCGTACATATGGACCTACCCTTCGGTGGAGATGAAAAAGCTGGACGTCAAATTTAGCATAGGACCCGTCGGAAGTCAAATAGGCCCCAGGGGGCGGAGGGATACTTCGCAAACAAAACCACAATTAATGATAAAATGGTTTTAGACGTTAAACTTTTAAAGATGTCATTTTAACGAAGAGGAGGGGCTTGAGAAAGATAATCGTTCTGTCAATGATGACTTTGGATGGAGTCATGCAAGCACCCGGTGGACCTCAGGAAGATCCTTCAGGCGGCTTCAAGTATGGCGGTTGGGTTGCGCCTTATTTTGACGAAGTTTATGGCAAGGCCATGGAAAAGCAGATGAAACCCACAGATCTTCTTCTGGGCAGAAAAACATTTGAGATTTTTGCCTCCTATTGGCCTGAACATGCGGACAATTGGCCGGGTATCAACGATGTCACCAAATACGTCATGTCCACGACCATGAAAAAGTCAGATTGGAAGAGCTCCGTCTTCCTTAAAAGCTTGGCGGATATCGAAAAGCTCAAAAACTCGGAAGGCTCTGATATTCAAGTTCACGGCAGCGGCAAGCTCATTCAGCTGCTGCTTAAGAACGATCTCGTGGACGAACTCTGGCTCAAGATCCACCCGTTGACCCTTGGAACAGGAAAAAAGTTATTTGACAATGGCACGATTCCGGGAGCATTTGCATTAATAGAGAGTTCTGTTACGCCAAGCGGAGTGATTATTGCCAATTACAGGCGGGCCGGAAGAGTCAAAACGGGCACCGTCGGAGCTTAAGACGGCTTCGCCAAACCCAGAAACATCTTAATCAAGTGATTTCGCAGAAGTCCGGCTCCGAGTCACTCCACCGGACTTCTGCAGCCTCCGCTCGCTTCGCTCGCTACGGGTTGGGCGGTGCAGGGTTCGAACCTGCGACCTCCGGCTGAAAACCGATGCTCGTACCGCTGAGCTAACCGCCCGTAGTCCTAGCGTATGGAAAGCCCTGGAGGTGTCAAGGCGAGGGGGCGGAGCATTTCGGAGCAGGAGGTTGGGAAGGAGAATCGTGACCAGCACTTGAGAGTATCCACCGGAGCGTATCTCGTCGCCGCCGTCGTTCTGGCCTTGGCCGGGATCGGTCGCGTTCGTCTGGATCTCCGTCCTGAATTTCAACATCTATTGGCTCATCCTCTCCCCGGTCATCATCGCGGTCTACGAACTTCCGGCGTTCTATGCGTTCTGGTTGTACAGGAGAAAGCGCCGGGCCTTGGCGTTAAAGGATCGATCCGGAGCCTTTTGAAGATCAACGACCCTTGCCCACCGTCCGGGCCGCTGATCTCTTCTTGAGTAGCAATCTCTCGCGAGGCGGCGAGCGATGTCAATTCAAGGCCCCCGTAATGGAAGGGGGGCCCGGCGGAGCCGGGGGAAACCAGACTACGGAGGTTTCCGGGGTGCGGGGGCAAGAATTGATATCGCGAACGTAGCCGAGAAGAGGGATTCTGGCCCATAGGTGGAGAGGGAAAGCGCCCCCGACGGGATTCGAACCCGTGTTGCTGCCTTGAAAGGGCGGTGTCCTGGGCCTCTAGACGACAGGGGCAACAAAAATGAGCCGTGCTGGACTCGAACCAGCGACACCCGGCTTAAAAGGCCGGTGCTCTCCCTCTGAGCTAACGGCCCGGAAGAAACACTATTATAGTGACGGGGGAGAAAGAGTCAACCATCGCCTGCGATCGTCCGGGCCCCTCAGGAGAGGGGCTCGAACTTGATGATCTTCCACTGGCCGCGGTGCGGGAGATTGTTGGCCTCGTCCTTGAGGAGATACTGTCTCATCAACAGCTTATAGTCTTTCTTCACGCCGGCCCGGTTGGTGATCGCGACGACGACTTCCTTGGAGTGCACATCACCGGTGAGCTCGCGGACGTTCGCCAGCTCGCGGGCGGCGAGGGAGAACATGGTGATCTCCTCTTCCGTGGCCGCAGCGGCCTTGGCGGTGGTATAGGCCTTCTTGAACTCCTGCATCTTGCCGTTCTCGATGTCGTACTTGCCCTGGAGCTCGTCGATCTTCCTCTGGGCGGCGGCCTTGCCGCCGGCAGACCGGGACGTGTCCTTCTCGTACTGGGCGTCCTTGAGGGCCGTATCGGCGTCGATGGTCGGGCCGATCTGCGCGTCCTGGATCTTCTTGGCCTCGATCTCGGCCTTGTTCAGCGCCGGCAGGGAGGCCGGCTCGATCTTCTCGGGGCCGATGCTGACGATGGACCAGGAGCCAAGCTCAGGCTGCAGGGGGTCTAGGGCGATGCTGGACAGCGTGTCGTTGTCGTTCATCGTGACGGCGTTGAAGTACTGCTTGAGGAGGGTCTTCTCGGGCGCCGAGGTGCATCCCTGGATGACCAAGAACGCAAGGAAAACGCCTATCACGATCAGAGTCTTGTTGCGCATCATACCTCCTTCCTCGATTGTTCCGAAACTTCTCTAAGCGAATCATAACTTTTTTCCAGAGTAAAAATCAAGCCCTTTTGTGGCCCGTTCCGGGGTGTGTTTTCCTGGCCGGACATTTGTGCTACACTACGTCGCTCGACAACGCGTTTTCGGGGTTCGAACATGACGACAGAGAAAGACATCGTCCTCAGGCATCCCAAGGACCCGGCGGCTTTGCTCGACGTCATCCGCGACGTCCAATCCCGCTTCGGGCAGGTCTCCGACGAAGCCGTCGGCCGCATCGCCGCGCACCTGAAGCTTTCCGAGGCGGAGGTCCGCGGGGCGGTCACTTTCTATCACTTCTTCTCCCTCGCCCCGCGCGGCGCCTCGACGGTCTACCTGAACGATTCCATCACCTCGAGGATGGCCGGGCGGACAGCCGTTGCCCGGGCCTTCGAACAGGAGGCCGGATGCCGCTTCGGCGAGGTCTCCGCCGACGGGACCGTCGGCCTCTTCCCGACCTCCTGCATCGGGATGAACGACCAGGAGCCCTCGGCCATCGTCGACGGGGTCGTCTTCACGGCCCTGACCCCCGACAAGGCCCGGGCCATCGTCCGCGGCCTCCGCGCCGGGACGCCGGCCCGGGACCAGGTCGCCTCGTTCGGGGACGGCGCCAACCAATCGGACCTCGTCCGGGCCATGGTCGTCAATAACATCCGCCGGCGCGGGCCCGTCCTCTTCGGCGCCCACGAACCCGGCGCGGGCCTGCGCAAGGCCGTATCGATGACCCCCGACAAGGTCATCGATGAGATCAAGAGGGCCAGCCTGCTCGGACGGGGCGGGGCGGGCTTTCCGACCGGACTCAAATGGGAATTCTGCCGCCGCGAGGCCACCGACCGGCGCTTCGTCGTCTGCAACGCCGACGAGGGCGAGCCCGGGACGTTCAAGGACAGGGTCATCCTGACCGAGCTCCCCGCGCTCCTCTTCGAGGGCATGGCCGTCGCCGGCTACGCCATCGGTGCGAAAACAGGCGTCCTCTATCTCCGATCGGAGTACGCCTATCTCCGGGCCCACCTCGAATCGGTCCTGGCCGGAATGCGCCGGCAGGGCCTGCTCGGCAAGAAGGCCGCCGGCGCGGCGGGCTTCGATTTCGACATCGTCGTCAAGTCGGGCGCCGGCGCCTACGTCTGCGGCGAGGAATCCGCCTTGCTCGAGTCGGCCGAGGGCAAGCGCGGCGAGCCTCGCGACAGGCCGCCCTTCCCCGTCCAGACCGGCTACCTGAACCAACCCACCACCGTCAACAACGTCGAGACGTTGGCCACCGCCGCCCGCATCATGGCCGAGGGCGCGGCCTGGTTCAAGGCCATGGGCACGGCGCAGTCGGCGGGCACCAAGCTCCTGAGCGTCTCCGGCGACTGCAGCCGGCCGGGCGTTTACGAGATCGAATACGGCCTCCCTCTCGCCGAGCTCCTGGAGATGGCCGGCGGCGCCGGGGCCAAGGCCGTCCAGGTCGGCGGACCGTCGGGAACCTGCGTCGCACCGGCCGGGTTCGGCCGGAAGATCGATTTCTCCGATCTGGCCACCGGCGGCTCGGTCATCGTTTTCGGGCCCGAGCGCGACATCTTCGAGGTCGTCTCGAATTTCATGGAGTTCTTCGTCGACGAGTCCTGCGGCTGGTGCGTCCCCTGCCGGGCCGGGAACGTCCTGCTCAAGAAGAAGTTCGAGAAGGTCGCCCGGGGCCTCGGCACCGCGAGCGATCTGCGCGACCTCGAGGACTGGGGCCGGCTCGTCAAGAGCACGAGCCGGTGCGGGCTCGGACAGACCTCCCCCAATCCCATCCTGACGACCCTGAAAAGCTTCCCCGAGCTCTATGCGGCCAAGATCCGGACGGGCGAGGAGTTCGTCCCCGAATTCAACCTGGAGGAGGCCATCCAGGACGGCTGCGCGGCGGCCCACCGCGAGCCGGAGTGCAAGGAGTCCCTCGATGAGTGAGATCCGCTTCACCATAGACGGCCGGGCGTGTCTGGCCGAACGCGGCCAGACGATCGTCGACGCCGCCAAGGCCAACGGCGTCTACATCCCGGTCCTCTGCAACTACGAGGGCCTCAAGCCCGTCGGCAGCTGCCGGATCTGCACCGTCCGCGTCGCCGGCCGCTATATGGCCTCCTGCACTCAGCCGGTGACCGAGGGCATGGCCGTCGAGAATACGGCCCCGGACCTCGAGGACATGCGCAAGTCCCTCATCGAGATGCTCTTCGTCGAGGGAAACCACTTCTGCCCTTCCTGCGAGAAGAGCGGCAACTGCGAGCTCCAGGCCCTGGGCTACCGTTATAAGATGATGGTGCCGCGGTTCCCCTACCTCTGGCCGGGCCGGACCCTGCTGGCCGGCTCCCCGCTGCTCATGCTCGAGCGGAACCGCTGCGTCCAGTGTCTCCGCTGCGTCCGCGGCATCACGTCCAAGGACGGGCGCAAGGTCTTCGCCGCGGTCGAGCGGGGTCCCCGCGTGACCATCGAGGTCGACTCCAAGCTGGCCGCCAAGCTTTCCGAGGAGGAGGCCCGCCGGGCCATGGACATCTGCCCTGTCGGCGCGATCCTGCGGAAGGAGAAGGGATTCGCGCTGCCGATCGGCCAGCGCAAGTTCGACCACATCCCCATCGGCAGCGACATCGAGAAAGGGACCGGGAGGTAGACCGTGAGCAAACCCGTCATCGCCACGACGTCGCTGGCCGGCTGCTTCGGCTGCCACATGTCCCTGCTCGATATCGACGAGCGCATCCTCAAGCTCGTCGACCTCGTCGAGTTCAACAAGTCGCCGATCGACGACATCAAGAGATTCACCAAGCCCGTCGACGTCGGCCTGATCGAGGGCGGCTGCTGCAACAGCGAGAACGTCGCGGTCCTGCGCTCGTTCCGCAAGAACTGCAAGGTCCTCGTCTCGGTCGGCGAGTGCGCCGTCATGGGCGGCCTGCCGGCGCTGCGCAACAGCATCCCCCTCAAGGAGTGCCTGGAGGAGGCCTACCTGAACTCGCCGACGGTCGACCCCGGGAGCCGCGTCATCCCCAACGACGAGGACCTGCCGATCATCCTGGACAAGGTCTATCCCTGCCACGAGGTCGTCAAGATCGATTATTTCCTGCCGGGGTGCCCGCCCTCGGCCGACCTTATCTGGGAGGCCGTGACCGCGCTCGTCGAGGGCCGGCCCCTCAACCTGACCTACGACATGATCAAATTCGACTGGAAGAGTGAACGCCCATGGGTCAAAAAATAACGATCGAACCCGTCACCCGGGTTGAAGGCCACGGCAAGGTCACCATCCGGCTGGACGACGCCGGCAAGGTGACCCAGTCCCGATTCCACGTCGTCGAGTTCCGCGGTTTCGAGCGGTTCGTCCAGGGCCGTCCCTACTGGGAGGGCCCGGTCCTCGTTCAGAGGCTCTGCGGCATCTGCCCCGTCAGCCACCACCTGGCTTCGGCCAAGGCCATGGACGTCATCGTCGGGGCCGGCCCGGGCAAGCTGACGGCGACGGCGGAGAAGATGCGCCGCCTGATGCACTATGGCCAGATGTTCCAGTCCCACGCCCTGCACTTCTTCCACCTGGCCTCGCCCGACTTCCTCCTGGGCATGGACGCCGATCCGGCCGTGCGCAACGTCATCGGCCTCATCGCCCTCGACAAGGAGCTGGCCACCCGGGCCGTCCTCATGCGCAAGTTCGGCCAGGAGATCATCCTGGCGACCGCCGGCAAGAAGATCCACGGCACCGGCGCCATCCCGGGAGGGATCAACAAGAACCTCAGCCCCGAGGAGCGCGACCGCTTTCTCAAAGGCCCCGATCCCCTGACGATCGACCGGATGATCGAATGGTCCCAGGCGGCCATCGATCTCTTCAAGGATTATCACCGGAAGAACAAAGACCTCGTCGACCGCTTCGCGGCGTTCCCGTCGAACCACCTCAGCCTCGTCCGCAAGGACGGCGCCCTCGACTTCTATCACGGCTGCCTGCGGGCCGTCGACGCCGACGGCCGCAAGGTCCTCGACGACGTCGACTACCAGGACTACGTCAAGCACATCGGCGAGGAGACCCGGTCCTGGAGCTACATGAAGTTCCCCTACCTCCGCGCGCTCGGCAAGGAGGAAGGCTGGTACCGGGTCGGTCCGCTGGCCCGGCTCAACACCTGCGATTACATCCCGTCGCCGCTCGCCCAGAAAGAGTTCGAGACCTACAAGGCCTACACCGACGGCAAGCCCAACAACATGTCGCTCCACTCGCACTGGGCCCGGCTCATCGAGCTCCTGCATTCCGCCGAGGTCATCAAGGAGCTGCTCCTCGACAAGGACCTCCAGGGCACCAAGCTCGTCAAGAAGGGCCGGCGCGCCCCGGAGGGGGTCGGACTCGTCGAAGCGCCGCGGGGCACACTCTTCCATCACTACCGAGTCAACGCCGACGACCAGATCACCATGGCCAACCTCATCGTCTCGACGACGAACAACAACGAGCCCATGAACCGGGCCGTCAACTGGGTCGCGATGAACGTTCTCTCGGAGAAGCCCGAGATCACGGAGGGCATGCTCAACCGCGTCGAGGTGGCCATCCGGGCCTACGACCCTTGCCTGAGCTGCGCCACCCACGCCCTGGGCCGGATGCCGCTCGAGGTCGCCCTCGTCGATGCGGCCGGCCGGGTCCTCCAAAAGAAGGTCCGCTGATTCCACGTCGCAAGCAACCCCGGCGGGTGCTCGTCCTGGGGATCGGCAACCCCGGCCGCCGGGACGACGGCCTGGGGGCCGCCGCCGCCGAACAGCTGAAAAAACGCCGCCTGCGGGGCGTCACGTGCGACGCCAACTACCAGCTCGCCGTCGAGGACGCCCTGGCCTGCGCCGCCCACGACATCGTCGTCTTTGTGGACGCGGGGCGGGGCTTGCGCAAGCCGTTCACGTTCGCGGCGATCGGGCCCGATCCCCGGCTGCCCGCCATGAGCCACGCGCTCGGGCCGGCCGCCGTGCTGGCCCTGACCGAGACGCTCTATGGGCGGCGCCCGGAGGCCCGGCTGCTGGCCATCCGGGGCCACGATTTTTCGGTCGGGGAAGGGCTCACCCGGCGGGCGGAAGGCCACCTGGCCCTGGCCCTGATATTCCTGGAGGCGTTCTTAAAGGGGGTCCGGACATGACGACGAAGACGATCACCGTGGTACGAGACCTCCTGGCCACGAACAAGCAGGCCGCTGCGGCCATCCGGGCCGAGCTCCGGTCCCGCGGCATCCTCGGCGTCAACCTCCTGAGCTCGCCCGGCTCGGGCAAGACGACGCTCCTCGAAGCGCTGGCCGAGCGCTTCCGGGACCGTTTCCGCATGGCCGTCATCGAGGGCGACATCGAGACCGAGCGCGACGCCGAGCGCATCCGGGCCAAGGGAGTACCGGCCTGGCAGATCACGACGGGCGGGGCCTGCCACCTCGAAGCCCGCATGATCGGCAAGGTCCTCGGCGACGTGCCCGCGGCGATCGATCTTCTGTTCGTCGAGAACGTCGGCAATCTCGTCTGCCCGGCCTCTTACGACCTCGGCGAGGACCTCCGCTTCGTATTGCTCTCCTCCCCGGAAGGGGACGACAAGCCGGCCAAATACCCCCAGGCCTTCCTCTCGGCCGACGCGCTGGTCCTGACCAAGGCGGACCTCCTGCCCTACCTGCCCTTCGATCCGGACCGGGCGGCCGCCGAGGCCCTGGCCATCAAGCCCGGGCTCAAGGTCTTCATCGTCTCCGCGCTCCGCGGCGACGGCATCGACGCCTTGGCCGCGTACGTCGTCGAGGCGCTCGAGCGCCTCAGGTCCGGCCATGCATGAGCTGTCGCTCGTCGCGTCCGTCTTCGAGGTCCTCGAGGAAAAGGCCCGCGAGCACGGGGCCGGCCGGGTCATCCGGGTGGTGCTCAAAGTCGGGGTCATGTCCGGGGTCGTGCCCGACCTCCTCGAATCGGCGTTCGACACCTTTAAGAAGGATACGATCGCCGAAACGGCCCGCTTGGAGATCGTCGTCGTCCCGGTCAAGCTCCGCTGTCCCGACTGCGGCGGCGAGGCCGTCCGCGAGGACACGGATTTCTCCTGCGCCGGCTGCGGCTCGCGGCGGGTCGAGATCGTCGAAGGCCGCGATCTCGTCGTCGAAACGATCGAGCTCGAGACGTGAACACGGGGCTTGACAAGGCCAAAATCATCTTGTATAAATGCCCTCTTATCGTTCGGTCTTTAGGTCTCCTGGCAATGCCGTAAGGAGATTTTTATTTTTATAGACGATAGTCGCCCGCCCGTGAGGCCGGCAGCCGGCGGAGAATTGTATGCTGCCTCCTCCCTGCCCGCCCCAAGTCTGGCCGCATTCCCGGCGTTAGGCCTTGGCCGTCGACGCCCGTCCTTGAGCGAAATCCTCTTACCGGAGGGATGATTTGGACACTGACAAAACGAAGGTCCAGTCGATCATCGACAAGCACCAAGGGCTCCAGAAGAACCTCATCGCCATCCTTCTCGACGTCCAGGAGAGTTTCAACTATCTCCCCCCGGAAGCTCTGCGGCACGTCGCCAAGGCCTTGGGCATGCCCCTCATTGATGTCGTCGGAGTGGCCACGTTCTACCGGGCTTTCAGCCTCGAGCCCCGCGGCAAGCATACGTGCCTGGTCTGCCTCGGCACGGCCTGCCACGTCCGGGGCGGTCCGAAGATCCTGGAGGAGCTTGAGCGCAAACTCGACGTGCCGGCCGGAGAGACGACGAAGGACGGCCAGTTTACGCTGGAGACCGTCGCCTGCCTCGGCTGTTGCGCCATCGGGCCGGTCGTCGTCGTCGACGGAGAGTATCACGGCCACGCGACGATCCGGAAGATCGGGCCGATCCTCACCAAATATCAGAAGCCGGAAGCGTCATGACCGAAAGGAAGGACATCTGATGGCCGGAAAGAAGAAACTCCGCATTCAAGACCTGGCGAAGATCCGGGAAAAGACCAAGTCCCTGATGACCATTCGGGAGAGCGAGGGCCGGGCCCGGGTGACGGTCCACATGGGCACGTGCGGCATTGCCGCCGGCGCCCGGGATATCATGGACGCCCTTCTCGGGGAGATCGACAAGGCCAAGATCCAGGATGTCATCGTCACGACCTCCGGATGCGCCGGACTCTGTAACGCCGAGCCGATGATCACGATCGAGCTCAAGAACCAGCCTCCCGTGAAATACGGCTATGTGACCCCCGAAAAGATGCAGAAGATCTTCGTCCAGCATATCTTGGGCGGCCAGATGGTGACAGACCTCGTCTTGGCCGTCGGCAGCGAAACCGTGTACTGAGAGGGATCTGTGAAACACTATCGAGCTCACTTATTGGTCTGCGCCGGCACAGGCTGCGTCTCCTGCGGGTCCTTCAAGATCAAAGAAGCCCTCGAGAAGGAGATCAAGAAGAGGAATCTCCAGGATGAAGTCCAGGTCGTGGCCACGGGCTGCAACGGTTTCTGCGAGCGGGGCCCGATCGTCATGGTCCAGCCGGACGGCATTTTCTACCAGCTCCTCAAGATCGAAGACGTTCCCACTCTCGTCGAGGAGCATCTCCTCAAGGGTCGCCCGGTCAAGAAGCTGATGTACGTCCCGCCGGCCGGGGACCAGCCTGTTCCGCTGATGAAGGACATCGAGTTCTTCAAGCACCAGCGGCTGATCGTCCTGCGCAACCGCGGACGGATCGACCCCGAGAAGGTCGAGGAGTACATCGCCTTCGACGGCTACGAGGCCCTGGCCAAGGCCCTGACGGAGATGACGCCAGCGGCGATCATCGACGAGATCCTCTTCTCCGGCCTCCGCGGCCGGGGCGGCGCCGGCTTCCCGACGGGCAAGAAGTGGGCGGCCTGCGCTAAAGAAAAGGGGACGCCGAAATACCTCATCTGCAATGGCGACGAAGGGGATCCGGGGGCTTTCATGGATCGCTCCGTACTCGAGGCCGACCCCCACGCCGTCCTCGAAGGCATGGTCATCGGAGCCAAGGCCATCGGCGCGGCCAAGGGATTCGTCTACATCCGTCATGAGTACCCCCTGGCCCTCAAGCGCGTCGAGATCGCCATCGCCCAGGCCCGGGACAACGGCCTCCTCGGCGAGGACATCCTGGGGACGGGCTTTAACTTCGACCTCGAGATCGTCCAGGGCGCCGGCGCGTTCGTCTCCGGCGAGGAATCGGCCCTGATCGCCTCGATCGAGGGCCGGATCGCCATGCCCCGGCAGAGACCGCCTTACCCGGCCCAGAAAGGGCTTTGGGGCAAGCCGACGGTCATCAACAACGTCGAGACCTGGGCCACCGTCCCGAACATCATCCGCCGGGGCGCGGACTGGTTCTCGAGCCTGGGGACGGAGACGAGCAAGGGGACCAAGATCTTCTCGCTCGTCGGCAAGATCGCCAACACCGGACTGGTCGAGGTCCCCATGGGGATCACCCTCCGCGAGATCGTCTACGGGATCGGCGGCGGCATCCCCGACAAGAGGGACTTCAAGGCCATCCAGATCGGCGGCCCGTCGGGCGGCTGCCTGCCGGCCAAGCTGCTCGACCTGCCCGTCGACTACGAGAGCCTGACCGCGGCCGGGGCCATGATGGGCTCCGGCGGCATGATCGTCATGGACGACAAGACCTGCATGGTCGACATCGCCAAATACTTCCTCAACTTCCTCCAGGACGAATCGTGCGGCAAGTGCGTCTCCTGCCGGGAAGGGACCCAGCGGATGTACGAGATCGTCAAGGGCATCACCGAGGGCAAGGGGAAGGAGAGCGACCTGGCCCTGCTCGAGGAGCTGGCCCTGATCACGAAGGACGCCTCGATGTGCGCCCTCGGCCAAACGGCCGGCAATCCCGTCCTGACGACCCTGCGGTATTTCCGCCACGAATACGACGCCCATATCCTCGACAAGAGGTGCCCGGCCGGCGTCTGCAAGAGCCTCATCCGCTACGTCGTCCTGGCCGAGAAGTGCACCGGCTGCCAATCCTGCAAGAAGGCCTGCCCGAACGATTGCATCAAGGGCACGCTCAAGGACATCCACCTCATCGACCAGACAAAGTGCATCAAGTGCGGCGCCTGCAAAGAGGCCTGCAAGTTCGAGGCCATCGAAGAGCAGCGCGAAGAAGCCATCCAGATCATCTGAGAGGGACCATGATCACCTTTCGTATGAACGGTTTGGAAGTCAAGGTCGAAGAGGGATCGACCCTCCTCGACGCGGCCAAGTTCTACGGCCTCGAGATCCCGACCCTCTGCCACAACGACGGTCTGACGCCCTTCGGCGGCTGCCGCCTCTGCGTCGTCGAGATCGGCGAGGGCCTGAGGAGCAAGCTCGTCTCCTCCTGCACCTATCCCGCCGAGGAAGGGCTCGTCGTCCGGACGGACACGAAGAGAGTCTGGGCGTCGCGGCGGATGATGATCGAGCTGATGCTGGCCATGGCCCCGGGGTCCAAGGTCCTCCAGGACATGGCCTCCCAGTTCGGGGTCACCCGGGTCCGCTTCACGCCCCGCAACGAGGAGTGCGTCCTCTGCGGACTGTGCACGCGGATCTGCGCCGAGCAGATGGACGCCCGGGCCATCGGCTTCCAGCAGCGGGGCCACAAGAGGAAGATCTCGACGCCTTTCGACATGCGCTCGGAGGAGTGCCGGCTGTGCGGCGCCTGCATGTACATCTGCCCGGCCTGCCAGCTGCGCTGCCAGGGCCCGAACGCCGAGACGGTCCTGTGCAACGGCTGCCTGACCATGGCGCCGTCGTGCCTGGACCAGTACGAGGATCTCCAGTGTTGGATGTACGACGCGGGCCGCTGCGGCACCTGCGTTCAAGAAAAGAAATCTTAAAGGATGACGAGGAGGTAATTTCATGCCGAGTCTGACGAAACTCAACAGAAGCGCCGCCACCCTGACCAAGAACAGGACGGAGGGGTCGGTCAGCCCCTTTAGCGGCATGTGCGTGACCTGCGTCGACGGCTGCATCGGGATGTGCGAGATCGGGAAATCCGCCTACCGCGGGGCCGAGGTGCTCTATCCCCAGCCCTTCGGCATCATCACCGCAGGCTGCGAGAAGGACTACCCGGTCGACCTGTCCCACTTCAGCATCATGGGCACGGCCAAAGGGGCCTACGGCGTCGAGGCCGACAGCGACAAAGCGACCTTCGAGAAGGTCAGTATCGAGACGAAGATCGGCGTCAAGAAGGACATCAAGCTCAAGGTGCCGTTCATCATCGCCGGCATGGGCTCGACCAATGTCGCCCTGCAGAACTGGGCGGGCCTCGGCGGCGGTGCGGCCATCGCCGGGACCATCCTGACGATCGGCGAGAACGTCTGCGGCATGGACGACAAGACGGAGCTCAAGAACGGCCGGGTCGTCCGCTCGCCGGATATGGAGTTCCGCGTCAAGTCCTTCCGCGACTGGCAGGACGGCTACGGCGACGTCGTCGTCCAGTCCAACGTCGAGGACACGCGGCTCGGCACCCAGGAATACGCCATCGAGAAGCTGGGCATCGAGACCGTCGAGCTCAAGTGGGGCCAGGGGGCCAAGGACATCGGCGGCGAGGTCAAGATCAAGACCGTCAAGAAGGCCCAGGCCCTCAAGAAGAAGGGCTACATCGTCCTGCCCGATCCCGAGGACCCCAACGTCGTCGCCGCCTTCGAAAAGGGCAGCTTCAAGGAGTTCGAGCGCCACTCCCGCCTGGGCATGGTCGAGGAGGACAGCTTCATGAAACGGGTCGAGGAGCTACGCAAGCTCGGCGCCAAGCACGTCTTCCTCAAGACGGGCGCCTACCGGCCGGCCGACCTGGCCCGGGCGGTCAAGTACGCGTCCAAAGCCAAGCTCGACCTTCTGACCGTCGACGGCGCCGGCGGCGGCACCGGCATGAGCCCCTGGCGGATGATGAACGAGTGGGGCGTCCCGACCGTCGAGATCTGGTCTCTGACCTGGAGGTTCGCCGACCAGCTGGCCAAGCAGGGCGAGTTCGTTCCCGACCTGGCCTTCGCCGGCGGCATCACCTTCGAGGACCAGATCTTCAAGGCCCTGTCCCTCGGCGCCCCCTACGTCAAGGCCGTCGGGATGGCCCGCTCTCCGTTGGCCGCGGCCATGGTCGGGAAGACCATCGGCGGCCGCATCAACGACGGCCAGGTCCCGGTTTACGTCGAGCGCTTCGGCAACAGCAAGGACGAGATCTTCGTCACGGCGCCCGAGCTGCGGCGGCGCTTCGGCGACCGGTTCGACGAACTGCCGGCCGGGGCCATCGGCGTCTACACCTACTTCAAGCGGCTGAGCCAAGGCCTTCGTCAGATGATGGCCGGCGAGCGCAAGTTCAACCTGGACTACATCACCCGCGACGACATCGCGTCCCTCACCAAGGAAGCGACGGACATCAGCGGCATCCCGTTCATCACGGACGTCGACAAGGACGAGGTCCAGAAGATCCTCAAGGCGAAGTAGGGCTTTTCGAATAAGGATTGACCTCTTACGGGGGGCGGGGCGACCCGCTCCCCGTTTTGTTTTATCCACCCTTCCCTATATAATGAAGGTCTGCTCGGACTCCGATGCGGCGGGAGGTCCCGATGATCGCTCTCAAGGACGTCTTGGCCCTTCTTGACGGAGAGCTCCTCACCCCGACGACCGCTCCCGAAGCGGCCTTCCGGACCGTCTTCGCCTCCGACCTCATGAGCGATGTCCTGACCTCCGCCGAACCCGGCTCCCTTCTCCTGACGGGACTGGCCAATTCCCATGTCATCTGCACCTGCTCCGTGGCCGATCTCGCCGGGGTGGTCTTCGTCCACGGCAAGCGCCCGGCCCCGGACGTGGTCGCCGAGGCCCGGACGAGGAAGCTCCCGCTCGTGGCGACGAAGATGACGATGTTCGAAGCCTGCTCGCGGATGGCCGGGCAGGTCGAGGATGGAGGCCATGTCCGTCGCTGAGTCCACCTTCCGCCGGGAGTTCCCCGTCAAAGGAGGGGACTTTGCCAAGGCGGGAACCGCGGCCTGCGAGATCAAGGAGCTCTTGAAGGACCTCGGGATCGACACGACGACCGTACGCCGCGCGGCCATCGTCGCGTACGAGGCGGAGATGAACGTCATCATGTACGCTTGGGAAGCCCGGATGGACCTGACCGTCTCCCTCAAGGAAATCCACCTCATCATCGACGACCGCGGCCCCGGCATCCCCGACGTGGAGCTGGCCCTGACCGAAGGCTATTCGACGGCCACGGCGGAGATGAGAGAGCTCGGGTTCGGTGCCGGCATGGGCCTGCCGAACATCAAAAGGAACGCCGACGTCTTTGCCATCGACTCCGAGGTGGGCCGGGGGACGCGCCTCGAGATCACCATCCGGACGAACGGACACGGAAAGCCATGAACGACCATAACTTCCATGCCATCCATATCACCAAGGACAAGTGCATCGGCTGCGTCCACTGCATGTCGGCCTGCCCGACCCGGGCCATCCGGATCGGTGACGGCAAGGCCCGCATCATCGACCAGCTCTGCATCGATTGCGCCGAGTGCCTCCGCGTCTGCCCCCACGAGGCCGTCCATTCCCACACGACCTCGTTCGCCTCGCTCGACGCTTTCGACTACAAGGTGGCCATCCCTTCGACCGTGATCTACGGCCAGTTCGGTCCGACCGTCGTTCCCAACGAGATCCTCTCGGCCCTGCGCCGCGTCGGGTTCGACGAGGTCTACGACCTCAGCTCGATCTGCGAGCTCAACTGCGCGGCGACCGAAGAGTATCTCAACGAGCACCCCCGGCCCCGGCCGTACATCACGGCAACCTGTCCTGTCGTCGTCCGCATCATTCAGCGCCGCTACCCGTCCCTGTGCGGCCAGATCCTGCCGATCGAACCGCCGCGGGAGATCGCGGCCAAGATCCTGCGGACCATCCTGCCCAAGGCGCTGGGGATACCGGCCGAGAAGATCGGCATCATCCATATCACCCCTTGCCCGGCCAAGATCGTGTCCATCAACAGCCCGGCGACCCTGGCCAAATCCTACCTGGACGGGGCCATTTCCATCCGGGACATCTTTCCGCAGATCCTCAAGGCCCTGCGCAAGAGCGATGAGGACGCCATGATGCGGCACCTCTTCCCGGAAACGCTCTTCAGCGGCATCGGCATGGGCTGGCCGCTCTCCGGCGGCGAGACACGCGGCCTCAAGAGCCACCGGGCCGTGGCCGTCTCGGGCATCCGCGACACCATGCGGGTCCTGGATGAGGTCGAGGGCGGACTGCTCCAGGACATCGACCTGCTCGAGTGCACGGTCTGCCCCGACGGCTGCGTGGGCGGACCGCTCGGCGTAGAGAACCGGTTCTTGGCCAAGAGCCGGATCCTCGAACTCGTCGCCGCCGCCGGCGAGCACGCCGTCGTCGACCAGAAGGACGTCAGCCGGCTCTATCACAAGAACTTCCTGTCGTTCGACCATCCCGTGACGCCCACGGAACCGCGGCCCTTGGACCACGATCCCGCCATGGCCATCGACAAGGCCAAGCTCCGAGAGAAGCTGGTCGCAGAACTGCCCCTGAAGGATTGCGGCGTGTGCGGGGCGCCGGATTGCCGGACCCTGGCCGACGACATCGTCCGCGGGTTCGCCCGCCTCGAGGATTGTCCGTACGTCAAGACGGCCCCAAAGGAGAAGCGATGACACTCAGCGAACTCGCGGCCCGTCTCGATCTCAAGGTCTTCACGACCGGGGTGCCGCTCGACACGCCCGTCCTCGGCGGATACGCGAGCGACCTTCTCTCGGACGTCATCGGCCACGGCCGCAAGGGCGACCTCTGGGTGACCATGCAGGTCCATCCGAACATCGTCGCCGTCGCCGTCCTCAAGGACCTGGCCGGAATCGTCCTGGTCAACGGCCGGGAGCCGGCTCCGGAGACATTGGAGCAAGCGGCCCGCGAGAAGATCCCTCTCCTCGGCGCGCGGCTCGGGGCGTTCGATATCTCCGGAAGGCTATACGGGCTGGGCCTCAAGGGAAGTTGATGGCCCTCCGGCGTCTCCGGGCCGACCTCCATATCCATACTTGCCTCTCTCCGTGCGGCGAGCTGACGATGTCGCCGCGCGCCGTCGTCCGGCGGGCCCGGGAGGCCGGGCTCGACATCATCGCCGTGACCGATCACAACACCACCGAAAACGCCGCGGCCGTCATCGAAGCGGCCGGCGGAACGGATCTGGCCGTCCTTCCCGGCATCGAGATGACGACCGCCGAGGAAGTTCACGTCCTGGGCCTCTTCGAGGCGGGGACGGCCCTCGGACCTTTTCAGGCGGAGGTCTATAAGAACCTGCCCGACCTTCCGGCGAAGATGAAATTCGTCGACGACCAGGTCATCGTCGACGCGGAGGACTTCGTCACCGGCTTCTGTCCCCGCTGCCTTTTCGGGGCGACCCTTTTCTCCGTTCGGGACGCGGTCGCCCTCATCCACCGATACGGCGGCCTGGCCATCGCCTGTCACGTCGATCGGGAGTCGTTCAGCATCATCTCCCAGCTCGGCTTCATTCCGCCCGGCCTCCCGCTCGAGGCCGTCGAGGTCTCGCCGCGGCACAGCCCGGATGAGGCCCGCAAGGCCTTCGGGCCGTTCGGCGATCTGCCCATCGTTCGCTTCTCCGACGCCCACAAGCCGGAGGAGATCGGAACCGCAGCGACGGAATTCCTCGTCGAAGGTCCCGGGCTCGAAGAGATCCGCAAGGCCCTGGCGGGCCGGGACGGACGGAGGGTCATCCTGCCATGATGGAGGACCTCTCGCTCCACATCCTCGACATCGCCGAGAACGCCGTCACTGCGGGCGCAACGCGGGTCCGCATCGCGGTCAACGAGAACGAGCGGAGGGACGTGCTGACGTTTCAAGTGACCGACAACGGCCGGGGCATGTCGGACGAGGAAAAGGCGCGGGCCCTCGACCCCTTTTTCACGACCGGGCACAAGCGGACGGGCCTGGGTCTGCCCCTTCTGGCCCAGACGGCCGAGCTCTGCGGCGGCGTGCTGAAGCTCACCTCAGCGCCGCGAGGCGGCACGCGCGTCATCGCCCGCCTCCCATACTCCCACGTGGACAGGCCGCCGTTGACGAGGATGGCCGCGACGATCATGACCTTCGTGTTCGCCCATCCGGAGATCGAATTCGGCTACCGGCATACCCGTAACGGATTGATATTCAGCTTCTTACGACATGGCCGGGGCGGCGGGGCGGCGGTCCCGGTCGAGATCGCCGCGGTCCGGGCGGCCCTGCGGTCGGGCCTCGAGCGGATCGGGGCCTTGTGATCAGGACGGGGTCTTGCCGATCTTCTTTTCCAGGTTTTCGAGCTCGGCCCGGGCTTTGCCGATATTGGCCTCGCTCTCGCCCTGAGAGTTCTGCAGGTACATACGGAGCGCCTCGGCGGCTTCCTTGAGATCGCCCCTCTTCTCGTAGGCCACGGCCAGGTTGAAGAACCCGACCGGCGTCGGCCGGATGGCCAGGGCCTGGCGCAGGAGGGTGATCGCCTGATCGTATTCGCCGAGATAGGAATGGGCGATGCCGGCGTACTGATAAAAGGCCTGCTCTTCGGGGAAATCGACGATCAGCTTTTCGTAGACGCCGATCGCCTCCTTGAGGGCGCCTGTCGAGGCCAGGTTCCCGGCATAGCTCATCCGGAGATGGCGGCTCTCGGGCTCGACGGCCAGGGCGCGTTCGTAATAGGTCCGGGCCTCGCCCTTGCGGCCCGTCGCGTCCAGGATGCCGGCGGCGACGGTCAGGGCGTCGACGCTCTGCGGATTCAAGGCCAGGACCTTCTCCATCGTCTCCAGGGCCTCGCGGGGCTGGCCGCTGACAAGGTACGTGTGGCCGAGGCGGACGAGGAGGACCTCGGAATCGGGCATCCGGACGAGTCCCTGGCCCAACGTCTCAAGGGCCCGGGCGAAGGCGTTCTGCCTCGCTTGGACGATGGCCAGGTTGACATAGCTTTCCGGCGAGTCGGGGATGGCGGCCACGATCTCGCGATCGGCCTGTTCGGCGTCGGAGAATTTCCCTTCGATTTCGAGGGCCTGGGCCCGTTGGACGAGCTTGAGCAGGCCGATCTTGTCCTTCGGGTCGGCGGCTTCCGCGCCCGGTTTGGCCGGGGAGAAGTTCACGTAGCCCAGGGAACGGAGCCTCTCCCGGTCGTCGGTCCTGGCCGCGGCCTGGCCGCCCGTCGCGCCGGGCGAGGGGGTCAGGCGAAGGAGCTCCTCTTCGAGCTTCTTTCGAAGCACGCCGGCCTTGTCCGGGGACGAGGCCGCGAGATCGGCCGTCTCCCGCGGATCGCTCTTCAGGTCGTAGAGCTCGGGCCGGGGCGCCTGGATGTACTTCCAGGGCCCGGAGACGATGCCGACGAGCTCGGACCAGCCGAAGTTCTCCCGGGGGTAGAAGGTCTCCACCAGGCTGTCGAGATCGGAGCGGTTCTTGCCCTTGATCCAGGGGACGAGGCTCTGCCCTTCCATGCCCGAAGCCTCCGTCTTGAGACCGAGCGTCTCCAGGATGGTCGGGGCCACGTCCACCAGCCGGACGGCGCTCTCGACGATCCGGGGACGGGGAAAGGTCTTGCGGTCGCTGATAATGAGCGGCACGCGCAGGGTCTCTTCATAGAGAAAGATGCCGTGGCCGGTCTCCACCTTGTCCCCCAGGCCTTCGCCGTGATCGCCGGCGATGACGACGAGAGTGTTGTCGAGGAGTCCTTTCGCCTCGAGCGCCTCGAGGACGGCGCCGATATAATGATCCATATAGGCGATCTCCCCGTCGTACGGACGTCCGGGCGATGCTTCCCGATAGGGCGACGGGGGGTCGTAGGGCAGGTGCGGGTCGTAGTAATGGACCCAGGCAAAGAACCTGTTCCGGCCGTTGTTCGTCCAGCCAGCGGGAGAACCGGGCAAAGGTCTGTTCCGCCCGGCGCTCGGCGTTGGCCCCTTTTAGGGGGGCCTGGACGTCGAAGGTATCGTCGTAGACATCGAAGCCCCGGCCGATGCCGAACCTCGAATCGACCGAAAACGACGAGACAAAGGCCGCCGTGGCGAAGCCGTGGCCCTTCAGGATCTCGGCCAGCGTTCTCCACTTCGGCGCGAGGTCATGGCCGTTGTTGCGCACCCCGTGCGTCGCCGGATAGAGGCCGGTCATGATCGAGCTGTGAGACGGCAGGGTCAGCGGAGCCGGCGCATAGACGCGGGCGAAACGGATCCCCTCGCGGGCCAGACGGTCCAGGTTGGGGGTCGCGGCCTGGGCGAAGCCGTAACAGCCGAGGTGATCGGCCCGGGTTGTATCCAGGGTGATGAGCAGCAGGTTGGGGGCGCCGGCGGCCCGGGGCTTGAAGGGGCCTCGTCCCGGGAGGACCACAAGCGCCGCGGCCACGAGGGCCAGCACAAGGACGATACCGCCGAAAATCGGCAGCAGGCGTCGGCGCCCGCGCGGCTTGGCCTCGCGAGGCGGCCGGAGACGTCCGCGTGGTCCTTGGCGCAGATGGGGCGCCCTTTGTAATGGTCATTGGTATTCCAGATTAAGGGATTTCCCGAAATAGTCAAGAAAAGGGCCCGCCCCCCTTTCGGGGAGCGGGCCTTTTTGGTCAGAACTTAAGCTG
>CAVUOW010000006.1:0-119977 GCA_963743205.1 Candidatus Aminicenantota bacterium
ATCGAACGAAAGAGAAACAATCCCCCGGCGATCAGTCAACCGTCCACTGGAGCGAGTAGACCAGGACCTCAGGGAAGCCGCTAGGCTTCTCGCGGACGCAATAGAGGCGATCGTTCTTGATAATGACGTCCCGCAGGGGTGGCCCGAGTTGGAGCCTCTGATAGCCCAGGGCCGTTCTGAGGACGCGAACGCCGCCCGGCGAGAACATGTCGCAGACGCCGGCGCCTGTCGCCTGGTTTTGCCCGTATCCGACGGCATAGAGCCGGTCATGATCGTCTGTGAGGAGGGCCAGGAACGGCGGGAATGTTCTCGGAAAGACTAGGTTCTTCCAGAACGGGTGGTTCGGGGGGAGCGAATGGAGGATCTCCTCACGGAATCCGTGAGGGACGTCGACCGCCGGATAGTCCGCCAGTATCTTACGGATCAGGCGGCCGCTCAAGTCATAGACCTCGATCTCGCGACTCGAGGCCATGGACGTCAAGAAAAAGAGGTTCGCGAAACCGCGACGAGGGGAAAATCGATGAAGATGGTCTTGAGATCGTCCTCGGCCGGAACGGGATACACCTTCAGCTCTCGCCGCCTGGAAAAATCCGGGCCGAACAAGCCGACGCCGTATGAGGAGAATTCGAGAGTCTCCGGTTTCACTCGGACATAGGCAATGACATAATCCCCGTTGGCGAGCGGCAAGAAGCCGTGCGGAAAGGGAAAAAGGAGGTCCGGCAGAGCGACCGTGCGAACCACCGTCCCCTCCGCGTTGAAGAACAGGACCTTCCGGCCGCCAAGGCTGACCACAGGGATCTCTCCCCCGGCATTCAGCCGCATGAACCGAGGATTCTGCACCTCTCCGGGCCCCTGGCCGATGGGGCAAAATGACCGCACGAACCCGCCGCGGTCGTCGAACACGAAAACGGCATTCCCCGAGGTCGCGCTGCGCCGGAACAAGAGGATGCGCCCTTGCGAATCGACGTCGAGGTTCTCGATATCCGTCAGTCCGGTCGCCGCGACGGTGTCCTCCTCTGTGTCGATCCTGAACTCTTCCCTCATGGACAAGGCCCGCGGCTCTCCCTTGACCGAGTAGATACCGGCGCCGTTCTCCACGATCTCAACGCCGTCCTGGAGTGTCCTCGTGGGGCCCTCATGATCGCCGCCGCAAGCGCAGAGGATCGCCGTTGCCGCAATTACGAAGGATCGTGATCTCAGCCGTTCCCACATGGCCCTGAGCCGATTCTAGCCATCGCCCGGCCGGATAGCAAGTTCATATCGTGATGCGAAAGTCCGGTTTTGACAATGTTCGCCGTCCGGGCCTGGCCGGCGGTGATCATCTCCATTTCGCCATGCTCATCCACGGGGTATTCGTCAATCCCGTAGAATGGTGGGATGCCCACTGGATCCGCGACAACATCGAGCTCAAGACAAGATGAAAAACCCTCTCGCCCGAGCCTCAGAACTGCCCCTTCCCATCACAAAAAAGGGATACCCCGGCCGCGGGCATGTGTCAATGACCCAAATGCCGACGGGCGGGAGCCTTCGCCGGCGGATTGTCCTGCTTCGGGATGCCCTCTATGGCGTTGAAGATAGGACGCGGCGTTAAAACAAGAAAGCCGACATCCTGCGCGCCATAATTGCCTTGACACAAAAGTCCCTTTTCGATAAGTTCAATTTGCCCCAGAACAAGTTCTTATCCATCAGTGGAAAGGGGACGATTGTGCGCAGAAATAAGCCGTTTTGCGTTTCCTTGGCTCTCTGGCTTGGCTTGGTCGGGTGCCTTGCATCCGTATCGAGTGCCCAAACACCGCTGAAAACCATTGACAATCCCCAGGGTGGAAAAATCGTCTACGGCGCGGTGGACGGGGCGACGAGCTCGGCGGCGGCCATGAGCGCCGTGCTGCGTATCGTGCACAACAACTGCGGGGAAAAGCCGCAGGTTGGCAGCGTGTTCAGGGTGCGCGGTACGAATTCCGATGCGGTCTTCTTCACGGTGGTCAACCACCCGCAAGGAAACAAGCAGGTTGCGGGCCTGCTCATCGCCTCTCCATCGGGCGCCAACAAGATGGAAGCGGCCCTCGTGAGCGACGATGCGACGCGTTTTGGCTCGACTGTAAACCCCATGCTGAACAGGCTATTCAGCGAGTGGCATCCTGGTAGCGGAAGCCCGGCTTCCGGCCCCGCGAAGGGCGGCCGGCCGGCCCCGCCGGAGCCGCTGCGCCGGGTTATGACCCAAGACGGTTCGGCCAGCCTTGCTATCCCCAACGGCTGGAGATTTCAAGGCAACGGGGGCACCGTCATGGTCGTCGACCCCAACTACAACGTAATAATCAACATCAACTTGGTACGGGGGGCGACCAACCCTTCTTATAGCCAGCCATACGGTAGGGCCACCGGCATGGGCGCCAAAATGGTCTACCCGTCCTACGAGGATCCGGTCAAGGGGTTTCCAGGTCTTATCAAGGAGTTCTATCGCGTGAACAACCAACTCGTCGACTTTCGGATCGACCACGCCGAGCAGGTGGCCGGTCCCCCCGGCCAACTCTGCGTCCATGCCATCGGGCACGGGATGCTTTTATCGGTAGGCCAGGCGCATCCTAACATACAGGAGAAAGACTACTGGGAGATGGAGATGCTGGCGTGTTGCACGGCCCCTGATAGGATGGGCAACTACATGTTTACGCTTTCTATAAGCCAGATCGCCCCAAAGTTCGCTGACAAGGAGCGCGCCACCGTGGGCGCTATCCTCTCCAGTTTTGAGGTCAACCAAGCGGTGGTCGCGCGGCAAGCCAATGCCATCGCTGCGCCCGCCATCGCCGCCATTCACAGAATCGGCGCGGCCGCCACGGCGCGGATGAAGGCCATCGAACGAGCCAACGACGCCCAACACGCCGACTATTATGCCCGGCAGGACGCCAATGCCAGAAGCATTCAAGGCTTCAGCAACTACCTTCTCGATCAAAGCGTCGTCCAGGATAACAATATGCACGGCAATGGCACGATCGGCCATGGCACCGTCTGGAACTCGACCGCTGATGCGTTGGTGAAAGCTTTTCCCGATCGCTATGAAATCGTCAATAATCCTAATTTCTGGAAGGGCTGGGATTACTGAAGGTTCCGCGTATTTCTGAGCAGTTTATTCGCGTCGCTGTCTTGAATTGGGGGGGCAATGGCGGGAGAAATGGGTGCGTTTCACCCGCCCTGAGCTTTTTTGACACTCACCATCTGTGATATATTTAGACAGTGAAGATCATCGACTCTCCGATCTCCCCGGGCAATCTCAAGGTCATGGCCGAAGGACGCTTCGGAAACCTGGTCAAAGCCGTCGTGGACGTCGAACGAAGGATCATGGCCGTCGACGGAGAGCTTCACGCGGATGAGGAAGCGCTCCTGCTGGAGAACGGCTCCCTCCAGGAGAACCTCTGGGGGATCAATATTTATCCGGACCTGGAAGGGCCAGACCGGATCGAATTCGATTCCGTTATTAATATCCGTCCCTCCCGGGGAAATCGCTCTCGCGGCGTCGATGATCCTGTGATCCGCGAAAGGATCGTTCAGGCCGTCACGGGATTGCTGCAATGACGCCGGCCCAGCACGAAACGCTCGCGGCCGGACGGTGGCAGACTTTCTCCCTGGTCGAACAGCTAGCCAATGTCGGAAGCGAGGTCGAACGGGCCCTCAATTGGCTCGACAAGCGCAACCCCGAATACAGCCGGCTGGCCTTCCTCCGGGCGTTGGAGCTCCTCAATCTGACCGTTGCCGATCCCCGGCATCGGCACCGACTCAAGGAGTTGACCCGTTTGCGGGAAGCCCTCCTCGACTTCTTCCTCGGGGATAATGCGTTCAGCTCGACCGGGAAGAGCTGGCGCAGTTATTTCTACGGCTTCGCCTACGCGGCGGCCCTGATGAGGACGCACAGCCGGCTCTGATCGGCTTGCAGGATGTCCAATCGCCGCAGCTGGCTCCAAAACTTGATCTTCTTCGGGTCGAAGCGGTCCGGCCACCAGCGGCCCCGCCAGTCCAGCGTGCCCTCCGAGTTGTCCCGCTTCTTCAGGGCCTCGATGCAATCATCCGGTCGATGACCGAGTACTCGGTCAGGAAGAAAAAGAAACGGTCCGACCCGGGCCCGGCGCCAGTATACCTGCGGCCTCAGAAGGCATACGTAACGCCGACGCCGAGATAGTGGACGAGGGCGAAGTTATAGACCTCTTCGACATCGGCTCCCCCCTCCAGGATCCGGTACCCGGCCCTCAGGGCGAGGCGGTCGTTCAGGCGGTACTGGAGCGCCAGCAGCACGTCCTCCGCCCTTCCCTGCTTGGCCGCCGCGGCGTCCCCTTCGAAGAGCATGCCCCAGTCCTTGGCGAATTGCCACAGGACGCGAAAGTTAAGGAGAGGCACGAACCCGATATTTGAGTTGGTCGAGCTCTGTCCGCCCCCCTCGAGCCCGATGGCCGCATCCCTGATGAACGCGGTCAGTCCGAGCCCGACCCGCCACCGGCCCCGCCTCACAAGATCATAGCGGTAGGTCAGCCGGTAGGAGCTGAATTTGTAGACGCCGGTCAGGGGAACGCCAGGGCCGAACGCGTCCCCGTTAAAATCGATCGCCCGGTCCACGGTCCCGGCGGCCCTGAGCCGGAAAGGCGAGGCGAAGATCGAGAGGGTGTGCCTGCCCTTCCATCGATAGCCGACGCGGAGACGGAAGAAGTACGCGGGATCGATCGTCAGGTCCTTGGCGAGTGAGAACAGGGTCCCGACGTCGCGAGGGATCTGGACGTCGTTGTAGCCGGCCAGGGCCAAGCCGTTTTCGAAGTCGAGGGACCACTGGCCGAACGAGGGAACCGCCGCCAGGAGGACCGCCAAAACGGCTCCCGCAAGGATAAGGGCGGGCTTTCTCATCGCGTCCAAACCCCCTTCATGCCGATCCGGGAATCCAGGATCGCCGCCCCGACGTCCGGGCAGGCTTTGATCTTGCCGGTCCTGAACGAGGCCGGAGCAGCTTCCCTTTGCATTCGAACCGCCTCATCTTACCTCAACCGCCCGGCACGCGTAAAGGGGAGACGCTGGCGGCCAACCTGAGCCGATCCTAGCCAAAAGGCGGTTGGCTGGCAAGCATCGTCTTCATGCTCGGCATGGGATCGCCGGCTTTCATTTTCTTGACAGGATGGAGGCCCGTGTGGAATAGTGTTTCGTTCGCCGCGGCCGCTAGGACCGCCACAAGGAGAGCTCAGGTCCGATGAAGAAATTCCTGAAGAAAGCCCGTTGGATCCTGATCCCGGCCGCCCTGGCCGCGATCGTCATCCTCTGGGTCGTCAAATTCGAATCCCAAAAACCGGAGATCCGTCCGGCCGACGACAGCCCGTTCCTCGGCCGCGAGCTGACGTTTCGGGCCAGCGACCGGAAAAGCGGTCTGGCCGAAGTCCGGGTGGAAGCCGTCCAGGCCGGCCGGACCATCGAGGTCTTTTCCGAAAGATTCCCCGCGGCGCTGCCAACTTACGTCAAAACGCTTTCCCTGCGCCCGCTTCCCGCCGGACTGGCCGACGGCGAGATCCTGCTTCGGATCTCGGCCAAGGACCGCTCCTGGAACGGCGGGAACACCGCCGTCATGGAAAGAAAGATGATCCTCGACACCCGCCCACCCCGGATGAACATCGTCGGCGGGCCGCACTATATCAACACGGGAGGCGCAGGCGTCGTCTCCTGCACCGTGGACGAGGAAACCCCGGTCGTCGGGATCCAGGTCGGGGAGCGCTTTTTCCCCGGATTTCCGACCGGGGAAAACCGGTTCCTGGTCTTTTTCGCGCTTTCTCCGGACGCGCCCCGCGACGTGTCTTTCTCCGGCGTGGCCGAAGATCGGTCCGGCAACCGGACGACCATCGTTTTCCGGCCGGTGATCAAGACCGTCGCCTTCAAGCAGGACACCCTGAGCCTGTCCGACAAGTTCCTCGGAGACGTCGTCTCCTATTTTAAGAACATCGACCCGGGGCTCCGGGGAACGGACCTGGAAGCCTTTCTGACAGTCAACCGGACGCAGCGGAAGATGGATTATGAGCGGCTGGCGATCCTCTGCCAAAAAACGGAATCCCGGATGCTCTGGTCCGGGGCGTTTCTCCGGCTCCCGAACTCAAAGCCCATGGCCTCGTTCGGGGATCGGCGGACTTATACGTACGATCGTAAGGTCGTCGACCAACAGGTCCATCTCGGCGTGGACCTGGCCTCCACGGCCCAGTGTCTGATCCCCGCGGCCAACGCCGGCCGGGTCGTGTTCGCCGGCCCGCTGGGTATCCACGGCCTGACGGTCGTCCTGGATCATGGCTTGGGATTGTTCAGCATGTATTGCCATTTGAGCCAGATCGATGTCGCGTTGTCCCAAGGCCGTGACGCGGGGCGAGACCCTCGGGCTTTCGGGATCCACGGGCCTGGCCGGCGGTGACCATCTCCATTTCGCCATGCTCATCCACGGGGCATTCGTCAATCCGGTGGAATGGTGGGATGCCCACTGGATCCGCGACAACGTCGAGCTCAAGACAAGATGAAAAACCCTCTCGCTCGAGGCGCCTTCCGCCGATAGCGTCCGCGCGTTTCCGAGATCCGCCTCAGGCGCTTGTCGCTGTCCTTGCGATTCATGACGGCCAGGATGACGACTTCGCCGGCGGAGATCCTGTAATAAGCCCGGAAGTCGCCGCTCCGAATCCGATAAAGCGGCGGATCGAACCCGGTGAGCTTCTTGATCCGTGACTTCCCGATCGGGACCGGACGCGTTTCGAGATAGGCCTGGATATCTTTGACCAAGGCGACGGCCGCAGCCGCTTCGAGGCTTTCGATGTCCCGGACAGCTGCCGGGCTAAAAATGATTTTAAGCCGCTTTTCGCGCATGGCGCTTTTCGAGCTTCTTGACGAGCTCGCCCGCCTCGACGCCGCCAAGACTCAGGTATTCCGCATAGGCCTCCTCGATCCTCGACCGGAACTCGGGATCGTTCTCGATGAGATAATCCGCCAGGTCCTCATCGGTGACGTGATGGAGGATCGCTGCCGGCTTGCCATAGGCCGTAATGATGATATCTCCCCTCTCTGACTCCCTGAGAAGGTCCATGGTCTTTTGCTTGAGCTCTTTGACGCCCGCATAGCGCATCGGCCGCCTCCCATAAAATGTTACACTATAGTATAACATTTTTGGCGCGTCTGTCCAAGCCTTATTGCGGTTCCATAGAAAGGGACGCTCCAAGACCGCCCCCCTTCTCACGCCGGGCATGGCCCCTGCCGCCGTTTCCTTGACTTCTCCGCCGGATATCGGCTAGCATTCCCGACATCGCAAATTCCTGCCGAAGGAGCTCTGAAAACCATGGACATCAAAGAAGTCATCACCACCCGTCGATCCATCCGGGCCTATCAGAACAAGCCCGTCGACCGCGGCTTGGTCCAGCAGCTGCTCGAGGCCGCCGTGCAGGCGCCGTGCGGCCTGGGCATCGAGCCCTGGAAGTTCGCCGTCATCCAGGACCCCGAGATCCTGGCCGACCTTTCCAGCCGGACGAAGACTCATATGCTCGGGATGATCGACCAGATACCGCAGCTCGCGCAGTACCGCGAAACGCTCGAGAATCCCGGCTTCAACGTCCTTTACGGCGCGCCGGTGCTGGTCCTTATCTGCCATTCGACACAGAATTCGAGCCCGACCGCCCAGATCGATTGCACGCTGGCCGCCCAGAACCTGATGCTCGCGGCCCGCGGCCTCGGCCTGGGCACGTGCTGGATGGGCTTCGTGGGAACGTATCTCGAGACGGACGAGGGCAAGCAGCGCTTCGGCATCCCGGAAGGCCACCGGGTCGTGGCGCCCATCGCCGCCGGCTATCCGGCCGTCGAGTTCACCACCAAGGAGAGGAACCCCCCGGGGATGATCTTCTGGAAATAGCCGGCCGCCTAGAAGACGATCAAGCCGGGGCATCGGCTGTTCTCCATTTCATGCCCTCCCTTATTTTGGAGGATTGTGGTATAATGGCTCCGTTCATACGCAAAGGGAAACCTCAGCTATCAACATCTGAATGACTAAAGGAAGGGGCCAGAGGCCCTGATCGGTCGCATACTCCTCTCCTTTACGGCGTTCAAACATCTTTAAGAACAGGGAAGGCTCGGAAGAGTCTTTCCATCGTCGAAAGGAGACGAGAATGAACATCTATGTGGGTAATCTATCCACCACCGTCAACGAGAACGACCTGAGAGAAGCCTTTCAGGCGTTCGGCGAAGTCTCGAGGGCTGCCGTCATCAAGGACAAGTTCAGCGGCGAATCCCGCGGCTTCGGCTTCATCGAGATGCCGAAAAAGGAAGAGGCCGACAAGGCCATTTCCATGATGAACGGCAAGGACATGAAGGGCCGGACGGCCAAGGTCAACGAGGCCAAGCCTCGCACCGACTCCCCGCGGTCCGGCGGTTTCGGCAGCGGCCGGAGCTACTAAGGTCACCCCCCGGAGAGCCGGGGGATCGATAAGGCTCTACGAAAGGGAGCGGCTGGTATAGCCGCTCCCTTTTTTTTCACGTCATTTCGCATATCCGACCGGCATGTTCAGGAACGGGTATTGCGTGTCGGTCAGCTTGAGCAGCTCCTTGAGCTTGGCTTTGTCCATCGAGGCCCGCGGCCTCGTGGCCAGGCCGGTCCCGGCGCAGAAAAGGGCGACATTCTGCGAGACGATGCCGGCGTCGAGGGCCGCGATCTCGAGCTTGCCGGCCGTCTCTCCCCTCGTGAACTTGGCGATATCCGAGACGAGGAAGAGTTGGACAGGCGCCGGCGTGCCCGGGCCGCCGGGACCGGGCTTGGCCTCGGGCTTGGCTCCCGGAGGCGGCGCCATCGGCTTGGCGCCCGGACCGCCGGGTCTTTGTGTAACCTCGGAGCGATGATCGCCGGCCGCGATCGGCTTGAGCATGTGACCGGGCGCGTCATAAAGATAGGCCCCGTCTTTCATAAAAACGTAGATGTCGATGTCCTGGGCGTTCATGGCCGAAGGGGCCGTCCGCTTGCCGTCTGGCCGATTGATGCCGTTGGCCGCCCAGAGCAGATCGGAGAGGTCCTGCAGGTTGAGGTCCTTGTCGGACCACTCCCGGACAGAGGCCCGGAGGGCGAACGCCTGCATGACCGGCACGCCCCTCGTCTTGTTCGGTTCGTTGAGCTTGATCGTCTTCAGGTCCGGCGCCTGTCCCCAACTCAAGACGGGTCCGAGGAGCAAGGCCCCGAGCAGCAATCCCGCCAGGCATGATCTTTTCATAAGGTAACCTCCGTCCGCACGAATTCTTATCTTCTCAGGGCCGCTCGAAGACGGCCGGGCTCACCCGGAGACTCTTCCCCGCCGCCATGAACACATCGAGCCATTTCTTCGACGCGGCGTCGCCCTCGGCGGCCCGCTTCGCGTTTTCCGCGTAGGCCTGCCGGCCGCCCGAAACATAGAGGTTCTGGCTCTTCCACAGGTCGATGTCGATCTCGAGCGGCTTCAGGGCCGCCAGAAGCCGGTCGACCGATCTCAAAATCGCCGGGATCCTGGGGTCTTGCGCCCATCGTGCCATCAACGACTCGACCTTCCTCTCAGCGAGAAACGCCAAGTCGGCCGGTCCGGGTACGAGGGACCACTTGAGATACTCATCGACCAGTTCATTGAGGCCGTCGAAATCCGTCTCCGGGGCTTCGAGAAGGCGGCGGTACTCGGCGTTGAGGACGAATGCCGCCGGACCCAGCAGGGTCTCCGGCAAAGGGATCTGGATCTTGACCATGGTCTCCATGATCGGACGGTTGGTCTCGAAGATCCGGCGGAAGTCGGCGTCGACGGCTTGCAGGTTGTCCTCGAGGATCGCGGCGACGACCTTCCTCCGTTCGTCCTTGAAGAGGTGCCAGAGGGAATAGCTGTGGTCGCCAAAGTGCCGGTCGACGAGCTTCAGGACGGCCGTCATGTCTCCCTTGGCGAAGGCCTCGCGGATCCCGGCGCACATGCTCTGGAAGTGCCCGTCGCCCTCGGCCTCCTTGACGCCCGCGGTCAGGTTCTGGTCCCCGAGGTGCAGGACGGCATAGGCCATGGTCCGCTCCTCCCAGGTGACCTCCGATTTGATCTTCACCCGTCCCAGGGCCAGCCTCTGACGGCCGGCCGCCTGGCGGTCGCAGACATCCGCCGTCACATCGTAATGCGCGATCTTTATGGCCTGAGGGTAGTCCTCGAAGAGCGACGACACGGCGTAGTGGGCGCCGAGCCTCGGATAATCGACGATCGAGGGCTTGACGAACAGCTCATAAACCCGGGCCCCATCCTTGTACGCGGACAGGTTGCTTTTCGCCGCGGCCAGCCGGCCGACGAACTCCGACTCGAGATCGGCCCCGGTGACGTCCCGGAGAAGCTGCAGGGCGCGCGCGGCGTACTGGACGACCTGGACCGTCTCGACGTTGGAGATATCGTCGAAGAACCAGCCGTCGCTGGTGAAGGCGAGCATCGCGTGTCTCTGGATCTCGAGATGCTTCAGGGCCTTCGTCTTGTCCTCGGGCGAAAGGGGGCGGGGAAAGCTCCGGGAGAAAAAGGCCTCGATATTCGCCGGGGAGCGGTCGAGGATGACCGAGATGTAATCGTCGCGGACACGCCAGGGGTCTCCGCCCCAGGCGGTCAGGGCCCGCTCGAAGGGGCCGGAGGCCTTGTCCCGAAGCCAATCCATGGCTCCGCGCAGAGGCGTCCGCCACTTCTGGTTCCAGCGCCCGTGGGCGCCGGTGCTGTCGCCGCAGTCGCTCCGCCAGCGCTCGACGCCGTGCGCGCAGCTCCAGGCCGTGTTGGGGACGATCTCCGCTTCATGGGCGGGGGGAAACCGCTCCAGGTAGTCGGCGTAGACGGTGATCTCGGCCAGCGCGTTCTTCTCGATGTGGCGGAGACAATACGCGAGAGCCATGTCGCCGAAGCGATGGTGGTGGCCGTACGTCTCGCCGTCCGTGGCGACGTGGACGAGCTCATCCCCTGATGCGCCGGCCGAAAAGGCGCCCAGCAGACGGCCGGCAAATCCCTCACCGTTGTCCAGAAGCTTGCCGAAAGCGATGTCGTGGGAGATCGGGCCGTTATAGAAGAAGAGGGCGATCGTCCGGCCTGAAGGAAGGCGGCAGAGATAGGGCCTCCGGGTGTCGATCGCGCCGTTGCCGGCAGGGGTCCAGTCTTTGTCGCCGATCTTTCGCACCCGGGCCGCCTGATAGGGAGAAAGGATGGTGAAGGCGATGCCTTGCTCGGCGGCGAGATCCAGACTCTCCAGGTCGACGGCCGTCTCGGGCAGCCACAGGCCCTCCGGCTTTCGGGAGAACCGGGATTCGAAATCGCGGATGCCCCAGACGATCTGGGTCCTTTTGTCGCGGCCGTTGGCCAGCGGCAGGATGAGGTGGCTGTAACCCTGAGCGATGGCCCCGCCGTGACCCCGGAACCGCTTGCGGCTCTCCCGATCCGCCTCGATGACGGCCTGGTAGATGTCGGGCACGGCTCTTTCCATCCAGGCGAGGAGCGTCGGTCCGGCATCGAAGCTGATCCGGGCGTAATTGTTGACGACGTCGATGATCTGGTCCTCGTGGTCGAGGATGCGCGAAGCGGAATTCGGCGCGTAGCTCTCGGCCGAGACGCGTTCGTTCCAGTCATGGTAAGGGGCCGCCGATTCCTGGAATTCGATCTCTTCGAGCCAGGCGTTCTCGCGCGGCGGCTGGTAGAAGTGTCCGTGGATGCAGATGTGGCGGTTCATGCCTCGCCCTTCTTGAAGATCAGGACGGAGAGCGGGGGCAGGGTCAAGCTTAAAGACTGGCCGTGGCCATGGAAGGCCACGGGGAGTGTCTCGGCCGCCCCGGCGTTGCCCAGGCCGCTCCCGCCGTATTCGAGGGCGTCGCTGTTCAGGATCTCCGTCCAGGTCCCGCCGGCGGGGACGCCGACGTGATAATCCCGGTGCGGGACCGGGGTGAAATTGCAGACGGTGAGGACGAGGTCCCGGGTCGAGCTCCCCTTGCGCAGATAGCTGATGACGCTCTGATCGGCGTCCTTGAAGTCGATCCATTCGAAACCGGCCTGGTCGAAATCGAGCTCGTGGAGGGCCGGTTCGCGGCGGTAGAGCGCATTGAGGTCCCTGACCCAGAGTTGGACACCGCGGTGCGGCGCGTACTCGAGGGCGTGCCACTCCAGGCTCTCGTCGTGGCCCCATTCCCGCCACTGGGCGAATTCCCCGCCCATGAACAGGAGCTTCTTGCCCGGGTGGGTGAACATCAAGCCGAAGAGCGACCTGAGACTGGCGTACTTGTCCCGTTCGTACCCGGGCATCTTGCCCACGAGCGAGCCCTTGCCGTGGACGACCTCGTCGTGGGACAGCGGCAGGAGATAGTTCTCGGAGTAGGCGTACCACATGCTGAAGGTCAGGTCCTTATGGGAATACTTGCGGAAGATCGGGTCCTTGCTGAAATAGGCCAGCATGTCGTTCATCCAGCCCATCTTCCACTTCATGCCGAACCCCAGGCCGCCGGCATAGACGGGCCGGGTGACCATGGGCCAGGCCGTCGATTCCTCGGCGTACGTCTGCACGTCCGGGCATTCGCCGTAGACGACCTCGTTGAACCGCCGGATGAAGCTGAGGGCCTCCAGGTTCTCGCGGCCGCCGAAGGCGTTGGGGGTCCACTCGCCGGCCTTGCGGGAGTAGTCGAGGTAGAGCATGGAGGCCACGGCGTCGATGCGCAGGCCGTCGGCGTGATACTTGTCGAGCCAGAAGAGGGCCGAGCCGATGAGGAATTCCCGGACCTCGTTGCGGCCGTAGTTGAAAACGAAGCTCTTCCAATCCGGATGGAATCCCTTGCGAGGGTCCATGTGCTCGTAGAGGTGGCTGCCGTCGAACGCCTGCAGCCCGTGGCCGTCGGTAGCGAAGTGGGACGGCACCCAATCGAGAATGACGCCGATCCCCTTCTGATGGAGATGGTCCACGAGAAACATGAAGTCCTGGGGCGTCCCGTAGCGGCTCGTGGGGGCGTAGTAGCCGAGGGTCTGGTAGCCCCAGGAGCCGTAAAAGGGGTGCTCCATGATCGGCAGGAACTCGATGTGGGTGAAACCCATCTGCTTGGCGTAGTCGGCCAGGAGCGGCGCCGCTTCCCGGTAGGTGAGGAACCGGTTGCCCTCCTCCGGGACCCGCCGCCACGACCCGAGATGGACCTCGTAGATCGAGATCGGGGCGTCGTAGCTGTTGCGCGCTTTCCTCTCCGCCATCCAGGACGCGTCGCCCCATTCATAGTCCAGGTCCCAGACGACCGACGCGGACCGCGGCGGGATCTCCCAGAAGAAGGCGAAGGGGTCGCCTTTCTCCGCCGCCCGGCCGTCGATCTTCGAGGTGATGAGGTACTTGTACATCGCGCCTTTTTCGAGCCCGGGGATGAACCCTTCCCAGATGCCGGAGCCATCCCATCGCGGCCCGAGCGGGTGGCGGCCCGCTTCCCAGCGGTTGAAATCGCCGACGACGGAAACACGTTCGGCGTTCGGCGCCCAGACGGAGAAGAGCGTGCCCGCGACGCCGCCGACGGTCATGGCGTGGGCCCCGAGCTTGTCGAACAGGCGGAAGAAGCTGCCTTCCTTGAACAGATATGTATCCTGCTCGGTCAGGAGCGTCGGTCCGAGGACGACCTTTCCGGGGCCCATCTTACGGCTGCTTTCGCGGCGCCGGGGCGAAAAAGGTCCCGCGGGGGACGATGCGCAGGATCAGCAGACCCGCGCGGGTGAGATGATTCATGTTGTTCCCCTTCGGCGGAGGTCAGTTGTCGCGGCGGATGTCGACGCGGTCGAGGCCGTTGTCGTTGAATTCCTTCTCGTACTTCTCGATGAGCGGCCGCTCCCGTTCCATGCCCTTCTCGGTGTAGATCTCCTCCAAGGCCTCCTCGCCGTACTTGCGGACATAATCGCGGTCGGCCATGCGGTAGATGAGCTGGTCCCAGAAAGAGTTGTCGTTGTAGAATTCGACCGTCTCGGCCATCTTCTCTTCGAGCTCGCCGGAGGGGATGGCCTTCTGGGTCTCCTCGTCGAAGTCGACATAATCCCCCTGGCCGTGCTTCTGAGCGGCGTCGAGGACGAGGCTTTCGACCTCGTCGTATTCCTCGATGACGTCGTCGGTCCGCCAGTCGTTGGCCATGCGGTTGCCCAGGTAGACGAGCTTGACCAGGGACGCCAGCTGTTCCTTCGTCAATTGGATGTTCATCGCGGCCTCTCTCGAGGAAATATACCATGTTAGGCCGAATTCGCCAAGCCCAGGAAGCCCGTCCCCGCCCCTGTTGACAGGCCCGCCGGCGGCGGCTATAGTTCGGGAACGCCTATCCTTCCGAGGAGGTCCAGCCCATGAAAAGATCTTGTCTTATCCTGGCCGCGGCGCTCGTCGTGCTGACGGCCTTGGCCGGGGCCGGCCCGCAGGCCGCCAAGCCGGCCGCGGTGCCCCTTTCCGTCCACTATGAAGAGCTCACCTCGCCGGACTTCGCCCGGGCCGTGGCCCAATCGGGAGGCACGTGCATCGTCCCGCTGGGCATTTTGGAAAAACACGGACCGCACCTGCCGCTCGGGACGGACCTCATCGACTGCCGCGAGATCTCCCTTCGCGCCGCGGCCGCGGATTACACGATCGTCTTCCCGCCGTACTTCGTCGGTCAGATCTTCGAGGCCGAGCACCAGCCGGGGACGATCGCCTACGGCAGCCGCATGATGCTCGATTTTCTGCAGCGGACGTGCGACGAGCTGGCCCGCAACGGCCTCAAGAAGATCATCCTGGTCAACGGCCACGGCGGCAACGACCCGTTCCTCCATTTCTTCTGCCAGGCCCAGCTCGAAACCCGCCGCGATTACGTCGTCTATCTCTTCGAGCCGTCCTATGACGAGGCGACCGAGGCGAAGCTCGACAAGATGCGCAAGACGACGGTCGACGGGCACGCCGGCGAGGAGGAGACGTCGGTCATGCTGGCCCACCACCCCGAGCTCGTGCGCCTCGACCGGGCCAAGGACGAAAGCGGCGAGGACCAGAAGAGACAGGCCGGACTGAAGAACGCCTACACGGGCATCTGGTGGTACGCCGGCCAGCCCAACCACTACCGCGGCGACGGCAGCGTCGGGAACGCGGCGTTCGGCCAGGCCTTGATCGAGACCGAGACGGCCGCCCTCGTCGAGATGATCCGCTCGGTCAAGAAGGACGCCGTGACCGCCGAGCTTCAGAAGCGCTTCTTCGACGACGCGGCCAAGCCGCTCGAGACCAAGCCGTTCATCAAGAAATAGGGAGGCGGACATGACATCGAACACGAACCGGACCGTCTTCATCGCCGTCATCGCCCTCAGCCTGGCGCTTTTCGCCTGCGCCGACACCCATAAAGGGGAGCCCGCGGCTCCGAAGGAATCGGCCCCGGTCCCGAAGACGATGGCCGGGTCGCCGACGTTCGGCGCGCCAGCGGCCAATATCTCCGGCGCCGCCGCCGAACCGGGGCAGGCCGGGCCGCAGGATCAGGCCTCCGGGAACGCCCGGCTGACCGAGGACGAGAGGAACACGATCGAGATCGTCCGCAAGACCCGCAACTCTGTCGTTTACGTCACAAACCTCCAGTATGTCCGCGACTTCTTCTATTCGTCCGACCAGCCCGTGCCGCGGGGCAGCGGGTCGGGCTTCGTCTGGGACGACCAGGGGCACATCGTCACCAACTTCCATGTCATCGACGAGGGCGACAAATACATGGTCAGCCTGTCGAATCAGAAACAGGTCGAGGCCACGCTCGTCGGCCGCGATCCGACGAAGGACATCGCCGTCCTCAAGCTCGGCGAGCAGGTCGCCGGCCTGGGTCCGGTCTCGATCGGGACGTCCCACGACCTCCAGGTCGGCCAAAAGGTCATCGCCATCGGCAACCCGTTCGGCTTCGACCACACCGTGACCACCGGCATCGTCAGCGCCTTGGGCCGGAGCATCGTCGGCGCGGGGGACGTGACGATCCGGGACATGATCCAGACGGACGCCTCGATCAACCCGGGCAATTCCGGGGGCCCGCTGCTCAACTCGGCCGGGGAGCTCATCGGCATGAACACGATGATCGCCACGCCGACCTCGAGCGGGGTCGGCTTCGCCATTCCCGTGGACACCATCCGCAAGATCGTGCCCCAGCTCATCCAGTCCGGCAAGGTCACCCGGCCCGATATCGGCGGCGTTTCGTTCGTGCGCGACGAGGTGGCCCAGAGGGCCGGCATCGAGGGGGCGGTCATCCTCGAAGTCTCGAAGGGAAGCGCCGCCTACGATCAGGGGCTGCGCGGCCTCTATCGCGATAACTTCGGCCGCCTGCTGATCCGGGATTTTGTCACGGGCATCGACGCCATGAAGGTCAAGTCGTACGACGACCTCTTCACGGCCCTGGACGGCTACAAGATCGGCGACACCGTGACGTTGACGGTCGGGCGCGAGGGAAAGTCGCGGAAGGTGACGATCCGGCTCGTCGGCTCCGACTAAGTCGTCTTCTTAAGGGGAACGATCCCGGCCATGTCGCCGATGACGTTGACCAGGTCCCTGTCGGACGGCACGATGATCTTGGCGTTGCTCTGAAGCGCGGTCTCGAGCGCCTGGAGGCGGCGCAGGACCTGGGCATTCCCGACGAAGTACTTCTCGGCGGCCTCGTTGACCAGGCGGATGGCCTCGGCCTCGCCCTGGGCTTCGAGGATCTTGGCCTGGCGGACGCCCTCGGCCTTCTTGATCTCGGCCCGTCGCTCGCCGTCGGCCACCGTTTCCCGCGCCGTGGCAAAATCGATGGCGGCGATCTTCTCGTTCTCGGCCTTGACGACCTTGTTCATCGTCTCCTGGACGTCCTTGGGCGGGTCGATCTCCTTGAGCTCGGTCCGGACGATATCGATGCCCCAACGGGCCGCTTCCGCGGACAGGGTCTTGAGGAGCTCGTCGTTGATCTTGCCTCGCTCGCTGTTGGCCGACTTGAGGGTCAGCGTGCCGATGATGTTGCGCAGCGTCGTCCGGGCCAGATTGACGATCTGCCACTGGAAATTGTTGACGTTGTACTGGGAGGCCTTGACGCTCGGCTCGTCCTCCTTGACCCGGAAATAGACCTGGGCGTCGACCCGGGCATTGAGGTTGTCGTTGGTGATGATCTCCTGGGGGGCGGCGTCGACCATCATCTCGGTGATGTTGATCTGGCGCATCGTCTCGATGACGGGGATGATCCAGCTGAAGCCCGGGTGAGCGAAGCGGTTGTACTTTCCCAGGCGCTCGATGAGCCCCCGGTGCGTCGGCCGGACGATCCGGATGCCCGACAGGAAGATAACGACGATGACGGCGGCGATCCAAAGATACAGGACCATGGGTGTTCTCCTTTTTCTTACATCTTCCAGGTGCCGGAGACGATGACGTTGGAGCCGGTGATCGCGGCCGCGGTGTCAGACGCGCAGAAGGCCACGGCTTCGGCCACGTCCTCGAAGCTCCCCAGGCTCGATTCGGCGAGGTCCCGGACCTGGGGCAGGACGCCGCCGCGGATAAGCCCGGGCGAGACCATGTTGACCGTGATGCCGTTCCCGACCTCGGAAGCGGCCGCCGTCCGGGTCAGCGTGAGCAGGCCCGTTTTGGCCACGGCATAGGCGGCGATCGTCGGGAAGGCGCCGAGGTGCTCGGCCCGGCTGAAGCCGAGGTTGACGATCCTCCCCCACTGCCGCTTGCGCATGCCGGGCAGGGCGGCCTTCATGCAGAAGTAGGGCCCGAGAAGGTTGCCCCGCAGGACCCGCTCCCAATCGGCGACCTCGAGCTGGTCCCAGGGCTTGACCAGAAAGGGCCCGACGTTGTTGACCAGGATGTCGATGCGGGCGAACCTCTCCTCGACCTTCTTGATCAGCCCCGCGGCCTGGGCCTTCTTGGTCAGGTCGGCCCGGAAGACGGCGCTGAGCTTGCCCTTTTCGCGAATGGCGGCGGCCAGCTCCTGGGCCTCTTCGCGGCGGCTGAAATAGTGGACGGCGACGCCGGAGACGTCCTCGGCCAGCCGGAGGGCGATGGCCCGGCCGATGCCGCGGCCCGCCCCGGTGACGAGGGCGATCCTTAGGCCCATCGCATCACGCCAGGGTCCCGACGGCCCGCTCGACGGCTGCGAGGATCTCGCCGGATTCGACGACTTCCTTGAGCTTGTTGATGTCCGGGTAAAGGGGGCGGTCCTCGTCGAGATGGGCGACGTACTTGCGGATGACCTCGTAGGCGGCCTGGGTCCCCTTGCCGGGACAATGAGGCTTGCGGAAATCCACGGCCTGGGCCCCGGCGATGAGCTCGATGGCCAGGACGGCCTGGGCGTTGTCGATGATCTGGCGCGTCTTGAGGGCCGTGGTCATGCCCATGCTGACGAAGTCCTCCTGGTCGGCGGCGGCCGGGATGGAGCCGGTGGCCGCCGGGTGCGACAGGACGCGGTTTTCGCAGATGAGGGCGCCGGCCGTATATTGGGTCAGCATCAGGCCCGAGAACATGCCCGCCCCCTTGGTCAGGAAGGCCGGCAGGCCGGCGCTGAGATGCGGGTTCATGAGGCGGTTGTGACGCCGCTCGGATAAAACGGCGATCGTCGTCACGGCCGTTCCCAACATCTCGAGCGGGAAGGCCATGGGCACGCCCTGGAAATTGGCGCCGGTCAGGACGAGGTCCTCATCGGGGAAGAAGACGGGGTTGTCGGCCGCGCCGTTGAGCTCGATCTCGATCATGTAGCGGGCCCACTTGAGGGCGTCCCGGGCCGCGCCGACGACTTGCGGGGTGCTGCGGAGGCTGTACGCGTCCTGGACTTTCTTGCCGGGCCGGGTGAGGAGCGCGCTTCCTTCGGTGATGCGGCGGACGTTGGCCGCCGATTCCAGGGCCCCGGGGTAGCCGCGGGTCTTGTGGATGCGCTCGTCGTAGGCCTTCATGTTGGCGTTGAGGACCTCGAGGGTCATGGCCGCGGCGATCTCGGATAATTTAAGCCAGCGGTGGACGTCGTGGACGATGAGGGCGGACATGCCGGCGATGACGTTCGAGCCGTTGATCATGGCCAGGCCGTCGCGGGCGTGGAGGACGATCGGCGTGATGCCGGCCCGCTTGAGGGCCTCGGCGCCGGGCAGGCGCTCGCCCTTGTAGAAGGCCTCGCCCTCGCCCATCGGGACGAGGGCCATCTGGGCCATCGGCGAAAGATCGCCGCAGGCGCCGACCGAGCCTTTCTCGCACATGACGGGCGTGACGCCCTTGTTCAGGAGCTCGGCCATGGTCTCCGTGACGACGGGACGGAGACCGGAGTGACCGTGACAGTGGCAGTTGATCCGGCTGAGGATGGCGGCGCGGACGACATCCTCGGGCATGGGCTTGCCGTAGCCCGCGGCGTGGCTGTAGATAAGATAACGCTGGTATTTCTCGAGTTGGTCCTGGTTTAGGACGACGTTGGCCAGCTCGCCGATGCCGGTGTTGACGCCGTACATGATCTCTTTCTTCTGGATCTTGTCCTCGAGCAGGGCCCGGCACTTCTCGATGCGCTTTTTCGCGGCGGGATCGATGGCGACGGACACGCGTTCGCGGGCCACCTGGACGACTTTATCGATGGTCAGGCCGGTGCCGGTCAGGGTTATGGACATGGGAAAGGCCTCCTCACTTATGGCGAGCCCTCCCACTTTAGCCGAAGTCGAAGATGGGGTCAAACCTACGCGACACCAGTTCTCCGACTTTTTCGGATATTTCCCGCCCCGCTCCTCCGAGTCGCTCGCAGCGGTGCTGACGGTCGCTCCTCAGAATCCGCTCCCTGCCGTAGGTTTGACCCCTTCCGGGCGGCCTCCCCTCCGGTTGATTGGCCCAGGCGGCTATGCTATAAGTAGCCTTCTGTTTTTCGAGCATTCCCCGAGCGGAGACGACCCTTATGACAAGAGAGACCAAGCGAGTCCTGATGACGGGCGCGGCCGGGCAGATCGGGTCCGAGCTGGCCCGGGCCCTGCGGGCGAAATACGGCGACACCAACGTCGTCGTCACCGACATCTTCCGGCCGACGGGCGATCTTGGCCGAAGCCGGGCCCTTCGAGCTCGTCGACGTCACGGACGCCAAGGCCGTCGACGCGATCATCGGGAAATACGGCATCGATACGGTCTACCATCTGGCCGCCTTGCTCTCGGCGACGGGCGAAAAGAACCCCCAGAAGGCCTGGCACGTCAACATGTCCGGGCTCTATAACGTCCTCGAGACCGCCCGGGCCCGCAACCTCGTCCGGGTGTTCTCGCCGAGCTCGATCGCCGTCTTCGGTCCGACCACGCCCCGCGAGATGACGCCCCAGGACACGGTCCTCGGGCCCGACGACGATGTACGGCGTCACCAAGGTCGCCGGGGAGCTCCTCTGCGACTACTACGTTCAAAAATACGGCCTCGACGTCCGCGGCTGCCGCTATCCCGGGATCATCAGCCACCTGACCCTGCCCGGCGGCGGCACGACGGACTACGCCGTGGCCATCTTCTACGACGCCGTGCAGAAGCGGCCGCTACACCTGCTTCCTCCGCGAGGACACGCGCCTGCCCGATGATGTACATGCCCGACTGCCTCAAGTGCACGCTCGATCTCATGGACGCGGACTTCGCCCGGCTCAGGCACCATGCGGGCTTCAACGTAACGGCGATGAGCTTCAGCGCCGGGGAGCTTGCGGCCGAGATCCGGAAGCACATGCCCTGCGTTCGAGGTCCGCTACGAGCCGGACTTCCGCCAGGCCATCGCCGACTCCTGGCCGGCGTCGATCGACGACGTCGCGGCCCGCGCCGAATGGGATTGGAAGCCGGACTACGACTTGGCCGCGATGACGGCGGACATGCTCGCCGCGCTCGAGAAGCGGCGCGACGCCGGAGCGCTGGGCGCTTAAGCGCCCCTACTTCCCTTTCTTCAGCCGTTCCGCCAGGAAATTCGGCAGGGCGAAGGCCGCCCGATAGACGTCGGGGTTGAAATAGCGCAGGCCGTCCGGCATATAGAGCGTCCGGACCTTCTCCGGGTCGATCTTGTCCGAGAGGAAATTGTAGCACCACATGCCGACGGGATAAGTCGGCACCGGTCCGAGGTAGAGCGGCGAATGGCGGAAGATCTTCTTCAGGAAGACGCTCTTCCGGGCGTGCGAATCCAGGTGGAGCATGAGCGAGCCGGCCTGGGCGGCGATGATGCCGCCGGGGTTGAGCTTGGACTTGAGCTTCCGGTAGAACGATTCCTGGTGGAGGACGGTCGACGGCCCGACCGGGTCCGAGGAGTCGACGAGGATGACGTCGAACGTCTCCCGGACCTTGTCGATGAACAGATCTCCGTCCGCGACGATGAGCTCGGCCCGCGGGTCCCGGAAGGTCGTCTTCAGCCAGGGGAAGTGCTCGCGGCAGGCCTCGATGACCTGGCCGTCGATCTCGACGAGCCAGGCCTTCTTGACCGGGTGCTTGAGGACCTCGCGCAGCGCCCCGCCGTCCCCGCCGCCGATGATCAGGACCTTGGCCGGCCGCGGGTGGGAGGCCATGGCCGGGTGGACGAGCATTTCGTGGTAGTAGAACTCGTCCCGTTCGGTCGTCTGGACGAGGCCGTCGAGGAAGAGCACGCGGCCATAATCCTTGTTGCGGATGATCTCGATCCGCTGGAACTTGGACTGTCCCTCGTACAGGACGTCCTTCACGGTGAAGAAGATGCCGGAGGCCGGCGTCTGGTACTCGCGGGCCTCGGTTTTCCTGGCGTTGAGGGCTCTATTCGTTTTCATGATGTTCATTCCTCCAAGACACTTATCATAGCATAGGTCGAAAAGCCGTCATGGGCGTTTTAAGGGCCAAAAATGCCGGAGTTAAGCCCAAAAACGGGCTTTTTTCGGGGTTAACTTATTGAAAAAAATCGAGAAGCTGTGGTCCGACCCTAATAGATCTTATCGATCTTGACGCCGGTGTAATACTTCTTGAGGATGTCCTGGTACTTGGCGCCGGCGACGGCCATGCCGTAGGCGCCGACCTGGCAAAGGCCGACGCCGTGTCCCCAGCCCCGGCCCGAAAACGTGAACTGGTCAACGCGGCCTTTTTCGTCGTAGGACCGGTCGATGACGAACAACATATCACGCAGGCCCAGCGCCGCCCGGATCTGGAAGCCGCGGACGGTGGCGCTCGCATCGGCCCCGGTCAGCACGAGGTCGGTCGCCCGGCCCGATTCGCCGCGCGCCTTGATCTCGACGTCGATGAGGGAGCCGATCGCATAGGACTGGCTGACGAGCCGCTCGAGCTCCTGCCTCGTCTTGCGGACCTGCCAGCGGTTGAACCGCGACGACCGGTCGAGGACGTTGGAGTTCGGCGGGTAGAACACCTCGAGATAGGCGACCTGGCCCTCCCGTTCGAGCCAGCGCACGTTCTCCCCGCCGAGGAGCGTCAGCTTCGTGGCGAAGGTCGTCTCGCTTTCGATCGTGCGCAGGAGCCGGACGTGGTTGGACAGCGCGAGCGTTCTCCGGTCGAAGTCCTGGCCGACTTCGATCGTGCCTTTGCCCGCGGCGCGGAACGTCCCCGCCTTGAAAAAGTCCTTATGGTCCTTGATGATCCGGGCCAGGGCCACGGCCAGCTCGGCGCGTCCGACGGGGCGCAGCGGGTCGCCGGTCCTGATCGAAGCCGGGAAGAGCCCCGATTGGAAACAATAGGCCATGGGCCCGCGGTCCTTGCCCGGGACTTGGGGCAGGTCCTTAAGGAGGAAATCCACCTCGCCGGGCAGGAGCAGCTCCGCGATCCGATCTTGCCAGCCGAAGGCCTCGACGAGCAGCCGGGCCAGGCTGATGAAGTCGAGGTCCGAAGAATCGGGCACGAACTCCTTGTCCTTGACCCCGACGAGCCGCCGCGCATCCCTGATCCATTCGAGGGCCTCGTCGAAGGACGCGTCCTTGCGGAAATCGATCGGTTCGGCGCCCATGGGGATGATCCCCAGGCCGACGAGAAAGGCGACATCGAGGCTGGCGTTCCGGCCGTCGACCGTGATCGGGGCCACGGGGGTCTTGGCCTCGATCTGCCATTCCTGCTGGTTCTCGGAGACGCACTCGACGCTCTTGAGATAGGGAACGGGCCGTCCGCTGAAGACCTTTTCCGCGTCCTCGGTCCGGCCGCCGCAGGTGCTCGTGTAGAGGGCGTTGATCAGCTCGCCGCGGTAGCGCACGACCTCGCCCTTGGTCTCCTCGACGGCCCGCGTGCTCAGAGGGTCCTCCGAAGACATGCCCATGTAGAGCTGGGAGCGGGGCGTGTTGACCAGGTCGTAGCCGAACTTGTCGAACTGCTTCATGTTCCTGAGGGCGTAGGTCCGGGCGGCGACGGCCTGGGCCTTGAGGGCCTCGATGGCGTTGAACTGCCCCGGCGACAGCTCGCCGGGGACGACGCTTTTCAGGTAATCCTCGAGGTTGACGTAGTTGACGAGGACGATGCCGCGCGGACTGCCCGACATGACCAGGAATCCCCGATAGCTCTTGCCGTTGAGGGTCAGAAAGCTCTGGGGGTTGGCCGGGATGAAGTAGAGCTCGGAGTCGTGGTCGAGCGACTTGAGCTCGTTCGCGACGAGCATCCAGATGGGCCGGGACGGCTCTTCGACGATCTCCTCGCGGTCGATCCAGACGTCCTTGAAGCCGGCGGCGTTCAGTTCGGCGATCTTGGCCAGCGCATCGCCGCGGGTCAGGAAGTCCCCGAGCTTGACCTCGAAGACGCCCGCCGCGTCCGTGTCGCGGTCATCCGCCACATAGACATTGCCGCCGATCCGGGCTTTGACGGTCGCGGCCAGCTGGTCGGCCTCGTCGTGTTCCTTGGCGTGGGCAATGAGGATGACGTACTTCTCGGTCAGCCTTTCGCCGGCGCCCTTGATCTCGGCCTCGTCGGCGTCGTCGTTGATGATCTTGTAGCCGGTGTTGACTTCGTAGATCTTCATGCCCGACGAGGAGCGGATGCGAATGTCCTGGAGGTTGGTGCCCAGGCCGACGCGGATGACGGGCTTGGGGATCATGTAGCCGTGGAAGAAGGCGCCCTCGGTCCCAAACTCGACAGGGATCCCCCCGAAGAAAAAGAACCCGACAAACAGAATAAAGAGGTACTTAAATCTATTGGTCATCATAAGGAACCCCGACGCTTGGACGATCATATGGTAGTGCACGAAAGGCGCTTTGTCAAGCGGGCCGATCAAGCGGTGCTACAGATCCGGCTAACCTGTACTAGATGTAGTGCTTGAGAGGCTAAATTTTTTCGAACTCGGCTAACCACCCGGCCGTCCCGGTTGCGGCGGGGAGCCAGCGGACCTTGACCAAGGCCCCTTCCCGCTCGACGGTCACGGCGGCCCCGGCCGGGCCTTCGAAACGACTCAAACGGGTGCCCTCGGGCTCGGTCAAATAGATCTCGTAGGCATCGCCGGCGACGACGCGGCTGGTCCCCGCGAGCGTCCGGCCGGTCCAGCGGACATCGGCCAGGTCGACGCCGCCGCAGGTCACGTGACGGCTCGTGGCCAGCACCTGCGGATGCGACGTCCGTTCCCGGATGGCCAGGGCCTGAGAACGGAAGAGCGGGTCGAGCGGCCCGGGAGCGAACGATCCCGAGAAGCTGCCGAGAAGGCGTTTGGTCCAGAACTCGAAGACGTAGTATTCCTTCGAGGGGTCCAGGCCGAGGTCGCCGAACTTGACCTCGCGCACGGACTCGCCGGTCCGGCCGAGGACGGCCCACGACTCGAACGGCCGGTCGATCTCGAGGAGAAAGAGGTCGCAGGTCGGCAGGAGCGAGGCGTCGAAGACGCGCGGCCCGGAACCGCTGACCTCGGCGGCGACGCGGCCGAGCTCGTCCGAGCGGGACGGGTCGACGTCGAAGATCTGTCCTGGGACGGTCCAGAGCACCGGCGCGGCGCGGCGGGCCGGCTCGATGACGTCGGTCCGATAGACCTCCGGCTTGTCCGTGAGCAGGAGCACCGAGCCGGTGAGGGAGGTCACGAGGGTCGACTTGTAGCGGTCCTCGTTGAGCTCGATGTGGTCGGGGTCGTTGCGCCAAACGACATTGTTCCAGGAATTGAACTGGGCCATGCCGGCATAGGAAAATCCGTCGGTGCCGATGCGGCAGCCGTCGATGAGGCCGGCGAGCTCGGGCCGGATGCCCCAGCACCCGAGGATGAAACGGTCCCGGCCGATCTCTTCCCGGACAGCTTCGACGTAGGCGCGGAAAGCCTTGACCGGGTCCTTCTTCTTTTTCTGGAAATAGCCGGCATGGGCGTTGTAGCCCTCGTAGCGAAGGTGGCGGAGAGCGTCGACCTTGAAGTATTCCCAACCCATGTCTTTCAGTCCCCGATAGACCGGCCTCACGACCGCGTCGACGGCTGCAGGATTCGAGCCGTCAAGGCTGAACTCGACCCAATTGCCGCGCGCGGGCTCCCCTGTCTCGTCGGTTACGAACCAGTCCTTGTGTGCGGCCGCGTAATCGGCTTGTTTGAAGGCGACGTTGGTCCAGATGCCCGGCTTGAGGCCCTTGCTCTTGATGTAGGCCGGCAGGAACGCCAGGCCCCGCGGGAATTTGTCGTTGGCCGTGAGCCAGAGGTCCGGGCGCCCCTCGCCGCTCTGATAGCCGTCGTCGATCTGCAGGTGGTCGTAGCCGAACGGCAGGAGGGTCTCCGAAAGGGTGTCGGCCGTGTCGACGATGTCCTTTTCGGTGACTTTATCGAAAAAGGCGAACCAGGAGATCCAACCGGCCACGGGATCGGGCCAGATCTTGTAGGTCCAGGGCTCGAAGAACTTAAGGCCGCGGTGGAGCTGATAAAAACGCGGCCGGAAGCGCAGGACGATCTCCGATCCCTCCGCGCTGAAAGCATAGGCTTTATCGCCCTTCGTCGCCGACGACGGCAGGACGACGGCCCGAGGCCCGGCGTCGACCGAGAAGACCCAGTCGCGGCCGCGGTCGTAGACGGCCCGGTTGAGGGAGCTGCGGCTCGTTCCCGAGACGTGGCGGACACAGATCAGTCCCCGGTCCCGCCGGTCGGCTTCGCAGGGGAATGACTCGATCCCTCCGCTGAGAGTGCCATCGACCCTGATCTTGCCGCCCTTGTCGCGGGGCGTCAGGAGGATCGTCTGGCTCAGGGCGTCCCCGGTCCTGAAGACGTTGACGGCGGCCTCGAACCCCGCGTCGCCGGCCTGGACCTTGCCTTCGAAAATATCCCCGCCGTCGTATCGGACGCTGATCGCCGCTTTCCCGATCTTGACCTTGGCCGCCTCGTTCTTCGGCGCCCCGGATGGCGGCCCGCCTTTGCCGCAAGCCGATCCTAAAACAAGCGCGATGCCCAGCCCCATGATCGCAATCAGGCCCGTTCTCTTGGTTCTATCGGGATTTCTCATCGGCGGCTCCTCGTGCGCTTACGCGATTTGGGCATATTCTATTCCCGTTATCCGGCAATCTCAATTGCCCGCTGATATGGTCTATTGGTTGAGAGCTGATTGAGTGATTAGAACGGTTGTGCAAGGGAGATGTGCAGGAGGGCGCGTTTAGCGCCCGAGCCGAGAAGTCCTCATGAGCGAGATCTGGCTCATATCGCGATCATTCTCAGGGGCCTGTGTGATAGAATCCCTCTAGAATCCAAGCCGGAGAGCGATCATGAAACGTGCGCTTCTCGCCGCGTGCGCGGCACTCGCCTTGACCCTGGCCGCGGGGGCCGACGTCGACAGCCTGTCCCGGATCTTCGTCGCAGGCCGGGCCGTCCTCGATCTCGACGGCGACGGCTTCCCGGAGAAGCCGGCCCTGACCGTCATCATCCCCGACAAACCGACCGCCGGCGAGCTGGCCCTCGCCGCCGACATCGCCGCCCGCGCCAACTTCGAGAGCCTGGCAGTCGAGTTCGGGCTCGTCCGGCACGAATCGGAGATCTCCGGGGACGCCGCTCTCCTCTTTCCCATCTTCATCGGGGCGAACCTCGGCTGGGTGCGCGAAGCGTTAAAGGAAGGGGGCGTCGATCCCGGCTCTCTCGGCCCGAACCAGGGCCGGGTCTTCCTCGTCTCCCGGAAAGGCCGCACAGGGATCGCCTGCATCGGCGGCTCCGACGAGGTCCTGCTCAAGACCGGTCGCGCCTTCTTCCTTCGGTGGCCCTATTTCTGGGAGATCTGGGGGCGCGAGACCGGGGCGACCTACGAGAGCCTCGAAAAGGACCTGGCCTCTTTCCTGACCGGGGCCGGCATCCCGGCGCAAAAGACGATCGTCCGCGAGGCCCTGTACGAATTCCCCGCGGCCGGACCCGTCTCTGACGGCCTCAAAGCCCTGTCCCTCGATCAGGGCCAGATCCGGGACCTCGCGGTCGAGGTCCATTTCACCGCGGACGCGGATCGCCAAAAAGCGCACGAGGCTTTGCTCGCGCTCGCGGCCGACCAGCGCCGGGGGAACCGGACCGCGGTCCTCTCCTACCCCGCCTGCGCCGCGCTGACGTTCGAACTCCGCTGCGGCTCCTCGCGCTCGAAGGTCGTGCTTCCGAGGACGGGGGCGACGAAGCGTCTCCTCACGCCGGGATTCAAGGAAAGACCCGGCTCCGACACCGCGGGCAAGGAGTTCGATCTCCTCGGCTTCTTTTCGAACCGGGGCGCCTATGCCGACCAGGACCGCGACGGGATCCCGGACACCCTCGACGCCGTAGCCGTCGTTCCCGGGGACCTGACGGGGCTGGGCCTCGCCGATCTCGCCAGCCGGCTCGTCCTGGGCACGGCCGGAGCCTCCTTCCCCGTCGTCCAGCTCGATTCCGAAGTCGAGAGCCGCAGGGCTCTCTTCGCCCCCATCCTCATCGGGGGCAACGCCCTGACGAACGACCTGGTCAAGACGGGCAAGCTCAAGCTCCCGGCCCTCGAGGCCGGCTCCGGAACGATCAAGATCGTCTCCAAGGCCTTCGGCAAGTCGTCGGCCCTGGTCGTCCAAGGCGCCGACGCGGCCGGGCTCGACCGGACGCTTTCTTATCTCGCCCGGACCTTCCCGTACTTCTCGGACTATGGGGAAGGCCAGCCTCAGCTCGCCGATCTGGCCGCCGACGTCGACAAGCTCCTGGCCGGCGAGAAAGGCGCGGCCGAGGCGGTCTTCATGAACGCCGTGGAGAAGACGGCCGCGGAGATCAAGGGACGCGATCTCGAATCCGTCGCCGCCGAGCTCGTCCTGCCCGGCACGAACGCGCCCTTTGAGCAAGCGATCCAAAACGCCTTGCGCGGCGCCGCGGGGAAAGCGCCGGTCTCGGTCACGGCCGCGTCGCTCAAGACCGGCCGGATCGTCTTCGAAAATGAGAAGTCCTTCACCTGGGAAGTCGACGACGCCAAGGCCCTGCTCAGGGACAAGCTCAAGGCCCTCGTCGACGCGGCGGGCAAGGGCGGCGGTGTCGAGGTCAGCCTGGGCGTCAGCGAATCACCTGCGGTCCGGGAGAAGGTCCGGGGCGAGCTCAAGGCCTGGCTCGAAGCGTCCGGATTTCCCGCGGCCCGGGTCGAGGTCCTGTCCGCCTACAAGCCCGGCTACTTCTGGCTCGTCGAAAAGGTCCTGCCGTCCCTCAAGGGCAAAGGCGTCGAGCGCCTGACCGTCCGCTTCGCCGAGGAGCGCGAGGATCTCAGCCGGGCCAAGCGCACGTACGCCGAACCCGGCCGCTGGCTCCAGGAGCTCTACCCGGTCGACGAGATCCTGTCCCGCGACCTGGGCCTCCCACTCGAACGGATCACGTTCGAGATGGCCGAGCCCGGAGGCGCTATCTATGATGTCGAGGCCCTCGACGGCAAGGGCTCGGTCGTTCTCGCGGCGAGCTTCACGCCGCGGACGCGGGACATCCCGCTCTCGGACGTTCTTCCGGAATGGGGCACGGCCAAGGTCACGACGGGCTGGCTCCGCGCCGCGGCCGGAGGGACCGTCGTCTGCGATCAGCCGATCGAGACCGATCTCGAGAAATTCTGGGCCTTCTACCAGAAGGACGTCCTGCCCGCGGTCGTCGCCCACATCCGGAAAAAGACGGGCGGCGAGCCGACCTTTTCCAAGCAGCCCTATTTCAAGCGTCTGCTCGTCGACCTCCAAGCGAGCGAGCCGGACTACAAGATCGGGCTCGACCAGGAGATCGTCTCGTCGCTCGAGGCCGTCCACGACGAGATCTACTTCGACACGCTTGATCTGCTGCGCGGCATCACTCGCTTCGACCCCGAGGACAAAGACACGGCGGCCGACACCTCCCGGTCCTCGGCGCCGGGCAATGTCTTTCCGTCCCTTCATCCCTCGCTCGAGGGCGGACCGGCCAGGGCCCGGGTCGTGCTCGACGACCGGCCCGCCGACGCGCCGCAGATCGTCCTCCGTTGGAAGGAAAAAGGCCACGACGAAGTCACCCGGAAGACCGTCGTCCAGGCCCTCAAGCCCAAGGAGGCGCGGGTCGCGGAGCTCCAATTCGACGGCCGGGCCGGGCGCGTCACGAACGTCACCTTCGAATCCGAATGGGAGAAGGAGGCCGATTACCTGGCTGTCATCGAGATGGCCGGATCGTGGCGCAAGCTCTCCGAGGCCGGTCTTCTCAACGACGCGTTCCGCTTTCCCGGGCTCGACGCCTTCACGCTCCGGCCTCGCTATCTATCACAGGAAAAAGACGAACGGCTGGCCGTCGGGGCCGTCCCCGGACCTGCCGCGGGGGCGCCCGTTCAGGCCCCGCCGCCGCCGCCCGATCAGGCGATCGTCCCGACCCGGGACATCATCTCCCCGGACATGGCCGGCGACATCGTCCGCCGCCTCTCGGCCTTGACCGGCGTCCGGAGCTATATCGGGGGCAGATCCTATGAGGGCCGCGACGTCCCCGTCCTCGAGCTCTTCCTGCCCTTGGCCAAATATGTCTCTGTGCCGCGCCTGGTCACCTTCAAGCCGACCCTTCAGGCCGTCGCCCGGCAGCACGCCAACGAAGTCTCCTCGACGAGCTACCTCCTCCGCTTTGCCGAGCTCCTGGCCCGCGATCCGGCCACACGGGAAGCGCTCAAGAAGATGAGCTTCGTCTTCGAGCCCGTGGAGAACCCGGACGGCGCGGAGCTCGCCTCGGCGATGCAGAAGAACGAGCCGTTCCACAGCCTCCACGCCGGACGGTACGGCTCGCTCGGCGTGGACATGGGCTATCAGACGGGATCGAAGCCCCTTCTGCCCGAAGCGGCCGTCCGGACCCGGCTCTACGACCGTTGGGCGCCCGACATCTTCCTCAACCTCCACGGCTATCCGTCCCACGAATGGGTCCAGCCGTTCTCGAACTACACGCCTTACCTGTTCCGCGACTACTGGATCCCCAAAGGCGGGTTCACCTATTTCAAGTCCCTGAGCCTGCCGATCTATGAGGATCATCAGGAGGCCGGGACGGCCCTGATGAAGCTCATCGCCGCCGAGCTCGCCGCCGACCCGGCGATCGCCGCTTCGAACCGGACGTTCTACGACCGCTACGACCGTTGGGCCGCGCGCTGGGCGCCGCATATGAACGCCCTCGAGACGACCGACGGCGCGATCATCTTCGCCAAGCGCAAGGGTCCGACCGAAAACCGGATGACGCCGCGGGCACAAACGACGTTCGCCGACGAGACGCCCGAGCTCATGGACGAGACGGCCACCGGGGACTGGCTCGAGTTCCTGTGCGCCCAGGGCCTGGCCTATCTCCGGGCCCACGTCAAATACCTCGTCCAAGCCGACTACCCCGTCGTCCGGATCGAGGAGGAGGTCCGCGGCCGGGCCCGTCTGACGCTCGTGCGGAAGCGTCCCGGAGAATCCGGGACGCATGAGAAACCGGGGACATGACCCTTTTCTCGGGAAAAGGGATCGTGTCCCCGATTTCTCACAGGACGGCACAGGGATCCCTCAGGGTTGTCTATTGCCAGGAAAGTCTGATAAGATAGCCGCGCCGCCACGGGATCGGGGCGGGGGCACGATGGACGCACAGACCAACCTGCTGATCATCTCCGACGATTTCCCGCTCTACGAGACCGTCAAAAAAGCGCCGGTGGCCGTCGATTTCAACGTCTTTTTCTCCCAGATGGACGACGAATATCTCGACGTCATCCGGGAAAACCGCATCCGGGTCGTTCTCGTCGACTGCAGCGATTCGCTCGCGGCCGGGCTCGTGATCATGAAGAAGATCAAGAAGGCTGACGCCCTGGTCGACGTCCTTGTCGGCGGCGGGCCCGTCGGCCGCGACGCCGTCCTCGACATCGTCCGCGCCGGGGCGACCGACTTCGTGCCCAAGCCCTACGAACGCGACATCCTCGGCGACATCCTCCGCCGCATCTCGCGCAAGGGCGAGCTCCGGCGCGAGACCCTGCACCTCGAGAAAAAGCTCGAGCGGAAATACGCCTTCCAGGGCCTCATCAGCCGCAACCCGACCATGCTCGAGATCTTCGGGACGATCGAGAACATCGCCAAGTACTTCTCGAGCGTCCTCATCACCGGCGAGACCGGCACGGGCAAGGAGGTCGTCGCCCGGGCCGTCCACAGCCTGAGCCCGTTCGGCGACAAGCCGCTCGTCATTTGCGACAGCGCCGCCATTCCCGAAAACCTGTTCGAATCCGAGCTTTTCGGCTACAAGAAGGGGGCCTTCACGGGGGCCGACAAGGACAAGCGCGGCCTGTTCGAGGAAGCCGACGGCGGGACGATCTTCCTCGACGAGATCGCCGAGATCCCCGTGGCCGTCCAGGCCAAGCTCCTCCGGGTCCTCGAGGCCCACGAGTTCCGCCCCCTCGGGGCCAACGAAAACACGGTGGTCGATGTCCGGGTGCTGGCGGCCACGAACAAGGACCTGACCGAGATGGTCCGGACCGGGGCCTTCCGGGAAGACCTCCTCCACCGCCTGAACAAGGTCGTCATCGAGATCCCCCCGCTCCGCGAGCGGCCCGAGGACATCCCCCTGCTCGTCCGCCACTTCCTCCAGGAAGCGAGCCGGAACTTTTCGAAGAACGTGCGGGGCGTCTCGCGCGAGGTCCAGAAGCTCTTCCTCAAGTACGCCTGGCCCGGGAACGTCCGCGAGCTGGCCAATGTTCTGGAGAGCGCGGCCATGCTCTGCAAGAAGGACTTCGTCGACGTGGCCAACCTGCCCAAGTACCTCCGCGAGTATGTGCCGCCCGAAGGGGCGGTCGCCTTCGCCGGCCGCGGCCACCTGTCGACGCTCGACGACCTCGAAAAGGAATACATCGCCTATCTTCTGAAAGTGACCAAGGGGAACCTGCGCCAGACGGCCAAGATCCTGTCGATCTCGCGGACGACGCTCTACAACAAGCTGGCGAAGTACGGCCTCCGGAACTGAGCCGCGGCCGGGCGGTCAGGCGACCGCGGCGGCGCGCTTCTTCGACGTCTTCTCCTGGTACATCCGCCGGTCGGCCAGCGTCAGGAGCTCCTGGAGGGAGCAGGGCCGGTCCGGATCGTAGCGGGAGATGCCCAGGCTGAACGAGATCGGGTAGGCGGAATCCGGCCGGGTGTTGCGGGCTTGGACCTTTTCCCGGAGACGGCGGGTGAGGGCGGACACCTTGCTTTCGGCGATGTCGATGGCCAGGACGACGAACTCGTCGCCGCCGAGCCGGGCCACGATGTCGGAATCGCGGAAGACGTCCTTCAAGATATCCGCCGCTTGGACGAGCGCGGCGTCGCCTTCTTCGTGGCCGAAGGAATCGTTGATCCGCTTGAGGTCGTCGAGGTCGGCATAGAAGAGCGACATCTCTTTCTTGGCCCGGTGGGCGACCTTCATCTGCTGCTCGGCCACGGCCAGGAAGCCGCGGCGGTTATAGACCTTGGTCAGCTCGTCGACGAGCGACAGTTCCCTCAGGGCATCCTCCGTCCGGGTCCGTTGGACGGCGATCGCATAGAGATCGGCCAGGCGCTCGACGGCCTTGAGGTCCTTCTCGAGGTAGGGGTTCTCCGGGTTGGCCACGACGACGATGCCGACGATCCCTCCCGACATGATGGCCGGGACGGCCAGGAACGGACCGACCGGCAGGTGCCATTCGGGGATGCCGCCGTATCGGGGATCCAGGCTCGGCATGGTGGTCACGATGGCCCGCCGCTCCTCCAGGACCCAGCGCCACATGCCCGAGTTCCCGTGGAAGTGGCCCGCGGCCTCGGGGTGGACGCCGAGCATCTCCTGGGCGTCCGGGGTCATGGCCGCCGGAACGAGGTTGCCCGTCCGCTGATCGATGTGTCCGACGAACCCGGAAACGCTCGAGGTCAACCGCCGGGCCTGATCCAGGACGAGCGACGACATCTCGTCGATCGGCGTCGGCGACAGCAGCCGCCCGGAAACCTCCCTCTCCGCGTTTTGGAGATGGACGACCCAGGAATGTTCGTCCTTCATCCTCTTTCTGGCGGTGATGTCCTCGATGACGCCGTCATAGAAGAGGACGCGTCCGAGGGCGTCCTTGGCCGCGCGGCAGGAATCCTCGGCCCAAATAAGGGTGCCGTTGCTCCGCCGGAGCTGGGATTCGAAGATCCCGACCATGGTGGTCGAGTCGAGGAAGGCTTCTTTGTTCTCCCGGTCGCGGGGATCGTTATGAAGGTCCCAGAAGCTGACCGCTTTGAGGGCCTCGACGTCGGGGTAGCCGAGCATCCGGGCCAGGGTCAACGAAGCGTCCAGGATCTTTCCTTGGGGCGTCGTCCGGTAGAGGCCGAGGGGATAGTTGAAGATGCGCGTCATCTTCTCTTCGCCCGAGGCCAGGGCGGCTTCCGCGTTGGCGGACCGTTCCCGCGCGGCCTCGAGCGACCGGCCCATCCGGACACCGGCCAGGGCGAGTCCGGAGATCCTGGCCAGGGTCATGGCCAGGTCGAGGTCGTGGTCGCCCCACTCGCCCCCCCGGACCCCGGCGAGCTCGAGAACGCCCAGGATCTCGCGGCCGTGGGCGACCTTGAGATAGACCGTCTTCCGGTCATCGGTCCAGGCAAAGTCCGCGTTGAGGCCGATGATCCTGTCCATCGGCGAGCCCTCCGGCCCGGACCGGCCGGAAAAGGATTCGATCGGATGGTAGGCAGCCTCCTGGGGTGAAAGCATGACGCGGACGAGCTCCAGGACGCCGGCCTGGGCGTCCTCCATGGACTTGACGTTCGTCACGGCGTCGAGAAGCTGGCCGACCCGGGTGACGTCTCCGACCCTCTGGCCGAAGATGGCCATGCGGTCCGCGTTCTCGGCCTTGAGCAGATCCAGGCGCCAACCGAGAACGGACCGGCTCAAGGCCAACCGGAAGTGATCCAGGCCCACGGGGTGGACCTCGCAGGGCAAGCGGAGGAAACGGCTGAAGGACTTGAGCTCGCGGTCGATGGAAGGATGCACGCCCGTGTCGAGCAGGACGACCTTCCGAGCGACGGCACGGAAAAAGGCTTGGGCAGCCTTGCGGTCGGACGGCCAGCGGGCGTCCACGTGCGCTTCCCAGTTCCTGAGCCATCCGGCGAGGACCGGGAGCGCCCCGTCCCGGAGGAGCCGGTCGAGGAGAGCCTTGTCCGCGACCCACTCGAAGCATTGGCTTTCCTGCAGGAGGCGGCAGGTCCCGTCAAGGCCGAGCTCTTTGGCGGGCCGGGTCAGGCAGTAGCCTCCGGCCAGACCGAGGGCGCAACCCTCTTTGCGGCATGAGGCGACGGCGTCGCCGAGTCCCGCCCAGTCGGACTCGGCCAGATCGCATCGGACCGGGTGGGGTTGGAAGCGGACGTTCCGGAAATCGGCGGACTCTTGGATGGCCTGGACCTCGCGGTCGAAGCTCGAGCAGGTTATGAGTCCGAGTCGGGTCGACATTCAGGCCGCCATCCTGATACTATATGTACTATAATTGAACATACAGATTATAACATCATTGATTATATTAAGTCAAGCATAATAATATAAATGACTATTTTTTGATGTTCTATATTGTTACATACTAATGTTCGCTGCGTGACCAATATCATCATAAATAATTTATTATTAATCAGTTATGATTGTCATCTGCATTTGCTCGAAATATGGCTAGACGCGTCAATTTTCAAAGACTAGCCCGGTCGCCCGATCTTCCGATTCCGCTCCGGCGCTTTCTGCGAAGATGCAGGCCGCCGGTTGGCAAACGCCTGACTTTGGTTTAAAATGACCTAGGAATCCCCATCGACCTTGACGATACAGCAATCCATGAGGAGGTATTGATGAAAAAAACGAGAACGTGGATCCTCGGCGCGATCCTGCTGGCGTCTCTGGCCGCCGTGGCCAGCTACGCCCAGCAGACCCCGGCCGTGGGCATGAACAAGGAAGCCATGGCTGTGGTGGACAAGATGATCGTGGCCATGGGCGGACGCAAGGTGCTCGAATCGATCAAGGACACGACGATCTCGGGAACCGCCGAGATCGTCCAATTCGGCATCACCGTGCCCATCACCATCTACCAAAAGGAACCGAACAAGATGCGGATGGACATCACCATCGCCGAGGCCAACATGACCATCATCCAGGCCTTCGACGGCCAGAAGGGCTGGTACACGAATCCTCAGTCCGGGTCGACCGAGGAAATGCCGGATTTCATGGCCAAGGAGATGGCCCGGCAGGCCGGCCAGAACCAGGCCCTGCTCTTCCCCCTGAAGTCCAACGTCACCTACGCCCTGAAGCCCAAGGCCCCGATCGAGGGCAAGGACTATATCGTCCTCGAGCAGACCCAGGCCGACGGCCACAAGACGACGCTCTACCTCGATCCGGACACCTTCCTGCCCTACAAGACCGAGACGCGGACCCTCGACCAGAACGGCGCCGAGGTGGACTCCACAACGTTCTCGACCAACTACCAGAAGGTCGGCGGCACCATGGTCCCCTATTCCGTTCGTGTCGTCCAGAACGGCTCCGACGCCCAGCGCATGACCATCACGGCCGTCACCTACAACACGAACCTGGACGACGCCTTTTTCACCTTGAAGTGATCGGGAGGCTCCCATGTCCCAGACGAAATTCGCTGCATGTGTCCTTCTTCTGGTCGCCGCGGCGGCCGCCTGCGCCGTGAACCCCGTCACCGGCCATAAGGAGCTCATGTTCTACTCCGAGAGCCAGGAGATCGAGCTCGGCAAACAGACGGACGCCGAAGTCGCGACCACGTATGGGATCTATGATGACCAGGCCCTCGGGGCCTATGTCAACAAGCTGGGGCTGGCCCTGGCCGCCAAGGGCCAGAGGCCCAATCTGCCCTGGCGGTTCACCGTGCTCGACAGCCCGGTCGTCAACGCCTTTGCCGTGCCTGGCGGCGCGGTCTATGTCACCCGCGGCATCCTGGCCCTGATGAACTCGGAGGCCGAGCTGGCCTCGGTCCTCGGCCACGAGATCGGCCACGTCAACGCCCGTCATTCCATGAGCCAGATGAGCAAGCAGCAGGTGGCCCAGATCGGCCTGGTCGTCGGAAGCGTCGTCAGCCAGAAATTCGCCAAGTACGCCGGCCTGGCCGGCACCGGTCTCCAGGTCCTCTTCCTGAAATTCAGCCGCGACGCCGAGAACCAATCCGACGGCCTCGGCGTCACGTACGCGCGGGCCGCCGGCTACAACCCGGCCGACATGGAGGTCACATTCGCCGGCCTCCAGAGGATGGGCGACCAGTCCGGCGGAAGCAGCATGCCGGGCTTCCTCTCGACCCATCCTCTGACGCCCGACCGCATCGCGCACGTCCAGTCGATGTTGCAGCCCGGGGACGCGTCGCTCGCCCGCAGATCCGAGGCCTATCTCCAAACGGTCCAGAATATCGTCTACGGCGAAGATCCCCGCCAAGGCTACGTCGAGAACGGCTTCTTCTATCATCCCGTTCTCCGCTTCCAGTTCGCCGTTCCGGCGGGCTGGAAGGTCGATAACACGCCGTCGCGAGTGACGCTCGTCACTGCGGACAATAGCGCGGGCGTCGTCCTGCAGGGCGGAAAGACGACCGAAACCGCCGAGGAATTCGCCAAGAAGCAGGGCACGGAGATCACCAATTCCGGCGGCCAGCTCCTCAACGAGAACCGGTCGACGGTCAACGGCCTGGCGTGTTACCAGCAGGCCTATCAGATCGCCCAGGAGAACGCGGAGCCGGTCCGGATGAGCCTGTCCTGCCTCAAAAAGGGGGATTGGGTCTACGCCTTCTCGGCCATGAGCTCGGTCAACGGATTCGCCAAGCATGACGCCGAGTTCAAGCGGGTCGTGGCCTCGTTCCGGGACCTCTCGGACCCCTCGAAGATCAACCGGGCGCCGCAGCGCCTGACTCTGATCAAGGCGAACGGCTCGGACACGCTTCAGGCCATCTTCAAAAGGACGGGCATGCCGGAAAAGTCCTGGCCCCAGATGGCCATCATGAACGGCCTGGAGCTCACGGCCGTCCCGGCGGCAGGGAAGCTGGTCAAGACGGTCAGGTAAGCGGGGACTTGACCTCGGAAATATCGAGGACCGTGGCGTAGATCTCCCCCTCGGCGACCAGGTCGCTCTCGACGAAGGCCTTGCCTTTCATCTGCAAGATCCGCCCCTTGCTCCGCGTCCACTCGACTTCCAGACGGAGCTGATCACCGGGGACGACCATCCTCTTGAGCTTGGCCTTGTCGATCTTGCTCAGGACGATGAACTTCGTCTCCGGATCGGGGATGGAGCTGAAGAAGAGGACGGCCCCGGCCTGGGCCAGGGCCTCGATGATCAGAACGCCGGGCATGATCTTCCATTCCGGAAAATGCCCCTGGAAGAACTGCTCGTTGCAGGTGACGTTCTTGAGGGCGACGATGGACTTCTTGGGGACCAAGTCGATGATCCGGTCGACGAGAAGAAAGGGGAAGCGGTGAGGCAGGAACCTCATGATCTGTTCGGTGGGGATCATCGTCGGCCTCGCCCGGAGCTACTTCTTGACAGGCGGCGCCGCCTTGGTCGCGTCGTAGCGCCGGATGACCTCGGCGGTCAAGTCCAGGGCCGGGTTGTAGAACACGGTCCCGCTCTTGGTCAGGTCGAAGATCAGGTCGAGGCCCTTGTCCTTGCGGACCTGCTCGATGACGGGCATGAGGTCGGCCTGGATCTGGCTCATCGTCGTGGCCTGAAGATCCTGCATGGACCGGGAGGCGTCCTCGACCGACCGCTGCCGTTCGGTCTGCCTCTTCTGGATATCGGCCTGGATGCCCGCCGCCGCCGCCGCGGTCAGGGTCAGGCTCTGGGCCGTCAGACGGCCCTGGAGCTGCTTGATCTGGTCGTCGATCCTCGTGATCTGGTCGCTGAACGTCTTGTCGGCGGCCTGAAGCTTGGCGATCGCCTTCTTGCCTTCGACGGATTTCTCCAGGACCTCCTGCGAGTTGATCATCCCGATCTTGCCGCCCTCCTGGGCCAGGGCCAGGCCGGCCAGGCCGGCCGCGGCGAAGACCGCGGCGAGCGCGAAGAACCGCATGTGATGTCTCATGATTCCAACCTCCCTAGAATGTCGTGCCGACGGCAAAGCGGAACGCGAAATCCGAATCGGTCGCCTGGATCTTTTTGTTGTTGTAAGCGAAGATCAGCCGGAACGGCACGCGCAGCGCCGGAATGAACAGGCGGGCCTCGATGCCGGCCGACGAGTACATGTCCTTCCAGGCGAGGGAGCTCCCGTAGGCTACGGTGTTGCCCCGGTCGTAGAAGAAGATGGCGTAGAGCGGGCCGCCGACGGGGATGATGTACTCCGCGTTGAGGACGAGCTGCTTCTCGCCGCCGAGCATGTAGCCGCTCACGTCGCGGGGGCCGATCGTGTAGACCTCGTAGCCGCGGATCGAGCGCTCGCCGCCGAGGAAGAACCGTTCCCAGTAGGGGACCTGCGAGCCGTGGAGGGTCTTGAGGAAGCCGAACTCGGCGTGCAGGCCGAGGACGTGGGCCTTGGGGCCCCGGCCGAGGACCGGACGATAATGGGTGAAGTCGAGCATCGGCTTGATCATATCGACCGCGCCGCCGAGGAAATTGCCGGCATATTTCAGGCTGGCCGAATAGGACGTGCCGCGGGTCGGCGTCAGAGGGCTGTCGACCGTCGAACGCCAGATCATCGGCGTGACGGAGTTCTCGAAATACTTGCCGGTCATGGCGCCGTAGTAGGACGCGTAATAGGACCCTTGGGGGTAGTCCATCTCGATCCGCTGGACGGTGTAGGTCAGGTTGGCCCGCCACATGCCGAACAGCCGCGTCCCCAGGCTCAGATCGACACCCTTCGTGAGCTGCTTGTAGAGGCCATAGGTGCTGTAATCGGTCTTCCGGTCGTAGACGTTGAAGCCGGCCGTGATGGGCTTGTCGAAGAGGTAGGGCTCGGAGAATCCGAACGAGTAGTTCTTGACGAGCTTGCCCTGCTGGACGGCGAGCTCGAGCGTCTCGCCCGCCCCGAGGAAGTTGACCGTCGAATAGCTGAAGGCCACGAACGTCCCCTCGTAGCCGCTGTAGCCGGCGGTGAACTGGATGTTGTTGCGCTGCATCTCCTTGACGTTGACCTGGACGTCCATCTTGGTCGGGTCGTCCGCGTTCGGCTTGATGTCGGGGTCCTTCTCGAGGTCGACGAGGCCGAGCTGCTTGATCCGGAGGATGCTGTTCTTGAACATGTTGAAGCTGAAGCGGTCCCCCTCGCGGATGATCATCTCCCGGCGGATGACCTTGTCCTTGGTGTAGATGTTGCCCCGGAACTCAAGGCGGTTGAGGTAGGCGACTTCCCCTTCGTTGATGTTGAAGGTCACGTTGACGATCTTGTTTTTGGGATCGAGGTTCTCGACCGGGATGATCTGGGCATAGACATAGCCGAAGTCCCGGAAGACCTCGCCCATGTCGGTGACGCTCTTCTCCCGGTCCTTGGTGCTGTAGATCTCCCCGGCCTTGAGCCCGACCATGGCCAGCAGGTTCTTCACGTTCAGGGCCTTGCTGCCTTCGATCTTGACCTCGCCGGTCCGGTAGAGATACCCGGGGTTCACCGGAAAGATGAGCCGCATCATCTTCTGCTTCTTGAAGAGGACCGACCGCCGGACGAACTCCTCGGTCCGCGGCTGGCCGACGGAGGCCTCCATGTAGCCGAGCTCCTGGTACTTCTTCTTGATGCCCTCGACGTCGGCTTCGACCTTGTTCTGCTTGTAGACGTCCTTGCTGGCGATCCAGTTGAAGAGGCTGTGCGGGCGATTGTCCTTCATCGACCACTTGAGGGCGCTCGCCGGGACCTTGGTGCCGCCGTCGAAGACGACGTCGCCGACCCGGAGCTTGGGCCCTTCGTCGATCCGCACCTGGACGTCCACCTCGTTCTTGCCCTGCTTGACGGTCTCGACGTCGATCTTCGAGGCCAGGAGGCCCTTCTCGTAGAGCAGGTCGGTGATCGTGTCCTTGATGCGCTGGACCTTGAAAGGGCTGTAATAGGAATAAGGCAGGATGGCCTGGTCCTTCTCCTTGAGCTTGTCGACGATGTCCTTTTCCTTGACCTTTTTGCCCGTCTTGAAGGTCACGGCCCGGACGACGGGGTTTTCCTCGACGGTGATCTTGACGATCTTGCCCCGGGTGCCCTGGGATTCCTCGAATTTGACGTCCGAGAAGAACCCCGTCGACCAGAGGACCCGGAAATCCCGGCGGAACTGGTCGGCGCTGTAGAGGTCCCCCTCCCGGACGGTCAGGTAGTACAGGACCGTCTCGGTCGTCACGCGTTCGTTGCCCGCGATCTCGACCTTCTCCACGATGTCCTGGGCGGCCAGAGCGACGGGGAGAACGAGGAGAGCGAGGAGTCCGAGGGTGAGGGCGCGCTTTCTCATGTCCAATATCTTTCTATTATATACCATATCGTCCGGGTACGGTCAAAGCGCCGGTCCCGGGGGCCGGATCGCGAAACCGCCCACTGGTCTTAACTCGGGGGGCCGGCCAGAAGTTTCATCGTTCCGGCCTCCATCATGTAGACCTTGTGGCAGAAGCGGGCGATCTTCTCGTTGTGGGTGACGAGGATCGAGGACAGGCCCTTCCGCTCATGGAGGTCGAGGACCAGGCGGAGGACCCGCTCCCCCGTCTTCCAGTCGAGGTTGCCGGTCGGCTCGTCGGCCAGGAGCAGGGAAGGATTGTTGACCAGGGAGCGGGCGATGGCCACCCGCTGCTGCTCGCCGCCCGACAGCTGTCCCGGCCGCGAAGGGGCCTTGTCGTCAAGGCCGACCTCCTGGAGCATCGCCGCGGCCCGGATGAAAGCCTTCTTGCGCGGCGCGCCGCCGATCATCAGCGGGAAGCTGACATTCTCGAGGGCCGTGAACTCGGGCAACAGATGGTAGACCTGGAAGACGAAGCCGATCTTGCGGTTCCGGATCGAGGCCACTTCCCGGTCGGTGCCGGCGAAGAGGTCCTCGCCGTCGAGAGTGACGCGGCCTTCGGTCGGCCGGTCGAGCCCCCCGAGGAGGTTGAGCAGCGTCGTCTTGCCGACCCCCGAAGCGCCCATGATGGCCGCGAGCTCGCCCCGCTTGAGCTCGAAATCGAGCCCCTCGAAGACCCGAAGCTCGCCCTTGGGCAGGGGGTAGGTCTTCCCCAGGCCTTCGGCGACGAGGACGCGATCACTCATATTTCAACGCCACCACGGGGTCGATCTTGGCCGCGCGGCGGGCCGGGAAGAGGGTCGAGATGAAGCAGATGAGGAGGGCGACCCCGACGATGACGGCCAGGTCGAGCGGCCTCATCCGGAACGGGACGTAGGAGATCTGGTAGATGTCGACGGGGATCTTGATGAGCTCGAAGGCGTTGGCCAGGGCGCACCAGCCGAGGCCGAGGAGGCTGCCGAGGGCCGTTCCGATGACGCCGATGAGCGCGCCCTGGTAGAAGAAGATCCGGTTGATCATCTGGGGGGTCGCGCCGATGGCCATGAGGATGCCGATGTCGCGGGTCTTCTCCATGACCATGAGGATGAGGCTGGCGATGATGTTCAGGGCGGCGACGACGACGATGAGGGTGATGGTCAGGAAGAGGATGTTCTTCTCGAGCTTCAGGGCCGAGAAGAGCGACTTGTTGAGCTCCATCCAGGTCGTGATGTAGACGACGGGCGGCAGGACGGCCTTGATCTTCTCGCCGATCGCGGGCGCCGCGAAGATGTCCCGGAGCTTGACTTGGATGTAGCTGGCCCGGCCCTCGAGGCCGAAGAGCTTCTGGGCGACGCCGATCGCGACCAGGGCCGTCGAGCTGTCGAATTCGTAGAGGCCGGTATTGAAGAGGCCCGTGACTTCGAATCGCTTCCGCTTGGGCATGAGGCCCAACGGAGACAGCGTCGAGGAGGCCGTGATGATGTCGACGACGTCGCCGACCTGGGCGCCGATCCGCAGGGCCAGCTCCCGACCGAGAAGGAGCCCGTCTCGCGTCCCGCCGGCCTGGGGGACCCGGCCGGCCTCGAGGCGTTGGAGCCAGTCCGAGCCATGCCGCTCCCGCTCGAAATCGATGCCCTTGACCAGGGCCCCCGAGCTTTCGCCGACACCGGTGATGAGCACGGTGTTGTAGACGACGGGCGAGACCGATACGACGCCCGGGATGCCCCGGATCTTCTCCGCCATCCCCTCGTAGCCCTCCAGGCCCCGGCCGCCGAGGTCCGAGACCATGACGTGGGAGGTCGCGCCGAGGATCTTGGCCTGAACGTCGCCCTGGAAGCCGGTGATGAGGGCGATGGCGATGACCAGGGCGGCGACGCCGATGGCCACGCCCACGACGGAGATCAGGGTGATGACCGAGACGAAGGCCTGTTTCCTCCTCGTCGTGAGGTAGCGCCGGGCGACGAACAGCTCGAAGCTCATGGCGCCTTGGGCTTCAGGAGCGGAAAGAGGACGACCTCGCGGATCGTCTTCTGGTTGGCCAGGATCATCGTCAGCCGGTCGATGCCGATGCCCTCCCCGCCCGTCGGCGGCAGGCCGTACTCGAGGGCCTCGACGTAGTCCAGGTCGACGGCGTGCGACTCCTCGTCGCCCCGTCGCCTCTCCTGGGCCTGCTCCTCGAAACGGGCCCGCTGTTCCGCCGGGTCGGTCAGCTCCGAGAAGGCGTTGGCCACTTCCATGCCGGCGACGAGGAGCTCGAAGCGCTCGGATTCCTCCGGGTTTTCGCGCGAGGTTTTGGCCAGCGGCGAGATCTCCCGGGGCGGGTTGGTGATGAATGTCGGCTGGACGATGTGGTCCTTGACGAAGCGGTCGAAGATGACGTCCAGGGCCTTGCCGTAGGACTGCGGCTTTTTGTCCGGAGCCAGGCCGGCCGCGAACTCGATGAGCCCCTTCCGGTCTTCGAAGCGGCTGGGGGCCAGCCCGCTGTGAAGGACGCAGGCCTCGAGGAACTTGAGCCGCTTGAAGGGCCGCTTGAAGGAGATCGTGTGCTCGCCGTACGGGACCTCGTCCTTGCCGAGAAGGTCCATGGCCAGGCCGGACAGGAGCTCCTCGGTCATGTCCATCATGTCGAAATAGTCCTTGTAGGCCTCGTAGAACTCGAGCATCGTGAACTCGGGATTGTGCTGGGCGTCGATGCCCTCGTTGCGGAAGCTCCGGTTGATCTCGTAGACCCTGGGCAGGCCGCCGACGACCAGGCGCTTGAGGTAGAGCTCGGGGGCGATGCGAAGGTAGAGATCGATCCCGAGGGCGTTGTGAAAGGTCTTGAACGGCCGGGCCAGAGCGCCGCCGGGGATGGGGTGCATCATCGGCGTCTCGACCTCGAGGTAGCCGCGGCCGTCAAAGAACTTCCGGATATAGGCCACGATCGCGCCGCGGAGGCGGAAGACCTCGCCGACCTCCGGGTTCATGATCAGGTCGAGGTAGCGCTGGCGGTAGCGGAGCTCGACGTCCTGGAGGCCATGCCATTTCTCGGGCAGCGGGTGGAGGCATTTGGCCAGGAACGTGACGGCGTCGCAAAGGACGGTCAGCTCGCCCGTGCGCGTCTTGAAGAGCGTGCCGGAGAGGAGGACGAAGTCGCCGAGGTCGTAGAGGCCGAACCGCTCGTAGGCCTCGAGGCCGGTCTTGTCGGCGCGGATGTAGGCCTGGAGCTGTTTCCGACCGTCGGAGATGTGGAAGAAGGTCGCCTTGCCCATCTTGCGTATGGACATGATCCGGCCGGGGACGACGACGGCCGGCTTCTTCTCCTCGAGTTCGGCCGGGGTCAGGCCGGCGAAGGCGTCGAGGATCTCCCCGACCTCGTGAGTCCGGGGCGCCGTATAGGGAAAGAGGGGGACGCCCGCCTCGGCGAGCTTGCGGTATTTCTCGCGCCGGGCGACGTCCTGGTCTAGCTCGACGGCATCGTCTTTAGTGCTCATGCGGACCTTCTTTGATCGACTCCCCGGCCTTCGCCGCCGGGGCCCCGAGGCGCCGGACGACCGCGTCAAGGACGCCGTTGACGAACACGGCCGATTCCTCGCCGCTGTAGCGCTTGGCGATCTCGATCGCCTCGTCCATCACGATGGCCGGGACGAGCGCCGGCTCGTAGAGGAGTTCGCAGACGGCGATCCTCAGGATATTCCGGTCGACCACGGCCATCCGGGCCAGACGCCAGTTCGTCGAGGCCGCCTGGATGGCCTCGTCGATCGCCGGGCCGTGGCCGAGGATCGTTTCGACGATCCAGGTGCCGTACTGGCGGATCTCGCGCGAGGCTTTCTGGTGCTCCCAGTAGACCTTGACCAGGTCTTTGGGATCGGCGGAATTGAACTCCAGCTGGAACAGGATCTGGAGGGCGCACTCCCGCGCCTTGCGGCGTTGTCCCATGGCTCGAGCCGGTCGCCCGCTCAGCGGAGGCCCGCCTCCTTGATCATGTTCAGGGTCTCGACGAGCGAGAACGCCGCATCGTAGCCCTTGTTCCCGGCCTTGGTCCCGGCCCGTTCGATGCCCTGCTCGACCGTGTCGACGGTCAGGATGCCGAAGGCGACGGGGATGCCGTCGTCCATGGCGATCTGGGCCAGCCCCTTGGTCACTTCCGCGCTGAGGTAGTCGAAGTGCGGGGTGTCGCCGCGGATCAGGGCGCCGATGCAGAGGATGCCGTCGGCCGCCTTGGCCTTGGCGATCTTCTTGGCCACGAGCGGGACCTCGAACGAGCCCGGCACCTTGTATACGGTCAGGTCGGTTTCCAGGGCCCCCATCTTCTGGAGGGCTTCCAGGGCCCCTTCGAGCAGCCGCTCGGAGATGAAGCTGTTGAAGCGGCTGACCACGATCGCGATCCGGAGGCCTTTGGCCTGAAGCTTGCCTTGATGGATTTTCATGATCGTCCTACCCTCCGTAGCGAATGGCGTGCCGGGGATCCGGAGCGGCCTTATTCTAGCAGATGTCCGGCGGATTTTCATCAAAAAACCGCGGCCCCCGCGGAGCCTGCCCGCCGCCTTGAGGAATGGGGATGAATATGATAGTTTGTCTGGCAGGAGTGGGCCCATGCGAACGAAAAGCGGATTCCTCGAACTCTCCCCGGACCAGCTGCGCTGGAACTGCTGCCCCGATCTCGTCCCCGTCGGATCGAGCGCGGAGGCCCGGGCCTGCGACGAGATCATCGGCCAGGAGCGGGCCCTCCGGGCCATCCAGACCGGGCTCGACATCAAGAGCCTCGGCTACAACATCTTCATCACCGGCATGGTCGGCACGGGCCGGACGACGACGATCACCCAGCTGCTCGACCAGCTCGAAAAGGGTGAAAAGACGCCGGACGACATCCTCTACGTCAACAATTTCAAGTACCCGGACGAGCCCGTCCTGATCATGCTCCCGGCCGGCCAGGGCAAGGAGTTCAGCGCGTCGATGACGACGCTGATCGACCTGCTGAAAACCAACGTCCCCCACCTCCTGAAGAGCCCTTACTACACCGAAAAGCGGGACGCCATCGTCGAATCCCAGCAGAAGAAGCAGCGGGAGCTCCTCCAGAGCTTCGAGGCGGAAGTGTCCGAACAGGGGTTTTCCGTCATCCAGGTCCAGATGGGCATGTTCAGCCGCCCCGATCTCATCCCGGTCATCGACGGCCAGCCCGTCCCCTTCGCCAGGCTCGATGCCCTGGTCAAGGAGAAGAAGTTTCCCAAAGAATCCCTCGAGGCCCTGCGGGAGAAATACGAAAAGCTGACCTCGAAGCTCGAGGACATCTTCGAGAGCCTCAAGGAGATCGACGAAGAGACGCGGACCCTGCTCCGGGAATGGGACGAGGAATCGATCACCCCGGTCATCAAGGGCTCGCTCGACGAGGTCCGGGCGAAGTTCGATTATCCCAAGATCGGAGCCTACCTCGACGAGGTCGAGAAGGCCCTGATCAAGTCTCTCGAGGCCTTCAAGGCCCAAAAGAAGGACGACAAGGAGCCGGTGGAGGACTTCCTCGAGTACCGGGTCAACCTCCTCGTCGACAACTCGGACCAGCACGGCGCGCCGGTGATCATGGAGACCAACCCGAACTACGTCAACCTCTTCGGCTCGATCGAGTCGACCATGACGCGGATCGGGATGAGCCAGACGGACTTCACCCTGATCAAGGCCGGCTCCTTCCTGAAGGCCAACGGCGGCTACCTCGTCATCAACGCCCTGGACGCTCTCGTCGAGCCGGGCGTCTGGGCCGTCCTCAAGCGGACCCTGCGCAACCAGATCTTCGAGATCCAGAACTATCTCCAGATGTACCTGTTCTCCAGCGCCCGCCTCAAACCGGAGCCCATCAAGGCCGACGTCAAGGTGGTCATGATCGGCGACGCCACGATCTACAACCTCCTCTACTTCCAGGACGAGGACTTCAAGAAGATCTTCAAGATCAAGGCCGAATTCGACTCGGAAATGGAGAGGGGCGAGCAGGCCATCGGCGACTACGTCCGGTTCATCAAGAAGATCTGCGACGACGACGGCCTGCTGCCGCTCGACAAGGACGGCATCGGCGCCCTGATCGAATATTCGACGCGCATCGCCGGCCGCCAGAAGAAGCTCTCGACGCGATTCCATATCATCGCCGACGTCATCCGCGAGTCGAGCTATTGGGCCTGCAAGGCCAAGAAGCCGGCCGTCGGGCGGGAGGACATCGAGAAAGCCATCGACGAGCGGTTCGACCGGGTCAGCCTCATCGAGGGCAAGATCCAGGAGATGATCGAGGAGGGGACGATCCTCATCGACACCCAGGGCGCCGTCGTCGGCCAGGTCAACGGCCTATCGGTCTACGACATGGGCCAGTTCATGTTCGGCAAGCCGGCCCGCATCACCGCCCGGACGGGCATGGGCCGGGGCGGGGTCATCAACATCGAGCGCGAGGCCGACATGAGCGGCCCGACGCACAACAAGGGCGTCCTCATCCTCGGCGGGTATCTGCGCGGCCGGTACGCCACGAAGCGGCCGATGTCCCTCACGGCCTCGCTGGCCTTCGAACAATCCTACGGCGGCGTCGACGGCGACAGCGCCTCGTCGACCGAGGTCTATGCCATCCTGTCGAGCTTGTCCGGCCTGCCCCTGCGCCAGGACCTCGCCGTCACCGGGTCCCTCAACCAGAGGGGCGAGATCCAGCCGATCGGCGGGGTCAACGAGAAGATCGAAGGCTTCTTCGGCGTCTGCCAGGCCAAGGGCCTGACGGGGGCCCAGGGCGTGATCATCCCCCATCAGAACGTCCAGAACCTGATGCTCCGGTCCGAAGTCGTCGCCGCGGTCAAGGACGGCAAGTTCCACGTCTATCCGGTCAAGTCGATCGACGAGGGGATCGAGATCCTGACCGGGGTCGAGGCGGGGGCGCCCGACGCGGCCGGCGAGTATCCCGACGGGACTGTCCACGGATTGGTCGACCGGGAGCTCCAGCGGCTGGCCAAGGGCTTGAAAGACTTCAGCGCCCCCGGCGAGAAGGGCGAGGTCCCTTCGGAGGGCCCGAAGAAGTAGCTGGCGGGGCGGCCGCGGAGGCGGCGAGCTTTTTCAGCTTCTGGACCTCCGCTGTTTTGAGATACCGCCATTGTCTGGGCTTGAGGCCCTCGAGGGTCAGGCCGGCGAAATCGACGCGCGTCAAGCCGTCGACCGGATAGCCCACCGCTTCGAACAGCTTGCGGATCTCCCGTTTCCGGCCTTCATGGATCTCCACCTTGAGGCTCGTGTGCCTGTGGCTGCGCCGGAGGACCATGATCCGGGCCGGGGCCGATTTGCGGCCTTCGAGAAAGATCCCGTGACGGATCTTGTCCAGGTCCGCTTCCGTCGGATCGCCCTCGACCCGGGCCTCGTAGGTTTTCGTGACGCCATAGCGCGGGTGGGTCAGCTTGAGGGCCAGATCGCCGTCGTTCGTGAGAAGCAGGGCCCCTTGGGTCTCAAGGTCGAGCCGCCCGACGGGATAGACCCGGGCGGGCAGATGCTTGAGCAGGTCCATCACGGTCGGCCGCCCGAACGGGTCCTTGACGCTGACGACGAGTCCGGCCGGCTTGTTGAGCAGGATATAGACCTGCCGCTCCTCCTCGCCCCGGACCGGGTGCCCGCCGGCCACGACCTTGTCTTTCACAGGATCGACCTTCTCGCCGAGCTCCAAGACAACCCGGCCGTTGACCGTGATCCGCCCCTCGGCGATCCAGCGGTCCGCTTCCCGCCGGGAGCACACCCCCGCATGCGCCAGGAATTTGTTCAGCCGGACGAGGGTCATACACAGCGATTATAAACCATAACTTCGAGGATTCGTATACATAGGGTAGAATAGACGAAGGACTTTACATGGCCAAGCTGCAGCTCGGAGAATCGTTCAGGATGGCCCTTCTCTCCCTGCGCTCCAACAAGCTGCGCACGTTCCTGACCCTGCTCGGCATCATCATCGGCGTCCTGACGATCATCGCCGTCGTGTCCGTCATCCAGGGCCTCAACAACTACGTCTACACCAAGATGTCGTTCTACGGGGCCAACGACTTCTCCGTCCAAAAATTCTCCATGATCGGGACGTCCCTCAAGGACTTCCGCGACCAGATGAAGCGGAAGGACATCACCCTCGTCGAACGCGATCTCATCCGGGCCAATTGCCCGGCCTGCGAGCTCGTCGGCGCCTCGACTTCGACCCAAGCGACGGTCAAGTATGGAAGCCAGTCCCTCAAAGGGACGGAGATCCGCGGCGTGACCTACCTCGACCATGAGATCGGCTCGGTCGTCGAGCTCACCAGCGGCCGCCACCTCCAGAGCCAGGACGAGACGAACTCCCGGACCGTCTGCGTCATCGGGTCCGACATCGCCGAGAAGGTCTTCGGCGCCCTCGATCCGCTCGGCCGCTGGCTCAAGGTCGGCAGCCGGAACTTCCAGGTCATCGGCGTGGGCACGAAGAAGGGCAAGATCCTCGGCTTCAGCCAGGACAACTACGTCCGCATCCCGATCACGACCTTCATGAAGATCTATGGATCGCGGCGGTCGATCAGCATCAACATCCACACCAATTCCCAGCTCGAAATGGCCGAGGCCCAGAACGAGGTCCGGACGGTCCTGCGGTCGTGGCGGAAGCGCGGCTACAATGACGCCGATGACTTTTCCTTCGCCACCTCCGAGACCTTCATCCAGTTCTACAAGACGGCCACATCGGGCATCTACTTCGCCATGATCGCGGTGTCCTCGATCGCCCTCGTCGTCGGCGGCATCGTCATCATGAACATCATGTTCGTCTCCGTCTCCGAGCGGAAGAAGGAGATCGGCATCCGCATGGCCGTGGGCGCCCGGCGCCGGGACATCCTCTACCAGTTCCTCATCGAGTCGGCGCTCATCTCCGGTTTGGGCGGGTTCATCGGCATCGTCCTCGGGTTCCTGGTCGCCCGGATCATCTCCGCGGCGACGGCCATGCCCTCGCGGGTCGAACCCGTCTCGATCGCGCTGGCCATGGTCATGTCCTGGTCGATCGGCCTGTTCTTCGGCATTTACCCGGCCAACCGGGCGGCCAAGCTCGACCCGGTCGAGGCCTTGAGGGCGGAACAATGAAATTCCGGCTCCAGATCTTCCGCGAGATCTTTCGCATGGCCATCGATTCCCTGCGGTCGCACAAGCTTCGCTCGTTTCTGACCATCCTCGGCATCGTCATCGGGGTCATGACCGTCATCGGCATGGTCTCGATCATCCAGGGACTCAACAAGAGCTTCCTGTCCGAGCTCCAGTCGGCGGGCTCCGACATGATCATCGTCCGCAAGAACGAGGGCCTCCAGATGGGCGAGCTGACCGAGGAGGAGAGGACGCGCAAGGACCTGACCTTCGAGGACGCCCAGGCCATCGAGAAGGAAGTCCCGCTCGTCCGGGCGGTGGCCGTCAGCATCTACGTCAGCCCGTTCGACGTGACCGAAGTCAAGTACCAGAACCTCAAGAGCGACACCGCCATGGTCGTCGGCATGAACGACAAGTGGCCCGTGGTCATGTCGCTCTACCTGCCGCGTCTGGGCCGGTTCGTCACCGCGTCGGAGGTGGACCGGAGCGCCCGGGTCTGCGTCCTCGGCTCGGAGACCGCCGACCTCCTCTTCCCGACGACGAACCCGATCGGCAAGGAGATCCGCGTCGGTCCCGAGGCCTTCACCGTCGTCGGGGTGCTGGCCAAGCGGGGCCAGATGTTCGGCCAGAGCCGGGACAACTTCGTCGGCCTGCCCATCACCACGCTGATGAAGTACTTCCGCTACGAAAAGGACGGCATGGAGATCATCACCGCTCCCCGGCAGTCGGAGATGCTCGGCGAGACGATCGAGCAGGTCACCGGCGTTCTTCGCCAGCGGCGCAAGGTCCCTTACGGCAAGCCCAACGACTTTTCCATCATGACCCAGGACACCATGGTCGACCTCTACAACCAGCTGACCGGGGCGGCCTACCTGGTCATGATCGTCATCTCCTCGATCGGCCTCCTCGTCGGCGGCATCGGGGTCATGAACATCATGCTCGTCTCGGTCAAGGAGCGGACCCGCGAGATCGGCATCCGCAAGGCCATCGGCGCGAGGTCGGGCGACATCCTGAAGCAATTCCTGATCGAGGCCGTCTTCCTGACCGGCGTCGGCGGGATCCTCGGCGTCCTCGCAGGGTTCGCCATCGCCCTCATCGTCAAGGCCGCAACGCCCCTGCCCGCGGCGGTCTCGCCCTGGTCGGTCGTGCTTGGTCTTTCGGTCTCGGCCGCGATCGGCCTGTTCTTCGGCATCTTCCCCGCCCAGAAGGCGGCCCACATGGACCCGATCGTGTCCTTGCGCTACGAATAGCCCGGACCAATCCGTCTATCGATCCGCTAGAAACCGCTCGATTTCCTCGCGCATCGGTGCGGAGGGCTGGGCGCCGGGTCGGGTGACGGAAATAGCGGCGGCGGCTTGGGCGAAGCGGAGCGCGGCGGCGAGGGTGAGCTTCTCGGCGAGGGCCACGGCCAGCGCCCCATTGAAAATGTCGCCCGCCGCCGTCGTATCGACGGGATCGACCTTGAACGCGGGGACCAGGCCCTCGAATTCCGGGGCCGACGCATAGACGCCGCGTTCGCCCAGGGTGATGACGACGGTGGCCGGGCCGCGGGCGCGGAGCCGCGCGGCCGCTTCCCGGGCGCCGCGCTCGTCCCTGACGGCCACCCCGGTCAGGATCTCGGCCTCATGCTCGTTGGGCGTCAGAACGGCGACGCGTCGGAGGAGTCCGTCCTCGAGCGGCCGGGCCGGGGCCGGGTTGAGCACGACCGGCACGCCCCTCTCCCCCGCTTTTTGCGCCGCGGCCTCGACGGTCTCGAGCGGAGACTCGAGCTGGAGCAGAACGATATCCGCCGCGGCGAACTCATCGTCCGCCCGGCCGACGTCTTCGACGGAGAGGAGGGCATTGGCCCCGGCGGCGACGGAGATGCTGTTCTCCCCGCGTTCGTCGACGTTGATCAGGGCGACCCCGGACGCGGAGCCCGCCGTCCGGACGATGAACCGCGGGTCGAGTCCGTCGGTTTCGAAATTCGCCAGCGCCCGCTCTCCGAAGACGTCGTCGCCGACACGGGCGACGAAGAGTCACCCGCCCTCCGGCCCGGGCCGCCGCCACGGCTTGATTCGCCCCTTTCCCGCCCGCCGCCATGGTGAACGTGCCGCCCAAGATCGTCTCTCCAGGCCGCGGGAGGCGCGGGACACGGATGATCATGTCCGTGTTGGAGCTGCCGACGACCAGGATGTTCTTCATGGCTCGCGTCAGGCCTTCGGCCTTTCTTCGTTCTCTCGCAGCCAAGCCGCAGCCGCATCGACGGCTTCTTTCAGCTGGCCTTTGTCCGCCGTGACCAACTCGACGAGAGAGGGGCCGCCCCCGCCCTTGACGGGAACGACGGCCGCGACGACCGGGATGATCTGCCGCAAGTCGGCCTTGAGCGCCTCGGAACGGGCCAGGATGAGGTGACCTTGGATCTCGGCGGCCGCGCCGTAAGCCACGGCGAAATCGCCTCTCTTGGCGATGTTGAGGGCCAGGAAGCGGGCCTCCTCCGGGGTCCTGTCCTCGAGGACGCCGGCGATGACGCGGCCGGTGGCTGAGCGGATGACCTCCAGGGATTCGAATGCGGCCAGGCGCTCGCTGAGCAGACGCGTCCGCTTTTTGACGGCCTTCGCCTCGGCCAAAAGCTTCTCGACCTGTCCCGGGATCTCCGCCGGCGGGCAGGAGAACGCTGCGGCCATCTTGCGGGCCGCCCGGTCCTTGGCCCGGTAGTCCTTCAAGGCCCTCCCGCCGCAGAGGAAGTCGAAGCGCAGGTTGCCGCGGATCTTCTCGGCCGGGCCGATCCGGATGAGACCGATCTCTCCTGTCCGCCGGACGTGCGTGCCGCCGCAGGCGGAGTGATCGAAGCCATCGACCTCGACGACGCGCAGCAGGCCGGTCTTCTTGGGCGGCCGCCGCAGCGGGACCTCGCCGATCCGCTCCTCGGGGACGAAATGGGTCTTGACCGCGCGGTCCTCCCAAACCACGGCGTTGGCCCGGTCCTCGACCCGGTCGCAGTCGGAGTCGGAGATCGTCTTCAGTCCGATCTCGAGGGTCGAGACATCCGGGCCCATATGGAAGGACAGCGTTTCGCCCTTGAGCAACTCCCAGAACGCCTGGGACAGGACGTGCTGGCCCGTATGCTGCTGCATGTGGTCGGTCCGTGTCGCCGCGTCGATGCGGCCGCGGACAGGCCCGGCCGCGATCTCCGATTTCAGGACGTGGAGGATCTCGCCGCCCACCTCGACGACCTTGAGGACCGCGATGCCGTTGAGGGTCCCCTGGTCCCAAGGCTGCCCTCCGGACTCGGGATAGAAAGCCGTCCGGTCGAGGACGACGGCGGGAAGTCCCTCGTGCTCCGTCCGGGCCACGACCTCGGCCTCGAATTCGAGAAGGTACGGATCCTCGTAATAGAGCCGCTGCGTCTCAGCCATCGTTAACTCCTACACGAGCTTGGCAATGCCCGCCGCGGCCAGGACGCGGACGGTGGTCTTGAAGTGGGTCTTGGCCACTCTATCGAGGATGCCGGGCCCCTTCTCGCGGACGAGCTTCACGGCCGCGGCCTCGACCAGGTCCGAGGCGCCCTTGGGCAGCTCGATCCCGACGTCCTTGGACAGGAAATGGAGTCTCGTCAGGAATTCGGCCCGGGCCAGGATCGACGCGGCCGCGACCGCGGGGTCCTCCTCGGCCCGGGGCATCTGGACGAGCTCGATCTCGCGGCCCTTCTGGAGCAGGGCGTTGCGGACGAAGCGCTCGTCGCCGAACTGGTCCGTGACCGCCTTGCCGGCCGGGACGCGCTCGAGGACGTTCTCGATAGCCCGGGCGTGGCCCCAGGCGAGGAGCCGGTTGAGATTGCGCAGCTTGGCCCAGAGCTCGTTGTATTTCTCCGGCCCGACCGTGACGACGGAATAGTAGGGGTAGCTCCGTTTGAGGGTCTCGGCGATCTCGCGGCAGCGGGCGTCCGACGTCCGTTTCGAATCCTTGACCCCGAGCCGGCGAAGGACCTGCTCCTGGCCCTCGGGCATAAAGAACGCGGCGACGACGAGCGGCCCGAAAAAGTCGCCTTTCCCCGATTCGTCCGTGCCGATGCGCCCGGGCTCGGCGGCGAAGAGATTCGCGGCCATCAATCCTTCCCGTAGATGATCCGGCCGTCGAGAATGGTCATCCGGACCTTGGCCCGGCTGATCTCTTCGGGCGGCACGGCGAAGATGTCGCGGTCGAGGACGACGAGGTCGGCCAGCTTTCCGGCGGCGATCGACCCCTTCGTCGCCTCAGCGAATTCCACCCAGGCGCCGTTCACCGTATAGGCCCGGACGGCCTCCTCGACCGAGACCTTCTCTTCCGGGACCCAGCCGCCCGGGTTCTTCCCGTCGAGCGTCCGGCGGGTCACCGCGGCATAGATCCCCAGGATGGGATCGAGCGGCGCGACGGTCCAGTCCGAGCCGAAGGCCAGCACCGCCCCGGCCCGGCGCAGGGATTCGAACGGGTAGGTCGTCTTGACCCGCTCGGGCCCGATCTTCCCTTCGGCCCAGCGGCCGTCGTCGATGAGGTGGTAGGGCTGGACAGCGGCCACGAGACCGAGCTTGCCGAACCGGACGATATCGGACGGCCTCATGTGCTGGGCGTGCTCGACCCTCCAGCGCCGGTCCCGCGGGCCGTTGGCGGCGACGGCCTTCTCGTACAGGTCGATCAGCATGCTGTTGGCCCGATCGCCGATGGCGTGGATGGCCAGCTGGAGTCCGGCCCGGTCGGCCTCGAGGATCCGTTTCTCCATGATGCCTTCGGGGAACATCTGGCCGTTGAGAAGGCCCGAGGTCTTCGGATCGTCGGCATAAGGCTCGAAGAAATAGGCCGTCGCCGATCCGAGCGAGCCGTCCATGAAACCCTTGAGCCCGGCCAGCTTGAGATACGGGCTTCCGAAGGGCGATTTCAGCTTGAGGCGGGCGAGCGTCTCGACTTCCGTGATCGGGATATAGACGTGGACGCGTGTCGTGAGCCGGCCGCGCCGGGCCAGCTCCTGAAAGACCTCCAGGCTCGACGCGTCGGCCATCTCGTGGACGGAGGTGACGCCGTTCTCCGCGGCGTGCCGGACCGAGGCCTGGGCCGCCTCGATCTTTTCCTCGAACGTGGGATCGGGGATCTTGGCGTAGACGAGGTCCATGGCCTGATCCTTGAGGATCCCCGTCGGCTCGCCCGTCGCCGGGTCTTTCTCGATCTCGCCGCCGGGCGGGACCGGGGTGTCCTTGGTGACGCCCGCCAGCTTGAGGGCCAAGCTGTTCGCCAGGATCATATGCCCGTCGAGGCGGTTGACGCAGACGGGATTGTCCGGCGTCACCGCGTCGATCCAATCTTTCCGCGGCAGCTCCACCGGCGTGAACTGCTGGTGGTCCCAATCGCCGTTCAGGATCCAGCGGCCCGGTCCGAGCTCGCGGGCCTTGGCCGCGATGCGGGCGGTGAAGTCCTGGCGGCTCTTGGCCTCGCGGAGCTGGATGCTCTTCAGGGCGAATCCCCCGGCCAGGAAATGGGTGTGGCTGTCGATGAATCCGGGAAGGACGAGCGACCCGCCGAGGTCGACGAGCTTCGTCCCGGCGCCGGCGAGCGGCCGCAGCTCCGACGTCTTGCCGGCCATGAAGATCTTGCCGTCGCGGACGGCCACGGCTTCGGCCCAAGGCCGCCCGGCTTCGCCCGTCCAGACCCTTCCGTTGACCAAAACGAGGTCGACCATGTTTCCCTCCAGAGTCTTCTTGCAGCCCGAGACGAGCCCAAGCGCCAGGATCAGAGCCAGCACCCGGATGATCTTCCTCACGTCCATCTCTCTGAACCTTATATAAAAGAAGCCGTCCGAAAGCAAACCTTGGCCTGTGTTCTCCTTGTTCGGGCCGTACCGCTCCGCCCTCCCACGGCCTCTTCCAGGCACCGACCCTGCACGTTCGTCCACAGCGCTAAGGGCAACCAGAACAAGAAGAGGAGGCCGGAATTCGCGGCGAGGAGAGCAGATGAACCCGACATTGGGAAAGTTCAGCCGGGCAGCGTGGCGGACGAGGGCAGTTTCAGGGGAAACCGCCAAAACGTGTTTGAGCGAGGCGTAGCGCACGCCAAGCGAGTTGTTTTGGCGCCGAGTCCGACGCACTGACCGGCGTCTTCGAACTTTCCCAGGAGGGAGAGGCTGCCTTTCGAGCCGCCAAGGCCGACGAGATGGTGAGCGTCGCGCCGATGCGAACCCTCCGCAAGTGTGGTAGAATAGGCGGCTTGACGGGCACTTCGGCGCCCCACCCTCCGGAGGATTTTAATGATCGACGCGACGAATATCCGCAAAGGCATGATCATCATCATGGACGGCACTCTCTACCGGGTCATGGAGATGCAGCTCATCACCCCGGGCCGGTGGAAGGCCATGGTCCAGACGAAGCTGCGCAACATCCAAGTCGGCTCCCAGATCGAGCACCGCTTCCGCTCCGAAGAGCGGCTCGAGCAGGCCCGCCTGGACGAGCTCGAGATGGAGTTCCTCTACGAACAGGGCGGCGATTACGTCTTCATGAACCTCGAGAACTACGAGCAGGTCACGCTGAGCGCCGAGGCCATCGGCGAGGGCATCAAGTACCTCAAGCCGAACACCGTCATCGAGGTCGAGCTCTTCGAGGGCAAACCCGTCGGCATCAACGTGCCCCATACCATGGATTTCAAGGTCGCCAGCACGGAGCCGCGGCTGCAGGGCGCGACCAAAACGGCCCTCTATAAACCCGCCGTCCTCGAGACGGGCGCGATCGTCCAGGTGCCGGAATTCGTCAAGGAAGGGGATGTCATCCGCGTCGACACGCGGGAGGACAAGTATCTCGGACGGGCCTGACGAAAGCCGCGCCGCCTCAAAAATTCTGCCGATAGACCCCGACGTTCCCGTAGCTGTCCCGGACCCTCACCGTGACCTGGTTCTCCGCCCCGGCCGGCAGCTTCAGCGAGACTTTGAACGATTCGCTGCGCGAGTCGGCGATCCCGTCGACCGGGAAGACGACCCGCCATTCCCCCGGCCGGACGAGCACCTTGGCCTCCTCGATGTAGGAGTAGGCATCCTCGGCCTGGAAAGCGATGTCGAGCGACGTGCCGTTCTTCGCCGCTGTGAACCCCTTGACCACGGGCAGGGAGTTGTCGATGACGAGGGGCGGGCTGGTCTTGTCGGTCTTGAGTTCGAGGCCCAACGGGTTCGAGGGCGAGTCGGAGGCCGTGAGCTTGAGGAAATAGGTTCCGTCCGGGAAGGCGAGCGTGTCGAAGGCGTAGACCGTCTCGGTCCAGCCGTCCTCGAGGACCCGCCACTCGGCCTCGCCGTCCTTCCGGATGGCCAGGGCGTACCGCAGGGTGTCCCCGTTCTCGTCCGACGCATCCCAGCCGACCGTCTGAAAGCCCTTGCGCTCGCCCTTCCGGGCGGCCAAGCCCATCCGGAGCTCGTCTTTCCTGGCGGGCGCCTCGGCCAGGTTCCGTTCGACGCCGAGGATGACCTCTTCGTTGTCGGGTAGCTTGAGGAAGACCTCGTTCGGCGGCAGAAATTCGAGGCGCGTCACCGACGGGGCGATGTTCGACTGCAGGTAGAACACGGTCAGCTTGTTGAAGACCGGCGAAGCCTTCCCGGTCTGGGTCCTCAAGAGGACCTTCATCTGGAGGAAGCGGGCCTTGGGGCTCAGGACCTGTTCTTCGGTCTTGCTGTAGAAGGGCGACCAGTCCGTCCAGGTCGCGTTGGGCTCGCCGGTGTTGCCGCTCCGGCTCTGGAGCTGGACCGCGGCGCCCTCGGAGACGGCGGCGTCCCAAACGACGCGGCCCCACGAAGCCAGGGTCCGGGCGTCGAGGACCGGACCGGTGTATTCTCCGGCAAATCTCTGCTCGGTCAGCAGCAGCCCGAAATAGCAGGGATTGTTCGATAGGACGTAGATCTTGGAATCGAGGGGGACGAGCGCGTAGACCTGCTCGGAGCTCTGCTGGAGGAGCAGGGCGATCCGCTCCTCCCGGTCCACCGAATAGATCCGGCCCTTTCCGCCCGTGCCGAAGAGGATCTTCTTTTCGTCTTCCCGCCAGACGAGCGTATAGATCATCTCGTCGTCGGAGCTCCAGAGGCGCTTGGCCAGGCCGTCTCCGGTGATGCGGTAGAGCGCCCCCCCGTCCTTGGCCGCGGCCCCGGCCGCAGGGGACGCCGGCGCGGCGCCGGCTGGACGACCCGCGCCGCCGGAGGCCGAAACGGTGAGCACGACGTCGGTGTCGATGCGGACGGGTTCGTCGGACGTCTCATCCTTCCGTGTCCTCGTCGGAGTCCCGGACGCCGCGGCATAGATCTGGCCTTCGCGGTCGACGGCCAGGGTCCTGACCTCCTCGTAGGGCGTCTCGAAGAGGACCGAGGCGCGTCCCTCCGTCGTGATCCTGTAGACGAGCCCGTTGCCGCCGCTTCCGGCCACGACGTCGCCGCGGGCGGTCCGCTCCAGGCAGAGGATGTGGTTCTCGGCGGCCTTGAAGAACATCCGTCCTTCCCCGAGCGGCGAGATGCTGTAGATGCCGCCGCTTTCGCCGACCGCCGCCCAGAGCTCGCCCGCATCGAGGAAGAGGAGATCCCAGATGTACTTCTCGGCCGGGTTGAAGAACTCCTCGCCCTTGGCCTTGTCCGTGATCTTGTAGATCTTGCCGTTCGGCGAGGTCGCGGCGTACAGCGTCCCCTTCCTGTCCTGGACGAGCGCGGTCACGTCCATCTCGGGGGCCTGGAACCAGAGCTCGGACTTGCCGTCCTTGTCGATGCGGTAGACCTTGCCGCCGTGGCCGGTGCCGAGGAAGGTGACCCCGTCCGCCGTCGCCAGGACCGAAAGATAGAATTCCTCCTGGGGCGCGGCGATCTTCTGCTCTTTGGGCGCCAGGGCGAGCGTCCCGTCATAGGACACCGAAATCCCGTCGAACTTGCCTCTCAGGTAATCGTCCCGCGTCCGCAGCTCCCACTTCTGGGGAACGACGGCCTGGAGGGACGAAGCCAGGATGAGAAGTCCGAGGACGACTGGCAATGCGGGCTGGCGCATGTCGGAACTCCTACTTGCGGATGCGGACGGGGATGGTCGCCATGCCCTTGAATACGTAGGGGATGGCGAGCTGGTATTCGCTCAGGGTCGACCGGGTGATCTCCGTCGGCCCCGTGGCCGAGGCGCGCGGCGACGCGAACATCGACTTCAGCGTCGGCGGCAGGTTGGGGAGCTCCTCCCCTCTCAGGAAGAGGCCCGGTTTGGGGGCCATGATCCGGAAGTAGATCCGGCTGTTCTTCCGCAGATTGCCGAGCATGCGGACGAGCTGATCGAGGCTCCGCGGCACGTAACCCTGGACGCGGTATTGGGACCGCTCGACCTGCTGCATGGACGCGGCATCGCCGACGAGGATCTGGAACTCCGTTCCGGCGGGCAGGGCCGGGGCGACGACGGTGACCTTCTCGACCAGGCTCTCCTCGTTCTGAGTCCGATAGAAGGCCTGGAGCTGGATGGCCTCGCCCGGATTGACCTCGTACTTGTCGAGAAGGACCTTCTCGAGGGAGGCCTGGCGGCTCTCTTCGAGGGCGCGGACATTGAGGTCGATGCGGAAGATGCCGACATCCTTGAACTCGTTGTTCATCAGGAACTGGACGACGGCCGCCAGGAGCCCGGACAGGCTCACGGGGGAGGTGTCGTAGCTGCCGGAGAAGAGATCCTCAAGATGGACGCTGAGCCCGCCTTTGTCGAGGAAGACGTCGGCGCTGAAGTCGAGGGAGACGTCGCCGTAGCTCCGCAGCTCGCTCGTCACGAGACCGGACACGGCCATGTTGACGAGGGCCGGGGTCAGGAACTTGTCGGCGATGAGCCTGAGCTTGAAGTCCTTGCGGGCTCCGGGTCCGGTCTGGAGCCCGATGTTGAGCGGGATGAGATGGGGCATCACCCCGACCTCTCCCGCCGCCCCGGCCGTCCGGTCCTGGCCGAACCGGCCGATGACCGGACCCACCGCGGCCAGCTTGAAGGAGCTCTCCAGGCTCGGCATGACGGTGATGACGTCGGCCCGGGTCATGGCGTAATCGACTTTCCCGAGGTTATAGACCGGATGGCCGAAGGCCAGGATCTTCGAGCCGTCGACGTAGGTCACCGTTCCGACGGCGGAGATGTCGAGATCGCCGCCGAGCAGCTGGACGCCCACGGCGTCCCCTTCCCGGAGGGACGGTTGAGCGGGGGCGTCGGACGGCCGGGATTGACCGGCGGTCCCGCCCCGGACCGCCAGGAATCCGAGCGGGGCGAAGAACGAACGGGCCTTCTCGAAGGCCCCGGCGGAAAGCCCGCTGATGACGAGCGGCAGCTCGAGGGAGGCCAGGGTCTGGTTCGACCGAAGGCCGGCGGGCGCCGCCGTCAGCGTCTTCAAATAGGCCCCGGAGAGCTCTTCCTGACTGAGGTCTTCCCGGATGACGACGGGAGCGGCCGCGCCGGGCCGGGCCTCCTCGGGCGCTTTCCCCACGGCCAGCATCTCCTCGATCGGCGTGATCCCGGCGATGGCCTCCTTGGAGAAGCTGAACCCGGAAGCCACGGCCCCGATGAGCTTGCCGTCGATGTAGACCGGGCTGCCGCTCATGCCGGCGATGATGCCGGTCGATTCGAGGCCCTGCCCCTTGAGGCGGGCCAGGATGATGTTGCGCTTGGGGGCGGCGTTCTCGAGGACGCCGAGGATCTCCGCTTCGAATTCCTCGATGACCTTGCCCCGAAAGACGCTCTTGCCGCGGCCGACCATGCCCGGCTTGATCTGGGACAAGGGCATGGTGATGGTCGCCGCTTCGGCCGCGACGAGCGCCGCGGCCAGGGCCAGCCCGATGAGGGCCGCACGGCGGATGATCCGGCCCATGCTCCGTTCCCCGGCCGGCCGGCTCAGATGATCCCCACGATCCGCCCGCATTTCTCGAACGCCGCGAGGATCGCGTCGAGCTCTTCGTCGGTGTGGCCGGCACCGTAGCTCGTCCGGATCAGGGATTGGCCCGGGGGGATGGCGGGGTAGATGACCGGCGTCGTAAAGATCCCCTCCTCCCTCAGGAGCCGCCAGAGCATGAAACACTTCTCGTCGTCGCGAACGAAGACGGGGATGATGGGCGTCTGCGAAGGGCCCGTATCGTAGCCCATGGCCTGGTACCCCGAGCGCATGCGCTCGGTGACGACCCAGAGCCGCGCCCTCAGCTCGGGCTGGGTCTCGAGCATGTCCAGGATGGCCAGGACCGAGGCGACCGATGCCGGCGTCGCCGCGGCGCTGAACATCAGCGGCCGGGCGTGATGCTTGATGTAGGAGATGACCGGCTTCGCCCCGGCCACGACCCCGCCGATCGAGGCGAAGGTCTTGCTGAAGGTGCCCATGACCAGGTCGATCTCGCTCTCGAGGCCGAAATGCTCGGGCGTGCCCCGGCCGTTCGCCCCGAGGACGCCGATGCCATGGGCGTCGTCGACGAGGATCCGGGCGCCGAACTTGCGGGCCAGGGGGACGATGCCGGGCAGGTCGGCGATGTCGCCTTCCATGCTGAAGACGCCGTCGACGACAATGAGCTTGCCCGCGCCGGGATCGAGGGAAGCAAGAAGGCGCTCGAGGTCCTTCATGTCGTTGTGACGGTATTTGTGGACCGTGGCGAACGATAGGCGACAGGCATCGATGATGCTGGCATGGACCATGCGGTCGATGATGATGTGGTCGCCCTTGCCGGCGATCGTGGAGATGATGCCGAGGTTCGTCTGGTAGCCCGTGCTGAAGGTCAACGCGGCCTCGCGCCGGAGGAACTTGGCCAGCCGCTCCTCGAGCTTCTCATGGAGGTCGAGCGTCCCCGTCAGGAATCGGGAGCCGCAGGTGCCGACGCCGTAATGGTCGACGGCGTCCTTGGCCGCCTGCTTGGCCCGGGGATGATGGGCCAGCCCGAGGTAATTGTTGGAGCCGACCATGATCATCGGCCGCCCGCCGACCGTGATCTGGTTGCCGACCGCTTCCTCGATTGGGGTGAAGAAGGGGTAGAGGTCCACGGCCTTGAGCTCATCGGCCCTGGTGAAGGACAGGCATTTTTCGAAAACGTCCACGCTCGTCTCCTCTGGATCCGCGACCGCTCGCGGCCTCATTGACCGCGGCGTTCGAATCTCATACAATCCGGCCCATGCGCGTCTTGGTCACCGGAGGAACGGGCTTCCTCGGGAGCCATCTCGTCGAGTCGCTCCTCCAGGATCCCGGCTGCGATGTCTACGCCCTCGTCCGTGACCCGTCCAAGCCCCGCGGGCTGGAGGGGATCGAAGGCGTCCGTTTCCTCGCCGGAGATCTCGGGAACCTGCCCGGCCTGCCGGCCGGCCTGGACTGCGTTTTCCATCTGGCCGGACTGACAAAAACGCTCAGACCAGGCGAGTATTATACAGTAAACCGGGACGGCACGGCAAATCTGCTTCGGGCCCTGGAAACCCAGAGCGATAACCTGCGTTTCGTCCACCTCAGCAGCCTGGCCGCCGTCGGACCCTCCTCGCCCGGACGGGGCGTGTGCGAGGGCGACCCGCCGCGGCCGGTCTCGCCGTACGGCGAAAGCAAGCTCGAGGCCGAGGTCGAGGTCCTGAAATACAGGGACCGCTTCTCCGTCGTCCTGCTGAGGGCTGCAGCCGTCTACGGGCCCCGGGACGAGGACTTTCTCGAATTCTTCCGCTGGATCAAGCGCGGCGTCAAGCCTGTGCTCGGGCGCCGCAAGATCCTGAGCCTCCTCTACGTCCGGGACGCCGTTCGGGCTTCCCGCCTGGCCGCGGACCGGGGCCGGCCAAGCGGCGAGATCTTCAACATCGCCGATCCCCGCGCCTACGGCTGGGAGGAGATCGGCGCCGTCGCCGCCTCGTTCCTGGGAAAGAAGCCCGTCCCCCTCCGGCTGCCCCTCTGGTCGGCTTATCTGGCCTCGGCCGCGTCGGAAGGCGTCGGGCGCCTCCTCGGCATCGGGAACAGCCTGATCAACGTCAGCAAGATCAAGCAGATGAAGCCGGACGGCTGGGTGGCCGACGTGAGCAAGGCCCGGCGGGAGCTGGGCTTCGAGACCATCTTTTCGCTCGAACAGGGTCTCGGCGAGACGATCGCCTGGTACCTCTGGAAGGGCCTGCTCTGAACCGGGCGGCCCGGGCCGGGAGTATATTTTTAAGGAGGCTTCCTTTATAATGAATATGAGCATGCCAACGCGTCGGACCATCATCACCGGGACCGGCCACTACGTCCCGCCTCGGATCGTCACCAACCAGGACCTCGAAAAGCTCATGGACACCTCGGACGAGTGGATCCGCGAGCGGAGCGGCATCCGCGAGCGGCACCACGTCGACGCCGGGGTCGGCACGTCCGACCTGGCCATCGAGGCGTCCCGCCGGGCCATGGCCGCGGCCGGCGTCGAGCCTTCCTCCATCGACTTCGTCATCGCCGCCACCCTCTCCCCCGACCACTATTTCCCCGGCATCGGCGTCCTCGTCCAGGCCAGGCTCGGGCTGGGCACGACCGGCGCCCTGGACGTCCGCAACCAGTGCAGCGGCTTCCTTTACGCCCTGTCCGCCGCCGACCAGTACATCCGGACCGGGACCTACAAGCGCATCCTCCTCGTCGCCGCCGAGGTCCAGTCGACCAACCTCGATTTCTCGGACAAAGGCCGGGACATGTCGGTCCTCTTCGGTGACGGCGCCGGCGCGGTCATCCTCGAGCCGGGCACGGAAGACGACGGGCGCGGCATCCTCTCGACGCATCTCTACGCCGACGGGAACTTCGTCTCCGACCTGTGGATGGAAAAGCCCTGCCCCGCGGACAACCCGACCTTCCAGAAGGCCTTTTTCGAGGAAGGCCGTTTCTTCCCGCGGATGGAGGGCCGGCGCGTCTTCGTCAACGCCTGCCAGCGCATGCCCGAAGCGATCCGGGCCGGGCTCGACGAGAACGGTCTGGCCATCGAGGACATCGACGCCCTCATCCCCCACCAGGCCAACGATCGGATCTCGCTCATGGTCGCCAAGGGCTTGAAGATCCCGGTCGAGAAGGTCATCCGGAACATCGACCGCTTCGGCAACACGACCGCCGCCTCCATCCCCATCGCGCTCGACGAAGCCGTCCGGTCCGGCCGGATCAAGCGGGGGGACCTCGTCGCGCTGACCGCTTTCGGGTCGGGATATACCTGGGCATCGGCCTTTATCCGGTGGTAAGCCAAGTCCCCGTTTCATATAGAGCGAGGGTTCGAAAAGGGTTTGTCAGGGAATGATGAAGTATGCTAGGATTTCCGAGACCGCAGTGAGGAGGCACGCATGAAGAAGACAGCCATCGTCGTCGCCGTGCTGGCCGTTTTCGCCTGCACGACGGGCGTCCTTCTGGCCCAATCGGCCGAAGACGCCAAGTTCAAGAAGTTCCAGGACACGTTCTGGGACTCCTATTTCAAGTTCTACCCGACGACCGGGACCCTCCAGGGCTACACGAAATACAACGACAAGCTCGAGGACCCCGGCGAAGGCGCTCTCGATAAGTTCAACGAGACCCTGACCGGTTTCAACACCGAGCTCGTCTCCAAGCTCGATATGGGCAAGCTCTCCGCGGACAACCAGATCGAGCGCGAGATGCTCCTCGATTTTATCGACCTCGAATTCCTCAAGCTCCAATACATCCTGCCCTGGAACGACAACCCCATGCTCTACAACGACCTGTTCGTCCAGAGCGTGCGGAGCCTTCTCGTCAAGAACGGCAGCTCCGGCGTGGCCGCCGCCACGGCCCGGGCCAAGCTCCTCCCGGGTCTGATCAAGAGGGCCAAGGACAGCCTGAAGAACCCGCCGCAGGAATACACCCAAGCCGCCATCGATCAGATGCCGGCCATCATCGATTTCTACCGGATCGAGGTCCCCAAGCTCTCCGGGGGCGCCTCGGCCCTCCAGGCCGAGACCGTCAAGGTCGTCGCGGCCCTCGAGGACTACCAAAGGTACCTGAAGGGCGAGCTGCTGGCCAAGTCGACGGGCAACTTCCGGATGCGAGACTGGCACAAGCAGATCCTCCAGAAGACGACCCAGGGGAATCTCCCCATCGTCGAGGAGCTCCTGCCGCAATCGCAGACGGACGTGGCCAACATCCGCCGCGAGATGCTCCTCGTCTGCATCCCCTTCTACAAGCTCATGTACCCCAACGTCGACATCGAGCAGCTGGGACGGACCAAGGGCGAGGAACAGACGCGGAACATCGTCATCCAGGGCGTGCTCGACAAGATCAAGAGTGACCACGTCGGCCGGGACGAGTTCGTCAATCGCATCACGACCGGCGTCTCCAACATCAGGACCTTCATCCAGCAGCAGGGCGTGATCGACCTGCCCGCCGACCCTCTGGCCATCGAGCCCATGCCCGCGTACTTCGCCGACGGCGCCTGGACGCTCCTGACCGGCCCCGGCGCGTTCGAAGGAAGCGGCCCGTACACCCTCTACGTCCGGCCTATCCCCGCGGCGTGGTCGGCCGAGGACGCCACATCGTTCCTTGAGGAACACAACAATTACTACGTCGATTTCATGACCGTCCAGAAGATCTTTCCGGGCGTTTTCGTTCCGATGGCCCTGGCCCGGAAAGACCCCTCCGTCGTCAAGAGGATGGCCGCCAATCAGGGCCTGATCAAGGGCTGGCCCATCTTCCTCGAGGACATGTTCATGGAGAGCGGCTACGGCAACTATGACCTGCGGAGCCGGCTCAACCAGCTCAAGCTCCTTCTCAAGAACGTCCTCGATTTCCAGATGGACGTGTCCGTGCATCAAGGCACCTACACCAAGGAGAAGGTCGTCGACACGATGATGACCAAGGGCTTCATGTCCAAGATCGAAGCCGAGCGCCGCTGGAACCAGATCGTCCTCAGCCCGGGTGAGGGGTCCCAGCCCTACATCGGCTACCGCGAGATCCTGGCCATGGAGAAAGATTACGGCAAGCTCAAAGGGGAGTCGTTCAACGCCAAAGACTTCCTGCAGAAGCTCCTCAGCTACGGCGCCATCCCGCTCCGGACGCTGCGGACGAAACTGGCCCAGTAATCTCAGAACGGGGACACGTACCTTGGGTACATGTCCCCGTTTTTTTCGCTGGCAGGTCGCTTGAGCGAGCAATCTAAGAAGGGGGACACGTACCGAAGCGGTACATGTCCCCGATGTCTTCGCCTCGTCGACTCCCACGCCCACCTCGACATGCCCGAGTTCGACCCCGACCGGGCCGCGACCGTCCGCCGGGCCTTCGACGCGGGCGTCGTCGCCATCCTCTGCCCGACCGACCTGACGCGTCCCGCCAGTTTCCCGGCGATCGCCGCTCTGGAAGGGGAATTCCCGACGGTCCTGGCCGCGGCCGGCGTCCACCCTCACCAGGCCAAAGACCTCACGCCGGACCATCTCCGCGAGCTCGAAGGTCTGGCCGCCCGGCGGGCTATCCGGGCGGTCGGCGAGATCGGGCTCGACTACCACTATGATTTATCGCCCGCCGAGGTCCAGCGCCAAGCGCTGCGCAGCCAGCTGGCTTTGGCGGCCGCCGCCGGCCTGCCGGTCCTCCTGCACAGCCGTCTCGCCGGCGCGGACATCATCGCCGCGGTCGACGCCGAGCGATTCCGCGGCGGGGGCATCCTGCACTGTTTCACGGAGGACTGGGAAACGGCCCGGGCCATGCTCGACCGCGGCTTTTTCGTCTCATTCTCGGGCATTCTGACCTTCCCCAAGTCGGGCGCCCTGCGCGAGGTCGCCTCGCGGGTCCCCCTCGACCGTCTGCTCGTCGAGACCGATTCCCCCTATCTCGCCCCCGTGCCCTACCGGGGGTCCGGGCGGCGGAACGAGCCCGCCTTCGTCATCGAAACGGCCCGCGTCCTGGCCGGGGTCCGGGGCCTGCCCCTCGAGGACCTGGCCGAAGCGACGACCCTGAATTTCGCCGGTTTCTTCCCGTTTGAAAAAACGGGGGGCTGATGTTAAGATAGCGGCGCCATGGGCTTGGATCACTCGTTCGATATCGTCTCGCGCATCGATCTCCAGGAAGTCGCCAACGCCGTCAACGTCGCCCTCAAGGAGATCCGCAACCGCTTCGATTTCAAGAACAGCCGGGTCGACATCGTCCTCGAGAAGGACAAGATGACGCTCGTCGCCGAGGACGAATTCAAGATCAAGGCGCTGCGGGCGGCCCTCGAAGAGAAGCTGGTCAAGCGGAAGATCCCCCTGCGGGCCCTCGAGTATCGCCGCATCGAGGACGGGGCCAACCGCACGGTCAAGCAGGACGTCCTCTTCCAGGCCGGCATCCCGATCGAGAAGGCCCGCGAGATCGTCAAGCTGATCAAGGGGGAGAAGTTCAAGGCCCAGGCGGCCATCCAAGGCGACGAGGTGCGGATCTCCTCGGCCAAGATCGATGTCCTCCAGGAGGTCATGGCCTTTCTCAAGGGGAAGGACCTCGGCATCCATATGCAGTTCATGAACTACCGATGACTTCGCAGACCCCCCTGCTCGACCGCTGGTCGTCCGTCCCCAAGTGGAAGGACATGTCCTCGCTCTACAAGGAGATCCGGTCCGATCTCGACCGGGTCGAAGACCGGCTCGAATCCTGGTCCCGCTCGTCCAACCCCCTGACCGCCGAGATCAGCGGCTACGTCCTGCGCAAGAAGGGCAAGCGCCTCCGCCCGGCCCTCGTCCTGCTGACCTCCCGCCTCTTCAGCCCCGGCAGCGAGGAATCGGTCTTCCTGGCCTCGCTCGTCGAGCTCCTCCACACCGCCAGCCTCATCCACGACGACATCGTCGACAATGCCGGCGTCCGGCGCGGCAAGGAATCGGTCCACACGAAATGGGGGCCGAACATCACCGTTCTCCTCGGGGACTATCTCTACATCAAGTCCATCGGCCTGTCGCTGCAGTCCCGCCACGAGCGGGTCATCCGGCTCCTGGCCGACGTTTCGGCGCGGATGGTCGAAGGCGAGCTCGACGAGTACGCCCGGAGCGGCGATCTCAAGATCACGGAAGGCCAGTACCTGGACATCGTCGAGAACAAGACAGCCGTCCTCTTCGGCGCCTGCTGCCGCATCGGGGCCATCCTCGGCCTGGCCTCGCCCGAGGAGGAGGAGGCCGTCGCCGCGTACGGACTGAACCTGGGCAAGACCTTCCAGATCGTCGACGACCTGCTCGACGTCACCGGGGATGCCCGGGTCCTCGGCAAGCCCGTCCTGTCCGACCTCGGCGAAGGACGGATCACCTTGCCGCTCATCCGGGCGCTCGCGTCAGGCGGGCGCGCAGGGCGGGATCGGGTCAAGTCGCTCGTCGGCCGCAAGGACATCTCCGGCGAGGAACGGCGCGAGCTCGTCGCGGCCCTGGCCGCCGGAGGCGCCCTGGACTACGCCACCGGCCGCGCCCGCGAATTCGCCGAGAAGTCCCTCGAGGCGATCAACCCCTTTCCGGATACGACGCCGCGGGAAACGCTCATCCGGCTGGCCGTCTTCGGACTACTGCGGAATCGGTGAGGTCCCAAGCGGGGGGCGACATGACCGAGATCGAAGTCAAGATCAAGATCGACGATCCCAAGGCCTTTCGGGAGAAGATCCTTGGGCTCGGCGCCGTGGTGGTCTCCCGGGACAGGCATCTTGAGCGCAACAGCCTGTTCGATTTCGACCCCCCGGTTCTCCACCAGGCGCGCCGGACCCTCCGCCTGCGCACGGCGGGAAAGCGGGCCACTCTGACCTTCAAGGGCGAACCGCAAAAATCCCGGTCGTTCAAGGTCCGCGAGGAGATCGAGACCCAGGTCCGCAACCCCAAGGACTTGAGGGCGATCCTCAAGGCCCTGGGCCTCCGGGAGACGTTCTCCTATGCGAAGCACAGGACCGTGCTCAGGAAGAGCCGGCTGACCATCTGCATCGATGAGACGTCCGTGGGGAATTTCGTCGAGCTCGAGGGCGAACGCCACGAGATCACCCGTTTTGCCCGCTCGCTCGGATTCGGGCGGGCAGACTTCATCACCCTGAGCTACGTCGCGCTGCTTGGCGGCCGGGGAGAAACGCACCGGGCGGACTGAGCCGCCGGCGCCGGCCTAATCGTCCTTGTCGTCTTTCGGGATGGCGTCCTCTTCCTCGCCGTTCTCTTCGTCGGCCCCTTCCTCTTCGTGCTCTTCCCCGGGCTCGACTTCGACGTCGCCTTCGACGTCCTTGACGGCGAGGCCGTCGGATTCCACCGCTTCGTCGGGGATCCCGCCGCCCACAAAGACGCGCTCCTCGCGCTCGGGGACCTCGTCGATCCGGGCCGGGATGATCTCGTATTCGATCAATCCGTTCCGGACCTCGGTCTGGGCGATGCGGATGGGATTCTTGGACCGGCCCTGGATCTTGGGCTTGGCACCCTTGAGAAGCTGCTTGGCCCGTTTCGCGGCAATGATGATGAACCGGTACTTGCTGTCGATATTCCCAAATGCGTCCAAAGTGTGTCGGCTCCTGCGGAAAATTAGACAGGTTTAATGGTCAACGATAGCAGAAACCGGGGCAAAACGCAAGGCCCCGGATTTGTTTTGACAGGAGGAACGTCCTATGGTATCTAGGATTTCTTCCAATCCCGAGGAGGTCCCATGACTCAAGGCATCACCACCAACGGCTGGATCTTTCTCGTTTTCGGCTGGGGTTTCATCCTGACGTTGACCATCTACTGCTTCTCCCGGGTCCTCTTCGCCAAGAGGCCGGAGGTCGTCGTCGAGGCCGGCGGCCGCGAGCAGTGGGGCTCGCGCATCGGCCTCATCCTGGCCGTGGCCGGCAACGCCATCGGACTGGGCAACTTCCTCCGCTTCCCGGTCAAGGCCGCGGCCAACGGCGGCGGCGCCTTCATGATCCCCTACTTCGTCGCCTTCCTCCTTCTCGGCATCCCGATGATGTGGGTCGAGTGGACGATCGGCCGCATGGGCGGCGTCCACGGCCACGGCACGACCCCGGGCATGCTCAACCTCCTCTGGAAGAAGGCCCCGTCGAAGTACCTCGGCGCCCTGGGCATCGTCATCCCCTTCATCATCGTCATCTACTACAACTTCATCGAGTCGTGGTGCCTCGGCTACTCCTGGTTCTCGGTGACGGGCAGGTACTTCGGCCATGCCAACCGCGACGCCATGGGCCAGTTCCTGCGCGGCTTCCAGGGCGTCGAATCCAACCAGTTCTTCAGCAACCTCTGGCCGGTGCTCATCTTCTGGGCCATCACGATCGGCCTCAATTTCTATTTCCTCTACAAGGGCATCTCCAAGGGCATCGAGGTCCTGGCCAAGTACGGCATGCCGCTTCTCTTCATCTTCGGCATCGTCCTCGTCGTCCGGGTCCTGACCATGGGCACGCCCGACCCGTCCCAGCCGGAGCTGAACATCGCCAACGGCATGGGCTACATCTGGAACCCGGACTTCAGCCGCCTGGGGTCGGCCTCGGTCTGGCTGGTCGCGGCCGGCCAGATCTTCTTCACCCTGAGCCTCGGCCAGGGCATCATCAACACCTACGCCTCCTACGTCCGGGAGAAGCAGGACATCACCCTCAACGGCATCACCACCGCCTCGACCAACGAGTTCGCCGAGGTCATCCTGGGCGGGACGGTGGCCATCCCCATCGCGGTGGCGTTCTTCGGGCTGGCGGAAACGCGGCAGATCGCCCAAGGCGGCGCCTTCAACCTCGGCTTCCAGGCCCTGCCGGTCATCTTCCAGAAGATCCCGCTCGGCCAGATCTTCGGCGGGATGTGGTTCTTCCTGCTCTTCATCGCCGGCATCACTTCGTCGGTGGCCTTGACCCAGCCGGCCATCGCCTTCCTCGAGGACGAGTTCAAGTGGAAACGGGAGAAGGCCGTCATCGTCGTCTTCTCGGTCCTCGTCGTCATGTCGGCGATCGTCATCGCCTTCTTCAAGTTCGGCTTCCTCGACGAGCTCGACTTCTGGGCCGGCACCTTCGGCCTGGTCGTCTTCGCGGCCATCGAGATCGTCCTTTTCTCCTGGGTCTTCAAGCTCAAGAACGGCTGGGTGGAGATGCATAAGGGCGCCGATCTCAAGGTCCCCGGCATCTTCAAGTTCGTCCTGACCTGGATCACCCCGCTCTACCTGCTCATCATGCTGGGCGTCTGGACCTACCAGGATGCGGTCAAGGAGTTCCTGATGACCGGCAAGGACCCGGCCAACCGGCCCTATCTCTGGGGCGCCCGGGCCATGATCGCCGCGATCCTCCTGGCCGTGCTCATCCTCATCCGCAAGGCCTGGCAACGGAAAAAGGGCGGGGCGATCGAAGGCGAAGAGGCCCATCCGGTCCGATAGCAGCGACGGCTCGGTCTTCTCTCGCGCGCCATCCTCCGCGTCGCCGCAGCGGCCAGGACGAAGCCGTTCGTTCGATTGAATTCATCCGGCGTCTGTGATAAAAATAAGGGCGGGGCCAAGGTTTAGAAGAGACGTATGGATAAACGGATTTGGGCTATAGGCGGCGGCAAGGGCGGCACGGGCAAGAGCTTTATCGCCGCGAATCTCGGCCTCCACCTCGCCTCCCTCGACCGTGAGGTCGTCCTGATCGACGCCGATCTCGGCGCCCCGAACCTGCACACTCTGCTGGGGATGAAGGCCGCCCACCCGGACCTCGGCGATTTCCTGACAGGTTCCGTCCCGTCCCTCGAGGCCGCGGCCGTCGAGACGCCATACAAGAACCTGCGCCTCGTCCGGGGATCGGAAAATATCCTTTTTATCGCCAACCTCGCCCATTACCGCAAGCTCCGGCTCCTGCGCCAAGTCCGCCAGCTCCCGACTCCGAACGTCATCCTCGATCTGGGCACGGGCAGCTCGTTCAACACGCTCGATTTCTTCCTGAGCGCCAATCCCGGCGTCGTCGTGACGACGCCCGAACCGACGTCCATCGAGAACACCTATCTTTTCCTGAAATCCTGCATCATGCGGGTCCTCAAGCTCTACATGGACCACTACAAGATCCGGGACCTGCACCAGAAGATGCTCGACCAGATCGAAAAGAACTCCCAGTCGCTCTACGGCTTCTTCAAGTCGCTCATGGAGACCGACCGGTCCTACGGGACCATCCTTTATCGGGCCTTGCGCGGCTTCCGGCCCTGCCTGGTCATGAACAAGGCGCGGGACGAGGAGGACGCCCTCCTCGGGCGGTCCGTGGCCGACGTTGTCCGCAAGTACCTGCTCATCGACATGAAATACCTCGGCGCCGTCCCGTTCGACGAGGACGTCCACGACTCTCTCCGGGCCCTCCGGCCGTATTACCCGGACCACCGGAACTCGGCCGCGGCCAAGGCCATCCGGCAGATGTCCGAGGAGCTGGCTTACTCGATCGAGTTCACCCTGCGGACGCCCCCCGAGATCCGCCTGCCGGACGCCTGATGCTGAAGAGAATCGAGGACTGGAACTATTACGAGCTCCTCTCGGTCGAGAGGACGGCCTCTCAAGACGAGATCTGGGAGGGCTACCAGGCCGCCCTGTCCACCTACAAGGACGGGTCTCTGGCCCTCTACGGGCTCGTCTCCGAGGTCGAGCGCGGGCTCATCCTTGAGCGCCTCCAGGAGGCCTTCCAGACGCTCCGGGACCCCGACAAACGCAAGGAATACAACCTGGCCCTTCTCCGGCACGCCCCCTATTTCCCGCCCCAGGCGCCGTTCCGCAAGTCGGTCGGCAAGCTCGAGATCGAGGAAGCCCCGCCGCGGAAGACGATCTGGGCCCGTCTGAAGCGGCTGTTCGTCAAAAATCCTTGACGATGTCGTCGCCGTTGTCGAAGACCCGGTCCGGCCCGGCCGAGCGGAGCCGGAAGCTCGAGTCCGACAGCCGCTCATAGCGGATCTTCGTCCCCCACGCATCGGGCAAGGAGCCCGCCGTGGGGTGGAAACGCCTCAGCGCGTCGAGCGATTCGGGGAGACCCTCCCCTTCGGTCGCAGACGTGAGGATCACCCGCGATAAGCTTTCCAGGTTGACCTCGGTCAGCTTGATCTTCGACTCGAGGTACTTGTCGACCATGATCTCGAGGCCCCCCTTGTCGTCCTTGGCGGTCTTGGTAAAGAAGATGCCGTAGACAATGACCAGCACCAGAAGGAGGCCGATGATCAGTCCCCGGAACTTCATTCAGACCTCCTCCGCCGGGCGCTCGGGCTCGACGGCCCCTCCGGCATACGCGGCGATCCGATCGGCGATCCTCGCGACGATGGCATCGGGCACTCCGTCGGCATGGACGGAGCGCAGCCTCATGTCGCAGATCTCGTTGACATAGTCGACGACGACGAGCCGGCCGGCGACATCCATGGCCACTTCGGTCGAGAAGAACCGGAGCCTGGAAACGCGGGCGATCGTCCGGACGATCCCGTAGATCGGGATGAGCCCGTGCCGCGCGGCCTCGTCGTACCCGATCTCCGCATAGATATGGCTGCGGTCGTCCCACCAGGTGAGGTAGACCTCGCCGAGCACATAGAATCCCCTCAACCAGAACCTCCGCCCGTCGCGGACCTCGGGGATGACCTTTTCCTGGAGGAGGTATTTATCGGCCGGATAGCTCCTCCGGGCCTCCAAGACGTCGGCGAGACCCGCGGCGTCGGCGACGACCCCAAGACTGCCCCCGGTCGTGTTGGCAGGCTTGATGACAAAGGGGACCCCGAGCGGCGCCAGTTCGCGGGCCGTCAGCAGGATGTCGGGCTGGGCGGCGTACGCAGGGAGGATCACCGTATGGGGCGTGTTGATGCCGGCGGACAGGAATTCGAGGTGCATGGTCGCCTTGTCCGAGGCCCAGCGGATCTTGTCCAGGCCGTCGATAACGTCCCGTCCCCCCTGAAGGGCCAGGGCCTGCAGCTCGACGAATTCCGGCGAGGAGCCCGAAGCGCGGTCCAGCAGGACGCGGAAGTCCAGGGCGCCGGACCGGAAGTCCTCGAGGGCGCGCCGGGCGTCCGCCGGCGCGATGAGGACGGTGTCGAGGCCGCGGCTTCGTGCCGATCCGGCGACGAGGCGCACGAAATCCCGGTCGTACTCCCAATCGTGGGTGATGGCCAGGTCGTATCGAGCAATCGGCATGGGACTCCGGCCGTGCCGGACGCACGAACCAGGGCGATTCTCCCCGAAAACCGAGGGGCTGTCAATCGGGCGGGGCCGAAGCCCGTCTCAGATCTTCTTGAAGACGTAAACCGCGCCCCGGTCCGTTCCGGCCCCGTCCTCGCCGGAGGCGCCGACCAGGATGTACGAGCCGGAGATGGCGGACGACCAGCCGAACCAATCCCCGTTCGCGCCGTCGTTCGCCCGGAGGCGCTGGGCTTCGCCCCAGTTGTTCGCGCCGCCCTCGTCCTTGGAGAAGAAGTAGGCCTGCCCCCGTTCCGTGCCTCCGCCCTCGGCCCAGCTGGCCCCGATGACGAGGTCCGCGCCGTTCAGGTCGACGCTGTAGCCGAAAAAGTCGCCGTCGTTGATATCGCTGGCGACGAGCTTCTTGATCTGGCCCCAGAGGTCCGCGCCGCCCACGTCCCGGCCGAACACGTAAACCGCGCCCCGGTTCGTTCCCCCGCCGTCGTCCCAGGCCGAGCCCACGACCGCCAACGACCCATCGACGTCCAAGGCGTTGCCGAACCAAGAGTTGTCGGTCGGATCGGCCGGAGCGAGCCTTTTTGTGAGGCCCCAGGCATCGGCCCCGCCGAGGTTGCGGGAAAACAGATAGGCCGCGCCCCGATCGGTCCCGCCCCCATCCTCCCTCGGGGCGCCGACGACGGCAAAGTCCCCCTCGAGGGCGACGGCGTAGCCGAACCGGTCGCTATCGGCGGGAGCCGTCGCAACGAGCTTGGCGACCTGTCCCCAGTTATCGGTCCCGCCCGCGTCCTTGGCGAAAATGTAGGCCGCGCCGCGGTCCGTGCCCGCCCCGTCCTCGCCGTCCGACCCGACGATGAGCGTTCCCGCGTCGAGGGACGCGGAGAACCCGAATCCGTCATTGTCGCCCTTGTCGCTGGCGGAGATCTTCCGGACCTGGCCCCAATTGTCGGCCCCGCCCTGGTTGCGATAAAAGAGATAAACGGCGCCCTGATCGGTCCCGGAACCGTTCTCGCCGACCGCCCCGACCGCGGCATAGTCGCCCGAGAGGGAGACGGAAACGCCAAAGAAATCGCCGTCGGCCGTGTCTTCGGCGACGAGCGTCTTGACCAGGCCCCATCCGTCAGTGCCCCCCTGGGTTCTCAGATAGAGGTAGGCGGCGCCGCGGTCCGTGCCCGCGCCGTCCGCACCGGGAGCGCCGACGAGGGCGCGATCGCCGTTGAGCGAGACGCCAAAGCCATAGTTGTCCGAGTCGGCGGCGTCGTTCGCGGTGAGCTTGAGAAGGGATTTGAAGTTGGTCTCGGCGAGCGGCTCCTCCTTGGTCTGACATCCCGCCAGGAAAAAGCAGGCGAACCCGGCGAGAAGGAGGGTCAGGGCGATGGGCTTGTTCATGAGGTCGACCTTTCTTGGATCATCAGATCACTTGACCGCGCATCGGCGGGTAAAGTCCTCGAGCTGGCCCTGGGTCAGGCCGCGGTGATACCCGCCGTCCAGGCGGTGAACGAGGCGGCCTTTCTCGAAGAACAGGACGGTCGGGAAGACCTCGATCTGGTATTTCTCGACGACGGGGTCGCCCTCGTCGACGATGATGCGCGAGTAACAGGGGTCGCCGGAGGCGGCGTGGGTCAGATACGTCGAGAGGAAGGCCTGGGAGAACGGGCACCAGGAGGCGTAGAAGAGGACCATGAGCTTGTCGCGGGAACGGATGGCCTCGTCGAGCTCCTCGGGGCTCTCGAAAAGGATGCAGGAGTCGTCCGAAGGCGCGGTCTGAGGCGGGTTGAGGAAGGCTTTCAGAGCTTTGCGAATGGTCATGAAGCCATTTTAGCAGGAACGGACCGGCCGGCAAAATCGCGGCTGAAAGAGATCCGTTCACTTCCCCGGGATGCGGAGCTCCAGGTCGTCGAAGGCGCCGGTGTCGTCAAAGGACCCGACCCCGACCAGGCCATGGCCGAGCGTCCGGTCGCGGGCCGTCAGGATGGGTGCCGTCATATCGTCGAGGTAGGCCCGGATCTCCCCGGTCCGGGCGTCGCACGTCACTTTGAACGCGTGCCAGGCGCGGTCGGTCAGGCGGAAGACCGAGGCCCCGGCGGGCTCGGCGTTGATCTTGACCCGATCGGCGCCGTCGACCAGGCCAATGATGTTGTGAACGCCGTCGCTCGACCCGGCAAAATGAACATAATAAAAATGGGTCGGGTCCCGATAGTGGAAGAGAACGCACATGTCGCGGACGGGCGTCGCCGGGTCCGTATCACAGCGAACCCGTCCTGAGAATTCAAAGGAGGCGACATCGTGGCCGGCGAGGACGGAGAAGGAAGTCGGGGCTCTGACGGGACCGGGAGTGCCGGGCGCGGTCAGCTCGTAGACTCTGGAGCCACTGTCGTCGGCGACTCTCCAGTGAGCGGGGTCGTTCGGGACCCAGCCGTCGGCCGTGCCGCCTTCGAAGTCGCTCTTGACGGCCGGAGAGAGGTCCCGCCCGCCGGTCCGGCACGCGGCGAGCGCGAGCAGGGCCGCAACGGCCAGGGCGGCAGGCGCTCGGCCGGTCAACACCCCTCCCCGTCCCGATACCCCGGCCGCATCCAGGGCAGGCTTGCGCCGGCGAAGAACGGTTCGAGCTTGACTGTGAGACGGGACATCTCTTCGGGAGAGAGCGGCCGGAAATCGCGCAGGAGGGCGGCGTTCTTGCGGACGACGTCGACGCTGTCGGTGCCGACGACAGCGGAATGGACGAGCGGCAGGGTCAGGGCGTAGCGGATGAGGTCCGCGGCGGCCAGGCCCGCGACCGTTTCGCGCGGCCGGACGGACTTGATGATCATGATGCCCATCTTCCGGGCGGCGGCCGCCGGGATGGCCCCGCCCTCGAGATCGCCCTTCCGCTCCTCATAGTGGTTGAGGGCGATGAGCATCGTGTCGAAATCGTGGCGCCGGGCCGCCTCGGCCATGGCCGCCGCGTCGCCGTGGCCGGAGAACCCGATGAAGCGGGCGATCTTCTGGTCCTTGATCTTGCGCAGGGCGTCGAGGGCCCCGCCCGGGAGACCGAGCGTGTCGAGGTCGGCCATCGAGGCGATCAGGTGGACCTGGTAGAGGTCGATGTGGTCGGTGCGCAGGCGCTTCAGGCTTTCCTCGAGGTGGCGCATGACGCCGTCATAGGTCCGCGCCTCGAACTTGGTCGCCAGGAAGACCTCGTTCCGGCGCCGCGCCAGGACCCGGCCGATGCGCTCTTCGCTGACGATCGTCTTGTTCGTATAGTCGTGGGCCGTGTCCCAGTAGAAGAAGCCGTGATCGAGCGCTGTCTCGAGGATCTCGAGGGCTTTGTCCTCGTTTTCGACCGCGCAGAAGCGGCTGCCGAGTCCGATGCCGATGCGCGGAACGGGGGCGCCGGTCTTGCCGAGCAGGGCGGTCGGCAGCCCCTTCGCGTCGAAGCCGGAAGCCGGGATCGTCCCTTTGCCTGTGGGGACGGGATGGCCCGCAAGCGGGACTGTCGAGGCCGCGGCGGCGGCCACGGTCTTGAGAAAATCGCGGCGGCGGATCTGGTGTCGGCTCATGGGTTACCTCGTTCGGGCTTCACCGGCCTTTTCTGATATACTGATTCTAGTCATTAATTCGGTGACACACAACTAAATACACTTAATTCACCCCGAGATAATAATTAGGTGTATTTAGTTGTGTGTCACCGAAATTCAATTCGCCAGTACCAGAACTCAAGGGAGGTCGAGATGTCAACAAAGATCACGCTCGGGATGGTCCTGATGGGTGCCGCTCTGGCCATGGTCCTGGCCGCAGGGGCCGCCGGAAAGAACCCGAGGGAGGTCCAGGTGATCAGGAAGACGTGCCGCTCCGCGGACGGGGTCGAGATCGTCTACTCGGTCGCCGGGACGGGGGAGCCGTCGCTCGTCTTTGTTCACGGCGGGCTCGCCAACCGCGGCTTCTGGGACGGCCAGCTCAAGGCCTTCGGCCCGCGCTACCGGACGATCGCCCTCGATCTCGCCGGCCACGGCGAGTCGGGCGGCAACCGGGTCAAATGGGGCCTGCCGGAGTTCGGGGCGGACGTCAAGGCCGTCATCGATGCGGAGAAAGCCAAGAAGGTCATCATCTTCGGCAATTCGCTCGGCGGGCCCGTGGCCGTCGAGGCGGCTCTGCTCCTCCCGGGGCGGGTGCTTGGGGTCGTGGGCGTCGACACGTTCCAGGCTTTCAGCGAGAGGATCCCCGCCGAGGAGATGCGGCAAAGGGCGGAGCTTTTCGAGAAAGATTATCCGGCCGCACTGAAGATGATGGTCGGGATGCTCTTCCACAAGGACGCCGATCCGGCCATCGTCGCGGACGCGGAGAGGCGCATGTCGGGCACGTCGCCTTCGGCGGCCAAGGCGATGTTCCTGGGCACGGCGGGATACGAGGAAGCCGCCGCGGTCCGTCGTCTCCAGGCTCCGATGAGGGCCATCAACGGCGACCTCTTTCCGACGGACATCAAGGCCAACAGAAAGATCAAGCCCGATTTCGCCGCGGTCATCATGACGCACATGGGCCACTATCCCATGCTCGAGCGTCCCGACGAGTTCAACCGCCTGATCGCGAAGACGGTCGCCTCACTCACCAGGTGAGGGGAACCGGGGCTCGGGACTTCTTCCGGGCGAGCATGCGGACGATGCGGGAGCCCGGCCCTCCCCAATCGGCCTTGCCTTCCCCTTCATCATAAGACAGGATCTCGAAGCCTGGGAAATAGCCCTTCAGCGCGCCGGGCTCGAGCGCCCGGACCATCGGCGCATAGCGATCCTCGGGCTTGTTGACGAAGTGCTCGAAGAGGACGATCCCTCCCGGCCGCAGGGATCTTTCGATCTTGGCGACAAAGTCCGGCTCGGCCACGGGGGCCCAGGCAAAATCCATGACGATCAGGTCCCACTGCCCGGCCCCGAAGTCAAAAGACCCATAGTCCGCTTTCACCGTCTGAATGCGGACTCCCGACTTGGCAGCGTTCTCTTTGGCCGCGTCCAACCCGGCCTGGGAGATGTCCAGACCGGTCACCTCCCAGCCCTGGCCGGCCAAGAAGACGGCATTGCGGCCCTGGCCTGTGCCGAGGTCCAGCGCGGTTCCGGGCTTGAGCCCCTTGGCGGCCTCGACGAGAAAAGAGCTCGGGGCCGAGGGAAGCCGGTCCCGGGCCGGGTTTCCAGTCAGCGGCTGGGAGTACGTCCGGTCGTAGAAGGCTTCGACACCCTCCGGACGCGTCGAAAAAAGCCTGGAGATCGTGGCCAGGCGTCGCTCGACCTCCGTCCCGGGCACGCCCTCCTTCTCGAGCTTCGCCGCATAGGCGGCGAACGGGTCGCCGCCGAGCGGGGCGGACTTGAACCAGCTGATGAACGCCGTCCAGACGGCGTTATCGTCGGGCTTGTCCTGGGCGGCGACGGGCATCGCGAGGATGAGGCCCGACAGCAGGATCACGGCCATCATCAGACTCATGACTCTCCGTTCAATCATGGCAGCGACCTCCCTTGATGAGCATACGGCCGGAGTTTCCGGGCCGTTTATATCACTGAACAGCCGCCCGCTTCAGCAGCTGGGCGTTGAAGGCCACGATGATGGTGCTCAACGACATCAGGACCGCGCCCAGGGCCGGGCTCAACAGGATACCCGCCCGATAGAGCGCGCCGGCGGCGAGAGGGATCGCGACCGCATTGTAGCCCGTAGCCCAAGCCAGGTTCTGGACCATCTTCCGGTAGGTGGCCCGGGCCAATCGGATGATCGTCGCCGCATCGAGCGGGTTGCTCCTGACAAGAACGATATCGGCCGTCTCCACGGCCACATCGGTGCCGGCTCCGATGGCGACGCCGACATCGGCCTGGGCGAGGGCGGGGGCATCGTTGACGCCGTCCCCGACCATGGCGACGACCAGTCCGCGCCCCTGGACCTCCCGGATCTTCCGGGCTTTATCCTGAGGCAGGACCTCGGCGAAATAGTCGTCGAGCCCCAGCTCGTCGGCCACCCACTTGGCGACGAGGCGGTTGTCCCCGGTCAGCATCATGCACTTGACGCCCATCGACTTCAGCCGGGCGACGGCCGCCTTCGATTCTGGCCTGATGACGTCGGCCAAAGCGAGCGCTCCGCCGGGACGGCCGTCGATGAGGACGACGACGACCGTCTTGCCTTGGGCGCTCAAGCGTGCGATCCGCGGGTCATGCAGGTCGATCCCGTTCTCAGCCAGGAACCCCGGGCTCACGACCTTGACCTCCCTGCCTTCGACACGGCCCTGGGCGCCTTTTCCGGGGATGGCCAGAAAGCCCTCGACGGCCGGGAGGACCCCGGGCGCGGACGCGACGATGCCTGTGGCGATCGGATGCTCGGACCGGGCCTCGACCGCGGCGGCCAGTCTCAGGACCGCATCTTCGCCGATCGATCCGTCGAAGACGAGCCGGTCCGTCACCCCGAATCGTCCCTCCGTGAGCGTCCCCGTCTTGTCGAAGATCACGGCCTGGATCTTCCTGGCCTCCTCGAACGCGATCCGGTTCCTGATGAGAAGGCCGTTGCGGGCGGAGATCGCCGTCGAGACTGCGACGACCAGCGGCACGGCCAGTCCCAGCGCGTGCGGGCAGGTGATGACCATGACCGTGACCATGCGTTCGAGGGCGAAGGCGAACCCTTTGCCGGAAAGGGCGAGCCAGAGGAACAGGGTCAGCGCGCCGGCGCCGATGGCGACGAGCGTCAGTCCAAGCGCCGCCCGGTCGGACAGGTTCTGGGTCCTCGATTTGCTCTCCTGGGCCTGCCGGACGAGGTCGATGACCTGGGACAAGTAGGAATCGCGGCCCGTCTTCCGGATCTCGACGGTGATCGAGCCCTCGCCGTTGACCGATCCTCCGATGACCCCCGCGCCCGCTCTCTTGGCCACCGGCACCGACTCCCCTGTCAGCATGGCTTCGTTGACCGCGGTCTCGCCTTCGACGACAGCTCCGTCGGCGGGGACCTTCTCGCCCGGCTTGACCACGACCCGGTCGCCCGCCTTGAGCTCGGCGAGAGGGACGTCGATCACGGCCCCGCCGGGCCGCAGCAGGTGGGCTTCCGAAGGCATCAACCGGGCCAGCTCCTCCAAGGCGCGTGACGCGCCGGAGACGGCTCTCATCTCCAGCCAGTGGCCGAGGAGCATGATGTCGATGAGCGTCGCCAGCTCCCAGAAGAAGATATTCCCCGGGAGGCCGAAGACGACGGCACTGCTGTAGACGTAGGCGGTCGTGATGGCCACGGCGATCAGGGTCATCATGCCCGGCCGGCGGGACTTGAGCTCGTCACGGATGCCATCGAGGAAGGGGCGTCCGCCATAGAAGTAGACGAACGACGAGACGATAAAAAGAACGATGGAGTCGCCGGGGAACCTCAGGCGGGCGCCGAGGCCGAGGAAGCCCTGGACCATCGGCGAAAGCGCGAGCACCGGCAGAGAGGCGGCGAGGGAGACCCAGAATCTTTTCTTGAGGTCGCCGAGGTGCTGGCCGTGGCCGCCAGCCGGGTGTGTCTCGGCTCATGGTCGTCATGCGAGGCCGGCGCTGGCCGGCCGTGGCTCATCGCCATGGGCGCCCCATGGCCCTCGTGGACAGAGGGATGCTCTTCCGCATGATGATGTTCATGGTCCGACATAGGGTCCACGATCCCTCCGCCCACTCGACGGATACTTGTGGCTGACGCACCTCCATGATAGCAGATGGGGCGGGGCATGCCCATGTTTACAGGCCCCGAGTCTTAAGTTAAAATGGCGGCCAAAGGAACTGCCAGAGGGCTTTAAGATGAGAATCAACTGGTACTCGCTCGGTTCGGGGAAGCTGCAAAAGCAACCGTCTCCGCAAGGCTGGCCAACCGGCGAGCCGGGCCAACTCGGCGAAAGCTGGTTCGACATTGAAGACGCCCAGCCCGAGGAGCTGCGGCAATTCCTGGCGCCGTTGAGCGTTCATCCCCTCATGCTCGATCGCTGTTTGGACTCCGCCGTCGTTCCGGGAGTGATCTCCTATGGCCGGGCGGTTCTGCTGGAGTTCCCGGCCGCGTCTGGCGGCGAGGCGGAAGGCCCGGCCTACCTGACGGTCGTCATGCAATCTCCCGTGCTGGTGACGATCCGCCACGGACGGATCCCTGCGATCGACGATCTGATGCAAAGCCTGGTGGGAGAGAAAGCGCCCCGCTTGAGTCACCTCGTCCAGATCGTCTATCTGATCCTCGACGATCTGACGGATCTGAGCGTCCAGGCGGAAACCGAAGTCCGCGACCAGATCCTGGGCATGGCCAAGACCCTGAACGAGGACCCGGGATCGATCCACGCCGGCGATCTGACCGAGCTGCGCTGGCGGGTCGACAAGCTCGTGTCCCTGATCGAGAATCAGCTCTACGTCATCGCCGGACTCAACGCGTCCGACAACGAGGCCCTGCAGGAACCTCATCGCAAGGCGTATATTCAAGACCTGGTGTCCGAAGTGGAGATCGCGCAAAGAGGGATCTATCGGCTGGAAACCCGGGTCAGCGATCTGCACGCTTACTACCAGATGGCGGGAAACGACCGGGTGGAAAAGCGCCTGCGCATCCTGACGATCGTGTCGGCCATCACCCTGCCCCTGGCTCTGATCGCCGGCCTGCTGGGCATGAACGTCGGCGGGCTGCCGGGCTCCAAGACCGCGTTCGGGTTCTGTCTGTGATCGGCTTGATGATCGCCCTGGCGGGGATCGAGCTGTGGTATTTCAAACGGAAAGGGTGGTTTGATTAGCCGGCGGCTGGATTCGGGCCGGCGATGATCACCTGGTAGAGTTTCAACAGATCGTTGGCGATCCCCGGCTGTCGCCGCTCGAGGAAGCGGATGAGCTCATCCCCGCCGCGATAGAAGGTGACCCGACTGAAGGGCGGGCTGCCGCCGCCCTTGTTTTCGGCTAGACCGACGACCTCTCGCATGCGGTTCTCGAGGAATCTGGCCAGACCCTCTTTCCATTCCTGCCAGGTCAGGTACTCCCACTCCGCGGGAGACAGCGCTTTCTTCAAGTCCGCCCTCAGGGACTCGTCCGCCGCCGCGTCGTTTGCGGCCCAGGCCTTGATGAGCGCGGAATATGTCGCGACGAAGGCCGGGCTCGAATAAGGAAACGGATATTGAAGCTCCCACATGTAGTTCTTGGTCTTCATCGCCTCGCGAAAGATCGACAGGCCTTCCTTCATCTTTTGTTCGCCGCCCTCCCATTGAGCGCAGTGCACGAACTCATGAAAGATGAAGACGTAGCCGTCCGGCTGGCCGAAGACCTCACCGGTCACGACACAGGCGATCCGGTTGCTCCAGAACGAGAGGGGCATGGCGGCGCGGATTCCGACAGGAATATCGAAGGTGTCGGGGGTCGTCTGAACGAGGCGATAGGTCTTCTTCTCGGGGACCGGCTCAAAGATATGGAATATCTTATTCTCGACGATGGCCACCGGGTAGACCTTCCCCAAGGCCGGGTGAAGAGGAGCGAACCGGGCGGAAAGGTCGAAGATCTTGTTCAGGGGCGCCGCATACTTGGCGGCGATAGGGATCCGTGGCTTCTTGGCCCCCAGGCCGTCGCCAAGGACTGGGCGAACAGGACCAGCGACAGGGCAACGAGGGTTTTTTTCATTGCGGCCTTTCTTCTCGAGGCGATGAGTCTCTTCTCAGGGGCGGTCTTCTGGAAGGTCCGATAAAAACGGAATGACCCGCGTAGGACTCGAACCTACAACCCGCAGATTAAGAGTCTGCTGCTCTACCAATTGAGCTAGCGGGCCAAAAAAACGCTCTTAGTTTAATGAAGTCGGGTCCGATTGTCAAACGGCGGCCGGTGTCTTTAGCGGCTCTTTTGCGCTAGAATCCCCTCATGCCGAAAGCCCCGAAATCCCCCTCGACGAACCGCGAGGTAGAGACGCCACCCTTGGCGGACGACGAGGCCGTCGAAATACCCATCGACGGTGTCCTCGACCTGCACACGTTCAGCCCCAAGGACGTCAAGGACCTCGTCCCGGAGTACATCGGCGAATGCCTGAGCCGCGGCATCACCGAGATCCGCATCATCCACGGCAAGGGCACGGGGACGCTCAAGGCGATCGTCCACGGCATTCTCAAGAAGGACCCGCGGGTCGCAGGCTTCAGGGACGCCGGGATCGACGCCGGCGGCTGGGGCGCCACCCTCGTCGGATTGGTGCCACACAACTAAACTCACTTATCTGTCCTCCCGTAAGGACATTTAAATGTATTTAGTTGCGTGTCACCGTATCTCGAGAGTGTCACCGCACTTCGAAGCGGTAAGAGAACTTGATCATGAAGATGTTCTCGCCGGGGGCCCGGAAGATGTCACCCAGGTCCCGCCAGAGCTCGAAGTCGCCGGGATCGGAATAATCCGCCCGCCTCTGCGTCCAGACGAAATAGAGCATCGACCCGGGCCGGTACTCCCAGCGCAAAACCACCGTTCCGCGGAGCGACTTCAGGCTGAAGTCCGGGTTGGCGAACGTGAACGGCGCCGCGGGACCGGCCGCCCCGTCGGGGTCGACGGTGTAGATGCCGTCGGCATAGGCGATCGTCGAGTCGCCGTTGCCGTAATAGTCGAAATCGAACGTCCGGGCGGCGCGGAGCTCCTTGAACGCCGAAAAATCCCCGACAGCGAGGTACGGCTGGAGATAGGCCTGGAGGCTCAGCCGCGGGGTGAAGGTCCAGCTGATCCGGGTCTCGATAGGCAGGGTCGTCTGGATGGATGTCGGACAGGACGTAGCGGACGCCGTAGGTCGACGTCTTGAGCGGATCGACGACGCTCCTCACCCACTGGCCCTCGGAGTATCGCCACGTATAGCTGGGCCCGACGGAGAGCCTGAAGTTCGGGCTCGGCTTCCAGGCCAGGCCCGCGGCGAACGTATAGTTGTACCCGCCGCTCGGGTGATAGCGATATTGCACGCTGGCGTCGAGAACGAAGGGTTTGCGGTCGTCCCCTTCCAGCATGAGCCGGATGGTCTCTCCAGCCGGATAGAACGCCATGGGCCCGCCGCGCGTCAGATAATGGCTGTACTTCGGCGGCTCCCAATCGAGGTGGATCCCGGCCGTCCAATAATTGAGGAGCTTCCCCTTGCCGTCGAGATAGACGTACTCCCCGACCCTGTTCCAGCCGAAATCGTAGTTCCGGTAGTACGACCCCGTGACGGACCAGCTGCGGAACAGGCGTCCGGGCTGGAGCTCCCTGTATCCGGCTTCGACATGGCCGTTGATGATGTCGCCCCGGTTGTGATAGCCGAGGTCGTTGGCCTCGAAGCCCGGCGACATCGCGCCGACCGCCGCGTTGAAGACGATGTTGCCTTTCTGCTTGTTGACATAGAGGCGGCCGGCCCAGCCCGAGAGGGACGTCGCGTTCTCGTCGACCGCGACCCAATCGGCGTCGGGGCGCTGAAAATAGTGAAGCGGCGAGAGCTGGAGGGCGGTCATGGCCTCGCGGGAGCCGTGGACCGTCGTCAGGCCCCCCCAGCCGGCCAGGGCCCAGCCCCGGTCCTTGTCGAGAAAGGTCCACCCGTCGACGCCGAGGGCCAGGGCGTCGCGTGAGATCGAATCCTCGAGCGCTCCCGGCCGCAGGTCCCGCAAGACCGACGTGGCGATGAAACCCAGGCCGCTTCGGCCCTCACCGAACTCCTTCAGGCCCCGGGCCACGCCGTAATGGCTGAAGGGCTCAACCTCGGCCGTCGAACGGGCGCCGCCGAGGTCGATATCGGCGTATTCGCGGGCCGTCGCCGCGCTGATGACGCCGAGGTTGAAATCGCGGCCGACCTTGCCGGTCACTTTGGCCGCGCCCAGGATGGTCGTCCAATCGGGCATGTCGAAGAAACCCGGAGTGGAGGGCCTTCCCTGGGGGCTCCGCCCGATGCGCCGGCTATAGAAGAGGTCCGGGTCCTCCCAACCGAACATGCGATAGACGTTCGGCCCGCCCCGGCCGAAATTGAAGATGCTCGATCCTTCGATGAAGAAGGGGCGCCTCTCCTGATAGTACGTCTCCTCGTCGCTGATGTTGATGATGGCCGGGTCGACCTCGACCTGCCCGAAATCCGGGTTGACCGAGAGATCGAGGGTCAGGTTGCTGCTGAGGCCGCCCTTGAGGTCGAAGCCGCCGCTCGCCCCGGCCTCGTGTCCGGTGTGGAACGGGATCGCCGGGGACGGCCGGGCTGAACATCGCCCTGGACAGAGCGAACGGCGAGATCTCGAGACGCCGGCCGGAGGCTATCCCGGTGAGCCCGGTGAGGTCGGCGAAACGGGAAACGAGCCCGTTCTGCTCCTTGGGCACCCAGGCGAAATGATCCTCTTCGTTCTTGCGCTTGATCATCCTCTGGAAATTGACGCCCCAGACCTGGACATCCCGCCGCTTGAAACGGAGCTGATCGAAGGGGATGCGCATCTCGACGGACCAGCCCAGGTCGTCGATCCGGGCCGCGCTCTCCCAGACGCCGTCCCAAGTCTCGTCGAGCTCTTCATCGTTGAAAAGCGTGCCGTCCTCGATCGAGCCGGAGGGATTGACCCCGAAGTAATATCCGCTCCGCCGGTCGTAATAAGGGTCGAAGCCGACGTCGAACCAGTCGGATTCGACGGCTTCGTCGCGGCGGCCGAGCCGGCCGACGATCTTGCCGGGCTCGGCGTCCGACAGCCGGGCCGCGACATAGAGGTTGTCGCGATCGAAGGCGATCCAGACGGTCGTCGGCTCGGTCGCGGGCTGCCCGTCGGAAGGATTGCGCTGAGTGAACTGACCGGAACCGGGGGTCTGCCAGACGGACTCGGACAGGACGCCGTCGATGACGATGGGGCCGCCCGCAGGGACTGCCGCGATCGCCCGGACCGTGCGCGGATCATCGATCAAGGGGGATCTATCTTGCGGCCGTTGAGCTTCGCGGGATGCGCCGGCAGGGTTTGGCCTGGGGGGCGCCGGAAAGGCGGACGTCACGGCGACGATGCCTAACGCCCAGAAGGCCATGACCCAGCAGAGACGATCGCATGATCGGCACATGTTCAATTAATTCGCTGATATATCAGCCCTTGCGCCCGCCTGTCAAGGCGGCTGGATGTCTAATTCGGTGACACCCAACTAAATTCACCTAATTATTCACTTACGCCGGAATTAAGTGTATTTAGTTGTGTGTCACCGATAGGAGGTCGAAATGGGCAAAGCCGTTAAGAGACGCGATTTCATGATAGCCGGAGCGGCCGCCGGGGCCGGTGTCCTCGCCGGGGGGTTCGCCGACGCGCGCCGCCTCGGCGCCCAGACGGCGGCGATCCCGGATATTGCGTCGGTCACAGGGACCGATCGCCTGCTCGCCGTGAACAAGGGCCTCGCCGCCCTGGGCGGGATGAAGAAGTTCGTGACACCAGGTTCGTCGGTCGGCCTGCTCATCAACGCCCCTTCGTGGTGGACGCGGCCGGGCAGCCACACCCACCCCGATCTTACTTTGGCCGTCGTCCTCGCCGCGCTCGAGGCCGGGGCCAAGGAGATCCAGTACCTCATCGATCCGTTGGCGGATTACTGGAAGCGCGCGCCGCTCGCGTCGAAATACGCGAAGGAGATCGCCTCGGTCAAGAAGTGCTCGGCCAACTACGTCGAGACGGCCGTCGCGAAGAACAAGCACCTCAAGAAAACGAGCGTCGTCAAAGAGTTCCTCGACTGCGACGTCTTCATCAACCTGCCCATCATCAAACACCACGTAGGCGTGGGCATGTCGGGGAACCTCAAGAACCTCATGGGCGTCAACACCAACGCCTCGAACCAGTTCTTCCACGCCGGTTCGGGGGCCAAGGGCGAATACGACGATGTCCCCTTCCTGGCCCAATGCATCGCCGACCTCAACACCCTGCGCAAGCCCGACCTTTGCGTCGCCGACGCCACGGAATTCCTGCTGACCAATGGACCCGCCGGGCCGGGCGAGCTCCGCCGGCTCAACAAGGTCGTCCTCGGGACCGACCCCGTGGCCGTCGACGCCTACAGCGCTCCGTTCGTCAACCTCCAGGCGGCCGACGTCCTGATGATCATCAGATCGGCGGAATGGGGAGTCGGCCAACCGGACCTGTCCCGGCTCAAGATCAAGGAGATATCGGCCTGAACCGGTCTTGATCCAAGAGCAGCCGCTCAGTCCCGGCGGACCCTGATCCACGCGACGTTCCGCATTTCGGCGGCGTCGATGAGGAGGACCTGGACCCTCGGCTCTCCGCTGGTTTTCGTCAGCGTCACGTTGAGCTCTTTCGGCTGAAGAACATATCCGTACTTCAGGCCGATATCGATGAGCGCGAACAACACACCGAAGCCTGTTGCCATGGCGAAGAAATGGTCATCGTGGGCGGATATCGACGTGTACATCGCGATGGGGAGGGCCAGGGCCGCTCCCAAGACGAAGTTGCCGATGACCGAGCGGCCGGACATCACATTCTTCGGCCGGATCTCGATGGGATCGTAACCCGGATACTCGATCCTGACGACATGGGACTTGTCCTTCCTGTCCAGCCAGATCATAACAGGGGCCTCGCCCATGGGCCTCCCGTTGACGGTGACGGAGGCGCCGGCGGGAACGGATGTGACAGGCACCCACTGCATGTGGTTCGTCATGCTGCCGCAGCCCGAGGATAGGACAAGACCCAGCGCGACCAGGACGGTCATCGCCGTTCGCCTTCGACGACGGCTCATGTCTTCCCTCTCAACAGGAGATTTCCTTGATCGCCCTGCTTATGGACAATATAGGCTTGGCGATGTCCGAGTTGTCAAGAAGTTGTCAATTATATTCGCTAAGTTGTTCACTTGCTCCGCAATTAAGTGTATTTAGTTGTGTGGCACTGTAATTGAGGAGGACGCATGTCCAGACGCAAAAGCCTCCGGTCTGCGACGATCCTGAGGATCGCCGGCCTTTCGCTCCTTCTTCTGATCGCCGCCACGTCGACGGCTCAAAAGACCGAGCGCGGATCCCTCGCCCCGATCGACCCGCAGCGGGTCCAGGACCAGGACGACCATGACCTGGGCCGATTATCACCCCATCCCCGGCCGCAACTGGGCCGACCCCTCGCTCAAGCCGGCCCGAGGATTCCGCTTGGCCGTCGTCGGCATCGACTTCCCCGGCCAGCCCTTCGTCATCACCCTGCCCAAAGGCTCGGACCCCTTCGGCAATCCCCAGATCGAGCCCATCCCCCGCGAACAGGTGCCCCAGTTCTACGCCGACTTCTGGATGAAGCCGGGCGGCGTCAACCACGGCCAGACGATCAACGGCTATTGGATGGAGCAATCGCGCGGCCGGTTCGGCATCACCGAGGTCCGGTCCTTCGGCCCCTACCGCATGCCCAAGCCCATCTGGGCCTACGGTCTCAACGAGTTCGGCCAGAACGACCAGACGCCCGACGGCAGCCGCGCCAACGGCCGCATGGAGCGCGACTGCGACGAGATCTGGACGGCCGCGGTCGGCCAGGACATGCGCAAGGATTTCGACGCCGTCCTCCGCCTCTATGCGAGCTACGACGAGACCGGCGTCTGGCAGGAATTCGGCGAGATGAAATTCGCCTCCAAAGAGGACATTCCGGCCGCGTGGGGCAACCCCAACCCGGCCAAGCCCCGCTGGGTCCCGACGCGCTACGTCCCGTGGACGAGCTGGCTGGCCGGCTCGCAACAGTGGGGCCTGTCCTCCATGCGCCAGGGCGAGAATTCGGGCACGATCACCCACGAGCTCGGCCACTTCGCCTTCAGCCTCCCCGACCTCAACAACAATCCCTACGTCAAGCCCTACCGGCGTGTCGCCGCCGGAACGTGGGACATGATGGACCGGGGCTGCTTCAACGGACCGGGCGGACCGCACAAGCGCTGGGTCGTGCCGCCGATGCAAGGGGCGTTCATGCCGGCCGGACTCATGGTCCGCAACCGTCTCGAGAACAAGTTCATCGGCGAGGCGGACGTTCTCTCGCTCGGACGGGCGGTCCTGGCCAAGTCCGGGATCGCCGTGGCCGAGGTCACCGCCAGGGCCGTCGATCCGCTCCCCGGCACCTACCGCCGGCATCGTCGTCCGGTTCGACGGCGACAAGCCGGGGGATCTCATGCCGTCCGACGATCCCGCGACGAACCCCCTCTCCGCAGGGACCCCGAACTACAATTTCTACACCCTCGAGGTCGTCCAGCGCATCGGCTACGATTCCTTCACCCCCGACAACGGCGTTCTCATCGCCAAGAACAAGGACAGCCTGCGCGGGGCGAACGGCGGCCCGAACGCTTTTAACAGCTATATCTGGGTCATCGACGCCCACCCCGAAGACATCGGCGTTGTCGATTACGTCAAACCCGACGGCGAGAAGGTCATGCGGACGGTCGCTGACTATCGCCAGCTCAACGACGCCCTCTTCCATGCCGGACTCGATTCGGGAAGCGCGTTCGAATGGGAGGACACGCCCAACCGGCTCCACTTCTACGTGATCGATCTCAGGCGGGACAAGGACGGGATCCTCGTCTATACGCTCGCCGTCCGGTCGCTCGACGGCGCGGGGCAGCCGCGGGCGAAGTGAAACCCTCGTGGCCCCATCTCCCGTCAGGGAACATCGCCTGGCGGGATCACCGTTCACTCCCGTCACATTCGCCCTGGCCAACACTTCCGCGCCCGCGGGCGAGGAACTCGGCCCCGCGTTCGGCTCGGACGTCTACCGGTTATCGACGTCGATCGAAGGCCGGGGCTGGAGCGCACGTCTTCTCAATGCCCTCGCCGCCGTGAAACCTCGCGGCTCAAGCCCGATCACGGTCTATGTCGCGCATTCATCAGGAGCGGCCAAGGCCGCGACCGTCACCTTGCGGGCCGTCTCGGAAAGCGATCCCTCACGGGTCCTGACCGCGACGGCCACGGTCACTGTGTCGCGATAGCCCAAGGAGGAAGAAGCCATGCCGACTCCCGCCCAAATCCTCGAAGTCCTCGGCCGTATCTCCAACGACCAGACGAAGTTAGCCATCCTCTGGCACGCCCTGCTGGCCGCCTTGATCGTCGCCTTGATCGCCGGCTGGCGACCGACGAAGAAAGCGGGAGCGACGGCCCTCGCCGTCCCTCTCCTCTCGGTCAGCGTGCTGGCCTGGTTCTACGGAAATCCCTTCAATGGGACCGTCTTCCTGCTCTTCGCGGCCGGGCTCGCAGCCGTCGGGATGCGCTTGCCCGCGGCACGAGTGGAGAAGGCCACGGCCTGGGCACCGGTGATCGGCGTCCTCATGGTCGCTTTCGGCTGGGTCTACCCGCACTTCCTCGCAGGCTCTTCCTGGCTGAGATATCTCTATCAAGCTCCGACCGGGCTCATCCCATGTCCCACGCTGTCGGCTGTCATCGGTCTCGCGCTTCTGGCCAACGGTTTCTCTTCCCGCACGTGGTCCCTTGTTCTGGGAGTGCTGGGAATTTTCTACAGCCTGTTCGGGGCCTTCCGCTTGGGCGTCACGATCGATATCGTCCTCTTGGTGGGCGCGGTCGCTCTCTTGGCGCTCGCGCGGACCCTGAGGACGCAGCCTCGGCGTTGAGCCGGCCGCTAATCTTTACTTGCGTTGCGAACCCTTGTTTGTGCTAATCTGTTGTTGAATCATGATGGAGCATCTGCGTCGCGGCCTGCCCGTCCTTCTGATCCACAATATGAGCCCCGAATGGACGGCGGAAGAAAGAACAGACGCGGAGCAGGACGTCTCGACCCTCGGCGACGCGTTGAAGGGCATCGGCCATCCGGTCGAGCTCGTGGCCGTCAAGGATGGGCACCTCGCCGACCGTCTCGGGTCCTACAATGCGCGGGAGCACATCGTTTTCAATTGGTGCGAGGAGCTCCCGGGCATTCCTCACAGTGAGCCCGAAGTCGCCGCCATCCTGGAAGAACTCGACTTCGTATTCACGGGCTCGTCGTCCCGGGTGCTGGCCATGTCCCACGACAAGCCGCGGGTGAAGCGCATCCTCGACAAGGAACACATCCCCACTCCGCCTTGGGCGGTCTTCGATACCCCCGCGGCGAACGGCTGGGACATCTTCCCGGCCATCGTCAAGGCGGCCCACGAGCACTGCAGCATCGGCATTTCCCCCGAGTCCGTCGTCACGTCCCCGGCCGAGCTCGAAAGCCGCATCCGCTATATCGTCCGCCAACACGATCAGCCCGCTCTCGTCGAGGAGTTCGTCGACGGCCGGGAGTTCCACGTCGCGGCCTGGGGAAACGGGACCGTCACCGCCCTCCCGGCGGCGGAGATGGATTACGTCGGCCTGACGGACATCCGCGACCGCCTCTTCACCTTTGACGCCAAGTACGTTCCCGGGTCCCGCCTTTATGAGACGATCGAGCTTCGCGTCCCGGTCGAGCTGGATCCTGCGGCTCGGGCCGAGCTCGAGCGGATCGTCCTGGCGGCCTATCGGGCCACGGGCTGCCGTGACTACGGCCGGATCGACGTACGCTATCGCGACGGCGTCTTCTATGTCATCGACGTCAACCCCAACCCGGACATCAATCCGAAGACCTCCCTGACCTATGCCGCGGCGGAGTTGGGATTCTCTTATGGTGAAATGGGCAGCCGCATCGTCAATTTAGCCGCCGCCCGGCATCCGGCCTTGCGGACATCGGGCCCTCGCCCGAAATAACGAGCCGAGGGCCCGCGCGCCCCTGGTGGAACAAGATCCTGCTAGCGCCTGTAGCGGATGGCGATGCCCACGATCTGGCGCTGATTGACGGACCGACGACCGCCCCAGTAGCCATAGGCGGTGCCTTCCCGGAAATAGCGGTCGGCGACGATGACCAGCGCGTCGGCCCCCATGCGGGCGGCCCTATCGCGAAGGAGCCCCTCGACATAGTAGCGGTCCATCCGCCAGGTCGGCCGTATCCAGACTTCGCCGATTCGGATGTGGTCGCGGCGCGGTTCGCGCCGGAGCAGATCGACCCTGGCCGGATCGGTCGGTCCGAATTGGGGCGTGTGAGGATAATAATGATATCCGGAGTGCCTGGCGCAGGCCGCGACGCTGGGCAAAAGCATCGCCAGGATCAGGATGGGGATCCATTTCGTTTTCATCTCTATCCTCCTCGGAGTTCTTTCGTTTTTCATTCCACATGAGCCTTTGTGCAAGAACCATACCAAAACGCGAATCGAGCCTGAATGACAGGCTTAACTCATTCAAATGGAAATATTAACGGGCGGTAGATGAAAGCCTTTTCAGATACGACGCTCCTGGTTTCATCCGCTTTTCACTTAAGGATGTCCTTTTCTGAGGACAGATTCGTTCATTTCCCCCTCGTGTCCTAAGTCTAGCCCCCGCCGAGGCAAGTGCCAACGAAGAGTTCAAGGCTCACGTCAGCATTGGAGGCGCGGCCGGGTGATAAAGGGGCTGCCCTCGACGACGAACCGCCAGCGCTTGTCGCGGGCCGCGGTCACTCCGATCCTTACCGTCCGGCGGACCTTCGGACTCGCCGCGCCGTCGTCGGTGATGAAAAGGGGACCTTCTTTTGTCAGGTCCGCTCCATAGAGGCGCAGGTCGATCCTCATGGCCCGGCTCAGGTTCCCGGGACCGCTCGCCATGCGCCTCAGACCGGATCGTTTACGGGACCTGCGCATCAATTCGATCCCTTCGAGCGGCTCGAGGGCCCTGATGAGAACTCCGCCTGCGGGCTTGCCTTTTTTGGCGACGATATTCAGACAGAAGTTCAGGCCGTGAGTCTGGTAGATATAGGCTAGACCGACCTTTCCAAAGAGGGCCCGGTTCCTGTCCGTGCGTCCGCGGAAGGCGTGGCTAGCCCGGTCGTCGGACGTGTAGGCTTCGGTCTCGACGATCCGCCCGGCCAGGGTCCTCCCCCCGCTCCGGCGAACCAGGACCTTCCCCAGGAGGTCGATGGCGACGACGCTCGTGGTTCTGGCATAAAAGGCCCGGCGGACGGTCTTCATGGTCCCGGTCAACGGCCGACGTTCAGCTCGATCCGCACATTCCCTTTGGAACGGTTAAGAATCCGTTCCCGGCCGGTCAAGATGTTCTCGGCGATGATCGCGCGGGCAACGTCCTGGCCGAGCTCGACTTGCGGCCGGTCCTGCCGGAACTCGCAGCCGCGGACAAGAAGGGTGCCGGACTGAGCCTGGATGGCCGGCCGGGTCCCCTGCTCGCCGCCCCACTCGACAAAGGTGCAATCCGAGAACCCCACGGTCCCCGCCCCCGCGATCCGGGCGATCTGGTTGCAGGGCCCCCAAAAGGCGCCGTTCACGAAGCGCACGCTGCCCCGGTTCGTCTCCTGGACCTCGACCATGGTCGGGTCCGCCCCGTGGAACGACACGAATTCTCCGTTCGTGATCAACAGCCCGTACGGAGCGCAGTCTTCGACCACAAGGGCCGTGCGGCAGTCGTCGGCCCCGATCCCGAGGAAGTTCCCGTTGCAGACGCCGGCCTGGCTTCTGGCGAACTTGTAGCCGGCCTTGTAGCCGAAGCAGAACGTGTTGAACACGTACTGCCAGTCCGAGCGGCCGAAGATGAAGGCCTCGCCGTTGGCCTTCTGCCACTCGAGAAGTTTGGGCTTCATGCTCCACCAGGGATTGAAATGGACGTTCTCGATCCGGCCGATGTCGTAGATCGAGTCGACCAGGATGCCCCGCCGGAGCGGCTGACCGTGCACGTCGCGAATCAGGTACCGCTCGTTTTGCGTGGCCTCGATGCCGTTGTAGGGATTCAGCATCTCCACGGCGAGGACGGCCGGGTTCTTCCCCCGCATCGCGATCGCCCAAGGATACGGCTTCGGAAAATCGTCCGCGTTCTGTTCGGGATAGTAGAGGACGACACCTTTAAGGGTGCTGTTCGTATTCAGCGTGATGAAGGCGGGACCGTCCTCGCGGCCCGCACCTTCCGTCACGAGAAAGGTGGTTCCATCGTCGGTCGGCTTGGGCAGGCCCGGGTCGCGAAGGCCATTATGGGCGGGCACCGATTCCCACGGACCGACCAGACACACGGCGCTCGGGAGGTTTAGATGGCCGGCAAAGAAGTAGTTGCCACGAGGGGCCTCGACGACTCCCCCGCCGCGCCCGGCTGCCTCATCCAGAGCCTTCTGGAACGAGGCCGTATCATCGGTCTTCCCATCGCCGACCGCGCCGAAATCGCGGACGTTGAGATGGCCCGGGCCATAAGCCTGGACTCCCCTGCCGGAACAGGCCGGGAACAAAATATGACTTGAGAAAAGGAGAGCGAGCAGGGCGTATCGTTTCATGGCGGTCCTATTTCACCCGCACCAATTCCAAAGCGCCTTCATCCGCACGGGCGTCTGCCGGAAAGGCCTTGGGGTCGTCGGCATATTTCAGGATGAACGGCTGCAGCTCATCGGTCGGCGCGGTGAGGACGTATCCCGCCCTCGGTCTTGACATGGGCCAAGGTGATCCTGCCGTCTTCAAGCGCCTTGGAGATCCAATCCTCGTCGAGAAAGACGAGCTTGAGGGAGTCTTTCGCAAGCCAGACGCGCGCCAACGTATGGGCCGGGATCAGGTGCGCGGTGAGCCAGTCGTTGTGCGGCATGGATCTCTCATTATCAGCAGGATAGAAATCTAGGAAAAGCACGGCTCCGAGCCGGCCGAGTCTGGCCTGAAAATACGCCGTGTCGCCCGGGCGTTTCTCTGTCTTCTGGCCGAGGTTCAGCTCGTACTCCGCCTGCCGCTGGGTGAGCTGATAGGTCTTGCCCTCCGCCGCCTCGAACGTCCAGGTGTCCTCGCCGCCATCCTGCTTCCAAGTGCCAATGAGGTCGGGTTCGGAGACGAGGTAGCGGTCCTCGAACAGCGGCAGGAGGGACCAAACGCACGAAAACAGGGATAGCATCGATAAAGCCAAGACCAACCATCTCAGGGTTCTCATGTTTTCCCCCTCTCTCAAGCTGAGCTCGCGCAGAGCGACGGCCGGCCCGATTATCGGTGCGGCCTATCATGATGTCAAGCTGGGGACGGACCCCGCAGCTTCGATACGGTCGACAGCCAGAGCTACAGCTCGGCCCTCTACGCCCTCCATCTCTTCGACCTTTTGGCGCAGGACAAGCTCAGCCCTGATCTCAAAAAAGTCATCGCGGCCAAGGCCGAGGAGGTCCGGGCCAAAGCCCTGAGCGACCGGCTCGAGGAGGGGGCGGCCGCCCTGTTCCCGGATGCTTTCGACGAGCTTCCGGCCGAGATCATCAAGACCGAGATCCCCATCATTCTTTCCTCGGACGCCTACCAGCGCGTCATGAGATCCTATGCGGACAGGATCCTGGAACAAGGACCGGGAGCGGAAGTCGAGAAAATGGAATTGGCCAAGGCCATCGGCCTGATGGGCCCCGATTCCCTCCTGGCGGCGGGATGCCTCACCCGGCTCATCGACGACGCCAGCCCGGGTGTCTCCGGCTTCGCCCTGAAGAGCGCGGCCAGGCTCAGAAAAGAGGATGACATCCCGGCCATCATCCGGAAGCTGAGCGTCCCCGCCAACTTCGAGGACGCCGTCGAGGCGTTGAGCGGGTACGGGGACAAGGCTGTGGGCTCGCTCGAGAGACGACTGCTCGACCGCTCCGCGGGATTCCCCGAGCGCATGGCGGCGGCCGAGGTTCTGGGACGGATCGGCACGCGGCGGGCCGTCCGGTCGCTGACGGAAGAGCTGGAGTACGGCACGGGCGAGCTCGACAAGGGGATCATCGACGTCCTGGACCGACTTCGCACCGAGCACGGAACCATCCCGTTGTCGGAGGCCGCGGCCCGGAGGAAGACCTTCGCCCTCATCGAGAAATTCTGCCGCGACTTCATCGACCTTCAAGAGAGAGGACCGGGCCCGGACGAGGTGAGGAGCAAGCCCGAGCTGGTCAGGAACCTCGAGGTCACGTTCGGCAACATCTTCAAGCTGCTGGGCCTCTATTATCCCCAGGCGGACATCCGCAGGGCCTATCAAAACATCACCACCGGCACCCGGAATTCGGTCGCCACCGCGGTCAAATGGCTCGACAACGCCCTCGACAAGGAGCTCCACGCGGTCCTCTTGCCGCTCGTGGATGACCTGAGCGTGCAGGAAAAAACGGACAAGTTCCGGAAGATCCTCGGATCGCTCGGCGATCTGTAGCCGGGACGGTCAGATCGGGGCACTTGAAATCCGGCCCCGAGGGGCGTACTTAATAGGTATGAAGATCCCGCCGTTAGACATCGGGGACATCCATGTGCCGTTCCCTCTCATTCAGGGCGGCATGGGCGTCCGGGTTTCCTTGGCCCGCCTGGCCGCGGCCGTGACCAACGAGGGCGGCATCGGCACCATCGCTTCGGTGGGCTTGGGCGATATCGAAAAATCCAAGACCGATTTCGACAAAGTTTCCCGCGACGCGCTGATCGATGAGATCCGGCGGGCCAAAAGCCTGACCGACGGGCCCATCGCGGTCAATATCATGGGGGTGCTGAGCAACGCCCGGGACCTGGTCCAGACGTCGGTCCGGGAAGGGATCAAGCTCATCGTTTCGGGCGCCTCCCTGCCCCTCAAGCTGCCCGAGATGGTCGATGACGTGACGGTCAAGCTCCTGCCCATCGTCAGCTCCGGCCGGGCCGCGGACCTCATTCTCAGGACCTGGGACAGACGCTACGCGAGAACGGCCGACGCGGTCATTCTCGAAGGGCCCCTGGCGGGCGGGCACTTGGGGTTTTCGTTCGAACAGCTGCGGCAGCCCGAGAAATTCTCCCTCGAGGTCCTTCTCCCGGAGGTCCTTGCGGCGGTCAAACCGTTCGAAGAGAAGTACCGGCGAAAGATCCCGGTCGATCGCCGGGGGCGGCGTCTTCACCGGGGCGGACATCGCCCGGCTGCTCCAAGCGGGCGCCGCGGCCGTCCAGATGGCCACACGTTTCGTCTGCACCGAGGAATGCGAGGTCGCTCCGGAGTTCAAGCAGGCTTATCTCGATGCCAAAGAGGATGACATCGTCCTTATCCAAAGCCCGGTCGGGCTTCCGGGGCGGGCCGTCCACAACCAGTTCCTGCGGAGCATCGAGAACGACACCGCGGACCGGCTCAATTGTCCCTACCGCTGCCTGACGACGTGCAACATTGCGGAAGCCCGTTACTGCATCGCCAAGGCCTTGTCCAGCGCCTACCAGGGCGACATGGAGAAGGGCCTCGTCTTCTGCGGCCAGAATGCCTACCGGTTGAACAAGATCGTCACGGTCAAGGAGCTGATGGCTGAGCTCCGGGCCGAGATCGAAGCGTACTGAGCCTCCCCTGAGGACCCGGACGAGGCTGTCAGCTGGTTTTGTACTTGCTGCGAATCTTCGGGCCGGATAGCGGTCCGCCCAGAAGAGCACTAAAGAAGCAGATATCAAAAGCTCCCGCGCTCATGGCCAGAAGGCCCCACACCATGGACAGCACTCCGAGCGCATGGCCCCGGTACATGTAGCCGACCGCCAGGAACCCCGCGCCGGCGACCAGGCGAAAGATGCGGCCGGCCGGGCTGTTCAGGAAGCGTGAGAAACCCGATCGATTGAAGGCTTCTTCTAACCTGCTCATCGAAAACCTCCTCGGGATCGACCCATACTCTGACAAAGCCAGGATATTCCGGCCTCGGGCAGGTGTCAAGAAACCTTGCGCCCGCCGGCGACGAGTTTTTCCTTTCCCTGACGGCCCAGGGACTTGACGGCGCACTCCCGCGACAACGCCTGGGACCGCGTGCCGCACGTCTCCTGATAAACAAGAACGACGGGCCGCCGGGCCCGGGTGAACCGGGAGGCCCGGCCGGCCTCATGCTCGCGGAAGCGGCGGTCGATGTCGGTCGTCACCCCGGTATAAAAGGATTCATCGCGGCATCTCAGGATGTAGAGGGACCACGAAGCTGCGACCGCTGGGGCGGGGGCGTGGTTCTCCCGGGCTTCCATCGTGCGGAGCATGCTCCGATAGCGGGGTTTCATCGGCCGGCTTCTCCTCTCCGTGGGCGAGGATACGTCCGGCCCTGAGAGGAAGTCAATGCGGAGCGTTGACAGGCCTCCGAAGAGGGGGCTATGATGATCGCACAGGGGAAAATGAAACACCGAACTTGTCATTTTGCTCTCTGGCTTTTGGCGTCGCTGCTCTTTTCCGTCGGCTGTGGGGTCGAAAGCCATGAGCCGCCGCAAACCACGGTCGCGGCCCCCATCTTCAACCCCGGGACAGGGACATACTCCTCGACTCTGGACGTCACGATAACGACCACCACATCGGGCGCGACGATCCGGTACACGACGGATGGTTCGGCGCCGACGACCGCGAGCGGGACCGTCTACTCGACTCCGATCCACATCGCCGATGCGATGACCCTCATGGCCGTCGCTTACCGGGCGGGTTGGACGACCTCCTCTGTCACTTCGGCGCAGTATACGATCGCGCCTTTGGTCACGGCTCCCGCGTTCAGCCCGGTCCCCGGGACCTACGACGACCCGCAGGATGTGAGCATTTCGACTTCGACAGCCGGAGCGACGATCCGCTATACGACAGACGGCACGACGCCTACTCAGACCAACGGCACCCTGTATACGGCCCCGGTCCACCTGGCCGCCGGTTCGCTGACCCTCAAGGCGGTGGCTTATCGGGCCGGCTGGACGACCTCGCTCGTGACCTCCGGCCAATACGCGATCGGACCCCTGGTCAGCGCCCCCGCGTTCAGTCCGGCCCCCGGGACTTACGCGGAGGCGCAGGATATCACCCTCTCGACCACGACGTCCGGGGCGTCCATTCGCTACACGACGGACGGTTCGGCGCCCACCGATACGATCGGGACCTTGTATACGGCCCCGATCCACATCACCGACTCTCTGACACTCAAAGCCGTCGCCTACCGGGCAGGCTGGAGGACCTCTTCAGTGATATCCGGAGCCTACACGATCGGGTTTCATGCAGCAGCTCCGACCTTCAGTCCGGGCCCCGGGACCTACACGTCCGAGCAGGACGTCGCCATAACCACGGCCACGCCGGGCGCGACCATCCGATATACGACCAATGGGTCGACGCCCACCGAGACCAGCGGGACGGTCTATTCGGCCCCGGTGCGCCTTTCCGAATCGGCGACCCTCAAGGCCGTCGCCTATCGGACCGGCTGGACCACCTCGGCGGTCACTTCAGGCGACTATGCGATCGGGCTCGTCGTCGTGGCCCCGAAGCTCAGCGTGGCGCCCGGCCTGTACGCCTCCGCCAAAAACGTGGCCATCACGACAACGACCGCAGGGGCGACCATCCGCTACACCGTCGACGGCTCGACGCCCACCGATGCGGTGGGGATTCTCTACGCGGGCCCGGTCCGCGTCGCAGGGTCCCTGACGCTTAAAGCCGTGGCCTACCGGGTCGGGTGGACGACCTCCTCGGTGACAACCGGGGAATACAAGCGCGTCGGCATTTCCGCGGGCCTTTACCACACGATCATGGCCAAGGCCGATGGAACCGTGTGGACCTGGGGCGGGAATTATGAAGGCCAGATCGGTAACGGGACCACGACCCCGCGCCAGACGCCGGCGCAGATCTCGGGGATATCAGGGATGGTCGCGGTCGCCGCCGGATATTATCACTCCGTCGCGCTGAAGAGTGACGGGACCGTGTGGGCGTGGGGCCGGAACATCTTCGGCCAGCTTGGCGACGGCACCACGACACAACGGTTGGCGCCTGTCCAGGTCGCAGGGATTTCGGGCGTGACCGCCATCGCCGGCAGCGAGAACAGCACTTATGCTCTCAAGAGCGACGGCACGGTTTGGGCCTGGGGACTCAATAATGAAGGCCAACTCGGCGACGGAACGAGAACCGATCGGTATTCGCCTGTGCCAGTGCAGGGATTATCGGTCGTGGCGGCCATAGCTGCAGGCGACGTCCACGGGGTCGCCCTCTCGAATGGAGGGACGGTCTGGGGCTGGGGGGACAATGCCTATGGGGCCCTCGGCGATGGGACTACGACCTCCCGGCTGACCGCCGTACAGGCGCCGAGTCTGTCGGGGATGATCGGGATCGCAGCCAATGGCTATCATACGGTCGCGGTCAGGAGCGACGGGACGCTCTGGGTCTGGGGCAGCGGAACCTATGGAGAGCTTGGCATTGGGGATCGGCCGATGGTCTTCCCTATTCCGGCCCAAGCTCTCGGCCTGAAGTCCGTCGTGGCCGCGTACGCGGGCTCCCATCACACGATCGCCTTGATCGACGACGGGACGCTTTGGGCCTGCGGGGTCAATTATTACGGACAGCTCGGAGACGGAACGAATACGGATCGATCGGTCGCGGTCCCTGTTCTGGGGATCTCGTCGGTCGTCACCGTCGGAGCGAGCTACTATCATACGGTCGCGATCACCGCCGACGGAACGGTCTGGGCCTGGGGCCACAATTACGATTTCCAGCTCGGCGACGGTACCGCAACGGACCGCCCGACGCCTGTTCAGATCATCTTTTAACGCCGGCTCCAAAACCATCTCTTCGCCACGGATATGCTAGTATGGACATGGAGCTGTTCGCCAGCTCCGATGAGCACTTCGATCGAGGAGGACTCCCCATGCCTATGAAGTTGCGCGACTTAGCGACCGTCTTCGCAGCGGCCCTTTTCGTTGTCACCCTGTCAACGGCCGGCGCCGCCCAAACTCAGAAGTTGGACGAACTGCTGGGGACGTGGGACGTCAAGATGGAGGACGGCACCCGCGAGTTCGTCTTCGAATTCTTCTTGAAGGACGGCAAGCTGGCCGGCAAATACTCGGGTTCCTCGGGGACCTCCGAGATGGCCGACCTCACCTTTGCAGACCATACTGTGAAATTCCACGTGACCGTCGGCAACGGCATGGTCATCGATTATTCGGCGATCGTGGCCGAGGATAAACTGACCGGGACGCTGTCCCTGGAATACGGGGAAGCCGCGATCACGGGCCAGAGACGGAAATAATCGAAGGAGTCATCTGCCCTTTTTCAGAAATAGAAGGGCCCGCTCCATCACCGGATCACGGCCCGCCACAAGGTCGTCGATCGTCGGCGTCACGGGGAAATCGGGAATGAGGCCGCGATCCTTGGGATAGCCGTCGACCGCCATGGTGCAAAGGACGAGAGGGATACGGATCTGGATATGCGTGTTGGGGAGGGTCGCCGTGACCAGGAATCCCGACATGCCGTAATAGCCGGAGCCGCATTCCTCCCCGAAGAAGACGGCCTTCTTGTAGTAGTGGAAAGCGGACGTCGTCTCCCCCGTCGCCGAAGCGCTGCCCCCGTCGATGAGGATGGCCACCCGCCCGGCGAACCCGGGCTTCTGGGGCATCTGGAGCCCTCGGTTGGGATGGCCGATGACGTCGAACCCGCCGCGGGCATTCTTTCTGAGCGGTCTGGCAAACTCTTCGGCGCTTTCGGCGGTTTCGTCCGTGAAGCGGAAAAAGTCGTAATGGTCTTTCTTTGTTTCGAGGGTCCAATAATAAAGGAACGGACGGTCCATGATGTGGGCGAAGAGGAGCTTGGCGTACTCGTCCAACCCGCCGCCGTTGCCCCTCAGGTCGAGGACCAGGCCCGGAGTCTTTTTTTCCTCCAGAGAGACGAACGTCTCCTTCAAGAATTCCCGAAATCGCGGCCTGGCCTTGTCCGGATCGTCGCCGAACACCCGGATCGTCAAAACGGCCGTCGACCCCTCGAAAGACAGCTCGTAGGGCGGGCGGCGCTCGGCCGCCGCCGGGAATCTCTCCTGGAGGAGCCGGACGATATCGGCCGCGGTGATGCCTGGAATCGCGGTCTCCGTGGTCTCCCCGCCCGGGAACGGCCGGAGGCGGATCCGGCGGGATTCCCGCCACCCAAATCGAAGGGCCAGGAGCCGGCCGAATGCCGCCGGGTCCTCGAGGCGCCGGAGCCGGCTGGTCCGGATCCCGGCGTCGCTCGAAATGAGCGGGAGGAGCGCCGAGATGACATCTTTGATCGGTGTCCCATCGATGGCCAAGAGTTCCGCGCCTTCCTTGATGCCCGCATCCGAGCTCAGGTTCCTGATGATATAAGCCTTGTCCTTCAGAAAGCGGAGCTCAAACGGAAAGAAGACGGGCTGGGCGTCGAGATAGGCGCCGGCCGCTTGAGAAAGCATCAGCCGCGTGTGCCCGTCCTTGATCCCGGCAACGAGCGGCAGGAGCCTGGAGTAGAAATCGAATTCCGTCAGCGGACCGATCAACCCGTTCCCGGTCGCATCGAAGCTTTTTTTGAGCGTGTCTGACGGCGTATAGCGATCGAGTCCGGCGTGCCCTTCCTCGAGCATGTCCCAAAGGAGCTTGAGATCCGCCTTGAGCGCTTCGACCGGATAAGCCTTCTCCGGGTTGAACGCATTCGGAGCCTGAGGGAAGGCGGCGACGATGAAGACGGCCAGAAGCGGGGCCGCGATCGCCATCTTCCTGTTCAATCTGTTCATTCCGTCACTCCGTCTCCGGATCTCGAGTTCCCAAGACGGCCTCGGCCTGTCTGGAGCAATTACCATGCCAGGGCTCCGGATGCAACTCCCCTGGAGACCGCTAAAGTAGCTCCCCGGCCTGTAAAAGAACCTTACTCGGGTCACAATTCGCGAAATCTTGACGGAACTTTGACAACTCTCGTTCGGGAGGCGCTTATAAAGGAGAAGGATGAAGGAGGATCTTCATGAAACAGGGGTCAGGCAGATTCGTCGCGGCGGCCTTGGCCGTCCTGATGCTCGTCCTTCCCGGGACCCTGTCTGCAGGGCGTTGGAATGGCGTCAACCTCATCGTCACCTGCCTGGATGGACGTCAGGTCCGGGGCGAGCTCATTGCCGTCAAGACGGACACCTTGGTTCTTTTTGGCACTGACGCCAAGGTCGAATCTGTCCTTCTGACCGAGATCAAGAGACATCAGGATATGCAGGGAATCGAAAGCCTGGCAAGGGCTCCTGGGCGGCTTTCTGGCAGGAGCGGTCGGCGGAGCCATCTGGGGCGGCCTGAGCGGCGGCGAGGAATGGGGGGTGTCCGGGGGGGCTATTCTCGGAGCATTATTGGTCGCCATCCCTGCCAGCCTCCCCGGTCTCGTCGTGGGCATGGCAGCCGGTCTTGACGACGAAATCGACTTGGCCGGCCTGCCGGAAACCGAAAGGAACCGGATCCTGGCCAAACTGAGCCGCCGGGCCCGGGCGCCGGAGGTCTATGTTCCGCAGTCGAGGACCCCGACGGCCGGGGAGCCCGGGAAGAGACCCGCTCCCTCGCGTTATGACCGGACACGTTTCAAGCTGACATGGATGCCCGGATATCGCGTCGGGGGACGCGGCGACTTCACCAGGTCCGAAAATATCGCGTTCCGATTCACCGAAGACCTCCCGCCTGAGGAAGCAGGCCCTTATGCGTCTTCATGGCGCCCTTTCGATGATGGGCCAAGATTCTCCTCGGGGCGCATGACGCTGGCCTATGCCTGGAGCCGTCAGCTCGCGTCCGAGGTTGAACTCTGCATCTCGGATCGCTGGACCGATCTTCGTTCCGGAGATCTGCGTTTCACTTCGACCCTCAACGGCCTATCATACTTTGCGTATTTCGGCAGCCGCGAAGAGGCAGACTCGACATCGCTTCTTATCGGCCTGTCCTTCCGGCCGCTCCTGCCGGCTTTCCTAAAGCCCCATGCCATCGAACTGGGGGTGGCCGCCGGCCCGGCCTGGATATCGTGGCGAGGGAGGAATATCTATGATTATCCCTCGGACAACTACGGGACCGATCGCCGCCGGGCCATGACTTGGGCCGCGAGGGCCCGCGTTTCCTACGATTACTATTTCAATCCGACGGTCTCAATGGGGGCTTTCGCGGAATATCGGCGGATCCAAGCGGATATCCCCTCGTACGCGAGGACCGAGCTCCTGGTATTTAACGAATCCAACTATGACGTCAGCGCTTTGACACGATGGACCGAAGTGACCTTCCCGGGGCGGACGATCATCCTCGGCGGCATGGCCTGCGGATTGAGGTTCGGACTTAGCTTTTGAGCTCTTCCGACCCGCCCGGGGCCTTGACTTTTCTCGCCTGTCGGAAATAGCATCGTCGTATGAACGCCCATCGCCGGCTCGTGATTTCCCCGAACCTCCTTCTTCTCGGCTTGGCCCTCATGCTCGGGCTGCCTTCCTGCCACTCCGTCCCGGGAACAGCGACGGAGCCCAACACGCTGACCTCCCAGGAGAGAGGGGCCGGCTGGAAGCTCCTGTTTGACGGCCGCACGATGAATGGCTGGCGCGGTGCCTATATGGATTCCCTGCCGTCGCGCGGCTGGGAGATAAAGGGCGGCGCGCTCGGCGTGAACGAATCCGGCGGCGGCGAGGCGTCGTTCGGCGGCGACCTCGTCACGATCGATGAATACGGCAGTTTCGAGCTCCTCGTGGATTTCAAGCTGACCGAAGGCGCCAACAGCGGCATCAAGTACTTCGTGATCGAGGCCGAGCCGAAGACTCCGGGTTCGGCCAAGGGTTTGGAGTATCAGCTTCTCGACGACGCGCGGCATCCCGACGCGAAGCTCGGGGTCAACGGCAACCGGACCTGCGCCTCCCTCTACGACCTCATTCCGGCCGTGAACAGGCCGCCGGTGCCGATCGGGGAATGGAACCATGCCCGGATCCTGGTCAAGGGAACGCATGTCGAGCACTGGCTCAACGGCGTGAAGGTGCTCGAGTTCGAGCGCGGCGGCCCGGACTTCCTGGCCCACAAGGCCGAGAGCAAGTTCAAGGATATCCCCGGGTTCGGCGAATATCCCGCGGGCCACATCCTCCTCCAGGACCACGGCAACCGCGTGTTTTTTCGGAACATCAAGATCCGGATCCTCTGACCGGCTGGAAAAGGAGGGACCATGACCTCTCGGCGCCAATTCCTCAAGGGCATCGCTCTGGGTTCGGCGGGCCTGGCGGTCGGCTGGGACGCCAAGAGCTACGCCCGGATCCTCGGGGCGAACGAAAGGGTCAATTTCGCCATCATCGGCCTCCACGGACGGGGCTATGCGCATCTCGAATGCATCCGCCAGAACAAGGGCACGATGGTCACGCACGTCTGCGATGTGGACCGGCGCGAGCTCGACAAGTTCGCGGCTGAGACAAAACGGCAATTCCTCCAGGACCCGGTCGCGGTCAAGGATTTCCGCAGGGTCCTCGAGTCGAAGGATGTCGACGTGATCACGATCGCGACGCCCGAGCACTGGCACACGCCCATGGCCATCGCCGGGCTTCAGGCCGGAAAGCACGTCTATGTGGAGAAGCCGTGCAGCCACAACCCGCATGAGGGGGAGCTGCTCATCGCGGCCCAGAAGAAATACGGCAAGCTCGTCCAGATGGGCAATCAGCAGCGGTCCTCGGCGCACACGATCGAGATCGTCGGCAAGATCCGCGAAGGGCTCATCGGCCGGCCATACTTCGGCAAGGCCTGGTACAGCAACACGCGGCAAGACGATCGGGGTCGGCAAAGGCGGTGCCCGTTCCGGCCGAGCTCGATTGGGAGCTCTGGCAGGGCCCGGCGCCGCGGCGCCCCTACAAGGACAACATCCATCCCTACAACTGGCACTGGTTCTGGCATTGGGGCACGGGCGAGACGCTCAACAACGGCACGCACGAGGTCGACGTCTGCCGCTGGGCGCTCGGCGTGGATTACCCGAACACGGTCGGGGCCGCGGGCGGCCGCTATCATTTCAAGGACGACTGGGAGTTCTATGACACGCTCGTGACGAGCTTCGAGTACGACGACCGGATGATCACCTGGGAGGGGATGTCCTGCCAGGGAAAGCAGTATTACGGCCGGAGCCGGGGCTCGACCATTCACGGAACGGAAGGCACCGTCCTCGTCGACCGCGACGGCTATCAGGTCTTCAGCCTGGACGACAAACTGATCCAGGAGTTCAACACGGCACAGACCTCGACGACACAGGACCTCCAGAGCGTCGACGACATGACGACCCAGCACTTCGGGAACCTTCTCAACGCGATACGGACGGGCGAGAAGCTGCGCGCGCCGATCGAGGAGGCCAACATCAGCGTCACCATGCTCCACCTCTCGAATATCGCCTGGAAGCTCGATCGGACGCTCCATCTCGACAAGCAGAATGGGCACATCCTCGGCGACGAGAAGGCCATGGCGATGTGGCGGCGCGAGTACGCGAAGGGCTGGGAGCCGAAGGTCTGAAAGAGCCCGGTTTTCTTTTGGCCCGGATTGGGTTATGCTGACGGGCTTATGGTCCCGGCTCAGGGACCAAAGAGCGAGGTCATCATGCGAAACTCCGTCAGCCGTATCCTGCTCGCCGGCCTGGCCGGCCTGGCCATCCTGGGCGCCGTGCCGCGCCCGGCCTCCAGCCAATCTCCCGATCCCAAGAAGCCGACGCTCTACGTTGTCGGCTATGCCCACCTGGACACCGAGTGGCGCTGGGATTTCCCAACGACCATTCGGGAATACCTGCCCAAGACCATGCGGACCAATTTCGATCTCTTCGAGAAGTACCCTCACTACACCTTCAACTTCAGCGGCGCCAACCGCTACCGGATGATGAAGGAGTATTTCCCGAAGGGCTTCGAGAAGGTCAAGACGTATGTCGCCGCCGGCCGTTGGTACCCCTCCGGGTCCTCCATGGAGGAGAACGACGTCAACTCGCCGTCGGCCGAATCGACCATCCGCCAGATCCTCTACGGCACGCAGTGGTTCAGGGCCGAGTTCGGCAAAACGAGCGCCGAGTACATGCTGCCCGATTGCTTCGGCTTTCCCGCCTCGCTGCCCAGCATCCTGGCCCACTGCGGGCTTCTCGGATTCTCGACCCAGAAGCTGTCCTGGGGCTCTTTCGCCCCGGTCGGCGGCCCGGACTCGCCCGAAAAGACCCCCGCCGGCATTCCCTTCAACGTCGGCGTCTGGGAGGGTCTTGACGGCAAGAGCGTCATCGCCGCGCTCAACGCCGGCGATTACACGGGATCGGTGACCTACGACCTGTCCAAGACGCCCCCTCCCCCGCCGCCGGCCGCCGAGGGCCGGCCTCAGCGACGCGCCGAGGCCATCGACTGGCCCGTCCGCATCGCGCTCGACGGGAAGGCGTCCGGCCTCTTCGCAGACTACATGTACTATGGCACCGGCGACACCGGCGGCTCGCCCAACGAGAGTTCGGTCAAGCTCATGGAGGAGATCGTGACCCAGGGACAGGCCGTCCTTACGCCCGGCGCTCCCGCCGTCAAGGCCGGCGACGGCCCCGTCCATGTCATATCGGCCACGTCCGACCGCATGTTCCTCGATATCAGCCCCGAATCCAGGGCCAAGCTGCCCCGCTACAAGGGCGACCTGGAGCTGACCAACCACTCGGCCGGTTCCATCACGTCGCAGGCTTACATGAAGCGCTGGAACCGCCGCAACGAAGTCCTGGCCGACGACGCCGAGCGGGCATCGGTCGCCGCCGACTGGCTCGGCGGCCGCGCCTATCCCCGGCGCCGGCTCAACGACGCCTGGACCCTGGTCATGGGCGGCCAGTTCCACGACATCATCCCGGGGACGAGCATCCCCAAGGCCTACGAATACGCCTGGAACGACGAGGTTTTGGCGCTCAATCAGTTCGGCGGCGTGCTCACGAGCGCCGTCGGGTCGGTCGCCGACGCCCTTGACACGCGCGTCCAAGGCTCGGCCGTCGTCGTCACCAACGGCTTGTCCGTCCCTCGCGAGGACGTGGTCGAGGCGGCCGTCGAATTCCCCGCCGGGCTGCCCAAGGCCGTCCGCGTCTTCGGTCCCGACGGCCGCGAGACGCCGGCTCAGCTCACGAACGGAAAGGTCCTCTTCGCGGCCAAGGTCCCCTCGGTCGGATTCGCCGTCTACGACATCCGGCCGGCTGAGGTCCCGATGGCCTCTACGCTGAAGGTCAGGCCCTCGTCGCTCGAGAATCCCCGCTACCGCGTGACCCTGAACGCTGACGGGGACGTGTCTTCCATATTCGACAAATCCATCGGCCGCGAACTCCTGACCGCGCCCGCCCGGCTCGAGATCAAGACCGACAAGCCCGCGCAATGGCCGGCCTGGAACATGGATTGGGCCGATCAGAGCCGGCCGGCCCGGGCCTACGTCGGCGGCCCGGCCAAGGTCCGGGTCGTCGAGAACGGTCCGGCCCGCGTCGCGATCGAGGTCAGCCGCGAGGCCGAAGGATCGGTCTTTGTCCAGACGGTGCGTCTGGCGGCCGGAGGCGCGGCGGGCCGGGTCGAGTTCGCCATGGTTGTGGACTGGAAGACCCCGGCGAGCCACCTCAAGGCCGTCTTCCCGCTCGCGGCCAAAAACAAGGTCGCGACCTACAACTGGGACATCGGCACGATCGAGCGGCCGACCGACAGCGAGAAGCAGTTCGAGATGCCCTCCCACCAGTGGGTCGATCTGACCGACGCGTCCGGCGCGTTCGGGGCCACCATCCTGACCGGCGCCAAGTTCGGCTCGGACAAGCCCGATGATCACACCCTGCGGTTGACCCTCGTCCGCACGCCCGGCATCGAAGGACGCCGCGGCTACACCGACCAGACATCGCAGGACTGGGGTCGCCACGAGATCGTCTACGGAATCGCCGGCCATGCCGGGGACTTCCGCAAGGGCGGCACGGACTGGGAGGGCCTTCGGCTCGACCAGCCGCCGGCCGCGTTCCTGGTTCCGGCGCACGCCGGAGCGCTCGGGAAGTCGCTTTCCCTGATGTCGGTCGGGAATGGCCGCGTCCGGGCCCTGGCCCTGAAGAAGGCCGAACAGAGCGACGAAATCGTCGTCCGGCTGGTCGAGATGAGCGGCAAGCCGGCCAAAAGCGTCAAGGTGACGTTCGCCGCTCCACTCCTCGCCGCCCGGGAGGTCAACGGTATCGAAGACGCCGTCGGGCCCGCTCGCCTGGAGAAAGGCGTCCTCGTCGCGGATTTCGGGCCTTTCGAGGTCCGCTCCTTCGCCGTGAAGATGGGCCCGGCGACGGTCCGGACGACGGCGCCGAAGTTCGAGACCGTGCCACTCGAATACGACGTCTACGCGACGACGCGCGACGGCGAAATCCCGGTCGGAGGCCTCGACGCCGAAGGCCGGAGCCTGCCGGCGGATATGCTGCCGGCCCGGATCGCCTACGACGGGATCGAGTTCGCGCTCGGCCCCACCGATGCGCGCAACGCCATGACCGCCCGGGGCCAGGTCCTGCCGCTGCCGGCCGGGACGAACGGGCGGGTCTATATCCTGGCCGCGTCGGCGGCCGGTGACCAGAAGGCCGCGTTCAAGATCGGCGACAGGCCGGCGGAGCTGACGATCCAGGATTGGGGCGGATACATCGGCCAATGGGACAACCGGGTCTGGACGACCAAGCAGGAGATCGCGCCTCCGGCGCCGGGCCGCGAGCCTCGCGTCAGGACGATCCAGGAATATGCCGCCCTAACCCCGGGATTCATCAAGCAGGCGCCTGTGGCCTGGTTCGCCTCGCACCGGCACTTGCAGGACGGGACGAACGACCCCTACGCCTACTCTTACCTGTTCGCTTACTCGTTAGAGGTGCCGGCGGGGGCGAAGACGCTGACCTTGCCGGACAACGATCGGATCCGGGTCCTGGCCGTCACGGTCTCAGACGAAGGCCGCGCGGTCCGTCCGGCCCAGCCGCTCTTCGATACTCTGCAACGCTGAGGGCCTCCGTCATGCCGAGGATGGGCGTGGCCAGGATGCGGGGTCGTCTGCCCGCCCCCTTCCAGTTGCCGTGAATAGAAAAACCTATTAATGTGAGATCAATAAGACCGCGAGGAGTCCTCCATGAGAAAAGCCCCGTTCCTCAGTTTGATGCTTATCGTTTGTTGCTTTGTCATCTTCAGTTCTGTCCCCGCCGCTCAAGCCGATGACGCGGCCCCGGCGGCCAAAGTCGACAAGCTCTTCGAAAAGTGGAATTCCGCCGATTCGCCGGGAGCGGCCGTGGCCATCATCAAGGACGGGATGGTCGTCTACCGCAAGGGCTTCGGCAGCGCTCAGCTCGAATACGACATCCCGATCACGCCATCGACGGTCTTTCACGTCGCTTCGGTATCCAAGCAATTCACGGCCATGGCGATCACGATGCTGGAAGCGGCGGGCAAGCTGTCCGCGGACGACGATATCCGCAAATATCTGCCCGAAATGGCCGATTTCGGGAAGACGATCACCATCCGGAACCTCCTTCACCATACCAGCGGGCTCAGGGACCAATGGGAATTGCTGATCCTGTCGGGATGGCGGATGGACGACGTCATCACTCAAGCCGACATCATGGACCGCCTCAAGCGCCAACGAGAGCTGAATTTCGCTCCCGGCGAACGATACCTTTACTGCAACTCCGGATTCACGCTCCTCGCCGAGATCGTCGCTCGGGTGAGCGGTCAGCCATTTACCCAATGGACCCAGGAAAACATCTTCAAGCCGCTGGGGATGACCTCGACCCATTTCCATCTGGATTACCAAGAGATCGTCAAGAACCGGGCCTATTCCTATCAAGGGGATCCGGAAAAGGGATTCGCACAAAGCGTCCTCAACTACGCCAACGTCGGGGCCACCAGCCTTTTCACCACCGTGGAGGACATGGCCAACTGGGTGCGCAACTTCGAAGACAAGCGGGTCGGCGGGGCCGCCGTGATGGACCGGATGCTGACCAAAGGCGTCCTGACCAACGGCTCCGAGATCCCTTACGGCCGGGGGATCGTGATCGACGAATACAAGGGCCTGAAGTTCATCGGTCACGACGGCGGGGACGCGGGATTCCGCAGCAACGTGATGTTCTTCCCGGGCGAGAGATTCGGCGTGGCCATTTTCTCGAACCTCGCGTCGTTCAACCCGGGGGCCGTGTCCCGCCAGATCGCCGATATCTACCTGGCCTCGCGGCTCAAGCCGCAGGAACCCGGCCCCGTGGGCGCCAAGCCGCTTTCGGCCAAGCCGGCGCCGAAGCCGGTCAGCCTGCCGGCGAAGAGCCTGGAAGTCTTTCAGGGGACGTATTGGATCGAGGCCACTCAGGTCGTGCGGAAGATCGTCCTGGACATGGACAAACTGATGTACGTCCGATCCGAGGACAACAAATCGGAGCTGGCCCCGGTCGCCGCGACGGAATTCATGATGAAGGACACGCCGGATAGCGTACGGGTCACCTTTTCAGACAAGGCGGGGACGCATTACGAAACCATGACCGTCGCCGTCGCGAACGAGCCCGCGGTCGTCGGGAAATGGATGGAACCTTTTTCGCCGACGGAGGACATGCTCAGAGAGTATGCGGGGTCATACTATTCCGGCGAGCTGGATACCCGCTATGACCTCGTCATCAAATCCGGGGCGCTCTCGGTCCGGGACAGGCGGGGCGAGGACATCCCGGCCGTGGCCCAGAAGAAAGATCTGTTCCTCGCCGGCGGCCTTATGAAGATCCAGTTCCAGCGGGATGGGAACGGCGGGATCACCGGTTTTGCGGTTTCGACGGGGAGGGTCTTGAACCTCAAGTTCGCAAAGGGGGACCAATCTTCCCAAAATCGATAAATCCCCGCTCGACGTCCACAGCGAGGAGCTGCACGCGGATCCGGTCGCCGACATCGATGCCCTCGAACCCGCGCACGACCCGTCCTTCGACAGGGATGGTAAGCAATCTGGCCCAGGTGCCTTTATCAGAAGCCCCCGTGACCAGGGCATCAAACTGTTCGCCGATCCTCGATTCAAGGAGGAGCGCGGCCGCGGACTTGCCGACCTGCCGTTCGACCTTATTCGCGGCATCCTCTTCGGTGGTGAAATGTTTGGCCAGCACATCGAGTTTGGCAAAGTCATACGGCGCGGCTTCGCCGGCCATGGCGGCCTTCAATAATCGCTGCGTGATCAGATCGGTATAGCGGCGATTCGGGGCGGTGGAATGGGCATAGTCCTTGACCGCGAGGCCAAAATGCCCCGGAGGCGTGTCGCCGGGCCGTTCGGCCAGATACTCGCCCGCTCCCAGAAGCTTGATCACCGCCAGGGAGAGGTCGGGGAAGCGCAGCGGATCGGCGTTTTTTTCTTTGACGAGGAACTGATCCAGCGCCCCAGGGTCCGGATCATCGGGCAGCCGATATCCGTGTTCCCGGGCCAGTTCGACGATCCGGCCCCAGCGCTTGGGCGTGCGCACGACCCGGCGGATGGAAGGGAAGTTCTTTGACGCGAGATAGCGGGCGGTCACGCCGTTGGCGGCGATCATGAAATCTTCGATGAGCTCCTTGGCGCGGTTCTTCCGTTCGACCTCGAGATCTCGGATCTGGTCGCCGTCAAAGACCGCTTTCGCCTCGAGGGTTTCCAGACTCAGCGCGCCTTGGGCCTGCCGCAGATCCTTCAGGCTCTGGGCGACCCGGTCCTGGACGCGCAGATTCTCCGCCAACCCGTTGACGGCCGTGATCCCCCCGGGGACGGCGCCGCGGCCTTCCAGCCAGGCCCCCACGCTGTTATAAGCGAGCTTGGCACGATTGCGGACGCGCGCCCGGTAGATGTCCGAGTCCAGCAAGGAACCGTCCCCGCCGATCGCCATGTCCACGACAACGGCCAGGCGCTCCTCATCGAGATTCAGGGACGTGAGACCGTTGGACAGCTTCTCAGGCAGCATCGGAAAGATCTTGGCCGCAGTGTAGACCGATGTCGTGTTGAAGCGCGCATGTCCGTCAATGGCCGAGCTGTCCTTGACCAGCGCGTCCACGTCGGCCACGGCCACGCGGATCTTCACGCGGCCTCCGGGCAGGGCTTCGGCGACCGTGAGCTGATCCAGGTCGCGCGAGTCATCGTTGTCAATGGAAGCCCAGAGGAGGCCGGTCAGATCACGGATCACCGAGGGACCGCCTGCGGACTCGCCGCGCCCGCTTGCCGGGGCTTGGATCCTGTCGAGTTCCGCAATCACCGCGGCCGAAAAGTCCGGGAGCAAGCCTCTCTCCTGCATCGCCCTCTGGGCAATGCCGAGCAAGATGGCGCGGTGCTGTTGGTCGGTGTGCGGTGTTTGTGGCATGGGCGGCTATTCCCCGCCGATCTGGAGGATCTTGACACGGAGCGTCGGGGCGGCCATCGTCAGGCTCAGGTCCAGGTCGTCGGCGACCATGTCGATGCCGTTGAGGATCTCTTCGGCCGTCCCGGCGATCGTCAAGCCCCTCACGGGAAAGGCGATCTTGCCGTTCTCGATCCAGAATCCGGACGCGCCGCCGCTGAAGTTGCCGTTGACCGGGTTGATCCCGTAGCCCGTGACGCCTTTGACCAGGAGTCCCGTCTGGGTGGCCGCGATGATGTCCTCGCAGCTTGGCCCCGCCGGCCGACATAAAGAAATTGTGCGGCCCGATGCCGGGCAGGCTGCCGAAGCCGCCCCGCGAGGCGTTGCCCGTGCTCCGGACCCCGGCGCGCTTGGCCACGCTGGTGTTGTATAAGAAGCCCTTGAGGACGCCCCGGTCGACGATGATCCTCTTCTGGGTCGGCACGCCCTCGCCGTCGAACGGCTCGCTGGCCATCCCCTTCTCGCGCGTGCCGTCATCGACGATCGTGATCAGCTCGGAGCCGATCTTCTGGCCCATCTTCTTGGCCAGGAAGCTGGCGCCCTGCAGAACGCGCTCGCCGTCGACCGCCCCCAGGATCCCGCCCAGCAGGGCCCTGGAGACATCGGCATGGAAGATGACCGCGGCCCGCTGCGTCTTGACCGGCCGCGGATCCAGCGTTTCATAGGCCTCCCGGGCGGCTTTGGCGGCGACCTCCTCGGCGGGCTTGAGATCTCCGTAGAAGCGGCGGCTGCAGGAATCGGAGCCCGATGACTTCTGCTCCCCCTTCTCCGCGACGACCGAGACGCCGTAGCCGCAGCCCGACGACCGGAAGCTCTTGAGGAGGCCGTTCGAGTTGGCGATGACGACCTCGCCTTCGGATTCGCGGTAGCTGGCGCCGTCGCTCTTGGTGACCCGGGGGTCCTTCATGGCCAGCTTTTCCAGGCGCTTGGCCAGGTCGATCTTCTCGTCCATCGGCACCTGGGCGATGTGGGGATCGTAGAGCCCGGCGACCGCAGTCGTCCCCGGATCGTCGGGGAGAACGTTGTTGGGGTCCGCCGTGGTGATCCGTGCGAACTCGATGGCCCGGCCGACGGCGTCCTCGAGGGCTTTCTCCCCGAGGTCGTTGGAGCTGGCGAAGGCCATCCGCCCCTTGACGAAGACCCTGATCCCGGCTCCGGAAGCGGCCGCCTCCTGGACGGTCTCGATATCGCCCTTGCGCACATCGAGGCTCAGGTTCCGGCCCGTTTCGATATAGACCTCCGCCGCGTCGGCGCCTTTCTTCAGGCCCCTCTTGACCAGCTGTTCGGCTATTCCCTTGATGTCCATGGTCCTTGTCCTTTCTCCGGCCTATCTCGCCCGCGAGCCGCCGACGTTGATGCCCCGGATCCTGACCGTGGGCTGCCCGGCGGCGACTTCGGCCGCTTGGCCCTTGCCGCAGATCCCCGGCCCGAAGTCCAGGTCGTTCCCGACCGCGTCGATGCCCTGGATGACGTCGAGACAATTGCCGATCAGCGTCGCCCCCTTGACCGGGGTCGTCTTTTTCCCGTTCTCGATGAGATAGGCCTCCCGGCAGGTGAAGTTGAAGACGCCGTCGGTCGGGTTGACGCTGCCGCCGCTCAGGCTCTGGACGTAGATGCCGCTTGCCGTCGAGGCCAGGATGTCGGCCGGCTTGTCCGTCCCCTTGTCGATGAAGGTGTTGGTCATCCGGACGATCGGCATGTAGCGGAAGGACTCGCGCCGGCCGTTGCCGGTGCGCTCCATCTTGAGCTGTTTGGCCGAGAGAATGTCGGTCATGAACTTGACCAGCCGGCCGTCCTGGATGAGGACGTTGCGCTTCATGGGCGTGCCCTCGTCGTCATAGTCGGTCGTGCCGCGGAAGCACGGCAGGGTGCCGTCGTCGACCATCGTGAACTTCGGGTTGGCCACCGGTTTGCCGAGCTTGCCGACGAAGACGCCGGTTTCGCGGGCGATGTTGTCGCCCTCGAGCGGGTGGCCGACGGCCTCGTGGACGAGGACGCCGCCCCAGCCGTTCTGCATGACGACGTCCATCTTGCCCGCCGGCGCGGCCTTGGCGTCGAGCATGGTGACGGACTCGCGGGCGCAGGCCCGGGCCGCGTCCTCCGGCTTGAGCTCGTCGAACATCTCGATCCCGGCGTGCCGGCTCAGGCGCTCGCGCCCCATGTGCGACGTGTCGTTGCCCACGGCGAGGGTCTGAACGATGAAGAAGATGAGCGGCAGCTCGTCGGTCAGGTAGAGGCCTTCGCTGTTGGCGATGACGCGGCCGCGGACCTCGTCGTAATAGTCGATCGAAGCCATCTTGATCCTGGCGTCGTAAGCCAGGGCCGCGTCATGGGCCCGCTTCATGATCTCGAGGCGCTTCTCGTCGGCCACCGTCTGCAGCGGGACCTGGACGGTGATATAGGACGGCCGCTTTTCTTCCCGGATATCGACCGGCTCGACCACCTTGGCGCCGCGCGCGACATAAGAAGCGACGTCGGCCGCGCGCAGGAAGGCCTCGACGGTCAGATCGTCGGTATACGCGTAGCCCGTCTTGTCCCCCGAGATGACGCGGACGCCCGCTCCCTGGCTGATCCCGAAGACGGCGCTCTTGAACTTGCCCTCCTCGAGCAGGATGCTGCGCGAGACGCGGTTCTCGATGTAGACCTCGCCGAACTCGCCTCCCTTGGCCAGCGCGCGCCGGATGACTTTGTTCAAGTCCTCCAGGGCGAACTGCGGACGGGGCGGCGCCTGGCCGGCTTGGGCGCCGCGCAGCAAGCCCGGGGCGGCGGCCAGAGCGATGCCTCCCTTCAGGCTCAACTCCAGGAACTTGCGCCGGGGAATGTCCTCGACCGAAAAGAGCTTGTTTGTCATTGGCCTCACCTTCGAGCGATTCCAAAGATCGGGCCGATCATGAGTGAGGGATTATAGCCCGTCAGCGGCGGGATTTCCATCCCGCGCATTGACTCATCTAATATGTAACCGAACGGGAGGTTGTTGAATCAAATAAAATGTAACCGAAATCCCTGAGAGAGAGGACGGTTACTGAAGGACATGGATATGACGTCACGGAAACAGTACCTTCAGACGCTTCTAGAGCGGTATCTGAAGGCCCGGAAACGGCAAAAAGGCTCGATTTTGGATGAGTTTTGCCGTAATACCGGTCAAAATCGCAAGTATGTCATCCGGAAGATAAGCCGCTTGGCCTCGACGGAGCCCCGGCCGCCCCGGAAGCGGGCGCCGCACTACGGCCAGGAGACGGCCCGGGCCCTGGAAACGCTCTGGAAGATGTTCGACTTCCCTTGCGGGCAGCGTCTAAGGCCGCTCATCGAAACGGAGATCAACCGGCTTCTGCGACTCCGAGAGCTTAAGGTCTCTGCCCTAACGGCGAAGAAGCTGAGGAGCGTCAGCCCGGCTACGATCGACCGGCTCTTGAAGCCCAAGAAGCAGGCCTGGAAGCTCCATCACAAGTACGGCACGAAGGGACCGGGGCTCATCGCCAAGAAGATCCCCCTGAGGATGGGGACGGGGAACACGGTCCGGGTCGGGTCCGTGGACATGGACCTGGTGCTTCACTGCGGCAGTTCCACGGCCGGCGAGTACGGGCATAGTTTATCGACCCTGGACCTGGGTTCCGCCTGGTGGGAGGCAGAGGTCGTGATGGGCCGGGCCCAGAGACGGATCTTCAACGCTCTCAAGGAGATCGAGGCCCGCTCGCCCTTCCCCTGGAAGTCGATCCACTCGGATAACGACAACGCCTTCATCAACGGCCAGCTTTATGACTATGCCGAGGAGCGTCATTATGGCTTCACCCGCTCCCGGCCCTACCGCAAGAACGACAACCCGCACATCGAGCAGAAGAACTTCACTCATGTCCGCAAGCCGCTGGGCTACCTGAGGTATGACACGCCGGAGGAGTTGGCGCTGATCCAAGACCTCTATCGCCATGAGCTTCGGCTCTTCAAGAACTTCTTCCAGCCGGTGATGATACTTCGGAGGAAAGTGCGGGTCTCAGGGCGGCCGAAGCGGACCTATGGCCCGGCCAAGACGCCCTATCATCGGTTGATCGAGTCGGGGCAGTTGTCACCGGAAAAGGCACGGGAGCTCAAGGCGCTCTACCTCAGCCTGAACCCGGCCGACCTCAAAAGGCAGATCGACCGAAAGCTCTCCAGGCTTTATGAGCTCTATCGCAAGAAGAAGAAGCGGCCGATCACCGTCGATCCCTATAAAAAGCAGGTGCCTTCTATGGTTACCTTTTTGGTGAGTGAACAATCCGAGCTTCGGTTACCTGATTAGATGAGTTGACACGTCCCGGCCGGTCGATTTCCGAGGCGCGAGACCGGAGATCCGCAGGGCTAAGTGCCCGGGATCAGAGTCTCTATCATCTTGAGCAGGTGCTCGGGCTATTTATTTATTTCGGGCTCGCCTACCAGAATATTGGGGAAACGGGCCTTGATAACATCGAAAAGATTCTGGACGGCGCCGTTCGAGCCTGTCTCCTTGTTGAGATCCTGAAAACGGTAGCGGGCTCCCTTGGCAATCTTAATGTTGACCTGGTAGGGGAAAAACGTGCTCCCCTTGACGCGCGATGTGAGCCAGATCTTCTCGATGCCGGCAGGCTTGAAGGAGAAGTTTCTGTCGGGCTTCCCGGAGTCGATCCAATCGATCTCATCCGGCTTGACGATAATGCGGCCCTTGCGGTCCTTCTTGAGGAAACCTTCCTGAGCCAGGACCAGGTCTTCCACGACATCCTCCACATTCTGGGCGGCCGGAACAGCCACGGCGGCAACGGCCGGGACAGCCACGGGGGCAACGGCCGGAGCCGCCACGGCGGTTGGCGTCACAGCTCTGGACTTCGTGGCCATCAGCGCCTCGACGATAACGTCGTTGACGCCGTTTTCCTTTAGATACACGGTGTCGTTGGCCGAGAGATCGTAGGTCTCGTTTGAAGCCTTGATCGTATCGACGATCAGGGCTTCTGAGAGACCGGACTTGGCCAGCCTCACGATATCGACAAGACGTTTATCATCAGGGCTGGCCATAGGGCTTGGTGCGGACATCCGGGCCTGCAAGGCCGTAATCGCCTCCTGGGGCACACCGGCGGCTTTAAGTGTCTCGATGTCGGCTGGGGTGATCTTGATGTCTGTATAGATAGGGTCGTTGATCATCTTCACCAGACCGTTGGCATCCGCTCCTGCCCGATGGGCCGAAAGGACCATCCCGACCGTCAGGTCTTCGGCCATGACGGCCGTCGCGGCCAATAGAACGAACATCACCAGAACTATGCGTTTCATGAGACCTCCTTCATAGACGGAAAACTCCAATTTGATGGAGTGTGAAGAGTCAGATCACAGGATTGCCAACTGCCCCTTCCGATATGACTGAGTATATAGCGGACTGGGGCCCCAGTCAAGAACCAAAAATCATCGAATTTTTTGTTGCGACAGAGGAGGAAGGTGGCGTGCCTGAGAGGATTCGAACCTCCGACCGCTTCGCGGAACGGTCTTCGCCCCCAGTAGCGGCGGGCAAATCTGGGCAAACGCAGCTGGGGGCAAGCTCAAGGGCTTGAAAATCTCACTCGAGGGAGGTAGAGTGAGGGCAATCGATCAATAGGGGAAATCTTCGGGCATGATAACGAAACAGGCGTTTCTATTCTATCGGAGACAAGGAGGAGGAAGATGAGATATTGGAAGCTGACCATCCTGGCGGTGCTGGCGGTAGTCTTGGGGACGATGACCGTCTGGGCTCAGGAGGACATCGAAGGCAGCCACGATCATCCGCTCGTGACCAGGATGCCGGGCTACTACATTGGCAGCTATGCCGTCGAGGAATTCGGGGCGTTTGCCCCGACGGTCATAGGCGGCAAGGAGGTCAACTGGGAGGGCAAGAAGTTTTCGATCAGCTATGCCCGGAAAGAAGGCACTCCCCAGATAAGCATGCTGCAGATCACCCGCAACTACGAACAGGCCCTGAAGGCTGTCGGGGCCACCATTCTTGGCGGCGACGAGAGGCGGCTCGCGGCTGAGCTCCGGAAGGGCGGCGCCATGACGGGGATCTATATCGAGGCTTTCAACGAAGGCAACGCCTACAGCCTCACGATCGTCGAGAGCCAGGCCATGCGGCAGGATGTTGTCGCAGACGCCGCCGCGATGGCCAAGGATATTACCGCGACCGGCAAGGTCATCATCTACGGGATCTATTTCGACACCGGTTCGGCCGGTCATCAAGCCGGAATCGGAGCCTTCGCTCGCGCAGATGGTCAAGCTCCTGCAAAGTCGATCGACCCTCAAGATCTATGTCGTCGGGCACACCGACAGACGGTGGGACCCTCGAGGTTAATCTCAAGCTCTCGGCCGACCGGGCCGATGCCGTCGTCAAGGCGATCGTCGGACGCGGGATCGCGCGAGCCGGCCGAAGGCGGCCGGCGTAGCCTCGTATCGCCCCGTCGCCTCCAACGCCAGCGAGCAGGGCCG
>CAVUOW010000007.1:0-29110 GCA_963743205.1 Candidatus Aminicenantota bacterium
GTCCCCGCGCCAGCGCATCCAGGCCCGCACCTGGCAGCGGCCGGATTTCCAGTCGACGATCGGGATAAGGAACGCGTCCTTCCCCAGCCCGGGTCTCGTGGTCTTGTGGAGCTTGATGGCCAGCATTGCGATGTCCGCTGAGACTATAGGGACCACCGCCCGCGCAGTCAAGACCCCTGCGTGTCCGGTCGCCTCGTCGTTGACACGGGCCGTGCCTCGGGTCTATAGTCCGGCCCCATGACCCGTTCCGACGCGCCCCTCTCGCCCGCTTCGCCCGTCTCGCCCGCCCCTCCCTCTGACCGCGTCATCAGGGTCTTCATCTCCTCGACGTTCCGCGATATGCACGCGGAGCGCGAGGAGCTGCTGAAATTCGTCTTCCCGAAGCTCCGGCACATCTGCGAATCGCGGGGCGTCGTCTGGGGCGAGGTCGATCTTCGCTGGGGCATCACCGACGAGCAGAAGGCCGAAGTGGTCCCGATCTGCCTCAAGGAGATCCGCCGCTGCCGGCCCTATTTCATCGGCATCCTGGGCGAACGCTACGGGTCGGCCCCCGACCCGTTTCCCGAAAGCCTCGTGGCCGAAGAGTCCTGGCTCGAGCGCGCCCGGGACCGCTCCGTCACCGAGCTCGAGATCCTCCACGGCGTTCTCAACGATCCGGACATGGCGGCGCGGGCGTTTTTCTACTTTCGGGATCCCGCTTATATCGAGAGCCTTCCCGAACGGGAGCGCCCGGTCCACCGGGAGACCCCGGCGGGCGCGGAGAAGCTCGCCCGGCTCAAGGACCGCATCCGCGCCTCGCCTTTCCCGGTCCGCGAGGACTACCGCGATCCGCGCGACCTCGGCCGCCTCGTCCTCGAGGATATGACCCGGCTCATCGACACGCTCTTCCCCGAAGGCGAGCCGCCCGACCCGCTCGGCCGCGAGGCCGCCGGTCAGGAAGCGTACATCCGCGCCCTGTCGTAGGTCGACGTCGCCCGGCCGGCCGATTTCGACGTTCTCGACCGCCACGCGGCGTCTTCCGGCCCGCCGCTCCTCGTCACCGGCGAGCCGGGCTGCGGCAAGTCCGCACTCCTGGCGAACTGGGTCAAGCATTTCCGGGAGCAACATCCCGACATCCCCGTTATCACTCACTTTGTCCTGGCCACTTCGGAGAGCCTCAGGCGGACCGTCCTGCTGCGCCGGCTCGCGACCGAGCTCGGCCGGGCCTTCGGTTTCGGCCTCGGGCCCCCGGCCGATGCCCGCGGCATGAGGGAACTCTTCTCGCGCGCCCTCATGATGGCCGGTGATCGCGGCCGGGCCGTCGTCGTCATCGACGGGCTGGAACGGCTCGAGGACCGGTCGAGACCTTCGGACGCGAACTGGCTCCCCGAAGAACTCCCTCCCGCCATCCGGCTGGTCATCGGGGGCTCTCCGGAAGGGATCCGGCACGGCACCGGCAACACCGCCGATCCCGTGATCGAAGTCTTGGCCCGCCGCGGCTGGCCGGTCCGGGTGCTGGGTCCTCTCGCTCCGGACGATCGGCGCGCTGTCGTCCGCGCGCATCTCAAGCTCAACGCCAAGACCCTGAGCAAACGGCACGAGGACATGATCGTCGCCTGCGAGCATTCGGCCAATCCCCTCTTCTTGAAGACCCTGGTCGAGGAGCTGCGCCAGTTCGGCTCCCACGAAGAGCTCGAAGGGCGGATCGCCCACTACCTTCAGGCGCCGAGCGTTCCGGCGCTCTTTTCCCTCATCCTGGCGCGGTACGAAGAGGATTACGAGCGGGACCGGCCCGGTCTCGTCGGCGACGCCTTTTCTCTTTTCTATGTCGCCGACCGCGGCCTGGCCGAATCGGAGCTTCTGGACCTGCTCGGCGCGGACGGCGCGCCCCTGCCCCAGGCGATCTGGGCCCCTCTCTTCCTGGCCGCGGAAGGGCTCCTGGCCGACCGCGGAGGCATCCTCTCGCTCAACAGCCCCCTCATCCGCGTCGCCCTCGTCGCCGCCTTCGCCGGCCCCGGATCGGCCGTGGCCATGAACCGGCGGCTGGCCGCGTATTTCCGGACGAGGGAGAACGGGCCGCGCAAGGTCGAGGAGCTGCCGTACCAGCTCTGGATGGCGGATGATATGGCCGGCCTGCGCGACGTCATGGCGGACCTGCCGTTCATGGAGGCCCTGGTAGAGCACGACCTCGACGCCGCGATCGGTATCTGGGAGCGCCTCGAAAAGGAAGGCTTCGACTTTTACGAAACCTACGGGGTTGTTTTCAAGAACCCCTTAGAGCACGGCGACTATGTCGGCGCGATCTTCTCTCTCATGTCCGGGCTCGGACACGTCCATCAGTCCGTGGCCTTTGGAACGGTGCTGGCCGCTTGGGCGAAGCTCGGTGAGGACACCGAAAACGCGGCCAAGGCCCTCAATAACCTGGGCATCCAGTGCGTGGAGGCGGGCCAGTTCGACCAGGCCCAGAAAGCGTTCGAGGAGGCCGAATCCCTCAGCCGGAAGAACGCCAAGCCGGCTCAGCTCGTCCGGGCCCTCAAGGGTCGATCGAACGTCTCCGAGAACCTGGGCGACCTCGAGCTCGCACTGACCCTCAACGCCGAGGCGGAGAAGATCTGCCGCGATAGCGGCGACCGCAACCAGCTCGCCGGGGTCCTGCAGGGACGGGCCCGGATTCTGGAGGCCCGCGGCGACCTCAAGGGGGCCAGACCCCTTTACGAAGAGGCCGCAAGACTCGACCGGGAGACCGGAGGGACATGGGGGCTTGCCACGGCCCTCCTCGGCCTGGCCAATCTCTCGATGCGCGCCGGAGACCTTGAGGCCGCCGAAAAGCAGCTGGTCGAGGTCGAGTCTTTGTTCAGGCGGGGCGTCTCCGGCTATCTGATCCTCGGGTCTTATCTTTCCCACAAAGGAACGCTGGCTGTCGATCGCGGCCAGCCCGAAGAGGCGCTCCGGCTTTTCGGCCAGATGCGGGATCTCGGGACCGAGCAGAGAGACGTCCAGCTCGCGGCCAAGGCCAAGGAACAGGAGGCTGGGGTCCGGTACAACAGTCGGGAATTCGATGCGGCCCTGGCTCTCTATCTGGAGGTCGAGCAGACCGCGCGCGAGATCAAGCACCGAGCATTGCTCCTCGAGGCGATAACGGGCCAGGCGAACTGCCGCCACGCCTTGAAAGAGACCGATCAAGCCTCCAAGCTATACGGCGAAGCCGAAGACCTCTGCGCGGAGATGGGCCTCAGGAACAGGCTCGTCGAGCTCTTCGGAGACCACGCCAATCTCCTTTACGGGGCGGGGCGGTTCGAGGAGGCCCATGCCCTATGGGACCGGCTCGACGCGGTCGTCCAGGAGATCGAGGACGGAAAGACGCCGACCGGAGTGCTCCTGCACAAGGCGGATTGCGCCCTTCTCGAGTCGGACTGGGACGAGGCCCGGCGCCTCGCCGGCGAGCTCGCCTCGCGGCTCGGCGACGGCGGCGACGACGATACGGTCCACGACTTCCTTTCGGTCCGGGCCCGCCTCTTCTATCACGACCAGGATTACGGCGGGTCGCTCGCGCTCTATTCCCGCATGGAGGCTCTCGCCCGCAAGCGCAACGACACGAAGGGGCTGGCCGAGGCCCTTGCGGGCGAGGCCCTGTGCCATCATTTTCTGAAGGATGACGATCGCGCCATTGACGCCTTCGCCGAGGCCGAGGCCGCCGCGAGGGAGCTCGGACGCTGGGATTGGTTGGCCGATAACACCCTCCATCGCAGCCGCATCCTGAGGGACGTGGGCCGGATTCCGGAGGCGTTCGAAGCTTCCCTCACGCTCGCTGATGCGGCCGGAAAGGCGGGCCGGCCGGACCTCGTCCGGGCCGCCTTGAGCGAGCAGTACGCCGCTCTCTTCGATATGAAGAGGCTGGGCGAGGCCGAGGCGGTCCTGTCGGAGTGGGAGCGTGCGTGCCGCGAGGCCGGAGACCTGACCGGGCTGCGGATGGCCCTCAACAACAAGGCTACTTTGCTGATAAGCCAAGGGAAGCCGGCGGAAGCCGTTCCCGCTCTCGCGGAGGCGGTCGATCTGGCGCGCAAGTCGGGAAACGGAGCCGACCTCTCCAGGATGCTCGGCCGTCTCGCCACAGCGCTCTACAGCTCCGGAAAGGCGTCCGAGGCACGGGCCGCTCTGGCCGAAAGGGAAACGCTCTGCCGGACCTTGGGTGACGCCAAGGACCTGGCCGAGACGCTGAACATGCGGGGCTGGGACCTCTCCCAGTCCGGCGACGATCCCGGGGCCGTCGTCCTCTTCGCCGAGGCGGAGAAGCTCTATCGGGAGCTGGGCGACATTGACGGTTTGCGCGACAGCCTGCTTTACCTGGCCCAGTGCCATTACCGGGCTGGCCGTTACGCCGAGGCGGCGAATTGCAGCGAGCAAGGCGAGGTTCTGGACAGGCAGGCCGGAAAGAAGGACCGACTCCAGGTCGACCTGGGATTCCGGGCGGCCGCTCTCGGGGCCTCGAACCGGCAAGCCGAAGCCATCCGAGTTTACGAGGAGCAGGAGGCGTTGCTACGGGAGCTCGGCCGCACGGCCGATCTCGCGATATGCCTGTCGAACCAGGGGAACGTTCATCGATCCACGGGCGACGCCCAGCGTGCGCTGAAGGTCTATCCTGAGGCAGAACGTGCGGCCCGCGAGGCCGGCGACAAGGCGACTCTAGCCCAAGTCCTGGCCAATTGGTCCGAGGTCCTGATCGGCCTCGCCGCCTGGGACGAGGCCCTCGCCGTCTGGTCCAGAGCGGAGGCGGACGCGATCGAGCGCGGCGACCAGCGGGGCCTTTGGTATTACCTCTACGTCCAGGCCCACACGCTCGCCTACAGGAAGCAGGATGCCCGGGCCGCGCTGGCCAAGGTCGAGGATCTGATGAAGCTGCCGAGGGAAGCCGCGCCGGACGAGAATTCGCTAAAGGCCGTCTTGGAGATGCGGACCCAGCTCCTCGCCCATCTCGGCCGCCGGAGCTGAGCTCAGCGCCGGTTCATCGACGGCTCGGCGGTCCAGGCCGAGCCGTTCCAGTAGCGGACGCCCTCTTGAAACTTCGCAAATAGTCGGCGTCGAGGACGCTGGTCAGCTTCCCTTCCTTGACCATCTCGCCATGCAAGTTCTCGTAGCTCGTGGCCCCAATAGACCTGCGTGCACGCGAGCCCGAAGTCGAACTCGTAGAACAGGCCCGGGCCGTAGGTCGCGCTGATCCGATCGTTCTCGGTGATGAACGCATAGTTAGAGGCCATCGACGACGTACGCCCACGGCCGCGGAGACGTCCGCGTACGGCACGGTAACATAGTAGAGCTCGGAGCCGGGCTCGTATTCCCGGCAGGCGTACTCCCCGCTCTGCGGCGAGGCGCCGCTGATCCGGCGGGTGTCGAAGACGGCCAGGCATCCGCCCTTGTATTCGTTGTTGACCCCGACGACGATGAGCTCCTCGCGGCCGTCGCCGTTGATGTCCGTGGAAGACGGGGTACTTCAAGATAGCCCGAGTTCCAGAACTCCCCCACCTTGCCGGCCGGACGAATCGAGGACGGCCATCTGGCAGGGCCAGTCGGGCTTCTGGTAGGCGAAGACGAGGGTCTCGAGACGGCCGTCGCCGTCCATGTCGTGGCAGACGAAACCGGGGATGCGGTAATCCGGCGAGAAGATCTTATCGCCGCACTTGAGCTCCCGGCCGGCATCGAACCGCCAGATCTCCGTCGCCCTTCCGGTCGAAGCAATAGAGCCGGCCCACGCCCGTCAGGCTCCGACCCTATTCTTCGGCGCGAACAGGACCTCCTTGTCGCCGTCCCCGTTGATATCCTTGATGACGATGCTGGGGAAGGCGTTGGCTCGGATCATCGGCTGAGCGACTGGAACTCTCCCCGGAAGAAGCTCTCGGGCATCAGGCCCTCGATCTTCGTGTCGAAGCGCCAGAGCTCGTGCTTCTGCTTGTCGAGGATGACGAGAAAAGACCCGTCGATCGTGAAATCAGCGGGCTGTGGGCGCGTCTGTTTCACCAGGAGCAGGAAGATCGCCCCTGCCAGGACAAGCACGCCGGCCCCGGCAATGGCCCATTTGAGCCAGGGGCGGCGCTTCACGTGCGTTACGCCGTGGCCGTTCGAGCTCTTGAAAGTCTCCCTGAACCAGGCGTCGAGCTCGTCCTTATAGGCGAAGACGGGGGATCTCGTCTCTCCCCCCTCGGCCCGGTGGACAGGCATGCCGTGGTTGGCCTCCCAGCGGTGGCAGGTCCGGACGTCGCAGCCGAGGTAGGCGGAGATCTCCTTCCAGGATCGGAGGAGATTGTCCTTGGAAAGCTCGTCCATGCCGGTTGTCTAGGCCTTATAAACTTATAAAAGCTAGTATTTTACGCATCCGGCCGAGGGGAGTCAAGGAGTTTGCTCAGCGCGGCGGCCAGGCCGTCGCCAGATCGTCGGCCGAAGAAGAATCTTTCGAAATCGGTAAAATAATTGGCCTTTAGTGAGAAATTTAGTTCATTATTTCCATCTATATTAATAGAATAACTTCCCAGGGGACAGCCCGAAGTCAAACCATTCAGATGGATAAATCTCGCCTCCCGGAAGAAGAGCTCAGGCGGATGCTGGACAGCTATGCCCAGTACATGAATATCCAGGTCCAACGGTACGATCTTCCGAAATATGGCCTGGACCCTGAAGACATCCTGCAGGAAGTCAAGATCAGGATCTGGAAGCTCATTTGCAGCGAGAAGACGATCGCGAGCCCGCCGTCGTATATCAGGAAGATCATAAGCTCCGCGGTCATCGACCAACTCCGCAAACACCGCCGAGAGGACATCCTCTTCCGGCGCGAAAGACAGATCCGCATTTCTGAACAGAAGAATCCCTATTGTTGGGAGGCGGCTCGGAAGAAGGCCCTGGAGGAGACGGTCGGCCAGGCTGTCGATCGGCTGATCGACTCCAGGCGCCAGGTCGTGAAGCTCTATCTGATGAACTTGACCGTCCCGGAGATCTCAAGCTACTTAATGTGGAGCTACGACAAGACACGAAACTTGCTCTACAGAGGCCTGGCGGACTTGAGGGAATCTCTGAAGGACATGGACACTGAGAATGAAGATCGACGACGATAAGTTGAAAGAGCTCTTTCAGGGGTACGCCTCTTCGAGAAGGCCTCTGAATCGAAAAGGATGCCCGTCTCCGAAAACCATCGCACGTTCGTTCGAACCATCCGCGTCGGTCCGCAAGAAAAAAAGGATCGTCGACCACGTCTCCGGATGTTCGTCCTGCCACGACGAATTCATGATGTTCCTCGAAATCCAAAGGCGCGAGCCCGCGTCAGACCGGCTCAAGAGTCGTCCTCCTCTCTGGCGATATGCCAGCGTTCTGCTCGGCCTCGGACTTGTGATGACGTCCGTCTTCGTGGCCGTCCGCCAGAAAGAGCTCGCCGACATCCAGCGCACCGCGGAGGCCGGCATCATCCTTCTCCACCCGAAAGCGGATCAGTCGTTATCGGGGCCTCCTGTCTTTCGATGGCAGCCGCGATCCGCAGCGGACTTCTATGTTCTCGAGCTCTTCGACGATGCCCTCTTGCCGATCTGGACGAGCGATAAGGTCCGGGATCTCCAGGTCCCTCTACCGCCCGACGTCACTGCAACCCTCCGGCCCGGAAGATCATATTTTTGGATGGTCACCGCTTTTTCTCAGGGGGCAAAGATCGAAGAATCCCGTCTGGGTCGATTTGTTATTCACCGGTGAGGAGAGCCAGGCGTGTCTCGGCAGGCGGTTCTCGCGGCTGAAGGGTCGCCCTGCAGAAGGAAACTGGCCCAATAAAAAGGATGCGCCCAAGGGGACTTCAACATCTTGGTCTTGGCGTTGCGCAGAGCATCAACCGTCGGCTGCCCTTGGACGAGATCCGAGTAGAAGTCGTGCATGAATGTCACGGTCGATTTATCGTTGATCGGCCAAAGAGAAGCGATGACGGAACGGGCCCCGGCAAAGAAGAAGGGCCGGGCCAATCCCATCGGGCCCTCGCTCCGCTCGAGCCGCCCAGCGGCGGTCTGGCAGGCAGAAAGCACGACGAGATCGGCGCTCAGGTTCAGCCCATAGATCTCCCTCATCTGAAGGAACCCGTCGTCCACCGACCCATCCGCCGTCGAAAGAGCCAAGGCCGACCGGAAGGGTGACGATTCATTGAGGAAGCCGTGGCAGGCGAAATGGATGATCCGGTAGTCCTTCAAAGGCCATTGCTTGACAGCGCTCTCGTTCGCCGCATCTCCGGTCAGGACGTCAACGCCGAGGGCCCCAAAGGATTTGGCAATATCCTGGACCTCCCTCTTGCTAAACGAGAGCGGAGGCAGTGAGCTCCTACCCTTATACGTCGGGGCGCCGATCGCCAGCACGCCCTTTTTCCAATTTCCCCGACCCTTGCGAATTCTCGAGCACCGCCAACGCCGCCGCCGATGGGCAATATGAGACCGCCACGTCCTCCACGAGGTACCTCGACCCCGCCTCATCCCGGACCCGGAGGGCTTCAAAGGGAAGATTATGTAGGATGCCGTCAGGGATCACGATGATCGACTTGGCTTTTTCAAGATCCTCGTCTTGGTCAAGAGGCAGCAATTCGCGCCCGATCCTTTCGGCAGCCCCGAATCCAGCCCGCGGATCCGATGTGCGATCGGAGATCAATTTGAGGTAGGCCCGCAAGGAGCGCTCGATCGCTCCCCTGGCCGGCAAAAGATGAAGCCTGACATTTGACGGAGAAACCATGATGAGATAGGATCGCTCGTCTCCCAGGAAATACTCGAGCATCACCGCGTCCTCTTGCCGGAGCAGACGCTGGATCTCTTCCGTAGTCCGTGTGTTTTGGCGCCAGGCTTGATCCAGGGCTTCCCCCGAAGCCCTCATTTCCGAATTCAGCCGGACGTATTCCTCTTCCTCCAGTTCGAGCTCATTCTTCAAGGCCTGACCTTCGGATCCGGAAATACCGGGATCGGCTAGCATCGATGACAACTCGGAAATATTCCTGGAGATCGTTTGTTGGCGCTCCCTCAAGATCGAAGAATCCGGCCCGGAAAAACCGATCCGCGCTTCGCGGACGCTTTCCAGGAAGGCTCGGGCCTTGGCTCTCTCGACCAGATCGAGCATCTGTTCCAAGCTTTCCGCCGAGGGGCTCTGGGTATACCGGTCCGCCAAAATGTGGACCGCCCTGTCAAAGGGCCGGAACCTGTTTCGGGCGAATCCGATCATCAAGGGTTCCGAGGAGATTCGATCCCGCATCGCTTCCATGGACTCGATGGCTTTCCGATAAAAAGAGAGCGCGAGGACGCTATCATGTTTTTGTTCATAACATTGGCCGAGTCCGAAGCATGATTCCGTGAGGACATTCTCGAACGAATTCGCCAGGCTGGCCTGATAGCACGTGCCGTAAAGAGCCAGCGCGTCCTCGACATGTGCCTGGTTCAGGTATGACGAGGCGATGTTCATGAGGGCATGGCATCGCTCCAGAACGAGCTTTTCGCCGTCGGCGATACTCAAGGCTTGTCCGAACCGGAGACGGGCTCCGTTGTGATCTTTGAGTTCGTTGAGAATGAGGCCCATGTTATTCAACGACGTAAAACGGATGAGAGGATTGGCTCTTCCCTGGTCCTGGATCGCGAGACCCGTTTGAAAGGCCTCCAGGGCCTGACGCAGGTCCTGCTCGTTGTTTTCATCGAGCCCGCGCCGCAAGAGCACGGTACCGATGTTGTCAAAATCCATGGAGATCAGATTCGCGTCCCCACCCTTCTTGTCCAGGTCGAGGGCCTGGGAGAGGTAGAACTGCGCCCGGGCGGAGTTCCCGAGCTCGCGATAGGCGAGTCCGAGATTGCTGAGGCATTCGGCCTCCGCTTCCTGATCATCGACGGCCCGCGTGATCGAAAGGGCCTGCTCAAATTGGGCGACGGCTTGGGAATAATCATGTCGCTGCTGATGGTATGCGCCCAGGTTGATCAAGCATCGACCCTGTTCGGGTCTGTGATGGATCGCGGTGGCGATCTCCAGCCCTCTCTGGCTGTTTTCGAGGAAAGGCTCGAGCTCGCGCAGGGCCAGATAGGCCAGAGCCTGCTGCCGCAGACACTTGAGCTGGAGATCGGGAAATCCGATCTCCCGCCCCAGAGCGCAGGCTTGATCAAATCGACCGATAGACCGATGGTACAATTTCGCGATTCGGTCGTTCTTCCCCAGTTCATAGAGCCGGACGATCTCGACACCCTTGGCACAAAATTCTCGAGATCTGGAGCCTCCAGCCCGTCCGAAAGCTGCCCCGGCCTGGTCGAAAAGACGCCCGGACGCGGCGACATCCCCGAGGTTCCACTTTGCCAAACCCATTCGGAGGAGGCATTTCCCCTCGTCCAGCTGCAGGTGATTCTCGCGACAGAGGGCCAGCGCCTGTTCGAGGGCCGCGTAAGACTCGTCAAATTCCCCTTGAGAACGAAGCTCGGCCGCTTGAAGGAACAGATGTCGGTACGATGACGGAGCCATCGGGGGCCCGGGCGGCTGACCGCCACAGGGGAAAAGCAGCAGGGCTAGCGACAGGATGGCCAGATAACCCATCTAGGAACCCTCCTCGACCTGCTGGGGCCGAGAGCCCGGGCGATCATTATAAACGGCCTTCGAAAGTGAATCAATGTGCTCTGTTGCCTTCCCCCCTCCCCCCACATATAATTCTTTTATCCTTCATACTCAGGAGACCCCATGCGCAAAGACGACATCATGACCCTTACAAGAGAAAAGGACGCTTGTCCCTCGGATAAATTCTCACGGCGGAAGTTTTTCGGCCTCGCTTCTGTGGCCGCGGCCGGGGCGGCCCTGTCCCCTAGCCTGATCTCCCAGGAGAAGGTCCAGAGCGAAAAACCGCCGGCCGCTCCCCCGGCCGAGATCAAGACCAATATCGACGAGGTCCGGGGGATCCCCAGGGTCGCGACCTCGCTCCCCGGGAAATACCCCGGCAAGGTTGTCAGAGTGAAGACGGGAGCCAACCCCGTCGGGCAGAAGATCGACGGGGCCCGGGTCCGCCGCGAGATCGAGGCCGGCATGGCCGAGCTCACCGGGGAAAAGGACATGGCCAAGGCCTGGGGGAAGTTCGTCGGTCCTAAGGACGTCGTCGGCATCAAGGTCAACCCCATCGGGGAGAAGATCCTCTCGACCAAGCCCGAGGTCGTGGACGCCGTCATCGCCGGGCTCCTGGCCGCCGGAGTGCGGAAAGAGAACATCGTCATCTGGGACCGGCGCCACTTCGAGCTCCTGGACGCCGGGTTCACGCCGGAGCGCTTCCCCGGCATCCGCATCATGGGCACGGAGATGAAGGGCCCCAACGGGGAATTCTACGACGACAAGGGCGAGCTCTGGGCCAAGGACAACATCGACCGCGAGGCCCTGCCCTACGTCGCCGAGGTCGAGCAGAAGTACGACAAGGAGCTCATGGGCTACATGCTCAACGAGGGGAAGAGCTCCTACTTCACGAGGATCGTCACGGACGACGGTGACCAAGATCGTCAACGTCCCCATCCTCAAGAACGCCGGGGCGACGACGACCTGCTGCCTCAAGAACCTGTCCTACGGCTCGATCAGCAACACCTCGCGCCTGCACAAGCTCTGGATGAAGTCGGTCGTCGAGCCGGTCGCCTTCCCGGTCCTCAGGGACAAGGTCGTCCTCAACGTCGTCGACGGGCTCCAGGCCTGCTACGACGGCGGGCCCGGGGCCAATCCCAAGTTCATCTACGACTCGAACGTCCTTCTCTTCGGGACCGACCCCGTGGCCATCGACTCCGTCGCCCACGATATGATCGTCAAGGAGCGGATCGCCCGGGGCACGCAGCAGGTGGACGACCCGAGGCGGCGGAGCGCCGCCTTCCTGGACCTCGCGGAGAAGCTGGGGCTGGGCGTCGCGGCGCGGGACAAGATCAAGATCAGCGAGGTCAAGCTGGGCTAGGCGTCGGAATCGCGTCCGCTCAGCGAAGAAGATACGTTTTCGCCGTGAGGCGGGTGAAGAGCTTGCGGCCCTCCGGACGCTTCGCTATGATGGACATGCGAAGGATCAGGAGGTTCTCTCATGAAGAACTGTTGGGGACGAACCATCGGGCTCGGCCTGATGGCGATATTCTTCGCCTCCTGCGTCATCGGCGGCACGGCGCGGAGGTCTTCAGGACCTATGTCTATGTGACCAACGCCAGGTCCGGCAGCGTTTCGGCCTACGCCGTCGATGAGCAGACGGGCGATCTGACGGCTGTCTCGGGCTCGCCTTTCGCCGCGGGGACCGAGCCGCGAGCCCTGGCCGTCGAAGCGGGGGGGCAGTTCGTCTACGTGGCCAATTTTTGGAGCGACACCATATCGGTCTACGTCATCGAAGAGGCCACGGGCAAGCTGACGCCGGTCCCGGGTTCGCCGTTCGCCGCGGGGATGGGCCCCTGCTCGATCGCGGTCGCGTCAGGCAAGTTCGTCTACGTCGCCAACGTCCGATCCGACGACGTCTGGCTTTACTCGATCGATGCGGTCACCGGGGCGCTGACCCCGGCCGCCGCTCCGGCCTTCATCGCGGGGAACGACCCCAGCTCGGTCGCGGTCGATCCCACAGGCCACTTTCTCTTCGTGGCCAATGAGGGCTCGGGCGATATCTCGGCCTGTGCCATCGATCCGACGACGGGGGAATTGACGGTCATCCTCGGCTCGCCGTTCGACGCCGGCGGATTTCCCCGGTTCCTCGCGGTCGATCCGGACGGCAAGTTCATCTATTCGGCCAACAACACTTCGACGAGCGTTGCGGCCTTCGTCATCGAATCCGGCCTGAGCGCGTTGACGCCAGTCGCGGGCTCGCCCTTTGCCGCGGGGACCGATCCGATTTCCATCGCCGTTGACGCCGAAGGCAAGTTCGCCTTCGTGGCCAACGAGGGCTCCGGCAACGTTTCGGCCTATAATCCGACGCGCGGACCTGCGAGCGGGGGTCGTCGGCCGAAACGACCTTGAAGGCGAGCTTATCGACGACCCAGAGACGCGGCAGATCGGCCAAACCCTTGAGATAGCGGCCGAGCTCGCTCTGATCTCCCGAGACTTCGATCGCGACGGGCCACTCGGTCGTGAATTCCCCGGAAGCTCGGCGCCGGGCGCGAACTTGGTCATCTGGAGGCCCGACTCGAGCGCGAGCCGCTGAAGATCCCGGAGCATTTCGGCGTCAGCAAGCCGGGCCGGCAGGGCCTTTTCGAGCTCTTCGAGGGGGGCGGACGTCCTCTCGACGTCGCGCGCGACGGCCTCTAGCGCGAATTCCTGCAGTTCACGGCCCTTGACGATCTTCATGGCGGAGGAGCGGAGTGTGACGTTCGTCAGGGACGGACTACCCTCGAGACGCGAGAGGTAATCGGCGACAAGATTGTTGGACGGAGCTTTTCCCTTCGCCTGGACCTTCCCGGCGGCGTAGGTAACCTCGGTCAGCCAGGCGCGGTCCGGAAGGGCAGACATCAGATCGTCCAGAATGGCGGCCGCCACCCCACGCCGAGCCAGCAGGCCCTCGATATGCTCGGCCTTGCGCCCGAGAGTCGCGGCCTCGTCCTTCCCCGTGGAGGCGGAGGCTGACGAGCCGGAAGAGGAGGGGCCGGAATTGCAGGACCCCAGGGCCAGGCAGAGGCCCCAACAAAGCCAGATGGATCTTCCGCGCGCCATGCCTTTCTCCTTCCGGTCTTTTCTATTTTAGTCGTTCGAATGGTCCAAGACGGCCGTCCGGGGCCAAAAGCCGGACGGCGTTCTTGCCCCCTGCGACTTGACACCGAGCCTGTTCGAACCGATATTGTGGGCAGAGCATAGCCTTCTCCCGAGACACAAAGAAGGAGGAACCATGAAGAAGCCATCTTTTCTGCCTTTGTTCCTGGGTTTCGCGCTATTCCTCTCGATCGCAGGGCCGGCCGCGGCCCAGGGTAGGGACTTGACCGTCCCCAAGGGCACCACGGTCAATAGGCTCGGGCCCGGCCATTTCAAGCTCACCACGCCGGAGGGTTTGATCATCGAGTTCGCGGCCTTCAAGAAGTCGGGGAAAGCGGGTCAGCCGGCGGCCGGGGGGAGCTTCGGCGACTGCGCCATCCGCAACACGAAGGGGAAGCTCATCGCCTCCGGAACGGGGGGAGTCCTGAAGGGCGGCCCCGTCTCGACCGCGGCCGGTGGGGGAAAGGCGCCCACGGACGTCCCGCCCGCCGATTACATCAAGATCGACGACGAAGTGACCTGGCTCCCCGCCGTCATCGAGTTCCCAGCCCTCCGCATCTTCGACCGCCTGGCGCTCCTGAAGCTCTCGCCTCAGCCCGATCCCCCGGGAAAGGCCCGCTGAACGCCGGGTCTAGATATATCCCTTGACGCGCGGCCAAGCGTCCTTGAGGTTGACCTTTAGACCGCGGCAAAGAAAGATCGGCAGGTCGCTTTCATAGGGCATGGCGTACTTGTTGGAGTGACGGGCGACCTCGGCGACCTCGCGATAAGCCTGACGATGGTCATCGGGATTGCCGCCGATAACGATCATCACCTCTCCCCTGCCGGGAACGGGCCCCCAAATCCAATAGTTGTTGTGGCCGCTTATCGCCACGGGCAAGCCGAGCCGCCGGCCGAGGACATTGATGGCCGATGCCTCGCCGTAGTTTTGGGCGAAGACGCCGCAGACGGCGCGATCCGCGTCGCTCAGCCCCTGATAGACCCGGGCCACGGTCTCGGTCATTTCCTCCCAGCCGAACTGGTCGGCAAAGTGCTGGGGCAGCAGTCCCATCGCCTTGCGTTCGCCTGCCGCCGGGGCGAAACCCAAACGTTGGCTGAGGGTGACGAGCTTTTCGACGGGCAGGACCGCGACGGCAAAAGGCGCGGCCGCGGCCCCGGTCAAGACGATCAGGGCAAGAAGGGCGGGCACAAGCCAATGCCGTTTCGGTCGCGACGACCAGCGCTCCAGGCCGACCGCCCCGGCGGCCAGCATGGTGGGGTAGATGGCCGCCATATAGTAGGTCTTGCCGCCCGATAAAATGAAAAAAACAAGCAGGACCAGATAGGCCCAGCCGAAGGCGCGGACCGGCTTCATTTCGCGGGCCAGCAAGAAATAAAAGATCCCGATCAGCACGACCAGGAAGACGAAGGGCAGGGCCTCCATGACCTGGCCGCCCAGGAACTGGAGGGGGGAAAGAAGAGCATTCTTATGGGCCACCGCGTTCCGATTGAGCTCGATGAACGGCAAGCCGTGACGAATCTGCCAGAGAAGATTGGGCAGAAAAACGGCGAAGGCGACAGTCAAGCCCGCCCAAAACCAGCCGCTTCGGAGCTGCGATCGCGCCGCGGTCAGCAGGAAACCGATCCCCAAGGCGGCGACGAAGAAGGCGATCGAATATTTGTTCTGCAGGGCGATCCCGGCGACGAGTCCGAAGACCGGCCAGAGTTTCGGCCGATCGTCCTTCAAGATGATGACCAGGACGTAGGCCGCCAGCGTCCAAAACAGGATGTCGAAGGCATTGTTTGTAAGCAGATAGCCGAAATTCAGGATGACGCCCGAGCAAATTACGGATACCGCCGCTAGGGCCTGAGCCAAGCGGCCTCCCCCGAGCTTGCGCGCGATGAGGCCGGCCAGGACGACCGTCGCCGCGCCGGCCAGAGCCGGGAAGACGCGCAATCCCAGGAGCGAATCGCCAAAGAGAAGACGCGACGCCTGGGCGACGAGCGGCGTGAAAGGCGGGACGTCGACGAACCCGAAGTCGAGCCGCTGCCCCAGGACGATATAGTAGAGCTCGTCGCGGAACAGCCCGTACCGTCCGTTGACGGCCAGATGGATGAAAAGCTTGGCCAATCCCAGGTAGATAAGGACGGCCGTTTCGCTCAAGAACACGGCTCGGGGAACGCGTCTTTCCATGATGCCCCTCCCGGAAAGCGGCCGGATGGCCCGGCCCACGCCACTAGCCTACTCCAGGCGAATCCGAACGTGCAACCGTGGATTTCGCCGGCTCGGCGTCGAGCAGGCACCGATTCGGGGCGCCTCAGGGTCCGGGATCACCGTTGAGACAAAGCGCGCTCATGAAGCGTCTAATCTTACATGGGGACGGGCGAGCTCACTGGCGCATCGCGATTGACTAAGCGTACGCAATATAGTACGCTTTGGACAGAGGTCACCGCGATGACGACTCTGACAGCCAGCAAAGCCAGGGCGAGGCTTTATAAGCTGCTCGACCAGGCCGCGTCCTCCCATGAGCCCATCCAGATCACAGGGAAGAGGGCCAACGCTGTCCTCGTCTCCGAGGACGATTGGCGGTCCATCCAGGAAACGCTTTATTTGATCTCGATCCCGGGAATGCGTGCGTCCATCCGTAAAGGATTGAAGGAGCCCGTCGAGAAGTGCCGGCCCGACCTGAAGTGGTGAGCTGGCGGGTCGTCTTTACCCGCCAGGCCCAGCGGGACGCCAAGAAGCTGGCCGCCTCCGGCCTGCGCCCAAAGGGCGAGGCCCTGCTCGAGATCCTGGCCAGGGACCCGTTCAAGGACCCCCCGCCTTATGAAAAGCTCGTGGGAGACCTGGCGGCGCTTATTCCCGGCGCATCAACATCCACAACCGGCTCGTCTACCAGGTGCTGCCCGATATCCGGACGGTCAAGGTCATCCGGATGTGGACCCACTACGAATGAAACCGCGCCCTAGCGGTCGACCAGGACCTTGAACGCCCGGGTCAGTGTTTCTCCGGATACAGCGTGACCTGGACGTAGCGCTTGGTGTTGAAATACGTCTTGGCCGCGGCCTTGACCGAGCCCCGCGTCAGGAGCTTGAGCGTTTCGGGGAAATGGACGATCGCGGCCGGGTTCTCGCCGAGCTCGTACCGGCTGGTAAGCTGGTTGAGCCACCAGCCGTTCTCGCGGTTAGCCGTCTCGTAATCGCGGGATTCGGCCAGCCGGTCCTCATCGACCTCTTTCGCGGTCGGCCCGTCCTTCTTGAGCTTCTTGATCTCGCTGAAGATGGCCTTGCCCATCTCGTCCATCCGGGCCGGGTCGGTGCCGAGATCGATGGACACGCGGAACTCCTCTCGGGGGATCTTGTCATAGGACGGCCGGACGCTGACGTCGTAGGTCCCGCTCAGCTTCTCTCGCAGGAGCTTCCGCAGCCGGCTCTCGAGGATCTGCGCGGCCGCCCGGATGTTGATGCGGTCGCCCGGGGCGTCGCGGAAAGGCCCGGAGAAGACGATGGCCGTCAGGCTCTTGGGCTCGACGCCCTTCTCGACGACCCTCTTGACGACGCCCTCCGGCGGCGGAACGCGCCAGTCCTTCCAGCTTTCCTTGCGGTTGATCGACGGCAGGGAGGCCAGGTAGCGGGTGACGAGCGGCTCGATCACGGCCATGTCCAGGTTGCCGACGAGGATGAAGGTGAAGTCGCTCGCGTCGGCGAAGCGGTCGCGGTAGAAGGCCAGGGATTTCTGGAGGTCCATCTGCGGGATCTCGTCGACCGTCATGGGCCGGAAGCGGGGCTGGTCCCTCTGCAGCGTCGTCCGGAGGGTATCCGAAAAAACGGTCTCCGGGCTCTTGGTGCGGTTCTCGAGATAGGTCTTGATCTGGGACTTGAGGACGTCGAAAACGACCGGGTCGGGCCGCGGCGCGGTGAAGGTCAGGTAGACGAGCTCGAACAATGTGCCGGCGTCCTTGGCCGAGGCGGTCGCCGAGAGGCCTTCGTCGAGCTCATCGATCGACGGCCGGATGGTGACGGCCTTGCCGGCCAGCTTCTTTTCGAGATCGACGGCGCTGAACGTGCCCAGCCCGCCGGCGGGGATGACCTGGTCGGCGGTGTTGGCAGAAACCAGGTCCCGGTCGGGGGCGAGCGAGATGCCGCCGGCGCTCGTGGCCCGGAAGAGGATCTCGTCCTCCTTGAAATTCGTCGGCTTCAGCACCACGCGGGCGCCGTTCGAGAGCGTCCACTCGGTGACGCCCACTTCGGGGATCTCGCGCCGGGAGACGATCGAGCCGGGCTGGGGCTCCTGGGGAATGAGGGGCGCGTCGCTCAGCGTGTCCTCATAAGCGGTCAGCGTCTCGCTCTTGACCTCCTCGAGGACGGCCCTGAGCCCGGCCTCGGTCGGGACCGTGACCGCGGGTTTCTCCGGCAGGCTGGCCATGACGACGCGGTTCCTGTCGGTCATCCACTCCCGGGCCAGGGCGTTGACCTCGTCCAGGGTGATGCCGGGCATGAAGAGCTTGTGCAGCTCGTATTCGTACTGGATGCCGGGCGTCGGCTCCCCTTGGAGAAAGGCCCGTGTGAACTCCTCGGCGTAGGCGTCGGTGTCTTCGGTCTCTTTCTCGACGAGGGCCCGCTCGAAGTAGCGCATGGCGGTCGCCTTTTGGCGTTCGATCTCGGTCGCTGTGAAGCCGAAGCGGGCCACGCGCTCCCCCTCAGTATAGATGGCCCGGAGCCCTCGGGGGATGCCGCCGTCGCCGACGAGGGCAGAGAGGACATAGACGTCCTTGGAGCCGACGAACCGGCCCCGGCTGGAGACGGCGCCGAGGAACGGCGGGTCGGGTTTCTGGGCGATCTCGGTCAGGCGGCTGTTGAGCATGTCGTTGAAGAGCCGCTCGACGAGCATGCGCCGGTAGGAGCCGACCATGCTCTGGTCGGCCGCGGGGAGCTTGTGATAGACGGCCACGATGCTCTGGGAGGCCTCCTTGTCCGCGGCGATGGCGAAGAGCGTTCCGTCGTGGTCGGGGACGGGGTACTCCGGCCGCGGCACGGGGTTGGCGGGCATGGGGACCGGACCGAAGTGCTTCTTGATGATGTCCTCGATGCGGGCCCGGTCGAAGTCGCCCACGGCGATGACGGCCATGAGGTCGGGCCGGTACCAGGTCCGGTAAAAGCGCTTGAGAGTGTCGTAGGCGAAAGTCTCGATGACCTCCTTCTTGCCGTCGGGGAGTCGCTCGGCGTAGCGCGAGCCCTGGAGGAGGATGGGGATCTGCTTGTCCCGGATCCGGGCGTCGGCGCCCTGGCCGAGGCGCCACTCCTCGACGATGATGCCGCGCTCTTTGTCGATGGCCTTGGGATCGAAAGTCACATTGTGGGCCCAGTCCTCGAGGATGAGGAAGGCGTTTTCGACGGTCGGCGCCGAATCCGTCGGGATCTGGAGCATATAGATCGTCTCGTCGAAGCTGGTAAAGGCATTGAGGTCGGACCCGAAGCGCATGCCGATCGATTCCATGAAATCGACGAGCTTTTGCTTCGGGAAGTGCGTCGTGCCGTTGAAGGCCAGGTGCTCGACGACGTGGGCCAGCCCGAGCTGGTCCTTGTCCTCGAGGACGGAGCCGGCCTTGACGACAAGGCGCAGCTCGGCCCTGTTCTTCGGCTCCCGGTTCTCGCGGATCCAGTAGCGGAGGCCGTTCGGCAGCTGGCCGACGGTGATCCGGGGGTCGACCGGGATGGTCTGGCCGAGGGCGTACTTGTCGGCCGGAGCGGCCTGGGCGGCCGCCGGGGGAACCTGTTGGGCGACGACCGATGAGAAGGCCAGAACGACGCCAAGGGCTATGAGAAGGGTTTTGCGCGGGTTTTTCATCCCCTCTATCATAAAGGATTTCAGGCATTATGGGTATTCGGCACCATGTGGGACCCTCGCCGCACGGCCGGCTCGATTTGAAAGAGGCCGAGGTGGGGCCTATACTGGATCGATGACCGGCCATGAGCATCTGACGGAAAAGGAGATTCGTTCATGAAACGCGTTCGACCGATGTTCTTGGCCATACCGCTGGCCCTGGCCCTTGCGGCCGGCGGATGCTCGACGAGTGACAAGGGGCCGGGTCCGTCGCTCGTCGTTGATTCCCTCGAAGACGGCGCCACGCCTCCGGCCGGAAAGGTCACTCTGCGATCGGCCGTCGAAGCGGCGGCGGCGGGAGATACGATCACCTTCGACAGCTCGCTCGACGGCGGCACGATCCTGCTCACGATCGTCGGCGCTGAGCACTCGACTCTCAAAGGCGAAGTCTACGTCAACAACGCGTTCTCGGGCTATCAGGACCGGGACTACGGCAAGTCGGCCCTCTACGCCCGCAAGGACCTGACCATCGACGCCTCGGACCTGCCTAACGGTATTACGGTCAAGTGGGACGGGGGCGCCTCAAGCCACGCTCGGGTCATGGCCGTGTACGGCGACCTGACCATGAAGAACGTCACTATCGCGTCCGGCTATTCGGAGGCCGTGGCGATCTCCGGCGGGACCCAGTCGTACACATTGGCACGGGGCGGCGGGCTCGCCGTCTGGGGCACGGCGCGGCTCTCCGGCTGCGCGATCATGGGCAACACGTGCTTCGGCGAGTCCGGCTCCGCCCGCGACCGGGGCACTTACGGAGGCGGCATCTACGCCGACGGGCTCGACCTCAGCGACTGCGTCATCAGCGGCAATGTGGCCACGGCCTACGGGGCCGGCGGCGGCGGCATCTACTCGGTCGGCGGCGGGGCCAACACCCAGAGCCGCGGCAACAACGCCACGCTCGCCCGTTGCACGGTCAGCGGCAACCGGGTCACGGCCCAGCACGCCTACGGCGGCGGCATTTTCACGCTGTCCGGCGGGCCGAACAATCTGGCAACGATGGTGCTGACGAACTGCACCGTCGCGCGCAACCTCCTCGAGGACCATCCGGACTTCGTCAACGCCGGCCAATGGTTCGACCGGGGCGGCGGCATCTATATGGGCGGCGGTTCGCTCTTGCTGTCCGGCTGCACGGTCGCGGAGAACGCCGTAACAGGCGAGATCGCCTACTTCAGCGGCAAGCCGAGCGCGGCCGGAGCCGGAGTCGGGGCCACCACCGGCAACGCCCACGTCATCGAGACCGTCTGGCTCCAGAACTCGATCGTCGTCGGCAACACGCTGAACGGCGCCCCCAACGACTGGTTTGCCGGCTCCATCCTGGATTTCTACAGCAACGGCTACAACCTCGTCGGCAAGGTCGACTTCACCTGGATCCTCGTGCCGGTACCGGACTGGATGATGTCCAGCCGCAAGCGCTGGCCCAAGGTCGGCGACGTGGACGGCGTGACCTTGGAGCAGGCGCTCAATGTCGCGGGGGCCCAGTATCACGCAACGGCCATTTCGGCCGGCACCGACGCCGGCGGGCCGGCGCTGCTCTGGTATCCCCCGACCGACCTGGCGGCGGACAAGATCCCCAATCAGGACTACGACATCACTTATGTCAATGCCGGGTACAGGGGCTTCGGCGGGCCTACGGACGATTTCCTTAACCACGTCATTCTGCAGTGCCGGAGCCAATACGGTGCGATCCTCGGCGCCGATTTCGGGACGGAATTCGGCGACATGACCGGGACGACCTGGTACGGGCCGGCCCGGACGTGGCCATCGAACGCACAGAACGCCGCGTGGATCAACTTCTGGCACAACCTGGATACGGCCATCGGCGACCGGTTGGGCATGGTCCGGCTGGGCGACGATTTCTGGGGCACGTTCACGAACGGACCGCTCGGATCTCACGTCGAGATCGCCGTCGAGAGAAGGACCAAGACGTTCCACATGGAGAGCGTCGACCGGCTCGGGAACGCGCGTCCGCGGGGCACGATGGGCGACATCGGCGCGATCGAGCGGTAGATTCTCCGCCGGAACCCAGCATGTTCAACGCGCGGTCGAGAAGGAAGTGCCTGAACCCTCGACGGGCGTTTCTCCCCACCGGAGCAACAGTTTCCGATTTGATAAGGCGCAGTCTCGCAAGTAAAGGTTGATAAGGGTTTGATAAGGAACTCCGGCTTCCTTAGCCATTTTCTTGAAGTACTTGATGGTTTCCTCGTCGAGCCGTATCGTGACCTGTCGCTTGAGCGCGCGGGAATAGGGATTCTTTTTGGCTTTCGAAAAATCGTATTCTTTTCTCATTTTTTCCACCTTTGCCAGTATTGTCGTTGCTCCCGCCGGGAGGCCCTTCTGGCCGAGATGATTCGGATGACTGAATAACTATCCGATTGTAATTACATTGTAGTTGTCGGTATCCATCTTGTCAAGCTTTCGGCAATCCCATCTGTTCCCATTCAGGAAGACGCGTCTCGGCGCCTTTCCGTCTCATTGCGTCCTCGCTCCCCAATGCGCTTGCCAAGAAACTTGGAGCGGGAATATACTCCGCCCCGGGCAAGTCAGATGAGGAGTCGTCCATCTCTCTTGATTGCGGCTATGGTCTTCATGGCCGTGGCCTGTTCAGGCAGAGACGGGGCCAGGCCCGGAGATGGCGCCCTGGCGCCCGCTGCCCCGGAGATATCCGCCGTCGCACAGGCCGTCGACGGGATCCCCGGATGGACGCGGATCGGGCCGCCCGAGCGCTTCAACAAGGAAGGCCTCTACGGCTACATCGACGGCGGGGCGGAGATCGTCCTCCAATACGGATTCCGAGAGCTAGCGGTCTCCAAGTTCAGACCCGCGGCCGCGTCCGAGGCCGAGAAGGAGATCGTGCTCGAGATCTATCGCATGTCCTCGGGCGAGGCCGCCTTCGGCCTCTATTCGACCAAGCTCGAGGGCGAAGAGAAAGGCTCCCCGGGGATCAAGCCCGACAACTGGCTGAGCCCGGGACAGGCGAGCCTCGTCAAAGGGGAATTCCTGGTCAACGTTCTCGCGCCCGAATGCACCGAGAAGGAGATCGGCGAGTTCATGGCGGCCGTCGAGCCGAAGATCCCGGGAGGCGGGACCGCCCGCCTCAAGGGCCTCGGCTGGCTGCCGGTCGATGGCATGGTGGCCTCAAGCTGGCACTATATCAGGGGGCCGCTCGCCGCCCAAAACGAGTCGCCCTTCCTCGAAGGCGACTTCTGGGGTTTCGGCGCGTCGGGTCCGGGCGGGCAGGGCATCGGCTCGACGGAGGCTTTCTCGGCCAAGTACGGGGTTAGGTCGGCCATCTCGAAGCTTATTGTTGTCAGATTCGCGAAGGCGCCAATCACGGCCGTCGTCGAGGACGGCGTGTCCGGCCTCTTCGAGGAATACCTCCAGAGCGTCAAGCGTCAGGACGGGATGATCGAAGGCCGGAACGACGCCGGGCGCTGGTTCCTGTTCAAGCGGGCCGGCTCGGTCGCCGCGCTGGTCCTCGGCGAGCCGGACGAAGCGACTGCCCACGCACGCCTCGACGGGGCCTTGACCCTCGCATCCGGCTCTCTTGGTGCCTCGCCTGCGATAGCGTCGAAGCCGTTCCTCGTCGTGACCTTCGACACCGAGGACTACATCAGCCCCGAGAGCCGAGCACATCGACGATATCCCCAAGTGGCTGGCCGAAACGATGACCGAGGAGGGCGTCACCGGGACCTTCTTCGTGATCGGCGAGAAAGCCCGCTCGCTCGAGAAGCGGGGGCGCCGCGACGTCATCGCGGCCATGGCCAAGCACGACATCGGCAGTCACACCAACTACGGTTCGATCCATCCCACGGTCACGGAGGAATTGGAGAAGGCCGGGTGGGACGACGGGGTCCGGCTGATGCTCGAGCAGGAATCGGCCGGCATCAAGGAGCTTGAGCGCATTTTCGGCATCCCCGTACGGACGTTGGCCAGGCACGGCGGCTCGTACGGACCCCAGCTCGTCGCGGCTCTGGGCCGGCTCGGGGCTGGATACCAAGGGTCGCCGGCATCGCTCCCGGGGCACGACGTCGTCTGGTTCTCCAACGCCTTGAACTTCAGCGCCCAGTACGCCGGATTCGACGATTCGTACTATCGGGACGACCTCTTCGAGCCGGTCTTCGACAAGCTCAAGGCGGAGTTCCCCGAACGGATCCGGACGTCCGAGGTCCTGGCCCTCTTCGGCGGGCACCCGACCAAGATCCGGGCCGAGGAATTCTGGGACTTGAACTTCTACAACGGCAAGAACACGCCTCCGAGCGAATGGAGGATGCCTCGCCTCAGGCCCCAGGAAACGATGGTCACGGCGCGGAAGAACTTCCGCCGCATGATGCGCTGGCTCAAAGGCCGGAACGACATCGAGATCACGAATTACCGGGCGCTGATGGACGTTTACGGCCGTCAACAGGAGACCGTGACCCGGGAGGAACTCAGGGATATAGCGAACCGGGCCCTCCGCGAGAAGACGCTCTTGCCGACCGGCGATTTCTCACCAGCCGAGGCCTTCGCCGGCCTGGCCGGGGCCATCGCCGGATTCCGGAAGGACGGCCGGCTCCCCACGAGTCAGGCGACAGTCCATCCGCTCGGCCCGATGGAGATGCCCCCTGCCCAGCCGGTGGCAGAGCGAGTCACGCTCGAGGAAGCTTTCGCCCTCGCCCAAGAGGCAGGCGAGCACATCGGAAGGACGGGCGCCCTTCCCTCCTCGCTGGAGGTTACGGGGGGACGCATCGGGACCGGTTCGCTCTTCGCCCTTTTCGGCGCTGTCTTTCTCGACCTCGACGCGAGCCGGACTCGCCCGGCTTATGACGTTCCTGCGTTCGAGCCTTATCCCGCGGCACACGAAGCAAAGATCGTTGCCGAGGTCGAGAGCTACAAGACCTGGCCGGTACACAAGCCGGACCTCGACATGTCACGCATCGTCGAGTTCACCAGGCTCCAGCTCTGGACCCTGAAACCCGCCCGCCGACGCTGACGAGCGGAGGCCGGCCTCGAAGCGCCCCAGGTCAGAAAATGAGCCCGACCGTGAAAATGAAGGCCCTGTTCTTCATGGTGAAGCTCGGGCCTCTCCAGACATTGCTCAGGCCGAGGTAGTAGCGCAGATCAACGAAGGCCTTCATCTGATTGAGCGCCGTCTCGGCTCCCACACCCAGGTCTGCTCCGAAGTCGGTGTCCTTGAAGAAAACCTTGACGTCTTTGCCTTGGTCTCTTGCCTTCAGCAGGAAGCCTATGGCCGGGCCGGCGAACACGACCGGAATAAACTTGCCCTCTTTCATGAGCCGGGCCTTGAGCAACACGGGGATGTGGAGATAGGTGAACGCCTCAATGTTGGTTCCGTCCGTAATATCCCACCACTCGCCCGTCACGAGGTAGTTGATCTCGGGTTGGACGGCAAGGGTCGGGGTGAGCTCGATAAGAGCAAAGGCGCCGAACGTCGGCCGGACGATCGCCTTTTCCGTGCCGTCGTCGTCGCTCCACAAGTTGTTGGCGAAGGAGGCCCCCGCCTTGACGCCGAAGTTGAACTTGGTGGCCGCCGCGACAGGCGACGAAATGAGTCCCACCAAAACCACGACAGCCGCGCAGACGAGGAGAGCCTTCTTCATGGTGTTTTTCCCCTGATCCATGGATTTTAAGCTCCCTATCGGAGCTTATGCCGGGGAGAATAAGCCGTCTCCCCCCAAGTTGTCAAGAGCGGAGTTGCGCGTTTGAGCGCCTCTCCCCAATGCCGTCTGGCCCGCTGGGCGTTCCCGGATAGAGCCGCCGAGGCCGGTCAGCCTCGATGTCTCGTAAGCGACATGGGGCCGGCGTTCGGCACGGCCTGATAAAGGACGTACGCACCCCTCTCATCCCGGACCGAACTGACCACGGCCGAGCGGTCCCCCTGCCTGACCTCGACGGTCTTCCAGCCGGCCGGCACGTCCGTTCTCAGGGTGAGCGGGAGATCGTAGGTCTCGGCGGACAGATCGTGGCTGAGGTCGACTTCGATCGACTTCCCTTTCCTGACCGTCGTCACATGCCCGCTCATCCGCTCCCGCATGTACTTCGTCACGTCCTGGAATGTCGCGACCCAGACACGGTTCTCGAGCGAATGGATGTATCCGAAATATTCCTCGAGCTCGGCACCGGTTTTCGGCTCCCAGCCGATGCCGTCGACGCCGTGGAAGACGAGGACGAGCCAGATGTTGTCGCGGCGAGCGATCGTATCGACCCAGCCCTTCATTTCGTCCATGGGAGTCGCAGTTAGCGCGCCGCGCTGCCACTGGACATATTCGTTAGCGGACGCGGCCGGGTCCTTCACGCTCGAGCGGTTGAGCTCGTCGAGAAATGTCTCGGGGAGGCGGTTTCGCGACGCGGGGTAGAGCGCCAGGGCGTGCCGGACGACGCGCTCGTCCTCTGTGCCGAAGGGACATTCGACTGTGAACGTGTGCTTGGGGCCGAGGTGGTCGAGGATGTCTTCGCGGCTCTTCTCGAGCTCGTAATTGAGGTTGGCATCGTCGAGGACCGCCAGGCGGGGGTGGGTGACGGTATGACTCGAGAACTCGAAGCCCTGGGCGGCCAGGACTTCGAGGTTGTCCCAAGTCAGGCGATGATCGCCGGGGCCGGACGGAGAGGCCGGTTCCGGTACGAGGAGGCCGGCCCGGACTTTCGCGAAGGCCTCGTCGATGATCTTGTGAGCCTCGTCGATCTTGCCGTCTTCGAAAAGCTCGCCGGCACGGAGGTGATAGCCGAAGCCCCCTTTGAGTCCGAGCCTGCCGATCGCCGAGGCCCGCTCGAAGAAGTTGTCCGGCCCGGTGGCCGTACGGGCCGTCTCCCGGACGACATCTTGGATGGGACGCCCGATGAACGCTCCGTGGTAGCGCGACCCTTCGATCTCGCCCGTGATGATGTGGAAGGTCGCCGGAAAGCCGAACCGCCTCATCAGGGGCACGGCGACACGGAACTGGTTGGCGCTGTTGTCGTCGTATGTGAGCGAGATCGCGGCGGCTTTTCCGTCCTGCCATTTGACAATCTCGGTCCGGAATTCCTCGCGGCCGCAGCCGAATTGCAGTCCGAGGCCCGTCACCCCGACGAGGATGACCAGCCCCCAAGGTTTAGGCGTCATGCAAGCCTCCGCGACGATCTGCGATCCAGAGAGATTCTACCACGGATCTAGAACGGCCCGAGGCGAATGGCGTTGGCCAGGATGACCGCCCCGCAGCCGATGACGAGCCAGATCGCGAGAAGCGGCAGGAGCCAGCGGACCCACTTCGTCCAGGGGATGCGCAGGATGCCCAACGCCGCCATGAAGTAGCCCTGCGTCGGGATGAAGACGTTGGTCAGGCCGTTGCCCAGCTGGTAGGCCAGGACGTTGGTCTGCCGCGTCACACCGACAAGATCGCCGAGCGGCGCCAGGACGGGCATGGAGACGGCCGCTTGCCCGCTCCCCGACGGCACGACGAAGTGGAGCAAGTTCTGAGCAAGATAGATGCCGACGGCGCTCAGCGTGGAGGGCAGACCCCTGAGAGTCGCCGCCAGGGCGTGGGTGATCGTGTCGATGACGTTGGCGTCACGCAGGACGACCAGCGTTCCGCGGGCCAGGCCAACGATGAGGGCGGCGTAGGTGATGTCGGACGCTCCCTGGATGAAAGCCTTGGCGGTCTCGTCGGCCGACAGTCCGCCGAGCGGGCCGGAAGCAATGGCCAGCCCGAAGAAGAGGCCGGCGAGCTCGAGGATCCCCCAGTGCCAGCGGATGGCGCCGACGACGAGGACGACGAGGGCGGCCCCGACGAGGCCCAGAACGAGGGAATGCTTTAGAGCAAAGGGCCCGGCGTCGTCCGCTCCGGCCAGGGGCTCGCGCGTCTGGTCGAATTCGTACATGCGGCTGATCCCCGGTCTGGCCGCGACCCGCCGGGCGTAGCGGGCCAAGAAGACGACGGTGACGGCCGTCATCAGCGCCCAGAGACAGAGCCGGAATCCCATCCCCGAGAAGAGCGGCAGCCCGACGATGCCTTGGGCCACGCCGACGGTGAACGGATTCATGAAGGCAGCGGCGAAGCCGGCGTTGGCCCCGACCAGGGCGATGCCTCCGGCCGTGAGGGAATCGTAGCCGAGGGACCGGGCGAGAAGGAGGAGCGCCGGCAGGAAGACGAGCGTCTCCTCGGCGATGCCGATCGTCCCGCCGCCGACGGCGAAGACGATCGTAAGGAGCGGCACGATGAGCTGCTTCCGCCCGCCGAGCCGCCGGACGAGGGCCCGGACGCCGGCCTGGATCATGCCGGTCATGTTGAGAACTCCGAAAGCGCCGCCGATGATGAAGATGTAAAAGACGATCGGGGCGATCTCGAGCAGGCCCCGGGGGAAGGCGAGGAAGAACGCGCCGGGCCCGGCCGGCCGGGCCGCGACGGAATGATAGGAGAGCGGGTCGACGAGTTCGCGCCCATCTTTGACGACGCGGTCATAGCTCCCGGCCGGAATGATCCAGGTCAGAGCGGCGGCCAGGGCAATGAGCCCGATGAGCAGAACGTAGGTGTGTGGGACGCGGAGCTTCATCGTCTCAGGGCGCCGCGGTGAAGCGCCGGGCCGCGGCGGCATAGAGACGCGCCGCGCGAAAGATGTCCTCGACCGGGACGCTCTCCTCGGCCGAGTGGGCCAGCTTGAGCTCGCCCGGACCCCAGATGATCGTCGGGATGCCGGCCTCCCGCGAGATGAGGGCGCCGTCGGTCCAGGCCGGGAAGACGGTCAGCGGCGAATCGCGCTGCCCCGCGTCGTTGAGCGCGCCATGCGCGGCGCGCACGAGAGGGTGCCCGGGGTCGATGACGATAGGTCCGTGGAGCATCGTGGCCATGCCTTCCGGCATCCGCTCCAGGTGTGTCGTCAGGCCGGGCCGGGCCGCTCGGACCTGCGTGAGGAGCCCTTCGATGTCGTCGAAGACCTGTTCGATCGTCTCCGTCGTCACCCAGCGCCGGTCGAGTTGGATGCGGCAGTCGGCTGCGACCATGCTCGGCTGCTGGCCGCCTCGGATGGTGCCCAAATTGATGGCCGGCAGGCCCAGGACGAGGTCCCGCCGCCTCTCGAACCCTGGGATGAGGTCCTTTTCGATGAGTGAGACGAAGTGGGCCGCGGCCGAAATGGCGTCGATTCCCTCTTCGCGCATGCTGCCGTGGACCGCCTTGCCGGTGAATCTCACTTCGAGCCACTCGAGCCCCTTGTGGCCGATGGCCACGCGGTTCTCCGTCGGCTCGCCGATGATCGCCCCGTCCGCCTTGAAGCCGCTTTTGATCAACGCCTCGGCGCCGAGGCTTTCCATCTCCTCGTCGATGACCGCGGCCAGCGTGACCTTGCCGGCGGCCAGCCCGCCCGACCCGTGGATATCGACCAGGGCGGCGGCCATGGCCGCCAGGGCGCCCTTCATGTCCACGGTGCCGCGCCCGGACATGCGGCCGTTCTCGACCTTCGCGGAGAAGAAGTCGAACGACGATCCGGCGTTGGGAGGGACGGTGTCCATGTGGCCGCAGAACAGGAGATGCGGGCCAGGCCTGTGGCCTTCGAGCGTCGCGCTGAGATTCGGCCGGCCTTCGCGGACCTCGGCCAGCTTGCCGGGGA
>CAVUOW010000008.1:0-67922 GCA_963743205.1 Candidatus Aminicenantota bacterium
CCTTATTTCCTGACGGCCTTCTGAATGAGCTTGAGGGCGTAATTGACGCGCTCCGAGACCCGGCGGGGCGAAATGCCCAGGGTCCGGGCCACTTCCTCGCGGGACATCTCCTTGTAATAATAGAGGTAGAGGACGTCCCTGAACTTGGGCTTGAGCCCGTTGACGACCTCCTCGACCTGATGGGCCCGCTCGCGGCGCTCCATCTCGACGTGGGGGTCGGGGAAGGGCGGCGGCTCGGGGGCGTGCTTGAGGACGCGCGTCTTCTGGCGGATGTAATCGATGATCCGGCGGCTGGTGATGGTGTAGAGGAACGTGCCGATCGAGGAGTCGCCGCGGAACTCGCCGCTCTTGATCTTGGCCACCGCCTGGGTCAGGATCTCGTTGACGACGTCCTCCCAGTCGGGGTTGGAGCTGCCGAGGGCCTTGCGGACCCGGAAGGAGATGACCGGGCGGTACTGGAGGACGGCGTTTTCAGGCGGCCCGCTCTGATCCTCTTTGATCATCCGCTTCAATCCTCCCGGTCGCGTTCTGCGCCGGCGGCCCGGGCGCGGGCCTTGTCCTTGAAGAATTCCTTGCGGTCGACCAGGATCTCCCGCGGCTTGCTGCCCTCCGACTGCCCGATGAGGCCTTCGGCCTCCATCTGGTCGATGATCCGGGCCGCGCGCGCGTAGCCGAGCTTGAGGCGCCGCTGGAGGTAGGAGGCCGAGGCCTGGCCGCTGTTGAGGACGGTATCGACGGCCTTGTCGAAGAGCTCGTCCTTCTCGCCGTCGTCCTCCACGGCGTGGTCGACGTCACCCTTGACGACGCGGAGGATGCGCGTGTCGTAGGTCGGCGTGCCCTGGCTCTTGACGTGCTTGACCAGGCGCCGGACCTCGGGGATGGAGATGAACGAGCAGTGGAGCCGGACGAGCCGCGGGAAGTTGGGCGGCAGGAAGAGCATGTCGCCCATGCCCAGGAGCTTGTCGGCGCCGATCGTGTCGATGATGATGCGCGAGTCGACCTTGGAAGGGACGCGGAAGGCGATGCGGCAGGAGAAGTTGTTCTTGATCGTCCCGGTGATGACGTCGATCGACGGCCGCTGGGTGGCCATGACCAGATGGATGCCGACGGCCCGGGCCAGCTGGGCCAGGCGGCCGATGAAGAATTCGACCTCCTGGGCCCCGACCATCATCAGCTCCGCGAGCTCGTCGATGATGATGACGATGTAGGGGAGGGGCGCGATCTTTTCCTTCTCCTCGTCGGTCAGATGGCCCTTCCTTTCGGCGAGGAGCTGCCGCATCTGCGTGTTGTACTGATCGATGTTGCGGACCTTGACGCCCTGGAGCTTCTTGTAGCGCTCCTCCATCTTGCGGACGATGTCCATGAGGACGATGTGGGCCTTCTTCGGGTCGTTGATGACCGGGCAGAGGAGATGGGGCACGTCCTCGTAGAGCGTGAACTCGAGCCGCTTGGGGTCGATGAGGACGATCTTGACCTCCTCCGGCGTCGCCTTGTACATCAGGCTGGCGATGAGGGCGTTGAGAGCGACGCTTTTCCCCGTGCCGGTCGAGCCGGCGATGAGGAGGTGGGGCATGACGGCGAGATCGGTGATCATGACGCCGCCGTGGACGTCCTTGCCGAGGGCGAAGGTCAGCTTGGAGGGCGAGTTCTGGAACTTCTCCGATTCGATGATGTCGCGGAGCTTGATCGTCTCGCGCTTGTCGTTGGGGATCTCGATGCCCAGGGACGACTTGCCGGGGATGCGCTGGATCCGGACGGACTCGGTCTCGAGGGCCAGGGCCAGGTCCTCGGTCAGGTTGGCGACCTGGGCCACCTTGATCCCCGGCGCCGGGAAGTACTCGTAGGTCGTGATGATCGGGCCGGGGTGGTACTCGCGGACCTCGCCCTCGATGCCGAATTCCTTGAGCTTCTCTTCGATCCGGCGTTTCTTGTCGAAGAGCTCGGCTTGGTTGACCTTCTCGGCCGGCTTGCCGGGCTCGAGGAGCGTGAACGGCGGATACTGATAGTCGCCCTTGCGGCCGAGGTCGGGGAAGAGGAGCGGCTCCGGCTTGGGCGGCGCGACCGGCTTGGGCGGCGGAGGCTCGCTCCTGGGCGGCCGGCGGGCCTCCTTTTCGAGGCGGCGGCGCTCGCGTTCGCGCTCCCGCTCGGCTTCCTTCTCGGCCTTGCGGGCCGCCTTCTCGTCCCTGGGGTCGGGCCCGGCGGCTTCGGCGGGCGGGGCGTATTTCTGCTGGACCTTCTCCCGCATCTTGTCCTTGGCCTTGGCCTTCTGATAGTCCGTGACCTTGATGCGGACCTCCGAGGCCGTCGAATCGAAGGCCCCTTTAGCGAACCGGAGCGTCCTGGCCAGGGACCAGCGGGTCGAGAAGAGGAGGAACGCGGCCAGCGCGGCCAGGAGGAAGACGAACGAGCCGATCGTGCTCAGGTAGCGCACCAGGAACGTCAGCAGGAGCTCGCCGATGATGCCGCCGGCCGGCACGGCGCTGCCGCGGAAGGGGAAGGATTCGAAGACGAGGGCGAGCAGCGGGCAGACGATGACCAGGCCGAGCGTGATCGTGCCCAGTCTCTTGAGAAGGTGCGACGAAGTCCCCCGCAGGACGGCCCGCAGGGCGGCGTAGCCCAGGACAAAAGGCAGGAAGAACGAGGCCAGCCCCAGGGACCAGAGGATGGCTTGCGAGAAATAGGCCCCGGTGCTGCCCGCGAAATTGCGGACGTGATACCCCGAGGGCGGAACGTTGGCGAACGAGGGATCCTTGGAATTGTAGCTGACGACGCTGATGAGGGCGAAGAAGGCCAGAAAGACGAGCAGGACACCGGTGATCTCGACGGCCAGAGCGGTTTTCCGGGCCGCGGCCTTGGCGCCCTTTCCGTTCTTGCCGGAGGCGCCTTTGGGGCTCTTCGAATGCCGCTTTTTCACGGCGGGGATTATAGCATAACCGCGGGGGACATGCCCCTCGAAACTCGGGACTGCCCAAGAAGGCTGTACTCTTGGCACGTCTCCCCGTCGCGGGTCGAGTTTCGGCCCGGCTTGAACCGGCGGTCAGCGGATCAGGAATGAAGCGTACGGAACAGGGCGAAGAGAAGGTCGGAGGAGAGGTCCTCGGCGCGGACGTTCCGAGCCAAGCCCAACTCCGCGTAGGCCGCCTCGAGGGCGGCCGGGGTGGCGCGGCGGGAGAGGTTTTTCCAGAGCATCTTGCGGCGCTCGGCGAAGGCGGCCCTCAGGAAGGCCCGGAACGGCTCGTCGGCCGCTCCAGGGTGGACAGGGGATGGCCTGCGCCGCAGCGTCAAGAAGGCCGATTGGACCTTGGGCGGCGGCGAGAACGACCCGGGCGCCACGGTGAAGACGATGCGGGCTTCAAATTCGTTTTGGAGCAGAATTCCAAGCGGTGCGTAGCTCTTCGTCCCGGGCCCGGCGGTGATCCTCTGGGCCACCTCTTTCTGGAGCAGGAAGGCGCAGTCGGAGAGAAGCGCGCGCTCGTCGAGGACGCGGAAGAGAAGCGAGGAGGAGATGGAATAAGGGACGTTCCCGACCAGGCGGAGCGCTGTAACGCCGGCTGCCTTCGAGACCTGGCGAAGGTCGGTCGTCAGGATATCGCCGTGAAGGACCTCGACGTTAGGCGGCATCTTTTCGCGAAGCCCGGGAATGAGCCGCTCGTCCTTCTCGATCGCGACGACGCGCCCGGACTTCTCCGCCAGTGCGGCGGTCAGCACGCCTTTCCCCGCCCCGATCTCGACGATCACATCGCCCGGCTTGGGGTCGATAGCGCCGACGATCTTGCGAAGCACGCCCGGATTGGCGAGAAAGTGTTGCCCGAGGGCGTGGCGCCGGGATTTGATCATGAAAGCCGCGGGATCACTTCCCGCTTCGCGACCGGAGGTCCTGCACGGCCTTCATCATAACATAATCGTCATCCGACGCGGACAGAAGCCCTTCGGCCAGGGCGCATTCCGAGAGGACCCTCTGTTCGTCACCGGCCAGGCGGGAGAGCGAAGCCAGGCTCACATGGGTCCACGGATAATGCGGATTGTAGGCGTTCGCCTCCCCCAGGAGGGTTTTGGCTGCAGCAAGGGAGCCAGGATCTCCCAGCGAGGCCAAAGCGTCCGCGTACGCGTTGTAGAAATAGGGCAGGTTGAAGAAAGAGCTCCTATAACCCATCTTTGTGCGGATCTGCCGGCCCTCTGCAATGCAGCTCCGGACCGTCCCCGGGTCCTTCTGCAAAACCGCGGCGAGCATCTTCAGGTGAAGGTAGAACTTCAGAACCGGAAAGAAGTTCGTCGAGCTCACGCCATGACGGCGGATCTTGTCCTCCATCCATCGGGCCTCCCGCTCGAGCTCCTGGACGTCACTGCGTTGCGCAGCCATGACCCCGGAGAGCCAGGAAGGCAGGTTCGGCGATTCATCGACCCGGTCTCGATAGACGTCTTGGCGATAAATCGACCAAACGGGGGCCAGCAGCTTTCTGGCTCCAGCCGTGTCGCCTCTCAGGTATTCGATGAATGCCAGCCAAAATCCCACGTTGGTCTTGGTGAATTCCCTCGTAGTGACGGCGGCCTGGCGGCTGAAAGCCTCCCGGGCCAAGGCGAGCTTCCCCTGGAGGATCTGATTCCGGGCCATGTTCGCATGGAGGTAATCGAGACGGGGATCGGCCTTGAGGCCGTCCTCGATCACGGCCAGGGCCCGCTCGTATTCGCCCGCGAACGTGAGCCCCGCGGCCAGGCTGTCGTACGAATTCGCTTTGGGATCGAGGACCTGGGCCCTCTCGAAATGGCGCAAGGCCTCACGATGATCGCCGATCCATGAATAGCAGTAGGCTAGGTGGTTGTGGGCCAGGACGTAGTTTTCGTCGAGGGCGAGGGCCTTGAGGTAATGGACGATAGCCTCGTCCGCGGCGCCGCAGTGGAAGTAGGATTCGGCGAATTCGTAGTGGAATTCCTTTTTAAACGGGAAAGCCTCCGTCAGCCGCCCCAGGAACATGCGTTCCTCGTTGGGATTGGTGTCCAACCGCGCACGGAGGGCGTAAAGACGCAGCAGGTCGAGCTCGATCAGGCGGCCCTTCCCGGCCAGGGCCTGATCCACATGGCCGCGGGCCGCCCCGAAATCGCTTCGAAAGGCCAGGACGTCGGCGAGCCGGAGGTGGGATAGGCTGAACGAAGGGTCGTTCTCGAGCGCGGTCCGATATTCGTAATAGGCGCGGTCCGGCTCCAGGCTCTTCCAGGCGTCTTCGCCCTTCAAGAAATGGTCGAGAGCGTCCATATCGGATGTACAGATCTGGGAGAACTTGGCGCCGCCCGGGCTGGGCCCGACGAGGCCTTCCGAGGTTGTCGACAGGAACGCGAGGATATCGTCCACGCGCCTGGTCAGAAAATCCAAGTCGCCTTTGCAGTCGAAGCCGCGGCGGATCGTATTGCCGCGGAACCGGGTGGTCAGCATGATCTCGTATCCGACGACCCTCGGGATGACTTCGCCCGTGACGCTCAGGACCGCCGGGCGCAAGGGGGAATGGGCGGATTCGGTCTTTTTCTTGTAGGTCAGGAGGTCTTCGCGGATGAACACGTATTGCTTGGTGGCCGCGCTCAGCGCGCGGTTCAGGACGAACTCGATCGGCTTCTGATGGCCCCGCGTCGCGTCCGACGCGGACACTTCGAGCGAGATGTAGGTGTCATAGTCGCCCGGCCCGGGCGCGACGACCTGGGTATAAAGCACGTAGCCGCCGACGACGACGAGCGCGAGCAGGACCGCGGTGCGCCACCGGAGCCCCTTCCTGATGACCCGGCTGATCTTCTGGGTCTTCTTCTCGTCGGCGGCGACATGGGTCGTCAAGTGCAAGGCCTTGTCGATCCGGCCGAGCTCCTCGCGCAGGGACTCGACATTTGGAAACCTCGCCTCGCGCTTTTTTTCGAGGCACTTCAGGACAACGTGGCACAGCGAGTCCGGGATGTGCGGGTTGAATTTCTTCGGCGAGGGCGGCGCCTGGGATTTGTGCTTCAGGGCGACCGACAGCGCCGACCCGCCCTCAAAGGGAAGGCGTCCGGTCAGCATCTCGTAGAGGACGAGGCCCAGAGCGTAGATGTCGGACCGCGGGTCCACGTCCTTTCCCTCTATCTGCTCGGGCGACATGTAGTCCGGGGTGCCCACCAGGCCGTGCGTATCGGTGAGTCCCTTCGCGGCGAGGGAGCGGGCGATACCGAAATCCATGATCCGGACGTGTCCGTCGCGGTCGATCATGATATTCGAGGGCTTGAGATCACGGTGAACGACCCCCAGGCGGTGGGCTTCGGCCAGCCCGTCGCAGACCTGTTCGGCGACGAGCACCGCCTTTCCGACCGAGAGTTGGCCGATGCGGTGGATGAGGCTCTTCAAGTCCTCGCCCGGGACGTACTCCATGGTGATGTAATAGGTCTCGTTCTTGTCCTTGCTCAGATGATAGACGGCAGCAAACGTTCTTGTGCGAGATGCGCCGGGCCAGCTTAAGCTCATTGTGGAAGCGCTCGACGACCTTCTCGTCCTCTAGAACCCCCTGCCTGAGGACCTTGAGCGCGACGATCTCGTTGACCTCTCTGTCGAGGACCTTGTAGACGTGGCCCATACCGCCCTTGCCCAGGTCCTCGATGACTTGGTAGCGGCCGGCGAAAGTCATGCCTGCGACGAGTTCCCGGGTGGATATCCTCAACGTTCTTGTCAGGGACGGCGCACCTTTCTTGGGCTTGGTGAGAGCCGTCCCGCACATGCCGCAGAACAGGGTTTCGGAAGGATTCGGATGCGAACACCCGGGGCACTTCATCCCCATACTCCCCCTCGATCGGTCGCCGTGGGATCAGCATAACAAGATGCCTCCCGCGAGTCAATCGAAAGGCTCGGGGGGTCCTCGAGCCGCCTGACCTGGAGGCGGCGGGGGGCCGATCGGCCCCCTCCAATGGGCCTGGGACGGCCTGTCGATTGACAAGCCCCGGCCATTCCCGTACGATTATTGGGTTGCATGGCCATGGCCGAGAAGAAGATCCTTGTCGTCGATTATGACGCCAAGAGTCTGGCCGACATGGCCAAAATGCTGAAATCTAACAAATTCCGAGTCGTTACCGCACCCGACGGCCAGGCTGGTTATGACGCCTTCGTGGCTGAAAAGCCCGACCTCGTCGTCCTCGAGGCCATGCTGCCCAAGATGCACGGATTCGACCTGACCCGCAAGATCTCCCTGGAGACCCAAGGCCGGGTCCCCGTCGTCCTCGTGACCGGGCTCTACAAGGGGCCCAAGTACCGCCAGGAGGCGACGAGCGGCCTCGGCGCCGCGGACTATTTCGAGAAACCCATCGATCCCGATGCCTTCATCGCTGCGATCAAGCGCCTGCTCCACGACGAGGACGAGATCGACGAGGAGCTTCCCGACTCGAACGCGGTCATCGAAGCCCTGAGCCGCCGCGGCCGCGGGCACGTCGCCCCTCGGGGGGAGACCAAACCGGCCCACAAAGGACACCGCCCATGACCAGTCTCTGGACCCGTTGCAACAGCTGCCAGCGGATCCTCTATAAGCAGGACATCCTCGACAACCTCGCGGTCTGCCCGTCGTGCAACTTCCATTTCCGGCTTTCGGCCGAGGAGCGCCTGCAGATGCTCTTCGACGAGGGGGCGTACGAGGTCCTCGATGCGAACCTCCACTCCATCGACGCCCTCCACTTCGTCGACGTCAAGAAATACGCCGACCGGATCGTCGAGAATGAGCGCAAGACCGGTCTGGCCGAAGCCATCATTACGGCCCGCGGGACGATCGGCGGCATCCCGGTCTACATCCTGGCCATGGAGTTCGGCTTCCTCGGCGGCAGCGTCGCCTCGGTCGTCGGCGAGAAGATCACCCGGGCGTGCGAGCGCGCCCTCGAGGACCGCCGGCCGGTCCTCATCGTCTCCTGCTCCGGCGGCATGCGCATGCAGGAAGGCATGCTCTCGCTCATGCAGATGGCCAAGACGAGCGCGGCCATCGCCCGGCTCGGCGAAGCCAAGATCCCCTTCATCTCCGTCCTGGCCGATCCGACGACCGGAGGCACGACGGCCAGCTTCGCCATGCTCGGCGACATCAACGTGGCCGAGCCCCAGGCCCTGATCGGGTTCGCCGGGCCGCGGGTCATCGAGCAGACGATCAAGGAGAAGCTGCCCAAGGGCTTCCAGCGCTCCGAGTTCCTCCTCAGCCACGGCATGCTCGACGATGTCGTCGAGCGCAAGGCCCTCAAGCCCTACCTCGTCCGGGCCCTGCGTCTCTTCCTCAACCGGCCTCAATGACCCCGTCCGAGTGCCGGGATTACCTCGGCCACCTCGCAACACTTCGGCATCAAGCTCGGCCTCGAGAACATCTCCACCCTTTGCGTCGCTCTGGGCAACCCTCAAAACAGCTTCCTTTCCATCCACGTGGCCGGGACGAACGGCAAGGGATCGGTCTCGGCCATGCTCGAACAGATCCTGCGCGAGCACGGGCTGAAAACGGCGCTCTACACCTCCCCCCACCTCGTCAGAGTCGAGGAACGGATCCGCGTCGACGGGGCGCCGATCCGTCCGGGGCGCTTCCGCGAGCTCGTCGAGCGGCTGAAGTCCGTGATCGACCGGCTCATGTCCGAAGGGAAGCTCTCCTACCATCCGACTTACTTCGAGGTCCTGACCGCACTCGCCTTTCTCGAGTTCGCCGAGCGCCAGATCGATGTCGCGGTCCTCGAAGTGGGCATGGGCGGCCGCTTCGACGCGACCAACGTCGTCCGACCCCTCGTCTCGGTCATCACCACGATCGCCAAGGACCACCAGCAGCACCTCGGATCGACCCTGCGCCAGATCGCCTTCGAGAAGGCCGGCATCATCAAGCCCGCCGTCCCGGTCGTCTGCGGAGTGAGGGGAGGGGAAGCGCTCGGCGAGATCCGGCGGGTGGCCCGCGAACGGAACGCGCCGATGACCGAGGTCTTTGGGCGGGGCCGGGCTCTCGAAGCCAGGAAGACGCGCGACAGCTACCGGTTCGTCTATACGGGCGCCGACGGCCGCTATGCCTTCGCCCCCGCCCTCGCCGGCCGCCACCAGGGCGTGAACGCGTCGATCGTTATCGCCGCCGCGGAGGTCCTGTCGCGGATCTGGAGGCCGCTCGATAGGACCAAGGTGCTCAAGGCCATCCGCGAGACCCGCTGGGAAGGCCGCCTCGAAACGGTCCGCCGGCGGCCGCTTGTCCTTCTCGACGGCGCCCATAACGTCGAAGGCGTCACCGCGCTCGTCACCTACGTCAAAGAGGTCATCGGACGACCCGTCATCCTCGTGTTTGGGGCCATGAAGGACAAGGACCTCCGGGCGATGACCCGCGTCCTGTTTCCGATCGCGTCGACGATCGTCCTGACCCGCGTCCCCTACAAGCGCTCGGCGACCCCCGAAGAGCTCCTGGCCGCCTCCCCGCGGTTCAAAGGCCGCGTCTTTCTCGAGCCCGACACCCGTGCCGCCGTCGAGTTGGCCTTGCGGGAGAACAAAATGGGGACATGTACCCCTGGTACGCGTCCCCGTACGGGGCCTGCCCCCGTCGTCATCGCCGGCTCGCTCTTCCTGATCGGCGAAATCAAAAAACTGAAGCTTTTCGACTCATAAGAATGGGGACACGGAGCCGCGGAAAACACCCCGGGCTTCGATTGCAATTCGGCGGGCTTCGTGCTAGAGTTTCCTTTCCTTTTCCGCCTGGGAAAGTCACCTGATGCTGTCTATCAACGCCACCGCATTGGTCGTCTTCGCCATCGTCTGGATCCTTGTTCTCGTCCTGACCCGCATCTTTTTCAAGCCCATCCTGCGCATCCTCGACGAGCGGGCGGCCCGGATCGCCAGGGACAAAGCGGCGGAGAACGGCGCCCGCGGCGCCTCTGAGGCCGACCTGAAGCGCATCGAAGAGGGTCTTAAGGAGGCCCGGGCGGCCGCCGAGGCCATCCGCAATACAGCCGAAACCGAGGCGCTCAAGGACAAGAGCCGCCTTGTCCGCGAGGTCCAGGCCGAAGGCCGGGCCGAGGTCGAGAAGGCCAAGGCCGAGCTCCAGCGCGAAATGGAAGCGCTCAAGAAGGACCTCGACAAGCACACCGAAGAGATCGCGGCGACCATCGAAAAGAGGATCCTCGGAGAATGAGCGGCGAAGTTTCCGCGGGCATGGATTTCCTGGGCAAGGTCGTCAACGCCCTCGTCCTTTTCGGCGGCCTGACGTTCGTCCTGCGCAAACCCGTCAAGGCCATGCTCGCCAAGAGGACCGCGGACGTCGGGGAATCCCTCCGGCTGGCCCAAACGGGCCGGACCGAGGCCGAAGCCAGATCCGAGGCGTCGAAGGCCAAGCTGGCCGGCCTCGAGGGCGAGGTCCGCACACTCAAAGCCGAGGCGGAAGCGGAGGGCCTGCGCCAGAGGGAGCGTATCTCCCAGGCCGCGGCCGCCGAGGCTGAGCGCCTGAAAAAGTTCACCCGCCAGGAGCTCGACGAACAGGTCCGGCGGAGCGTCGGCGAGCTCAAGGGCTACGCCGCCGCCCGGGCCGCCGATATCGCCCGCGAGAGGATCCGCCGGCGCCTGACGCCCGAGGCCCAGTCGGCCCTCATCGACAAGTCCATCGACAGGCTGTCCAAGCTCAATGAAAAATCTGGCCCTCGTTAAAAAGTACGCCGAGGGACTGGCCCGGGCCCTTGGGGACGAACGGGAGTTCGCGTCCGTGGGGGCCGATGTCCGCGCCTTTCTCGAGGTCTTTCTCTCCAACGGGGATCTGCGGCGGGCGCTCGTCAGCCCCTTTATCAACGCCCGTAGGAGGGAGGCCGTCCTCGCCGGGATCCTGTCCCGTTCGGGCACGGGCCCGAAAGCGTCGCGGTTCCTCACCCTCCTCCAGTATCACAAGCGAATGGCGCTTCTGCCCGACATCGTCGAGGCGCTGCCCGAAGCCTGGAGCGAGAAGCAGGGCATCGTGACCTACGAGGTCGCCTCGGCCGTGCCGCTGACCGCCGCCCAGCAGGACCGGCTGACCCGGGGACTCGAGTCCTCCGAAGGAAAGCCCGTCCGCCTCGTCCTCAAGGCCGACCCCGGGCTCGTCGGCGGCCTGGCCCTGCGCAAGGGCCACATCGTCTACGACGTGTCCGTCGAGGGCGAGCTCGCCGCGCTCCAAGAGCGACTCGGACGTGAATAGAGGTTGTCATGAGCATCAAAGCCGATGAGATCACCAAGATCATCCAGCAGCAGATCGAAGGCTTCACGCAAGAGGTTGACATCCGCGAGGTCGGCACCGTCACCTCGGTCGGCGACGGCATCGCCCGCGTCTACGGCCTCGACCGGGTCATGTCCAACGAGCTCCTGGAGTTCCCCCACGGCGTCTTCGGCCTGGCCTTGAACCTCGAGGAGGAGAACGTCGGCGTCGTTCTGCTCGGCGAAAGCCACCTCATCGGCGAGGGGGACGTGGTCAAGAGGACCCGGCGGATCATGCAGGTCCCGGCGGGCCCGGCGATGATCGGCCGCGTCGTCAACCCTCTGGGGCAGCCCCTCGACGGCAAGGGGCCGATCACGACGGACACCTTCATGTTCGTCGAGCGCCTGGCCCCCGGCGTCGTCGACCGCCAGCCCGTCCGCGAGCCCCTGCAGACGGGCATCAAGGCCATCGACGCGATGATCCCCATCGGCCGCGGCCAGCGCGAGCTCATCATCGGCGACCGCCAGACCGGCAAGACGATCATCGTCATCGACACCATCCTCAACATGAAGAATTCCGACGTCGTCTGCATCTACGTCGCCATCGGCCAGAAGAACTCCACGGTCGCCCAGATCGTCAAGACCCTCGAGGACGCCGGGGCCATGGAGTACACGATCGTCGTCGTCTCGTCGGCCAGCGACCCGTCCCCGCTCCAGTACCTGGCGCCTTTTTCCGGCTGCGCCATCGGCGAATACTTCCGCGACAACAAGCGCCACGCCCTGATCATCTACGACGACCTGTCCAAGCACGCCGCGGCCTACCGCGAGATCTCGCTCCTGCTGCGCCGGCCGCCGGGCCGCGAGGCCTACCCCGGCGACGTCTTCTACCTCCACTCGCGCCTCCTCGAGCGGGCGGCCAAGCTCAACGACGAGCTCGGCGGCGGCTCGCTGACGGCCCTGCCCATCATCGAGACCCAGGCCGGCGACGTTTCGGGCTATATCCCGACCAACGTCATCTCCATCACCGACGGCCAGATCTATCTCCAGCCGGAGCTGTTCAACTCCGGCGTCCGGCCGGCCATCAACGTCGGCATCTCGGTCTCGCGCGTCGGCGGCAACGCCCAGATCAAGGCCATGAAACAGGTCGCCGGCAAGCTCAAGCTCGACCTGGCCCAGTACCGCGACCTCGTCACCTTCGCCCAGTTCGGGACCGAGCTCGACAGGACGAGCCAGGCCCAGCTCGACCGGGGCGAGCGGCTGACCGAGATCCTCAAGCAGGGCCAGTACTCGCCGCTGCCCGTCGAGAAGCAGGTCCTCATCATCTACGCCGGAAATCGGGGCTACCTCGACGGCATCCCGGTCTCTGAGGTCCGCAACTACGAGAAAAAGCTCTACGACCACTTCGAGAAGACCCACGCCGACATCCTGACCAAGATCCGCGAGAAGAAACACATCGACACGGCCCTCGACGGCGAGATCAGCGCCGCCCTCCGGGCGTTCAACGAGATCTTCAAGGAGGGCCTGAAGTAGCATGCCGACCCTCATCGACCTTCGCCGGCGGATCCAAAGCGTCCGGAACAGCGAGCAGATCACGCAGGCGATGAAGACCGTCTCGACGGCCAAGTTCCGCAAAGCGCAGCGGACGGTCCTGGAGGCGCGGCCCTTCTGGCACATCTTCCCCGAGTTGATGAACCGGCTGGCCTACTGGGCCACCGTCGGGACGCACCCCTTGCTTCTCCGCCGGGAGGAAAAGAGGATCGAGGTCATCGTCATCACGTCCGACAAGGGCCTGGCCGGGGCCTACAACTCGAACCTCCTGGCCGCGGCGGACGCGTTCCTCGCCCGCAAGGCCGCAACGGCCGACATCCGGCTCGTCGTCATCGGCAAGAAGGCGACGGTCCACTTCCGGAAGGGTCCCTATCCGGTGGACCGGACGTTCGGCGACCGGACCGACCGGCTGTCGCGGGAGGAGCTCCGGGACCTGGCCGAAGAGCTCATGCGGGACTACGCCTTTCAGAAGATCGACGCCGTCTATATCGTCACCAACGAGTTCAAGTCCATTCTGGCGCCGCGGATCATGACCCACCAGGTCCTGCCCATCGAGCCGCTGGCGGGGCCGGAGACCTCGGCGACGTGGCTTCCCGACTGGGACCCCGCGGCCGCGCGGCTGGCCGGCTTCATTCTGCCGCTCTATGTGGAGAGCCAGATCCACCACGCCTTCCATGAATCGCAGGCGGCCGAACAGGCCGCCCGGATGATGGCCATGGACAACGCCACCAAGAACGCCGAGGAGCTCATCGACGACCTCGTCCTCCAGCTCAACAAGATCCGCCAGGCCGGCATCACCAAGGAGCTCCTGGAGATCATGACCGCCGTCGAAGCGCTCAAACAGAAAGAATAGGGAGACCACCTATGGATTCCAAAGACGCCAAGATCGGAACCGTCGTCCAGGTCATCGGGCCCGTCGTCGACGTCAAGTTCGAAGGCGGGGCCCTGCCCGAGATCTACACCGCCATCAAGGTGACGAGCGAGGGCTTCGATGTCGCCGAGCCCATTTGCATCATCGTCGAGGTCGAGCAGCACATCGGCGAGGACCGCGTCCGCTGCGTCTCCATGCACCCGACCGACGGCCTGTCGCGGGGCATGAAGGCCGAGAGCCTCGGCGGGCCGATCGAGGTCCCGGTCGGCGAGGGCACGCTCGGCCGGGTCATGAACGTCATCGGCGAGCCGGTCGACAAGCTGGGCCCCATCGTCACCGAGAAGCGCTACCCCATCCACCGCGTGCCGCCCACCCTCGAGGACCAGAGCACGAAACGCGAGATGTTCGAGACGGGCATCAAGGTCATCGACCTCATCCAGCCCTTCCTCAAGGGCGGCAAGATCGGCCTGTTCGGCGGCGCCGGCGTCGGCAAGACGGTCATCATCCAGGAGCTCATCCACAACGTCGCCCTCAAGCACGGCGGCTATTCGGTCTTCGCCGGCGTCGGCGAGCGGACGCGCGAGGGCAACGACCTCTGGATCGAAATGAAGGGCTCGGGCGTCATCAGCAAGACGGCCCTCATCTACGGCCAGATGACCGAGCCGCCGGGCGCCCGCCTGAGGGTCGGGCTGACCGCGCTGTCGGTCGCCGAGTACTTCCGCGACGAAATGGGCCAGGACATCCTCCTCTTCATCGATAACATCTTCCGCTTCACCCAGGCCGGGTCGGAGGTTTCGGCCCTTCTCGGCCGGATGCCCTCGGCCGTCGGCTACCAGCCCAACCTGGCGACGGAGCTGGGCGAGCTCGAGGAGCGCATCACCTCGACGAAGAAGGGCTCGATCACGTCGGTCCAGGCGATCTACGTCCCGGCCGACGACTTCACCGACCCCGCCCCGGCCACGACCTTCTCCCACCTCGACGCGACGACGAACCTGTCGCGGGCCCTGACCGATATCGGCATCTACCCGGCCGTCGACCCGCTGGCCTCGTTCTCGCGCATCCTCGACCCGCTCATCGTCGGCGAGGAGCACTATGCCGTGGCCCGCAAGGTCAAGGAGATCCTCCAGCGCTATCGCGACCTCCAGGACATCATCGCCATCCTCGGCATCGAGGAGCTGTCCGACGAGGACAAGGTCATCGTGGCCCGGGCCCGGAAGATCCAGCGCTTCCTGTCCCAGCCCTTCTCCGTCGCCGAGGAGTTCACGGGGCGGCCCGGCAAGTACGTCCCAGTCGAAGAGACCGTGCGCGGCTTCAAGGAGATCACCGAGGGCCTCCACGACGACAAGCCCGAGCAGGCTTTCTACATGGCGGGGAACATCGACGACGTGGCCAAGCGGACCGAGGAGCTGAGGGCGGAATGAGCGACGGATTGCCGGCGACCATCCACCTCAAAGTGGTGACCCCGCGGCGCCTGCTCGCCGAGGCCGACGTCGAGGCCGTCTTTCTGCCCACGCTCGAGGGCCAGATCGGGGTCTACCCCGGTCACCGGCCGCTCTTCGTCGGGATCGGCAAGGGCAAGCTCATCTATCGCGAGGGCGGCAGCGAGGAATCGTTCGCGATCCGGGGCGGCTACGCCCAGGTCCAGCCCGAGAAGGTCGTGGTCATGACCGAGGTCGGCGAGGATGACGACTCCGGCGACGCCGCGGCGTGACGGCGAGACGCTCGACACGTTCTATCGCGGGCGGATCCGCATCCTCCAGTCGAAAAAAGGCTACCGGTTTTCCGTCGACGCGCCGTTGCTCGCCGACTTCATCCGGACGCGGCCCGGAGACGAGGCGCTCGAGATCGGAACGGGGAACGGGGTCATCTCCCTGCTCTTGAGCGTCAAGCCCTTCGGGCGCATCACGGCGGTCGAGCTCCAGCCGGGGCTGGCCGATCTTGCCGAGCGCAACGTCGAGCTCAACGGCCTCGAGGACAGGATCGAGATCGTGCGCGCGGACCTGCGGACTTACGACCCGGGGCGGACATTCGACCTCATCTTTTCCAATCCGCCCTATATCAGGAAAGCGAGCGGATTTCTGAGCTCCTCGGCCGAAAGATCGGCGGCCAAGCACGAGCTGCACGGCGGCATCGGCGAGATCCTGAAGAGGACGGCGGAGTGGCTCGCGCCCGCGGGCCGGGCTTGTTTTGTCTACCCCGAGAAGCGGCGCCCGGATCTTCTGGCGGCGGCGGGGGAGAGCGGCCTGTCGGCCGTGCGGCTCAGGTCGATCCTGCCGCGAACAGGCGAGCCGCCGAACCTGTTTTTGATCGAATTGAGAGCACGCCGCCCGGCAGCCCGAACTCATGCCCGCGCTCATTCTCTTCGGACCGGACGGGAAGTACACCCAAGAGGCAGAAGCGGTCTTCACCGGCCCCTAAAACGGGGACCGGCGGGAAGTCGGAGTCTTCGAAGCGACCATCAGAAGTATGGCGGAGCGTCCCGGAGCCATGCTTCTGAGAAATATCCTAAAAGAGCGCTTTTCGTCCGAAAGAGGGATTCCCGGAAATCGGGAGATAGAACGGACAAAAAAACAGGCGGAAGGAGAGACGCTCGGGGGTCCTCCCCCTGGACCCTCGGGCAGTTCGCGTCTCTTCCTCCGCCTTCCCCCCTTGAAAGCGGACCAGCCCTTTCTCACCGCTGCCGGATCCGGGCTCCCTCGGTTGAAAGGCTCATGGTCGTCCTCGATCTGCCCTCACAATGGGTGCCGGCGGGGCGGCTGTCAAGAGACATACGGGGCGTGACGTATCGTACCGCATTTATGACCCATCGTTTTTGGTTCCCGACCGGAGAAAGCCGGTCGAGATATCGGCGGCGGGCGCTGACGGCCTGTTTAGCCTCCCTCATATGCCAACCAAGGGAATCGAGGCCGCTCCCGCCGCATGCATTGAGGGGCAGGCGGGGACCGCCCGTCGCACTGATGACCGGATGTTTATCCTCGTTTGCCCCCTGGAAAAGGACGGACGGGGAAGAGCGACCGAGGTCTATGAAATGAGCGCGCGAAGCTTGCCCAGGGCCTCCTGGAGAACATTCGGGGGCACGGAGCCGATCCTCTCTGCCCGGCAGGCCCGCCAATCGAGGCTGACAGCCTGGTCCGCCAGGATGACGCCCGCGACAGGCAGGTCGGGCGGGATGGGAACCTCGAAGGGGTATCCTTTGACTCGGGCCGAGATCGGGCAGAGGACGGCCAGGCCGACACGTTGGTTATAGGATTGCGGCGACAGAACGACCGCCGCGCAGCGGAGGGACGACCGGGCCCTTGGAGAGGCGTCTCGCCACCTGCCCGGGAATGACGTGAGAGAGATCAAAACGACGTCGCCGCGATCGGGCGCGAAAAAGACCTGCTTCATCGGCTGTCCTCTCCGGACCCCTCGGCCGTGCCGGGTGACGCGCCTTCTGTCTCCCACGCGGGATGGATGTTCTGGTCGGTCACCTCGGCCAGGAGCGAGTCGAGATCCCAGGTCCGGTCTTTATCGGGCTTGATCACTACGGCGCCTTCCTCGAGCGACATCTCGACCGCCGAGTTGTTCTTGAGGTCCAAGTCGTCGGCGAAGGACTTGGGGATGCGCACGGCCAGGCTGTTGCCCCACTTTTGGACCCGGGTCTTCATTCTTTCCTCAAAATGTATCTACAATGAATATACATAAGAGGCGCCGGCTCTGTCAAGGCGGACTTCGATTGAGACCGGCAACGGGCGGGTACTGAGATCCTTCGCGTGTCCCCGATCTACTTGAAGGCTTTCTTGATCTCCGCGAGGCCGACGCCGAGCGCCTTCCGCGCGATCCCGTCGAGGGCCTTCTCCGGACCCTGGAAATGCATCGTCGTGTGGACGTGGGTCGCCGTCTCCCCGGGGCCGAGGGCCGCGGCGGGCGACGACGTCTCGAGCTCGAAGAACGGCCCGAGCGGCTTGGCGCCCGGCGAGGCCGGCCCGTCGTTGTAGCTGTTGACGACGTCCCCGGCGTACGGCTTCTCCTGGATCTCCCACATCGAGTTGACGTAGTCGGCCGCCCCTTCCGGAACGGTCAGGTGGACGAGCGTCAGGACCTTGTTCGCGGCGTCGTAGCTTCCGGCGAAGGGTTTCACCCGCAGGGGCGAGATGCCGATCTTGCTCCGGTACTTGCCGTCGCCGCTGAAGAAGAGGACCCCCTCGTTCTCCCTGACGACGAGCCGGCCGGCCGGGACCTTGCCGAAATAGGCGTCGTTCACCGCCGGGCCGAGCTCGGGCTCGGATCCGCCCTTGAACGGGATGACGATCGTCGTCGCGGGCGACGGGTTGAACATGCCCAGGATCCAGACCGAGAGCAGGCCCGTGTCTTTCGTCCAGACGTTCACGCCGAGGTTGGTGACGGCGTTGGTGGACGCATAAGCGACCATCTTGACGCCCGCGGGAACGGGGACTCCGAGAGAGGCGACCTCGGCGGACCCGAGCAGGCGGACCTCGCGGTTGACCTCGACGTCGAACTCCGTCCCCGAGTAGTTCACGAGGTGGATGACCTTGCGGAAATGGATGCGGCCCGCGTCCTGGGACGCGATATCGAACGACCCCTCATTGACGGCCGGCGGTGTCCACCAGTGGTCGAGATCGAAAGGATCGCCCTTCTTGAAGAAGATCGAGAACTGACCGCCCTCCGGGCCGAGCCAGAAGCGGTCCTCCCCGCCGAACGCGTTCATATGCGGGTTGTTGGCGCCCGAGGCAATGGCTTCCCGGCCGATCCAGCCGAAGCTCAGCCCCTCGGGCCCGGCGGCCGTGCTGGTCATGACCCGCCCCTGGAGGTCGGGATTGACGGCGACCTGGGCCTGGCCGTCGGCGCCGCTGAGCACGACGACGTTCGTATGGGACTTGAGAAAGGCGAGGTCGTTCTTGAACAGGATCCCTTCCGGCGCCTTGGCCGGTTTGGCGCAAGCCGCAGCGAGGACGACGATCACGAGTGCCGGGCCGATGCCGTATCTCATGGGGGCCTCCTTGGGTTTCCCGATTCCGTCAGTCCCTTATTATTGACCATCCTGGCGGCGGGGGTAACAAACGGGGACACAATACCAATTCCCCATTTTTGGCAGGCCCCGCCTCCGATCAGTCGCCCCCGGGGAGGGCGGTGTGGGTAAATCCGTTCATATGGGGGAATGGGCCGCTTTGCCCATTTACACCGGCCGCGCCGGGCCTATCTTGGGAGCGTGAACCGAACGACTGGAACGATCATGGACGCAATCATTCTTTGGCTTCAAGGAGGTGACCGGACCCGGGACATCTATTTAGAAAACAGCACCGCCGGGGGAGTGACCTCGCCGCGCACCTCGCGAGACCGGTGGCCTGACCCCGCCGCGAGGCGCGGAGGCTCGCTCCAGGCAAGGACATCTCAGCGCCCCGGGCAGATTGCCCGGCGCGCGGAACGAGAGAACGGCCCGGCCGCCCCCGCAGGGGGTTCGGTCCGGGACAAGGAGAAACCAATGAAAACCCTTAGATCGCTCGGATTGGCAACGGTTGTCGTGCTTCTCCTGGCCGGGGTCCTCTCCGCTCAGGCTCCGACGGCCGGAAGGATCATAGGAACGGTCAAAGACGACCAAGGGGGCCCTCTGCCAGGCGTATCGGTGGAGGCGAAGAGCCCTCGGCTCGTCGGGACGGCGACCGCCGTGACGGACACGAATGGAGTCTACCGTCTTATGGCGTTGCCTCCAGGAACCTACACGATCGCCTTCAACCTCCAGGGCTTTGCCGCGGTCGTCCGCAACGACATCGTCCTCGGCGTCGAACAGGCCCTGGTCGTTGACATCTCGATGAAACCCAGCGCCATCGAGGAGGAGGTTGTCGTCATCGGCAGGGCTCCGCTCATCGATGTCAAGAGCGCGGCCCGCGGCTCCGTCCTCAATCAGCAAACCTTCTCCGCCCTGCCCAAGGGGCGGAGCTTCGATTCCCTGGTGACCATGATGCCCGGCGTTCAGAACGAAAAGGGCCTGCTCGACGGCATCTCCGTCGACGGGGCCTCGGGTGCCGAGAACATGTTCTATGTCGACGGGACCGACACCTCGAACCTGACGAACGGGACTCGCAGCCAGGATGTCAGCTTCGACTTCGCCGAGGAGGTCCAGTTCAAGGCCTCCGGCTATAACGCCGAATACGGCGGTTCCGTCGGCGGCGTCGTCAACGTCATCACCCGTTCCGGGGGGAACGCCTTCCACGGCGAGCTCATCGGCTACTATTCGGGCACGGCCCTGGAAGGACAGCAACGCAACCGTTTGGACTTCGATTTCAACGACGACACCAAGGCCCGGTACTACAGCTTTAAGGATTATGCCGGCCGCGACAAGGGCCAGACCCTCGAGTTCGGGTTCCTCCTCGGCGGCTATATCCTCAAGGACAAGATCTGGTTCTTCGGCGCCGTCACTCCGCGCCTGTTCGACCGGACGCGGACGATGGACCTGGCCATTCAGGGCCTGGAAGGCACGAACGTCTGGGAGAGGACCGAAAAGAGCTGGAACGGCTCCTTCAAGCTGACGGCCCAACCCACCCAGAACGTCCGGGCCGGGGCCAGCTTTGTCTTGAACCGGTTCAACTTCGCCGGCGGCGGGGACCGGGATGAATCCGCGAACGAGATCTTCGCCGCGACCTGCAATCCCACGGGGAACTATAATCTTTACGGCTTCACCTATCCGAACTACTCCGCGAGCGCCTACACCGACGTGACTCTCAGCAATAATGCCCTGCTGACCTTCCGCGGCGGCTACTATTATTCCAACCGCAACGATCCCGTCGCCCCGCTCCCCGCAACGCCGTATTACGCGTTCCGCCTGGAACAGCCCGGCGGCTACGCCCGGGTGGGCAATGCCATGTTCCCCGAGATCCCCGCGGAGCTCCGGCATCCGGTCGGCTGGCAGAACTTTCCCAGGGACAGCGTCCTGGGCCTCGAGAAAGAGGTCCGGACGCGGCTGAGCTTCAACACCGACTTCACGTACTACCTCAACCTCGCCGGCGAGCACGCCTTCAAGGTCGGCGGCCAGTACATGCGCCGGGCCGAGGATGTCTTGGAGCCGGCCCAGAAGCCGATCATCTATTTGGGTTGGGACCAGGACCTCGTCGCCTACGGCACCAACTATGGCCGCGGCACCTATGGCTACTATGCCGTCCGCGGCGGCAATGCCGATAGCGGGCCCTATGGGAGCACCTATAATGTTTCCACGACCAGTTGGTCTCTTTACCTCCAGGACAGCTGGACGGTCGCCCGCCGGTTGACGCTGAACCTGGGCCTCCGGGCCGAGTCCGAATACGTGCCGAGCTACACCGACAACCCCCTCTACGCGGGCATCACCAAGCCGATCAACTTCCCCTTCTCGAAAAAGCTCGCGCCGCGGCTCGGCTTCGTCTACGACGTCCTCGGCGATTCGAGCCTCAAGGTCTTCGGCAGCTACGGCATCTTCTACGACGTCATGAAGCTCGATATGGGCGCCAACTCGATGGGCGGCTTCAAGTGGAAGAGCGCCTACTACACGCTCGATGACTACGATTATACGAAGCTCGGCGTCGACGGCTATTTCCCCGGCACGCTCCTCTATACCCTCGATTTCCGGCCGCCCATCTTCGGCTCCATCGATCCCGACCTCAAGCCGTTCACGCAGCGCGAGATCTCCTTTGGTCTCGAGAAGAAGCTCGTGGAGGACACGGCCCTATCCCTCCGCCTGGTCAACAAGAAGGTCCTCTGGGCCATCGAGGATTGCGGCGTGCCCATCGAGGAGTACTATCTCAGCAACCCCGGCAGCGCCTTCATGGCCGCCAAGTACGAGGAGCGGCGCCAGAACGGCAGCTTCCTGCCCGGAACCCCCGATATGCCCAAGGCCAAGCGCGACTACTACGCGATGAACCTGTCCCTCGAGAAGCGCTTCAGCCACAACTGGCAGGGCGGGATCTCCTACACGCTCAGCCGGCTCACCGGCAACTACAGCGGCTTGGCCAGCTCCGACGAAGAGGGCCGCAATAACCCCAACGGCGAGCGCTTTTTCGACATGTGGTATCTCCCGTTCGACAAGAACCTCAACCCCATCGACGGACCGCTCGGGACCGACCGCCCGCACTCCTTCAAGGTCTATGGCAGCTATGCGCTGCCCTTCGGCCTGTCCATCGGGCTGGTCGCCAACGCTTACAGCGGCACGCCCGTCACCGAAGAATGGAACGTCGATACCGAAGGCTACTATCCGTACGGCCGCGGCAATCTCGGCCGCACCCCGTTCGTCTTCTTCGCCAACGCCTTTATCGAGTACGAGATGAAGCTCGGCGGACGCAAGGGGCTCAAGTTCAGCCTCAACGTCGACAACTTGACCGACTCCCGGATGGCTCAACGGATCTACTCGATCAAGTACCGCTACAACATCTCGCCCGGCGACGCGGCGATCATCGCCAAGGACTGGATGCCGGCTGCGGACGAGGTCGTTGACCCCCGCTTCGGCATGGGATACAGCTTCCTGCCCCCGATCTCCGGGCGCCTCGGAGTGCGATTCGTGTTTTAGAAGTGTGGTGAGGGGAACGACGCAGAGCCCGTCGGGCCCGCCCCTGTCCCGGAGGGGCGGGCCCCCCTCTTTTTATGAGCCCCTAGGACCCCGACAGGGCCTTGAGGCGCGCCCGGGCCGCGTCGATCTCCGGCCGTCCGGGGTCGGCTTGGCTCCAGAGCGCCAGAAAAGACCGATAGCCGTCCCGGGCCGCTGCCTGGCGGCCAAGCGCTTCCTCCGCCCGGGCTTTCCCGAAAACGGCCAGAGGAAAGGCATCGCCGAAATAGAAGAGGTCGTTCGTCGCTTCCAGGATCTTGTCGAAGGCGGCTGCGGCGCCGGCCGGATCGCCGGCTTTTTCGCTGGCCAGCCCGAGGTATAAGAAGATCAGCGGTTCATAGGTCGCCGGGGGCCTGCCCGTCGGGAGCGCGGCCGCGGCCTTCTCGAGAGCGGCCACCGCCTCGGGATAACGGCCGCGCTCGAACTCCACGACGCCGGTGAAAAGATCGAATTCCCGGACCACTGGCCGGGGCGCGCCGGGTCCGGCGAGGACTTGAAGCCGCCTCGTGAGGTCCGCGACGGCGGTGAGATTGCCCATCCGGGAATAGATCCGTCCCAAAACATAGATGCGCGCTCTCGTCCGCGAGTCGTCTTTGGAGGCCGTCTCGACCGCCGGCAGGACCGCGGCGAGGGCGGCTTCCGTCTTCCCTTGTTCGAAGAGGACCCCGCCGAGTATGCCCTGGAAGTCCTTGGCCCACGTCAACTCGCCGATCGATTCCGCGAGCTGGGCGCCTTCGCGACACTCCTTCTCGGCTTCGGCATAGCGGCCCTCCGTGAGGGCGAGGAGGATCAAGCGCAAGCGGGCCCGGAGATGCCAGGCCGGTTCATCCATGAGGAAGAGCATCCGGAATTCCTCGCGTGCCGCGGCGGCCCCCCGGGTTCTGAAGACGGCCACGCCCTTCCAGGTCGACCAGGAGGGATCGGGGAAGACGGAGACGGCCTTATCGAGCGCCGCGGCGGCCCCGGGCAGGTCCCCCGAATCGAGGAGGGTGGCGATCAGGGTCTGGTAGATCAGCCGGTTGGCCGGATAGTTTTCGTGGTACGCTTTGAGCCCCTCCAGGGCTTCGCGGGTCCGTCCCAGGGCCCGGAGCGAGACGGCCTTGGTGTGATGCGGGAACGGATCGGACGTGCCCTGGCGGACGGGAACGTCCGCGTATCGGACGGCGGACTCGAAGTCCTCGATCTCGTAGCACAGGACCCCGAGGTTGTTATTGGCGACGAGGTCGTAGGGGTGGTTTTCGAGGACCTTTTTGAACTCCGCGATGGCCAGCTCCCAGGTCGCCTCCGAGCCGCCGTAATAATCCCCCCGGATGAGGTGCCGCTCCCGGCAGTCCTCCGGCAGCCGCGCCGTGAGCTCGAAGGCCTTGCGCATGTACTCGGCCTCCCGGTCGATATAGCGGAGGTTCCGGGCGTCCACGGACATCATCCGGTAGGCCATGGCGAACTCCGGGTCGAGCTCGACGGCCTTGCCCAGCATGATCAGACTCTGCTCGTAATCGCCGGTCCGGTGATAGCGCCAGCCCTCGGAATAGTACTTATAAGCCAGGGCCGAGGAGGTCGTCAGGACCTCGATGTCGAGGTCGATATCGTCCTGGGCCTGGGTGGCGGCACGGCTCAGGCCGGAACGCAGGAGCCGGGCGAGCCCGTCGGCCTTAAGCATCAGGTCCTTCTCGTCCTGGCAGTCGAGCTGCTCGGTCCGGATGGCCGTGCCAGTCCGGGCGTCCTGGAGGAAGACCGTGACGACGATCCTCCCCCCGGCCTTCATCAAGCTCCCGCTGATCAGATAATCGGCCTTCATTTCCTTGGCCAAGCGTCGAAGCTCCTCCCGCGAGTAACGCCGCCGCTTGGTCAGGTCGAACTTCTTGAGGGCCCCATAGACGGCGTCGTCGCTCAGGGTCCGGATGCGCTTGGACTGGCCGAGGTCGGTGGCCAGGAGCAGCGGCAGACCCGTCACCCACTTGTCGAGCTCGGTATCGGCCGAAACGTTATCGAAATCCAGGACGGCCAGCGCCGGGTTCGGCGGAAAAGCCGCGGGCCTTGGCCGGCTGCCCCAGGGCCTCCAGGCGACGAGGGCCATGAGAGCCAAGATGACGATCAGCACGGCCGCGGGAAGGGCGGCCCGGCCGAACGACGTCTGTTCGCCGGCAGCGGAGCTGTCGGTCCCCGGCTGACGCCCGGGGTCCTCGAGCACGGACTGGAAAGAGCGGACGAGCTGGATGCGGTTCTTGATGCCGAGCTTTTGATAGACGTGGTGGATGTGGTTCTTGACCGTGTGGTCGGAGATGAACAGCTCTTCGGTGATCTGTTTGCTGTCCTTGCCCTCGAGAAGCAGGCGGATGATCTCGCCTTCGCGAGGAGTGATGCCCAGCTTTTCCGCGTGGGCGGCAAAGGCATCCCCGCTCTTGACGCGCAGGGCGGCCGGACGGCCGATCCGCCTGCTGAACGCCCCAAGAAGTCCCATACCGGCTCTCCTGCTCCCGGAAGTGAGGCCCGATCAGGGGGATCCGAGTCCGGTTGCCCGGCCGGACGATCCCGTCGTCGTCTCCATCATAGGCCCGGGCCAAGAGGACTGTCAATGCGGCGGCGCCGGCCGGGTGGGCCCGGGGCCGCTACTTGCCGTGGCTTTCGACGAGCTTGCCGGCGAACCAGCGCCAGATGCCCTTGTTGAACTCGACGCTCGGCGGCGTTCCCTCGAGGATGGCCAGGTAGCTCGTCGGCGTGTCGCCCGGCTTCTGGCGCTGACGCGGCTCGGGGTCGAACAGGAGCGGATGCTCGGGGTGGAACTGGATGCCGAGAACGTTGGGGAATTTCTTGTGCTCGACGGCCTCGACGATCTTGCCGTCGCGCGAGCTGGCGATGGCCACGAGCCCCTGGCCCATCATTCTCCAGCGCCTGGTGATGCGAGCTGAGGATGCGAGGATGGTCGGACGACTTGAAACCCATGACCTTGACGAACAGGCCGTTGTCGCCGAGCTGGAGCGAATGGAAATTGTAGCCGTAGAGCTTGTCGAGCGGGAAGAGGATCCGGTACGGATTGTTGTGCCACTGCTCCGGTCCCAGGGCGATCACGTCCTCCGCCGTCGTCTTGCCGTAGACCTCGGTCCAGATGTCCTGGATGAGCGTCCCGCCCGTGCCCACGTTGAGCGTCTGGAACCCCAGGCAGATGCCGAGGACCGGGAAGCCCGGCCGTCCCTCGAGGAGGGGCTTGAACTTCGCGTCCTGCGACCCGCCCAGGAGGTGGAAGACGGCCGAAGTCTCGAGGTAGTGGCGATAGGGGTCGGAGATGTCGGTCAGCAGAAGCGTCTTCTCGCCGAAGACGGAGGGCGGGATGTCGGGCCCGCCGAAGAAGATGACGCCGTCGGCCTTCTTGACGATCGCGTCGAATTCGGGCGTGCAGGCGTTCGTCTTGAAGAGGACCGGCTCGCTGATCTCGGCCTTGACGACGTGGAACTTGAACCAGTCGAGGCCGTTCTCCTGGACGTATTTCCGGCTCTCCGCGAAGTTGCCGGTCTGCCGCTCGTGGTAGACGCCGACGACCGTCAGGTTCGGGATGTCGATGGTACCGTTCTTGCGCAGCGTGGCCAGGGCGCGGATGTTGAACGTCTCGGGGTTGAAAATGACCAGGCGGACGTTGCCGTCGCGGGCCGCGACGCCGTCGAGGTAGCGGTCGGGGTCGGGCGTCTGGCAGGCGAGGGGAGTGGCGGCGGCCATGGCGATGGCCAGCGCGAGGGTGAGAGCGAGATTCTTTTTCAAGGTGCACCTCCGCGGGGATCCGGTCTTTTCCGGGCCATTATATTCGCAACGTCCCCGCCCCTGCAACAGGCCGCGCCTTCAGGCGCCGGAGGCGCATGCTATAATAGAGCGTTACCCCGGACTTCAAGCGCTGAAGGAACGAAGATCTTCCCTCGGGGGAACCTTTCGTCCCGTCATTTCGTCAGACACAAGGGAGGCGCGGAGACGTCCCCGTGCCGTCCCGGCCTATGAGCAGGAAAGAGATCATGAATATGAAGAGATCATTGACGATAATCGCCATGGGCGCGGCCCTGGCCTCCGCGTTGGCCTGGGCCGCCGGCCCTGCGGCCCGGACCTCCGCCGCCGGCAAAGAGCCTCTCGTGATCCCCCGTCTGTCCCACGCCCCCAAGATCGACGGCGTCCTCGATAACCCCATCTGGGAAACCGAGGCCCTCAAGATCGAAGATTTCATCCAGCTCTCGCCCAAGGAAAACGGCGCGCCGACCGAAAAGACCGTCGCCTACCTGGGATACGACGAGAAGAACCTCTATATCGCGTTCCGGGTCTTCGATTCCCAGGCCTCCAAGCTCCGCTGCTCGATCACCAAGCGCGACGGATGCCTCGAGGACGACTGGATCATGATCATGCTCGACACCTTCAACGAGAAGCGCCGGGCCTTCACCTTCGGCCTCAATCCCGTCGGCGTCCAAATGGACTTCATGCGGGTCGAAGAGGGCGGCAATGACAACATGGACGACAGCTGGGACACGGTCTTTCTCTCCGACGGCAAGATCGACGCCGAGGGCTATACGGTCGAGGCGGCCATCCCCTTCAAGAGCCTGCGTTTTCCCAATACCGATATCAAGACCTGGAACATCGTCCTCGCGCGCAACCTCCCCCGCACCGGGGAGATCATCATGTACCCCCATTTCTCGCGCGACATCCCCGGGCTCCTGTCCAACGGCCGGCAGTTCATCATCCAGGGCGCCGTCGAGCGCAGCCGCAACATCGAGGTCATGCCCTTCGTGACCTCCCTGAAGAGGCAGGGGGCGAAGCTCGACGTCCAGCCAGGGGCCAATTTCAAGCTCGGCCTGAGCTCGAATACGACCCTCGACCTGACGGCCAACCCGGACTTCAGCCAGATCGAGGCCGACGAGCCTCAGATCGATTACAACCTCCGCTACGCCCTGCGCTACAACGAAAAGCGGCCTTTCTTCCTCGAGGGCATGGAGATCTTCAGCTCGCCCGAGATCGAGACCGTCTATACCCGTCAGATCACCGATCCGATCTTCGGCGCCAAGGCCTCCGGCAAGAGCGGGCGATTCACCTACGGCCTGCTCTCTGCCTACGACATGCACCCCACCGAGAGCCTCTGGGAGATCCCCAATGGCGCCCCCGCGACCGATAAACGGGCCTTCTCCAACATCTTCCGGACGAAGGCCGACGTCGGGTCGGGTTCTTACGTCGGCTTCACCTTGACGGACAAGGAGCTGGGCGGCGGCAACTGGAGCCGCCTCGCCGGCGTCGACGGCCAGCTCCGCTTCAAGAACCGCGTCTTTTTCAGCTTCCAGGTCCTGGGCTCGAAGGCCAGCGCCGACGGCGAACGGACGTCCCTCGCCCCGGGACTCTACGCGGACCTCTATTACACGACCAAGCACTGGACCTTCGGCGGCTATTACACGGCCATGCACCCCGACTTCCAGGCGTCGCTCGGCTTCGTCAACCGGACGGATTTCCGCTCCACCGGCGCTTACGCTTCGCTGCGGCTCTACCCCGATAAAAAATATCTCAACCAGGTCCAGTTCCGGATCCAGGCCGGCAAGCGGATCGGTTACGCCGACAGCATTATTCAAGACACATGGATCCGTCCGCAGATCCAGCTCCGCCTGACCGAATTCAACCAGATCTTCGTCATGGCCGAGGCCGGGCTCGAGCGCTTCGCCGGCGTCGATTTCAAGAAGCAGGCGTTCTCGATCGAATCCCAGATCACGTTCATCAGCTGGATGCCCGTCAGTTTCTTTTTCGAGACCGGCGACAGCGTCAATTACGACCCCGAGGACGCGTTCCTCGGGTACCACAACACCTACGGCGTGATGGCCACCTTCAAGCCCAGCAAGCGCCTCCAGCTCGGGGTCGACCTCAACAAGGAGACGTTCTGGCGCTCGGCCGGCGGGGAGCGGCTCTGGGATTACAACGTCGTCCGCCAGCGGACGACCTACCAGCTCAGCAAGACGCTCTCGTTCCGGGCGATCGTCGATTACAATTTCTTCTACAAGCAAGCCTTCGGCAGCCTCCTCGCGAGCTGGGTCCTTCGCCCCGGCACCGTCTTCTTCCTCGGCTTCGACAACAACTACCTCCGCGACGCGTACGGTCATCTCATCCGGGACAACACCAACGTCTTCATCAAGTTCTCGTACTGGTGGCGCCTCTAAAACGGTGACACACAACTAAATACACTTAATTATCGCGCGGCTCCTATCATGCTGGCGCTTCCTCTGAATTAAGTGTATTTAGTTGTGTGTCACCGAATCAGGTGCTAATATAGCCGGGCCGGGGATGACCTATGGCCAAGTACCGCTGCCGCATCTGCCATTTCATCTACGTCGAAAAGACCGAAGGCATCTTTTTCGACGATCTCTTCGAAGACTGGACCTGTCCGGTCTGCGGCGCGCCCAAGTCCGAATTCGTACGGCTCGATGACGAGCCCGAACCCCTCTCTTCGCAAGCGGCGACCCCTCCGCCGCCCGCGTCCGTCCCGCCCGATCCCGTCCCGCCCGCGCTGGTGCGGGATCCCAAAAGCCTCGAGGACTTCCGCCGCGCTTCCGACGATCTCGAGATCCACATGGCCGACATCCATCACATGGCCCAGACCGGCGAATCGGTCATCGAGCCGATGCGCTCGCGCAAGCCCGTCGTGTCCTGGGACGACATCCTGATCCTCGGGGCCCAGCTGGCCCGCCTGCCGCTCGATCGAGGCGAGGCGGTCGACACGAAGACGGTCATCGGGCCGAAGGCGCATAAGCCGCTGGTCATCGGAACGCCGATCATCGTTAGCCACATGTCGTTCGGGGCGCTGTCGAAGGAGGCCCATTCCGCCCTGGCCCTGGGCAGCGGCGCGGCCGGGACGGCCATGTCGTCCGGCGAAGGCGGCATCCTGCCCGAGGCTCTGGGCCTGGCCCAGAAATATATCTTCGAATACGTCCCCAACCGCTACAGCGTCACCCCCGAGAACCTCGAGCGCGTCGACGCGGTCGAGATCAAGTTCGGCCAGTCGGCCAAGCCCGGCCTGGGCGGGCATCTCCCCGGCGGCAAGGTGACGGCCGAGATCGCCGCCATCCGGGGCTTCCGCGAAGGCACGGACATCACGAGCCCGTCACGCTTCCCCGACATCGCCACCCGCGAAGACCTCCGGCGCAAGGTCGACGAGCTGAGGACGCTCTCGAAAGGCCGTCCGATCGGCATCAAGATCGCCGCCGGACACATCGAGGCCGATCTCGAGTTCGCCCTCTCCGCCGGCCCCGATTTCATCACCATCGACGGCCGGGCCGGGGCGACGGGGGCGGCGATCAAGCTGATCAAGGACGCGACGTCGATCCCGACGATCTACGCCCTCGACCGCGCCCGCAGGTACTTCGAGGGGAGGGGCATCAAGGACGTGACGCTCATCGCGACCGGCGGGCTGCGCGTCTCGCCGGACTTCGCCAAGGCCCTGGCCCTCGGCGCCGGCGCCGTGGCCATCGGCACGGCGGCCCTGATGGCCATCGGCTGCCAGCAGTTCAGGATCTGCGACACGGGACGCTGTCCCATCGGCATCGCCACCCAGGACCCGGGCCTCCGGACCCGGCTCGACGTCGACGAGGCCGCCCGCGGGCTGGCCAATTTCCTCCGCGTTTCGAACGAGGAGCTCAAGGATTTCGCCCGGCTCACCGGCAATTATGGCGTCCACATGCTCTCGGTCCGCGACCTCGTCACGACGAGTTCCGAGATCTCCGATCACACCTCGATCCCTCACGTTTGAACCCCGATTTCCTGTCCGAGTGAGAATCCTCGCTCCCTCCCGCCGTCTTAATTAGCGTGAGCGGCTGGCCCTTCGAATTTGACAAGATCTCAGGTATGCCTTATCGTAATACCGTAAGGTTCATCATGCCCAAGGCCAAGATCGCCATTTCGATGGACGAGAACGTCCTCGGGGAGCTGGATCGTCTCGTTCGAGACGGCGTCTTCGCCAACCGGAGCCGGGCCATCGAAGCCGCGGTCAGGGACGAACTCGCCCGACGGGACAGGGTCCGCCTGGCCGCCGAATGCGCCAAGCTCGATCCTGCCCTCGAAAGGGAACTCGCGGAAGAAGGCCTCTCCGAGGAGTCCGCCGAATGGCCCGAATACTGAGAGGGGAGATCCGCTGGGCCGACCTCAGTCCGGCCCAGGGCCATGAGCAGAGCGGCCGGCGGCCGGTGCTGATCGTCAGTCACGACGTTTTCAATGAGCGTTCCGGGACCGTCATCGCCATGGCCATCACCAGCCGTCCTCAGAAGGCCGGATTCCCGTTGACCTTGGAGATCGGCGGTACGGGACTTCCCAAGAAGTCCTGGATAAAGATCAGCCAAATCCGTACGCTGGCCGTGGACCGGATCGGCAAGCTGGCCGCTGTCATTTCCCCGGAGGAGCTCGCCCGGGTCCTCGAGGGGCTCGACGAGATCATCGGGGATTAAGTCGGCGCTCAGTGCTTTGAGATCCAGGCCGTGATATCGTCGATGACGTACGGCGCGACGCTGCCGTGCTTCTGCATGTATTCGAGCGGCGTGATGATCCCCTCGCCTTCGAAGAACAGGTGGTTGAGCTTCGGGTAGAGATGGAACTCGACGTCCTTCCGCCCGCCCAGGGCCTTCTTCCAGTTCTCGAGATCCTCCGTCGTCACCTGATAATCGCGGCCGCCTTGAAGGATGAGCATGGGCTCCTTGACCTTCACCGCGAGCGCCGGCGGGTCATAGCCGCGGACGTCGAGCCAGTAGGCCGGCATGGCCCCCATGAGCTTTGTCGTCGAGCTCCTGTCGGCGTCCGTGAGGGCCTTGATCTTGGCGACCTCGGACTTGAGGGCCTCGAGCTTCTTCTTGTCGTCCTCCGAAACGGCGCTGCCGGCCAGCCCGTAGAGATAGGTCATTTGACGGAGGATCGTATCGTCGAGCGGCCGGGTCAGGCCGGCCATGCTGATGAAGCCGGCGAGCTTCAGGGCCTTGGCCTCGACCGCGATCCTCGGCATCAGGAAGCCGCCCAGGCTATGCCCCAGGATGAAGACCCGCTTGCGGTCTATCCCCTTCGTCTTTTCGAGGAGGGCGGCCGCGGCCAGGGCGTCGTCGATCGTCTCTTCTTTGACCGTCATCGTCGCCTCGAGCTTGGCGTCGGCCAGGATCTTGGCCTGGTAGACCTTGCTGCGCTTGTCGTAGCGCAGAACGGCGATGCCGCGGGACGCCAGCCCCCAGGCCAGGTCCTTGAACGGCTTGTTGGGGCCGAGCTCTTCATCCCGGCCGTTCGGCCCGGAGCCGTGGACGAGGACCAGCGCAGGGAACGGCCCGGCGCCCTTCGGCATGGTCAGCGTCCCCGGCAAGGGCCAGTCTCCCGAGCCCACTGTGATCTCGGTCTCCTCGAACTTGGCCGGGTCGGCGTACGCGGGCGTCTCGTACTTCGCCGGCGGCGCCGTCGGCACGAAGCCGAGGCCGGCGATCTTTCCGGCCTTGTCGAAGACGACCCGGGCATCCAGGGTCGCCTTCTCGAATTCGCAGGTGACGAGGACGATCTCGTAGCCCTGAAGCTGGTCGCGCCTCGCCCCGGCTTGCTTCTTGAACGCGCCGAGCTGGGCCGGCAGCTGTGTCTTCCACATGGTCTCGAGCTTGTCCGGCCCGGAGACCTTGAGCATGGTCGCGTCGAAATCGCGGGCGGCCGATTGGAAATCGCCCTTTTCCATGGCCGCGAGGAAGGCCCGGGCTTTGACCGTGAGGGCGTCATCGGCTTGGGCCGGGGCCGGGGCGGGGAATGTCAGGGACGCGGAGGCAAGCAATGTCAGGTTTAAGAAGAAGATGAACGTCTTTTTCATTCGACCATTATAATCGACCTGCGGGGAAAGGGGGACACGATCCCTTTTCATGAGAAAAGGGTCATGTCCCCCTTTCCCCGCGGTTTGACCAAGCGGCCATGCCCGCGGTTTGACCGCGCCTCGCCCGCCGTTAGAATAGCCCGGTGAGCCTCGATTTTCTTCTCCGCACCCCCGAGTTCGGCGACCTCGTCCGGGCCATCGCCTCGCCGGAACGCCCGCTCTCCGTTCATGGCGTCATCGAGCCGGCCAAGGCCTATCTCCTCGCCTGCCTGGCCAAGACGACCGGCCGCCCGATCGTCTTCATCCGGTCCGAATCCGCGCCCCTCGCCCAGGCCGAGCAGGACTGCCGCTTCTTCCTCCCCCGGCTGGCGCCCGGCGCCGGCCTGGCCACCCTGCCCCCGCTCTCCGAGAACCCCTACTTCGAGGTCCCGCCCTCTCTCGACGCCGTGTCCTCGCGGATGAAGCTCTTCCGCCGGCTGCTGGCGACGCCGCCCGCGATCATCGTCACCTCGCTCGGCGGCCTGCTCAAGCCCGTGCCCTCGCCCGGCGAAATGAGCCGGCTTTTTATCTCTCTCGAAACCGGCGGCGAGGCCGATCACGACGCCCTCCTCGAGACCCTGGCCCGCTGCGGCTACACCCGCGAGGACCTCATCGCCTCGCCCGGCGAGTACGCCTGGCGCGGCGGCATCGTCGACGTCTTCTCGCCCTGGGAGGCCAATCCCTTCCGTATCGAGTTCGACGGCTCGCGCGTCGTTTCCCTGCGCGAGTTCGACATCTCGAACCAGCGCTCCCTCAAGCGCATCGACCGGCTGACGATCCCCGGCCTGCGCGAGTTCCCGGCGACGCCCGAGTTCCTCGACCGCTGGAAGGCCGCCGCCCGGAAGCGCTCGAAGGGCGTCAGCCGGGACTTCGACGCCAAGATCGAAGCGATCGACCGCGGCGACTTCGGCCCGAGCTTCTCCGCCCTGGCCCTTCTCCTCACCGAAGGCTTCGTCCCCGTGACCGACTACCTCACGGACCCCGTCTTCATCGTCGACAATCCCGAGGCCGTCGACTGCGAGTGGGACGGCCACATCAAGGAGCTCCGCGACCAGTTCGCCGACCTTCTCGCCGACCGTGTCTTCGCCCTCGACCCCGACGCCGTCTTTCCGGCCCGCCTCCTCCAGCGCGTCCGCAAGGAGGCCGTGCGCCTCGAGGAGCTCGGCGCTCCGGCCCGCAAGAAGGTCCACGCGTTCTCCTTCCAGCCCGTGCCCCGGTTCGACAATAAGATCCCCTTCTTCCTCCAGTACCTGAAAAGGCTCCAGGCGGAGAGCGACCTCTGTTCGATCCATCTCCTGAACGCCGGGACCCGGCAGCGGCTGGCGACGCTGCTCCGCGAGAGCGACATCCCGGTCCTCGAGACCGACTCGCCCTTCGCCGTTCCGCCGCGCAACGAGGTGGCCCTGCTCCTCGGCCCGCTTCCCGGCGGCTTCAGCTACCCCAGGGAAAAGCTCCATTTCTTTTCCGAGAAGGACATCTTCACCGAGGAGAAGGTCATCGTCAGCCGGGCCTCGCGGCGGCCCTTCTTCTCTCAATTCCAGGACCTCCAGGCCGGCGACTACGTCGTCCACGCCGATTACGGCATCGGCGTCTTCCGCGGCCTGCAGCGGGTCGAGGTCGAAGGCCGGGGCCGGGAGTTCATCGAGCTCAACTACCGCGACGGCGACAAGCTGCTCGTCCCCGTCGAGGACCTCAACCTCGTCCAGAAGTTCTCCAAGGCCGGCCCCGACCTTCCGCCGCTCGACAAGCTCGGCACAAACACCTGGGAGAAGACGCGGACCCGGGCCAAGAAGGCGGTCGAGGCCGTGGCCAAGGAGCTCGTGGAGCTCTACGCCACGCGCCGGGCGATCAAGGGCCACGCGTTTTCCTCCAACGGGCAGTGGGACGAGGAGTTCGGCAAGACCTTCGAGTACGAGGAGACCGACGACCAGCTCCGCTCGATCCGCGAGATCCGCGAGGACATGGAGCGCGACATCGCGATGGACCGCCTCCTCTGCGGCGACGTCGGCTACGGCAAGACCGAGGTGGCCATGCGGGCGGCCTTCAAGACGGTCATGGACGGCAAGCAGGTGGCCGTCCTCTGCCCGACGACCGTCCTGGCCAGCCAGCACCTCAAGACCTTCCGCGACCGGATGGTCCTCTTCCCGGTCCGGATCGAGGCTCTGACCCGGCTCCAATCGCCGCGCGAGCAGAAGGCCGTCGTCGAGGACTGCCGCAAGGGCTTCGTCGACATCCTCATCGGCACGCACCGGCTCCTCTCCAAGGACGTCGGCTTCAAGGACCTCGGCCTGCTCATCATCGACGAGGAGCAGCGCTTCGGCGTCGGCCACAAGGAGAAGATCAAGCAGTACAAGGCCACGATCGACGTCCTGACCCTGACCGCGACGCCCATCCCGCGGACGCTGAACATGTCGCTCACCGGCCTGCGCGACATCAGCCTCATCGAGACGCCGCCCCGCGACCGCCTGGCCGTTCACACGGTCGTGACGTCCTTCAACGCCAAGCTCATCGCCGCGGCCATCCGTCAGGAGATCGCCCGGGGCGGGCAGGTCTACGTCATCCACAACCGCATCGAGGACATCGACAAGATCGCCGATCTCGTCACCAAGCTCGTGCCGCAGGCCCGGGTCGTCGCCATCCACGGTCAGATGTCCGGCCCGGTCCTGGAGAAACGGATGATCGATTTCGTCGAGCGCAAATACGACGTCCTCGTCTCGACGACCATCATCGAGAACGGCATCGACATCCCGCTCGTCAACACGCTCATCGTCGACCGGGCCGACCTCTACGGCCTGGCCCAGCTCTACCAGCTCCGCGGCCGCGTCGGGCGGTCGGCGAGGCAGGCCTACGCCTACTTCCTCGTGCCGCCGTACATCGAGCTGACGCCCCTCGCCCGGGAGCGGCTCAAGGCCCTCAAGGAGTTCAGCGAGCTCGGCTCGGGCTTCCGGCTGGCCGCCCGCGACCTGGAGATCCGCGGCGCCGGGAACCTCCTCGGCCACCGCCAGCACGGCACGATGGAGGCCATCGGCTTCGAGTACTACATGCAGCTCCTCGACCAGGCCATCCGCGGCCTCAAGGGCGAGATCGTCGAAGAGGTCAATCCCGAGATCAACCTCAAGGTCGACATCCACGTCCCGGAGGATTACCTGCCCCAGGTCAACCTCCGGCTCAATCTCTACAAGCGCCTGGCCTCCGTCGAGGGCCTCGAGGAGATCGACCGCATCCGCGAGGAGATCGTCGACCGCTTCGGGCCCGTCCCCGCTCCGATCGAGAATCTTCTCCGCTACGGCGCCCTGAAGTACCTGGCCACGAAAGTGCGCCTCCGGTCGATCGACCGGACCGAGCACCGGGTCGTGTTCAAGTTCCGTCCCGAGACGCCGGTCGATTGGGCCCGGGTAACGCCCCTCCTCAAGAAGCACTCGGGATCGCTTTCGCCCGAAGGGGTCATGTCGCTGGCCCTGCGCGGGACGACCGAAAGGGCCCTCCTCGATGAAACGGTCGGGGTCTTGATGGAGTTATCCAAGTAGTCTATAATGGATTGATACTAAAAAGGATGTACGCGCACAAGAGGACGGACGAACGGCGGCGGACGACGGGGAGAGGTCCGGCCGCGGCCGTCATGGCCGCGCTCGCCCTCCTGGCCGTTTCCGCCTGCGGCCGCGACCAGGGCCGGGACCCCGTTTCCCGGGTCGCCGGTCTCGTTCAGGGCACGCTCCGGGGACGCCCGATCCTGCGCATCGAGAAGAGCGAGTTCTTCAACGCCGATTTCCGGTCTTATCTCGAGGCGACCGGGGCGGACGCCAAGGGGCTTCCGGCCGAATCCCTGAGCCGGCTCTACGACCGGTTCGTCGACGAGATGATCCTGCTCGAGGCGGCCCGGACGCGCGGCATCACGTTGAGCGAGGACGAGAAGAAGGAGTACCTGGCCAAGCTGGCCGTCGAGGCCATCCCTGCCGGCGGCGGCGACGGCGCCGCGAAGGCCCTCCCCGAAGGGGCCTTCGACCGCCTCCTCGTCGAGAAATACACCTTCCTCATCGTCCGCGACGTCCGCGTCGATGCCCCCGAGGTCCTCGATTATTACGAACAGCACAAGAAGGACTTCCTCCACCAGGGCCGGGCCCAGGTCAGCCAGATCCTCGTCGACACCGAGGAAAAGGCGGTCTCCGTGCTCCGCCGGCTCGAGAGGACCGGCGAGCCGGAGTTCCGCAAGATCGCCACGGAGGAGTCGCTCGGGCCCGAGGCGGCCCGGGGCGGCGTCATGGGCGTGTTCGAGCAGGGCGACCTGCCGGCCGACATGGAGAAGGTCATCTTCTCGCTCGACGAGGGGAGGACGAGCCAGGTCGTCGAATCCTCCTACGGCTTTCACATCTTCCGGCTGGACCGGAAGTACTCGCCGGCCCTCCAGGATGCGGCGGAGGCGGCGCCGGCGATCCAGCAGCGGATCATGGCCCAGAAGATGAAGGAGGCCCTGGCCTCCCATCTGGGCGGGCTCAAGGGCACCCTGACTTGGAAGCCCCTTCCCGAGAACCTATTCTTCAGCTACCAGAGGTCGGACGAATGAACATGAAAAAGATCATCCTGGGATCGATCGTGGCCGCTCTTCTCGCCGGGACGGTCCCCGCCGCCTTCGGACAGGAGGTCGTCGAGTCGATCGTGGCCATCGTCAACGACGACATCATCACCCAATCCGAATATCGGACGCAGTTCGAAATGGCCGTGTCCCAGCTTCGGGCCCAGCAGATGCCTCAAGAGCAGTACGATCAGCAGTACACGCTGCTCAAGAAGGAGTTCCTCAACTCCATGATCACCGAGACGCTTCTCCTTCAGAAGGCCAAGGAGCTCGGCCTGAACGTCCAGGAGCAGATGAAGGGGATGATCGAGAAGATCAAGAAGGACAACAACATGGCCTCGGACGCCGATCTCCGCCGGGCCATCGAGCAGCAGGGCATGTCCTACGACAACTGGCTCAAGCAATACGAGGAAGGCATGATGCGGCAGGGCGTCCTCTACACCGAGGTCGAACGGGCCATCGTCCTGGAGGATTCCGAGGTCGTCCAATACTACAAGAAGAACCCGGCCGAGTTCACCACTGCGACCGAGTACAAGCTCAACGCCGTCTACATCGCCAGTGAAAGCCGCTCGGCCGAGGCTATCGAGGCGCTCAAGGCGGCCGTCGACGCCAAGCTCAAATCCGGCGCCTCCTTTGCCGACACGGCCGCGGAGCTCTCCGACCCGCCGATGAAGGACGCCAAGGGCGACCTGGGGACGTTCAAGGCCGGCGAGCTCGAGGCGGCCCTCGAATCGCCCTTGGAGCGGCTCAAGGCCGGCGAAAAGACGGGCTGGATCAACAACAAGAGCGGCTGGTACCTCCTGCAGCTCGTGGAGAAGAAGGACAGCGTCCTGCGCCCGTTCGAGGACGCCCGCAAAGAGGTCGAGGAAAAGATCTTCAACGAGAAGCGGGCCGTCAAAGGCGAGGCTTACCTCAAGACGCTCCGGGAACGGAGCTTCGTCAAGATCGTCAACCCCGACCCCCTCGGTCTTAGCAAATAAGAACGGCGGCCGCAACGGTCGTCGTCCACACCCCCGCCTCTCCCGCCGCGGTCTGGGTGATGCTTCGCGTCTTGAGCGACAGGCCGTTCGACACGCGGAACGATCGGGCGGGCTTCCCCGAGCCCGGCTCCTTGAGCTTTTCGCCGAGCTTGGTCGCCAGCATTTCGGCGGCCAGGTACTCGGTGTGGAGGGACAGATCTTGTGGCGGACTTGCCGATATCGGAGTGCTCGGCGAGATAGCCGTAATGCGCCGGATCGTCGGGGACGGCCATGCCGATCGACGCGGAGATGAGCCGGCCGGGTTCGTCGGTGGCGTTCTCGCTCAGGACGACGAACAGGATCTGCCCCGGCATGAGGAGCTTCAGACCGGCCCCCTTCGTGATATAGCGGCAGTGGGGCGGGTAGATGCTCGAGACGCGGACGAGATTGAACGGGGCGATGCCTGCCTCCCGCAAGGCCTTCTCGAAGCTGACGAGCTTCTCCTTGTGCCGGCCCTGGCCGCGGACGAGGAAAACCTTGGTCGGAACGAGGGCGCCCATGTCACTTCTTCGGCTCGACGGGCTCGGGTTCCTTGAAGTCGATCGTCCGGGCGACGTCGTACGTGCCGAGAGGGACGGGGTGGGACCCCTTGGAGATGGCGAACAGCCTGACGAAGGCCTGCTTCCACTGCGGATTGTCGCGGATGCCGGCCAGGTTCTTGCCCTCGACGCCGAGATTGCCCTTCAGGACGATGAGGTCGCTCGTCGCGCCCGGCGGAACGGCCTTGCTGCGGATGGCGGCCAGGAAGGCGTCGCCGAAATTCTCGGGGTCGCCCTTGAACTGGAAAACGGCGTTGAAGTTGACGTAGGTCAGGGGCTTCTTGCCGATGTTCTTGATCCGGAACGAGATCTGGGGGACGAGGATGAGCCGGGGCGGCCAGGGCTGGTAGTATTTCGAGACCCAGGAGGACGTGTAGTCCAGGACCTCGATCGAGCTCTTCAACTCGTCGCTCGACATCGTCTTGCAGGCCGGCAGGACGGCCAGCGCCAAGGCGGCAAGGACGAGAACCGACGGGGCGAGTCTCTTCATGGGCGTCTCCTCTCTAACGATTGTATATTAGCCAAGGGGTGGAAATTAAGCAACCTGCCCGGCCGCGGGGCTTAGCGGACGAGCTTCGAGACCGGGACGGCTTCGAGGTTGTAGGAGTCGAGGAGGAACAGGCTCGACTTGAGGACGGCCAGGGTCTCCGGGAAGGGGTGGCAGATGCCGACGGCGCGGCCCTTCTTGCGGGCCTTCTGGAGGAGCTCGATGAGCCGGCCCCGGATGCGGCCGCGGTCCTCGTCGGCGTCCAGAAAGACATCGCGCTGCGTCGCGGGGATGCCCATCTTCCGGGCCTCATCGAGGGCCACCGTGCCGGCCGTGGTCCGGCTGTCGACGAAAAAGAGCCCCCGCTCCTTGATCGGCTTCAGGATCATCCGCATCAGGTCACGCTCGGCCGTGAATCGCGAGCCCATGTGGTTGTTCGTGCCCGAGGCGAAGGGCACCCGGTCGAAGCTCGCTTCGAACGAGGCGACGATCGCCGGTTCCGTCATCATGGCCAGGATCATCCCCTCGGTGTTGGCCATGGCTTCGTGGTTGTTGACCGATTCGAGAGGGAGGTGGAGAAGGACCTCGAGGCCGTTCTCGTGGGCGATCCGGGCCGTCTCCTCGGCATGGGCGCTGAAGGGAAGGACGGAGACCGTCACCGCCCGGCGGAGGGCGATGATCTCATCGAGCGTCTCGAGGCTGCTCCCCATGTCGTCCATGATCAGGGCGACCTGGCCGCGCGGGGCCTTCTTCGCCGGGGGCTCCTTTTCGGCGACGACGACGGAGGGCGGCTCGACCGGCAGGACGAACGAGATCGCGCCGTCCTCTTTGGCCGGCCTGCGGAGCGCCCAGAGGACCTCGGTCTTTTCCTCGCCCGGCGTCCTCTTTTTGCTGAGGACGCGGACGCCCTCGGCCTTGAGCGCCCGTTCGACGGCCGGACCGACCGATTCGTAGAGCTCGCCCGGGAGCTCGACCTCGAAGAGCGGGCCGCCCTTGGGCCTCTTGAGCTGGAGGACTGAATCCTCGGAGACGCCGGCGGCCGCGAGGCTTGCGGCGACGACCTCATCGAAAGGCTTGACGATGGGTTTGACCGGCTGGGCCGGGGCCGGCTTTTCGGCCGGCTTCTCGGCGGGCTTTGCGGCCGGCCGGGTTTCGACGACCGGAGGCGCCTTGGCCGCCGCGCCGAAGAGATAGGAGCGATCGCCCTTTTGGGCGTTGATGTAGTCGAGCGAAACGCCCGCGATGACTGCGGCCGCTGTCAGGACCACGGTGAGGAGCGTGAACGCCGGCCAGGGATCGCGGCGTTTGGGCGGGAGCCTCTTCGTCATCCGTCAGAGCTTGGGGAGAAGAGGGAGGGTTTTCTCGAGGTACGTTTTTTCGTTGAGCTTATCGACCGGGATGGCCGCATCGGGGACAAGGCCGTCGTCCCAGAGCTTGCGGCCGGAGGGCAAAATGAAGATGCCCGAGGTCAGCAGGACCGCCGTGTCGTCCTTGAGCGGGAAGAGCGCCGTGCGCCCGACGAGCCCGGAGGTCGCGAAGCCGACGATCTTGGCCTGGCGCACTTCCTGGAGCACCCCGGCGGCGAATTCGGCCGGTCCCGCCGTCCCGGCATCGGTCCAGACGACGAGCGGGATCGATCCGAGCTCGGCGTTGGCCGGACACGCGACCGTCTCTTTGACGCCGCCGCGGCCCTCGAATCGCCCCACATTGGCGGCCTTGACGAACAGGTTGACGAATTTCCCGGCCTCGTCGATGGTGCCGTCCTGGCAGCTTCGGAGGTCGAGGACGAGCGTGTTCTTCCGGCCTTTCAGGACCGGGACGACGTCACGCTTGACGTCGGACACGAGACCGGCGTCGAAGCGGCGGATGCGCAGGCGGGCCGGCTGGCCCGCGGTCTGGGAGAACGCATAAGCCGCCGGGAAGAGCACGGCCCGCGGCACGCTGAGGTTGTGCGTATCGTTGCCCCGGAGCACGCGGATGTCGACCGGCTTGGCGTCCGTCCCGCTGAGGAGGAGCTTGACTTCGGTCAGGCTCATGCTCAGCGTGTTCCGCCCGCCGATAGCGCTCACGAGGTCGCCCATCTTGACCCCGGCCGTCTCGGCCGGAGACTTCTCGACGACGGCCACGACCTGGGGGAAGGAGGCGTAGCGCTTGAGCACGACCATGCCCGTCTCCATCTCCTGGCCGGTGCGGGCCTTATAGCTCGCGGCCAGGTCCTTGGAGAGGTAGGCGGACAGCGGATCCAGCGAATTGACCAGGCCCCGGAACGTGCCTTCGGCCGTCTGAACCGGGTCCCGCTCCTCGAGGTAGTCGTTGCGGATATGGGACATGAGGGTGTCGAGCAGCTCGAAGCCCCGGGCCGTCGGAGTGGCGTGGCCGCGCGACAGAAAACCCATCTGGGTGACGAAGAACACGGCCGCGGCCAGGGTGGCCGCCCAGAGGACCCAGCGATATCTCGGTACTTTCATGGCAGAACGGACATCCATTCTATCATCTCCGCCTGAGCCATTGCAAGGGATCGAGGGCCTTGGTCTTGTAGCGGACCTCGAAATAGAGGCACTCGCCCTTGAGGGAACCGGTGTCGCCGACGACGGCCACGGGCTGTCCCGCCCGGACCATTTCGCCGACCGCCGCCAGGAACTCCGCGCAGTGGCCGTAAAGCGTGTAGTAGGTCATGCCGTGATCGATGATGAGGAGGTTGCCGTAGCCCTGGAAGTAGTCGGCGTAAACGACCTTGCCCGCGTGGACGGACAGGATGAGCGACTTGTCCTTGGCCGGCGAGATCTCGACCCCCTTGTTCATGACGACCGTGTTGAAGTCGGGGTGCTTCTCGAACCCGAAGGCCGTGATGACCCGGCCTTCGAGGGGCCAGGGCAGCTGGCCTCTCCGCTCGTAGAGGGGGACCCAGGCGGCCGGCAGGACCCATTCCTGGCTGATGATCTTGGCCATGAGCTTTTGGAGCTCTTCGGCGCTCTCGGAGAGCTCCTTCAGGGTCTGCTGGTACGTCGCCCGGTTCTTGCGGATCTCCTGGACCATGGTGGCGTTCTTGCGGGCCTCGGTCTCGAGCTCTCGGCGCTTGAGGTTCGCGGCCCGGGCCATCTCGGCCAGGTCCGTCTGCTTGCTCTCGAGGCGGGACTCGGCCGCGCGAAGCTCGTCGAGCGAGGCGAGATAACTTGCGACGACCTCGTCCTGGCCCCGGGCCAGAAGCGTCAGATGCTTGCTCTCGGAGGCGTAAGTCTCGACGTCCCGGGCTTGGAGCAGGACCTGGAAGAAATCGACGCGGCCGAACTTGTAGAGCGTCACCAGCGTCCGTTCCATGGACTCGCGCTCCCGATCGATCCCCGTGCGGAGCGTGCGGATGTTGGCCTGAATGACGGCCAGGTCGGCGCGGCCGCGTTCGAGATCGACGTTCCGGGCGGCCAGCTCCCGCTCGACGATGCTCTTGTTGAGGTTGATCCTGGCCAGTGACGTGAGGACGGAGGATTCTTTGCGGGCCTCGGCCTCGAGGCGGGCCTTGAGGTCCTTGATCTGGCCGTTGATGCGGGTCAGCCGCTGCTCGAAATCCGAGACGCTCTGCGACTTCGAAGCCGGCGCGGAGGCCGAGGCGGAGGATGCGGCAGTCTGCCCGGGGCGCTCATTCGGGGCTCCCGAGGCGGCGGTAAACAGGACGCCCGCTGTGATGAGCGCCGCCAAGGCGTGTCGGAAGGGGGGGTTCGTAAAATCCATTGGCTCCAAACCATTTTACCCCAAATTTGACCGAATCTTGACAAACCGTTGACCAAAGACTGACAATTCGGGCGGGGTTGGTGGCTATCATGGACGCACTCGACAGGGAGGGAGCCTTATGAGCAAAAAGACCATCGCCGCCGTCGTCCTTCTCGTCGGCTTTTGCGCCTGCATTCCCATCAAGAGCAGTTTTAAAAGATCGCCCGACCGGCTGGCCGGAGCCAGACCTTATAAAACGAAAGTCACGGCCTTACAAAAGAAGACGGGAGAAAAGCTGACATTCCCGACGGGCCGCGGCGTCACCATCAACGGAAACAAGATCCTGATCCCGTATTCCCTCATGCCCGGGGCGGCCGGCTCGCTGCCGGCCCGGTTCCCCACGGAGGCTATCCTGGACGTCGAGGAAGACGGAAAGGGCCGGATCAGGGGAGTCGCGCTGAAGGACGGGCGCTTCTTCGAGGTCGTGAACGCCGAAAGGGAGGACCAGGGGGTTCATGTCCTGGCCGCCAACTATTACCGATTCATCCCCCTGTCCGACGTCGACCTCGTCTGGATCAGAACAACGAATTGGGGCTTGACGACCCTCGCGACGACCGTGCTCTGGGGCGGGGCCGCGGCCGCGATCGCATTGTCCCTCCCCGACGATTTCATGAAATTCGATCCTTGGTCCGGCGCCAATGTGGAGTCCTGTCCTTTCGTTTACTCCTTCGATGGCCGGGAGTATGTTCTCGACGCCGAGCCCTACGGCGGATCGGTCTGTCCGGGGCTCGAACGAGCCGATTGGATCGGCCTCGACAACCTCAGGCCCGTCGATGGCCGGTACAGACTGCTTCTCACGAACGAGCTTGACGAGGTTGAGCACGTGGACGAGCTCAAGCTCGTCGTCGTTGATCACCCGAAAGGCGTCTCGGTCGTTCCCGACCTCTCCGGCAGGATGAGGACCGTCACGTCGCCAGTTCCCCCGTCAAGCGCCCGCGACGCCGACGGACGGGACATCCGTGCTCTCCTGGCGGATAAGGACGAGACGTTCTGGCTCGGCCGGGTCGAGGGCCGTGACCCTGAAAAGACCGAAGACCTCAAAGACGAACTCGTCCTCGAATTCGCCAAGCCGGCCGGAGCCAGGCAGGCCAAGCTCATCGCCAACGCCTGGACGACGATATGGGGCTCGCAGGCGATCAGGCCTCTTCTCGCTTCCCAGGGCCGGGACCTCGAGCCGTACTTCGAGAAAATCAACGCCGGCGGCCCTGCTCTCCTGTCGCTCATGAGCTGGTTCGCCCGCGAGGAGATGTACAACCTTCAGGTCCGCGTCGAAACGGCGTCGGGCTGGAAAACAAAGGCCCTTGTCTATGGCGGCGGGCCGGTCATCGCCAAGGACAAGGCCTATCCGCTCGACCTCCGCGATGTTCCCGGTGACACGGTCCGGATCAAGCTGACGCCGGCGGCCGGCTATTGGATGATCGACCGGCTGGCTTTGGACTTTTCCGAGGACGCGGCTGTCCGGGTGACGGAGATTGCCGCCGAATCAGCCCACGATGCGGCGGGTCGAGACATCCGCGGCGATCTCGCCTCGGACGACAACTTGTACTTCGTCATCCCCAAGGGTTCCCGCCCGGCGACACTCGAGTTCGGCGTCCCGTCGGACTCACTGGGAACGGTCCGGTCCGTCTTCCTCAAGACCCGAGGTTATTATGACATTCTCCTGGACGCCGGCGGCGAGCCGACGCTCGACCTCCAGGAGATGATCGATTCGCCCGGCGAGAGTCTTCGCTATCTTTTGCGGCAGCATCCGGCCGTTGCGAAGCCAGGTCCCCGGGCGCAGGAGCCCAGGCTGCGGACGCCCTGACGTTCTGAAAGGACGATGCGGCCGTGACCGTCTTCGATTTCAGCCCCGGCCGGAGGGCCGTGATGCTGGACTTCTCCGCCCGGGAGATGCCGCACGTCACGCTCGAGATCAACCGGACCTGCAACATGCACTGCCGCTGCTGCTACAACATCGATCGGAGCTGGGTGAAGTCCTTCGAAGAGATCGAGCGGGACCTCGATCGGGCCATGGCCTTGAGACGTCTCCAGGCCGTGACCGTCCTCGGGGGCGAGCCGACGCTCCATCCGGATCTTCCTCGGATCGTCGCCCTGGTCAAAAGCCGCGGCCTCCATTGTCAGCTTCTGACGAACGGCCTCCGCTTCCTCGACGTCGACGGCCTGGAGCTGCTCCGTGCCCTCAAGAGCTCCGGCATCGACAAGATCCTCCTCCATGTCGACAGCGGACAGGCCCACGTCCACGGCGACATCGAAGCGGCCCGCGAAAAGCTCTTCTCGCTCATGGAGGCGGAACGCATCGAATTCGGGCTGTCCGTCACGGTCTACAATGAGGACCGGGGGCTCATGTCCGGGGTCGTCCGGCGATATTCCCGATTCCGCTACTTCGACGGCGTTCTGGCCGTCCTTGCCCGGGCCAACGGGGACCCTGCAGCCCAAACGGTCGATCTCCGCGACGAATACGAGGGCCTCAGGGCCGGGCTCGGCCTGGAGCCCACGTCCTATGTGCCGAGCAACCTCAGCGACACGGACGCCCGTTGGCTCGTCTATTTCTATCTTGTCGATGCCACAGGAAGCCGGGTTTATCCGCTCTCGCCGCGGCTCGACCGGGCTTTCCGGAAGGTCTTCCGCCTGGTCACCGGACGACATTTCTTTGCGACCAATCACGGTCCGGCCGAGCTCGAGCGGATCATCGTCCCCATCGCCCTCTTTGAAGCGCTGACCTCGCCGCGCCGGCTGGTGCCCTTGATCAGGCTTTTTCGCCAGACGGGTCCGGTCAAGAACCTGCGTCTTCACTTCATCGCCATCCAGGTCCCGCCGGAGCTCGGGCCCGATGGGCAGATTTCGGTCATCTGTCGCGGCTGTCCCGACGCGACGGTCCGCAACGGCCGGCTCGTCCCGGTCTGCGTCGCCGACCTTCTAAGCCCCGCGCGGCGCTCTCCTGAGCCCGCGGGAGCAGTCTAGAGAGCGATCGAGAAGGAGGGGTCTTCATGAAAAAACTCACGGCGATCGTCTCTGCCGCTATCTTTCTCGTCTCCCTCGACGCCTGTATCATGAAAAGCAACGTCCGGTCGTCGCCCGGCGCTCTGGCCGGGGCCAGCCCATACAAACAGATCGTTCAGGCCGTCCAGAAAAAGACGGGGGAACGGCTGACATTTCCGGCGGGCCGCCGGGCGACGATCTACGGCGACAAGGTCCTCGTCCCGGATTCGCTCGACCCGATGGCCATCGTCTCGCTGCGGACGCAGCTGCGGCTGGAGGACATCCAGGATATCGAGGAAGACGCCAAGGGCCAGATCAATGCCGTGGCGACCAAGGACGGCCGCTTCTTCAGGGTGGTGCGGGCCGTGAGGAACGATCAAGGGGTCGAGATCCTGGCCTCCCGCAACTATCGATTTATCCCTCTCTCCGAGCTGGACCTTGTCTGGGTCAAGAAGACCAATTGGCCCCTGACCTTGGTGGCCTCTTCGGCGGTGGTCGGGGTTATCGCCCTGGCCGCTTTGTCCTCCGGGTCCCATCGCGAATATACGCCTCCCCCCGAGGAATCCTGTCCCTTCGTCTATTCTTTCGACGGGCAGGATTATGTTCTCGACGCCGAACCCTACGGCGGATCGGTCTGTTCAGGGCTCGAACGAGCCGATTGGATCGGCCTCGACAACCTCAGGCCCGTCGATGGCCGGTACAGGTTGCTTCTCACGAACGAGCTTGACGAGGTCGAGCATGTGGACGAGCTCAAGCTCGTCGTCGTTGATCACCCGACAGGCGTCTCGGTCGTTCCCGACCTCTCCGGCCGGGTGAGGACGGTTGCGTCGCCGCTTCCTCCGCTGCGCGCCCGGGATGCCCAGGGCCGAGACATCCTGCCGCTCCTTGACGCCAAGGACGAGACGTTCTGGCTCGGCCGGGTCGAGGGCCGTGATCCTGAGAAGACCGCTGACCTCAAAGACGAACTCGTCCTTGAATTCGCCAAGCCCGCCGGGGTGAGGCAGGCCAAGCTCGTCGCCAACGCTTGGACGACGCGGTGGGGCTCGCAGGCGATCAGGCCTCTGCTCGCCGCCCGGGGAAGCGAGCTCAGGCCCTACTTCGAAAAGGTCAACGCCGGCGGCCCGGCCCTCCTGTCCCTTTTGGGCTGGTTCGCCGGCGAGGAGATGTACAACCTCCAGGTCCGCGTCGAGACGGAAGCCGGCTGGAAAACCAAAGCCCTCATTTTCGGCGGCGGTCCCTTCATCGCCAAAGACAAGGTCTACGAGCTCGACCTGGGCGATGTTCGGGGCGATACCGTCCGGATCAAGCTCACGCCGGCCGCGGGGTTCTGGATGATCGACAGGCTGGCTTTGGACTTCTCTGTGGACGTCCCGATCCGCGTGAACGAGCTCGCCGCGGTTTCGGCCCGCGATGGGGCCGGGCGGGACGTCGGCGAGGAGCTGGCTTCGGACGATAATGCGTATTTCGTCATCCCCAAGGACTCCGGTCCGGCAACAATGGAGTTCGCAGTCCCGCCTGGATCCTCCGGCATGTCGCGGTCGATCTTCATCAAGGCCCGGGGCTATTATGACGTCCTTCTGGATGCCAATGGAGAGCCGGCCTTCGACGTCGATGAGATGATCAACACCCCCGGCGAGAGTTTGCGCTTCCTCCTCAAAAGCCATCCGGCCCTGAGCCGGCCTACGCCCACGGTCCATTGAGCTCCCGTCCCCGGACGGAATCGCCCGTCCCGGGGACCCGTATACTCAGGTCCGGGAGAAGGGGTATCATGGACGCATGCCGAGGGCATCACCGAGCTTTCAGGTCTTCGTCAAGCCGGCCGGGGCGGCCTGCAACCTGGCCTGCCGCTACTGCTACTATCTCGACAAGGGCCCCGAGGCGCGCGCGTCCGTTCCGTCTCGCATGCCCGAGGCACTCCTCGAGACCACCATCGCCCAGCACATCGCGGCCTCGACCGATGAGATCATCCGCGTCTCCTGGCACGGAGGCGAGCCGACGGTCCTGGGCATCGACTATTTCCGCAAGATCGTCGAGATCGAGCGGCGGCTTTGTCCCGCGGGACGGAAGATCGCCAACGGGCTTCAGACGAACGGCACGCTTCTCGACGAGGAATGGGGCCGATTCCTGGCGGCCGAGGGATTCGCCGTCGGTCTCAGCCTCGACGGTCCGCGGGAGATCCATGACCGGCACCGCCTGACCCGCGACGGCCGGTCATCCTTCGACGACGCGATGCGCGGGTACGACATCCTGCGCCGCTGCGGCGTCGCGACGGACATCCTTTGTGTCGTCGGCGCCCACAACGCCGGCCGCCCGCTCGAGGTCCACGGTTTCTTCCGTGAGATCGGGGCGTCTTTCGTGACCTTCCTCCCCCTGGTCGAGCCGCGTCCGGAAGCTCCGGGCGGCGTCAGTCCCGAGACAGTCCTTCCCGATTCCTGGGGCTCATTCCTCTGTGCCGTCTTCGACGAGTGGGTGGAGCGCGACATCGGCCGCATCAAGATCCAGATCGTCGAGGAAGCGGCCCGAACGGCCTTCGGCCAAGAGCATTCGCTCTGCATCTTCCGCCCCGTCTGCGGCGCCGTCCCGGTCCTCGAGAGGAACGGGGATCTCTTCTCCTGCGATCATTTCGTCGATCCCGCTCACCGGCTCGGGAACATCGACGAAATCCCCCTCCTCGACCTCTTCGAAAGCCCCGCCCAGCTCGACTTCGGGCTGGCCAAGCTCGAGACGCTCCCGGCCGTCTGCCGGGCGTGCGAGGTCCTGGACATGTGCAACGGGGAGTGCCCGAAGAACCGGATTGTTCTGGCGCCGGACGGGGAACCGGGATGGAATTATCTCTGCGCCGGATACAAGAAGTTCTTCACCCACGCGCGGCCGTTCGTCGCCGCGGTCGCCGCCGAATGGCGCCGGCAAAACCCCGGATCTAGCTCTTGAGCTCGTCCTTGAGGAAGTCGACCGTGCGCTTCCAGGCAAGTTCGGCCGCTTCCTTGTTGTAGTTGGTCCCGGTGTCGTTCATGAAAGCGTGCTTGGCACCCTCGTAGACGTGGATCTTGTAGTCGACGCCCGCCTTCTTGAGCGCCTCTTCGAAGGCCGGGATGCCGGCGTCGATCCGCTCGTCGTCACCGGCATATTGGATGAGCATGGCCGCCTTGATCTTGGCGACATCCTCCGGCGCGGGCTGCATGCCGTAGAAAGGGATGGCCGCCGCGAGGTCCGGCGCGTTGACGGCGACCTGGTTCGTCACGCCGCCTCCCCAGCAGAAGCCGGTGCACGCGACCTTGCCCGTGGCCTGCGGCCCGGTCTTGAGATAGGCCACGGCGGCGACGAAGTTCTTGATGTTCGCCGGACCGTCGAGCTTCTGGAAAAGCGGCCGGGCCTCGTCGGGATTCGGCGGCGTCCCTCCGAGCGGGGACAGGGCGTCCGGCGCGATCGCGTGGAAACCTTGGAGCGCCACGCGCCGGGTCATGTCCTCGACCCAGGGATTGAGGCCCCGGTTCTCGTGGATGACGAGGACGCCGGCCAGCTTCTTCGCGCCCTTGGGCCGGGCCGAGTAAGCGCGGATCTTTCCCGTTTCGCCGGGATACTCGATATATCCCGTTTCGAGCCGCGGGTCGTCTTTCTCGACGAGCTGGCCCCCCGTTCCCGCGCTTTCGAAAGCGGGCAGCAAGGTGACGACAGCCGCCGTCCCTCCCGTGAGGGCGGCCAGCTTGCCCAGGAATTCACGCCGGTCCATCGCTTCGAGATTCATGGTTCGTTTTCCCTCCCGTTTGGTGTTTCCCCAGGAACGGTTCCATCGTAGTCGGCGCCGCGCGACCTGTCAAACGGGAAATCCGGGGACATGACCCTTTTCTCCGGAAAAGGGATCGTGTCCCCGATTTCCCTCGCGACCCCGGTTTGGGCTATATTGGAAATATGATCGATCCCGCGAGAGGCAAGGGCGGTTTTCCCGTCGACGCCGAGGCCATCTGGCGGGCGGCGCTGGCCGCTGTCGATCCCTGGACGCTCGTTCGCGCGAGCGTCGAGCGCCAGGGAGACGTCGTCCGCGTCAAGGGCCGCGAGTTCGACCTCTCCGCCTACGAGCATGTTTTCATCATCTCCTTCGGCAAGGCCGCTTCGGCCATGGGCGAGGCGCTGGCCACGGTCCTCGACGAGCGGCTGACTTCGGGGCTGGCCATCGTGCCTTGGCCCATCGGGAAAGAGCCGACGCGGCTCGAGCACATCGAGGCCGCCCATCCGATCCCCGACGCCCGCAGCGTCGAAGCGTCCCGGCGGGCCCTCGAGATCGCGGCCGCGGCCGGAGAGAAGGACCTCCTCTTCGTCTGCATTTCCGGCGGCGGCTCGGCCCTGCTGACCCTGCCGGCCGACGGCATCACGCTCGAAAAGAAGCGGCGGCTGACGGAGGACCTTCTCCGCGCCGGGGCGACCATCCAGGAGCTCAACGTCATTCGCAAGCACCTTTCGGGGATCAAGGGCGGTCAGCTGGCCCGGGCGGCCTTCCCCGCGGCCGTGGTCACCCTGGTCATCTCCGATGTCGTCGGCGACGACCTCGGGACGATCGCTTCGGGCCCGACCTATTGGGACGCTTCGACCTTCGCCGACGCCCGGGCCATCCTCGAGTGCTACGAGCTCTGGGATTCGGCCTCGGCCATGGTCCGGGCCCGCATCGAGGACGGCGAGCGCGGCCGGGTCCCGGAAACGCTCAAGGAAGGCGACCCCGCCTTCGAGCGCACTTCGGCGTTCATCATCGGCGACAACATGACGGCCCTCCGCGCCGCCAAGCACGAGGCGGAGAAACTTGGCTTCGAACCGATCTTCCTGTCCTCGTCGGACAGCGGCGAGGCCCGGAGAACGGCCGCGGGCTACGCCGCGTTCCTGTCCGAGCTGGCCTGCTCCGCTTCGACGCTGCCGCGGCCGCTTTGCCTGCTTGCCGGAGGCGAGCTCACGGTCGCGGTCAAGGGACGGGGGAGGGGCGGCCGCAACATGGAGTTCGTCCTGGCGTCGATCGTCGACATGGAGAAGGCCGACGTTTCGGGCCTCGATTGGCTCATCCTGAGCTTGGGGACGGACGGCATCGACGGTCCGACCGACGCGGCCGGGGCCTGGGCCGATCCCCGAACGATCAAATCCGCGCACGCCCTCGGCCTCGCTCCGGCCGAGTACCTCGAAGACAACGATTCCTACGGGTTCTTCAAGCAGACGGGGAACCTGATCATGACCGGACCGACCGGCACCAACGTCATGGACCTCCGCGTCTTCCTGCTCCGCGCCGCGTAACGGACCGGGCTAAGGATACACCCCGGGAAAAATTATTTCCTTGCTTTTTACGGGTGCGCTTCTATAAGATGATACCGGCTCTCTTTCGCCGGCTGGAGAGGGCTCCCTCAAAATTTCCAATCATCACCCCCCTTTTGCTGACCTCAGCCGGCACTTCTTCCCGCCTTCTCTCGCCCCGGCGATTGTGCTATCATACCGACCATCACGGCACGCGGAGATGACGATGGGCAAGGTCGATTGGAAAAAGGATCTCGCCAACCACTTCGAGAATGTCCGGGTCATCGAGCTCTGTCAGGCCGAGATCGTCGGGCAGTTCGACCAATTCTGCGAGTTCATCGCCGAGCCGGCCTTCGAGGCCCTGACCGAGGAGCTGACCCATTACCGGATCCGGTCCGAGCACGTGAAGACGAAAGGGAAGAGCATCCGCTTCATCATCTGCTTCCCGGGCCTGAAGGACGAGCAGCTCCACTACCGCATCTCCCTGCCCAAGAACGCCGTCGAGCTCCGGCTGAAGCTCCAGGTCAAGGCCCGGCGGACGCCCAAGACCGAGTACCAGACGACGGACGAGGACTTCATGCCCGGGCTGTTCCCCTTCAAGGTGCTGCGGATGGACAAGGACGAGGTCGTGGCCGACATCGTCAAGCACTTCACCAGCTTCTGCTATACGGCGCTGACGTCTCCGGACTGATCACCCCTTCTCTGTCCCGTTCTCCGCGTGCGCCGGCCGGTCTCCGTGCACCGGCGATTCGTGGAGGGCCAGGGCCAGGCCCACGGCGAGGACGACCAGCCCGGCGAGAACGAGAAGGGGCGTCGTCATCGAGCCCGTCGCCTTGTCCTTCATGGCATCCATGGCGACGATGAAGATGATGCCCGAAACCTGGCCCATCAGGATGAGCAGACTGTTCGACGTGCCTTCGGGAGCCGGGTGGGTGATCTCGGCCCCGTACTGAAAAGCGATGGGGCCGGCGCTCAGCAGGAAGAACCCGAAGACGAAACCCGACAGGAACAACGGCCAGGCCGCGGTGGCGAACGTCATTCCGAACAGGCCGGGGAGGAGTCCGACGAGGGCCAGGACGACGAACGGTTTCCTGCGCCGGGCCTTGTCGGAGAAGAGAGGGATGACGATCGCGCCGGCGATGCCCCCGGCGAGCATCAGGGCGCCGAGGGTGCCGGCCTGGGAGATCGAAAAGCCGCGCGGCCGGACGATGTCCTCGACCCAGGTCGAGACGCTGTTGAAGAGGCCCAGGCCGAGGAAGAAGATGGCCAGCAGCAAGAGGAAATCGCGCCGGCGGAGCATCGACTTGAGCCCGTCGAACATCAGGACCCGTTCGTCGCTGCCCGCCGGAGTCGGCGGATGCTCGCGGGCGACGGCCAGGAACAGGACCGTCGTGACGGCCATGGCCAGGCCATACATGAGGAGCATGCCCTTCATCCCCGATCGCACAAAGAGATAGGGCGAGAGAAGCATGGCCGCCAGGGGGCCGACGTAGAGCGCCAGCGTCCCCAGCCCTGAGGCGGTCGCCCGCTCCCGGACGGGGAACCAGCGGACCGCGACCTTGGTGATGGCGCCGATCACGAGGGGCTGGCCCGCGGCGATGCCGATCTGCGAGAGAAGAACGATCGTATAGTCCGCGGCGAAGAGGCCGCGCAGGAGGGCGAAGACGGCCGAGAGCACGGCGCCGAGACCGGCCGCGGCCTTGAAACCCCAGGTGTCGATGGCCCACGCGGCGGGGATGGCCAGGATGATGTAGACGATCATGAAGACCATGGACAGAAGCCCGATCATGAAGTCGGACTTGCCGTAGAAGGCCGCGGCGGGGCCGGTGATGGGCGCGAACGTGAGCCAGAGCACCTGGGTCAGCGAGCCCATGATCCCGAACACGGCGAGCACCAGCCAGCGGGCGGGGTAAACCTTGATCGCGTCATTGTCCATGGAAAGGACCTCCTTCTTCTTGAGGTGTCATGCGGCGATCCTGCGGACCGACGTCATGTGCGTATCGAAAAGCCGGCGGGCCATCTCGACGATGGCCGGCATCGCATGATCGGCGGGGAGCGCCGCCGGATCGACCGGCGCGGCGAACGACAGGTGGAGACGGGGTCTGACCCGTTTCGGGAAAGCCAGCTGCCAGCTGACCTGCAGGAACTCGGCCAGCTTCTGGCGGCGGGACGCGCTCTTCCGGAGCCTCACGAGCGGGCTCCGGATGAAGCGCGGCAATAGGACGCCGCTGGCGATGGCCAGCTGAAGCCGCGTCGCGGGAACGCGGCGCAGCATGATCTCGAGGGCCCGCGACCAATCGTCCAAGGCTTCCCGGGCGCCGGGCATCGTCTCGGGATCGGGCTCGACATCCGTGTGCGGATAGATGAGCAGCGCGCCGCCGGCGGCAAGATGCCGAAGCGATTCCCGGAGGGCTTGGGAACGGCCGTGGGTCGTGTTCGGCGCAAAGATGAAGCGCTCGCTCGCGGCCGGGAAGGCCCGGGTCAAGCCGACGTCCGAGATCACCACCTTGAGATCCATCCTGGGGATGGACGCCATGAGGGCCAGGGAATCGTAAGCGCCGGGGTGGTTGGAGGCGACGACGAGGGGCCCTTCTTCGGGACTGCGCCCGTCACCCCATACGACGAGCTCGAGCCCGAGATCATGCAGGATGCTGGCGGCGCCGCCGGGAAGCCCCGACGTCCGGATCTCGTCGTCGGCGCGGGCCATGATCCGGGCGAAGCGGCGGGCGGGGAGCCGGAACAGAGGGCCGATCAAACGGCGCGCCGCGCCCGACGGAGATGCCCCCAAGGCGCGAACGATCTCGTCGACGATCCTCGACCTGAATGCTGAGATGGACTGCCGGCCGGATTCGGGGACCATGGTTTTCGAGCGGGGGGTGCGCTCGGGAAGGACTATAGGTCCGGCCGCCGGCGGATGTCAATAACGGCCGGGATCTTGCGGAGGGCCCTGCTTGTCTCCCTTGATCTTCTCGCCCTCGGGCTTGGGCTTCTCCGGCTTCGCCCACTTGCCGGGCTTCCAGACCCAGCGGGCGCCGACCTGCTCCCATGTCCCGGGGACCCAGACGCGGTTCTTCTTGGCCTTGACCCAGCGGCCGTCGACCCATTCGTAATTGACGCCGGCCCACTTCCAATAGCCGGGGACCCAGACGTGGTTCGGGCTCGGCTGGAGGGTCGGAGCCTCGACCCGGTGCGGGGGAGGTGCGACCCGGGGCTGGGCGACGGCCAGGCCGGACAGGGCCATGAGGAAAAGGGCGCCCAAGAGGGCCAAAGCGGTCTTCCTCATCGTTTCCTCCACACGTTTAGTCGGCGGAGGGGAGAAAAAATGGCTACTTGCTCGAGTTGATGACCTCGAGGACCTTCATCAGGTAGTCGTAACCCGGCCGGTCGACGGTGTTCTGGCCGAGGTATTTGAACTGGAGGATGCCGTTGGCGTCGACAATGTAAACACTGGGGATGTTCTGGTCGACCTTGCTGCCGCTCCACTCGTTGCGGAAGAGATCCAGCTTCTTCGAGAGCGTCCGTTCGCCGTCGATGAGGATCGGGAAGGGGGCCAGGACCGCGCCCTTATCGACCGAGTAATCGTTGGGGAAGAGCTGGCGGAAGCGCTCCATGCGGGCTTTGGCCTTTTCGTCGAGCTTGGACGGGTCGGCCGGATTCTTCGTCGCCCGGACCGTTTCGAGCTGGCCCGGCAGGGCCTCGAGCCAGGTCTTGACGACGTCGCGGGTATAGGGGAAGACGACCAGGATCTCGACGTTGTACTTCTCTTGGATCTTCTGGGCCTTTTCGAGCTCGGCCAGCTCGACGTAGCGATAGTTGCAGATCGTGCACCAGTAGTTCTCGGCCGCGTAGCCGCGAGGGAAGAGGATGAGGACGTTCTTGCCCCGGAGAGAGGATAGGGTCAGCGACCCGCCCTGATAGACGGGAAGCGTGAAGTCGGCCATGGGCTGGCCGACGACGGCCGGCTGGGGCCGGGGCTCGGGGTTCTGGACCGGCGTCGCGGGCTGCGCGGGTCTTGCGGGCTGGGCCTGCTGAGCCAGGCTGAAGCCGGCCCCTGCCGGCCTGGGCTTGAGCACGACCTGCGCCGCAATCTGTCCCCGGAAGAGGATGACGATGGCGGCGATGGCCAGAATGGTCAGAACGCCTACGAGGATGGCGGCCTTTTTCTTGTTGATCATGGGCGGGTCTCCTTCAGCGAGATGTTTCTATTAGAGACGACCCGCCTAGCCGAGTCAAGTTCATTGGGGTCGGACCACAGGAATAAGAATAATATCAATCACATAGACTCGATTTCAAGCCGATTTAAGGCTTAAAACCGATGTTTTTGATGGCAAAAACGCGAATTTCAGCCCTTGATCCGGTACTCCTTGAACTGGGTGCCGCGGTACTTGTCCATGAGGAAGAGCCGGTCGCCGTAGATGAAGACGCCGTCGACGAAGAAATCGAGCGGCACAGAGCCCAGAAGCGCGCCGTCCGCGTCGAAGACCTCGAGCTTGTAGGCATCGCTCTTCCGCAGCTCCGTGTCGCCCTGGACCTTGTAGCCGATCGTCCGGCCACCGCCGGAGTCCATGGTCATGCTGACGGACGCTCCGACCTGCTCCTCCTTTCTGAGCTGGCGGGTCATGCCGACGACCCAGATCCGTCCCTTGGCGTCGACGGCGACCCCGCTGGCGCAACGGTTCAGATCGGGCATCCGGATGGATACGTTGCCGCCGCTGTCGTTCGATCTTGCCCTTTTTCCTTGATCTCCATGGAGTAGGGGAGTTCGCGGTCGGCGCGCCATAGGAGACGGCCGTCGGCCGCGTACTTTCTCAATCCGGTTCTGGACCGGGAAGACGAGATAGACCTGACCGGCGCCGTCGACCGTCATGATGACCTCGTTCGCGGCTTGTTGACGAGCTCGTCGTCGAAGTCGACCGGCTCGCCGAACTCGCGTATGGTCTTTGCCATCGCAGTCGAGGACCTTGACCAGCTTGGGCAGCGCGGCGGGCTTCTTTTCCTCGGGATTATTCATGATGAAGCGCCACCGCGGCGCCCCGGTCACGAGCTCTCCGGGTCTTGCCCAGGAAAACGGGGCCACCGACGAGGCGGGTCACCCTGCTCGAGGCCCTTGATCGTCTTGTGGTCCTTGCCGTCCGGCGTCAGGACCTCGATCCGCTGGTTGTTCGGGTCGGAAATATAGAGGAAGCCCTGGGCGTCGATGGCCAGCCAGGCCGGGTAGTAGAATTCGCCCGGACCCTGACCCTGGCGGCCGTAGGTCGCCAGGAATTTGCCGTCGGGACCCGAACTTCTGGATCCGGTGGTTGCCCGTGTCGAGAACGTAGAGATTGCCCGTGCCGTCGACGGCGATGGTCGACGGCATGTAGAAGGCCACGTTCTCGTCGGCCGTGTCGACGTCGCCGAGCGTGCGGACGGGCTCGAGCGTCACCTTGGGGGACTTCCCCCAGGCGCCCGGGCCGGAATTGTGAACGATCTTGACGCCGTCCACGGTTTCGATCCTCTGACCGGCGAAGGCAATCGTCGCGGCCAAAGCGAATATGATGACGATCAGAGGCGGTCCTCGTTCTCATGCGTTATTCTCCTTGTCTTGTTAACCGATTATATTCCGAAACCGTTGCCCATGATAATTTGAACGCAGCGGGGGAATTCAATATAGTGTCGGCGAAGACGCGCCGCGAGGAGGAGAAGATGGACGACCGGGAGACACTCGAGCTCCTGCGGGCCATGGTCAAGGCCCCGAGCTATCCGGGACTGCCGCGGCAGGAAGAAGCGACGGCGCGCGTGCTCGACGCCTATCTTCGCCAGCACGGCATCCCCGGCAAGCTGGCCGAGGTCCGCGAAGGCCGGCCGAATCTCAGCGCGACGCTCGAAGGCCACAGGCCTGGCCCGCATCTCCTGTTCTGCGGCCACATGGACACCGTCCCTCCCAACGCCGGATCGTCGTTCGACTTCTTCTCCGCGAAGGTCGAGAACGGCCGCATGTCCGGGCGCGGCACCGTGGACATGAAGGGCGCCCTGGCGGCCATGGCCGCCGCCCTGGTCGATATCCACGGGTCGGGCGGGCTGGCCGCCGGCAAGGTCACGCTGGCCGCGGTCATCGACGAGGAGATGGAAAGCCTCGGCGCCGAGGCGCTTGATCAAAAGCGGCTTCAAGGCGGACGGGGCGATCATCGGCGAGCCGACGGAGAACCGCGTGGCCATCGGCCACAAGGGGCTCGAGTGGCTCGAAGTGAGATTCACCGGCAAGGCGGTCCACGGCAGCATGCGCGAAGAGGGAATCGACGCCATTTCGGCCGCGGCCCACTTCGTCTCACTCGTCGAAAAGGACCTCATCCCAGGGTTCGAGAGGCGGCGGGACCTCGTCCTGGGCCTGCCGGCCATCAATTTGGGCACCATCCTAGGCGGCCAGCAGCCGAGCATGGTCGCAGCCGACTGCCGCATCCAGCTCGACCGGCGCTGGGTGACGACGGAGACGATTGAAGAGGTCTTCGACGACATCGAAGGGCTCCTCACGCAGGTCCGAGCGGCCCGGCCCGGCCTGACGACACACCTGGAGCGGATGCCGGAAGGCATGGCCACGATGCTCCACGGACCTATCGTCATCGACCCCGGGCACCCTCTCGTGCGCGCCGCGCAAAGAGCGCTCGACGACGCGGGGCAGCGCGATTCGCCGCTGACCGTCTTCCCGGCCTGGACCGACGGCGCCCTCATTTCGCGGGAGGCCGGCATCCCGACGATCATCTGGGGTCCGGGCGAGCTCAAGCTGGCCCACTCGGCCGAGGAGAGCGTCCCGGTCGAGGACATCTTTCGCGCGGCGCGGCTCTATGCCGCCGCGGCCCGGCGCTTCACCGCGGCGCCCTGAGACGATGAAGCTCCGCGTCCCACACACCTACGTTCTGCTCATCGGGCTCATTGCCCTGGCCGCCGCTCTGACCTGGATCATTCCGGCCGGGAGCTATGACCGCGTCGTCAAAGATGGGCGCGAACTCGTCGACCCGCTCTCCTATCATTCCGTCGCGGCCCGGCCGGCCGGGCCCGGCGCGTTCTTCCTCGCCTTCCCCCGGGGCCTGCTCGAGATCGCCCCGATCGTCTTTTACATCTTCATCATCGGCGGCGCTTTCGGAGTTCTCAACAGGACCGGCATGATCCAGGCCGGCGTCCGGGCCCTCGTCCGGCGGCTCGGCGGGCGGAAGCAGCTCATCGTGCCGCTCCTTACGATCGTCTTCGCCGTCGGCGGCGGGACGATCGGCATCGCCGAGGAGACGCTCGTCTTCCTGCCGGCGCTCCTCCTTCTCGCCCGGTCCCTCGGCTACGATTCCCTCACGGCCGGAGGCATCGCCCTGGTCGGGGCCAACGCCGGCTTCGCCGCTGCCTTCATGAATCCGTTCACCGTCGGCGTGGCCCAAGGCATCGTCGGGCTGCCGCTCTTCTCGGGGATGGGATTCCGGCTCGGTCTCTGGGCGCTGATGACGGCCGTCACCGTCGTCTTCTTGGCCCGCTACGCCCGGCGGGTCGCGGCCAGACCGGGGATCAGCCGCATGTACGAATTCGACCAGACGCGCGAGCCCCTGCCCGGAGCGGACGACGCCGGGCCCTTTGCTCTAAAGCATTCCCTCGTTCTGGGCCTCGTCGGGGCCGCCCTCGTCGTCCTCGTCGTCGGCGCCATCCGCTGGCACTGGGGGATCCTCGAGCTCGCCGGCCTCTTCTTCGGGCTGGCCATCGCTTCCGGCCCGCTCGGCGGACTGTCGGCCGACGAGACCGCCAAGGCTTTCATCCAGGGAGCGTCCGACATCACCTACGCCGCCCTCATCGTTGGCCTGGCCCGCGGAACGCTCGTCGTCCTGCGTGACGCCAACGTCATCGACACGATCACCCACGCGCTGGCGGCGACTCTCAGGGGTCTGCCCTCCACGCTGAGCGCCGTCGGCATCTATCTCGCTCAGAACTTGCTTCACTTCGTCGTGCCGTCGGGGAGCGGGCAAGCGGCCGTCTCCATGCCCGTCCTGGCGCCGCTCGGCGATCTAGTCGGTGTGACGCGGCAGACCAACGTCCTGGCCTACCAGCTGGGCAACGGCCTGACCAACGTCTTCATCCCGACGCAGGGCTACTTCATGGCGGCGTTGGGCATCCTGCGCATCCCCTGGACGAAGTGGGTCCGCTGGCTCCTGCCGCTTCTCGCGATCTGGCTCGTCATCGGCTGCGGGGCGGTCATCCTGGCCAACGCCATTCGCCTCGGGCCGTTCTAGATCCGTGGTAGAATCTCTCTGGATCGCAGATCGTCGCGGAGGCTTGCATGACGCCTAAACGCTGGGTGTTGGTCATCCTCGTCGGGGTAGCGGGCCTCGGACTGCAATTCGGCTGCGGCCGCGAGGATCTCCGGACCGAGATCGTCAAATGGCAGGACGGGAAAGCCGCCGCGATCTCGCTCACATACGACGACAACAGCGCCAACCAGTTCCGCGTCGCCGTGCCCCTGATGAGGCGGTTCGACTTTCCGGCCACTTTCCACATCATCACGGGCGAGATCGAGGGGTCGCGCTACCAGGGAGCGTTCATCGGGCGTCCCGTCCAAGATGTCGTCCGCGAGACGGCCCGCATTCCCACTGGACCTGGCAATTTCTTCGAGCGGGCCTCGGCGATCGGCAGGCTCGGACTCAAAGGGGGCTTCGGCTATCACCTCCGTGCCGGCGAGCTCTTCGAGGACGGCAAGATCGACGAGGCTCACAAGATCATCGACGAGGCCTTCGCGAAAGTCCGGGCCGGCCTCCTCGTACCGGAACCGGCGTCTCCGGCCGACCCCGGCGATCATCGCCTGACTTGGGACGATCTAAAAGCCCTGGCCGCGCAGGGCTTCGAGCTCTCGAGCCATACCATCACCCACCCCCGCCTGGCGGTCCTCGACGATGCCAACCTGGATTACGAGCTCGAGAAGAGCCGCGAAGACATCCTCGACCACCTCGGCCCCAAGCACACGTTCACGGTCGAATGTCCATTCGGCACAGAGGACGAGCGCGTCGTCCGGCGCGCCCTGGCGCTCTACCCGGCCTCCCGAAACCGCTTGCCCGAGCCGTTCCTCGATGAGCTCGACCGCTGGAGCGACAAAGATCCCGCTCGGTCATCCAGAGAATATGTCCAATGGCAGCGCGGCGCGCTGACGGCGACTCCCATGGGCGAGATGAAGGGCTGGGTCGATACGATCGCTCACCGCGACAACATCTGGCTCGTCCTCGTCTTTCACGGCGTCGACGGCATCGGTTGGGAGCCGAAAACCGGCGCCGAGCTCGAGGAGTATTTCGGCTACATCAAGTCCCTCGAGAGTCGCGTCTGGGTGGCGACCTTCCAGGACGTGACGAAGTACATGCGGGAACGAATGCGTGGGCGGGTGACGACGGTTCGGAGAGGGAAGTCGATCGAAGTCGACCTCCGCCACGATCTGTCGGCCGAGATCTACGACCTTCCGCTCACCCTGAAAACCGACGTCCCGGCCGGCTGGAAGACCGTCGAGGTCAGGCAGGGAGACCGCTCGGCCGTGGTCAGTTCGGTCCGGGAAGGGAGGGGGGCGTACGTTCTTTTTCAGGCCGTGCCGAACGCCGGCCCCGTGTCGCTCACGAGACGTCGAGGCTGACCGGCCTCAGAGGCTTGATCCGAGAGCGCCCAAGCGGGCCAGACGACATTGGCGAGGGGCCGTCAAACGCGCAACTCCGCTCTTGACAACGGGAGGGGAGACCGTTTATCCTCCCCGGCATAAGCTCCGATAGGGAGCTTAAAATCCATGGATCAGGGGAAAAACATCATGAAGAAGGCTCTACTCGTCTGCGCGGCTGTCGTGGTTTTGGCGGGACTCGTTTCGGCGCCTCTTGCGGCGGCCACCAAGTTCAACTTCGGCGTCAAGGCGGGGGCCTCCTTCGCCAACAACTTGTGGAGCGACGACGACGGCACGGAAAAGGCGATCGTCCGGCCGACGTTCGGCGCCTTTGCTCTTATCGAGCTCACCCCGACCCTTGCCGTCCAACCCGAGATCAACTACCTCGTGACGGGCGAGTGGTGGGATATTACGGACGGAACCAACATTGAGGCGTTCACCTATCTCCACATCCCCGTGTTGCTCAAGGCCCGGCTCATGAAAGAGGGCAAGTTTATTCCGGTCGTGTTCGCCGGCCCGGCCATAGGCTTCCTGCTGAAGGCAAGAGACCAAGGCAAAGACGTCAAGGTTTTCTTCAAGGACACCGACTTCGGAGCAGACCTGGGTGTGGGAGCCGAGACGGCGCTCAATCAGATGAAGGCCTTCGTTGATCTGCGCTACTACCTCGGCCTGAGCAATGTCTGGAGAGGCCCGAGCTTCACCATGAAGAACAGGGCCTTCATTTTCACGGTCGGGCTCATTTTCTGACCTGGGGCGCTTCGAGGCCGGCCTCCGCTCGTCAGCGTCGGCGGGCGGGTTTCAGGGTCCAGAGCTGGAGCCTGGTGAACTCGACGATGCGTGACATGTCGAGGTCCGGCTTGTGTACCGGCCAGGTCTTGTAGCTCTCGACCTCGGCAACGATCTTTGCTTCGTGTGCCGCGGGATAAGGCTCGAACGCAGGAACGTCATAAGCCGGGCGAGTCCGGCTCGCGTCGAGGTCGAGAAAGACAGCGCCGAAAAGGGCGAAGAGCGAACCGGTCCCGATGCGTCCCCCCGTAACCTCCAGCGAGGAGGGAAGGGCGCCCGTCCTTCCGATGTGCTCGCCTGCCTCTTGGGCGAGGGCGAAAGCTTCCTCGAGCGTGACTCGCTCTGCCACCGGCTGGGCAGGGGGCATCTCCATCGGGCCGAGCGGATGGACTGTCGCCTGACTCGTGGGGAGCCGGCCGTCCTTCCGGAATCCGGCGATGGCCCCGGCCAGGCCGGCGAAGGCCTCGGCTGGTGAGAAATCGCCGGTCGGCAAGAGCGTCTTCTCGCGGAGGGCCCGGTTCGCCATATCCCTGAGTTCCTCCCGGGTCACGGTCTCCTGTTGACGGCCGTAAACGTCCATCAGCGCCCGGTAATTCGTGATCTCGATGTCGTTCCGGCCTTTGAGCCAGCGCATCATGCGGCGGAAGTTCTTCCGCGCCGTGACCATCGTTTCCTGGGGCCTGAGGCGAGGCATCCTCCATTCGCTCGGAGGCGTGTTCTTGCCGTTGTAGAAGTTCAAGTCCCAGAATTCCTCGGCCCGGATCTTGGTCGGGTGCCCGCCGAAGAGGGCCAGGACCTCGGACGTCCGGATCCGTTCGGGGAACTCCGCCTTGAGCTTGTCGAAGACCGGCTCGAAGAGATCGTCCCGATAGTATGAATCGTCGAATCCGGCGTACTGGGCGCTGAAGTTCAAGGCGTTGCAGAACCAGACGACGTCGTGCCCCGGCAGGCTCGCCGGCGACCCTTGGTACCCGGCCTCGAGCCGGCCCAACGCCGCGACGAGCTGGGGTCCATACGAGCCGCCGTGCCTGGCCAACGTCCGTACGGGGATGCCGAAAATGCGCTCGAGCTCCTTGATGCCGGCCGACTCCTGCTCGAGCATCAGGCGGACGCCGTCGTCCCACCCGGCCTTCTCCAATTCCTCCGTGACCGTGGGATGGATCGAACCGTAGTTGGTGTGACTGCCGATGTCGTGCTTGGCCATGGCCGCGATGACGTCGCGGCGCCCCCGCTTCTCGAGCGAGCGGGCTTTCTCGCCGATCACGAAGAAGGTCCCGGTGACGCCCTCCTCGGTCATCGTTTCGGCCAGCCACTGGGGGATATCGTCGATATGCTCGGCTTCGGGGCTGATGTAGTCCTCGGTGTCGAAGGTCACGACGAGGAACGGCTTCGACGCTACCCCAGGCGAGGCACCAAGAGAGCCGGATGCGAGGGCCAAGGCCCCGTCGAGGCGGGCGCGGGCGGTCGCTTCGTCAGGCTCGCCGAGGACCAGCGCGGCGACCGAGCCGGCCCGCTTGAACAGGAACCAGCGCCCGGCGTCGTTCCGGCCTTCGATCATCACGTCCTGACGCTTGACGCTCTGGAGGTATTCCTCGAAGAGGCCGGACACGCCGTCCTCGACGACGGCCGTGATTGGCGCCTTCGCGAATCTGACAACAATAAGCTTCGAGATGGTCGGCCTAACCCCGTACTTGGCCGAGAAAGCCTCCGTCGAGCCGATGCCCTGCCCGCCCGGACCCGACGCGCCGAAGCCCCAGAATTCACCCGCAAGGAAGGGCGACTCGTTTTGGGCGGCGAGGGGCCCCCTGATGCAGTGCCAGCTCGAGGGCACCATGCCGTCGGCCGGCAGCCATGCGAGGCCTTTGGGGCGGGCGGTTCCGCTTCCCGCGATCTTCGGCTCGACGGCCACCATGAACTCGCCGATCTCCCTTTCGGTGCATTCGGGTGCGAGGATGTTGACCAGGAACTCGTCCTTGACGAGGCTAGCCTGGCCAGGGCTCAGCCAGTTGTCGGACTTAATCCCGGGGAAGCCCTTCTCTCCGCCCTCGAGCTTGGTCGAATAGAGGCCGAAGGCCGACTCGCCCGAGGACATCCGATAGATCTCGAGCACGATCTCCTTCTCGGCCTCGGACGCGGCCGCCGGTCCGAACTTGGAGACCGCTAGCTCCAGGAATCCGTATTGGAGAACGATCTCCGCCCCGCCGTCGATGTAGCCGTAGAGGCCTTCTTTGTTGAAGCGCTCGGGCGGCCCGGTCCGCGTCCATCCTGGGATCCCGTCGACGGCCTGCGTGGCGGAGGATATACCTTTGACAGCGGGGGAGAGGGTGCCATCGCCGGGCCGGGCCCCGTCTCTGCCTGAGCAGGCCACGGCCATGAAGACCATAGCCGCAATCAAGAGAGATCGACAACTCCTCATCTGACTTGCCCGGGGCGGAGTATATTCCGGCTCCAAGTTTCTTGGCAAGCGCATTGGGGAGCGAGGACGCAATGAGACGGAAAGGCACCGAGACGCGTCTTCCTGAATGGGAACAGATCGGATTGCCGAAAGCTTGACAAGATGGATACCGATAACTACAATGTAATTACAAGCGGATAGCTATTCAGTCATCCGAATCATCTCGGCCAGAAGGGCCTCCCGGCGGGAGCAACGACAATACTGGCAAAGGTGGAAAAAATGAGAAAAGAATACGATTTTTCGAAAGCCAAAAAGAATCCTTACTCCCATATGCTCAAGAGGCAGGTCACGATACGGCTCGACGAGGAAACCATCAAGTACTTCAAGAAAATGGCTAAGGAAGCCGGAGTTCCTTATCAAACCCTTATCAACCTTTACTTGCGAGACTGCGCCTTATCAAATCGGAAACTGTTGCTCCGGTGGGGAGAAACGCCCGTCGAGGGTTCAGGCACTTCCTTCTCGACCGCGCGTTGAACATGCTGGGTTCCGGCGGAGAATCTACCGCTCGATCGCGCCGATGTCGCCCATCGTGCCCCGCGGACGCGCGTTCCCGAGCCGGTCGACGCTCTCCATGTGGAACGTCTTGGTCCTTCTCTCGACGGCGATCTCGACGTGAGATCCGAGCGGTCCGTTCGTGAACGTGCCCCAGAAATCGTCGCCCAGCCGGACCATGCCCAACCGGTCGCCGATGGCCGTATCCAGGTTGTGCCAGAAGTTGATCCACGCGGCGTTCTGTGCGTTCGATGGCCACGTCCGGGCCGGCCCGTACCAGGTCGTCCCGGTCATGTCGCCGAATTCCGTCCCGAAATCGGCGCCGAGGATCGCACCGTATTGGCTCCGGCACTGCAGAATGACGTGGTTAAGGAAATCGTCCGTAGGCACGCCGAAGCCCCTGTACCCGGCATTGACATAAGTGATGTCGTAGTCCTGATTGGGGATCTTGTCGGCCGCCAGGTCGGCCGGGGGATACCAGAGCAGCGCCGGCCCGCCGGCGTCGGTGCCGGCCGAAATGGCCGTTGCGTGATACTGGGCCCCCGCGACATTGAGCGCTTGCTCCAAGGTCACGCCGTCCACGTCGCCGGCCTTGGGCCAGCGCTTGCGGCTGGACATCATCCAGTCCGGCACCGGCACGAGGATCCAGGTGAAGTCGACCTTGCCGACGAGGTTGTAGCCGTTGCTGTAGAAATCCAGGATGGAGCCGGCGAACCAGTCGTTGGGCGCCCCGTTCAGCGTGTTGCCGACGACGATCGAGTTCTGGAGCCAGACGGTCTCGATGACGTGGGCGTTGCCGGTGGTGGCCCCGACTCCGGCGCCGGCCGCGCTGGGCTTGCCGCTGAAGTAGGCGATCTCGCCTGTTACGGCGTTCTCCGCGACGGTGCAGCCGGACAGCAAGAGCGAACCGCCGCCCATATAGATGCCGCCGCCCCGGTCGAACCATTGGCCGGCGTTGACGAAGTCCGGATGGTCTTCGAGGAGGTTGCGCGCGACGGTGCAGTTCGTCAGCACCATCGTTGCCAGATTGTTCGGCCCGCCGGACAGGGTGAAGATGCCGCCGCCGTAGGCGTGCTGAGCCGTGACCCGGTTGCCGCTGACCGTGCAGCGGGCGAGGGTGGCGTTGTTGCCGCGGCTCTGGGTGTTGGCCCCGCCGCCGACCGAGTAGATGCCGCCGCCGCCGGCTCCGTAGGCCGTGGCCACATTGCCGCTGATGACGCAGTCGCTGAGGTCGAGCCCGTCGGCGTAGATGCCGCCGCCGTAGGTGCCCCGGTCGCGGGCGGAACCGGACTCGCCGAAGCACGTGTTGCCCATGATCGTGCAGCCGGAGAGCCGCGCCGTGCCCCAGACCGCGAGACCGCCGCCCCGTGCCAGGGTGTACGACTGGGTCCCGCCGGAGATCGCCACGGCCTCCGAATAGCCGGACGCGATAGTGACGTTCTTCATCGTCAGGTCGCCGTACACGGCCATGACCCGAGCGTGGCTTGAGGCGCCCCCGTCCCACTTGACCGTGATCCCGTTAGGCAGGTCCGAGGCGTCGATGGTCAGGTCCTTGCGGGCGTAGAGGGCCGACTTGCCGTAGTCCCGCTCCTGATAGCCCGAGAACGCGTTGTTGACGTAGACTTCGCCTTTGAGAGTCGAGTGCTCCGCGCCGACGATCGTGAGCAGGATCGTGCCGCCGTCGAGCGAGCTGTCGAAGGTGATCGTGTCTCCCGCCGCCGCCGCTTCGACGGCCGATCGCAGAGTGACCTTTCCGGCCGGAGGCGTGGCGCCGTCTTCGAGGGAATCAACGACGAGCGACGGACCCGGTCCCTTGTCACTCGTCGAGCATCCGCCGGCCGCAAGGGCCAGGGCCAGCGGTATGGCCAAGAACATCGGTCGAACGCGTTTCATGAACGAATCTCCTTTTCCGTCAGATGCTCATGGCCGGTCATCGATCTAGTATAGGCCCCACCTTGGCCTCTTTCAAATCGAGCCGGCCGTGCGGCGGGGGGCCCACATGGTGCCCAATACCCATAATGCCTGAAATCCTTTATGATAGAGGGGATGAAAAACCCGCGCAAAACCCTTCTCATAGCCCTCGGGGTCGTTCTGGCCTTCTCATCGGTCGTCGCCCAACAGGTTCCCCCGGCGGCCGCCCAGGCCGCTCCGGCCGACAAGTACGCCCTCGGCCAGACCATCCCGGTCGACCCCCGGATCACCGTCGGCCAACTCCCGAACGGCCTCCGCTACTGGATCCGCGAGAACCGGGAGCCGAAGAACCGGGCCGAGCTGCGCCTCGTCGTCAAGGCCGGCTCCGTCCTCGAGGACAAGGACCAGCTCGGGCTGGCCCACGTCGTCGAGCACCTGGCCTTCAACGGCACGACGCACTTCCCGAAGCAAAAGCTCGTCGATTTCATGGAATCGATCGGCATGCGCTTCGGGTCCGACCTCAACGCCTTCACCAGCTTCGACGAGACGATCTATATGCTCCAGATCCCGACGGATTCGGCGCCGACCGTCGAAAACGCCTTCCTCATCCTCGAGGACTGGGCCCACAACGTGACCTTCGATCCCAAGGCCATCGACAAGGAGCGCGGCATCATCGTCGAGGAGTGGCGCCTCGGCCAGGGCGCCGACGCCCGGATCCGGGACAAGCAGATCCCCATCCTCCTCCAGGGCTCGCGCTACGCCGAGCGACTTCCCGACGGCAAAAAAGAGGTCATCGAGACTTTCGCCTACGACACTCTCAAGCGCTTTTACCGGACCTGGTACCGGCCCGACCTCATGGCCGTCATCGCCGTGGGCGACTTCGACCGGGCCCGCATCGAGGACATCATCAAGAAGCACTTCGGTCCGGTCCCCATGCCCGCCAACCCCGTGCCGCGGCCGGAGTACCCCGTCCCCGACCACGACGGAACGCTCTTCGCCATCGCCGCGGACAAGGAGGCCTCCCAGAGCATCGTGGCCGTCTATCACAAGCTCCCCGCGGCCGACCAGAGCATGGTCGGCTCCTACCGGCGCATGCTCGTCGAGCGGCTCTTCAACGACATGCTCAACAGCCGCCTGACCGAGATCGCCCAGAAACCCGACCCGCCGTTCCTCGGCGCCGTCTCCAGCCGGGGCCGGTTCGTCGGCTCCAAGGACGTCTATGTCCTCTCGGCCCTCGTCGGCGACGGCGGCATCCCCCGAGGGCTCCGGGCCATCTATACTGAAGGGGAGCGCGTGGCCCGCTTCGGCTTCACAGCGACCGAGATCGAACGCCAAAAGGCGACCGCCATGCGCTACTTCGAGCGGGCCCTCGTCGAGAAAGAGACCGAAGACACCGACGCCTACGCCGAGGAGTTCACACGGGCCTTTCTCCAAGGGGAGCCGACGCCCGGCATCCAGTACGAATACGAGCTGCACAAGCTCTTCATGCCCGGCATCACCCTGGACGAGGTCAACGCCCTGGCCCGGGAGTGGATGACCGACAGGAACCGCGTCGTCATGGCCAGCCTGCCGGAGAAACCCGCGGTCACGGTCCCGACCGAGGCCGGGCTCAGGGCCGTCCTCGAGGAGGTCAAGAGCGAGACGCTGACCGCTTATGAGGACACGCTGAGCGACGCGCCCCTCATTCCCAGGAGCCGCAGCCCGGCTCGATCGTCTCCCGGCGCGAGATCCCCGAAGTGGGCGTCACCGAGTGGACGCTCTCGAACGGCGCCCGCGTGGTGCTGAAGCCGACGAATTTCAAGGAGGACGAGATCCTCTTCCGGGCCACGAGCGCCGGCGGCATCTCGCTCGCCCCCGACCGGGACCTGGTTTCCGCCAACACCGCCGACCAGGTCATCCCCGCCGGCGGGCTGGGCACGTTCAGCGCCGTCGATCTCGAAAAGAAGCTGGCCGGTAAGGCCGTCACCATCCGGCCGTCGATCGATGAGCTCGACGAAGGCCTTTCGGCGACCGCCTCGGCCAAG
>CAVUOW010000009.1:0-810823 GCA_963743205.1 Candidatus Aminicenantota bacterium
AGCCGGAGCTGTTGGTGACGGTCAGGGTCACCGTCTTCGATCCCGCCGTCGTATAGGCGTGGCTCGGGTTCTGGGCCGTGCTCGTCGTCCCGTCGCCGAAGTTCCACGACCAGGCGGTCGGGCTGCCGGTCGACGTGTCCGTGAACTGCACGGACTGGCCGGCAGTCGGCGAGGCCGGGCTGAAGGTGAACGACGCCGTGAGCGCGGTCGCGACGGTTACGGTCCGGCTGGTGCTGTTGGAGCCGGAGCTGTTGGTGACGGTCAGGGTCACCGTCTTCGATCCCGCCGTCGTATAGGCGTGGCTCGGGTTCTGGGCGGTGCTCGTCGTCCCGTCGCCGAAGTTCCACGACCAGGCGGTCGGGCTGCCGGTCGACGTGTCCGTGAACTGCACGGACTGACCGGCCGTCGGCGAGGCCGGGCTGAAGGTGAACGACGCCGTGAGCGCGGTCCCGACGGTTACGGTCCGGCTGGTGCTGTTGGAGCCGGAGCTGTTGGTGACGGTCAGGGTCACCGTCTTCGATCCCGCCGTCGTATAGGCGTGACTCGGGTTCTGGGCGGTGCTCGTCGTCCCGTCGCCGAAGTTCCACGACCAGGCGGTCGGGCTGCCGGTCGACGTGTCCGTGAACTGCACCGACTTGGCCCGCCACGGGAAGGACAGGCGCATAGGTGAAAGACGAAGTGAGGACGGACATACTGGCAACGGTGATCGTTTTGCTGCCTTGCTTTGATGTAGAGCTATTGCTGGCGATCAAAGTCACGATATAGGACCCTTCTTTACTGTAAGCGTGGCTCGGATTCTTTACCGTGCTTGTCGCCCCGTCGCCGAAATTCCATTGCCAGGAGGTGGGGCTTCCCGAGGTCGTGTCCGCGAACTGTACGGTCTGTCCCGGTCCCGGCGTCGTGGGGCTGAAGACAAAGGTCGCGGGCGAAGGCGAGGGCATGACCGTCAGGGTTTTCGTTGCTTTCTTCGAAGTCGTGCCGTTGGCGGCAGTGAGAGTGACTCTCCGGAATCCGGAAGCCGTATAGACATGGATCGGATTCCTTTCAGTGCTGGTTGTCCCATCGCCGAAGTCCCATTGCCAAGAGACGGGATTTCCCGTGGAAGCGTCCGCGAATTGAACGGCTTGCCCTTCTGTAGGATATCTGGGGCTGTACGTGAATGACACCTTTAGATTGCTGGAAACTCTAGCGGCGAGGCTGCCGAGATTACTTTTGGATGTAGATATAGGAGTTTGGGCTATGGCATTTCTCATTGATAATGCGAAACAACCCAAGAAGAGCAACAGACCGACCCATATTAGGCGGGCTTTATATCGTGTGCTCGGGCATTTATCATGGATTACGCCTCCATATTCTCGAATGGTTCCGTGGTTGAATCAATCTCATCATGACGAGAACATGATAATAGAGAGGAAATGGGCAAGAATCACCCCTTTAGAGGATAGGAGCGGTCATTTCAAGCGCGATTTGGCTAGCTGAAGGGCATAAAGGCTCGCAGAATTGGCACCCGGTCCCTGATGCCGGCCAGCGGACAGCTTCCGTTCTCATGCTGGCATAAGGTGAACGGCTGCGCGATGTAAGCTTCGGCTCCTTGTCCGGCAACTGCTGCCGGTACTGTCGGAATATTCATCACATGAATAACAGGATTATTGGTTAGAGTCCGAAAGTTCTTGACCTGTCTAGTTCGTCGATATTATCATCGGACCAATCAGGAAGGCCAATAATAAAAGAGCAACATTGTCCCCATCGCTTGCTCTGATTGTCTGTAGTGTCCTTCGTATTTTGTCTGCTTCGCCTCGAACGCAAACAAGCACCCGACGTAAGCCGTGTTCTATGGATACCGACTATTTGGATGCTTCTTACCATCAGCAAGGGACTCGGTGATTGGTTTCAGAACAAGGGTGACTTTGGAGACCGGAAGTCCTTTGGACCGTTTATTTCTATATCTCTTCTTTGCGCTAGCCTGGTTGTACTTATTAAACGGCGCTTCAAATGGACCGATGCTATCCGGAATAACCCTTGGTTAATAGTTCTTTTTGTGTACATGCTTGTGAGTATCTTATGGTCTTCCATTCCAGCAATTTCATTCAAGCGTTGGGTGAGGGAGCTGGTAGCGATTGCCATGGCTTTTCTTATCTCGTCCGAGAGAAGTCCCCGCCTAGCCATTACAAGCATAATAAGGAGGACTATATATATACTTCTTCCATTCTCGTTGCTTCTTATCGAATTCTATCCTGCACTTGGGTGTGTATCCGAACGTTGGAGTCATGAGATAACTTGGGTTGGTGTTACAAATCAAAAAAACTGGCTCTGTCTGCTATGCGTTATTTCTGCATTTTTCTTAATATGGGTACTAAGGCAAAGATGGAAAGGCTATGATAAACCTGTTACGAAATATCAAATATATATTGAGCTTTTCCTCCTTTTTCTATCTTTGTTGCTACTGGGAGGGCCACAGAGAACCCTGAATTACTCTGCGACTTCGTTTCTTGCCTTTGCGATTGGACTATTAGCCTTTGCTGCCCTTTTGTGGGCGAAAAAAAGGGGAATGATATTAAGACGTAATGCTCTAAACATCATGACAGGGTTGATTATTATCTACGGTACAGTTACACCTTTTATCGGAAGATTGTCCTTTTTGGACGTGTTCGTGTTGTGGGACGAAGTGAGACACTGACGGGACGCACTCATATATGGTCTACGCTCATTCCGATCGCCATGAGCAAACCAATTATTGGACATGGCGTAGGGGGGTATTGGACTACAACGACGCGTAAGATCTGGCCTAATGCACATAATGGGTATCTCGATGTAATCCTAATTCTTGGTTTCCTCGGCCTGGCGCTGGTTTTTTTGTTCATTATATCCTGCTCCAGCAAGGCCATAATGGCCTTGGCTGTTGACACGGATTGGGGAATGCTCTTTATTTGCTACATGCTAATGTTTCTGGTCCATAATATAACGGAGTCTTCTATTTATACTTTTACGGGTAGTCTGACAGCGATAATACTATTCTTTTCGGTCGCTACTTCAGAGGATTCTATCATAAGACTTTCTTAGTTATGAACTCTCCTTAACATGTAGATAATAATATGAATCAATTATATGCCGTAGGCAAACTCAAGGCCCATCGGGGGTAGCCGACTAGGTCCTCGTTTTAGACGATGGGGTTAGAATCTCAACAAGCGTAAAAGCAACCTTGGTCTTCTACGCGAGATATTTCATGATCGTTGGTCCCAATCTGGACACAATAGATTCAGGCAAATGGCGCCAAATCCCTTTAGTCAACTTGTAGATCCTCCCGTTCTCTGCATTCGTAGAAGAAGCCGCGGAAGCCGGGTGATAAAAATAGGGGAGATCTTGGACTTCCGCTCCCCACATCTTTTTATACCTCATCAATCCCATATTATCGGGGGCAGTGCGCCCAAAATCCAGACTCTCAAACCCGTCGACGCACGCTCTTTCAATAGCGGTCCAAGTCAGCAAGTGATTGGGGGCGGTTTTGGCCAGAAAATCGGGATCGGAGACATTATATTTATAATATACTGTTTTATTTAGTTTCATGAAGAGCCCGGCTGCGATGACAAGCGATTTATAAGTAGCCAGAAGCAATGATGCCTGGCCACAATCCATCACGTTTCTTGACAAAGCCTGAAAAAACCGGAGCGGCTGGTGCGGGACGCCGTGCTTCTTGCGGGTAAGGACATAAAGGCGATAGAATTCTCCAATCCCTTTCCGGGAGTTGTCTTCGATAATTTCTACGCCCTCTCTCCGCGCTTTTCTGATGTTATATTGGATCGTCCGCTTGTCAACGCCCTTCAACACCTCCTGCGGATCAGCGCTAAGGCGCATGAAATGGCGCTTATAGTAAGGGCAGGCAGCAAAATCGGACGGACCTTCTAGGGGGCCGCGGATTTCGATGAATTTAGCCCTAAGTTCTGGTTCTTTGAGGATATCGATAAGAATCCGGTGGACATCGGTTTTTCCAAGACCGAGAGGGAAACAATAGTCTGAGAATGGCAGCGAGACCAAACGATAACCTCCGGGGAAGCGCTTCAGCCTGAAAAAAGGTGCAAGAGCAGTAATCGCCCCCCGAGCGTCTTCCGATACAAAGAGCCATGGGTCGATAGAATAGGTCTCTCTTATCGTTCTCAACCATCCCGAGAGATGGAAGGGTGTCCCGTCTGGGTGAGCTGATGCGAACTCGTCCCAACGGCGCATGCCCCGCTCATCAGAAAGCCGGAAGTATCGCGTCTGTGCGAGCTCGGATGAATCTAGTTTATTCATTATCAGATGTCGCTTTCGTTGACAGCCTTAATAATCCGGTCGAGGTCTCGGCTGGAGAGATGTGTAATGGTTGGGCAGGACTAGGGTTCTCTTGGCAGCATACTCCGAATTGGGGCAATCGCCGTTATAACCGTAATCGCGGCGACTCTCTTCCACGATTTCGTCCAGGTACGGGGCCGCGTCGACTCCGCAACGCAAGAGATGGGACGCCAGTCGATCGCGTCGCTCCTGCCGGTCCAAACGAATGGCAAACTGATAGTAATTACTCCAGCAGTCCGCCCCCTCCGCAGGAAGGAATGCATCTTTGATTCTGTAGTCGTTCAAGCAGGGCAAATGAATTCTCTCTCTGCTTTTGAATGCGTTGAAGAAACGTAGGCAACCGTTTGTTAATGAGGGCTAGATTGCCGGCCCGGATCTTCCGAAGCTCAAAGCCCGTTTTTGCGCTGAGATTCAGCCTGCGGTCCAAGAGGCCGCCGATGGGTCGCCCCACCGTTCCGTACCATGGCCGCCGGTAGAGGCTGGATTTAATGTAGGTCGAAAGACCATGAAGAACCTCCCCGGCCAGTCCGGAAGCTTCGCAGGTCATGCGCCAGGTTTTCAATACTGTTCAGTAGGTCAGTATCCCGAGCGACGATGGCGCTGCCTTCGCCTGCGGAAACGTACTTTCCGGAACGGAAGGTGAAGAATGCCGCGTCGGCGAGGAAACCCGTCAGTTGCCCCTTATATCGGCTGAACAGAGAATGGGCGCAATCTTCGATAACCGGAAGCCCCGCGGAGGCGGAGACAATGGCGTCCATGTCCGCCGGATGTCCAAACATATGGACGACAACCACGGCAGCGACGTCGCCTCGTTTGTGCTTCAGGTCATCGGCGGAGAGTGTGAAGTCCTGGAGATTGATATCGAGGAATCTGGGGACGAGGCCAGCTCGTCGGACGGAATCAAAAACCACAGGGCAGCAGAAAAGCGGGACGCCGACCTTCGATCCTTCCGGGAGGTTGAGGGCTTTCAGGATGAGATAGAGCGCCGTCCGTCCGGAGCCGGAGAAGACCGGTGCGCCGCCGAGGGCTTCCTTGAAGATTCGCCCCGGGTCTTCAGTTCGTCGGAATGGAGCCCGTAAAACCTCAAAGAGATCGGGTAGCCTCATATCCCAGTTGTAACGGGGGATGAGGCCTGCTGTTCGATTGAGCATGTCAGCCCGTTCCTCTCCTACAGGCCCTTGGCGATTTGCTTGATTGACGGCGGGCACCCGGGGATGTGGCGGAGCCCCTCCTTTTCGGCCAGAGACTTTGTGCAATCGCCCATACAGATTAATCGCTTTCCTCGATACTCAAAACAGGGATCCGAGCCAAAGACAATATCTGCTCCGGCAAGGCTACGCATGACCAGCTTGGCGTAGATCCTTATGACGTCGAAAAAGCCGTGCCTATTCGCGGACTTGAGTTCGTGGAACCTCAGCCGGCACATGGAACAAGCCCTCGGATTCGACCAGAGCCGGAGGTTGAATAGAGCCTGGTATTCTTCCTCGTGCCAGTCGATATTTCGGACGGGGATGTCTACGTCGCCATTGACGTTGGCAGGATCATCAGCGGAGCTCGGACCGGACCGAAGCTCCCTGAGGAACTGAGGGTCGGCCAGCCCCAGCCGGCGGACGATATAAGCAATCCATCTCTATTATGTCATCGCCCCCCATCAAGAGATCCTCTTCGAAGGCGTTAGATCCGTCCATGATAGTCAGGCTAGGCTGGATAATCCGCGTGAGCTCGGCCAACGGTCCGTGAAGTCCCAGCCGGTGGAACTGCTTTTTCACCGGGGCCGGGAGAAGTCCCTTTTGATTCTTTATCGCGCCCGAAAAAAGGACGGCGCTGCTTTTCTTGAGAATCGGAAGGCTGATATAAGTCCTTTCAAAGGCGAGATCAGGAAGCTCGATTGTCCCATATTTCCAGGGTAGGCGCCGTTTTTTCGACTTGTGGAGATCGACGAGTTCGACGCCGCAGCGGCGGGCCAAATCCCTGAATCCCGAGACGCGGAAATTAGCCTCGGGCACGGTCCCCGCAGCTGTCCCCTCTCCGATCAGGATTTCGACTTCAGGCTTGATTTCCCTGAGGACCTGGATGAGGGCTTCGACCACGGATGGACGCGTGATCTCTCCGCTCGATCCTCGGACCGGAAAAACGATGTTGGGCTTGAGGAGCACGCCGCGCTCGAGATCGAGCCGTTTCCGGAAGTAATCCACGATCCGGCGGAGGGGTTGGGAGAAGATCACCGTCGGAACGAGCTAAAAATAGAGCCATCCGTATGCCTCCCGGCCAATCCTAAGTGTCCCGGCTCGTGCCCCTGAGAAACTGCTCTTCGAATTTTCGGGGGAGCTCTAAAAATTGGCAGACCTCATGCATGCTCGCATCGAGCCTGGTCTGAGCTTCACTCTTACGCAGGATTTCGAGAGCTTCGTCCCGAGGGATGAGCCCGTCACGGATCTGGTTGGATAGATAGACACCCACGGTAGAGATCCCGAATTCCCTCAGGTACGTAAAATCGAGGAGCGGTTCCAGCATGCAATCGTATCTCCAGCTGAGAGCGGCATCCGGCTTTTTCCAGCCGGCTTCAGCTTGCAGGGTTTTCTCGATGATATCTCTGTCCCAACGGATATATTCAAAAACCCTGACGAGTCGCGGTCCGTGTTCTGGCCATACAGGATGGGAATAGGGCTTGAACTGAGAATTTCCGGGGAGAGGGAATTCCCGCCGCTGGGCGATGAGATGTCCGATAAGGCCTTCAATTGAAAGGCCGCGAACCGGATCTTTGCCGGCAAGGAGAGACTTGCGACCCGTTCCTTGAGAAACCCCATTCTCTTTCCAGGATTCCACAACTCATAACTTGTGACTCCCCCCAGGACGAGTGGGATGCCCTTCTTTTTGGCCAAGCCATAGAGGACCGCATCTATCCCGTAATGACAGAACAGGCATTGCCCCCAGGTCGTACCCGTCCCTGCCATCGCACACATATGATTCTTGAGAAGATCGAATTCCAAGCTCTTTCGAGTCTTGATGATTTCGAGCTCGATACCCAGCGTGCGACAGACATTCCTTGCGTTTTCCCGGGCAAGGTCGCGCATGAACGGAAAATCGTATAAGACACCCAGAACTCTTAGATTGTATTTCTTCTTGGCCAGATAGGCGACATAGCAGCTGTCCTTGCCCCCGCTGATGCCGACAAGGACATCGTAAGTCCGGCCCTTATTCGATGAGAGCATCTCGAGAAGCGCCCTTTCGCCGGCGGGCGGGTGCTCGCGATGTTCGCGGCATAGACTGCAGACGCCTTCCTCATCGAAAGTGATCCCCGGGAAGGAATGGGGGAGGAGGCATCGGCCACACCGCCTCAAGTTCAGTGGTGTAGGCTGTCCGACAGGCGGGATGTTCATTCCTGGTTCTATCACTCGTCCCGCCGGACCCCCGCCAAGGCACTTCGACCGTCTTGATGGGACGGGCGGGAATACCCCCTACTATCGTATAGGGCGCGACGTTTCTAGTTACCACGGCGTTCGACGCGACAACCGCGCCCTCGCCGATTTCGACATCAGGAAGGATGACGACTCCCGTGCCAATCCAGGCGTCAGGGCAGATTTTGATCGTGCCGTTGCGCTCCTGGATGAAGGGGCGGATGCGTGACCAGTTTGGAGCAGAATGGCAGACGAGGGTAACCCTCGGAGATATCGCCACACGGTCTCCGATCTCGAGGCAGGAGTCCGCCCGGTCCGGCTCATCGATGATGATAAGGTCTTCCCCGATGTAGACCTCGCGGCCAATTTTGTATCGGCACATCCTCAATATCCGGACACGCAGACCGTTCCCTGGCAAGCTCTTGGCCGCCATCTTGAGGAGCTTATGCCGAAGGTTCTGGATCTTGTTCCCCATCCCGCCTCCTTCCCATCGCAGAATACCGACTCCGACTCTTCGGATCGGCCTTATGATTCCCTCCAGATTCCGGATTCATGACCTTGCTAATTATAGTACGAAACCCTGAATGGCCAAAACTGTGGGCGAATTTAGCGTTCTTAAGCCCCGCGATGAGATGATCCATCCTGAAAACGGGGCCCGTCTTGACAGATTCCCTTCGTTTTATCCAGCGCATTTATAGAAAAGCCGGCCCATAAGGCGGAGGAAAGGAATCGGAGTTTACGTGAATATCCGGTTATGAAAATCCTTCGGTGCCAGTATTTAAACATAACGACGTTTTTTGACGTCGTAAATGACATATCTCAGCGTACTTTCCATCGCCCCCCCAGGATCTCTTGAACCTCAGAAGCCCGTTGTTCTCGACCTCGGTTCTACCCAGACTTAGGTTTTCGAATCCTCTGCTCTTATTGCCATTTGATAGCTTCCCAGAGGAGAAGGTCGTTTGGCCTAAGCCTCTGATATTTAATATCTGAAGCGCCGTATTTGAATATCGCAAGTGGCCCAAAATGAAAAAAAGCAGACGCCGCGATGACTCTCCCCGAGTGCGACGCAGAAACGACGATGCCACGCTCCTTCGATATTATATATTTGAATACATTCTCGAAGAACGAGAAAGGCTGAGGAGGGAGGCCATGCCGCCTTCTCGTTCGGCACTTGCCTTTAATGTTCACTCGCCCTAAGATGAGCCGCGTCGACATCGAGACCACCGGATGGTAAGCGAAGCCAGGATGACATGGACAGACCCTGGGGAGCGACTCATTTCGATTGACCTCTTCCGCGGCGTCGTGATGTTCTTCCTTATCGCCGAGGCGACGGGCCTCTATGAGCTGCTCGTAGCGCCGGCGTTCGAAGGAACAATCGTCCACACCATCGGCCTGCAGTTCCAGCATCATCCCTGGAACGGCCTGCGGCTGTGGGACCTCGGCCAGCCGTTTTTCATGTTCATCAGCGGCGTGGCCATGTTTTTTTCTTACACGAGGCGATGGGAAGAAGGGGAGCGGTGGAGGGATAGCCTCCTTCATGCCCTAAGAAGATCACTTGATTTTGTTCACTCTGGGGTGGGCGATCTATCGCATCGTCCCGGTGGAGGACAATTCCCATGTGGCCTTCTTGTACGATATGCTCCCTCAACTCGCGTTCGCAAGCCTGGTCGCCTTCCTGATCCTGAGGCGGTCCACCATAACGCAACTCTCGGTTTCATTCGGGCTTCTCGTACTGACCGAGCTCGTTTATCGGCTGTGGGCCCTCTTGGGACAGGGCCAGCCGTTTCATCGCCGGCAATAATTTCGGCACTTCTTTCGACCGGATCGTCACTGGGAAGCGTCTCCCCAGAAAACTGGGTCAGCTTTCAACATGGTGCCGTCAACCGCCTTCGTGATCTGGGGAGTCCTCGCAGGGCGATTGCTGAGGGGTCCGGGCCGAGAGGCGCGGAAAGTCCTGACGATGGTCGTCGTTAGGATTGGGCGGCGTTGCTTTCGGCTTGGCTTTGAGCCATTTCACCCCGGTTATTCAGGCGCATCTGCACGAGCTCATTCGTCATCCTGAGCGGAGGGGCCTGCCTTTTGGCGCTCGCATTGGCATACTGGCTCATGGACGTTTTGAAGTTCCGCAAGGGCGCATCGGTCTTCCTGGCAGTAGGGATGAACCCGCTTTTTATTTATCTGTTCGCCCAGACTGGGGGAGCGGAATGGCTGAGGCTGATCGCCGTTCCTTTTGCGAGCGGGCTCTTCAGCTGGGCAGGGAATTGGCCTGTAGAGTTCTCGGCCGCCATTATGACCCAGGCTCTTATGTGGGGCCTCTGCTATTGGCTATATCGCCGGAAGATCTTCATCCGGATCTAGGGTGGTCGACCCGAATGCGCGAGGGGCTTGTTGACAGCCGGCTTCCCCTGACCTAACATGCCCGGGAGTTGAGTCTTGTTCTTCTTCACGACACGATGACGGCCAAAACTCGGAAAGTGATTCTGTTCGTGCTTGCCGCGGCAGCGGCGGCCGCACTTTCTTTCGGACCCCTGTTCACTCTGGTGAGAACGGGGAAGCCGGCCGATTATTACTCCCATATTCCCCTCGTCCCCGTGGTCAGCGCCTACGTCCTCTTCAGGCGCAGGAAGAAGTTGTCCAGGGGCGAGCCGGGCTTGCCTCTTCTCGGAAGTGCGGTCATGGCCTTCGGATTCGGGCTCGTCCTTATCGATTGGCTTTGGTCGCCCGGCCTCATTGCCCACGCGGAGCTCCGCGCGGCGGGCAGCATCCTGATCCTATCGGGAGCCTTCTTGGCCCTGTTCGGGAAGGGGGCCTTCCGGAGGGCTCTTTTCCCTTTCCTTTTCCTCGTGTTCGTTATCCCTCTGCCGCTCGCCTGGATGGACCACGTCGTATCGGCCCTCGTGACGGCGTCGATCGGATTCACCCACCTCCTTTTTCGGGCCTTCGGGGTGCCCTTCGTTCAGGCGGGCTCCGTTTTCTATCTTCCCGGCTTCGACATCAAGGTGGCCCAGGAATGCAGCGGCATTCGCTCGAGCCTGGCCCTCCTGATCACGAGCGTTCTGGCAGGTCAGATGTTCCTGAATCGGCCCTGGAAAAAGATCGTACTCGCCTTGGCCGTCTTTCCCGTCACGGTCTTGAAGAACGCCGTCCGCATCGTGACGCTCTATCTGCTTTCCTATTTCGTGGACATGCGGATCATCCAGGGGGGATTTCTCCATAGGTCGGGAGGTTTCATCTTCTTCGGGCTGGGGCTGGTTATGCTCGCCTATGTGCTCTGGCTGCTCAGGAGCCCCAGAGAGGCCTGGGAGAAGGCGATGGGAAGGCCTCTTCCCCCGAAATAAATGGCTTGACAATTGGCTAGTCGCTGGCGATAATACTGTCAGGAAAAGAAGGCGGAGGTTAATGATGAAAAGTTCAGAAAGTTCGGGACTATTGTTGCTTGGACATTCCTGTTGCTACTGACGGTCGGTTCGATCGCGATCGCGTCGGACTTCGGGCCCCGCGGCAACCACGGCAGGACATAGAGGGGGAGGCGGGTCAGGCCCGGTCTCCGTCGCTGAGCCCGCCGCTATCGTGTTGCTTGGTGCCGGCTTGGTATCGCTCGGCTTTTACGCGAAGAAGAAACGCGGCAAAAAGCAGTAAGCCCCTTCGGGGCGGTCGCACTCATTCCTGAGATTCTCCCAAGGTTGATTTTTAGAGTTTGACCAGGTTCGCGCGTTCGGCGATGCCCTTGTATAATTCTGCAAATTTCATAGAATGGTATCATCTTGTGAGACTTGCCGATGAACGATATCAGCGCGAAGGTCCGGAATTATATCGTCACGACGTTTCTATTTGGCGACGGCTCGAAGCTCGGCGACGAGACGTCGTTCCTGGAGAGTTCGATCCTCGATTCGACAGGGATGCTGGAGCTCATCAATTTCGTCGAGCAGGAATTCGCCATATCCATCGACCCCATCGGAGCTCGTCCCGGACAATCTCGATTCGATCAGGAATGTCACCGAGTTTATCGAACGGAAAAAGGCGAACGGGACGCTGGGCGAAGCCGTCTAACGCAGCTTCGTTTTCTGGATCTTCCCCGCTTCGTTCTTCGGCAGAGAATCGCGGAATTCGAAATATTTCGGGATCTTATAGGATGCAATCCGCTCGCTCAAGAACTCCCTGAGCGCTTCTTCCAATCCCTCCGAGCCGCCCTGCTTCAAGACAAGAAACGCCTTCGGCACCTCGCCCAGCAGATCGTCAGGGACGCCGATCACGGCCGCCTCGCAGACGGCCGGATGCTCGTAAAGGGCTTCCTCGATCTCCTTGGCGCTGACCCGATTTCCCGCCGACCTTGATCATGTCCCAGGTCCGCCCGACGATGAAGATGAAACCCTCTTCGTCCGTGACCCCGATATCTCCCGGTGAAGTAGAGCCCGTTCCTCAGGACCCGCTTCGTTTCCTCAGGCTGGCCCCAGTAGCCTTGCATGATGTTCGGGCCGCGGGCCACGATCTCGCCCTCTTTCCCGGGGCCGAGGGGATGACCGTGCTCGTCAGCGACGAAGAGCTCGACCTCGGGAATGGCTTTGCCGATGGATCCCCATTTCCGGGGAAGGTCCTTGGGGTCCAAGTACGATAACCTCGCCGAGGCCTCGGTCGCCCCGTACATGACATAGAGCTTGGCCGGGGCGAATGCCTTTACGACTTCCTTCTGAACGGCGGGGGCCATCGCTCCCCCGGCCTGGGTCAGATATCGAAGGTCGGGAACTTCTGCGTCTTTCAGGATGGATCTATTCAGTAGCATCGTGAAGGTCGAGGGCACACCCGCGAATCCCGTGACAGACTGTTCCCGCATTGTCTGGAGGACGGCGGCGGGATACAGAAACCGATTATCGATGACCACGGATCCCCCCACGAAGAAGTGCGTGTTCAGGAGTGATTTCCCGTAGATGTAGTGAAAGGGGAGGACGACCATGATCCGGTCGTCGGGGGTCAGTTCGAGGTATTCGACGATCGACCGCGTATTGGACACGATGTTGAGGTGACTCAGCGTGGCCCCCCGCGGCTTCCCGGTGCTCCCGGATGTGTAGACGATCGAGGCGATGTCCTGTTCGATCAGGGGAACGCCGGGATTCGTTTTCGCTTCTGTATCCAACGCCTCGGGGAGAGAGACAAGGCCCGCGCTTCGACCTGCGCCCCGCGCCGCACGCTCCGCTCCCGCTAGCCCTCGACTGACCCCCCCATACCAGGACCTTCTCGACCGGCCCCGCCTTGGCGAAAGCTTGACCGATCCTTCGCGAGATGTCTTCTGATTCGTGACGAAGAACCGCACGCCACAGTCACGGATGATGTAGCCGACGTCCGTGGCCGTGTTTTCCGTGTTCAGCGCGACCGTGATCCCTCCCGCCTTCAGGATGGCGTAGTAGGTGATCACGTATTCGGGGGAATTCTCAATTAAGAGGGCAATCCGGTCGCCCTTCTTCGCTCCCAGACCCGATGAAGCAGATGCGCGAGCGCGTTGGCCCGTTCGTTGATCTCGCGGTACGTGTGCCATTTCCCGAGGTAGAACAGGGCGTCCTTGTCCGGGAATCGGGCGGCGGAATCCTCCAGGAAGTTGTGGACGAGCTTGGTGTAGGCGGCGCTTGCGTCAGCCAAGGTGTTGCGGCCCGGCCCTCAAGTACTCGGTCGTCCGGATCTTCCTCCGGATGTCGTTCTGGATATTGGTGACCTGGTCCTCGCTGAGGCCGAGCTCCTCGGCGACTTCCTTGACGGGGACGTCTTTCTCCATCGCGTACCAGATGACATCGCCGATCTCGAACGGGACCCTGAAGAAGAATTCTTCCTGGGTGCACTCGGCGCTGTAGGTGTCCGTCGTCGGCACGCGCTCCCGGATCTCCTTCGGCACGTCGAGGTAGGCGGCCAGCTGGAAGACCTGGGTCTTGAAGAGATGGGCGATGGGCTTGACGTCGGCCCCGCCGTCCCCGAATTTCACGAAGAACCCCTGGTCGTGCTCGTTCTTGTTCCCCGTGCCGATGACGGCGTAGTTCAGGCGCTCCGCCTGGTAATAGAGCATGGCCATGCGGCTTCGCTGCTTGAAATTGGAGGCGGCGACGATATCGAGATACTCCTTGAGGGGCGCCCGTTGCGTCTTCGTTTCGCCCTCCGGCGAGATGATCGTCAATTGGTAGACGTTCAGCTGGTCCTTCGCGCCCAAGGCCGAGGGCAGGACGATCTTCGCCTTGTAGGTGGCATCGTATTCGGGGAAGATCTTTTTTATGGCCTTGTCCCTCCGGGCATAAGCCTCGAAGCCGGCCAGGGCGGCGGTCAAATCCTTGACGAGATACGCGACCCCGAAGTGCTGGGCGAGCTTTCGGGCCAGGACTTCGCTGTCCGGATTGGAATCGGTTTCGGGCATCGTGATGCCCAGGACCTTGTCAGGACCGAAGGCCCGGACGGCGAGCGCCAGGCAGACGCTCGAATCGACGCCGCCGCTGATGCCGATGACCGCGCCGCGTTTGTGGAACTTCTTGGCCACGATCTCGCGCAGCCCCTCGACGATCCGGTTCGTTTCGGCTTCCGGGTCTATCTGGATCAGTCTCTTGGAAAACGCCATTCTGTCTTCCTCCTCACGAGACCATCGGGCCGAAGCTCAAGGTCTCGGACCGAGTTCGGCGAGAAAACGCAGCAGGCCGGCCGCGACGATCCGCCTTCCCGTGGCGTTGAGATGCCCGCCGTCATCCGAGTAGGACGGATCCAGGGCGTAGTAAGTCTTGCCGTCCTCGACGAAAGACGTGCGCTGGCCGTTGGGCAGCGTTGATTCGAGAGCGGCCAGATCGAAGACGAGCTTTCCGTACTTCTCGCGCAGGTGGGCGTTGAACGCCTCGCGTTTGATGTTCGCCGCCTTGTCGGGCTCGCCCTGGCCGAGGAGTTTCTTGAGGCTCGTTTTGAGGCCGGCGGGCACGACGGTCAGAGGCGCGGTGACGACCGCGATCGTGAGCTTCGGGAATCGCGCTTGCAGGGCCTGGATCGTTTCGTCGAAGGCGCGGATGAGAGCGTCGACGTCGGTCCCGCCGTGGATGTCGACGTAGCAGAGCTTGAAGAAGGCGATGTCGGCCTTGTCGCCGACCCCGCCTTCCAGGATCGTGCGGAACTGGTCGATCTTCGAGAGAGGATATCCGTTCTTTCCGATCGGCGAATGGGCGAAGATCGGCTCCCCGAAGGCCGCGGGATCCGAAGTCTCGACGATGTTGAGCTTGGCGCGCCCGATCCTCCTGCATGAGGTCCCGGATGCCGTCGAGGATGTTGAAGCCGACGGACATGTGCCCGAAGTAGATCTTCTTAGTCGACAGGGAATCCCAGACCTCCTTGGGGATCTTATCTGTCTTTGCGGAACCGGTATCGACGGAGGTCATTTCGGCACCTTTGCACATCGTAGTGATCAGAAGAGGGAGGGCAAATAAAGCCCCCAAAAGAAAGAGACGGGATCTGCGTGACATTATCATCAGTTTAGCCAAGAAAAGGGAAGAGGTCAACCCAGGGTTGGCGGAAGCCGCCTGAGGTGTTCGGTTGTGTTGTACTTGCTCGTGAAATCCCTGAAGGCTCGCTTGACCTGGTCTTCGGTGAGACCCATGACCCGGCAGATCTCGGGGACGGGCGACCTTGTTCTCCCAGGCGAAGAGCAACAGATCGAGCACATCGAACGGCATCCGGAAGTACCACTCCTCGTCCGTCACCGGGGCGCTGTAGGTGTCCGGACAGGGGGCGCGGCCGACGATCTCGGGGATGACGTCCATGTAGGCCGCCAACTGCGCGGACTTGGGTCTTGAAGAGATGGGCGATCGGCTCGATGTCGACTCCGCCGTCACCGTACTTGACGAAAAGCCCTTGGATGGCCTCGCTCTTGTTGGTCGTTCCGCAGACGAGGTAGTTCCGCTTCTCGGAGTGGTAGTACTGGGTCATCATCCGGGTCCTGTGCTTGGTGCAGGTGGCGGCGATGATGCCCTGGGCCTGCTCGCTCGTGAGGCGGGCCGTTTTTGTGGCCCCTTGGGGGTCGACGACAGTCAGGCTGAAGATATTATAGCTGTCCTTGTTCAGGATATCGGAAGGGAGCGTGATCTTCATGGCGTATCCGGGGCCGAATTCGGGGAAGACCGACTTGGCGACAGCGTCCCGCTTCTCATAGGTTCCGAAGGCCTCGAGGATAGGCGTAATGTCGACGGTGAATGCCTCGATGCCCAGGAGCGACGGCGTGCTTCGATGCGAATTCGGCGCTCTGCGGACTCGATTCCTTGTCGGGGAGCAACAAGCCGAGGACCTTGTCCTTGCCGAGGGCCTTCACTGATAGAGCCGCCGCGAGGGCCGAATCGACACCTCCGCTGAGGCCGATAACGATGCCCTTCCGGTGCATCGATTGGATCTGATCTTTGATAAAAGCGCTGATCTTGCTCGGCTGCGGAAGCGCAATCGATCTTGAGGACGTCTTTGCTGAATTCCATCGGTTTCCCTCGCGAAAGAGATAGCATCTCCTTCGGGGGCAGTCAATGGTTTCTTCTCCGGACTTTGGGAGCCACGGACGGGGATCTTCGAGGCAACACCCATCGCCGCCTGGAGAGGGAATCCCGGAGATAGGAGAAAAGCCAGTTTATAGCGGGGGCAGACGCGGTGCTTGATTCGCGCGTCGATTCAGGGTAATCATGAGGGGCCATGGAAACGACCGGACCGATCCCCGTGATCCTGGATGTCGAGTGAGCTTGCAGCGCGGCTGCGATTCGATCCGGCGAGGGCCGGGTTCGATAGCCTCGACGAACTTGTCGCGCTTGCCCAAGGACTCATTCAACCGAGAGGCGTCTTTGAGGTCGCCTACGTCGGCGCGAAAGGGGAGAGGACGGTCGAGGTGGCGGGCACGACGTTTGAAAGCCTTGTCCTACGGCAGAACCTGGAAGCGACCAACAAGGTTTTTCCTTTCATCATCACGGTCGGCCCTGATCTCGAGAACGTGCGGCCAGCGCCCAAGACGGACCTTCTCAAGCAGTATTATCTCGAGGAGATGGCGAATTTTGCCCTTGAGAAAAGTGCCGCGTGGCTTTCTGCCCAACTTGAAGAGCGCTACGGCCTCGGCCCTCTCTCCGCCATGAGCCCCGGCTCACTCGAGGACTGGCCCATCACCGAGCAGACGAAGCTCTTCTCGATCTTCGGCGACACGGAACGCTTGATCGGCGTTCGCCTCACCGACAGCATGCTCATGCTCCCGCGCAAGTCCATCTCCGGCATTCTCTTCCCCTCCGAGGAGGGCTTCCAGTCCTGCCAGCTCTGCGACCGCGCCCATTGCCCGGGGCGGAGAGCCCCTTACAATGGGGTCGGACCACAGAAATACACAAATAAATCAATAAGTTAAGCCCAACAAAATGGGCATAAAGGGCCTAAAATCGATGTTTTTTGCCACGAAAACAGAGATTCAGATTTCCCGGAGGATCCAATGAAAAAATCAGCCCTCGTTCTTAGTGCCGTCGCCATCCTCTCGCTTTGCCTTGTTCTTCGCATCCGCCCAGCAGAAGCCCAAGTTCAAGGTCTTCATCTCGGTCGACATGGAGGGCATCTGGGGGGTCGTCCATGCCGATCAGACAACGCCGGGCACGCCGGAATACGGCCCCGCGCGGAAGTGGATGGCCGCGGACGTCAACGCCGCGGTCCAAGGGGCCTTTGCCGCCGGCGCCACCGAAGTCGTGGTCAACGATTCCCACGGCTCCATGCGGAATATCGATCCCGGCGACCTTGACCCCCGGGCCACTCTCATCACCGGCACGCCGAAGCCGCTGTCGATGATGCAGGGGATCGACTCATCGTTCCAAGCCTGCCTGTTCATCGGGTACCACGCCAAGGCGGGGACTCAGGATGCCATCCTCGATCACACGATCTCCGGGGGCGTCGTCCGCTACATCAAGGTCAACGGCATCGAGCTGCCCGAGCTCGGGCTCAACGCCGCGATCGCCGGCTATTATGGCGTGCCCGTGGTCCTCGTCAGCGGCGATACGGCCGTCTGCCGGCAGGCCAGTGAGGTCCTGGGGAAAGAGGTCGTGACGGTCGCGGTCAAGGAGGCCTACGGGCGAACTGCGGCTAAGCTCGTTCCGATGGCGGAGGCCCGTCAGATGATCGAGACCGGCGTCAGGGAAGCGTTGGCGAAGCTTGGCCAGGCGAAGCCGTTCAAGATGAATGCGCCCTACACGTTCGAGCTCGGCTATCACGTTTCGGCCCAGGCCGATATGGGGGCGATGCTCCTTCCGAACGTCAAGCGGGTGGACGCCCGGACCCTGTCTTTCACGGCGGACGATTATATCGAGGGGTTCCGGACGCTGAGGGCGCTGATCTCGCTGGCGCCGGCAAGATAAAGCCAAGAACAAGAAGGGGTCAGACCTGCTCTTTACGCTCTTAGGAATAAAAAGCGCGTAAAGATCACGTCAGACCCCTTATTTCATCAAATTAAACGGACTCTTCTCCCGCATCAGCTTTTCGATGTCGGCGATCTCCTTCGGCACGCGGCCCGATAGGATCTCGCTCCCGCCGTCCGTGATCAGCACGTCGTCCTCGATGCGGACGCCCATCCCGGCGTACTTCTTGTAGATCGGCCCGACCTTCTCCCGGAACGCCGCGATCTCGGCGTCGGGGGCCTTGCCCTTGAGCGCGTCGAGGAACGCGTCGAACCGCACCTCGGGAAAATACAATCCCGGCTCCATGGTCATGACCATGCCGGGGGCCATGGCCACCTTGTCGAGGCGCGGGCTGTGCCAGCTCCAGACGTCGTGGACGTCGAGGCCGATGCCGTGACCGAAGCCGTGCTGGATGTAGAGCCGTCTCTGCCAGGGGCTCGTGACGTCGGTGACGAGGCCCAGCTTCTCGAGCCCGGCCATGAGGATGTCCTCGACCTCGGTCTGGACGGCCTTGAAGGTGACGCCGGGCACGAGCTTGCGGCAGCCGGCCTTCTCGGCTTCGAGGACGAGCGCGTAGATCGCCCCTTGTTCCTTGGTGAAACGCCCATTCGCCGGGATCGTGCGGCTGATGTCCGAGGTGTAGCCGCGGATGTACGCCCCGACGTCGAAGACGACGAGGTCGCCCTTAGCGAGCGGACGCGCCGTCGACCCGAAATGGATCTCGGTCGAGTTCGGGCCGGAAGCGGCCTGAAGGAACGACTCCTTGGTCTCGCGCTTGTCGAAGGCGAATCGGAGGATCGCGGCCAGGTCGACCTCGCGCATGCCCGGGTTCGGCCGCGCGGTACGCCTCGTTGAGGGCCTCGGCCGTGAGGTCGATGGCTTCGCGCAGGGCGGCGATCTCGTCGGCGTCCTTGGTCAGGCGCATCTCACTCAGTGTGGGGTCGACGTTGAAGAAGGAATCGGATTGGGTAAGCGGATTCGGCATCCCGGCGGCCCCGAACGTCCGGGCCAGGAAATCCATGTCGGAGAAGGGGAGATAGACGCGTTTGGCGCGCCCCGCCCTGACGATGCCGAAGAGCGCCGATGCCAGCTGCGTATTGGCTTTCTCGACAAGCCCCTTGTCGGGGATCGCGGCCTCCTGGCCCGAAGCTTGCCCGCCGCGAGCGCCTGGCACGGCCATCATTTCTTGCCCGCCTGCGCCGCCCATTACGACGATTCCGCCCGCCCCGCCCCGCGCTCCTGGGCCGGCGGCCATGCGCCGAAAGATCATCTCGCGCGGCTTGCCGCCCGGATCGAGGACGAGGACCGCATCGGGCTCCTGGAGCCCGGTGAGATAGAGGAAATTGAGATTATCGCGCAGTCCGCCGCGGGAGTTGTATTGAGAGGGGATGATGATGACGCCGTCTTTGTGGATGTCCATGAGCTTGGCCCGGCGCGCGGCGATCGCGGGGGTTGTGGCGGATTCGAGAGAGGTGACGGGGCGGCCGGGGAAATCTTGGCCGGCTTTAGGGGAGGGGAGAAGGTTGGGCGCAAGGGTTAGGGCGAGGAAGGCGAGGACGCATAGAAGCGACGGCCTTCTGATCGAAGAAGATTCGTTTTGTCATCATCGGGTTCCTTTTCAGGTCTTATGTCACCAAATTCAAATCCTAAGAAGGGGTCAGACCTGCTTTTTGCGCTCTTGGGTCAACAAACGCGCAAAAAGCACGTGTTGACCCCTTTCCGAACACCCGACCCCTTTCGAGTCATTCGATCTTTTCGACGATGCTGGCCGGAGGCCTTGTCCTTCAAGATCCGCTTGGTCCGGCCGTCGGGGAGGCGTTCTGTCTTGATGACCAAAAAAGCCCCTGTTTCGGGCTTGCCGGGGCCAACCCCCTGCCCAGGCCCCGTTTTCGCCTCCTGGGGCCTCCCAGGGGCCTTTTTCGGTCCCTTCAGGGGGGCGGCCGTGACCCTTTCTTGCCCTTCGCCGCCGTCTTTCCGGGAGCGTCCGCGGCACTTCTTGGCGGCCGCTTTCGTCCGCATTTCCGTCGACGGAGTCTTCAACTCGGGCTTGCCATCCCTCGATCACGACCGGCTCCCACCGGCCCGACTTCATCGACTTGTAGCAGGCGTCGATGATGGCGTTGACTACGTAGCCGTCGTAAAAAGTCTCTATCGGCTCGCGGCCCGCTTCCCATGCGTCGAGCATGTCCTGGAACATGTGGATGTAGCCGAGCTCGTGGGCCTCGTCGCCGACAGGGAAGAGCCAGCCCTTCTGGCCTTCGGCCTTTTCCGCGACGTACCCGCCCTCGCCCGCGGCCGTGAACATCTCGAAGCCCGTGCGCAGGAAATGGTCGAGGCGGATCGTCCCTTCTGTTCCGCTCACTTCGTCGCGCAAGTCCATCCCGCCCCGGAACGTCCAGCTGACTTCGAACTGGCTGATGGCGCCGCCTTCGTACTCGACGAGCCCGATGGCGTGGTCTTCGGCCTTGATCGGGTGGACCTGGGTCGCGCCCCAGCAGAAGGCCCGGAGAGGCCGCTTGTCCTTGCCGATGAACGACCGGCCGATCTCGATGCAATGGCAGCCCATGTCGATGATCGCGCCGCCGCCCGATCGCGCCGGATCCCAGAACCAGGCGCTGTGCGGTCCGGGATGGGTCTCGCGCGACCGCGTCCACAAAATGCGGCCCATGGCGCCATTGCGGGTCGAGGCGAGGGCCTTGAGGGTCTTCGGCGTGTAGACGAGATCCTCGAGATAGCCGGCGAAAACGCCTGCCTTTTCGACGGCCGCGAGCATCTCGCGAGCCTCCGCCGCCGTGCGCCCGAGCGGCTTCGTGCACAGAACGGCCTTGCCCGATTCAGCGGCGAGCTTGACGGCTTCCAGGTGCATGTCGTTCGGGAGCCCGACGACCACGATCTCCGATTCGGAGTTCTGGATGGCATCGCGCAGGTCGGAGCTCCAACGCGGGATGCCGTGCTCAGCCGCGAATGCCTTGGCCCGCTCCGCCGACCTCGAATAGACATTGACCACGCGATCGCGGCTTCTCAGTCCGTGGAGCGTCTGCGTATAGAACGTCCCGATGAGTCCCGTCCCGAGCATTGTTATGTTGGCCATGGCCTCTCCTCAAGAAGGTCGAAAGCGGACTTTGCCAGTTATAGCTTGTCAGCCGGGGAATCTCAAGAGCTTGACAAACCCCCTTTCTTATGAATAATTTATGGTTAGGTCACAAGCAATCTCTCCCCCTCGGGGTCAGGGCGATGAGCGCGCGAGAAGTCCTCCAATCCTGGAAGGAGATCTCGGCCTACCTCGGCCGCGATATCCGCACCTGCCGCCGCTGGGAGGAAAGCCTCGGCCTGCCTATCCACCGCCTTGAAGGATCGCCCAAGGCCCGCGTCCTCGCTTACAAGGACGAGATCGACAATTGGCTGAATTGGCGGCTCCACGAGCGCGAAATCGCTCCGGCACCCCGCCGCAGCCCCCTCGTCGAGCGCCAAGACAGGGCACCCGCGCGCTCTTCCTCCGCCGCTGGTATGTCCTGGCCGCCTTCACGACGGTCCTCGTCATCGGCCTCCTCGGCTGGCGCGCGATCAGCGGCGACCACCCCCGCTTCGTGTCGACCGGCCAACGGCCCGCGCTCGCCGTCCTGCCCTTCGTCAACGGCACGGGCGACCAGGGCCTCGATTATCTTCAGGAGTCCGTCCCCGACCATCTCATCCGCAATCTTCAGCGGAGCGCCGAGCACCTGACCGTATACAGTCTCGATGTCGTCGCCGAGGCCATGCGCACGATCGGCCTCGAGCCGGGAGCGCCGCTCACGCCAGTCGACCTTGCCGCCATTGCGGCCAGGATGGGGGCGGGCTGGTTCCTCGTCGGCCGCTTCGCCCGCACCGGCGCCAAAGTCCGGATCGACTACGAGGTCCGCGAGGCCGGGGCCGCCCAAGCGCTCAAAACGGACCGCTTGCCCGGGACGGAAGCCGACATCGCGGGTTTGGAGGCCCGCATCGCCAACGGCGTCCGCCGGGCTTTCGGCGTCCCGACCTCTGCCCGGCCAGAGGCTCTCCAGGGCTGCTCGGTCGAGGCGACGCGCTACTACGAGACGGCTCGGGCGGTGGAGCGCAAATATACGCTGTCGCTTGCTCCGGCCGACCTCGAGAAGATGATCAGCCTTCTCAACCAGGCCCGCGAGGTCGATCCCGGGTGCCCGATGGCCTATCTCGGCCTGGGCGACGCCTTTCAACACCGGTTCGCCTATGATGGCCGGGAACCCGAGACCCTGCGGCTGATGACCGAAAACTACCGCCGGGCCTACGAGATGGCCCCTGAACGGGCCGAGACCAATATCGGCATCGGCTGGATCCATTTTTTCAGGCGGGACAATGACCAGGCCTATGCCTATTTCAAGAAGGCCCTGGAGCTCGATCCGGCGAGCCTCCAAGTCCTCATGGACGTCGGTTCGTTCCTGAGGAGCATCGGGATCTTGGAGCGGAGCGCGGAGTATTATTCCAGGGTCATCCAGGCGGGCGGGCCGACCGCGGACGTCCTGATGCTTCGGGCCTGGTCTTATGAACATCTGGGTCTCTACGAATCCGCGCTGGCGGACCTCGACAAGATGGTCGAGCTCGAGCCGGACGACTTCCTGACGCACTGCATCCGGGCGCGGGTGCTCGTCCTGACGAAGCGCTACGATGCCGCGGCCGCCGAGTTGGCCATGGCCGAAACCCTGGCACCGGGAGCGGGCTACATCGTCGCGGTCCGCGGGTTCCTTGCGGCGGCCCAAGGCGACCGCAAGGCCGCGCTCGAGGCCGTCGCCGCGGCCCGGGACTCGGACCGTCCGGTGAGATACACTTACTACCGGTCGCGGATCTACGCGCTGCTGGGCATGAAGGACCAAGCTCTCGGGGACATCGAGCTGGCCATCGAACGGGGCTTCGACGATGTCTACGAATACCTCTATGGCTTCCCCTTCCTCAACAACATTCGCGATCATTCTTACGACCAGCTCAGGGGCGACCCCCGCTTCATCGAGATCCTGAGGCGCCAGGAGCGGACGTACGTCCGGTACTTGGGCGAGTACGGCGGGCTCTAATTGGGGAAATGGTATTGTGTCCCCCATTTGATATAATGGGGACGATGAAGATCAAGCTCGACCCGAAGAAGACGCCGGTCATCGTGTTGACGGTGCTCGTTCTTTTGTTCGCCGTCTGGCTCGTCTCGCCCTTCTTCCAGCTCACCGACGCGACCGAGGCCAAGGGCCGGATCAACGGCTACAGGCTCTTCCTGGGCCTGATGATCATGATCGGGTTCGTCGGAAAGTCGCTCTGGGACGTGCTCGCGCCTCAGGGTCTGGCCAAGAAAGTCTCGAACACCAAGGCCATCGCCGTCATTGCCCTGGCGATCGTCGTCATGGGCTTTGTCGTCTTCACCGTCGCCCGGGCCCTGTCGGTCTTTCTCGATACGTCGGTTGCCTTCAATGCGCAACTCGAGAGCGCTGACGGCGTCCTTGACGACGGGCAATTGTTCCACGCCTACTCCGAGCGTGATATCGATGTCTTTTGTTAGCCGAGGTTCTCCGTAATGCAGGACGGCCTATCCGCCAATAATCATGTACGGGATTCCGCGGCCAGAGAGTTCGACAGCGATCCCTACTACATCAGATTTTTGAACACTGTTTACCGCCTTGGCGATCCGGATCTTCGTCTCGATACCCTCGAGCGGGTCCTTTGGCGGCAACGCTCCAAGCATGACAGCTTCTTCGTAAAGGGCATCGAGTATCCGGAGATTTTGCTCGACGTCGACCTTCTCGGCACGAATTCGGTCGGCCTCAAAAGCCTGGAGCTTCTTTGAATTCTTAACCATCGAATCCCATTTCTACAACTGATTATAGCACAGTGCCGAGTATCAAAGAAGTCGTAACCTGTTATTTATGTTCAACCTGTGCGAACTTTTTCCGGCTGATGATGACGATGTTCTTGATGAGCTCGATGGTCGTCATCAGGGCGATGAAGAGGAGCATGAATTTCGCCGCGAACCTGATCTTGGGCAGGATGTTCTCGGCGATCCGGACCGCGAAGAGGTTGTCGAAGGGCTGGCTCAGGAGGAGGCCGATGAGGCCGAGGGAGATCGCGTTATTGACGACGTCGACCCAGCGGGAGCGGGTGACAAGCTTGATGAGGAGCGTCAGGGTCGAGACGGCGAAACCGGCGATGATGATGAGCGAGATGCGGCGTCCGGCCCCGGGGGTGAAGAGCGGTCGCGGGTCCGTCCAGTCGAGGTTGACGAAGACGATGGTCTGGTGCTTGGCGAAGAGATAGAGGGCGAAATCGGTGATGGCCAGCATGATGACCGCGCCGATGGCCGTGGCGATGCGGCTCACCCAGAAGTTCTTGGTCGGCGGCTTGACCTCGTCGAGATCGACGCCGAATTTCGGCCAGGGGAGCTTGACGTTCTTGCCGCTCTGGGTGATGAAGTAGAGGACCACGGCGACGATGCCCAGGTCGGCCAGGAAAGCCGTGGGCAGGTACATCAGGGCTTCGATGACGCCGAGCCGGGGCAGGAACAGGAACGGGAAGAGGATAAAGTCCTCTTTGAAGATGACGGCCGCGATGGTCAGGAGCGTGTGGGCAGCGAATATCAGCGTCGTGTAGCGGAAGAGATAGCGTTTGTAGGCCGGGTCGATGATGGGCCGGCTGTGGTCGAGATATTTCTCGGCGACTTGGCGGGCCGGGCCGAAGGCGGCGATGGCCTTTTCGATGGCGGCGTCGGTGAACTCGCCGGGGCCCTCGGCGGCCTTCTCCATGATGTGGCTGCGGATCTCGGACAGGATCTCTTCCCGTTCGGCCCGGCCGGAGAGGAAGTGGCTGATCTCTTCGAGATAGGCGTCGAGCTTGTCAGACATGGGGGATCTCCTTGGTGATCTCGTCGAGGACGCGGTTCTGGTTCTTCCAGACATCGAGAAGCGCGGCGCGGAGGGCGCGTCCCTCCCGGGTTATGGAGTAGAATTTGCGGGGCCTGTCCTCGGTCAGGTCCCACTTCGAGGCGATCCAGCCGTTCTTCTCGAGGCGGCGGAGTAGGGGATAGAGGGTGTTCTCCTCGACCTTGTAGCCCAGGCTCTCGATGTGCTTGACCATCGCATAGCCGTACATGTCCTTTTCGAGCAGGGCCAGGACGAGGATGTGGAGGAACCCCCGGTTCATCTCCGTTTCGAGAGTGCCGATGTCGGGTTCGTTTTGCGCTTTGTCGGTCATGATGTGTATCTCACTATATTGTGTAATAGACTATAGTGTATAGTATACTGCTTGTCAAGTGATTTTTATGAATTTTTCTTGATTCCAAAATCATCCCGGGATTTTCCTATTTCGGCTGAGGATTTTCCTAAACTGCACCAGATTTTCCTATTATTTTCCTAAACCGGATGAGATTTTCCTAAACTGAGCCTCGGCGCGCTGGAGCTTCTTGGGGAGATGTCCAAAACTTGCGAGTCGTTAAACCTAGGAGATGACGTACTCAATCTTGGCAAAGGCCAAAAAAGCCGCAGAAACATCGGCTTATAGAGACATTTGCTGTTGGAACGGCTTTGGCCTGCCCCGCTTTTTATGGGGCCGATCCAAGCCCCGCCGGCCTTAATGGGGACGTTTTCACCTTCCCCGCCTGCCGGGGACACGTACCGAGAGGTACATGTCCCCAAGATCCCATGTCCCCGAGGTTGCCCCCTTGATTGACACCTTGGAGAGGGTATGGCAGGATGGCGCCAGGATGTGCGAATTCTGCCATCAGCACGGCGAGGGGAAGAAGTGGTACCTCAACGCCAATAATTACGCCGAGGACCTGCTCAGCGACCTGAGGCGGAGGCGGATGATCACCCGGTTCTTCGAGGATCCGGGCCATCTGGCGAAGGGGGAGAGGGCCCTGACCGCGCTCGACGTGATGCCGGACTTCCTGTGGAAGGGCGTCCGCACCAAGATCACGGCCAGACAGCAGCCCAAACACTTCGGGCAGGTCGTGCCCATCGAGGACGTCGAGCGCATCCTGGCCCTGACGACCTCGGTCGTGCGCCTGGCCTGCATCTGCCGGCACGTGTCCGTCGGCAAGGAGCAGCGCTACTGCTTCGGCGTCAGCATGGAGCCGAACGGCGGCGGGATCGCCAAGCTCCTGGGTGAGGCCGACGCGTCCTACCTCGTCGGGCCGCACACGGCCGGCCTCGAATCGATGCCGAAGACGGAAGCCCTGGCCCGGATCCGCGAGAGCGAGCGGGAAGGCAACTGCCACACCGTCTGGACATTCATCACGCCGTTCCTGGCCGGCATCTGCAACTGCTCGCTGCCGGCTGTTACGCCATGAAGACGACCGTCACGCACAAATCGCCCGTCTTCTTCCGCGGCGAGTATGTGGCCGGTGTCGATCCCGACAAGTGCAGCGCCTGCGGTCTGTGCGTCAAGATCTGTCCGTTCAAGGCGTTCAGGCCGCGCAAGAAAAAAGAGAAAGCTGCCGTCGACGAGCGCAAGTGTTACGGCTGCGGCGTCTGCCGCAGCGTCTGCGCCCGCGACGCGATCGCTCTCACCGACCGCGCCGCTGTCCCCGCCGCGGCCTCGCTCTGGCTTTGATTCACTCCCGGTCTTACCGAACGCGGTTTAACCTTTCCCCCGTATTTGTTGACGGTCTGGAAGAGAAGGATAAAGAAGCCAGCCGCCAATACCAATAAGATCACGATCGTGACAGCGTGTTTCCCGCGGATCTCCTTGACCGACGGCCCATAGGCCATCAGCATCAGAAACCCCACGACCACAGTGACCGCGTCGAAGCTCGCCCGCTGCCAATAGCTTCCCCCCAAGTGAAGCCACATCCCGAATTCGTCGAACGTCATCGCCAGTCCGATGCCGTAGAGAATGGCCACCCACTTCGCCTTTCGTTCCTTCGACCGGCCGAACAGCAGGTAAGCCCCGACGAACGACAGCAAGAAGATCCCCAGATTCAAGTGATGGACATGCGTGCCGCCGATGTAGACGAACATATCCGGCAGCTTGTTGTTCATGATCTGAAAGATCATGATCCGGAGGAAGGTGAAGGTGATCAGAAAAGCCACCAAGACCAGTCTCGCCACGTGCCGCCGGTCTCCCGCTCCGGACCGCGTGGAGGCCGGTTTGACTCGTTCGCTTTGGCCCGGTCCTTCGATCCCGTCGACGGCCATTTCCTCCCCCTCCATGGAATGTTGGGCAAAAGGGTAACATCGGAAAGAAAGAGAGTCAATAAAGCTGCCGATTTACGGTATGAAAACAGACCTCTTTATCTTATGATGCTGACATGACTCTTTGGAAGAGGGCGCGCGGATTCTTGAAAAAGGCCGGACCCGGGTTCGTCACCGGAGCGGCCGATGACGACCCGTCCGGCGTCGCCACCTACTCCATCGCCGGCGCCGCGTACGGCTACGGGATGAACTGGATGTCCCTCTTTCTCATCCCCTCGATGGTGGCCATCCAGGAGATGTGCGGCCGGATCGGCCTGGTGACGGGGGAAGGCCTGGCCGGAGTGATCAAGCGTCATTATTCCAGGCGCCTGCTGTGGTTCGCCGTGGGGCTTCTGGTCGTGGCCAATACCATCAACATCGGAGCCGATCTCGGGATCATGGCGGCGTCGCTGCGAATGCTCTTTGGCCTGCCCTATTATCTCTGGCTTCTCTTGGTGGCCGTGGCCATCGTCTGGCTCGAGATCCGCGTGCCGTACAAAAAGTACTCCCGGGTGTTGAAGTGGCTCGGGCTCAGTCTGCTGGTCTATGTCGTGACGGCCTTCCTGACGAAACAGGATTGGGGAGCTGTGGCGCTGTCGACCCTGATCCCCCATATCGAGCTGAACATGGGCTTCCTGATGACGCTCGTCGGGTTCTTGGGCACGACGATCTCGCCCTATCTCTTCTTTTGGCAGGCCTCCGAGGAGGTGGAAGAAGAGATCGCGGTCAAGAAGATCGCCGATTTCAACGACGAACCGGACGTGACCTGTCCGGAGATCCAAGCGCTGGGGACGGACACCAAGATGGGGATGGTCTTTTCGAACACGATGACCTTCTTCATCCTTCTCACGACGGCGGCGACCCTCCACAGGAACGGCATCTTCATCATCGACACGCCGCAGCAGGCCGCGTTGGCCCTCCGGCCGCTGGCCGGCAACCTGGCGTACTTGCTGTTCGCGTTCGGCATCATCGGGATCGGCCTGCAATCGATCCCGGTCCTGGCCGGTTCCGTCGGATATGCCGTCGCGGACGCTCTGGGGATCGGGGAGGGTTTGGGGAAACGGTTCTCGAAGGCCAGAGGATTCTACTCCATCCTGGCCTTGGCCACGATCGTCGGGTTCCTGCTGGATTTTCTGGGGATCAACACGATCAAGGCGCTGTATTTCGCGGCCATCGTGAACGGGGTGGCGGCGGTGCCGCTCATCTTCATCATCATCCGGATGGCCGGGGACCGCCGCATCGTGAAGGGATATCGGACGTCGGTGACCCAGACGATCGTGGGCTGGCTGACCTTCGCCTTCATGGCTGCAGCGGTCGTGCTCATGGTCGCCAGCCTGATGAAGTTCAAATTTTAGGGGGGCGGATCGATGCATCAACGGACCACCGCGACTCCTGACGGGAAAGGCCCGGTGCGGACGGCACTCCTCGTCCTCTCTGTGGCGCTGTCGGCGTTGGTCTCAACGCTCGCCGGGCAACAGACCCCGGGCGGGGCTGTGGCCGGTCCGAATTTAACCAACATGATCAACCTATCCGGATTCCTGGCCGGGGAAAGCCGCTGGCGCAGAACTGGCGAGGGTCAGGCCGCATCCGCGACGACCGACCTTTACTTGCGCGCCTTCGAGCTCGGCGTCGAGGCCGAGGTCGTCGATTGGCTTTCGGCCACGGTCGTCCTCGACTCCGAGTACATCGGAGACGCGCTCAATGCCGGCGGTGCCGTCGTCCTCGTCGACGAGGCCCATCTCGACATCGACGTGCCCCACACGCCCATCTATTTCGTTCTCGGCAAGAGGATCCAGCCGTTCGGCCTGTTCGAGACCTATCTCGTGACGGACCTCCTCGTCCAGGACGCCTATGAGACGAAGGCCGTGGGACTGACCGCGGGGATCAAGGCGCCTCGTTCGACCGACCTTTCGATGACCCTTTATAAGGGACGGATCCGGTCGGACCACATGGCCCAATCGGATCTCTTGGGCCCCGGCGTGACGGACTTCCCCGAGATGAACGAGGCGCGATTGAACTCCTGGATCCTTTCGGGCAGCTCGTACCCGCTGCGGGACGACGACTGGAGGGTGTCCGCCGCCCTGGCCAGCGAGCCCGGCTCGGTCCGCCGGATGACGACCCTCAATCTGGGCTCCTACGTGAGCGTCCCCTGGCACGAGAACCTACAATTCAACGCCGAATACATGCGGGCCCTGCGCAGCGACGACGTCCCCGGGCTCGGCCGGAGCTTCCGTGAAACGGTCCTCTCGGTCACGGCGGCCTACCTTCTAGTCACACAGGAGATGGAAGAACCGTCCGGCCGCAACTATCGGGCCCGCAAGAGCCGCCGCTTGGCCCATCCGACCGTCGTGGTCGTCCGCTACGAGATGCTCGATGACGGGGCGCGGGCCGCCGTCCTGGGCACCTGGTCGGTCAAGAACCGGATCAGCGTGGGCGGCCGGTATACGTTCTTCGAGAAGGGGGGCGTCGAGGCCGCTTTGAGCCTCGAGTACCGGCGGCAGACGTTGCGGATATCGTCCGCTTACGCGGGGCCCGCCGGCCCGAGCCATGAGGTTTACGTGAGATTCGGCCTGGACTTCTAACGGACGAAGATCAGAACGAGCACGATCGAGTTCGGCGCGAGGCCCGGGCCGTCGCCTTGGGCGATGCCGATGCCCACCTTGCCGGCCTGTCCCGTCTTGGGATCCGACGCGGCCTGCGCGGCCGCTTCCTCGAGGGATCCGACGATGCTGAGCGAGGAGTAGTACGACTTGGCCCTGCGGTCGACCAGCACGAGGCTGTCCCTGAGCCGGACGAGAACCTTGTTCTGAGAAAGGGAAGGTTCTGCCAGGAATTCGCGGGCCGCTTTGTCCGCGGTCCGGGTGAGAGCAAGATCCTCTTTGACAGCCGGGGCGCCGACCAGCGCACGCAACCGATTGAGCTCCTTGCGGAAAACGATCTTTGCATCGGGGCCGAGCGGCGGGATGCGGCGGATGAACAGCTCCGTGACGAAATAGCTCGTGCGTCCATATTCCCTTTCGGTGACGACGCCGATCCCGACATGGGTCGCGCCCGCGAGGAGGATCGCGGCGCGATGTCCGGGGCTGTCCATGAAGCCCTGGTGGATCTCGTCCGGCGCGTAGCCCTTGCCGACGTTCTCCGTGGCCAGGCCGGTCACGATCCCCGCTCTGAGCAGCCGGTCTTCCGTGCTTCCGGTCGTCGGCGAGACGTGAGCGACGAAATCGTTGGCGCGCATGTCCTCGCTGTGCTGGAGAGCGACTTCGGCCAGCCCGGGATCGAAGGCCAAGGCGTCGAGACCGGCCCTGGCGCGCTCGGTGTTGATGAGCTCGAACAGACGCAGCCCCGCTTCGTCGGGCCGCATGGCGACTTCCGGGACGGGGATGGCCTCGACAAAGTCGTCGACCGGGATCCCGACGAATATCGGGAAGTTGGCGACGACATCGGGTCCGTCCGGGCCCTGGGCGATGATCTCCAAACGGTGCCGCCCCGTCTCGGCCAATCTGACCGTCGCCCGGAAATCCTTGCCCTGGCCCAGATCCTCGATGCGGGTCTCGCCGCCGGGCAGCGTGTGGGCGAGCTCCGACCCCGCATAGGCGCCCACGAGGCGGCCGTCGAGCCTGATCCGTCCCGGCTTGGACAGGCGGCGAGGCACGGGGGCCATTTCGATAAGCCTGCGGCTCAGGGCGATGACCACGACGACCGCGCCCCCTTCGGTCTCGGCCACGCCGCCGATATGGGTGTAATTCGCGAGGTCGAAGACTCTGGCCAGGCGCGACGAAACGACTTCGGCGAGGCGGGGTTCGTTGCGCGCGTCGATCACGAGAAGATGCGGCAAGGGCTCGGCCAGCCCGAGGCGGCGCGTGAGAGCATCCATTGCGCTCTGCGGAGGAAGGGAATTGCCGGGGCCGATCTGTCCGTAGACCCATCGGGCCAGCCGGGCCAGGCGGTTGTCCGGCCGCAAGGACGTCCCGAGGTCCCGGTTGATGCGCGCGAGAGACCGGTCGAGGACCTCGGCCTCGCTGCCGATAAATCCCGGGCCTTCGGGCGCGTCGGTCCGGTATTCGGAGGCGTTCTCGACGGAGGTCAGGTCGATCGTCTGTTGCGGGGAGGCGGATGGGGCGCGGAGCGGAAGCGAAAGCGAAAGCGCGAGCGCGGGCACAAGGGCGGATACGAGGGCGAATGCCGTCAGGCCGGGAAGGCCAGTCCGCGCGGCCGGCTTTGCGGCCGAGAGGACCGCGGACCGACGGCCGGCCGGCGACATGACCGCCTCCTATTTCTTCTTCTTGACCGGGGGGACCCAGTTCTCGATGAACTTCTTCGGGCCGCCCTCGTGCTCGTCGACCAGGGCCTGGAAGATGGCTTTCAGGTGATCGTAGGGAAGCGTCCCGATGATCATCCGGTTGTTGATGATCATGGTCGGCGTCGAGCGGATGCCGTGCGAGAACTTCTCGGAGGTCTTTTCGAACTCGGCCCCCGTGTCGATGATCTTCTTCACCAGCTCGCGGAGGGCCGGGTCGCTGGCGGCGCCTTCCGTGCCGTACTTCTTGGCCAGGGCGGTGCGCCAGGCCGGGTCTTTGCGCGAGGCGAAGTTGGCCCAGATCTCGTCGTGGATCTCGGCGAAGCGGGGCAGGTTGCCGGCGGCGATGTAAGTCAGCTCGCACGCGCCGGGGTGGAGGTTCGCTTTCTCCGGAACGACGGTGTTGCATGTGCCGTCGAGCGGGAAGAACTGGATGGCGACATTGATCTTGCCGGCGAAGTCCTTCTTGAGCTTCTCCAGCTGCTGGCTGAGGTAGAGGCAGTCGGGGCACATAAAGTCCGTGTATTCAATGATCTGGATGGCGGCGTCCTCGAACTTCCCGGTCGACTTCACCGACCAGTAGGGCGAGAGGAGCGAGGGCGAGGCGACCTTGGGCAGCTCGAAGAACTGCTTGACGATGTTGACGGCGGTGCCGGTCTGCGCGGCCTTGCGGGCGTTGTGGTACTCGATCATGCCGTAGGCGCCGGCGGAGGCGATGACGGCGAAGACGACGAGCAGCTTGAGCGACGGCCGGACCCAGCGCTTGACCGGGTTCTTGGTGTCGCGGTCGATGCCGTAGGCGGCGAAGAGGATGAAGCTCATGATCGAGAAAACATAAAAGCCCGAGCAGAGAAGGCAGAGGCTGCCGAGGTGGAGGACGGAGTAGAGGAGGAGCGAGACGACGCCGACGACGTTGAGGAGCGAGAGCGACTTGTTGGTCCGCTCGAAGGCCTCGGACGGGAAGAGGGCGCCGAGGACGACGAGGGCGCCCATGAACATGCCGAAGAAGCCGAGCGGGATGCCCATGACCGCGGAGATCGGGGAGAAGGCCGAGCTGTCGCAGTTGAAGAAGGCGCTGATGTCGCAGAAGGAGCCGGCGAAGATCGTCTTGGGGTAGTTGGCCAGGAAGAAGTGGCGGATGGTCATGACCGAGGCGGCGATCATGCCCAGCCCGGCGACGATGCTCAGGACGCGGCGGAGGTTCCAGCCTTCGAGGGTCAGTGTGCGGGCATTCGTTGTCATGCGCGCTCCTTTCGGTCGTGCGAACAGGCATTATAGCACAATGGGGTCGGACCACAGCAATAATAATATTATCAGTAAGATAGCCTCATTTTGGCGGCCCTAAAAGGCTTAAAACCGGCGTTTTTGCCGGCAAAAACGAAAACTCTAGCAATTTAGGCCGGGGGCGGCAGAGGAGGGACGGGTTTCTTGCGGCGATGCCGGTGGGGCCGGGACCGGGGGTGGGTACCAAAGCGGTTCCGGTAGATGAGCGAGAACGGATCATCGCAGGTGCCGAACGTGCCGTCGACAAGGAGCGAGGCGATCCGGGAGGCCTCGGGGTAGTGGGGCTTTTCTTTGAGCGCCCAGTGCATCTTGCCGTCGGTGAGGGCATGAAGCATGTGATCGACGATGACCAGGGTGTGGACGGTCTCGAGGAGCAGGGTCTTGGGGACTGTGGCGGTCGCCTGCACTCCCCGGAAGGCGTCGTAGAGGACCTTGGGCTTGTCGCCGTGGATGGCAGCGAGGAGGGGCTCGGCCCAGGGCCAGAGGAGGAGGCCGTAGGCCACTTCGGGCGGGGGCGCGCCGCCGGAGTTGATGGAGGCGTCGATGGCGCCGAGAAGGAAGGTCAGGCGTTCGAAGGCGTTGTCGGAGGCCTGGTAGATCTCGCCGACGTTCCCGAGGACGCGCGGCAGGATGCCATGCGCGCGGGCGGCCTGGAAGAAGGCCCGGACGCTGCCGGATTTCATGTCCTTGTTGAGCTCTTCGAAGATGCGCGCCCCGGAGCAGGTGTCGAGGCGGTTGCGATGGCGGGCGATGGCCCCGGCCGTCTTTTCCTCGATGGTGAAGCCGAGGCGCGAGGCGTGACGGAGGACGCGCCAGATGCGGACCGGGTCCTCGGTGTAGCTCGCGTCGGGGTCGCCGATGATGCGGACGCGGCCGGCTTCGAGGTCGTCGAGGCCGCCGACATAATCGATGACGGAGTAGGTGGCGATGTCGTAGAAGAGGGCGTTGATCGTGAGGTCGCGGCGGAAGGCGTCCTCGCGGGGCGTGCCGTAGGCGATAGGCTTGAGCGGGAGGCGGCCGCGGCGCCGGCCCGGGGCCGCGGCGGGTTCAGGGCGCTTCCGTGGTTTCCGGCTCGGCCGGGAGGACAGGCTCCGTCTGGAGTGAATCGGGGGCGCTCGTTTCGAGGGGTTCTTCCTCTGGCGGTGCTCCCATGTCCTCTGGCCCCTGTTCGCCCTCAGCCTCAGCCTCAGCCTCTTGCTCTTGCCCTTCGGCCTCGGCTCCCGCCCAAGTGGCTTTCTCGGCATCGGCGCGCTCGCTCTTTTGCGCGGCATCGGCGGCCCGGGCCGCTTCCTCCTCGCGCTCGGCGGCGAGCTCCTCTTCGTCGGGCTTGCGGCGGAAGGTCGAGACCTCGATGATCTTCCCGTCCTGGAACCTGACGTGGGCCAGCCGGAAGCGCCGGCCGATGAGAAAGGCGTTGCGGAAGAGCTTTTTGATCTGATTCGGATGGGCGTTCGTGCTGACGTCGAAATCGACCGGCTTGCGGCCGAGCATCAGGTCGCGAACCGCCCCGCCCACGAGGTAGGCGGTGAAGCCGTGGGTGTTCAGTCGGTAGAGCACCTTGAGGCAGTCGGGATCGATATCGCGACGCGAGATGCGGTGGCGCGACCGGTCGAGGATGTCCGGCGCCTCGAGCTCTGCCTCGGGCGCTCCGTTAGGGGCTTCTTCAGGTTCTGTCATGGACATCCAAAATAGCAAAAAACGCGGTCCGGCTCAATCGGAACCGGCGACGGCCCTGGCAAATAAAGGTGGCGGGACATGGCGAGATTCTCATTTTCGGGGCCAAAAACACCGGTTTTAAGGCGAATCGGAGCCAAAAAACGGGCCTAAGTTGCTGATTAATCAGTTGATTTCTGTGGTCCGACCCCATACTCTCATGAAATTCCCGCCCAGGATCTTGCGGATGGCGTCGGGTTTGTAGCCGCGGCGGACGAGCTCTTTGGTGATGTTCGGAAGGAGGCCGGCGTTGCCGAGGCCTTCGGGCGGGTCGCTGATGCCGTCGAAGTCGGAGCCCAGGCCGACGTGGTCGGCGTCTCCCGTGACCTTGACGACGTGGTCGATGTGGTCGACGAGTGTCGCGACGTTGACCGCGGGCAGCGTCTTCTTGAACTCGGCCCAACGCTTATTGAAGTCGGCGTAGAACTTGTCGCGGACGGCGGGGTCGACGTGCATGATCTCCGGGAACGTGGGCAGGCCACGCTCTTTGGCCATCTCGTCGAAGAGCCCGGACTCGGCCTTATCGATCCTGGAATCGAGGAAGCTCGCCGAGAAGTTGATGCCGACGACGCCGCCCTTTTCGGCCAACGCCTTGAGCATCTCGTCGCTGAGGTTGCGATGGTGCGGAGCCAGCGCCCGGCAGCAGGAGTGCGACGCGACGACGGGCGCCTTGGACAGTCGCAGGACGTCCCAGAAGGTCTTGTCGCTCGAGTGGGAGACGTCGATGATCATGCCCAGCTTGTTCATCTCGGCGACGACCGACTCGCCGAACGGGGTCAGGCCGTCGTGGACCGGTTTGGGGTCGCCGGAAGCGTCGGCCCAATCCGTCGCCGTCCAATGGGTCAGGGTCATCAGCCGGACGCCGGCCCTGTAGAACTCGCGCAGGAGCACGAGGTCGTTCTCGATGGCGTAGCCGCCTTCGATCGCAATGAGGACGCCGGTCTTGCTGTCGTTGCGGGCCGTGTTCGCGTCCTGGGGAGTCAACACCAGGGCCAGGTCCTTGGGGTTCTTTTCGACCAGGTCGTGGACCGCCTCGATCTGGGCGAAGACCTTATTGGCGGACTGGTACTTCTCGAGGTCGTTCGCGGGCGGCGGGGCGAAGCAGGCGAAGACCTGGAGGTCGACGCCGCCGCGCTTGAGCTTGGGGATATCGATGTGTCCCTTCGGCAGGTCCTTGCTCAGGTCCTCGCCGTCCATGGCCCGGCGGATGGTGTCGCAGTGCATGTCGACGACCGTCGCATCGCGGTGGAGGAAGAGCGTCCGGTGAACGGGATCGAGCAGGTTCTCGCGCGCGGCGGCCAGGTATTTGATGATGTCGCAGTGATACTGGCTGGCCAGGCGCAGGAGCTCGGGGTCGATCATCCCGGGCCGGTCACCCGGCATGTGGTATTCGGGGTGCTCGTCGTCGAGCTTTTCGGTCAGGACCTCGCCGGTGCGCAGGCTGATGGCCGGAACGTTCTTGGCCCAGAACGAGGTGTGGTCGGAGCCGCGGTAGTTCGGCCGCGGCCGGAGCTTGGCGATCGTCTGCGCGTCGAGGCCCTTCTTGACGGTCTCGTAGAGCTCGGCGAACTCGGTCATGCCGCCGACCAGAAGATCGCTGTCGCCCGTCCCGACCATGTCGATGTTCATGTAGAGGGCGGTCTTGTCGAGGGGAATGACGGGATGTTCGGCGTAATACCGCGAGCCCTGGAGGCCGAGCTCCTCGCCGGCCCAGGAGCAGAAGATGACGGTTCGCGCCGGCTTGAAGTTCGCCGCGCGAAGGGCCCGGGCGGTCTCGAGGACGACCGCGGCCGACGTGGCGTTGTCGTCGGCGCCGGGGTAGATCCAGCCGTCGATGCCGACGCCGAGATGGTCGAGATGGCCGCCGATGACGATGGCCTCGCTCTTGAGCTTGGGGTCCGTCCCGGGCATGATGCCGACGACGTTCGGGGCCATCCGCTCGCCGGAAACGAAATGCGCTTCCATTTCGACTTCGGTGCCGAGATCGAGGGTGAACGATCTCTTGAGGCGGAGCGTCTTGCTGACCAGGTCCCGCCAGCTCTTCTCGACGAGGTAGAACGCGTCGTTGAGGAAATCGCGACCCGCCCGCATGACGACGAAGCCCTCGGGGCATTGACCCGGAGTGAGCATGCCGGGGCGCGGCCGCCTCTGGCCGGGCTGGCGCGGTTCGCCGGGCGTCGAGAGGTCCATCTCGATGAGACCGACGGCGCCCTTCCCGGCCGCGGTCTTGACCTTTTCGCCGAAAGTCCAGGCGGCCTTGGCATCCGTGCTGACGGATTCGGGGACGTCGGGCAGGACCAGGATGATCTTGCCCTTGACGTCGAGCGACGCGTAGTCGTTCCAGCCGTCCTTCTCTGCGACGATGCCGTAGCCGGCGAAGACGAGCCCGCCGCGGACGACGCCCGAACCGGTGCCGTTGACGGGCGCGAAGTCGCGGCCGCGGCCGGCGTAATAGACGCGATGGGCCGGCGAGAGGATCTCGAGACGGATCGGCTGCTCGAAGTCCGTCCACGTCTTGAACGGGACTTCCTGGAACCAAGTGCCGTTGTCGCCGCCCGGTTTGAGCCCGGCCTTCCGCATTTCGGCGGCCACGTACTCGGCGGCCCGGCGGTACTCCGGGGAGCCGGCTTTGCGTCCCTTGAAGTCGTCCGAGGCGAGGAAGGCGACATGGGCGAACGCTTTCGCGCCGTCGGCCGTGGGCCGGACCGCGGCCGACTTGGCCGCGCCCGAGGCCGATATCGTGCCGGACGGAGAGAGGGTCAGGTAGGCGGTCAAGGCGACGAGCGAGACGAACAAAGCGAAAAGGGGAGCCGAGGGGCGGCGGTCGGCGGTTCGTTTCATGACGAGGTCCTTTGGCCGAGCTTTTTCAGGGCGTCGGCGGCGGCCTTGCCGAAGCCCTCGGACACGGTCGGGTGGTTGTAGACCATGTCCGCGATGTCCTCGGCGCGGGCGCCCAGCTTGATGGCCAGGGCGGCAAAGTGGATGATCTCGGAAGCGTCCTGGCCCGCGACATGCGCGCCGATGAGCTTGTGCGTCGCCCCGTCGAAGATGAGCTTGAAGAAGCCGGTGACGTTGGCGTCGAGGCAGGAGCGGACGAGGTCGTTGTAGCCGCACTCGCCGATGACGAGATCTCCGCCGCCCGCGCGGGCCCACTCCTCGGTCACGCCGACCGAGCCCACCTCGGGATCGGTGTAGAGGCCCCACGGAGCGCAGGTGTAGTCCATTGTGACGTCGAGGCCCAGGGCGTTCTCGGCGGCGACGCGGGCCTCGACGACGGCCATCGACGAGAGCATGAACCGGGCCAGGACGTCTCCCGCGGCGTAGATCGCCGGGACCGACGTTTGCATCCGGTCATCGACCTGGAGCTCGCCCCGGGGGCCGGGTTTGATCCCGGCCGCGGCGAGGCCGAGCCCGTCCGTGTTCGGGAGGCGGCCGATGCCGACGATGATGCGGTCGACCTCGATCGTCTCGCCGCCTTCGAGAACGGCGCGGGCAGCGGCGCGGACGGCGGCGCCGGCGGCGTCGGGGCCGGCGGCTCGTTCCACGCGCTCGAGTCCCGTCCCGAGAACGAGCCGGATGCCGCGCTTCTTGAACTCGCGGGTGATGAGGGCGGCCACATCGTGGTCCTGGCCCAGCAGGGCCCGGTCCGCCTTCTCGACGATGGTGACCTCGGCGCCGAGCGACCGGAAGATGAAAGCCAGCTCGCAGCCGATGACCCCGGCTCCGACGATGAGAAGCCGCGCGGGGACGGCGTCCATCGCCGTGAGCTCGTCGGCGGAGAGGACGGTCCGGCCGTCGAAGGGCAGGCCGGGGAGGGCCATGGGCCGGGAGCCCGTGGCGATGATCGTCTTGGGCGCGTCGAGGACGCGCGTTGCGCCGTCCGGAAGCCGGACCTCGATCTCGCGCGGCGACTTGAACGAGGCCGTGCCCGTCAGCGTCGCGATGGCGTTCTTGCGGAGGAGCGTCGTCAGCACGCCGAGCTCGCACATCGTCGTCTTGTGGCGGCTGTCGAGGATCGTCTTGTAGTCGGCCCGGGCGTTTTCGACGACCGGAACGCCGTAGCGCTTGCCCTTCTTGAGGTTCTCGAGGAAGTGGGCGGCGTTGCTCAGGATCTTGCTGGGGAGAGTGCCCGTCCGGACGCAGCCGCCGCCGAGCTCGGCCTCGCGGTTGACGATCAGGACCCTGGCCCCGAGGTGGGTGGCATGGAGCGCGGCCGAGATGCCGGCTTCGCCGCCGCCGATGACGATCACGTCGAAGTCGCTCATGGTGTCTTCTTTGCCCTGGTCTTGGGGCGCCTCAGCCCGGCGACGACCGCCTCGAAGGACGGGGACGGCGGCGCCTCGACGGTGACGCGCTCACCGGAGGGCAGGGCGAACTCGAGCGAGAGGGCGTGGAGCATGAGTCGGGGGAAACGCTCCTGGCGGGCGCGGTCGCCGTAGCGGAGGTCGCCGAGGATGGGGTGGCCGATGTGATAGAGATGGACGCGGATCTGGTGGCGCCGGCCGGTCGCCGGGCTGACGCGGACGAGAGTCGCGCCGTCGAGCCTTTCGGCGAGCTTCCACTCGGTCGAGGACGGCTTGCCGCGCTTGGGGTCGACGCCCATGCGGCCGGAGCCGAACTCGCGGAGCGGGGCGTTGATCTGGCCGTGGTTGGACGACGTGGTGCCGTCGACCACGGCGAGGTAGGTCTTGCGGACCTCGCGGCGGTCGAACTCGCCGTTGAGGTGGCGGTGGGCCGCGGCGTTCTTGGCGAAGACGATGACCCCGGAGGCGCCGCGGTCGAGGCGATGGACGGGAAAGAGCTTGCCGGGATAGTGGGACTTGATGAGCTCGGGCAGGCCGCCGCGGCCGGCTTCGGCGAGCGAGACGACTCCCTCGGGTTTATCGACGGCGATGTAGTCGTCCGTCTCGAAAAGGACCCTGACGTCGGGCCCGGTCGTTGGCCCGGTCATTTTTTCTTGAAGGGCTTCCTTTCGAGTTTGGCCCGGGCCTGCTCGCGCTCTTCGGCGGTTTCGGGGAGGAGGTCGGGCAGCGGCTCCATGGTCAGGATGGTCTCCAGGGCCTTGCGGGCGTCTTCGACCCGGTCGAGGGAGACGTAGGTATCGGACAGATAGAGAAGGTTGAGTCCGACGCGGGGGCCGTACTCGACGGCCTTAAGAAGATGTTCGAGCGATTTCTTCTCGCTGCCGCCGGCGATGCCGGGGACCTCGTGATAGACGCGGCCGAGGATACGGTCGGCGCCGCCGCGGTCGTAGGCGGGGTCGATCGCGAGAACGCGGCGCATCTCCTCCTTGATGGGCTTGACCAGGGACAGGCTCTTGAGGACGCCCTTGGCCTCGCCGTAAACGCCGTAGTTGACCCCGAGCCAGAAGTGGCCCTCGACCTTGTCGGGGCTGAGCGCGATGGCCTTCTTGGCGTACTCGATGCCTTGCTGGAAGATCAGCTTCTTGGCGTCGTTGCCGGGGGTGTGGTCGCCGATCCAGTACGAGAGCCGGGACATGCGCCAGTAGACGGAGAAGGCGTCTTCCTTCGCGCCCAGGGCTTCTTCGAGCTTGGCCAGGGCGGCCTTGGCCTTGGTGACGTCGGCGCGCTCGATATAGAGCTGGTCGCTCTGCTGGATCAGGCTGCCGGGGGCGGGATCCTGGGCATAGGAGCGGGCGGAGACGGCGGCCAGGGCCGCCACCGCGAGGAACAGGATGCCTGCCTTGATTGTTATCTTCATATGGCACACCTCGTTTCGGGTGATTTATAGCATATTCCGAGGCGGCGACAAAGCGGCTTGACACGCGAGCGGCCCAGCTGTCAGAAGGGGTCAAACCTACCTTTCGTTACTTTCTCGCGAGATCGGGCATTAGGATCGTCCCGGTCCGGCCGCCATCGCAGGAAATAAGTAACGAAAGGTAGGTTTGACCCCTTCTTCTAAAACGGCGGTCAAGGATTGTTGTCGGCGACCACGATCTCGTAGGCCTCGCGGATGAGGCCGTGGTGGAAAAGACCGAGGAACTTCATGAGCTGGTTCTGGAAGAAGCGGTTCTCCTCGGTGGCGACCATATCGGCCTCGGTCTCCCAGAGCGTGACGGGGATGCACTCGCCGATCTTGCGATCGACGAGGAAGTAGGCGCCGCGGTAGCCGGCCTGGCTGCGGCAGCCCGTGACGACATCCTCGGCGAAAAGCCGGGCCGCTTCGTCGATCCGTTCGGCCTTGACCTGCATTCTCAGCATGCGCGCATGCATGGTAGTCCCCCTGACCTGAGTTGTTTTCCCCTGACGGTCATATAGTAGGTTGCCCTGCCCCCGGAGTCAAATAAGAAGGGGTCAAACCTACCTTTCGTTACTTTTATCGACCTTGTCGGATGTGCGGGCAAATTCATACGAAAGTAACGAAAGGTAGGTTTGACCCCTATCTGGCGCTATCTGGGGCCGACGCCGAGGCTGGAGATATCCATGATGTACTGGTAGAGGAGGCGCTCGCCGGGTTTGCCGCCGCGGCCCGAGGAGAAGGTCATCCAGCGGCCGTCGGCCGAGATCGAGGGGAAACCGTCGAAAGCCGGGTCGTAGGTGAGGCGGCGTTCCTTTCCGGTTTCGATGTTCCTCAGGTAGATCTCCCAATTGAGCCGGCCGCCGGGCTCGGTCAGGACTCGGACATAGGCGAAATGACGGCCGTCGGGGGCCGGGTAGGGCGCCCAGTGCGTCGCTTCGTCGCTCGTGATCTGCTTGCGGGCCGAGCCGTCGCGCTTGAGCGTGAAGATCTGCATGGGCATCATGCCCCGGCCCTTGCCCTGGTCCTGCCGCTTCCAGGCCCGGGTGATGATCGTCTCGCTGTCGGGCAGGACCTGGGCCCCGCCCTCCTGCCAATCGTCGGTGAATGTGATCTGTTGCTGGTTCGAGCCGTCGATGTCCATCGTCCAGAGGTCCATCTTTCCGTCGATCTGGCGTCCGAAGAGGATCCACCGGCCGTTCGGAGCGACAACGCACTCGGCGTCGTAGACCTTGTTGTTCGTCAGCCTTTTGACGTCACCGCCGCGGGTGTCCGAGGAATAGATCTCGGCGCCTTGGGGGTAATCGTTCGCATCGTGCCAATTGCCCTTGGGGAGATCCGGCCAGTCGCGGGTCGAGGTCCAGAGGACGTGCTTGCCGTCCGGGAAGAAAAAGGAGCAGGCGTCCTCGCCTTTATCGTTGATCCGCCGGATGTCCCGACCATCGAAGCTCGAGATGTAGACGTGGTAGGTCGTGTCACTCGGGCCCTTGGCGTTCCCGATGAGATACCGTCCGTCGGGAGAGAAGTACCATTCGGCGGCCTCGGGCAGATTGGGAATGCGGTGGCAGGGGAGCTCGACGCCGGGAGCCGTGGCGGCGGGCGAGACGGCGGGGCCCGCCTGAGGGAGCGAACTCGCCCCGGCTGAGATCACCGGCCGTGCCGCGAGAAACAAGATTGCCGCGACAAGAAGGACTGCCTTGACCGGGGGAACATGCTTGATCATCTTGTACCTTAGGTCCTTTTTGGATTTCGGCGTATGTTAAGGCCAATCCCCCCGTGAGTCAATGAAGAAGGGGTCAAACCTACGCGATGCTAAAACTGGCATCGCGTAGGTTTGACCCCTTCTTGATAATCCTCGGGGGTGTCGAGGTCGCGGAGGATGTTGCCGTCGCCTACGTCGATTTCGAGGATGTCGTCGGGGTGGGCGAGCATCAGACGGCGGAGGCCTTCGGCGGGGTCGATCGCCAGGATTTCGTCCCGGTACTTGAGGTCGACCAGGATGGGGTGGCCGCGGCGGCCCTGGAAAGTCGGAATGACGATGCCATTGCGCCCCGCCTCGTAGGCCGCGATGACCTCGTCGATGACGCGCGACGCGAGAAATGGCTGGTCGCCAAGAAGAACGACGGCGGCTTGCGCATCCGCGGGGAGGGCCCTCAGGCCGGTCTGGATCGACGTGAGCATGCCCTGCGGATAATTCTCGTTGACGACGAAATCGACGCCGTGGGGCTCGAGCTCGCGGCGGATGGCCTCGCGGTCCGAGCCGAGAACGACGAGCGTCCGGCCGGCGCGCGAGGCCTGCGCCGTCCTCACGACGGCCCCCACCACCGTAGTGCCCCCGAACGGGAGGAGGAGCTTCTGCGTCCCCATCCGCCGGGACTCGCCCGCCGCCAGAATGATCGCCGCGATCACGGCCGGACCGCTTCCGCCCGCTCGGACCTGACGCGCACGAGCTCGGCGGCGATGCTGACGGCGATCTCCTCGACCGTCCTCGACCCGATGTCGACGCCGATCGGGGCGTGGATCCCGGCCCACTGCGCGGCCGTCGCCCAGCCGCTCTCCAGGAATTCGCAGTGCATGAGCTCGATCTTGCGCTTGCTCCCGATCATGCCGATATACGCCGCCTCCCGCCCGATCGCGGCCCGCAACGCTTCGGCGTCCTTCTGGTGACCGCGGGTAACGATGACGAAATAATTGTCCGGCGAATCCTCGATCTTCCCGATGGCCTGGCCGAATTCGCCCACGACGATCTCATCCGCTTCGGGGATATTGGCCGCGTTGGCGAACTCGGCCCGGTCGTCGATGACCGTGACGCTGAAATCGAGCAGGCCGCCCAGCTGCGCCACGGCTTTCCCCACGTGCCCGGCCCCGGCGATGATGAGCCTCGGCAAGGGCAGGACCGGTTCGACGAGCCACATCCGGTCTTTCGTTCCGATGAGCCTCGGCCGCCCGGCCGCAAGCGCCTCTTCGATGAGCTCCGGCGCCACGTCCCCGAAGACCGGATCGCCCGGCAGGATCGGGACGCCGGCCGGAAGCCAGCCGCGCTCGACGGCGACGGTATCGCCGTGCCCGGGCACGATGCGGCTGACCAGGGTCCCCCGGCGTCTCTTGCGAAAGCCTTCGACCGCGCTCTCGAAAACGCCTCTCGCCGCGCCGACCCCCGGATCGACAAGGACCCGTGCCGTGCCGCCGCAGATCGCGCCCTCCATGTCCGAGGGATCGGCATCGAGCCGGACCGAAATGAGCCGGGGTTCCCGGTCAGCCAGGGCCTTCGCGGCGGCCGATCCGACGCGCGCCTCCAAGAGCCCCCCTCCGACCGTTCCGGAGACGAGCCCCGCGCCCGAAAATATCGCCGATGCTCCCACGACCTGCGGCGTCGAGCCTTCGGTCTCGACGATCGTCGCCAGCACCAAAGCCTCGTCCGATCGACGCCCCGCGGCCAGGGTTTCGAGGAGCTTGGGGAAGCTGTAGGTCATGCGGCGATGGCCGTGAGCGCCTCTTTGAGCGCCGCGAACACGAGGTCGGTCTTATAGCCGTTCTCCCGCAGGGGCGATGCGTCCGCCAGCGCGGCGTCGGCCGCCTGCCTGACGACCGCCTCGCGTCACCGGCTTGCCCCTCAGCACGTCCTCGGCCTTCTTCAGCCGCCACGGGACCGGCGCGACGCCGCCCATGACGATCGAGATCTCCGCGAGCGCGCCGCCCTTGACGACGCCCGCCACGGCCGCCGACACGAGAGCGAAGTCCCAGGTGCCGCGCTCCTCGAGCTTGACGTACGCCGACTTCTGTCCGGCCTTCGGCGCCGGGACCCAGACGCTCTTCAGGAATTGGCCCTTGGCGAGCACGTTCTCGCGGGTCACGTCGACGTCCGGACCGGCGTAGAACGCTTCGAGCGGGACGACCTTGTCGCCCTTGGCCGTCGCGATCGTCGCCGTCGCGCCCAGACTGATCAACGACGGCGCCAGGTCCGACGGGTAGACGATGAAACAGCCGCTGCCGCCGAAGATGCAGTGGTATTTGTTCCTCCCCTGATAAGCAAAGCAGTTGAAGCCGCCCTTCTTCCGGCAGACGACCTGCGGGTCGCGATAATACCAGCACCGCGGCCGCTGACAGAGGTTGCCGCCGACCGTGCCCATGTTGCGCAGCTGCGGCGTCGCCAGCGACAGGGCCGCCTCCCGCAATCCCGGGTAGTCCCGCGCCACCGCGGCATCGCCGGCGAGATCGACGACCCGGGTCATGGCCCCGATCCTGAGGCCGCCCTTCTCCGCCGCGACGCCCGCGAGCCCGGCCACTCCCCGCAGATCCACGACCAGGCCCGCTCCCGAAACGCCGCTCTTGAGCTCGTCGAGGAGGTCCGTCCCGCCCGCGATGAGGGCCGCCGTCTCGGTCGTTTCGGCGAGGAGGGCCGCCGCCTCGTCCGCGGTCCGCGGTTCCGCGATCTTGAATTCTCTCATGACCCGGCCTCCTTCTTCTTGAGGGCCTCGAGAACGCGTTTGGGCGTCATCGGGATCTCGCGGACGTGAACGCCGATCGCGTTGTAGACGGCGTTGGCGATGGCCGCCGAGCTCGGCACGCGAGCCGGCTCGCCCAGCCCCTTCACGCCGAGGTTGTTGATCCGCGGGTCGAAGACATCGGCGAACAGGACCGCGATCTCGGGGATGTCGAGCGATGTCGCGATCTTGTAGTCGCGCAAGTTGGGATTGACGGGGTTGCCGGTGGCATCGTCCATGACCCGCTCCTCGAAGAGGCCCGCGCTCAAACCTTGAGTGATGCCGCCGATGACCTGGCTTTCGGCCGTCAGCCTGTTGACGACCTGGCCGCTGTCCTGGGCGGCCGCGTACTTGACGACACGGATGCGCCCCGTTTCGACGTTGACTTCGACCTCGGCGAAGTGGGCGCCGAAGGTGTTGAAGGCGAATTGGTCCATCGGCATGCCGCCCCTCTCGCCGTGGAAAACCGTCTCGCGGCGGAGATCGCGGCAGACCTCGGCGAAAGTCGCCGACTTGGCGGGGTCGCTCTTGGACGAGAATTTCCTGTCCGCCATGACGACGTCGCCGGCCTCGATCTTGAGCCTGGCCGCCGCGACGGCCTTGAGCCGCTCGACGGCCTTGAGGGCCGCGTCACGCACGGCCGGGGCCACGGAAGGCGTCGTCTGGCTGCCGCCCGAGCCCGGCGCCCATGGATAGTCGGAATTGCCGAGCTTGACCGTGATGTCCTTGGGATCGAGCCCGAGCGTCTCGGCGGCGACCACCGCCATGTGGGTCCGCGTCCCCGTGCCGAGGTCCTGCGTCCCGCAGATGACCTCGACCGACATGTCCGGATAGAGGACGATGTCGGCGAGCGTCCCCGGGACACCCGCGCCGAACCAGATGCTCGTGGCGACGCCGATGCCGTGTCGAAGCGCCCCCGTCCGGCTCCCTTCGCCCGGCTTGCGGTTGCGCCGCTCCCAGCCGATGGCCTTGGCGCCGAGCTCGTAGCACTTGTCGAGGCCCTTGGACGAGTAGGGGATCCCGGTGTCGCCCATGTTCTTCGTCGAGTAGTTCTTCCTGCGGAGCTCGAGCGGGTCCATGTCGAGCGCCGCGGCCAGCTCGTCCATCACGCCTTCCAGCCCGAAATCCCCTTGCGTGTGGCCGGGGGCCCGCATCGCCCGCGACCCGCCGGTGTTCGTATAGACCGTCTCTTCGAAGACCTTGCAGTTCGGGCATTTGTAGATGTCGACGGTAGGTTCCCCGACATCATCGCCGGCCCCGACGCCGCCCGAGGCCATGTTGGTGAGCTGGAGGGCCGTCAAAGTGCCGTCTTTCTTCGCCCCCACCTTATAGGTCTGGGACGACGACGGCCGGTACCCGACGCACACGGCGTTGTCGCGCCGCGAGAGCAGCATCTTGACGGGCCGGCCCGCCTGGCGGGCCAGGTTCGCCGCGGCGATCGTGTAGTCGTTGACGCCGAGTTTGCTGCCGAAGCCGCCGCCCATGTAGTTCTTGATGACCGTGACGTTCGACGCCGGGGCCTTGAGGGCCCGGGCCAGGCCGTCGCGAACGCTGTGGACGTTCTGGGTCGAATCGTAAACGACGAGATGGTCGCCCTCCCACGCGGCGACGCTGCCGTGCGTCTCGGTCGGGTTGTGAATCTCGAAGCCCGTGCGGTAGGTCTTCTCGACGACAACGTCGGCTTCCGCGAAACCCTTCTCGACGTCGCCGCGGCTGTACTCGTTGATCTTCTCGACGTTGGGCTTGCCGTCACGGACCTGAGGGGCGCTCGCGTCGCGGGCTTTTTCCCAGTCGACGACGTGGGGCAGCGATTTGTACTCGACCTTGATCAGGCCCAGCGCTTTTTCGGCCGTCCGCTCGTCGACCGCGGCCACGGCCGCGACCTGCTGTCCGGCGTAACGGACCTTGCCTTCGGCCAGCTTCAGGGCGGCCATGACGCCCGGCACGGCCAGAGCCGGGGCGAGGTCGATCGAAACGACCTCGGCTGCCGCGTAAGGCGAGCGCAGGATCTTGCCGATGAGCATGCCCTTGAGCTTGACGTCCTGGGTGTATTTGGCCCGGCCCGTGACGACCTCGCGGCCGTCGATGCGGTTGGTGGCTTTGCCGATGAAGCGATAATCGGGGGGCTTTGCCTCGGGCGCCGGTTCGGCCGGCTTGGCCGCCGGCTTGGCCGCCTGGGCGGCCGCGGCGGCTCTGGCCGGACGCGCCTGGCCGGCCATATCGATCATGGTTTCTGCCCTGTACTTTTTGCTGTTCATATCACGCCCCCCTCATCTTCTTGGCGGCGGCGTCGACGGCCCCGTAGATCTTGGCGTAGTTGCCGCAGCGGCAGAGGTTCCCGGAGAGCGCCTTCTTGATCTCCTCCGGCGTCGGGGCCGGGTTCTTCTCCAGGAAGGCCGAGGTCGTCATGAGGAAGCCGGGCGTGCAGAAGCCGCACTGGTAGCCGTCCTTTTCGATGAAGGCCTCCTGAACGGGATGGAGCTTGTCGCCGTCCGCCAGGCCTTCGACCGTCTTGACCGTCCGGCCGTCGGCGCGGATGGCCAGAACCATGCAGGCGTAGACCGGCTCGCCGTCGAGATGGACCGTGCAGCCGCCGCACTCGCCCCGGTCGCAGACTTTTTTGGCGCCCGTGAGGTCGAGCTTATCGCGCAGGACGTCGAGAAGGGTCTCGTTCGCGCCGACCTCGAGATCGACCTTGCGGCCGTTGACCGTTAAAGTGATCGTCTTCCGGTCATAGACCGGGACGCGGCCCTTCTTCGTCGCGATCGTCTGGCCGAGCAGGGGCTGCAGGACGGCCGTGCCGAGGGCCCCCGAACCCATGCCTTTGATGAAATCCCGGCGCGTGACGCCGGGGCGAGCGTTATCAGCAGGCTTCTTCTCCATGGGGATCTCCTCCGGGCCGCGGGACTACAGCAGCCTGAGCAGGGTCAGCGCGCCGAGCGACAGGGCCACGGTGGCGGGAGAAAGCCAGCGCAGGCGGACCGGGCGCATTTCGAGCGCGGTCAGAGCGCTGCCCGCGAGCAAGCCCCAACGGGACGGTCAAGGCCGACAGGGCGACCGCGATCGGCGCGTAGTAGAGCGAAAGCGGATAGGACGTGCCGGTGACGCACGGCGCGACGCCCGTCGCGAGCTTGACCAGCGGAAAGACGTTGACTGCGACGAGGGCCGCGAGGCCGCCCGAGAGTCCTTGACCCGCGGCTTTCCCGGCGATCGACTTGCTGACGACACTCAGGATGAGCACGAAGGCCGCGCCTTCCATGACGATGGCGAAGATCGGGTTGCCGATGGCGCCGTGGAGGACGGGCAGGCCCAGGAGCAGGGCGTCGAAGAGCTTGAAGCCGACGGCCATGCCGACCATGGCCGCGATCGTCTTGACGCGGGGCGAGATGGCCCAGGCCGCGGCCAGGAAGAATAGGGCCGCCCCGGTCATGAGCGAGCCGGACACGGTCGAGGCGCATTGCCGCAGATACATGCCGAGTGCGGCTTCCGAGAGTCCCCAGAGGCTGCCGAGAGCGAGGATGGGGGCCCAATGGGCTTTTTGCGGGGTTTGAGACATCGTTCCCTCCACTTGCGAGATTTCGGGGGAAGATACGGCTCCACTATACGGAGATTGCCTGAAGGCGTCAAACAAGCCGGGCATGAACTTTTTCCGTTTCGCTTTCGTCTAATCCAGTGGAACGAGCGTAGAATTCTAGCCATTTTAAGATCAGGGAGCAGCCCATGCGCCTTACCAAGCCGAAAACCGCCGACGTTTTGACCGTTTCCGGGGTCATCCTCTTTCTCCTCCTTCTTTTGGGGCCGACCTCGGCCGGCGTCCTCGGTGCCCAGAGCCTGGACTTTCCCTCGAAGAGCTGGGGCGTCAGCTTCGGCAACTCGAAGACCTTCACCGGCCTGAGGTTCAACTTCCGCGACAGCCGGGTCAAAAAGATCACGGGCGTCAACCTCACTCTGTGGCGGCCGCTCAAGGACGACAATGAAGCTGTCGTCACCGGTCTTTCGCTCGGCCTGGGGCCCGGGGGAGGCCGGCTTCGCGGCGTTCAGCTGGGGATCGTGGGAGCGGGCGCCGAAACCAGCATGATCGGCCTTAACTTGGGCGGGCTCGGCGTTGGCGCCGGGGACGATCTCATCGGGATCAACATCGGAGGATTGGGCCTGGGGGCCGGTGAGAACGTCAAAGGCATCTCCTTCGGGGGCCTGGGCCTCGGCGCGGGCAACGATCTCGTCGGGGTCGCCGCGGGCGGGCTCGGAGTCGGAGCCGGCGAGGACCTGGTCGGGCTGGCCGTCGGCGGCCTGGGCGTCGGCTGCGGGGAAAACCTGACCGGCATCGCCATCGGCGGTCTAGGGGCGGGCTGCGGAGGGAACCTGAAGGGTGTCGTCATCGCCGGGCTGGGCGCGGGAGCCGGCGGGCGGCTCACGGGCCTGGCGATCTGCGGCCTGGCCGCGGGCGCGCCGGAGATCCGGGGACTGGTCATCGGCGGCTTCGGCGCCGGAGGTAAAGACCTCCGGGGGGCCTTCCTCGGGGCGGGGATGATCATGGTCGATAAAGGCGGTCGGTTATCGGGGCTGGCCGCCAGCTCCTTCAATTACGTGCGCGGCACCGTCAACGGGCTGAGCATCGGCATCGTCAATTACGCCTGGCGGATCGAGAAAGGGCTCCAGCTCGGGCTGGTCAACATCGTCCGCGACAATCCCAAAGGACTTCGCGTCCTGCCCGTGTTCAATACGCGGTTCTAAGTTTTCCGGCCGATCCGGAAAACGCGGCTATCCCGCCGCCGGCGTCTTCACCTCGTTCTTGCCGCTCGGCCAGAGGCGGTTCAGCACCCTGAGAAGGATGGCGCCGCTGGCGAGGAAGACGGCAAAAAGGACGACCGCGTAGACCCACCGGCCGTAGAGGACGTTGCCGACCGCGAACAGGGCCGACCAGATGCTCAGCGACCCGGCGACCCAGCCGATGAGGGCCCTCGGGAAGCTGTCGCAGGTCGACTTGGCCTCGGCCTCGCTGATCCCCGCCTCCTCGCGGATCTTCTTCCAGCCCGGTCCGAACGGCCGGACCTTCTTGTAGAAGGCGATAAGCTTGTCGCGGTCCGTCTGCGGCCCGAGGAAAGCCGTCAACATCCAGCTGATCGTTGTCACGGCGACCGTCAGGATCAGCGCGTAATGGGTGGGGATGAAGATGCCGAACTTGCGCAGGACGAGGATGAGAAGAGAGAGCACGAACGACGAGACCATGGCGTTGACCTCGCACCAGGCGTTGACCCGCCACCAGAACCAGCGGACGAGATAGAGCAGGCCCGTTCCGGCCCCGACCTGGAGGATGATGTCGAACGAGTCTTTGGCCGTGTCCAGGATGAAGACCATCGCGCCGGCGGAGAAGAACAGGACGATCGTCGCCAGACGCCCGATCATGACATAGTGTTTTTCCGTGGCCGTCTTGTTGATGAAGCGGCGGTAGAAGTCGTGGACGAGGTAGGACGCGCCCCAGTTGAGGTGGGTCAGGTTGGTCGAGGAGTTGGCCGCGATGAGACCGCCGACCATCAGGCCGATAAAGCCGACGGGCAGGAACTTGAGCATGGCCGGGTAGGCGATGTCGTGGCCGATGAGGCTCGGGTCGAGATTGGGAAAGGCCTTCTGGATATCCGAAAGCTGGGGGAAGACGATGATCGAGGCCAGGCCGACGAGGATCCACGGCCAGGGCCGGAGGACATAGTGGGCGACGTTGAAGAAAAGGACGGCTTTGAGCGAGTCCTTCTCGGACTTGGAGGCGAGCATGCGCTGGGCGATGTAGCTGCCGCCGCCCGGCTCGGCCCCGGGATACCAGACCGCCCACCATTGGACGGCCAGGGGCATGATGAAGATGGCGATGGCCAGGTCCCAGTTGCTCTTGAAGTTCGGCAGCATGCTCAGGAAGTTGATGCCGCCGGGGCCGGGCGTCGCCGAGAGCTTCGAGATGAGGGCCGGCATGCCGCCGACGGCGCGCACGGCGAAGTAGGCCGCGGCGATGACCGCGGTCATCTTGACGAAGAACTGGATCATGTCGATGATGAGAACGCCCCAAAGGCCGGTGAGCGCGGCGAAGACGACGTTGAGCAGGCCGACGAAAAGGAGCGTCTGCCAGCGCTCGAACCCGAAGAGGATGGCGGCGATCTTGCAGGCGGCCAGGTTGACCGTGGCCATGATGATGCAGTTGAAGATGAATCCGAGGTAGACCGAGCGGAAGCCGCGGACGACGCTGGCGGCCTTGCCCGAATAGCGGATCTCGTAGAATTCGAGGTCGGTCAGGACCTCGGAGCGGCGCCACATCCGGGCGTAGAAGAAGACCGTCGCCACGCCGGTCAGGGTGAAGGCCCACCAGACCCAGTTGCCGGCGACGCCGTTGCGGCGGACGATGTCGGTGACCAGGTTCGGCGTGTCGCTGCTGAAGGTCGTGGCCACCATGGACAGCCCGGCCAGCCACCAGGGCACGGCCCGGCCGGACCCGAAGAACTCGGAGGTGCTCTTGCCCGAGCGCTTGCGGAAGAGCAGGGCGGGGCCGAAGCAGATGCGCGAGGATGATCACGACGATGATCCAGTCGATGAGTTGAAGGTGCATGGTTATCGTCCTTTCGCGAAAGACGCCTGGCGCATGGCGGGCTTATTATACGAAAAATACGGTGACACACAACTAAATACACTTAATTCCTCCGGGCAGGTTTACAGCAATGGACTTCGGGGACACTTGACCCCCGCTACGCGTCCTCATTTTCGGCCTCAGAGTCTCTTCCCCCTAATAAGTGTATTTAGTTGTGTGTCACCGTTTTAATATGCTATAAGCAAGTAAAATATCGCGACGGACGGAGGACCGCATGAGTCGAAACAAATCGTTTAGATTCTTTATATTAGCGATAATTGCCGCGCTGTCCTTGCCGGCGTTCGCGGCCGACCTCCCGAAGGTCCGGCCGGAGGTGGTCGGACTGTCGACGGAGCGGCTCGGCCGGATCGGCGAGGTCATGCAGAAGTACGTCGACGAGGGGCGGCTCGGCGGGGCCGTGACGCTCGTCGCCCGCGACGGCAAGGTCGCGTACCTCCAAGCCTTCGGCAAGCTCGATCCGGCGACGGGCGCGGTCATGCCGACGGACGGCATCTTCCGCATCGCTTCGCAGACCAAGGCGCGTGACGAGCGTCGCGGTCATGATCCTGTTCGAGGAAGGCAAGCTCCTGCTGGGCGACCCCATCTCGAAGTACATCCCCGAGTTCAAGACCACGACCGTGGCCGTTCCCGAGGCGTCGAAAAAAGGGCCGGGCTACAGGATCGTCCCCGCCAAGCGGCCCATCACCATCCGCGACCTCCTGACCCACTCGGCCGGCATCTCTTACGGCGACGGCCCGGCCAAGGACCTCTACAAGGCCGCCGGACTCCAGGGCTGGTTCCTGGCCGACAGGACGGAGCCCGTCGGCTTCTACATGAAGAAGCTGGCCTCGCTGCCCTTCGACGCCCAACCGGGGGAGAAGTGGGTCTACGGCTACAACGCCGACATCCTGGGCTACCTCGTCGAGGTCGTTTCGGGGATGAGCCTGGCCGATTTCGTCAAGACGCGGATCACCGGGCCGCTCTCCATGGCCGATACGTCGTTCTTCCTGCCCGAGGAAAAGGCCGGACGCCTGAGCGCGGTCTACGGCATCGGCAAGGCGGGCAAGGCGGAGATCGTCGCCGACCCGAAAGAGCTCGCCTACGTCAAGGGGCCGCGGACCTGCTACGCCGGCGGCGCCGGCCTGCTCTCGACGGCCGAGGATTACGCCCGCTTCCTGCTCATGCTGCAGAGCGGCGGGGAATGGGGCGGCGTCCACATCCTCAGCCCGAAGTCGGTCGAGCTCATGACCGCCGATCACGTCGGGAACCTCTACGGCAACGCGGGTCAGGGCTTCGGCCTCGGCTTCTGGGTGACCAAGGAGCTCGGCCGGAACGGCGACCCCGGCTCGGTCGGGGCCTACGGCTGGGGCGGCGCCTATCACACGACCTACTGGGTCGATCCGGCCGAGAAGCTCGTCGCCGTCTTCATGACCCAGCTGATGCCGGCGACCGGGAGTGACGCTCAAACGAAGTTCAGGGCCCTCGTCTACCAGTCGATCGTCGAATCGTACGAACGGCGCTGAAGCCGGAGTGTCCCGCCCGGATCCATGAAGAAACAGATCCTTCTTTCCGCTTCGCTCTTTCACGCGCTGACCGACGCCGCCTCGGTCATCACGCCGATGGTCTTTCCGCTCCTCCTGGCCCAGAATTTCCTCATCTCCAACTATGCCCAGATCGGGGTCCTGTCCAACCTCGGCCTGTTGACCTCTTTCCTCGTCCAGTTCCTGGTCGTCCGCATCTCGTTCCGGAGCGAATACCGGACGCTGATGATCCTGAGCGGCCTGGGCCTCTGCGCATCCCTGGCCGTCACCCCCTTGGCCCGGACTTACGGGATGCTCCTCGTCTTCTTCCTGCTGATGCGCGTCTCCGCCAGCTTCTACCATCCCATCGTCATCGCCTGGGTCTCCAAATCGCGGGCCGGGTCGGGGCGGGAGCTCGACGACGCCATGGGCATCCAAAGCGGCTCGGGAAATCTCGGCGTCGGTTTGGCCTACCTCTCGGTCGGCTTTCTGGCCCAGCATTGGGGTTGGAAGACGCCCCTCTTCGTCTGGGCCATTTTCGGCCTCGTCCTGGCCGGCCTCGGCAGCTGGGCCCTGCGGGGGATCTCGTCTCGGAGCAAGGAGAGGCCGTCCCTCAAACCGGCGGACTGGCGGCATTCGCTCCGTTCCATCAGGCGGTTCGTGCCGGGATTCTTCCTTGGCGGGGCCGGCTGGTCGGTCGCCGTCTACTACGCCCCCTCCCTCCTTCATAACAAGTTCGGCATTCCCATGGGCCAGACCGGCCTCTATCTGGCCTTGTGGATCGGGCTGGGGACCGTCACCGGGTACGGCTACGGCATCTGGAGCCGCAAATTCGGCCGCAAGCCCGTCTTCCTGGCCAGCCTGGGCGGCGCCTCTGCGGCGTTATTCCTGCTCGGCTTCGCCCCGACCAAGGCCCTGGCCGTCGCCGGTCTCCTGGCCTTCGGCGGATTCCTCCTCATGACCTATCCTTCGCTCCACACCTTCGTCGGCTCGACCGTCCCCGCCTCGGGCCAGACCATGGCCTTCAGCTGGGTCAGCAACATCCAGCTCATCTCCGGGGCGCTCGTCTCGCTTGTCTCCGGGGTCTTCTCGGACGTACTCGGCATCCAGTTCCCGTTCATCCTGACGGGGGTCCTGGCGCTCGCCGTCTTCCTGTTCTATGTCCCCCGTGGTCCGGAATTCTTTCGGGCCGGCCGAGGGCGGGCCCGCGGAGCCCTTGGTGACCCACGAGGGCACGGTCTGAAGCTAGGGCTCTTCTGAGATCCGGGGCTTTCGTCTCAACAGGCGGCAGAAAACGAAATAATCGAAGACCCCCAGAACGACGACGATGGCCATAGTCCCGATCCATTGGGCCGACCTGATATGGACGTCCCCTTCGTCATGGGAGCGTGCCCGCACCGATAAGTAATGAGGCAGGAACATTGTCGAATTCGTGGGATAGGTCGTCTTGAAGACGACGCTCGAATCCGGGTCCTGACGAAGCTGTGACGTCCTCGTCGTCACGGGGACGGACACCAGAGCGATCAGGAAGAGGGAGCCGAAAACCGCCAGAAAGAGCTTGGCGCATGGCCCGGGCGACGGTCTTATGGATCCAGGGGACATCGCGTGGCTCCTCGACTCGATCCTTTAAGAATACTCGAGGAGAGTCGCGAACGTTTATGACGGGGAAGAGGCGAGGCTCGCGGCCTCAGCGGACCTGGCGCTCGAGCTTCTCGTACTGTTCGCGGATCTCGGCGGGGAGCCGGCCCTTGTAGGGCTTGAGGAAATCCTTGATCCCGTCGACCTCGGACTTCCATTCCTTGATCTTGACCTCGAACAGCTTCTCGAGCTGGTCCTTGGGGAGGTCGAGCCCGGTCATGTCGAAATCCTCGGTCCGCGGCACGAGACCGGCCGGGGTCTCGCGCGCGGGCACCGCGCCCGTCACCCGGTCGATGATCCACTTGAGGACGCGCATGTTGTCGCCGAAGCCCGGCCAGATGAACTTGCCGCGGTCGTCGACCCGGAACCAGTTGACCCCGAAGATCCTGGGCGGACGCGACATGCGGTTGCCCATGTTGAGATAGTGGCGCCAATAGTCGGCCATGTTGTAGCCGCAGAAGGGGAGCATGGCCATGGGGTCGCGCCGGACGACGCCGACCTGGCCCGTGGCGGCGGCCGTCGTTTCCGAGCCCATGCGCGCGCCCATGAACACGCCGTGGGCCCAGTTGAAGCTCTCGATGACGAGCGGGATGAGCTGGGTGCGGCGGCCGCCGAAGATGATGGCGGATATGGGCACTCCGCTGGGATTGGCGGCTTCCGGGTCGAGCATGGGCGAGTTGATGATCGAGGCCGTGAAACGGGAGTTCGGGTGAGCGGCCTTGGTCCCGAGCGACGGCGTCCACGCGTGGCCCTGCCAGTCGAGCATGTGTTCGGGCACCGGCCCGTCGATGCCCTCCCACCACGGCTCGTTCCGATCGGTGTCGAGGGCGACATTGGTGAACAGCGTCGGGTTGAAGGCGCCGCGCTTGATCGTTTTCATCATGTTGGGGTTCGTCTTCATGGACGTCCCCGGCGCGACGCCGAAGTAGCCGGCCTCGGGATTGATGGCCCAGAGCCGGCCGTCCGGGCCGATGTTGAGCCAGGCGATGTCGTCGCCGAGCGTCCAGACCCGGTAGCCGGGCAGGGCCGACTCCATCATGGCCAGGTTGGTCTTGCCGCAGGCGCTCGGCAGGGCGGCCGTGATGTAGGTTTTCTTTCCGTGGAGGTCCTCGATGCCCATGATGACCATGTGCTCGGCCAGCCAGCCCTGCTTGTAGCCGAGGAACGAGCCGATCCGCAGGGAGACGCACTTCTTGCCGAGCAGGGCGTTGCCGCCGTAGCCCGAGCCGACGCTCCAGACAAGACCCTCCTCGGGGAAATGCATGACGTAGCGGCGATCGGGATCGAGAGTGCCGATCGAGTGGAAGCCCTTGATGAAGTCCTCGCGGTTGCGGAGCCTCTCGAAGATGTCCGTCCCGATGCGGGTCATGACCCGCATGCTGATCGCGACGTAGCAGGAGTCGGTGACCATCATGCAGGCCTTGGCGTAGGGCGAGTCGGGGTGGCCCATCATGTACGGGATGACATACATCGTCCGGCCGGCCATGCAGCCGTCCGAGAGCTTGCTCATGAGGGCCTTGGCCTTCTCCGGCTCCATCCAGTTGTTGTTCGGCCCCGAGGCCTCTTTGGTCGGGTGGCAGACGAAGGTCACTTTCTCGGTCCGGGCGACGTCGTTGGGGTGGGACCGGTGCAGGTAGGCGGTCGGCCACGTTTTCTGGTTGAGCTGCTGGAAGACCGGGCCCATGAGGCGCTCCTCGCTCAGGCCGATCTCGAGGAGGCGCCAGGCCTCGCCGTCGGAGCCATCGCACCAGTAGACGCGGGCCGGCTTGGCCAGCCTCTCCTGGTCCTGGACCCATTGTTCAGCGGCGGATGCCATGTTCGTCAGTCCTCAGCCCCCATTTTTATCAAGTCGGAACAGGCCTGTCAAACCTGCTTACACCTGGATCTCGTAGACGACGGGGATCCCGGCGAGCGAGATTGCCGGGTTGAACGTCCAGGAAACCAGGTTGACCGCCCTCGGGTAGGGGATGAAGCGGGCCCGATAGAAGGGTCCGGCCGGCCAGCCGCGTTTGCCGAAATCGACCGTGGCGATGAAGCCCTCCTCGCGGATGCGGTTGAGGTAGGCCCGGAGAAAAGCCGTCCGATCGTTCCGGGAGAGATCGGGAAAAGCCACGTGGTTGATCCAAGCATAGCGCTCGATGCTCTTCCCGAGCTGATCATGCCGAATGTAGTTGATCAGCGCCTGGACGCGACCGTCTTTTTCCCAAACGAGGGTCTGGGCGACATCGGGGTAATCGAGCTCGATGGCCAGGTCGCGCTTGTCCCAGGCGAGCGCCAGGCGGACGGAGTCTTTGTACCGGTCGAGGAGGGCGTGGCAGGCGTCGAGGTCGGCGGGACGGTACTCTCTCAGATCGACGTGCGGCGCATCTTTGGGCGGCCGGTGGGCGCCGATGAGGCGGATGGCCGCCTTTTCGTAGCCCTTCAGTCCCTCGGAGGCGTCGACTCGCCCGAAGTCGAGAATACGGGCCATGACCCCCGACTTGCGGATACTCTCGATCCGATTCCCTTCGGCCATGAGCTTGTTCATCATCAGGGTCGACCGGTGTCCCGTTTCGAGCGTCAGAAGCGAAAAATCGAATCCGTACTTCTTGTTGAGCCTCACCGCCGCCCGGATGATGTCGAGAGCAAGGCCCTTTCGCAGGTATTCCTTTCGGACGACGAGGAGGCAGCTGTAGACAGCGCTGAAGATCTTTCCCTGGAAATGGAACTTCTCCGGCAAGTTGGCCAGGAAGGCGACGATCTCGCCGTTCTTGTAGGCGCCGATCAGCAGGTCGCGCCTGTCCTCTGGGATCCGGTCGAAGAGGTAATGGAGGAACGCCGGCCTGTAGAAATTCGGGAATGAGGCCTGGCCGTACTCATCGCGCCAGGAGGCGTGGGCCATGCGCTCCAAGCCCTCGTAATCGCCGCGAAAGGGCTCGACGGACAGGCCCTCGAGCTTGCCCATGGCCCTTTAGGCGACCGTCATCCGGAAGCTGCCGCGCCTGCCGGCCTTGCCCGGGGTCGCGAGGAAAGCCTTCCGGCCGATGGGTTTGTGGGTCATGGGATTCTCCCTTCTGCCACGGTCACAGGTCCATTATATGTCAAACGGCGGTCGATGCTCTCCTCTGGAAATCCGGGCCCGTGATGATGTAAGATAAGAGACCGTTTTCAATCTTAAGGAGTCCATCATCATGAAGAAATCGCAGATCCTGAGGAAAGCGATCATGGCCCGCCGGGCCGTCGCCGTCCCCGGCTGTCACGACGCCCTCTCGGCCAAGGTCATCGAAAAGGCCGGGTTCGAGGCCATCCAGATCTCGGGTTACGGCTTGGCCGGGTCCTATCTCGCCAAGCCCGACGTCGGCCTCCTCCGGATGAAGGACGTTCTCGACATGTCCTGGAACATCACCCAGGCTGTCACGATCCCGGTCATGGCCGATATCGACACCGGAGGCGGCAACGCCGTCAACGCGGCCTGGGTCACCGAGCGCCTGATCGCCATGGGCCTGGCCGGCATGAACATCGAGGACCAGGTCTTTCCCAAGCGCTGCGGCCACATGGCCGGGAAAGAGGTCATCTCGGCCGAGGAGATGGCCGGGAAGATCCGGGCCTGCAGCGCCGTGCGGCAGAGGCTCGACAAGGACTTCATCATCAACGCCCGGACGGACGTTTTCGCCGGGATGGGCCTGGCCGAAGCCATCAAGCGCTGCAACATCTACCTCGAGGCCGGGGCCGACCTGGCCTTCATCGACGGCATCAAGAGCCGGGCCGACATCGAGAAGGCGGTCAAGTCGATCAAGGGACCGCTCTCCGTCAACCTTATGGACGCCATCACCGGCATGAAGACCGAGCTCATCCCCATCCCCGAGCTCGCGAAGATGGGCGTCGGCCGCGTCTCCATCCCCGTGGCCTCGATCATGGTCGCCCACAAGGCCCTGGTCGATTTCTTCAAGGCGCTCAAGGCCTCGCCGACCGGCACCCTGCCGGGACAGACGCAGTGGGTCTCGTCCTTCGAGGAGTATACCGATTTCGTCGGGCTCAAGGACTACCGGGCCATGGAGAACGAGTACCTGCCTTGCGAGCGCGTCGAGGCCAAGTACAAGGGCGTCAAAAAGATCGTCGGGTAAAGCGGTCGCGGCGAATTTCGCTTAAACACGTGTTGGGCGGCGCTGGGCCGCCCCTTGCCCCCGCCGACGGGAAGCGGACTCTTGGGAGCGACCCGGCAGAAGTGCGGCGGAGCGGCTCGGAGCCGGACTTCTGCGAAATATCTGAGACGAATCTTATCGCATCACGGGGGCCTCAGGGCGGTCACAGCACCGCCCGTGTTTTCGCTCCATTCGCCGCTCGCTTCCCAATTAACCCGGCGGTCTTTTGCGCTGAGGGAAAACTTAAAAGGGAAAGCGGCAAGGGAGGCCTTTCTGTTTATCAGCGCACGACGAGCTTGGTGAACGGGAAGACGTACGCCTGGAGGAAGACGAAGAGGCCCATGAGGGCCGCCAGAACCAGGCTGTGGAAGAAGACGTAGCGGAGGATCTCGCCCTCGTGGCCGTACCAGCGCGTGGCCGTCGAGGCGACGACGATGCTCTGGGCGTCGATCATCTTGCCCATGACCCCGCCGGAGCTGTTGGCCGAGGCCATGAGCACCGGGCTCAGTCCGAGCTGCCCCGCCGAGATCTTCTGGAGGCTGCCGAAGAGGACATTGGACGACGTGTCCGATCCGGTCAGGGCGACGCCGAGCCAGCCGAGCATCGTGCCGAAGAAGGGATAGAGGAAGCCGGTGCGGGCGAAGGCCAGGCCGAGCGTCGCGTCGAGACCCGAATAGCGGGTCACGTAGCCGAGCGAGAGCATCGTGGCCACCGTCAGGAGCGAGAACCGGACGCGCTTGAGCGTCCGGCCATAGGAGCGGACGAGCTGCCGCGGCGAGAAACCCATCAGGAACCCTGACAGGACGGCCGCGACGAAGATCCCCGTTCCCGTGAAGGAGAGCCAGTTGAAGGTGAAGACGGCCGGCTCAGCGGCTTCCATGGGCACGACGGGGGGCATCCGATAAACGAGCCGGTCCAGACCCGGGACCGGGAAACGGACGACGGACACGCCGTCAAGGAGGGCCTTGATCTGGGGGATGCCCCACAAAAAGACCAGAACACTCAGCACGATCCAAGGCATCCAGGCGCGCAGGAGCTCTGCGGCCGAGAGGTGACGGGACGCCGGAGGGGCCGGAGCGACTTCGGCCATGCCTTCGTTCTCGCGGATCGTCTTCGGCCGCCATTTCAGCAGGAAGATGACCAGCGCGGCCATCGAGAAGATCGCCGCGCCGACGCCGGCCAGCCACGGGCCGTGGAAGTTCGAGATGAGGAACTGCGGCACCGCGAACGAAACCCCGGCCACGGTGAGGGCCGGCCAGACCTCTTTCATCTTCTTGAAGCCGCAAAAAGCCCAGACGAGCCAGAAGGGGATGATGATGGAGAAGAACGGCAGCTGCCGTCCGACCATGGCGCTCAGCTGACGGACGTCGATGCCGGTCACTCCGGCCAAAGCGACGATGGGCGTTCCCAGGGCGCCGAAGGCCACGGGCGCCGTGTTGGCGATGAGGGACAGCCCGGACGCCGCGAGCGGGGCGAACCCCAAGCCGATGAGGATGGCCGCGGTCACGGCCACGGGAGTGCCGAAGCCCGCCGCGCCCTCGAAGAACGCGCCGAACGAGAAGGCGATGAGCAGGAGCTGGAGGCGCCGGTCCCGGGTGATGCCGGTCAGGCTGTCCTGCATGACCTTGAAATGCCCCTTTTCGCAGGTCAGGTCGTAGAGAAAGATGACGTTGAGGATGATCCAGCCGATGGGGAAGAGGCCGTAGGCCGCGCCGAGCCCGGCCGTCCGCGCGGCCATGCCCGCCGGCATGCCGAAGGCGAGGACGGCGGCCAGGACCGACGCGCCGAGGCCGAGAAGCGCCGCGACGTGGGCCCGCAGCTTGAGGAGGGCCAGCCCGCCGAGGAGAAGAACGATGGGCAGCGCGGCGACGAGCGTCGAGAGCCAGGCGCTCCCGAGCGGGTCGTAGATCTGATGCCAGGCCATCTTTAGAGCACCCCGTCCGTCTCCTTGTTCAGACGGTCGAAGAACGCGGCCATGAACCGGTGCCTCTCGGCGGCCATCCGCCGCCCTTCCCGGGTCGTCATCCGGTCGCGGACGCGGCTGAGCTTGACCAGGTATTCCCGATACGCCGTGTCCTCGCGCGTGTAGGGTTTGGTCTTCCTGATGTCGATGGCCTTGTCGTGGAGCCGCGCTCCGATCTCCCCGGCGAAGAGAAAGGCCCGGCCGACGCCGACGGCCCCGATCGAGTCGAGCTTGTCGGCGTCGAACAGGATCCGCGCCTCGAGCGTCCGGGGGGCGCCGCCTTTTCGGAAGCGGTGGGTCCGGATGGCCTCGGCGACGGCCCGGATCGTGCCGGGTTCGCAGCCGTGGCGCTCGAGGATCTTCTTCGCCAGGGCCGCGCCGCTCCGGCCGTGGCAGATCCGGCCGTGCGACCGGTCCTCTTCTTCGCGGCCGATGTCGTGGAGGATGGCGGCGAGCTTGAGCACGCCGAGGTCGGCCTTTTCCTTTCGCCCGATCTTCAGGCTGAGCCTGGTGACGCGCTCGGTGTGGTCCCAGTCATGGCTGCCTCGGGCGCTGCGGAAGTAGGCCCCGGCCTCCTCCCTGATCCGGGAGACGAGCGCCGGGGTGATGGCGGGGCTCATTCGTCGATCATGTGGACGACGAGCCCGTCCTTGAGCTTGGGCTCGAACCAGGTCGATTTCGGCGGCATGACCTTGCCCGAGTCGGCCACGGAGAACAGCTGCTCGATCGTGGTCGGGAAAAAGGAGAAGGCGACCCTGAACTGGCCGGAGAGGACTTTCTTCTCGAGCTCGCCGGTGCCGCGGATGCCGCCGACGAAATCGATGCGCTTGTCCGTCCGGGGATCGGCGATCCCGAGGATGGGTCCGAGCAGGTTCGTCTGCAGGATCGAGACGTCGAGGGAGCCGATGGGGTCGGCCGGATCGAACGTGCCGGGCTTGGCCTCGAGGCCGTACCAGCGGCCGTCGATGAACATGGCGTACGACTGGCTCTTCGCAGGGGCCTTGGGTCCGTCGGGCCGGATGACGAACTTCTCGCCGACCCGGGCCAGGAAGGCCGCCGTGTCGAGCCCGTCGAGGTCGCGGACGACGCGGTTGTAGGGCAGGATCTTCATCTGGCTGTGGGGGAAGATGACGGCCAGGAAGAAGTTGTCCTCTTCGCGGCCCGTCCGGCCCGGCCGCTCCTGGTCGCGCTTGACCTTGATCCGCGTCGCGGCCGCGGAGCGGTGATGGCCGTCGGCGACGTAAAGGGCGGCGAGCCCGGCGAAGGCGCCCTGGATCCTGGCGACGAGCCCGGGGTCGTCGACGACGAAGAAGATGTGCCGGACGCCGTCGTAGGTCGTGATGTCGACTTCGGGCCCTCTCTTCATGCCTTCGGCGATGAGGGCGTCGATCGCGTCGGTCCGGCGGTAGGTCAGGAAGACGGGCCCCGTCTGCGCCCCGAGCGTCTCGATGTGGCGCATGCGGTCGTTTTCCTTGTCCACACGGGTCAGCTCGTGTTTCTTGATGATGTTGTCGAGATAATCCTGGCACGACGCGGCGGCGACCAGACCGATCTGGACGTGCTCGCCCCAGATCTGCTTGTAGATGTAGAAGTTACGGGTCTTGTCCGGGGCGATCGTCCCTTCGCGCAGAAAGCGGTCGAAGTTCTCTTTGCCCTTGGCGTAGACGGCGTCCGCATAGAGATCGGTGCCCGGCGGCAGGTCGATCTCCGGCTTGCCGACGTGCAGGAACGAGTAGGGGTTGCCGGCCGCGAGCTCCCGCGCCTCTTCCGATGTCAGGACATCGTAGGGCGGGGCGGCGACGAGATGGGCGAGATCTTTGCGGGGACGGACGCCCCGGAAAGGCTGAATGTGGGCCATGTGGAACCTCCGAAAAGGGGGTCATTATAACACAGCACCGCCTTGCGGGCAGGGGTGTCAGCCCCGGACGGTGTTCCGGCCGTCGGCTTTGGCTTGGTACATCGCCCGGTCGGCGCGGGCGATGAGGCTCTCGAGATTCTCGCCCTCGTCGGACCCGAGCTCGGCGATGCCCAGGCTGACCGTCAGCGAGAGCGTGCCGACGGCCGTGACGACCGTCATCCGGGAGATCTCCTGCCGCAGCCGTTCGGCCATGGCCAGTCCCTCGTCCCGGCTGGCCTCGGGCATGAGGACGATGAACTCCTCGCCGCCGTAGCGGCAAACGATGTCGGTCGCCCGCGTCGTCTTGGTGACGAGCCCCGTCAGGACGCGCAGGACGTGATCGCCGATCAAGTGGCCGTGGGAATCGTTGACGTCCTTGAAACGGTCGATGTCGAAGAAGATGAGGGCCAAGGGTCGCTGATAGCGCCGGGCGCGTCCGACCTCCTTCTCGCCCAGGAGGGCGAAGGCCCGCCGGTTGTAGAGCCCGGTCAGCTCGTCCATGCCGGCCTGCTTCTCCATGATCTCGATGCGGCGGGAGTTATCCAGGGCGATGGCGACCTGGCTGGCGAAGAGATCGGCCACCTGGGCGTCCTCTTCCGTGAAGACCCGGGCCCCGAAGTTGTAGAGAGCGATGAGTCCCGTGACATGATCGCGGAGCACGACGGGGACGCCCAGAAAGGATTTGACGTCCTGGTCCGGGCGGAGGGGCAGGAGAATGTCCTCCGGGCCGGTGACCGCGCTGATGAGCGGCCTCTTCCTCTGGACGGCCATGTTGCAGAGCCGCGAGCCCGTCACGGGATACGACTCGCCGATCAGGTTCCGGAAGTCCGTGGGCCTTTTGATGGCGGCGAGCTTCAGCTCCGTCCCCTCGACCGTCATGAACGCGCCGACATCGTACGGGATGACGCGTTTCAGGAGATCGAGGATGACGGCGGAGATCTGCTTGAAATCGAGCTTCGAGCTCAGCGTGAGCCCGGCCTCGCGCAGCGTCTCGGCGATGTTGCGGGCTTCGATGGCCGCCGTTTCCGCGTTCTTGATCCGGGTGATGTCGTAGAGCACGGCCACCCAGCCCGTGACGAGCGTGCCCTGACCGAGGAGCGGCGAGAGGTGGAGGTCGAAGTATCGGGGAGGGCCGTCCTTGACCAAGGGGAACTCGCGTTCCGAGGCCGCCGGCGCGCTGAGCGGAGCGACCATTTCGGGCCAGGACGGAAAGAGCTCCGCGGCCGGCTTGCCCAGGAGTTTGGCCTCGGGCACGTCTTCGGCCGGGCCGCCGGCCTCGGCGATGAGCCGGCGCGCGGCGGGGTTCGTGGCGGCCAGCCGGCCGGCCTCGTCGAGGATGAGCAGGGATTCGCCCAGGCTGTCGACCACGCGTTCCCTGGCCACGGGCACGAGGTCGACGAGCTGGAGCCGGAACATGGCCCAAAGGAGGAAGAACCCGGAAAAGGCGAAGCCGAGGGGCGTAAAGTCATACCCGTTCTTGGCGCCGGCCAATCCGGCGAGGTAGAAGGCGTTCCCGATCCACGGCAGGGGAAAAGCCAGCAGCAAGCTCAAGGCCTGTCGGCGATAGACACCCTTGAACCGGAAATAGGCCAGAAGCAGGAACACCGTCGTCGCGAACAGGAGGAGATACGAATAGCCGGCGTGGATCCAGAAGAACGTCCCGTGGCTGTAGAGGAGAAGATGGTCGCCGGGGTTCGCGGCCGGCGTGAAGCCCGACCAGATGAGGTGGTGCCGTTCGTTCGTGAACGCCAGGACGATCGTCGCGATCGGGATGATCCCCAGGGCGGCGGCCAGGCCTTTCTTGAGTGTTTGGCCCGACTGCAGGAAGCGGAGGGCGAAAAGGAACATCAGGATGGGGACGGTGGCGATGCCGATGTACTCGATCTTCGAGAGCAGGACCTTGGTCGCCGCGTCGGGAGCGGCCGCCTCCAGGGCCGCTGTCAGCGTCCAGATAAAGACGGAGGCCATGAGGACGGCCAGAGAGCGCCCGGCCGATGTGACGGCGCGCTTCCAGGCGATGGCCGCAACCGCCCCGGCGATGACGGCCCCGGCGAAAAGGCTGAGGGCGTAATATCCGACCTGCATGCTCATCCTCTCGGACCTATCGATCTCCCGGGACTTCCGCGACGGATCCGGTCACGCCCCGTTATTCGACGTGTCCTTGTCCGGGTCCTGGACCAGCGTTCCGGCGATCTCCAGGAAATTTTCGACCACTTCGGGGTCGAACTGCGTCCCCGAACAGCCGATGATCTCCTTGATGGCGTAACGGTGGGAGGCCGCTTTCCGGTAGGGGCGCTCCGAGGTGATGGAATCGTAGGTGTCGGCGATGGCCATGATCCTCGCCCCGAGCGGGATCTCCCGACCCTTCAGCTTGTCCGGGTAGCCGTTCCCGTCGTAGCGCTCGTGGTGGGCCCGAACGATCCGGCCGATGTCCTTGAGCTCGATGACCGGGCTGAGGATGGCCTCGCCGCGGACCGGATGCTCCTGGATCAGCTTGAACTCCTCGTTCGTCAGCTTGCCCGGCTTGTTGAGGATGCTCTCGGGGACCGCGATCTTGCCGACGTCGTGAAGGACCGCGGCCAGCTCGAGCTCGCTCAGCTCCTTCTCGCTGAAACCCATCTTGGCCGCGATCTTGAGCGAGAAGTCGGTCACCCGGGTCGAGTGATGGCGCGTGTACTCGTCCTTGGCGTCGATGGCCGAGGCGAGCGATTTGACCGTCGAGAGGAAGAGCGAGCGCTGCTGATCGACGAGATCGGAGGTCCTCATCTTGAGGTTGCGGTTGACCAGGGCCAGCTCCGATTCCATCTGGCGCATGCGCAGCTGGGACCGGATGCGGGCCTTGAGCTCGGTCGAATCGAAGGGCTTGGAGATGTAGTCGTCGGCGCCGGCCTGGAGGCCCTCGTTGAGCATTTCGGCCCCGGTCCGGGCCGTGACCAGGATGATGGGAATGTGCTTGAGGGATTCGTCGCCCTTGACCACCCGCGCAAAAGCGTGGCCGTCCATGCCGGGCATCATGACGTCGCAGAGGACGAGGTCGGGGTTCTTGTCCCGCAGGAATTTGAGGCCCTGCTCAGCCGAGGTTTCGAGCTCCAGGTCGAACTCGTCGGCCAGAAGCATCTTCATCAGCTTGAGGACCTCGGGGTTGTCGTCGATGCAGAGGATCAGGGCGTCGTGGACCTTGGCCTCGTCCACGCGGCCGCTCCCGAGGTCCACCTTTTCGAGGTCGACGAGCTGGAGGCGGTGGGAATCCGTGATGATGTCCTGGACCCGCGGTTCCTCGGTGTCGGTCAGGCGCCTCCTCAGTCCGATGGGCAGGTCTTCCGACCGGCGGTCGAGGACATCCTCATCGAAGTGGGCTTCGCCCTTCCGCAGCTCGACGATGAACCGCGAGCCCTTGCCAAGCTCGCTCTCGGCGTGGATCGTTCCCTTGTGGACGAGGACGATCTCCCTGGCCAGGGCCAGGCCGATCCCGGTCCCTTCCTGGGCCCTCGATTTGGAGCCGTCGACCTGGGAGAAGCGGTCGAAGATCGTCTCCAGCATGTTGGCGGGGATGCCGATGCCTGTATCTTCGACCGACATGGTGACGCTCTGGTCCTTGTCTTCGAGGTAGATCGTGATCTTGCCGCCCTTGTTCGTGAACTTCAAGGCATTCGACAGGAGGTTGAAGACGACCTTTTCGAACTGGTCCGGGTCCAAGGTCAGCTCGACCGGGTGCGGCGGGTGTTGGAAATAGAGCCGGATCTGTCTCTGGTCGGCCATGGGCTTGGCCGAGGAGAGCAGGGGAGGGATGAGCTCGGCGAGGTTGACGGCCCTCAGCTTGAGCCGCATCTTCCCCTCCTCGAGCTTGTTCAGGTCGAGGAGGTTGTTGATGAGCTTGAGAAGCTTGTAGCCGTTGCGCTGCATCGTTTCGACCGTGTCTTTGAGCGCCGGCGTCAATCGCCCCATCCGCCCTTCGAGGGCGGCCTTCATGGGGGCCAGCATCAGCGTGAGCGGCGTCCGGAGCTCGTGGTTGACGTTGGCGAAGAACTGCGTCTTGAGCTCGTCGAGGCTCTTGAGCTTGATATTGGATTCCTTGAGCTGGGCCGTCGTCTCCTCGAGCTGGAGGCGGCTGCGCAGCTCGCGGCGGCGGATGCTCTCCATGACCGAGGATCCGATGGCGCCCACGACGATGATGGAGGTCAGAAAAGTCAGATTGTTGACGACGAACCGCCAGGTCTGGATGGCGACGCCGTCCACGACCGTGGCCTTCTGTCCGAGTGCGAATTGGGCCAGGCTGGGCAGGGCGTACATGAGCCAGATGCCGACGTAGATGTAGATCGTATAACGGAAGGCCAGGGGGATGAGGACGATCATGCCCATGACGATGATGTTCAGGCCCTGGTAGTAGCTCGAGAGAAAGCCGCCCAGGATATAGATCATCACGGCGATGCCGGCTGCGTCGATGAGGGCCAGCGTGACGGCGAGATTCATGATGGCCCGCCCGGTTTCCACCTTCGTGAGAGCGACCAGGATCACCCCGACCGCGGCCATCACGGCCAACCTGAGGAAGAGGAAGGTCAAGAAGTACTGGGGCGTGTAGATCGCGTCGAGACCGATGAACATCGCGTAGAGAGCCAGGCTGAGGTAGGCGGCCAGCCGGGTCCGGCCTTTCAGGTCATATTCCTGGTTCAGGCGGTCTTCGAATTGCGGGTCATAATTTGCCATTGGTCTCTCTCGCTTTGGCGACGAAAACGTATCCTTGCGGCGGGTTCCCGTACGTTTGGATGATCCGCAGGATCTCCCATCCGGTCTCTTCGAGGAGCTCCTCGAGTCTCTCCGGGTCGAAGAAATCGAACGTCCCGGCCTCCTCGAGGTCGGCGAGCTCCTGGGCATCGTTGAGGAAGCTGCGGAGCGATTCGATGAGCAGCACTTTGGGACGCTCCGGAGGCAGGTCCTCCTCCGGCATGGCCTCGATCTTTTCCAGGAGCCGCGTGAACGGCCCGGAGGCGTCCATATCGGGCCGCATGCTCGACAGGACGAGCAGGCCGCCCGGCATGATGATCCGGTGGGCCTCCCGCAACGTTTCGGCCGGGTTGAAGATGTAGGACAAGACGAGGCTCATCAGGATCTTGTTGTACCAGCCCGCCTTGACCGGCAGGTGAATGGTGCCGTCGAGGGTCCCCGGCATGACGAGCCGCCGCAGGTCCGGCTTGACGCCCGAGAGCCCGCGGACGTACCTGGCGGCATGATTGAAATCCGTGATGATCCGGTACTCGTGGAGATCGAAGCGGGTCTTGAGCCAATCGTCGTGGGCCGGCGTGATCCGCTCGCCGCGGAGGATCCGATGGAGACGGGGGGAATAATCCTCCTGGATCTTGATGGCGCTCTCCAGCGTCAGGTTCTCGACCTTCTCGGCCATCTCCTCGAAGCTCCCCACCTCGCCGTTGAGGAAGCGGCGGACGGCCAGAAAGCGGCTCATTTCGAGGTCGAGAGCGACGAAATCGAAACGGCCGGGCTCCCGGAGGACCGGGAATCGGGAGACCAGCTTCCGGGAGGCCTTCTGCATCGCTTCGGGAATGAGATCGGCGATCGTGATCTGCGACGGGAGCTCGCTCCCCGAGACCATGAGATGCTCGACGAAGTTTCCCGTCCCTCCGCCGAGATCGAGGACCCTGTCCCCCGGCACCAGCTCCAGGGCGGCGAGCTGATCGCGCATCAGCTGCTGGTAGTCGTCGGACATGGCCATGACGTCGAAGCCGATGAGATTGTCGCCGCCGATGAGGTAGCGCTGCCAGTAATGGACCCGGTTCCTGAGGTTCCGGGGCGGCAGCCGGTCCTTCTCGGCCCGCCGCATGACCTCCATGTCCTTCCGGCCGGGCATCACCGGCTGGATGAGCTGTTTGTGAATGAAACGGAAGATCAGAGAGGTGATCGTGCCGAACAGGCGCAGCCCCTCCTTCGACGTCCGGGCGGTATGCCCGATGGGAACCGAGATGACCTCGCGCGGCGCGTCGACTTGAACGCTCATGATGTCCCGGATGAACTCGGACTTGACCCAGCTGTCGAACTGGCCGTAGATCCAGGTGATCGGCAGGTCGAGGTGGCGCATGTCCTCCCGGGCCTGCTCCAGCGTGGCCACCGAGTTGAGGACCCCGTCCGCGACGTACGAATCCACGTTGACCAGATTGCCCAGGACCGGCATGACGCCGAGCTTGATCCCCAGCTGATACTGCTCGAGGAAGTCGAGCCCGCAATTGATCCGGACCATGAGGTCGCGGAATTCCGGGGTGCCCATGCAGGCGATCCAATAATCGACCCGGCGCCTCTGCACGTCGTCTCGCAGGACGATCCTCGCCTCGAGCGCCGAGAACGAAAACGTCAGGAGGATGACGGACGACGCCCGGACCGTCGGATTGGAGTGGAGCCAATCGAGGATCGTGTTGACATCGTCGGCGCCCTGGCTGAAATTCGTGTTGAGCATTTCATAGGGGGGATCATTGGCCTCGGGATCGTTGTGGCTTTCGCCCTTTTTGCGGATCCCGTCGTACCGGATCACGGCCAACGGCTTGCCCAGGAGGCGGAAATTCTCGCACAGGGTCAGGGCCAGGCCGAAGAGGGTCTCCTTGGTCTTGCCGAAGGCGGGGGGGACGATGACGACGGGAATGGGAGTGCTGTCCAGCGGAAGCGCCGTGTTCAGCAGGCCGACGATCTCCTCGCCGCGGCGGTTTTCGAGCCTGATCACGTGGGGGGACATGAGAAGGGACCGGACGAAATCGGCGGGCACGTGAGGGGAGCTTCTGAGACCGGTCTTCTCGTGCGCCTCCTCGCCGCGGCGGGCGAAGTCCGGGTCGGGGGCGTGGATCGATTGGATGCTCATGCGGCTGATGCCGAACTGAACGCCGTACTTCAGGCCGATGCCCTCGTCCCGCGCCGCGCGGACCACGTGGCGGACCTCGCCCGTCTCCAGCCAGAGGACTTTGTCGCCGTCGAGAATGGCCATGGATTCGATCGGCGTGCCCCTGAGCAGGGCCGGTGTCTCCCCGTTGGCCACGAAGCTCATGCCGTTCGGGCTGATATCGGTGATGCGGCCCCGGACCTTGCGGTCGAACGGAGGCGGCAGGGGGATCTCGACACGGAGGTCGCCGGCCGGCGTGATCCGCCGCTCGGCCCGCTTCTCCGAATAGAACATGACCCTCGGGTAGAGGCAGATCAGGGTCCGGCCGTCGGGGGCGATCCGCGAGATCATGGTCTCGAAGTTGTAGGTCGCGTAACCGATATGGAAGGAGACGAAGAGAAGATCCGAGGTCTTGAACTTGACGTCGAGCTTCTCGCCGTTGAGCAGGCAGACCGAAGGCGGCCGCACCTCCGCGAACGACAGGATCTCGGGATTGCCGGACCTGGCCGGGACGGCCGCGACCTCGACCTTGCGGGCCAAGGCTTCGCGCATGAGGGACTCGATCTTGACCGAGTCGGTGAACAGGACCATCTCGTCGGTCCGGAGGAACGGGTAGCGGAGCTTGAGCTCGTCGAGGTCGCGGATGGCGACATAATCCGACATGAACTGGAGGAGCGAGAGCCGGCTCGTGTCGTCGAGCGACAGGAACTCGACGGCGACGCCCCCCTGGTCGGCGTCCTGACGGACGATGCGGCCGTTCACGGTGTAACGCTGACCGTCCGGGAGCGAGATGTCCAACGGCAAGTCCGAACCCTCGGGCGAGGACGAGAGGGTCTTGAGGAACATGCCGTTCTCGCTGAGGTTGACCAGCTTGGCCTCCCCGAGAAGGCCGGTTTCGATACGGATGTCCTTGAAGCCGTCGAGGGTCACGCGCATGGACGACCGCTTCTCGCGCGAGCGCTGGGCGATGAGGAAGCTGATCTTGCGGCGGATGGCCGCCGGGTCGCTCGGCTTGGCCAGGCAGCAGTCGATGCGGCCGTAGCTCGCGAGATCGATCGTCGCCCCGTTCGTGGCGCTTTCCGTCAGCAGGATCTTGATGATGGCGTCGGAGTTCTTGAAGATCTCGTTGAGGAACCGGAGCAGCTCCGTGCCCTTCATCCGGGGCAGGTCCTCGTTGACGACGAGGACGTTGACCTCCGGGAGGGATTTGATCAGATGGATGGCCTCGACGCCGCTGGTCGTGGTGTAGACGAGGTAGATGTCCCGCAGGGCCCGCTGAAGCTTCTCGAGATAGGCGAGGTCGTCGTCGACGACGAGGACGACGGGCGGGGCCCCGGCCTTGGTCTTTTCCGTCTGCTCGCGGGCCATCTAAGGTCCGGCCTCCCTAAGTCGGATAAACGTATTTAGTCGGTCGAGGGGCGGCGTCGCCGGGGGACAGATCAAACTGCAGGAAACAAGCGTGCGGCCCCAAGAGTTGTAGCAACCCATGGTAATCCACACAAAATCTAGTATATAACCTCAGGGCTGTCAAGGGTTTCTTGGCTTAAGCCCCCTGAGGATCGCGGCGGCCGACTCGGAGTAGAGGCCGACGTCGATGCCTGAGCAAACAAGCGTGTAGCCCTCCCGGAGGGCCTCGGCGGAGGCGGGGATGCCTGCGGTGAAGATCCCGACCGGGACCTTCTTGGCGGCGCAAGCGGATGCGACGGTCCGGATGGCCTCCCGCACATCGGGGTCCTGGATCTGGCCGGGCTTGCCCATGCTGGCCGACAGATCGTAGGGGCCGACGAAAACGGCGTCGACGCCGGGGACGCCGATGATGGCCTCGATGGCCCGGACGCCGGCGATGTGCTCGACCTGGGCGACGACGACCGTTTCCTTATTGGCCGTCTCGACGTTCTCCTGGAATCGGGCCCCAAAAAGGTTGGCCCGGCTGAAGCCCACGCTGCGTTCGCCCTCCGGAGGATACTTGGACCAGCGGACGGCCAGAGCGGCTTCCGAGGCGTCGTTGACATGGGGAACGATGATGCCCGAAGCGCCGGTGTCCAGGGCCTTCTTGACCCACATCTCGGAGTTTTCGGGAATACGGACGAGGCAGGCACAAGGTTCCCGCGCCGCTTGGACCAGGCGCAGGACGTCCCCCGGGTCGAGGGCCCCATGCTCCATGTCGAGGAACAGCCAGTCGAATCCGGCGGCCGAGGCGATCTCGGCCAGCTCAGGCGAGGGCAGGCTGAGCAGTGTCCCGACGAGCCGATCGCCCCGGAGGAGCCGGTCGCGGAAGGCGGCGCTCATCGGTTGAAGCTCTGGCCGATGAACTTCAGGCCATCGACGATCCCGGTCCGCCAGTAGCTCCAGGTGTGGCCGCCGTCGCGGACCCGGAACTCGTGGGGGATCTTGCGGTCGAGCAGGAGCAGGTGAAGGGCACAGTTCCCCTTGATGAGGAAATCGTCGTCGCCGCAATCGATGTAGTAGCGCACCTTCTTCAGCGAGTCCTCGGGCAGGGATTTGACCAGATCGAGAGGGCTGACCTCCCGGAAGTGAGGCGTCAGACGGGCCCTGCCCGCCAGCCCGGCCGCCCCGAAAAGCGGGCCGAGAAGCTTGTCCCAATTTTCCTGCTTCATGCCCAGGATCTCGTCGTCAGGCCAGACCGCCGCGCTGAAAGCGGCCCCGGCCGCGAACAGCTCCGGATGCCGGAGCGATTGGACGAGCGTCCCCCAGCCGCCCATGGAGAGCCCCGCGAGCCCCCGGAATTCTCGGGAGGCCCGGGTGCGGTACGTGGCGTCGATGTACGGAATGAGCTCCTGGACGAACATGTCTTCATAGCGGACTTTGCCCGCGGCGTCGTTGATATAGAAGGTGACGCCGCCGTCGGGCATGACGATGATCATCGGAGGGATCTCACGCTCGGCGATGGCCCGGTCGGCCGCCAGGCTGACCTCCCCGAACTGGATCCAGCCCGACTCGTCGTCGGTATAGCCGTGGAGAAGGTAGACGACGGGGTAGCGCCGGGTCGATGCCGCATAGTCAGGCGGGAGGTAGATCGCATAGGCGACGTCCCGGCCGAGGACCTTGCTCGGGAGCTTGAGCCCTTCAAGGACCTGTCCGGCCGCGATATCGCCGGAGAAGATGACCGGTGGCGCGATGACAAGTCCGAACGAGACGGCGAGGGCCAGTGCCAAAGAGAGAGCTTTCGTGTTCGTCATGGACGACTCCTTTCCGCGGCGGCTTTCAGGAAATCTTAAGGGGGAAGCGGCCCCGGGTCAAGCCGGGTTCTTTTTCTTGAAGCTCAGAGAGATGCCGCCGCTTGCGGCCGTCTCGATCGTCGTGTCCATATAGTCGAGGCCGCGGACGGTCTCCAGGAAGTCCCGGATGCCTTTCATGTAGCCGAGGCTGGTGACGTTGTGGACGGCGAAGCAGCCGCCGACCGCCAGCTTGGGCAGGAGGATATGGAAGTAGTCCAGGGTCCAGTTCTTGTCGGCGTCGATGAAGATGAAATCGAACGGCCCCTCGAGCTCGGCGACGATCCTGCGCGCGTCACCCAGGCGGGCGTCGATGAGGCCGTCGAGCCCCGCGGCCTTGAAGTTCCTGGCCGCGGCGAGGTGGCGGAACTCTTCGATCTCGACGGTGAGGAGCGAGCCGCCGGTTTTGCTCAGGGCCCAGGCCTCCCAGATCCCCGAGTGCCCGGTGGACGTGCCGATCTCGAGGACGCGCGTATAACGCTTCTTGAGGATGAGGTCGTAAAGGAACTTGCCGTCGCTCTCGGTGACGTTTTCCTCCCGCCACTGGTCCTTCTGGGAGTCGAGGAACTGTCGCACGCGCTCGTCGATGGTCTGGGGAGAGGGCCTGGCCTGGCCGAAAGCCAAGGATAGGAGGAATGGGCCAAGAAGGAGAAAAGACGCCGCTTTGTTCATCCCGGATTCCCTGAAAGCATGATAAGGGAGCCCCGGGAGGTTGTCAAACGACGGAGGGGACATGTCCGCAGCCGGACATGTCCCCTCCAGACTACTTTTTGGCTATGGCTTCCTTAATCTGCTTGACCAGGTTTTCGAACCGCTGCGTCGGATAATTCGGGTTCTTGGCGGCGATCGGCTTGAGAAGCTCGACGGCCTTCTCGGCGGCCTGGAGGGCCTCATCGTATTTTTTCAGCTTGAAGAGAACCTGGCCGAGGACGAAATTGTTGTAGAAGTCCGGGGTGAGCTCGACGGAGCGCCGAGCGGCCGCCAAAGCGCTGTCGAGGTTCGTCCCGGCATTGTTCCAGAACGTCGCATAGTTCGAAAGCGCGGCCTGGTCGCCGTCGAATTTCTTGGCGAATTCGGGGCCGAAGACCGCCAGGGCCTTGTCGGTCTTGTTGACCTTGTTGTAGATCCCGGCGACCTGGGCGTAGGAATACCAATCGTCCGGCTTGACCTTCAGGGCCAGGTCTGCCGCGGCCTCCGCGCTTTCGAGGTTCTTCTCTTGATCGACCCAGAAGTTCGCGTAGCCCGTCAAGGCGTAGTAGGAGTTGGACAGGTAGCTGTCGAGGAAATCCTTGCCGTAGGCTTCTTCGGCCTTGGCCGGCTCGGCCTTGAGCGCATAGAGTTCGGCGAGGTCCTGGCGGTCGCTCGGGTTCATGGGATAGCCGGAGAGATCTTCCTTGAGCTTTTCGGCCAGGGCGATGCCCTTGTCGATCGGGTCCTTGTCCTTGATGATGCGCTGGATGTAGGAGCGAACGGCGTTCTTGTTCTCGGGGAACTTGGCCGTGTAGTCCTCAAAGAACTTGGCCGCGTCCTCCTTGGGGGCCATCTGGCCATAATAATAGCCGAGGTACGAATACGCGTCTTCGACGAACCGGCTTGTCGGATGCTTCTCGATGAAGGTCCGCAGGGGAGCCGGATCGGGCTTGGCGCTGAACGTGGAAGACTGGGCCAGGGCGAACTCGGCCGCCTCAACGTAAGGAATCGTGGCCTTGTAGTCCTCATCATAGTAAGAGGCGGTCTGGCCGCCGAGGTCGAGCCTCAGGATCTTCTGGAAGAGCTCCTTGGACTTGGCCTCCATCGCCGGCGAGTAACGGCTGGCGCACTTCTTGGCCAGCTTGAAGGCGACCTCGACGTTGGTCGAGTCCTTGGCATAACGCGCCGTCAGATCGCCGTAGGTGTCGATCCCCGCGAGCGACTTTTTGACCTTCTCAAGGAACTTGTCGGCCGGCGGGCCGTAGCCGACGATCCAGTCGACCTCTTGGCCGTTCTTATCGACGAAGAGCTCGGTCGGCGTCCCGCTGATGGCGAATCTCTCGTAAATGGCATCGCCGATCTTGTCGCCGCGGCTAGCCCGATAGAGGACGACGTTCTTGTTGAGGAAATCGGCGTATTTGGGATTGTTGTAGAACTGCTGAACCAGCAGTTTGCAGCCCCCTCAGCCACTCGAGAAAAAGTCGACGAGGACGAGCTTGTTCTCTTTCTTGGCCTTGGCCAACGCCTCGTCGAACGGTCCGGAGAGGACCGTGGCCGTCTGCGCGGCGGCCAAAGTGGCGACGAGGAGGAGACTGGCGAGGGCGGTGAGCTTTTTCATGCGGTCCTCCTTCGGACGGGCGAATCTGAGATCAAGATACCGCATCCGAAGGAGGATTGCAATTTCCCCTACTTCTTAGCCATGGCCTCCTTGATCTGCTTGACCAGGGCTTCGTACTGCTGGGTCGGAAAGCCCTCGTACTTGGCGGCCATGGGCTTGACCAGCTCGACGGCCTTCTCGGCGGCGATAAGGGCCCCGGCATAGTCCTTCGTCTTGAACAGGATCTGGCCGAGAACGAAATTGTTGTAATACTCGGACTTGAGCTCGACCGACCTTTTGGCCGCGGCCACGGCGCTGTCGAGGTTCGTTCCCTGACGGGTCCAGAAGCCGGCATAGCTCGAAAGCCCGGACGCGTCGTCCGACGCCTTCTTGGCGAATTCGGGGCCGTAGAGGTCCAGGGCCTTGTCCATCTTTTTGAGCTTGGCGTAGATGCCGGCGACCTGGCCGAACATGTAGGACGGGGCGTCCTTTCGGATGCGAAGCGCGGCGGCGACGAGATCGGTCATCTCCTCGGCGCTCTCCAGGTTCTTGCCCTGGTCGATCCAGAAATTGGCGTAGCCGGTCAGGGCGAAGACGGTGGTGGTGACGTAACCTTCGGCGAAGTCCTTGCCGTACTCTTCTTCGGCCTTGGCCGGATCGTCCTTGAGCACATAGAGCTGGCCCAGATACTCCTGGTAGTCCGGGCTCGGCGGATAGCCGGCGAGATCCGTGAGCTTCTCCGCCAGGGCGAGGCCCTTGTCGACGGGCCCCTTATCCTTGATGATGCGCTCGATGTAGGAGCTGAGGGCCCGGCGGTCCTCCGGGTACTTGGCCGTATATTCCTCGAAGTACTTGGTGGCATCATCCTTGCCGGCCTGATAGCCGTAGTAGTAGGACAGATTGGCGTAGGCGTTCTTGACGAGCTTGCTGTCCGGGTACTTGGCGATGAAGGCCCGGAGCGGCGCGGGATCGGCCTTGCGGCCCGAGCTGGCCATCTGGCCCAGAGCATATTCCGCGGCCTGCGTGTAGGGGATCGTCGCTTTGATGGATTCGTTATAGGTCGTCCCCTGTTTCCCTTCGGGATCGAGGGCCACGATCTTCTTGTAGAGCTCCTGGGACTTGGCCGTCAGCTCGGTCGAGTAGCGGTCGCCGCACTTCCTGGCCAGCTTGAAGAGGACCTCGACGTTGGCCGGCTCCTTGGCATAGCGCGCGTTCAACGCTCCGTAGGTATCGATGCCGGCGATCGCATTCTGGATCTTCTCCAGGTGCTTGTCGGCCGGGGGGCCGTAGCCGACGATCCAGTCGACCTCCTTGCCGTCCTTGTCGACCAGAAGCTCGGTCGGCGTCGCATTGACGTGAAATCTCTCGTAGATCGAGTCGCCGATCTTGTCGCCCGCGGTGGCCCGATAGACGATGACTTTGGTGTTGAGGAAATCGGCGTATTTGGGATTGTTGTAGAACTGCTGAACCAGCAGTCTGCAGCTCCCTCAGCCACTCGAGTAGAAGTCGACGAGGACGAGCTTGTTCTCTTTCTTGGCTTTGGCCAGCGCCTCGTCGAACGGTCCGGAGAGGACCGTGGCCGTCTGGGCGGCGGCGAAGGAAGCGACGAGGAGGAGACCGGCGAGGGCGGTGAGCTTTTTCATGCGGTCCTCCCTGGTAAGAAACATCTTCCCGGTCAGGATAGAACAACCGGCGGAGGAATGCAACGCCGAAGGTTGGGCCGGCCGGCTAATATCCCTCGCCGCCGGGCCGGACCTTGCCCTTGAAGACGCGGAAGGCGAAGATCGTGTAGCCGACGACGAGCGGCATGCCGGCGAGGGCGATGATGAGCATGACCTTGAGGGTCAGCGCGCTCGATGAGGCGTTCACGATCGTCAGGCTCAGGCGGGGGTCCGTGGCCCGGACGAGGTTGGGATACTGGATCGCCCCGACGATCCCCCACAGGCCGAGGAAAGCGGCCGACGAGAAAAAGAAAGCCCGGCCGTCCCGGCCCTTTTTCAGGGCGGCGACCGCGAATGCGAGCGAGAGGACGACGATCGCCGCAAAGACCCAGGCCGGGATGTTCTTGAGCGCCGCGGGCCGATAGATCACGACCATGACCAAAGACAGGGTGAACGCCGCCGCGAACGCCGCGGCCAGAACGAGGGACATCCGCCCGGCCCGCTGACGCAATACTCCTTCGCTTTTGAGCGACGCATAGACGGCGCCGTGCAGGAGGAAGGCGCACAGGCCGAGGAGGCCGAAAACAAGGGGAAGGGGACGGAGCAGGGTGAAGACGCTGCCGGTGAATTCCGTCCGGGCGTCGAGCGGCACGCCGACGACCACGTTTCCGAGGGCGACGCCGAAAAGGAGAGCCGGGAGGACGCTGCCGCCGACGAAGGCCGCCTCCCAGAGCTTTCTCCGGACCGGGTCATGGGCCCGGAACTCGAGGGAAACGGCCCTCAGGATGAGGGCGAAAAGGACGAGCATCAGCGCCAGGTAGAAGCCGCTGAAGACCGTCGCATAGGCCGCGGGAAAGGCGGCGAAAAGGGCGCCTCCTCCGGCGAGGAGCCAGACCTCGTTGCCGTCCCAGACCGGGCCGACCGCGCCGATGAGCGTCCGCTTTTCGTCCTCGCTTTTCGCCAGGAAGGGAAGAAGCGCCCCGACGCCGAGGTCGAAGCCGTCGAGAATGGAATAGCCGGCGAGCAGAAGCCCGATCAGCAGGAACCAGACGTTGCGGAGAAGGTCCCAGCCGGCCATCAGCCCTCTCCTGTCGTCCGCGCTTGCCGCCGGTTCCCCGGGGCCGCCGCGGATCGTCCGGAGGATGATCGTCAACCCGGCGACGCCGATGAGGGCGTAGATGAGCGAGAAGACGACGATGGAGAAAAGGATGTTGCCGGCGGGAACGACCGCCGATACGGCTTCCGACGTCCGCAGGACCCTGAAGACCGCCCAGGGCTGCCGGCCGACCTCGGCCGCGATCCAGCCGGTCTCATTGGCCAGATAGGGGAGGGGGACGGCGATGAGGACGAGCTTGAGATAGAAGCCCGGCTTGCGGCGAGCTTCTTCCGCGCCTGGAGCCAAACACCCCAAACACCCATCAGGATGAATAAAAGCCCAAAAAAGATCATCAGATGATAGCCGGCGAACGGCAGGAAGACGGGCGGCCTCTCGTCCTTCGGGAACTCGTCGAGGCCCAGGACCGTGCCCTCGGGGTCGAGGTGGACGAGCATGCTCAGCATCTTCGGGATCCGGACCGCGAGAAGCGTGCGCTCGTTCCTTTCGTCGGGGATGCCGAAGACGGTGAACGGCGCCCCGTCCATGGTCTTCCAATGGGCCTCGAAGGCGGCCATCTTTTCCGGCTGCGTGCGCGTGACCTGCATGGAATGGAGGTGCCCTGAGCCGAGCTGAAGGACGGCCGATACGGCAAAGACGGCTAACGCCGGCTTCATCAAACGTGCGGCCGCCGCCGCGGAACGTCCCTTGAGCAGGAGCCAGGCCGCGACGGCCATGGCCACGAGCGCGCCCGTCGTCCAGCCGCCGAGGATCGTATGGACGAAGCGGACGACGGTCGAGGGATTGAAAGCCGCCTGTCCGAAGTTCTCGAGCACGGCCCGGCCGCCCTCCATGCGGAATCCGGCGGGCGTCTGCATCCAGGAATTGGCGATGATGATCCACAGTCCCGAAAGGTGGGCCCCGAAGAAGACGAGGAAGGCCGAAAGCCGGTAGGTCTTCGGCGAGACCCTGTCGCGGCCGAAGACGAGGATGCCCAGGAACACGGATTCGAGGAAGAAGGAGAACACGGCTTCGGCGGCGAGCGGGGCGCCGAAGATGTCGCCGACCGTCCGCGAGTAGGCGGCCCAGTTGTTGCCGAAGGCGAACTCGAGGGCGATGCCCGTGGCGACGCCCATGACGAAGACGGTCCCGAGGATCTTGACGAGATAGACGGACAAGCTCTTGTAGATCTCGTTCTTGGTCCGCGCATAGAGCGTTTCGATGACGACGAGGAGAAGCGACAATCCCAGAGTCGTCGGCGGGAACAGGAAATGGAATCCGGCGGTGAGGCCGAACTGGAGCCGGGCGAGGAGAACCGCGTCCATGCGCCGCAAATATAGACCAGGCCCGGGGCCCTGTCAACGGCCGGCGGCGCCGTTGCTCCCGCCTGCCGGACGTGATAACATGAGGTCCTGCCTCGAGAGGAACGTCCCATGACCACGGAAGACACGACGGCGCTCGATCTGAGCCGCCACGAAAAAAAGCGGGCGGCCCTGAGCTCTGTCGTCGCCGCGGTGGGCTTGACCGGCATGAAGCTCGTCGTCGGTCTCCTCAGCGGATCGCTCGGCATCCTGGCCGAGGCCGCCCACTCGGGGCTCGACCTCGTTGCCGCGGTCGTCACCCTCGTCGCCGTCAGCGTCTCCGACCGCCCGGCCGACGAATCCCATCCCTATGGCCATGGCAAGGTCGAGAATTTTTCGGCCCTCATCGAAACCGTCCTGCTCTTCATCACCTGTGCCTGGATCATCTATGAGGCGGTCCGGCGGATCTTCTTCCGCCACGTCGAGGTGGATCCGAGCCCGTGGACCTTCCTCGTGGTCATCGTCTCGATCGCCGTCGACGTCAGCCGCTCGCGGATGCTGATGCGGGCCGCGAAGAAGCACCAGAGCCAGGCCCTCGAGGCCGATGCCCTGCACTTCTCGACCGACGTCTGGAGCTCGGCGGTCGTCCTCGGCGGCCTGGCGCTTGTCTGGGTGGGGCAGAAGGTCTTACCCGGACGCGCCGCTTTCCTCGGCCGGGCCGACGCTGCGGCGGCCCTCGGCGTTGCCTTCATCGTGCTCTTCGTCAGCTACCGGCTCGGCAAGCGGACGATCGATGTCCTCCTTGACAGCGCCCCCGACGGCCTCAAAGACAAGATCGTGGCCGCCGCCGATGAGGTCGAGGGCGTCCTCAATCCGGGCCAAGTCCGTCTTCGCCGTTCGGGTCCCCGCATCTTCGTCGACATGACCATCGAGGTCGACCGGAACCTGTCGTTCGAGCGCACCCACGCCATCGCCGAGGGCGTCGAAGCCAGGATCCAGGAGCTCGTCCCGGGCGCCGATGTGGTCATCCACACGGACCCGCGCGAGACCGAACGGGAGAACATGGCCCGGCGCATCCGGGCCATCGCCGAGCGGAACCAGATCCCGGTCCACAACATCAGCGTCCATGAAGACAACGGCGAGGTCCACATCGACCTCCACATCGAAGTCGACGACCACCTGCTGCTGCGCCAGGCCCACGAGCTGGCCAGCCACATCGAGCAAGACCTCCGGGCCGACATTCCCAAAATCGCCCAAGTCAACACCCACATCGAATCCCGCGGCACCGGCGTCGGGAGCGGCCGTGACGTCACGGCCGAAGAGGGCCCCGTCGTCGAGCGGATCAAGCGGATCACGGACGACGTCATCGGGCGGGAATGCTGCCACAGCATCCTCGCCCGGCGCCAGGGGGGCCGGCTCTCGATCTCCCTTCACTGCACGTTCGACCCGGACCTGCCGGTCATCGAGGCCCATCAGCTCTCCTCGCGGATCGAGGAGGCCCTGAAGAAGGAGATGCCGGCGATCGAGCGGGTCCTCGTCCATACCGAGCCGGAGACCCAGGACTGATGGGGCCGGACAAGACCCCGATGACGGCGGCCGTGCGGGCCCTCCGGCAGGCCGGGGTGGCTTTCACGGAGCACCCCTATACCTATGTCGAACGAGGCGGCACGTCGACCTTCGCTGAGGAGTTCGGGATCGATGAGCATATCGTGATCAAGACGCTGATCATGGAGGACGAGGCCAAGCGGCCGCTGGTCGTTCTCATGCACGGCGACCGCGAGGTTTCGACGAAAGAGCTGGCCAGGACGCTCGGGGTCAAGTCGGTCCGGCCTTGCGCGCCGGAGACGGCCGAGCGGCATTCGGGCTACATGGTCGGCGGGACGTCGCCCTTCGGCCTGCGCAAACCCATGCCCGTGACCATCGAAGAATCCATCCTGGAGCTGCCCCGGATCTACATCAACGGCGGCAAACGCGGCTTCCTCGTCGGGCTCGACCCGAAGGACCTGGCCCGGGTCCTCAAGCCCATCCCGGTCCGCGTCGCGATCTCTTAGACGACGAGCTCGCCCTTGATGACCGTGACGGCCCGCCCGGCGATCTTGACCCGATCGCCGTCGAGGCGGAGGCGGAGGATGCCGCCGCGGGCCGAGGCCTGGTAGGCCGTGAACGTCGTCTTCCCCAGCCGTCCCGCCCAGTAGGGCACGAGCACGGTGTGGGACGAGCCGGTCACCGGGTCTTCGTCGACCCCGACCGCGGGCGCGAAGAAGCGCGAGACGAAATCGTAACGGCTGTCGGCCGAGCGGCTGGTGACAATGACGCCGCGCGCCGGGAGCGACCGCAGGGTCGCGAAATCCGGCTCGACGCTCCGGACCGCCTCTTCGCTGGCCGCTTCGAAGAGGATGTCCTCGGCGCTCATGCCGATGTAGACCGGCTTGATACCCAGGGCCCCGACGACCGCGTCGGCCCAGTCCGGCGGCTTGGGCAGGGGCGGCCGTGACGGAAAGTCGAGCTCGATGAGGCCGCCGTCAAGGCGCGCCGTGAGCAGCCCGCTCAGTGTCTGGAAGCGCAGCTCGCGATCCGTCGGGACGAGGCCCGTCTCCCAGAGGATGTGGGCCGTGGCCAATGTCGCGTGGCCGCAGAGCTTGACCTCGACCTTTGGCGTGAACCAGCGCAAGCGGAACCCGTCGCCCTCGCGAAGGGGGAAGGCCGTCTCGGCCAGGTTCATCTCGGCGGCGACGCTCTGCATCCAGGACGCCTCAACCGGGTTGGCCGGCCCGGGAAGAAGGCAGACGCCCGCGGGATTGCCTTTGAACGGCTCTTCGGTGAACGCGTCGACCTGGTAGATGGGAATGCTCATGGCCGCCTCCTTCGAGTCTCTCGCGGCCTCAGGATATCATATTTGCCAACACCCCTCATCTCTCTTATGATAGCCGCATGGAGTCCTCATGACCGACGCCCGCAATCCGTCCCCTTACGAAGCCCCCGAGCTGTATGATCTTCTGTTCGATTCGCTCGAATTCGATGTCCCGTATTGGGTCGAGACCGCCAAAACCGCCGGCGGACCGGTGCTCGAGATCGCCTGCGGCACCGGACGGATCCTTCTCCCGATCCGCAAAGCCGGCGTCGACATCGACGGCCTCGACTCGAGCCCGGCCATGATCGGGCGCCTGAAGGACAAGGCGAGGGCGGCGGGACTCGGCGTGCGGGCCGAGGTGGCCGACATGCGGGAGTTTGCGATGGACCGGCGCTACAGCCGTATCTTCTGCGCGTTCAACGGCTTCGCCCATTGCGAGACGATCGAGGACCAACTGGCCTGCCTGCGCTCGTCGCTGCGCCACCTTGAGCCGGGCGGAGCGCTTGTCATCCACATGTCCTATCCCGGGCCGGCCTATTGGGCGGAGCCGGAGGGAAAGGCCGTCCTCGAGCACGAGGCGCCCCTGGCCGCCGGCGGCGGCAAGCTTCAGCTCTGGGACAACCGCCGGAAAGACGTCGTTCGCCAGAGACAGGATTCGGAGGTCGAGATCTGGGAGCTTGACGCGGCGGAGCGGCCGGCGGCCGTCCACAAGTTCACGACCGCCCAACGCTGGGTCTATCGCTATGAGCTCGAGCTTCTCTTCGCCTCGTCCGGGTTCGCCCGATGGGAGATCTTCGGGGGCTTCGACGGCCGGCCGCTCCAGGCCCCCGACGACCAGATGATCGCCTGGGCCTTCAGGGCCCCGGCCCACGGAGGATAAGATGCGCCTTGGCCTTAAAACCGCTCTGGGCTTCCTCGTGACGATCCTGACAGCCCTCGGCGCCTGCCAAACCAACTCGACCCCCGAGCCCGGCGTGGACGCGGTGGTGAAGGTCAGCGGCAGCCAGGTCCTCCGCACGGTCGCGCCCGGCCTCATCTTCGGGGCGAACTTCGGGGCCTGGGTCTCCAACACCAAGCTCGGGGCGTCGACGCGGGACCTGGTCAAGGACCTGCGCCCTTCGGTCGGCCGTTTTCCCGGCGGGAATATTTCCAATAACTTCTGCTGGGTCACGCAAAGGGTCAGCGGCAACGACCACCTCGTCTGGGAGGACTGGAGCTGGGGGACGGACGTTGCCCAGTACATCGCCTTCCTGAAAGCGATCTCGGCCGGGCCCATGTTCTCGCTCATGCCCTTCGACCACACGATCGACGGCCAGCCGCATAATGCGGTGTCCGAGGCCTCGGCCCTCGCCCAGCGCTTCGTCGCGGAGGGGTTTGCCGGCGCCATCTACGAGGTCGGCAACGAGAATGACGGGTCCTGGAACCCCATGCTCAGCATCGCCGACTATACCGACCGGTTCGTCCTCCTCACCAGGGCGGTCAAGCTGGCCGACCCGACGGCCCAGTCCATGGGGCCGGTCGTTTCGGGCTTCGACATGACCTGGATCGCCGGCTTCCTCGACCGCTTGGCCGCGCTCGGCGCCACCGGCCTGCTCGATTGGGTCAGCTACCACCATTACGGCAGCTGGATCTCCAACAGCAACCAGAACGGCATCGACCTCGACGATCCCCAGGACCTGGCCGGCGAGCTGGACACGATTCGCGGCGCCCTGTCTTCACGCGGCCTCGGCCGGATCAAGATCGCCGTCAACGAGATGAACGCGGCCATCTGGGATACCGGCTGCACGCGGGACCAGTTCACGATCAAACAGGGGCTGTGGCTGGCCGACGCCCTCGGCGTCTCCCTCCTCGGGGCCGACGCCGCCAATGTCTGGATCCATCTCCACCCCGGGACCGACCCGCACGCCCTGATCGACAGCGAGTCGACGCCGCCGCGACCGACCAGAAACTATTGGCCCGTGGCGCTCGCCGCGCAAACCCTGTCGTCCACGGACCCGGCCGCGCAAATTGAGGTCCTGGCGGTCGATCTCGACGTGGCCCCGTCGGTCATGACCGGCTACGCTGTGAGAAAGCCCGGATCGTTGCTGGGGATCCTGCTCGTCAATAAGTCCGATCACGCCCTCGAGGTCGCGGTCGATCTCCCGTCGATCCCGCGGAGCGTCGCCGGCCGGCGTATCGGAGAAACGGAATACGCCGCGGCGTCAGGGCCCGCCGCGGTGACGGTCTTGATCGATTCGCTGCGGGCGACCGTCACCGTCCCGGCGACGTCCATCGTCGGGCTCGACGTGCGCTGACCGGCCTCCCGGCCGCCTCCGGCGAGAGTTATTTCTTCGGCTCCTCGGCTTTCTTCTCTTCGGCCGTCTTGTAGAGCGCGTCGATGTCGCGCGTCCCCCGTTCGAGATAAGACACGCCCTTGGACATCCACTCCGGCACGGGCTTGCCGAGGAGGAAGTGGTCGAAGAACTCGTCGAGGTGGACGGTCCAATATTTCTGGTTCACCCTCTCTCTGAGGCCGTGCTTCTCGCCGTTGAAGTTGAACATGTAGGCTTCTTTTCCGAGGCGGCGGAGGGCGGAGAAGTACTCGATCCCCTGGTACCACGGCACGGCGTCATCCTCGTCGTTGTGGATCGTCAGGTAGGGCGTCCGGACCCGCTCGACCCAGAAGAGGGGCGAGTTCTCGAGGAACTGGAGGGCCCGGCCCCAGAGCGGCGCGCCGATGCGGCTCTGCGTCTTTTCGTACTGGAAAGCCCGGGACATGCCCGTGCCCCAGCGGATGCCGCCGTAGGCGGAGGTCATGTTGACGACCGACGCGCCCGCCTCGACGGCGGCGAAGATGTCGGTCTGGGTGATCATGTAGCTGATCTCGTAGCCGCCCCAGCTGTGGCCCTGGATGCCGATGCGCTTCGGGTCGATGAAGCCCAGTCCGAGGACTTTCTCCACGGCCGGGATGACGCACTTGAGGGAGCTCGGCCCCGGGTAGCCGACCTCGTAGACGATGTCCGGCATCAGGATGACGTAGCCGTTGCTGACGTAGCGGGTGAAGTTGATGTTCGTCCCCGGCGCCGGCGGATAGTAGCGATGGAGCCCCTCGGCCATCGTTTCATAGATGTAGACCATGAGGGGGTACTTCTTCGAGGCGTCGAAGTCGTCGGGCTTGATGAGGACGGCCGGCAGCGTCTTGCCGTCGCCGTTCGTGTAATCGATGAGCTCGGCCTGGCCCCAGCGGTAATCGGCTTGCTGGGGATTCGCCTGGCTGACCTTGCGCGCGGCGGCGAAGTCAGGCCCGCTCACCCAGAGGTCGGGGAACTCTTCGAAGCGCTGCTCGGTATGGACATAGACGTCGGCGGCCTTGGCCTTGCGCAGGCCCCCGAACTGCTTGTCCCTCATGACCAGGCGGGCCGGGGCGACGGGGGCGGCCAAGTTGACGCGGTAGGCGCCCGAGGCCCGCGTCGTGTCGTCCGTCGCGATCAGGATGACGGGCTCCTTGGCCGGAACGGTCTTCCGGTCGGGGTCGAGGGCCATGTAGCGGAAGACGATCCGGTCGCGCCGGCCGTCGCCGGCCGTGATCATCCGGGCCTTGGAGCCGTCCGGGACGATCTCCCAGATGTCGAAGCGGTCGTAGATGAGGACCGAGGCGTCGCCGTCGGTCCAGCCGCCCGTCCCGTAGGGGCCCGGCTCGCCCGGCGTGTCCCAAGTTTCGTCGACGAGACTGATGCCGAGCTTGGCGGTCAGGTTGAACGTCTTGCCGTCGAGGACGCGGTAGGAATAGTAGTTGCGGTCCTCGTCATTGAAATAGAGCAGGTACTTGCCGCCCGGGGAGAGCCGGGCGCCATAAGGGCTCTTTTCGAGGACCTTTTTCCGCGACCCGTCAGCGACGTTGACGAGATAGTTGTCCTCGTAGCCGCGGTCCCAGGAAACGAGCTGACGATAGGGGAGGTCGGACGAGCCGAGGGCCAGCTTGGCGTCGTCGGCGAGCGTGATATCGGGCATGTCGGCGGTGGCCAGCTGAACGAACGTCTTGGCCTTCGGCCCGAGATGCATGACGCACATCAACGTCCGCTTCTTCTCTTCGTCGACCTGGGACTTCTGCATCGGCTGCAGATAGGGATCCCTCCAGTTCCAGATGTCGACCTTGACCGGTTCGGGCGCATCCTTGGGCTCGGGTTTGGGCGCCGCAGCGATGCCGAAAAAGAGCCGCCCGCCGTCCTTGGAGAACTGAAGCTTGCCGTTCTCGCTGACGGCCATGCCTTGAGGGAAGCCCTTGGCCATGGCCGGTGCCAGCTCCATGGCCGCATCGGTCTTTGCTGCCGGCTTTGCAGTCCCGGCTGCCGGGGCCGGCTTGGCAGTCCCGGCTGCGGGAGAGGTCTGGTTTGCCGCCGGGGACCAATAATAGAGCTTGGAGGCCGACTTCTCGGATTTATAGTCGTCGCGGTCGCCGGTGAACGCGAGCTGCAGGCCCTTTTCGTCGAAGGTCAGGTTCTTGTAATTACCGAGCCCCCTGAGGAGCGGGACCGTCTTGCCGGTTGCCGCTTCGAGGGCGAAGGCGCCGTCGCTCTCCGGGATCTTGGACGATACGCTAAAGGCGAGCCAGGTGCCGGGCTTGTTCCAGACGTAGTCGACGACCTCGGCGATTCTCGTCTCTTTGCCGGAGGCGAGATCGCGGAGAACGAAATCGGTGCCGGGCTCCTTCTTCTTTTCCTCTTTCTTGGGCTCGCCGGCCTTCGGCTCCTCTTTCTTGGCCTCAGGCTCCTTTTTGGCCTCGTCTTTCTTCTCGTCGGGCTTCTTGAGCGGCGGCTCGAGGAGGTAAGCCATGAAGGCGCCTGATTCCTCAGGCACCTTGAAGCTCTTGACCCGCTCGACCGTGGTCACCTGCCCGGTGGCCAGGTCCATGATGCCCAAGGCGCTCTTGGGCTGTTCCTCGGGCTTCTTCTTGTCCTTCTTGGCCTTGTCGACGTCGGCCTTGAGCGGGGCGATCGCGAAGACGACGAACCTGCCGTCGACCGTGATCACCGGCTGCTTGCCCCGCGCCGCCCTGAATTCCTTGTTTGTCGGCAGGTCCAGAGCGACGAGCTCGCCGTCGCCGTCCTCCGGGACAAGGGCGTAGACGAGCCAACGGCCGTCTCGTGAGATCTCTGTTCCCTGGATCGAGCGCCAGCCGTTGTAGGCGTCGTAGCTGACCGGCTTCTTGGCGGCCGCGACCGCGCCGTCCGCCGCGAAGGCGAGCGGCAGGATCAGGGCGACGAGGACGAGGATCCGGCACAGAGAGAGTTCGGTGGATCTTTTCATGGAGTCTCCTCGGAAAGACAGCGTCGGAAAGGCATAGGACGGGAATATACCAGCCCGTCATCCCAGCGTCAACGAAATCGGAGACTCCCCTCCGGCCGTCACCCGGTGAAGTAGAGGTAGGCGGTCAGGATGAGGGCCAGGACGATGCCGGACGAGATGAGATCCGAAGTCGTCCAGCTGGCCCGCGATTCCTTCCTGTGCTCGGCCGTGACCGTCCCGTAGGTCAGTCCGCTGATCTTCTCGTAGGACGGCGCCTCCGTCAGATAGCTGACGACGATCATGACGATGACGCTGACGATGAAGATGATCAGGCTGAAGTACTGGAAGAAGATGTGATTGACGATCCACAGGAACGACCCTTGGGGGTAGGAGAACCCTTGAATGAGCTTGACCGGCGTATCGACGGCCAGGCGGAAGAGGCCGAGCCCGAAGCCCGTCCCGAGCGCGGCCAGGCAGCCCTTGGCGTTCAATCTCTTCATGAAGATGCCGAAGAAGAAGACGACGAAGATGGGCGGGGCCAGGTAGGATTGGACGCCCTGGAGGTAATCGTAGAGGCCGCGGCCGCCGCGGATGACCGGGATCCAGAGCAGGCCGATGAGGACCATGACCCCCGTGGCCATGCGGCCGACCCAAACGAGCTTTTCCTGGGTCACCTTGGGTTTCAAGCGCCGGTAGAAGTCCATGGTGAAGAGGGTCGAGGCGGCGTTGAAGGCCCCGGCGAGAGAGCTCATGAGCGCGGCCAGAAGCCCGGCCACCACGATCCCTCGGACACCGACCGGCAAGACCGTGGCCACGAGCATGGGGAAGGCCTTCTGGGCGTTGGCCCGGATGAGCTCGGTGCCGGTGCCGAAAAGTTCCTGTTGCAGGGGCTGATTCAGTCCGCTCTTGGCCAGGGCGAAGGCGATCATGCCCGGGATGATGAAGAGGAAAACAGGCAGGAGCTTGAGAAACGCTGCGGCGATGGAGCCCCGCCGGGCCTCCCGCTCGTTGGGCGCGCCGAGGACCCTCTGGACGATGTACTGGTCGGTGCACCAGTACCATAGCCCGACGATAGGCGCGCAGAAGAGCATGCCGATCCAGGGGTAGTTGTCGTTGAAGTACCAAGCCATCCGGCCGACCTCCTTGACCGGCGCCCAGGTCCCTTGTATCCCGGCTGGAACCAGGGGTTTCCAGAGATTGAACATCTCTCCTCCGACGATCCGCCGGAGCTCGCCCCAGCCGCCGAGGGCCTTCAGGCCGAAATAGGTCACGAGCGCCGAGCCGACGATGAAGATGAACGTCTGGATGGCCTCGGTGTAGGCGACGGCCTTGAGCCCGCCGAGGACCGTGTAGAGCCCGGTAATAAGGATGACCAGGATGGAGCCGATCCAGAAGCTGTCGAGGCCGAAGAGGCTCATCTCCGGCAGGAGGACGCTGAAGACGATGCCGCCGGCGAAGATGCCGACGGCCATCTTGGTCAGGACGTAGGCGACGAGCGAGATGAGCGCCAGGACCGTGCGGGCGGCCGGCGAGAACCGCCTCTCCAGGAACTCGGGCATGGTAAAGACCTTGGAGCGCATGTAGAACGGCACCATGACCCAGCCGAGGACGAGCAGGCACCAGGCGTGGAGCTCGTAGTGGGCCATGGCGACGCCGTCCGTCGCGCCCGACCCGGCCAGGCCGACGAGGTGCTCGGCGCCGATGTTCGAGGCGAAGATGGAGGCCCCGATGATGAGCCAGCCCAGGTGGCGCCCGGCCAGGAAGTAGTCGGTCGACGTCCTCTGCTTTTGCAGCATGATCTTCCAGGCCAGACCGAGGATGATGGCGAAGTATGCGGCGATGATGATCCAGTCGAGGGGTTTGAGTACGCTCATGTCCGCTCCTAGGTCGCAGGTTTCGCGGTCGGGGCGATTTTACATCAGCTCACTCGCCGCAGAAAGCGCTTTTTTTGGATCCGAAAGTCGATCATCGCGGACTCTATCTCCTCGGCTGAGCTCGTGATATCGCCCCCTGCCCCCCGCCTACGGGAAGCGAAGTCCTCGGAGCGGACCATTAGAAGCGCAGCGGAGCGACTCGGAGCTGCGCTTCTAAGAAATATCTTAAGAAATCATTCTACTCAGATATCTATCAAAATCGCGACCTCGAGTGCTCGGCCGCAATTTTGCAGGTCGCTTCGAAGACTCCGCTTCCTGCCGGCCCCCCTTCCCTCACGGGGGCCTCGGGCCGATATCATTCGCCGCCTCGCGATAGAGTCCTGGGAGAAGAAAAAACTGATTCTAACTCGGCCCCTTAATCGTCTTTATCATCGACAAGCGTCACGGCCCAGGACGGATACGGCGCGGCGCTGCCTTTGACGGCGTGCCAGATGATGCGGTTGAGGGTGTCTTCCGGGCAGGCGTCGACCTGGCGGAAGTTCAGCCGGCCCGACAGTATCGCGTGGCGACGGAGCAGCGCGTCGGCGATCTTCTCCTTGGGCGGGTTCATCGTGTCGAGCGGGATATTGGTGGGCACGCTCACGAACGGCCGGAGGTCCGGCGTCGAGGTGAAGCAGTCGAACATCGGGGTCGCCGTGGCATCGAACTGGTTCATGGGCGGCAGGCCGAGGATCTGCTCGATCGTCCGCAGCACGCTCGTCGTGTTGTACTGGGTGCTGATGACGGTGCCGCGTTTGGCGTAAGGGCTGGCGACGTAGGCCGTCGTCCGGTAGCCGCTGACGTGGTCCCAGCCGTTCTGGGGGTCGTCTTCGATGCCGAAGATAACGGTCTCCTTCCAGAAGGAGCTCTGGCTGAAGGCCTCGACGATGCGGCCGAAGGCGAGGTCGTTATCGGCGACGCAGGCCTGAGGCGTCGGCGCGAACTCCGAAGTCCCGCTGGTGTGGTCGTCGGGCAGGCAGACGAGGATGAGCTGGGGCATGCGGCCTTCTTTGTCCCAGGCCGCGATCTGATTGATGATGTAACGGGCCCGCCACTGGTCGGGCACGTCCATGTTCCAGCCGAGCGTGTCGGCCGGCGAGAAGGGGGCGACCGTCGGGATGGCCGGCCGGCTTCCGATCTTCACCTCGCCGCGGCCGTTGAGATACTCGTCCCAGAAGTTGGCCCAACTCGGCTTGCCTTTCCAGCTCGGGTCCTTCCAGCCGCAGTCCGGCATGGTGAACTCGCCGAAGTTCCAGAGCGAGACGCCGTGCTTCAGGGCATTGTCCCAGATGAAGCCGCTTGGCGCGTAGGCCAGGGCGTCGATCTCGTCCGGCCCCATGCCGTCGGGGTAGCTCCGGGGCCAGCCGGCGAAGGACCGTTCGAGGTAATCGGTCCCGAAGGCCGTCGTCGACCACTGGTGGCCGTCCGCGCTCAGGATGCCGCTGCAATACGTGTTGTCGAGGAGCACGAACTCGCGCACGAGCTTGTGCTGGTTGGGGGTCACGGCTTCGCCGAAGACGCACAAGGACAGATCGCCGTTGCCCTCGGTCATGTCGCCCAGGATCTGGTCGTAGGTCCGGTTCTCCTTGATGACGTAGACGACGTGCTTGAGAACGCTCGGCTCGCCGATCCTCTCGGGCACGGGCCGGGCCGGCTGGCCGGGACGGGCCTTGAGCGAGGTTTGAGCGATCCGCTCACGACGGTAGTTGGTCTCGACGACAGCGGTCAAGTCCCAGAGGGTCTTCTGCCGGGGCTCGGGGAAGATGGAGACGGAGCCGTGGTACTGGTAGGCGCTATAACCCGGGGCCTTCGTCGGCTCGGAGGGGACTTTCTGGGAGGGGAGGCCCTTGATGTTGGCGACATAGAGGGTGCCGCGCTTGCCGTCGATGGCCAGCGCGCCCGGGAACCAGCCGACGGGGATGAGACCCTTGAGAGAGGATTTCCGTCTTTTCGGATTGAAATCGATCGCCGCGACGGCGTTCTGAGTGCCGTTGGCCACATAAAGCGTCTTCCCGTCGCCGGAAAAAACGAGGGCATTCGGCGAGGCCCCGAAGAGGTCGGCCGGGGTGGCCTTGACCCAGATCGTCTCGACGACTGTGTCGGTCGAGGTGTCGATAACGCTGAGGTTGTCCGAGGCGGCGTTGGCGCAGACGACGTAGCGGCCGTCGCGCGAGAGGGCCAGGGCTGACGCGTGCAGCTGGACCCGGATCTCTCCTTTGACCGTGCCCGACGAGAGGTCGATGACGCTGACCGAGCCTTCGGACGCGATTTGCCTGACGGGGTCGACCCTGACCTCGGTGCCGAGGCCGGCGGGTCCGGTGAGATCGCCCGGCTTCGGGCGGCCACCGCCCCAGTTGCTGACATAGGCCTTGCCGGCCGCGAGGACGACGTCGAAGGGCGCGACGCCGACATCGAAGGTCCGCCCGACCGTGCCTGTGGCCGGATCGAGCTCGAGGAGGCGGTTGGACAGGTTGCCGCAGACGTAGAGCCGGCGGCCGTCCGGGGTGACCGCCAGTCCGGCCGGGATCTCCTCGGCCCGTCGCGGCGCGTCAGCCGGCGGAAGGGGATACGTGTGCGACGGCGCGACCGTCCCGTCCGGATCGACCTTGAAGACCTTGATGCTGCCGTCGACATTGCTCAAATAGATCCTGCGGCCGTCCGGCGTGAAGATGAGGCCGGTGTAGCTCAGCTGGCCCTCGAGGTCGGGATCGAGGATCATCGGCGAGACGACCTCGGGATGCTGTTCCTTCTGCTCTTCGGCCGGCAGGGGGACGACCTGTTCGACCTTGCCGCTGAGGGCGTTGAGGACGATGATCTCGGGCGTCTTGCCGGAGACGGCCAGAAGCTTCCCGTCGGGGGACAGGGCCAAGGCCTGAGGCCGGAGCCCGGGCAGGGTCGACTGGAGGCCGTACGGCGTCACGATCTGGTTGACCGGAACGACCGCCTGTCCGGGGCTCTTGGGTCCGACCGCATCCTTGTCCTGGGCCGCGGGGAGGCTGCCCCGTCCCGACGAGGCGGCGGCGAGGAGTATGATCGCGGCCGCAGCGGCGGCGGCGCGGAAGGGCCGTGGTGCCATGGACAGCTCCTATTTGATCAGGCGTTTTCTCATCATGCGGATGGAGACGGTGAACGCGGCCGCCGCCATGACAACGAGGACCGCCAGCCGCCAGCCCAGTCCGGTCGCGGGTTCGCCGGTGAAGAGCGCCCGCGAGATGCGGACGGCGTGGGTCAGCGGCAGGAACTCGGCCAGGACCTTCATCCAGGGGGGGAAATGGTCGAGCGGGAAGAACACCCCCGAAAAGAAGAGCATCGGCGTGACGATCAGCTCCGTGTAGTAGCTGAAGAAATCAAAGCTCGGCGCGACCGAGGTGACGATCATGGCCAGGGAGCCGAAGAGGATGCCGATAAAGACCATGAACGCGAGAAGGAGCACGGCCCGCCAGAGCGCGGCCGGGGCGACGCCCATGAACAGGGCGACGACCATCATCAGGGTGCCGCTGATCAAGCCCCGGAACGAGCCCCAGGCGATGTCGCCGGCCACGGCCTCGTCGGCCGAAACGGGTGTCGCGATCAGGGAATCGTAGACCTTCTCGTGGACGATCTTGACGTACGTCCCGTAGAGGCACTCGAAGGACGCGGCCATCATCGCCGCCGAGACCAGGACGCCGGGCACCAGGAAATCGAGGTAGGGCTTGCCGCCGAAGGCCCCCATGTAGGCGCCCATGCCGACGCCGAACGTGACGAGATAGAACAGGGGTTCGACCAGGCTGACGAGGAAGGTCGGAAGGACGAACCTCTTGTAGGAATAGAGGTTCCTCAGGAAGACGTAGGCGATGCGGTACGAGAGGCTCATTCGTGGAGGCTCCGTCCCGTGAGCTTGAGGAAGACGTCTTCGAGCGTCGCCGGCCGGTTCAGGGTGTTGGGCAGGTCGAGCTCGAGGAGCTTCTTCATCACGCCGTGGCCGTCCCGGCAGTAGAAGTAGAGCGTGTCGCCGACGCGCTCGTGGGCGCAGTCGAAGCCGGAGAGATGGCCCAGGATCCGGGCGTCGTCTTCGGGAGGCGTCCGGATCTCGACGACTTCGCGCCCGATCTCCTCCTCGACCAGCCGGCCCGGGGTGCCTTCCTTAAGGATGCGGCCCTGGTACATGACCACGATCCGGTCGCAGAGCTGTTGCGCCTCCTCCATGTATTGGGTGGTCAGGATCAGCGTCGCGCCCTGGGTCTTGAGCTGGCGCAGCCTTTGCCAGATCAGATGGCGGGCTTGGGGATCGAGGCCCGTCGTCGGCTCGTCGGCGACGATGAGGCGCGGCCGGTTGATCAGGGCCCGGGCGATGAGCAGGCGCCGCTTCATGCCCGTCGACAGGTCGGAGATCTTGGCGTCCGCCTTGGCTTCGAGCTCGACGAAGCGGAGAAGCTCGGCGATGCGGATGTCGGCCTCCGCGCGCCCGATGTCGAAGAAGCGGGCGAAAACGATCAGGTTCTCTTTGACCGTGAGATCGATGTCGAGGTTGATCTCCTGAGGGATGACGCCGGTCATCTTCTTCAGGACGCGGTTGTCGATGCCCGCGGGAAGGCCGCCGACCAAAAGCGTCCCCGAGGTCACCGGGGAGACGCAGTGGATCATGCGCACGGTCGTCGTCTTGCCGGCGCCGTTCGGGCCGAGGAAGCCGAAGCACTCGCCTTCCCGGATCTCGAAGTCGATGCCGGCCACGGCGACGATATCGCCGTATTTCTTCACCAGGCCGGAGGCGGTGACGAGTGTGCCCATGAGCGGTTCTCTTACATCCTCTCGAGCAGGGCCTTGAACCGCGGGTGGCTGCGCACGGGCTCGAGGTCGCCGTCGTGCTCGTACCAGCCCTTCTGGAGAAGTCCGCCGCTTGCGGCCCGCTCCAGGCAGTCGATGGCGTCTTCGAGGTCCCCGGCCAGGGCGTGGATGCAGCCGAGATTGTAGAGCAACATGGGATCGTCTGGATCGATGCGGCGGGCGCGGCGGGCCCAGTCGAGTCCCTTGTCCTTTTCGCCCAACGCGACGAGGCCGTTGGCGCCCATGTAGAGGGCCCGGGCATCGTCGGGGTGGAGATCGATGTGCTTCTCGACCAGCGCGACGCCGCGCTCGCGGGCGGCCCGGGCGTCGCCGGGGCGTCCGAGCTCCTGATAGACCTGGGCGACGAGGAGCGGAGAATAGTAGTCCTCGGGACGGACCCGCATGGCCTCCTCGTAGAGTGAGGCGGCCTTGGGCATATCGCCTCCGGCGAAAGCCTGACGGGCGTAGAAGTACCAGGCTTCGAACAGGGTCGGATCCAGCCGGATGGCCTTCTCGAAGGCGGCCTGGGCTTCCTCCTTGTGACTGCCGAGCGAGAGGGCGACGGCCATAGAGGCCTGGGTCTGGGCGGATTCGGGCGCGAGCTCGACGGCCCTCCGTCCGGCCGCCTCGGCTTGCAGCCGCACGGCGTCCTTCCTCTCCGAGTAGAGATAGATGTACGACCAGCAGTCGGCCAGGCCGGCATGGGCCAGGCCATATTCGGGATCGAGCTCGATGGCCCTCGAAAAGAGCTGCAGGGCGAATTCGATGTCGTGGCGTCCGTAGCGGTAGTAGAAGCTCCGTCCGCGCAGGTAGTAATCGTAGGCCTGGACGTGGCTCGTCGGGACCGCGGCCAGGGCGCCCTTCTCCTGCGGGCTGAGCGTGACCCGCAGCGAGCGGACGACGTTGCGGGCGATCTCCTGCTGGATGGCGAAGACGTCGTGGAGCTCCCGGTCGTAGGATTCGGACCAGAGATGGAAGCCGCGGGCGGCGTCGATGAGCTGGACGGTGATCCGGAGCCTGTTCTCGGACTTCCTGACGCTGCCCTCCAGGATGCTGTCGACGTGGAGCGTGTGGCCGATCTCGCGGAGACCGGTGGCCGTGTCCTTGAACTGGAACGACCCTGTCCGGGAAGCGACCCGGAGGCCCTGGATGCGGCAGAAAGCGTTGATGATCTCCTCGGCGATGCCGTCGCAGAAGTACCCCTGGTCCTTTTCGCGGCTCATGTCGGCGAAGGGCAGCACGGCGATCGACGGCACTTCGGCGCCGCCGGCCTCCGCTCCCGCCAGGCTGAGCGATTCAAGCTCTTCCCTCAGGTCCCGGGCCGAGGCCATGCGATAGCGGGGCTCTTTCTCGAGGCAATGGCGAAGGATGCGGTCGATCTGCCGGGGCAGGCGCGCATTGAACTCGGCGGCCGAGAACGGCTCGTCCTTGAGGACGGCGGCGATCCTCTCCGGGCCGGTCGCGCCGCCGAAGGGTAGGCGTCCGGTGGCCCACTCGAAGAGGACGACGCCGAGGGAAAAGATGTCGGTGCGATGATCGAGAGGCTGGCTCCGCAGCTGCTCGGGCGACATGTAGGCGATCGTCCCGGCGAAATCGGAGTCCAGCGTGGCCGTGCTGTCCTCGTCCCGGCCGAGCACCCGGGGAAGGGGAAGGAGGATCCGGGCCAGGCCGAAGTCGAGGATCTTGAGGGTCCCTGTCGTGTCGAGCATGATGTTCTGGGGCTTGAGGTCCCTGTGGACGATCCCCCGGGCGTGGGCCGCGGCCACGGCGCCGGTCAGGGGCAGGGCGATCTCGAGGAAACGGTCAAGCGAGACGCCGCCGGGTTCGATGAGCTTCGACAAAGGCTGGCCCTCGACGAGCTCCATGGTAAAAAAGGTGGTGCCCTCGGCCTCCGCGACGGCGTAGATGGTGACGATGTTGGGATGGCTCAGGGCGGCGACGGCCTTGGCCTCGCGCTCGAAGAAGGCCCGCCGCTCCGGATCGCCCACCGCGCCCTCGGGCAGGAACTTGACGGCCACGTCGCGGTCGAGCTTGAGGTCGAGGGCCTTCCAGACGACCCCCATGCCGCCTTCGCCGAGCTGCTCGATCAGGCGATAATTGCCGAGGACGAGGTCCTTTTTGAGATCCATCGTGTTTCGCGCTCATTTAAGACACTACAGGAATCGCCGAATATCTGTCAACTTCGGCCTCGGGGGATATAGCCAGTCTCGGCAACGCGGCCGCGGAGGGATTTCGGGGGTCGTCTCCGCTCGTCTGCCGGCGGGGAGCGAAGTCTTCGAAGCGGACCTGCGGAATCGGGCTGAGCACTCGAGGCCCGATTCTGCGAAATATCTGGAGCGGTGCTTTGATGAAGAAATTTCCCAGATGCGCAGCTCCGAGTCACTCCGCAGCGCATCTGACCTCCGCTCCCAAGAGTCCGCTACGGGTAGGTCTCCGTCCCGTGAAGTCTAAATCACTGCTTTATGCTCGCTCCGACGATCCCCCTCAACCCCTTCTTCCGCGGCCTTCCCCACGTCGATTGCTATCCTTAGCTTGTTCGACTCTCGAATCGCGATGAGAGTGCACGTGCCTGGGGACCAGGTCTCTCTCGAAGGCGGCTTGAGGGGAGGGGGGCGAGGTGATAAGATAGAAGGGACACGACACTGCGAACGGAGGAGGGCCCCATGTCCAGCGTGACCTATAAGTGCTCGGTCTGCGGCAAAGAGGTCGAGGTCGAGAAGGATCAACCCGTGCCGGTCTGCTGCAACAAGGAGATGGAACCTCTGCCGTTCTGCATGACGCAACCCCACCCCGAAATGGCCCGCAACTACGATGAGGACCTGCCCTGCGACGACGGGACCCTGCACCACCCGAAGCCCGAGCCCCGGAAGAAGTAAAGCCGGTCCGGCTCAGGCCTTTTTCGCGCCCTTGACGACCACCCGGTCGTAGATCGCGAGGCCGACGATCGATCCGACGCCTATCGCCACGATGATGAGCCACATCGTCACGGTGTCGACCGGCCGGCCTTCCTTGAGCGGTGTCGAGATGTAGCGCTCGAACATCCGGCCGCCGATCGGCCCGCCGATGATGCTGGCCAGGGCGATCGGGAGGCTCTGATAACCCAGATAAAGCCCTTCCTGCCCCTTGGGGGCGATGGCCCCGATATACTCGTAGACACGCGGCGAGGCCATCATCTCGCCCACGGCCATCGAGGCGATCGAGATGATCATGAAGATCCCGGCGATGGGCAGGGTCAGGCCGCCGATGCCGACCCTCCGGGCCGTGTCGGCGAAGAGAAGGGGCGGCAGCACATTCACGAGCATGCCCAGGGTGACGACGATGGCCCCGAGCATGATCGTCTTGACCGGCAGCCAGCGCTTGACGAGCCGGGTGATGAGGAGCTGGAAGCAGACGATCATGAGCGGGTTGGCCAGGGTGTAGAGCTCCATCGGGGCGTCGGGGTCGATATAGCGCATGAACAGGGGCATGAGGTTGTAGAGCTGGATGTAGAGGAACCAGAACATGCCCAGGACGAGGATGAGGAAGACGAACTTGAGGTTGCCCAGGACGACGAAGATCCCGCCCAGCGCCTGGCCGAGCGTCCGCTTCTGGACCTTCTGCCCGTCCTTGATCCCGTCGCTGACCCACTCCGGCTCCTTGTAGACGAAGAGGGTGACGAGGAGGCCGATCAGGGCGAACGTCGTCGCGGCGTAGGTGAAGATGGCCGGGATGCCGAGGCTCGTCCGGATGAAATAGGAGACGCTGCGCCCGGTGATCGAGCCGATGTTGACGACCATATAGAAGATGCCGAAGGCGAGCGTCGCCCGCGTCCCGGCGGTCTTCTGGACGGTCCCGGCGATGCAGGGCTTGACGATCGAGCCGCCGATGCCGATGAGGACGGCCCCGAGGACGACCGGGACGGTGAAGTCGACGGCCTCGGCCGTGCCCCGGCCGATGATCCCGGGCCAGAGCCGCTGGACATTGCCCATGATGAAGTAACCCAGCGAAATGAGAACGAACGAGACCGACAGCGACCGCTTGAACCCGAACCGGTCGGCCAGGGTCCCCGAGAGGATGGGCATGAAATAGATGATGCCCCAGAGAAGCGACCCGTTGAGGAACGTGGCGAAGCTCGGCGTCATCCCCAGCGATTCCTTCAGATAGATGACCATGAACGAGGCCATGGAGTAGTAGGCGGCCCGCTCGAAGAGCTCGATGGTGTTGGCCGTCCAGAAGGTGGCCGGGAATTTGGGCTTGGGGGTCGGCTGGTCGGTCATGGGACGGTACCTCCCTCCGGACGGACGGTCCGGGTCATTTAGTCGGGCTGGCGGGGACCTTGTCCTCGGCGCGCCGGAGCAGGCCGTCGCAGGCGGCCTTGTCCGGCGACTCCAGGACGACGATCAGATAGCGGCCTTTCCGGGCGGCGCCGGCCCAATCGCCGGTCTCGATCATTTCGACGACGCGGGGCGACATCGGGTCGAAGGTCTCGGAGAAGAAATCCGCTCCGAACCGCCCGTACACGCGTCCGGCCTCCACCGCGGAGGGATAGGCCACGACGAGAAGGAGGGCTTCTCCGGCCTCCGTCCGGTAGCGGGCGAAGACGGCGTCGGTCTTCCGGCCGAGGCCGAGGACGGCTTCATCGGCGAGGTAGTAGTGGGCGTTGAGGGCCGCCTGGTCGCGGATCGCGGCGACGCTCGCGGGGACGAGGCCCTCGGCCGGCAGGACGTCGCGGGCGCGGGTCGTTTCGGCGGGCAGCCCCGGCGCGGCGAGCGCGGCCACGAGAAGGACCAGGATCCCGAAGCCGATGACCGTTTTTCGCATGGGCCCCCCTCTCCTAGAGAATGAACTTGTCGACCAAGTTGATCAGGACATAAGCCGCCGCGGCTGTCACGGCGGCCCCGGGGATGGTGAAGACCCAGGCCCAGACGATCCTCAAGGTCACGCCCCAGCGGACGGCCGACATGCGCTTGGCCGCCCCGACGCCGGAGATGGCCCCGGTGATGACATGGGTCGTGCTGACGGGCACGCCGGCGTGGGTGGCGAAGAAGATGCTGATGGCGCTGGCCGTTTCGGCGCAGAAGCCGTCGATCGGCCGGAGCTTGGTGATCTTCTGGCCCATGGTCTTGACGATGCGCCAGCCGCCGGACAATGTGCCCAAGGCGATCGCGGCGTGACAGGAGAGGACGATCCAGAGGGGGATTTGGAACACCTTGTTCGGGTCGGTGCTGGACACGTAGATCAGGCCGGCGATGATGCCCATCGTCTTCTGGGCATCGTTGCCGCCGTGGCCCAGGCTGTACAACGCGGCCGAGAGGAGCTGGAGCCGGCGGGCCCACTTGTTGATCCGGGTCGGATTACCCTTGTGGACGATCCAGGTGGTGACCGTGATGAACAGGACGCCGAGGGCCATTCCGAGCAGGGGGGCGACGAAGATGAACAGAAGCGTCTTGAACCAGCCGTGGGCGATGATAGCGCCCGGGCCCGCTTTGACGATGGCCGCCCCGGCGTAGCCGCCGATCAGGGCGTGGGAGGAACTCGTGGGCAGCCCCATGAACCAGGTGAAGATGTTCCAGCCGATGGCCCCGATGAGGGCGGCGAAGATGACCGTGGGCGTCACGACGGAGATGTCGATCATCCCGGCCCCGATCGTGTGGGCGACGCCGGTGTGGAAGATGAGGAAGGCGACGAAATTGAAGAAGGCGGCCCAGAGGACGGCCAGGCGCGGCGACAGGACCCGGGTCGAGACGACGGTGGCGATGGAGTTGGCCGCGTCGTGCATGCCGTTCGTGAAATCGAAGGCCAACGCGACCAGGATGATGAAGACGACGAAGAGAAGACCGGCGCTGGGCATGAAACTCAGTTGGCCTTGAGAATGATCTCCTCGATGACGTTGGCCACGTCCTCGCAGCGGTCGGCCGCGACCTCGAGCCGGGTGTAGATCTCTTTGAGCTTGATGAGGTCCTTCAGCTCCGCGGCCGTTTCGGACTTCTCGAAGAGGTCGGCGATGGCCTCCCGGCAGATGACGTCGGCCTCGTACTCTAAGATATTGATCTGCTTGCAGAAGGCGTGGACGTGCCCCAGCTTCTCGAGGTGGTCGACGGCCTCGAAGATCTGCTCGACCGCCCTGACGATGACGTCGACGAGCTTTTTGACCTCGGGCGTCGGACGAGCCAGCTTGAACGTCCACATCCGGCTGGCCACGCCCTCGATGCAGTCGAGGACGTCGTCGAGGCCGCTGGCCAGGCCGTGGATGTCCTCCCGCTCGAGCGGCGTGATGAAGGTGTCGCGGAGCTTGGTGAAGAGCTCGTGGGTGATGTTGTCGCCCTGGTGCTCGATCGCCTTGATGTGCTCGTACTTTTTCCCGACGTCCTCGTAATGGTCGACGAGCTCCTGGAGGGCCAGGGCGCCCTCCCTGAGGTTGGCGGCGTCCTCGCGGAAGAGGTCGAAGAACTTTTGGTCCTTGGGGAACAAGTGTATCGTCATGGTTGGGTTTCCGATCTCCGAGAGGCCCATACTAACGGAGCCCGGAAGCGATGTCAACCCGAGAGGGAAAGAAGGACGTCGCTGAAAAAGAAAAGCCCGCCCCGGCCGGGCCGGGGCGGGCTTTGTGTGCTGCTGCTGTTTCTGCTTCTGCTGCTGCTTAGAACTCGAACCGAGCGCCGAATCTCCAGATGCGGGGATTCAGGATCTCGTTCAGAGTGCGGTTCGTGGGGTTGGTCCATTCGGCGTACTGCTGGCCAAGGGTGTTGTAGTAGGCGTCGCCGGTGTAGGCGTCATACGCTCTGTTGACGATGGCCGAGTTGAAGAGGTTGAACACGTCAGCCATGAGGTAGAGCTTGCCGGTGCTGATGTTGATCTTCTTCTCGAGCCGGAGCGTGACGTTCCAGAATGTGGGCAGGGAGTCCTTGAGGTACGTCTGCGTGTAGATCTGAGCCCAGCTGCCGGCGGCGTAGTTCGGGGCGTTGTCGTTTTCGATGTAGAAATAGTGGGGGATCTTCCAGCCTTCGCGGGCGTTGAAAGTTCCGGAGATGTCGAAGCCCAACGGAAGCTGGTAGAGCCCGCTGACCTTGAACATCCAGCGGGTGTACATGAGAACGGCCAGCTTGCCGGAGGCGCCGCCGCCCCAGTCGCCGTAGGGCTTGCCTTCGAAGGCCCACCGGTTGGTGGCATCAAAGAAGTCGCTGCCCCAGTAGTTCCTCATGTCCTGCCACGTGAAAGAGGCGTTGGCGAACCACTTGTTGGAGAGCCTCTTGTTCAGGACAAAGTCGACGCCCATGTAGGTCTTATAGGCGTCGGCTTTCCGGTAGAGCACGTAGTTCGTGGAGGTCGTGGGCCAATTCGGTCCGGGCAGGTAGTAGGGCCGGCCGGCCGCATCGCCGGAGCTGTAGGTGGTCCCGCCCTCCATCAGGCCGGTCACGGGGTTGAAAGTGCCGCCGATGTTGTACGTGGCGGGGATCGTGCCGGCTTGGACGTACCAGCCGCCCGCGGGAGGCGTGCGCGGATCGATGACCGTGGGACCGGTGTAGAGTCGGATACTGGTCGGCGTGCTCGGTCGGATAGTAGGTCATGCCGTAGTCGAACTTGTCGTACCGGCGGTATGTGCCGGTGACCGAGGCCGACAGGTCAGGCATGATCTCCCGTTCGATGGTCAGCAGGGCCTCGCGGGTCCGCGTGGATGCCTGAGAAGAGCGGTTGAGGAAGTAATCGTTCTGGACGCCGTAGACGACGTTGGTCGGATCGAAGTAGTCGAAGCTGTAATACCCGCCGGAAACGTAAGCATCGCTGTTGTAGCCGCCGGCCAGGGCGGCTGTGGCCGCCGTCGTGAGGGAGCCGTCCGCGTTGAACACGTTATAGGGGACATAGCGGTACGGCAGGCCGGGGACGGCCGGATCGGCGACCGGGTTCCGGTTGGAGTAAAGCCAGTACATCTCGGTCAGATCCATCTGCTTGTCGGCGTTGGCGTCTTTCCACCAGTAGCGCAGGCCGCCGCCCGTGCCCTGAGGTTGCGCGGCCCACCAGCCGACGCCCATGACGTCGCCGTACTGGGACAGGGCCATCTTGGCCACGGTCTTGCCGTCGCCGGTGATGTCCCAGGTCAGGCCGAGGCGCGGCGACCATGTGGACCAGGAATAGGCGTGCGCGGCGCCGTTGACGATCTGGTTTTCGCCCTTGACGGCGTTGACTTGGGAGCCGGGCAGGATGGCGGCCAGGGTGTCAGAGGTCGTCGGGGCGAAGACGGTATCCCAAGCCGTCTGGCCTTTGTAGACCGTGGACCGCGTGTAAGCTCCGGCGCCCGGGACCTGCGCGTCATAACGCAGGCCGAGGAGCAGGGTGAAATTGTTCTTGGAGATCGTGTCCTGGATGTACCCGGCATACTGGTCGACGAGGTCCGCGCCTTCGTTGGAGCGGTACAGGGCGACGCGCTGCCAGCCGATATTCTCGGAGGCAAGCCGGGTGCCGTCGGCGTTGGCGTCGAGCTGCAGGCTGCTGTAGTTCCGATTGATGTCAAAGCCCTGCAGGTTGCCGGTGTGATAGGTCTGCTCCTTGTGGGAGTACTCGGCGCCGATCTTGATCTCGTGGGACACGTTGAGGAACGTGTCGTTGAAGTAGTTCGCGTTCAACTGGAAGTTGTTGCGCGGCCGGGCCACTCCGTAGGAACCCCAGCTGGAGTTCAGGCCGGAGGCATAGGGCGTGTACTTCTGGGTCGTCTGATCGTAGACGATCGGGTAGATGACGCCTTCATCGATGACCGGCCGCCAGCCGAAGCCGGCGTCGTTGAACGAGTACTTCAGCGACAGGTACAGGTTGTTGCCGAAAACGTGCTCGTCCTGCAACTTGATGACCGGGCTGCCCCAGTGGTACTTGCCCGTCTGGTGGTCGCCTTCGGGCTTGGCCAGGCTGGAGTTCCGGCCGAACTTTTCCTTCGCGCCCGAGCTGACCAGGGCCTCGAAGCGGTTGTTGGCCATGATCTGGGCGTTGAGCTTGAAGTTGTAGTTGTTGAGAAGGGTCTGATCCTTGTTTCCCGTGATGGTGTAGACGAAGATGTCCTGGACACCGTAAGAGCCCCACCACCACAGCTTGTCCTTGAGGATCGGGCCTCCGGCGTTGAAGCCGAAGTCCTTGATCTGCTGGATCTTGTTGGTCCGAGCGACGCCCTGGGCCTTCAGATCGGCGGTCAGGTTTTCGCTCTGGAAGAAGTTGTCGGTCAGATAGAAGCGGCCGGCCAGGCTCATCCTGTTGCCGCCGCGGCGGGTGACCATGTTCAGCGCGATGCCGCCGGTTTGCACCGAGACATCGGCCGCGCCTCCCGTGGTGACGTTCAGCTCTTCGAACATGTCGAAGTCGTAATATCCCGCCGAGCCGCCGAGGGCCGCCGGGTCGGTGATGTCGACGCCGTCGACCGTCCAGAGGTTGTTCGCGCCCTGGTTACGGCCCATGCCGCCGGTCGCGTCGCCCTTGGCCACGAAGCCCGACTGCTGGCCGGATTCGTTGCCGCCGACGTTCTCGCGGTCGACCATGATGGACGGCGCGAGCTGCATGACGACCCACGGGTCGCGGGCCGTCGGCAGGGACTGCATCATTTCCTTGTTGACGTTCTGGCCGACCGTCGTCTTCTTGACGTCGACGACGGGGGTCTGAGCGATGACCGTCACCTGTTCTTCGAGGGTCCCGACCGTGAGGGCCAGGTTGATCTCGACGTTGGATCCCAGGGTGACGATGATGCCCGTCTTGGATTCCTTCTTGAAGCCCGTGAGCTCCGCCGAGAGCTCATAATCGCTTCCGGGGCCGAGGGCCGGGAAGCGGAAGATGCCCGTCTCGCCGGTGACCGTCGTCAGAGGGGCCATCTGGGACCCCTTCAGGGTGACGCTGACGCCGGGGAGGGGATTCCCTTCCGTGTCGGTGATTTTCCCGTAGACGTTTCCGGTTCTGACCTGGGCTGTCAGCGTGACGGCCAACAGCATCAGGGACAGAACGACTAGAAACTTCTTCATTGATACCTCCTGTCGAATGTGCATCTCTTCAGTTTGAGTGGCCGTCCACTCCCCTCATTCCCGATATAGGAATGCCCTAGGTCATTATCACCTCCTGTCGTTCTGAAGATTATGGCGTTTAATCCCATAGGAATTCCCACTTATTAGTTCTTTCTTGAGCAAATCTCGTGCCACTAGAGACGAAGAGAGCGAAGAGAGGACAGTCTCTTTAAAAACAGATACTTAGACGGGCGGGCCCCTGAGCTTTGGGGGCTTCAGGGTTCAATTATTTGAATATCATTCAATTAATTGGATATCGAGCGGGCTATTTGGAGAGGTCCTCGACGATCTTTTTGACCTCGGGTTGGTCAGGATTGAGCTTCAACGAGGCCTTGAAGGCATCGAGGGCCTCCGCCCTCCGACCCAGCTTCTCGTAGCAACGGCCGAGCCCGTTCAGCACCGCGGTCTCGCTGTTGTAGATCCGGTTGGCCTGGGTCAAGTCGTCCAGGGCCGCCTCGTATTTCGCCAGGCCGAACAGGGCCTGGCCGCGGATCATGTGGAGGACGAACTGCCGCTTCTCGTCCTTGCGCAGGACCTCGACGATCTTCAAGGCGTCGTCGTAGGCGCCGGTCTTGTTGAGGAAATTCGCATAGCGGACGACGCCGTCCAGGTACTCCGGGCGCAGCTGGTAGGCTTCTTCGTAGAGGGTCCGGGCCGCCTCGGGCCGGCCCGTCTTTTCGAGCTGCTCGGCGAGCATGTAGCGGAACAGGAACGCGTTGGCCAGCGGAATGCCCTTGGCCTTGGCGATCGGGTGTCCGACGGCCTTGGCCGGAGAGATGGTCACCATGTCCTTCTTCTCGTCGAGGACCTGGCCGTCCGCCCCGACCAGGGTGACGGCGATCTCGTAGTAGTCGGGCTCGAGGTCGCCCGCCGGGATCATATAGGGGATGCTCAGGAGGGGGCCGGGAGATTGGGCGTCCAGCTTGACGGTGTAGGTCCGGCGGACCGGATTGGCCTGCCGCAGGCCCCGGGCCGCGATCCGGACCTCGCCGCCGCGGGCGGGGGGGTCGGCGGGATGCCGCACGCCGAACAGAACGGCGACACCGTCGGTCGAGGCGAACGTCTTCCGGGGGTCGACGACGAGCTTCTTGTCCAGGACTTTGAACGGGATGTGGACCTCGCGCTGGTAGGTCTCGTACTTGTAGCCCAGGACCAGGCCCTCGATCGACGGCTTCGACGAAGCCGCCGGGACCTCCACGGTCTCCTCGAGGAGGCTGAACTGCTTGCCGACCGTGTTCGTCAGGAGGACGTTCAGGGCGTAGGTCCCCTCGGCGATAGGGAAGGACTCCTCGATGGCCAGTCCGCTGGCTTTGACCGAATCCCAGGCGTCTTCGGGGAAATAGAGGGGGAATTCGCGGCTGTATTGGAAGATGATCGCTTCGCCGCTCCGGAGGCTGATGTTGACCTGGTAGTTGCAGTAGAACTCGCTTTTCGGCTCGTAGAAGTCGACGTTGACGTCCGTCGGGACCATGGACAGGTGAAGGAAGCGCAGGCCCGTGACCGGGTCCTCGATGAGGGCCGTCTGGGTGTAGCTCTCGACGTAGTTGGTCAGGTACTCGGTCGATACCAGGCCTTTGTACTGGAGAAAATGCGTCGCGTACGACGCGTTGACGTCCTTTTTGGGGGATTCGAGGATGTCGGCGAGGAGGATGGCGTTGCGAGGGGACGGCGACAGGTCATAGTTGTATTCCCCGGGGATGCGGGTGATGGCGATCTCGGCCAGGGTCGGCGCGAGCTCCTTGATCTTCTCGTAAAGGTCGCTGTAGTCGAAGGGATCGGAGATGCTCTTCTGATCAAGGAGCAGCCGCGTCGGGCCGTCGGAGACCGGGTCGTAGAGCTTGAACTCGCCGACGCCGCCGCGCTGGTAGAAGAGGAGATAGAACTGGGGCGGCAGGTCCTTGCGCGTGTCCCCGTAATAGCTCCAGGAGTAGCAGGGCACGAGCCCGATCGTCGCCTCGAAATGCTCGACGCTCGCGGGCGGGCCGAGGATCATATGGATGCGGCCCATGTCGGTCCGCCAGCCCTCGCGCGTCGTCGCCCGCCCGTAGAACTCGTTGACGTACCTGAAGCGCTTGAGGAGCTCTTCCTTGTACTCGTTCTCGGGCGTGCCCGGCGTCGGGTCGCGCTGTTTCCAGAACGCCTCGACGAAGACATCCCGGTCCCGGTCGTTCGCGAGCTTCAGGAAGACGTCCTTTTCGACCGGCTGGATATGGTACGCGACGAGGTTGAGCCACTCCTGGTACTTGACGCCCAGGTCCTTGACCTTGGCCTTCTGGCCGGCGGCGGGAAGCACCGCAAGCAGGCCGGCCGCGATCAGAACGCCGAAGGTCCGGAACCTCATTTGCGGGGGACCTTGATCTCGAAGATCTGACGGATCTTGCCTTTCATGCCTTCCTTGCCCATGACCACGACGTCGACGAAGCTCGTCCCGGGCGCGAGCGGCTTAGCGAACCGGAGATCGATGGTCTTCCGGGCCTCGAGCTCGGCATCGGTCAGAACGACCGACCTCGCGTCGCTGAAGCTCTCCTTGCTGGCGCCTTCGTCAGGGTAGATGTAGATGAGGAACCGCAGGTCGGCCTGGAGGCGGCCCTCGTCGTTTTCCCGGAACATCAGGCCCTTGGCCGGCAGCCGGACCTCGATCTCGCCCGCCGCCGCGTCGTAGACCGTTTCGAACTTGACGAACTTCTTGCTGAAGACGTCGTCGGCCCGGACGTAGCGGCCGAGCTTCATCAGGTCCATGGCTCCGAAGAAATCGCCCTCGACGTTCGTGATCCGGTACTTGCCGGTCCCTGTCTGGTCCGTGAACTCGACGGCCATCTTGTCCTGGTAATAGCTCCACCAGATGACGAAGCCGCGGACCGATCCCCCGGCGTCGGGCGGGAACTCCTCCGCCCTGTCCGGCGGGCCGACGAGGATCCAGACCCGGCCGCGGTCCGTGTTGTACCCGGGGCCGCCTTCCTTGTTGAAGCGCTTGTTGACGTAGTCGACCCGGGCCTCGAACTCGTTCCGGTATTCGTTGTCCGGCGTGTCGGGATCGGGGTCCCGCTTGAGCCAGAAGTCGGCGATGAACTCCTTGCGGCTCGCCGCGTCCGGCAGCCGTTGGAAGATCTTCGTCTCCTCCTTGGTCATGATCAGCCGGGTGGTCTGATAGAAGGCTTGGCTCACGGGGTCGAGCTTCGGCTTGGCCGCGGCCAGGCCCGTCGCGGCCACCGCGGCCAGGGCGACCAGGACCGCCGCGAGGGAACGCGAAGACGATCTCATCTATTTCTTCTTCAGGTAGTCGAGGAAGCCCTTGACCTGGCCGGCCCGTTCGGAGTCGGCGTCGACCTTGAGGTAGGCCTCGAAGGCGCCGATGGCCTCGGCGTTCTTCTGGAGGTTCAGATAGGTCAGGCCGAGCTGATAGAGGGCGTCGGTCGAGTCCTTCTGCTTCTCGACGGCCTTCTGGTAGAACTTCAGAGCGTCCTCGAACTTGGCGTTGTTGTAGTAGGTCGTGCCCAGGTTGTAGAGCACGGTCGGGTCCTCGATCTTCTCGAACTCGATCTTGCCGTACCACTCCTGGGCTTTGGCGACGTCGCCGCGGTTGGCGTAGCAGTTGCCGACGGCGATGATGGCGTTGACGTTCTTGGGGTCTTTTTCGAGGACCTTCATGTAGCTCGCCTCGGCCAGGTCGTACTTCTCCTGGGCGAAGTAGCAGTTGCCGACGTTCAGGTGGACCGGGTAGGCGTCGGGGTATTTGGCCAGGATATCCTCGTAGGCGGCGAGGGCCCCGGCATAATCGTTCTTGTCGTAGAGGTCGTTGCCCTTGGTCAGGAGGTCCTTGAGCTCGTCGGTGAGGACGAGGCCTTCGATCTTGTCCAGGGCGATCTCGATGTCGGGGTTCTTCTTATTCTCCGAGATCTCGACGGAGAGCTTCTTCGGCGCGTAGCCGATCTTCTCGAAATCGAGGTTCCAGCCGCCGCTCCGGATCCATGCGGCCGTCCACTTCCCGGACTTGTCGGTCTTGACTTCGAGTCCTTCCTGGGCCTTGAGCGAGAAGAGCTTGACCCGGACCCCTTCGAGCGGGGCACCGGCCTGGTCGACGACGCGGCCGCCGAGCCGGCCCTTGCCCTTCCAATCCTGGGCGCCGAGGAAGGCGGTCGCGGTCAGGACCAGGAGCAGTCCTCCGACGAGAGCGCGTTTGTTCATCGTGACCTCCTACGCCCGTCCCTCGTGGACGGGGCGATTGGCTTCGAGTTTGCTCATTTTACCACTAATCAAAACCTGAGAAAAGCGTCCGGCGTTGCTCGCACGCCTCATCAGCCGGCCGGAAGGGGAAAGAAACTTGACAAAAGGGACCGCCGCGGCGCCGGCCGACCCTGGCCTGGCCTGTCTGAAGGATGGCATGCTTCTTGCTCAGATGGATATGGTAAAATAGATGTTTGGGAGCGATCAAGGAGAAGGGGATGACCAAGCGACAGCGTCTTTCGGCCCTCATGGCCGTTCTGGCTTTGGGATGTCCGCTCGTCGCCGTCGCAGCGCAAGAGGCGGCGCCGCAGCCTTCGCCGGCCGTTGAAGTCCGGGTCCGCGTCACAAGCGACGGCCGTTTCCTCGACGACCTCTCCCTGGCCGACTTCGGCCTCCTTGAAGACGGACAGGCCCAGACCATCGGCTCCCTCGCCCTCGTCCGGAACGGCCGCATTGCGAGAGAGGAGGGGATCGCAAGCGTCCGCGTCCCCCCCGCCCGGTCCTACACCCTGCTCTTCCAGCTCGTCGACTGGGACCCGAAGCTGATGGAGGCCGTCGACTATCTCTTCGGCTCGGTCGTCAAGCCCGGGGATTCGCTGGCCCTGGTGACCCCGTTCAAGCCCTACCACTTGCAGCGCGACGCGCTGGCCCAGCGGACGCCGGAGGAGCTTTCGAAGAGCATGAAGGACGTCCTGAGGAAGGACGTCCTGCGCGGCAATGGCGAGTATCGGGACCTCATCTCCGAGCTCCGGCGGCTGAGCCGGGCCATCGGCGGCGGCTCGGGGGCCACCCAAGACGACATCGACGCCGATCCCACGACGGACGCGGAGGGCGGTTTCGGCGTGGAGATGCAGATCGACCGCTACCGGGCGGCGCTGATGAAGATGGAAGGCATCCGCCTGGTCGATGAGAAGAAGCTCCTCGCCTTCGCGGGATCGCTCCAGCCCGTCGCCGGCCAGAAGACGGTCGTCCTCTTCTATCAGCGGGAGTTCCGGCCCGAGATCAGCCCGACGGCCATGACCAGGCTCATGAGCCTGTACCAGGACAACCCCCAGATCCTGGGCAATCTCATGGACCTCTTCCAGCTCTACAAGCGCGAAAGGACCTTCGACGTCGATAAGGTCAAGAAGGCCTTCGCCGCGGCCGGTATCGATTTCCACTTCATCTTCATGGAGAAGAAGAACCAGCGGGTCTTCGGAGCGACGATGCGCGAACAATCCGAGGACACCTATCCCGGATTCGTCGAGATCGCCAAGGCCACGGGAGGCACGGCGGACAGCTCGTCCAACCCGGCCAAGGCCTTCAAGCACGCGGCCGATACGTCGGCCTCCTATTACCTGCTGTCTTATGTCCCCGCGGGCGTCGAGATCGGCGCCGCCTTCCGGCAGATCGATGTCAGCGTCAAGCGCGCCGGCTGCCTGGTGACGAACCCCCTGGGCTATTTCACGAAATAAGCGCCCCCGGTCTTCGGCGGGGAGATCAGAGCTTCAGCCGCAGGCCCGCCCGGCTCAAGACGGTCGTCAGCAAGAGGACGATCCCTGTCATGACGGCGGCATTGAGCATGCCGGCGATCCCGCCCGTCCCGTAGAAAGGCCAGAAGACGCGGTCGATGTTGGCATGGACGAGCGTCCCGAGGAGCCCGGCCGCGTTGCCGATGAGTCCGGGCAAGAGATAGGCCAGAAGCGGGTTCTTCCCCGCGGGGATGATGGCCGCCGCGGCCTTCTTTCCTTTATAGACGTCGAGGACGACATAGAACAGCAGGAAGACGAGACAGCAGAGACCGGCCGTGGCCAGGGCATAGGACTCCGTTCCGTTGATCTTGCTGAAGCCGTGAAGAGGCCTCAGGACGTACCCGGCGAGGACGAGCGCCCCGCCGAGGACAGCCAGGAAGCGAATGCGCAAGCGGGGGGCCGTGACGTCGCTCCCCGGCAGGAAGATCGTTCCGGCCAGCATTCCGGCCGTGACGATGGCCGCGTGGGACCCGAACAGGCTCCCCACGTTGACGAAATCGTTGACGGGGCCAAGGAAGTCGAGCGCGCCGTGCCGGCCGCCGATATAGAGGGCCGTCATCACCCCCACGGCGCCGGCCAGCACCGTCCGATTGCCGCGGCAGGCCAGGAAGAGAAGGCTCGCCGCCATGTAGCACCAGCCGATCATGCCCAGGATCCCCCACCACGACGTTTGGAGCATCGTCACCCGGCCGTCTTCGCCCTGGCCCCGAAAGATGACGACGAGGACGAGGAGGGCGACCGCCGCGATGATCTTCAAACCGAGGAGGAAACGTCTCTTCTTCGCCGAGGCCTCCTTCGGGACGACGGCCCAGAGGCCGAAAACGGCCAGCGTCGCCAGGAAATACCAAAGATCCTTGCTCAGGCCCGTGGCCGTCGCCGAAAAGCGGTCCTCGTTGACCAGCAGGACACCCAGGAACAGAAGCGCCAGCGTCCGGACGAGCACGTGGCCGACCAGGGTCGGGCCCGACCCGCCTTCGGCACGCCTTTTCGCGAGGGCCAGGGGAATGGAGACGCCGACGATGAACAGGAAGCCGGGGAACACGACGTCGGTCAGCGTGAACACGTCCTGATCGGCGGTGGCGTGCCGCAGGATGAACGGGATGGCCGTCATCCCGGCGATGTAATTGACGAAGACCATGGTCAGGATGTCGAAGCCGCGAAAAGCGTCGAGGCTCGTCAGCCGCTCTTTCACCGGGACCGGGCCTGACGTCGGCCCCGCCGATGCCGTGGTCATGCAGCGCCTCCGTTCTTGATCGACGTCCGGTCCGTTCTTTGGCCGAGGCCGGCCATGACACCCCGGACATAGCCGACGGATTCGGCCAGGCCCGCGAGCGGGTCGTGGCCGTCTTTCTCGTACTCGAACGCCGCCGTCCCGCGGTAGTCCATGCCGGCGAGGGTCTTCACGAAACGCGGGATGTCGACGACGCCGCGACCGGCCTCTACGGCGACCCCCTTTTCCGTCGAAGCGGTGACGTCCTTCATATGGACGTCGAGAAGGCGCCGGCCGCAGCGTAAGGCCTCCTCCGAGGGATCGAGGCCGGCGCGCTGGCAGTGCCCGACATCGAGGCAGACGCCGACCCGGGGGTCGAGCTTGTCGATCCGGTCGAGGATCGACCGCGGGGTGGGGTAGCGGAGATCGCCCGGACCGTGGTTGTGGATGGCCAGGCTGATGCCGGTTTCCCGCACCCGCCGCTCGGCCCGCGCGAGCAGACCGTGGTCGGGGACGCCGATGATGACGCCCATGCCGCCGGCCTTGGCGTAAGCGAAGGCGCGGTCGACCTCGGCGTCGTTGGCCATGTAGACGACGCCGCAGCCGTAGGCGACGAGGCCTGCGGCCTTGACCTTCTCGATCGTCGCCCGGATGAATCCCTCCGAGCTGTCGAGGGGGAGGTGCATGTCCTTTAGCGCGATGCGGCCGAACCCGAGGCGGCGGGCCATGGCCAGGGTTTCGTCGAGGCCGAATTCCCTGAAGGTGTAGGAGGCGAGGCCGAGCTCGAAGCGGGCCCCGGCGGCCAGCAGGCTTCCCCATGCGGCCGGGACGACCGAGCTTGCCGCCGCCCCGATCGAGGCCCCGAGGAATCCCCGTCGCGTCGTCTTGCCCATGCCGGCTTACTATAACGGGTTTTCCGGGCTCCGGTCAATCGCGTTTCCTTGACATCCGCTTCGGGCCTGCATTAGCATCAGGCCTGCGCCCGCGGGCCGCGGCCGCGCGAACTCACCGACCTTGACAATAGAGGAGGACCGATGGACAAAAGAAACGGATCTGACGGCTGTGCCGGCTGTCCCTTGAGCCGGCGCCGTTTTCTGACGGCCGCCTCGGCCGGGGCCCTGGGGGTGCTCGCGCCGGCCGGACTCTTCCAGGCCTGCGCGCGGACGGACAAGCTGCGCCTGCGCGTCATCTATGCGCTTCACGCCGTCGTTCAGCCGGGACCCGACTGGCCCAACGTCGGCTTCGATTTCCAGCCGGTCATGGACCGCACGACCGGGACCTTGACCAAGGCCTTCCCGGGATGGGAATTTGCGACCGCCATGGCCAAGGGAGAAGAGGACGCCAAGAAGATCCTCGCCGACGACGCCGCTTCGCCGTTCGACGGCTATGTCGTCGTCCAGCTCAACTGCTGGAACCGTGTCGTCCAGACGATCGCCGGATCCGGCAAGCCCACGCTCTACGTCGATTTCCAGTACGGCGGGAGCGGCGGCTTTCTCGTCTACACGGCCGAGTTCCTGCGCAAGAAGACGTCCAACGTCGGCTTTGTCGCTTCGTCGCGGCCGGAGGACCTCGTCGCCGCCTGCCGCGCTTTCGGACCCGTGAAAAAGAGCGGGGCGGCGAACGATTTCGGGGCCCTGGTCGCCTCGGCCCGGAGATCGGCGACGCCGCGTCCCGGCGACCTCGGCGTCGCGGCCGATGACCTGGCCGTGATCTCGGCCGGCGATTGCCTGAAGAAGATGAAGGAATCGAAGATCCTGGCCGTCGGCGGCAATTGGCCGGGCCTCGCCCCGGCCATCAAGGAGGGGATGGGGATCGAGGTCCTCAACGTGCCCTTCGCCGAGGTCAACGAGGCCTGGGCCGCGGCCGACAAGGACGAGGCCGGGGCTATCGCCGACCGTTGGCAAACGACAGCGGCCAGGGTCGAGGGTGTCAACCGGGAGACGCTCCTGACCTCGGCGGCCATGTACCTGGGCCAGAAGGCCGTCCTGAAAAGCTACGGCGCGAATGCCATCACCATCAACTGTCTCGGCGGCTTCTACGGCGGCCACATCCACGCCTATCCCTGCCTCGGCTTCCACGAGCTCAACAACGAAGGGCTCGTCGGCGGCTGCGAATGCGACGTCCGGTCGGCGGCGACCATGGTGGCGATGAGCGCCCTGACCGGCGGCCGGCCCGGCTACATCTCCGACCCGGTCATCGACACGTCGGCGCGCCAGATCATCTACGCCCACTGCGTCGCCTCGAACAAGCCCTTCGGCCCGGGCGGCCCGGCGAACCCCTTCGAGATCCTGACCCATTCGGAGGATCGCCAGGGCGCCGCCGTGCGCTCGATCCTGCCCGTGGGCTACATGACCACGACCGTCGAGTTCTCGCCGGAGAAGAAGCTCATCCTCTTTCACCGGGGCAAGGCCGTCGCCAATTCCCCCGACGACCGGGCCTGCCGGACGAAGCTCGCCGCCGAGCCGGTCGGCGATATCGAGAAGCTCTTCGCCGAGTGGGACCAGTGGGGCTGGCACCGGGTGACCGTCTACGGCGACCTCAAGGACCCGGTCTTCGGCCTGGCCGACGCCCTGGGCTGGAAGGTCCTCGAAGAGGCCTGAAAGATCCGGGACGCGCGGCACATCGGCGGAGTGACCGGAAATCCGGCCCGAGGATCATTCGCATGTCTCGGGTCCTCGGACCCGTTGAACGGAATACCGCAATAGGATAATATAAGGCGGGAATCGACCGCCGACGAAAGGACACCGCCATGGCCGAGCCGTTCATCGAAGAAAAAACACGCAAGGTCGCCCTGCTCATCGACGGCGACAACGCTCAGCCCTCGCTCATCGGCCAGATCCTGACCGAAGCGGGGAAGTACGGCCTGGTGACCATCCGCCGCATCTACGGCGATTGGACGACCGTCAACATGTCCGGCTGGAAGAACGCCCTCAACGATAACGCCATCCAGCCGATCCAGCAGTTCCGCTACACCATCGGCAAGAACGCCACCGACAGCGCCATGATCATCGACGCCATGGACATCCTCCACGGCCATCTGGTCGACGGCTTCTGCCTCGTCTCGAGCGACAGCGACTACACCCGCCTCGCGACCCGGATCCGCGAGATGGGCTTCTTCGTCATGGGCGTCGGCAAGCGCTCGACCCCCAAATCCTTTGTCAACGGCTGCAACATCTTCATCTACACGGAGAACCTCCAGCCGAAAGGACGGGAGCGGGAGGCGCGGGAGCCGCGGCGGCGGGAGCGGGGAGGGGCGGCCCCGCGCAAAGGCAGCGCCAAGGAGACCCGGGAGGCACGGGAGGAGCCCGAAAAGCGCGAGGACGAGGGCCCCAAGTTCGACCCCGTGCCGCTCCTCAAGGGCGCCTTTGATATGGCTGTCCACGAGGACGGCTGGGCCAACCTCGGCGAGATCGGCTTCTACCTGCGCCAGCTCGACCCCGGCTTCGACCCCCGGACCTACGGCTTCAAGCAGCTGTCCCAGCTCATCAACAGCCAGAAGACCCTCTTCGACGTCCACTCGCGGGGCGAAGAGGGAGGCGGCGCGGCGATCTACATTCGCTTGCGCGAAAACGCGACCGGCGTCGGGTAGCGCCCGGCCCCCTGATATCCCGTCCGGGCCGCCAACAGCGCCCTGTACGCGTTGACCATCCCGCCGCAGGCGACCTTCCCGGCCAGGGCCGGCAGGGGCGTCGCGGAACTCATCAGCAGTTTTTTCAAGGCCAAGGCGTCCAGCCCCGGCCTGACCGATAGCGTCAGGGCGGCGATGCCTGCGACGACCGGGCCGCTGTTGGACGTGCCCGCCGAGAGGCGGTAGGTGCTGCGGCCGTTCTCGACGTCCGTCGTGAAATTCTCGTCGAGGGCGGCGATGTCGACGTTCCGCGGGCCGTAGTTCGATCCCAGCCGGCGCTCCCCGGATTGATAGCGGACGAGGTCGCCCCGGAAGTCGATCATGGCCACGGTCAGGATGTTTTCGAGGGCGAAGCAAGCCGGATAGGTGAAGTTCTCCGGCCGGTCGATGTCCAGGCCGGAATTCCCCGCGCCCACGACGAGCAGGACGTTCTTTTCCCCGGCATAGGCGATGGCCGCTTTCAACGCGGCCAGATCCTCGGGGGCTGGATCCGAGACGAATCCGCTCCAATTGATGATCCGGGCTCCGTTGTCCGCCGCGTAGCGGATGGCCCTTGCCGCACGACCGGGGCGGGCCGTATCCTTTTCTCCGCGCTCGATGCCCTGGGCCCCGATCTTGAGGAGCATCATCGAGACGTCCCAGTTGATCCCGGCGACGCCCAGGCCGTTGTTGCCGCGCGCCCCGATGATCCCCAGGGCGGCGATGCTGTGCCAGTACGGCTGGATGCGATCCTTGCGCATGCCGTCGAAGACATAGCCGTCGGGGTCCGGGTCGTCAAAGGCGAAATCCCAGCCCATGACATCGTCGACATAGGCGTTCCCGTCGTCGTCGACGCCGTTGGTTTCCTTGGCGTGGCCGGTCGCGTCAGGCCCGGATTCGCCAGGGTTGGCCCAGATGTTCCCGGCGAGATCTTCGTGGGCGTAGAAGAATCCGTCATCCAGGACCGCGACGACAATGTCCTTGCTGCCGGTCGAGAGGGTCCAAGCCCGGGTGATATCCGGATCGATCCCGGCCGTCGCTTCGAGCGTGACCGGCGACGGCTTGATCGAGGTCCGCTCGATGTCGATCCGGCCCCCGGCGTTGAACAGGCTGACCTGATACTTGAAGAACGGGTCGTTGGGGATGATCCGCCCGGCAGGGGCCTGGGCGGACAGAAGCGCGGCGGCAAAGACGACCAGGGCCTTTTTCACGATATCTGTTCTACCCCCCGAAGCCGAAAAAGGTTAAGGCCGCGGCCCGCCGCCATCTTTTTTTTTCAGCAACGCGGTGAGGAGGAATCCGCCTCCGATCGCGAGCATCAGGATCCCCCAAATCAGGTTGAGGTTGTATCCCAGGGAGATCGCGTACATCTCCTTTTTCGTCAGCAGGCCGTAAACGGTCAAAAGGGCGCCGTAGGCGCTGAGGAGCCAGCCGATCGGCAGCTTGAGGTCGAGGACGTGGCCCTGCCTCATGCCCTTTTCCGCGACTGGGGTTTCGATCTTAGCGTTCATGTTTCACTCCTGAAGGTCCCGGCGGCGATCACCAGAAGATGACGTTGAGGATGATGGCGATGATGATGGCCAGGGTCCCCCAGACCGCAGGCCGGGCGTACCAACGGGCATCGGCCTTGGGCTTCGCTGTCAGCCCGAAGACGAGGCCGACGAGCTCCTTCGGATCCCGCTTGGCCGTGAACAGGCTGACCCCGATGGTGACGACGAAGTCGGCCAGCCAGGCCCAGATGGCCTGATAGAAATTGGCGGCCATGTCGCTGTGGTAGGTCAGGACGCCGGCCTTATAGAGGGCGAAGTGACCGGCCGCCGTCAGGATGCCGACGAGAAGGCCCCAGAACCCGCCCCAGCCCGTGGCCTTCTTCCAGAACATGCCCAGGAGGAACGTGGCGAAGAGCGGTGCGTTGAAGAAGGAGAAGATGAGCTGCATGTAGTCCATCAGGTTGGGGAAGGACTGGGCGATGTAGGCCGTGCCGACGCTGATGGCGATGCCGAAGACCGTGGCGTATTTCCCCACCCTCAGGTAATGCGAGTCGGGCTGGCCCTTCTTGATATAGCTGCCGTAGATGTCGTAGGTCCAGATGGTATTGAAGGCGGTGACGTTGCCGGCCATGCCCGACATGAAGCTGGCCAGGAGCGCCGTGATGGCCAGCCCCAGGAGGCCGTTGGGCAGGTAATGCTTCATCAGCAGGATGAGGGCCGAGTTGTAGTCGGCTGTGGGCAGGGCGGCTTGGCTGAACTCGGGCAGGACGAGCAGGGCGACGAGGCCGGGGATGACGACGATGAGGGGAACGAGCATCTTGGGGAAGGAGGCGATGATCGGGGTCATCCGGGCCGAGTTGAGGTTCTTCGAGGCCAGGGCGCGCTGGACGACCAGGAAGTCGGTCGTCCAGTAGCCGAACGAAAGGACGAAGCCGAGGCCCATGACGACGCCGAACCAGTCGACACCGAGAGGATTGTTGCTCGTGCCCAGGTACTTGACCGAATGGAGCAGGGTCTCCTGCAGCTTGGCTGCGAACCCGGCGAAGCCGCCCACTTCCTTGAGGCCGAGGAAGACGATGGGCAGGAGCCCGAGCCAGATGAGGAAGAACTGGATGACCTCGTTGTAGATCGAGGACGACAGCCCTCCCCAGAAGACGTAGAGGAGGACGACGACCGCGGCGAAGAGGATGCTCCCGGTGAGGGGCCAGCCGAGCATGATCTTGAAGAGCAGGGCCATGGCGTAGAGGCTGATGCCGCTCATGAGGACGGTCATGATGGCGAAGGAGATGGCGTTGAGGCCGCGGGTCGCCTCGTTGTAGCGGAGCTTGAGGTACTCGGGCACCGTCCGGACCTTGCTGCCGTAGTAGAAGGGCATCATGAAGATGCCCAGGAAGACCATGGCCGGGATGGCCCCGACCCAATAGAAGTGGACCGTGGCGATGCCGTATTTCGCCGAGTTGGCCACCATGCCGATGACCTCGAGGGCGCCGAGGTTGGCCGAAAGGAAGGCCAGGCCGGTGATCCAGCCGGGGAGCGAGCGGCCCGAGAGGAAGAAATCCTCGCCGGTCTTCATGTACTTCTTGAGCGAGTACCCGACGAGGACCATGACCAGGATATAGCCGGCGATGATGGCGTAATCGACGGCGTTCAGGGTGATGACGGGGGCCATCGCACTCTCCTTTCGTCCGGACGGAGGCGGTCCTTTTTCGCGAGGGAGCATAATTCACGCCCGGGGAGATGTCAACGGAGAATGGGGGCATGTTCCTTGAGACTCCGCGACGGAGCGTTTCGGGCGGCGCTGGGCCGCCCCTTGCCCCCGCACCCCGGAAACCTGCGAATCCGGTTTCCCCCGCCTTCGGCGGGCCCCCCTTCCATCACGGGGGCCTCAGGGCGGTCACAGCACCGCCCCGCACCGTCGCTCCACTCCATCACGTGTCCTCTCTTTTCTTCCTGCAGTCTCCTTGCTGTATATTAGGCTCTCGAAGTTGCCCGGATCCCCCGATCGAGGAGAGGCTATGAGAAGACCCGCCGGCTCGCCGAGCATCCTCGCCCTTGCGGCTGTCATCGCCGCCCTTTCATTGTCCGTCTGCTCCGGGTCTAAAGAACCGCCTCTGCCCTCCGAGGCGCAGCGGGGCGCGGCGGGCCCCGTCGAGATCCGCCCGACGGACACGGTCGCCGAACTCGAGAGCAAGGCGGCCCGGGTCGTTCCGTCGGCACGGCAGCTCGCTTGGCAGGCGCTCGAGTTCCAGGCCTTCGTCCACTTCGGCATGAACACATTCACCGACCGGGAGTGGGGTGAGGGGACAGAGGACCCGAAGCTCTTCAACCCGACGGACTTCGACGCCGGTCAATGGGTCGATGCGGTCAAGGCCGCGGGGATCAGGGGACTCATCGTCACCGCCAAGCACCATGACGGCTTCTGTCTCTGGCCCAGCAAGTTCACGGAGCACTCGGTCAAGAGTTCGCAATGGAAGGAAGGGGAGGGCGATGTCGTCGGCGAAGTTGCCGCAGCCTGCAAGACGGCCGGCCTGAAGTTCGGGGTCTACCTCTCACCCTGGGACCGCCACGAGCCGTCCTACGGCGATTCGCCCCGTTACAATGAGCACTTCAAGAACCAGCTCCGTGAGCTCCTGACGAATTACGGCGAGATCTCCGAGGTCTGGTTCGACGGCGCCTGCGGGGAAGGCCCGAACGGCAAGCGCCAGGTCTACGACTGGGCGGGCTATTTCGCCCTCATCCGCGAGCTCCAACCCGGCGCCGTCATCTCCATCATGGGCCCGGACGCCCGCTGGATCGGAAACGAGGCCGGCGTCACCAGAGAAAGCGAATGGAGCGTCATCCCCGTCGTCGGCTTCGACGACCTGCCCGACGAGACAAACCCCGGGGGCATCGCCCACCTCGACGCCCAGGCCAAGGACCTGGGCTCGTTCGGCCGCATCGCCGAAGTCGCCCGGCTCGGCGGGCGGCTCCTCTGGTATCCCGGCCAGGTCGATGTCTCCATCCGCCCCGGCTGGTTCTACCACGCGGCCGAGGACGAAAAGGTCAAGACGCTCGACCAGCTCCTCGACATCTATTACACCTCGGTTGGCGGCAACGCCCAGCTGCTCCTCAACATCCCGCCCGACAAACGGGGGAGGATTCACGAGAACGACGCCCAGCGGCTCAAAGACCTAGGGGACAGGCTCCGCTCGACTTTCGCCGAGAACCTCGCCAGGAAGATGTCTTGAAAGACGCCGTCGCGGAATCTGACGTCGGGGCGCGCCAGGGGATCGTCGGGGACCTTTGTCTGGCGACCTCGGTGGTCCAAGGTCTTTCAACGTCGCCATGCTAAAGGAGAACATTCGCTGGGGGCAGTGCGTCGAAGCGTTCGCCTTCGATGTTTGGGATGGGAACGGTTGGGAGGAGATCGCCAGGGGACGACGATCGGCTGGAAGAAGCTTCTGCGGTTCCCCACGGTCAAGGCGGACAAGGTCCGCGTGCGCATCCTTGAGTTCGCGGCTCAGCTTGACCGGCTTCCCGCCTGAAACGTTCGGACTCTTCCTCGATTCGGTGCGGTGACCGCAGAGAGACACATTCCGAAGGGACATGTCCACTTGAGGCCATCGGTCAAGCTGGGTCCCGGGACTATAGGCCGATTCGGAGGGACGGTCCCCGTTCGGGGACAGTCCCTAGCGGGAATTGCTGACGAAGGCGATCCGCTTTCCGTCCGGCGACCATGAAGGGACGTTGATCGTGCCTTGCCCGCCATAGACGTAGGCGATGACCCTGGGCCCTGCCGAGCCGTCCGTCGGCATCATCCGGACATAGACCTGCTTATAGAATGGATGGTCGTCCGCTGCGACGTCCTTCCCGAACGATAAGAAGACGATCCGCTGGCCGTCGGGGGAGACGTGGGGGAACCAGTCGTGGAATTCTCCTGCAGTGACGGGCTCCTGGCCGCTCCCGTCCGGGGCCATCCGCCAGATCCTCATGTCGCCGGTCCGGGCGGAATTGAAATAGACAAAGCGGCCGTCCGGCGTGTACTCCGGTCCGTCGTCGAGGCCCGGGGCGTCGGTCAATCGGACTTCGTCCCCGCCTTTGACCGGGATCTTATAAACGTCGAAATTCTCGTTCCGGCCGCCCGTAAAGACCAGGAACCGGCCGTCCGGCGACCAGCCGTGAAGGTAAGACGGCGCCTTCGAGGTGACGCGGTTCGGGGTCCCGCCCTTGACCGGCAGGGTGTAAATGATCGATTCGTCCTTATCCTCGGCGCTCTGATGGCTGATGCCGAGCCGCTTCCCGTCGAACGACAGGACGTGGTCGTTGTTGTTGGCCCCTGCGAACCCCGTGTTGATCTTCGAGGTCCTTCCCGTGGCCAGCTCGAAGCGGTCGAGAAGTCCGTCGACGTTATAGATCAGGAAACGTCCGTCCGTCGTCCAGTTGGGCGCCTGGATCGGCCGGTCCGAGCGGAACACGGCCGTGCGCCTTCCCGTGTCGACGTCCAGGAGCTCGATCGTTCCGCCGATATAGTCCTGATACGGGACGAAATTCTCCGCGGCCGGGACGGTGATGCGGACGTTCGAGAACTTGGCCTTCTCCACGACCTCGGCGTTGTGCGAGCAGACGAAGAGGCCGACGAGGATCTTCGTCACCGAGGCCGATCCCTTCCACGCGTTCGCTCACGTAGGGTTCGCCGAACTTCGCCGCCGACATGATGTACGTGCCGCCCTTGCGCTCGAGCTGGACCTGGTCCGCGCCGGAAATGGGCAGCCGGATCTCCTCGGTGTCTTTCCCGGCCTCTTTCCGATACTGGAGCGACGTCAATCCGTCGCCGTGGACGACGGCGCTGGCCTGGGCCGATCCGGGATCCATGGTCGAGCGGACCATCCAGCCGATCTTGCGGTGGGCCTCGACGCCTTGCCCCACGAACTCGATCCTGGCGCTGACGATGAAGTCGCCCTTGAGGCGCTTCCAGAGGAAATGGCCTTCGTCCGTCGCGAACCACATGTTGGCCCCGCCGCCTTCGATGACCAGGGCCCCGGCCGCGGCGTCTTCGATGACCCCTCCGGACTTCAAGACGCCTCCGATATCGCCGTGACCGTCGAAGAGCGCCAGGGGCTTTTCCAGGGTCGGGGCGGCTGGCCGTGGCGCCTGACGGCAGCTCGCGACGACCGAAAGGACCGCCGCCAGGGCGATCGCGAGATTGAAGCGTCCGGATCTGCAGTGGAGTCTTCTACGCATAGCCGCATGATAGACGCCCTCTCGCCGTCCGGTCAAGCGCTCTTCTCAGATGTTTTTCTAAACCGCGGCGGCCCGTTTGGCGTATAATAGCCCGGAAACCCACGCGGGTTTTCCCCTATCCTTGGTTTGTTCGAGGGAGGCCGGCATGCTCCGAGACATCATCAAGAAAGAGATCCTGGACAACATCACCAGCCCGAAATTCGTATTCACTTTTCTTCTTTGCACCATCCTCATCCTGCTCTCGGTCTATACCGGCGTCTCCAATTACCGGGCCGAGAAAAAAGAGTACACGGCCGCGCTGGCCCTCAACAAGAAGAACATGGAGGCCCAGCCGAACTACCAGTCTCTCGCGGGCATCGGCATCAAGGTCAGCAAGCCGCCCCAGGTCCTGGGGACCGTTGTCAACGGCATCGAGGAGGCCGTCGGCAGGGTCGCCCCGGTCAACATCGCCGCCGACCCGAACCTCATCGATTCCAAGTACAGCAGCAACCCCGTCTTCGCCGTCTTCGGCCCCCTCGACCTGATGTTCATCGTCAAGATCGTCCTCAGCCTCTTCGCCATCCTCTTCACCTACGACGCCATCGTCGGCGAGAAGGAAAAGGGGACGCTGAAGCTGGCCCTGTCGAACGACGTCCCCCGCGACCGGCTCATCCTGGGCAAGGCCATCGGCGGCTACATCAGCCTCCTCCTGCCGCTTCTCGTCCCGCTCCTGCTCAGCCTGCTCGTCCTGCTCATCATGCCCGACATCTCGATGAGCGGGCAGGATTGGGGCCGGCTGATGCTCATCTTCCTCATGTTCTTCCTCTACCTCTCGGTCTTCTTCTGCCTGGGCCTGTTCGTCTCGGCCCGGACCTCGCGGTCGTCGACGAGCTTCCTGGTCCTCCTCTTCGCCTGGGTCATCATCGTCATGGTCATCCCCAAGGCCGCCGTCATCACCGCCGGCCAAGTCAAACCGATCCCCTCCGTCCATGAGATCACGGCCAAGAAAGACGCCTTTCTCCAGCAGATCCAGAGCGAGGGCCAGAAGGGTGTCATGGAGTGGATGAAGAAGAACCAGGCCGACGCGGCCAAGGACGTCAAGGCCTATCAGGAGAAATTCCGCCAGTACATCCAGGATTACCAGCAGGAGCTGACGTCGAAGATCGACGAGAACAACGCCGCGGTCGAGCGGGACTATCAGCAGAAGAAGAAGGCCCAGCAGAACCTGGCCGTCAATCTCTCCCGGATCTCGCCGGCTTCGGCCCTGACCTTCGGAACGATGACCCTGGCCCGCACCGGGGTCGACGAGTTCGACCGCTTCCTGGGTTCGGTCCGGGCCTACAAGCCCATCTACACGAAGTGGATCAACTCCAAGCTCGGCCAGAGCATCAACTTCACGACCGGCGAGCAGATGAAGATCAGCATCGACGACATGCCCCAGCACGTCTATGAGCCGGAGTGGCTGAGCCGGTCGCTCGTCCGGACGATCCCCGACTTCGCCCTGCTCCTGGTCATGATCATCGTCTTTTTCGTCGGCGCCTACGTCTCGTTCCTGCACTACGACGTCCGCTAAGGAGGACCCCATGCTCGAAGCCATCGAACTGACCAAACGTTACGAGGACGGCGAACTGGCCCTCGACGGACTGACCTTCAAGGTCGAGCCGGGCGAGATCTTCTGCATGTTCGGAGCCAACGGCGCCGGCAAGACGACGACCATCAACCTCTTTCTGAACTTCATCCCGCCGACGTCCGGGACGGCCCTCGTCGAAGGGATCGACGTGGCCAAGGACCCGCTCCAGGCCAAGCGCCACGTTTCCTTCGTCTCCGAGAACGTCATGCTCTACGGCAACTTCACGGCCATCCAGAACCTCGACTACTTCAGCAAGCTGGCCGGCAAGAGGAACCTGGCCAAGAAGGATTACGCCGAAGTCCTCGGCCGCGTCGGCCTGCAAAAAGAGGCCTTCGACCGCCGGATCAAGAACTTTTCCAAGGGCATGCGCCAGAAGCTCGGCATCGCCATCGCCGTGGTCAAGGACGCGCCCAACGTCCTTCTCGACGAGCCGACCTCGGGCCTCGACCCGCAGTCGGGCCGGGAGTTCCTGGAGATCCTCGTCCAGATGCGCGACAAGGGCAAGTCCGTGTTCATGTCGACCCACGACATCTTCCGGGCCAAGCTCATCGCCGACCGGATCGGGTTCATGCGCAAGGGCAAGCTGGTCATGCTGAAGACGGTCCAGGACCTGGCCCATGAGGACCTGACCGACCTCTACATCCAGTACATGGAGGAACAGCCGGCGCCGGCGCCTGCCGCCCCGGCCGGGATGTGACCCAGGACGAGCCTGCCGCGAAGCCGCTCAAGACCGTCGTCCTGGGGCTGGGCAATATCCTCCTCGGCGACGAGGGCGTCGGCGTCCGCGTGGTCGAGGAGCTCGAGCGCGCCGGCGGCGTTCCGGGCGTCGAGCTCGTGGACGGCGGCACGGCCGGCCTCAGTCTCCTGTCGTTCTTCGACGATGCCCGTCTCGTCGTCGTCGTCGACGCCGCGGACGACGGAGCGCCGCCCGGGACCGTAACGCTGACGCGGCCCGTGTTTTCCGGGGATTATCCCGCCGCCCTCACCCCTCACGAATTCGGCCTGAAGAATATCCTCGATGCGCTGGCCCTGGCCGACGAGAGGCCCGAGATCGTCCTGGTGACCGTTTCCGTCGCCGAGGCGGACCGCGCCTCCCTCGAGCTTTCTCCCCCCGTTGCCGAAGCGGTCCGGGGGGCCGCGGACCGGATCCGGCGCCTCCTCAACGGACCTGGGGGAAGTTCGACTTCTCGATGAACTTCCAGCCTCCGATCATGGAGGAGATCGTCCCCCGCCCCTCCAGGTAGTCGTGGTACCAGGACAGGTAGATGTGCATGGTCGTGAAGGCCACGAACACCCAGGTGAAGATGTGGTGCCACTGCCGCAGGCCGGCGAGCCCTCCGAAGAGGGGGATGAGGCCGGCGAAGAGATGGGGGAACCAGGTTGGGCTCATGACCGAATACAGGGCGAAGCCCGTAAGGATCTGGAAGAGGATGGCCAGGTACATGATCGAGTAGATGATGCCGGCCAGGGCGTTGGCCCCGACTGAAAGCACCGGCAGCTTGCAGATCATGAAGATGTCGAGGCAGAGGACCTGCAGGACCTCCTTCCGCTTGGCCCTCGTGCGGGGAAAGAAATTCTTCCACCGGGCGAAATCGTTCCCGGCGAACCCCCAGTAGACGCGGCCGAGGAAGTTGAACAGGAACAGGTAGGCGAAGGCGAAGTGGACGAACCGGACCGACCCGAAGAGATAGCGGTTCGAGGCCTCGACTGCCGGTCCGCCCCAGGGGATCGGAGAGCCGATGAGAAGGCCCGTCACCCCGAGCACGAAGACGCACGCGGCGTTCGCCCAGTGGAAGAACCGGAGCGGCAGGTCCCAGACATAAACCTGAAAATATTCGGCGTGCTGTCCGCTCTTGTCCATGCGGTCCTCCTAGACGACCCGGACCTGGTGCAGGCGCCGGCCCTGCGGGTCATAGAGATGGACCGCGCAGGCGATGCACGGGTCGAACGAGTGGATCGTCCGCAGGATCTCCAAGGGTTGGTCGGGCCGGGCGACCGGCGTCCCGATGAGGGCGGCTTCGTAGGGGGACCGCTGGCCGCCGGCGTCCCGCGGCGAGCCGTTCCATGTCGTCGGCACGACGAGCTGGTAGTTCGCGATCTTGCCGTCCTTGATGACGATCCAATGGGCCAACGCCCCCCGCGGGGCCTCGGTCAAGCCGGCGCCCTTCGCTTCGGCCGGCCAGGTCGCCGGGTCCCACTTTTCGCCGTTGAACATCCGGGTGTCGCCGTTCTTGATGTTTGTCACCAGCGTGTCGTAGAACCCCTTCATCCAGTGGGCGATGAGCTGGGTCTCGATCCCCCGGGCGGCCGTCCGGCCCAAGGTGGAGAAGAGCGCCGTCGCCGGAACGCCGAGATGGGCCAGGGCGCCGTCGACCGCCTGCTTGATCTCGGATTGACCGGCCGCATAGCCGACGAGAAGCCTGGCCAGAGGCCCGACCTCCATGGCCCGCCCCTTCCAGCGGGGGGTCTTGAGCCACGAGTACTTGCCCTCGACCTCGAGGTTCTTGTAGGGCGGCTTGGGCCCGGTGTAATTGAAATCCGTTTCCCCATCCCAGGGGTGAAGGGCCGCCGCGTCGCCTCCCTTGTAGGCGTACCAGGAGTGGGCGACGGATTCCGTGACCTGGCCGGGATCGGCGGAATCGATCTCGTAGACCCGGCTGAGGTCGCGATCGAGGACGACACCCCGCGGGAACTTGAATCCCGACAGGTCGGCGTAGCCTCGCGTCGGCAGATCGCCGTAAGACAGATAGTTCGAAACTCCGCCGCCGATCGCCGCCCAGTCCTTATAATAGGACGCCACGGCCAGGAGGTCGGGAATGTAGACCTGATCGACGATCTGGATGGCGTCGTCGATGAGCTGGCCGACGAGGGCCAGGCGCTCGGCGGTGAGCGTCATGGCGTTGTCCGGCCCGACCGCGGAGTACACGCCCCCGACGAGGTAGTGCGGATGCGGGTTCTTGCCGCCGAAGATGGTGTGGACCTTGATGATCTCCTTCTGCCATTCGAGGATATCGAGGTAGTGGGCGACACCGAGGAGGTTGACCTCCGGCGGCAGCTTGTAGGCGGGATGGCCCCAGTAGGCGTTGGCGAAGATGCCCAGCTGCCCGCTCGCGACGAGGGCCCGGATCTTGTCCTGGACGGTCTTGAAGTAGCCCTCGGAGTTCTTCGGCCAGCTCGAAAGCGAACGGGCCACGGCCGCCGTTTGGGCCGGGTCGGCGCTCAGGGCGGACACGACGTCCACCCAATCGAGGGCGTGGAGGACGTAAAAATGGACGACGTGGTCCTGGAGATAGTGGGCGCAAAACATGAGGTTCCGGACGAGCTCGGCGTTCGGCGGGACGACGATGCCCAGGGCGTTCTCGACGGTCCTGACCGAGGCCAGGGCGTGGACGGTCGTGCACACGCCGCAGGCCCTTTCGCAGAAAGCCCAGGCGTCTCTGGGGTCGCGGCCCCGGAGAATGATCTCCAGGCCGCGGACCATGGTCCCCGAAGACCAGGCGTCGGTGATGTGCCCGCCGTCGACGTCGGCCTCGATCCGCAGATGCCCCTCGATCCGGGTGATGGGATCGACGACGATCCTGTTGGCCATCACGCACCTCCCTCGGTCTTGTCGACCGGTTTCGCGGCTTTGAGGTCCTTGTCCTTGAGACTGCCCTCGAGCTCCTTCTTGATCAGGCGGCGCTTGCGGATGTTGGTCGCGATCGCATGGATGGCCACGGCCCCGCCCGACGCGGCGGCCAGATAGATGCCGAGCCGGTCGGCCGTCGACTCGACCCCGAAGCCCGGAAACGACGGCAGAGACCTGGTGAACGGCCCGGCGTCGTAATAGCCGGCTTCGCTGCACCCGATGCAGGGCGCGCCGGATTGGATCGGGTAGCTCGTGCTCCCGTTCCAGCGGATGATGCCGCAGGAGTTGTACGTCTGCGGCCCGCGGCAGCCCATCTTGTAGAGGCAATAGCCTTTCTTGGCCCCGGCGTCGTCGAACGATTCGACGAACAGGCCGGCATCGTAATAAGGCCGCCGGTAGCACGAGTCATGGATCCTCGTCGAGTAGAAGGCCTTGGGCCGGCCCTGGGAGTCGAGCTGGGGCAGGCGGCCGAAGGCCAGGAGGTGAGCGATGACCCCGGTCATGACCTCGGCGATCGGCGGGCAGCCCGGGACGTTGACGACGCCCGGCAGGATCTTGTGGATCGGTGTCGCCCCGGTCGGATTCGGCGAGGCCGCCTGGACGCAGCCGTTCGAGGCGCAGCTGCCCCAGGCCACGACGGCCATCGCATGTTCGGCGGCTTCGCGAAGCGAGGCGAGGGCGGTCTTGCCGGCGATCGTGCAGTAGACCCCGTCGTCTTTCATCGGGATCGAGCCTTCCGCCGCCAGGATGTATTGGCCGGGGTACTTCTTGATCGTCTCGGCCGCGGCCGCCTCGGCCTGTTCGCCGGCCGCCGCCTGAAGGGTTTGGGAATAATCGAGCGAGATCCGGTCGAGGAGAATATCGGCCACGATAGGGTGCGAGGATTTGATGAACGACTCGCTGCAGCATGTGCACTCCTGGAAGTGGTACCAGAGAATGGGCGGGCGGGGCTTCGTCTCCATGGCCTTGACCAGGGCCTTCGCCTGGCCGGCCTCGAGCCCCAACGCCGCCGAGATGACACCGCAGAACTTCAGGAAGTCGCGCCGCGAGTAACCTCGCGCCTGCGCGGCCTGCCAGATACTCAGGGGTTCCTTGTCCATGGTACCTCCTTGATCATATCCACCCTTCTCGTAAAATATACACCAAGATTCGTGCCATAAGGAATACCCTAGACCGTCCGACATCCGACCCGGACTCTGTCCCGTCCCCCCGGATTCTTTCCTGCCTGGCCGGATAACCTCCAGGGCGTGCGCCGATCCTCCCCGGTGTCCTCTCGAGGACGGCTGTCTCCTGCGCATTCCCGTCGCTTTGGCACGCTTTTTGGAGTAGGCTGGGCATAGAGGAAAGTTATGTTCGGCAAACCCTTGACCCTGTTCCGCATATTCGGCTTCGAAATCAAGGTCGATTGGAGCTGGCTCATCCTCGGAGCCCTTATCGTCTGGAGCCTGGCCACGGGGCTCTTCCCGGTCTGGTATAAGGGGCTGGACAAGGCCGATTATTGGGCCATGGGCGTCGTCGGGGCCGTGGGTCTTTTCCTGTCCATCGTCTTCCATGAGCTCTGGCATTCCCTTATCGCCCGCCGATTCGGGCTGAACATGCGCGGCATCACCCTGTTCCTTTTTGGGGGGGTGTCCGAGATGGCCGATGAACCCCCGAGCCCGAAGGCCGAGTTCTTCCTCGCCGTGGCCGGTCCCATCTCCAGCGTCGTCCTGGCCGCCGTATTGCTGGCCGTGAGCTATCTCCTGACCGGGCCGGGCCCTACGACGGCGGTCACGGGCGTCCTGAACTACCTCGGCTATCTGAATTTCGTCCTGGCCGGCTTCAACCTCATCCCGGCTTTCCCCCTCGACGGCGGCCGCGTCCTCAGGGCCATCCTCTGGGGCGCTTGGAACGACCTTCGCCGCGCGACGCGCGTGGCCACCACCGTCGGCGCCGGCCTCGGAGCCGGCCTCATGTTCCTCGGCGCGGTCCAGTTCTTTATGGGCCGCTCGATCGGGGGGATCTGGACTTTCATCATCGGCATGTTCGTGCGCTCCGCGGCCCGATCGTCCTACCGGCAGCTGCTTTTCCGCCGCGCCCTCGAAGGGGTTCCGGTCAGGCAATTCATGGTCGCGGACGCGGTCACCGTGAAGCCGGAGACCACGGTCGAAAAGCTCGTCGAGGACTACATCTACAAGTACCATTTCAAGATGTATCCCGTCGTCGGCGGCGGGGATCTCGTCGGCTGTGTCACCCTCGACCAGGTCAAGGGTCTGGCCCGGGAGGAGTGGGCGGCGCACAACGTCGGCGAGCTGGCCCGGGGGTGCTCCGCCGAGAACACCATCCGTCCGGACGAGGACGTGATGAAGGCCCTGGCCCTCATGCAAAGGACGGGCCGCAGCCGCCTCCTCGTCGCCGAGGGCGGCAAGCTCGCCGGCATCATCTCGCTCAAGGACATCATGGGGTATATCGCCCTTAAATTGGATCTCGAGGAGCAGTGAATGGCCAACACCAACGACAACAACAAGAAGAAGGCGGATCCGGACGGAGCGGCCTGCGCCGAAGAGCAGAACCCGCCCCGGCAGAATCGCGAAGAGTACGTCGCCGGCGTTCTCCAGCAAATCGGCGATTTCGAGGAGAAGCTGGACGAGCTCGAAGCGGACATGGAGTCTTCCGGCTGGGACGACATCTCCGACTATCGCGGTCAGCTCGACGACCTCCGGCTGAAGCTGAAAGGCCTTCGCTCGAGATCGGAAGAGCTCGAAGCCGTGTCGGATCCTTCATGGCCGGCCGTGTACGAAGAGATGGAGGAGTCCCTGGTCGATGTGGCGGGAAGCGTCGCCGACCTCGCCGCCGGGCTCAGCCTGGTCCTGCCGGAATAGCGGCGCCGCGGAAATCTCTACGGAACCGCCGGCCGGCTGAAGACCGAAGCCACGGCAAATCCCGTCGGCCGGACGACCTCGACGAGGACCTGCCGCACGTCGTGCGTCTTGGGCTCGAAGCGTGTTTCAGATACGGCTCCCGGCGCAAGCGTGGCGAGGGGCGTCTCGCCCCTCTCGAGCGGGATCTCGCCGCTCCCGTAGACGGTCCAGCGGAGCGTGTAGCCTTCGAGCGTATACGAAGGCAGGTCCTTCCTCGTCCTCGCCACCGCGACGAGCGCCGGGCCTTCCGGTCTGACATCGAGGGATTCGACCGGGCTCGACTCTCTCCGAAGCACGGCGAATGAGGGCTTGCGGGCGCCAAAGACGTCGACAACGCCGTGGACCCTCTGCTTGAGGACGCCCGATCCCTTGTCGCCCATGTGGGTCCGGTAATCGTTGTAGTCGAAGAAGATGAAGCCGCCGACCCACGGGCAGTCGCGGAAGACCGCGTTGTGGGTCTCGAGGATGCGGGCCCGGCGGGCGTCGTCCTCCGGCCTGTCGGCCGTGCAGGCGCAATAGCCGTACTCCGAGATGACGACGGGCTTGTCGGGGAAGGCCCGGTGGATCATCTCGAGGTTCCGGCGCATCGCGGCGGGGTCGCCGCCGTACCAGGTTTCGTAATATTCGTTCCACTCGATGAAATCCATCTCGCCGGCGACATCGCGCTCGGGCGTTGTCTGGAGCGAATTGGAGGCGTAGGAACAAAGGCGAAGCGGGTCGAGCCGCTTGGCCTCGCGGAGCATCTGCCGGACGAATTCCTTGGCGACCGGGTTCTGGCCGTCGACTTCGTTGCACAGGCCCCAGGAGAAGACGCAGGGGTGGTTGCGCTCACGGCCGATCATCTCGCCGAGCTGGGCGAGCCCGTTCGCGGTGATCACCTCGAGCTCGCCCGGTCCGAGCTCGCCGAACGTTCCTGGGCCCCAGGTGGGCACCTCGATCTGGATCAGGATGCCGTGGCGGTCGCAATAGTCCATGATCCGCCGGTCCTGCTGCCAGTGCGCCCGCGTCAGGACGCAGTTGAGCTCCTTGAGGTCGTCGTGGTCGTGGGCGATCCACGAGGCCGGCTCGGCCATGCCGAAATCGGGCTGGCTGCCGGCCATGCGCTCGACGCCCGCCAGGCGGACCGGCTCGCCGTTGAGCAGGAACTCCGTGCCCCGGACCTCGATCTTGCGGATGCCGAACGTCGTCGACAGCCGGTGCAGGATCTCGCCTTTTCGCGATAGAGAGATCTCCAGGAGGTAGAGGTGAGGGTGGTCGAAGTGCCAAAGCCGGGGATCGCGGAGAACGATCTCCTCAAGGGCCACCTCGCGCGTCACTCCCTCGGGGATCTCGGCTGCCAGGGCGTCCCGGAGGTCCGCCACGCTGAGACCCGAGCTCTCGTCAATAATGCGGACGCCGATGCCGATGGAGGCCGGGCCCTGGCCCGCGTTGCAGACGACGGCCTTCACGGAAAGCGCGGCGGCCGCTTGGCCCAGGTCGGGAACGGCATCGACCCGGATGGATTCGAAATAGACCGGAGCCGTCACGATGAGGCGGACCGGCCGGGTGAGGCCGCCGTCGGGTGCCCAATCGTAGGAGTCCTTCCTCGGCAGCATGGCCGTCGCGAAGGAGTTGTCGACGCGGACGGCGATCGTGTTATGCCCGCCAAGTCCGAGAAGGCCTGTGATGTCAAACTCGAACGCGGTGTAGCCCTTGCCAAGGTGATCTCCGATCCGCTTCCCGTTGATGAAGATCTCGGCCGAATGGAAGACGGCTTCGAACTCGATCCGGACGACCCGGCCTCTCCACTCTTCCGGCGCGTCGAACTCGCGCCTGTACCAGGCCGCACCCAGGTAGCCGGCCGTCCTGGCGGAGACCTGCCAGGTGGAGGGGACCTTGACCTCGTCCCAATCCGATATCGACGCCTCGGGGGCGGACCAGGATTCGGCCCTGCCCCTGTCGTCGGGGTCGGTCCGGAAGAGCCACCGTCCATCGAGAGAGACTTCGAGCGACCGCTCCTCGCAGACGGCCCCCTTCCCGCCGCGGTTCGCTGAGTCCCCGGCGCAAGACGCGCCAGCGGCCGCGGCCCCCGCGGCCACTTGAGCCGCCCCCGTCAGGAATTTCCGTCGCGACCAGCGTTCCATCGGCTCCTCCTCTTGGAAAGGAGTATGGAACGCCGGCCGTAAAAAAGCAACGGGACGCGGGGCCCCCGGCGATCAGGCCTTTTCGAGCAGGCCCATCTTCTTGAGGGCCACGTCGCCGCGGTTCATTTCCGGCCCCTCGCCCGGGAGATAGATCATAACGCCGCCCTTGACCGGTCGGAGAACGATCTTGCCCAGCCGGGCCAGTTCGCCGGTCGCTTCGATGGGATTGGCGCCGTCGAAATAGCTCTTAAAGGCGTCGTTGAAGCCGCTGTAGACCGTGTGGATGCCTTTGTAGTTCTCGAGTCGCAAGCGGGCGATGGCCAGCTTGACGAACTCCTCCGGACCGAGCTTGTTTTTCATGCGAACCTCCTTTCCTGTCGTGTCATGAAAAAGGACGCCCGGCGCCGGCGGTTTTTCTCATGGGAAGGAGGCCGGGGACGGCTGGCGAGGTCAGTTCCTCCAGTCGGGGAGGAGCTTGACCGTCTCGACGGCATGGGGACCGACCGGTAGAACGAGGCGGCCTTGGCGCGGCTTCATCGCCGCCCCTTCTTCCTCGATGATATTCGTCCGGGAAGCCCGCTTGACGGGAACGACAAGCTCCAGGGTCGCTTCCGCGTTCTTGCCTTCGATGTCGTAGGCGCGGACGATGACGGAGTCGTCGGTTTCCGCCTTTTTCATGGTCGAGAGGACGAGGTTCGGGGCGTTAAACGGCAGAAAGCTCCGCGACTCCGGCAGGTCGATCCCCGCGGGGGTGGAGACGGCCATGACGGCGATGAGCGGGTTATTGGCCGCGATGCCCGCGCGATAGCCGTTCCGCCAGTCCGGGGCGTGGCTCGTCAGCGAGAACCGGTAATGGTGGTCGCCCTCCTGGAGATACCAGTTGCCCTCGCTGTGGCAGCTCCGCCGAGAGGCGAGGAGGATCGGCTGGAGGACGGGGTAGGGGACGGGGTCGTCCGTCGGGTCCTTGTAGTCGTTGACGGCGACCGACGTCGAGAACGTCAGGCCGAAGCTCTCGTCGCCGGCATACAGGAAGTTCTGGACCTCGCGCGGCCGGATGTCGGAGCAGAGCTCGTCGTAGACAAGGTTGCCGTAAGCCGGGCCGCCGGTGCCCGCGATCTCGCCTTTGCCGACGTCGAGGACGCCGAACGGGATCTCGTAGGCGACCTGGCCTTTGTCCGCGGCGACCGGAACGGCCAGGCGGAACTCCCTGTAGGGGTCGCCGTCCCAGCCGAGGAGCGAGACCTCGCAGTCGATCCGTTTGACGGTTCGATAAACGATGAGCTTCTCCCGGACCGTGCAGCCCGAGAACGGTTGTTCAAAGGCGTAGACGGTCTTGATCGGTCCCGATTCATCGGCGCTGAGACGCCAGGCGGGCCTGAGGCGGCTCGTCTTGTCGAATCCTTCCATCGTCGGCTGCTGGACCCGTCCGAACTCGCCCGCGCCGCTGCCGACCGAACGCATGGTAAAGACCTCGAAGCCGAGGAACTTTCGCGTGTCCAGGATCTCCCGGCCGAGCTCTTTGTCGTAGAGACTGGCCACCCCGCCGGGCGCGAGGGTGACGCGGTAAAAATCGTTCTCGACCGTCCTCAGGGTCGGGCCCGTTACTGTCCCGGTGACGGGACCGCTGGGCGGCTCGAATTTTCGGAGGTAGTAAGTCTTGTAGCCGAGGGCGGGGACATCGGCGGCGATGAACTCGAGCGGCTGCCCGGCGGCCGCATAACGGCCTGTGCTCACGTCCAGATCCGAGCCGGACGCTCTCGCCGGCTTGCCCATCATGCGCGCCGGACGTCCGTCCGCGTCGAAGATCTGGTCAAAGCGTTCGAGCGAAGGGACGATCACCTTCACCGGGCCGGTCTGGGCCCATGAGAGGGGATTGAAGACGACGATGGGAAGGCCTTTTTCCGGTTTGAGCGCGATGCGGCCGGCGATCCCGGCCAGGGCGTCGTCGAGTATGGCCCGTCCCTCGTCGCGGGCGAATTCGTATTTCTTGCGGAAGAGACGGTCGGTGATCTGGCCTTCCTTGCCGCCCCAGCCGTGATCCGGGTAGATGGCGGCTTCCCAAGCGGCCCCAAGGCGTTTTGACGGATAGCCGGCGAAGCTCCCTTCGAGAAGGCTGCGGACGGTGCTGAAGGCCTCGGCCGCCGGCAGCAGGCGCGCCGCTTCGCGGGCCGCGGAAATGGCCCAGTGATGTGTCGGGCCGTGGATGTAGAGCCACAGTCCCGGCCGCTCGCCGGTGATCGTCTCGAGCTTGGCGGTCTTGACATCGACGGCCTCGAAGAAGCGGCGGGCCGTCGAATATTGCATGACCGGCTTCGTGGTCCCCGACGTGGTCCCGCCGCCGTTCCATTGGGCGATGAGCGGGCCAAAGTCGGTCGGCTGGGAGAAATCGACCGAATTGAGCAGGGGATACTCGGCGGGAAGGCCCCGGCCGGCGTAATAGCCCGCCCACTTGGCCACCTTGTCGGCGATCGTCTTGACGCCCTCGGCCGGAGGGGCGTTGAGGTAGGCCGCGGCGTTGCCGTAATGGCCCGGCGAATAAGCCAGGACCGAGCTCCCGTCGGGGCTGGCCCAGCGGTAGAAGCCCTCGTGATAGCGGCTCATGACGAGATAGGGGATGCCGGCCTTGGCCAGGATCTGCGGCATCTGCGCGGCCCGGCCGGGGACGTCGGGATTGAAGTAGACGCGGGCGTCGGCGCCGGGGATGGTCTTCTTGAGCCAGAGGCGGCCGAGATACGTCTCCCGGACGAGCTGTTCGCCTGACAGGAGGGACTCATAGGGCTGGTTGAAAGTCGCGCCCCATTCCATCCGGCCCTCGCGGGTCAGGCGGCCGACCTCTTCGGCCCGCTCGGGGTGGCGCTCGAGATATTCCATGAGATTGAGCATGTTCTCCATGGTGAAGGAGTAGGCCGGGTCCTTGGCCATCATGGCCAGGGCCGGGGTGATGCAGTTCGTGTCGCGGAAGGCGATGCATTTCTCCGGGGAGTCCATCCAGGCGATGTCCTGGTGGCTCGAGGAGATGATGTGGAGCCGCCCTTGCGGCGGCGCGGCGAGAAGGCCGAGCGCGAGGATGGCGACGGAGGCTGCGGCGGCGAGCGCCGGACCGAGCTTGATCATGGGATTCTCCTTTATCGGCCCTTCTCGAGGATGGAGAGGTCGGGCCGAAGGAGCCGGGCGATCGCCGGCTCCTTCATGTTGTCGCGGACAGCCAGAACGACCGCCGTGGATTCCGTCTTGGCGTAGGGCTCGCCGCGCACGATGGCCACCGCGGTCTTCACGCTGCGGTAGCCCATCGCCACGGGGTCCTGGAGGACGAGCCCCGCGAGCTCGCCCTTGGCCAGCGCTTCGATGAGCTTTTCAGACGAATCGAAGCCGACGTGGACGATCCGGCCGGCCAGGCCGTGGTCCTGGAGGGCCCGGAGACCGCCGAAGGTGGTCGACTCGTTGGGGGTGAAGATGGCGTCGACCGGTCCGAACCGCGCCAGGAGGTTCTCCATGGTTTGGTAGGCCGTCTCCGTCGACGGACCGGCGTACTGGTTTTCGGAGACGACCTCGATCCCCGGATACTCTGCCCTCAGCGTAGCCAGGAATCCCTCCTCGCGCTTGGTCGTCCCCTCGACGCCCGCCATGAGCCGGACCATGATGAGCCGGCCGCGGCCGCCGGTGCGCCGTCCGATCTCCCCGGCGGCCAGCGTCCCGCCGAAAAAGTTGTCGGTCGCGATGAAGGCGGCGTGCTCTTCGCCCTGAAGGGCCGAGTTGAAGATGACCGTCGGGATGCCGGCCCGCCGGGCCTCGGCCACCGGACGAATGAGAGCCCGGTCGTCGAGCGGGGATAGGACCAGGGCGTCGACGCCGGCGCCGGCCAGAGTCTCCACGATCTGGATCTGCTCGTTGCGGTCGTCCTCCTTGAGCGGGCCCTTCCAGATGATCTCGACGCCCAGCTCTCCGGCGGCGGTCAGGGCCCCGGCGTGGACGGCCTTCCAGAACTCGTGGGTCGTGCCGATGGGGATCACGGCGATCCTCAGGGATCGGCCGCCGGCGCCGCTCCGGGACGGCCGGCAGCCCGCGGCGGCCAGGACGGTCAGGACGGCGAGGGGGACGACGAGGAGCGGGAGGACAAAGCGTCGCAAAGCCATCGGGCGCTACTTGATCTCGGCGAGCTCCCTTTCGAGGTCGAGCGGGCCTTTGGTGCGGAAGAACTCGCTCGCTTCCCAGAGCGTCAGCGCCCGGGCATCCGAGCGGACATAGCGGCCGTTGACGAACGTGTAGCGGGAGACGACGGACATGTCCCCGCCCTGTTTCCAATACGTCTCGAGCCGGGGATAGCCGCCGTCGGCCTCGCGGCCGACGAAGATGATGGTGCCGATGATGATGCCCCGGCCCGTTCCCCGGACCGGGTCGAAGACGAGCCATTGATACCCGCCCGCCGCGGAGGGGACGCCGCAGAGGACGAACTTTTCGTCCTTGCCGTCGCCGTCGAGGTCGATGGCCACGGACCGGAGCGGACTGCCGTCGTCCTTCTCGAACTGCTCCCTGAGGACGGCCGGGATCGTGTTGTCGGTCACGGCGGAGCGCACGGAAAAGAAGGTCCTCATCGGGAATTCGTTCAGCGGCGCGGTCGTTTGACCTGACGAGGGGAGGCCGAGGAGCCCCGCGGCCAGCACGGTCAGCGGGAGCCGGAAGGACGGGCGTTTCATGGTCTCAGGAAGTATAGCTCCGGGGCGGGAAATGTCAAACGGCCGGCGCACGGCCGCCGCTTCCGTTGACAATCCGTGCGCCTCCTATAGAATGGAGTTCGGCTCGACCGGGATCATGTGCCGGATGCGGCCGGTGGACCGGCGCCGGGGAGCGGAATTGCCATCGAATTGCAGGGAGGAGACGATGACCGACACCAAGACCGAGCTCAAGAGACGCGCTTTCTTGAAGAAAGGGCTGGCCGGGCTGGCCGCGGTCGGCGCCGTGCCGGGGGCCGTCAAGGCCGCCGCCATCGGCGCGGGCGGAGCGGCCCGGGCCGCCGCCGGACAGGCCGGAGCCAAGCCCATCATCCGCACCCTGGGCAAGACCGGGCTCAAGGTCCCGGTCGTCAGCATGGGCGTCATGAACGCCGACAACCCGGCCGTCGTCCAGGCGGCCCTGGACGCAGGCATCGTCCTGCTCGATACCGCCTGGGGCTATCAGCGCGGCCAGAACGAGAAGATGATCGGCCAGGTCGTCGCCGGCCGGCCCCGCGATTCCTACATGATCGCGACCAAGGTCCCCGGCCCCAACCGGGACCGGTCCATGCAGGGGCTGGACGACGCGGGACTCGAGAAGGCCTTCCTGGCCAAGTTCGACGAGAGCCTGGCGAGGCTCGGGCTCGACCATGTCGAGGTCCTTTATCTCCACAACAACACCGCCCCCGAACATGTCCAAAATCCGGCGATCATCGGGGCCCTGCAGAAGGCCAAGAAGGCCGGCAAGGCCAGGTTCATCGGCATCACGACCCACGGCAACGAACCGGCCGTCATCCGGGCGACGATCGAGACCAAGGCCTATGACGTTATCTTGACGGCTTACAATTTCCGGCAGGACTACAGCGCCGAACTGCGCAAGGCCGTGGCCGAGGCCGCGTCGGCCGGCATGGGCATCGTGGCCATGAAGACCCAGGCCGGCGCGTATTGGGACAAGGAGAAGCAGCAACCGATCAACATGAAGGCCGCTCTCAAGTGGGTCCTCAGCGACCCCAACGTCGCCACGGCCATCCCCGGCTTCACGACCTTCGACCAGCTCAAGGAAGACTTTTCCGTCGTGAGCGACATCACGCTCACGCCCGCGGATCTCCGGGACCTCCGGTTGGGAGAGCAGGCGGCCGGGCTCTATTGCCAGCAATGCGGACAGTGCCTGGCCGGCTGCCCGAAGAACCTGCCCCTGCCGGACCTCATGAGAAGCTACATGTACGCCTACGGCTACAGGAACCTCCAAGCCGCCCACGAGCTCGTCGGCTCCCTCGACCTCCCCGCGGACGCCTGCGGCTCTTGCGCGTCGTGCACGGCCGTCTGCGCCAAGGGCTTCGACATCGCCGACCGGGTCCGCGACATCAGCCGTCTCCGGGCCGTCCCCGGCGATTTCTTCGCGTAATATCGCGGGCGGCCCGCAATCGTTGACTTCGCGTTCAGCCTGTTCTAACTTGGTCCGGTGAACTTCACATCGCAAGAGGAAGTCTCGTGAAGCGGGTCGTTCAGCTTGGGATCGCCGCCGCGTTTCTCGTCGTCGCTGTCCTGGCCTTGTTCGTCGGACGGCCGGGACGGGAGGCGCAGAACCGGGTTGACCTGGCGCCGCGGCCCGGCGTGGCGACCGCGGTCGGGGAGGAGGCGACCCTCCGGAACGTGACCAAGAAGCCGATCGCTTACACGATCATGCCCGGACCCGGCAACCGCGTACCCCGCACGAGGACCCTGGCCGTCGCCGTCGTCGACCGGATCGCGACGGACCACCCGGTCGAGATCTCGTTCGACAACGGCCGGCGCACGATGACCTATCTCATCCATCCCGGCAAACCTTATTCCTTCCGCTATGACGAGAGCAACATCATCCGGGTCTACCCCGGCTCCCACGGCCGCGAGGACGCCGCCGACCTCGCCCCCTACGTCCCGACCCCTCCCGAAGTGGTCACACGGATGCTCGAGATCGGCGCGGTCGGTCCGAAGGATGTCGTCTATGACCTCGGCTGCGGCGACGGCCGGATGGTCATCGCCGCGGCCAAGACCCGCGGCTCGCACGGCGTGGGCATCGAGCTCGACGAGGCCCTGCTCGCGGAATGCCGGGACGCTGCGGAGAAGGAAGGGGTCGGGAAGCTCGTCCGCTTCCTGCGCCTGGACGCCACCAAGGCCCGCCTGACCGATGCGACCATCCTCCTTCTCTATCTTCTGCCCGAATCGCTCGAGACGCTCGAGCCGGTCTTCGAGAGGGACCTCGCCCCCGGCGTCCGCATCGTCTCTCATGACTATAAGATCCCCGGCTGGGATGCCCGCATCGTCCGGACCGAGGTCATCCCCGGCGAGAACGGCCGCGATCACCGGATCATCCTCTACCGGATGCCGGACAAGCGATGAGCGCCATCGTCCGGTTTCTGGCCGGATTCTGCGGTGAGCACCCGCTCGACGAAAAGATCTTCATCGTCCCCTCCTTCGTGACCGGCCGCGAGATCGGCGAAGCGCTCGCCCGGGAGTCCGGTTCCTGGGTCAACCTCCGGTTCGTGACGGTCCCCGCGCTGGCCTCGGAAGTCCTGGAAAGGCGCGGGGAAGGGGCCGCGGCCAAGCCGATGACTTCGTCGGCCGAGCTCGCCCTGACGGACCGGCTCTTCAGGGAGCTTCTGGCCGAGGGAAAGCTCGACTACTTCGGCCGCGCCGGGGCCTCGCCCGGGCTGGCCCAGGCCCTTCACCGAGCCATCCGGGAGCTCCGGCTCGACGGCCGCACCAGCGCCGATATCCGGCCCGACCGTTTCCTCGTCGCGCAAAAGGGCCGGGAGCTGGCCTTGCTCCTCGACCGCTACGAGCGGACCCTCGAAGAGGGCCGTCTCCTCGATCTTCCCGCCCTTCTCGGCCATGCCGCCCGGGCCGGGGCCGGAACGCCTTTAGGTTCCGCCTGGGTGCTCGCCCCTATGGACATGCGGCTGCGACGTCTCGAAAGCGAACTCGTCAAGAGCGCGGCTGCCAGCCGCCTCGTCCTCGTCCCTGGCGATCCCGTCGTCGGCCTGGACCGGCCGCGCCAGTGCTGGCCCGCCCCGGCCTCCGTCGATCTTTCCAAGTCCGGACGGTTATCCTGGCTCTTTGCGCCTCGCCAGGCCGCCTCCTCCGGAAAAGGAGACCCGGATCGAGATCTTCAAGGCCCTCGGCACGGCCAACGAGTGCCGCGAGATCCTGCGCCGTCTATACGCCGAAAAGCTTCCTTTCGACCAAGCCGAAGTCCTGGCGCCGGCCGGTTCGCCCCACGCCACGGTCTTTTATTTGCTCGCCGCCCGGACCGGCCTCCCCGTCACGTTCGGGGACGGCATCGCCGTTTCCTTCACCTCGCCGGGCCGGCTCTTCTTCGGCCTGGCCGAATGGCTGTCGAACGAATTTTCGAGCGACGACCTCTGCCGCCTCCTCGAGACCGGCGACCTCGTCCTGCCCTGCGGCGACCCCGAGGCCCCATTCGCGGCCCGGACTGCCTGCCGCCATCTCCGCAACGCGATGATCGGCTGGGGCCGGGAGCGCTACCTCGAGCGCCTCGCGGCTCTCCGCGACGGCCAGAAGGCCGATCTTGTCACCCGGTCCTGCGAAATCGGGGAGGACGCCGAGGAGGAGAGGGCCGGATTCGCCGCGGCGATCGTCGAGATCGAGGAGCTTTCGGCCGCGATCGGCCGGATCTTGGCGAAGATCCCGGAGCCGGATGCCGACGGCACGTACGATCTCGCGCGTCTTTGCCAGGCTTTCGCCGCGCTCCTCAGAGACTGCTCGCGGACCGGGTCGGACCTCGACGTCCGGAGCCGCCAGGCGCTTCTCGAGCGCCTCGACGAGTTCATCTCGGACAGCCGCTTCCCGGCCTTGTCCCTGAAAGAAGCCCTCGATCTTATCAAGTCGGCCGGCGCTTCGCTTCGGGTCGGTGCGTCGCCGCCCCTCGCCGGCCGCCTCCATATCGCCGGTCTTTCGACCGGCGGGTACTCCGGCCGTCCAGTCACGTTCGTCGCCGGCCTCGACGAAGCGGCCTTCCCCGGACGCGGACTCCAGGACCCCGTTCTTCTCGACGAGGAGCGGGCCGCGATCTCGGCCTCGTTGCCGACTTCGGCCGACGGTCTGCGAGCCAATCTCTTCGGCCTGGCCGCCGTCCTCGCCTCTCTTCGAGGCCGGGTCGTGTTCAGCTATCCGTCCTACGATATCATCGAGGGACGCGAGTCGTTCCCTTCTTCGGTCGTGCTCCAGGCATTCCGGCTCCTCCACGGCGACCCCGACCTCGATTACGCGGCTCTTGACAAGACCCTCCCCGAGGCTTCGGGATTCCTTCCCGCGGACTCGGGCCGGGCCGTTGACGAGGCCGAGTGGTGGCTCGACCGGCTCACGGTCGAACCGCGGCCGGACGGCCCTCGGTCCGTCACGGCCAACTTCCCCGATCTCGCCGCCGGCCTCGTCGCCATGTCCGCTCGTGAGGGCGACCCGCTGACCGTGTACGACGGGATCGTCAATATCGATCCCCTGCGGGCCCAGGTCGACCCCGTGGCCGGGTCGAAGGCCGTCATGTCCGCGACGCGCCTCGAGCTCCTGGCCAAGTGCCCTTTCGGATATTTCATGCACTACGTCCTCAGGGTCCAGCCGCCCGAAGAGGTCGCCTTCGACCGGACGCGCTGGCTCGACCCGCTCCAGCGCGGCAGCCTCGTCCACGCGATCCTCTGCGAATTCATGACCGAGGTCGCGGAGAAGGGGGAGGACGTCCATGAGGCCCGGCACGGCGCCCTGATGGCCCGTCTGGCCGGCCGGCACATCGCCGAGATAAGGCTCAAGATCCCGCCCCCTTCCGATGGGATCTTCGAGAGCGAGCGTCGGGACATCCTGGAGACGCTCGCGATCTTTATGGCCGCCGAAGAGAAGCGGGAGACGAAAGGCCGGCCGCTCGCGTTCGAGAAGGAGATCGCCGACGAGCCGATCGCGCTCGGGGGCGGCCGCTCGTTCCGTCTCCGGGGCTTCATCGACCGCGTCGACCTGATCGGCAAGGACACCTACCGCATCATCGACTATAAGACGGGCAACCCCGCGCCCTACGAGGGCCTGGTCCATTTCGGCCGCGGCCGGACGCTCCAGCCCGCCCTCTACGCTGTCGCCCTCGAGCAGATCCTGGCCCGTGAGCGGCCGGGAGCGAAACCTTTTGTGGCCGAGAGCGGCTATCTCTTCCCGTCGCGGCGCGGCGAGGGCGACGAGATCATGGTCGGCAACTTCGACCGGAGCAGGCTCCGGTCGTTGCTCAACGATCTTCTCGGCCTTCTCGAAAAGGGCTATTTCCTCGCCGGCCCCGAGGCCAAGTGCGGCTATTGCGATTACCGGGCGGCCTGCGTCTCCGGCGGCCCGGAAAGCTCAAAAGCGAAACGCGAGGCGAACCCCGAGATCTTCGCCGCCTACGACAAGCTCGACGAGTATAAATGATGCCCGCGAAAAGGACCTTGCCGCCCGACCAAGCCGCCCGCGACCGGATCCGCCGCGACCTCGGGACGACGTTCCTCGTCGAGGCCGGGGCCGGCTCGGGCAAGACCAAGAGCCTGGTCGACCGGATGATCGCCCTCCTCGCCACGGGCCGGGCGTCGATCGACGCGCTGGCCGCCGTAACGTTCACCCGGAAGGCCGCGGCCGAGCTTCGCGGCCGGTTCCAGGTCGCCCTCGAGCAGTCGCGGCTCGGGGAAAAGGACGCGGACGTCCGGGCCCGGCTCGACGCCGCCCTCACCGGCCTCGAGAGGTCCTTCATCGGGACGATCCATTCGTTCTGCGCCCGCCTCCTCCGGGAACGCCCGATCGAGGCGGCGATCGACCCCGAGTTCCGCGAGCTCGAAGAGCATGAAGACCGCATCCTGCTCGAAGAGAGCTGGGACGAGTACCAGGCCCACGCCCGGATCGAGAACGAAGCCGCCCTGCGCGGCCTCGACGAGGCCGGGCTCGTCCCGGCCGACCTCGAGGCGGCCTTCAAGGCGATCGCCGAGTTCCCCGACGTCGAAGCGGTTCCCGGGCGCTCGGAGCCGCCCGACTTCGAGGCCGTTCGCAAGGCTCTGGAGAAGCTCATCGACCTGGGCAGGTCTCTCGTCCCGAGGGAGAAGCCTGAGAAGGGCCGGGACCCGCTCCAGGACCTGTTCGTCCGGCTGTTCCGGAGGCAGCGCAACATCGGATTCTCCGACGGCCGGCGGCTCATGGAGTCGGTCGAGCTTTTCGACAAGACGCTTGGCCTCAAGAAGAACCGTTGGGCCTCGAAGGAGGATGGGGCCGAACTCCTGGCCGCGGCCGAATCCTTCCAGGAAGGGATCGCCGGACCGGCGCTTCGCGAATGGCGCGAGTTCCGGCACACGCGGGCTCTGGCCTTCCTCCTTCCGGGGATCGAGTTCTACGCCGAGAAGCGGCGGGCCGAAGCCCGGCTCAACTTCCAGGACCAGCTGATGCGGACCGCCCGGCTGCTTCGCGACAACCCCGAAGTCCGCCGCTACTTCCGGAAGCGCTTTCATCCCATCCTGGTCGACGAATTCCAGGACACCGACCCCATCCAAGCCGAGATCCTGTTCCTCCTCACGGGGACCGGCGACACGGAGAAGGACTGGACCCGGCTCGCGCCCGCTCCCGGCTCGCTCTTCCTCGTCGGTGACCCGAAGCAATCGATCTATCGTTTCCGGCGGGCGGACATCGACATCTACAACCTGGTCAAGGAGAGGATCGAAGCCTCGGGCGGGGAGACCCTGGTCCTGAGCGCGAATTTCCGCTCCCTGCGTCCGATCGCCGATTGGGTCAATCCGCTCTTCGATCCCGCGAGCGGCGGGGCCTTTCCGGCTCGTGCGGACGCCTATCAGGCCGGCTTCATGCCGCTCGAGACGGTCCGGGGCCGCGGCCCCGGCACGCTCGTCGGCGTAAGGAAGATCACCGTCCCCGCCGTCCCGTACCACCGCAAAGAGGAGATCGCCGGGATCGATTCCGCGCGCATCGCCGGGTTCATCGCCTGGGCCCTGGCCGGGAACCTCCGCCTCGACGACGGGAAGGGCGGCGCGCGGCCGGCCGAGCCGGGCGACTTCCTCGTCCTCTTCCGCTACAAGGACCGCATGAGCAAGTACGCCCGGAGGCTCGAGGAGCTAGCCATCCCCTTCGAGATCTCCGGCAGCGACGCCTTCGCCGAGAACGCCGAGATCCGGGAGGTCATGAACCTCCTCCTCGCCCTCGACGACCCCGACGATCCGGTGGCCACGGTGGCCGTGCTGCGAGGGCTTTTCTTTGGCCTGAGCGACCAGGACCTTCTCGACCACCGCGCCGCCGGCGGAGGATTCTGCTTTCTCGGCGATGCCCTCGGTCCGGCCGGTTCGGCCAAGGTCCGGCGGGCTTTCGGCTCCCTCCACGCCTGGCGGGAGCTCGCGACCCGAGTCCCGCCGTCAGTGGCCTTGGAGACCATCATCCAGAATTCCGGGCTGCTCACCCACCTGGTCACAGCCGAGATGGGCAGCAGCCGGGCCGGCAACGTCCTCAAGCTCATTGAGGTCCTTCGCGCCCGTGAGAGCGAGGATATGACCTCGTTCGCTGCCGCCGTCGCCTTCATGGCCGAATGGGTCGGCGTCATGCCGGTCGAGGAGATGAGCCTCGCGCCCGGCCGCCGCAATGCCGTGCGTCTGATGAACCTGCACAAGGCCAAGGGGCTCGAAGCGCCGGTCGTGTGGCTGGCGAATCCGGCGGGCGTCGGCGACTTCGAGCCGGACAAGCATGTCCGCAGAACGGGCCGGGTCCCGCTCGGCCATTTCCGTTTTATGAAGCCGGTCGGCCGGCAGAAAAAAACGATCTCTCAGCCGGCGGGTTGGGAGGCGAGCGCGGCCGAGGAACTGAGATACGAAGACGCCGAGGAGAACAGGCTGATGTACGTGGCCGCGACCCGGGCGCGCGATCTCCTCGTCATCAGCGGTTACGCCGGCGACCTGGGCGAAAGAAAATCCTGGGGTCCGCTCGAAACGGGGCTGATGGGGGTGGAAGAGCTGCCGGAGTGTTCCGCTGTCCCGGGCGGGAAATCGCCGTGCGCCCCGCTTCCGCGGCAAAAAAAGAACGCTGTCAGGCCGGCCGAAGTGGCCAAGGGACGGGAGGAGCTGAGGCGGAAGATGGCCGCGGCGTCGCTGGCCTCGTCGCTCCACGAGACCGTGACCTCGCTGGCCCGGCGCGAAGCCGAGCCGCCGGAGTGGGCCAAGGGCGGGCTCGGGCTCTGGGGCTCCGAGGTCCACGTCATGCTGAAGACCGTGGGAGGATCCTGGCCGGAGATCGGGGCGGCCTTCGCGGCGCCGCGCGGCGGGGAGGACGATCTCGTGCGCATGGCCCGGGACGTCCTCGTCGCCTCCGGCAGGGAACCCGCCGCCGCGCGCGAGCTCGCCGCCCACGTCGGGAAGATCATCCGCTCTCCTTTTTGGCTGAGGGCCATGCGGGCCGGACGGCGCCTGTATGAAGTGCCCTTCTCGGTCAAGGTCGAAGCCGGGGACCCCGAATACGCGAGCCTCAGCGGGGCGATCGGTCTCGTCCCCGTCTCCGGAGGCAAGCCTGTGGCGGCGGCTCCCGGGGCGCCCGTCTTTCTCTCCGGCGCCGTCGACCTTCTCTTCGAGGAAGAAGACGGCTGGGTCATCGCCGATTACAAGACCGACCGGCTGCCCGGCGGTCTTTCCGGCGAGGATGCGCAGGTCCGGGAAAAGGCCCTGGAGATGCTGGTCGGGCATTACCGTCCCCAGGTCCGGTTCTACACCCGGTTCTGGTCCAAGATCACGGGGGAGAAGGTGAAGGAATCCGGGCTCTATTTCACCGCCCTCGACCGGTGGGTCCGTATCGACGCGTCTAGCGGATGATCGTGTCGGGCGCCTGAGCGTTGATCAGGACGACTTCGGCGAAAGCCGAGAACGAGAACGGGAATTCGGCCAGCCGGTCGGCGCCCTTCTTCATGACGAACGCCGCGTCCGTCTTGAAATCGACGCGGTACTCCGAGAACCAGCCTTTGTCGACATGGACCTGGAGCGAGCCCGCGCCCGCGCCTTCCCCTTCGAAAACGCCCTGGGTATCGCCGAGGTCCTTCGACCCGGAGACGGAGACCTTATAGACCGCGGAGATCAGGGCCAGCCGCCCGTCGTCGGCGGGCAGGATGTCGTCGAGGGTGTAGGTGATCGCTAGGTTGACCTGGAGGTCGAGCCCCTGGAAGGGGATGGTCAGCTTGCGGTCTTCGAGCCAGCTTTCGCCCCGGCCGACCGGTTCGGCCGGGAAGGCGGGAAAATAATCGCGCAGGATCTGGGGGATCGAGATGTTGAAAGGATTTCCGCCTCCGACGACCTCGGGATTGCGGATGGATTCGACCTTGCCGGTCCGGTTGAAGACGACCTCGAGGGGTTCCCCTTGGGTCGTGCCGATCTTCTGAGAGATGACCTTCTCGGGCAGGCGGATATTGACGTCGATGCCGGGGCTGGTCAGGTCCGCCCGGGCGGTGTCGCGCGGCGAGGGCTTGGCCAGGAACCGGATCTCCCCCCGGGAATCGGCGTTCAGGGCCAGGTCCGTGCCCAGGAAATTCTTGCCGTCGACGTTGACGACGCTCGACAGGCTGTAAGTCAGCCGGGTGCCCTCGGCCGGGCCGAAGCGGAGAGCGATCTTGCCCTGGTCCTGGCCCGGCCCGAGCGCCGGGGTCGCCGCCAGGGCCCCCGCGAAGGCGGCCGCCGCGATGGCGTTTCGCAATGACATGGGCATATTCCTCCTTCGACCCGATGGCCGCCGCGGCCTAGAAACCGGGGTCGATGATCTCTCTTTTCCTGCCAGGTGCCGTACTTGGCCAGGAGCGGACGGATGTCCGCCGCCTTGCCGACGACGACCAGAACATAGGCGTCCTGGGGGAGGAGCGCCGCCGCGGCCGCCTTGGCTTCTGCGGCCGAGACCTTGCCGATGGCCGTCATGTACTTGTCGTAATAATCGAAGCCGAGCTTGTAGAAGGCCAGGCGCACGTAGGCCCCGGCCTTGCTGGCGTTGGTTTCGAGAGTCGGCGGGAACTGCCCTTGGACGTAGTTGCGGGCGCTCTCGACTTCCTCGGCCGAGAACCCTTCTTTGGCGGCCTTCCCGAGCAGGCCGAGGGTGATGTCGAGCATCTCGCCGATCTTGTCGTTCTTGGTGTAGGAGGACGCGGAAAAAATACCTCCGGGAAGCCATGTCCGGAAGGCACTGGAGGCGCCGTAGGTGAGGCCGCGCTTGATGCGCAGCTCCGTGTTGATCCAGGACGTGAAACGTCCGCCCCAGAGCGTGTTCATGACCGCGGCCTGCGGCGTGACCTTGTCCCCCATGGCGTAACCCGGCGCGCCGAGGACGAAATAGGCCTGGGTGGCGTCCGGCTTGTCCACGAGGACGAGCTTCCGGCCGTTGGGCTTGGGCAGGGGAGGAATGACGTCCGCAGGCGCGGCGCCGGCCGGGTTGCTCCAGCGGCCGAGGGTCCTCTCGAGGAGCGCTTTCAACGCCGTCCCGTCGATGTCGCCGACGACGGCGGCGATGGCCCGGTCGGGCCTGAAATGGCTCTTGTAGAAATCCTTGACCGCTTGGACGGACATCTGTCCGAGGGACAGTCTCCGTGCCGGCGGCCAGATGGCCCATGGGGTGGCTGCCGAAATAGGCCTTCTGGAAGTAATACCGGACCGCGGCCCCGGGGTTGTCCTTGGCCGACTTGAGCCCGTCGATCCGCCGGGCCCGCTCCTTGGCGAACTCGTCGTCCTTGAAAGCCGGGCCGGTCAGGCAATCGGAGGCGATCTCCATGAGGCGCGGGAACTGGCCGGCCAGTCCGTCGCCGCTGACCTGCGCATACTCGTCGGTCGCGGACACGGACAGGCTCGCGCCCATGAAATCGAGGGCTTCGGCGATGGCCTCGGCGTCCATCTTGGCCGTGCCCTTCATCATCAACGCGGCGACCAGGTCGGCGGCCCCTTCGGCCTCGGCCGGCTCGAAGGCCGATCCGGCGCCCCGGATGACCATCCGGAAGCTCACCAGCGGCAGGTCCGCGTTCCTGAGAAAATAAACGGTCAGGCCGTTCCCGAGAACGATCTTGGCCGGAGACGGAAGCGCGGAGCCGGCGGCCACGAGCGCCGGGGGCGGAACGAGAAGGCCCACCAGCGAACACACGAGCGCCGTCAGGATGAGCTTCTTCACTTGGCACCTCCCTCGGGGATGAGCTTCCCGATCGTCTTGGTGTTCTCGGTGAGATATTTCGCGGCGACCTCCCGGACCCGGTCGATCTTGACGGCCGCATAGTCGTCCATGACCGTGAAGAGCTTCCCGAAATCCCCGTAGAGCAGTTCGTAGGTGCCGAGCTGATTGGCCTTGCCGGCGACCGTCTGCAGGCCCCGGTAGAAGTCGCTGCGGACGCCGTTCATGGCCTTCTCGAATTCCTGCGGCGTGATGCCCTCTGCCTTGATCTTGGCCAGCTCCTCCTCGACGACCCGGTCGATCTTGTCGAGATCGGCCCCGGGGCGGGGCTTGACGTCGATCGTAAAAAGGAACGGATCGATCGTCTCCTGGGCTCCGCCGCTGACCCTGAGAGCCAGCTGCTCGTCGCGGACGAGGCGCCGGTACAGGCGGCTGCTCTCGCCGTCGAGAAGCGGCTTGGAGAGGATGGCGAGAGGCAGGAAGTCGGCGTCCTTGGCGTTCGGGGCGTGCCAGACGATCGTGAAGGACGGCGCCTGGGCCTCTTTCCGGATGACCACGGTCTTGGGCCCCAGCTGAGGCGGTTCCGTCGTGCTGACCGGGGGAGGCGCGGGCGAGGCCTTGATCGGCTCATAGTACTTCCTGATGAGTTCGAGCGTCCGGGCGGGTTCGATGTCGCCGGCGACGACCAGGATGGCGTTGTTCGGCGCGTAATAGGTCCGGTAATAGGCCATGACCTCGTCCCGGCGCCAGCTCAGGATGTCGCTCATCCAGCCGATGACGTCCCAATGATAGGGGTGGGCCATGATGGACGTGGCCCTCACGTTCTCGGAGAGGATCGAATCGTTGTTGTTCTCGACGCCCATGCGGCGTTCGGAGGCGATGACGCCGCGCTCGGATTCAAGAACGTCCGGCACGAAGGCCAGGCCTTGCATCCGGTCGGCCTCCATTTCGATCATGGCCTCGAGGGCGGCCGGAGGGAACCAATCCGTATAGGCCGTCATGTCGTCGGCCGTATAGGCGTTATTGCTGCCTCCGCGGAACTCCATGCGCCGGTCGAACTCCCCGGGACCGACCGCGGGCGTGCCGTTGAACATCATGTGCTCGATGAAATGGGAGACGCCCGTCAGCCCGGGCCGCTCGTTGCGCGACCCGACCCGGAAGAACGTGTACAGGGAGACGCTCGGGATGTTGTGATCTTCGACGAGCAGGACCTTGAGCCCGTTCGCCAGCGTGTTGACCTTGACGTCCTCCTTCTTGAAGGCCGCCGGGAGAGACAGGGACAGGGCCGCCAGGGCCGCGATCAGGAACCAGCCTCGTTTCCTCATTCGAACACCTCCACGGAGCGTTTGCCCCCCATTATACCACCGGCGGGGAGCGGAGTCTTCGGAGCGGACCTGCAGAATCGTGACTGAGCGCTCGAAGTCACGATTCTGATAAATATCTGAAAAGAGTGAATCTGTTCGGATATTTCCCAGCGCCGCTCCTCCGAGTCACTCCGGAGAGGTGCTAATGGTCGCTACCCAGAGTCCGCTCCCTGCCGGAGGCGCCACTTGACGGGGCTGGGAAAAGTGCGTTATAACTTGCTGTAAGTATGAGACTATCATGAGCACAACCGAGACCGAATTCGACTTCCAGAGGTCGATGAAGAGCGTTTCGTCGTACCCCTTTCTCCACAAGTATCTGCCCGTCGACCGCTATCTTATCCGGCCCCCGGCTTCCCTGGTCGCCAAAGCGGTCTTCAAAACGGACGTCACGCCGAACCAGATCACCGCGGCCTCGTTCATCTTCGCTCTCCTGGCTGCGCTGGCCTATTCGGGGGCCCGCCCCCTTTACTTCGTCCTCGGGGGATGCCTGACCCTCGTCTCGACGATCTTAGACGCCGCCGACGGCATGCTGGCCCGGTCGAAGGCCATGACCAGCCGCTACGGCGCCTACCTGGACCTCTTCCTGGATCGCATCGCCGATTTCGCCGTCATGATGGGCGCGACGATCGGCTATTTCAGGTACACCCGAAGCTACGCCTTCCTCATCTTCGGCCTGGTGACCATCGGCCTCTATTTCCTGCAGCTGGCTCTCTATTACATCAACCTGATCTACACCCGCGCCGATAAGACCGGCGAAGGCGCCGAGGCCAAGAGTCTGGCAGTCCTCTATATCTTCGTCGTCTCCGTCCTCGGCCGCCCGGATGCGATCCTCGCCGCGATCTTCCTCATGGCCCTCTCCGGGACCATCATCAAGATCATCCGGTTCCTGAAGAAGGGCCGGGACCCGGAGGCGGTGCGGATCCGCTGACGGCCTTCCGGGACCTCTTCCGCACGAGCGGTATGAGACCCAGACCCGCCCAGATCATCCCGACGAACCGGCGGATCAGGATGACGGCCATGCCGGCCGACATTTCGATCCGGAGGAGGGCGAAGAGCGAGACATAGGTCAGCTCGTAGACGCCGACCGACCCCGGGACGGGCAGGAACGAGTAGAACGACCCCAAGGTCACGATCAGGAAGCACTTGAAGAAGGTCGGACGCTGGCCGCCAAGGAATACGAAAGTCAGATAGATCTCCGTCGCCCAGAGCCAGGCCTGGGCGAAATAGGACGCAAAGAGCGCCAGAAAAAGCCCCTTGTTCCGGCCGTAAAAGTCGGAGATGTGGGCGTCGGTCTCGAGGATCTTGTCCCGCCGGTTCTCGAAGAAGGGGATGCGGATCTTGATCTTCTTCAGGGTATCCAACGCCCAGGTGAACAACCCCTGCTTCTGCTTGAGGATGAGGAATAAGAGCAGCAGCATGAGCGCGGCGATGGCCGCGAAGAGCTCGATCTTCTGGCGCCGGGGAAGGGCGAACTCGGTGATGAGAAAGACGACCGCCAAGGCGATCGTCGACAGGCCGGCCAGGAATTCGATGGTCTTGTCGACGACGACGGTGGCCAGGGCCTTGTTCCGGTCGACGGAATCGAGGCAGAAGATGCGGACAGTCTCGCCGCCGAGGTTCCCGGCCGGGGTCAGATAGCTGACCGCGTAGCCGGCCACCCGGGCCCCGAGGATCTCGCCGAAGGGAACCCTTTCCCCCGAGGAGACGAGCAGGGCCCGCCAGTTGATGGCCCGGATGAGCCAGTAGAGGAAGCGGAGCCCCATGAGGGCCGCGATCTCAGCCAGGCTGAGCTGTCCGAGGGCCCGCAGGATCTCCTTCGGGCCGGTCTTGATGATGAGATAGACGAACACGCCGATCCCGCCATAGCCGATGAGCCGAAAGGCCCACGTCCGGATGCGGGCCTGGCGCGTGGGCGGCGGCCCGGCTTCGTCGCCGGCCCGGGACAGCCTGAACAATTCTTGACTCTCCTCGACGAATGGCCTATTTTATCCCCTAATTCGACGAAAAAAAAGACCAAACTCATGGGTTGCGCCTCGGACATGAAGAAGATCGTCCTGGCCGCCGGGCTGGCCGCCCTCCTGCTCGGGGACGCCGCTCTTCCCGCCCTGGCCGCTGTCCGTCCCCGCTTCTCCCTCGCGTCCTCGGGCAGCTCCACGCCCGGGTACGCCCGGCCCGAGGCCTTCTCTCTTGCCGCGTCGGCCGGGGAGGAGGGTCAGGAGCCCGGCATGCCCAAGAAATGGCGCCGGGCGATCGTCCAGCTCGGCGTTGTCGCCGTCTATTCCACGTACAAGTATTGGCGCGCCTACCACGAGTGGATCGAAGACTGGCAGTTCGAGCTGACCTTCGCCGACCAGTATCGGCGGTTCCTGACGACGGAGGCCATCTGCTTCGATTCGAACGCCTACATCACCAACTGGACGCACGTCCTCGGAGGCGCTCTCTACTACGAAATGGCCAGGACCAATTACCTGACCTGGACGGAATCGGTCCTGGCCTCGTTCGTCTCCTCCGCCTTGTACGAATATGTGTCCGAATGGCGGGAGGTCATCTCGGTCAACGACATGTTCCTGACCACGTTCGGCGGCTATTCGCTGGGCGAGACATTTTTCCAGCTCTCGGACTATTTCCACCACCGAAGATCGGGCGTGCTCAAGGCCCTCGGCTTCATGAACCCTATCAACGAGTTCAACCAGCGGCTGGACCGGAAGAACGCGGCCTCGCGGACCTATCCGGAGCCGGGTTGGGCCAGCCTCGTCCTGTCCGCCGGCTGGCGGCGGTCCTCGGAGACAGGGCGGGGGGCCTTCGACGCCGGGCTCGTCGGACTCGAGACCCAGCTCATCCGGATCCCGGAATACGGGAAGCCGGGGACCTTCAAAAAGGTCCTGCGGGACACCTCGTTGAGCGAGCTCTCGATAAACGCCGTCCTGCGGTCCCGCGGCACCGGCGATGCCGGCCTGCGGACTGGCTTGAACCAAGAGACCGATCTGTATGCCCGGGTCGTCGGCCTGAGCTGGTACCGCCAGTCGATCGACGAGCTCGGCCGCGGCACGGTCCTGTCGATCGGTCTCGGCTCGGCCCTGACCTACCTCCGGAAGCGGAACGCGGTCTACGATGCCCGGAACGTTCCGGTCCATATGGCCCCGCTGCCGGAGACGCCGACGGACTTCAGGGACAAGATGACGGTGACGCACCTTGTCGGGCCGGTCGTCGATTGGACGCGCTTCGGCCGGCGCCTCAAGGTCCGGGCCGTCGCCGACGCCTACGTGGACTTCGCCCTGATGAACGCCTTTGCTTTTAACGCCTATTCCGCCGTCCACCCGATCGCCGGCATGAAGACGACGCTGAGCTATTACGGCTACTCTTATGTCTACGGCGGGAGCGCCTCCGGGCGGGTCGATGTCGATTGGGGAAACCTCTGGGTCCGCGGCCTGTTCAGCGCCCACCTTTGGAGATCTTGGGAGGGCCTGGACCGGTTCGAGAACGAGATCACGAACAACGTCAACCCCGTCGATTCCCGGACGCGATTCGTCTTCCAGGCCGGCTGGCGCCTTCCTTCCGCCCCCGTTCGCGCCTTCTTCGGCGTCGAAGGGATCCATCGTTGGGGCAGGATCGGGGACGTCACGGCGGCCAGCCAGGAGACCCGGACCTTTGCCGGGCTCAGCTATCTCTTTTAGGCCGCCGGCCTAGCGCCGGCCGATGATCTCCCAACCCCTCTTGGACGCCAGGCGCCTGAGCCGGCGGTCGCCATGGACCGCGACCGGATGGCCGACGAGCTCGAGCACGGGCCGGTCCGACAGCCTGTCCGCCAGGGCCCAGGAGCCCGGCCAATCGATGCCCTCGGGATCGATCCTTTCGAAGAGGGCCTCGGGCTTCATCCGTCCATAAGCGAAGGTCCCCGTCTTCCGGCCCGTGAGTTTGCCGTCGACGACTTCGAGATCGGTCCCGATGAGGACCTCGGCCTGGAGCCTGTCCTTGAGCTGGTCGACGATGACCTGGAGCGACCCGGAGAGGAGCACGATGCGGCAGCCGCCCTCTTTGAGGGTCAGGATCTTCGACCGCAGGGCCTCGGGGACGGCCTTCCGCAGAAAGCTGTGCCCGAAGGCGTTGGCCCAGCGGCGGACCTCATCAGGGGTCCAACCCTTGAGGATCCGGGAATTCGAGCCGATGGCCTTGCGGAAGCCCATGCGGAGAGCATCGCCCATGAGGGAGAGAAGGAACCCGAGCATCCGGAAGATCCCGATGCGGCCGTGGACGAGCAGGTCCAGGTAGAAGATCCTCTCGGCGTTCATCCCCTGGAGGAGCGTGCCGTCGAGGTCGATGACGGCCAGACGCGTCCCCGGCGGAAAAGTGATCCTCGTGTTTTCGCCGGGTGCCATGGCAGGTTTTCTCGCGAAGGCCGATCGAGGGGCAGGTATAGCACACCTGGACGGTCGAGTCAAAAGGCCGAGGTCCAGGTCCTCAGCGGGCCCGGACAGGAACGTCCTTGGCGATGAGCAGGGTCGTCGGGTCGAGCTTGAGCTGGAGGTCCTTGGGGGCCAGCCGGCCGTGGTCCTGGACCAGGTTGAAGTGGACGTAATCGCCGTGATGCTGAAGCGAGATGAGGACGTCGATCACGTCGAGGTAACCCGCGAGCTCGTAGGGGATGCCCCGTTCGTCGAACTGGGGATCCTCCTTCTTGAGCGAGGCGCTGAACCAGATCTCGAGACCGAGGCGCCCGGCCAGCTCCTTGAACTTCAACAAGTCGTCGGGCCCGGCCAGGGCGAAGTCGAGTCCGTCGACGATGACGGTCTGGGCCCGGAAGTTGCCGTGGACGATCATGGCCTCCAGGCTGCGCAGGACCTGTTCGGTCTTGGCCCCGTCCTGCTTGAAGTTCATGATGACCCGATGGCGGATGAGATCGTCGAACTCGTCGAGGGCGGCGTGCATCTTGGGCTTCTTGGCGATCTCCTTGAAGATGTTCTCGTACCAGGTGACGATGTGATCGACGCGGCTGGCGTAGGAGACGTGGATGACGTGCTGGTCCTGGAGGAGCTTGTCCGCGGCGATATGGACGAGGCAGGCCGTCTTGCCGACGCCCTTGCGGCTGGCCAGGACGCCGATGTTCCCCCGGCCGAGCCCTCCCGAAATGGACTTCTCGAGCACCCGCAGCGGGCTGCGCTTGATGAGTTCTTCCTTGACTGTGAGGGTCATGGCTGTCTTCTCCGCTATCTCTGGGACTTTTTCCGCTCGGCCTCGAGGTGCTTCTCGGTCAGCATCTCGGCGATGTGCGGCGGCACGCGGCCGTACTTCAGGAATTCCATGGTGAACTCGGCCTTGCCCTGGGTCAGGGAGCGCAGGACGGTCGAGTAGCCGAACATCTCGGCCAGGGGCACCTCGGCGTCGACGCGCGAGAAGGTCCCGTCCTCGACCGAGCTGACGATGACGCCCCGCCGCTGGCTGATCGTGGCGAAGACGTTGCCGGCGAATTCCGTCGGCCCCTCCACCGAGACCTTCATGATCGGCTCGAGGACCTGGGGCTTGGCCTTCATGTAGACCTGCCTGAAGGCGCCCTGGGCGGCCATCTGGAAGGCGATGTCCGAGGAGTCGACCGGATGGTACTGGCCGTCGTTGAGGACGACCCGGACGCCGGTGACCGGGAAGCCGATGAGCGGGCCCTTCCGGAGGACCGCCCGGAATCCCTTCTCGCAGGAGGGGATGAATTCGCGGGGGATGCGGCCGCCGCGGACTTCGTTCGAGAACTCGAAGACGCCCTTGGCCAGGGGTTCGAGCCGGCCGATGACCCGGGCGTACTGGCCGGCGCCGCCGGTCTGCTTTTTGTGCGTGTAGTCGAAGTCGACGGCCTGGCTGACGGCCTCGCGATAGGCGACCTGGGGCATGCCGGTCCTGACCTCGGCCCGGTATTCGCGCTTCATGCGCTCGACGTAGACGTCGAGGTGGAGCTCGCCCATGCCCTGGATGATGGTCTGGTTCGATTCCGCATCGACGTGGGTCCGGAAGGTCGGGTCCTCCTTGGTGAACCGGTTCAGGGCCTTGGCGATGCGGTCGGCGGCGGCCTTGTCGATGGGCTCGATGGCCAGTGAAATGACCGGTTCGGGCACGTAGATCGAGGTCATGGCCAGGTTGAGGCCGGGGCTGCAGAAGGTATCGCCCGAGGCGCATTCGACGCCGAACAGAGCGACAATGTCGCCCGGCCCGGCCTCGGTGATCTCGGCCATGGTGTCGGCGTGCATGCGGACGAGCCGGCCGATCTTGATCTTCTGGCCCGAGCGCGTGTTGACGATCTCCTCGCCCTTGCGGAGAGAGCCCTGGTAGACGCGGACGTAGGTCAGCTGGCCGTAGGGGCCCTCCTCGAGCTTGAAGGCCAGGGCGACGGTCTTGGCGGCCGGGTCGGCGGAGAGGACGCGCTCTTCCCCTTCGCTGTCGAGGTCGACGGCCCTGTTCTCGACCTCGGCCGGATCGGGCAAATAGTGGACGACGGCGTCGAGGAGCGGCTGGATGCCCTTGTTCCGGTAGGCCGATCCGATGAAGACGGGGACGAGCTTGCGGGCCAGGACGCCTTTGCGGACGGCGGCCCGGACGAGGTCCTCGGTCGCCCGGCCCTCGAGCAGCGCTTCTGTGAGCTCGTCGGAAAAGAGAGAGGCGGCGTCGAGCAGCTCCTCGCGCTTCGCGGCGGCCTCGGCGGCCAGCTCGGCGGGGATCGGCTCGACCCGGACGACCTCGCCCTCCGGCCCGTCGAAATAGAGGGCCTTCATGGCGACCAGATCGACGAGGCCCTGGAAAGCCCCCTCGAGGCCGATCGGGATCTGCATCAGGACGGACTGGTGGCCGAGCTTTTCCGAGATCTGGTCCCGCACCTTCAGGGGGTTGGCCCCGACCCGGTCGGCCTTGTTGACGAAGGCGATGAAGGGGACGTTGTAGCGGCGGAGCTGGCGGTCGACGGTGATCGTCTGGGACTGGACGCCGCCGACCGAGCAGAGAACGAGGATGGCCGAGTCGAGGACCCTCAGGGAGCGCTCGACTTCGATGGTGAAGTCGACGTGGCCGGGCGTGTCGATGATGTTGATGGAATGGTCGCCCCACTCGACGTTGGTCGTGGCCGAAGCGATGGTGATGCCTCGTTCCCGCTCGAGGTCCATGGAGTCCATGGTCGCGCCGACGCCGTCCTTGCCTTTGACCTCGTGGATCTTGTGGATCTTCTTGCAGTAGAAGAGGATCCGCTCCGTCAACGTCGTCTTGCCGGAGTCGATGTGCGCACTGATGCCGATATTCCGCATGCGGGCGATGCCGGTCGTCATGGACTACTCACTCACTTCAGGATAATGATTCACGCCTGTCGGGATGTTCGGGGTATCGCCAGGGGGCAACCAAGGGTCCGAAATCGAACAGTCGAAGCCGTATTATAGCGGAAAAGCCCGGACTCCTCAAGCCGGGTGCTGCGGGAGGCGCTATCCTGTGCACCGGGACTCTGTCTCGCGGCATGGCACAAGGTCCCTTTTCGCGTCTCCGGCACGGCCCGTTTCTCCCTGTCCGAGCCCTGTCGAACAGGCACGAATTTTGCATAACGCCGAATAGGCCACGAGTATGATATTATTCTGCCACTTGATGAAGCCTGGCTCAGGCGAAGGAGGACGTATGAAACGAATGAATGGCGCGCCGGGGTATCCTCATCGGGACGGTCGTATTCGCCGCGCTGGCCCTTGTCTCCTGCGGCACCTCGGGAGGGAACGGGGGAGGCGGGAACGGCGACGGGGACGTCACCGCAAAAGCCATCCCGGCTACCAGCATGACCTACGTCGCCTTTGCCTGGAATGACCTGGGCATGCACTGCCTCAATCCGACCTACGACCAGGGCGTCATCCTCCCGCCTTACAATACGGTTTGGGTCCAGGTCGTCAAGAGAGGGAATCCGCCGCAGATCGTCACGGCCGGGATCACCGTCGAGTACGCCATCCACAACAATACTTACTCCTACGGCAAGCGCAGCTACGGCCAGTTCTGGGACAACATGCCGCTTCTTTTCGGAGTTGCCCTGGCCCACGACACGGGCCTGAATCTCGAGGACCCGGCCATCCACAACGGCCTCAGCGGCACGATGGTCGTCAAGGGCGACCATTTCCAGGTCAACGGCATCCCGGTCGTGCCCGTCGACGATTCCCTGACCTACAATCCCTATCAGATCGCCGACATCACGGTCAGGGATTCCGGGACCAACGCCATCCTCGTCCAGACCCAGGCGACGGTCCCGACGTCCGACGAGTTCAACTGCGCCAAGTGCCATGCGGCCGGCGGCGCGGGATCGGCCCATATCCCCGGCGGCGGAGGGGCGAATGTGCTGGCCAACGTCCTGGCCAGTCACGATGCGCTTTCCGGCACGACCCTGGTGGCTTCGGCCCCCGTCCTTTGTGCCTCTTGCCACGGCAGCCCGGCTCTGGGCCAGACGGGTCCTGGCAGCTCGGGCTTGTACATGTCCCGGGCCGTCCACGGCTTCCATGCGTCGAGGAACGCGGCCTGCTACGATTGCCATCCCGGCCAGGTCGCCAAGTGCAACCGCAGCATCGCCCACACGGCGTCCGACGGCAACTGCATCACTTGCCACGGCACGCTCCAGGACGTGGCCAGCTCCATCGCCTCCGGCACCCGTGTGCCCTGGGTGAACGAGCCCCAGTGCGCGACCTGCCATCCCGGCGTGGCCGAGGTCAATACCGGGACGACCCTCTATCGGAATGCCAGCGGGCATAACGGATTGTCCTGCCCGGCCTGCCACAGCAGCCCGCACGCCATGGTCCCGAGCTCGGAGGCCTCTGATAACCATCAGGCCATCCAGTATCAGACGACCGTCGCCCCGATCGGGGACTGCAAAGTCTGCCACAGCACGTCGAAGGGCGGCGGCATCAACGATTTCACCGACGCGCACGGGGGCAGCCGGGCGACCGCCTGCTCGGTTTGCCACACGGCGGGGCCTGCGGCGAACGCGTCGCAATGGCCTCATCAGTTCCAGTGGAAGAGCCGCTGATCAAGGGGGGACTTCGGGCCCAGCGCGGGCATGGGGGTCTCTCGCCGGGGGATCAGCTCCCCGGCGAGAGGGCCTGGCGCACCAGGCCTTCCCGGTTGTCTTGAGGACCCTTCCGCCCTATAATCCTTCGGATGCCCGAAGGAGCTCCCATGAAGAAGATAGTCCTGGCCCTGGCCGTCCTGACTCTCGCGCTTCCGGCGCTGTCGGCCGCCGCTCCGGCTCCTCAAGCCCAGCCGCCGTTCGACGAGTTCTTCCTTGACAAGGCCCTGCGGATCGACCTCTATCAGTCCGGCGACGCCAAGTCGGAGACCGTCACCATCCACCGGATCTCGGAGGAAGCGATCTGGCCCGAATCGAAGTCCGGCCTCCTGCCGCCCTTCGATTACGGCCGCTACGTCTACAGGGTTTACGATGCCGCCTCCAACCGTCTCATCTTCTCGCGCGGCTTCGACACAATGTTCGCCGAGTACAAGACGACCTCGCCGGCGCTGGCCGGGACGGTCCGCGTCTTCGAACGTTCCCTCAGGTTCCCTCTGCCCAAAAGGCCGGTCCTCTTCGTCATCGAGCAGCGTGACAAGCGCAGCCTTCTCCACCCCGTCTTCAACCAGATCCTCGACCCCTCCGACTATCACGTCGTCCGGGAGAAGCCCGGTCAGCCGGATTGGGTCTATGAGGCCCGGATCACGGGGGACCCGCATGACAAGGTCGATCTCGTCTATCTCGCCGAGGGGTACGTCGCCGGGGACCGGGACAAGTTCAAGGCCGACGTGGACCGGATGACGGACGCCCTCTTCGCGATCGAGCCTTACAAGTCCCTGAAGGAGCGGTTCAATGTCCGCGGCGTCTTCCGGGCCTCGGCCGAACGGGGCATGGATGAGCCGCGCCAGCGATCCTACAGAAAGACCGTCCTCGACGCCGCCTTCAACGCCTTCGATCTCGACCGCTACATGCTCATCGAAGAAGACCACCTCATGCACGACATCGCCGCGGAGGTGCCCTACGACGTCCTCGCGGTCCTCGTCAACAGCCCGCGCTACGGGGGCGGAAGCATTGCCCTCGATTACTGCGTGACGACGGTCGATCACCCGGCGAGCCCCCAGGTCTTCGTTCACGAGCTCGGCCATTCCTTCGCCTACCTCGCCGACGAGTACTATCAGTCCGAGGTGTCCTACAATGATTTCTATCCCAAGGGCGTCGAGCCGCTCGAGCCGAATATCACGGCCCTGCTCGACCCGGGCCACGTGAAGTGGCAAGACCTGCTTTCCCCCGGGATCGCCGTCCCGACGGAATACGGCAAGGACCGGGTCGAGGCGCTGCAGGCCGGGCTCCGGGACAGCCGGACGGCCCGCGGGAAGGCCCTGGACGCGGCCAAAAAGAGGCATGCCCCCGATAAGGAGATCCGGGGGATCGAGGCCAAGTTCAAGGCGGCCGACGATGCCCTCGGCGCGAAGATCGCGGCCGTCCGCGCGGAATACGCCTCCCTCGAGGACAAGGTCGGCGTCTTCGAGGGGGCCGGCTACGCCTCCAAGGGGCTGTACCGGTCGATGATCCACTGCCTCATGATCAACAACCCGAAGAACGAGTTCTGCCGCGTCTGCCAGCGGGCCATCGCCCGGATGATCGACTTCGTGAGCGGCCGGAGCTGAACGCCGCCGCGGCTACTTCTGCGGGTTCTGCGGTCCCGTCATCCCCTTGAAGTCGATGACCGGGATGATCTTGTCCGGCATGATGCCCCACTGGACGTTCGGGGCCAGCTTCTGGACGAACTCCCACTGGATGATGGTCGGGTTCTTGGTCAGGGCCGCCTGGCGGATCTCGATGCTCTTGGCGTCGCCCTCGGCCTCGACGATCTTCTGCTCCTTGCGGATCTTCTCCTGCTCCAGCTTGTTCTTCTCCGTGGTGATGTTCTCCAGGGCGATCTGCTTCTCCTCGAGCGTCTTGGCGTACTCGGGCGTGAAGGTGATGTTGCGGATGACGATCTCGTCCAGGATGAGGCCGTTCTTTTCGAACTTGGGCGCGATCTCGTCGAAGAGGGCCTGCTGGGCCTCGTAGCTCTTTTTGGTGTAGAGCTCGTAGGCCGCGAACCGCGTCGGGACCCGGCGGCCCGAGCCGCGGATCTCGGTCTTGACGACCTTCTCCACGTACTCCCGCTCGGTGCCCAGGTTCTGGATGATCCAGGCGGCCTTGCCCGGCGCGATCATGAACCGGGCCGTCATGCCCACCCGGATCTGCTGGCCGTCCGAGGTCAGAGCGGAGATGATGATGTCGGGGTAGTCGGCCTCGCTCGATTGCGGCGTTTCGGAGGCCTCGTACGTCTTCTTCAAGGTCGGAAAGATGACGACCTGGTCGATGAACGGCACGATGACATGCAGTCCGGGATTGAACTCCTGGCGCACGGCCCCGAGCCGCTTGACGACGCCGACCGTGCCGGCCTGGACGGTGACCAGGGCCTGGACGAGGACCGCGACGGCGATGACGACCAGGACGGCCGTCGTCAGCAGCCCCTTCTTGCCTTTGAGCCAGGCGTTGAAGCCGCCGCTGCCCAGCTTGTCGCGTTGGGCGATCAAGGCGCCCATGATGAAGATGCCGAAAACAAATGCGATGAGATAACCGGCCATGATTGTTCCTCCTGAGGGACGTCCACGGGGTTTCCCCCTGTGGCGAGACCTGACGAGGGCGATTATATCCCGAAACCGGCGGGGGAGGGAAGGGACGGCTAGGCGGCGCTTTCGATGACGCCGCCGCCGACGACCGTGTCGCCGTCGTAGAAGACGGCCGATTGTCCGGGCGCGACCGCGGAGACGGGTTCGGCGAAATCGACGCGGCAGCCGTCGGTGAGCGGGGAGATCTCGGCCGGGACCAAGCGTCCCCCGGACCGGACCTTGACCAGGACCTCGACCGGCGCGGTGAGCGCTTCGAACATCCCCCAAACGCAATCGCGGACGACCGCCGAGCGCCGGAGCGTCTCGCTCTCCGGGCCGACGACAAGCCGGTTGCGCGCGGCGTCGATGCTGACGACGTAGAGCGGGACGGGCGAGGCGATGCCCAGCCCCTTGCGCTGGCCGACCGTGTAATGAGAAACGCCGCCGTGGCGTCCGAGGACGCGCCCGTCCCGGTCGACGACGTCCCCGTCGCCGGCGCCCGGACCGACGAGATCGACGAGGTCGCCGGCGTAGAAATCCTGGCTCTCCTTGCGGTCGTGGACGGGAAGACCGGCCTCGCGGGCGATCGCCCGGACCTTCGTTTTTGTGAGCTCGCCCAGCGGGAACAGAGCCGCGGCCAGCTGGGCCTGGCTGAGCCGGTACAAGAAATACGATTGGTCCTTGGCGGCGTCGACCGCTCGCTTCAGGAGAAACCGCCCGGCCGGCCCATCCCGCTCGACCCGCGCGTAGTGGCCCGTAGCGAAACGCTCAAAGGCCAGGCCGGAGGCACGGGCGATCTCCGGGAGGAGGCCGAACTTGACCAATTGGTTGCAGCGAACACAAGGGTTTGGGGTCGTCCCCGCCGCATATCCTTCACGGACGTAGCGCAGGACGAGATCCTCGTAGCTCTTGGAGCAGTCGATGACATGAAGCGGGATGGCCAAGTCGGGCGCAGACGCTCTCCGCCGCCCGGATGTCCCCGGCCTCTTCGGGCCCGTAGCAGGCGCTCTTCGCGGAGCACGGGGCTTCGGGCCCTGGCCAGAGCTTCATCAGGACGCCCGAGACCTCGTGCCCCTCTCGAAGAAGCAGGAGCGCCGCGACGGAGGAATCGACGCCGCCGCTCAGGCCGACGGCGACCTTCATCGGCGCTTCTTCTCCGTCCTGGCCCGGCCCTCGACCGCCCGGTTGAGGCTGCCCATGCGGTAGCCTTCGACGTCGAGGGCGGTCCAGAGATAGCCGAGCGAACGCAGCCGTCGGGCGATCCGGCGGGCTGTTTCCGGCCGCAGGATCCTGGCGAAATCGGCGGCCGGGACCTCGATGCGGGCCAGGTCGCCGTGATGACGCAGCCTGACGACGGGGAAGCCCAGGCCGTGGAGGAACTTCTCGCCGGCTCGGACCTTGGCCAGGGTTTCGACGGTGATCGGCGTGCCGTAGGGGATGCGGCTGGCGAGGCACGGATTGGCCGGCTTGTCCCAGGAGGAAAGGCCGAGCCTCTTCGACAAGGCCCGGACGTCCTTCTTTGCGAAGCCGGCCTGCAGGAGCGGGCTCACGACGCCGAATTCCTCGGTCGCCCGCCGCCCCGGGCGGTAATCGGCCAGGTCGTCGACGTTGGAGGCGTCGTAAAAGGCGTCGATCCCGAGCGTCCGGGCGAGATCGGCGATCCGGCCGAAGAGCTCGCGCTTGCAGTGATAGCAGCGATCGGCCGGGTTGGCCGCGAAGGCCGCGCAGGCGATCTCGTCCGTCTCGATCAGGATATGCCGGACGCCGAGCTCGCGGGCGATGCGCCGGGCCGTCCTTTTCTCCTCGGGTGTGTAGGTCTGGGAGACTCCCGTCACGGCGGTTACGTTGGCCGGCCCGAGGACGTCCCGGCAGACCTTGAGGAGCAAGGTGGAATCGACGCCGCCGGAGAAGGCCACGAGGGCCTTGGGCTGCGCCCGGACGATCGTCTTGAGCCGATCGGCTTTCGAAATGGGCTTGGTCATGGATGTGTCCGCGGCCGCGCTTCGCTCACTCGCCCTTGAGCGGCAGGCTCTCGGGAGCTTCGAGGAGACGGATGAGGTCCTTGGTGAAACGGGCCGCCTCGGCGCCGTCCACGACCCGATGATCGAAGGCCAGGCAGAGCGGCAGGGTCTTCTTGACGACGATGGCGCCGTCGACGACCCGGGCCCGGTCGGCGATCTTCATCGTGGCCAGGATGGCCACCTCGGGGTAGTTGATGATCGGCGTCGCGAAATCGCCGCCGATGACGCCGACGTTGGTGATGGAGAATGTCCCGCCCTTGAGGTCGGCCAGGTCGAGGGTCCTTTCCCGGGCGGCCTTGGCCAGGGCCTGGATCTCCGCGGCGATGTCCGCAAGCGATTTCTGGTCGGCGAACTTGACGACCGGCACGATCAGGCCGTCGGGGACATCGACGGCGATGCCGATGTTGTAGTACTTCTTGAGGACGATCTCGCTCTCGTCCTCGTCGAGCGTCGCGTTGAAGGAGGGGTGGAGCTTGAGGGCCTCGATGAGGGCCTTGACGATGAACGGGAGATAGGTGAGCTTCGCCCCGGCCGTCTCGACCTCGGGCTTCATCTTCTGGCGCAGGGCCTCGAGAGGGCCGGCGTCGGCTTCGTCGCAGTGGGTCACGTGGGCGGCATGATCCAGGGATTCCCGCATCTTCTTGGCCGTGGCCCGGCGGATGCCGCGAAGCGGGATCCTTTCGAGGCTCCCGTAGAGGTCGTATTTGGCCTTGACCTTGACGGCGACTTTTTTTTCGGCCGGGGCCGCTTGGAACGCGCGGACATCGTCCTCGGTGATGCGTCCCCCCGGACCCGTGCCGCGGACGGCGGCGAGGTCGACGCCGAGCCCCTTGGCCAGCGCCCGAACGCCCGGAGTGGCCAGGACCTCACCGGGCCGTGCCGGCAGGGGAGCGGGCGCGGGGGCTGCTCCGGCCGCGGATGGCGGGGCTGCGGGCCGGCCGGCCGGCTGCGGTCCGGGCGTGCCTGCCGCCAATATCTCGCCCTTCGCGCCGATGGTCACGAGCGGCTGTCCGACCTTGACCAGGTCTTTTTCCTTGAAATGGAGCTTGAGGACCGTTCCGGCATAAGGGGACGGCATCTCGACGATGGCCTTGTCGGTCTCGATCTCGGCCAGCGCCTGGTCGGCCTGGACCTCGTCGCCCTCCTTGACCAGCCAGCGGACGATCTCGCCTTCGGTGATGCCCTCGCCGACGTCGGGGAAGCGGAATTCTTTGGCCATGGTCAGTACTCCATAAGCTTGCGCACGGCCCGCAGGACGCGGTCCGCGTTCGGGTAATAGAGGTCCTCGTTTTTCGGCAGGGGCACGGTGATGTCCGGCGCGGTGACCCGCATCACCGGCGCCTTCAGGCTCAGGAGGGCCGATTCGCCGATCGTGGCCGCGATCTCAGCCCCGAGCCCGCAGGTCTTCGGCGCTTCGTGGAGGACGAGCGCCCGGCCCGTCTTTCGGACCGAGGCCAGGATCGTTTCCCGGTCCATGGGGCTGAGCGTGCGCAAGTCGATGATCTCGACGCTGACGCCGCCGGCTTCGGCGGCGGAAGCGGCCTCGCGGGCCACGGGGACCATGGCCCCCCAGGCGACGATGGTCAGGTCGCGGCCCTCCCGGATGACGGCGGCCTGGCGCAGCGGAAGCTCATAGGGCGCTTCGGGGACATCCTGCTTCTCCGCCCGGTAGAGCTTGGTCGGCTCGAGGAAGATGACCGGGTCGTCGCTGCGGATCGAGGCCGCAAGGAGTCCTTTGGCGTCGTAGGGGCTCGAGGGGACGACGACCGTGAGGCCCGGGATGTGGCAGAAGAGGGCCTCGGTGCTCTCGGAGTGATGCTCGAGCGCCTTGATCCCGGCGCCGTACGGGGTCCGGATGGTCAACGGCGCTGTGAACCGGCCCCTCGTCCGGTTCCTCAGCCGGGCGACGTGGGAGACGATCTGGTTGAAGGCGGGGTAGATGAAGCCCATGAACTGGATCTCGGGCACGGGCCGGAGTCCGAGGGCGGCCATGCCGATCGCCGCGCCGACCGCCGCGGACTCGGCGAGCGGCGTATCCATGACCCGTTCCGGTCCGAACTTGTCGAAGAGCCCCTCGGTCGCCCGGAAGACGCCGCCGTCGCGGCCGACGTCCTCGCCGAAGACGACCACCCGGTCGTCTCGCTCCATCTCGCCGGCGAGGGCCCGGTTGATCGCCTGGACCATGGTCATGATCATCGACGTCCCTCCGGGAGGGAGGCTTTGAGCTCGTCCCGCTGAGCCTTGAGGTCCGGGGGGGCTTCGGCGTATGTGTAGGCGAAGATGTCGTCGACCGAGGCCGGCGGCCGGGCCTCGGCCTCCGCGACGGACTTCTCGACGAGGTCCGAGGCGGCGGCCTGGACCTCGTTTTCGTAGGCCTCATCCCAAAGTCCCTTGCGTCCGAGGTAGAGCCGGAAGCGGGCCAACGGGTCGCGCCGCTCCCACTGCTGGACCTCGTCTTTCGTCCGATAGCGCGCGGCATCGTCCGAGGTCGTGTGATCGCCCATGCGGTAGGTGTAAGCCTCGATGAGGGTCGGCCCGCCGCCGCTTCGGGCGACGGCCAGGGCCTCCCAGGCCGCCGCGAAGACAGCCAAGACGTCGTTACCGTCGACCTGGACGCCGGGGAAGCCGTAGGCGATGGCCTTCTGGGCCAGGGTCGCGGCCGCGGACTGTCGCGACCGCGGCACGGAGATGGCGAACTGATTGTTGATGCAGACGAAGACGTTGGGCGTCCGGAAGACGCCCGCATAATTGAGGCCTTCGTGGAAATCGCCTTCCGAAGTCGCGCCGTCGCCGAGGGTGGCGACGACCGCGATCCCGAGCTTCCGGTATTTTGCAGCGATGCCGGCTCCGACCGCCTGAGGGACCTGGGAGGCGACGGGGATGGAGATGGGGAAGATGTTCAGCCCGTCGGGCGTCCGCAGGCCGGCCTCGTTCCCCATCCAGAAATGATAGTAATCGGCCAGGGGATAGCCCAGCGTGAGAAAGGCGCCGAGGTCGCGAAAATAGGGGAAGAACCAGTCGTCCCGGGACATGGCCGAGGCCAGCCCGACCTGGGAGGCCTCATGTCCGACGCTCGGCGCGTACGTGCCGAGGCGTCCCTGGCGCTGGAGCTTGAGCGCCTTGGCGTCCGCGGCGCGCGACTGGACCATGCGCTCGTAGAGCGTCCGCAATAAGTCGTCGGACAGGTTGGGGTCGAGGCCGGGCGCGGCCTGACCGTCCTCATCGAGAACGCGAAGCCGTTCCCCCTTGAGAGGATCGAACCGTTCGAGCATCGACGAACCTCCCTGCATGATGCCGTCCGCCCCCCCTGGCTGGCGGAAACGCCGAGAACCCGGGGCCGGGCGTCAGGCTTGCTTCAGCGCCCAGTCTTTGAGCTTCTCGAAATCGACCTCGCCGCACGCGGCGTCCTTGGTGTCCGTGTTGAGGAACGTGGGGACTCGAAGCTGCTGGCCGCACTTCGGGGCGATGGCCTCGCGGTAGCTGCGCATGAGATCGGCGTTCTTCTCGTCGTGCCAGACCTCGAGCTTCTCGAAACGGACCGCCGTTTCCTGTTCGAGCTTATCGACGAGAGGCAACATCTTCTTGCAGTGGGGGCATTCACGCCCGTAGAACATGACCAGGTGGGCCATCATTTCCTCCTGACGAAGAGTCCGCACCAGCATTCCCCGTCCTTGACGCCCTTATAGGTCTCATGGATGGAGAAATTGCAGGGGCAAATGAGCTTCAGGTCCTCTTCCCAGTCCTTGGTGCGCAGGCGGCAGGGGCAAAACTTGAAGCCGTGGTTTTTCTCGTTCTCGAAGATCCCGGTCAGGAGCAGGTTGACCTTGTCGGGGTCGGGATTGACCTGGAATTCGTTGCCGACGGTGAATCGCTCGATGGCCGCCCGGAAGTCCTCCCGGGCCATGGCCGCGTCCGGCCCGCCGCCGAGGAGCTTGCGGGCCTCTTCGGCCGTGATCTCGACGTAGGCGTGGAGCACCTTGCAGGTGGGGCAGAGCTCGGGCGGAGCGATCCCGTAGTGGACGTCGTTGCAGACGAAACAGCGCCAATATCGTTTCTTCATCAGATCCCTCCGACTTTTATTCACTACGATATTACTGGGAAATCCAGGCGGGGTCAAACAAGAAGGGGTCAAATCTACCCTTCGTCACTTTCGATGGCCTGATCAGCCAATAAGCCTTGTTTTACCGAAAAAAAGTGATGAAGGGTAGATTTGACCCCTTCTTAGAAATTGATGACGAGGGAGGTCGTCAGGAAGGTATCGAGCTTCCTTAGGGGGTAGGGAACGAACAGTCCCGTCGGGTCGCCGATAGGATCGATAAGCGGCAGGTTCTGAAGAGCCGGGACGTTCGCGTAGAGGGTCCGCAGGATGATCTTGAGGGCCAGCGATTTGGAGATCGAGGCTGTCACTGAGTTCGCCCAATCAAACCGCCAGTCGGCCGACCGGTTCAGGTTGTCATCGAAGACGAACAGGGTCGCCAGTGACGAGGTGTCGAGGATCTTCTGGTCGCCGGAGACGGTCCAGCGGAACCCGGCGAACGACTCCGCGTCCTGTCCGACGTACTGCCGGACCGTGTAGGTCAGGGCGGCCGAGGTCTTGACCTGCGTCCGGGGCCTGTCGACCCAGCCGAAGCCGAAGCCGGTCGTGACGATGACCCGGTCGTCGACGCCGGCAAAGCGGTTCCGGTCCCAGCTCATCCCGGCCTGGCCGGCGAGGTTCTTGGAGATGCGGCGATCGTACTGGCCTGCCAGCAGATAGTTCGCCGCGACCTGGCGCGTGACCTTGTTCTCGATAATGGAGAAATCCGTTTCGGTCCCTTGCGCGGTGCGCGTCGTCGTCGTCGAATCGCTGGTCATGATGTAGCTCTTAAAGAGGAGGGTATCTCTGGTCCACTTCCGGGAGAACGTCGTTCCCAGACTGAGCGCCGAGGTCGAGGTGTTGCCGCCGGTGACGACGTAGCTGACCTCGGCCGTGGCCGCCCAAGGTCCCAGGAGCCCGTTCTTCTGTTCCTGGCCCCTGACGATGGCGGGCCCGATCACGATCAGGGCCAGCAATCCTATCCCCAGGGCCGAGGTCCGGCGGGTCGGCTGCGAATCCGTCTTGGCCATGAATAAGACTCCTTTGAGGGATGCCCTAACGAGTCATTAGAGCCCAGCGACAAAAACGCTGTCAAGCCTTTTTCCGTTCCGGACGGAAATATTTTTGGCGGCTAGCCGCGCGCGGCGTCGAAGTACAGGGCGGCGGCGCCCAGGATGGCGATGTTCTCCGTCTCTGAGACCTCGATCCTCAGCCGTTCCTTGGCCAGGGAATAGGCGTAGCCCTGGAAGGCCCGCCACAGGGCGGCCTGAAAGTGGCCGTAGGACTTGCTGACCGATCCGCCGAGGACGATGATCTCGGGGTCGACGGCGTAGCAGATGGCTTTGACGGCCTCGCCGAGGTGGCCGCCGAACTCGTCGAACATCGCGAGAGCCGCCCGGTCACCGCGCCCGGCCCGCTCGGCGGCCTCGCGCCCCGAAGTTCCGTGGACGCGGCGGAAGAACTGGCCGCTGGCGAAGGCCTCGAAGTTGCGGTCGAGATAGGGGAGCATGCCGAACTCCCCGGCGCCGCAATTGATGCCCGAGTAGAGCCGGCCGTTGGCGATGATCCCGGCCCCGAGCCCCGTCCCGACAATGAGCCCGACGGCGTTGTCGTAGGGCCCGAGCTTGCCGAAGTGCTTTTCCCCGGCCGCAAAGCAATTGGCGTCGTTGTTGACGTAGACGGGCCGGCGATAGCGCTCCTCGAGAATGGCCTTGAGGGGCACCTTCTTCCAGGATGGGATGTTCTGGACGTCATAGACCGTGCCCGTCTTGAGATCGATGATCGAGGGCACCCCGGCGCCGATGCCGGCGACGTCCGGGCCGATGATCGCGTCGACGGCGCTAAACAGGTCCTGGAGGACATCGCCTTCCGGGCCCTGGCCCCGGACGGGGACCGCATGGACCTTCGCCAGCCGGCCGTCGACGACCAGCCCGGCCCGAACGTTCGTCCCGCCGAGGTCGATGCCGACGACGGCCGCGCCGCTCACGCCGTCTCCTTCTTCTTTTTCATGGCGATCGTCTCGTTGGTGATGAGCGGCCGCGCCCAGACGCCGATCGACAGGATGTAGCCGAGGGTGAGGTAGAGGACGAACATCCCCTGCCGCAGGCCGAGGAGGTCGCCCAGCCGGCCGATGATGAGCGGCATGATGGCCCCGCCGATGATGCCCGTGCAGAGGATGCCGGAGAAGGAGCCGTGATGACTTTCGACCGAGTTCAGGGCCAGAGAGAAGATGATCGGCCACATGACCGAGGCGGCGAAACCCATGAGCGGGAACATGACCAGGGCCAGGGGGCCGGGCCCGAAGAGCGCCAGGGTCAGGAAGACGAGGGCGGCCGCGGTGAAGCCCAGCAGGACCTTGCGGCTGTCCAGGAACTTGAGCAGGACCAGGCCGAGGACGCCGCCGATCGTCATCAGCAGCCAGAACAGGGCCACGCGATGGGCGCCGACCGTCTGCTGGTCGTAGCCGTGGTAGGTCTTGAGGAACTTGGAGATCCAGAACGACACGCCCTGTTCCGTTCCGACGTAGGCGAAGATGCCCAGAAAATAGAGGATGACCGTCCGGCTCTTGAACAGCGCCTTGTGGGTGGCCCAGGCCCCGGCCCGCTCGTCCTCCTTCCGGACGACGACCGGGAAGCGGACGGCGGCCAGCACGCCGATCATGACCAGGACGATGACGGCGAAGACCCAGTACACCGAGACCCAGGAAAGCCCGGGTTTCACGAGCTTCGACATCAACCCGATGAGAGGCTTGCTTTCGGCCCCGGGCTTGCCGATGTTCTGGACGAAGTAGGAATAGATGAACGGGCTCAGGAAGGAGGCCCCGCCGAAGATGAGCTGGGCCAGCACGGAATTGAAGGCGTAGTGCTCCTCCCCGCCGGCGACGCGCAGCAGGGGATTGATGGCCACCTGGAGGGCGGCCATCCCGGACCCGATGAGGAACAGCGACGCGAGGAATACCGGATAGCTGGGGAAAAGGGAGATGAGCAGAGCTCCGCCCAAGGCCAGCGCGAAAGCGGCGATCATGACCGGCTTCTCCCGGGTCCTCTCGACGAGCATGCCGGCCGGGATGGACATGACGCCGTAAGCGATGAAAAAGGCGAAAGCCAGGAGCCCGACGAACGTCAGGCTAAGGCCGAAGCTCTGTCCGACGTCGGCGTTGATGGCCCCGATGACGTTGGTGATGAGCGAGATGACAAAGAAGGTCAGGAAGACGAGCGCGACCATGCCGGCCGAGCGCCGGGAGGCCGGGGCTGCCGGGGGACGGGAGGACGCGGGAGTCGGCGAGTTTTCGTTCATGGCATGCACCGCCTTTTTCACACTTTTATATAGCATATCGGCCGAAATTGATAGTCCGGAACCAGGTCCTTTTAAGGGGCGCGGACGTCCGCTTGACAAAGGCCCGCTTCGAGACTGAAGATAGCAGTGGGGTTGCCGGTCTCTGAAGTCGTGGCCGGATGGAGGATGCGATGACGAGAAGGCTCCTGCTTCCCATTTCCCTCGTCCTGATGTTGGCCGGCGGACCCGGGATCCCCTCGACCGGCCTTTCGGCCCCAGTCGGGCCGACTGCCGGGGGTGCGAACGAGCCCATGGAAGCCGGGCAGATCAAGCGCCCCGTCCGACGACCCGGAAATCCACAGAGAAAGGGCAGGGTCCCGGACCGTGAACGCCATTCGTTTGCGAAAAGGCGCCGGTCCGGCCCGGACGACATGGGTCCGAACATACTCCCGGGAGGGAACGTTGACCCTCTCGGGCGTCGGAGTGATCTACGGCTACCGGATGGCCCCGGCGAACGACGGCGGCTTCTTCCTGCTCGGCCACACCTCCGTCGACATCCCGGCCTCCTACGACAGCTGCATCCTGAAGGTCGATGCGGCGGGGTCGATCGAATGGCAAAGGGTCTTGAGACAAGGCGCCGGGGCCGGGAACACCCAGTTCCTGCACGCCATCTCCCCGACGAGCGACGGGGGATGCGTCGCCGGCGGGCTGGGCGATTCCGGGGCCATCGTTATGAAATTCGATTCCGACGGTGACGTCGCCTGGCAGCGGTCTTTCGGCCGTGAAGGCGCCAGCGTGGCATTCGCCGATCTGCGACAGACGGCTGACGGCGGATATCTCCTCCTGGCCAGCTCCGGACTTGTGGACACGATGGGGATCGTCAACGATCAGGACATCCTTCTCGTCAAGCTCGATCCGCTCGGCAACTCGGTCTGGCAGAAGACCTACGGAGGTCCTTTTGAGGAAGGCGCCGGCGGCTTCGTCGAGCTCGGCGACGGAGGGCTCGCCGTATGCGGCTATACGCCCTTTCCGTCCGACGGGAGCGGCAAGAGCATCCTCTTTCTCCGGCTGACCTCATCGGGCGAGATCGTCTGGCAAACAGCTGTCCGCCAAGGAGCGGATGCCGGCGTTTTTTCCATCGGGGTCACCCTGGACGGTGGCCTGATCGTGGCCGGGACCATTGACGAAAGCACGATCTCGAACCGCTGGGATGCCTGGGCCATGAAGCTCGCGGCAGGGGGCGCCGTCGAATGGACAAGAACATACCATGGGAATTATACGGTCTTTCATTCCATCGTAGCGACGCCGGACGGGGGGTATTTGGCGGCCGGAGATTCGGGTTATTCCTCGCCTCAAGGCGAACGGGCCCTGCTCGTGAAGCTCTCCTCCAACGGAGACTTCGAGTGGCAGAGGATCTACGGAAGAAATGATCCTCAGGACGGCACTTCCGGCGGAGTCAGCGTTATCCCCGCGCTGGACGGCTCACTCTACCTGGCCGGGACGACGAGAGTCGGCGGCATGGGCGGAATACGTTTCTTCCTCATGAAGACTACGTCAGAAGGACTCGTTGAACGGTTGCCCGGATTCGTGGGGGATGCCGGGCTCGAAGTCCAGGATTCGGCCGTCGAGATCCTGCCGGCCGCGCTCGTCCCTCAGAACGTGCCGGTCGTGTCTTCCATTCCCGAGCTGACACCTCTTGACGTGGCCATTCGCAGCGGGTTGCTGTTCGCTCCGCCGCTCAATGCCGTGGGCCTGACCTTGTCTTCTCGGTCGCTGGCCCTGATCGGCCGCTCGAACCAGTTGACCTGGGAAGCCAATCCGGCCAACGACGACCTCGAGATCGCCAAGTACCGGATCTACTCTGTCGGGCCTATGACTCCCTCCTCGGACTTTGGGATCATTCTCCCGGACGATGCCTTTCATATCTATGAGGTTGATGGGGACGTGTACAGGTTCGCTCATTCGCCCATTGAGGCGGGGGGCTATTACTATGTGATATGGGGCGTCGGGGCCGACGGAGGAGAGGGACTGGCCGTGCGCGTGACTCAGATGGACTCCCGGCGGCGGCCATGAAAAAGATCGCCCTTGTATGGGCCCTCATCGTTCTCGTCGCTTCGGCCGGCCTCGCCGCCGACGGGCCCGGCGTGATGGTTCGGGGAGGCGTCTTCTGGCCTTCGGACGCCGATTTCCGGGCGATCTATGGCGCCGGGGCGATCTGGGGGATCGAGCTCTCCTGGCTTTTCGGACGCCGCGTCGAACCGTGGCTGAGCGGCGACCTCTTCTCCAAGCACGGCCATATGATCCCGACTGGAGAGAAGACCCGGATCTGGCTTGTCCCCGTCGCCGCGGGGCTGAGATATGTGGTCCCAATCGGGCGGCTCCGTCTTCATGCGGGGGGCGGGGTCGTCTATCATTTCTTCAAAGAACGCGCCCCTCTCGGAACGGTCACGGATGGAGGCTTGAGCGCCATCGCGGAAGGGGGCTGCCGATGGCCCCTTTCGAAGACTTGGGACCTCGGCCTGAGCCTGCGCTATTCCCGCTGCCGGATGAAGCCCCAGGAGCTGTCCTTCGACGTCGGCGGCCTGCAGACGTCGTTAGGGATCGGCTTCCGCTTCGACTGAGCCCCAGCCCGGCCGGCCTGCTCGTCCGCGTTCTCCGTGACTTCGACTACCTCGGCTTCTTGTCCCCCGTCTGCTCCTTCTCCCGCTGGAGCTCGATGAGGTCGACCGTCTGCGAAAAATCGCCCAGGAGCCACTTGGCGAAGTAATCCGCCCGGAACCAGAACCAATAGTCGCTCATGTCGCCGTAGCCGTGGCGCTGGCCGGGGAAAATGAAGAAGTCGAAGCGCTTGTTGGCCTTGATCAGGGCCGCGGCCAGGCGCAGCGTGTTGGCCGGGTGGACGTTGTTGTCGATGTCGCCGGTCGTGATGAGGAGATGGCCCTTGAGGTTCTTGGCGATCTCGGAGTTCTTCTCGATCGAATACTCGAACTTGGTGTTGCCGTCCTTGTCCACGACCTCCTTGACGCCGTGGTGTTTTTCGCTCCACCAGCGGTTATAGACGTTGTTCTCGTGGTTGCCCGATGAGGAGACGGCGACCTTGAAGAAGTCGGGGTAGACGAGCATGGCCGCGGTAGACATGAAGCCGCCGCCCGAATGCCCGTAGATGCCGACCCGGTCGATGTCGATGTAGGGGTGGAGGGTGGCCAGCTCTTCGATGGCCCGCTTCTTGTCCGCCAGGCCGTAGTCGCGGAGGTTGCCGTAGCCGTAGTTGTGGTACCACTTCGACCGGGAGGGATGGCCGCCGCGGTTGCCGACCTCGATGACGACGAAGCCGAGCTGGGCCAGGGCGACGTTGGCGTTGCGGGGCACGAACGTCTTGGAGACGCTTTCCGTCTGGGGCCCGGGATAGACGTAAGCGATGATGGGGTACGAGGCGCTCTCGTTGAAATCGAACGGCTTGTACATGACGCCGTAGAGGTCGGTGATGCCGTCGTCGGCCTTGACCTTGAACGGCTCGGGATATTTGAATCCGGCCGCGAGGAGGGCCGTGACGTCGGTCGCCTCGAGCTCGAGGACGAGATTGCCGGCCGCGTCGCGGAGCTCGGACTTGGGGGCGGCGTCCACCCGGGAGAAGTTGTCGACGAACCAGCGGGCGTTGTCGTTCATGTCGGCGTTGTGCGAGGCGTCGCCCTTGTCGACCTGCTTGAGGCCCGTGCCGTCGAGAGCCACCCGGTAAAGGTGGGTGTCATAAGGATCCTCGCCCGGCTCCCGGCCGCAGGCCGCGAAGTAGAGGACGCGGGCCTTTTCGTCGACCTTCTCGATGCCCTGGCCGACGAACTCGCCGGACGTGAGCTGGGCCTTGAGCTTGCCGTCGCCGTCGTAGAGGTAGTAGTGGCCCCAGCCGTCGCGCTCGGACCACCAGATCATCTCCTTGCCGCCGCCGAGGAGCTGCAAGTCCTGAGCCTCGACGTAGGTGTTGAGGCGCTCCTCGATGAGGACCTTGACCTCACCCGTGGCCGTGTCGGCGACGCAGACGTCGAAGCCGTGGAGGTCGCGGGACTGACGGCCGAAGTAGAGCTTGTCGGTCGTGTCGGCCAGCCACTGGGCCGGCGGCGGGAACTCCCGCTCGCGGTCGAGGGCCGTGCGCGGCGCCGTGAAGATGTCGAGCGTCGGGTCCTTGAATTTCTCCGCCTTGATCTTGACCTTGGCCTTGGTGGCGAGATCGAAGACGAGGATCTCGGGCTGGGGCTGGTTCTCTTCGCCCGGCATCTCGTAGCGGTAGGTCTCCAGGGTCGGCCGGGGATTGGCCAGCGAGTTGATGACCCAGAGGTCCGCGACCTTGCGCTCGTCGTTGCGGATGAGGGCGATTCTCTTCGAATCCTTGGACCAGACGACCATGCCGGCCGGAGAGCGGAAGTCCTTGCGGTCCTTCTCGTCCTTCTGGTACTCCTTCTTCTCTTCGTCGTTGAGGGACCGGGCGTAGGAATAATGCTCCTCGCCGTCCGTCGTCAGCTGGAGCTCCTTGACCTCCTTGTCGTCGGCCTTCTTCTTGGCCAGCTCGAAGCTCGCGGCGTCCATCATGAACAGGTTCTCGCCGCGGGCGAAGAGGACCGTCTTCTCGTCGGGCGAGACCGAGGCCCAGCGGGGGCGCTTGGCGGGCGCCTTGTAGTCCTCGAGGAGCGCGAGCTTGCCCGTCGCCAGCTCATAGGTGAAGCCCAGGGTCTTTGTCTTCGGCTCCTCCTTGGGCTTCTCGGCCTCCTTGTCCTTGTTCTTTTGGGTATCCTGCTCCTTCTCTTTCTCTTTCTCCTTGTCCTGCTCCTTGACCTCTTCCTTGGCGATCTCGGAGGCCTTGACGATCTTGCCGTTGACCGAGATATCGTTGTCCTTGGGCACTTCGATCTCGAACTGGATGGCCGCGTCCTTCCTGATGAACTTGATCGTCTTGATGGGCAGGTGCTGGGCGTCGTAGGGGGCGAGAAGGATGCGGGTCAGCCCGGCGGCCATCTTGGCGTTGTCGAAGAGGGGCTTTTTGGACCGGACGGCCGGGTCGACGATGAACCACTTCCGGCCCTGGCCCGTCTCGTAGCTGTACCAGAAGCGTTCGCCTGTCGAGAGCCAGTGGGGGGTGACCGAAGTGTCGAAGACGAGCTTGCCGACCTTGGCCGGCGTCCAGCGCGAGGCCAGGTCGTAGTTGGCCTTCCTGGCCTCGGGTCCGGCGGGCCCGCCGGGGGTCGCGGCGAGAACCACGACCAGAAGCGCGGCGGCGGCCGCGATGGTCGCGGCCCGGTGTGCGATGGTCCGAAAATTCATGGGCAGGTCCTCCTCGAGGAATGATCGGCACGGCGCCTTGAGCAACAAGACGGCGATTATAGCACTATCGGGCCTGCAAGGGGGACAGGGAATCGTTCCGCGGCGCCGTGGCTAAGAGCGCGCCGGAACGGAGAGATCAATCGTTGCCGAAGAGCTGGATGCCGATCGAAACGGCTATCTTGAGGCCGCCGAGGCGCAGCGATTGGTCGGTGACCGGGACGAGTTCCGAGCCCGGGACCCGGCCGGAGAGGTAGCCGATTTTCAATCCCATGAACACTCTCTCGCCCTCGGGGATCAGGAGGACTCCCCCTTCCGCCTTGAAGCCCGAGTGGTGGCCGTTGACCGTGAGGCCGAAGGCCTCCTCCCGGAAGCTCATGCGGGCCATCTCGCCGCCCGCCTCGAGGCACAGCGTGGGGGAGATCCTGAGGAGGTAGCCGAGGCCGACCGAATAATAGCTTTGGACCGCCTTGGTCTCCAGGCCGAGGTCCGGGGTGATGCCGTTCTTCGAGAAACGTCCCAAGCTGCCGGTCAGGCAGACCCCGGCGATCAGGCGGATCGCCGCGGAGAGCTCAGGATAGACCGCCTGATTGCCATAGACGGTGCGATAGGCCTCGTCCGCGGGGCGCAGGAAGCTCGCCCCGGCCGATAAAAAGAGCCGGTTCTCCGCGGCGGCCGAAGCCGCCAGGATCAGGACCAGGGGAACGATCAGGAGCTTTTTTATGGCATTCATGCTAGATCGTGACCTCATTGGATTGGCCGAGGATGTTGCCCAGGACGTCGACGGCCACGACGCGATATGTGTAAGACGTCCCCGGCTCCACAAAGGTGTCATTGACGATGAACGGCGAGGTCGTGACCGAGGCCGCGTCGACCTGTTGAACGACCTGCTCGCCCGCGGTCCCGGCGCGCCGGTAGACGAGGTAGGTCTCCACCGGGACCGAAGCCGGGTTGTCGACCGTGACCGTGAGCCGGCCGTACTCCCTCTGGATGATCCAGGCCTTTTCGACGAGTCTCTGCCCGCTCAGGGTCAGGAGGAATGTGCCCTTGACCTGCGAAACCGTCACGTCCCTGGGGCTGCCCGAGGCGCCGGAGGCCGTGACGCGGATGGTCCCGGTCCGCGAAGAGCCGGTGCGGTTGGCGGCGAAAGCCGCGGTGATCGTTCCGGTGTCCGTGCCGCTCTGGCCCGAGGAGATGGACAGCCAGTCCGCGCCGGAGATGACCGCGGCCGTCCAGCTCATGACCCCCACGCCCGTGTTGGTCACATCGAACGTCGTCGTGCCGGCGCTGAAGGACACATCCCGGCTTGTTGGGGTCACGGTCAGGGCGGGGCCGAGCTCGACGGACAGCGCCACGGCCCGGGTGGTGTTGCCGGTCCCGGTGGTGGTGTTGACGAAGCTGACCGAATCGCTGTAGCTCCCGACCGTCAGCACGTTGGCTGCGGTGTTGATCGATACCGTGACCGACGTCGTAGCCCCCGGATTCAGATTCCCTGAGGAGGCCGACAGGCTCGTCCAGAGCTGGGTCTTCGAGGCCGACCAGGACAAGGTGGAGACTCCCGAATTCTCGAGAGTATATGTCTGGCTCAGGGGCGTAAAGGGCCCGCCCTCGGGCCCGCTCGACGTCAGCCCCCCGGCCGGCGTCACCGTGAGGACGCCCGGCGGCGCCGACACCGTCAAGGTCACCGGCCGGGTCGTATCGCCGTTCCCGTTGGTCGTGTTAGCGAAGGCGACCGTATCGCTGTAGGCCCCGGCCGTCAGAGCATTGGCCGCGGCGTTGATCGAGACCGTCACGGTCGTCGACGCGCCGGCGTTCAGCGTGCCGGAGGCCGCGGACAGCGTCGTCCAGGTCTCCGTCTTGGCTGCCGTCCAATTGATCGACGACGACCCGGAGTTCCGAAGCGTGTAGGCCTGGCTCGACGGTGTGAACGGCCCGCCGACGAGACCTGTGGAGACGAGGCCCCCCGCGGGCGTCACCGACAGGGAGCCCGGGGCCGTGGTGACCGTCAGCCGGACCGCCCGGGTCGTGGTGCCGACGCCGTTCGTGCTGTTCGTGAAGTTCACCGTCCCATTGTAGATGCCCGCGTTCAGGCTGTTCGCGGACGCGGTGAACGAGAGGGTGACCGTCGTCGAAGCGCCGGGGTCGAGGGTGCCGGAGGAAGGGGATTCCGTGAGCCAGGACCGGTTCTCCGAAACCGTCCAGGAGAGCGCGGTCCCGCCGATGTTCTGAAGCGTGTAATCCATGCTCGCCGGCACAAAGGGGCCGCCCACGGGTCCCGTGGAGGTCAGCCCGCCGGCCGGTGTCACTTCGAGTGCGGCCGCGCCTGCCTGGGTCACCGTGACGGTCACAGGGGGGCTGGTGATATCGGCGGGCGTCACCCGGATGGATCCGACGCGGGTATCGGCGGTCGTATTGGCGTCATATTCGGCGACGATCGTCCCGGCGTCTCTGCCGCTCGAGCCCGATCGGATGGAGAGCCAGCTTCCGCCCGCTGTGACGGCGGCCGTCCAGTCCACGTTCCCCGAACCCGTCTTGTCCACGGCGAACGTGGTCGAGCCCGAGGTGTGAGGAACGTCCCGGTTCGGCGGCGTCACGACGACGTCGGCCAGGGCGAGGAGGCGGACCGAGCCGAAGCGAATGTCGGAGTCCGGATCCCTGCCGGCCCAGAAAACGCCGGCCGAACTGTCGCCGTCCGCGGCGGGGAGAGGCGTGACGACGACCGGCCCGGATTCGATGAGCCCGCCGTCGGTTTCGGAAGTCCATTCCGCGGTCCAGGTGCCGGGCCCTGCGGCGTCCCGGCTCAGCACATGAACCTGGGTGCCCGCTTCGACATAGGATGCGAAGAATTTGGTCGCGCCGGTCCCGTCCGCGGCCCGGACGTCCGGGAATCTCTCCGCGGCCGCGGTGGCGGCCAGAAGGCCGCCCGATGTCCAGCTTCTTCCCGAGTCGGACGAGCCGCTCAACCCGATGTCCGCCCGGCCGTCGGAGGTGCCGTGTTCATAGACGACCAGCACCGTGCCTTTCTTCGCCGCGATCTTGGGCGAGGAATCGAACACGGCGTCTTCGGGGGTGATGAAGATGGGCCGGGACCAGCTCGCGCCGAACGTCGTCGAGGACGCGACCGCAATGCCCGAGGCCTGGCTTTGGGGCCAGGAGAAGGCGACGTGGAGGGTGTTCCGGTCCGGGTCATAGGCGATGGCGGTCTCGATATCGGGGCCGTCCGGGCCGGAGAAAGAGCCGATCGTCACGGGCTGGGTCCAGGTCACGCCGGCGTCCGGACTGACACTGAACTTGACCGAGCGCGTCAGACCTTCCGATTCGGCATAGACCACATAGAGGTAGGGCGCGGCATACGACCGGAAGTCGGTGGCCAAAGACGGATTCCGCTGATCGGCTTGACCGAGCGTGACCGGGAACTCGGCGTCCGTCGTCAGGTCTTCGGAGAGCCGGGCGAAAAAGACGTCGCCGTCCCCGCCGTCCCACTCTCTCACGAAGGCCATTCCCAAGGCTTGGTCCGAGACCTGCCGCAACGACGGCTGAGTCCAGGGCCGTCCGTCTCCGACGACCATCGTCTCGGTCCAGGTCAGGCCGCGGTCGGAGCTCTTCCGGATGCGGATATCGCTGGGCCGGCCGCCCGCCCATTGCTCGGCGGCCGAGAAGAGGGCCCAATCCCCCTGGTTCGGGTTCCAGGTTTCGGCGGCCGGGTTCACCTCGTCTTCCGGCGAGAAGAACACGGGGATCGTTCTCTCGCTCGAGCCGGTGTCCTTGATGTTCCCGGGCGCTCCTTCGACCCGGTTCGACCGGGCGGAAGCGCCGAGCTTGAGCGCGGCCGCGGGAGCGGGGACGGCGTCAGGCGGGAACATCTGGGCGAAAACCTTGGCGGCGTTCGCCAGGTCCCCGATCGTCCGGAAGCGCTTCAGCTCCGCGCCCAGCCGGCGAAGGCCCTCGTCCTCTCCGCGGACATCAGGCCGGGAGATGGGCGCTTTCGTCAATTCCGGGGGGCCGGCCTTGCCGGCCCGGTCCTGGGTCCGGCCCGTCGTCTGGACCAGGACGAACCCGGCGGCGATCAAGATGGGAAGCCAAGTCCTTCTTGTCGAAAAACGATCCCCCATGACACTTTCTCCTTAGCAGATCGGCGGCCAGGCAAGAAGAAATAATATCACATGAAGAAGGACATCTGTCAAACCGCCCTTATGCGGCCGGCCGCGGTCCAGATCAAAACAGCGCCAGGGAATACTCCCTGAGGCGGGTTTGGCGGCGCCGGGCGTCCGGCATGCGCCGCTCCATCTCCGACCAAAAGGCCCGGCCGTGGCCCCGAACGCGGGTGTGGACGAGCTCATGGAGGATGACATAATCGGCCAGGTCCGGCGGCACGACCGCCAGGAGGGCGTTGAGCTGGATGCGCCCCGTGCGCGAGGCGCTGCCCCAGAGCGTCCCCTGGCGGCGGACACTCAGGCGCCCCGGGACGAAGCCGTGCTCGCGGGCCAGGGCGTCCAGGCGTCCGGCGAGGACGGCCCTGGCGGCACGGCGATCAAGCGCTTCGGCCGCGAGGACCGACTCGCGGCAGCGGCCCCGGGCGCGCTCGACGTGGGCCATCGCCCGCCGGATCCAGTCCGCCTTGGTGAGGGCGATCTGCCGCGCGTCCTCAAACGACACCCGCCAGGGGACGGCGACACGGACCCCCCGGGAGGCCCGCGCCGTCAGGGAAATGCGACGGGCTCGCCGCGTCTTCTCGAAAAGAACGGGGCCGACGCCGTCGAGGACATACGTCCGGGACGGCCGCGCGGACTCCACCCGCCCCGGCAGGCGTCCGGTCTCAGTCGTCGAAATAGAACCGTCTCCGGGCCGGCTTGTCGTTGACCTTGTCGGCATCCATCGCCCACATGCCCCGGCCGTGCGTGGCGATGACGATGATGTTGTCTCTAGGGTGGATGATCAGGTCGTGGACGTAGGCCGTCGGCAGATTCCCGCCGAGGACCATCCAGGTCTTGCCGCCGTCGGTCGTGACGTAGACGCCCATGTCGGTCCCGACGTAGAGGATGTTCTCGTTGACCGGGTCCTCGCGGATGACGTTCACCGGCCCGACCGGGATGCCCTTGGCCAGGCTCACCCAGGTCTTGCCGTAATCGGTCGATTTCCAGACATAGGAGGTGAAGTCGTCGTCGCGCTTCCCGTTCTGGGCGAGGTAGACCGTGCCCAGCTTATAGGCCGAGGCGACGACCCGCGACATCCATTTGCCCGGGGCGAGCCCGGCCGTGATTTCGGCCCAGGCCTGGCCGCCGTCCTTGGTCACCCAAAGGCGGCCGTCATCGGTGCCGGCGTAGAGGAGGCCGGCCTTGATCGGCGACTCGGAGATGCTGAAGAGCGTCTGATAGCGGATGTCGCCACGCGTGGCCGGATCGTTGGTCGTCAGGTCGGGGCTGATCCGCTCCCAGGTGTCGCCGCGGTCGAGCGAACGGAAGACGTATTGCATGCCGTGATAGAGGATGTTCGGGTTGTGAGGAGAGAGGATGAACGGAGCCAGCCACTGGCCGCGGAGGGGCGGCTCGTTCTCGTAGAGGACGGGCAGGAGGTTCTTTGTGGAGGGGTAGCCCGGGAACGGGCCGGGCTTGTCGTACTCGGCCCGGGAGATCGTCCCGTAGAAGCCGGCCGAATAGACGATGTCGGGGTTGGTCGGATCGATGGCGTGGTTCGAGCCCTCGCCGCCCGGGGCGTTCTCGAAGTCCTGGGCGGGGATCTTGTCGCGGCCGGCGCGGAGGTCGATCTTGCCGCGGAAGCTGCCGTGGTCCTGCATCGAGCCGTAAACCTTGAACGGCGAGGCCATGTCGAAGTTGAGGTTAAAGAACTGGCAGACGTTGATCTCCTTCTGGAAGTAGCGCCAGCTCAGGCCCTTGTCATAGGACACGGCGACGCCCTGGTCGAAGCCCTTGACGAGATATTTGGAGTTCGCCGGGTCGATCCACAGGGCGTGGTGATCGCCGCCGGGCCCGCCCAGGGTCTTGTAGGTCTTGCCGCCGTCGGTCGAGACGCTGAAGGGCACGCCCATGATGTAGGAGGTCTCCGGGTCGTTGGGGTCGACGCGGATCTGGCCGAAGACCCAGCCGTAGGTCCCGGAGTGCTGCTGCATGAAGTTCTTCTGCTGGGGCGTCAGGCCGCTCGTCTGCGTCCAGGTGGCCCCGGCGTCGTCGGACCGGTAGACCGTGGCCCCCTTGATGAAGCCCTTCTCGGGGGTGTAGTAGTCCCGGGTCTGATCCAGCTCCTCCTTGGTCGTCTCTCGCAGCTCGTAGTTGTCGACGAGCGCGTAGAGAACGTCGGGCCGGGTCAGGCAGAGATCGATCCCGATCCGGCCGCGGAACTGGGCCTGCGGGAGCCCGGCGTCGATGGGCGTCCAGGTCTTGCCGCCGTCCGTCGTCTTGAACAAGCCGCTCCCGGTGTGGTCCGCCAGGGTGCGCGGGTCGTTCCATTTCTTGCGGGTCCGCTGCCACATCGCCGCGTACAGGGTGTCGCTCGAGCGCGGGTCCATAACCAGGTCGTAGGCGCCGGTCTCGTCGTTGACGAAGAGGACCTTGTCCCAGGTCTTGCCGCCATCGACGGTCTTGTAGACGCCGCGGTCGGTGTTCTTCGTCCACTCGTGGCCGCCGGCCGCGACATAGACGACGTCGGGCTTGGTCGGATGAACGACGATGCGGGCGATGGTGTTCGTGTCGGCCAGGCCCATGTTCGCCCAGGTCTTGCCGCCGTCGGCCGACTTGAAGATGCCGACCCCGGCCTGGGAGCTGCGGAAGATATTGTGCTCGCCGGTCCCGACCCAGACGATGTTCTGGTCGGACGGGGCGAGGGCGATGTCGCCGATGGCCGCCGTGGCCATGTTCTCGAAGATCGGCGTCCAGGTCGTGCCTTCATTCTCGGTCTTCCAGACTCCGCCCGAGGCCGTAGCGACATAGACCGTATAGTTCGAACCCTTGGGCGCGACGACGGCGACGTCGGTCACCCGGCCGCTGATGTTCGTCGGGCCGATGAACTGCCACTTGAGGTCCTTGAACTTCGAGGCGGCCTGCAGGGCCTTGTACTCCTCGAAGCCCTTGAGCCGGAGCTCGGGGTTGGTCGACTGAAGGACCTTGGGCTTGACCGTCTTTGGCTGGGCGACGGACAGTGCGGCCAGAACGAGAAGCGCCGCCGCGACGACGAAGAGAGTCTTTCTGAAAGGGGATTTCCGGAAAGAGGACATCGGACACCTCCACGTGGGGATCGCGAAGCCTCACTATAGATAATGAGGTCGCGGCCTGTCAATGAACCGAGGCCCGCCCTCATTTTGGCCGGGGACCTGAATGAGGGAAGCCGGCCTGCTCTTCGCGGGCTAGGTCAGGAGCGAGGCGAGGGCGATCGAGTAGAACTTGGTTTCGTCGGAATCCCCGCGCGAGGTCAGGACACAGGGGCAGATGGCCCCGACCACGACGGCTCCCAGCTCCCCTTTGGCCAGGTAGGTCGACCCTTTGAAGAAGATGTTGCCCGACTCGATGTTGGGAAAGACGAGGATATCGGCGTCGCCGGCCACCGGGGATTTAACGCCCTTGATCCGGGCGCTCTCCTCGCTGAAAGCGATGTCGAGGGCCAGCGGCCCGTCGACGATGGCGCCTTTGATCTGGCCGCGCTCGGCCATCTTGGAGATGATGGCCGCCTCCGTCGTCGAGGGCATCTTGGGATTCACTTTCTCGACCGCCGAGAGGATGACGGCCTTGGGCTTATCGATCCCGAGCTTGTGGGCCACGGCGATGGCATAGTTCAGGATGGCGATCTTCCCTTCGAGGTCCGGGGCGGGAATGACGGCCACGTCGCCGCAGATGATGAGCTTCTTCCAGGACGGGACCTGGATGACCGTGACATGGGACAGGAGCTTGCCGGGCGGAAGCAGCCCCCTCTCCTTGTCGATGATGCCGCGGATATAGACGGAAGAATCCAGCAGGCCCTTCATCAGGAAATCCGCTTCGCCCGAGCGGACCTTGTCGATGGCCAGGGTCAACGCCTTGGCCTTATCGGGCTCGTGGAGGATCTCGAAAAGACCGGTGTCGACCTTGTTCTCGTCGGCGACCTTCTGGATGGCCTTCTTGTCCCCGGTCAACGTGGCCTGGACCAGCTTCTCTTTGACGGCGCGGGCCACGGCCTCGATGGTATGGGGGTCCTCCGCGACCGCGACGGCCAGCCGCTTGGTTGGGGTGCCTTTGACCCGGTCGACGATCTGGTCCAAGGTGGTGATCATGATGGCTCCCTTCGGTTCAACGGAAATTATGACGGATAGGTGCGGGCCGCATCCTCTCCCCGCATCACCCGCAGGCCGGCTTGGGCCAGCGCCACCATCTCGTTCTCCCCGGGGAAAACGAAGACCGGTCCGAGGAATTGAATGCACTCCTTGATCCGGTCGATGAACTCGGTGGAGAAGGCCAGCCCGCCGGTCAGGACGATCCCGTCCACCCGGCCCTTGAGAACGGCGGCGCACGCCCCGACCTGCTTGGCTGCGGTGAGGACCATGGCCGTGAAAACGAGATCGGCCTGCTTGTCGCCCGCGGCGACGCGTTTGAGGGTCTCCCGCATGTCGTTCGTCTTGAGATGGGCGACCATCCCGCCCCGGCCCGTCAGCATCTTTCTCAGGTCGCACTCCTGGTACTTGCCGGAGAAGGACAGGCCGACCAGGTCGCCCGCGGGCATGGTCCCGGCCCGTTCCGGGGCGATGGGACCTTCGCCGTTCAGGGCGTTGTTGACGTCCACGACGCGGCCCTGCTTATGGACGCCGATCGAGATGCCGCCCCCGAGATGGCAGACGATGAGGTTCACCGATTCGTAGCTCCGGCCGAGCTCGCGGGCGGCCAGGCGGGCCGAATACTTGTGGTTCAATGCGTGGAAGATGCTGCGGCGCCGGATCTCCGGGACGCCGCTCAGCCGGGCCCATTCGTCGAGCTCGTCCACGACGACAGGGTCGACGATGTAGGCGGGGATCCCCAGGGGACGGGCGATCTCGTCGGCGATGAGGCCGCCCAGGTTCGAGGCGTGCTCTCCCTGGACTCCCCGGGTCAGGTCCTCGAGCATCCGGTCGTTCACCCGATAGACGCCGCTCGGGATGGGATTGAGGAGTCCCCCCCGGCCGATGACCGCGGCCAGGCCCGCAGGCTCGATGCTCTTGTCCTTGAGCATGCGGAGCACGATGTCCTTGCGGAAGCCCTTCTGCTCCACGATCTTGTCGAACGGGGCCAGCTCTTCGGCGGTGTGCGAGATGTTCGCGGACAGGACTTCGCGCTCGTCCTCATAGACGGCGATCTTGGTCGAGGTCGAACCGGGGTTGATGATCAACAGAAACATGGTTCCCCACGGGCAATGGATCGGCTATTTATGGCCGCGTGCGAGGGACATGTTCCATGACCATCTCCGTAGCCCGCGAGCACGGGGGAATCTTACTGCCCGCAAAGGGGCCATGTCAAGACGACCGCCGCCTGGCTGCTTCAGGGCCGGACGCGTGCGTGGTATAATGACCGGAAATGCGCATCCGCAAGATCGGGCCGGGGGAAGCCGCTCCCGCCGTCGAGCTCGCCCGGACTCTCGGGTTGGACTATCCGGGCCTGGAGAGCGACCCGATCTGGGTCGCCGAGGAAGGCGGGCGGACGATCGGTCTCGTCGCCCTCAAGAAGCATCCCGACTGCCTGGAGCTCTGCGCCCTCGGGGTCGATCCGGGCTTTCGCGGGAAAGGCGTCGCCGGGGCCCTCGTCGAAGCTCTGATGGATAAGGCGCCGGGCGACGTCCATCTGGCCACCATCATCCCCCCGTTCTTCGAGGGCTGCGGCTTCCATATTATTAAAGACGCGGTCCCCGCGACCTTCCCGGCCAAGCGCGAGACCTCCTGGTGCGAGGGCTGCCCCCGGGAGCGCTGCACGGTCATGCTGAGAACGAAACAGTGAGCCGGCCCGCCTATCCCGATTTCAAGCCTGTCGGCCTCGAGGACCAGGACGTCTTCCAGGAATACCTCGAAGCCTCGCCGTCCGAGGTTTGCGAGCTCAATTTCGCCAACATCTTCATGTGGAAGGGTTCCGAGCGTCCGAGCTGGACCATCCTCAATGGCAGCCTGTGCGTGCTCGTGGAGCCCGATTTCGAGGACTCCTACGTCCTGCCACCGATCGGCGGGGAGCGGGTTCCCGACACGATCGCGAAGTGCCTGCGGCACGCGCCGCGGCTCTCGCGCGTCCCTGAGGCTTTTGTCGAGCGCTACGGCGCCGGCTTCAAGGTCGAGGAGGATCCCGGCAACTTCGACTACATCTACTCGCGCCAGGAGCTGGCCGAGCTCAAGGGAAAAAAGTTTGACGGCAAGCGCAATCGCATCCGGAAGTTCGAATCGACTTTCGCCCACGAGTACCATGCCCTGACCCGGACCGACGTCCCGGGCTGCTTCCGGCTCCTCGAGGACTGGTTCGAGGAGAAGAGGAACGGCGATCTCTACATGAGAGCCGAAAGGGTGGCCATCATCCAGGCGCTGGCCTCGTTCGAGCGCCTCGACCTCAAAGGCGGGGTGGTCAAGGTCGGAGGCCGGGTCGAAGCTTTTACGATGGGCGGGCGCCTGACCGCCGACATGGCCGTCATTCCCATCGAGATCGCCAACCCCGGCCTCGTCGGCCTGGCCCAGTGGATCAACCGCGAGTTCGTTGGCCGCGTATGGTCGGACTACGCTCTTGTCAACCGCGAACAGGACATGGGCATCGAGGGACTGCGGAAAGCGAAGCTATCCTACCAGCCCGTCCGGCTGGTCAAGAAATTCAACCTCACCCTCTAGACCGCCCCCCCGTCAGGCCATCAGACTGCCCCTCGAAGCTCGGGACTGTCTGGGGCGGGACTGCCTCAAGTAGTGGTCAGGCCATCAGACTGCCCCTCGAAGCTCGGGACTGCCTCTCGCTTGTCAAGCCATGAGGCTGCAGATGGCGGCGACGTTGACCATGTCGTCGGCCGAGCAGCCGCGGCTGAGGTCGCAGAAGGGCTTGTTGAGCCCCTGGACGATGGGCCCGACGGCCTCGGCCCCGGCCAGGCGCTCGGTCAGCTTGTAGCCGATGTTGCCGGCGTCGAGATCGGGGAAGACGAGGACGTTGGCCTTGCCGGCGACCGGGCTGCCCTTGCACTTGCGCTCGCCGATCGAGGGGACCAGGGCGGCGTCGGCCTGCATCTCGCCGTCGAGGAGGAGCGCGGGGGCCTTCTCTTTGGCGATCTTGGTCGCGCTGACGACCTTGTCGACGTCGGCGTGGGCGGCCGAGCCCTTGGTCGAGAAGGACAGCATGGCCACCCGCGGCTCCTCGCCGGTCACGGCCTGGAAGTTCTTGGCCGAGGTGATGGCGATATCGGCCAGCTGGGCGTCGGTCGGGTTGGGGACGACGGCGCAGTCGGCATAGCAGAGGAGCCTTTCGGGGAAGACCATGATGAAGTAGCTCGAGACGGTCGCGATGCCCGGCGCCGTGCCGACGGTGTGGATGGCGGCCCGGATGACGTCGCCGGTCGCGGAGATGTTGCCGCCGACGACGGCCCCGATCTTGCCCGTCGCGAGCAGGAGGCCGGCGTAATAGAGCGGGCTCTTGGCGGCTTCGGAGGCCTGTTCGAGCGTCCAGCCCTTGGCCTTGCGCTTCTCGAAGAGGACACCGACGAGCTCGTCGCGTCCCGGGTCGGTCAACGGGTCGACGATGGGGATGCCGCCGATGTCGAGACCGTTGTCCTTGGCGATCGCGTGGATCGCGGCGGACGGGCCGACGAGACGGGGCTCGGCGATGTGCTTTTCCCTGAGGATCAAGGCCGCTTTGAGGGTCCGGACGTCTTCGGCGTCGGGGAAGGCGACCTTGAGGAACTTCTGCGCGGCCTTGTCGCGGATGTCGGAAATGAATGTATTACCCATGGGCAGCTCCTTTCTGGTGGGGGTAAAGGCGGTTATACCTTAGCGGCTTCGAGCCTGTCAACCCCGCGCTCTTCCTTGACTTTTCTCCGGCCCCGAGGGAAAATGGGGCTTAAAAATTCGGCCCCTTTCCGGCCGATGGACCAAGAAATCATAAGGAGTCATCGATGATCATCCTGTCCCTGAACTGCGGCAGCTCGTCCGCCAAGTACCGCCTCTATGATTACGATAAAAAGGAAACGCTGGCCACAGGCATCGTCGAACGGGTCGGCATCGGTAAGAGCTACATCCAGCAGGCCGGCCTCGGCCGCGAGCCGATCAAGTTCGACCACGAATGCGCCAACCATAGGGAAGCCATCAAGCTCATCATCGATACCCTTCTCGACCCCAAGATCGGCGTCATGGACGACTTGAAAGAGATCTCGGCCGTCGGCCACCGTGTCGTCCACGGCGGCGAGAAGTTCACCAAGTCGGTCAAGATCACCCCCGAGACTCTGGCGACGTTCAAGAGCCTCTACGGCCTGGCCCCCCTCCACAATCCGCCCAACGTCCTGGGGATCGAGGCGGCCATGGACGTCCTGCCGGACGTTCCTCACGTCGCCATCATGGACACGGCCTGGCACCAAACCATGCCCGCGAGCTCCTATATGTATGCCCTGCCGTATGAGTGGTACGAGAAGTACGGCGTTCGCCGCTATGGCTTCCATGGCACTTCGTTCCTTTACGTGGCCAAGCGGGCCGCCCTGCTCCTCGGCAAGGACCCCTTCGCGTGCAATCTCGTCTGCCTCCACATCGGCAACGGCGTCTCCGCCAACGCCATCAAGGACGGCGTCTCCTTTGACACCAGCATGGGCTTGACGCCCCTCGAAGGCTTGGTCATGGGCACGCGGGCGGGCGACCACGACGCGGCCATCGACCTCATGGTCATGGAGAAGGAGGGGATCGCCCCGGGTAAGATGAGCGATATCCTCAACAAGAAATCGGGCCTGCTGGGGATCACCGGCAAGTACACCGACCGCCGCGACGTCCAGAAGGCCGCCGAGGCGGGCGACGCCCGGGCCAAGCTGGCCATCGAGGTCGAATCCTACCGGATCAAGAAGTACATCGGGGCCTATTCGGCGGCCATCGGCGGCGCGGACGCCATCGTCTTCACGGCCGGCGTCGGCGAGATGTCCGACCTCATCCGGGAGAAGTCGTGCGAGGGACTGGAATTCCTGGGCATCAAGCTGGACAAGGCCAAGAACAAGCTGGCCAGGACCCGCAACGCCGAGACCGAGATCTCGGCGGCCGACTCCAAGGTCAAGATCTTCGTTATCCCGACCGACGAGGAGCGGGTCAATATCGAGGACGTCATCGCCATCCTCGAGGGCACGTACGACGAGCACACCCACTTCACCTACCGCTTCCAGTCGCCGGAATACGTCAACTCGCAGCGCGAGCAGGATTTCGTCAAGGAGTGCGAGGCCAAGCCCGGGCTCAAGGCGATCCAGGTCAAGCCCAAGAAGCGCTCGTAAAGGACTGCCGCTGAGGGCCTTAGGCAGAGCCCGAAGGAACCCGTCCTGCTACGCTCGGGGTATTCCTTCCGTCGGCTCGTTAGCAGACCTCGCTTTATGGATTTCTCGGCTCGGGGCGTGCCGCTCCGTCGGGTCGCGGGTTTGGCCCGGCGCGCCAAACCCGCTCGGATCCGGGCCTCCGGCGGGAAGCGGAGTCTTCGAAGCGACCTACAGAATTGTGGCTGAGTGCTCGAAGCCGCAATTCTGATAACTATCTTAAACGAGTGTCTTTATGAAGATATTTCCCAGAAGCGCTCCTCCGAGCCGCTCCGTCGCGCTTCTGATGGTCGCTCCGCAGACTCCGCTCCCTGCCGCTCCTCCGGGCATCGCCCCTGCGCCACCGTCCATAACCGCTCGATCTGCCAACCTCGTCCGAATCATCCACGGCGATACCCTCCAACAGTCGGGTTCGACTGCCCTCCTCGCCACCCTGATATGCCCTTCGCTAGAAACCTTTGCGCGCGCGGGGGCGAATTCCTTCCGACCCTGCCCGTTGGGCCTGACATGGGGCAGCCTAGCTCATGCGCGTGCGAGGGCTCGACCTGCCGGCTATTTCCAATCAGAGATAATGGCCAGGATCAGGTTCGTAAGGGCTTCGAGGTCGCGGCGATCGATCTTCTCGATGAGCGAGTGGGCATAGGAGCCGGGCCAGGAGAGGGGAATGTCGATGGCGCCGCCGGCGAGGAAGACCGAGCCGTCGTTGCCGCCGCGGGAATTGCCGGACTGGATCGGGATCATCCGCCGTTTGGCGATGGCCAGGACCTTGAGGATCTCGGGCTTGGGCGTGACGTTGCTCGAGTCGATGGCTCGGACGACCGCCCCCTTGCCGACGGGAAGAAAGCCGAAGCGCTTCGATTCGAGCGGCGAATCGGTCGAGACGAACGTGTCGATGGCGAAGACGTAGTCCGGTTTCAGGGTTTTGGCCAGCTCCGAGGCGCCGAAAAGGCCCGTCTCTTCCTGAACATCCCAGGCGAAGGTGATCGTCCGGCCTTTGATCGTCTCGGGCCTGAGGCGCAGGGCGGCGTCGAGAAGCGCGGCGCAGCCGGCCCGGTCGTCGACGGCCCGCGTGGCCATCAACCCCGGCGCGAAATCGGTGATCGTCTTCTTCGCGGTGATGGTGTCGCCCTCGGCGACTCCGAGGGCCCGGACCTCCGCTTCGGTCGCGACGCCGAGATAGATGTCGAAGCTTTCGGCCGTGAAGGTCGTTTCCTGGGTCTCGCCTTCGGACGGGCGCTCGTCGTATCCCGGCCGCGGCGAGACGATCCCGGCCACATCACCCCGGCCTGTGTGGATGAGGACGGGGCGGGCTTCGATCGTCTGCGGGAGGATGCCGCCGCCCGGCTTGACCCGGACGCGGCCTTCCGGGGTGATCCGGTCGATCGTCCAGCCGAGCTCGTCCGAATGCGCGACGAACAGGATGTGAGGCCGGCCCGACCCGACAGTGAACCAGACATTGGCCATGCCATCGTGTTCGGCCTTGAGCCCGGCCGGCAGCCGTCCCTGGATGAAGGTGGACACGGGGCCTTCGTGACCCGAAACACCGGGGACGAGGACGATCTCCCGGAGGATGTCCCAGGCTTTGGACTGGGCGCCAGCCGAGGAGACGGTGAGGAGAAGCGCCAGGATGCCGATGCCGATCCGCTTGGTCACTTGGCACCTCCCGCCTGGATGAATCGTTCAAGGATGTCGCACAAGGCTTCGAGGTCTTTGAGAGTGACGACCTCGGACGGCGTATTGAGGAAGCGCACCGGCAGAGCCAGCGTCACGACCTCCGCGGGCGGGCTGGCGAACGGCAGCGCCAGCGGCGAATCGGGCGCCGTCAGGAACTGGAGGGGCGCCCCGGCGGCAGCGGCCGCCGCCTCGACTGCCCGTCGCAGCGCGGATGATTCGTCCTTGACTTGGACGAGGACCGGACCTCCGCCGGGGAAGGGGAAGCCGTCGCCCTTGCCCGCGGCGATGACGTCGACGATGATCGTCCTTTTCGGCTGCCATTTGGATTTGGCGCGCGCGGCGCCGACGGCCGGGCGCGCGCCCCGGCCGCGGGCCCCGAACTTCGTCTGGGCCGCCCAGGCCAGGACGGTCTCCTCGCCGACGGCCTTTCCGGTCAGGGCCTCGAGGACGGAAACGAGGCCGGCCGCGGCGGCCTTCACTCCGAGCGACGGCCCGGCCCACTGGTCACCGGCCAGCTCGGTCAGAAGGGCCGGATAGGTGACCGGGTCCAGAAGCTCGACGCCTCTGGCCCGGGCTTCCTTCTCGGACCTGGCGCCGATATCCACGAAGGCGATCTCTAAGGAGAATCCTTCGACCTGGGTCCTGCGCCGCTCCTGGGTGAGAAGATGGATCGCGGGTTGCGAGACGACACCCTGGACCGGTCCCTTCGCCGTCGAGATGACGACCGGCTGGCCGAGGAGGAAGGCGTCGAACCGGGCGTGGGGCGGCGGCACGGGCCGGTCGAGGGTCAGGGTGCCTTCAGGCGTGATGCCGCTGACCATGTGCCCGTAGCCGTCGAGGCCTGCGAGGATGAGCGTCGGCCCCGGCGTGCCGCCGAGCCGGACGGCGATAGTGCCCAATCCGGCCTCTTCGACCGTAACGCCCTTGGGCAGGAGCGCCCGGATCTTCGCCGCGAGCACCTCCTCGTTCCCCGTCGTCGACGGCACCGCGAAAAGCTCCTTGGTCACGGACTTGAGGTCCGCCCCTCCGGCCGCCGCGGCGATGCACACCAGCACCGCTGCCAATCCCAGGGTTTTCGTAATGCGATGAGCCATCCTGACCTCCTTCCGTCCCCTTATCCCGCGCTATACCCATTAGCATAGGCCTGGAATATCGTCAAACGCATAAATAGACGGGGGCCAACGCCCAGAGTTCGATTGGGAAGAAGAGTCGGAGAGATGCCGGCGGGGGAGGCCCATTCCTTTTAAAGAGGATTTTCGTTATGATGAACTCAAAGGAACTCGCGTGGACAAGAACAAATGGCTTAGGATCGGCGTCGGCATCCTGGTGCTCTTCCTCGTCGGCGTCTTTCTGAAGCTGGCCCGGCCGATCATCGTGCCCTTCGCCCTGGCGCTTCTCTTTGCGTTCGCCGTCTCGCCGGCCCTCGATTTCCTGGTCCGCCGCAAGGTGCCGAAGGCTGTCGCCCTGGTCATCATTCTCGTGCTCTCGTTCGCCATCCTCTATCTCATCGGCACAGTCTTCTATTCCGGCGGCAAATCCCTGGCCGCCGAGCTTCCCTCGTATACGGAGATGGCCAAGGATTTCCTCGGACGGATCGACCGTCTCGTGCCCGACCCGCGCCTCAAGGTCGGGCTGACCGAGTGGATCCAGGGATTCAATATCGGCCAGGCCGGGACTTTTCTCCTGTCCGCCCTCGGGCCGTTCTTTTCGTTCATGTCCGACCTGCTGCTGGTGTTCGTCTTCATGATCTTCATCCTCGCCGGCCGGGGCCGGTTGGTGCGGAAGTTTGATGAGGCCTTTCCGCCGGGACAAGCCTCGACCCTGAGCCGGACGGCCGTGCGGATCGACTGCGAGATCCAACGCTATCTGGCCGCCAAATCCCTGACGAACATGCTGATCGGCGTCCTTGTCGCCGCGGTTCTCGGGCTGTTCGGCGTCCGTTTTGCGGTGCTGTTCGGCATCCTGGCCGTGCTCTTTAACTACATCCCCACGCTCGGCGCCATCGTCACCGTGGCCCTGCCGACGCTCCTGACCCTGTTCCTCGAAGGCGGCGTGACCTTCAAGGTCGTGCTCGTCCTCGTCCTGCTCACCGGCGTCCACGTGGCCCTGCACCGCCTGCTCGAGCGGCGGCTCATGGCCAAGGACGTCAGTCTGTCTCCGCTCCTGGTCCTCTTCTCCCTCTTCTTCTGGGGCTGGCTGTGGGGCATCGCGGGGATGATCCTGGCCGTCCCGCTGCTGACGGGCGCAAGGATCTTTTTCGACAACGTGCCGTCCCTGCGCTTCCTCGGGACGATGATGGACCGCTAGGGGACAGGGGGACGCGCTTCAGGCGTCGAGGCCTACCGCGGCCAGGAACTGCCCCAGGCGCCGCTCGATCTTGAGCGCCGTTTCCTTGTAAACCTGATAATCCGACCCGATGGGATCCTCGATATCCCAGCCATAGAGGATGGATTCCGGAATTCCCCAGATATCGCGGAGATGGTGGTAGATGGAGGGGTCCATGGCGATGACATAATCGAAGCTCCCGAGGTCGTATGTCCCGACCGGCCGGGCGATATGGGAGGAGACATCGATCTTGTAGACGAGCTTCATGACCAGGGCAGCCTCCTCCGTGGCCGGGCCGCCGGTCGCGCCGATCCCGGCGCTCGCGACCTCGGCCGCCGGGCCGAGGCGCTGGCGGGCGATGGCCTCGGCCATCGGGCTGCGGCAGATGTTCCCATAGCAGACGAAGAGCAGGCGCTTCTTGGGCTTTTTCATCGGGACAGCCGTCAATTCCGCCCGGCCTGGGCGCTCTCGAGCGAAACTTCCTTGGCCTTTTCATAAAGGAAGGCGGCCAGGATATACTGCTCGGCCGATTGGGGAACAAGGCCGTCCTTGGCCTTCTGGCCTGCGCCTTCCTCTTCGGTCGTGGCCCGCTCGTAGAGCCAGGCCTGCTTGGCGGGCGCCTGAGCGGTCTCGGCGTCCTTGCGGATCGTGCCCGTCAGCTCCTTCAGCGCGGCCAGTCCTTGCTCCTCGTCGGTCGCCTTGGGGCTCAGCAGATGGACCCGGTTCAGGATGTCGCACAGGATCCGGGCGCCGGAAAAATCGTTCTTGGCGAAGGCGTCCGAGGCGTCCTTTTCCTTTTCCATGGCGATCCAGGAAAGGAGGTTCGGCCGTCCCGTTCGCGACGGACCGCCCATCTTTTGTTTCGTCTCCTGGAGCTCCTTGAACGCCGCTTCCGCCCGCTCCCGTTCGCTGACCTGGGAAAGGAGCTTCCGCATCTCGGATTCGCCGCGGTCATAGCTCCGCTTCGAAGCTTCGAGATTCCCGGCTTCCCGCTGCTTTTTCCCCTCGTTGATCCGGATCTGGATGCTGTCGAGCCATTGGGACAGGGCGGCCGCCTCGGAGGGGTATTTCTCCTTGATCGCGGCCAACGCCTTCTCGAACTCCAGGGCATCCTTCTCGCCCATGAACTTGGTCGGGTTCTTCACGAAGGGGGCGAGGAAGCCCATGATGCCCGAGCCCGCGTCCCGGCCGAGCGACGGCGCCGCCTGGTCCTTTTCGCCCGGGGGTTGCGGGGCCGGCGGCAGGTTGGTCGAGGCCTCGGCGCCGGAATCGGCCTCGGCTCTCTTGACGACTTTGATCCTGGGTTCCCCGGCCGGCCCGCCTTGTCCGCCCCTATCGAGGAGCGAGACGACGCCGGCGATGACCAGGGCGCCGACGATGAGAGCCGGGACGAGGATCTTCCTGAGCCTGAATTTGACCGTGATCTCGCGGTCCGTGAGGGGCTTCGTCCGCGCCGTGACCTGCCGGGTCATGGGCAGGCCCTGTTCGACGGCGGTCAGGTCCTCGAGGACCGCGGTCGCGGATTGGTAACGGTCGTCCCGCGATTTGGCCAAGCACTTCAGGATGATCCGGCTCAGGCCGGCGGAGATCTGGGAGTTGAGCGTCTGCGGGTCGGCGGGGGGCTCGCTCCGGTGCTTGAGGACGATGCTGAGCGGCGTCGTGCCCTCGAAGGGGACGCGGCCCGTGACCATCTCGAACAGGATGGCCCCCAAGGCGTAGATGTCGACCCGGTGATCGATGTCGCGGCCTTCGGCCTGTTCCGGCGCCATGTATTCCGGCGTCCCGATGATGACCCCCGTGCCGGTGACGCCGCGGGTGTGGAGGGACCGGGCGATGCCGAAGTCCATGATCTTGGCGTTGCCGTCCTTGTCGATCATGACGTTCTGGGGCTTAAGGTCGCGGTGGACGACCCCGAGACGATGGGCCTCGGCCAAGCCCTCGGCGATCTGTTTGGCCAACCCGACGGCCTTGGCCTCGTTGAGATGTCCCGACCGGCGGATGAAGCTCTTGAGGTCCTCGCCGGGGACGTATTCCATGGAGATGTAGATCGAGAGCCATTCCTCGCCGAGGTCGTACATCCGGCAGACGTGACGGTGGGCGACCTGGCGGGCCAGCTTGATCTCGTTGCGGAAGCGCTCGATGACCTCGGGGTCCGAGGCGATCTCGGGCTTGAGGAGCTTGAGGGCCACGACCTCCCGGATCTTGCTGTCGTAGGCCTTGTAGACGGTGCCCATGCCGCCCTGGCCGATCTCTTCGATGATCTCGAAGCGGCGAGCGAATGTCGTGCCGCGTTCGAGGCCCTTCGAGGGGGTCTGGAAAGTGGCCGTCCCCGTCGGCAGGGTCTCGCCCGATCCGGGGAGCTCCCGGCCGCAGCGGCCGCAGAAACGGGTCCCCTCAGGATTGTCGTTCAGGCAGCGCGGGCATTTCATGGGAGCCGTACGTCTATCAAAAACAAGAATATCAATTCAGGTCTATTATATCAAACCCATAAGGAAATACGCCCGGCGGACGGAATTGGTTTCGCTTCCGGGCCGTTCTTTCAGCGCCTCGCCAGGGCCGTCGCATCATCCCCCGGCCTGAGCGGCCGCAGGGTCAGCGTGAATACGGTGTCCTTGGCCGGGAGCGTGTACTGGGGATGGATCCGGGCCCCCCAGGAGTCGTCGCCTCCGACACCCATCTGGGCGTGGTCGAGGGTCAGGCAGACGAAATCGCGCTTTTGGACGTCCGGCGGGTGCTTGACGCCGCGGCTCGGCTGGGTCAGGTCCTCCGGCCAGAAGGGATGGGCGGAGAATTCGAGGACCGGGTCGCCCGCAATGAAAAGACCCCGTCCTTCGCCGTCGCGGACCGCGAGCCAGCGCGTCTCGGACCGGTTGCCGTACTCCTGCGGACTGACATAGGGAATGGGTTCGTCCGCAGTCATTTCGTAGAGACCGACAAAAGCCGCCGTCTTGCGGTCCCGATAATTCTCGAAAGGCCCGCGGCCGAACCATTGGATCTTGTCGAAGCCCGAAGGAACGGCCATCTTCAATCCGATCCGGGGGAGCTCGGGCAGCTTGCCTTCGGTCTTGAGATCGAGTGTCGAGCGCAGGACGATCCGGCCGTCGCCGCCGACGGCGTATTCGAGGGTCTGCGTGGCCTGGCCTCCGCCCAAGTCGTACGCGACGGTCACCGTCGTCTGACCGGGGCCGGTTTCGCGGGCTTCGAGCGTCCTCAGGTCCCGATACGTGCTGGCCTGCCGCCAGACGCCTAAACGACGCGGCATCTGGTTGCCGAAATCGTTGTCCGTCGGCGCCCGCCAGTAGTTGGGCTCGATCCCGGACGCGATGAGCTCGTGACCGTCACAGACGAAAGAATCCATCTCTCCCGTGAGCCGGTCGAAGCCGACCGAGAAATCCCGGCCGACGACGCGGAGGAAGCGCGGGCCGTCATCGACCGTGAGCGGCGGCAGAGCGGACTCAGGAGCCGCGACAACGTCAGCCGCAGGAGGCAGCAGGAATTGCTCCGCGGCGACGACGTGACCCTTGGGGACGCCGGGCGAGGATTCCCGGCTGCGGAGCGAGACAGTGAGGAAATATTCGCGGCCCGTCTCGGGCGCGAAGCGGGGGAGAGGCAGCCGGACGACCGCGACGCCGCGGGGCGCGACGGCGGGGGCCCGCAGCTTTCCGGAAGCCAGAGTCTCGCCGGAGGCGGCGAGCGCCCAGTCGATATCGAAGCGGTCGAGGCCGATGAAGTCGTAGCGGTTGCGGAGCTCGATCCGGCCAGTGGTGAGATCGGCCGCCCGGAGCTTGACGAACTGATAGACTTTCTTGACCTCGAAAAGAGCCGGGTGGGGCGTGCGGTCGGGGGCGATGAGACCGTTGCAGCAGAAGTTCTGGTCGGAGGGAACGTCGGCCGGGCCGTAGTCGCCGCCGAACGCCCAGAACGGCTCGCCCTTGGCGTTCTTAGCGGCGAATCCCTGGTCGACCCAGTCCCAAATGAACGCGCCCTGGAGCTGGTCGTGGGACTCGATAGCGTCCCAGTAGTCTTGGAGATTGCCCGTGGAGTTGCCCATCGAGTGGGCGTACTCGCACTGGATGAGAGGCCGCGTCTGCTTCACCGACGCGTACTTGATCATATTTTCGATCGACTCGTACATCGGGCAATAGATGTCGGTGTGCGGCTTGAGCCCGGCCCGCTCGTACTGGACCGGCCGCGACGGATCGCGCTTCTTGAGCCAGGCATAGGCGTTCTCGAAGTTGATGCCGTCGCCCGCTTCATTCCCGAGCGACCAGATGATGACCGAGGGATGGTTCTTGTCCCGTTCGACCATGCGGGCGACGCGGTCGAGATGGGCCGGGCCCCAGGCCGGGTCCTTGGCCAGGCTCTCGGGCCCGTAGCCCATGCCGTGCGATTCGATGTTGGCCTCGTCGACGACGTAGAGCCCGTACTCGTCGCAGAGCTCGTACCAGCGCGGGTCGTTCGGATAGTGGCAGGTCCGGACGGCGTTGATGTTCGACTGCTTCATGAGCTCGATATCGCGCCGCATGGACTCCTCGGAGATGACGTGGGCGGTGAAGGGATCGTGCTCGTGCCGGTTGACGCCCTTGAGGAGGACCGCGGCGCCGTTGACCAGGAGATGGCCGTCCTTGATCTCGGTCGTCCGGAAGCCGATCCGGGACGTGACCGCTTCGAGCGCTTTTCCGTTGCTGTCCTCGAGCTCGAGGACGAGCCGGTAGAGGGCGGGCGTCTCCGCGCTCCACCGGGCGACCTTCGCCAGCATCGCATCGAAACGGACCACGGTCCGGCCTTCCCCGGGGGCGCCCGCCGGACGCTTCGCGCTCAAGACTTTTTTTCCTGCGGGATCGAGAAGCGTCAGAGAGACCGAAGGGGGAACCGCTCCGGCGCCTGCATCGCCGCCCGAGAGCTCCACGTTCACGCCCAGCCGGCCGTCCCGGTATCGGGCGTCCAAGCCGGCCCGGATCTCGAAATCGCGGATGCGGACTTTGGGCGTGGCGTAGAGATAGACGTCGCGTTCGATGCCGGCCAGCCGCCAGAAGTCCTGGCACTCGAGATAGGAGCCGTCCGACCAGCGATAGACCTCGACGGCCAGGACGTTCTCACCGGGCTTGAGGAACTTGGTGATGTCCCATTGGGCCGGCGTCTTCGAGTCCTTGCTCAGGCCGATCTTCTCGCCGTTGACCCAAACATAGAAGAACGATTTGACGGCGCCGAAATGAAGGTGAACATCCATCCCGGTCCATGTCTCGGGGATGGTGAACGTCCGGCGGTAGGAGCCGACCGGATTGTGACTGTGCGGGACGAACGGCGGCCTGGGATTGGGGGCGTACTCATAAGACATGTTGACGTAGATCGGGATATCGTAGCCCTGGAACATCCAGTTCGAGGGAACGGGCGTCTCCGCCCAGCCGCTGACGTCGACAGCCGGCTTCCAGAAATCGAGAGGCCGGTCCGCCGGCCGGGGAGACCAGCGGAATTTCCACGGACCGTTGAGCGACAGGTACCTCGGAGATTCCTTGGGCCCGAGGCGGAGCGCCGATGCCGCGTCGGGATAGGGGACGAAGGTCGCCCGAGGCGCTTCCGTTCCGATATGGAGCACGGCGGGATTCTCCCAGTCCTCGGGCTGCGAAGCGGAGCGGGCCGACGGGATGGCCAAGAGACCGAGACAAGCGATCAGGACAGCCGTTTTTTTCATCGTCCTTCCTCGATCCTTATTGTTCGTTCTTACGATGCCGATCGGTCCGGCCCAGAGGTCGCGGGGGTAGATCCCGGCCTCGACGAGCGCCAGAATAGCCGCCTTGAACAGAGGCCGGTCCTCGGGATAGGTCACGCCGAACCAGCGCTCCCGCGTCGGCAGGACCTTGACCCGGGCCCTCTTCTCCCGGATGAGCTCGCCGACGACCTCGGGGATGAGGAACTCCGCCTTGAGGATGTTCGCCGCGCTCTTCCGGAGGAACCCGGGAAAGCGCTGCTCGAGCTCGCCGAAGAGGACGGGCGTGAAGCCCCAGCAGTTCATCGACGTCCAGCTGGCCGGGTCGAGGCCGATCCAGTCGACATCGTTTTCGGTGTACTTGATGCCGTCGGCGAAGCGTTTGATCTTGAGGAGCTCGCGGATGCCGACGAGGTCGCCGTCGGCCGTGGCCTCGCAAACGCCCCGGGCCACGGTGCCGTGCTCGGAGAGCGTGTTCTCGAGCCGGTAGCCGACCATGGCGAATTCCGATGTCCCCCCGCCGCCGCCCGCACCGCGGCCGAGATAGCCGGCCATGGCTTCGAACGCGGTCCGGCCGTAATAGTCGTCGGCGTTCACGGCCAGGAACGGCGTCGTGACGGCCTTCTCGCAGGCCAGGATGGCCTGGGCCGTGCCCCATGGTTTCTTCCGCTCTTCAGGCACCCGGAACCCGGGCGGGACCTGGTCCAGGGATTGGAGGACGTACGCCGTGTCGGCGGCACGCTCGATGCGGCGACCGATCCCTTCGCGGAAGGCCGCCTCGATGTCTTTGCGGATGATGAAGACGACCCGGTCGAACCCGGCCCGGAGGGCGTCGAACACGGAGTAATCCAGCACGACCTCGCCGCTCGGGCCGACGGGATCGATCTGCTTCAGCCCGCCGTAGCGGCTGCCGATACCCGCAGCCATTACCACCAAGGTCAGGGACGGCATGGGGCCTCCTCTCGAACGCCGGTTTCCCGTATCTTAATAGAACCGTTCGGGCCAGGTCAAACCGCCTTTACTTGTCCGTTTCCATCCTATATTATTTATTCATAGCCAGAGGAGAATCCATGATCCGTTCGACGACCGTCATCTGCGTCCGCCATAAGGGGAAAACGGCCATGGCCGCCGACGGCCAGGTGAGCATGGGCCAGACCGTTCTCAAGAAGACCGCCCAGAAGATCCGTCGCCTGGGCAAGGGCGAAGTCCTGGCCGGGTTCGCCGGGTCCACCTCGGACGCCTTCGCGCTATTCACCCGTTTCGAGGCCAAGCTCGAGGAATATCGGGGAAATCTCTCCCGGGCGGCGATCGAGCTGGCCAAGGACTGGCGCATGGAAAAGGCCCTCCGTCAGCTCGACGCCCTGCTCATCGTGGCCAACACGGAGACGTCCCTGCTCATCTCGGGCACCGGCGATGTCGTCGAGCCGGATGACGGCATCCTGGCCATCGGGTCCGGGGGGTCCTTCGCCCTGGCCGCGGCCCGGGCCCTGATCAAGCACACCGACCTCGACGCGCGGTCCATCGCCGAGGAAGCTCTCAAGATCGCCGCCGACATCTGCGTCTATACGAACGCCGAGATCACCGTCGAGGAGCTCTGAATGCCGATCGTCCTGCCCGAATCGCTGGAAAGACCCGCCCCCGAAGCTCCCGAGGCCGAGCTCACGCCCCAGGAGATCGTCGCCGAGCTCGACAAGTACATCATCGGCCAGAAGGCGGCCAAGAAGGCCGTGGCCATCGCCTTGCGCAACCGCTACCGGCGGCGCAAGCTGCCGCCCGCTCTCGCCGACGAGATCGCGCCCAAGAACATCCTCATGATCGGCCCGACAGGCGTCGGCAAGACCGAGATCTCGCGGCGACTGGCCAAGCTGACCTACTCGCCCTTCCTCAAGATCGAGGCCAGCAAGTTCACCGAGGTCGGCTACGTCGGGCGCGACGTCGAGTCCATGATCCGCGACCTCGTCCGCATCTCCGTGGACATGGTCAAGCAGGAGAAGGTCGCCGAGATCGAGGGCAAGGCCCGGGCTGTCGTGGAGGAGAGGCTGCTCGACATCCTCCTGCCGCCGGCGAAGAAGCGCGACGAGCCGTCCGGCGAGACCGAGGCGGAGGCGGCGCCGAGCGATACCCGCGAGAAGCTACGGGCTCAGCTCCGCCTGGGGCTTCTCGAAGATCGCACGGTCGAACTGGAGGTCAAGGAGAGGACGACGCCGCCCCTCGAAGTCGTTTCCAACTCCGGGGTCGAGGAGATCGGCTTCCAGATCCAGGAGTTCCTGCCCGGCTTCCTCGGCGGCCGGACCAAGCGCCGGCGGATGAAGATCAAGGAGGCGCGCGAGCTCATCCTCGAGGAGGAAGAGAAGCGACTCGTCGACATGGACCAGGTCTCGCGCCTGGCCATCGAGCGGGTCGAACAGTCCGGCATCATCTTCCTCGACGAGGTCGATAAGATCGCCGGCCGCGAGTCCGGGCGCGGGCCCGATGTCAGCCGCGAAGGCGTCCAACGCGACCTCCTGCCGATCATCGAGGGCACGACCGTCAACACGCGGTTCGGGCTGGTCCGGACCGACCACATCCTGTTCATCGGCGCCGGGGCCTTCCACGTCTCCAAGCCCTCCGACCTCATTCCCGAGCTCCAGGGGCGCTTCCCCATCCGGGTCGAGCTCACGCCCCTCAGCAAGGACGACTTCGTGCGCATCCTGACCGAGCCGGAGAACGCCCTCATCCGCCAGTACGAGGCCCTCATGGGCACGGAGGGGGTGACCGTCGCCTTCACCCCGGACGCCGTCGATGAGATCGCCGACATCGCCGAGAAGGTCAACGCCGACGCCGAGAACATCGGCGCCCGCCGTCTCCACACCGTCGTGGAAAAGGTCATGGAGGACATCAGCTTCGCCGCTCCGAACATCGCGCTCAAGTCGATCCGCATCGACCGCGGTTATGTCCAAGACCATCTCAAAGACATCCTCGTCAGTCAGGACCTGCGGCGTTTCATCCTGTGATGACCAAACCCGTCGCGACGCTCCTCATCGGGCTGTGGCTCGCGGCCGCGCCGGCGTGCGGCCGCAAGGGCCCCCTCGTCGCCCCTCCGGGCCGGGTGCCGATGCCCGTTGAAGGGCTGACCGCGGCCGCCGGAGACGGCCTGATCGTCCTCCGGTGGACGAACCCGGTCAAGGAGATCTCGGGACGGCCGCTCGGTCCGCTCGGCGCGGTCGAGATCTGGGTTTTCGACAAGGGGCTCCCGGACGGCGAAGGGCGTCTAACGTCCGAGGCGATCGAAAAGACGGCCCGGCTCGTCCGAAAGATCCCCGGCAAGGAGATCGGCATGGCCGCCGGAACGGAAGCGGAGGCCCCCGGCGTGATGACGTTTTCCTACCCGATACCGGCGGCTCCTCCGGAGAAGCTGGCCTTCGTTGTCCGTGTTTTCGACGGCAAAGGGCGGGCTTCGGAATTCTCGGCGCCCGTCGCCGTCGACCTCACCCGGAAGGACACCGGGGTCGACCGGCCGGCCGCCGAAGGTGTATCCTGATGTCGGGAGAGAAGCCTTGAAGATCTACCGGTTCCGCTATCGCAAGAGGGTGCTCCAGGGCGTCCTCAAAGAGGAGTTTCTTTTCCCGATCGTCGGGTCGGTCTTTGGCGATTTCCGTATCGGCACGAGCCCGGTCCCCATCAGCGACGTCCGCGTCCTGCCGCCGGTCCTGCCCTCGAAGATCGTCGGCATCGGCCGCAACTATCGCGAGCACGCCAAGGAACTGGGGAACCCGCTGCCCGAGGAACCGCTCATTTTCCTCAAGCCGCCGTCGGCCGTCATCGGACACCTCGATGCCGTCATTCAGCCGCTTGCCTCCGTCCGGGTGGACTATGAGGGCGAGGTCGGCGTCGTCATCCGCAAGAAGACCCGTCCGTTCCGCGACGATGAGCCGGTCGAGAGCTTCATCCTCGGCTACACTTGTTTCAACGACGTCACGGCCCGCGACCTGCAGACGAAGGACGTCCAGTTCACGCGGGCCAAGGGATTCGACACGTTCGCCGCCGTCGGTCCTTGCATCGCGACCGGACTCGACCCGCACGGGCTCCGCCTGAAGACCTTCCTCAACGGCAAGCTCGTCCAAACCGGGACGACGGCCAACCTGATCTTTTCCATCCCCACCCTCGTCCGTTTCCTGTCCCGGATCATGACCCTCAATCCCGGCGACATCATCGCCACGGGCACGCCCGCCGGGGTCGGTCCCACGTCGCCCGGCGACCGTGTCGACGTTCAGGTCGAGGGGATCGGCGTGCTCTCGAACACGTTCACTCGCGCGAGCGCCTAGGAGGACCCATGAAGCTGTTCCTGGATTCGGCCAATCTTGACGAGATCCGCGAGGTCGCGAGCTGGGGCGTCCTCGACGGCGTGACCACGAACCCGTCGCTCTGCTCCAAGGAGAACGTGACCTTCGAGGACAACATCCGGGCCATCTGCGCCCTGACGCCCGGGCCGGTCAGCGCCGAATGCGTCTCGCTCAAGGCCGAGGAGATCATTCCCGAAGCCCGGACCCTGGCCCGGATCGCGCCCAACGTCGCCGTCAAGATCCCCGTCGGCCTCGAAGGCCTCAAGGCCGCCAAGACGCTCGACGGAGAAGGCATCGCGGTCAACATGACCCTCATCTTCTCCGCGGGCCAGGCCCTGCTCGCAGCCAAGGCCGGGGCCCGGTTCGTCAGCCCCTTCATCGGCCGCCTCGACGACGTGTCGGAGGACGGCATGGCCCTGATCGAAGAGATCGTCGAGATCTTCGAGAACTACCGGTTCACGACCGAGGTCATCGTGGCCAGCGTCCGCCACCCGCGGCACGTCATCGAAGCGGCCCGGATCGGGGCCGACATCGCCACCGTGCCCTTCGCGGTCATGCAGAAGCTCGTCCGTCACCCGCTGACGGACGCCGGGGTCGAGAAGTTCCTGGCCGACTGGAGAAAAGTCAAGAAGTGAGTCTCCACGCCGTCGTCCGGATCCGGGAGCAGGCCCGGGCCCTCGCCCGCAAGGTCCGGCGGGCCGCGGTGTTCATCCTCGTCCTGACGGTCCTCGTCGTCGTCCTGGTCGTCGGCAAGAATGTCCTGCTGAAAGAGGTCGCCGCCGGGATCCACAAGTCCTTCGCCTACGACAGCCTGAAGCTGTCCTACTTCCCGCCGGCCCTGGTCATCGAGAACGTCCGCTCGCTGGTCGAACCCCCGACGCTGAGGGCCCGACAGGTCCGGATCGAGGTCCCGTATTTGTCGCTCCTCCGGAACCGGAAGGTCCTGTCCGTCGTCCTCGAATCCCCCGAGGTCCACATCCGCCCGCCTGCGGCCGGCGCCCCCCGACGCAAGGCCCGCCCGCCCCTGTCCATCCTCGAGCTCCCCTTCGTCATCGAGAGCGGCCGCATCGAGAACGGCGCGGTCTTCTTCGAGTCGGGGGCGACGACGCTCGAGGCCCGCGGCGTCCGGGCCCTGGTCACCCAGAACGGCGCGGATTTTTCCATCCGGGCCACGGCCGAGACGAGCGGCTTCATGCCCCGGGGGCGGGGCCTGACCTCGATCGGCGCCCTGAACGTGCTCCTCACGGGCAACGGGGAGGATGTGACCGTTAACCGGCTTGCGGTCGAAGGGCCGGGTCTCACGCTCACGGCGGGCGGGCTCGTCAAGAACTTCTTCGATCCGGCGATCGAGCTCGACGCCCGGTTCGATCTCGATACGGTCATCCTCGACGACGTCCTGCGCATGCCCTTCGCCTGGGCCGGGCGGATGTCCGGCGAGGGCCGGCTCGAGCGCAAGGACCGCCGGCTGTCCTTCTCGACCAGCGTGTCCTCGGACACGCTGGCCATCAACGACGTGGCCATGGGGGCCGTCCGGGGCAGCTTCGAGTTCGCTCCGGAGGACGGGGGACGCCTCGAGCTCGGCTTCCAGAAGCCGGGGCGGCCGGCCGAGAGCCTGAGCCTGGCCTTCCTGTCGGACCGGGTGGAAGGCCGGGTCGCATCGATGGTCATCGATCCGGTGTTCCGGGAGATCAAGATCCCCTGGCCGGTCCGATCCCCGGCTTGGGGGACGTTCAGCCTGGCCCACGGCCGCCTCGCGGTCGATGCCGAATTCCGCGACCCCTCGCTCGAGCGGCGCGGGAACACGTTCGCTTTTCGCGGCGGTCTCAAGGTCGGCGTCGATTTCCCCTCCCATATCGTCACCGTCGAGACCCCCGGCCTCGAATCGGATTTCGGACGGCTCCAAGCGACGGCCCGGATCGACCTGCGCGGGGACATCGATGCCCGGATCCAGGGGCAGGTCTCCGACGTCAAGGAGACCCGGGAGTTCGTGGCCCTCGTCCTTGCCCAGCCGTTCGGCTTCGGAGAGATCCGCGGCCAGGGTTATGCCGATGTCCGGCTCACCGGGCGTTCGGCCTCGCCGGCGGTCGCCATCAAGGCCACGCTGTCCCCCGGCGGCTTCGATCTGTTCGACGCGGCGTTCGTCGAAGCGGATGTCGTCCTCGCGGGCGGGGTCTTCGAAGGCCGCTTCGATGTCGACGACCCCGCCCTGAAGGGCCAGGTCGGCGTCAGGACATCGGGCGGCGACCTCGAAGTCGACGTCAAGAACGGAGACGCCGAGCTCAATCATGTCCTGCCGACTCTCGGGATCCCGGTCGCCCTCTCCGGCCGTGCCGCGGGCGATTTCCGGATGGTCCAGAAGGCCGGCGGCGTCCAGGAGTTCTCGGGGACTTTCACCAGTCCCGAGATCAAGGGCTACGGCCAAACGGCCTCCAACGTCTCCGGCCGGCTGGTCTGGAAGGAAGGCGTCATCTCCTTTCCCGAGCTGGCCATGGATTTCTACGGCGGCCGCCTCGAGGGCCGCCTGCTCATCGGCACCATCAACGGAGAATTCGATGTCGACGCCCGCGGCGAGGAGCTCGATTTCGCCCGGGTCGTCCCGTCGGCGTCCGGACGGCTGTCCTTGTCTCTCGCCGGCCGAGGCACATTCGGCCGGGAGAAGCTCCCCGGCCTCTTCACCATCAAGGACCTGATGCTCTCACCTCTGGCCAAGACCGAGGGCCGCGGCGAGCTCCAGATCGGCGCTGCCGGCGGCAAGATCAGCCTCGGCCTCAGCGGCAATCTCGTCCCCGGGGACAATCCCGTCGACGGCGCCTTCGAGTTTCCCCTCACGGGCGAGCTCTGGAGCGGCGTTCTCAAAGGACGCATCACCGACCTCGACCTCATCGTCCCATGGAAAGGCGCCCAAGGCTGGATCGACTACGCCGCGGACATCCGGTCGACCGCGGCCGCGGCCAGGGTCGCCGTGACCCTGAACGTGACCGCCCCGATCATGCCCTTGCCGGGATTCGCTTACGCCGTGACCGATTTCACCTCCGCCATGAGCTATCTCGACGGCGTCCTGACCGTCGCCAAGCTCGGCGGGAAGCTCGGCGGGGGACCCCTGGCCGGATCGGGCAAGGTCGGCATCGGCGAAGGCGGCATCGCCACGATGGACATGACCTTCGAGGGCCGGGACATGGTCCTGTCCCCCATGGAGCGGATGCGGGCCCAGGCCGACGCGACGTTGCGCATTCTCAAAGACGAAAAGCGCTTCGTCACGGAAGGGGAGATCTTGTTCAAGCGGTTCGACTTCCGGCGCGAGGTCTACGAACCCTTCGATTTCTCCTCGGCGCCGGCTTCGGAGTCCTCGGGGCCGTCGTTCTTCGACGGCATGTCGCTCAACATCCGCCTGCGGGCCGACGAGAACGCGATCGTCCAGAATTCGCTGGGCCGGTTCGACATCCGCTTCAATCTGAACGCCACCGGCGCTTTCAATGAGCCCGTGCTCCTCGGCGACATGGACCTCGTCAGCGGCGACTTCTATTTCCAGGACCGGAGCTTCCGCGTCATCCACGGCCGGCTGAGCTTCACGGATCCTGTGAGCGAGCCGTATCTCGATTTCCGCGGGGAGACCTACGTCAAGGACTACCGGGTCACGCTCGACATGAGCGGTCCGGTGAGCCGCCTCAAGCCGGAGTTCACCTCGTCGCCGCCGCTGCCGCCGGAGGAGATCCTGTCGCTCCTGGCGCTCGGGGAGTCCTTCCGACGGATGTATTATTCGTATGCCGGGGACCGGAGCACGGCCTTGAACACGGCCTCCCTGCTGACCTATCAGATCGCCGATCTGGCCAAGAGGGGAGCCGGGGGCCTGTTCTCCCTCGACCGCTTCCGGATCGATCCCTATATCCCGGAAGGCGCCCCCGGGGGCATCGCCGCCCGGATCACGGTGGGCAAGAAGGTGTCCAAGAACCTGTTGGTCCTGTATTCGACCATTCTGGCGAATTCGAGCGTCAGGTCCGAGATCGATGAAGTTCCCATCTTCCGCATGGAGTGGGACATCAGCCGGAGATTTTCGCTCGTCGGCGGGCGGGACGACCGGGGGAGGCTTGGTTTCGATGTCAAGTTCCGCAAGCGCTTCTAGGGCGCGGCCGCAGGCCGGACGGACAGGGGCGGCCCTCGTCCTCGCCCTGGCCCTCGCCCTGGCCGGCTGGCAGCCTCTCGTCGCCCAGGAGGCCGCCGTCGTCGCCAGCGTCGTCGTGCGGGTCGACGGGCGGCCGGGCGAGGCGGGGCTCCTCGATCTCATCCCCATCCAGCCGGGCGACGCGTTTTCTCCGCGGCTCATCGATCAGGCCGTCAAGCAGATCTTCCGAACCGGGCTCTTCGCTGACGTCCGGGTCACGAAGCAAGGCGAGCAGCGGATCGATCTCTTCTTTGATCTGGTCCGCAAGGTGTTCATCAACGCCGTCCGTTTCCGCGGACCGAAGGTCTCCGCGACGCGCTTGCGGGAGAGCCTGACGGTGCTGCGGCCGGGCGCTTATCTCCAGGAGGATCGCATCCCGGACGCGGTCGAGGAAGTTCAGGCCGGGCTGAGGCAGGAAGGCTTTTCCGACGCCGTCGTCGTGTGCGACGTCAAGAAGAGGGAAGGGACCCCCACGGCCGATCTGGTTTTTCGGATCCTGGACTGGAAGACCTTCCGCATCGGCGGGCTCGAGGTCGAGTGGAAGTCCGAGATCCCCGAACGGGCGCTCCTCAAGAAGATGAAGAGCAAGGTCGGGGACCTCTATAGGCCCAACCGTTTAGCCGCCGATCTCCAGGCCCTGTCCGGCGGCTTGGACAGGGCCGGCTACCCGCGGGCGGAGGTCCGTCTGGCCGGCGAAGCCTTCGATGAGGAGTCCCGCAGGGTCGACCTGCGCATCGAGATCCTGCCGAACGAGAAGATTACGATCGTCGTCAACGGGGCCAAGATCCCCGTCCGGATCCTGGCGCCGATCTGGGAAGAGCGCGTCTTCGAACAGTGGGGCCTGTCCGAGGGCGAAGCCCGGATCCTCAACTACGTCCGCCGGCAGGGCTATCTCTTCGCCACGGTCCAAAGCCGCGTCGAGAAGGGCCGGAACGAGCTCCGCGTCGTCCACGACGTTACCCGCGGCGAGAAGTCCAAGATCACCGGGGTCGAATTCCGCGGCAACTCAGCTTTTTCGAGCCTCGATCTGAGGACCCGGGTAGCCGTCCGCGAAGGGGTTCCGCTCTTCTCCCTCCTCAAATACGATAAGCTGTTTTCGATCCCCCGCGAGCTCGAGAGCTTCTACAAGGATAACGGCTTCGCCGGCGTCCAGGTCCGGCTCGACCTGGTCAGGGACACGCGCGGCGTGCGGGCGGTTTTCGACATCCAGGAGGGACCGAAAACGATGGTCGAGGCCATCCGCATCCAGGGGACCTCGCTCGTGTCCGCGGATGCGCTCGCGCGCGGCCTCGTCAGCCGGGAGGGCGGCCCCTTCTTCCCCCCGAACGTCCAGAGGGACGTCGGCCAGATCGAGACCTATTACCTCAATAGCGGCATCCGCGGCACCGAGGTCGTTCCCCGTGTGGAACGCCTGCCGGGGGACCAGGTCTCCCTCGCTTATGAGATCACGGAGGGGACCCGGGTCAACGTCCGCGACGTCTTCATCACGGGGAACCGGACGACCCATAAGCGGGTTATCGGCCGCGAGATCCGCATCAAGAAGGGCGCCGCGGCCGACTTCTCGCTGGTCCAGGAATCCAAGCAGCGGCTCGAGCGCCTGGGCCTCTTCTCCGAGGTCCGCGTGGACGAGGTCCAGACCGGACCGGCTGACGAGGTTGTCATCGTCACCGTCCGCGAGGGCGAAAAGAACTACGCCGGAGTCGGCCTCGGGTTCGAATCCCGAAACCCGGTGACCGGCTCCCTCGTCGACTGGCTCGATTTCCGGCCGCGCGGCACGGCCGAATACATCCGCAGCAACATCTTCGGCCTGGGAGCCCAGGTCGGCGTCCTGGGCCAGATCAGCACGATCGAGCGGCGGGCGGTCTTGTCCTGGAACCAGCCCTATCTCCTGGGCTTATCCATGCCGACCACGATCCTCGGTTGGGCGGAGCGGGAAGCCCGGACGGGCTTCACCTTCGACCGCCGCGGCGTCAGCCTGAGCGCCGCCAAGCCCTTGACCAAGGCCCGCCTCCTGCTGGGGTCTCTGAGCCTGACCCGAACCTCCATCGTCCAGCCTGTCGATCTCTCCCAGCTCCCGCCGGGCATCGACCGGCAGTTCCTCCCGTACTCGGCGGCTTTGGCTTCCCTGAGCATGAGCTGGGAGAGGCGGGACGATACCCTGAACCCCACCCGGGGATGGTTCCTCAGCGCGGTCGGCGAGATCGGCCTGCCCGTTTTCGGCACGGAGGCGAACTACCAAAAGCTCTTCGTCAAGTCCCAGCTCTACCGGCCGCTCACGTCGGGTCTGAACTTGGGGATGACCGCGCGGCTCGGGCTCGGCAACGGCCTGAGCCACCTGCCGGAGCGGTTCTTCGCCGGCGGCAGCAACACCTTCCGGGGCGAGGAATTCGAGATGCTCGGGCCCATTGCCCCCGCCCCGGCGGACCCCGCGACGCTCAAGCCCTACGGCGGGGAGGCGGTCCTCCTCGTCAACACGGAGCTGACCTTTGCCCTCTTCCCGGCGTGGAGGGAGTTCCGGCTGGCCTCTTTCTTCGACCTGGGCAACGTCTACGAAACCATCGGTCATTTCCGTCCGCAGGACCTCCGCGGGGCGGCCGGGGCCGGCATCCGCTACAGGACGCCGCTCGGACCTGTCCGGGTGGAGATCGCCTGGAAGCTGTGGGGTTTCGATCTCCAAGACAAGAAGGGGCACCCGCTGATCTTCCTGACGATCGGCAATATCTTCTAATAATGAGGTGATGAGGACCATGATGAAGAGGATCCTGCTCGTCATGCTGCTCGCCGCGGCGGCCGGGCTGGCCCAGACCGTCAACTGCGTCGTGGCCGTCGTCAACGGCGGGATCATCACGCTCCTCGACGTCGAGGTGGCCGCCGAGTTCGGCCTGGGGCAGGACCCGGCGGCCGAGAACACGGCGGACGCGCGGCTGGCCGCCCTCGAGGCGCTCATCGACCGGAAGACCGTCCTGAACCTGGCCCGCGAAGTCCGAGGGATCAACAAAGACGAGCTGGCCGCGGCGGCCGCCGACCTGAGGCAGAGCGTCGGTGAAGAAGCCTTCAAGGCCAAATTGAGGCAAGTTCGGCCTCGAGGCCAAAGACCTCGAACCGTATCTCGAGGACCGCATTCTCTACGACCGCGCCCTGGCTCTGCGGTTCAGCCAATCGATCCCGGTCTCGGTGACCGAAGTGGAGCGGCACTACCGGGACATCTATGTTCCCGAGCAGACCCGTCTCGGCGTAGCGGCCGAACCGCTCGACCGGGTCTCGGACTCGATCCAGGTGCGGATCCGCGATGAGCGGAGGGCCCAGCAGACGACGAGCTGGGTCCGCGACCTGAGAAAGAGCGCCGACATCCAGATCAAAAAGGACTGCTTGAAGTGAACATCGCCTATCTCTTTCCCGGACAAGGTTCCCAGACGGTCGGCATGGGCAGGGATCTTTTTGACCGCTCGCCGGAAGCCCGGGCGCTGTTCGAGAAGGCCGACGGGGCCCTCGGGTTCTCGCTGTCCAAGATCTGTTTCGAAGGACCCGAGGAGGATCTGCGACTGACGCAGAACACCCAGCCCGCGCTTCTCGTCGTCAGCACGGCCGCCTGCCGCGCCCTCGGACGTGATCCTGTCGTCGCCGCGGGACACAGCCTGGGCGAGTACGCGGCCCTCGTCGCCGCCGGCTGCCTCCGCTTCGAGGACGCGGTCGTTCTCGTCCACAAGCGGGGCCGCTATATGCAGGACGCGGTGCCCGTCGGCATCGGCGGGATGGCCGCGGTCTTGGGGGTCCCGGGCGATGAGGTGGCCCGGCGCCTTGGCGAAGTGAGGGCGGGCATCGTCGAGATCGCCAACTGGAACAGCGACGATCAGATCGTCATCTCCGGGGAGAAGTCCGCCGTCGAAGAGGCGCTGGCCCTGATCAAGGCGCCGCGGTCGGTCATGCTTCCCGTCAGCGCGCCGTTCCACTCCCGGCTCATGAAGCCGGCCGAAGAAAAGCTGGCCGCGGACCTCGACGCTGTGGCATTCGCCGATCCGCGCTTCCCGATCATCACCAACGTCGATGCCCGGCTCATCCGGACGGGCGCCGAGGCCCGGGAGGCCCTCAAGCGGCAGGTCAGCCGGGCCGTTCTCTGGACGAAGTCCATGGCCGTGATGAGGGATCTCGGGATCGACGCCTGCGTCGAATGCGGACCGGGCAAGGTCCTCGCCGGACTGGTCAAGCGCATCGCCCGGGGCTGGACCAAGGCCCCGGTGATCTATAACGTCGAGAACTGGGAAGGGGCGGAGAAAGCCCGGGCGGCCTTATTCGGCCTGCTGTGAAATGACCCGCGGCCCGAAGCGGACGAAGTACTCGAGGGCCGAGATGATGGCCAGGGCGAAGACGAGCCACAGCCCGACCTTGGCCACGACGTAGAACTTCCCGAGGTACAGGGGGCCGAGCACCAGGGCCCCGATGATCCAGGATTCGCTGCCCATCTTGGCCTTGCCGAAGGCCGAAGCCGGGATGTTGACGCCCTTGGACGAGGCCATGGCCCGGAAGCCGGTTACGGCGATCTCCCGGCCGATGATGACGATGGCTGCCCAAGCCGGGACGCGTCCGAGCTCGACGAGGCAGATGAGCGCCGAGGCGATGAGAAGCTTGTCGGCCGTCGGGTCGAGGAGCTGGCCGAGCACGGTGACCATCCCTTTCCGGCGGGCCAGCCAGCCGTCCAGCCAGTCCGTGAGCGAGGCGAAGATGAAGATGATGCAGGCGACGAGGTCGTGGCCCTGGAAGTTCGTCAGCATGACGGCGACCACGGCCGGAATGGCCAAAATCCTCGCCAAGCTCAAGTAATTGGGGATGTTCACGCCCCCGAGATTACACCACCGCCCCTGCGAGTGTCAAACAACTGAGGCGTCATCTCGGGTGTGAGGAATGAGCACGCAGGGGTGATGCCCGGAGGAGGCCGTGGGAGGGCGGAGCGGGCACGGATCCTCGAGCAAAGCGAGAGGAGAGCGAAGCCCGGACCCGAAGCGACCCGGCTCGCCGGGCCGGGTCGCGGCCGACGGAGTGGCACGCCCCGAGTCGGGAGTTCCGAACCCACGAGATGACACGACCGCTTTGGTTGCAAAAACCGGGGGGCCTCGGTATAGTGAACATTCGCCGATGGCCAACGATACCTCGCTCACCCCCATGATGGAGCAGTATTTCCGCATCAAGGAGCTCCATCGCGACGCCCTGCTGTTCTTCCGCTTGGGCGACTTCTACGAGATGTTCTACGAGGACGCCAAGATCGCGGCGCCCATCCTCGACATCGCCCTGACCTCGCGGCAGAAGGTGCCGATGTGCGGCGTGCCCTATCACGCCGTCAATTCGTACCTGCCCAAGCTCCTGCGGCAGGGCTTTAAAGTGGCCATGTGCGAGCAGGTCGAGGACCCCAAGGCGGCCAAGGGCGTCGTCCGGCGCGAGGTCATCAAGGTCCTGACGCCGGGCACGGCCGTCGAGATCGAGCTCGAAGAGGCCAAGGAGAGCGCGTATATCGCTTCGCTGGCCTTCACCGATGACGGCTGGGGCCTGGCCCTGGTCGACCTCGCGGCCGGCGAGGTCCGGACCCTCGAGGGCGCCTGGGCCGAAGCCAAGCTCTTGGCCGACGAGCTCTTCAAGGCCGCGCCGAAGGAGATCCTCTATCCCGAAGGCGCGGAGGACGCTCTGCGACGCGTCCTCCCCCCCGATGGGTCGAACGGTGCCGCCCTGAGCCCGGCCGAAGGCTGGCTCTTCGATCCGCCCCAAGCGGCCCGGGTGGTCCTCGAACACTTCGGCGCCAAATCGCTCGCCGGCTTCGGCCTCGAGGACAAGGGCCGGGCCGTGGCCGCGACCGGGGCCCTCATCGCCTACGTCAAGAAGGTCCGGCAGGGCTCCCTGGCTCTCGTCCACCGCCTCTCGTACCTCAACGCCGCGAGCCATCTCGTCCTCGACGCGACGACCGTCCGCAACCTCGAGCTCGTCCGCAACCTCCGCGACGGCAAGCTCAAGGGCACCCTCCTCGACGTCATCGATTTCACGGCGACCGCGCCGGGCGGCCGCCTGCTTCGCTCCTGGCTTCTCCGGCCCCTTCGCGATGTCCCCGAGATCGCCGCCCGCCAGGACGCCGTGGCCGAGGGTCTCGGCGCGACCATCGCCCGCCGCGAGATCCGCGAGACGCTCAAGGGCGTTCACGACCTGGAACGGCTCGTTGGAAAGATCGCCCTGGCCGCGGCGCACCCGCGCGACCTCGTCGCCCTTAAGCTGTCGCTCGCCCCGCTGCCGTCGATCGAACACGAGGTCCGCGCCTTCTCGTCCGGTCCCTTCAAAGAGATGGCCGGCCGCTGGGATAACGCCGCCGACGTCGCCGCTCTCATCGACCAGGCCATCCTCGACGAGCCCGCCTTTCTCTTGACCGAAGGCGGCATCGTCAAGGACGGCTGGAACGCCGAGCTCGACGACCTGCGCTCGGTCAGCCGCTCCGGCAAGGGCTTCATCGCCCAGCTCGAAAGCCGCGAGCGCGAGCGCACCGGCATCGGCTCGCTCAAGGTCCGCTACAACAAGGTCTTCGGCTATTACATCGAAGTGACCAAGCCCCACCTGGACCGGGTCCCGGCCGATTACACGCGCAAGCAGACGCTGGTCAACTCCGAGCGCTTCCTCACGCCGGAGCTCAAGGAGTACGAGGAGAAGGTCCTCCACGCCGAGGAGCGCATCGGCCTCCTCGAGCACCGCCTTTTCCTCGAGGTCCTCGAGACCGTCGCCCGGGAGACCCTGCGCCTGCAGCGGATGGCCGCCGATATCGCAACGCTCGACGTCCTCCTGGCCCTGGCCGAGTGCGCCGCCCGCCGCGGCTATGTCCGCCCGACGGTCGACGAAGGCGACGCGATCCTCATCGAGGCCGGCCGCCACGCCGTCATCGAAACGAGCCAGGCCGAGCCCTTTATCCCCAACGATCTCGAGCTCGACGCGGCCGCGAACCAGATCCTGATCATCACCGGTCCGAACATGGGCGGCAAGTCGACCTTCCTGCGCCAGGCCGCGCTCATCGTCCTCCTCGGCCAGATGGGCGCCTTCGTCCCGGCCAAGTCGGCGACGATCGGCCTCGTCGACCGCATCTTCACCCGCATCGGGGCCATGGACTTCCTCAGCGTCGGGCAATCGACGTTCATGGTCGAGATGCTGGAGACGGCCGCGATCCTCCACAACGCCACCGCCCGCAGCCTCATCCTTCTCGACGAGGTCGGCCGGGGCACGAGCACTTTCGATGGCCTGAGCATCGCCTGGGCCGTCGCCGAGCGCCTCCACGAGCGCGAGGACGTCCGCCCGAAGACGCTCTTTGCCACGCACTACCATGAGCTGACCGAGCTCGCGCTGACCCTGCCGCGGATCAAGAACTACCATGTGTCGGTCCGGGAGTGGAAGGACGAAGTCGTCTTTCTGCGCAAGATCGTCGCCGGCCCGTCCGACCGGAGCTATGGCATCCACGTCGCCAAGCTGGCCGGCATTCCCCGGGACGTCATCGACCGGGCCAGGGAGATCCTCTTCAACCTGGAGAAGCAGGAGCTCGACGAGACCGGCCTGCCGCGCCTGGCCCGCCGCGCCCGGCCCTCAGGGGACCGCAGTCAGATGATGCTCTTCGCCGCCGACCGGGAATTCGCCCTCCTGCGCGAGCTCAAGGAGGAGATCGAGGGTCTCGACCTCGCGTCGCTGACCCCCCTCGAAGCGTTGAATATCTTGGCCGGGCTCAAAGGCCGGACCGGGTCCGGCTCCTCCGGTCAATAAGAGTCGGTTTCGTCCTCGACGGAAAACCCGTCCCCGATGTCCTCGTCGTCTTCTTCGTCCGCGTCTTCGTCGAGGTCCTTGTCGCCGTCATCCGAGAAGTGCGCCTCGCCGTCGTCCGATTTGCGTTCTTCGATGGCTTCTTCGAACTCGTCGCGGTCCTCGAACCGGCGGATGGTGTTGGACGAGGCGTCGGTGTAACAAAGTTCGAGAAAGTCTTCCTCGATGATGAGGAACACGGACTTCGAGTGTTGGGTCTGGAGGTTGCCGATCGTCTCGACGACTTCCGCGCTTTTCGATTTCCGGATCGCGTCGAGCGTTATCCAGCTCGTGACTTCCATCTCTTCCATGACGCGCCTCTACTGACATTAGATATGCTTTTTTTTCCGCTTGTCAAGAGGGTACGAGGCGCTTGCGCTGAGCCCTCACACGGAGCCTTGACAGCCTTTCGCCGGGAGACTTTAATAGAACAAAAAGACGTCGAGGGAGGAGCTGACGATGAGATGGGATCAGTTCACTGTCATGTCTCAGGAGGCCATCCAGAGAGCCCAGGCGCGGGCCGAGGAGATGGGCCACCAGGAGATCCGGCCCGAACACCTCCTGGCGAGCTTTCTGGCCCAGGACGAAAATATCGTCAACGCCATTCTTGCCAAGATCGGCGCCCCGGCGGCCAAGATCAGGGCCGATGTCGAGGCCGCGCTCGAGCGCCTGCCCAAGGTCAGCGGGGGAGGGGAGTCTGCCCTTTCGTCGGCCCTGCGCCAGATCCTCGATGCCGCCCGCAAGGAGGCTGAGCAGCTCAAGGACGAGTACGTCTCGACCGAGCACCTCTTTCTGGCCATGCTCAAGGACGGGAAAAACGAAGCCTCACGGATCCTGCGCGCGAACGGGGTCGACGAAGACGCGGTCCTCAAGGCCCTGGCCGCGGTCCGAGGCTCGCAGCGGGTGACTGATCCCGAGCCCGAGGGCAAGTTCCAGGTCCTCGAGAAGTACACCCGCGACCTGACCGTCCTGGCCCGGCAGGGCAAGCTCGACCCGGTCATCGGCCGCGAGGACGAGATCCGCAGGGTCATCCAGGTCCTGTCGCGCCGGACCAAGAACAACCCCGTGCTCATCGGCGAGGCCGGCGTCGGCAAGACGGCCGTCGTCGAGGGCCTGGCCCAGCGCATCACCAACGGCGACGTGCCTCAGTCGCTCAAGAACAAGCGCCTTCTCGCCCTCGACATGGGCTCCCTCGTCGCCGGGACGAAGTTCCGCGGCGAGTTCGAAGACCGGCTCAAGGCCGTGCTGAAGGAGATCAACGAGTCGGGCGGCGAGGTGGTCCTGTTCATCGATGAGCTCCACACGATCATAGGCGCCGGCGCGGCCGAGGGCGCGATCGACGCCTCGAACATGCTCAAGCCGGCCTTGGCCCGCGGCGAGCTCCGCTGCATCGGGGCGACGACCCTCGACGAGTACAAGAAGCACATCGAGAAGGACGCCGCCCTGGCGCGGCGCTTCCAGCAGGTCTACGTCGGCGAGCCGTCGGTTGAGGAGACGATCTCGATCCTTCGCGGGCTCAAGGAGAAGTACGAGGCCCACCACGGCGTCAAGATCAAGGACTCGGCGCTCGTCGCCGCGGCGACGCTGTCGTCGCGCTACATCACCAACCGGTTCCTGCCGGACAAGGCCATCGACCTGGTCGACGAGGCCGCGTCGCGCATCCGCATCCAGATCGACAGCCTGCCCGAGGAGCTGGACGAGCTCGACCGCCGGACGCTCCAGCTCGAGATCGAGCGCCAGGCCCTGAGGAAGGAGAAGGACCCGGCCTCGAAGGAGCGGCTGGAGAGGATCGAGGAAGAGCTGGCGAACCTCAAGGAGAGATCGTCGGCGCTCCGCGGCCGCTGGCAGAAGGAGAAAGAGACGATCGAGGCGGCCGGCAAGCTCAAGGAAAAGCGGGACGCCCTCAAGATCGAGGAACAGAGCGCCGAGCGGCGCGGCGACCTGGAGAAAGCGGCCGAGATCCGCTACGGCAAGCTCATCGATCTCCAGAAGCAGATGGACAAGTCCGCGGCCGAGCTGGCCGCGCTCCAGACCAAGGGGCGGCTGCTCAAAGAGGAGGTCGACGAGGAGGATATCGCCCAGGTCGTTTCCAAGTGGACCGGCATCCCCGTCTCCAAGATGCTCGAGGGCGAGGTCGACCGGCTCATCCACATGGAGGAGATCCTCGGGAAGCGGGTCATCGGCCAGGAGGCGGCTATCCAGGCCGTCGCGGCCACGGTTCGCCGGTCGCGCGCGGGAATTCAAGAGGCGGGCCGGCCCATCGGCTCGTTCATCTTTCTCGGCCCGACGGGCGTCGGCAAGACCGAGCTGGCCCGGGCCCTGGCCGAGTTCCTTTTCGACGACGAGAAGGCCATGGTCCGGCTGGACATGTCCGAATACATGGAAAAGCACACCGTCAGCCGGCTCATCGGCGCGCCGCCCGGCTACGTCGGCTACGAGGAGGGCGGCCAGCTGACCGAGGCGGTCAAGCGCCGGCCCTATTCGATCGTCCTCCTCGACGAGATCGAGAAGGCCCACCCCGACGTCTTCAACGTCCTGCTCCAGATCCTCGAGGACGGGCGGCTGACGGACGGCCAGGGCCGGACGGTCGATTTCAAGAACACGCTCATCATCATGACCTCGAACCTGGGCAGCCAGGTCATCAAGGAGCTCAGCCGCGATTACGAGGCCATGGAGAGGGAAGTCCGCAAGGTCCTCGAGGCCCAGTTCAGGCCAGAGTTCCTGAACCGCATCGACGAGATCATCATCTTCAAGCCGCTCCCGAAGAGCGTCATCCTGGAGATCGTTGGGCTCCAGATCGACCTCCTGGCGAAGAGGCTGGCCGACCGCAAGATCGGGCTCGAGGTCACGAAGGAGGCCAAGGAGCTTCTCTCGGAGCGGGGATTCGACCCCGTCTATGGCGCCAGGCCCCTCAAGCGGACCATCCAGAAGGACGTCCAGAACCCCATGGCCATGAAGATCCTGGCCGGGGATTACGGGGAAGGCGACACGGCCGTGGTCGGCGTCGACAAGAAGGGCGAGCTCACGTTCGGCAAGAAATAAGGCTCTTCTCCGCTGCCCGCCGGTCCCCCTTCTCTCACGGGGGCATCGGGGCAATATCCATCGCCGCCTCGAGATGGATTTCCCGGACGAGGGCGCATATAATAAGTCGCACGTTTAGTCAGTGGAGATCGCTCAAATGACCAAGAAGATCCTTATTGCGGCCATGGCCGCATTGTTCCTGTTGCCTTCTTTCGCGCCGGCGAACGGCTTCAGCCTCAACGGCTTGGGGTCACGGGCCCAGGGAATGGGCGGCGCTTACACCAGCATCGCCAACGACTTCAGCGCCGTCTTCTGGAACCCGGCCGGGGCGGCCGGATTCCGGCAGACCACCTTCGGTTTCTGTGCGACAGACCTCATGCCCAAGGTGACCTATCGCCAGGACGTCGAAGCCTCTCCGATCCCCCTTGTCGACGCCAAGACCAAGGTCTCGCACTACCTGGGCTTTCTGGCTGGGTACTATAAGCCGCTCAGCTCCAAGGTGGTCATCGGGCTGGGCGTCGGCACGCCCTCCGCCCAGGGAACGATGTGGAACGGAGCGGATTTTGCTGGCCTCTCGAACGGGGTCGCTTACGACCGATCGAGCCGGGTCTATGTCTTTTCTTTTTCGCCGATGGTCGCGGTCAAGCTCAGCGAAGCGATATCTTTCGGCGCGGCGATCAATATCGATCATGGCACGTTCACGCTTAAGACGCCGTACGGGCTGTCGACCTGGCCAACCACATTGCTCATCTTCTGGATTGACCCCAACCTGGGCGAGCCCGTCGATCTCGGCCAGTACGAAGAAAACATGAATGGCTGGGGATTCGGGGCCACGTTCGGCCTGCTCGTGAAGCCGTTCGAAAAGCTCTCTGTCGGCCTGACCGTTCGGACGCCGTCGACCATCTCTTTTAAAGGTGCCGCGAACCTCTCCAACATGTCGCTTTATGGCTTTCACGCGAGCTCCGATCTCAAGCGCCAGGTCGCCTGGCCCCTCCGGATCGCGGGGGGCGTTTCGTTCCGGCCCGTCGAGCGCCTCCTTTTGAGCGCGGACGTGAATTGGACCCGGTGGTCAAGGCTCGACCAGTTCACGACGGAGTACCTGGACCCGGCCTGGGCCGCTCTCACAGAATTCGATGGCACGAATGTGAGGGCCCTCGATTGGAAGGACGCGACCCAGATCCGCTTCGGCGCGGAATATCTTCTGAACCCCTCGACCGCGCTCCGCGCCGGGTATTGTCATGACCCCGCCCCCGGGCCGGACTCGACCCTCAATACCCTACTCCCGACGTTCACGAGCCATGTGTTTTCGGTGGGCCTCGGCAAGACGTTCGGCGCCCTCCAGCTGGATTTCGGGCTGGAGTACATGGCGGGGGACCAAAGGCAGTTATCTGCGATCTTTTTCGCGCCCTGGACCTTCGGGATGCACGCCTTCGTGCCGACCGCGTCAGCCAGCTACAAGTTCTAGCCCTTCACTCGAACGCAGAGACGCCCGCTATCCTTAAGGGGGAGTCTTGGCTTATCGGAGGGTTAGGTCTGAGGCATAAAAAAAATGGCTAGGGACGGAATTGAACCGCCGACGCAAGGATTTTCAGTCCTTCGCTCTACCAACTGAGCTACCTAGCCATTGACCGCCCAGCGACCGCCCGACGGCCCAACCAGTATATAAATCAGGCCTCTAAAAGTCAACGGGGCAACCGCATCTCCCACAGACCCGAGCCGGTCCCGGTTCTCCTCTTGGAAATAGCCCCGGAGTGGGCTAAAATCGCCCTAGCAGGAGTTGATGAGGGATGAATCTTAGCTCCAGATCCATCGCCCTCGCGGCCGCCCTTCTTTTCTTGACGCCCCTTGGTCCGGCCGCCGATCCGGTGGCCCCGGCCGGCGGGAACCCCGTACGGGTCCTCATCCTCAGCGGGCAGAACAACCACGACTGGAGGTCGACGACGCCGAAGCTCGTCGCGATCCTCGAGGAAACCGGCCGATTCGAAATAAACGTCACGGAAGACCCCGGCGCGCTGAACGCCCGAGGCTTGAGATCCTACGATGTCATCCTGAGCAATTGGAATGCCTTCGGCCTCGACCCTCGGACCTCCGAATGGCCTGCGAAGACCAAAAAGGCCTATCTCGATTTTGTCCGGCAGGGAAAGGGCCACGTCGTCGTTCATGCCGGAAGCGCCTCCTTCCCGGACTGGAGCGACTATGGCCGGTTGACCCTCGACGACCTGGAAGGACGGCCGGACGGCCCCCGGCCGCGTTCACGAGTTCCCCGTCCGCATGGAGGGTGTCAGCCACCCTGTCACCGAGGGCCTCGAGCCGTTCACGACCAGGGATGAGCTCTGGGACAATCCCGGTCTCGCCGCCGGGGCCGAGGTGTTGGCCTCATCGTTGTCCGTTCTGGAGAAGGGAGGCGTCCGCCAATGGGAGCCGGCCGTCCTCGCCGGCGAGTTCGGAAAAGGGCGAAGCCTGACCATCCTTCTCGGGCACGACGCCGCGGCCATGACGAATCCCGGTTTCCAGACCCTCCTCGTCAGAGCCGTCGAGTGGGCCGCAACGGGCCGGGTATCGCCGGAACAGGCTGAAGCCGCAACCGCCGAAGAGCCGTGGCGGTGGGAAAAGAAAACCGGTTCAAGCCTGGCCCTCCTCGGGCCCTCGGGGTCGTTGTGGCAGTTCCGCTATGGCTCAGACCTCGACATGCCTTACTTCCATCCCCTCAAGACGACCGACGGCAGGCTCCTGACTTGGGACCGACCCCCCGATCATCTCTGGCACCACGGGCTGTGGTTCAGCTGGAAGTTCATCAACAAGGTCAATTACTGGGAACTCGACGCGACGACGGGCCATCCCGCCGGCCGGACAACCTGGTCGAACGTCCGGGTCTCGACCGGAAACGAGCTCACCGCCCGGATCGATATGGACCTCGCCTACAAGCCCTCTGGAGAGGACGTCCCGGTCCTCACAGAGAAGCGAACGATCGAGGTATCGCCGCCGGACGCCGAAGGTGTTTACTTCATCGACTGGACCTGCGCCTTCAGGGCGGCCGCCGAGGTTATTCTCGATCGGACGCCCCTGCCCGGAGAGCCCGACGGCCAGGTCTACGGCGGCTACGCCGGGCTGTCGCTCCGCCTGGCCGAGGGACTGAGGGACCGGGAAGCGATGACGATCGACGGGCCCGTGAATACCTGGACCGACGACCGCTACCGGGGGCGGCATGCCGCGCTGGATTATTCCGGACTCGTCGGCGGACGGCCTGCGGGGATAGCCATCCTCGCCGATCCTGCGAACCCGCGCTCCCCCTCGCCCTGGTACGTCGTCCGCTCGGAGGACATGAGCTTCTTCACGCCGGCGGTCCTCTGTTTCGAACCGCTCACCCTTCGGCCGGGCGAGGCGATCGTTCTGCGCTACCGGGTGCTCGTCCACCCAGGCCGCTGGGACGAGGCGCGGCTGCGCAGCGAATCGGCGCGGTATTCGGGCCGGCCGATGCGCCGCCCCTGATTTTCCCTTTCCCCATCCTCCGGCAAATTGATTCGCCCCGGTCGATATGTTATTCTGGCCGCGGAGGGACCCGCCGTATGGATGAACAGGAAGTCAAGGAGCTTCTCCTCAGGGAAAACGCGGAATTCCGTCGGGCCTACGACGACCATCAAGCCTGCGAAAAGGCCATCGACGCCATCCGCGGCAAGGGCCATCCCTCGCCGACCGACGCCGATGAGGAGCGGGAATTCAAGAAGAAGAAGCTCGTCCTGAAGGACCGGATGTACCGGCTGATGGCCGACTACCTCCGGACGCGATAGGACCTCCATGGCCCCGGCCAAATCCCGCAAGCCTCGCCTGGCGCTCGTCGGTTCCGATTCGCTCAAAGGCAAGGAGATCCTCAGCCTCTTCGCGGCCAAGAAGTTCCCGGCTGCCGCGTTCGAGCTCTTCGATCCCGACGTCGAGGAGGAGTACAGCAAGCTCAGCCAGTTCCGGGGCGAGGCCAAGGTCATCCACGCCCTGACGCCCGAGGCCCTCGAGGGCCTGGACCTCGTCTTCCTGGCCGCGGACGAGAAGACGGACTTGCGGTACGGCCGCCTGGCGGCCGAGAAGGGCTATCACGCCCTGGACCTGGGCGAGACGTTCAACGCCGACCCTCAAGTGCCGCTCATCGTCGCCGGCATCAACGACTCGACGATCCGCAAGGACAAGCCGCCGCTCATCGCCAACCCGCATCCGGCCACGATCATCCTGGCGCACCTTCTGACGACCCTCGAGGCCGGATTCGGCGTGGCGAAGGCCCTGTCCGTCGTGCTCGAGCCCGTTTCGGCCTACGCCGAAGAGGGGATCCAGGAGCTGGCCGCGCAGAGCTACGCCCTTCTGGGCGGGACGACCCTGTCCAAAAAGGTCTTTCCCCACCAGGTCGCCTTCAACCTGCTGACCCGGACGATCAAGCCGGAGCGCAACGGCTTTTCGCCTCTCGAGAACCGGGTCTCGTCGGAGATCCGGCGCGTCCTCGCCGCCGCGGCGCCCCCTCTCTCCCTGTCGATCATCCTCGCGCCCGTCTTCCACACCTACTCGATCATGACCCACTTCGAGCTCGGCGGCGACGTGTCCGCGGCCGCCGTGGAGGATTGCCTGAGATCGAACGACGCGTTCCGGCCCGCGGCGGCCGGAGAGACCGGAGTCGTCTCGCCTGCGACCGTCGCCGGGAAGGACCGCATCCACCTCGGCCCGGTCAAGAAGGACCCGGCCATCCCCAGGGGTTTCTGGATCTGGGCCATCGCCGACAACCTGACCGTGGGTTCGAGCCTCAACGCCTACGGCATCGCCCGGGCCCTTTTCGGAGACGCTTGACGGGGTCCGGAACGAAGCGCCTTAGAGACCAAGGAGCACACGCGATGATCCTGGGAATGACCGGATTCGCCGAAAAGAACTTCACGTCGCCCGGGCTGCGGCTGAAGATCAGCATCAAGACGCTCAACCACCGTTTCTTCGATTGGTCGTACAAGGGCGCGCCTTTGGGCGAGGCCGAGAACCGCCTCCGCGCCATCTGCCAGAAGCGGATCCACCGCGGCCGGATCGAGGTCACCGTCGATATCGTGCCGACCGGGGCCGAGAGCTGGGACTTCACCCTGAACGAGGGCCTGCTCGAGAAGATCCTGACCTCCCTCGCCCCGGTCACCCGGCGGACGGGCCTGCATCTCGACATCTCGCTCGACAGCCTCTTCCGCATTCCCCAGCTCGTCGAGGTCGGCCGCAAGGCCCTCGGCCCCAAGGAGACGGCCTTCATCGAACGAAGCTTCGCCCGGACCCTCGACGACGTCATCGCGCTTCGCCTCCGCGAAGGGCGTCAGACCGTCCGCCAGCTCCGGGTCCATCTGGCCGCCGTGCGGCGCTTCGTCGCCCGGGCCGAGGCCCAGTTCAAGCGCCAACCGGCCCGGCTCAAGGCCCGCCTCAAGAAGCGGCTGGCCGACCTCAACGCCGGCGCGCCGGTCTCCGAGGGAAAGCTGGCTGAAGAGGCCTCGTTCATGGCCACGCGCTACGACCTGGCCGAGGAGATCGGCCGGCTCAAGACCCATCTCGACTCGTTCGACGCGTTTTTGTCGCCCAAGGTCGGCGAACCCGTGGGGCGCCAGCTCGACTTTCTGTCCCAGGAGCTCAACCGCGAGGCCAACACGCTGGCCTCGAAGTCCCAGGACATCCGCATCACCAGGGAGAGTCTGGCCATCAAGAACGGGCTCGAGAGCATCCGCCAGCACGTCCAGAACATCGAATAGGGGAGTCGAAGCCATGCTCTTCGTCATCACCGGGCCCTCCGGCAGCGGCAAGTCGACCCTCATCAAGAAGGTCCGGCGGGCGCTCGAACTCGAGTTCTCGGTCTCGCACACGACGCGGGCGCGCCGCCCTTCGGAAAAGGACGGTGTCGACTATCATTTCGTCACCGAGCGCATCTTCGAGCGCATGGTCCGTGAAAAGCGGTTCCTGGAACATGCCCGGGTCCACGGCCATCTTTACGGGACCTCCCGAGCCGAGGTCGAAATGAAGAGCCGGCATCGCGATATCGTCCTCGATATCGACGTCCAGGGGGCCCGCCAGGTGCGGGCCAGGGTCGAGGGGGCCGCCCTCATCTTCATCATGCCCCCGGTCGCTTCCGAGCTCCGCCGCCGTCTCGTCAGCCGCGGCGAAGACAGTCGCGAGGCGATCGTGCGCCGCCTGCGGAACGCCCGGGCCGAGATCCGGGCCTACGCCGAGTTCGATTACGTTGTCGTCAACGACGACCTGGCCCGGGCCGTGGCCGACCTCAAGACCGTCATCCGGGCGGTCCGTCATCGTCCCGACGCCATGGCCCCGAGCCTGACGCCCATCCTGAGAAGCTTCGCGAAAGGCCGGCCATGACCAAGAAGATGGCGTTGGGTGTCTCGTCGTCGATCGGCATCTACAAGGCCTGCGAGATCGTCCGCGGTTTCCAGAAAGCCGGGATCGAAGTCCAGGTGGTCATGACGCCGAACGCGGCGCGGCTCATCTCGCCCCTGCTCTTCAGCTCTCTGGCCGGGACGAAGACGATCGTCGATACGTTCGAGGAGCCGGAGACGCGGATGATCCGGCATGTCGCAGTGGCCAGGGAGATCGCGCTCCTGTGCGTCGCTCCGGCCACGGCCAACGTTATCGGCAAGTTCGCCGGCGGCGTCGCCGACGATTTCCTGTCGACCCTCTTTCTGGCCACGCCCGCGCCGATCCTCATCGCCCCGGCCATGAACGAGGCCATGTATCTCGATCGGAAGACCCAGGCCAATATCGCCCGGCTCAAGGCCCTGGGAGCCGAGTTCGTCGAGGCCGAGAAGGGCTATCTCGCCTGCGGCGACACCGGCTGGGGCCGGCTGGCCGAACCGGAATCGATCGTCCGGGAGGGGCTGCGGATCCTCACCCGCAGCGCCAGCCTCGAGGGAAAGACCGTCCTGGTGACGGCCGGCCCGACCCGCGAGCCGCTCGACCCGGTCCGCTTTCTCTCCAATCCCTCGTCGGGGAAGATGGGCTACGAGCTCGCCCGCGAGGCCCTGGCCCGCGGCGCGAAGACGATCCTCGTCTCCGGCCCGACCGCGCTCGTCCCGCCGTGCGACGCCCGGACGGAGATGGTCGTAACGGCGGCCGAGATGGAAAAGGCCGTCCTCAAGGCCTTCCCCGCGGCCGACATCGTCGTCATGGCCGCCGCGGTCTCGGATTTCCGCTTCAAGGCGCCGAAGGGGCGAAAAGCGGCCAAAGACGAGATCGGCTCCTCGCTGGCCATCGAGAAGACGACGGATATCCTGGCCCTGCTCGGCAAGAAAAAGAAGCCGGGACAGGTCCTGGTCGGTTTCGCCGCGGAGACGCACGACATCGTGGCCCACGCCCGGAGAAAGATGGCCGCGAAGGGCGCCGACCTCATGGTCGCCAACGCCGTCGGCGAGGGGAAGGGCTTCGGGACCGACGCGAATGCTGCCACGATCATCGGCCCGTCCGGTCCGGTCCAGGACACAGGCCTCCTGAGCAAGCGGGAGGTGAGCCGCGTTATTTTCGACTGCATCGAGGCCCTGCTTGAAAAAAAACGCCGCTGAGATCCGCGAGGACCTCAAGGCCCACGTCGATTTCCTGACGGAGGCCGGGGCGGGTTTCGTCCTCCGCCGCCCCGAAGACCGGGCCGGGGCGGCCGCCGGCGTTTCCGGCGCACCGTCGGCTCTGCCGTCCCTCGCCGACCGTCCTCTCCAGACGGCCGAAGAACGGAAGCTCCTTGAAGAGATCGACCGCCATGTCCTCGCCTGCACGCTCTGCGATCTCCATAGGTTCAGGACCCGCGCCGTGCCCGGTGAGGGCGACCTGGCGGCCGAGCTGATGTTCATCGGCGAGGGGCCCGGGCGGGATGAAGACCTCCAGGGCCGTCCGTTCGTCGGCCGGGCCGGGCAACTCCTCCGCAAGATCATCGCGGCCATGAAGTTCCGCGAGGACGAGGTCTACATCACCAACATGGTCAAGTGCCGGCCGCCGGAGAACCGCGTGCCCCACCACGAGGAGATCGAAGCCTGCTCGCGCTACCTCATTCGCCAGATCGAGCTCATCCGGCCCAAGGTCATTGTCATCCTGGGCAAGACGCCGACGGACTACTTCGCCCCGGGCCGCGAGGGCATGACGGTCCGGCGCGGGCGCTTCGGCAGCTACCTCGGCATCCCGGTCATGCCCACGTTCCACCCGTCCTACCTCGTCCGCAACGAAGGAAATCGGGAGCTCAAGCGCATGGTCTGGGAGGACATGCAGAAGGTCATGGCTCTTCTCGGCAAAAAATGACCGTCTTTGCCCGGGTCGTTTTCCCTCTGCCTCTCGACCAGTCCTTCCTCTACGCCGTTCCCGAGGCCTGCCGGGCCGCGGCTAAGCCGGGGGCGCGCGTGGTCGCCCCGCTCGGGACGCGCCGCCAGCACGGCTTCATCGTCGCGGTGACGACCGAGCCGCCCGTCGCCGGGGTCAAGGTCAAGGAGCTCATCCAGGTCCTTGACGACCGGCCTTTCCGCGACGAGCGCTTTCTCGAATTCACCGGGCGCCTGAGCGCCGAATTCCGCTCCTCCTGGGGCGAGATCCTCCAGACCGCCCTGCCTCCGTCGCTCGCGGGGAAGACCAAGGTCGTCGTCGTCCTGACCGCGGCCGGGCGCGAGGCCCTCGAGGGCGGCAAGCTCGGTCCGAAGGCGCGGCTCCTCGCGGGCCTCTTGGCTGTCGCGCCGAAAGGCCGCAGCCCGCTCTTCCTCCGCAGGAAGATGGGCGGCGCCGACGTCTCCGGCCTCGTCGCCCGGATGGAAAAGGCGGGGCTTGTGGCCGTCGAACGGACGCTCGCGTCTCCGCCCGCACCCCCCAAGCCGGGCGGTGCGGAAGCCTCGGTCCAGCTCGGGCTGGCCTTCCCCGAAGCGCTTCGCGAGGCCGGGGTCCTGGCCCCCGTCGAGAGCGACATCGTCGACGGGCGCGGCGGCGTCTGGTATCTTTTCGGCTCGGACCGTCCGCGACGGGCGGCCTTCCAGACCCTGGTCCGGCGTGCGGTCGCGGCCAGCGGCCGGGTGCTCTATCTTCATCCCGAAGTGGCCCCCGTCGAATCGCTCGTCGCCGGCTTTAAGGCCGATTATGGCCGTCAGGCCGTCATCTTCCACGGCCGGATGACCGAGAAGCAGCGGGAGGACGCCTGGCGCGTGCTCAAGAGCGGACGGGCCGCGCTCGTGGCCGGGACGCGATCGGCCCTGTTCCTCGAGACGGGATCCCTCCGGCTCATCGCCGTCGATGACGAGCAGGAAGAGTCGCATTTCCAGGCCGAAAGCCCCTCGTACGATGCCCGGCGCGGGGCCTGGCTCAGGGCCAGGTCCGAAGGGGCCGTGGCCGTTTTCGGGTCGTCCCGCCCGACCGTCGAGGCTTTCGCTGAAGCCCGCCGTCTCGGCTTCCTGATCGATCTCGGCATCGAGCCTCGGCGCACCGGGGTGACTATCGTCGAGCATGCGGGGGACGCTCCGATCATCTCCCGAGAGCTCGAAAAAAGGCTTCGGGCGAACCTGGACAAAGGCGAGCCGGCCATTCTCTTCCTGAACCGGCGCGGGTACGCCGCCCAGGTCGTCTGCTCGGCCTGCGGCCAGGCGCCCCGGTGTCCGCGCTGCGACATCGCCCTCGTCTATCACAAGGCCGAGGACCGCCTCATCTGCCACTACTGCAATTTTGCTATGGACGCCCGCCGCGGCTGCGCGGACTGCGGCGGCGAGCTGGCCGTCCGCAGGGGCGCCGGGACGCAGGCCGTCGAGGAGGAGCTGGCGCGGCTCTTCCCCAAGGTCCGCATCGCCCGTTTTGACGCGGATACCGCCTCGAAGCCCGAAGCCCGGGAGCGCATCCTGGCCGATTTCGCCAAAGGCGCGATCCCTCTGCTCATCGGGACCCAGCTCCTCGTCCATCAGGCGGGAGTGCCGAAGGTCGGGCTCGTGGCCGTCCTCCGGCCCGAGTACCTGTTGGGATTCTCCGACTATCGCGCCGGTCAGAAGACCTTTGAGGCGGTGTCGGCCATGCTCGATTTCGCCCGCGAGGCCCCCGACGCGGAGGCCGTCGTCCAAACGGCCCCGCCAGTCCACTTCACGGTCGACGCGGCCGCCGCGGGCGACTACCGGGCCTTCTACGACAGGGAGATCGAGTTCCGCAGGGTGCTGAACTACCCGCCGTTCGCCAGCCTGGCCGAGGTCGTTCTCCAAGGCCGCGACGTCCGCGCGCTCGGGGCCAAGTCGCGGGAGCTGCGGGCGCTCCTCCAGAAGCATGCGCCCGGTCTCGAAGTCCTTGGGCCCGCGTTCGCTCCGGTCGCCCGTATCCGGGACGTCTCACGGGTCCAGTTCATCCTCAAAGCGGCTGAACGCGTCACGATCGACCGGGCCCTGGCCGATGCCCTGCCCAGGATCCGGCTGAAACGATCAGTGACCTTTTCCTATTCCCCCTTTCGCGATTGACAAGAAGGGGTCAAACCTACGCGATGCCAGTTTATAAACTGGCATCGCGTAGGTTTGACCCCTTCCCAAAAAAAAGGCCCGTCCCGAAGGACGAGCCCTTTGAATGAGGCCTGACTAAAGCCTACTTTTTGACCGGTACCGTGCCCTGGTAGTCGGCGAAGTAGATGGTCAGGTAGCCGGTCGCGGTGACCTCGTGATCGGTCAGGTCATGGCCGAAGATCTCGATCTTGGCCTTACGCTCGAGGACCGTGGCCGTGCCGATGAGGGGGCTGAGAGGGGCCGCCTGCTTGGCCGCTTCGAGAACGACCACGAACGGCACCGAGACAGACTCGTCCACCGGGCAGAGGAACGTGGAGAAGTTGCCGTCGAAGGGCAGCGGGACGTCGACGCCCGCCGTCCCCGGGCCCGTCGGCAGCTCGTAGGTGACGCGATAGCTCGTCAGGACGACGTCGTTGAACTGCGAAGGCCCGTCAATGGGGGTGGGGTTGACCAGCCGGACGATGATGTTGGCCGTGGCGTTGTCCACCCGGACGAGGCCGTCGCTTCCGAGAACGTCGGACTGCAGGTAGGCCGCGGTCTCCCCGTCGGCCGTCGTGCCGGTGAGGCTCTCGACGACGATGATGCTGCTGGATTTGGTCGTTTTCGATATGCTGTTGCAGCCGGCCAGCACGAGGAAGGCCGCCGCGACCGCCAGGACCTTGAGAGTCGGTGTGATCTTTTTCATGGCTCGTTTTCTCCTGTTACTTGATGATCCTGGGCGTGATGAAGATCAGCAGCTCCCGGCTCTGCTTGGTCCGGGCGAAGTTCTTGAAGATGCTGCCCAGTATCGGGATCTGATGGAGGAAGGGCACGCGCTCCCGCGTGACCGAATCCTCGGTCCGGTAGATGCCGCCGATGACCGTCGTGCCGCCGTCGGGGACCATGACCGTCGTCTTGGCGCTCTGCATCGTGATCGGGGGGATGCCGTTGACGAGGTTGGCGAAGTCGGCCGCGTTGTTCTGGATCTCGATGGCCATGATGATCGTCCCCTCGGCGGTGATCTGCGGCGTGGCCCGCAGCTCGAGGGCGGCGTTGACGTATCGGGTCGTTACGGTGAAGTTGGCCACCGTCTGGACGGGGATCTGGCGGCCTTGGATGATCTCGGCCTGCTGGTTGTTCTGGGTGACGACCGAGGGCCGGGAGATGATCTTGCCGTCGCCGCCCGTTTCCAGGGCGGACAGGGCGATGTCGACGCGGAAGGTGTCGAGGACGTTGGCGAAGGAGAAGCCGAGGGCCGAATTGAAGGCCGGCGCCGGCAGGTTGACGGCGTAGCCGCCGAGCGGGCCGCCGATGCCCTTGGTGACGATGCCCTGGGGGATCATCGCCCCGTCGACGAGGACGCTATTCGGGAACTGGAGGTTGGTCGCGTTGCCGTAGAACTGGTCGGCGACGCCCTTGAAGCCCCATTGGATGCCGAGGTTGCGGACGAACGTGGCCGAGGCCTCGACGACGCGGGCCTCGATCGAGACCTGGGGGGTCGGCGTATCGACGACCGTGATGAGCTTCTCGAGGAGGTCGAGCTTGTCGCGGACCTCGGAGATGAGCAGGGTGTTGGTCCGGTCGTCGACGATGATCTCACCGCGGGTCGAGATCTTGGACCGCAGGAGCGCGGCGACGTCCTTGGCCTTCGAATAGGACAGGGTGATCGTCTTGACCATGACCGGGCCGGACAGCTCCTTGCTCTCCGTGAGCCGGCGCTGTTCCTCTTCTTCCCGCGTCAGGACGGAGACGGGGGCGATGCGGAGGATGTTGCCTTCGATCGTCTTGCCCATCTTGTTCTGCTTGAGGATGATGTCGAGGGTCTGGTCCCAGGGGACGTCCTGGAGGTTGACCGTGACCGTGCCCCGGACATCGGGATCGAAGACGACGTTCAGCCCGGCGAACTCGGCCAGGTAGAGGACGACGTCCTTGAGGTCGGCATCCTTGATCTTGAGGCTGATGATATCGCCGGAATACTTTTCCTCTGCGCCCGAGATCGTCTTGGGAGAGAATTTCTGGGCCTTTTCTTGGGCCACAACGGGATTCGCTTCGGCTTGGGACGGGGCGGCCGCGGGAGCCGTCGGCGGGCAGATGGTCGTCACCGGGATATCCTTGGCCTCGGCCTTGGGTTCGATCTTGGGTTCGGCCTTGGGCGGCGCGGGCTCGGTCCGGACGGGCGCAGGCACGGGCGCCGGCACCGACGCCGGGGCCGGTTGAACGAGGGCCGCGGGCGCCGCTGCGGTGGAGGGGAAGAAGGACACGACAAGCCCGTCGGCGCGGGAATCCAGAGCATAGAGCCCGGGTTCTTTGAGGTCGAAGACCATCCGGGTGATGGGCCGCGGGCCGGCGGTCTGGAACTGGGCCACCCGGACCCGCTGGACCGTGGACCGCGGATCTTCGATCGGCCAGACGTCGGACTTGGCGGCGAGCAGCGTATCGAAGAGGTCGACGACCAGGCGAGGCGGATTTTCCAGGGCGAAGACCTGGGTGACGACGGCTCCGGTCAGCGCGGCCTTGATGGAGATCGCCTCGGCGCCGGAGGTCGTATCGACCCGGCTGAGCAGGATCTCGGCCTTGGCCTTGCGGTCGAGCTCGGCCTGGGTGGCGGCATCGATGATGTAGCCGCTCTGGCCTCTTTGGACGCCGTTGAGCTCGACGACGGTGCGCCCCGTCTCTCTGACGATGCGGGCCGGGACGCGCTCGCTCAGCCGGACGAGCAGACGCAGCGCGTCGGCCCCGGCCTTCTCGACCTGGATATCACGGACGAGCCCGGTGCCGGAGGAGGGGAGGGCCGGAGCGGCGGCCGTCGTGGCCCGGGCCACGTCGAGCACGAGCGTCCGGGGCGACTCGGGCAGATAGTAGGCCCGGTCGACGGACAGGGGGCCGTTGGTTTCCAGGATCAGCTTGGTCGCAAGCGCGCCCGGCAAGACCTGGATCTTGCTGATCTGCACGGCGGGGGCCGGACCCTGGGCGTGCAGGGCGGAGAGCCAAAGCACGCACAGCCCGGCGAGCACGGCCGGAAGGATTCTCTTTTTCATGTTACAGCTCCTCCGTGATTTCCTTGATGATGTCTCTCGGCCTTACGAGGGGGATCCCCCGCTCGTGGGTTTTCCGCAGGACCACTTGCGTCTCGCTGATGGACAGGACGTACCCGTCTGCGAACTTGTCGCCGACCTTGGCGAACATGGGGAAGCCCTGGGGCATGCCGATCAGGGCGGTATAGACATTCTTGTTCATGACGATGCCGGAGAGGACGAGGTCATCGATGAACATCTGGTTCTCGCCGACGGCCGCTTTCTCTCGCATGTCGCGCCCGGCCAGGAGATCCTTGAACGGGTCGCGGCGCCCCTCAGGGTTGTAGGTGAAACCCGTCTGGACGGTCAGGGCCGGCGCGTTCTCGGGCGGCGGTGTGGCCGTCGTCTCCTGCGCGAGGAGGGGGGCCAGGCCCGCGAACGAGATACAGAGAAGGAGAAGGACGGCTTTTCTCATCATCTTGCCCTCGCTGCCTGTTTTTTGGCCGGCACGGTGGCGGCCGACGGTTCGGCGAAGAAATAGGTCTTGGCCGTCCAGTTGGCGGAGATCGTATTCAGATCCGTCTGGCGGGCCAAGGTCTTGATGCTGAAATTCTCGATGGTGAAGACGCGGGCGAACTTGCTCAGCTTGTCGAAGAAGACCCCGAGGTTATTGTAGTTGCCGGAGACCTGGATGGGGATCGGCCACTCGGCGTAGAAGTCCTTGTTGATCTCGTTCCCCGGCGCGAAGCGCAGGACATCGAGCCGGGAGTCGTAGGCCAGGGCCTGGATCTGCCGGAGGATGTCGGCGATCTCTTTCCGCTGGGGGATGTTGACCTCGAGGGTCTTGAGCTTGGCGGTCATGGCCACGATGTCGGCCTCGATCTTATCGAGCTCCCGCTTCTTCTGCTTCAGGTTCTGGACTTCCTGCTCGATCTTGACCCGCTCGGCGGTCAGGGCTTTGAGCTTGGCGTTCTGGGGCTTGAAGTAGAAGAGGAAGGCCAGGCCGAAGATCAGGACGGCCAAGACGACGTATCCGTACCAGGGCCAGTTTTTCATGGCTGCACCCCTTTCTTGGCGGCGGGTTTCGCGCCTGGTCCAGGCGCCGCCGGAGCCGGAACGAGGTCCGGCTTCTTCTCGACCATGGCCCGCAACGAGAATTCCTGGTACTGGTCGCCCTGGGCGGTCTTCTGCGTTGAGGAGACGAGATTGACGTTCATGACCTGGGGGCTGGCCTCGAGGCCGGAGATGTAGTCCGCGATGAGGTTGTTCGTCAGGGCGCGCCCCTTGATCTGGATGCCCTTGGCGTCATAGACGACCTCGGTCAGCCAGACCCATTCCGGGAGCCGGCGGCTCAGCTCGTCCATGAGCCGGGGGGCCAGGTCGCGCTGGGCGTTCAGGTTCTCGATGAGCGTGATCTTCTGGTCGAGCGAGGCGCGGGCCAGCCGTTGCTGTTCGAGCTTGGCCTCGACATACTGGAGCGCGGCTTTGTCCTTGCGGGCCGTGGCCAGAAGGGCGTTCTCCCGGTCGAAGGCCTTCTTTTGGAAGAAGAAGGCGGCGCCGAGGGCGATGATGAGGATGAGGAAGATGAGGCTGCCGATGTTCGGCCCCTTCTTCGCCCCTTCCTCGACCACACCCTGGGTCGTGACATTCTCCCGGATGTCTTTTGATTCCGGCTTGAGGAGGTTGATCCGTATCATGGTTACTTCTCCACCTTTCGGGTTGCCAAGCCGACGGCGACTCCGAAGATCGGCGCCATGTCGGTGAAGTAGACCGCGTCGAACTTCTTGTCATCGACCCGGATATTGAGGAAGGGATTGAGGATCTCCGTCTTGATCCGGAACTTTGTCTCGAAGGCGCTGACCATGTTCATGACGTTGGCCAGCCCGCCGCTGAGGATGATCTGCTCGATCTTCCTCTCCCGCTTCTCCGAGGCCTCATAGAAGGAGAAGGTCTTTTCGATCTCGTCGAGGAGGTCGCGGACGTTCATCGACAGGAGCGACGCGAACTGGTCGGGAGTGGTCGATTTCCCCGGGATGCCCTTGAGGAGCTTCTCCGCCTCCTCGAAGGAGATGCTGAGCTCCTTGCGGATGTTCTCGGTGAAGAAGAAGCCGCCGAGGGACAGGTCGCGGAACAGCTGCGGCGTTCCCCGCTCGACGATGACGACGTTGGTGATGTTGGCCCCGATGTTGATCAGGGCCAGCGTCTTGTTGGTAAAGACGTCGGGATAGGAGATCTCCAGGACGTTCTGGAGGGCGAAGACGTCGACCTCGATGCTCTGGAGGTTCTTGCGGGCCTGCGCGATGACGTTGCTGTAGTTGGCGATCTTGTCCTTCTTGGCCGCGACGAGCAGGATGTCCAGGTTCTTCTCGTCCGTCGTCCGCGACGGCTTGAGGATGGCGTAATCGACGTTGGTCTCTTCGTAGGGATAGGGGATGTTGTGCTTGGCTTCCCAGATGATGCTCTCGGCCAGCTCCTGCTTCTCCATGACCGGCAGGGAGATCTTCTTGATGATGACGGAGTTGCCGGAGATCGAAATGGCCACGTCCTTGGTCGCGATCTTGTTCTCCTCGCAGAGGAGGCGGATGGTCTCGACGACCGCGGCCGAGTCGATGATGGTCCCCTCGACAATGGCGTCGTGCGGCAGCGGCTCGTAGCCGATCTTGACCAGCTCGTAGGCCTCCTCTCCGCCCTTCTTCCGGGGACGGAGCTCAACGGCCTTGACGGAGTAGGAACCGATGTCCAACCCGACCACGCTTTTTTCCCGAGAGAATCCGAACATGTTTGCCTGCCTTTATGGAATTTGGACCTTTTTCGACCTGTCGATCTTGTTCCGGAGCTTGCGGGCGATCGGCCCGGGAACGAGTCCCTCGACGGAGCCGCCGAGGCCGGCGACCTCGCGGACCACGTTCGAGCTGAGGAACGAATAACGGACGCTGGGCATCATGAAAAACGTCTCAATGTCCGGAGCCAGGCTCCGGTTCATCAGGGCCATCTGGAACTCGTACTCGAAGTCCGAAATGGCCCGCAGGCCCCGGATGACGACGGTCGTCCCCTGGGCCCGGGCAAAGTCGACCAGGAGGCCATCGAAGGCCAGGACCTCGACCTCTTTCCTTGAGGCAAAAATCTCTTGAATCATTTTTACCCTCTCTTTAGTCGTGAAGAGAGGGCGTTTTTTGGGGTTTTTGAGGACGGCGACGACAACCCGGTCGAAGACCTTGAGGCCCCGCTCGATGATATCCACATGCCCGTTGGTGATGGGGTCGAACGATCCAGGGTAAATGGCGCTCGTTTCCCGCATCTGGACTCTTAGTTAGTTCCTCATCACTCTAACTATCCAAATATCAAAAAAAAAGGGGCTTGTCAACGAAAATTCTCGGGGCGAGGACCGGCCGCCGGGGCCTAGACCGGGAGCCGAAATATGTCATAATCGGGGGCGGAAGAAGGTTCCCCGGCCATATCCGCGGGGGAGGGTGACCCAAAAGGGGGAGTCGGAATTCATCGCCGGCCTAACCGGTTGTCACCGCCAGGGGTGATATTCTGAGGCCTCGAAATAGCCTTTTTGGGCTGTCAGGCCGGGACGAAAATCGGCCAGAGGCCTCCTGCGTTGCTTTTGCCGGGGGACTGTGCTAATTTTTGGACGATGATGATCCGATTCGGCACCTCCGGCTGGCGCGGGGTGATGGGCGAGGACTTCACCTTTCACAACGTCCGCGTCGTCATCCAAGCCGCCGCCAATTACCTCCGGACGAAGTACGGGGACCGGCCGATCGCCGTGGTTGTCGGCTACGACACCCGGTTCCTTTCCGACCGCTACGCCCTGGAGGCCGCGAAACTCCTGGCCCGCAACGGGATCCAGGTTTTTCTGGCCGATCGCGACGCGCCGTCCCAGGCTCTGGCCTGCCAGATCATCAAACGGGAGTGCCAGGGCGGGATCAATTTTACGGCCTCTTTCAACCCGCCACGTTACAACGGGCTCAAGTTCAACTCGGCCACCGGCGCCCCCGCCTTGCCCGACGTGACCGACGCCATCGAAGAGGAGGTCCGCCGGCTGATGCCCGGTTTCTCTTCCCTGACGACGCATCTTCTCGACGAGTCCGTCACGCGCATCGACCTCCAGGGCGATTACCTGGCCTACCTCCAGGGAAAGATCGATTTCGAAGCCATGCGCCGGGCCCATCTGAAGGTGGCCGCCGACCCTCTCTACGGCACGAGCCGCGAATATCTCGACGAGATCCTCGAGGAGAACGGCGTCGAAGTCGAAGGCCTCCACGGCTATGTCGATCCCTACTTCGGCGGCGTCAGTCCGTCCTGCACCGAGGAGAACCTGGCCGAGCTCAAGGCCCACGTCGTCAAGACCGGCTGCCACCTGGGGCTGGCCACCGACGCCGACGGGGACCGCTTCGGGATCATCGACGAGACCGGGGGGTTCGTCCACCCGAACATCATCCTGGCGCTTCTGCTCGACTATCTCGTCCGGGTCAAAGGCTGGCGCGGCGGCGTCGCCCGTTCGGTCACGACGACCCACCTCCTCGACCGCATCGCCCGCAAATACGGACTGCCGTTGACGACGACGAAGGTCGGCTTCAAGTACATGGCCGAGCTCTATCTCAAAGGTCAGATCATGTTCGGCGGTGAGGAGAGCGCCTGCATCGCCGTCAAGGACCACCTGCCGGAGAAGGACGGCATCTTCGCCGGCCTGCTCGTCGCCGAGATGATCGCCGTGACCGGCCGGAGCCTGGGATCCCTGCGCCAAGATCTCTTCAAGGAATACGGGACCATGACCAGCGGGCAGAGGACCCTCCCTCTGACCCCGGAGCGGGCGAAAAAGCTCAAGGCCCTCATTCTGGAGCCGCCCGCGAAGCTGGGCCGCCGCAAGGTCGTGGCCTCGGAGACGCTCGACGGCCTCAAGCTCGACTTCGAAGAGGACCGCTGGGTCGTCCTGCGTCAGTCGGGCACCGAGCCGCTCATCCGCTGCTACGCCGAGGCCGAATCGGCCGAAGAAGTCGAGGCCATCCTGAAAAAGGGGCTCGAGGCGGTCCGGTGAAAAAGAAGATCATCGTCCTCGGCGTCGCCTGCGTCCTCCTGATCATGATCGTCACCGCCCTCTTCGGCAAGAAGGGCGTCATGGACCTCCGCCGGGCCCGCCGGACCATGGAGACGCGCACGGAAAGGATCCGGGCCCTGGAAGCGGAGCGGGACCGGCTCGAGGCCGAGATCCGCCGGCTCGAGGACGACCCCCGGGCGGTCGAAAAGGCCGCCCGCGAGAAGCTCGGCCTGGCCGCCCCCGGCGAAAAGGTCGTCGTCGAGCCCGCCGCGCCCGCCAAGAAGTAGATGCCCCGGCCCGCCAGGAATCGACGACAGCCGGAGGAGCGGGCCCTGCTCGAAGGCCTCAACCCCGCCCAGCGCCGGGCCGTGCTGCACGGCGAAGGGCCGCTCCTCATCGTCGCCGGCGCGGGGACGGGCAAGACCAAGGTCATCACGCACCGCATCGCCCGGCTCATCGCCGCCAAGGCGGCCCGTCCCGACGAGATCCTGGCCGTGACCTTCACCGAGAAGGCGGCGAGCGAGATGGAGGCCCGGGTCGACGTCCTCGTTCCCTACACCTCCTCTTTCGCCGAGATCAGCACCTTCAATTCGTTCGGGGAGCGCGTCCTCCGGGACTACGCCCTCGACGTCGGCTATCCACCCGATTTCCGGCTCCTGGCCGATGTCGACCAGGCCATCTTCTTCCGCGAGAACCTCTTCCGGCTGCCTCTCGACTACTACCGGCCGCTCGGGCAGCCGACCCGCCACATCCAGGAGGTCCTCGAAGCCATCCGCCGGCTGAAGCAGGAGGACGTCCGGTCCCAGGACTATCTCCGCTACGCCGAGGAGCTCGGCCGCAAGGCCTCGGGCGAGTCCGAGACGGAGACCGCGCGCAAGCACCTCGAGATCGCCCGCGTTTTCGGGGCTTACGAAGAGCTCCTGCGCACCCAGGGCCTGATCGACTTCGAGGACCAGGTGACGCTCGTCGTCGACCTCCTTCGACGGCGGCCGTCCGTCCTCGACGAGCTCCGCCGCCGCTACCGCTACATCCTCGTCGACGAGTTCCAGGACACGAACTATGTTCAGTTCGAGCTCGTCAAGATGCTCGCCGCGGAGCACCGGAACCTGACCGTGGTCGGCGACGACGACCAGAGCATCTTCCGCTTCCGCGGCGCCTCGCTCAGCAACATCCTCGGCTTCGAGGAGGTCTTCCCGGAGGCGAAGCGGATCGTCCTGACGCGGAACTACCGCTCGACCCAATCCATCCTCGACGCCTCCTACCGCCTCATCCGCCACAACGATCCGAACCGGCTCGAATTCAAGGACCAGGTCGACAAGCGCCTCCGCGCGGCGGCCCGGGTCGGGGGCAAGAGCATCCACATGCTCTCGTTCGATACGCTCGGCAGCGAGGCCGACGCCGTGGCCGACCGCATCCTCGAGATCCGGGCCGGCGGCGCCGACTGGCGGGACATGGCCGTGCTCGTCCGGCGCAACGCCGACGCCGACCCGTACCTGCGCGCCTTCAACATGAAACAGATCCCGTTCCGCTTTTCGGGCAGCCGCGGGCTCTACCAGCAGGAAGAGATCAAGGTCATCGTCGCTTTCATCCGGGCGCTGACGGATTTCGAGAACAGCCGCGACCTCTTCTATCTCGCCCTGTCCGACGTCTATAAGGCCGACCCGTACGACCTGAGCCGGCTCGCGGGCCATGCGGAGAAGAAGAACCTCAGCCTCCACGACGTCTTCAAGACGATCGCCGAAGCGACGAGCCCCGTGGAGATCGCCCCGTCGACGGAGGCGACGATCAAGCGCATCTTCGCCGACATCACGCGGTATGTCGAACTCGCCGGGACGAAGAATGCCGGCGCCGTCGTCTATGCCTTCCTCGACCAAAGCGGTTTCCTCAAATCGCTCGTCTGCCCGATGACCCCGGAGGCGGAGGTCCGGGTCAAGAACGTCCGGCTCTTCTTCGACAAGATCAAGGGTTTCTCGGAGCTCGTCGAGAACGATTCCATCCGCTCCTTCGCCCGCTATCTCGATCTGCTGGCCGAGGTCGGCGACAACCCGGCCACGTCCGAGGCGGACCTCGACGAGGACGCGGTCAACGTCCTGACCGTTCACAAGGCCAAGGGGCTCGAGTTCGGGACGGTCTTCCTCGTCGGCCTGATCGAGGACCGCTTCCCCGGGCGGGAGCGGCGCGACCGCATCCCGGTACCGGACGGCGTCCTCAAGGAGACCCTGCCGGGTCGGGAAAATTACCTCCAGGAGGAACGGCGGCTGTTCTACGTGGCCATGACCCGGGCCCGCAGGGCCCTTTACATGACCTGGGCCAGGGACTACGGGACGCGGCGGTTTAAGAAGGTCAGCCCCTTCGTCCTCGAGGCCCTGGACATTCCCAAGATGCCCGAGGACGTCCTCAAGGCCTCCGTCCTCGAGGAGATCCGCCGTTACGCGCTCGCGCCGGGGAAGACGACGACGCCGGCGGCGGTCCGCCCGGCCGGGGCGTTGCGGCTGAGCTTCGTCCGGGTCGAGGATTACCTCATCTGCCCGCTCAAGTACAAGTTCCGCCACGACATGCGCGTCCCCGTCCTGCCCCACCACGCGATCGTCTTCGGCCGCGTCCTCCATGCGACGATCCACAGCTACCTGCGGAGACGGATGAAGGACCGCTCGGTCGACATCGGGACCGTGCTCGAGGATTACCGGAAGAATTGGGTCAACGAGGGCTTCCTCAGCCGGGAGCACGAAGAGCTGCGCAAGGCGGCGGGGGAGAGGGCCCTGCGGCTGTTCACCAAGCGCGAGGAGGAGTCGGGGCGAAGGCCGGCCTTCCTCGAACGGCCCTTCCGCTGGCAGGAGCGAGGCCTGCGCTTCTCGGGCCGGTTCGACCGTGTCGATTTCGAGGAGGCCGGAGCGGTCGTCATCGACTTCAAGACGACCGAGGTATCCTCGCAGAAAGAGGCCGATCGCGCCGCTGCCGACAGCCTGCAGATGGACGTTTACGCCCTGTCATTCTTAAAGACCGAGGGCCTGCTCCCCTTTGAGACGCGGCTCCACTTCCTCGAATCCGACATCATCGGGCGCGCGGCCAAGGGTGAGAAAGAGCTGCGCCGGGCGGGAGAGAAGATCCGCGAGGCGGCCGAGGGCATCCGGGCCGGCGAGTTCAAAGCCCGGCCCGATTGGCACAGCTGCTCGGTCTGCGAATTCAAAACGATTTGTCCTTCTTCGTTCGCCTTTTAGTGATAGCTCAGCCCGCCACTCGACTGAAAATCCCCTCTCGGCTTTGCGATGGATATCGCCCCTTGCCCCCGCGCCGGAAACCTGCGAATCCGGTTTCCCCCGCCTCCGGCGGGCCCCCTTTCCATCACGGGGGCCTGGGGTGACATCCGTCGCCGCCGTGCGGGGATTTTCGCGAGTGAACGAAAAAAAGCCCCTTTTATTGGGATCTTCTCCCATTTCCGGACTTCCTCTCGAGGCGGCGATGGGTGTTGCCTCGAAGATCCCCGTGGTGGAGGGGGGCCCGCGAAGCGGGGGACCGCACAACTGGTTCCGGGGCCGGGGAGCTAGAGGCAATACCCTGAGCCAAGCCGGAGAGAGGAATCCTCCGGAATCGAGAGAAGAACCTCGATTGGAGCTGTTTTCGCTATTGAGGCTTGACCCAGAAGGGCATGATCGCCCAGATCTTCGTTTGATTCATCATCCGGGCCGTCTCCAGGATCTTCCCGCGCCCCGTCGCGCTCTTCAGATCGAGGCCGAGCCCCGGCCGTCCGGCCAGGGACTGCCAGAGCGTGCGCTTCCGGGGCCAGACGTCCAGACGGACCTCCTCGTCGGCGCTGATGCCGGCTTCCTTCTTGGCCAGACCGATGGCCATGGTCAGGCCGCCGATCTCGTCGACGAGCTTGAGGTCCTTGGCCTGGCGGCCGGTCCAGACGCGGCCCTTGCCGACGGCATCGACGGCGTCGCGGGTCAGGCCGCGGCCCTCGGCCGCCCGGGTCAGGAACTGCTCGTAGATCCAGAGGAGCTCGTCCTTGAGGACCTTGCGCTCTCCTTCGGTGAACGGCCGGAAAGACGAGAAGGCGTCCGCCTTTTCCCCGAAGACGAGTCGTTCCGTGGTCACCCCGAGCTTCGCCAGGAGCCCGTCGATGCTGAACTTGCCCGCCAGGACGCCGATCGATCCGGTCAGCGTCTGGGGCTCGGCGACGATCTTCGTCGCCGGCATGGCGATCCAGTAGCCGCCCGAGCCGGCCACATCCGACATGGAGACGATCACGGGCTTGGCCTTCTTGGCCAACGCGACTTCGCGCCAGATGACGTCCGATGCAACCGAGGACCCGCCGGGACTGTCGATCCGAAGGACGATGGCCCTGACGGACGGGTCCGTGCGCGCCGTGCGGATCCAGCGGGCGACCGTCGAGCCGCCCATGATCTGGGGCAGGCTCTCGCCGGTCATGATCGTGCCCACGGCGTAGATCAGGGCGATCTGGCTGGCTCCCGACTCCAGGCCGACCGACGAGGGTTTGATCCGCGTGTAGTCCTCGAACCGGACCGGGAGGAGCGTCCCGCCGTCACGGCGCAGGAGAGCCTGGACCTCGTCCTCATAGAGGCAGTCGTCGACGAGGCCCGCGGTCTTGGCCTCCTCGCCCTGGAAGAAGCCGCGGTCGATGAGCGCCCGGAACTCGGCGTCCGTCTTGCCGCGGGCCTTGGCCGCGGCCGCCACGTACTGGTCGAAGATGTCGGCGTAGAGCGACTGCATCTCCTCGCGGTGGGCCGGCGTGAATCCCTTCTCGGTGAACATGTTGGTGGCGGTCTTGTACTGCTCGATGTGCTCGAACTCGGCCCGGATGCCGAGCTTGTCGAGGGACCCCTTCAGGAACGGGACGTAGCCGCCGATGCCGTTGACCCCGAGCCAGCCCAGGGGCTGGAGGATGATCCGGTCGCAGGCCGTGGCCACGAAATATTCCATGTCGAAGTCGGGAGCTTCGTCGATCAGCGCGAAGGCCTTCTTGCCGGAGCGGCGGAAGTCGAGGATGGCCTCGCGCATCTCGTTGGCCTTGGCCCAGTCGCACTCGAGAAGGCCCAGCCGCAGGACGACGGCCTGGATGCGGCCGTCGACCTTGGCCTTGCGGAGGTTCTCCCAGAGATCGTGCAGGGCGAGCGGTCTCGTCCCGAGCAGGAAGGACATCAGGGCGTCCGGCGGAGCGATCTCGGGGATGGAGCCGGCCAGCGGGACTTCGAGATAGCCGCGCGTCGGGATGTCGACCGCCCGTCCTCCGATATCCTCGATGAGGACGAAGAAGGTGCCGGCCGCGGCCAACGCGAGGAAGAACAGAATGATCAGGACGATGTAGGTGGATTTCTTCATGGCGGCTCCTCGTTCCCAAGCCTCCCGATTCTAGCAGAAACCCGCTTGATTTCAATCTGGGAAATATGGAAAATGGGCTCTCAGACCGCCGCGCCTCCCCGCTGCGGGGCCGGCGCAGGCGGGAGAGTCAGGAGGTATGGGGAATGTCTTTTTCAAAGCTCTATGTCGGTAACCTCAACTTCAAGACCACGGAAGACGCGCTGAAACAGCTGTTCGGGCAGCACGGCGAGGTTACCTCGGTCAACATCCTGCAGGGCCGCGGTTTCGGCTTCATCGAGATGGCGACGCCGGAGGCCGCCCAGGATGCCAAGGGCAAGCTCAACGGCACCGAGTTCGACGGGCGCAAGCTCATCGTCAACGACGCCCGGCCTCGGGCCGAACGGCCGGGTGCCGACCGGCGTCCCGGCTTTGGCGGGGGAGGCGACCGCGGCGGCTTCTCGCGCTTTTAGCCGGCTCCTGAATTTCCGTCCCTATCGGCCGTCCCCTGGGGGAACCAGCGGGATTCTCTCCGCTTAGTGATAGCAGTAAACTTTAGGGGGCGGCCTTTCGTTGAACGCTATGAGGTCCCATGAGTGAAGTCTCCGCGGGTCGAGAGGTCGGGGCGGTCGAGATCGCCTTTCTTCTCGAGAAGATCCGGGAGGGGGACCGAGAGGCGTTCATGACGGTCATCCGGCTCTACCAGCAGAAAGTGTTCGTCATGGCGTATTCGATCCTCAGGGACCGCGAGGACGCCCTCGACGCCGTCCAGGAGACCTTCCTCAGGCTCTATCAAAAGGTCGCCCTCTACAAGCCCGGGAAGTCCTTCCAGGGCTGGCTCCTGGAGATGGCCAAGAACATCAGCATCGACAGCTACCGGAAACACCAGAAGAAACGGCGGGACTGGGAAACGACCAAACCGCTCGAGGAGATCCCGGTCGCCGCCGCGCCGTCCCGTGACGGAGACTCCGCCGCCTCGGACCTCCGCGGCGCTTTCGCCCGGTGCGTCGACACGCTGGCCGAGCGGCAGAAGATGGTCTTCGTCATGAGGCACTACAACGAGCTCCAGTTCAACGAGATCTCCGAGACGATGAAGATCTCGATCGGCACGGCCAAATCGCTCCATTTCAAGGCCGTCCAGAATCTCCGGAAACGACTGGCGCCGGTATTGGGGATCGAATCATGAGCCGATCGACAATGACCCGGGCGGATGGGGCGGACTTCCTGTCGAAAGACACGGATGAGGCAAGGAGACAGGCGATGAGTGAACTTATCGGAAAGGACCCGGAGCGCCGGGCCGAGGCCGGCGCGATCGAACGGCTTCTCAAGGAAACGGAGGCGGTCAGGTCCGAGATCCGCGAAGCGGCCGCCTCGGTCGACTGGGATGTCCTGCCTGCGGTCATCGCCGACCGCGCCCTGGCCGCGGACGTCAAAGCCGGCCGCCGGATCCCGGCCCCCCGTCCCTGGGCTTGGTGGACCTCGTTCCAGATGAAGCCCGCGCTCGTCGGGCTCGCCGCCGGGCTCATGGTCGGTGCCGTGGCCATGTACTTCGCGCTGAGGACTCCCGGGTTGCCGGCGGACCGGGAAGGCGGTTATCACGCCTCCGTGGAGTTCCTGGATCGGGCCGAGCTGGAGATGGCCCGCCGAAACACGCTCGATTACCTGGAGAAGAGCCAGTACGTGCTCCTCGACGTCTTCGAATCGGCCGACGAAGGCCCCGTCGTGCCGGCGGCCGTCCGCTGGGAACGGGCCCGGGACCTCCTCCAAAAGAAAAAGTACCTCAATGCCCAGCTCGAGAGGTTCCAGATGTCCAAAGCCAAGGCCATCTGCGACCAGATCGAGATGCTCTTCCTCGAGCTCTCCCAGATCGACGCGGAGCTGCCGGCCGCCGAGATGGGGAGGATCCGGGACTATGTCGAGGGGCGCCAGCTGCTCCTCAAGATCAATCTGGTCAGGAAAGAACTGCAAAGCGGGGTTTGACATGAGAAAAACCACCCTGACATTCTGTCTCCTCCTCGTCCTCGGACTGGCGCAGGCGGCCGCCCTCCGGGCCGGTGTCCAGGCCGCGGCGGACGAATCCCTGTTCCGCGAGGCCAAGCTCCTCGTCTTCGACAAGAGCTGGAAGGCGGCGCTCGACAAGATCGACGAGCTCATCGACAAGTTCCCTTCGAGCCCGCTCTCCGGCCAAGCCCTCTTTTATAAAGGAGAGTGCTTGAGCGGCATCGGCGGCCGGGAGAGGGAAGCCCTGCGCGCCTATAAGGGCTACATCGGGCTCGATGACGCCAAGCCCAGTCTCGTCGAGGAATCCGAAGGCTCGATCGTCGATCTGGCCTTCGACCTGTACAAGGAGGGGAACGAGTCCGCCCTCCGGGAGATCGAGAGCCGGCTCGACCATGAGAATAAAGTCGTCCGCTACTACGCGGCCTACAAGCTGAGCTTCGTCTCCGACAAGAAGGAGGCGGCCAAGGCCGCGCCCATCCTCTCGAGGATCGTCGAGACCGAGAAGGACCCCGAGCTCCTCGACCGGGCCCGCATCGCCCTGTTGCGCGTCTCGCCGGAAAGCCTCAAGTCCGCCGAGGATCGGAAGCCCCAGGTCGGGGTCACGGCCCGGATGCTCAGGATCCGGATCCGCGCCGCCGGACAAAGGGAGCCCGCCTTCTCGCTCAACATCCCGATCGCCCTGGCCGACCTGGCCCTGAGCGCCTTGGACGAGGACGACAAGGCGGCCATCCGCAAGAAAGGCTATGACATCTCCAAGATCATGAACGAGCTGGCCAAGTCCAAGGAGAGCATCCTGCGCATCGCCGGCGACGACGGCTCGATCATCGAGATCTGGATCGATTAGCAAACCCGAAGAGGAGAACCCCCATGAAGAAAACCACCATTGTCATCCTGGCCCTGTTCGCGATCATCGCCCTGGCCGCTCCCGCGGCCGCGGCCAACCGCAACGACTTCAAGGTCATCCAGTCGGCCGTCAAGAAGAGCCCCAACCCGGAATACGTCGAGGGTCGTGAGGTCCGGTGGTTCAAGGTCCTGATCACCGACAGCAAGTCGAGCGAGGCCAAGGTCAAGCTGACCCTGCCCGTCGCCCTCATCGAGCTCATCCTGAGCTGCGACGACACCCGTCACGTCAAGATCAATGACGGCAAGTACGGCCGGTGCGAAGTCGACCTCAAGGCCCTCTGGACCGAACTGAAGAAGGCCGGACCCATGTCGATCATCGAGATCGAGGACGATGGGGCCGTCGTCAAGGTCTGGCTCGAATAGCCTCGGCAGGCCGCTTTGGGCCTCGGAATCATCTCCGTTCGCTGCGCTGATTTTTCACGCCAGTCCGCACGCCGGACTCGGCGCCAGGACACTTGGGGACATGTACCGAAGGTACGTGTCCCCCCCAAGAAACTCTCCTAAGATATTTATCAGAATCGCGGCTTCGAGTACTCAGCCACGATTCTGCAGGTCGCTCCTCAGAATCCGCTTCCCGCCGCTACAGCCTCGCTCAAACACGTTTTGGCGGTTTCCCCTGAAACTGCCCTCGTCCAGCTCCGGCCCGGCTAAATCAGCGCTTATGCTCACTCCGACGACCCCTCGGCCCCGTTGACGCGGCCTTCCGGGGGAAAACCCTCGCACCTGAAGGCCGGCCCGGACGGGGCTGGCTCCGTTGACAAGACCTCGAGGCGCCCATAAAATGGGAGGGCCAGGAGGTCGATCGTGGGTAAAACGCTGACGGAAAAGATCCTCGGCCGCAAAGCCGGCAAAGACGTCCGGGCGGGCGAGGTCGTCACCGTATCGCCAGATTACGTCCTGTCCCACGACAATTCGGCGGCCATCATCCAGGAATTCCGGAAGCTCGGCGTCAAGAAGGTCAAGGCGCCCGGAAAGATCGTCATCGTCCTCGACCACATCGTCCCGGCCGCCGACGAGAAGTACGCCCAAAACCACAAGACGATCCGCGAGTTCGTCGCCGAGCAGGCGATCCCGAACTTCTTCGACATCAACGCAGGCATCTGCCACCAGGTCCTGCCCGAACAGGGATTCGCCCTGCCGGGCCTGGTCATCGTCGGCAGCGACTCCCACACGCCGAGCTACGGCGCCCTGGGCGCCTTCGCCACCGGCATCGGCCGGACGGAGACGGCCTGCACCTGGGCGACCGACGAGATCTGGCTCCGCGTGCCCGAGACCATGCGCATCGACCTCTCCGGCCGCATGGCCCCCGGAGTCTTCGCCAAGGACCTCAGCCTCAAGCTCATCGGCGACCACGGCGCCGAGATGGCCAACTACAAAGCCGTCGAGTTCGACGGCCCCGCGGCGCACGATTTCAGCGTCGGGGCGCGCCTGACCCTGGCCAACATGTCGGCCGAGATGGGGGCCAAGAACGGCTACTTCGCCCCTGACGACAAGGCCCTGAAATGGCTCGAGGGCCGGGCCCGCGGGCCCTTCACCGCCGTCTCATCCGATCCGGATGCCTGGTACGAATCCGTGCTCGCCTACGATCTCGGCGCGCTCGAGCCCCAGGTCGCCTGTCCCCACTCGGTCGACAACGTCAAGCCGGTCGCCGCCGTCGCCGGTAAGCCCGTCAATCAGGTCCTCATCGGCACGTGCACGAACGGCCGCCTCGAAGACCTCGAAGCCGCGGCGGCCATCTTCAAAGGCCGCAAGGTCCACCCGTCGGTGCGGGTCCTTGTCCTCCCGGCCTCGTGGGCGGTGTACCGCGAGGCTCTCAAGTCGGGCGCGCTCGCCGTCCTCGTCGACGCGGGGTGCGTCATCCTCAACTCGGGCTGCGGACCGTGCCTCGGTGCCCACGAAGGCCTGATGGCCGCCGGCGAGGTCTGTCTGAGCACCTCGAACCGGAACTTCCGGGGCCGGATGGGCCACCGCGATTCCGAGATCTACCTGGCTTCGCCGGCCACGGCCGCGGCGACGGCCGTCACCGGCAAGATCACCGATCCGAGAGAATTCACATGAGCCACGGCATCGTCTGGAAATATGGCGACAACGTCAACACCGACGTCATCTTCCCCGGCCGCTACACCTACCAGATCATGACGCCCGAGGAGATGGCCAAGCACGCCCTGGAGGACCTCGACCCCGGGTTCGCCCCCAAGGTCAAGCCGGGCGATATCATCGTGGCCGGCAAGAACTTCGGCAGCGGCTCGTCCCGCGAACAGGCCGCGGCCTGTCTCAAAGCGGCCGGCGTCCAGGCCGTCGTGGCCAAGTCCTTCGCCCGGATCTACTTCCGCAACGCCATCAACATCGGCTTGCCGGTCCTCCAGAGCGAGGAGGCCGCGGACCGCCTGGAAGCGGGCGACCATGTCGACCTCGAGCTCGCCGCCGGCGAGATCCGGACGGCCAAGGGGACCTTCCGCTTCAAGCCGCTCCCGGCGTCCGTCCTCGGCATCATCGCCGCCGGCGGATTGATCGAATACACCAAGAGCAAACTCGTCCAAGGCCAGATCGAAGAAAAACAGGAGTAAGCCCCATGCCAAAGTACAAGATCGCCATTCTCCCCGGGGACGGGGTCGGCAAGGACGTCGTCGAAGCCACGATGATCGTTCTCGAAAAGGCCGGCCTCGATGCCGCCTACCTCTATGGCGACATCGGCTGGGAATTCTGGTGCAAAGAGGGGAATCCGCTCCCCGACCGGACCCTGAAGCTCCTCCGCGAGACCGACGCTTGCCTCTTCGGCGCGATCACCTCCAAGCCCAAGGAGGACGCCGACCGCGAGCTCGACCCCTCGCTCCGGGGCCAGGGGCTGTCCTACTTCAGCCCGATCGTCCGCCTGCGCCAGGAGTTCGACCTCTACCAGAACCTGCGGCCCTGCAAGGCCTATGCCGGCAACCCCCTGAATTATAAGGAGGGGATCGACCTCGTCATCTTCCGCGAGAACACCGAAGGCATGTACGCCGGGGTCGAGTTCTTTCCTCTGCCTGCGGTCGTTCGCGAAGCCCTCCTGACGAACCCCAAGTTCAAACGCTTCAAGGACGTTCCGGCGAACGAGATCGCCATCTCGACGCGCATCATGACCAAGTCCGCCTGCGCCCGCATCGTCCGGGCGGCCTTCGAGTTCGCCCGTAAGTCCAACCGCAAATCGGTCACCCTGATCGAGAAGCCCAACGTCCTGCGCGAGACCGGCGGCCTGATGCTCGACACGGCCCGCCAGGTCGCCAAGGGCTATCCCGAGATCAAATTCTGGGACGCCAACGTCGACGCCATCTGCATGTGGCTGCTGAAGAACCCCCACGATTATGACATCCTCGTCGCCGAGAACCTCTTCGGCGACATCATCTCCGATCTGGCCGCCCAGCTCGTCGGCGGCCTGGGCTTCGCCTGCAGCGGAAATATCGGCGACAAATACGGCGTCTTCGAGCCGACGCACGGCTCGGCCCCGAAGTACTCCGGGATGTACAAAGTCAACCCCATCGCCACGATCCTCGCGGCCAAGATGATGCTCGACTGGATCGGCGAGACGGCCAAGGGAGCGGCCATCGAGGCCGCGGTCGCCGAGGTCATCAAGGAAGGGACGGCGCGGACCTACGACATGGGCGGCCGATCGACCAGCCTCGACATCGGCCGCGCCGTCGCCGCCAAACTCTGATGTTCGTGAAAACGCCGCATTTTTCTCTCAGACAAGAAGAACCAGGACCGGCGTTTTCACCCTTCGGGCGATCCGATCCGGCCGCATCTGCTTCGTTGCAAAGGGTTCGCAGTACTCCGAGTACAGCTTCACCCTTTGACGCCTCGCATCTGCAGCCGCCTCGCATCGCGAACGATCAGAGTTACACGGAGGGGGCATGCTGATCCTCGCCGTCGACACGACGACGCCCGGAGGCTCCGTGGCCCTTCTCGAGGACGAGCTTCTCCTCGGCGAGGCCAACATCGAGTCGGCCGCGACCCATTCGGCCCGCCTGTTCCGGTCCATCGATTTTCTCGCCGGCGCGCTCGGCAAAGACATCAAAGACGTCGATGCGTTCGCGGTGGCCGCCGGGCCCGGCTCGTTCACCGGCATCCGCATCGGCATCGGCGCGGTCAAGTCCCTGGCCTTCGCCTCCGGTAAGCCCGCGGTCCCCGTATCGACGCTTCTCGCCCTGGCCTCGAAGCTCGCTTCCGACCGGACGCCCCTCGTTTGTCCGCTCCTCGACGCCAAGAAAGGGGAGATCTACGCCGGGCTCTTTGAAGCCAAGGGCGGCGGCCTCGTCGAGGTCATCCCCCAAGGCGCCTACGATCCGGAGGCGTTTTTCGCGCGCCTCCCGGCCGCCCGGGGCATCGCTTTCGCCGGGAGCGGGATCTCGGCCTACCGGGCCGGCATCCTGGCCCATATCGGCGACCAGGCCGTCTTTCCGGGCCGCTCGCCGTTCATCGCCGCCGAGGTCGGCCGGATCGGCGCCGGCCTCCTTCGCGCCGGCCGGGGCGTCGACGCGGCCTCCCTCGAGCCTCTCTATTTCCGGAGATCCCAGGCCGAGGAGACATGCCGAACCTGATCCAGGGCGAGGACCGTTTTTTTATCCGCCGGATGAGGGAGGCGGACCTGCCCGCGGTCCGGGCCATCGAGACTCTGTCCTTTTCCAATCCCTGGAGCGACAACACTTTCCGCGGCGAGATCCAGAACACGTCGATCTCGTTCCCGATGGTCGTCGTCCGCCGGCCGGGCAACCCGGTTGTCGCGGACGAAGAGGTCGTCGCCTACGTCATCTTCTGGCAGATCCGGGACGACGTCCAGGTCAACAACGTCGCCGTTCACCCCGATTGCCGCGGCCTGGGCCTGGGCGAGGCCATGATGCGCTATGTCATCGCCAAGTCCCGCGAAGCCGCTGCGACCTTCATGACCCTCGAGGTCCGGCAGTCGAATACGCCGGCCGTGACCCTCTATAAGAAGCTGGGTTTCGAGGTCGCGGGCTCGCGGAAGAACTATTACACCAAGCCGGACGAGGACGCCTACGTTATGGCCCTCGTTCTCGATCCGTAATCGACGCGGACGAGCGTCAGGCCCTTGGCCGCGGCCGTCGGCCCGGCGAGGGAGCGGTCCTTGCGGCGGAAGATCTCCTCCACCTCTTCAGGTTCGATCCGCCCGCGCCCGACCTCGAGCAGCGTTCCGACGATCGTCCGGACCATGTAGCGCAGAAACCCCGCTGCCTCGATCGTGTAGATGATCTCATCGCCCGACCTGCGCAGCTCCGAGCGGGTGACGGTCCGGACGGGGGAGCGGTCGCGGTTCGACGAGAAGGCCGTGAAGTCGGCCGTCCGGGCGAAGAGCTTGGCCGCCCGTCGCATCTTCCCGAGCCGTAGCGGATAGGGCCAGTGGAGGACGAACGAGCGGTCGAGCGGGCTCGGTTGGGGAGCGTTGACGATCCGATAGCGGTAGAGCTTCGAGCGGGCCGACCGCCGGGCATGGAAATCGGCCGGCGCTTCGGCGAGAGAGAAGATGCGGATGTCGGGCGGAAGAACGGCGTTGAGCGCCCGCAGGAGGACCTCGTCGGAGAGCTTGAAGACGCCCCGGAAGCTGGCCGCCTGGCCCAGGGCGTGGACCCCTGCGTCCGTCCGGCCCGCGCCGTGGACGACCGTCCCCTTTCCGGTGATCTTCCGGAGGGCCTCTTCGAGCACTCCCTGGACGGTCCGGCCGTCGGGCTGACGCTGCCAGCCGAGGAAATTCGTGCCGTCGTAGCCGACGACGATCCTGTAGTTCTTCATCTCAGCGGGCCAGCCCCTCGAGGGCCATGCGGACGGCCTCCTCCGGCGTCGCCGCGATGTCCACCCCCTTGACATCCCAGGTGCCGAGCCCGACGACCTTCTTGCCGTGGATCTTGCCGTAGGCGATCTCCGAGAGGGTGCCGTACTCGCCGTCGACCGCGACGACGGCGTCGGCGTTCATGACGACGAGGGCGTTGCGGGTGTAGCCGAGGCCGGTGGCGATGGGCACGTCGACCCAGGGGTTGGCGTCGGCGGGCGAGGCTCCGGGCAGGATGCCGACCACCAGGCCCCCCTCCTCCCGGGCGCCGCGGCAGGCCGCCTCCATGACCCCGCCGAGCCCGCCGCAGACGACCACAGCCCCGGCGCGGGCGAGGAGCCGGCCGACCTCGAAAGCGCTGTCCAAGGCTTGCCGGCCGGGACGGCTGCCGCCGATCACGGCGATGCGGATCCTCTTGCGGATGTCTTTCATGGGCGTCCTCTCCAGGCGTTCCGGGCCCCATTTTACCATAGCCCCGGCGCCGGCGTTCGTTGACTTGATAAACCAAGTATGTTAGTGAATAATAATCAAATTGGGTTGAATTCCTCATGCCGTTCATTAACTACGCCACGAAGTCGATCGCCATCAAGATCGTTTATTATGGCCCCGGCCTGAGCGGCAAGACGACCAACCTCCGCTACATCTATTATAAGCTCGACGCCGCCTCGCGGGGCGAGCTCGTCTGCCTCGAGACCGAGACCGACCGGACCTATTTCTTCGACCTCCTGCCCATCCGGGCCGGGATGATCGGCGATTTCAAGGTCCACTTCCAGCTGATGTCCGCGCCGGGGCAGGTGTTTTACGAGGCCTCCCGCAAGAGCGTGCTGCACAGCGCCGACGGTATCGTCTTCGTCGCCGACTCCCAGATCCCGCTTCTTGACGCCAACCTGGAGAGCTTCGACGGACTGCGCCGCAACTGCCTCCAGAACGACCTCGACCTGCTGAAGATCCCCCTCGTCTTCCAGTATAACAAGCGGGACCTCAACTACCTCATCCCGGTCGAAACCTTCAACAACCTCCTCAACCCCCGCCGCATGCCTTGGGTCGAGGCCGTGGCCGTCAGCGGCGTCGGCGTCTTCGAGACCCTGCGCGAGATCTCCAAGCTGACCGTGCCCGTCGTCCGCGACAAGCTCTTCGGCGCCAAGCCCCGTCCGGAGCCCGACACCGCGACGCTTCCTCAGCGCCCGCCAGAGGAAACGCTTGATAATGCCCCCGAGCCAGCCCGCGCGCCGACCGGCCCCACGACCCGGGTCATGGTCAAGTCCCGCAAAGAGATCGAGGACGAGCTCGAGCAACTGTCCAAAGAATACGTCGGCAAATAGTCCTTCCTCCTGAGAAGGATCCGTCCGTCCGTTCGTCTCCTCTATGGGGCCCCATGCTGTACAAGATCACGAGCGCCGCGCTCCACGGGATCGAAGCCTACCCCGTCGAGGTCGAGGTCGACATCTGTCCCGGCTTCCCGACCTTCGTCACGGTGGGCCTGCCGGACGCCGCCGTACGGGAGAGCAAGGAGCGGGTCCGGGCGGCCCTCAAGAACTGCGGCTACGACCTGGAGTCCAAGCGCATCACCATCAACCTGGCGCCGGCCGACAGGCGAAAAGAGGGCTCGGCCTTCGACCTGCCGATCGCCCTCGGATTTCTCGCCTTTCTCGAAGTCGTCCCGGCGGCGCGCCTGCGCGAATATCTCTTCGTCGGCGAGCTGGCCCTTGACGGGCGCCTCAAGCCGGTGCGCGGCGCTCTGCCCATCGCTCTCATGGCCCGGCAGGCCGGCTTCCGCGGCATCGTCGTGCCCGGGGCGAACGCCCGCGAGGCGGCCCTCGTCCGCGAGATCGAGGTCTATGCCCTCGACGACATCGTGCGCGTCGTCCGATTGCTTCGCGAGCCGGGGGAGGTCGTTCCCTGCCGCTTCGACGAGCGCGAGCTCATCGCTCCGGCTGTCTATCCGGTCGACTTCGAAGACGTCAAGGGCCAGCAGCACGTCAAGCGGGCCCTCGAAGTCGCCGCGGCGGGCTCTCACAACGTCCTCCTCGTCGGACCCCCCGGGGCGGGCAAGACGATGCTCGCCCGGCGGCTGCCGACCATTCTCCCCGACATGTCCTACGACGAGATGCTCGAGGTGACGCGCGTCTACAGCGCGGCCGGGCTGCTGACGGGTTCGGGAACGATCGGGACGCGGCCCTTCCGGGCGCCGCACCACACCGTTACCGACGCGGGCCTCATCGGCGGCGGCATCGTGCCCAAGCCGGGCGAGGTCAGCCTGGCCCATCATGGCCTTCTCTTCCTCGACGAGCTGCCCGAATTCAAGCGCAAGGTCCTCGAGGACCTGCGCCAGCCGGTCGAGGACGGCCGGGTCACGGTCGCCCGGTCGGGCTACTCGGTCGTGTTCCCGGCGGCCTTCATGCTGGTCGCGGCCATGAACCCCTGTGCCGACGTCCGCCGCGGTCTCCTCGGCAGGGAAGTCGATTGCACGGAGGGTGAGAAGGCCCGCTACTATTCGAAGATCTCCGGCCCGCTCCTCGACCGCATCGACATCCAGCTCGAGGTCCCCGAGGTCAAGTTCCGCGACATCGTCTCGCGGACGCCGGCCGAAAGCTCCGCGGCCATCCGGGCCCGCGTCACCCGGGCTCGGGACCGGCAAACGGAGCGCTTCGCCGGCCGGCGTGTCTTCGCCAACGCCCAGATGGGCCCGAAGGAGGTCAAGCAGTTCTGCCCCCTGCCGGCCGAAGCCGAAAAGCTCCTGGAGATGGCCGTGACCAAGCTCGGCTTCAGCGCCCGGGCCTACGACCGTGTCCTCAAGGTCGCCCGGACGATCGCCGACCTCGAAGGGAGCGACGGCATCTCCACCGTCCATGTCTCCGAGGCCGTCCAGTACCGGATGATGGACAGGCTAGGGTAGTCCTTCGGCATTTGCGAAGGGCCGGTTGAAGTGAGCACGACGTTTGCCGGCCGCTCAGGTCAATCCGCGGATCCAGCCTGGAGCTTGGCCGAACGGTTCTTCCACAGATGGAATTTTGCGAACCGCTCGAGCGCGGCCGCAGAGTTTTTCGCGGACTCCTCCCGGAAGACGGCGCTGATCCTCGACCAGAGGAGGTCCTGGCCGTAGGTCAGCGACATGATCCAGCGCAGCTGGGCCAGGGCGGGGGTCTCGAAGATGAGGTCGATCGCCTGCCATTCCTTAAGCGCCCGGTCCTCCTTGCCTTCATCCCAATACAATCCGCCCAAGGCGTATCGGGCACGATTCGCGGCCTCGCCGCCGATATCGATGAGGAGCCGGTAGATCCGCTCCTGCTCGTCCCGGTACTCTCGCAGCACGGCATCGAGGTTGTCCGGGCCGCTGCGCCCTGCTCCCGAGACGAAATCCCGGTAAACCTCGCCGAGGACAAAGGCCTTGGCCGGCTTGTTGAAGACCTCCGCCCGCCCCGGGCGCCCGGCAAGCACAGCCTCGATCTCGTCCAGAGAATCCACGAGGTACGCCAGGCCGCGCCTCTCAAAGTCATAGAGAGCGGCCAGATAGATCATGATCTCAGTGCCCGTCCGGCTCATCCAGTTCTTAAGGCCGTAGGCGATGAGGTCGTTCTGGGACATCTTGTTGTAGAAGAGTTCTTCGAGGAAATCGAAGGCTGTCGACAGCCGGTCCCCCAAATTGAAGGCCCCGCCCAGGTTCTCATAAAGGAATCGCCGCGTGAGCCGGGCCAGGAGGGGGTCATCGGCGTCCCGCCCGATGAGGAACCTCTCCATGAAAACCCGCACCTGGTCCTCGTCGCTAAGCTCCATGAGGCCGTCGAGGATCTTCTGAACGTTCTCTTCGGAAAGGCCGGGAAGCTCGGGCAGGATGTCCCCGGCGGCCGGCTCTCGCCGGGCTACGGAGGCCGGCATATAAACGATCTTGATGGGATCGGCCGGCCGCGGATCGGATCCTGCGGCGGCGCGGCTTCGTCGCTGATCGCGGACCTCGCCGGAGGTCTTAAATCCATCCGTGGTCTCGAGCCGAGGGAACCCCGATACGGCGAAGAAGACGCTTCCGCCGAGGGCGATCATCCGCTTGTACGGGCATTCCCGGAAATAGTATTCGTCGGGGACCCGGGCGAAGCCGCGTTCCGTGCGGACCTCAACCTTGCCGCCCCGGCTCTCCCGCGTCCCCCTTTCCTGGTCGCCGGACGACCGCAAGAAATCGAGCCTCTGGGCTGCCGCCGGCCGAAGCCTGTACAGCGTGGGACGGCCGTCCGGAGCAGCGCCGAGGGGGTAGAGGAGATCCCCCTCTTCCGTTCGGATCGGGCTACGAATGCCGGAGCCGGGCATGAGCTCCCAGGGCGGGAAGTCCAGGGCGGACAAGCCGACGCGCCTTTCTTTGAGGCGGCCGAGGGATTCCTTCATGAGCGACCGAAAGATCTCCGTTCGCTCCCGCTCCTCGAGGCGAGGATCGAGATCGGGGGCGTGTTCGAAGATGTAATCATAAGCGTCCTCGTCGAGCCCGGCCAGGGCCTCGCTCAGGACCTGGCTCTCCCGGGCGTCGAGGCGCAGGGTCTCCAGGGCCTGCCGGACGGCTTTCTCGCTTTTCTCTGTCGGCATGGCGCTCCGGAAACCTTCGTTCGTCCCCCGGGCGATCGCCAGCAGCCCGATGACCATGACGTGGGCGGATAGGGAAAGAACGACGTAGGGGATCAGGCGATCCCGGCCGCGCTGCAATCGAAGCCGGAAGGCAGACAGAACCGTCTCTCTCCGCGATCGTCGGGCCACGAAGCCGAAAAGATCGTCAGGCGAGCGCTCCATCACATGGCCTCCAACGGCCCTAATCTCTATTCATTCTCTCTTTTGGCGTCGAGTCGCTCCCGGTATCCTGCGATATGCCTTTTTCGCCAGGGATGAGCCAGGTCACCGAATACCTCTTGACGACGTTATACCCCTCATCATCGGGTTCGATCGCGTAGAACTTACCCTTCTTGAGCACCCGTACCGTCGGATTGATGAGGTCCTCGTGCCTGGGCATGCCCACCCGGCCGATAAATCGTCCTTGGGAGTCGAAAACATCGTGGATATCCTGGCTGTTCCCGGCGGTCCTTTCCCAGGTCTGGACGAAGAGATGCCCCCGGTCATCGGCGAAAAAGCTCCGATAATAGGCATGGGATGTCGAAAAATCGTAGGTCGGATTGACGCCGGGCGGCGCTCCTCTCTTCAAGAATTCGTCGATATCGGCCTTGCTGACTTTCTGGGGGTCATAATTGCGCCTGATCTTACGGCTCAGGACGCCACGGCTGTTGAAAATGTCGAACTCGTAGGATGTCGCCCGGCCCAAGATGAAACGATCTTCCGGGTCCAGGATCCACCTCGTCCTGGCTTTGAACGGGTTATGGCTTTCGTCCGAAGGCCGATCGAAGATCTCAGCCAGGACGGTGGTCATATCGGGATTCATCTTCTTCAAAGATTCCCTGCGGTTTCGGATGTCGGTCGAATCGACATAGATGTCGAAACGCGAATCGATGACCGGATCATCGGAGAGCCCTCTCGCGGGAAGGTTCTTCTGAAACGTACCGTCCAGAGAAAAGAACGCGAGGCGCCTCCCTCCGACGTCGTTGAAGATCAGGGTCTTTGACTTCGCCGGGATCGTGATCGAGAATGCGGCCCCGATCTCTCCGGGGCCTTGTCCGTGCCGGGCGATGGCCCGCACGTAAGTGCCTGTCCCGTCAAAGACCTTGACGCAGGCGTCCTGGACGTCGAGAACGTAGAGAAGGCCCTCTTCGTCGACGGCGATGCACCACGGTCTGGCGAGCGCCTGATCTCCCGCTGCAGACCTGCCCCCGATCGTCCAATCCTCCTTGAGGACGAGAACCGGTCCCTTGTAGATCGGGTCCTTGGGGTTCTGGACGACCGTGACATCGCCTTCTTTGACGATCCGTCCTCTCCAGTCCTGGGCCTGGGCGGACATCAGGCAGGCGGCGACGATCGCGAGAAGCGTTATCCAGCGGTTCCGCAGGCTGGGCGGGAATGGCATCTCCCGATACTCCTTTCCCTGAAAGGCAGGACCGGCACGTGCTGTACATCTATCATGCGCCACCCCTGCGGTTTTATCAAGGACTCGAACCGCGAATTCGGGCGGTGATTGCCCTTTTCGCCGGCTCCTGTTAGAATCCCCCGCTGTGACCGTGCCCATTGGAAGGAGATGAACCGCATGGACCAAAACGCTCAAGTCTGCGTTCCCGTCGACAAGACCAAGATCGCCCTGCCGCGCATTCTGTCCCTCTGGGATGTCGTCATGATCGTCATCGGCGGCGTCGTCGGCTCGGGGATCTTCCTGTCGCCGTCCGAGATCGCCGCCGCGGTGCCCGCCCCGCTCTTGATGCTCGCGGTCTGGGTCATCGGCGGCATGTTCAGCTTCTTCGGCGCCGTGGCCTTCGCCGAGCTCGGCGCGGCCATGCCCGAGGCCGGCGGCATCTATATCTACCTCCGGGAAGCCTACGGCCCGCTCATCTCTTTCCTCTTCGGCTGGACCCTGTTCCTGGTCATCGATTCGGGCTCCATCGCCACCCTCGCCGTCGCCTTCTCCCACAACATCCTGCCGCGCTTCGTCGAGATGACGCCCCTGGTGAAAAAGCTCATCGCCGTCGCGTTCGTCGCCTTCCTGGGGACGGTCAACTATATCGGTCTCAAGTGGGGGTCCCGGCTGCAAAACGTGACCACCTACCTCAAGACGGGCGCCATCGGGATCATCGTCATCGGCGTCTTTTTCTTCACCAAGGGCCATGGCGCGGTCCGGAACTTCGTCGAACCCGGCTCGGGTCCGTTCAGCCTGCCGCTTCTCGGGGCCTTCGGTGTCGGCCTGGTCGCCTCGCTCTGGGCTTATAAGGGTTGGGAGGCGGCGACCTACAGCGCCGGCGAGGTCAAGAACCCGAAGAAGAACCTGCCCCTCGGCATCCTCATCGGCACGATCGCCGTCATCGTCCTCTACGTCCTGGCCAACCTGGCCTACCTCTACATCATGCCGGTCGGCCAGATCGCCGCGTCCGAAGGCCGGGTCGCTCTCGAAGTCATGCAGACCATCGGGGGCCCCTTCCTGGCTTCGCTCATCACCTTCCTCATCCTCTTCTCCATCCTCGGCGCGGCCAACCAGAACATGCTGACCTCGCCGCGCGTCTATTTCGCCATGGCCCGCGACGGCATGTTCTTCAAGAAGATCGCCGAGTGCCATCCCAAGTTCCTCACCCCGCATGTCGCCATCGTGGCCATCACCTGCTGGAGCATGATCCTGACCCTGACCGGGACGTTCAAGCAGCTCTTCACGTATGTCATCTTCGGCGAGTGGATCTTCTTCGGCATGACCGTGGCCGCGGTCATCGTCCTGCGCAAGAAGCGGCCCAACCTCGAACGGCCCTATAAGACCTGGGGCTACCCGGTGACGCCGATCATCTTCGTCCTGGCCGCGGTCTATGTCGCGGTGGGCTCTCTGCTCAGCTCGTTCAAGAACGCCATGTTCGGCCTGCTCATCATCTGCCTGGGCATCCCCGCCTATCTCTATTGGAAGGGGAAGCTCGACAAGGCGCCTCAGCCAAAGGCCTGAGTTGATGAAATACTTTGTCTTGGGCTCGACCTACGTCGTTCGCCTGGACGCGGGGGAGAAGATCGTCGCGACGCTCAAGGCCCTCTGTGAGAGGGATGCGATCGGCGGCGGCTTCTTCAGCGGCATTGGCGCCGTCGGCGAGGCCGAGATCGGCCATTTCGACCCGGCCGCGAACGACTACGACTGGACCGTCCTCTCCGGCCCCTATGAGATCGTCGCCCTCCATGGCAACATCACGACCGTCGACGGCAAGCCCTTCATCCACGCCCACATCGCGCTCGGCGACAACACCTTTTCTGTCAGGGGCGGGCACTTGAAGGAGGCGGTCGTCTCGGTGACTTGTGAGGTCACCCTGACCCGGTTCAGGGACGATATCGGAAGGACGAAGGACGAGGCCACCGGCTTCTTGAAGCTCGGCCTCGAGCCGGGCGAAGATTGACCGGGACCGTCGACCCAGCGGCCTTTCGGCCGAGCCAGGCGAGACGAAGAACATAGAAGCGGGGATTGATACGTTCGAGGCGTTGGCCCCGTTCTGCGGAACGGGAAGAAAAGGGCCCCTCAGTACTGACCCTGAACACACGTTGGGAGTGGGGTCGAGGGTCTGTACGGGGTGTCATCAGCGCGGGGCGACCCTGCGGCCGTCCTCGACGACGACCTGGCCGTTCTTGATCACCGTCCGGACCGGATTGCGCCCGGCCTCATAGGCCAGCGAGACGTGGCCCGGGATGTCGCAGAGCAGGAGATCCATCTTCTTTCCCGGTTCGAGACTGCCGACCGTGCCGTGCCGGCCGATCGCGTAAGCGGCGTTCCCGGTGCAGGCGTTGAGGGCTTCCTCGACCGTCATCCCCAAGGTGAAAACCCCGAGCTGGAGGATGAAGGGCATGGAGCTCACGTGGGAGCTCCCCGGATTGAAATCGGAGGCCAGGGCGACGGCCGCCCCGGCGTCGATGAGGCGGCGGGCGGGGGCATGCTTGTCCATCATCAGGAAGTACGACACGCCCGGCAGGAGGATGGCCGCCGTGTCGCTTGCCGCGAGTCGCGAGATGCCCTCGTCCGTGATGGCGATGAGATGCTCGGCCGAGACCGCCCCGACCTCCGCGGCGAGCTCGGTCCCGCCCAGGGAGACGAACTCGTCGGCGTGGATCTTGACCTTGAAGCCCGCGGCCTTGGCGGCGGCGACGAGCGTCCGCGTCTCCTCGAGCGAGAAGGCGCTCGGCTCGCAGAAGATATCGAAGAACTCGGCCAGGCCGCGCTGCCGCACCTCAGGGATGAGGGAATCGACGAGGAGACGGACATATCCCTCCCGCCGCTCGCGATACTCGGGCGGGATGTCGTGGGCGCCCATGAAGGTCGGGACAATGTCGACGGGATGGAGGGCCGCGGCATCACGAAGGGCCTCGAGCTGTTTCACCTCGTCTTCGAGGTTGAGGCCGTAGCCGCTCTTGGCCTCGGCGGTCGTCGTGCCCGTGAGGAGCATCCGGTCGAGCCGCTTGATCGACAGGCCGACGAGATCGTCGAGGCTGGCCGCCCGCGTCGCCTTGACCGTCGTCTGAATGCCCATGCCCCGCTCGGCCAGCTGTTGGTAGGTCCAACCCTGAATGCGCAAGCCCGAATTCCCTGGCCCGGTCCCCGGCGAAGGGCAGATGCGTGTGGGCATCGACGAACCCAGGCATGGCGACCATTCCTTGGGCGTCGACCGTGACCGCGTCCGGCTCGGGCGAGACTTCGGCCCGGAATGCGTCCTCGCTCCCGGCGAAGACGATGACGCCCTTGGACGAGGCCACCCAGCCGTTCTCGACGGAGCCGATCTGCCGCAAGTCCTTGCCGCGCCGGGGCAGGGGCCCGGCGCAGGTCACGAGCTCGCGGCAGCCGGCAACGACGAGATCAGCTGATCTCATTGGGCGACTTTCTCAGCGTCGAGTGCTTCGTCCGGCGGATGAACGAGGGGGTCTCGTAGGAGTCCCACTGCTTGTCGCTCATCGAGGACGGCTCCCAGGCCGGCGCGCCGGCGCCCCGGCCCTCGAAAAGGTAGGGCGGGGTCTGCTGCTGGACCGGGAAGGGGGCCGGGGTCCTGTGGGCCGTCCCTCGGAACGGCTCGTTGACCGCAACCGGGGTCGGCGCGGCGGCCACCGCCTTTTCCAGGGGCTGATCGAAGCCCGTGGCGATGACCGTGACCTTGACCGTGTCCTTCATGCTCTCGTCGATGACCGTGCCGAAGATGATGTTGGCATCGGGGTCGGCCATGCTGTGGATGAGCTGGGAGGCCTTGGAGAGCTCGTGGAGGGTCATGGTCTTGCCGCCGGTGATGTTGATGAGGACGCCGTGCGCGCCCTCGATCGAGGTGTCGATGAGGAGCGGCGAGGAGATGGCCTTTTCGGCCGCTTCGAGGGCCCGGTTCTCGCCCGTGGCCAGGCCCGTCCCCATGAAGGCCATGCCCATGCCCTTCATGACGGACTTGACGTCGGCGAAGTCCAGGTTGATGAGCCCGGGCTTGGTGATGAGGTCGGAGATGCCCTGAGCCGCCTGGCGCAAGATATCGTCGGCCAGCCGGAAGGCGTCCTGGACCGAGGTGTTGAGGTTGACGGTCTGGAGGAGCCGCTCGTTGGGGATGGCGATGACCGTGTCCACGGCCGTCTTGAGCTCCTTGAGCCCTTCTTCGGCCTGCCGCATCCGCACCCGCCCCTCGAACGCGAAGGGCAGGGTGACGATGGCGATGACCAGGATGTCGAGCTCGGCGGCGATGTTGGCGATGATCGGCGTCGAGCCCGTGCCCGTGCCGCCGCCGAGGCCCGTCGTCAGGAAGACCATGTCGGCGCCCTGAAGGATCTCGAGCAGCCTTTCCGTGTCCTCCATGGCCGCCTGGCGCCCGGTCTCGGGACGGCCGCCGGAGCCGAGTCCCTTGGTCAGCTGGTGGCCGATCTGGATCTTGGTCCGGGCCCGGTTGCTGTTGAGGGCCTGGAGATCGGTGTTGACGGCGATGAACTCGACGCCCTGGACGCCGTGCTCGATCATCCGGTTGACGGCATTGCCGCCGCCGCCGCCGAGGCCGATGACCTTGATCTTGGCCCCGATGGCATCCTCGACCAGGTGGAATTTCAGCCGGCTGGATTCGTCGCTCATGTGATCCTCCTTATCCTTCCTTGAACCAATCTTTGAATCGGGCGATGGCGCCCTTCTTCCGGTCCTTGGCAAGACCGCGGTCCTGCCAGATGTGAAAGCCGTAGAGGATGAGCCCCACGGCCGTGGAAAAGTCGGGGGTCGAGACGCGGTCGACCAGGCCGCCGACGCCGCCCGGATCGCCGCGCCGCACCGGCAGGTCGAAGATCTCCTCGGCCACTTCCTCGAGACCCTCGAGGAGGGCCGTGCCGCCGGTGAGGACGATGCCGGAGTTCAGCGACTTGTCGTAGCCCATGCGCTTGATGTCGGAATCGACCAGGCGGAAGATCTCCTCGGCCCGGGGCTGGATGATGTCGGCCAGGAGCTGGCGCGACAGGACCCGGGGCTTGCGGCCCTTGCCGACCGAGGGCACCTCGATCGTCTCCTGCTCCTCGGCCGGCGGGCCGGCGATGCAGCCGAACTTCTTCTTGATCCGCTCGGCCTCGGGAATGGGCGTCCGCAGGCCGACGGCGATGTCGTTGGTGAAATTGTCGCCGCCGATGGGGATGGTCGACGTGTACCAAAGGCTGCCGCGCTCGTAGATGGCCACCTCGGTCGTGCCGGCGCCGATGTCGATCTGGCCGACGCCCAGCTCGCGCTCGTCCTGGGTCAGGACGGCCCGGGCCGTCGCGATCTGGTTGAGGACGATCTCTTCGACGCCGATGCCGGCCCGTTCGACGCAGCTCTTGAGGTTCTGGAGCGAGGTCAGGGCGGCGGTGATGATGTGAACGTTGACCTCGAGCTTGATGCCGCTCATGCCGACCGGGTCCTTGATGCCGTCCTGGTCGTCGACGATGAACTCCTGGGGGATGATGTGGATGATGCCCCGGTCCGGGGGAATGGGGATGGCCTTGGACTGGTCGACGACGCGGCGGACGTCCTCGCGGGTGATCTCCCGGTTCTTGCCCGATACGGCCACGACGCCGCGGCTGTTGAAGCTCTTGATATGGGCGCCGGAGATGCCGAAGAAGGCCGAGTCGATCTCGACGCCGGCCATGAGCTCGGCTTCTTCCTGGGCCTTCTTGATGGCCGTGGTCGTCGCGTCGAGGTCGACGACGACGCCCTTGCGCAGGCCGTGCGAGTCGGCCGTGCCGATGCCGATGATCTCGATCTTGCGCTCCTCGGTGACTTCGCCGATGATGGCCACGACCTTGCGCGTCCCGATGTCGAACCCGACGATGTAGCTGTTCTTGGGCATGGCTCAGTCTCCTTGGTCAGGTTGGTCGAGGTCGTCCGCGACCGGCTCCGCGGGCCTCAGGTAGACCCGGCCGTCGAAGCTCATATTGACGAGGGCGAGAGGGCCGAAGAGGCCCTCCCATTCGACCCGCCGGGCGCGGAAGGCGGCCAGATCCGCCGCCGGTGAGGCCGCGCCTACGATGACCCTCACCGGATCGTCCTTGAACGCGAGCTCGAGCGTCCCGAAGTCGCTGCAGCGGATGCCGAGGAGCGCGTTCCTCTCGGCCGGGGGCAGGTCCTTGTAGCAGCGGCTGGCCGCGTCCCACTTGTCATAGAATCCCGACGCGAAGCCCGTCTCGTCGGAGACGACCGGCAGGGCGTATTCCTCGAGGGAGTAGACCGGCTCGAGGGCGTGGCCCTCCTCGTCGGCGAGACACAGGCCGTTCCGGTCGAGCAGGGCGAAGGGCGTCCGCTCGACGACCGTGATGCGCAGGCCCGAGGGGAAGACCTTCTGGACACTGGCGTCCCTGACCCAGGCCAGGCGCCGGACCTGTGCCCGCACGGCGTCGAGGTCGCAGAGGAGGATGTTGCCGAGTCGCGGCACGGCAAAGTAGCTCTCGAGCGTCTGCCTGAGGTTGTCCTTGGCGCAGACGACCTGGACTTTGCGGATGGCCAGCTCGTCCCAGGTGATGAGGAAGAGATAGGCTTCCCGCAGGGCCAGGAAGAAGCCCGCCTGGAGCGCCAGCAGGAAGAGGACATGGCGGACCCGCAGGATCCGCCGGCGCCTGTTCTTTTGAATGGCCAGGGCCTTCTCGCCCGGCCGGAGGAACAGGCGTCGGGCGAAGAGAGGCGGCTTCCTCTCCCTCCCGATCTCGCCGATGACGGTGGCCATGTCAGCCTTTCGCCTCCAATTGCGCGATGATGTCCGGAATGGTCCGGTTGATGTTCCCGGCCCCGAGGACGAGGACGATGTCGCCGGGGACGAGGATGGTCTTGAGAAGGGCCCCGATTCTCTTCAGGTCCGGCTCGAAGTGGACCTGCTTATGGCCGAACTGGCGGACCTCCTCGTAGAGCGCCTGCCCGGTCACTCCGGGAATGGGGTCCTCGCCGGCGGGGTAGATCTCCGTCAGCACGAGCACGTCGGCCTGGTTGAAGGCCGTGGCGAAGACCGGCATGAGCTTCGACAGGCGGGTGTAGCGATGCGGCTGGAAGACGGCCACGACGCGGCGATCCCAGCCCCGTTTGGCCGCCTCGAGCGTCGCCTTGATCTCGGTCGGGTGGTGGGCATAGTCTTCGATGACCATGATGTCGTCGACGATCTTGCGCAGCTCGAAGCGGCGCCCGGTCCCGGTGTAGCCCTCGAGGGCCTCGAGGATGGTGTGCGGCGCGATGTCGAGGTCGAGGCCCACGGCGGCCGCGGCCATGGCGTTGAGGATGTTGTGAATCCCCGGCACCTGGAGCTTCAGCGCCCCCAGGTTCTTCCCCCGGGCGTAAAGGACCGACGTGCTGCGGAACTCGTCGAAGGCGAAATCGCGGGCGGTCAGGTCGGACTGGGCCGAGAAGCCGTACGTGATGACCCGGCGTTGGATCTGCGGGATGATGCTCTGGAGATTGGGATCGTCGAGGCAGAGGATGACCGGGCAATAGAACGGGACCTTGTTGGCGAAGTTGACGAAGGTCGTCTTGAGGTCGTCGACGCCCTGGTATTGGTCGAGGTGCTCCTCGTCGATGTTCGTCAGGACGGCGATGAAGGGGGACAGGTAGAGGAACGAGCGGTCGCTCTCGTCGGCCTCGGCGACGATGAAGTCCCCGGCGCCGAGCTTGGCGTTGGCCCCGATCGTGTTCAGGCGGCCGCCGACGATGATCGTCGGGTCGAAGCCGCCGGCCTCGAGGACGAGCGCGGTCATGGACGTCGTCGTCGTCTTGCCATGGGAGCCGGCCACGGCAACGCCGTACTTCATCCGCATGAGCTCGGCCAGCATCTCGGCCCGGGGGATGACCGGGATCAGGCTCTCCCGGGCCTTGATGACTTCGACGTTGTTCTCGCGGACGGCCGACGAGATGACGACGACGTCGGCGTTCTTGAGGTTCTCGGCCCGGTGGCCGATGGCGATCTCCGCGCCGAGGCGCACGAGCCGGCGTGTGGCGTCGTTCTCCTGGAGATCGGAGCCGGAAACCTTGTAGCCGAGGTTGAGCAGGACCTCGGCGATGCCGTTCATGCCGGTCCCGCCGATGCCGACCATATGGATGTGGTTGAGCTTGCGGTAGCCTTTCTTGGTCAAGCGGGGATCTCCTTGGCGGAACGCTTCATCAGGGAGAGGCAGAGCGCGGCGATCCGTCCGGCCGGGTCTTCGACCTGCAGCCGGGCGACATTCTGTTCCATCGCGTCCAGCTCCTCGGGATGGTCGAGGAAGCCGAGGATCCGGGCGGCCAGCGCCCCGGCCGTGGACTCGGCCTCGGGAATGACCACGGCCCCGCCGACCGACTCGAGCTCGCGGGCGTTCAGGGTCTGGTGGTCTTCCGCGGCCCCGGCGAAGGGGACGAGGATCGAGGCCTTGCGGGCGGCTATGAGCTCGGCCAGCGTCGTCGCCCCGGCCCGGCAGAGGACGAGGTCGGCCCGGCCGAAATAGCCGGCCATGTCCGGGAAATACGCGGCGACCTCCGCCCGGTCGAAACCACCGGCCCGGTAGGAGGCGGTCACGGCGGCCAGGTCATCGACTCCCGTCTGGTGGGTCAAACGCAGCCGGTCCTTGGCCGTGGCCAGGAGCGGCAGGGCCTCGGCGATCCTCGTGTTCAGGAAATGCGAGCCCTGGCTGCCGCCAAAGACGAGGACGTCGAGGGCCGCGCCGCGCTTCTTCGCCGCCAGGCGATAGAACTCCTCTCGGACGGGGTTGCCGAGCAGGACACCCTTGCCCTTGAAGGCCGGCAAGGTCGAGGGGAAGGCCGCGACGGCCTTGCGCACGGCCCGCCGGAGCAGGCGGTTGGTGAAACCGGGCCGGGCGTTCTGTTCGAGGATGATCGTCGGGATGCGGAGCCACGAGGCGAGAAGCACGATCGGGCCCGAGCTGTAGCCGCCGACGCCGACGACCAGGGCCGGCCGGGTCCGCGCCAGGATCAGGAGCGAGTGGGCAAAGGCGAGCGGCAGGACGACAAGTCCCCGCAGGCTCTTGAGGCCGCGGCCTTTGAGCCCTTCGATGCGCATGGGGATGAAGCGCACGCCGTGCTCGGCCATGATCCGGCCTTCGACCTCGCGCCGGGTCCCGACAAAGGTCAACGCGATCTCGGGCGCCAGATCCATCAGCTTCCGCCCCACGACGAGAGCGGGGTAGAGATGACCGCCGGTCCCGCCGCCGCTGATGATGACGCCCGGCCTTCTCATATCTTGACCGTGCCCCAGGTGTCGCCCCGTTTTTTGCTGATGTGGAGGAGGAGGCCGATGGCGGCCAGCGTGCAGATCAGGGAGGACCGGCCGTAGGAGAGGAGGGGGAGGGGGGTTCCTTTGGCCGGTCCTAAACCGAGGACGATCGACATGTTCATGAGCGCCTGGGCGACGATGGCCAGCGTCAGGCCCGCGGCGATCATCTTGAGCGTCGGGCTGGGTGCCGAGAGGGCGATCTTCAGCCCGCGCCAGAGGAAAAGGAGGTACAAGCCGAGGGTGATGAGGGTGCCGACGAGTCCCGTTTCCTCGCCCACGATGGCGAAGATGAAATCGGTGTGCGGGAACGGCAGAAAATTGAGCTTCTGCGTGGACTGGCCGGGCCCGGCCCCGATGAGCCCGCCGGAACCCAGGGCCAGCTTGGATTGGTCGACCTGGTAGCCGCTGCCGAGGACGTCCTTGTCGGCGGAGAAGAAGCCCTCGATGCGCTTGACCCTGTAGTCGGCCTGGATGAGATAGAAGCCGAACAGGGCGGCGGCCAGGAGGCCGGCCGCGGCGAGATAGCGGAACTTGACCCCGCCGATGAAGAGGACCATCGCGGCCAGCGCCGCGATCAGCACCGCGGTGCCGAAATCGGGCTCGAGCAGAACGAGCATGATCGAGATGATGAGCACGGCGAGGGGGATGGCCAGGGTCTTCAGCTCGTTGATCGTGTCCTTTTTCGCCTCGACGTAGGTCGCGAGGAACAGGATGAGGCTGATCTTGGCCAGCTCCGACGGCTGGAATCGCAGGCCGGGCAGGACGATCCAGCGGTTGGTCCGGGCGACGCTCGGCATGGCCAGGCAGAGGACGAGCAGGAAGATCGTCACGCCGAGGAGTCCGTAAACGAAGGACGGCCGGAGGAAGAAGGACTTCTTGACGGAGATGAGGAAGGCGACGATCATGAGCCCGACGATGGCGCCGAGGATCTGCTGGACCATGAACCGCAGCGGCTGGTTGTACTTCTGGCTGGCCATGAAGCCCGACGAGCTGAAAACGAAAAAGACGCCGAGGACGACCAGCGCGATCGTGGCCGCCAGAAGCGGGACATCGAACCCGAGCCGCCAGCGCACGCTCATCTCCGGGACCTCTTCCGCCGCAGGCTCGCGGCCAGGAGGCGGACCTCCCGCTTGAAGGTCCGGCCGCGCTCTTCGAAGTTCTTGAACATGTCCCAGCTCGTGCAGGCCGGGGCGAGAAGGACGACGTCGCCGCGCTCGGCCTGGGCGAAGGCGGTCCGGACGACCTCGCGGTAGTTCGCCGCCCGGGCCGCGGGCACGACCCCGCCGAGCGCCTTCTCGATCTTGTCCGCGGCTTCCCCGACGAGGACGACCGACCGGGCCCGCTTCCTGACCGCGGCGCGCAGGGGCGAAAAGTCGCCGCCTTTGCCCCGGCCGCCGAGGACGAGGACGATCGGACGGTCGAAGCTGGCCAGGGCCTTGATCGTCGCATCGACGGTCGTCGCCTTGGAATCGTTGACGAAACGGACGCCCCGGACCCGCAGGACGTCCTCGAGCCGGTGCTCGAGGCCGCGGAAGGCCGTGATCGTCCGGCCCATTGCGGCCGGGGGAGCGCCGAGGAGGCGGCCGATGAGGGCGGCGGCCAGGACGTTCTCCAGGTTGTGGGCCCCGGGCAGGGCGATCCGTGATACCGGGACGATCTTCTCGGGCGCTCCGTCCCTGACAACGACCCAACCGTCATCGAGGAAGGCGCCCCGGGCGGGACGGCGCTTGCGGCTGAAAGCGTAGACCCGGGCGGCCGCGTCGGCGTGAAGGCCCCAGACGCGGGCGTCGTCGCGGTTGAGCACGACCCGGCCCTCGGGCCCCAGCCGGAGGATGAGCTTCTTCTTGGCGGCGAAATAGTTCTCGAAGGTCCGGTGCCAGTCGATGTGGTTTTCGGAAACGTTGAGCAGGGCGGCCACGGCCGGCGTAAAACGCTCGGTGTATTCGAGCTGGAAGCTCGAGATCTCGGTGACGTAGATGTCGTCGTCGCGGCTGCGGTCGACGAAGGAGATGAGCGGCGGTCCGATGTTCCCGGCCAGATGCGACCTCAGGCCGGCATCCTTGAGGATCCTGTGGACGAGGGTCGTCGTGGTCGACTTGCCGTTCGAGCCGGTGATGCCGACGATCCGTCCCCGGAGGAAGAGATAGGCCAGCTCGATCTCGGAGAGGACGCGGACGCCTTTTTCGCGGGCGGCCAGGATCTCGGCGATGGGCGGGACGCCCGGGCTCGGGACGATGAGGTCGGCCCCGAGGAATGTCTCCGGCCGGTGGCCCCCGGTCTCGAAGACGACGCCGCGCTCTTCGAAAGCCCGGAGCTTGGATCCGAACGTCTCGGCCGGCTTCTTGTCGCTGACGCGGACGCGGGCGCCGCGGTCGAGCAGGAAGCGGCAGAGGGCCCCGCCGGTCCGCTCGAAGCCGACGACGAGGACGTTCTTATCCCGAAGCTCCATGTCTATCTCAATTTCAGGGTCGACAGGCTGAACAGGGCGAAGATGATGCCCAGGATCCAGAACCTGATGACCACCCGCTCTTCCGGCCAGCCGGAGAGCTCGAAATGGTGGTGGAGCGGGGCCATCTTGAAGATGCGCTTGCCCTTGCTCAGCTTGAAGTAGGAGACCTGGAGAAGGACCGAAACCGCCTCCAGGATGAAGACGCCGGCCAGGGTGAAGAGCAGGAACTCCTGCTTGATGAGCAGGGCGATGACGGCCATGGTCGCGCCGAGCGACAGGGCCCCGACGTCGCCCATGAAGACCTTGGCCGGGTGGCAGTTGAACCAGAGGAAACCGAGGCAGGACCCGGCGAACGCGCCGACGAAGACGGTCAGCTCGGCGGCCTGCGGCACTCTGGCGATATTCAGGTACTGGGACCACAGGGCGTGCCCGGCGACATAGGTCAGGGCGGTCAGGGCCGCGACGCTGATCAGAGTCAGGCCAATGGCCAGGCCGTCCAGGCCGTCGGCCAGGTTGACGGCGTTGGAGGAGCCGACCAATATGAACATGATCCACGGCAGATAGAACCAGCCCAGGACGGGGGCCCACTGTTTGAGGAAGGGAAAGCTCAGGCTCAGGCTGAACTGGCCGCGCGAGCCCATCCAGATGAAGATGAGCCCGACCGCCGCCGCCACGACGACCTGCATGATTATCTTCTGGCCCGGACGAAGGCCCAGGGACTGTTTCCTCCGGACCTTGAGGACGTCATCGACGAGACCGACCAGTCCGAAGAGAACCATCGACAGGATGGCGACCCAGACGTAGATGTCCGACAGGTTGCCCCAGAGGAGCGTCGGGAGGAGTGTGCAGAGGATGACCAGGAGGCCGCCCATCGACGGCGTCCCCTTCTTGGCGTAATGGGCCTTGGGGCCGTCGGCCCGGATCTCCTGCCCGATCTGGCGCCTCTCGAGGAGCCGGATGAGCCGGGGGCCGAGAAGAAAGCTCAGGACCAGGGCGGTGATGCCGGCGGCGGCCGTGCGCACGGTGATGTAGCGGAACACGTTGAACAGGAAGAAGTCGCTGCGGAGCGGGACGAGGAGCCAGTACAGCACAGCCTACTCCTTTCCTCGGGCCTTGAGCGCCTCGACCACGGCCTCGGTCTTCATGCCGCGCGATCCCTTGACCAGGACGAGGTCGCCTTCACGGACGATCCCGGCGATGGCCTCGGCCGCGGCCTTGGCGTCGTCGAAGCGATGGATGGCGGCGGGGCTCAGGCCCGCTCCGGCCGCGCCCGCAGCGATGAGCGCGGCGAGCGGCCCGACGGCGACGAGGACATCCCAGCCGGTCTTGGCCACGGTCTCGCCGGCCCGGCGGTGGAACTCCTGCTCGCCCTCGCCGAGCTCGAGCATGTCGGCGAGCACGGCGACCTTGCGGCCGGCCGGCAGGGCGGCCAGGCCCTTCAGTGCGGCGTCCAGGGCGCGGGGATTCGAGTTGTATGAATCGTCGTAGACGCGGATCCCCCGGCCGGCCTCGACGACGGTGCCCCGCATCGCGAACGGCTTCAGGCCGCGGATGGCCGGACGGATCTCGTCGAAACTCAAGCCGAAGGACAGGGCGACGGCCGCGGCGGCCAGGAGGTTCTCCACCGCGGCCTCGTTGACGCACGGGAAGGCGACCCGGCCGGATTCCCGGCCGTAGTGAAGGACGAATTCGAAGCCGGCGTAGCTCTTGGACACGAGGGCGTCGGCCCGGACGTCGCAGGCCGGCTTCCGGCCGAAGGTCAGCTTGCGGCCCGGAAAGCCGGCCGCGATGTCCATGACCAGAGGGTCGTCGCCGTTGAGGACGGCCGCCGCCCCCGGTTTGGCCCCGTCGAGGATCTCTTTCTTGGCCCGGGCGATCTCCTCGAGCCCGCTGAAGAACTGGAGATGGACGGGGCTGACGTTCGTGATCACGGCCACGTCGGGCGGGGCGATGCGGGTCAGGGCCCGGATCTCGCCCGGCGCGCTCATGCCCATCTCGAGGACCGCCGCGCTGTCGCCGGGCTCGAGCCGGAGCAGCGTCAGGGCCAGGCCGAGGGAGTTGTTGTAGTTCCCTTCGGATTTGAGCACCCGGAAGCGCGGGGCGAGGAGGGCGGCCGTGAACTCCTTGGTCGTCGTCTTGCCGACGCTGCCGGTGATGCCGACGACCCGGACCGGCCGGCGGACGAGGACCTCGTGGGCCAGGGCCTGGAGGGCGGCCACCGTGTCCCGGACCTGGACGAGCCCGAAGGCCGGATCGGTCCCGGCGACGGGATGGCTGACGATCGCGCCCGCGGCCCCGTTCTTCGCGGCGTCGGCGACGAAATCGTGCCCATCGCGATGTCCGGGCACGGCGAAAAAGAGTCCGCCCGGAGAGGCCTGCCGCGAGTCGATGCCGTAGCTCCCGAAGCTCAGGGCGGGGGAGCCCTGCAGGATGGCCCCGCCGGCGATCCGGGCGATCTCGTCGAGCCGCAGCACGGCCATGATCAGGCGACCTCCGACCCGCGGAGGGTTTCCTCGATGACCTCGATATCGCTGAAATGAACGGTCCGGTCCTTGAAGATCTGGTAATCCTCGTGGCCCTTGCCGGCGACGAGGACGATGTCGCCCTTGTTGGCCGTGGCCAGGGCCCGGACGATGGCCTTCCTGCGGTCGGGTTCCACTTCATAGGTCCGGGCGCCTTCTTTGACGAAGCCTTTTTCGATGGCCGCGATGATGTCTTCCGGATCTTCGGAACGCGGGTTGTCCGAAGTGAGAACGGTCCAGTCCGCCAGCCGGGCGGCGACGCGGCCCATGCGCTCTCGCTTGTCCCTGTCGCGGTCGCCGCCGGCGCCGAAGACGAGGACGAGACGGCGCGGCTTGAACTCGCGGGCCGTCATCAGCAGGCTTTCGAGGGCCGCGTCGGTGTGGGCGTAATCGACGACGATCTGCACGCCGCGACGGTTGGGGACGCGTTCGAAGCGCCCCGGCACGCCCTTGAGCGCCGCGATCCCCTTGACGATGTCGGCCGGGGCGACGCTGAGCGCGAGGGCGGAGCCGATGGCCGCCAGAAGGTTGTAGAGATTGTGCCGGCCGACGAGCACCGACTGGATCCGCATCACGCCCCCCGGATACGTGACCTGGGTGTCAATGCCGGCTTCCGACGGCGCGTACTTCAGGGCCCGGACGATGGCCGCAGGCTCCAGCCCGAACGTGACGGTCGTCATGGGCAGCTCGGCCACGAGCTTCTGGCCCCACGGGTCGTCCCAATTGACCACGGCCGTGCTCTTCTTGTGATTCAGGAAGAAGAGCTTTTTCTTGGCCTCGAAATAGGCCTCCATGGTCGGGTGATAGTCGAGATGTTCGCCGCTGAGATTGGTGAAGACGGAGACGTCGTAGCTCACGCCCCAGACCCTCTTCTGCTCCAGCGCGTGGGAGGAGACCTCCATGACGCAGTGGCTGACGCCGGCGTCGAGAAAGTCCCGGAGCAGGGCCTGGAGATCGGAGGATTCGGGCGTCGTCCGCGGCGCGGCCATTCTCCAGCCCGGGCGGCGGTATTCGATCGTCCCGATGAGGCCGGTCTTCGCGCCGGCCGCCCGGAGGATCTCGTCGATGATGAAGCTCGTGGTCGTCTTGCCCTTGGTCCCGGTGACGCCGATGACCTTCATCCGGTCGGAGGGGTGACCGTAGAAATTCGCCGCGGCCAGGGCCAGGGCCTCGCGGGCCTCCGGGGTCTGGATCCAGGCCGCATCCACGGCCGGCGGCTTCGGCCAGGCGGAGAGGACCGCGGCGGCGCCGTTCGCCACCGCCTCGGCGACGAAGTCCATGCCGTTGCGGGCCGCCCCGGGCAGCGCGGCGAAGAGGAAGCCCGGCTTGACCGATTTGGAATTGTAGGCGATCCCGGAGATGTCCACGCTCTCCACGCCGCGGCCGGCGACGACCGGGATCCCTTCGAGGACATCCCTGAGCTTCACGGCTTTCGCCCCTTCTTCAGCTGGGCGGTCAGGACCTTCGGCGGGAGAGGGCGTTCCGGGGGGACGCGAAGGTAGCGCAGGACCAGACGGGCGATGTCCTTGAACACGGGCGCGCAGGCCTGGCCGCCGTAGTAGAGCTCCTTGGGCTTGTCGAGGACGACGATCATCGACAAGCGCGGCCGTTCGAGCGGCGTGAAGCCGGCGAACGAGGCCGTATACTCGCGCGTGTAAGCTTTAATGGCGTCATCCCATTTCTGGGCCGTCCCCGTCTTGCCGGCGGCGCCGAATCCGTCCAGCCGGCCGTCCTTGCCCGTGCCTTCTTCGACGACGCGGGCGAAGACGCGGTCGACGAGCTCGCGCGCGGTCTTCTCGCTGATCGCGCGGACGGGCTCGACGCCGGGCGTCCCGGCGCCCTTGACCAAGCGGGGATGGACGAGCAGGCCGCCCGTGGCGTAGACGTTCATGGCCGTCAGCGACTGGATGGCCGTGACCCTGACTTCGTAGCCGATGGCGACGTGGGGCAGGGAGTTCTTTTTGTTCCATTCGTCGGGCGGACGGACAAGGCCGGAGACCTCGCCGGGCAGGTCGATGCCGGTCTTCGTGCCGAAGCCGAAGGCCTTGATCGTCTTGTGGAATTCAGGGATGCTCAGCCTCTGGGCAAACTGCACCGTGCCGACATTGGAGGAGTGGATGATGACCTGAGAAAAGCTGAGGATGCCAACGCGTTCATGGTCGGTGATGGTCGTGCCGCCGACCCTGATGGAACCCGCGGAGCAGTCGAAGAGCTCGGAGAATCCCACCCGATCCCGTTCCCGGGCCGCGGCCGCGGTGACGATCTTGAAGGTCGAGCCGGGCTCGTAGCTGGCCTGAACCGCGCGATTCAACCAGGCCTCCTCGGGGCCGGGAAACTCGTTGACATCGTACGGGGGCCAGCTGGCCAGGGCCAGGATCTCGCCGGTCGAGGGGTCCATGACGATGACCGTGCCCGACGACGCCCCGTGCTCGGCCACGGCCCGGGCCAGCTCTTTTTCGACGATGTACTGGATCATCGCATCGATCGTCAGGACGATATCTTTCCCGGGGACGGGCGATTTGAGGACCTGGGTCTGGTAATTGCGATCGCGCCCTCCGCCGACCCTGTAGGAGATCTGGCCGCCTTCTTCGCCCTTGAGGATATCGTTGTACCACCGCTCGACGCCGCCCAGGCGCTCGCCGTCCGGGCTGATCCCGCCGAGGACGTGAGAGGCGATGGGACCGAGAGGGTAGTATCTCCGCGTCCCCGCCTCGAGATCGACGCCGGGGAGCTTCAGGGCCATGATCCGGAGGGCGTCCGCCTCGAGGATTCTCTTCTTGACGTACGTGTAGCTGGCACCTGCCCGGAGCCGGCCGAGGACGTATGCGACCTCGGTCTCCGAGAGGCCGAGCCCTCTTTTGAGCGTCTGGAGCTTTCTCTGCTCATCGGCCGCGGTCTCCTTGTCGACCGGCCGGATGACGACGGAGGGGGAGGGGATGCTGCAGGCCAGGATCTCGCCGTTGCGGTCGAGGATGTTGCCGCGGCGGGGTTCGAGCTTGACCACGTTCTGCGCCTGCCGGAGGACGGCCGCTTTGGCCCGGGCGTGGCCGAAGACCTGGACCTGGACGAGTCTCGCGGCCACGATGGCCCCCCAGCCGACCAGGACGAATGTCAGGACTTTGACCCGCTTGCGGATATCGGCTTCGTAGAAGGTCCTCATGGGCGGCCTCTTAGCGGGCGGCGTCCCGCTTCCCATAGACGATGTCGTCGTCGACGGGCTCGACGAGCCCGAGCTTGTCGCGCGCGATCTGCTCGACCCGGCCGGGGTCGAGGAGACGGGCCTTGTGCACCTTGAGGGCTTCGATCGATTCCTCGAGCTCACGGATCTGCCGGTCGCTTCGGCCGACGTCGAGGCCGAGCTTGACCGATTCCGTCTGGTACCAGACGTAGAAGGTCAGGATGCCGATGACCAGGACGATCACGGCCGCGCCGAGCGCGATCCCCTTGAGGCTCAATTTGCGGCGGACCATCAGACCCTCTCGGCGGCCCGCAGCTTGGCGGACCGGGCCCGGGAATTCGCCGCGACCTCCGCCTCCGAGGCCATGACCGGTTTTTTTGTCAGGACCTCGAGGAGAGGGGCGCCCTCGTCGGGGCGGGCCAGGGCGTGAAAGGCCCGCTTGACGATGCGGTCCTCGAGCGAGTGGAAGGAGATGATGACGAACCGGGTCCCCTTCGCCGCCAGGCGGACCGTGCCGTCGATGAATTCTCCGAGGCCTTCGAGCTCGCCGTTGACCTCGATGCGGAGGGCCTGGAATGCTTTCGCCGCGGGATGGATGCGGCCTCTCTGCGGCCGCCACCGGTAGATCTGTTCGATCAGGACCCGGAGGTCTCCGGTCGTTTCGAGCCGGCCGAGCTTGCGCAGGTGGACGATCTCCCGGGCCAGTCGGCGGGTCTGGGCGAGCTCGCCGTATTTCGCGAACATCTCGGCCAGCTTCTGTTCCGGATAGGTGTGGAGGATCTTCTCGGCCGTCGTCTTCGTCCTCTGGTCGATGCGCATGTCGAGCGGCCCCTCGTGCATGTAGCTGAAGCCGCGCTCCGGGGAATCCAGCTGGAACGAGGAGATGCCCAGGTCGACGAGGATCCCCCGGACCTTGGCGAAGGGGAGGTCGAGCGTGGCCAGGTCTTTGAAGTCGGCCTGGTAAAGGGTGACTCGCCCGGCGTAGGGCCCGAGCCTGTCCCGGGCGATTTCGAGGGACTGGCCGTCGCGGTCCAGGCCGATCAGGCGGACACGGGGATTCCTCTCCAGAACGGCCAAGGCGTGACCGGCCAGCCCCAGGGTGCAGTCGATGAAGATGCCCTCCCGCCCCACGTCAAGAAATTCGATGACTTCGGCGGGGAGGACTGGGAGGTGTCCGTTCTCCGTCATTCCGGCTTTCCTCGAGGGATGAGGCGGGCGATGCTCTCGAAATCCTCGTCCGAGAGCGGTTTCTCCTCGAGAGTTCCGTCGAGAACGTCCTTGTTCCAGATCTCCAGATGATTGGACAGACCGAGGACCTCGACCTCGTCGTGCAACTTGGCCTTGTCCCGCAGGGCCTGGCTGATCAGGACGCGGCCCTTGGAGTCGAGCTCGTGGCGCGAGCCGTTCCGGTTGACGCGGAGCATGAACTTGCGGACGTCGGGCCGGAGATGGAGGGCCCCTTCGGAGGTGAGATCGGTCATGGCCAGCCACACGCTGAGCGGATAGACCTTGATCGAGTCGTCGGAGAGGGAGGTCACGAAGAGATCTTTGCCGTAAACCTGCTCGATGATTTCACGGAATTTTTCCGGGATCTTGATGCGTCCGCTGGCATCGAGCCGCGCGGTGTAATTGCCGATGAGAACGTTCGCCATCACTGTGTCATCCCGGTTTGTCCCATTTCTTCCCAAATATATGAGTAAAAACGGGCCTTGTCAAGCAAAAAAAACCCAAAAAAGACGGAAAAATGGGAGGCCCTAGGAATGGGTCAAAAAATGGGCTGCGACACCAGCGATTGCGGCGCCGCGCGCGGGGTCGTCCTAGGCCGGTTTATCCGGCCCTCCGTCCTCGTCGGGAGCGGGCATCGCGGCGATGAGGTCCCGGGCCTTTTCGACGTCCATTTTTTGGACGAGGACCTTGAACTCGGCCAGGCCGTCGACCGTGAAGGGATAGATCCCCGGGGCCATCCGGCCGCTGATGATGGACGCGATGCCGTGGCTTTCGAGGAAATTCTTGATCAGGTCCGCTTCGAACGGGCCGTAGACGCGGGTGAGCTCGACGAGGTCGGCGTCATGGTCCTGCGGCGGTCGGCGGTCGTCGTCTTCAGACATGGGGGAGAGCCTTTCTTGGATGCGAGATAGTCGTCGAGGATCCGGCGATGGTCGAAGGCGAGCGGCCGCGTCCGGTCACGGGGATCGAAGACGATCGCCGACTTCGCGTCGTCGGCGCCGCGGGGCCGGCCCGTGGCCCGGGCCAGGAAGACCGTCGAGATCGTGTGAAAACGCGGGTCTCGCGACGGGTCGGAGTAGGCGCCGAGCTGCCGGATGAGCTCGACGTCGAGGGATGTCTCCTCGCGAGCCTCCCGGACCGCGGCCGCCTCGAGCGTCTCGCCGTAATCGACGAAGCCGCCGGGCAGGGCCCAGCCGGGGGGCGGGTTCTTGCGCTCGATGAGGACGACGCCGCGGCTCTTGCGGCCGTCCATGATCTCGATGATGATGTCGACCGTGGGGAACGGGTTCCGGTACTTCGTGCGGGGCATGGCCGGGTTTGACCTTCGAGGCCATTGTAGCAAAAAAGGGGACAAAAGCGTCCCCATTTTCTGCCCTTAATTCTGCCGGACGTCCTCGAACGGGGACAGTTTCGGGGGGCGATAGCGGATCTTCAGGCAGGCTCTTTGGCACAAAAAATGCTATTATAATTGATGTCAATCGTCCTCGGAAGGGAGATGGGCCATGAAAAACAGAGCCATTCGGAGCGCTATTTTCGGGGCCATCCTCCTCGCCGCCGCGGCCGGGCTGTGGGCGGCAGAAAACTACAAAGTCGCCAACGGCCCGAAGGACTTTTATTTCGGGCACATCAGCTACATCGAACCGACCCCGGGCGGCACGGACCCCGTGGTCCTGCGCGAGGGCGGCGCCGCGCCCGAACCGGGCGTTCTCAACCTGCCCATCGGTCCCGGCGATACGATCCGGACTTCCGGCGACCGGCGTTGCGAGATCCAGTTCGACACGGGGACGATCGTCCGGCTCGATGTCGCGACCGAGGTCCGCGTCGAAACCATCCTGGCCCGCAGCTTGAGCAGCGCCGAAGAGCTTTCGGTCCTGACGCTCGGCAAAGGCCGCGTCTATGTCATGTACAAGGAATACGACCGCAAGGAAATGTTCCAGGTGCTGACGCCGAACGCGGCCGTCAAGATGAGACCCAATTCCGTCGCCATGCTCACCGCCGCCGCCGATGGGACGACCGAGGCGCAGGTGAATAACGGCCGGGTCCAGGTGCTCTTCGGGCCGTCCGAGAAGCGGCTCGACGACCGGGCGGTGCGAAAGGGCGAGCGTCTGATCGTCCTCGCCGATCACCAGTTCCAGCAGGCCGCGGCCATCGCGGGCACCGCCTTCGAGCTCTGGAACCTGGAGGTCAACGCCCATTTCGACGAGCTCCACGCCGGCCTGACGGCGCTTCCCAAACCGATCCAGAAGCTGCCCGGGGCCGTTTTTTATTTCGCCCAGACGTACGGCAACCACTACGGCGAATGGCTCTGGGACGAGCTCTATGGATATGTCTGGCGCCCCTACATCGACAACGGCGCCTATCCCTGGGGCTGGAGCCCGTACTACTACGGCCGCTGGTCCTACTCCGGCGGGCAGATGTTCTGGGTCCCCCAGGAGCCCTGGGGCTGGATCCCCTATCATCTCGGCGTCTGGCAGTGGGACAAGAAGCTCGGCTGGGTTTGGCTGCCCGGCTCGCTGTTCGCTCCCGCCTGGGCCGACTGGGATTTCTTCTTCGGATATGCCTCCTGGCGGCCGTGGTCGCTCTTCGATTGGATGTACGAAAATCCCTATTGGGGCTCCGACTTCGGCTATCTTGGCGATGAATTTGCCTATTTGCCATACTGGAGCGGCGGGCAGATCCCCGGGATAGCCGATCCGGAAGGTCGTCAGCAAGGACGCGCTGAAGCAGCCGTCGACCGGCTCCCTCCCGATTCCCGCCGAGCTCAAGGCCGTCGTCAAGAAAGTGACCTCGGCTTATGAACACGGCGATGCCCGCATCCGGGAGGGCGCGGCCGCCGTGCCCCGCCAGCTGGTTATCGTCGCCAAAGGGGACCTTACGGCCCGGGCGATCAACGAAAAAGCCCTGACCCTCGACCAGGTCGCCACACGGGGATCGCTGCCGGCCGGACAGGCGCCGGCGAGAATCGCCGATCCGCGGCGGGAAGCCGCGCGGGTCTTCCGCGGCATCGACGGCCCGGCCGCCGCGCCTCGCAAGATCGCTGCTCCGGACATGAAGCCCATCCAAAGCGGGAACATGACCGCCGTCCCGGTCGGCCCGGCCGGCCGCGCCGACGGTCCCGCGACGTCCCCCGGACGGGCCGTCCCGTCGTCGGCCCGCTTCCGGGATTGGAATCCCGACCTGCGCGTCGCCCGCGAGCTCGGCGTCCACATCGAGTACTCGAGCGTGCGGAACGAGGTCCGTTGTCCGGAGCTGAAGCTGACGTCGCGCGACCGGGAGCGGCCCTCGGGCCTGGCGCCGCGGATGACCTCGCACGGGGTCGGCTATGGCCCGGCCGTGTCCGTCGACGGCGGGTCCGCCGGGGGCTCGAGCTCATCGGGCACGGCGAGCGCCTCGCCTTCGGCCTCGACGTCGACGAAAGGATCGTCCGAGAAGACCTCGACGTCTTCGGGAGCCAAGGAAACCAAGGGCAGCGGCGAATCCGGGAAGATCAAAAACTGATACCGGGCCCCACGGTCACCGTCCGCAGGATCTCGGGCAGCCGAAGGGCGGTCCGAAGTCTCTCAACCTCTTTCTCGTAATCCTCGAGGAATTCCTTGCGCAGGGGGTCGGCCGGCTTGAACTTGTGGCCGAGCGGGTTGACCGGGCTGCCATGGTAATAGATGCGATAGTCGAGGTGGGGGCCCGTCGAGCCGCCCGTCGTCCCGACGTAGCCGACGGTGTCGCCGCCCTTGAGCACGGCGCCCTTGCGCACCCCCTTGCCGAAGTTCCTGAGGTGAAGGTAGGCCGTGGCGTAGGAGTTTTTATGGGTCATCTTGACGGCGTTGCCGGCCTCGCCGTCCCAGCCGGCGAAGGTGACCACGCCGTCGGCCGTGGCCTGGACCTCCGTCCCGATCGGGGCGGCGTAATCGACGCCGTAGTGCGGCCGGAAGATCTTGTAGATGGGATGGAACCGGCTGGCCGAGAACCGCGAGGTGATCCGGAACGCCCTGAACTTGATCGGCGAGCGGAGGAAATCCTTTCGCCGCGAGCCACCGGCCTCGTCGAAATAATCCGAGACCTTGGTGTCGGGGTAGGTGAAGCGGAAGGCCCGGTAGACGCGGCCCTCGTTGATGAACTCCGCGGCCAGGATGTCCCGGTAGCCCGCGAACCGGCCGTCGAGGTATCTCTTTTCGACGAAGACGCGGAACGAGTCACCCTTGCGCAAGTCGGTGTTGAAATCGATGTCCCAGCCGAAGCAGCGCTCGACGATATCGATGGCCAGGCTGTCCTCCTCGCCGGCCTTGTTCAGGGCGGCGATCAGGCTGTCCTCGATGACGCCGGAGACGAACGCGGGCTTGAACTCGATGGGGACGTACTTCATCTCGGCCTTGACCCCGGCCTCCTCGTTGCGGACGACGAGGAAACGGGTCTCATCGATGTCGTATTCGAGCCGCTTCCACGGGCCCCCGGGGAGAGTGGCCAGGCGCAGCTGCTGGCCGGCCCGGATCTTGCCCAGGTCATAGACCGGCTTGACCGCTTCCCGGAGGTCGTGGACCTCGCGGTCGGTGAAACCGCGCCGCTTGAGCAGGTCGGCGATGTTCGACCGCGGGGGGATGACGATCTTCTCCTCGGCCAACGCCGGGGCGGGCGGCGGCGTCGCGATGACCGGCGTAGCCGGTTCGGGCCGGAACGGTTCGGGCGGCTTGGGCGGGAAGACGACGCGGCCGAGCAGGATGAGCGCGGCGATGACGACGGCGGCGACGATCAGGGCCGCCGCGATGCGAAGCCAGTTGACCCGGCCCGGAGGCTTGGAAGGTCTGCTCTGCGTCGCCTTCACGACGGGATGACCTTGGGCTCGGCCTTCTTGCGCGGATGCTTCTTGAGCGCCCGGGCCAGGGCCACGGCCGGCCCGGAGAGGACGTTCAAGCCGAAAAAGAGAAGCAGGAAATAGCGGGTGTAGAACAACACGCCGAAGAGCGACACGGCCACGAAGAGCGCCGTGCGGATGCCGATCTGGCGGCCCATGAAGGCCTTGACGAAATTCCGGTAGGGGAACGTGCTGACCATGCACAGGGAGATGACCAGGGTCAGCACGGCGACGAGGAACCCCGACTCCCGCGCCGCCAGCGGAATGGGATGGAAATTGACGACGGCGGCCATGAACATGGCCGCCGAAGGCACGGTCAGGCCCTGATAATGCTTCCGGTCCGACGGGACGTGGCTGCGGACGTTGTAGCGGGCCAGCCGGAGGACCCCGGCGGTCAGGAAGATGAAGCTGAAGAAGACGGCCGGCGGGCCGGCCATCTCCATGCCCCAATAATAGATGAGGATGGATGTGGCCAGGCCGAACGAGACGGCGTCGGCCAGGGAATCGAGCTCGATCCCGAAGTCGGACGGCGTGTTGGTGGCCCGGGCGACCAGGCCGTCGAGGCCGTCCATCAAGGCCGCGATGATGATCAGCAGCGCGGCCATCCGGTAGCGGCCGTGGAAGGTCAGGAGGACGCTCATGAACCCGAAGAAGAGGTTCGTCAGCGAGAACAGGCTGGGCAGGACGTTGAGTCCGTAATGCGCCTTTTTCGGTTTCATGGCTGGACCTCGCCGATGACGGTCTCTCCGGCCTTCACCTTGTCGTGAAGTCCGGCTTTGATCGTGACCCGCGCGGGCAGGGTCAGCTCGACCCGCGACCCGAAGAACATCAGTCCGACCTTCTGGCCCCGGGCGACGGCCTGGCCGGGCTTGACGAAGGTCTTGATGCGGCGGGCGGCGACGCCGACGATCATCTTCATGACCGCCTCGACGCGGCCTCCCTTGAGGGCCAGGGTCGTCGATTCGTTGTGCTCGCCGGCCTCGGGCTTGTAGGCGGGCACGAACTTGCCCGGGCGATAGTCGACCGAAGCGACCGTGGCGGCGAGCGGCGCGCGGACGATATGGACGTCATAGAGAGACAGAAAGATCGTGACCTTGACCGCCGGGCCTTCGATCCCGGGAGGCGCGTCGGTCGGATCGACGCCGAGGACCTCGCCGTCGGCGGGGGAGACCACGAGGTGCTCGCCCGCCGGAGGGATGCGGTCCGGGTCGCGGAAGAAGAAGGTGAAGGCACAGGCGAAGAGGAAAGACAGGAGAGCCAGGAGGCCGATGCCGAGAATGGCGAAGAGGACGGCCAGCCCGGCCGCCGGGAGGATGAAGCGCAGACCTTCTTGGGCGACCTTCATCACGTCCTTTAGCGATCGGCCCAGATGTAGGCGGCCAGGAAAGCCACCTTGGCCGCGTCGGCCATGATGTCGGGATTGATGCGGTAGATCGTGTCCCCGGTCTGGTGATAGGCGAGATGGGGCCCGTTGGAGCCGAGGCTCGCGGCGGGGATGCCCTGAAGGAAGAACGGGGCGAAGTCCGAGCCGCGGACGCCGACGCCCCGGATGACACCGAGGCCGCGGAGGACCTTGACGGACTTGTCGGCCTCCTCGAGCGCCTCCTTGAACTCGGCCGGTTCGGCGGGCACGCCGCCCCAAAGGCCGTCGCCTTCGCCGGTCATGTCGAAGTTGAACATGCCCGCGACCTTGTCGAACGGGCCAGGGACGTGCTCGGAGAACCAGGTCGAGCCCTGGAGCCCCAGCTCTTCGCCGCCGAAGAGGGCGATGACGATCGATCTCTTGGGCTTGTGGGCCAGCGCGGCCATGGCCTTGCCGGCCTCCATGACCGTGGCGCTGCCGCTGGCGTTGTCGTCGGCGCCGGGGAAGAGGAGGCCCATGTGGGCGCCGGTGTGGTCGAAGTGGCCGCCGATGATGACGCACTCGCGCCGGAGCTTGGGGTCCGAGCCTTCGATGGTAGCCGACCACGTTGTAGCCGACGGCCTGGGGAAAATGCCGCGACGCGACGGCCAGATGGATCTTGGCCCGGAGCGGGAACGAAACGGGCCGCTTCCACGTCGTCAGCGACTTCTTGAGATCGGCCGAGGTCGAATTGACGTCCTTCAGAATGGCGTCCATGACTTTCGGCCCGATCATGGCCGGCGTGAAGCCTTCGAGGAAATCGCCGTTCGGATTGGAGGCGATCTCGTCATAAACGTAGACGATGCCCAGGGCGCCCTTGTCCTTGGCCGTCTTCATCCGCGTCCGGTGCTCGTCGTAGGACTGATATCTCTTGTCGTTCTCGTCCGGGGTGCCGCGATAACAGAGGACGAACTTGCCCTTGACCTCGAGGCCGGCGTAGTCGTCATAGCCGATCTCCGGGGCCGAGATGCCCCAGCCGGCGAAGACCGTTTCGGCTGTCCTGTCGCCGCTGTCGGAGTAGAGAAGGGGCAGGAAATCCTTCTCCGGGACGAGCTTCATCTCTTTATAGACCGGGGCCTTGGCCGGGTCGGCCGGGCTGTCGGCGAGCAGGATGGTCATCTCGGCCTTGTCGATGATCGTGTAGGGCGAGGCATAGGGCTGAAGGTAACCGTCCTTGCCCGAGATGGGCTTGAGGCCCCAAGCGGCGAGCTTTTTCGCGGCCCATTGGGCGGCCGCGGTGTAGCCGGGATGGCCGGTCAGGCGTCCGGCATACTCTGGCCGGGCCAGGGTCTTGACGATGTCGTAGGTCTCGGCCGGGCTGATCGACGCCAGCCCGTCCCTGAGGTTCTTGTCGGGCGGTTGGGCGATCGAGCTTGCGGCCAGCAGGAGAACGAGGGCGAGAATGCCAAGGGAACGGATTTTCAGCATGGGCCGATGATAGACTCATCGGCCCCAAAAGGCAACCGGACGCCTACGTCTTCAAGGACCGCCGGCGGGAGATCTCCTTCTTTACGGCCGGGTGAAGGATGAAGATATAGTAGATGAGGAGCAGGACGGCGATGAGGCCGAAACGGGGCACGTTTCCCTGGACGAGTGAGACGATCGCATAGGCCCCGGCGGCCAGGAGGGCCGCCAGATGCAGGAAAGGGAAGATCGCGTTGAACAACTCTACTTGACGACCGTCGCCGAAATGATGGTGACCGGCTGGAGCGGAACATCGCGATGGCCGCGCTTGCTTCCGGTCTGGACCTTGGCGATGGCGTCGACGACGTCCATCCCGGAGATGACCTTGCCGAAGGCGCAGTACTTCATCTCATCCAGCCCGAAATTGTCGACGAGGTTGATGTAGAACTGGGCCGTGGCGCTGTCGAGGTCCTGGGTCCGGGCCATGGCCGCGAAGCCGCGGGCGTTCGTCAGGCCGTTCCCGGATTCGTTCTTGATGGGGGCGTTGGCCGCTTTTTCGGCCATGTCGGCGGTATAGCCGCCGCACTGGATCATGAAGTTGGGGATGACGCGGTGAAAGATGAGACCGTCGTAGAACTTGGCGTTGACGTAGCCGAGGATGTTCTTGACGGTGATCGGCGCCTTGGCCGGATAGAGCTCCAGGGTGATGTCGCCCAGGCTGGTCTTGAGCAGGACCTTGGGGTTGGCCGCCGGGGTCTGCGCCAGGGCCAGGCCGCCGACGAAGATCATGGCCGCGACGAGAATGGGGAGAAGAGAACGGGTCATGGATGCCTCCTTGATAACTCTCCGAGGAGGCCAAAATAGCAGAATCAGGAGGCCGAATCAAATCGGTCGGCGCCCCTTCCGACGGACTTTGACTTGCCGCGCGTCCGAACATAGAATACCCATCAACTCGATCCAGGAGGCTCTGTCATGAAGCTCTTCCGTCGTTTCGCTCCGGCCGTCCTCGTCGTTCTCGCGGTCGCGGGACTCGCCCTTTCGGCCCAGCCGGGCCGGCAGGCCGCCGCCCCGGCGACCGACGAGGCCAAGATCCTCGAGGCCATGCATCTCATCCAGAGCCAGCCGCTCTACGACTATGTCAAGGAGCTCACCTCCGAGAAGTATGGCGGGCGACTGACCGGGACCAAGGACTACGAGGCCTGCGTCGAGTGGGTCGAGTCCCTGCTCAAGGGATGGGGCATCGAGCCGGGCGGGGAGAACGGGACCTACCGGCAGCTGTTCCCGAATCCCTACACCATCGTCTTCCCGGGCGGCGTCTGCGAGATGAGCATCCCGGCCGGCAAAGGCGGCGTCATCAGAAAATCCTACCAATACGAGGACGAGTTCATGCCCGGCGGTACGACGGGCACGGGTGAGGTCACGGCCGAGGTCGATCTATGTCGGCTACGGCATCACAGCGCCCGAGCTGGGCTACGACGATTACAAGGGCGTCGACGTCACCGGCAAGATCGTGCTCCTGGAGCCCGAAGTCCCGGTCAGTCCGGCCGAGAAGACGCTCGAGCTGTTCAAGAAATGGCGGTCCGTATTCCTTCCATCAATACAAGCTCAGGAACGCGGCCGCCCACGGGGCCAAGGGCATGATCTACAACTACGGGCCCATCGGCAACCCCAACAACGCCTACGTCGAAGGGTTCGTCTATCACCACGTCGGCGCGGCCGTCACCGCGGACGTCTTCGCCGGGACCGGACGAAGCCACGAGGAGATCGTCGGCCGGATCCGCAAGGAGCTCAAGCCCCAGTCCTTCGCCACGGGCAAGACGATGACCATCAGCAACAAGAGCGAGCATCATCCCGACGGCGCCGGCGTCAACCTCATCGGCAAGATCACCGGGACCGATCCCGCGCTCAAGGACGAGGTCATCATCATCGGCGGGCACCTCGACCATCTCGGGCGGCTGTGGAAGCTCCTGCCGGGCGCCAACGACAACGCCACGGCGGTCGCGGTCACGCTGGGCGTCGCCGAGGCCATGGCCAAGTGCGCCGTCAAGCCGAAGCGGACGATCGTGTTCTTCTTCTTCGGCAGCGAAGAGCAGAGCGAGGACCAGGGCACGCAGGGGTCGCACTATTACACCGAACACCCCGTCTATCCGCTGGACAAGACGGACGTGTTCATCAACATGGAGGGACCGGGGGAGCGGCGACAAGATCGCCGCGTCGGGCGGCACGACCTATCCCAAGTTCTGGGAGTTCGTCGAGAAAGCGAACAGGAGCTTCGTCCACAGGGTGCTGACGACGGGCCCGGCCTCCTATCCCGCGCGCCCGCGGCAAGACTCGGCCTGGTTTTTCTGGAAGGGCGTGCCGTCCTTGACCTTCGGATCCTATGACGGGCCGAGGTCGCCCTACCCGACCTATCACAACACGCGGGATTCTCTCGACCTGGTCACGCCGGAGATCATGGAGGACATGGCCCAGCTCCTGTTCATGGCCATCATAGACATGAGCGACGAGCCGGCGCTGAATTTTCGGAAATAGGGGTCTGCCAGAAACGTTCTTTCAAGATATTTCCCAGAAGTCTGGCTCCGAGTTGCTCCACCAGACTTCTGATGGTCGCTCCGAGGACTCCGCTCCCTGCCGGTCCCCGGTTTAGATGTGCAGCTCGACGATGTCCTCGTCGGCGAGGACGTAGTCGCGGTTGACCCGCAGGCCGTCGAGGCCGAAGACGTTCCAGACCCGCGCGTATTGGAGCTTCTCGGAAAAGTCTTTGTGGACGGCCTTAGCCATGTCCATCACGGTGCTTCCGACCCTGAGCGTGAACGGCGATTCTTTGGCGGCCTTCTGGCCCGGGATCTTGCTGTAGACGCGGACGACGTGGAGCAGGCCGAAAACGGCCCGCCGCAGCGCCTCGAGGCCTTGACCGTCCGCGGCCGAAACGGCCAGCCGCTCGAACGGCCCGTCAAGCAGAAGTCCGAGCTCCTCGAAGGCCCGCGGCGACCCTTCGAGCTCGATCTTGTTGGCGGCGAGGACGCTCCGCTTGCGGAAAGGGAAGTAGGGCGGGGGGACGTCCGCGTCCGCCCGAACGAGCTCGACCTTGCGCTCCTTGAGCCGTCCCGCGATGCCCTCGACGATGGACGCCGCGTCGGGGTCGGTGAGGTCGGCCACAAGCAGGACGGCATCGGCCATCTTGACCATCTCCGGGAACCAGGTCTCCATGAGCTCTCCCGAAACGGGAGGGGTATCGATGAGCTGGACCTTGATATCCTCGAACGGCATCATATACGGGGCGGGGAAGCGGGTGGTGAAGGGATAGTCCGCGATCTCCAGGTCGGCGCCGGTGAGGGCTTTGACCAAGCTCGATTTTCCGGCATTGGGCGGCCCGACGAGGACGACCTGCCCCGACCCCGATCGCTCGACCTTGTAGATCGGGGCGTGCTTGGCCGTGGCCTGATGACGCTCGCCCTCCTCGCGGGCCTTGGCGATCTTCTGCCGGTACATGGCGATGAGCTTGTCCGTGCCCTTGTGGTGGGGGATGACGGCGATGAGCCGCTCGTAGATGTCGATCTTCTCGTCGGGCGTCCGGGCCGTGCGCAGCTCGGCCTCGATCCTGTGGTATTCGGGCGGGAGATTCGCCGGCATAAGAAGATTATAGCAAACGAACGGGCGGGCGGTAAAACAAGAAGGGGTCAAACCTACGAAGGGAGTCAAACCTACCGTTTCAGCGACCTTCCGAAGGTCTCGGAGCGGCCGGCAATCGAGGGTGCCGGGAAAATTGATAAAAGGTTAAGGTTTGACCCCTTCTGACCGCCCCCTCCTAACTGTGAGAAAAAACGGTCCCCTCGGACGTCTCTTTCTATGGCCCCGCGGCCCGGGCCCGACACGGACCCGAATTGTGACCATAACGCATTGATATAAAATGAATTAAAATTCATGAAAAACGAAGATATTTCTTGCTTGAGAGGCCCCTTTTTTGGTACAATATGATCTTGAAAAATGGCCACCGGATCCCGTGACGCGCCCGCGCCGGGAACCGGCATTTTTTTATCAGTGAACGGACATGACACAAGAAAAGTATACCGCTGAAAGCATCAAGGTCCTGAAGGGCCTCGAAGCCGTCCGCAAGCGCCCGGCCATGTACATCGGCAGCACCGGGACGGAGGGCCTCCACCACCTCGTTTACGAGGTCGTCGACAACAGCGTCGACGAGGCCCTGGCCGGCTACTGCACCGAGATCAACGTCTTCGTCCACGTCGACAATTCCATCACCGTCATCGACAACGGGCGCGGCATCCCCGTCGGCCTGCACAAGAAGGAGAACAAGTCGGCGGCCGAAGTCGTCATGACCATCCTCCATGCCGGCGGCAAGTTCGATCAGAAGAGCTACAAGGTCTCCGGCGGCCTCCACGGCGTCGGCGTCTCCGTCGTCAACGCGCTCTCGAAACGGCTCGACCTCGAGATCAAGCGCGAGGGCGGCATCTACACCCAGAGCTACGAGCGCGGCAATCCCGTTTCGAAGCTCAAGCAGATCGGCAAGACCAAGAAGACGGGGACCAAGATCACCTTCTGGCCCGACGAGGAGATCTTCGACGAGGTCACGGAATACAATTTCGACATCCTGGCCCAGCGCCTGCGCGAGCTCTCGTTCCTGAACAAAGGGCTCAGGATCACCATCGTCGACGAGCGGACCAACAAGTCCCACGATTTCCAGTACAAGGGCGGCATCCGCGAGTTCGTCGAGTACCTCAACCAGAACAAGCAGCCCATCAACCCCAAGCCGGTCATGTTCGAGGGCGAGCGGGAGGGCGTCGGCGTCGACCTGGCCATCCAGTACAACATGTCCTACGCCGAGACGATCCTGTCCTTCGTCAACAACATCAACACGACCGAGGGCGGCACCCACCTCATCGGCTTCAAGGCCGCGCTGACCCGCTCCCTCAACACCTACGCCAGCGGCCACAACCTCCTCAAGGACCTCAGCGAGAACATCACCGGCGACGACTGCCGCGAGGGCCTGACCGCCGTCCTGTCCATCAAGCTCCACGACCCCCAGTTCGAAGGCCAGACCAAGACCAAGCTCGGCAACTCCGAGGTCAAGGGCATCGTCGAATCCATCGTCAACGAACAGCTCTCGGCCTACCTCGAGGAGAACCCGACGGTCGCCAAAAAGGTCGTGATGAAGATCATCGACGCGGCCCGGGCCCGCGAGGCGGCCCGCAAGGCCCGCGAGCTGGCCCGGCGCAAGGGCGTCCTCGAGTCGACCTCTCTCCCCGGCAAGCTGGCCGACTGCCAGGACCGGGACCCGGCGACCTCCGAGATCTTCATCGTCGAGGGCGATTCGGCCGGCGGCTCGGCCAAGCAGGGCCGCGACCGCCGCTTCCAGGCCATTCTTCCCCTCCGGGGAAAGATCCTGAACGTCGAGAAGGCCCGGTTCGACAAGATCATCAAGAACGAAGAGATCGGGGTCATGTTTGCCGCCTTGGGCATCGGCTTCGAGGAAAGCGAGGAGCGGATGGCCAAGCTCCGCTATCACAAGGTCATCATGATGACCGACGCCGACGTCGACGGGTCCCACATCCGCACCCTGCTCATGACCTTCTTCTACCGCCAGATGGCCCAGCTCATCGAGCGGGGCCACCTCTACATCGCCCAGGCGCCCCTCTATAAGGTCACCCGGGGCCGGGACGTCCAGTACATCAAGGACGAGCGCGAGTACGAGAAGTTCATGGTCCGCAAGATCTCCGAGGAGTTCAAGGTCCGGGCCGGCAACCGCAAGGAGGTCCTCGAGGGCGACAAGTTCCGCAAGTTCTTCCGCAATCTCATGGCCAAAAAGAGCTACGCCCAGTTCTTCGAGCGCAAGAACTACCCGCTCTTCCTCATCGACCTCCTCATCCATAACGGCGTCGATAGCCAGGAGTTCCTGAGCGTCAAGAAGAACGTCGAGAAGGTGGTCAAGCTCATCGCCGAAAAGGACTTCACGACGAAGATCGGCCGGGACGAGGAGTACGACGTCTTCGAGATCGAGTTCGGCTACCGGATCAGCGGCATGACCGTCGCCGGCAAGATCGGCATGGACCTGGTCACCTCGGCCGAGTACAAGAACCTCTATCGCATCACCCAGGAGCTCGAGGACATGAAAGGTCCCTACGCCGTCCTGACCAACGGCGACGGCGCCGAGAAGGAGATCATGGAGAACGAGAACAAGCTCCTCGATTACCTTTTCGAGCGGGGCAAGAAGGGCGATCAACATCCAGCGCTACAAGGGCTTGGGCGAGATGACCCCGACCCAGCTCTGGGAGACGACCATGGACCCGGAGCGCCGCACGCTCCTCAAGGTCTCCGTCGTCGACGCCGCCGAGGCCGACCGCATCTTCAACATCCTCATGGGCGACGAGGTCGATGAGCGCAAGAAGTTCATCGAGACGAACGCCCTGGAGGCTTTGAACCTCGATGTCTGACGACGCCGCCAAGAAGCAGCCCCGCGCAGGAGTTCCCATGGACAGCGAACAGCCGAAAGAGCACTTTCCGGTCGTCGGCCTCGAGGAGGAGATGCGTCGGTCGTATCTCGACTACGCCATGAGCGTCATCATCGGCCGGGCCATCCCCGACATCAAGGACGGCCTCAAGCCGGTCCACCGCCGCGTCCTCTACGCCATGTACGAGAGCGGCACGTACTACAACAAGCCCTACAAGAAGTCGGCCCGCATCGTCGGCGACGTCATCGGCAAGTACCATCCCCACGGCGACCAGGCCGCCTACGACACGCTCGTCCGCATGGCCCAGGACTTCAGCCTGCGCTACCTGCTTGTCGACGGACAGGGAAACTTCGGCTCGATCGACGGCGACCCGCCCGCGGCCATGCGCTACACCGAGGTCCGGCTGAAGAAGCTGGCCCACGAGCTCATGGCCGACATCGACAAGGAGACGGTCAACTTCATCCCGAACTACGACGAGAGCCTGACCATGCCCGAGGTCCTGCCCTCGAAGTTCCCGAACCTTCTCGTCAACGGCGGCAACGGCATCGCCGTCGGCATGGCCACGAACATCCCGCCCCACAACCTGACCGAGGTCTGCGACGGCGTCATCCACCTCATCGAGCACCCCGACCGCCACGCTCAAGGACGTCCTCAAGTACGTCCAGGGCCCCGATTTCCCGACCGGCGGCATCATCTACGGCCGCCAGGGCTTCCTCGACGCCTACAGGGACGGCAAGGGCATCATCCACCTCCGGGCCAAGACCGTCATCGAGCGGGGGGCCAAAGGCGAGAAGGACAAGATCGTCGTCATCGAGATCCCATACCAGGTCAACAAATCGCGCCTCCTCGAGTCGATCGCCGAGCTCGTCAACCAGAAGCGGATCGAGGGCGTCGCCGACATCCGCGACGAGTCCGACCGCGAGGGCATGCGCGTCGTCATCGAGGTCAAGCGCGGCGAGCTCCCGGAGATCATCCTCAACAATCTCTACAAGCACACCCAGCTCCAGATCTCATTCGGCATCATCATGCTGGCCATCGTCGACAAGCAGCCGAAGACGCTCGGCCTCATCGACATCATGAAGTACTTCATCGCCCACCGCAAAGAGGTCATCCTGCGGCGGACGCGCTTCGATCTGCGCAAGGCCGAGGAGCGGGCCCACATCTTGGAGGGCCTGGTCATCTGCCTCGACAACCTCGACGCCGTCATCAAGCTCATCCGGGCGTCGAAGACGGTCGACGAGGCCCGGCGCGGCCTCATGGAGAAGTTCGGCCTGACCCAGATCCAGGCCCAGGCCGTCCTCGAGCTCCAGTTGCAGCGGCTGAGCCAGCTCGAACGGCTCAAGATCCAGGAGGAGTACGCCGCCCTGAAGAAAAGGATCACCGAGCTGCGCCGCATCCTCAAGGACGAGCGTCTCGTTTACGCGATCATCGTCCAGGAGCTCAAGGACGTCAAGGAGGAGTACGGTGACGAGCGCCGGACCGAGATCCGCGACGAGGCCGTGTCCGAATTGCGGCCCGAGGACCTGGTCAAGGAAGAGGACGTGGCCATCGTCTACACCTCGGGCGGCTACATCAAGCGGACCTCGCTCACCTCGTACAAGTTCCAGGCCCGGGGGGGCAAGGGCCGCCGGGGCATCGATATGAAGGCCGAGGACATCGTCGAGGACCTCTACATCTGCTCGACCCACAGCTATCTCCTCGTCTTCACCAACCAGGGCCGGCTCTACTGGCTCAAGGCCCTTGAGGTGCCCGACGTCGGCATTCCGGGGCGGGGGAAATCCATCGCCAATCTCGTCGAGTTCCAGCCCGGTGAAAGGCCGGCCAGCGTCGTGGCCGTCAAGGAGTTCAGCGAGAACCAGTTCGTCGTCATGCTCACGACCGACGGCATCATCAAGAAGACGCGGCTGTCGGATTTCCGGAACGTGCGGCGCGGCGGCATCCTGGCCATGAACATCCGGCCGAAGTCGGAGCTCTTCTCGGCTCAGCTCTCGACCGGGAAGAACAACATCGTCGTCGGGACGAAGCTCGGCCGGGCCCTGAGCTTCAAGGAGTCGGACGTCCGGCCGATGGGCCGTACGGCCTCCGGTGTCCGGGGCATCCGGCTCAAGCCCAAGGACAAGGTCATCGGCATGATCATCGTCGGCCCCGACGAGAAGTTCATCTTCACGGCCACCGACCGCGGCTACGGCAAGAAGACGGCTTCGGACATGTACCCGATCAAGCACCGCGGCGGCCAGGGCGTCCTCAATCTGCGCCTCACGCCCAAGATCGGCCACGCCCTGGGCATGGTCGGCATCAACGAAGAGGATCTGCTTGTGATCACCGTCGAGGGCAAGGTCATCGGCATCCCGACGACCCAGGTCCGCTCCTCGGGCCGGGCCACCCAGGGCGTGCGCATCATCAACCTCGACGACAAGGACCGCGTCTGCTCGATCGCCAAGGTGCGGGAGAGCTGAGCGTCTGACTGCTGTGGGCCCCTTGCGTCGGCCTACGACGATCAGGAAGCTGACCGTGTGTGGAGTAGGTCGCGAAATCCAAGACAGGATACTCCCACCGTTGGCTTCGAATAGTCCGTTCTTCGCGTCAGGCGAATACGCCCCAAACGAGATTCTTGTGAAATTTAACCCCGAGGCGGCGCGGTTGAAGACCCTGTCGCTTTCCCTTTTCCGGCGCGTCGAACGCTGGTTCCCCGGCCGCTCCGTTCCGGCTGGCCCGGCCCGTTCGGATGGTTTACAATAGATCGAGAGAGGAGGCCGAAATGCCGAAAACGATCGCCGTCATCGGAGCCGGGTTGGGCGGACTCACCACGGGCAACCTTCTCGTGGACCGGGGGCACAAGGTCACCATCTTCGAGTCTTTCTCACGCCCGGGCGGATACACCGCCGGATTTCGGCGCCAGGGGTATTATTTCGAGAGCGGAACCCTGTCGTTCGAAAGCCGCGGCGTTTTCGAGAAGATGATGGCCGACCTGGGCCTCTCCGGCCGCCTCCCCCTGGTCCGGATGAAGATGAGGTCGGTCTCGCCGCATTTCGATTTCGTGTTCGACTCCATGTCGGCCCTGAAGACCGCGCTCTATGCCGCGTTCCCGGAGGGCCGGGTCGGGCTTGACGCGTACCTGGGCGAGATCGAGCCCCTGGTCGCGGCCATGCGGCCTCTCGTGAAAGAGCCGATCCCGGCTCAATTCCGGGGATTCGGCCTGCTGAAGTCGCTCCTTCCTTTCGCGGTCGCGGGCCCGCGGTTCGCACTCCGCCGGCGCCGCGTCAAAGGCCTGACCGTCGATGAGCTGGCCGCGAAGCACTTCAAGCCCGGGACGCCCGTCTACCGGTTCTTCACGGGGCTGGGATACCCGAAGATGGAGGTCTCGACCCAGGCCGGGATGTTCCTGGTCGTCACCGAGGATTATTGGCATGTCCAGGACGGGATGCAGCGCTGGGCGGACCTGTTGGCGGACCGGTTCCGGGGACGGGGCGGCGGCCTGCGACTCGGCTCCCCGGTCGAGCGCATTCTGACGAGCGGCGGGGCGGCCGTGGGCGTCCTGTCGAAGGGCGAACGGTTCCTCGCCGACGCGGTCGTCTCGGGCTGCGACTACAAGAAGACGTTCCTGGACCTTCTCGACGACCCGTCGATCGTGCCGGAGCCAACGCGGCAGAAGATCCGCGACGCCGCCGTGTCCGAAGGGATCTTCACGGTCTACCTGGGGCTGCGGATGAGCGGGGCCGATCTTCTGTCGGCGATGAAGTCCCCTTCGGTCAGTTATATGCCACTCGACCGCGACGTGGACCCCGAAGACGCCAAGGCCGGGGACCATTTCGAAAAGGACGCGTTCTCGCTGTATTCGCCGTCGCTCATCAACCCGACGCTCGCTCCCGAGGGCCGGTCGTCGCTCATGATCCAGGCGGTTTGCCCGGCGCACTGGCAGGACGATTGGCGCAGGAGCGACCGGGCAGCCTACCGGGCGTTGAAGGCGCAGGTGAAGGACCAATTGGTCGCCCGGGCCGAAGCCCTCGTCCCCGGGCTCCGCGCGGCGGTCGAGTTCGAGGACGCGGCCACGCCGCTGACCTATGAGCGCTATACCGGGAACACGGACGGCGCGACATCGGGATGGTCGTGGAACCCTAAGAAGCCCTTCTACAAGGGCGGGGCGTTCGCGGCGACGGTGGCCACGCCGGTCAAGGACCTTTGGATCGGCTCGTGCTGGGCGGGGCAGATCGGGGGCATCCCGAACGCGATCGCCGCGGCCTACTTGTCGGCGAAGAAGATCGGCCGCTGAAGGCGGTGCCATCGCGAGGATCGTGACCGGTCCGGGCGAAGAAGGGTCGAGAAGGCCGTCGAGAAAATCAAGGAAGTCATCAAAGAGAAGCTCGAACCCAAGCCCGGCCCGAGTACGGGGCCGATCCGAGGGTGAGACGCACAATAAGGGCGCGGACTATTTGGCCATCCCCGGCTTGGATAATTCCAGGAAGAACCAGTCCTGGGCGGATTTCCTGGAGACGATGGTGAATCCGGTCTTCTTGGCCAGATCCTCGAAATGGGCCAGCCCTTGGCCGCCCGGAACGAGATACGTGCCGTAGCTCGCCTCGACCTCCCTGCCCGGAAGCTTGAACGTGATCGGGATCATGGCGTACCTCTTCCTTTGGTCCTCGAGCTTGGGCAGGATGGGATCCCAGATGAGGAGCCGGCCGCCCGGGGCCAGGACCCGGTAGAGCTCGCGATAGACCTGCTCGTGGTCTGCCGGCGACAAGAACATGAAGGTGAAGAAGACCGTGGCCGTGGAGAACCAGCCGTCGAGGAACTGGAGTTCCCGGGCATCCATGACGATCTTGAGGAGAGGGCCGGGCGGCGCCTCGAGGAGCTCCTTAGCGCTGATGTCGATGGCGACGACCTGCTGGCCCTTGAGCTGGCCTATGACGCCCCACCCGCCCCCGCCGATGTCCAAGATCAGCCCCTTCGCAGGGAAATCGTCGACCGGGACATACTGGCGGCGGGCCCGCCAGATCTCTTCCTCCGGAGGCTTGGGGATGTGCTGGGCCGCGGCTGCGGCAGCGAATAACAGACCGGAGCCAGCCATCAGGGCCAGAATAAAGCGCCTCTTCTTGGACATCCGCAGGACTCCTTTCTCCGCCTGGAACAAACGGCCCCAACGACGGATCATCATTATTATACCCGAAGCCGACAGCGTCCCCTATTCCGTCTCCGCTGCACATCCGTGGGCCTGGCATCCCGGAGCACAACCTGGAGGTCGTTTGTGTTCGCGCTTGACAGCATTTCGAACTCGGGGATATTCTCTCTCACAACGACACGACCCCTGAGGAGCCGTTGAGCATGACAGAGGATCAAACAGCGAAGAGTGACGCTCCCGCCGGGCCCCGCCAGCGCATCTGGGAGATCGATTTCCTGCGCGGCGTCGCCATCATCCTGGTCGTCGGCTACCACCTCCTCTTCGACCTCGGCGAGTTCGTCGGGATCAAGCGGTTCCTGGGCTGGTCGACCGACCTGTCGAGCGTGGCCTGGATCATCGCCCAGCACTTTTTCGCCGGGCTCTTCGTTCTTCTGTCGGGGACGAGCTGCACGCTGACCCGCAGCAATGTCCGCCGGGGCCTGCGGCTGCTCGCGGTTTCTTTCGCCGTGACCGCCGTGACCTACATTTTCGATCCCACCTCGGCCATCTATTTCGGGATCCTCCAGTGTCTCGCGGTCTCGATGCTCCTCTACGGCGCGGCGTTCGAAAAGGCCGGCCCGGTCGCGTGCGCCGCTTGGGGGACCCTCGTCCTCGGACTTACGGCCTTTCTTCCCACCCTCAGAAAAATCCCGGCGCTCCGGACCGACTGGCTGCTGCCCTTCGGGCTCTCCAGTCCTTCGTTCTCCTCGTTCGATTATTTCCCCCTCCTCCCGTGGCTCGGGATCTTCCTGATCGGTGTGAGCCTGGGTAAATCGGTCTATGCCTCGAAGCGGAGCCTCCTGCCGTGGCGCCTGCCGCCGACGTTCGTCAATTGGGCCGGGCGCCATTCCCTGATCATTTACATCGCCCATCAGCCGATCATCATGGGCGTCCTCTACATCTCGGGCCTGTCCCGCTAGGAGGATCGAGCGATGTATTATCTGCTCACCTATCATACGGTCGAGAACTATGTCGAGAGACGGGCCCCCCTTCGGCCAGAGCACCTGGACTATTCCAACGCGGCCGTCGCCCGCGGCGAGCTCGTTATGGGAGGGGCCTTGGGAGATCCGCCCGATAGGGCCCTCCTCGTGTTCCGGGGGGACTCGCCCTCCATCGCCGAGGAGTTCGCCCACAACGATCCTTACGTCAGGGCCGGACTGATCCGGCACTGGTCGATCGAGCCCTGGACGGTCGTCATCGGCGGCTGAAAGGAAGATGTCATGTCGAAGATCGTCCGCTTCGCCGTCTTTCTGGCGCTTGCGCCGGTCTGATCGCAGCGGCCGCCGGGGCCCAGGCCGACGGCCCGGTCGGATTCGGCCGCCAGGCCCTCGACGGCGCTTTGGCCGCCCGGCGGCTCAAGGCGGCCGTCGAGATCAAGGTCACGGGCTCGGGAGATCCCGAAAGCTTCGCGATCTCCTTTGCGAACGGCGCCGCCCGCATCGAGGGGGCAGACCCGAACGGCGCTCTCTACGGCGCGCTCGAGCTGGCCGAGCGGATCCGGAGCCGCGGGGCGGAGGCCCTGAAGGGCGCCGCCATCGCGGGGCGGCCCTTCCTCCGCGATCGCGGCTGGAACATGTTCCTGACCCTTCCTTGGGATTATGCCAAGAACGATACCGACTATGATCCCCGGGCCCTCGTCGACCCGGCCCGCTGGTGGTTCGCGAACGACGGCTTCTGGACGACCCTCCTCGACCAGATGGCCATGGCCCGGATGAATTGGCTGGACATCCATGGCGCCTGGGACATCAGTGTCACCGACGCGCCCAATCTCTACGCCTACTTCATCCCGAGCGATCGCTTCTCCAAGGTCGGCGTTGCGCCCGACATCAAGGCGGCCAACCTGCGGCGCCTCAATAAGATCATCGCCATGGCCCATGCCCGGGGCATCCGGGTGAGCCTCATGGCCTACGAGGCGCGCTTCCACACGCCCCATGCGCCCGACCCTTACCCGGAGAACGAGAAGGACCTTTACGACTACACGAAGGAGGTCGTCGAGAAGATGATCCGCCAGGCGCCCGGCCTCGACGCCATCGGCTTCCGGATCGGCGAGAGCGGGCATGGCGAGGCCTTCTTCAACTCCTATATCGAGGCCGTCCAGGCCTCCGGGCGCGACATCCCCCTCGTCACCCGAAGCTGGCTGGCGCGGAAATCGCTCGTCGTGCCGCTGGCCCGGGCGTCCAAGGACTTCACCGTCGAGATCAAATACAACGGCGAGCAGTGGGGCTCTCCCTATATGCTGATGGGCGGCCGCATGGCCGGATGGTACAGCTATTCGTTCGAAGATTACCTGAGCGACGCGCTGACGCCGGACGCGGCCCGGCTCTGGCCGGGGAACAAGACGGCCGGCGGGGAGACGTGGCCCGCCGAGCCCTATAAGCTCGTCTGGCAGGTCCGGGCCAACGGCACGCACCGGATATTCCCGATCTACAATCCGGGCGCCGTCCGCCAGGCCGTCAAGTCCATGCCCCTCGGCACGGCCAGCGGCTTTGTCGTCGAGGGCCTCGAGACCTACTATCCGCAGTCGCCGCGCTACTACATGGCCGATCCGAAGAACGTCTTCTGCGAATGGACCCACCAGCGCGATTGGATGTTCATCAATCTCTGGGGGCGATTGGGCTACGACCCCGGCACTCCCGACGAGACGTTCGAGGCCATGATCGCGGACAAGCTCGGGCCCGCCGCGAAGGAGCTCATCCCGGCCTGGACAGCGGCCAGCCGGATCATCCACCTGGCGTTTTCGGCCTTCTCGCTCGGCCCCGACCACCGCAACCATGCCATCGAGCTCGAATGGGGCGGGGACACGGCCGGGTACGTCGCCGGCGACCCCTTCGATTCGCACGTCTTCAAGTCCGTCCGGGAGTCTTTGGCCGATTCCTCGACCGGCGGACTCGACGGGCGCCTGACGCCTCCCCAGACGGCCGCCAGGCTTCTCGCCGAGGCGGCCGCCGCGGACGCCGCGGCCAGGATCCCGCTGATGTCTGCGCCCGGTGCGGAACAGAAACGGCTCAAGGAGCTCATCACCGTCTGCGGCCAGGTCGCCCATCTCGGCCGCTATTACGCGGAGCGCTTCCTGTCGGCCTACCGATCGGCCGAGTCCGAGACCGGACGCGCCGGGGCGGCCGGGCAGGCGACCGCCCACATGCAGGAGGCGGCGAAAGAATGGGCCGCTCTCGCGGCCTGTCCCTTCTACAAGCCCTTCACGGAACGGCTCCGGATGAGGACCAACACGTTCCATTGGTCGCAGGAGCTGCCGAAGATCGAAGCCGAAGCCAAGAAGCTGGCCGCCAAGGCGGCCCCGGCGCCCGATCCCGTTCCTTCGCCTCCTCCGTCACCCGGCTTCCCGCGGCTCTCGCTCGACATCGGGCCGAAGACGGTCACGGTCCATGTGCCCGCCGCCGGGATCTCGCGCGCCTGGGCCCTCGTCAAGGCCCTGCCGAGCAGCGCATTCTTCCACAAGGTCCCCATGGCCCGCGCGGGCGACCGCTTCGAATGCGCCCTGGCCCGCGAGCCCTGGGGGCATGCGCTGGCCGCCGAGATCGAGCGCGACGGCCATGTCTACCGGCTCCCCGGATGGGACGCGGACGCGCCCTATCTCGTCGTGCCGTCCCAGCCCGGTCCGACGCCGCTCATCTATTCGAGCGAGGAGGCCCTGACGCACCTCGATCCGGCCATCCTCACGCCCGGCAAGCACGGCCTGCTTCTCGTTTCCTCGCGCGCTTCGAACTTCCACCGGATCTTCGATATTCCGATGATGCGCAAGGTCCTCGACCCGGTCCGCCGCGGCCTGACCCTCGTCGTCCTGGCCCAGGACTACACAAGCGGCCGCTCTTCGCTCGATTGGCTGCCGAAGCCGCTCGACGCGCGCGCGAAACAGTCCGGGTCCTTCGACCCGAAGGGGCTCCTGGCGATGTCGCGGATCTCAGACCCGGACATCCTTCGCCAGATCTTTCTGCCGAGCCCGGGCTGGGAGGTCGGCGCCGACGGCGGCACCGCGGTCCTGCCGTGGGGCAAAGGACGCATTGTCATGATCAACGCCCGGCTCGTCGAGCGGCTCCATGTGCCGGCCTGCGCCGCGTCGCTGGCCGCCGTCCTCGGCTCCGGCCGGAAGGGGAGGCCCGTGGTCGTCATCGATGCCGGGACCGAAGGCGGCGTCTACACGACCTCGGCCGTCACCGACTTCATGAACTCCCGCGGACTTCCTTTCGTGACCCTGGGCGAGGCGATGGCCAAAGCCCAGGGCATGAACGTCACGAAGCCCATCCCCGGGCCGGTGGATGACGACGACCTTCTCTCGTCGCTCCATATCCGGGGCACCTCGATGGTCAATGCCTTTCTCGACCGGAAGGTCAAGGCCGCGGCCGCGCAGCCTCTCCCGGCCGCACGCGCCGATTTCGAGGGTCAGCGCGAGGCGAAGCGCCGCGAGGTCCTGCGGGCGCTGGGGCTCGACCCGCTGCCGCCGCGCACGCCTCTCAACGCCCGGATCACGGGAGTCCTCAAGCGCCGGGGCTATCGGATCGAGAAGCTCGTCTTCGACAGCCGTCCGGATTTCCCCGTGACGGCCCATCTCTATGTCCCGGACGGTCCGCCGGGCCGCCGCCTTCCCGTCATCGTCAATCCGCACGGCCATTGGGAGTGGAAAAAGCAGGAACCGACCGTCCAGTCCCGGCTCATCGGCCAGGCCCTCCACGGCTATCTGGCCCTCGTCGTCGATTCCCCGGGGTACAGCTTCGAAGGCGACAACCATATCGAACGGCGCTCCGCCGGGACGCACGACGACCTGCGTCTCATCCTCGGCTCCACGAACGCGACAAGCGTCTATGTCTGGGACCTGATGAGGGCGCTCGATTACCTGGAGACGCGGCCCGAGGCCGACCTGTCGCGGGTCGGGCTGACCGGCGCTTCGGGAGGCGGGTTGGCCACGCTATGGGCCTTCGCCGCCGAGCCCCGGTTCACCTGCGCCGTCCCCGTGGTCTACGCCTCGAGCTACGAGGTCAATCCCGACAACGGCTGCCTCTGCAATCACGTCCCGGGCTCGCTTCAGGTCGGCGACCGGGCCGACGTCCTGGCCGTCCGGGCGCCGGCGCCTGTGCTCATCATCGGCGCGGAGGAAGACCGCGAGTTCCCGGCCGCGGGCATGCGGCTCACGGGCGACAAGATCAGCCGGATCTGGGGACTCTACGGACGATCGGCGGACGCCTGGACGCGCATGTTCCCGGGCGGGCACGACTACAGCCGGCCGATGCGCGAGACGGCCATGGGTTTCTTCGACAAGTACCTCCGGGGCGTCGGGACCGGAGCCCCGGTCCCCGAACCGGCGTTCAAGACCGAAACGCCCGACGCGCCCGAGATGTACGTCCTCCCCGGCCCGCCGGCGAAGACGCAAACCATGCGCGGCATCGCCGAGGCGATGTTCGGGCCGGCCGGGGCGGGCGCCCCAGCGCGCCGGGACGGATCGGTCGCGGACTTCATCAAGCTCAACGGCGGTCTTCCTGCCGAGGTGGCGGCCGAGGTCAAAGATATCGGCGAGGTCGAGGGGCGTCGCCATGTGACGTTCATCTCGGAGCCCGGGCTCGTCCTCCCCGCCGTGCTCTGGCCTGCCAAGGGGAAGGTCCAGGCCGTCGTCGTTCTCGTGTCCGACAGCGGAAAAGGCCAGGCGCCGGAAGAATTCCCGATCCCCGGCCTTCAACGGGCGGGGATCACCTGCATCGCCCTCGACCCCCGCGGGCTCGGCGAGACCAAGGGCCTCGACTTGCGGCTCCAGACCTACCTCGGCCAGGCCCCGGCGTTCGGCATGGGCTGGGATATCGCGCGAGCCATCTCCGCCCTGGCTCCATCGGGGGTCAAGGCCGCGGTCGTCGGACGCGGCCCGGCGGCGGGCTTGGCTGCGCTCGCGGCCGGGCTCATCGAGCCGAAGATCGGCTTCGTCGCGGGACTCGCGACGCTCAGAGAATTCTCGGACGCCTTCAGAGACGATGTCCCTCTCCTGGCCATCCAGCCGCGCGCGAACTACGCGCCTTCGCTCACACGCCTGCGCTCCCTTGTCAGGTCCGGGACCGTCTGGAGCTTCCTGGGAGAAAAGGATCCCGCCTGGACGGAAGCGCTCGTCCGCTGGGCGTCGAAATAGAGGAGGGGTCTGGAATGGATCTTCTTTCCGGGAGAACGAGTCGATGAGAAAAGATCAGACGCCCAGGGTGTTCGCGCCGGGCTGTGCTCTGATGCTGTATAAGCCGGATCTCGCAGGACGGCTTCACCGTTTGCTCAAAAAGAACCTGGGTGCGATGGACCAATGGATGACGTGCTGCAGGAAAGATCCCGAATTCGCGAATAAGACCGAAGTGATCAACATCTGTCCGGGCTGCGACAAGAGGTTCAGAAAGGACTATCCGAGCTCGTCCACGGTCTCCCTCTGGGAGGTTCTGGCGGCGACGGACTTCTTTCCTTTCCCCGACTACCGGGGCCAGGTCATGACGATCATCGACGCCTGCCCGACCCGCGACCAGCCCCGGGTCCACACGGCGATCCGGGCCCTCCTCAAGAAGATGAACATCGTCCTGAAGGAACCCCGGAACACCCGGACCAAAGGCACCTGCTGCGGCGACACTTTCTGGGGGGAGATTCCGCCGGAAAAGGTCAAACAGCAGATGAGGAAGCGCGCGGCGGAGATGCCGGTCGACGATGTCGTCGTCTATTGCGTTTCGTGCAGCAAGTCGATGTTCGTCGGCGGCAAGCGGCCCCATTATATGATCGACCTCCTATTTAATGAAGAGACGGTCCCGAAAACCTATGAGCCTGACGAATGGCATCGGCAGCTCGATGACTATATCGAGAGGCATTAGAGGGTTTTCAGCGTATTCGATAAAAATGGACGCATCCTCCTCTTATCGGCCGGCAAAGCCTGTCTCGCTGCCCGTCGAGGTCGTTTTCCATCCGTCATGGTGGCACAAGCACGCCGGGATCGATTTCGACCAGGGCTTCTTTTACGACCCGGGCCGGCGCGTGGCCGACGAGCGGACGATGGAGCGGGTCCTCTATGAGAGGTTCGGGGATCTGGGCCTGGGCGAAGACAGGGACCTCGACCTGCCCGTTCTCGGTCCCGTTCACAACGCCGCCGGCTACCTTCTGTCCGAGATGATCGGCTGTCAGGTCGAATACCAAAGCGACGCCCCGCCGCAGGTCATTCCCGCCCGACGGCCGGACCTCGCAGCTCGACGTCGAAGCGGCCTTTGCCAGCCCCGCCTTCCTGAGGCTGATGAGACTTATCGAGACCTTGAAGAAGATCCATGGCCGGGTCGTCGGCGACGTCAACTGGGGCGGCATCCTCAACCTGGCCCTGGACTTCCGCGGCCAGGACATCTTTCTCGACATGCTCGACCGGCCCGAGGCGGTCCGCGGCTTCTTCGCCCGCATCGCCGAGATCATCGACCGCTTCACCTCGCATATCGAGCGGGAGACCGGAACGACGTCGATCTCGGTCAATCGGCTCGTCCGGCATCTCCCGGGCCCGGTCTTTCTCCACTCCGAGTGCGCCCTGACCATGATCTCGGTGGAGCATTACCGGTCCTTCCTCATGCCCTTCGACCGCGCCTGGAGCCTGCGCCGCCGCCCGTTCGGCATCCACTACTGCGGCGCGGACGCGCACCGCTTCGCCGGAGGTCTTCGCCGAGCTGCCGCATCTCGATTTCCTCGACGTCGGCTGGGGCGGCGACCTGGGCCTCCTCCGCGAAAAGCTCCCCGAGACCTTCCTCAACATCCGCCTGAGCCCGGTCGAGATCGTGGGCCAGAGTGTCGGGGACATCCGGCGGTCCATCGAAACGCGGGTGGCCGCTTCGGGCGACCCCCGGAGGACCGGCGTCTGCTGCATCAATATGGACGATCGGGTCTCGGATGCCCAGGTCCGGGCCATTTTCGAGACGGTCTTTGAGCTTCGGCGGAACCTCTAAAACCATCGGGCCGATGTGTCCTTGACACCCGCCGAAAGCCCGCCCTATACTTCCGGACACCAGGCGAGATCGCACCCGACCATGTTCATCCATGCCGATTTCATGCTCGAGACGAAACGGGCCCGCTCGCTCTACCACGATTTTGCCGAGGCGCTGCCCATCATCGACTACCACGGCCATCTTTCGCCGCGGGACATCGCCGAGGACCGCCGGTTCGAGAATCTGACCTCGATCTGGCTCGCCGGAGACCACTACAAGTGGCGGGCCATGCGGGCCGCGGGCGTGGACGAGCGGTTCATCACCGGGGACGCGCCGGACCGGGAAAAGTTCGAGAAGTGGGCCGAAACGGTCCCCAAGACCCTGCGCAACCCGCTCTATCACTGGACCCACCTCGAGCTCAGCCGGCTGTTCGGCATCGACCGCCCGCTCGGCCCCGGAACGGCCCCGTCGATCTGGGAGGAAGCCAACGCGAAGCTGGCCTCGGCGGATCTGTCCGTCCGGGGGATCCTGCGGAAGATGAACGTGGCCGCCCTTTGCACGACCGACGACCCGGTCGACGATCTCCGGCACCACAGTGCGCTGGGGGAAGCCAAGGATTTTCCAGTCCGGGTCCATCCTTCTTTCCGGCCGGACAAGGTCCTGGCCATCGAAGACCCGGAGGGCTTCAAGCGCTACGTCGGCCGCCTTTCGCAGGCCGCCGGACATCGAGGTCGGATCCTTTGCTGATTTTCTGGCGGCGCTTCGCAGCCGCCACGACTATTTTCACAGCCTGGGCTGCCGCCTGTCGGACCACGGCCTCGAAACGGTCTATGCCGAGGACTATGACCGACTCGGACATCCGGAAGATCTTCGACTGCGGTGATGGCCGGGAAAGCCGTCGCACCGTATCGCCGCTTTCCAGTTCAAGTCGGCCCTGCTCTACGAGTTCGCCGTGATGGACTGGGAGAAAGGCTGGGTCCAGCAATATCATCTCGGCGCGCTGCGCAACACGAACAGCCGCATGGCCCGGACGCTCGGTCCGGATACAGGCTTCGACTCGATCGGCGATTTCGAGGTGGCCCGGCCCCTGGCACGATTCCTGGACCGGCTCGACGAGGAGGACAAGCTGGCCCGGACGATCCTCTACAACATCAACCCGCGCGACAACGAAGTCCTGGCCTCGATGGCCGGGAACTTCCAGGACGGCCGCATCCCGGGCAAGATCCAGTACGGCCCTGCCTGGTGGTTCCTCGACCAGTCCGACGGCATGACCCGGCAGCTCGAGGCCTTGTCGAACCTGGGGCTCCTCAGCCAGTTCATCGGCATGACCACGGACTCGCGGAGCTTCGTCTCCTACCCGCGCCACGAGTACTTCCGCCGCCTCCTCTGCAACATCCTGGGCGGGGAGATGGACCGGGGTCTCCTGCCGGACGACCCGGGGCTCGTGGGCGGCCTCGTCCGCGACATCTGCTATTTCAACGCCGAACGCTACTTCCGCTTTTCGGAGCCGGACCGCCGATGCCCCTCGAAAAATACTCCTTAGGGATCGGGGACCGGTTCGGGCGCGAGGGCCAGGCCCAGCTCCGGGCCCTGGAGGCCGCGCGACGCCAGGGCGTCCGCATCACGCCGGTCTGGAACAAGTCCAACCGTGAACACGCGATCATCGGGACCTCGCCCGAAGACACGCGCCGCTCGGCGGATCAGGCGGTCCGGGCCTGCGGCTGGACGGACGCTTATTATGTCGACGCCGATCACATCGGTCCGGCCACGGTCGACAAATTCATCGGGTCCTGCGACTTTTTTACGATCGACATCGCCGACCTGATCGGCCAACCACCGCCGGCCGGCGAGGAGTCCGCATTTCTCCGGGCCATGTCCGGGCTCAAAGGAACGCTCCGCCTCCCCGGCCTGGAGACGCCGATCGAAGCGACGGATTCCCTCCTGGCCGGCGTCGCCGCGAAGTACTTGAGCGCGGTCGCGGAGGCGGGACGCGTCCAGGCCCGCATCGCCGAGAAGCGGGGGACCGGGGGATCGCTCATCGAGATCTCGCTCGACGAAGCCGGGGCGGCCCAGACGCCGGACGAGTTGTTCTTCATCCTCGCCGCCATCGCCCGGCAGGGCATTCCCGTCCGGACGATCGCCCCCAAGTTCTCCGGCGCCTTCCTCAAGGGCATCGACTACGTCGGCGATGTCGACAAGTTCGCCCGTGAATTCGACGCCGACCTGGCCGTCCTCGAGGCCGCGAAACAGAGGTTCGGCTTGCCCGGCGACCTGAAGCTCAGCGTCCACTCGGGCAGCGACAAGTTCTCGCTCTACCCCGTCATGCGCCGGGCCATCCTGCGCCGGGACGCCGGCCTGCACCTCAAAACGGCGGGCACGACCTGGCTCGAAGAGGTCATCGGCCTGGCCTCGGCCGGGGGGGAAGGCCTCCGGCTGGCCCAGGACATCTATGCGCAGGCGCTGGTCCGGTTCGACGAGCTGGCGCGGCCGTATCTGCCCGTGATCTCCATCGACCCAACAGCGCTCCCCCCGGCCGGGGATGTGGCCGCGTGGGACGCGCGGGAGTTCGTCGGCGCGCTCCAGCACGACCCGCTCTGCCCGCGGTTCAATCCCCATTTCCGGCAGCTCGTCCACATCGCCTTCAGGATCGCCGCCGAGATGGGCGACCGCTTTACCGACCTCCTCGAGACCTATCGGGAGCCGATCGAAACCCATGTCACGGAGAACCTCTTCGACCGGCACATCGTCCCGCTGTTCCTCGACGATTCGGGGTCTGAACGAAGATGACGGGACGTCGTGAAAACGAAGCGAGCGGGGATCCGCTCCGGGTCCCGGCCGCTCCGGCGTCCCCCCTCGGGCATGTCCGTTGGACGATCTGCGCCCTGCTCTTCTTCGCGACGACCGTCAATTACATCGACCGCCAGATCCTCGGCTTGCTGGCGCCGCTCCTGCAGAAGGACATCGGCTGGAGCGAGCTCCAGTACAGCTACATCGTGACCGCCTTCCAGGCGGCCTACGCCCTGGGGCTCGTCTTTTTCGGCCGGGCCGTCGACAAGTTCGGGACCCGGCGCGGCTATGCGGCATCGATCGTCGTCTGGAGCCTGGCCGCGGCCGGCCATGCCCTGGTGCGCACGGTGTTCGGGTTCGGGGCGGCGCGGGCCGCCCTCGGCGCCGCCGAGGCCGGGAATTTTCCTGCCGCGATCAAGGCCGTGGCCGAATGGTTCCCGAAAAAGGAGCGGGCCCTGGCCACGGGACTGTTCAACTCGGGGTCGAACTTCGGCGCCGTCATCGCTCCCGCGGTCGTGCCTTGGCTGACCGTGACGTTCGGCTGGCCGGCGGCCTTCGTGGCCACCGGCGCGCTCGGGTTCATCTGGCTCGTCTTCTGGCTCGCCCTCTACGAACGTCCGGAGCGGACCAAGAGGCTCGGCGCCGCGGAGCTGGCCCACATCCTGAGCGACCCGCCGGAAACCGAGACCGCGAAGGTGCCGTGGCGGAGCCTCCTCCGTCACCGCCAGGCCTGGGCGTTCATCCTGGGCAAGTTCCTGACCGACCCGATCTGGTGGTTCTATCTCTACTGGCTGCCCAAGTTCCTCAACACGAAACACGGGCTGACGATCACCTCCTTGGGCCTTCCGCTGATCGTCATCTACACCATGGCCAGCGTCGGCAGCATCGGAGGCGGCTGGCTTTCCTCGCGGCTGATCAAACGGGGCTGGACCGTCAACCGGGCGCGGAAGACGGTCATGCTCCTCTGCGCCGTGTGCGTCGTGCCCATCGTGACCGTATCCCGGACCGGCGACCTCTGGACCGCGGTCCTGCTCATCGGCCTGGCCGCCGCTGCGCATCAAGGCTGGTCGGCCAATATCTTCACGACGGCTTCGGACATGTTCCCCAAGCGGGCCGTGGGCTCGGTCGTCGGTCTCGGCGGCATGGCCGGCGCGGCGGGCGGGCTCCTGTTCTCCCCCTTTATCGGTTTTGTCCTCGAGCGGACGCACAACAACTATCTGATCCCTTTCCTTGTTTCGGGTTCGGTCTATCTCCTGGCCTTTGTGATCGTCCAGGCGCTCGCGCCGCGGCTCGAGCCGATCGACCTGGGCCGGCCGGACGCCCGGCCTGCGGCCGCCCGGACTTCGAGTCCTTGACACCCTCTCTGGCCGGGGCTATCCTCGGCCCATGAGGACGGGGCTGAACCGATGACCGTTCCGCTTCCTCGCGGGGCCGATTACTGGAGCCGTCCGGCCGAACGGCTGCTGGACGATCTCGGAGCGACGGCGCAAGGGCTTGGGGACGCTGAAGCCTGCTCCCGGCTCGAGACCGTCGGGCCGAACCTGCTCAAGGTCCGTAAACGGGCCACGGCGCTGGGCCTGTTCCTGAGGCAATTCAAAAGCCCCCTCGTCCTGATCCTCATCTTCGCCACCTTCGTTTCCGCCCTGGCCAAGGACTACGCCGACGCGGCGGTCATCCTGGTGATCGTCGTCGGAAGCGCGCTCATCACCTTCGCTCAGGAATATTCCGCGTCCCGAGGCGTGGAGAAGCTGCGCGCCCGCCTCGTGCACAAGGTCACCGCGCTGCGCGAGGGAGCCTCCCGGCCCGTCCCGGCCGAGGAGATCGTCCCGGGCGACATCGTCGTCCTGTCCGCGGGCAGCCTCATCCCTGCCGACGGGCGTGTCCTCGAAGCCAAGGACTTCTTCGTCAGCCAGGCCGTCCTCACCGGGGAGACCTTCCCGGTCGAGAAGGTCCCGGGCGACGCCGACCCCCAGGCGGGACTCGCGGGCCGCACGAACTGCGTCTTCATGGGCACGACCGTGCGCAGCGGCACGGCCCATGTCCTCGTCGCGGTGACCGGGGCCGGGACGGCCTACGGACTGATCGCTGACCGGCTCTCCCGGCGGCCGCCGGAGACCGAATTCGAGCGCGGCATCCGCCGCTTCGGCCTGATGCTGTCCGAGGTCATGATCGCCCTCGTCCTGGTCGTTTTCGGCATGAACGTCGTCTCGGTCAAGCCGCCTCTCGATTCGCTGCTGTTCGCCATCGCCCTGGCCGTCGGCATCTCGCCCGAGCTGCTCCCCGCGATCATCACCATCAACCTCTCCAAGGGCGCGCGGGCGATGGCCAAGGCCGGGGTCATCGTCCGCCGGCTGAACTCGATCGAGAACCTCGGCAGCATGGACGTCCTCTGCACGGACAAGACGGGGACGCTGACCGAGGGTATCGTCCACCTGGACGGGGCCTTCGGCGTCGACGGACAGGCTTCCGACGAGGTCTTCCGTTATGCCTTTCTCAACGCCCACTTCCAGACGGGGCTGGCCAACCCGCTCGACGAGGCCATCACCGGGGCGCGCCCCATCGAAACGGACGGGGCCGTCAAGCTGGACGAGATCCCCTACGATTTCATCCGCAAGCGCCTGAGCATCGTCGTCCGCGAAAGAGGGGCGGGACCGCTGCTGATCACGAAAGGCGCGCTCGAAAACGTCCTGGCCGAGTGCGTCGATGTCCGCAAGGGCGGCGTTGCCGTTCCCCTGGGGCCGGAAGAGAGGCAGGCGATCCGGGCGCGGTTCGCCGCGTGGAGCGAGCAGGGTTTCCGGGTGCTGGGCGTCGCCCTCAAGCCTGTGCCCGAGCAGGCCGCCTACACCCGTAACGATGAACACGGCCTGATCTTTGCCGGCTTCCTGTCCTTTTTCGATCCGCCCAAAGCGGGCGTGCTGCAGACGATCGAGGCCCTGGCCGCCCGGGGCGTCCACCTCAAGATCATCACCGGCGACAATCGCCGCGTGGCCGAGCACGTCTCCCGCATGGTCGGACTCGAGGTCGAGGGCGTCGTCACCGGAGCGGACCTGGACACGCTGGGTGATGAAGCCTTGTGGCACCGCGCCGAGCACACGACCCTCTTCGCCGAGGTGGATCCCAACCAGAAGGAGCGCATCATCCGGGCCCTGCAGAGGGACGGCCACGTCGTCGGCTATCTGGGCGATGGGATCAACGACGCCCCGGCCCTCCACGACGCCGATGTCGGCATCTCCGTCGAAGGGGCGGTGGACGTCGCTCGCGAAGCGGCCGACCTCGTCCTCCTCAAGCCCGGCCTGGATGTCCTTTGCCGCGGCGTCGAGGAGGGGCGCGTCACCTTCGCCAATTCGCTCAAGTACATCTTCACGACGACCAGCGCGAACTTCGGCAACATGCTCAGCATGGCCGCCGCCTCACTGTTCCTGCCTTTCCTGCCGCTCCTGGCCAGGCAGATCCTTCTCAACAACTTTCTGTCCGACTTTCCGGCCATCGCCATCGCCGGCGATAACGTCGACCCCGAGTGGGTGCGGACCCCTCACCGGTGGGACATCAAGTCCATCCGCAATTTCATGATCATCTTCGGCCTGACCAGCTCCCTGTTCGATTTCCTGACCTTCGGCATCCTCCTTTTCGTCCTCAAAGGGACGCAGGACATCTTCCGCACCGGCTGGTTCGTCGAGTCCCTGCTGACAGAGCTCCTGGTGGCCCTGGTCGTGCGCACCCGCCGGCCCTTCTATCGGAGCCGTCCCGGACGCTGGCTGTTGATCTCGACGGCCGTCGTCACGGCCTTGACCTTCGTCCTGCCGTACCTGCCCCTCAACCCCGTGCTCGGTTTTGTCCCGCTGCCGGCGTCGGTCATGGCCTGGCTCGTCGCGATCACCGTGCTGTATGTCCTGGCGACCGAAGTCGTCAAGAAATTCTTCTATGCCCATCACCGGCTGTGAGTCCTCGGGGCCGGAAGCCGGACCCGTTCTTGGCACAAGGCTTGCATCTCCTTTTAGCGAAGTTCCCTGAAAGGAGACCGGCGATGATGAAAGTCATTATGTTCGAGCTTCCCGTGACCAACGTGAAGCGGGCCTCGGCCTTTTACAAGAAGGCTTTTGGCTGGCAGATCAATCCCTGGAACGGTTCCTACGGCGTGATCACGGTGCCCGAGGACAAGAACTGGGTGCCGAAGGTGAAAGGCGCTATCAACGGAGAAATGTACCGGCGCGAGTCCAAGAACGAAAAGCCCATGGTCGTCGTCCTCGTGCCCTCGGTCGACCGCGCCCTCGCCGCAGTGAAGCGGGCCGGGGGCAAAGTCGTCCTCGAGAAAGAGGACTACGGGGAATGGGGCTGGTATGCCCGGGTCAAGGACACCGAGGGCAACGTTTTCGGGCTTTGGGAGGAGATGAAATAACCCGTCGGGGCCCATTTCCTGTTCTGGCTGTCCCGCCAAGGGGCCGGCGACCGGAGCCAGCCCCAATGTCCATTTCTTCAGGACTTATTCTTGCCCGACGACGTCCGGCGGACGACCTGCCCGGGGAACGGCTCGCTCGTCTGCCTTATTCGGGCGCCTCCCCCTTGGCACAATTCTTGAATGATCCAGGGATAGGTGGAGGCTTAGAACAGCTTGAAAGGAGACCGCCTATGACCCCGAGAAGAATGATCTTGATCCTCAGTCTGGTCCTGGTCCGCGGCCGTGGCCGTGCAGGCCCAACAGATGACTCAGCCCGCGAAGACGAAAGTCGTCGATGAATTGACGCTCCCGGACCTGCGCGCGATCCTCGGAACACCCAAGGACGACGCTTCCGGCGTCTCGGACTTCAGCCGGGGAGACAACGGTGAGATCATCATCGCCTACCACTATTATGATGTCGACCAGGACAATTACGAGACGGATTTCGCCTCCGAGATCTCTCCGCGGATCCAGGCCATGTACAAGAAGTTCAAGAACCTCGACCGCGTGCGTTTCGAGATCGTCACCAATGACCCGGCGACCGCTCAGTGGAAAGCCTTCTCGCAGTTCACGATGGACCGCAAGACCCTGGAGAAGCTCCACTGGACGTGGTTTGTGGCCCGCGACATCCTCGACCAGGTCCTCAGGCACGAGAAGTAGCCGGGTCCTCGCATGGGATTTACCGAATCCCTCAAGGGCAAGATCGTTCTCGTCACGGGGGCCACGGGGGCTTGGGCCGGATCGTCGTCCGGCGCCTCCTCGGGGCGGGCGCCGTCGTGGCCGCGGCCTATCGGGACGAGACGAAGTTCCACGATCTCCAGGAATTCGTCGGCCGCGAGGCCGGGAACTCCCTCCTGGGCTTCAGGACCGACGTCACGTCGGAGGCGGAAGTTCGGCAGACGGTCGAAGCGATCCTCGGCCGGTACGGCCGCATCGACGCTCTTTTGAATCTCGTCGGGACCTACCGGGGCGGCGCGGACATCGCCGCCACGAGCGAGGACGATTGGGATTTTCTGATGCGGACGAACCTCAAGTCGGCCTTTCTCTGTTCCCGGGCCGTGCTCCCGGCCATGACCAAGGCCGGCGTGGGGCGCATCGTCTGCGTTGCCGCCCGCCCGGCCGTCGAAAACAAGGGCCGGGCGAAATCGGGGGCCTACGTCGTCTCCAAGGCGGGCGTCGTCGCATTGGTCCAGGCGATCGCCGAGGAAACCCGCAAGATCAGGCATCACGGCAAACTGCATTGTGCCCGGTACCATTGACACGCCCAAGAACCGGGCCGAGATCGCCGGGGGAGATTTTTCCAAATGGGCCGACCCCGAGGCGATCGCCGAGGTCCTGCTCTTTCTCGTCTCGGATGCGGCCTCGGTCACGAGCGGCGCGGTGGTCCCCGTCTACGGAAAGAGCTGATGCGGAGGACCGCTAGCGCCGGGACTTCGGCCTGGTGACTGCGGCGTTGGCGACGATGATGATCTCGGTGCCGTCGGCGACGAATTCATAGATCTCCCGGATGTCCGGGTTGAACAGGGCGACGCACCCATCGGTCCAATCCTGGAATTCTGTCATGGCCGCCGGGTCCGCGTCCCCCAGTTTCCATCCGGGGCGCAAGGACGAGGGGTCGGCCTTGTGTTTGCGGACCATCTCGGAGGTCAGCTCGGGCAGCTGGCCGTGGAGGAGGATCGCCCCGCCGAGCTTGGTATCTTGAGGCGGGCAGGTCCCGGCGGCGGACCTCTCCAGAATGGTCTCGTATTGGGCCAGGCCGATGAGCCCCGAGTCGAGCCCCCGGCGGGCGTCGGCGGCGTTCGGATAGGCCAGCCACAGCCCGAGATAGAACGCCGAGGGCCTGTGGCCGCAGACGAAGTATCTTCCCTCGGGGGTCTTCTGGTCCCCCACGCGCATCTTGGGGCCGTGGGCACGCCAGCCCAGCTGGACCCGATAGGCCTTGACCATGTGCCGCCCGGCCCAGAGCTCGAGGCGCCTTTGGGCCTTGTTCACGAGGATCACGGCGTTCCGCAGCTTTCCGTCCTTGAGCCGGAGGTGCCGCTCGGCGACGATCTGCGACAACGGACGCTCCGGCCCGTAAAGTCCGGCGCCATAGACGGCGACCGTCGTTCCCCAGGTGCCGGGCTTCTCTGAAGGACTTGCGGGGCCCGGCCGAACGGACATCCTCATCGGCCCCGCGGCGCAGGCCGCCAGGAGGGAAATGACCGCAAGGATCCCCGCGCCCCAGGTCGTATTTCTCCGCAAAGCCCGTCCGTCCATGCGACCGGTCTTGCTCCTTGATCCGGCATGCACCTGCCGGGACCGATACCTCGCCCCTCAGGCTGGAAGCGTAGCACGAAATCCTATATAATTAATAGGGATTTTTTTCCCCTTGATGTCCAGGAGGCAAGCGTCATGAGAACCGTAAGAACGGCCGCGGCCGCTTTCCTGATCTTGCTGGCGGCGACGGCTTTCGCGACCGCGCAGCCCGCCGGGTCCTGCTGCAATTCCCCGGGTCTCGTGCCGGCCGGTCAGGCCGGGGAGCCCGTCTTCCAAAACCTTCCGAAATCGGGCAAGAAATGCTGGATCGGCGAGGTCAACTACTTTACCTGGGAGTTCGACAAGACGCCGAAGATGGGCACGTCGATCCTCGTCATCAAGCTTTACGACAAGGATGGAAGGCGCGTCTCCGATCTGTCGATCACCGGACGGTCCGACATGCCCTCGATGCGCGGCGCCCACGATTCCGGCGAGGTCGCCTTCAAGACGAACAGGGCCGGGGATTACCTGTTGCCGGTCAACGTCGTCATGCCCGGCGACTGGGAGGTCCAACTGACCTTTTCGCGAAACGGCATCGTCATCTTCCGGGGCCGTACCGGCTTCGATGTCTGATAGGACCCTGCGGCGGGTGGCCGCGGGGGCCGCGCTCTTCGCCGCCCTCGCCGGCGGCCTCCGGGCCCAGAGTTCGCTCTTCTACCTCGAGCTCCAGGCCGTCGCCGCGTATTCCTCGGCGGCCGATGCCGTCGAGCTGTTCTCGCTCACGGCGGACGATATCATGCAGAAGCCGGGCATCGGCTTCGACTTCGTCCAGCGCCTGAGCGCCAGGACCGGGGACGTCGGCGTCCTGGCCGTCCAGGGCCGGCTGGTCTACGACCAGAAAGGCGACCATCGCCTCCAGCCCCAGCTCTACAACGCCTATCTCCGCCTCAAGCCGAAGTTCGCCAATATCTGGGTCGGGCACAACCGTCCCGCCCTCGGCCTCTCGTCCGTCCTCGACAATCACGCTCTGGTCCTGCCCGACCCGGCCATGCTCGGGTTCAGCTTCGACCGGGATTGGGGCCTGGGTCTCGACAAGGACTTCAGCTGGGGCGGCATGGCGGCCTCGCTGACCACGGGCAGCGGCATGCCGCTCTATCTCAAGGGCAATTACCTGGCGGCCGCCCGCGTTTTCGAAGGCGTCCTGGCCCGCGACAATTACAGCGTCGGCATGTCCCTTGCCCGAGGGAACATCCTCGAGACGATGGGCTACACCCTCGTCGACCCCGAGCCGTTCAGCTGGACCTCCCTGAGCGTCGACGCGTCCTACGTCTGGCGGAACTTGGAGAACCGGGCGGAGGTCCTTTTCGGCCGCCGCGACGGGGCTTCGATGTCCCTGCTGTTCTGGCGGTCCGGCCTGTCCCTGCTCGAAGAAGGCCGGCTCAAGGTCGAGGTCCAGCCGGCTCTCATGAAGGGGGCCGGGGCCTGGAATTATTCCCTCGCGACGGGGCTGACCTATCTCCTGAACGCGGACCTGACCGGGCGATTCATGGTTCTCTACGACCGCGAGCGCCGCGATGCCCGGTTCGCCGTCCAACTCTATTACTATAAGCGCCTGTGAGGATCGGGCGGGAGGATGACGATGAAGACGATCACGGAACAGGGGCGGCCGGCGGGAGCTCGCCCGCGCCTGACGCGGGTCCTCGCCGTCGTTGTCCTCGTCTTGGGCCTGGCCGCGCCCGCCCTCCACGCGGCGGTCGGCTGCGACCTCAACGATCCCGACCGGGATGTCAAGCGCCTCTTCCCGGGGTCGACCGGGTACAAGACGCTCTACGTCTCCATTTCGAAGAGGGGCGGCGACGACCTCCTCAAGAGAATCGAGGCCCGGCTGGGCGACTCGTTCACCGGGCTTTTCGAGACGGTCGACGTCCCCTACACGATGTACCAAGTCTACAAGGGCCCGGACCTCATCGGCTTCATACACGGCGTCAACCAGAAGGGGACTTATGGCGGGCTCCAAGTCTTCCTGGCCCTCGACCTCAAGGGCGTCATCAGGGGTTTCTACTTCCAGAAGCTGACGGCCAAAGCCGCCAAGGCCTTCCGCGACCCGGCCTTCGGCAGCCAGTTCGTCGGCCTCAGCCTGGAGGATTTCTACAAATACGACGTCGCCTCGGGCCGCGAGCAGCCGCCGGGCCCCATCGGCCGGATCAAGAACCCCGCCCCCGATTCCGAGAAGGACTTCCGGGCCACCCTCCGGGCGACCAAGAAGAACCTCGTCCTCGTCGACGAGTTCCTGCTCGGCAACCCGCATCTCAAGTTCTTCAAAGGTTAGGACCCCATGAAAAAGATCTCCATATTCGAAGTCGCCTATAAGAACCTCCTGCGCAAGAAGACGCGGAGCCTGCTCACCATCCTCGGCATCGCCATGGCCGCCTGGGTCCTGGTCAGCCTCTTCGGCTTCAACCGGGGCTATGAGGCGTCCCTCAACAAGGATATCGACAACCTCGGCTTCCAGATGCTCGTCGTGGCCAAGGGCTGTCCCTACGAGGCGGCGACGCTCATGCTCAAGGGCGGGACCGGCCTCAAGTACATGAAGGAGGATATCGTCGCGGCCGTGGCCGCCGAGCCCGAGGTCGACGGCGTGACGGCCATGCTCATGCAGGTCGTCTTCGACCCCAACAAGGGCGAGACGGGCGGCCTGGCCGCGTTCCTCGGCGTCGATCCGGTGTCCTTTCCGAAGATGAAAAGCGCCCTGCCCTTCAAGGCCGGGGGCTGGTTCAAGGAGCCGGAAGCGGCCGAGGCGGTCTTCGGCTACGAGGCGGCCGAGCTCGAACAGCGCGAAGTCGGGGACATCTACCTCATCCCCGAAAAAGAGGTCGAGGTCAAGGTCGTCGGCATCCTCGAGCGGACGGGAACGCAGGACGACGGCACGATCTTCCTGCCCATCATGACCGTCCAGAGGATCTTCGGCATCAAGGGCGAGCTGACGTCCATCGGCATCAAGGTCAAGAAGGACGCGGACATCAAGGCCTTCGAGGACAAGATGTACAAGCTCCCGGATGTCCAGGTCGTCAGCCTGAGCCAGGTCAAGACGACCATCATGACGCTCGTCTCGACGGCCCGGGTCATGGTCTTCTCGATCGCCCTCATCGCCATCCTCATCGCCATGATGGGCGTCATCAACACGGTCCTGATGTCGGTCATGGAGAGGCGCCAGGAGATCGGCATCCTCAAGTCGATGGGGGCCATGGCCGGCGACGTCTTCAAGCTCGTCTGGCTCGAGACGATCATCCTCTGCATCAGCGGCGGCCTCGTCGGCACCGCGCTGTCCCTCCTCACGGCCCGGCTGACGGATGTCCTCGTGCGGAACCTCCTGCCGTATTCGCCGAGCGGAGGCCTCGTGGCCATCGATTTCCGGCTCGTCCTGATGACCCTCGGAGTCGTCACGGCGATCGGGCTGGCCAGCGGCGTCTATCCGTCCTGGAAGGCGGCCCGGATGCGGCCGCTCGATACCATCCGCAGCGAGGGGGAATCATGATCGCCCCGGCCCGGTATTCGATCGAGGCGGAAAACCTGAGACGGCTCTACCGCCGCGGCCCCGAGGAGATCGCCGCCGTCGACGACATCTCTCTCCAGATCGAAAAAGGGACATTCGTCTCCGTGGTCGGGCCTTCCGGATCGGGGAAGACGACGCTCATCAATGTCCTCGGCTGTCTGGACAACCCGACCTCGGGCAAGCTTTCGCTCGCGGGCCGCGTCGTGTTCGAGAACTGCAAGGGTCTGTCGGAGGCCAAGCTGACGCTCATCCGGCGGGACGTTTTCGGCTACATCTTCCAGAAGTTCTACCTCATCTCCACGCTGACCGTCCTCGAGAACGTCATCCTGCCCTTCACTTTCTTCAAGAAGCCTGGCGCCGAGGAGGACGTCGGCCGCGTCCTCAAGCGGCTCGGCCTCGAGAAGCGCGCCGATCATCTTCCGGGCCAGCTCTCGGGCGGCGAGATGCAGCGGGTGGCCATCGCCCGGGCCCTGGTCAACAAGCCCGACATCCTGCTCGCGGACGAGCCGACCGGCAATCTCGACACCGCCCGGAGCGAGGAGATCGGCCTGATCCTCAAGGACCTCAACGAGCGGGAAGGACTGACCATCATCCTCGTCACCCACAATCTCCGGCTGGCCGCGCTGGCCCAGCGGACGATCGAGCTCCGGGACGGGAAGATCCACGCGGCTTGACACTCCCGCCGGGGAAAAATAGAATCACGCCAGCTTTGGAAGAAGAGAGGGACTATGGTCACCACGCTTGCCGAGCTCATCGTCAACACGATCAAAGAGTATCCTAAGCCGGACTTCATGCTGTTCCGGAAGGATGGGGCCTACGCGCCCATTTCCACGCGGGAGTTCGGCGACGGCGTCGAGCACCTCGCGCTCGGCCTCAGGGGCCTCGGGTTCGAAGCCGGCCAGAAGCTCTGCCTCTTCTCCGAGAACAGGCCCGAGTGGACCATGACCGACCTGGCGACGCTCTGCGCCGGCGGCCTGACCGTGCCCATCTACACGACGCTCGTCCCGGAACAGATCCGCTACATCATCGACGACTCGGATGCCACGGTCGTCGTCGTCTCGAACGCCGACTATTGGAAGAAGATCGAACCCCTTCGTTCCGGGTTGACCAAGGTCAAGCACTACATCACCTTCGCCGACGAAGCTCCGGCCGGGGTCCTGACCCTGAAAGCGGTCAAGGACGAGGGGAGGGCTGCCGCGGCATCGAAGCCCGGCCTGTTCGAAGAGATCGTCGCCCGGATCAAGCCGGCGGACGAAGCCACGCTGATCTACACGTCGGGGACGACGGGTGTCCCGAAAGGCGTCATCCTGACGCACGACAACATCGTCAGCAACATCAAAGCGGCCGTCTCGATCGTCGAGTTCTCGGAGAAGGACACCGTTCTGTCCTTCCTGCCGCTGTCCCACATCCTGGAGCGAACGGTCATGTTCGCCTTCCTCTACAAGGGCTGCACGGTGGCCTTCGCCGAGAGCGTCGAAGCCGTCGCCCAGAACCTCCTTCAAGTCCGCCCTCACATCATGGTCAGCGTGCCCCGCGTCTTCGAGAAGATCTACGCCAAGGTCATGGACCAGGTCCTGAAGAGCCCGGCCCTGCGCCGGAGGATCTTCTTTTGGGCCCTCGGCGTCGGCAAGCAGGCCGGGGCGCTGAAGCTGGCCGGCCAGCCGGTGCCCCGCGGGTTGAAGCTCCGGCGGGCGATCGCGACCAAGCTCGTCTTCTCCAAGATCACCGCCCGGACCGGCGGCCGGATCCGCTTCTTCGTCTCCGGCGGCGCGCCGCTGTCGAAAGACCTGGCCGAGTTCTTTTATGCCATCGGCCTGGTCATCCTCGAGGGCTACGGTCTGACCGAGACGGCGCCCCTGCTGTCCATCAACACGTTCGAGGCCATCCGCCTGGGAACGGTCGGCAAACCGGCCCCGGGGATCGACATCAAGATCGCCGCGGACGGCGAGATCCTGGCCCGCGGGCCCAACATCATGAAGGGCTATTACAAGAAGGAGGCGGAGACGCGGGAGGTCATGGAAGGCGGTTGGTTCCACACGGGCGACATCGGCCATTTCGACGCCGACGGATTCCTGGTCATCACCGACCGCAAGAAGGACCTCCTCGTCACCTCGGGCGGGAAGAACATCGCCCCCCAGCCCATCGAGAACCTCCTCAAGACGAGCCCCTACATCTCCAACGCCGTCGTCATCGGCGACAGCCGGCGCTTCATCGCAGCCCTGATCGTGCCCGATTACGACAAGCTCCAGGACTATGCCAAGGCCCAGAGGATCCCCTTTGCGTCGATCGGGGAGCTCTGCAAGGACAGGCGGATCGTCGATTTCCTCAAGGCCGAGGCCGATCGGGCGACGCCGCTCCTGGCCTCCTACGAGCGGGTCAAGAAGATCGTCGTCCTGCCGCGCGATTTTGACATCGAGAAGGGCGAGATCACGCCCTCCCTCAAGGTCCGGCGGGCCAACGTCACAGCCGAATACGAGGACGCCATCGACGCCCTGTACCGGGACGACGCCGATAACGGGCGCGACGAGGGAGGGACCGGCGGCTGATGCCGGCGGGGGCGGCTATTCGGCCGGGGTTTCGGACTTGACGGGCTCGGGCTTGGTGGTCCAGTAGAGGATCCGGCCGCAGTTCTCGCAGAGGATGACCGTCGTCCGGTCCCGCAGCTCGTTGAGCATCTGCGGGCGGACGCGCATGTGGCACATGGCGCAGAAGTCGCCCGTGACCGGGGACAGGGCGGTGCCGCCCTTCTTCTGGAAGATGGCCTCGTAGAGCTTGAGCTGTTCCCGGGGGATGCGGGGGACCAGGGCCTCGCGCTCCTTCGTCAGAGCGGCGAACCGGGCCTCGGTCTCCTTCATCTTCTCGTCGAGGACGAGCTTCTCCTTCTTGAGCAGGTCCTCCTCCGAGCTCTGCTTGTGGAGGGCGGCCTTGATCTCTTCTTCGACGTCGTCGGCGGCGAGCATCTCGGCGATGATCGCCTCCTCGATCGTGTCGATCTTGTGCTGGGTTTCCTCGATCTCGTGGAGCAGGACCGTGTATTCCTTGTTGGATTTGACTTCGTTCAGCTGGCGCTTGTACTTCCCGATCCCGACCTTGAGGTCCTTGACCTCGTTCTCGAGGTCGCGGCGCTTTTTCTGGTTGTGGGCCATCTTGTCCTTGGCGTCGCCGACGAGCTTGGTCGTGGCTTGGATCCGATTATCGACGTCTTGGACCAGGCGGGGAATACCTTCAAGGACGAGGGACGCGTTGTGGAGCTCGGTGTCCAGGCGCTGGAGCTCGATGATCAGGTCGAAGTCGATATCCACGTTTCGTCTATCCTCGTTCTCATGGTCACCTGGGCCTACCAGGATTCGAACCTGGGACCTGCCGGTTATGAGCCGGTGGCTCTACCGCTGAGCTATAGGCCCTCGGCCCACCCTTATAACAAAATAACGACGAAACGTCAATTCAAAATACGGTGACACACAACTAAATACACTTAATTATGAGCGAGATATGCGCGGCTGACGGATTATGGTGACACACAACTAAATTCACCTAATTTGACGATGTTCTTTCCCCACGTGCGTCTATTTAGATAGTGAGGCGAAGCGGGATATCGACCGACCCGTCTACGGTCCAAAGTCCCTGCGTTGATCGGAGTAACGCCATGAGCCGACTGCCGAGGGTCGTCGTGCCCGGCTATCCGCATCATATCGTTCAGAGGGGGAACCGCCGGCAGATCGTGTTCTTTCAGGAACAGGACAGGATGTTCTACCTGCGGCTTCTCCGCAAGTACGGGTCGGAGGCCGGGATGGATTTCTGGTCCTACTGTCTGATGGACAACCACGTACACCTCATCGTGGTGCCCAAGCGGATCGACAGTTTCTCGAGGGGGCTGGGAAGGGCCCACTGGAAATACACGCTGAGCGTCAACCTCCGGGAAGATTGGAAAGGCTATCTCTGGCAGGGCCGCTTCTATTCGTGTCCCCTCGACCTTCCCCATCTCCTCATGGCCGCAAAGTACATCCTTTTTAATCCCGTGCGTGCTTCGGTCGTAGAAAAACCCGAAGACTACCGGTGGTCGAGCGCGAGAGCCCATCTCCGGGAGACTGACGACCCCCTGATCACCGATGCCGACCTGTCGGCCGAGATCGTGAATTGGCGGGCCTTCCTCTCGGAGCCGCCGCGGAAGTCCGATCTGGAAACGATCAGAACGCATACGAAAACAGGCCGCCCTCTGGGCGGAGAGGATTTCATCCGCACCCTCGAAAAGATCACAGGAAGGACGCTGATGCCGCAGAAACGAGGTCCTAAGCCCTGGCGAATATGAAGAAGACGCCTCCGACCGGCGGACAGCATGAATTAAGTGTATTTAGTTGTGTGTCACCGATAAATTAGTGGTTGTTCGTGAAGCTCTTCAGCTTGCGGCTGCGGCTCGGGTGCTTGAGCTTGCGCAGGGCCTTGGCCTCGATCTGACGGATGCGCTCGCGGGTCACCTTGAACTGCTGGCCGACCTCCTCGAGCGTGTGCTCGTTGCCGTCGCCGAGCCCGAAGCGCATCTTGAGGACGCGGCCCTCGCGGTCCGTCAGCGACTTGAGGGCCTCCTCGATCTGTTCCTTGAGATTGATGTGGATGACGGTGTCGGGCGGCGAAGGGATGAGCTTGTCTTCGATGAAATCGCCGAGGTGGCTGTCCTCCTCCTCGCCGATGGGCGTCTCGAGGGAGATGGGCTCCTGGGCGATCTTGATGATCTTGCGGACCTTGCTGACCGGCATGTCCATCTTCTTGGCGATCTCCTCGCTCGCCGGCTCCCGGCCGATCTCCTGGACGAGGGCCCGCGAGACGCGGATGAGCTTGTTGATCGTTTCGATCATGTGGACGGGGATACGGATCGTCCGGGCCTGGTCGGCGATGGCCCGGGTGATGGCCTGGCGGATCCACCACGTGGCGTAGGTCGAGAACTTGTAGCCGCGGCGGTATTCGAACTTCTCGACGGCTTTCATCAGGCCCATGTTGCCTTCCTGGATGAGGTCGAGGAACTGGAGGCCGCGGTTGCTGTACTTCTTGGCGATGGAGACGACCAGCCGCAGGTTGGCCGCGACGAGCTCCTTCTTGGCCTGGTCGCTGACCTTCTTCCCGGCCGTGATGGACCGGACCGCCCGCCGCAGAGATTCGGGGTCGAGCCCGATCTCGGTCGTCTGCCTCCGGAGCTCCCGATTGGCGTCGCGGACCTTCTGCTTGAGGACGGGATCGTCCTTCTTCTTCTTGGCCAGGGCCGAGGCCAGGTCGTCGCGGGCGTCCTCGAGGTCGTTGATGACCTTGAGCCGGGACCGCAGCTCGTCGATGATCTTCTCGCGGTGGGCCGACCGGAGGTTGAGATCGCGGATCGTCCGGCTGATCTTGACGATGATGCGGCCGCGGCTGACGAGGGTCTTCTTCTTCTCCGCGATGCGGTCGAGCTTGTGGCTGAGATCCCTGATCCGCTTGATCTTGGCCAGGATCTGCTTCTTTTTCTCCTCGAGCTTGCCCTCGGCGATGTCCTCCTCAGAGACGTCGAAAAACTCCTGGATAATGAACGGATTCTCCTTGATCCGCTCCTCGAGGGACAGGACCTGGTTGAGGACGAGGCGCGTCCGGCTGAGGGCCTTGATGATGCTCTTCTCGCCCCGCTCGATCTCGCGGGCGATGCTGATCTCGCCTTCGCGCGTCAGGAGCGAGATGTTGCCCATCTCGCGGAGGTAGAGCTTGACCGGGTCGGTCGTCCGCTCCAGGCCGTGGGTCGAGACGAGGTCGCTCTTGCGCCGCTGGGGGAGCATCTCCTTCTGGCGCGAATCGAGGATCTTGATGCCGTAATCGCCCATCGAGGACAGGAAATCGTCGAAATCCGCCTCGGAGTCGAGGTCCTCGGTGAAGGTCTTGTCGATCTCCTCGAACAGCAGGAAGCCCTGCTTCCGGCCCTTCGAAATGAGCAGGGAGAGTTCGTCCTTGTGGATCTGATTCCCCGGAGACACGGGGGCCACCCCTTTTTTGATCTTCTGATCCTCTTTGACGACCGGCTTGGATGTTTTTTTCATGTTCATGGGAGGGCCAGGATCTGCTTGGTCACGTCCTGTTTCTGGTAGAGCAGGGCCAAGAGCTCCTCTTTTTCGCCTTTCTTCTCCGATCGCGCGATCTTCTGCTGGATGTCCTTTAGTCGGTTCTGCAGGTGGAACTTACGCAGGGACCTCAGGCACTCCTGGGCTTCCTCGACCGTCCCCTCAGACGACTTTTCGAACAGCGCCCGGGCCAGCTGTGACATCAGGGCCGGCGGGACCTTGCCCTGGAGCCCGGGGAAGTTCCAGCTGTGGTCATTCTTGAAACACTCCAGGATGTACTGGAAGATGGGCTCGCTCTGCAGACCCTGGAAGATCTCTTCGCCGCACTCGGCGAAGACGTACGGGGCGAGGGCGGGGGCGTCCATGAGGATCTGGAACAAGCGCTTCTCGGCCGGACAGAACAGTCCCGGCTCTTCGGCGCCCTTGCCCGGGGCCTTGGCCTCGACGATCGTCCGCAGCAGCTCCTCGCTGACGCCGAGCTTGGCGCTGGCCCGGCGCAGGTATTCGCTCCGGGCGATGGCGTCGGGGACCTTATCGATCTCCCGGACGACGGCCCGGACGACCTTGCCCTTCTCCTCGGGGATGCTCATGCGGGCGCCCGCGGTCAGCGAATCGATCAGGAAGTCGAGACCGGGCACGGTCTTCTTCAGCAGGGCGAGGTAGCGGTCCCGGCCGTGTTTTCTCAAATAGGCGTCGGGGTCGAGGTCGTCGGGCAGGACCAGCACGTCGATGTTGAGGCCCTTTTCGAGGCCGAGGGGGACCGCCCGGGCCGCGGCCGTCCGTCCGGCGCCGTCGCCGTCGTAGCTGACGACGAGGCGCGGGGCAAAGCGCTGGGCTTGTCCGACCTGCCAGGGTGTCAGGGCCGTGCCGAGCGAAGCGACGACGTTGGTGATGCCGGCCTGGTAGAGCGACGAGAGATCGGTGTAGCCCTCGACCAGGATGGCCGTCCCCTCCTGCCGGATGGCGTCCTTGGTGAAGTTCAGTCCGTAGAGGAGCTTGCCCTTCGAGTAGAGCGGCGTCTCCGGCGAGTTCAGGTACTTCGGCTCGGCATCGACGACCGTCCGGCCGCCGAAGGCGACGACCCGGCCGGTCAGGCTGAAGATGGGAAAGATGACCCGGCCGCGGAAGCGATCGCGGTATTCGCCGGGCCGCGAGCCGGGCAGGGCGAGACCGCCTTTCTCGAGGAGGGAGACCGGGACCTCTTTGGACTTGAAGAATTCGATCAGGGCGGTCCAGGCGTTCAGCGCATAGCCGATCTTGAGCGTCTGGATCGTCTCGTCCGAGAGGCCCCGCTTTTTCAGGTACTCGAGGGCCTTTTTCCCCTCCCCCGTGCCGGCGAGGTTCTTCCGGAAATACCCCAGGGCCAGTTCATTGATCTTGAACAGCTTCTCCTCGAGCTTGAGGACCTCGGGGCGGACCCGCTGCTGGGCCGGCAGCGGGACGTGATAGCGCTCGGCCAGGCTCTTGAGCGCTTCGGGGAAGGTCAGGTTCTCTCTCTCCATGAGGAGTGAGAAAATGTCCCCGCCGACCCCGCAGCCGAAACAGTGATAGAGCTGCTTCTCCTCGTCGATGGTGAAGGAGGGGGTCTTTTCGGTGTGAAAAGGGCACAGACCCACCCATTTCCGTCCCCGCCGCTTCAAGGTCGTGTACTGGGAGGCGACCTCGACTATGGACGAGGCCTGCCTGACCTGGTCAATGATCTCCATGAAATGTCTGTGGCCCGCGCTTTCTTATAGAATATAGGGACGCCGCCGCACCTTGTCAAGGTGTTCTATCCATTATTCTTTCGGACGGCGGCCGCCCGATTTTCTGCGCTAGAGGTGATTGATCTGACTGGCCAGGAAGGCGGCCCCGAATCCGTTGTCGATGTTGACCACGGCCACCCCGCCCGGACAGGCGTTGAGCATGGCCAGAAGGGCGGCCAGGCCCTTGAAGCTGGCCCCGTACCCGACGCTGGTCGGCACGGCGATGACCGGGACCCTGACCAGGCCGGCGACAACGCTCGGCAGCGCGCCTTCCATGCCGGCGACCGTGATGATGACCCGGGCCTTGCGGATCCTTTCGTACTGGCCGAGCAGGCGATGGAGACCGGCCACCCCGACGTCATAAATGCGCTCGGTCGTGTTGCCCAGGATCTCCAAGGTCGCGGCCGCCTCTTCGGCGACCGGGATGTCCGAGGTCCCCGCGGTCAGGACGATGACAACACCCCGGCCGGCAGGGGGCTTGGTCAGGACCTTGCTGACCGTGCGGGCCGCCTCGTTGTAGAAGGCGCCGGGCAGCCTGGCCCTGATCTTGGACCAGACCGCGGGCTCGACCCTGGTCACGAGGAGGTTCGAGCCCTTCTTGAGGATCTCCCGGGCGATCCGGCCGATCTGGGCCGGTGTCTTTCCCAGGCCGAAGACGATCTCCGGCGTGCCCTTGGCCACCTCGCGATGATGATCGACCTTGGCGAAATCGAGATCGCAATAGGGGAAGTCCTGGAGCGCGTCGAGCGCCTTCGCCGGCGTGAGCTCTCCCGAGCGCACCTTTTCCAGGATCTCTTCCAGCCGCTTTTTCACGTTCACCATTCTACCACAAGTGCGAAGCCGGACGCCCATATTGTCAAAGTGCGTCCTGTCGTGTAAAATATGGGCAATTCCGACTGCATTCTGAGAGGAACAACCGTGCGCGAACAACGATCGAAAAAGGACGAGTATCAGAAAGCCCTGGCGGCCTTCGGCCTGGCCGTCAAGGAGTTCCAAAAAGGCGAATTCGAAAAGGCCGCCGGGTCGTTCAAGGACTTCATCGAAAAATTCCCCACCGACCGAGAGGTCGTCGACCGGGCCAAGGCCTATCTCGCGATCGCCCAAAAGCGGCCGAAGAAGGACAGCGTCTCCCTCAAGGGCTTCGAGGACCATTACCGTTATGCCGCGGTCAAGATCAACCAAAAGGACTATGCCGGCGCGGTCAAGCTCCTGGAGAAGGCCCTCGAGTACAAGGAAAAGGAGGGTCTCGTTTATTATCTGTTGGCCGACACGCATAGCCTGATGGGTCAGACCGACGAGGCCCTGGAGCTTCTCAAGAAGGCCGTGCAGAAGGACAAGAATCTCGCTGTCCTCGCCCAGAACGAGCCCGATTTCGAGGCCCTTTGGGAAGACAAGAAGTTTAAGCTGATCACCAAACTCGTATGAAACGATCAACCGTCGTTCTTTTGTTGGGGGGGGAAGAGCGAACGGTCTTCCAACCGGTCCTCGGACGGCCGCTCGGCTCCTATGCGCTCGAGGCCTCGGCGCGGCTCGAGCCCGACGCCGTCCTGGTCATGGCCGGCCCGGACACGGACAGCCGGGAGGATTGGGAACGACTGATCGAGGCCGTCGAGACGAAGGCCCCCGTTTTTTTATTGGCCGACGGAAAACGGACGCGCGGTCTGAAGGACGGGGTCCTCGCGGCCCTTCTCACGGCCCGGTCGCTGCTCCAAAAATATCCGGATTGCGACGTCCTCGTCGTCCCGGCCGACAGACCCTTGCTGCGCGACCGGACCCTGAAAGCGCTTCTTCGGACCCACCGGGCCAAAGGCTCGTCGCTCACGTTCCTGAGCGGGGCCGGGGCGAGGGGGCTTGCGGACGTGCTGGCCCTGCGCTCCGCGGACGTCTTTCCGCTTCTCCGCGGCGTCCCGCCGGCCCGGTCGAAGGCCGGATTCGGGGACCTGGCCCTGCGGCTGACGAAAGCGGGGAAGAAGGTCGGATTCACCGCATGCGCGGACGGCGTCGAGATCCTCCCGGTCGACGACGCCGTCGCGATCGGGCCGGCGGCCTGTGAGCTGCGGCGGCGGAAGAACGAGGCGCTCGCCCGCCGCGGCGTCGTCTTCCTCGATCCAACTTCGGCCTGGATCGATTGGGCCGCCGAGATCGGACCCCGGACGGTCGTCTATCCTTCCGTGGTCGTCGAGGGGCCCACGCGGATCGGCGCCGACGGCCGCCTCTTCCCTCACGTCCACATCATGTCCTCGACGCTCGGCGCCCGGGTCAAAGTCCTGAGCTCGACGGTCATGGAGGACACGGTCCTCGAGGACGATGTCCAAGTCGGCCCGTTCTCCCGCTTCCGGCCGAAGACGCGGGTCTGCACCGGGGCCAAGGTCGGCAACTTCGTCGAGATGAAGAACACCGTGTTCGGCCCGAGGTCCAAGGCCCAGCATTTGAGCTATGTGGGCGATAGCACGGTCGAAGAGGACGTCAACGTCGGCGCCGGCACGATCACCTGCAACTATGACGGCGTGTCGAAAAATCCCACCCGCATCGGCGCGGGGGCCTTCATCGGCTCGGGGACGGAGCTCGTCGCCCCGGTCGAGATCGGGCGGGGCGCTTACATCGCCGCCGGCTCGACCATCACCGCCGATGTGGCGGCCGGGTCCCTGGCCATCGCCCGGGCGCGCCAGGTCGAGAAGCCTGGCTGGGCGTTGGAGCGGGCGCGGGCGCGTAAGTCTGGTCACGGGGGGGCAAGACATGAAACGCAGCGACTTGCGCAAGTACTTCAAGAACGGCCGGGCCATCGTGGCGCCCGAGACCTATGCCATCGTCAAGACGAAAAGGGCCCTGGCCAACGCCCTGGCCGTCATCAAGGATGACCGCGAGACGACCTGCGTCATCGACGAGACCAAGCTCGGCGCCCAGAAGTTCCTGGGATTCGAGGGCGATTGGCGGATGATCACGTTCGACATGGTCCTGCCGCTGAGCCTGGTCGGGTTCTTTGCCGCGGTCTCCGGCGCCCTGGCCGACGCCGGGGTCAACATCTTCACCCTGTCCGCCTATACGACGGACCACGTCTTCGTCAAGAATCAGAAGCTCGAGACCGCCGTCAAATCCCTCGAAAAGATGGGCATGTCCGTCCGGCAGCCCTGAGCCGGGCGCGCCCCTGCGTCCGGGCGAAGGAGTCGCTATGCCGGCCGTCGTTTCACTGGCCGAGATCCGGAAGGCCCTCGGCGCGATCGACCCCCTGCCGCTCATCGAAGACGGCTTCGTCGCCTATTCGCGCGGCCGGGTCGTCGTGCCGCCCGTCGCGGAGCTCGTCTTCGACGACCCGCCGGGCGAGGTCCACATCAAGTACGGCTACATCAAGGGCGGCGACGTCTACGTCATCAAGATCGCCTCCGGCTTCACCGACAATCCCCGGCGGGGACTGCCGTCCGGCGACGGACTGATGCTCGTCTTCGATCAGAAGACGGGCGTCCTCCAGGCGATCCTCCTCGACGAGGGCTACCTGACGAACCTGCGGACGGCGGTGGCCGGCGCCGTCGCCGCGAAGTACCTGGCGCCCCGCGAGGTCCGCGTCGTGGGCATCCTCGGGGCGGGCATCCAGGGCCGGATGCAGCTCGAATGGCTGCGCCGGGTGCGGCGGTTCGACGAGGCCGTCGTCTGGGGCGTCAACGAGACCGAATTGGCCGCGTTTCGCCGGGACATGGAAGCGCCCGGCCTGGCGATCCGCACGACGCTGCGGGCGGAAGACGTCGCCGCGGCCGCCAACCTTATCGTCACCTGCACGCCCTCGACCCGCCCGCTCCTCCAGGCCGATTGGATCCGCCCGGGGACGCACATCACCGCGGTCGGCTCCGATACGGCTGAAAAACAGGAGCTCGACGCGATGATCCTGGCCCGGGCCGACCGGGTCGTCGTCGACAGCCTGAGCCAATCGGAGCTGCGGGGGGAAGTCTACAGGGCCGTGAGCGCCGGGGTCCTCGGGAGAGATCGCTTGATCGAGCTGGGCCGGGTGATCGAGGACTCTGGACTTCGGCGCGCCTCGAATGACGAGATCACGGTGGCCGACCTGACCGGCGTCGCCGTCCAGGACATCGTGATCAGCCAGGCCGTCTTCAATGCGGTGACACACAACTAAATACACTTAATTCCGGGTCTTGCGGGCCTTGCTCAGCAGGCAATACGACGAACAAGAATTAAGTGTATTTAGTTGTGTGTCACCGAATTAAAGGTATTTGCGGACGACATCGTCCATCGCGCCCGTCTGGCGCTCCATCTCGGCGACCATCTTGAACTGGGTCCGGGCCCGGTCGAGGTTATGGCCGGGCCGATGGATCTTGAAATAGACATCGCCTTTGAGATGGTCGGTCAGAAAGCGGATGCCGCACTCGAGGGTCAGGAGCTTGGCCGAAAAGGCCAGGAGATCGGTCTCCGCCGGGACCAGGAAGCCGCGGACCGCTTCGAGGTAGCCGGCCGCCAACCGGTCGAACATGCCGATGTCGAAGCCGACCTTCGCCAGGTCCTGCTCGTCTTCGGCGGCGGTGGCCGCCCCGAGCCGGACCGAGTCCCCGAAGTCGTAGAGGATCGAGCCCGGCATGACCGTGTCGAGGTCGATGACGCAGATGCCTTCGCCGGTCAGGTTATCGATCATGACGTTGTTGAGCTTGGTGTCGTTGTGCGTGACCCGCTCGGGGATGCGGCCCGAGCTCAAGCCGTCCACGACGACCCCCGCGTCCTTCTCGCGGGCCAGGACGAAGTCGATCTCCGGCTTGACCCCGGCGGCCCTTCCGGACGGATCGAACTCGACCGCCGCGAGGAAGGCGTCGGCGCGCTTGCGGGTGTGGTGGAAATCGGGGATCGTCTCGTGGAGCCGCCCGCCGGGCAGGCTGGCCAGCATCTTCTGGAAGCGACCGAAGGCCTTGGAGGCCGCATAGACGAGACGGATGTCCTCGACGCGGTCGTAGGTCCGGGCGCCGTCGATATATTTAAACATCCTCCAGTACGTGCCTTCGGGGGTGCGATGAAAGGACTTGCCGTCGCGGGTCGGGACGATGGTCAGGGTCTCCCTCTCGGGATCCCCGCCTGCGGCGACGATCCGCTCCCGGGCGAATCGCGTCACCCGCTCGATGTTCTCCATGAGGAGCTCGGGTTCGCGGAAAACGAGGTGGTTGATCCTCTGGTTGACGTATTTGACCCGGCGCCCCGACTCGTCGAACTCGGAGCAATAGGTATCGTTGATGTGGCCGGAGGGGATGGGGCAGGACGAGATCCAGGTGCCCGGACAATCGAACGCGGCGCAGATCCTGTCCAATTCGGGCAGCGGCTTCAATTCCATGGACGACCTCGGCTCCTGGATCCCCGGGCCCCCCCGGGTCAGGCGCCCATTCTATTAAAGCCGGCCGGCGCGTGTCAATGCGCCCGCCGGGGCCGTCCGCCGCCTCCGGCGTCGCGCCGGCCGCGTCCTCCGCCCGGCCTTCGGTCGTGTCCGCCGGACGCCCCGCCGCCCCTCCCTCCCGAGGGCCTGCGCCTCTCGAGGTGCTGGCCGGCCAGCCTCTCCAGGCTCATGTCCCGGACGAACATGTCGTTCGTCACCGGGAACTCGGGGATCTTCTGGCCGATGAACTTCTCGATGGCCTCGAGGTGGTCGGCCGTCTTCTCGCTGGCCAGGGTGATCGCCAGTCCCGTCGCCCCGGCCCGGGCCGTCCGCCCGATCCGATGGACGTAATTCTCGCAGTCCTGAGGGATGTCGTAGTTGATGACCATCTCGAGATCGTCGATGTGCAGGCCGCGCGAGGCGACGTCGGTGGCCACGAGGAACGGGAACCGTCCGGCCATGAAACCCTCGATGATCTCGAGCCGCTCGCCCTGGGGCAGATCGCCATTGAGGAAGTTGGCTTTGTAGCCGTTGGCCTGGAGCTGCTTCGACAGCAGGAAGGCCGTGTGTTTCATGTTGGTGAAGATCAAGGCGTTCTTCGGCGTCCGCTTCTGGAGAAGTCCGAGCAGCAGATTGAGCTTGATGTGGCTGCCGACCCGGTAAAGCTCCTGGGTGATCGTGTCGACGGTCATCTGCGCGGGCGTCACCTCGATGAAGGCCGGCTCGTTGAGGTAGGCCTGGGCCACCCGCTGGGAGAGCTTGTTGAGGGTGGCGCTGAAGAGCATGCTCTGCCGCCGCGTCCGCTCCGGCATCTGCCGGACGAGGTCCCGCAGGTCCGGCAGGAAGCCCATGTCGAAAAGGCGGTCGGCCTCGTCGATGACGAGGAAGCCGCACTCCTTGAAGTCGAGGCGCTTCTTCTCGGCCAGGTCGAGCAGCCGCCCCGGCGTCCCGATGATGATGTCCGGGCCGGCCTTGATCTGGGCCAGCTGGACGGCGTAGCCGACGCCGCCGTAGAAGCAGCCGATCTCGAGTCCCAGGGACCTGTTGAGGAGCAGGGCCTCGCCCTGGATCTGGACGGCGAGCTCACGCGTCGGGACGATGATGAGCGCCTTCCGCCGCGAGGACTTGCTGTGCTTGAGCATGTGAGCGAAGAGGGTGATGAGGAAGGCGGCCGTCTTGCCGGTCCCGGTCTGGGACTGAACGGCCACGTCCTGGCCTTTGAGCGACCTGTCCAGGGTCCTTTCCTGGACGTGGGTCAGCTCGGTGTAGCCTCTATCCGCGATGGCCCGTTGCAGCCTGGGATCGAGGGCGAGTTCCGTGAAAAGCATGTGGTTTCCTTTTGGACCGGGGGTCAGCGCCGGAACGATCTCCTTGGGGAGGGAGCTTTCAGGCGGGAATGTTCTTCCGTGACGTCTCTGTCCGATGATCTAATACGAGATATCAGTTTACCACAAAAGGGGTATTCTCCTCAAGAGAACCGGGTCCGGGCCCCCTCTCCAGGGGAAATTCCGCCTTGACAAGACCCCCCCCAAGCCTTATTTTCACACTCTGCGATGAGCGCCAAGACCATCCGATCCCTCGTCCGGAGCTGGGAAACCGTCAGGTTCGAGCTCCTGAAAACCCGTATTTCCGGCCTCCCCCTGGCCGTCGAGGGCTCGCCGCTCGAACGCCACGTTGCCCGCCTGCGCCGCGAGATGGAGGCGAAGAGGCTCCGTTTCGAGCCCGAGGTCTACCTGACGGACAGCTGGGGCTGCCCGGACCGCACCCCCGTCATCGGGGTCCCTTTCTACCTGGCCGATCCGCGGCTGGCCCGCCTCGAGGAGGAACAGGCCGGCGACATCGAGGACCCGCACACGATCATGATGCTCCTGCGCCACGAGGCCGGCCACGCCGTGAACTACGCCTACCGTCTCTGGCGCCGGCCGAGCTGGGGGCAGATCTTCGGCCCGTTCACCAAGCCCTACCGGGACGCTTTCCGGCCGGACCGGACGAGCCGCAGCTATGTCCGGCATATCGCGGCTTATCCCTACGGCCGCACGTACGCCCAAAAACATCCGGACGAAGACTTCGCCGAGACGTTTGCCGTCTGGCTGACGCCGCGCTCCGATTGGCGGCAGCGTTACCGGAATTGGCCCGTCATCCGCAAGCTGCTCTACGTCGACCGGCTGATGAAGGGCCTCCGCGGGACCGCACCGGAAAGCCGCCGGTGCCGCCGTCTCCGCCCGGTGGACCGCATGAACCTGACGCTGGCCGAGTTCTATGGGAAGAAGGCCGAACGCTTTCGCCGCGACGCCCGGGGCTACGTCGATGACAGTCTCCACGACGCCTTCCCGGCGTCCCGGGGACAGGTGCTCCGGCCGGCCACGGCCCTGTTCAAACGGTATCATGACCGCCTCGTCGAACGCGTGGTCCACTGGTCCGTGTTGACCCCCGCCGAGGCCGATGCCCTCCTGCGCAAGCTCGAGGCGAGGGCCTCGGCCCTCGCTCTCAGCTATCGGCCGGGCGCGGAAGGGGAGAGGCTGATGGACGTCGTGTCATTGGTCATCGCCCTGGCCCTCGACTACGCCTACACCGGCCGGCTGACCGGCTGAGTCGGGCCTTCTAGCGTCCTCTCGCCAGGCCCGCGTTGGGCGAGGTGAAGATCGGCAGGTGCATGTCGTAGGGCGGGCCTTCGAACGCCGCCTTGACGATGCTTTGCAGAAGCTCCGGATAGGCGATCCCGGCCCGCTCCGCCGACCGGGCCAGGCCCATGCCGCTGTCGAGGCAGGGATTGCAGTTGACCTCCAGGATGACCGGCTCGCCGTTCTCGTCGAGCCGGATGTCGACCCGGCCGTACCCCCAGCCGCCGACCGCGCGGAACGCCTTGACGGCCGTCTTGTTGATGAGGGCGGTCATCTCGGCATCGACGCTGGCCGGGCAGATGACCTCTGTCCGCTTGTATTCGACCGAGGTCTCGACCCACTTGGCGGCGTAGGACAGGATCCGCGGGATCGTCCGCGGCAGCCGCGAATAGTCCACTTCGGCCAGAGGCATGACCTTGAGGGTCCGGCCGCCGATGAGGCCGACGTTGAACTCGCGGCCCTGCAGGAAGTGCTGGACGAGGGCCGGCTGCTTGTAGGTCCTGAGGATCTCCCGGGCCTTGTCCCGCAGGGCGGTCTTGGTCTCCACGACGGAATTGCGGTCGAGCCCGATGCCGGCGTGTTCCTGGGAGGCGTGGATGATCAGGGGAAAGGTCCACTTGTGCTCGTCGAGGTCCCCCAGCCGTTCGATCAGGGCCGTCGACGGCGGGATGGGCAGTCCGGCGCCCTTGAGCAGGCTCAAGGACATGTACTTGTAGCGGCTCAATCCGAGGGCCAGCGCGGGGGAGCCGGTCATGGGGAAGCCGAGCATGCGGATGAAGGCGGCCACGCGCATCTCGTAGAGCGCGCCGTGGACGACATCGTCGTACTGGTTGAAGACGATGTCGGGCTGGAGCCGGTCGAGCTTGCGCTGGAGCACCGAGAGCTCGCCGGCGAGGGGCATGACCACGACCTCGTGACGGAGGCGCCGCAGGCCGCGGGCGATGCCGCGGATCATCTGACGCAGGTAGTGCAGGCTCCCGGTGTCGGCCTTTTCGTCGGGCTGCGAGTCCGTGTAGGCGTTGTAGATGAGCGCGACACGGAGCTTCTTCATGCGTTTTCCGGAAACCCTCCGCGCGTATTCTAATTGAATTTCGGATGTCCCTGCAAGCCCCAAGGGGCGGGTCACAGGAAATCGACGGCGGTCAGCCTTTCCGAAAGCCGCCACAGGCGGAGTGCGGCCGCGGCGTTCCGCGCGTAGGGGCTGGGCTCGGCCGGCCGGCCGAGCCGCCAATAATCGGCCGGGATCGACGACGAGGGCTCCGCGGCCAACCGGACAATGGATGTCGCGGCGTCGGCCGGGCTCAGACTCTTGTTCTTCGGCCGCGACCCGCCGGCCGCGGCATCCACGAGTCCGGGCTCGACGCCGATCGCCCGGAGCGGAAAGCGGCGGGCGACACGCCTGTTGAGCTCTCGGGTGAAAAGCACCAGGGCCAGCTTCGACTGCCCGTAGGCCTTGAGCCCGCTGTATCTTCGCCGGAGCATGGGATCGCGCCAGGCGATCTCCGCTCTTCGGTGGGAGCCCGAGGAGACGGCGATGACGCGGCCGTCGGCAGGCCGGACGAGGCAGGGGAGAAGCTCACGGGTCAACAGGAAAGCCGCGAGATAGTTGACGGCAAACTGGAGCTCGTAGCCGTCCTCCGTCCCGATGTAACGGCTCGAGAGGGCGACGGCGTTGTGGATGAGCCGGTCGAGACGGCCTCCGGGGAGCTCCTCGCGGATGACGGCCGCCGCCCGGCGAACGTTCCCCAAAGACGAAAAGTCGACGGCCATGAAGCGGATTTCAGCGTGCCGGGCCGGCCGGCCGAGCTCGGCTTCGGCGCGGCGGCACGCCTCCTGCTCCCGCCCGATGCCGATGACCCGCATCCCGCCCGCGGCCAGCTGCTTCGCCGTCTCGAGTCCGATCCCCGTGGTCGCCCCGCTGATGACGCACGTCTTTGTCTCCGGACTTTTCATCTCCACCCGTCCTGTCGGCTTCGGCTTTCCGCGCGTCCCTCCACCGTCCTGGTTCCCTGATCCCCGCGGGCATGATAGCCGGGCTTGTCCTCCGAGTTGTTAAGAAGATGTCAAAATTCGGTGAAAAGTCCCTTGTGATATAATCGGGCCGGTCATGAGGGCTCCGGGATCGAAAAAGAGCTCGCTTCTGCCGCCGCTCCTCGGCGGAGCGGCCGTCTTCGCCATCACCCTGTTCGGTCTTATCAATCTGACGGGCCGGCCCGGGATCCGGACGGAGCACCTGGCCCGCCCCATCGTCGGTGTCGATGCCTTTGAGGTCCGGGAGACGACCGACATCCGCTTCGCCCTCAGCCGGAAGGCGATCGGCGAGCCCATCGAGATCCGCTTCGGCCCGGACGGCGGCCCGGCCCTTGTCCGCGATGTCGTCATCCCGTACTATTCCCAGCGGACTTTCCCCCTAGCCCTGGCCCTGATGGGTGGCGTGAGCTTCCTGGCCGGCTTCGTCGTTCTCCTTTTCCGGCCGAACGACCGCCGCTCGCGCATCTTCTATTGGCTCAGCCTGAGCTTCGGGGCGGTCGTCACGATCGGGGGCGGGACGTATGGCTTCCAAGGACGGACGGCCAACCTGCTGCCCGGCGCCCTCTTCAACGTCGCCTATCCCTTCACGCTGGCTCTTCTCCTGTGGTTCGCGCAAAGCTATGCGCCTCCCAAACGACGGGTCCGGCCGGCGCTGTTCTGGTCGGTCCCCTGCCTCTGGGGCATCCTTCTCGCTTCCACCTTCCTGGTCTCCGAGCTCGGGCCGTCGATCGCGGCCTACCGCCTCCGCGAGGTCTTCAAGCACGTCTTCCGGTTCTACGTCATCATCATGGGCGTGGCCGCGCTCGTCGAGTTCGCCAGGGCCCTGCGCCACACCGACTCGGAGGAGGACCGGACCCAGATCAAGTGGTACCTCATCGCCTTGGCGGCCGGGCTCGGGCCGTTCCTGGCTTTCAACCAGCTGCCCCTGGCCGTCATGGACCGGCCTCTCCTGTCCGAGGACTTCACCCTTTTCTTCTTCCTGCTGATCCCGGTCTTCATGGTCACGGCCATCCTCCAGTTCCGGCTTCTCCGGGTCAACGTCGTCTTCCACCGCGGTCTCGTCTACTCGATCCTGACCGTCTTCACCCTCGGCGCCTTTCTTCTGGCCATCGAAGGCCTGAGGCTGGTTTTTCCACGGGCCACGGCCACGGGCAATGCCGTCATCATGGCCGGCGCGGCCATCTTCATCGCCCTCTTCCTCAGCCCGGGCCGGAGGACGATCCAGGACATTGTCGACAAACTCCTCTTCCGCCAGTCCTATGACTATCGGAAGGCCGTCCAGAGATTCAACGCGGCGGCGCCGGCGATCATCGGCGCGGACGGCCTCGTCGCCCTGTATGCCGAAACCGTCGGTCGCGTCCTTCCGACGAACGGACTCGGCGTCCTGCTGTGTGAGCCCGGCGGGGAGGCCGGAGGCCCGCGCCGGCTTTACGGCCTGGATCCGGGCGCAGCCGACAAGCTCGAGGGTCTTCCATCGGACGCCGCCCATATCTGGGCCCGGGCGGACAGGGTCCGCGTCGTCGAGGACATCGATTTTTCCCGTGGGGAGGCTCTCGAGTCGGCGGGGGCCGAGGTCGTCCTGGCCCTTCCCCGCGGGGCCGCATCGCCTGCGGGCCTTCTCGTCTTCGGCCCCAAGCTCTCGGGGCACCGGTACACGAAGGAGGATATCGGCCTTTTGGAGACGCTGGCCGGGGAGATCGGCGTCAATTTGGGGCGCATTAGGATCCAGGAGGCGATGATCTACGAGCGGGCCTCGCGCGAGAAGTCGGAGGAGCTCGTCCGCCTGAAGACGGAATTCATCTCATCGGTCGCCCACGAGCTGCGGACGCCGGTCACGTCCCTCGACGGTCTTTCCGGCCTCCTGCGCTCGGGCAAGGTCGCCGACCCGGCCAAACGCGAACATCTGCTCGCGCTCCTGGCCGGCGAGTGCGGCCGGCTGACCCGTTTCCTGACGAACGTCCTCGACTTCGGCAAGATCGAGGGCGACGCCAAGGTCTACGATCTCAAGGACACGGATCTCGGTCCGCTCGTGCGGGAGGTCGTCGACCTCGTCCGGGAAAGCCAGGCGGAGGCCGGGGCGACGGTCCGGGTGGACGCGCCGGCGACGCCCGTCCTCGTCCGGGCCGACGGGGACGCCGTGAAGCAGGCGGTCTTGAATCTCCTCGACAACGCCCTGAAATACAGCCCGGAACGCAAAGAAGTCGCGGTCCGCCTGATCGACAGCCCGGCCGGCGCGGTCATCGAGGTGAAGGATCAGGGCATGGGCATCGAGCCGGAGGAGAGGGAGAGGATCTTCGAGGCCTTCTTCCGGTCCCGCCGGGCCGTCGAACACGACCCGACCGGCGTCGGGCTCGGTCTGAGGATCGTCCGTCATATCATGGACGCCCACGGCGGCCGGGTCGAAGTCGAGAGCGCGCCCGGACAGGGCAGCGTCTTCCGCCTCGTGTTCCCCACGTTAGAATAGGGTTCATCTCCCGACACCGGGATATCCAGCTCTCCGGCTTTGCTCAGGATATCGCCACTTGCTTCCCCGCGCCCCGGAAACCTCCGTAAACGGTTTCCCCCGCCTGCGGCGGGTCCCCCTTCCCTCACGGGGGCTTCGTGGCGACATCCATCGCCGCCTCGAAATGGATTTCCCAGAAATGGGAGATGAACCAGAATAAAAAGAGGGGAGCAAGCCGGGCGGCTTGCCCCCCTCGTCGATCGCTTATCTGTCCGCGAACGCGAAAACGGTCAGGAAGCCGTGCTGGCTGATCTTGGCGATCAGATCGCCGCTGACCTTTTCGACGCTGTCGCTCGGCTGATGATAGTCGGCCGTCATGGCGGCCATGTAATAGACGTAGGGGACCTTGACCGCGGCGAAGGACGAGTGGTCGGAGCCGCCGCCGCCGACGCCCAGGGCGTTGAAGCGGAAGGCCAGGTCGAGCCCGACGTACTGGTTCATCTCCCGGGCGATGTCGGCAAAGGGCGTGCCCTCGGTCAGATTGACGCTGACGAACCACGGAGCGCGGACCTTCTTGACCAGCTCCTCGGCGCCGGGGACGTTGTAGGCCCGCATCGTCCGGGCGAGCATCTCGGCGTCATAGGGCCGGCTGATCATGTCGAAATTCAGGTAGCCGACGGTCTTCTCGATCGGGTAGATGGGGTTGAACGCGTAGTACCGCGACCCGAGGAGGCCTTCCTCCTCGCCTGTCCACAGGGCGAAGACCATGGACCGCTTGGGCTTGACGGGGCTGGCGGCGACGGCTTTGGCGATGTTCAGGACGCCGACCGAGCCGGAGCCGTTGTCATCCGCGCCGTTCCAGATGTAGCCGTCCCAGGCCCCGTTGTGGTCGTAGTGGGCGCCGACGACGAAGTACTCGTCCTTGAGCTTGGGATCGGAGCCCTCGATGATGCCGATGACGTTCGTGCCCCGGACGAGGGCCGTCTTGGACGTCGTGGCGATGGTCATCTTGGCGCCGGGAATGTCCATCGAGGCCGGCTTCGTGGTCGATTCGATCTTCTTCTTCAGATCATCGATCGTCTGGCCTATCCCTTCGAGGAGGAAATTGGCCATCTCACGGGTGATCTGCGTCGCCGACGCACGGCCTCCGCCCATGGCCCCGCCCGTGACGCCGGCGAGCGAGAGCCTGCGGCGGGGCTTGTTGATGATCGGGCGCTCGTCGCTGGGAGTCCGGACCATGGAGAGCGCGTTGAAGATGTTGGCGTCGTTGCCCGAGTTGGACACCTGGACGATGGCCGCAGGCTCGAGCTTGGCGATCTCCGTGACCTTGTTGAAGCGCTGCGGGCCGCCGCGCATCATCTGAGCCATCATGTCGCCCTGGGGGGCCGCCGGGAAATATTTGTCCTTGAGCTCTTTCTTGGCCTGGAACGGCGACAAGGGGTTGTCGCGGCCGGGCGCATCGCTGAGCAGGAGGACGATCTTGCCCTTGAGGTTGAGGCCCTTGAGCTCGTCGAAGCCGATCGACGGCTCGCTGAGTCCGTAGCCGACGAAAACGACGGGAGCGGTCACGGTGCCGTCGGCGCCGCCGCCCATCCCGCCCATGCCACCCTGGAAATCGAGACCTCCCTGGAAGGTGCGGCTCTTGACCGTGCCGCCCTTGCCGACCTCGATCGTGATCGCGGTCTGGGAGTCCGAGGTCTCCTTCATGGCGAATTCCTGGAAATAGGTCCTCTCCCGGGGCGTCTGGGGGGCCTGGGGCCGGCCGCCGCCCATGCGGAAGCCGCCCATCATCGGCATGTCGCCGGCGGGCTTGACACCCCACATCTTGAAGAGGGACGCGGCGTACTCGGCGGCCACCGCGTAGCCGCGGGTCGCCGTCTCGCGGCCTTCCATGAGGTCGGACGAGATGTAGGTCAGCATCGCCAGGGTGTCCTTGGCGGTGATGGCGTCCAAGCCCGCCTTGAACTTGTCGGGGGCGGGCTGGGGCTTGTCGACCAGGCTGAGCGCCTTCTGCACGTCTTCGAGCTTCATCTGCTGTTGCGGCGGCGGGCCTTGGGCCCTCAGGCCGACGATGGCGGCGAAGACGAGGATTACGGCCAGAACGTTCTTTTTCATAAATACCTCCACGTAGAATTCACGGCCGCGCTTTAGACGCCCGGCCGGGGGGGTTTCTTCCAGATTCGGTGACACACAACTAAACACACCAATTAAAGCTCGATAAGCCCTCAGCCGGGCTCAGTCGATAAGAAGCTGAATTAAGTGTATTTAGTTGTGTGTCACCGATATGGGGGGTGGACGGGGGGAGGCGGTTTCGGATATCATAGGGCCTCGAACGAAATCCGCCTGGGAGGTCTCCTCGCATGAACGTCAAGAGCTCGCTTTGGCTCATCCTTTGCATCGCCCTGGTCGGGCTGGCCGTCGGATGCAAGAAGAAGGAACCGGCGCCCGTGCCGGCCGCGGCCGCTCCCGCCGCGGAATTTCCGTGGCAGATCGACCAGTTCGCCGACCTGCGGATCCTGCGCTACCAGGTGCCCGGCTTCGAGGCCCTCACGCCGGCCCAGAAGGAGCTGATCTATTATCTCAGCGAGGCCGCCACGTGCGGCCGGGACATCATCTTCGACGAGAACTACAAATACAACCTGACCATCCGCCGGACCCTCGACGCCATCGTCCAGGGTTACAAGGGCGACCGGACCGACCCCCGCTGGGCCGAGTTCATGATCTACGCCAAGCGCGTCTGGTTCTCCAACGGCATCCACCACCATTACTCGAACGACAAGTTCGTGCCCGGGTTTGACGTCGATTATTTCGCCGCGCTGGTCAAGGGCTCGCAGGGCGTGAGCTTCCCCCTCGCCGCGGGCCAGTCGGTCGACGACCTCATCGCCTTCCTGCAGCCCATCCTCTTCGACCCGGCCGTGGCCCCGAAAAAGGTCTCCCAGGATTCGACGAAAGACCTGGTCACGAATTCGGCCGTCAACTTCTATGACGGGGTCACCCAAGCCGAGGTCGAGGCCTATTATAAAAGGATCGTCGACCCGAAGGACGAGACGCCCATCTCCTACGGCCTCAACACCCGCGTCGTCAAAAAGGACGGCAAGGTCGTCGAAGAGGTGGCCAAGATCGACGGCCTCTACGGACCGGCCATCGCCAAGATCGTCTATTGGCTGGAAAAAGCGGCCGGCGTGGCCGAGAACGAGCCGCAGCGGAAGGTCATCGACGCCCTCATCGCTTACTACAAGTCGGGCAGCCTCGAGCAGTTCGACCAGTACAACATCCTCTGGGTCGAGGACCTGGCCTCGCTCATCGATTTCGTCAACGGCTTCATCGAGGTCTATAACGACCCGCTCGGCCTGAAGGCCAGCTGGGAGTCGGTCGTCAACTTCAAGGACCTGGCGGCCACCAAACGGGCCGACATCATCTCCGCCAACGCGCAGTGGTTCGAGGACAACTCGCCGGTCGATCCGAAATACAAGAAGAAGGAAGTCAAGGGCGTTTCGGCCAAGGTCATCACCGCGGCCATGCTCGGCGGCGACTGCTACCCCTCGACGCCGATCGGCATCAACCTGCCGAACGCCAACTGGATCCGCAAGGACTACGGCTCGAAGTCCGTGACCATCGAGAACATCACCTACGCCTACGACCAGTCCTCGCTCAAATCGCCGTTCGGCCCCGAATTCACTTATTCCGCCGAGCTCCTCGAGCGGGCCAAAGCGTACGGGCCCCTAACCGGGAACATTCACACCGATCTCCACGAGGTCCTCGGCCACGGCTCGGGCCAGCTCATGCCCGGCGTCGGGTCGGAGTCCCTCAAGAACTACCATTCGGCCATCGAGGAATCCCGGGCCGACCTGTTCGCCCTTTACTACATCATGGACGACAAGATGGTCGAGCTGGGGCTCCTGCCGAACATCGACGCGGCCAAGGCCGAATACGACCTCGATATCCGCAACGGCCTGATGACCCAGCTGACCCGGATCCAGCCGGGCAAGACGATCGAGGAGGCCCACATGCGCGCCCGGGCCATGGTCGCCCAATGGGTCTATGACAAGGGCCGGGCGGAGAACGTGATCGCGCGGGTGACGAAGGACGGCAAGACCTATTTCATCGTCAATGACTATGCCAAGCTGCGCCGGCTCTTCGGGGAGCTTCTGGCCGAGGTCCAGCGGATCACGAGCGAAGGCGACTACGAAGGAGCCAAGACGCTCATGGAGACCTACGGCGTCCAGGTCGACCAGGGGCTGCACAAGGAAGTCCTGGAGCGCTACGCCAAGCTGAACCTGGCCCCTTACGCCGGCTTCGTCAATCCGGTCTACACGCCGGTCATCGAGAACGGCAAGATCGTTGACGTCAAGATCTCGCTCGAGGAAGGTTACATCGAACAGATGCTGCGGTACGGCCGGGATTATTCGTTCCTGCCGGTCCGTTAAAGCCTTTCGGAGGACGTCGGAGGCGACGAGGAGGGACCATGGCCGAAGAGGAGATCGGACACATCACTCATTACTTTCCCAAGATCGGTGTCGCCGTGATCGAGATCACGGCCGGGAGCCTAAAGGCCGGGGAGACCATACGCATCAAAGGGCACACGAGCGATTTTACGCAGACCGTGGAATCGCTCCAGCAGGAGCACCTGTCGGTGCCCGAGATCCAGAAGGGTGTTTCGGCCGGCCTGAAGGTCAGAGAGCACGTCCGGGAAGGGGACAAGGTCTTCCGGGTCACGCCGTAACGCCGACGAGTACGGAGCGGACCGGACGCTTCCCGGGTCCGCGGGGGGCCCGCGAACCTTCAGCCCGGCCCGATCGTCCGACCGATCCCCCCGCACGGGATCGGGAAAAACTCGAGGAGTATCCGCCATTGGTGAAATTGAGAGAGTATGGCTGGGACAACGCGTTCGAGGCGCAGTTCGCGACCTGCGCCGGGCGCGATCTGACTCCCGCCCGGGTGGTCAGGCAACTGCGCGACCTCTCGACGCTCGTGACACTCCAGGGGGAGATCCCCGGCGAGGTCTCGGGACGGTTCCGCCACGCCGCCAGGGGTCCCGCCGATTATCCGGCCGTCGGAGATTGGGCGGCGGTGAATCTTTTTGCGGAGGGCAGAGCCATCATTGAGGCCCTCTTGCCGCGGCGGAGCGCGTTCACCCGGAAAGCGGCCGGTGAAGCCGTGGAAGCCCAGGTTGTGGCGGCCAACGTCGACATGGTGTTCCTCGTCAGCGGCCTCGACGGGGATTTCAACCTCCGCCGCATCGAACGCTATGTGACGGCGGCCTGGTCGAGCGGTGCCGCGCCCATCATCGTGCTCAATAAGTCGGATCTCCTGCGGGACCTCGAGGATGTGGTCGCCGAAACGGCCGGGGTTGCGCCGGGCGTCCCCATCGTCCTGGCGAGCGCGCACGAAGAGCGGGGCCTCGACGGCCTGGCGCCCTATCTTCGACCGGGAAAGACGATCGCCTTCCTCGGCTCCTCCGGCGTGGGAAAGTCGACCATGATCAATCGCCTGCTCGGCGAAGAGCGCTTCCTGACGGCCGAGGTGAGCGACGCCGCGGCCGGCCGCGGCCGGCACACGACGACCGGGCGCGAGCTCGTGCGGCTCCCCGGAGGGACCTTGCTCATCGATACTCCGGGCCTGCGCGAGCTCGAGCTCTGGGCGGACGACGACGGCTTGGACCGGACCTTCGACGAGATCGACCGGCTGGCCGCCCGGTGCCGGTTCCCCGATTGCGGCCACGAACAGGAGCCGGGCTGCGCGGTGAGGGCGGCCGTCGAGTCCGGAGACATCGAAGTCCGGCGATGGGAGAGCTACCTGAAGTTGAGGCGTGAGCTGCGCTTCCTCGAGCTCAAGAAGGACGAGAAGACCCGCCGGCAGAACGAAAAGGCCGTCGGCCGCCAGTTCGCCGTCCGGCTCAAGGAAGTCAAGAGGAACAAAGCGAGATATCGATAATCCGGGCTGGCCGACGTTGACTTCCGCCTTCTGATGCGATAATTACTTTTCTAGCCTTGGCGCCGCGGAGGTCTGTAGTGGCAAACGTCACCTGGAATCGGCTGTGGAGCAAGCTCTGGGCTCGAAAGGCCCGGCCTTATACGATCGTCGCTCTGCTCTTTCTTGTTTTCCTGGCCTGGCAGATCATCGGGCGCATCGCCGGCGGCGGCACGGCCGCGGGTCAGCGCGGAGCCGCAGTGGCCGTCGAGATCGGGGCCGTCGAGAAGGGCGGCATCCGGGACATCGGCACGTTCTCGGGCACGCTCATCCCGAAATCCTATTTCACCGTCGTGCCCAAGATCTCCGGCCGGATCAAGGAGCTCTACGTCGATATCGGCGACCGGCTCAGCCGCGGCCAGCTGGTGGCAGTCCTCGAGGACGAGGAGTACCAGCAGCAGGTGATCCAGGCCGAGGCCGACTTGGGCGTCGCCAAGGCCAACCTGGAAGAGGCCGCGTCGACCCAGGAGCTGGCCAAGAGGGACCTCGAGCGAGCCCGGGCCCTCCGGCAGAAAGGCATCCTGTCCGAAGCCGAGCTTGAGACCGCCGTCGCGGCCTTCGGCACGCGCGATGCCCGATACAAGGTCGCGGTCGCCCAGCTCGCGAACCAGCAGGCCGCCCTGGAGACGGCCAAGGTCCGGCTGTCCTACACCCGCATCCGCGCCGCCTGGGAAACGGACGGCGGCGTCCGCTACGTCGGAGAGCGCTTCGTCAACGCCGGAGCGATGCTCTCATCGAACACGGCCATCCTCTCCGTCATCGAGCTCCAGCCGATCACGGCCGTCATCTTCGTCACGGAAAAGGACTATTTCCGGCTGAAGCCGGAGCAGCCCGTTGCGCTGTCGAGCGGCGCGTTCTCCGGCCGGGAATTCGCGGGCCGGGTGGCCCGGATCGCGCCTCTCCTCAAGGAGACCTCGCGCGAGGCCCGGGTCGAGGTCGAGGTCGATAATTCCGACGGCCTCCTGAAGCCGGGCATGTTCGTCAACGCCCGGATCGAATTCACCAACCGGACGGACGCGACGATCGTTCCCATGAGCGCCGTCGTGACCCGGGCCGGCCGTCAGGGCGTGTTCCTGGCCGACATCTCCGCCAAGAAGGCCGCGTTCCTGCCCGTGACCGTGGGGATCGTCGAAGGCGAGCGGGCGGAGATCGTCGAGCCGGCCCAGATGTCCGGATACGTCGTGACCCTCGGGCACCACCTCCTGGAGGACGGAACGCCCATCATCCTGCCCGCCGGCGCCCCCGGGGCCGCGCCGTCAGACCCGAAGAAAGCCGCGGGGGCCTCGCGATGAAGCTCTCCGAGTTCTCCATCCGCCGGCCCATCTTCACCTGGATGGTGACGCTCGTCGTCATCATCATCGGGCTCGTCTCGCTCTCGCGCCTGCCCGTCGACCTCATGCCCGAGATCGTCTATCCCACCCTCAACGTCAATGCCTCCTACCCGAACACCGGGCCCGAGGAGATCGAAGAGATCATCACCCGGCCCATCGAGGAGGCCCTGAGCGCCGTGCCCGGGGTCGAGGAGGTCTTTTCCTCCTCGTCGGAAGGCTCCAGCTCGGTCCGGATCATGTTCGCTTGGGGGACCAACCTCGACGCCGCGGCCGACGATGTCCGGGAGCGCCTCGACCGCATCATCGGCCGCCTGCCCGACGAGGTCGAACGGCCGACCCTGCGCAAGTTCGACCCGGCCCAGCAGCCCATCCTGCAGTTCGGGGCCCTCAGCAACCTCGATCCCGTCCAGGCCCGGCGCATCATCGACGAGCAGATCGCCTACCGGCTCGAGCGCGTGGCCGGGGTCGCTTCCGTCGACGTCTACGGCGGCCGCCAGCGGGAGATCCAGGTCAACCTCGACCCGCTCAAGCTCAAGGCCCTGGGACTGCCCCTCAACGTCATCACCAGCAAGATCCGCCAGGAGAACGTCGACATGCCGGCCGGGGTCATCGAGCGGGGCAACTACGAGATCCTCCTCCGCATCCCCGGCGTTTTCACCAGCCTGGACCAGCTCCGTGAAACGGTCGTCGCCGTCCGCGACGGCGTGCCCATCCAGCTCAGCGAGATCGCCAGCGTCGACGACACGTTCCAACGCATCACCCGCGTCGCCCGCATCAACGACAGGGAAGGGATGCGCCTGGCCGTTTACAAGCAGTCGGGCGAGAACACCGTCAAGGTCGCCGAGCGCGTCCTGAAGGAGATCGCCGAGATCCAGCGGGACATCCCTCAGATCGAGCTTCTGCCCACTTCGAACAGCGCCGAGTACATCCGGCGGGCCATCGACAACGTCGGCTCGTCGGCCATGTGGGGCAGCGTCCTGGCCATCCTGGCCCTGCTCGTCTTCCTGGTCAACATCCGCAGCACTCTGGTCGTGGCCATCTCCATCCCCATCTCGCTCATCGGGACCATCGCCCTGATCTACTTCGGCGGCTTCACCCTGAACACGATGACCCTCGGGGCCCTGGCCCTCGGCATCGGCCAGCTCATCGACAGCTCCATCGTCGTCCTGGAGAACATCTACCGCATGGAGGAAGGCGGCGTCCCGCCCCTGAAGGCCTCGATCGACGGGACGAACGAGGTGGCCGCGCCCATCGCGGTCGGGGCCATCACGACCTGCGTCGTCTTCCTGCCGATGATCTTCATGCGGGGCATGTCCGGGGTCATGTTCAAGCAGCTGGCCTATGTCGTCAGCTTCGCCAACCTGATGGGACTTTTCGTCGCCCTGACCATGGTCCCGATGCTCTCGAGCCGGCTCATCCGGGTCGCCAAGCCGGTCGATCCGAACACCAGGATGCCCTTGAAACGGCTGGCCAATGTCTTCCTCAACGGATTCCGCAAGCTGGAGAACTGGTACAAGCGGCTCCTCCATAAGGCCCTGGACCACCGCGTCTTCGTCCTGGGCAGCGTCGCGGCCCTGCTGATCGGCTGCCTGTTCCTCATCCGCCTCGTCGGAAACGAGTTCATGCCCGCGACGGACGAGAACGAGGTCCGGGTTTCGCTCGAGATGGAGGTCGGGACCCGGCTCGAGGTCATGGGCAAAACCTTTACCACGGCCACGGAGATCGTCAAGCAGGCCGTGCCCGAGATCGTCAGCCGCGAGGACAGCTTTGGCGGCGGCGGCTGGCGCAGCGGCGCGAATACGGGCAACATGACCCTCAAGCTCGTGCCGCGGGACAAGCGCTCGCGGTCGACCGAGGAGATCGCCATCGACCTCCGCCAGAAGCTTTCCGGCATCCCCGGCACGGTCGTCCGGACCCGGGCGAGCGGCGGCCAGATGATGTTCGGCATGCGCGGCGGCGGCGGCCAGGAGCGGCTCCAGATCGAGATCCGCGGCTACGACCTCGCCGTCTCCGAGGCCCTGGCCAAGCAGGTTCAGGAGGTCGTCAAGACGGTCAAGGGCGTCACGGACACCCGCGTCAGCCGCGAGGTCGGCAACCCCGAGGAGCTCCTGGTCATCGACCGCCAGGCTGCGGCCGACATGAAGCTTTCCGTCAGCGAGATCGGCCAGTCCATCCAGACCGTCCTGTCGGGGACCCAGGCGAGCTACTTCCGCGAGGCGGGACGCGAGTTCCGTATTCTGGTCAAAGTCAAGAACTCGGAATTACTGAACATCCAGGACATCCTCGACCTGACCGTGTCCAACTCCGAAGGCGAGCAGATCAGCCTGCGCAACGTCATCGCCACCCGGCCCCGGCGGGGGCCGATCCGCGTCGAGCGTCGGGACCGCGAGCGCGTCGTGACCGTCTCCGGCGAGATCGCCGGCCGGGACCTCGGGTCGGTCATCGACGACGCCCGGGAGGCCCTGCGCACGATCCCCATCCCCCGGAACTTCAGCATCGGCTTCACGGGCGACTACGAGGAGCAACAAAAGGCCAACCGGGAGCTGCTGCAGAGCATCATCCTGGCCCTCGTCCTCGTCTATATGATCATGGCCATGCTCTACGAGTCGCTCCGCGACCCGTTCATCGTCATGTTCTCCGTGCCGCTCGCGGCCATCGGGGTCATCCTGACGCTCTTCCTGACCAAGACGAGCTTCAACATGCAGTCGTACATCGGCCTGATCATGCTCGGCGGCATCGTCGTCAACAACGCCATCATCATCGTCGATTACACGAACCTGCTGCGGCATCGCGACAAGATGCCGATCCGCGAGGCCATCGAGGAGGCCGGGCGGCGCCGGCTGCGGCCGATCCTGATGACGGCCTTCACGGCCATCATGGCCACCTTCCCGCTGGCCTTGGGGCTCGGCGAGGGCGGCGAGGCCCAGGCCCCGCTGGCCCGGACGGTCATCGGCGGGCTGCTGAGCTCGACCCTGATCACACTCATCGTCGTCCCGGTCGTCTACAACATTTTCGAGGACTTCAGGCGGAAGAAGGAGCACGGCGCCGGGGGCGACGTGGCGACCGAAGCGGCGGCGGGCTCCGGGCTCAAGTAGAGCGTCGCCAGAGGCGGCCTGCGAGGGCAGTCCCTCTTTCATGATTTGGCGGGGACCGAGGATGCGATGCGGGCGCGTGGCCCGCTCGATCGATATCCGAAAGGAATGCCCATGCCGAAACCTGCCGGGACACCCCACAAACCATGCCTTTCCTTTTCTTTGACCGCCCGCATTTCCGCTTTCTCCTTGGCCGTTGCCCTTGCTCTCACCCTGATCGCGGCCCCGAGCCATTCCGGCGGCATGTCTGTCGGCGGAAATTCCGAGGCGGGAGTCGAGGCGCTTTTCGGACAGGCCGCGGCTTCCGCCCCTGCGGCCGGGCCCGGGCTCGTTCTGGAGGCGGCCGCCAAGGAACTCGCGCTGACGAGGGGACTGGCCGTCGGATTGATCGGACAATACGGGCGGCTTGCGGTTCCCTTGGACCTCCTGGCCTGGCAGATGGCTGCGGGCTCGATGGCGGAGCCGGGCGAAGGGGTGGTCGTCGGAAAGAACGCCAAGGGCGAGGACCAGGCTTGGGCCCTCGTCGAAGCGGGGAAAGAGGGATGGCTCGAGAACCGCGCTCTCGCCGGCGGATACTTCTCCGTCGTCGTCGACTCGGCGCGTCCGCGGACGATGACCCTCGAAGCGACAGGGTTTTATGTCGCCTGGATCAACGGGGAGCCGCGGGGCGGGGAAAAATACGGGGCGGAATACCTTATCGAGCCCGTGCGCCTCGTCCGGGGCCGGAACGTGCTGCTTTTCAGGGGTGAGCGCGGCCGATTCAAAGGCAGGCTCGTCGAGGCGCCGGCCGAAGTCTTTTTCACCGACAAGGACATGACGCTCCCGGACCTCGTGCTTGGGGAAAAGGGGCCGATCTGGGCTGGCCTAAGGCTCGTCAATACGACCGGGGAGAGGCTCGACCGGATCGAGGTCGTTTATCGCTCCGGCGGGCGAGAGGGAAGCTCACGCCTCGATACGACCGTCGCGCCTCTCCTGACTCAAAAGCTGGCCGTGTCCCTGGCCATCGATGCGCCCTCCGCCGAGGGCCCGGTCAAGGTCGAGATCAGGGCCAGAGCGAGGGCCGGACGGCGGGTGATCGAGACGCCGCCGTTCGCGGTCGATCTCAAGGCCGTGCCTCCGGCGGCCCACCATTCGCGAACGTTCATCAGCGAGATCGACAAGAGCGTCCAGTATTTCGGCGTCGTGCCGATGGCCAGGACGGAGGCCGGGCCGCCGCCACAGACAGGGACTGCCAAACCCGCCCTCGTCCTCACTCTCCACGGCGCGGGCGTCGAGGGGATCGGACAGGCCCGAGCTTACAAACCCAAGGACTGGGCCTGGATCGTGGCGGCCACCAACCGTCGTCCCTACGGCTTCGATTGGGAGGACTGGGGGCGGCTCGACGCCCTCGAGGTACTGACCGAAGCCTCGATCCTGTATGGGACCGATCCGGCCCGCACCTTCCTCACGGGCCATTCCATGGGCGGACACGGCACCTGGCAGGTGGGCGCGACCACCCCCGGCCCATGGGCGGCGATCGCGCCGAGCGCAGGCTGGTATAGCTTCACTTCGTACGGCGGCGGAGTTGTGTACAAGGACCCCTCGCCCGTGGAGAAGATGCTCCTCAGGGCGAACAACCCGAGCGAGACGACGAATCTCGCCCAGAACTTCCTCAACTATGGGATCTTCATCCTTCACGGCGACCAGGACGACAACGTGCCCGTGGAGCAAGCCCGGCATATGCGCGAGCTTCTGGGCGGGTTCCATCCGGATTTCGCCTACTATGAACGGCCCGGGGCCGGGCACTGGTGGGGAAACGAGTGCGTCGACTGGCCGCCGCTCTTTCAATTTCTGAAGGATCATGTCCGGCCGCCGGACGCCGAGATCAAGCGGGTCGAATTCGTCACCGCCAACCCGGGGATCTCGTCGCGGTCACGCGGGGTCGAGATCCTGGCCCAGCAGCGGCCGCTCGCATACAGCAAGGTCACGATCGAGAGGGACGACGCGGGGAGAGTGTTCAAAGGAACGACGGAGAACGTCGAGCGGCTGGCGATCGATGTTCTGTCGGCCCCGGCAGGCGTCGGCGGCGCGACGGGTCAGGCCGGCGCCGGATCGACCACAGGACGTCAGGACCGAGTGCCCGCCGCCGCGGTCGCGGGTGATGCCCGCGGGGTGAACGTGGCAACTGCTATAACAGTCGAGCTCGACGGAACGAAGGTCGAAGCTGTGCTGCCGGCCGCGGCAGCGGACGGGACGTCCAGAATCTATCTCGAGCGTGGCGAAAAAGGCTGGAGCCTGAGCGCGGGCCCCGATCCCGGTTTGAAGGGACCTCAGCGTTCGGGCGGCTTCAAGGACGCCTTCCGCCACGGTTTCATATTTGTTTACGGCACGCGCGGCGACGCCGCGGAGGACGCCCGAAGCTTCGGCAAGGCCCGTTTCGACGCCGAGACGTTCTGGGTCCGCGGCAATGCGGGCATCGAGATCCTGCCCGACACCGCCTTCGATCCCGCCAAGTATAAGGACCGCAGCGTCATCCTCTACGGCAACGCCGATACGAACGCGGCTTGGGCGAAGCTCCTCGTCGGCTCGCCGGTCGAGGTCCGGAACGGCCGGGCTCGGATAGGGGAGAAGCAATTCACAGGTCCGGACTACGCGGCTTATTTCGTCAGGCCTCGTCCCGGCAGCGACGTCGCTTCGGTCGGGGTCGTCGCCTGGACCGGGAAGGCGGGCTGGATCGCCGCCTCTCCGGGGCAGTACTTCATCAGCGGCGCCGGATTCCCCGATCTGATGCTCGTTTCTGCCGAAGCGTTGCGCTCAGGGACGGACGGCATCCGGGCCATCGGCTGGTTCGGCACCGATTGGAGCCTCGAGCACGGCGATCTGGTCTGGAACGAAGGCCGCAAATGACCGTGAGAAGATATGGCTGTCTTATCCGTTGGCCGACCTCTCTCAGTCCCCTGGCAGCATTGTCATTCTCAGGGATTCGTGGTAATTTTCGCCCAATGCCGGGGTGGCGGAATTGGCAGACGCAAGGGACTTAAAATCCCTCGTGGCGCAAGCCACATGCCGGTTCGAGCCCGGCCCCCGGCATCGTTGATCCTTCAAGGTATCGAATTGAGGGAGAGCGGCGATGATTCGGAATAAGCTCCCAACCAATCCGGCCCCGATGTGGGTCCAAGTTCATAAGCTCCTGATTGCCGGAGCTTTGATCACCCCTCTGTTACTGACCACCACGTGGCCTCAGATCCCCAGGCCGGCGGGGCTGCCCCAGAGAGCCCACGCCGAGGTCGACGGGTTGGCGCTCACGCCGCCCATGGGCTGGTATCCTTGGAACATGTTCGGGGAAGAGCCGCAGAACGAAAAGCTGATCAAGGAGATCGCCGAGGCGCTCGTCGCGAGCGGCATGAAGGACGCCGGCTACGCCTATGTCGGCCCTGACGAGGGCGATCTGCTTTTCACGCGGCAGGGACGGGACGCTCACGACGAATCTGTCCCGTTATCCCTCGGGGCTCCGAGGCCTGGGCGATGACATCCACAGGAGGGGGCTCAAGTACGCCCTCTACACCGACGCCGGCACGAAGACCTGCAGCGCGGCCATGCCGGGCACGAAGGGCCATGAGCCCGAGGACATGCGGGCCTTCGCCGATTGGCGCGCCGATTATATCAAGATCGACTGGTGCAATAGCGAAGGCCAGGACATCGTCCAGGCCTATTCGGACTTGAGCAAGGCCCAGCGCGCCGCCGGCCGCCCGGTCGTCCACAGTCTGTGCTCATGGGGCGACGGATATCCCTGGATCTGGGCCGGGGCCATCGGCCACATGTGGCGAACGACGGCCGACATCTGCGCCCCGGGGAAGGCGGATTGGGCCCGGGCCATGCGCATCGCCTTCGCCAACGAGAAGCTCGCCGAGTTCGCCGGTCCGGGTCATTGGAACGATCCCGACATGATGATCGTGGGCATGCCCGGAATGACCGAAGCCCGGAACCGGAGCCTGTTCAGCCTTTGGTGTCAGATGTCCTCTCCGCTCATCGCCGGGAACGACGTCCGGGCGATGGATCGATCGACGATCGACATCCTGACGAACCTCGAGGCGATCGCCGTCGACCAGGATCCGCTGGGCGTCCAGGGGCGCGTCATCTGGAACGACGGCAACGTCAGCCTCTGGGCCGGAAAGCCCCTGTTCGACGGCAGCCTGGCTGTTCTCGTGCTCTATCAGGGCAAATACAAGGCCGAGAGGAAGATCACTTGGGAGGAGCTCGGGCTCGAGGCCGCCGACGAGCTCTATGCCCGCGACCTTTGGGCTCACACGACGAGCGGGCCGCACGCCGGAGGCCTGACGGTTTTCGTCGGCCCGGACGATGTGGCCTTCCTGCGCCTGTCAAAAAAGGCCGAATTCCCGATTCCGCCTATCGTCGTGGCCGACACCTATCTTATATCGCTCCGTTCAGCGGGGGCCCGGCCAGAGACCTTGACGGGTACGGTTGTGGTGACCAATCGGGGAAGCTCCGACCTGCCGCCGTGGCACATCGATCACGGGTCCCTCCCGCCCTGGCTCACCGTCGCGGTCGAGGGGAGCGGGAAGGTCCAGACATTCGCCAATAAGGTATCGACGGCCGGCCTGAAAAAGGGGGCCTATCACGCCCTCGTGCGGGCCGACAATGTCGAGCCAGTTTCGGGAAAGCCCATGACCGCCCTCTATTACGACGTCGACCTCGTGGTCGACCGGACCGTCAAGAGGTGAATCATGACCGAGACTCAACTGACTTCCGCCGCCGTGAGCGTCGCCCCGCCGTCCGTCAAAGAGCGCTTCCTGTCGCTCGATTTCTTCCGCGGCCTGACCATGTTCATGCTGATCGGGGAGAGCACGCTTCTCTACGAGCACCTCAGGGACCCGCGGCTCGCCGGGACCATCCTCGGCGCGATCGGCACCCAGCTCGACCATCACCCTTGGGCCGGCTTGCGCTGCTGGGACCTCGTCCAGCCGTTCTTCATGTTCATCGTCGGCGCGGCCCTGGCGTTTTCAGTGGCCAAGCGCGATGAGCGGGGAGAAAGCCGGAGCGAGATCACGAAGCACGTCATCATCCGCTCCGTCACGCTGCTCGTCCTCGGCTGGGCCCTTTATTGCATCGGCCCCGGCCGCATCACCTTCCGCTTCCAGAACGTCCTGGCTCAGCTCGGGGTGACCTATCCCATCGCCTATTTCCTGATGAGGAGGAAGCCGAGGACACAGATCGCCTGGAGCTTCGCCTTCATTCTCGCGACCGAGATCATCTACCGGACGTTTTGGGTTCCCGGGTACAACCAGCCCTTCGTCCCGGACCACAACTTCGGGTCCTGGGTGGACATGATGCTGGGGGGCGAGCTCTCGGCGGGCCACTGGGTCGCCTTCAACGCCATCCCGACGGCCGCCCATACGATCTGGGGCGTTCTCGCCGGGCAATGGCTCATGCGCGGCGCAGTGCCCAAGAAAAAGATCGCCTGGCTGGCCGGGCTCGGCGCGGCCGGGGTCGCCGCCGGGTTCGCCCTGACGGCCGTGTCGCCGATGATCAAGCGCATCTGCACGAGCTCGTTCGTCATCGCCAGCGGAGGTTTCTGTCTCCTGGCGCTGGCCCTGTCCTACTGGCTCATCGACGTCCGCAAATGGAACAAGTGGGCGGTCTTCCTCAACATCGTCGGCATGAATTCGCTCTTCATCTACCTCTTTACGGAGAGCGGAGGCACGGTTTGGATCCGAAAGCTCGTCTGGCCGTTCACGATGGCCTTCGCCGGCTGGATCGGGGAGCTGCCGGCCGAGATCTTCACCAGCCTGGCCGCCTGGGCCATGCCTCTGGTATATGTGCTATTGGCTGTATAAGAAAAGGATCATCATCAAGATTTAAGAAGGGGTCAAATCTACCTTTCGTTAGTTTTATGGTTTTTGTGGGAAAACCTGGCCGGTCCGCACGGGAAAAAGTGCGATTTCGATTATCTATGGCGAGAACCCTCGGGCCGACTTATTTGTCGGAAAATTATACGAATGGTAAGATTTGACCCTTTCTTAAACGGTCGGCTCGACCAGGACGGCCGTGCCGTAGCACAGGACCTCGGTCGTGCCCTGCATGATCTCGGTCGCGTCGTAGCGCACGCCGATGACGGCGTTGGCGCCGCGCTCGACGGCGTGATTGACCATCATCTCGAAGGCCTCGGCCCGGGTCTGCTCGCACAGCTCGGAAAAGATCGTGATGTTGCCGCCGACGATCGTCTGGAGCGACGCGCCGATCGTGCCGAAGACCGACCGTGACCGCACCGTGATGCCGCGGACGACGCCGAACGACTTGACGATGCGGAAACCGTCGAGAGTAAAGGCCGTCGTCGTCATCTGGGAGATCAGCGACGGCTGGGTCGCCTTCTTCCGGCCCTCTTCGCTCATGCCCTCATAACAGGTGATGCAGGTGTCGGCCGTCTTGAAATGATAGAGCGACGGGTAGTCCTTGCCGCAGACTTTGCATCTCATTGCTCGCCCCCCTTCTCCTCCCCTTTGTCCGGCTTCTTCGGGACCGGCGGCGCGAGAAGGTCCGGTTTCGGGTCGCCGAAGATATAGTGGCCGAACCAGGCCAGGTTGTGCTCCATCACCGCCCGCATGGATTTGGGCTTGGTGATGCCGTGCCCGTAGCCCTTGTACACGACCATCTCGACCGGCACGCCGCGGTCCTCGAGTCCCTGGCGAAGCTCATAGCCGTTCGGGATCGGCACCCGGCGGTCGAACTCGCCGTGCTGGATGAGCGTCGGCGTCGCCGCCTGCTTGATGTACGTCATGGGCGAAGTTTTGGCGTAGATCGCCGGGTCGGTCACGGGGTCGGCCCCCAGGTACTGGATCGTGAACGGCGTGATATCGGTGTTGTAGTAGTAGGTCGCCCAATCGGAGATCCCCGCGCCGACCGAGATGGCCTTGAATGCTTTGGACGATGTCGTCAGGAATGCCGAGATGTAGCCGCCCTGGCTCCAACCCATGCAGCCGACACGGCTCGCGTCGACCCATCCCTTTTTGATCAGTTCGTCGACACCCGAGAGGACGTCCCAAGCGTCGCCGACGCCGAGGTTGCGATAGTTGAGCCGGCGGAACTTCTCGCCGTAACCCGCGCTGCCCCGGTAGTTGACCTTCAGGATGAGCGCGCCGCGCGCCGCCCAGATGTCCGACGGATAATAGCGCGAGTCGCCGGAGAGCAGCGCCGGCCGGTCGACGCCCGTCGGCCCGCCGTGGATGATACAGAGCAAAGCGTACTTCTTGGCCGGGTCGAAATCGGCCGGCTTGATGAGGACACCCTCGATCGTCGCGCCGTCCTTGCTCTTCCAGGAGATGAGCTCACGTGTCCCGAGGACCCATCCCGCGACCTGGTCGGTCATTCGCGTCAGCGGGCGCGGCTTCCAAGGGAATTCGGTGACGAAGATCTCCGGCAGCGCGGTCGGCGGTCGCCTTCCTGGAACGCCGACCCACTTGCCGTCCTTGGAGAACGAGAAACCGGAGACCATGGCCGCGTCCGGCGCGCTCACGCGTTCGATCGCCGAGCGACACGGGATCGAGCCGGAAGAGGTGCGCGGCCGTCTTCTGCATGGCCGAGAAATAGATTCCGGCCTTGTTCCATTCGATGGCCGCCTAGGCGTTCTCGTCGAAGGCTCGCGGTCAGCGGCCGAACGGACCCGCCTTCGGCCGGGAACGATGGCCAGCACGGAGTTCCCGGCAAAGATATTCTTTCCGGCCCAGCGCGCTCGAGAAAGAGGATGGAGCGGCCGTCCGGCGACCAGAGCGGCGAAGAGTCCGGGCCCGGCTGGTCGACGATCTTCCGGACCTTGTCCTCGGCGAGGTCGAGGACGTAGATATCGGAGGTCCCGCCGTTGATGAGGTCGGGGTTGATCGTGGCCCCAAAGGCGATCTTCGTCCCGTCGGGCGACCAGTCGAATTCGTTGACGTTGAACGCCTTTCCGCTCGTCCGGCGCTTCCCCGGCTGCGGCGAGCTCAAGGCTTCCGCCACATCCACCGTCCAAAGATGCCTGTGCGTGTATTCGCGCCGCACGACGTCGTAGTCGCCGTAGAAGTCCTTGCGCGCCTTGGCCTCCTCCGGGACGGGGTCGCTGGCCAGGAAGGCGATCGCCTTCCCATCCGGGGACCAGTCGAAGCCCCCAACCCCGGTTTCCGCCTTGGTCAGCTGGATGGCTTCGCCGCCGTCGGGGCTGATGGCGAAGATCTGGGATTTGTCGTCCGCCCGGCTCGAGGTGAAGGCGATCCATCGGCCGTCGGGAGACCAAGTCGGGCCGGAGGAGGATTTTTTGCCTCGCGTCAGCTGGACCGTCCGTCCCGAGGCGACGTCAGCCAGCCAGATTTGAGTGACATAGGCGTCCTGGTCGAAATCGGTCTCTGCAACGGTGTAGGCCACTCGGCGTCCGTCCGGCGAGATGCGCGGGCTGCCCGCGGACTTCAAGGCCATCAGGTCTTCGACGGTGGGGACGTGCCTGACGATATCGACGGAGGCGCCAGCCGCAGCGTCGGGACTGTTTACGACGGCGGCCCTGATCCCCGCTTGAGGGAAAAGGGAGAGGGCGGCCGCAGCCGCAATGACGAAGACAGTGATCCGGATGCTTCTCTTCATGGGGCGCCTCCTGGGCTTTATCCTACGCCAGGAGATATTCCGGGACAAGACCGAGGCTTGCCCTCAGGCCGGGGCCGCCGCGTGATCGAATGGGCGGCGGGGACGGGCAGGTCGAAAGAGGGGGAGGCTTAGCGCGGCGTCCCGAGGCACGACATGACGTGATCGAGGTTCATGGCCATGACCTTCCGGCAGTCCTCCGTCGCGCCGTCCAAGGCCAGGCCTTCCCTGAGCAGTCTCTCGGCCGGGGCCAGGTCGACGGTCGGGTCCTGCCGGTGCATCTTGATGATCATGTAAGCGGCGTTGTTCTTGCCCCAAGCCACCCGTGCGGGATTGTTCAGCCCCTGGGCCTGCCGCGAATATTCGAGATAATATTGGAGCGCGGCGACGAGGTTGCCGGCCGCGTCATACTCTTCGGCTTTGGCTTTGACGGCCAGCCACGCATCCCACGAGACCGGCTGGATGTTGCTCGCCGCTTCCGGAGAACGCTGGCCGGAGCCGGCGAAGGCCGGGTTGCCCGCAGCGGCCAGGATCACCACCAGACCCATGATCAACGGTGTCTTCATCTCCATCCTCCGTCCGGACGGGAGGGCCGGCCCTCATCCGCCTCAGAACTGGCCGTTGACGCCGGCCGAGAGAACGCCCTTATAGCCGGCTCCGAACTCCAAGAAGAAGCCGACTTTTCCGCCGAAGCGGACGCCGAGCGCGTTGACGTGGAACGTCGGCAAGACCTTGTTGAACGTGTCTGACTCGGTCGTCTGGTAGGTGCCCTGCCGGTACCTGACTCCGAATCCGGCCCCGGAGTAGACCTGGAAGCCTTCCCGCATGATCCAATGGTAGTCGAGCTCGACGGCGGCGATGTAATTCTTCTCCTTGAACGTGCCGACGGGGTTGCCCGTGACCTGCAGGATGCCATGGGAGTTGTAGCCGCCGATCGCGCCGCCGAAGCCAAACCGGGAGTTGGCGGAGTAGTGATAGGTCAGGAACGGCACGCCCGTGTACTTCACGTCGTTCTTGCTGAACGTGCCGAGGGTGACGACGATGGTCAGGACGTCGGTCAGGATATCCGAGAGCTGGTCGATCGACAGGACGCCATACGAAAGAGAGAGGTCATGCCGGCGCGTCTGCCCGAAACCGGCGGTCGACAGGATGAGCGTGGCCAGGACCAGAACGATGACGGGCCGAAGGATGCGCTTGGTGGACATCGGACAGACCTCCTGTGGCATAGGGCAGTAAAATCAAGAAAAGCCACACATTTAGTCGCATCGGCCCGCCGGATGTTGAATTTCGAGGACCGCCCGCGTCCCGATTGACAGGGAGCGCGGAAAGATGGAAGAATCCGCTCAAGTACGATCAAGCGAGGTGGCACGTGAGATCAAGGCATCCGAGAGAATCCGGATTCGCGATCGTCGCATTCCTGGCCCTGACCTGGGCGATCGGGGCGGATTTCGCCGCGGCCCAGGCCCCGCCGCAGCCGGGGAACGCCGGCAAGGCCGGGACGGCCTGGACCGCCGAGGACGTCCTCCTGACCGAGTCCGCTTCGGGCTGGGAGATCTCGCCCGACGGGAAATGGGCCGTCTGGACCCGGGGCCGCATGGACAAGGACAAGAACGGCCGCATCGCCAACGTCTTCCTGACCAGTCTCGAGACGAAAAAAGAGGTCCAGCTGACGCGCGGCACGGATTCGAACGGCCGGGCCAAGTGGTCGCCGAACGGACAGATCATCGCCTTCCTGAGCACGAAGCCCCTGCCCAAGCCGAACCCCGACCTCTCGCGCTCCCAGCTCTGGCTGATGAGCCCTTTCGGCGGCGAGCCCTATCCTCTGACCGAGCTCGCCCGCGGCGTCCAGGAATTCGAATGGGTCGACGACGACACGCTCGTCTTCAGCGCCCAGGAGGATCCGGCCTTCTATGAGCAGGAGATCAAGAGAAAAAAGGATACGACCCGGGTCGTCGACGACGTCTCGCACGAGCCGCCCGTCCGCCTGTTCAAGCTCGCCGTCAAGGACAAGAGAATCACCCGGCTGACCGATAACACCGACTTCATCCAGGCCTGGGCCGTGACCCCCGACGGGAAAACCGCGATGACCGTCAACGGCCAGTATCTGAGCTTCGAGTGGGACCACAAGATCCTGCCCAAGGTCTTCATCTGCGACCTCGCCGGCGGCGGCCGCAAGGAGATCCTGGCCGGCCGGCGCATCATCCCGGCCGCGATCCGCGCGACTCCGGACGGGAGCGGGTTCTATTTCGGAGCGCCGTATTCCTCCGATCCGCGCTTTTTCACGGCCACCGTGACACTCCTTTATTATTACGGCCTGGCCGCCGGCCGGGAGATCAAGGTCGACCTCGGCTGGGAGAACGGCCTGGGCGCCGACCTGGAGCCGACCCCTGACGGTTTTATCACCTTGCTGGCGGCCGGCGCCCGCTTCCTCCCGGCCCGCTATGTGAAAGCGGGCTCCTCCTGGACGCGGACGGACCTCGAAGGCGAACACGTCAAGAATCTCTTCGGCTTCGCCGTCAGCCGCGACGCCAAGGTCCTCGTCTATGATCATTCGAACGCGAGCCGGCCGACGCAGTGGTATCGCGCCTCCCTCGACGGCGCCAAGCTCACCGGTCCCGTCCAGGTGACCGACCTCAACCCCGGCTTCAAGGACAAGGCCATCGCCCGGACCGAGATCGTCCGCTGGACCGGCGCCCTCGGCGAAGAGATCGAGGGCCTGCTCTATTACCCGCATGACTACGCGGCGGGGAAGAAGTATCCGCTCTTGACGGCGCCCCACGGCGGCCCGGCCGGCGCCGACCTCGATGCCTGGAGCGAGGACTGGGCCTACGCCCACCAGCTTCTGGCCCAGCGCGGGGCCTTCATCCTCAAGCCGAACTACCACGGCAGCTCGAACTACGGCCTCAAGTTCGTCGAGTCCATCTGCTGCGGCAAGTACTACGAATATCCCGTCGCGGACATCGAGAAAGGCGTGGACGCGCTCATCGCCAAGGGGCTCATCGACCCGGAGCGGATCGGCACGTTCGGCTGGTCGAACGGCTCGATCCTGTCGATCGCCGTTTCCATCGCCAATCCCGCCCGCTACAAGATCGTCTCTGCGGGCGCGGGCGATGTCGAATTCATCAGCGATTGGGCCAACGTCGATTTCGGCCAATCCTTCGACGCGTATTACCTGGGCAAGTCGCCGCTCGAGGACCCGGAGCTCTACTTGCGCATCTCGCCGCTTTTCCAGATGGACAAGGTCCGGGCGCCGACGATCATCTTCTTCGGCACCGAGGACCGCAACGTGCCGACGAGCCAGGGCTGGACCCATTACCGGGCGCTCTATTACCTGGACAAGGTCCCGGTGAAGTTCATGCTCTTCCCCGGCGAGCCGCACGGCCTCCAGGAGTACGCCCACCAACTGCGCAAGCTCGACGAGGACATGGCCTGGTTCGACCGCTGGTTCTTCAAGACGGAGAAGGCGGAGAACGAGGCCCTGAAGCTCGATTCGCCGCTCGGCCAAGCGGTCCGGCGGAAAGGCATTGCCCGGGCCGGCGGCCGTTATGGCCTCGAAGCCGGCGCGCCGAAAGCTCTCATCCCCGAGGTCGTCAAGAGGGGCGGTCTCGAGGTGGGACGGTTCGAAGTGACCCGGGCCCAGTACGCGTCCTTCGATCCGAAGCGGAAGCCGGTTCCGGGCACGGAGAACTTCCCCGCAACGGGCGTGACTTTCGATGAAGCCCGGGCCTACGCGGCCTGGCTGACGAAGCAGACCGGTCAAACCTGGCGTCTCCCGACCGAAGACGAGGCGGCCAAGCTGGCCGAAGGCGTGAGCGGCGAGAACACGCTGGATCACTGGGCCGGATACGCGCCGAACCCCGACGACGTCCTCAGGCTCGAGTCCAAGATCAAGGAGATCGGCGGGCCGGCCGCCCTCGTCAAGGAGGTCGGCAGCATGGCCGGGGCGGGCAAGGAGGGCGAAGAGCTCGTTTTCGATCTTGGCGGGAACGCCGCCGAATGGGCCGTGGCGAAGGACGGTTCGGGCAAAGCGCTGGGCGGGAGCGCGGACCGTCCCGCCGACCCCAAAGCGCGCGCCGCGGCCGCGCCGGAGTGCATCGGATTCCGTGTCGTTCGCGGCGAGCCGAAGAAGTAAGAACGCGGGAAGAAAAATAAGTTAGCGTCTGATATTGAATATATCAGTACGCTGCACCATAATGGCCGGAAGATGAGATTCAAGGCCCCGTCCTGGCTCCGCTATGTTGCCGGCGCCGCCTTCGTGGCCGGCCTGATCTTCATTTCATCGGGGAATCTCGGCTACTGGCAGGGTTGGGTTTATCTCCTCGTCCACCTCATCTTCATCGCCTTGTCCGCGCGTGTCTTGCGCAACGAACTCGGGCTTGCGGCCGAGCGGTTGCATCCCGGCAAGGGCATGAAGTGGTGGGATAAGGGCTATTTCCTGCTTTCGACGCCTCTCTATGTGGCGGCCATCATCGTGGCGGCGATCGATGCCGGACGGCTTCATTGGAGTCCTGAGCCCCCGACGGCCCTTTACATCGTATGCCTCATCCTCTTCATTGCCGGCCAGGGCCTCTTTCTCTGGGCCAAGAAGGTCAATCCCTATTTTTCGAGCGTCGTTCGCATCCAGGCGGAGCGGGGACAGGCCGTCTGCCGCGAAGGTCCTTACGGATTCTGCCGGCATCCCGGCTATCTCGGGGGCCTGCTCTTCGGATTGTCGACGCCGATCATCCTCGGGTCCTATTGGGCGCTCATTCCTCAAGCGCTGGCCGCCGTCCTTCTCATCGGCCGGACGTATCCTCGAGGATCGCATGCTGACCAAGGACCTTCTCTGGTACGCGGAATACAAACAGGGCGTCCGGTCCAAGCTCGTTCCCGGCCTCTGGTAAGATATTGCGTTTGCGATTCCACTCAGGAGGGATGGCCGTGTCCAACATCTCCCGCCTTCGTCCCGTTCCCCGGACCGTTCTCGCCGGCCTCGCGATCGTCTTCGCGCTGGCCGTGCTCAACCTGCCCGGCGCCGCGGCCCGGATCACGAGTCCCCGAGAGCAGTTCGGCTTTTCGATCGGAGACGACTACCAGCTCGTCAACTACAGGCAGCTCGCCGCCTACTGGAAGAAGCTCGACGCGGAGTCGGACCGGCTGACCGTCGTCGAGATCGGCAAGACGGCCGACGGACGCCCCATGGTCATGGCCATCGTCACTGCGCCCGCGAACCAGGCGCGCCTGGCCCGCTACAAGGACATCGCGACCCGGCTGGCTCTGGCCAAGGGCCTGACCGATGCGGACGCCCGGCGGCTCGCCGGCGAAGGCAAGGCCGTCGTCTGGATCGACGGCGGGCTCCACGCGACGGAGATCCTCGGCTCGCAGCAGCTGGTCGAGCTCGTCTGGCGGATGACGAGCGCCACCGACGCCGAGACCCTGCGCATCCTCGACGACGTCATTCTCCTCGCGGTGCCGGTCAATCCCGACGGCCTCGACCTCGTGGCCGACTGGTACATGCGCGAGAAAGATCCGGCCAAGCGATCGATGGCCGGCGTCCCCGTCCTCTACCAGAAGTACATCGGGCACGACAACAACCGCGATTTCTACATGAACACCCAACCGGAGACCAAGGCCGTCAGCCGGCAGCTGTACATCGAGTGGCACCCGCAGATCGTCTACAACCAGCACCAGACCGGGCCGGCGGGGACGGTGCTCTTCGCGCCGCCCTTCCGCGATCCGTTCAACTACGTCTTCGACCCGCTCATCCCCATGGGCATCGACCTCGTCTCCGCGGCCATGCACAACCGCTTCGTCACCGAGGGCAAGCCCGGCGCGACGATGCGCTCGGGCTCCGGCTATTCGACCTGGTGGAACGGCGGGCTCCGCAGCACGGGGTATTTCCACAACATCATCGGCATCCTGACCGAGGCCATCGGCAACCCGACGCCCGTCGACATCCCGTTCATCCCGGACCGGCTGCTGCCCAAGCAGGATTATCCCTATCCGGTCGCGCCGCAGAAGTGGCCGTTCCGCCGGTCCATCGAATATTCGATCACCGCCGACCTGGCCATCCTCGACGTGGCCTCGAAGAACCGGGAGGATTTCCTCTACCGGCGCTATCTCATGGGCAAGCACGCCATCGAAGCCGGCAGCAAGGACACCTGGACCATCGTGCCGGAGACCGTCGCGGACATCCAGGCCGCGATCGAGAAGGACCGGGCGGCGAACCCGGGCCAGGCCGGGGCGCCGGCGCAGGGCGCCGGAGGGAGGGGCGAAGGCGGGTTCGGCCGCGCCCGCGGCGTGGACATCAAGTACTACGAGGCCATCTTCGACAAGGCCAAGCGCGACCCGCGGGGCTATGTCATCCCTTCGGACCAGGCCGACTTTCCGACCGCGACCAAGTTCGTCAACGCGCTCATCGAGAGCGGCGTCGTCGTCGAACGGGCGAAGGCCGATTTCGAGGCCGGCGGCAAAACCTATCCCAAAGGGTCGTATGTCGTTTTGACGGCCCAGGCGTTCAGGCCTCACGTCCTGAGCATGTTCGAGCCGCAGGACCATCCGAACGACATCCCTTATCCCGGCGGCGCGCCGCGCCCGCCGTACGACGCGGCCGGCTGGACGCTGGCCTATCAGATGGGCGTCGCGTTCGACCGGATCCTCGATGCTTTCAGCGGGCCGTTCGAAGTGCTCCCGGGGATCGCCAAGCCACCGGCCGGGACCTTCGCGGGCGGGGCCGGGACCGCGGGTTACCTGCTCGACCACCGCGTCAATGACACGTTCGTGGCCGTCAACCGCCTGCTCAAGGCCGGCGCCAAGGTTTACTGGCTGAAGGGCGCCCTCGAAGCCGGGGGCAAGTCCTATGGGGCGGGGGCGATCTGGGTGCCTGCCGCGGCGGCAGCGGCGGACCTGCTCCAAAAGGCGGCCAAAGACCTGGGCTTGACGGTCGACAGCGTCTCGGCGGCGCCGAAGGGGCCGGCCTTCGAGCTGAAGCCCGTCCGGATCGGTCTCTGGGACAGCTACGGCGGCTCGATGGCCTCAGGCTGGATCCGCTGGCTCCTCGAACAGTTCGAATTCCCCTTCGAGCTCGTCTTCGCGCCGGCTCTCGATGCCGGCGGCCTCAACGACAAGTTCGACGTGCTCATCTTCGTCGGGGGCTCCATCCCCCGCGTCCAGGCCGCCGGTCAGGAGGGCAGGGGAGGGGCCCGGGATTTCCAGCCGCAGACCCCGTCCAACATCCCCGACGAGTATAAGAGCCGGGTCGGCCGGATCACGGCCGAAAAGACGATCCCCATTCTCCGGCAATTCGTCGAGGCGGGCGGGACCATCCTGGCCCTCGATTCGGCCACGGTCCTGGCCGAACACTTCGGCCTGCCTCTGACCAACGCGCTCATGGAAAGGTCCCCGGAGGGAGAGGACGTGCCGCTGCGGTCCGAGAAATTCTACATCCCGGGGTCGCTCCTGCGGGCCCGGGTGGACAACACCGACCCGATGGCCCATGGCCTGCCGGACACGATCGACGTTTTCTTCGACAACACGCCGGCTTGGACGCTCCTTCCCGACGCCGAGCTCAAGGGCGTCCGGCCCGTCGCCTGGTTCGACGACGGGAAGCTGCTGAGGAGCGGCTGGGCCTGGGGCGAATCGTACCTCCGCCGGAGCGTTCAGGTCGCCGAGGCGACGGTCGGGGAGGGTAAGGTCGTTCTCTACGGGCCTGAGATCGCCTTCAGGGGTCAGCCGCACGGCACGTTCAAGCTGCTCTTCAACGGCATCTATTACGGCCCGGCTAAGACCGTCGAATTAGATCGGTGACACACAACTAAATACACTTAATTGGGCTCGCCGCATCTTTGCCGGGTCCTGGTCCGAAATAGCCGGAGCCAGTCGGGGAAAGCCGGCTTGGACCTTCGGAACGTTTGGCCCCTTCGTCCTTTCTGGATAATTAAGTGCATTTAGTTGTGTGTCACCGCATTGAGGAGCATCAGCGGCGCCCATGACGGCGAGCGACACGTAGACGAGCTTCGCGAACATGCCGTGGGTCAGCTTCTTGTTCAGCAATCCGCCGAGGAAAACTCCGATGACGATCGCCGGAAGAGAATAGAGGTAGGACCTGAGGACCGTTCCCGTCCAGAGCCCGGCCAGGCCGTGCCCGGCGAGGATGGCCAGGCCCGTCGGCAGGAAGTAGCCTTGCAGCGTCGCCCGGAACGACTCCGGCGGCCAGCCGCGGAGCATGCCGTAGGCGACGATCGGCGGCCCGTTGGTGTTGTAGGCCCCACCGAGGATCCCCGCGAACCAGCCGACAAGCCAGGGGAAGTGGGCCCTTTCACGCTTCAACCGCGCCTCCGGCTTGAACAGCCCGAACACGCCATAGAGCAGGATCATCACCCCCAAGGCGATCTTGAGCGGCGCCTCGGGCAGGCGGGCCAGGCCGTAGACCCCTACGGGGATCCCCAGCAGGGTGGCCACGATGAGCCGGCCGGCCGATCTGAACTCGACTTTCCGCCAGTCCCGGGCCAGGATGAGAATGGATATCGTCGGCCCGACGAAGGCCACGAGCGGCGTCGCCGTGCGGACCCCTAAGGCCATGGCCAAGAGGGGCATGGCCACGACCGCGTCGCCGAAGCCCAAAGCGGAGCGCACCAGGGCGGCGATGAAGATGACGGCGGCGACGAGGATCAAACCTTCTTTTTCTTCCGGCCCAGGATGCCCCCGCTGAGGAACAGGCCCGCGCCGAGGACGAAGCCGAAGTTGTACCAGGTTCCGTTGTTATGGACCTCGTAGAACCGGACGTTCCTGGTGAAGACCGAAATGACGAACGTGACCGGCGAGATGAAGCCGTGCCAGAGCCCCATCAGGAACCCGGCCGTCCGGCCGTCCGCATTGGCTGTTTTCTCAGCGCTGTTGGGACCGGGGGCGCAGCTGGCGAGGACCAGCGCGGCGATGAGGACCGCGGCGAGAAGAACCGATCGTCTCATATTGCCCTCCTTGAGAGATGTCCTTATTCTAGCCAAAAACGCCTCCGTTCTCCAGCCCCGCGGCCGTCGCGCCGACCGGGGGAGAGGCCGCCTCGCCGGCTTGCCTTTGCCCGTGGATGCGGATAGAATGGTCTTTCGAGGTACCCACCGGAAGAAACTAACCGAAGGAGGACATCATGAAAGGGGATCCGAAACTCATCACCGTTCTCAACGCTCTTCTCGCCGATGAACTCACGGCCATCAACCAGTACATGGTCCATTCGGAGATGTGCGACAACTGGGGCTACGACAAGCTCCACAAGACGATCGAGGCCAGGGCCATCGCCGAGATGAAGCACGCCGAGAAGCTCATCGGCCGCATCCTGTTCCTCGAGGGCCTGCCCGTCGTCAGCGACCTCAAGAAGATCTTCGTCGGCGCCGACATCCCGAAGATGTTCGTCAACGACCACAAGGCCGAGGAAGGCGCCATCAAGTCCTATAACGACGCCATCATCCTGGCCGGGAGCCTCAAGGATTACGCCACCCGCGAGATCCTCGAGTCCATCCTCAAGGACGAGGACGCCCACATCGACGGCATCGAGGAGATCCAGGACCAGATCGGCCAAATGGGCATTCAGATCTTCCTGACGACTCAGGTGGGCTGATCCGGGCGCGCCATACCATGCTGGCGAAGGCCCTGTTCTGGGGGGCGGTTTGGGGCTTGGGCGAAGCGACCCTCGGACACGTCCTTCATCTCGTTCGCATTCCCGGATTGCCGGGCCTGGTCATGGCGCCCTTCGCCGTGGTGATCATGGGGCGGGTGGCCGCCCGCTCCCGCAGCGCGGGCGCCGTCTTCCTCGCAGGCGTCGTGGCCGCCTCGTTCAAGCTCTTCGATCTGCTCGTCCCCGGCACCGACATCCTCGCCCTGGTGAACCCGATCCAGGCCATCCTCCTCGAAGCCCTGGCGGCGGCGGTCTGGGTCCGATCAAAAATGGGGACGTTTCCATTTTTAAATATTGGGCATTTAAGAAAAACAGAAACGTCCCCATTTTCTTTTTAAGCCGTCCATGAAATCGCCCGCGCTGAAGAAGAAGATCGAGACGTCGACCATGAGCCGCCGCGGCTTCCTCCGCTGGGGAGCCCTCGTCGGATCGGCGGCCGCGTCCTCGAAGGGCCTCGCCGCGGGGTTCCGCCGCCGCGATCCGCGTCACGCCCTGGTCGAACAGGCGCCGTCCGAGGAGCGCATGATCCGCGCCGGCTGCCCCGCCCACAACTGCGGCGGCCGCTGCCTCCTCAAGGTCTTCGTCCGCGACGGCCGGATCGTCCGCATCGAGACGGACGACCGCCCCGGCGACACGATCGCCGACCCTCAGCTCCGGGCCTGCATCCGCGGCCGGGCCTACCGCAAGCGCCAATACCATCCCGACCGCCTTCAATTCCCGATGAAGAGGGTGGGGAAGCGGGGCGAGGGCAAATTCGAGCGCATCGGCTGGGGCGAAGCCCTGGACCGCATCGCCGCCGAGTTCAAGCGCATCAAGGCCGCTTACGGCAACGAGGCCTTCTACGTCCCCTACGGAACGGGCAGCTACAATCAGATCAACGGCCGGCAGACGGCCCAGAGGCTGATGAACCTCTACGGCGGCTCCCTCGGCTTCTACAACAGCTATTCCTGGGCGGCCATCTCCGCGGCGACGCCGACCGTCTACGGCACGAGCGTCACCGGCAACCAGCGCCAGGACTGGCTCAACTCGAAGACCATCCTCATGTGGAGCTGGAACCCGGCCGAGATGCGCGACGGCACGAACAGCGAGTACTTCGTCCAGAAGGCCCGGGAGAAAGGCGCCCGCGTCGTCTGCATCGACCCGCGGATGACCCTGAGCGCGGTCGCCCTCGCCGACGAGTGGGTGCCCATCCGCCCCGGCACGGACGCGGCCATGATGACGGCCATGGCCTACGTCATCGTCAAGGAGAACCTCCACGACGCCCCGTTCGTGCGCACCCATTGCATCGGCTTCGACGAGACGCAGATGCCCGCCGGGGCCGAGGGCCTCGAGAGCTACAAGGACTATCTCTTCGGCGCGCGCGACGGCCTGCCCAAGACGCCCGAGTGGGCCGAGAAGATCTGCGGCGTCCCCCGCGAGACGATCGCCCGCATCGCCCGCGAGTACGCCACCGCCAAGCCCGGCGTCCTCTATCAAGGCTACGGCATGCAGCGCCGGGCCTACGGCGAGCAGGCCGTCCGGGCCGGCTGCGTCCTCGCGGCCATCACCGGGAACGTCGGCGTCCCCGGCGGCTGGGCCAGCGGCATCGCCCTCCAGGCCCCCGACGGCGGGCCGTTCTGGCTCGTCTTCCCGACCGGCGAGAATCCCGTCCGGACCATGATCCCGAGCTTCCTCTGGACCGAAGCGGTCCTGCGGGGCAGGGAGATGGGAGCCGGCGACGGCGTCGTCGGGGCGTCGAAGCTCACGACGGACATCAAATGCATCTGGGCCGTCGCCTGCAACGCCCTCATCAACCAGCACGGCAACGTCAACCGGACGGCCGGCATCCTGGCCGATGAGAAGAAGGTCGAATTCCTGCTCGTCCAGGACAATTTCCTGACCCCGACCGCCCGGTTCGCCGACATCCTGCTCCCGGTCTGCACCCAGTTCGAGACCTGGGGCCTCGAGGACGGCTGGAAATACGGCGACGAGGTCCTGCTCATGCCGAAGATCGTCGAGCCGCCCTTCGAGACGAAGAGCGATTACCGCATCGCCTCCGAGATCGCGGCCCGGCTCGGCCTCGAAAGAGAATATACCGAGGGGCGGACCGAGCGCGATTGGGTCGCCTGGTCGCTCGACCGCTATCGCCAAACGCGCTTCCCCGGGCTGCCGACGCTCGACGAGTTCGAGCGGACGAATGCCGGGGTCTTTTCGCTCCCGGTGACACGGCCGGCCGTGGCTTTCGCCGATTTCCGGCGCGATCCCGAAAAGCACCCTTTGCAGACGCCTTCGGGCAAGATCGAGATCTTCTCGAAAAAGCTCCATGACATGGGCAGGCCGGACGAGATCCCGGCCGTGCCCAAGTACATCCAGGAGTGGGAGAGCCCGTTCGGGCCCGAAGCGGCCAAGTACCCGCTCTCGGCCATCGGCCACCACTACCTCTCCCGCGTCCACTCCACCCTCGAGGGCGTCGACTGGCTCGAGGAGGCGTTTCCCCAGCGCCTGTTCATCAATCCCGTCGACGCCGGCCCGCGGAAGATCAAGAACGGCGATTCTGTCCGGGTTTGGAACGACCGCGGCGCCCTCGTGGTCAAGTGCCGGGTGACGCTGCGCCTGATGCCCGGCGTCGTCGCCCTGCCTCAGGGCGCCTGGTGGACGCCCGACAAGACCGGCGTCGACCGGCGCGGCTCGGTCAACGTCCTCTCGTCTGAGCGCTGGACGCCCCTGGCCTTCGGCAACGCCCAGCACACGATCATGGTCCAGGTCGAGAAGGCGGAGGCGGCCTGAGATGGTCACGCAATACGGCTTTTTCTTCAACGCCGCGGCCTGCAGCGGCTGCAAGGCCTGCCAGATGGCCTGCAAGGACCGCAACGACCTCGAGCCCGGGGTCCTCTGGCGCCGGGTCTACGAAGTGACGGGAGGGGGCTGGGAGAAGAAAGGCGGCGTCTGGGTCCCCTCCGTCGTCTCCTACAATATCTCGATGGCCTGCAATCACTGCGAGAAGCCGGTCTGCGGCCTGGCCTGCCCGGTCAAGGCCATCACCAAACGCGAAGACGGCATCGTCTTCGTCGATACCGGAGCCTGCATCGGCTGCCGCTACTGCGAATGGGCCTGCCCCTACACGGCCCTCCGCTTTGATGCGCGGACGAACACCGTCTCCAAGTGCAATTTCTGCTACGACGCGATCGACGCCGGGGGGACGCCCTCCTGCGTCGCCTCCTGCCCGCAGCGGGCCCTCGATTTCGGCGACATGGCCGAGCTCAGGAAGAAATACGGCGACGTCCGCCGGATCTTCCCGCTCCCCGATCCCGCGCAGACCGAGCCGGCCCTCATCATCAAGCCCCACCGCGACGCCGCCCGGGCCGAGGAGCGAGCCGCGGAAGTGGCCAATTGGGAAGAAGTCTGACCGCGTATGCTCAAAGAGTGGCCGCTCGTCGCCTTCACGATCGCCGGCCAAATGGCGGTGGGGGTGTTTTGTTTTCTTCTGTTCCCGCTTCTTGTGCTGCTGTCACCCGGGACCTCATGGAGCGAGGCGGCCCGGCACACGGTTCTTATCGTCTGGGGGGGGACATTCGGCTTCACCGCGATCGCGGCGGCCCTGTCCTTGTTCCACGTCCATCACCCTTTCCGGGCCCGCCACACCCTGGCCAATCTCCGCTCGTCCTGGCTCAGCCGCGAGATCTTCTTCGAGCTCGCCTTCATGGCCCTCGTCGCCCTGGCGTTCGTCCTCGTTTGGACGGGACACACCCGGGGCTTGTTTCTCAGGTCGGTCATGTCCGCGTCGGCGCTCGCGGGGATCATGTTCCTGGTCAGCATGTCCAAGCTCTATACGCTCAAATCCCTGCCGGCTTGGAACTCGGCCTATACGGGGATATCGTTTTTTATGTCCGCCGCGACCTTGGGAGCCATGGCCACGGCCTGGGTCACAGGTTCTTCCCCGGGCGATCCAGGCTCCTATTTTTCGGCGCTCTGGACGGCCGCCTCGTTCTTCGTCGCTTCGGATATTCTCTTTGCGGGTCTCCTGACCCCCCAATATGGCGTCGCCGGTTTTCGCCCGGGGCCGTCGCTTCGGCCGCCCCCACGGTCGCTTCGCGGGCTCTACTTTGGGAGATTGGCCCTGCTCGCGGGAGGCTTGATTCTCATCGTCCTGGGCATGGTCCAGGCTGTCCCCGGGAGGGCCGGGGGGTTCGGCTCGACTCCAATGGCCGCGGGTCAGGCCGGGCCCACGATGACGATGGCCTTCGTTCTGGTTCTTCTGGGCGAGATCGCCGGCCGGTTCCTCTTTTACGGCCTCGTCCCACGACCCGGGGACTGAACCGTTCAGTCTGGTCCTGCTCGTCATCTCGCCCAGCGGGTGCTTGACTTCCGGATTTGCGGGCCGGATAATGAGCGGGCGTCAAGGCCCCCATGCTTCTCAAACAGCAGGAATTCTACCGGTCCCTCACCGCGCTTTCGCCGGGACTTGTCGAGCGCATCCGCCGGATGATCGAGGAGGCCGAGAAGAAGTACTCGGGGAGAAAGGACGCCAAGGCGGGCTTCCTTTGGGAGCACACGGTCCTCGTCGCCTCTCAAGCCTTCCGCTTGGCCCAAGCCGAGAAAGAGAACCCCGACCTGACCGCCCTCGTCGCCCTTTTCCACGACTCGGCGAAGTTTGCCGGCGGCCGCTATCATGCCTCCGGCGAGCCCGAAGAGGAAGAAGCGGCCCGCCTGGCCCGGGCCACCCTGGAGGAGACCGGGTTGAAGATGGCCGACACCGGCCACGTCGTCCGGGCCCTGCGCTCGCTCTATCAGTCCGGCGCGAGCCGCAACCGCCTGGCCGACATCGTCCACGACGCCGATTTCCTGTCCAAGTTCGGCTACCTCGGAGTGGCCAACTTCTTCGTCAAGTCGGCGCTCCGGGGCCGGAACCTCGAGTCGGCGGCCATGGATTACCTGAGCAAAGAGCTGACCTACGCCGGCGTCCTCCCGGCGAACATGCGCACGGCCTCGGCCCGCCGTCTTGCGGTCAAGAAATCGGCCGACACCCTGCGCTTCTACAAGGCCTACATCGGCGAGCTCGAGGAAGTCCACGGCATAGATTTCCGTGTCCGGACGGTCGACGTCCCCAAGGCCGGCGGCCGCGGCCGGCGGGCCAAGGTCACGCTCGTCCTCCCCGCGGCCTGCGGGGCCTGCGGCGGCAAGTGGGAGTCCGAATTCCGGACGGAAAAAGGGCTCAAATGCGAGAAGCTCGAGGCCTCTCTCCGCTGCGCCGCCTGCGGCGAGCGGCGCTCGATCTCTTTCTGCCTCCCGGAGATGGGATGACGGCGCTCGCCAAGGAGGGACCTTGAAGAGTCCATCGATCGTTGCCTTCCTGGGATCCGCGGTCCTCGTTCCGCTCCTGGTCTTGGCCCCCGGTTGCCGCAAGGGAGAGCTGAGCGCCGGCCCGCGGCCCGTCGTCGGGGTCAAGATCTACGAAGCCGCCCCGCCCTTCGAGGGTCTTTTCAGCAAGTGGCGGGAGCTTGGGATCAATACCCTGTTCGTCAGCGAAGCCCTCCTCACGAACGGGGATTTCCGGACTCAGGCCCGGGCGAGCGGCCTGACCCTCTTCCTCATCTATCCCGTCTATCAGAGTCCCGAGGCTATCAAGGAAGACCCGCAGATCGCGGCCATCACCTCGGCCGGGACGCCGGCCCGCGATGAATGGGTGGAGTTCGTCTGCCCGACCAAGGGCGATGATTATCTCGAACGCCGGATCGGACACCTCCGCAGCCTTGTCGCCGAAGGCGATCCCGACGTGGTGAGCCTCGACTTCATCCGCTTTTTTGTCTTCTGGGAGAAGGTCGCACCGGACCGGACCCCGGAGTCCCTGCCCCAGACGTGTTTCTGCCCGGTCTGCCTGCGCTTCTTCCAAAACGAGTTCGACATCCATGTCCCTGCGGACCTCGCCGGGACGGCCGAGAAAGCGAAATGGATCCTCGAGAACCATGCGGCCGCTTGGGCCGATTGGAAGTGCGAAAAGATCGCCAACGCGGTCACACGCCTGGCCAAAGCCGCCCGCGAGGCCAAGCCGTCGGTCAAGATCAACCTCCACGCGGTGCCCTGGCGACGCGCCGATTTCGGCGGCGCGATCCGGTCCGTGGCCGGCCAGGACTTCACCCTCCTGGCCCCCCTCGTCGATCTCATCTCGCCCATGACCTATCACCACATGGTCCGGCAGACCCCGGCCTGGGTCCACGACGTCGTCACGGACATCTCCGCCCAGACCCGCGGAGTTCCCGTGCTGCCCAGCATTCAGGTCTCGGAAGCCTATATCGAGGACAAGCTCTCCCCCGAAGAGTTCCAGGCGGCCCTCGATCAGGCCCTCCGGCCTCCGTCGCGGGGCGTCGTCCTGTGGTCATGGGACGCCCTGTCCAAGTCCCCCGAGAAGATGGCCATCCTAAAATCCCTTGCCGGATTGAAAAATAAGTCCCGATAAGATAAGAATAGACGTCTGGAGAGTGATTCATGGCTCACCCCCGACGTCTTGCCTTTTTGGCGGCTCCCCGGGCCGCGATCATCGTAACGCTGGCCCTTCTGGCTTCCGCCGCCTGCGAGGTCTCCCAGGTCCCTCCCGAACCCTCCCGGCCGTCCAAGGTCGTCATGGGCTATTACCGCACTTCGAACAGGTCCCAGCTCGACCACACCCAGATCGCCTACGAATACCTGACCCATATCGCCCACGCCTTTGCCTGGCCCGACGCGTCGGGCAACCTCGTCGTGCCCGCCGGCCATCTCTATCCCGAGCTCAACGCCGCCGCACACGCGAACGGCGTCAAGATGATCCTCAGTCTCGGCGGCTGGGGCAACTGCGCCGGCTTCCCGGGGATGGCCTCGACGGCGGCCAACCGGGCCCGGTTCATCGGCCAGCTCGTCGATTTCTGCAAGGCCAACGCCTACGACGGCGTCGATATCGATTGGGAGTTCGTCTCGAACGACACGGAGAAAGCCGATTTCACCCTGTTCATCGAAGCGCTGGGCGCCGCTCTCCATGCCCAGGCGCCACGCCTCCTCCTGACGACGGCCACCCCCTCCGGGAATTATTACGGCCGCTGGATCGATTACGAGCGGCTGGCCGACGATTTCGACTTCATCGGCTTCATGACCTACGACTATCACGGCGCCTGGTCCGACCACTCCGGCCACAATTCCCCCCTCTACACGCCGGCGGGCGACTCCTGCGGCTCCCTCGATGAGACCTTCACCTATGCCCGCAGCCGTCAGGTCCCCCTGAACAAGCTCCTCGTCGGCGTGCCCTTCTTCGGCCGGTCCTTCGACTGCGGCGCCCTGGGCCGGCCGTTCACGACGAGCGAGGGCTGGGACTACACCGCCGTCATGGCCCTGCCGGGCTCGGAGTGGGCCCGCGTTTGGGACGGCGAAGCCAAGGTCCCGTACATGCGCCGGAACGACAGCACCAAGATCATCTCCTACGACGACATGAGCTCGGTCGGGCTCAAGTGCCAATACGTCAAGGACAAGACCTCGGCCGGGGTCATCATCTGGGAGCTGGGCGGGGACTTCCGCTCGGGCCAGTCCGAGCTCCTCGAAGTCATCGGGAAGTCCTTCGGGGCCGGCTCCAGACGCGATTGACGATCGATCTCCGAGAGGTGCTCGCGATGAAAAACGCAGGTCCTTCCGCGAGGGCTTTGGCCCTCATCCTGGCCGCGACGGCCGTGCTCATCGGCTCCGCATCGCCGGCGTCCGCGACGACCGGGTCGTCCGCGACAACCGGGTTGGCCGCGGCCGGCCCTGACAAGACCAAGGGCTTCTTCCCGGTGTCCGTCTGGTATTCGGGCGGCAAGGCCCGGGCGCCCATGCTCGAGACTGTGACGCCGCAGTCCCGAGAGGTTTGGAAGAAAGATATCGACCAGATCAAGCGGCTCGGCTTCAATACGGTGCGGACATGGATCGAGTGGACGGCCTGCGAGAAGACCGAGGGCCATTACGATTTCTCGGCCCTCGAGCTCCTCACCGACCTGGCCGGTGAAGCGGGCCTGAGGGTCATCGTCCAGGTCTACATCGATTCGGCGCCCGACTGGGTCGGCGTTTCGTTCCCCGACTCCAAGTTCGTCTCTTCGAACGGCGTCGCCGTCGAATCTCAGGCCTCGCCCGGCTTCTGCTTCGACCATGACGGCGTTCAAAGAAAGATCCTCGATTTCTTCAAGGCCGCGGCCCGGGCCCTCAAGGGCAGGCCCGCGTTCTACGGCTGGGACCTCTGGAGCGAGCCCCATATCATCAACTGGGCCGAGGTCTATTATGTCGGCGATCTTTCGTCGGTCCAGTTCTGCTATTGCCACTCGACCCAGGCCCGCTTCCGGGAATGGCTCCAAAAGAAGTACGGCACGATCGAGGCCCTGAACAAGGCCTGGTACCGGACGCTCGCGTCCTTCGACGAAGTCCAGCCGCCGCGCTTCGGCACCATCCTGACCTTCACCGATTATATCGATTGGAAAGAATTCATCTCCGACAAGCTGGCCGAGGACCTGGCTCTCAAGGCGGCGGCCGTCAAATCGGTCCTGCCCGACACCGTCGTCACCAGCCACTCGGCCGGGCCGGGGATCTTCACCCGGCCGGATTGGTCGGGCACTCCCGACGACCGGAAGATGTCCGACAGCGTCGATTTCTACGGCGCCTCGATCTATCCCAAGCACGCCTGGACGATCAAGCCCTGGTCGCCCTTCTACCGCTCCTCGGGCCTCGACTTCGTCCGGTCCATGGGCATCGGCAACGGCGGCTTTTACATCGGCGAGCTCCAGGCCGGCTACGGCGTCTTCGGCATGAAGATGAGCTTTCCCGTCGTCGGCACGGACACCCGCGACTGGATGTGGAGCGCCGTCGCGTACGGCGCCCGGGCCGTCAACATCTATGCCTACTATCCCATGAGCACCGGCTACGAGGCCGGCGGCTACGGCCTCGTCGAGCTCGACGGCAAGGTCACGGAGAGGGCCGAGGCCGGGGGCCGGATCGCCCGCGTCATCACCGCCAACCAGGACCTCTTTCTCAAGGCCCTGCCGGCCAAGGCCGAGATCGCCATCCTTTATAATCCGCTTTCGCACATGGTCGGCGGCCAGCAGTCCTTCACCGGGGAAGGGCAGACCGTCGGCGTCAACAACCTGAGCGAGTCCCTGCAGGGCGTCCACCGGGCCTTCTTCGAGCGCGGCATCCCGGTCGATTTCCTCCACGTCCGCGACCTCGGGACGCCGCGCGCGGCCGGCTACAAGCTCATCATCGCGCCCTACCCGGTCATGATGTCCCGGCCGCACGTCCAGGCCCTGGTCGAATATGTCCGCGGCGGCGGGACGCTCCTGACCGAGGCCCGCTGCGGCTGGGTCGACGAGAAGGGCGCCTCCAGCCCGATCGTTCCCGGCGGCGGCCTCGACCAGGTTTTCGGCTGCCGCGAGCACGAGCTAACGCCTGCTCGCCAAGAGCGGGGTTGTCGAGATCAAGGCCGCCGACGAAGCGTTTCCGCTGCTCAAGCCGGGCGACAAGCTCGACAGCCTCTTCTTCGAGGAGAGCTTGGACGTCTTCGGCAAGTCGAGCCGGATCGTGGCCGCGTTCCCGGACGGACGGCCGGCCGTCGTGGCCGCACCGTTCGGCAAGGGGCGGGCCATCATCGTCGGCTCCTTCCTCGGCTCGGCCTATCACCATTTCAAGAACCCCAACAACGGGAAGTTCTTCGCCGGCCTGGCCGATTGGCTCAAGGTCACGGCGCCGGTCCGGGTCAGCTCCTCCGTTCCCGACGCCTTGATCGAAGGACGGCTCCTCAAAGGCGACGGCTACTCACTCCTCTTCGGGTTCAACCGGGGCGACAAGGCCGCAACCGCCAGGTTCGGCGTCCGCACCGGAGCGGCCCGGCCCGCGGCGATCGAGCTCGAAACGGGCCAAGCGGTTGCCCTCGTCCGCGAGGGGGACCGCGCGGTCTTCGAAAAAACCCTTCAGCCGGGGGAAGTCTGGGTCGTCCGGGTGACCGAACGATGACCGACTTCTGCGGGGCCATCGACATTGGCGGGACCAAGATCGCCTCGGCCCTCTTCACGAGGGCAGGGGAGATCTCGGCCGGGGAGAAGATCGCCATCGACCGTTCCGGGGGCGACGCCGCTGCCGCCCAAGTCAGGGATGAGATCGCCCAATTGGCTGCGGCCGCGGATAAGGCCGGGGGGCGTCTCGCGGCGGTGGGCCTTTGCGTTCCCGGTATCGCCTATTCCGCGAGCGGCAAGGTCTGGGCCCCCAACATCCCGGGCTGGGACCAGTACCCGCTCTTAGAGAGGATCAGGGGACATGTCCCCTTGGCACGTGTCCCGATCGTCCTCGACTCCGACCGGTCAGCTTACGTCGCCGGCGAGGCCTGGAGGGGCGCCGCGGCGGGCGCCCGTGACGCCATCTTCCTGGCGGTCGGAACGGGCATCGGCGCCGGGATCATTTCCGGCGGCCGGATCCTCCACGGGTACGAGGACATCGCCGGGGCGGTCGGCTGGTTCGGGCTCGACCCCGACTTCAAGCCGGAGTACGCGTCCATGGGGTGTTTCGAGGCCGAGGCCTCGGGAAATTCCGTGGCCCGCAAAGCCCGGGAGCGGCTGGCGCAGGGAAGGCCTTCGGCCATGCTCGATCTGGCCGGCGGCGTCATCGAGGCCGTCACGGCCGAGACCGTCGCCGCCGCGGCCCGCCGGCAGGACCCGCTGGCCATGGAAGTGGTCGCGGAGGTCGTGACCTATTTGGCCATGGGCATCGCCAACATCGTCAGCATCCTCAACCCCGAGGTCGTGGTCCTCGGCGGCGGGCTTTTCCAGGCGGCCGACATTTTCCTCCCGCCCGTGCGCCGCGAGTTCAAGCGCTGGGCCCAGCCCCTGGCGGCGCGCTCAGTCAGGCTCGAGCCCTCCGCTCTCGGCGGGGAGGCCGGCCTCTACGGGTGCGGCAGGCTGGCCTGGCGCGCCATCGAAAGCGAATAGAAGGGGGATACGTCCCAAGGGGACATGTCCCCGAGCAAGAAGGAGACATCGCATGTCGGCTCAAGCGTACCTCGACGAGGTCCAGGGGATCCTCGAGAAGATCAAGACCCAAGAGATGAAGTCCATCAAGGCCGCGGCCAAGATCATGGCCGCCTCGATCCGGAAGAAAGGCCGCGTCTACATGTTCGGCAGCGGCCACTCGGTCATTCCCGTCCTCGACATCTTCCCCCGCTACGGCAGCTTCGTCGGATTCTTCCCGCTCTATGATCCCCGGCTGATGTGGACGAACGTCATCGGCCCGGGAGGCGCCCGGGAGCTTCTCTGGCTCGAGCGCCAGGAGGGCTATGCCAAGGTCTTCCTCCAGAGCTATCCCCTCGAAAAGCGCGACGTCATGCTCGTCTTCTCCCACGGCGGGCTGAACGCCGCCGGGATCGACATGGCCCTGGAGGCCAAGGCCCGCGGTCTCAAGGTCGTCACGGTGTCCTCGCACGCCAACGTCAAGATCGGCAAGCGCTCCCACTCGTCGGGCAAGATCCTGTCGGAGCTGGCCGCCGTGGCCATCGACAATCACGTGCCGCCCGAGGACGCCCTGGTCGACGTCGGGCAGCTCGAGCGCGTGGCGGCCGGCTCGACGGTCGCCGCGGTCTCGATCGCCATGTCGCTCGTGGCCGAGACCGCCGCCGTCCTGGCCAAGACGGGCCAGGTTCCCCCGACCTTCGTTTCCCCCAACGTCCACGGCGTCCCGCCAGGCCACATGGCCGGGGTCTATCAAGCGTTCACCGAGTTCTATTACGCCCGGCCGTTCAAGGCCCGGCGCAAGGCTTGAGGCCGGCGATGGGCGCCGCGAACCCGTCCGGCCGGACCGCCGCCTCCGGCGTCGCCAGGCTCCAATTCTCGGCCTGGGCCGGGATGTTCGTCTTCGGCATCGTCATGGCCATCCTGGGGGCCATCCTGCCTTCGCTTTTCGAGCGCATCGGCTTCGGGGCGGGGGCGGCCGGCAACCTCTTCCTGACCATGAATTTCGCCATGCTCGTTTCGACCTTGTTCTTCGGGCCCGTCGTCGACCGTTTCGGCTTCAAGGCCGTCCTGGCCGTCTCGGCCCTGCTCGTTGCGGCGGCCTTTCTCGTCCTCTCGCGAGCCTCGACCTACGGGCTCGTCCTCGGAGCCGCGGTCGTCCTCGGCCTCGGCGGCGGCGCCCTCAACGGCGGGACCAACGCCTTGACCAGCGATCTCCACGAAGGCGAGAAGCGCGGCGCCGCCCTGAACGTCCTGGGCATCTTCTTCGGCTTCGGCGCCCTGTTCGTGCCTTTTCTCATCGGCGCGATGCGCGCGGTCCTCGGCTTCGCACAGATCCTCGCCCTGGCGACGTTCCTCAGCCTGGTGCCGTTCGTCGTCTATGTCGTGCTCAGGTTCCCCGGAGCCAAGCATGCCCAGGGTTTCCCCATCAAAGAAGCGGCCGGCATCGCCCGCAAACCGCTCCTCTGGCTCACCGGATTCATCCTCTTCTTCGAGTCCGCGAACGAGTTCACGGTCGGCGGCTGGATCTCGACCCACCTCGAGAAAACCTTCGGGACCGGCGCCGGCGCGGCGGCCCTCGTCCTCGCCGGCTACTGGGCGGCCATCATGGCGGGCCGGCTCGTTTCGAGCCGCCTCGTGCGCAAGGTCCGGAACGAGACGCTCATCCTGGCGAGCGCCGTCCTGGCTCTGGCCGCGGCCCTGCTCATGGCCCTGGCCCCTTCGGGCGCTGCCGCGGCCGTGGGCGCCGTCCTTATCGGCGTCGGCTTTGCGGCCATCTACCCGACGACGCTGGCCATCGTCGGGGCGAACTTCGCCGCGTTCAGCGGAACGGCTTTCAGCATCGTCATCGCCATGGGCCTTGTCGGCGGCATGCTTGCCCCCTGGCTCGCCGGCCGGATCGCCGAGGCCTCGAGCCTGCGCCAGGGATTCATCATCCCTGTCGTCGATTGCGCCATGATCATCGTCTTGGCCGTCCTCGTCAGGCTGAAGACGGGAAATCCGATCAAGGAAGCGAGTCAGCCATGAAGCTCCGGAACAGAAACGGCTTTGCTCTATCGATGATCCTCCTCGCCCTGGCCCTGTCGGGTTTCGGCGCCTCGGCGCTTTCCGCGGCCGCGCCTGGCCAGGACGCCGCGGCGGCCGCCGCGCGAAAAGAGCTCGCCGCCAAATACCCCCAGCTCCTTGCGGAAAAGGGCATCACGGACGAGACCGGCCGGGAGATCGAAGGCCGTCTCGACAACCTCGTGGCCGCGGCCCGCTCGACCGGCGCGCAGTCGGCGAAGGACATGGTCCGGGCAGCGCTCGGCGCCCTCAACTACTCCGCATCCAATCTGGCCGGATTCCCCCAAGCCGCCTTCGACCGGCCGATCGGGACGAGGCTCGAAAGATTTGGCCAGACCATCGCCCCGGGGGACATCGAGGCCCGGGCCGAGGGCAGCGCCTGTCCGGTCGGCGGCATCGGCGCCGGAGGATTCGAACGGCTCATGAACGGGAATTTTTCGACCTGGTTCCTCAAGCTCGGCTGGATGGTCGAGGACACGGTCTGGGCCGACCAGTTCCACGTCTTCGTCAAGTCCGGCGACCGGAAGGTCGCCAAGACCCTGTCGACCACAGCGCCGCCGTCCGGGACCGGCCTGGGCGCCTGGGCCTGGAACTATCCCGTCGGCAAAGGCGATTATTTCGCCCTCTACCCCAAGTCCGGATTTTCATACGAGGAGAACACGGACCTTCCGGTCAAGCTGGCCGTCGTCCAATTCTCGCCGATCATCTCCGGCAACTACAAGGAGACGAGCTACCCCGTCGCCGTCTACAAGTGGGTCGCCCAAAACCCGACGAAACTCCCGGCCGAGGTCACCATCCTGCTGACCTGGGAGAACATGATCGGCTGGGAAGCCGTTCACGCCCGCGCCGCGGCCGGAGAACCGGCGCAGGCTTCGTTCGTCTGGGACCGTGCGAGCGCCGGGAATTTCAACGAGATCGGAGAAGACGGACGGGCCAAAGGCATTCTTTTCCGCAAGCAGGGCCAGGACGTGAGAGCGGACAACGCCATGGCCGGGTCGATGGCCATCGCCGCCCTCGAAACTCCCGGCAAGTCGCGGATCGCGGTTCAAGCGGCCTTTGACCCCCGCGGCGACGGAACCGATATCTGGACGAGATTCGCGGCCGACGGCACGCTCGACACGGCCCGCAAATCCCTTCCGGCGGCGGCCGGGCAGGGGACGGCGGCGGCTGTCGCGGTCACGTTCACGCTCAAGCCCGGCGAGCGTCTCGAGGTGCCTTTCGCCATCGCCTGGGACTTGCCCTATTACGAGTTCGAGGCCGGGGCCAAGCACAAGAAGAAATATACGGCCTTCTTCGGCGATGCGGGCACGAACGCCTTCCGGATCGCCGCCGAGGCCCTGGTTCGGGCGGGGGAGTGGGAGAAGGCCATCGACGCCTGGCAGAAACCCAGCCTGACCAATCCGAGCCTCCCGGACTGGTTCCGCCAGGCCCTTCTCAACGAGCTTTATGTCCTGACCGAGACGAGCATCTGGGACGCGGCGACCAACCTTCACACCTACCTCGAGAGCGCCGATTACCTCATGTACGGGACGACGGACGTCGATTCCTACTGCTGGCACGTCCTGCGGCTGTGGCCCGAGCTCGAGACGACCCACATGAGCTACCTCGCGGGCACGATCCCGCTCGAGGACGCCTCTTATCGCACCTTCCAGTACGCCGTTGTCTCTCCCAAAGAGATCCCTGCCGACAAGCTGGACTATTACTGGAACACGATCAAGCAGCCCGGTATGGTCCCCCACGATGTCGGCTCGCCCCGCAAGCGGCCTTGGGTCATCCTGAACGGGTTCGACTGGCAGAACGCGAACTTCTGGAAGGACATCAATCCCAAGTTCCCGCTCCGGGCCTACCGCGACTTCCTGGCCACGGGCGGCGTCGACATCGGCTTCCTCATGAAGATGTTCCAAGCGTCCGTCCTGGCCATGGACACGCTCGAGGCCCGTTTCGGCGACCGCGTGACCCACGTCCCGCTCAACGAGGGCATTCCCGACCAGACCTACGACACCTGGAAGATGAAGGGCGAGAGCGCCTACGTCGGGCTCCTCTGGCTGGCCGGCCTCAAGGCGACGGTCCGCATGGGCGAGACCCTGGCCTCGCGCGGTCTCACCCGGGCCGGGGACTTGGATATCGGAGAAAATATAGTAAAATATAAGGGTTGGTTCGAATCGGGCCGGTCTTCCCTGCGCAAGCTCTGGGACGAGGGGGCCGGCTACTTTCATATTGACGCGACGAAGGACGACATCATGACCGACCAGCTTTTCGGAGTCTGGTACGCCGATATGCTGGGCCTCGAGGCGGACGGCCGGGATCCGATCGTCGCCCCGGTCAGCGTCCAGCGGGCCCTGCGGACGATCTACGAGAAGAACGTCCTCGGCTTCGGGGGCGGGGTCATGGGCGCTGTCAACGGCCGCGACGGCCGACGGGCGGCAGCTCCGGAGCCAGCAGGGTGACGAGGTCTGGGTCGGCACGGCCTACGCCTTCGCTGCCAACCTGGTCCTCAACGGTCTCGTCGCGGAGGGGATGCATACGGCCTACGGACTTTATCACGTCATCTACAGTCCTTTCGGGCAGGGCTACTTCTTCAAGACACCCGAGGCGTACCTCGACCCGGATGAGGCTCTCTGGAACGATCCCGCCGCCAAGTACGGCGAGAAGACGTTCCGGGCGATGAAGTACATGCGTCCCGGCGCCGTTTGGGCCCTCTACGAGGCACTCAGAAAAAATGCGGGCAAAACGGGACCGAACGAATAGCACGACCGGGAAGCGGCAGGGCCGGTCGCGGCGGCTCTGGATCGTCCTGCCGTTCGTTCTCGCTGCGGCCGCTTTCCTCGTCTTCAGACTCGTCCCTCGGGCGCCGGCCTCCCGGATCTCGTCCCTGTGGGCCGCGCGAGGCGTCGAGAAACCCAACGTCCTTCTGGTCACGCTCGACACGACCCGCGCCGACCATCTGCCCTGCTATGGCTATGCCGGCGTTTCGACCCCGAACCTGGATGCCGTTGCCGGGCGGGGGATCGTTTTCGAGCAGGCGGCCACGGCCACCCCGCTGACCCTGCCGTCCCACTCGACGATCATGACCGGGATGTATCCGACCTTCCACGGCGTGCGCGTCAACGGCAACACGGCCCTCGGCGACGACCAGACGACGCTCGCCGAGGTGCTCGCGCGCCCGGGGCTACGCGACAGGCGCCTTCATCGCCGCCTTCGTCCTCGACGGCCGTTGGGGCCTCAAGCAGGGCTTCGACCATTACGACGACAAGTTCGACCTCAAGAAGTACAAGCACCTTGACCTCGGCGAGGTCCAACGGCCCGGCAACGAGATCGTCGATGCCGCCCTGGCCTGGCTCGACGGCGAGAAGTCCAAGCCGTTCTTCGCCTGGGTCCATCTCTACGACCCGCATGTCCCGTACGCGCCTCCCGAGCCCTACGCCTCCGCCTATGCCGGTCGCGGGCCGTACGGCCTCTACGACGGGGAGATCGCCTTCATGGACGAGCAGATCGGGCGCCTGACCGATTGGCTGACCCGGAACGGGCTCGACAAGTCGACCATCGTCGTCTTCGTCGGCGACCACGGCGAGTCACTGGGCAGCCACGGCGAGGGCACGCACGGCTATTTCATCTATGACTACGCCATGCATGTGCCTTTCCTGGTGGCGACGCCCTTCGACGCCCTGCGCGGCAAGCGCGTGCCCGCCCAGGTCAGGACGGCCGACGTCTTCCCGACCATCCTCGATCTCGTCGGCGCGGCCGCGCCGACGAAGGTCCAGGGCCGGTCCCTCGTGGGGCTGATGTTCGATCCGGGCCGGAAGGATGACGTCCCGGCCTACGGTGAGGCCATGGCCTCGAACATCCAATTCGGCTGGAGCGCCCTGCACGCCCTGCGGACGCCTCGCTACAAGTACATCGACGCGCCGCGGGCCGAGCTCTACGACCTCGTCCGGGATGTCAGGGAGCAGGAGAACGTCCTGGCCGAGTCTCCGGAGGTGGCCCGGCGGATGAAGGCCGAGCTCGACCGCATCATGGCCGAGACGAGCCGCGACGCCCCCGCGCCTCAGGCGGCCGATCTCGATAAGGAGACGATGGAGCGGCTTTCGGCCCTCGGCTATGTCGGCGCGCCGGTTTCGTCCCGGAAGGCCACGGGCGAGAGCGGACCGCTGGCCGACCCCAAGGACAAGCTCCAAGTTTTCATGGCCGTCACCCGGGCGGGGGAGCTCATCCTCGATGAAAAATATGCCGAAGCCGTGACCCCGCTCGAGGCGGCGCTCCGGGAAGAGCCGGCGATCCCTCAGGCCCTGCTCCTCCTTTCGACCTGCTACGTCGAGCTCGGCCGTCCGGCCGAGGCCAAGGCGGAGCTCGACATCCTTCTCAAGGCGGACCCCGAGGGCGTCCAGGGCCTGATCGCCCTGGCTAACATCCTGCTCGACGAGGGCAAGACCGACGATGTCATCGCCCTCTGCAAGCGCACCCTCTCGGTCGACGACAAGAACACCCAGGCCTACACCCTCATCGGCGAGATCTACCTCGAGAAGACGGACTACGCCGAAGCGCTGCCCTACCTCGAGAAAGCGCTCGAGACCCAACCGAAGATCACCCGGACGCGCCTCAGCCTGGCGGCCGCACTGGTCGGGAGCGGCCCAGTACGACCGGGCCGAAGCGCAGCTCAAGGCGATCCTCGCGGAATCGCCGAAATTCCCCTTGGCCCATTATAACCTGGGCCTGCTCTACGAGGAACAGGGCCGGCTCGAGGAGGCCCGGGCGGCCTACGCGGCCGAGGTTGAGGCCTATCCCCAAGGCTACAAGTCACGGTTCAACCTGGGCCGGGTTCTCTTCCGGCTGGGGGATAAGGCCGGGTCTCTCGCCGAGATGAAGGAGGTCGTCAAGATCGCCCCCAAGCTCGGCGAAGGGCATCTGATGCTCGGCCGGGGCCTGCTCGATGCCGGGGGCCCGCTCGAAGATGTCCAAGCGGAGGTCGAGAAGGGGCTCGCGCTCGCCGAGACCTCCGAGCTCAAGGCCCTGGGCTATTTTCTGCTGGCCGACGTCTACAACCGCCGCGGCGACTCGGTTCGCATGAACGAGGCGCTGGCAAAGGCGAATTCGTATAAGTCCAAAAAGGAGTAAGACATGAAGATTCGCACCCTGACCCAATGGGGGGCCGCCGCCCTCTTTGCCGTCCTGTTCCTGGCCGGGCCCGGCCTCGCGCAGTACCGGGAATATTACATCGTGGGCAAGGTCATCGACACCCAGAAAACCCCCCTCGAGGGCGTCGAGATCAGCCTCCGCGACATCGTCTCCAGCCGGAGCTACGCGATGAAGACCAAAAAGGGCGGAGAATTCAAGTTTGTCGGGCTGCCCCGCGGCGATTATAAGGTCGTCCTCAAGAAGGCCGGCTATGCGGTCAAGGAAGACGAGTGGAAGCTGCTCACGCCCCAGGCCAAGATGGAGAAGGTCGAGATCCCGCCCATCGTCATGGCCACCGAAGAGCTCGTCAAGCAGGTCGAACGCCTCAAGGAGGCCGAGGCGGGGGTCAAGGCGGGTGCGGATAAGCTCCGCCAGGGCGACTACGACGGAGCGCTGGCCGCACTCAAGACGGTCCTCGATAAGAACCCCGAGGACCCCAACGCCCAATATCTTTCGGGCATGGTCTACCTCCGCAAGGGCATGATCCCCGAAGCCTCGGCGGCCTTCCTCAAGGTCACCGAGCTCAGCCCGAAATTCGCCGCGGCGCACTACCAGCTGGGCGTCTGCTACCAGCGCCAGGGGGAGCCGGACAAGGCCCTGGAGTCCTATCAGAAGGCCATCGACCTCGAGCCCTCCAATTCCGATGTGTTGTATAACACCGGCCTCGTCCTCTTCGGGCTCGGCCGCATCGACGAGGCCTTGCCCCGCTTCGAACAAGCCTTGGCCGTGAGGCCCGACGATCCGGCCTATCTCGAGATGGCCGGCCGGTGCTATATCAACAAGGCCGATTTCCCCAAGGCGATCACCTACCTGGAGAAGGCCAAGGCGGGCACCATCGACCCCGACCGGATCAAGTTCCTCAGCGATCTGATCGACACCCTGAAGGTCCAGATCAAGAAATAGCGGGAGAATCTTGACATGAACGGGCGGAAATGACTAAAATCCGGGACAGGGAATAAGTGCCTAGGTCGAGTTCTGTATGATGGACATCAGTTCCTTCGTTCATATTTTAATTATGGATAACCGCTCGGAGGTGAAAAGAGGCCGTGATCTAACCGAATTCGGGCAAAGGGCCGTTTCCGCCGGGGTCACTCCGGCGGAAGCAGGGATCGAGTGTGGACAAAGAGACAGGAGAAAGAAAGCTTATGGCGAAAAAAACCCTACTCGTGATGTTCTCCCTGGCGCTCGGCCTCGCTTTCTTCAACGTGAATGCCGTTCGCGCCCAGTCCATCCTGGACGGGAAGCTCACCGGCACGATCACGGAGGCGTCGGGAGATCCTCTGCCGGGCGTGGCCATCGAGATCACCAGCCCGGCCTTGATCTCCGGCAAGCGCGCCACGGTCACTTCCGCCAGAGGGACCTACGTCTTCCTCAACCTGCCTGTCGGGGTCTATAAGATCTCGGCGACGCTGCCGGGCTTCAAGACCACCGTTCAGGACAAGGTCGGCATCTCCGCCGGCGGCTCCCTCGAGGTCAACCTGAGGATGGAACCCGGCGCCATCGAGGAACAGATCACGGTCCTGGCCGCCAGCCCGATCATCGACACCAAGAGCTCGGCCATCGATTCCAAGCTCGAGAATCAGATGGTCAGCCGGCTGCCGACGAGCCGTGACGCGTTCTACGATCTTTCGCTGACGACCCCGGGCATGTTCGACCACGGCAGCAATGCCGGCTGGCTGCCCAGCCCGACGGCCTACAGCGGCTCGTCGAACGAGAACGTCTTTCTCGTCAACGGCGTCAACACGACCAACCCTCGGGGATCCTCCTTCGGCTCCCTGGTCAAGGTCAACTACAACACCGTCGAGGAGGTCCGCGTCGTGGCCCTGGGCTCCAAGGCCGAGTACGGCAGCTTCTCGGGCGCCGCGATCGACGTCCTGACGAAGTCCGGAAGCAACAGCTTCCACGGCAACGCCGGCGTATTCTTCCAGCCGGTCAAATGGAGCCGGTCGAACCAGCCGCTTCGATTCTGCAAACTATGGGACCGATTGGCTCTGGGTTGCCGAGCCGGGGTCCCCGGCCAATAACCTTTACGGCGCTCCGACCGCCGGCGACCGCGATTACGAGTTGAACGCCACCCTCGGCGGGCCGATCGTCAAGGACAAGATCTGGTTCTATGGCGGCTTCGACTACTACAATTCCGTCACCCACCGCGCTCGCTGGAGCATCCCGGTCCCGAGCAATGCCAAGTATTTCGATTTGAAGGTCTCGGCGGAGCCCTTCCAGAGCCACAGGGCCTGGTTCTCCTACCATCACGAGAACAGCGACTACAGCGGCGGTAGCTGGGGCAGCGAGCCACAGTGGGACGTGACCGCGACCTACGGCGTCGCCAGCAAGAACGACACCGTTTCCGGCCAGTGGCAGTGGCTCCCCACGAGCACGACCATTTTCACCGGCAAGTACCTGGGGTTCTGGACCAATGATACGCCGCACGTCCCCAGCGACGCGCCGGCCAATCCGTGCTACATCAATTGGTGGAAGTGGGCCTCTTACGGCATCAACGGCGCCTTCCCCTACATCGAGGGCTGGAAATCCATGCGGCAGACCATCCAAGCCGACGTCTCCCACTACGCCGAGAACTTCCTCGGCGAGCATGACATCAAGTTCGGCGCCCAGTTCACCAAGGGCCGCAGCAATACCCTCAACGGCTACTTCCAGGGTTATGCCAACTTCCTCTACCCCTACCGCTGGACGCAGTATGTCAGCCAAATGCAGAGCTGGTACGGCGACACCGGCCTCATCTTCTACAACCTGCACGACGCGGTCAATCCCTTCCTGACCGTGGCGACGTCCGATTCCCTGGCCTTCTTTCTCGACGACCAGTGGAACCCGACGAAACGGCTGACCGTCAACCTCGGTCTCCGTTACGATCGGATGACGACGAAGTACGGCCACGGTTTCGAGTACGCGCCGCTCACCTCGCCGACGGACATCGGCCACCCGACGGTGCTTCGCACCCGGGACGACACGACCCAACATCTTCGACTTCAGGACCTGGTCGCCCCGCCTCGGTCTGACCTATCAGCTGACCAAGGACGCCAAGACCATCGCCCGCTTTAGCTTCGGCCGCTACTACCTGCCGATCACGGTCGAATACCTCCGCCGCTACGGCCCCGATGCCCCGCTCGTCACCCGCACGTGGCAATGGTACAATGTCCCCTGGGACCAGGCCGACCTCAACGCCGACGGCTTCATCGACACGGTGGAAACGCGGGCAGCCGCCCGGGTCGTCGGCAGTCTGACACCTTATAACGAGACGTTCGATCCGGCGGCCGACCGCTTCTCCTGGAGGCTGAACACGGACCCGAACCTCAAGGACCAGTTCACCAATCAGTTCACAGTCAGCCTCGAGCGGGAAATCATCAAGAATTTCTCGGTTAGCGGCACCTTCATCTACAAGCATTCGGCCAACCTCTTCGCCAACATCCCCGTCATGCGGACTTCCGTCTCCGCATTAGGACTTGCCTCGGGCGACGAATGGCCCTATGAGCGCATACCCTTCACGACCCTCGAGGGTCAGACGGTGAGCCTCTACAGCATCCAGTGGCTCGACTACAACCAGGACGGCGTTGTCGATGGCGGCGACGTCCAGTGGGTCGGGAACAATTCCGACTACCGCGTCGTCAACATGCCCGCCTTCGACGGGGTCAAGCCCAAGCGCGACTTCCAGGGCTATCAGCTCGTCTTCAACAAGCGCTATTCGAACCGCTGGCAGATGCTGGGCTCGTTCCTCTACACCCATTCGGAAGGCATGGCCAACCGGATCTATTCCCAGGACATGAACTTCGAAGGCCCGATGGTCACCGACAACAACTGGATGAGCACGCTGAACTACACCATCAACAACATGACCGGCCCCCTGCCGTTCACGCCCAAGTTCGAGTTCAAGCTCTCCGGGTCCTACACCATCCCCGGCATCGAGGTCGACCTCGGCGCCCGCTACAGGATGCACACCGGACGTCCGGCTTGGCAGCTCGAGGGGATCCCCGAGCATTCTCAGTGGGGGAATCCTCCGGGCGGCGTCATCGGGGCCGGCACCGGCACGATCGTCTCGTCGCAGACGCCCTTCTACTATCCGACCCAGTCGATCCTCGACTTCAGGGTCGAAAAGGCCGTCAAGATCGCCCGGTACGGTGCCGTCCACATCGTCCTCGACGTCTTCAATCTCTTCAACTCCGACACTCCGAACTCCATCGACTACCAGTGGGAGTTCGGCAAGATCGGCGGCATCCTCGCACCCCGCTCTTACAGACTGAGCTTCCTGTACCAGTTCTAAGCCGCAGCACGCGCAGATCTCCGGAGCCCGGAGGGCCGACGCCCTCCGGGCTCTTTTTTTGGGAAGATCGGGGAGGTTGTCGAAACCGGCCGAATCCGCTACATTAGGACGATGAGGCTCTCATGAGATACGCGAGACTCCTGTCCGTCCTCCTTCTTCTGGCCCTTATCGCTCCGATAGGCGCCCGTGGCCAGGGGAAGAGCGAGCTGCCCGAGCGCTACAAACAATGGGTCGACGAAGAAGTCGGCTACATCATCACGCGCCACGAGCGTGACGTATTCTTGAAGCTCCAGACGGACCGGGAGCGTGATATCTTCGTCGAAGCGTTCTGGAAGCACCGCGACCCCGTGCCGGAGACGCCACGGAACGAATACGAGGAGGAGCATTACCGCCGCCTGAATTATGCCAACGCCACATTCGGCCGATCGACGCCGCTTCCCGGCTGGAAGACCGACCGCGGCCGCATCCACATCCTCCTCGGCGAGCCCAAGAATATCGAGCAGTATACCAACGTCAACGGCGTTTACCCTGTCGAGATCTGGTTCTACCTGGGCGACGAATCGCTCGGGCTGCCGACCGGCTTCAATGTCATCTTCTTCAAAAGGAACGGTATCGGCGATTACATCCTGTATTCCCCGAGCGTCGACGGGCCGAGGAGCCTGATCGCCGATTCGATGGGAGGATACCGGGATACGGACCGGATCTCGGGCTCTTTCAGCGAGGACCAGGCCGCCTACAAGGCTCTGCAAGAGCTCGAGCCGAACCTGGCCCGCCAGACCCTGAGCCTGATCCCCAACGAGGGCGCTCCGACCGGCCTCGGTTCGCTCGCCTCGGAGCGGCTGATCGCCACGATCTTCTCGGTGCCCCAGAAAAAGGTCCAGGACGACTACGCCGACGCCATCCTCAGATACAAGGATTCCGTCGAGGTGGAATATACGGCCAATTACATCTCGAGCGAGGTCCAGGTCCAGGTCATCCGCGATGAATCCGGTGCGGCCTTTGTCAACTATACGATCGAGCCGGCCAAGATCTCCGCGGAGGAGATCGACGGGAAATACGAGATCCGCTTCAAGCTGAACGGCCGGGTGTCCGACGCGTCCGGCAAGACGGTCTACCAGTTCGACAAGGACCTGCCTTTCAGTCTGACCGCCGACGAGCTCGAAGGCCTGAGGGCCAAGTCCCTGTCCATCCAGGATGTCTTCCCCCTGGTCCCCGGAAGCTACAATTTCGACATCCTGCTCAAGAACGTCTTGTCCAAGGAATTCACCGGCGCCGCCAGGCCGCTCGTCGTCCCGGCCGCCGGGGAGGCGGTCGGGATGAGCCCGCTTCTCCTGGCCTACGGCGTCGAGACCAAGGCGGCGACACCCGGCGAGCGCGTGCCCTTCAGGACCGGCGGGACGCAGCTTCTTTGCCAGACACGCAAGACGTTCAGCACCCGCGATTCGCTCGTCCTGTTCGCCCAGATTTACGGCCTCGCCGGCGGGCCTCAGGACATCGGGCGCGCTCCGCTACGACTTCCTGAAGGAGGACAAGGCGTTCCTGACGAGGACCGGGAAGATCGAGTCCGCCGGGGCCGTCGCGACCATCGTCGACGTCCAGTCTCTCAAGGAGTTCCCGCCCGGCTACTATCAGGCCCGGGTCACCCTTATCGATGGGCAGGGGAAGGACGTCGTCGGGGCCAAGGAGAACTTCGAAGTCTCTCCGGCCGCGGCCGTGCCCCGTCCGATGGTCGTTTCCAAGGTCACCAAGGAGCTCGCGAGCGCGGAAGACCTCTATGCGACCGGCCTCCAATCGCTCAACTTAGGCGACATCGAGACGGCCAGGGCCCGGCTGGCCGATGCCCACGCCCGCGCCCCGCAGCGCGCCGACATGGCCGTGGCCTACGCCCAGGTGCTCTTCCGGTTGAAAGAGTACGGACAGGTCAAGGACGTCCTCGGTGCCCTGGGCGGGGGACGAAGCCGCGGCGTCGGAAGTCCCGGCCCTTCTGGGCCAGGCCTGCCACGCCTTAGGGGAGTACCAGGAAGCCGCGACCTACTACGCGTCTTATCTCGCCCGGTTCGGGGCGAACATCGACATCCTGAACTATCTCGGGACCTGCCATTTCCAGCTCGGGAATACCGCCGAAGCGCTCAAGGCCTGGACGAAATCGCTCGAGCTCAACCCCAACCAGGAAAAGCTGAAGGCGCTCGTCGACTCGATCAAGAAGAAATAGCCCACACATCGCTGCCTCGCGATGGATTCGGCCGACCCCGTCCCTGTTAGTTCGAGCGAAGAAGCTCGTCGATGCGGACGAGCGCGTAGCCTCTGGCCTTGAGCTCCCTGATCAAATCCCCCAGTCTTCAGATAGAACTTGTCCGTCCGCTCGGGGTCTGTTCCGATGTGGATGAGCAGGATGAAGCCGTTGAGGCCGTGGGGGTCTTCTTTCTCGTAAGCCAGGATGCGGTCGTAGATCGCTTGGGAGGAAAGATAGCTCGGGCATCGACGGGGTCGTGTAGTCGGCGTTGGAGGACGTGCCCGGGGTGAAGTTGAAGAGCACGAGACCGATCTCGCGCGACCAGGCCGCGATGTCGCGGTTGTACCACTCATAAGGCGGGATGAAGAGGTGCCCTGTTCCTTCGGGCGATGCCGAGTCGCGCCATCTCGCGGAAGTTGGCCTCGATGTCGGCCCGGAACTCCTCGCGGCTGACGAGCGTCTTTTCGCGGTCGTCCCAGGGGCAATAGAGAAGGTGCTTGTCGGAGTGCGGCCCCAGATAATGGCCGTCCGCCGCGAGCCCCCGGATGACGGGCTCGAATTCGGGCGTCCGGTAGAAATCCCCGGTGAAGAAGAAGCCGGCCTTGACGCCCTCGTCACGGAGGACCTGGCGGATGTGTTCGCCGCCGTCGCCGAACGAGCCCCCGGTGAAGATGAGGGACATCCGCCGAAGGGCCGTATCGCCCCGGACGATGCCGTCGTGGTCGCAGAGGAAGGCCCGGCAGGGATCGACCGCGGGGACCGGGACTCGGCGGCAGGCGACGGCCAAAAAGGTCCCGGCGAGGACCAGGGCGACGACGGCCGGGCCCCGGGCGGGGGCCGTCGGGCGCGGCCGGAGGGTCGCCGTCATTTCTCCGCGGCCAGGACGTTCCAACCCCTGATCTTGACGACCGGGAGCTCGCCGCCCAGATCTTCGGTGGAGAAGACCCCCGAGATCTTCCGCGTCTCCTTCGGCAGGAGGGTGATGTAGTTGTCGTCGAGATAGATCGGCAGGACCACCTCGCCCGAGGTGTTCCGGACGACGCGGATCTCGACCATCAGGGCCAGGTCGTCGGACGGGTTCTGGAGCTCGATCGTGACCCTGGTCATCGGGCCGTCCTTCGACGTCTTGTCCTTGACCTTGATGGTCACCGGCTTGAGGCTGTTCAGGGCGGTGAGGTCGGCGAAATCCTTGATCGGCGTCACGTACCAGGTCCCGTTCTCCTCGTCGAGCGTTTCGGGTTTGGTCGACAGGCAATAGAAGTTGGCGTCGACGAGCTGGCCCTTGTCCTTGAAGATCCGCAGGTCGAGGAAGTAGGCCGGGGTGAGCCCCGACGGCAGCCGGAGGACGTCGATCGTCTTGACCTCGTCGGCGAGGAGCCCGAAGTCGACCGATTTCGTAACGATCTCTTTGAGGCCGAAGTCGAGGACCCGGATCGTGGCCTTGAGCTTGGGCGACGGCTCCGCCGAGCTGTTGACCGCGGCGATCTCCTGATTGCCGTAGTTGTAGAGGATGTGCACGGGCGCGCCGGCCTCGCGGGCGCCGTAGAAGGCGCCGTTCGGCTGGAGATAGTAATCATAGAGCTGCCACCAGAGCTTGGGCCAGGCGGAGTTGTACATCCATTGGATGACGCCCGTCGATCTGTACTTGTTGGCGACGAAGGACTCGAACATGGCCCGCATGGCCTCGTAGTTCAGGAACTGGGCCTTGCGCAGGTAATCCTCGAGGTCCTTGGCCGGACCGAGCCGCCGGTCCATGGCCTCGTTGTAGCGGGCCGAGGTCCTTGAACATGCCCCGGCTGCAGTGGAAGGCCCAGAAGTCGTTGATGGGCCAAAGCTTGTCCTCCGGGATCATCTTCCGCAGGCTCTCGAGCGGCGGGACCTGCGGGCCCGGGCCCGGTCTCGGTGTTGAAGCCGTAGGCGCCGCCGTTCTTCGTGTCGACGTACCAGTAGATCGGCGGCACGTAATCGTAGGGGCCGAGCATCTTGACCCCGGACGGCCCGGTGATCTCGCTCGTCTTGCCCTTGGTCGAGACGAGGGTCGGCCGGGTCGGATCGATCTCCTTCAGGATGGCGATGTAGCGCCGTTCGAGATCGGGGTGGGGGATCATGTCGCTGCCTTCGGCCCAGGCGAAGATCGCGGGGTGGTTGCGGAGCCAGAGGATCTGGTCTTTCCAGGACGCGGCGACGAGGTCCATGATCTCCGGCGTGGTGATCCCGCCGTAGGGTTCGTCGGCGGGCCGGCCGAGGTAGTCGGTCCACTCCCACTGGCAGCTCCAGCCGACCAGGACCAGAATGCCGTTCTCGTCACAGAGGTTGTACAGGTCCTGGCTCGTGCCCCAGAAGCCCTCCAGCCGAAGGGTGTTGAGGTTCATGTGGCGGGCGTAGAGGACCTCGGCCTGGAGCTTCTTGTGCTTGACGTCGAGAAGGAGGTCGTCGGCCCAGCCGCCGCCGCGGATGAGGATCTTGCGGCCGTTGAGCTTGAAGCCCCGGTAGCCCTCGGCGGTGCGGTAATCGGCGATCTCCCGGATGCCGAAGCGGACGATCCGGGAGTCGGACGGCAGGACGCGGGGCATGCCCGGCATGCGGCGGAGCTCCTTGTCCTTCGGCTTGTCCAGGACTTCGTCCTTGACCGGCGGCGCTTCGGGGCCCTTTTTCAGGGTGAAGGAGAGCGAGAGCAGGGTGAGCTCGGGTTTGCCGAGGTCGTGCGTCCACCAGACCCGCGGGTCTCTTGATGACGAGCTCGGGGGTCGTCTCGGGCGTGAGCTCGACCGGCTTCGTTTCGCGGGGCCGCAGGGTCAGCTCGCGGGAAAAGCGCGCCCCTTCGATCCGGCCTTCGAGTGTGCCGGAGACGTCGATGTCGGAGTGGTTCACGAGCTCGGCCGTGACGGTGAGCCGGGCCTCCTTGAAGGCCGCCAGGTCCAGCTTGGTCATGACGAACGGATTCTCGATCGAGACGTCGCCCGTCGCCCGGACCCGGACCTCGCGGAACAGGCCCATGGCCCTGTCGGGCGGCGCCGGGTTCCAATCGACCCAGCCGATCGTGGGTTCGCCGGGCTTCGGCGGGAAGACCTCGATGGCCAGGACGTTCTTCTCCGACATCTTGACGTCCGCGGTCACGTCGATGGCGAAGCGCCGATAGGCGCCGAAGATCGACGAGGCGTCGCCGATTTTCTTGCCGTTGAGCCAGATGTTGGCCCGGTAGTTGATGCCGTCGAACTCGAGACGGGTCCGGTTCAGTCCGGGGCCCATCGGCACGGTGAACTCTTTCCGGTACCACCAGGAGACCTCGAAGGGCGCCGTGGGGACTTTCTCGAGGTTCTTGCCGAAGAAGATGTCCCGATAGACGTTATTCTCGACGAGCGTCCCAAGGACGGTGGACGGCACGATGGCCGGGTACCACGTGTCGATCTTGAAGCCCGGGAGCGAGATCTGCTCGCCCGTCCCCTTGGCTTTTTCGGAGGACTGGATGTACCAGAGGTCGCCGAGGTTGGCGCTGCGCTCGAAGGGCATCATCTTGACCCGCGGTTCGGGCCTGTTCTGCATCTGATTCATGTATTGAGCCGAGACGGCCGCAGGGAGTCCGCCCAGAACGGCCAGAAGGGCGAGGATTGAAGCCGTCTTGACGGCGGTTCGAAGGGAATGCGTGCGATAGATAGACATGAGGCCTCCCGTGTCGAGAATATATCCATTATATCGGAAACCCCCAGGCTCGGCCACGCGGTCGCCGCCTTATCGCGGATGCCGAATCAATTTCGGTGACACACAACTAAATACACTTAATTAGTATCTCAGGGTGAATAAAGTGTATTTAGTTGTGTGTCACCGAATTAAAAGGGTCAGGATGCCGAAGGCGGGGACCTCGAGAGGGGACGAGAGGCGGGGGCCTGGGGTTTCGTTGACGTTGCTCAAGAAGACCCGGCCGGCCTCAAAGGCTTCCCCCGAGAGGAGGAGCTTCGCGGGCCCGGACGAAGCGTTAAAGAGGCGCAGGACCCAGGCTGTTCCGTCAGGGGAGGGCCTGAGCCGGGTGGCGACGAAGGCCTCGGACATGACGGTCAAGGGGAATCGGGGCACGGGCGAGGCCGGATCGGCCGCGACCGGGACGAGCGGATTTGCGGCTTCCAGCCCGAGCCTTTTCGCCGTGGCGGTGTCCGAACCGCTGTGCGGCGCCAGGACGTATCGCAGCGTCACGGGACCTTCCTGATCGGCCTTGTAGTTGGTATGCCAGTAGTTGTTCATGACGTAGGAGAAAAGCCGGGTGGTTGGGGCGAGCTCCTGCAGCCAGATCCGACGCTCACTCCGCCGGGGGGTCTCGTCGGTGACGGCACCGAACTCGACGAGCGGCGCGTCGAGGGATGTCCAGGTCAGGCCGTACTCCGCGTTCGAGATGTCGACGCTGTCGCGGGCGCAGAAGAAATCGCGGCAGGCCCCCGCGATCTGGTCGGCCTCGGGCCTGACGAAGCCCCAGCCGACGTCGACCCGGGCCGTCCCGCCGGGGACAGCGAAGGGGAAGGCGATGTGGACGCTTTCTTTGTCCCTGACTTTCTCCTTGTCCACGGTCACGGCGACGTCGAGTCGCGACAGACCGTCGACGATCCGGTATTCGCGGACGAGTCCTTTGGCTCCGGGCGCGTCGGACTCGACGATGAGCGAGGCGACGAGAGGGCCCGGCTCTCCCTGCCTGACCTTGACGCCGGAGACGGTCCGGGCCTCCTTCGGATCGAGTCCGGGGACATAGAGATAGTGGGCCAGCCCCGGAAACCCGCCGGGCTCGACGAGCTCCCGTCCGCCTCCGCCGGCCCAGCGAAGGCTCACGACGGCCCCCGAACCGGGATCGACCGTCGCCGTGAGCCGTCCGTTTCCGAGCATGCAGGCGTCGGCGAGTGCGGAACCGTTTGCCGGGCCGCGGCCCGAGCTGATGATAAAGCGCTTCGCGCCCAAGCCCGGAATGGCCGAGGCGAGGAACGCCAATTCTCCGGTGCGCAGCCTCTGCGCGGGCACGGCCGCGCCCCCGTCATCCCTGACCAGGTCGCCGCCGCGGCTCATGCCGGCCGGGACCACGACGAGGTCCGTCCGCTCCCACGAACAGGTGTTGACGACGTCGATCGTCTGCCCGGCCGCTTTCGATGCGGCCTCGCCGGTTTTCCCAGCCGACGCTTCTTCGAGAAGCTCGCGGGACAGCCGCTCGGCCCCTGCCGCGAAGGCCTTCTTGTACTCCCATTGGGCCCTCGGCCCCTCGCCGTCGGGGTTCGTGACGCTGTCGGACGCGCCCCATGTGTGTTCGCTGAAGAGAACGACCTCGCGCCAGGCTTCGTCGTCCTTGCCCGCCGGAAATCCATTTTTGCCCAGGATGGACCAGAGAGTCTCAGCTTGAACGAGTCGCTCGGGCGCGGCGCGGCCCATGGCCGTTTCCTTGGCTGACGATGCCGCCCCGTCCTCCCAATACCCGGTGAAGTCGCCGCGGACCTCGGGGACCGACGCGCCGTGCCGCTTTTCGAACTCGGCGAACATCTCGGACGTCGTGGCGATGACGATCCGCGGCGACGCGTACTTCTCGTTCCAGCTCCGGACGCAGTCGGCCAGGTCCGGATCGGGCGGCCCGTTGTCCCCGCCGACCGTGTACCGCACCTGGACCATCGAATAGGGGTAGCGCTTTTCGGCCAGCTCGTCCATGTACTCGAAGATCCGGTACGCCGGGGCCTTGGCCAGGGAGCCCATATTGAGGCCGTGGAACCAGGAGTAGCCGCGGCCGGCCATCCAGAAGAGAACTTTTTCCTTTCCTGACGGTGAGATCCAGTAGAAAGGCTTGTCGCCCCAGGCCTTCAACGCCCAGCCGATCCGGTCGCCGCCGTCGAACAGGCTCGGCATATAGTTCGGCCCGCTCGAGACGTACTTAACCCCGGCCAGGGCCAGCGCCGGGACGAAGGACCATGACTGGCCGGGGATGTCCGTGACCATGACCGAGTCCACCGGCCTCCCGGCGAGCGCCCCGAGGCCTCGGGCAAAAGAGGTCAGCTGGAAGAGCTCCTCGGGATGACAGAGCCCGGTCAGGACCCCGGCCAGGGTGGCCTGAAGCTCGATCGAGCCCCGGCGCAAGGCCTCGACGAAGTCCGACTTCTCGGCTTCGCCCGCTTGGCGAAAATAGGTCTCGACGGCCCAGGCCTGCTCCGTGTTCCACTTGAAGCGCGCGCCCTCCGGGTATCCGGCCGACTTGGCCGCCAGCGCGATCGCCTCCCGAAAGTAGCGCCAGTGGTTCCTCTCGACGACGGGCTGCGGGTCGGAGTAGCCGATATCGACATGGGAGTGGGGGAGAAGCCAGATCTCTCGCGGGACGACCGGCTGGAGCGCGAGCTCGCCGCGCCTGACGGAGCCGTCGTCGAGGGCCACCTCGATCGTGATCAGCCGCTCCCGGTCGACGGCCGGAAGGAGGAACTCCAGAGCGTTGTAGCCTAATTTGAGATCGAGCCGGGCCTTCTCTCCGCCGCAGGAGACGACCGCGCCCGCGGGCGGGGCGAGGTGGCTCGTCTCGACCCGGACGATCTGGAAAAGGCGTCCGTCCTTGCGGACCAGGGCCTGCTCGCCGCGGGCCCAGACGTCGCGCCGCAGATCGTCGCGGAAGACCATGACCCAATCGTTCGACCCCGCCGGTTCTCCCGTGATCCGGAGCCTGAGGGGCCGGCCCGGACGGAGCAGCGCCTCCGGCACCTCGAGAAACATGAAGCCGAAGAGCTCGTCGAACTGATCGACCATGACCGTCTTGAACGAGAGCGAAAGGCCTCCGGTCCCCGTCTCCCGCCATTCCCGTCGTGAGGAATCGGACGAGGTCCCGAAGCGCAGCGTTTCCTTTCCGTCGACGACGAGATCGAAGCGATGCCCGCCTTTTCCCGTCGCCAGGCCGGCCAGCCAGACGAATGTCGCCGGCCCGCCCTTCCGATCGGCGGGCACGGCCTCGGTCTCCCACTCGACGGCCATGGTCCCGTCCGAGGCCCGGCTGATCAGCGCCGAGGAGATGTCGGGATAGGGCGAGTGATAGGACATCTCGGCGCCCGCGAGCGTCCGTCCGTAGCCCCTGAGCCATTCGGCTCCGGCCGGTGCCGTGGCCGCGGCCACAAGGGCCAGGAGGACGCCCGGGCGGCGCATCGTCATGAACCGCCGCCCTTGAGCGCCCCAGCCGGCTTGAGCTTGAAGACCCAGGCGTCGCGGCAAGGCGGATTGGAGACCGCCCTGGCCGGAACGGTCAGCACGGCGCCTGCCGCGCTCCGTTCCCAGCGCACGGGCTCCTTGACGCCGAGCATGCGGACAGGGCTTCCCTTTGCCGGCGCCATGGCGCCGATCGCGATCCGAGCCGGGGGAACCGTCTCGCCGTCGGCGGCCAGGTAGATGGCGTAAACCGTGCCGTCCGCGAGCGAGGTGAAGCAGACGCGCCCCTCTTTATAGGGGGCGATGGGTCTCGTCCCGTAGATGGCCTCGGCGTTGACCTTCATCCACTCGCCGATCGCCCGAAGCCGGTCCAGGGATTCGGGCGGCAGCTCGCCCTCCGGGCTGGGGCCGATATTGAGCAGAAAATTGCCGCCCTTGGAGACGATGTCGACGAGCAGATGGACGAGCCGGCGCGTCGACTTGTAAGTGTCACCCGGCTTATACGACCACTGGTCGCCCATGGTCATGCAGGTTTCCCAAGGATAGGGGAGAGGTTTGTCCGGGACCTCCTGCTCGGGCGTCCGATAGTTCTCGTAGCGTCCCGTGACGGTCCGGTCGACGATCAGGATCCCGGGCTGCAGTCGCCGGGCCATGGCCGCGATACGGGGCATGTCGATATCCATGTTCTTCGCGTTCTTGACGAAATGTCCCGGGGCGACTTCGATCTCGGGAAGGGGACGGACCCAGCCGCCGTCGAACCAGAGGACGTCGAGCGGGCCGTACCCGGAGGCGAGCTCCTCGATCTGCCGGTAGGTGAAGTCGCGGAAGCGCTGCCAGCGCTCCGGATACTTGAGGATGCTGTAATTGACGTTCCGGTCGGGCGTCGCCCATTCGGGCGCCCAGAAATCGCGGTGATGCCAGTCGGGCTTCGAGAAGTAGGCGCCGACGCCCATCCCCCGGGCCCGGAAGGCTTCGAAGATCGCCTTGGTAACGTCGGCTTTTGGATCGGTGTGGAACGGGACCTCGGGCGCGGTGATGCGGTAATCCGTCTGCCGGGTGTCGAACATGGAGAACCCGTCGTGGTGCTTGGTCGTAAAGACGACGTAGCGCATGCCGGCGGCCTTGGCCGCCGCCGCCCAGGCCGAGGGGTCGAATTTCACCGGATTGAAGGTGCGCGGCAGGGCTTCGTAAGCTTTCTTGTAGGCGCAGTAGTCGTCCATGGAGCGCCGGCACCAGGGCTCGTCCTCGGAGCAGAGGGTCCAGGATTCGACGACGCCCCACTGGCTGTAGGCCCCCCAATGCATCATGAGGCCGAACTTCCAGTCCTGCCAGCGGGCGAGACGGGCCAGGACGAGGGGATCGGTCTCGCGCTCGGCTTCGGGGGCTTGGGCGGCCGCCGAGATGAAAAGCGCGGCCAGGGCCAGTCCGACGGCGATCATTCCCGATACTCCGGCGATCTTCATGGCCATCCTCCTGCGGGGATCTCGAGGAGGAGATTACCATAAATCCCGGGCCCGCGGGAACGGAGGGCGAACGGACCGGCGGGCGGCCCGCCGCAGTCAGAAACGGGTCAGGCTCAGGCGGTTCCCTTGACGGAGTCCTGGGCGACCTTCTTCAGCTTGTCGTTGGCCATGATGGCCAGGTCAACGCGCCGGTTCTGCTGGCGGCCGTCGACCGTAGCGTTGTCGCCAATCGGCTGGTCCGGTCCGTAACCGTGGACGGCGAAGCGCGTCTGCACGACCTTCAGAGTCTCGAGGTAGGCGGAGACGGCCTTGGCCCTGTTTTCGGACAGCGGCATGTTGATCTCGCGCGTGCCGGTCGAATCGGTGTGGCCCTCGACGAGGATGTTGGTGTCGGGGTACTTGTTGAGGATCGCGGCCAGCTTGGTCAGGTTCTCCTGGCTCGCGGCGCGGAGATCGTACTTGTTGACGTCGAACATGAGGCCCGAGTCGAAGGTGATCTTGATGCCTTCTCCGACACGCTCGACCTTGGCGCCTTCGAGGTCGCGGCGCATTTCTGCGGCTTGCTTGTCCATCTGGCGGCCGATGTAGGCCCCGGCCGCGCCGCCCAGGGCGGCTCCGGCGATGGCCCCGAGGAGGGTGTTCCCGGCGATCGCGCCAATGGCGCCGCCGACGACCGCGCCTCCCGCCGCGCCGATGATCGCGCCCCTGCCGGTCTTGTTCAGGCTGGCGCAGCTGAAGCTGAAGATGATCATGCATACGGTCAAAACGATGATGACGGCCTTTTTCATGAATGCCTCCAAAGCGCAAATTACCCGAAATATATTGAGTCGTTCCATCTTCGACGATTGGCGTGTCCGTGTCAATTATGCGCCCGGGAAGCCGCTGGGCTCTTGACTTAAACGATATATTAAGATATTACTAGATATATCTATATTTTCTTACTTCGGAGGCTAAGATGTTCTACAAACATGGTTTCGGGAATTGGGGTCCGGAGAGGATGTTCCACAAAGGCGATTTCAAGTACCTCATCCTCGACCTGCTCCGGGACAAACCCAGGCATGGCTACGAGATCATCCGTGAGCTCGAAGGCAAGTCGCACGGTTTCTATTCCCCGAGCCCGGGGACGGTCTATCCCACTCTTCAGTACCTCGAAGACATGGGTTATGTGACAGCCAGGGACCAGGACGGCAAGCGGGTCTATACCATCACCGAGGAGGGTCTTAAGTTCCTCGCCGAAGAGGCTGGCACCGTTGACGGCATCAAGGACCACATGCGCAGCCACTGGCGCGATTGGAGCTCCGAGTTCGGGTCGCAGTTCAGCGAGGTCATGCGGGAATACGGCGAGATCGGGCGGGTGCTCGGACAGCGGGTCCGGCGGATGTCCAGCGACAAGCTGCCGCGGATCGGCGCCGTGTTGAAGAATGCCCTGACGGAGATCGAGAAGATCGTCGGCGAGGAACCGTCGCCTCGGGCCTAGGCTCTTATTTCGCGGCCTTTATTTTGGCCGATTTCATCTGATGGTCGAGAATGATGTCGGCCATGAGGTTGACGCCGATCGGAATGGCCGCCTCGTCGGCGATGAAGGTCGGCGAATGGACCGCCGTCGCCTCGAGGTTCGCGGGAACGACGCCCAGGTTGAGCATCACGGCCGGCGCGATCGCCCCGTAGGCGCTGAAGTCCTCGCCGCCCATCTCGGGCTTCTGCTCGACGAGGGCCGTCTTGGAGCCCAGGACCCGCTCGGCCGTGGCCAGGCACCCGCTGACGAGGGCCGGGTCGTTGTAGACCGATTTCGTGCCGAATTCGTAGCCCAGGTCGAACGGTGCGCCTGCGGCTTCGCAAATCCCCTTCACCAGGCGGGTGATCTTGTCCCTGAGGATCAGCCGCTGGTCCTCGCCGTAGTTGCGCACAGTCGCCTCCAGCTTGGCCGAGCGGGGGATGATGTTGGGGGCCGAGCCGGAATGGAACGAGCCGACGGTGATGACCGTGTTGTTCTGGACGCTGATCTCGCGGGAGACGATGGTCTGGAGGGCGGTGACGACCTCAGCCCCGACGACGATCGGGTCGATGCAGGACCAGGGACTGGCCCCATGGCAGCCCTCCGATTTGATCTCGAGGGTGAAGCCATCGACGTTGGCCGACATGAAGCCGGAGGCATAGCCGATGCGGCCGGCCTTAAGGGTATCATCGACGTGATAGGCGAAGAAAGCCGTCGGGACGACGTCCCTGAACGCGCCCTCCTCGATCATCAGGCCGGCGCCGCCGCAGCACTCCTCGCCGGGCTGGGCGATGAAGACGACCGTGCCGGGGAGGTCGGCCTTCACGGAAGCCAGGACGGCGGCGACGCCGAGAAGCATGGTCGTGTGGATGTCGTGGCCGCAGGCGTGCATGACCCCGGTCTCGCGGCCTTCGACGACAGCCTTATCCTTTGAAGCGAAGGGAACGTCGGTCTCCTCGGTGATCGGCAGGGCGTCCATGTCGCCGCGCATGGCCACAACGGGACCGGGCTTGCCGCCCTTGAGGATGCCCAGGACGCCCGACTTGGCGTAGCCCGTACGGACTTCGAGGCCGAGCTTGCGGAAGTAGTCGGCGACGATGGCCGAGGTCCGAGGCAGATCGAGACCCAATTCCGGGTGGCAATGGATGTCGTCGCGGATGGCGATAAGCCCCGGGGTGAGCTTGTCGGTCATGGCCTTGACCTTCTTCTCGAGGGGTGTCGAAGGGGAGGTGGCGGCCGGGAGCAAGGATATGGAGACAAGGCCGGCGAGAATGAACGCCGGGACGGCAATAGAACTTTTGGTCATGGCCACCTCCTCGGAAGATAAGGCAAGCCTATCGTATCCGAAACGGGGCCGGCCATGCAAAGGGGGTTAGGAAGGGGTCAAACCTACTCGATGCCAGTGTTTGCTGGCATCGCGTAGGTTTGACCCCTTCTTTCAAAATAAGTATGATGAGGCAAACGACGGAGGGAGGCCCCATGAACGTCAAGAAACTCATCGAAACCCAGGTCGAAGAGATCAAGAAGACGGTCGGCTCAGGCAAGGCCATCTCGGCCCTGTCGGGCGGCGTCGACAGCTCCGCCTGCACTGTCCTGGCCCACCGGGCCCTCGGTCCCCAGCTCAAATCGGTCTTTATCGACCATGGCCTGATGCGCGCCGGAGAGCCGCAGGAGATCTCCAAGATCTTCGCCGGGCTCGGCATTCCGGTGGACATCGCCGACAAGAAGAAGGAGTACTTCGCCGCCCTCAAGGGCAAGGCCGACCCGGAGGAAAAGCGCAAGGCCTTCCGCTATGCCTTCTACAGCTCCTTCGGCAAGGAGGTCCTCAAGAGCAAGGCCCGCTTCCTCATCCAGGGGACGATCGCCGCCGATATCATCGAGACCCAAAAAGGCCTCAAGACCCAGCACAACATCCTCGAGCAGATCGGCATCGACCCGGAGAAAGGCTTCGGCTTCAAGGTCATCGAGCCGCTCAAGGAGCTCTTCAAACACGAGGTCCGCCTCGTGGCCAAAGAGCTCGGCCTGCCGGAATCGATCTGGAACCGGATGCCCTTTCCCGGCCCGGCCCTGGCCACGCGCATCATCGGCGAGGTGACGCCCGAGCGGGTCGACCTCGTTCGCGCCGCCACGGTCATCGTCGAGGAAGAGGTCGCCGCCCATAAGCCCTTCCAGGCCTTCGCCGTCCTTCTCGAGGACAAGGGCACCGGCATCGTCGGGGGGAAGCGTTCCTTCGGCCACATCATCATCGTCCGCTCCGTGGAAAGCCGGGACGCCATGACGGCCGAACCCTCGCCCCTGCCTTGGGCGACGCTGATGAAGATCTCAAAGCGGATCACTGCGGACCTTCCCCAGGTCACCCGCGTCGCCTACGAGCTCACGGCAAAACCCCCGGCCACCATCGAATACATCTGAGATCGAGCGTAGATCGGAGGGAGTCATGCCCTTTACGGGAAAGAAGAAGACCGGCGCGCCCACCCTGGGCGTCTTCGTTCCCTGCGACCCGCGCATCGACAAGGACTCGCGGACACGGGCCTTCAACATGGGCCAGATGACGGCCGCCCTGCTGGCCAAGCGCCTGCGCCTTCCCGACGGGGCCGCGCCCAACCTCTTCACCTGTTCGCGGCTTGTCGACAGCGAACGCACGGCCGACCAGGGAGCCCGGGAGATGAAGGAAGCGGGCGTCGAGGGCCTCATCATGGTCCCCGACACCTGGTTCTTCCCCGGGAAGACGGGCATGGCCTTGACCGCTCATTTCCCGCCGACGATCCCCCTGGCCTGCGTCGGCGGCAACAACGCCCCCAAGCCGGGAGTCGTCGGCATCGACGCCTTGGTCGGCGCTTATGCTCAGACGGGCCGGCTCTGCCCCATGGTCATCGGCAACACTCCCGAAACCGGGCTCCATCCGGAATATGACCCCAAGACCCAGGAGGAGATCGTCGACCTGGCCTATGCCATGCTCACCCGGATCGCGCTCCAAGGCCGGCGCTATGTGGCCGTCGACACCGACTCCATGCAGATGGAGACCGCGCTCAACCACGTCCACGCCGCCCGGCGCTTCTTCGGCCTGGAGAGCACGCGCGAATCGATGAAGCTCTTCGCCGACATGCTCCGGAAGAAGGGCGGCTACGATCCCAAGGAGCTCCAGGCGCTCCACGACTGGGTCGTCAACGTCAAGTTCAAAGGCCGCATCTTCTCGAATTCCGAGGACATCACCCGCCTCCGCCGCGACATCTACACCGACAAGAAGATCAAGGCGCCCGCGCTGGCCGCGGCCGACGTCCAGAAGCTCGACGAAGGCCTGGCCCTCTACCTCATCCTCCGCAACTACATGCGCGACGTCAACGCCATCGCCGGCGGCTGGACGAACCAGCTGGCCTGGGGCTCGGACCGGCGCGGCCTGCCGATGACGACGGCCGACATCGCCGAGTCGCTCTTCAATTCGACCGAGGATCACACGGGCAAAAAGACGGTCGTCCCCTTCGCCACGGAGAACGACATCCAGGCCCTCCTGACGATGATCGCCTACTGTTATCTGTCCGGCGGCCAGCCGACTCTGTTCATGGACTTCCGGAAGGTTTACGAGCCCTGGGAAGTCGAAGCCAACGCCAAGGCCCTGGGCTTGGATATCCGGAAATTCAAGAACGAACCCTGGATCGAACGCGGCTTCATCGACGGCAACAACTCCGGCGCCGCATCGCTGGACTACGGTGACAGGTGGTTCCTGTTCAAGGCCGTCGAGTCCTATTTCCCCGGGCTGGGCTTCTCGGTAGGCTACCTCTCGCCCAAGGGCATCAAGGGCCTGGCCGGCCGCCTCGGCTTTTCCGACCTTTCGGGCCTGTTCACCATGGTCCAGGACGAGGCCCAGAGCATCGAGCTCCCCGCGGCCCTCGCCGAGAGGGTCTGCCACGCCTCGGACTACACCTGGCCGCACACGCTCCTGACCTTCGACCACGTCCCCGCGAGCCAGGCCAAGATGGGCATGCCGGCGAACCACATCCACATGGTCACGGGCCTACCGCGCCGCCGCTGGCAGCATTTCTCCGATTACGCCAACATCCTGAACTACCGGTGGGAAAACTCGCCGGAGTTCGTCGATGGCCTGGACCGGCCCGTACCGATGCTCTACCGCATCAACGGGGGGGAAACCGCGGCCAAGATGCTCCTGGCCGGACGGAGGTAGGGGAGCGGCTGTTCTCGGTTGACACTCCGGAGGGATTCTGCTATTTTTATGGCCCCTTGCGGGGCCATCGTCTAGAGGCCCAGGACAGGTGGTTCTCAGCCATCAGACCGGGGTTCGAATCCCCGTGGCCCTGCCATTCGCGATAGGTGCCGGACTTCGTCGGCGACCTTGTCCGCGATCTCCCGGCATCGGGCCAGGCCGTCGGTCGCGATATACCTGCGGACGGAATCGAGCGACGAAAAGTCGCATCCCGTAACAGCCCGGCATTGAGTGCTGCCGAACTCCCCGGTGAACCACCCGGCCAGACCTTCCCCGAGGTTCATGATCCGGTTGAACTTGTTGATGGGATCGGCGAAGGCATCCCCTCCGGTCTTCATGAGCACGATCATCCGTATCACGCGCGGGAGACTGTCCTCGATCTCGCACATCCTCATGCCCAGAGCCATGACGCCCGCCGCATAGGCGCTGCAGGTCATGCCTTTGAGCAGCGTCCCTCCCAAATAGCCCGAGGTCGCGTCGAGAAGTCCCGGGCTCGAGGGAATGACGGGGCTCAGACGGTCCAGCACGCGATGAGAGCAATGAAAGTCCCCGGCCGCCATGTGGGAATAGAGCAGGGCGTAGGCCTCCCGTCTCTCTCCGTCGATGGCGCCGACGCCGGCGCGGTCCAAGGCCAGGGCGGCGATCTCGGGGGCACAGCAGACCGCCCTGATGCATCGCGTCAACCGGTAGTTGTCTCCCCGGATCTCCCGGCAGAAGGGTGTCTTGTTGCGGTCCACGAATTGCCGGAAATGATCATGCCCGACATGGAAAACGAGCGGCAGGCCGTCTCGGAGATCTCGGAGCCCATAGCGCAAGCCGAAAAAGAAGAGAGGCGAGGTGATGCCGCCGCATTCGTACCCGGTGTCGCCGATGCCCCCCGGGAGGCCGCCCACCGCTTTGACCGGCCATTCTTCTTGGCAGCCGGAAAGCTCCAGGATGGTCTTCATCACCGTAGGGGCGCAATGGCCCATCTTGAGCAGATGCCACAGGCTTTTCGCGCGAAAACCGATCAACTCGCTCCTCCCGACGCTCAAAGATAGCGGCCGACCCGCCCGCAATACGCCTCGTATTCACGGCCGAACATTTTCCGCAGGCACTCTTCTTCGGCCAGGATGATCCGATGGTGAACGGCCGCGATGCCCGCTCCGACAAGAAGGATGAGGGGGTTCAGGGTGTAGAGGGCCGCCGCGAGAAGCGTCGCGTCCAATCCGAGGTACATCGGATTGCGGCTGAAGCGGAAGATCCCGCCAGTCCTCAGCTTCGTCTCTTCTTCGGGGCATCCGACCCGGAACGAGCTGCCGAGTCCGAAGCGGCCGGCGAACAGAAGTCCCCAGCCGGAGACCCACAGCCCCAGGGAGATCCATTTCAAGCAGGGGAGGCACCCTGACCGGAGAAAGATCGACCCCGAGCCCCTGCAAAAGCATCGCCGTCCAGGGGATGAGCATGGCGTACTTGCTCAAGAGAAAGATTTTCTTGGCGATGGGTGGGCGGCCTTCCACGGCGATATTCCGGCGCCGCAAAGAGATCCTCGCCGCGGCCAGGACGGCCATGAACATCACGGGGAAGACAGCGACGATCAGCGGCTCGAGCACGATGTCGACTCTCCCGGACTTTGTTAAGATCCCTCGCTGGGGAATTCTAGGCCGCCGTCACTCGGGATGTCAAGGCCAGCCGGATCCGGGCCAGCCGGCCGGATCCCGGGCTTTTCCTCAGTTTGACTTCCATCAACGACTCAACCTATGCTCTTGGACGAAAAGGGTGAATCATGAACTGTCGACGCTGCCAGACTGAGAACCCCGGCACCTCGAGGTACTGTTCGGCCTGCGGAGCGCTTCTGACGGCCTCCCTGATCAAGCCGAAACGCTCCGTCCCCTGGTATGTGTTCGCCGGCGTTGGTCTTCTTGCCGTTCTTGCCGCCGCGTATCTTTTCCTGCCCGGCCTCAGGCCGTCCTCGAGGCGTGCCGCTTCCGGGCCCCCTGCGGCCGGGGAGCCGGCCGTGCCGGCCCCCGAATCTGCCGCCAGCGGGTCCGCCACATCCCCTTCGGCGCTCGGGTTCGTGGCCGGACGCTTCGCCATCGACGGCGCTTCCCGGGGGGCGTCGTCCTCGGTCGAAGCCGTCTTCTTCGACGGCGCCTGGACGGCTCTGCCGCTCTGGGCCTTGATGGGGGCGACCGGGCCCCGGCTCGAAAGTCCCGGCCCCGCGGGGGCGGTTCCCTCCTGGGTCGACTGGACCTCTCCATCTCCTCTGGTCCTCTGCCGATTCGATCTCGGAGATCCGCTGAGGACCGCCGAGCTCGCGCCCTTCGACGATACGAAGATCCTCGAATGGCGGCCGGTGAGCGGCGCGAAAACATCCTTTGCCATCGAAACGGGCCCGCTCCGCCCGGCCGGGTCGTTCAGGACCTTCGCCCTGTTCAAGGACATCGAGGCGCCGGGCGTCCTCGTCCAAGAGGGACGGATCGTCGGCTGGACGTTCGGCCAAGGGGTCGCGAACGGATACCTCTGGGCCCCGCTCGACGGAGCCGGCCCGAAGCCTCTTCTTTCGAGGGCCGATCTGACCGCCGCGATGGGCCAGGGTTCCCGGGAAGCGGCGTTCGCCCAGGCCCTCGCGATGCCGGACGAGATCGCGGACGACAGCCGGCTGTCGGCCTTGGCCGACGGCTTCCGCGGCCGGGCCCTGCTCTCGTCCGATGACCTGCCTCTGCGCCTCAAGCCGGCCGCTGTCGCGTCGCGCATGGCCGGTCTGGCCGCGTCCATGGCCCGGCAGGGCCGGTCCGATGACGTCGCGCGAGCCCTCGGCCCCGAGGTTCTCTCGGCCGCCGCGGACATCCCTCTCATCAAGGCCGCGGCCGCCGCTTATAACGAGGCCCGCGGCTTCGACGCCGCTCACCGCCTCCTGGTCGACCTCCGGCGCGACCCTGTCATCCAGGTCGCCCCCGCTTTCGGGGAGCTTGACGCCGTCGAGGTCGATCTGGCCAAGTCGTCCCTCCATACGATCCTCAACGAGCACGGCTACGGCGGTCTCGAGATCTTCGACGAAGCCAGCCGCCTCGCCCCCGACGACGTCGAGCTCCGGCTGCTCGGCGTCGAGACCGCCGTCCTGGAAAAGCAATGGGTCCGAGCGGAGGAACTCCTCGGGGACCAGCCGTATGCGAACGAGTTTGCGGACAAGGCCCGGACCCTGCAGAGGCTCGTCGATGAGGGCCGGCGCGACGAGGATTCGGTCACGATCCGCTTCGATCCCGGCGCCAAGCTCATTCCCGTCTACGCTTTCCTCAACAAGAAGCTCCGCCAGAAGTTCTTCATCGACACCGGGGCGACGACGACGATCATCCCGGCCTCGGCCGCGGCGGCCCTGGAGATCCGGATCGACAACTCGACGCCCGTTGTGGGCTTCCAGGGCGTGGCCGGCGCCGATCTGGCCTTCCAGGTCCCCGTCGAATCGATCGAGATCGAAGGCCTGGCGGTCTACGACGTCCGGGCCCTCGTCTACGACCTCGGCGACAGCGAGAACGCCGGTCTGCTCGGCAACGACTTTCTCCAGCATTTCCAGGTCGACCTCGACAGCATCAAGGGCGTGCTCAAGCTCCGGAAGAAGTGACGGGCCCGGCGAAAAGCCGCTATAATACCTGGGCATGTATCTTCTGAACGAGCTGTTGCTGTCCGCCCCGCTGGCGCTCTATGCCGGCCTCCGCGTCCGGTCGCTCTTCGGATCGAAGCTCCTCAAGAACCTCTGGATGGCCCTGTTCGTTCTCATCGCCGCGGCCTATCCGGTTGCGGAGACGCTGTCCCACAGGGCGGGGGACCGCTGGACGGGCGCCCTCGTTCTCGCCGGCTATTACGCCCTGCCGCTTCTTCTTTACCTCGTCATGACCGTCATTCCGGTCGATGCGGCCGTCGGCGTCCTGCGGCTCACCGGCATCGCCTCGCGGGAGGCCGTGCGCTCCCGGCGGTTCAGGACTTGGCGGCTGGCCGTCTCGCTCGGCGTTCCGGCCCTCGTCGTCGTCTTCGGCGCGATCAATCACCGGGTCCTCCGGGTCCATGAGTACCGCATCGAGGTCCCCCGCCGTTCTTCGGCGGTCCGGGAGCTGACGATCGTGTTCATGGCCGACCTCCATTTCCGCGACCTGACCTCCAACCGGTTTCTGGAGGAGCTCACGGCCAAGGTCAACGCTCAGAAGCCCGACCTGATCCTTATCGGCGGCGACATGCTCGAAGGCGACCGCCGGGACGAGGATACCGGCCGTTACGAGCGGGCCCTTCGGGGCATGACCTCCAAGTACGGGACCTACGGCGTCCCCGGCAACCATGAGCGCTTCAGCCGGCTGGGGACGGGCGGATTCCTCGAAAAGGCCGGCATCAGATTTCTCCAGGACGAGGTCGTGCCCATCGACGACGCCCTGACCCTGGTCGGCCGGAAGGATTCCCGGTCGAGGGACCGGAAGTCCGTCGCCGACCTGATGACGGCGTCTCGCCGCGACCTGCCGGTTGTGCTGCTCGCGCACCGGCCCAAGGGATTCGACGAGGCCCGGGCCGCCGGGGTCGATATCCAGCTCTCCGGCCACACCCATCACGGCCAGCTCTTCCCGGTGAATCTCGTCACCCGCCGGCAATACGACTTGAGCTGGGGTCATCTCGTCAAGGACGGCGCCCACCTGTTCGTCACCAGCGGCGTCCAGGGATGGGGGCCTCCCGTGCGGACCGTGGGGGCCTCGGAGATCATGGTCATCCGCCTCGCCCTCCGCGACTGAGTCCTTCCCCTCCGCTTCCCTCTCGTGATAGACTCCGACGTGAAGGAGAGATCATGAACTCGCTCGTGCCCGTCATCGCCGAAAGATTCAGCAAGCATTTCCCGGGGAAGCCTCTCCTGGTCGTCTCTCCCGGCCGGGTCAACCTCATCGGCGAGCACACCGATTACAACGAAGGGTTCGTCCTTCCCGGCGCCACGGACAAGGCCGTCGTCTTCGCCGTCGCTCACCGGGCCGACGGGCTTTGCCACTTCGTCTCCCGCGACTTCGACCAGGAGTATCGCTGCGAGCTCGGCCAATTCCATCGCTCGCCCCTCCGCTGGCCCGACTATCTCCAGGGGGTCCTCGACCAGTTCCTCAAGGCCGGCCAGCGCCTCGGCGGGATCAGCTGCGTCTTCGGCGGCGACATCCCCATCGGGGCGGGCATGTCCTCTTCGGCCGCGATCGAAGGCGGCCTGGCGTTCGCCCTCAACTCTCTGTTCAGCCTCAAGCTCGACAGCCTGGACCTGGTCAAGCTGGCCCAGAAGGCCGAGAACGAGTTCGTCGGCGTGCGCTGCGGCATCATGGACCAGTTCATCAACATCTTCGGCCAGGCCAAGACCGTTCTCAAGATCGACTGCCGCTCGCTCGAGTTCGAGCATGTCCCCTTCGAGCGCGAAGACCTCCGGGTCGTCGTCTCCGACACGCTCGTCCGCCGTGAGCTGGCCTCCTCGGAATACAACGTCCGCCGCGGCCAGTGCGAGGCCGGCGTCGAGGCCCTGCGGGCCCACGAACCGTCGATCCGTTCCCTCAGGGACGTGACCCTGGACCTTCTCCGGGACCACAGGTCCGAGCTCGATCCGGTCGTCTACCGCCGCTGCGAATATGTCGTCCGGGAGAACATCCGTGTCGCCGAGGGCTGCGCGGCGCTTCTCCGGGGCGATTTCGCGGTCTTCGGGGGCCTCATGAACATGTCCCATGCCGGGCTTCGCGACGACTACGAGGTCTCTTCGGTCGAGCTCAACGCGCTCGTCGACGCGGCCCGCCGGGTCCCCGGAGTCCTGGGCTCCCGGATGATGGGCGCCGGCTTCGGCGGCTGCACCATCAGCCTGGTCGAGGCGGGCGCCGTGCCCGAGTTCGAGACCCGGGTCAGCCGGGATTATGAAGCCGAGACCGGCCGGGCCCCCAAGATCCACGTCGTCCGGATCGAGGCCGGGACCCACGCCGTCGACCTGGGCTGATCCCGCCTGGGGAAGGGCCGGCCAAGCCCCGCTTGACATCTTCTTTTCTTTTTCTTAACATAATCTTGACAACTCGGCAGCGGGGAATTCTTAGTCTTGTTTCATGAACGAACAAGTCCTACCCATCCTTTTTCGAGGATGGATTTTGGCAAAAAAAGAGGAGGAACGATGATGAAAAGGAAAGCGGGAACCGTGTGGGCGGTCCTGGCCTTTGTCCTGGGTTTCGCGGTCCTGAGCCCGGCCCAGACGACGACCCTGACCATCCTGCACACTAACGACACGCATTCGGCCCTTCTGCCCTTCACCCATCAGCCTTATCCGACGCCGTTCACCTGGTTCTTGGCGGGCCACGGGCAGGCCTGGCAGGACGGGTTCCGCGGGCCCGGCGGGTTCGACCGCGAATATGCCGGCATCGCCCGGATGGCCACTCTCATCAGCCGGATCCGCACGGCCAAGAAGAACGTCCTGGCCCTCAATGCCGGCGACGTCTTCGTCGGCAGCTTCGAGTTCAACGAGTACCTGGGCTACCCGGAGCTCAAGATCATGGAGAACCTCTACGACGCGATGACCCTCGGCAACCATGAGTTCGACCTGGGTCTCGGCGCGCTGGCGGGGGTCGTCACGGGCGCTCTGGCCGGCGGCGACCCCGTGCAGCTGCCTCTCCTCTGCGCGAACTTTGCCTTCGTCAATCCTCAGAATGCCGCTGATCCCACCAATATTCTCGCCGGGATCGTCAAAGAGTCGATCGTCCGGACGATCGACGGCGTCAAAGTCGGCATCTTCGGCCTGGGCGATGAAGACCCCATCAATTACAGCCCCGCCATCGCCGCCCGCTTCTCCGGGCACCCCCTCGACGTCGCGGCCACGCAGGCCGCGTCCCTCAAGGCGTCCGGCTGCCAGGTCGTCATCTGCCTGTCCCATGAAGGGACCTCGTTCGACGTCAATGAGCTTTCCAAGGTCGCGGGCATCGACATCATCGTCGGCGGCCACAGCCACGACCTGTTCAAGAAAGCCATCCTCCGTAACGGGAAGATCATCGTCCAAGCCGGAAGCCACGGCCGGTATCTGGGCGAGCTCCAGGTCAAGGTGGATGCCGGCGGGGTCAAATTCCTCAACTGGCGGACTCACGAAGTCGACAAGACCGTCAAGCCCGATCGCACCATCGAGGCCCAGCTGAACGTGCTCCGCCAGGGGATCGAAGCCCGCTTCGGTCATGTCTATACCGATCCCGTCGCCTATGCCCTCCGGGACATCTCGCACGACTGGCCGGCCGTCGGTCCATTCCGGGATGCGCCGCTCGGCATTCTCGTTTCGGACGCGATGAAGACGGCCCTCCTGGCGTCCGCGACCGTGCCTCCGGTCGACTGCGTCCTTGACGCCATGGGGTACACGGAATTCGGGATCCCCGCGGGCAAGGTCGTCGGGAACGACATCCTGCGGGCCGTGCCCTACGGCTACGACGAGATCTCTGGGCTCGGTTTCAAGGTCGTTGCCACGATAGTGCCGCTCGAGGTGCTCATCGGCGGCCTGGAGTATTCGGTCGCGAGCGTCGAAACGACGCAGTCCGTCTGCCTCCAACCATCGGGCCTGACCTTCCGCTACGATTCGAGCAAGCCCGCCGGCTCCCGGGTCGATCTGTCGTCGATCAAGATCGGCGGCGTGTCCGTAGCCGAATTAGGCCGCGACTACTGTGTCGTCGGATTGACCGACCAGGTCTTCAACTTCTTCAACGGCCTGACGGGCGGCCAGCTCACGAGGTATGACCCCGATCCTCCCATCTTCGAGTACAACGCCGTCCGCGACTATATGAAATCTCTCGGGTTCGTGTTTTACAAGTCCGAAGGGCGGGTTATCGACACCGCCGTGGGCCCGGGTCGCCGCTAGACTCCTCTGGCCCGGCAATTTCGCAGGGGAGGCCGCAGGCCTTGGGGGCCCGCGGCCTCCTTCTATTTGACAGGCCGTTGGGCGCTCGACTATAATCCGCCGAGTCCTGCCGCAATATGGCCAAGATCCTGATCGTCGATGACGACTCCCTCGCGAGGGAATCCCTTGCCCGGATCATCAAGAAGATGGGCCACGAGGCTTTCGCGGCCGGCTCCCTCGGCTCCGCCCGGGAGAAGCTCAAGGACGAGGCCTTTGACCTCGTCTTCTCCGACGTCAGAATGCCGGATGGCTCCGGCCTGGACCTCCTGCCCGAGATCCGCGCCTCTTCCTCCGCTCCGGAGGTCGTCATCGTCACCGGATTCGGGGACCCCGACGGCGCCGAGCTGGCCATCAAGAAGGGCGCCTGGGACTACATCGAGAAGCCGCTTTCGGTCAAGCCCGTCATGCTCTGCGTCGAACGGGCTCTCCAGTATAGGGACAAGAAGCGGACCGGCTCCCAGCCTGTCGCCCTTAAGGTTGAGGGCATCGTCGGCGCGAGCCCCAAGCTCAGGGCCTGTCTTGACACCCTGGCCCAGGCGGCTTCGAGCGAGGCCAATGTCCTGATCACCGGTCAAACGGGCACCGGAAAGGAGCTCTTCGCCTGGGCCATCCACCGGAACAGCGCCCGGTCCGGCCGGAACTTCGTCGTTGTCGACTGCGCCGCGCTGCCGGAGACGCTCGTCGAGAGCACGCTCTTCGGCCATGTCCGCGGCGCCTTCACGGGCGCCGACAAGCCCCGCGACGGGCTCGTCCGGCAGGCCGACGGGGGGACCCTCTTCCTCGACGAGATCGGGGAGCTGTCCGTTTCCATCCAGAAGGCCTTCCTTCGCGTCCTCCAGGAGAAGAGGTTCCGTCCGGTCGGCGGCGGCCAGGAGGTCACCAGCGATTTCCGGCTCGTGGCGGCCACGAACAGGCATCTCGAAGACCTCATCCGCGCCGGCGGCTTCCGCGAGGACTTGCTGTTCCGTCTCCGGACCCTCGTCCTCGAGCTGCCTCCTTTGCGGGAGATGAAAGAGGACATCAAGGATCTCATGCTCCACTACCTGGTCCGCTTTTGCGAACAGTACGATATCCCCATGAAGGCCTATTCCCCCGACTTCCTTGAGGTCCTGCTGAGCTACGACTGGCCGGGGAACATCCGCGAGCTCATCCAAGCCTTGGAAAAGGCCATTATCAGCGCCAAGGACGAGCCGGTCCTGTTCTCGAAGCATCTGCCGGACCACATCCGCATCCATCTGGCCCGGGCCGCCGTCCTGCAGAAGAGGGCTCCTTCACCCAGCCACGAAACGGGACCGGCCGCGGCGGGCCCGGCCCTGAATCTCAAGGATTTCCGGGAAGCCGAGCTGGCCAGGATCGAGAAGGACTACCTGTCCTCCCTGTTGCGCAGGACGAACGGCGAAGTCGGAGAAGCCTGCCGGATCTCCGGGCTGTCCCGGTCGCGCCTTTATACCCTGCTGAAAAAATACGGGCTCAAACCTTCCGCATGAGCCGGCGCTCGTCCGGCCCGCATTGACCCTTCTCGGCGACGCCCTGAATTGGCACGAATCTTGGTTTAATGAGGCTGGATCTTCACTTCAGAGCTGCGGGAGTGCGTTGTGAACTTGTTTGTCCTGATAGCCGAAAACGGCGGCACGAGCGGCCGGTTCCTGGAAGACGTCACTCCGCTCGTCCCGCAGGACAAGATCGAGGTCCTGAACGGCTCTTCGGCCTTGGTCCGAGCGGCTCCGGAAGCCCCGGGACCCCTTTTGTACGGTGCTTGTCCTCGGACCCTCCCACGAGGACCTGAGAAGGATCATCTCGCTCCGGGACTTCCTCAAGGATGCCAGGGTCCTGCTCGTCCTCGGCGATGAGAGCGAGGAGACGATCTCCCTGGCCCACAGGGTCCTGCCGACCTATATCAGCGACCTCGACGAGAGCACGTCCGGCGTCGTCTCCGTGTTGAAGCAGCTGATGAAGGACGCCCGCGTCCACCAGAGATGTTGAGGCGTTCTTCACGACCAAGAAGTCGGGAGAAGGGTCCGGCCTGGGGCTGAGCGTCGTCCACGGCATCGTCGAGTCCCACGACGGGGCCATAACCGTGTCGAGCGAAGCCGGCAAGGGCGCGGAATTTACGATCCTGCTGCCGCGGATCACCGAGCCGGTCGGCGGCGGGCCGGAAAACGGGGTCGATGTGCCCAATGGGACGGAGCGGGTCCTCTTCATCGACGACGAGATCCTCCAATCCAAGGCCATGACCAGGCTCCTCGGCCATCTGGGCTACCGGGTCTCGGCCAGGACCGACCCCGTCGAGGCCCTGGAAACGTTCCGCAAGGACCCGGACGCCTTCGATCTGGTCATCTTGGATCAGACCATGCCCCATATGACGGGGGGAGAATTGGCCTCGGCCATTCTCAAAATCCGGCCGGCTATGCCCATCATCCTGTGTACCGGCTTCAGCGAAGGGCTGAGCGAGGAACAGGCCGCGGACCTGGGCATCAGGGCCTTTGTCTGGAAGCCGTTCTCCTTGAGGGAGATCGCGCTTGTCATCCGAAAAGTCCTGCAGCGGCCTCTTTAGGCGCCCCTGCGACCCATTCCCGCCTCACAGGACGCATTCTCGCCGGCCCGGATTCAAGGACCTCCCGCAGCGGCTCTGGCGAGATCATTCCCCTGAAGCCAGGGCCTAGCGACTTGGCCTCTTGAACGCTGAACTGGCACGTTTCTTGTAACCCCAAGGACGTCCGCTGCTGCTATCCAGGCCAAAGGAGGTGGAGCCATGAACACGAACCGCATGAGGATATTGATACTGTTGTCCCTGGCCCTGGGGTTCTTCCTAGGAAGAAAAGCCGCCGTCCCAAAAGTTTCCGCTGCCAAATAGGGAGGAGGGTGCCGTGGATGGAAGATGTCCGTTCTGCTGGAACCGGAATGTGACTCCCGTCGGCCAACCGGGAGTGGGACAGGGGGGCCCGTTCGCTTCGCGAAGGCTGATGGAGTGCCCCGAATGCGAGAAGTGGTACTGGGCCGATTCAGGAGAGGAAGTCGTCCGGCTTTTCGAGATCTGCTCGACATCGATGATCGATCCGAAAAGCTGTCTCGAGGACGTCCGCGAAGTCCTGAATTCCGGCGGGACTGGGTTTCCCCGCTGGCGCACGGCCGAGTTCAATCATCTGTGCAGCGACTGCCTGAAGGCCCGGTTCGTCCAACGGCGGACGGCCGCCCACGCCTGAGGCGCTCTTTCTTTTTAGCTGTAAAACGGGGATAATAGCCCATTACCAATGGGCACACGGCACGGAGAAGGGGTTTCGATCGGGGGAGCGGTCACCCTTCTCCTTTTCATAACCATCGCTTTTCCGGGTTGCCGGGGAAGCGACGCTCCCGCGGGCTCTCCGGCCGCTTCGATGACGTCCGAAGCGCGGCCGGCCGAAGCTCCTCGCCGGCCCGACCCCGCTCTGGATCTCCTGTTCTCCCAAATCGCCGGCCTGCCGGATTCGGCGGCCGCACCTGCGGCCTGGCAAGCCGAGGCCCCCTGGCAATCCTTCTCCAAAACGGTCGGCAAGGACTGGACGGATTTCGACACCACCGTCCTCGAGCCCATGAAGACCTGGGCCGAAAAAGACCTCCGGGAAGCGCGAAGAGCCACCGGGACGTTGTTCTATGCGTTCGGCGGGCCCGATTTCGTCACGGCTTATTCTCTTTTTCCGGAAGCCACCGAGACCGTCCTCGTCGGTCTCGAGCCGGTCGGCAACCTGCCCGGCCTCGACCGATCCGCGGCGGGCTGGCGGGACTCGTTCTTTGCCGACCTCGGAGAGCTCGCCTCGGGATTCCTCAAGCGCGGCTATTTTATCACCAGAGAGATGAACGACATCTACTCCCGCGGCCGGGTCGACGGGGCCCTGCCGGTCGTCGCTTTTTTCCTCGAGAGGGGAGGATACTCCGTGGTCGATGTCCGGCGGCTCACGCCCAACGCGGCGGGAGACTGGATCGAGACCCCTTATGAGAAGCTGGCCGTTCGTCCCCACCGGCCGTACGGAGCGAAGATCGTCTACCTGAAGTCCGGCGATCCCGTCCCGAGGAACGTCTATTATTTCTCCTGCGATGTCGGTAACAAATCATTCCAGCCGGGTTCCTCCCTGCATCGCTTCCTGGCCCGGCTCGAGCGGATGACGACCTTCGTCAAGTCGGGGTCCTATCTGCTCCATTGGAACGATTTCTCGATCGTGAGGCGGTTCATCCTCGACCGAAGCCTGTTCGTCCTCGAGGACGATACGGCCGTCCCTTACCGGTTTTTCAAGGACGGCGGGTGGGAGGTCAGGCTCTTCGGCCGGTACGCGACCCCGGTCAAGGACTTCACCAACGTGGAGCAGCCGGACCTGCGAAAAGCCTACGAGGATAGCGCGTCGGGAGTCGAACCCCTGCCCTTCCACTTCGGCTACCGCTGGAGAACGCAGATCGACAATCTCCTCCTGGCCAAGAGGCCGCGCCGCCCTTATAAGACTCCGGTGTTCCGCTAAGGTCCGGAATCCCTCTTTCCCTTTTGATGTCCCGGCTTTCAGGACTCCCCGCGTCTTTGCATACTTGGACCGCCTTCCCCGCAGATCCCCTTCCTGGCCGCTCCTGGCACGATTCTTGTATATAAGGACCTCGGAAATTAGGTAAGCAGAGGAGAAACGCAGATGTCGACAAGAAGAATCTTGGCGGTGATCTCGGGCGCGGCCTTCTTGGCTCTTCTCATGGCCGGCGTGACCGGCTGTGGCTCCTCGACGACCCCGCCTCCGGGGACTTCCCACACCTTCACGTCCGCGACCGTCAATTCCCACATGCACACGGTGGTGATCGACAAGGCCGACGTCCAAACTCCGCCCGCGGCCGGGCTCACGGAGACAACCTCGTCGAGCTCCGGTCACACCCACACGTTCGACATGACCCAGGCGCAGCTGATGACGGTGAACGGCGGCACCGCGGTCACGATCACGACCGGTACTGCAACCGTCGGCGGCGTCCACGCGCACGACTTCATCATCACCAAGTGGTTCTAAGGGTCTCGCCGATCTACCGGAAATCCGGCCCGCCGCTGTCGAGTTGAAGCTTGGCGCCGGGCCGAAGTGTAGCCGGGCGAATCTAATTCTTTCGTTTGGCAATAACGGCGCCGCGAGAGGAGCCGATTTGGAACGACATGGGCATCCCCGGGGCGCTCGGGAGGAACTTGAGGTGAGGACCCATGAGAAGGCGAAAATTCCAACCGGCGAATTCGTCCGCTGACAGCCGCGCCAGGGGCAGAGTCAACATCTCAGGGATATTGAACGGATTCAGAAGATAGCGGCCCTCAGGGTCGCGGATCAGCCGGATGACCTGGCGGCCTTTCTCAAAGTCCGCCAGAACAAAAATATGGGTTTCCCGCATATCGGCGAGCTCGTGCGAGACGCGGTGGAGGACCTTGAATCCCTTAAATGCGCCGGCCTTGTCGCGAAGGGATTTCCACCCCTCCAGCCTGCGGCGGGCGTAGCCTTCGCCCACATCGGGCCACAGCAATCTTTGGAGGGGGGCGGCGTCGCCGCGGTCGAGGGCCTCTAGGGCACCCCGGATCGGAGCGTCCTCTTGCCAGGGCAAACCCGGCCCGACCGCTTCGGGAAATGTCAGGACCAATGTGCCGTCCGGAGCCGAGCTGCTGGCTATGAGTTGGCCGCGGGCCTCGACGACCTCGATCTCCGCGCCATCGGGAAGCTCGTATCGCCCGGCCCAGGGCCGGATCGGCCCCGCAACGGCCGGATCGGCGGCGGGCGGGAATGTCACCGGTCCCCCGAAGAGGATCTTTTCGAGCGGCTCCACGAGATATTCGCCCATCAGCGAACCCACCGCCGTGTTGCAGAGCACGATGATCGCGGCGTCTTCGTCCAGGTAGCGGTGGAACGCGGCCACCAGGCCCAAAGCCGAGTCCGAACCGCCGTGGTAAGCGACCGTCGTCCCCCGCGCCGTCTTCCCGATGTTCCAGCCGTAGGCATAGCCTTCTTTATCCACGGCAAACAGCCGGGTCGTAGCGTCGGGCGAGAGGACTTTGTGAGTGGAAAGGGCCAGGTGCCATCGGAAGAGATCCTCGACCGTCGTTCGCATCGACAGAAACGGGTGGACGGGGTCCTTGTCCCACTTCAGCCGGGCGGCCGGATCCGGACCGCCGGAATCCTGGTACTGGGCGACCTCGTTGGAACTCCACCTGGGAAGGCGAAGGCCAGTCTTGACCAGGCCGGCCGGGGTGAACAGCTCGGCCGCCAGATACCTTTCGTAGCTCATACCGGATACGCGTTCGATAATCCATGCCAGAAGATCGTATCCAGTATTGGAATAAATGAACTCCTTGCCGGGGAGAGCCCCGAGCCGGGTTTGTAGTATGGCTTCGATGTATTGGGGAAATTCGAGGTCCGCGAGCTCGTCCCGATAGGTGTTGGCCAATCCCGACGTGTGAGTCAAGAGCTGATGGATCGTGATGTCCGCCTTATCGGCGGGGACCGAGTCCAAGTATTTCTTGATCGGGTCGGCAACCTTGAGCTTACCTTGCATCTCGAGGCGAAGGATCGCCGCAGCGGTGAACTGCTTATCGAGCGAGGCGATTCCGAATGCCGTATCGGCCGTGACCGGAAGGCCGCGGGTGCGATCGGCCAGCCCGTAGCCTTTTTGGATAAGTACCTTTTGGTGACGGGCGACCAGCACGGACCCCGAAAATCCGTAGGCCTCGAGACGCGATAAATAGCCGTCGACCGCCGCGCCGATGGAGCCTTCCGTGCTCTGTCCCCTCGACGCGGAAGAAAAGCCAATGAGCGCAGTGACGATCAGGATAAAGCGGATCCGGCGATGCGAGGAGCGTGTCAATTCTGGTCTCCTTTCCTTCCTGGCCCGCGGGGCCACGCCGTTCATCTTTGGGGCCGCGTCGGCTCAAGATATCATCGCGAGAGCGGAACTATCAAGCGAGTTCGCCTCAGGCGCCGGGGCGGCGAAGCCGGTCGGCAAATCAGATCGATTGACCTCCCAGGGACGGACCGATTATTCTCCGACGATCTCGTACTTCACAAGGGAGATGATGTCGTCTTCGTCCGCTTCCAGAACGTACAGAGAATTTCCCCAAACGGCCATGGGGGCATAGTATTGGGGGTTGTTTCTCCGGATCTTGAAGATCGGCAGATAGAAATTATCGAGGTACGTTCCTTCCCGGCTGAAGACGTCCACCAGGATGCCCTTGCCCTTGTCGAACGTCGAAGTCACGGCCCACAGCCTGTCATCACGCCAGAGAAGTCGGCAGAGGTCGTTGTGGAATTTCGGAACGAGCTCGGCCGGATAGCCGGGCGGCGCCTTGACTCCGTACTTCACGCGGTCGTACTCCCTCCGGAAACTCCGCACCACCTCTCCGGTCTCGAGGTCGAGGAGCTTGATGAGATAGTCCGGCGAATGGAAAAGGAAGACCATGCGATCGCCCGCCGCCGCCGGCATGGCTCGTGATATCGTGCTGACACCGCTCGATCTCGGCCCGAAGTGGACGGCCTCCGTCATTGACATCAGGACGGACGTGGGAACGGCCTCGCCGTTTTCGGGAACGATGACGAGACGGCGCGGGGTTTCGACGATCCCGTTGACCCGGGGCCTTGATTTCGACGTGTCTATTTCGGACCTGAGAAAAAAGTACCGGCCGCCGTATGCGCCGAGAAGGGAGCCGAGAGATCCCTGGACGAGCTTCTTGTCCTCGATGAGACGTCCGTCGAGGTCGAGCCGGATGAGCTTGTAGTTGTTCGATGACCAGAGGATGATGTCTTTCTCCCGGACGACGACGTCGGTCAGGTTGTCGTCGAGCTCGCCCGGCCCTTGCCCTCTCTTGAGTAGGTTCCCGACGAACCGGCCTTGGGCGTCGAACTTCAGTAGCTGCTTAAACTCCTGGACATAGACCGATCCGTCCTGCCCCGTCAAGATATTGAAGGGTTGGACAAAGAAGAACTTGCCCTTTTCGTCCGTGATCCGAGCCACCTCTTTGAGAGAAATCACTCGGCCCGCATTGGCGCTCGGGGCTTTCGCCGGATTATCTATGACTTGTTGGGCGGTCCCAGCAGCCGCCAGGAAAAAGGAAAAGCAACTGGCGGCTGACCTCTGGAAAAGCCGCCGCGGAGACAGCTTGTGCATATTACCCCTCGCTCATATCTGAGCCGTTAATTGACTTTATCAAATCCGGCAACCCAAGGATTGATTTGGTCAAAGAACTCTCTTCTCCAGTCATGGGAATTCCCCCTTCTTGTCTTATTACTCTCCCCAATGCAATTCGAAGAATAGCACCGACACTTAGACCGGTCAATCGATGGGACAAGGGGGAGAAGGGGAGTTGGCTGGGAAGCAAGCCACGGAGCTATTGAAAGTTGTCGCTATCGGAATATGAAATCCGGATCCAATGAATGTTGTTCAGCCGTTCCGGCGTCAAAACGATGTTGAATTCCCGGACTTGAGCTCCCGTTTTGACTAGCGTGATCTTTAGTTCGGCGGGAGAGAAGCTGTACCTGGCGATGGATCTCTTATCAGTGGTGATCGCCAACAGCGTCAAACCCACGCCGCCCGCGGCCCCGATCACATAAGGCCCCGCTGATCCGTGGACGCCCATATCAAAGAAAAGGGAGCTGATTCCGCCCACGAGAATGAAGCCGATCGGAAAGAATGTGAGAGCGTTGTACGCCCCGAACCGGCCATTTGAAGCGGCAGAACTCTCACGGTTCATGACAATACTGACCGGGTCATAACCCGGCCTTTCGATCCGGATGACATGGTCCCGGTTCTTTTTGAGAACGGCATGGATTGGCGTGGCCCCGATCTCTTTTCCATCGACAAATACCCTGGCGTCGATGAGATTGCTGGTCACGGGGATTCGTTGGTACTCTCCCTTGGTGACCGTCAGGCAGTTCTGGAGGAACAGGACGCTGATGATCGGGATCGAAAAACCAGCTACGAGCCTGTGGCTGACGCTCATTGTCCCCTTCGGGACTCACATTATCACCGTGGGTTCAGCCATGCAAATCTTTTCACATCTTGGGATAACAGGGGAAAACAGGTGGGGTGACGGTGAGGGCTCGAACCGGATTTTTTCGTAAATCTCCGAAATCTCGGGGTCAATGGGGGAGAAGGGGAGTTGGCTGTGAAGCACCTCTTGGCGGCCTATGGCGGAAGGACACTTTAATCGATTCGGGCCATGGGGTCGGTTCATCCGAGAGGCAGCAAAAAAGCAAACCCACAATATTTATAAAAGAATAAAAGTATATAATACTTGACATAATGTATATTATAATATACATTGACTTGTGAGGATTTGAAAATGGAAAACAAAGGCATACTCGATAACAAGCTAAGGGAATTTCGATTCAAGTTCGACCAGATAACCCAAGAAGATCTGGCTGACGCCCTCCGCGTTTCGAGGCAGACAATTCTGGCAATCGAGCACGGGAAATTCAATCCATCGGTAGTCCTGGCTTTGCGCCTGGCGCGTTTTTTCGGGGTCCGCGTTGAAGAGATCTTCATACTGAGGGAGGAAACGAAATGACCTGGAGATACGGATTCACAGGTTTCATCGGCGTGGCCGTCATCGCGGCCACCCTGATTTTTGGACAAGCCGGCTCGGCCCTCTTTGCTCTCTTTGCGCTCTTGCCCGTTGTGACCTATTTCGCAACAAGGAAACGGAAGCCCGACGAGCGCGAAATGCACCTTTTCTTGAAAACCAATAACATCACTGCGGCTCTTATGATTCTGACCATCCTGGCCATTTATTATGGCTCGGACATTGTGGTCAACGGTCACCGGCTTGGCAACCAGTGGCATCTGCTGACCATATTTTCCTTCCTCTTCTGGCAGGGTGTTGTCGGCCTCGTTTTGTCTTGGAAGAGAAGCTAAGAGGCGCTCAGCTCGTTTTCAGCCGCCTCAAGGGAGGACAAAACAGGCGGTCCTCGATTGACTTCCCCTTTTGGGTCATCAGGGGAAATCAGGAAAGTCGGGGGGTGAGTTGGGGGAATCGAATCCCCAACTAGTGGAATCGAATACAAATAATTTCCCTTTTTTCCAGACCCTTCCCTCTTTGCCCGCCATTTGTCTGTGGCGTGCCAAAGAGGAGCGGTACCTGCTTTGACTTTCATTGTCGGTTGAGGTCTTATTTAGTTATCAAGATCAGGGAGGGAATGATGAAAAAGTATCTTTGGGTCGTTCCGTTGGTCCTTCTTCTCTGTTTCGTCATCAACTGCCAAGACAAGGCGGCTATGGCAGAATTGGAGAAGTCCAGGGCTCAAGCGGCCGTTGAGCGGCAAAACAAGGCCCTAGCGCTTCGCTGTGCGGATGCGTTTCAAAAGGGAGATGTCGTGGCTCTAAAGGATATCTTTTCTCCCGATTACGTTGGGCATTTACAGGATAACATCGTACCCGATAACACCACCCGTACCCAAACCTATGAAATGGCGCTTGAATCGTGCAAGAATCTCTCGGCATCGTATTCTGATGTTGCCATAATCGTTGAAGAAACGATTGCAAAGGGAGACAAGGTAACAATTAGGTATACTGCCAAAGCAACATATACAGGGGCTGACTTGGGTTTACGGGATGTGCGAAAGAAGATAGAGATAAGCGGTATTGCCATAGAACGGATTGAAAATGGGAAAATTGCCGAAGTCTGGGACGCGGCAGATAGCTTGAGTTTCTTTAGACAACTTGGCGCTGAACTTACGCTAAATTTAGAAAAAAAGAAGTGAGCCATACGATAGCATCCAACTCGCTGATCTTCTTGAGTCAACAGAGGAGAAGATAAAAGCGCCCCGGGTGACCAGAACGTAGCCAGAGGGTCCCCTAGTTTCTAGCACTCTCCCCCAAACTTGCCGTGTGACCATGGCATGCCCAAACAGGCGGAAAGCGCCGTTAAATTACGGTTTCGGACTGAAAACGAAGAGAGAGTCGGGTCTTATCGCAAATCGCTGAATTCTCGGGATAAAAGGGAGAAGGGGAGTTGGCTGGGAAGCAAGGATTCGAACCTTGATTGCATGATCCAGAGTCATGAGTCCTGCCGTTGGACGACTTCCCAGCAGGAAGGACTATCTTAAACAAATCGGGGGCGAATTTCAAGTCAATGGAAAATCGGGGACACGATCCTATTTCCAGAGAAATAGGTCATGTCCCCGATTTCCCGGACACGATACGGAAAATTCACGGGACACAATCCCTTTTCCAGAGAAAAGGGTTATGTCCCGAATTTTCCCATGTCCCCGAATTCCCTTCGCCCCCGGTTGAGGGCTGTCGGGGCTTCATGGTAAGATGAACCCCACGCATGAAATCGAACGTCCTGAAGATCGCCGTCGTCGTTCTCCTGACACTCCTCCTCCTTTACTTCTTCGGCCGGACCGTCAACTGGAGGGCCGTTCCGGCCCAGATCGCCGACGTCAGCGTGCCGCTCTTCCTCCTCGCCATCCCCCTCTTTATCCTCAACTTCGTCACCCGGGCCGTTCGCTGGCAGGTCCTCGTCGCCCGCGAGAAGATCGACGTGCGCTTCCGAAACCTCGTCAAGGCCAACATCGTCGGCTTCACGGTCACCTTCGTCTTCCCGGGCCGGCTCGGCGAGCTGGTCAAGCCGCTGTACCTGGCCCGGAAAGAGGGTCTGAGGCCAGGCTTCGCCGTGGGTACGGTCGTCGTCGAGCGCCTCTTCGACATGGCCACGATGTGCGGGCTCCTGGGCCTCTTCCTGATCTCCCGGCCGCTCTTTGCCGCATCCTGGCCGGTCGGAGAAGAGGTCGGCCGGCAACTGACCTTCCTGGGGATCGCGGGGATCGTCATCGGCGCGGCCATCCTGGCCGTCATCCTGCTCCTCTATTTCTTCAGGGACCGGGCTTTTGCCGTCGTCGGGTTCGTCCTCAAGCCCCTCCCTGAAAAAGCCCGCAAGACCGTTCTGGCGCTCCTCGGCGAGTTCATCGACGGGCTCCGCTTCTTCCGGTCCTGGACCCAGCTGGTTTCGTACGCCGTGCTGTCGCTCATCGTTTGGCTCGGCATCACCCTGTTCTATTGGGTTTTCTTCGCCGCCTATCACATCCATCTGCCGTATTTCGTGGTCATTCCGTACGTCTTTCTGACGGCCGTCGGCGCATCGATCCCCACGCCCGGCATGGTCGGCGGTTTCCACTACTTCAGCAAGCTCGGCATGACGCTCCTCTTCGGCATCGAAGCGGGCCGGGCCGCGGGCGTGACGCTCGTCTTCCATGCCCTCCAGATCGCAGTGACATGCGCCCTGGGGTATGCTATATTGGCCCGTGAGGGCCTGACCCTCCTCCAGCTCAAGAGGATGGGGGAAAGCGAAAAACGATGAGGTGTTCGTACTGCGGCTTTCTCGAAAGCAAGGTCATCGATTCCCGCGAGAGCAAAAAGGGGATTTCCATCCGACGGCGCCGCGAATGCCTGTCCTGCAAGCGCCGCTTCACGACCTACGAAAAGGTCGAGGAGATCCCCTACATGGTCGTCAAGAAGGACGGCACCCGCCAGCCGTTCGACACGCAGAAGCTCCTGCGGGGCATGATGAGAGCCTGCGAGAAGCGCCCGATCCAGATCAGCCAGCTCGAAGAGATCGTCGAGGAGATCGAATCCCTCCTCCAGGAGCGGCCGGACAAGGAGATCGGCGTCGCCGAGATCGGACAGCTCGTCATGGACAGGCTCAAGGAGCTTGACAAGGTCGCCTACGTGAGGTTCGCCTCGGTCTACCGCGAGTTCGGCGACGTCGCCGAATTCCGCCGGGAGCTCGAAGACCTCATGAAGGAAAAGTAGTCCCGCGCTCGCCGCCATGGTCCGCCGCATCAAGCCCGTCTCCCGTCCCGTCAAGGCCGAGACCCGGGTCCGGGCCACGGCCGAGGCGAAACGGACGGCCGCTCCGCGGCTGCCGGCGCCCGGCGAGGTGACGATCCCCGCCGTCGACGTGTACGAGACGCGGACGGAGTTCATCATCGAGATGGAGCTCCCCGGCGTCGACAGCGAGAATGTCAAGGTGCTGCTCTTCTCGAGCCGGCTCGAGGTCAGCGGCTTCAAGCGGGAGCTCGGCATCCCTCAGGAATCCCGGTACACCCGGCTCGAGCGCGAGTACGGGGCTTTCCGGCGGGACGTCGTTGTGCCCGGGGCCGTCGACCCCAGCCAGGCCGTTGCGGCGCTCGAGAACGGCGTCCTGACGATCGTATTGCAGAAGCCCCCGCGGAAGCGGAGGGACGTGGAGATCAAGGTCCGGCGGAACGCCGGCTAGAATGGGAGAACGCTATGGCCAGCATCGATGACAAGAACGGCGAAGAGCTGGGCGGCATCCTGGAGGAGCAGGGACAGAAGCTCCAGGTGCCGCCGAAGCTCCCGGTCCTGCTGCTCCGGGACGTCGTTATCTTTCCGTACATGATCGCCCCGCTCTTCGTCGGGCGCGAGAAATCCAAGAACGCCATCGACGTCGCCCTGACGACCAACCGGATGATCCTGCTCCTGACCCAGAAGGACATGGAGGTCGAGGATCCCAAGCGCGAGGACGTCTACGACGTCGGCACGGTCGCCCTGATCATGCGCATGCTGAAGCTGCCCGACGGCCGGGTGCGCATCCTGGCCCAGGGCCTGTTGCGGGCCCGGGTCGAAGGATTCGAGGAGGAAGGGGCCCACATCACCGCGGAGGTGACCGTCCTCCCGGAGCCCGAGAAGCCCGAGAAGAACCTCGAGACCGAGGCCCTCATCCGCAACGTCCGCTCCGGCCTGGAGCGGGCCGCTTCGCTCGGCAAGAACCTGCCGCCCGAGGTGCTCATCATCGCCTCGAACGTCGACGAACCGGGCCGCCTGGCCGACCTGACCGCTTCGAACCTCGAGCTCAAGGTCGAGGACGCCCAGGCGATCCTCGAGATCGTCGACCCCGTCAAGCGGCTGAAGAAGGTCTTCGAGCTCCTGACCCGGGAGCTCGAGCTCCTCGACGTCCAGTCGAAGATCTCGACCGAGGCCAAGGGCGAGATGGACAAGCTCCAGAAGCAGTACTTCCTGCGCCAGCAGATGAAGGCCATCCAGAAGGAGCTCGGCGAGGGCAACGAGATCCAGGAGGAGATCCGGCTCTACCAGGAGAAGCTGCGCAAGATCCGCGTCTCCGACGAGGTCAAGGAGGAGCTCGAGAAGCAGATCAGCCGCCTGGCCCAGATGCATCCGGAGTCGGCCGAGACGTCCGTCGTCCGGAACTATCTCGATTGGATGTTCATGCTGCCGTGGAACAAGTCCACGACGGACACGATCGACCTGGCCAAGGCCAAGCGCATTCTCGACGAGGACCATTACGGCTTGGACAAGGTCAAGGAGCGCATCCTCGAATACCTCGGCGTGCGCAAGCTCTCGAAGACGACCAAAGGGCCCATCCTCTGCTTCGTCGGCCCGCCGGGCGTGGGCAAGACGTCGCTCGGCAAATCGATCGCCCGGGCCCTCGGGCGCAAGTTCGTCCGCATCTCCCTCGGCGGGGTCCACGACGAGGCCGAGATCCGCGGGCACCGCCGGACCTACGTCGGGGCCATGCCCGGCCGCATCATCCAGAGCATCCGCCGGGCCGGCACGGAGAACCCCGTGTTCATGATGGACGAGGTCGACAAGATCGGGTCGGATTTCCGGGGAGACCCCTCGTCGGCCCTCCTCGAGGTCCTCGACCCCGAGCAGAACAACCAGTTCCGCGACCACTACCTCGGCGTCCCGTACGACCTGTCCAGGGTCATGTTCATCACCACGGCCAACCTGCTCGACCCCATCCAGCCGGCCTTCCGCGACCGTATGGAAGTGCTGGAGCTTCCGGGCTACACGGAAGAGGAGAAGCTCCAGATCGCCATCCGCCACCTCATCCCCAAGCAGATCGGCGAGAACGCGCTGACGCCCAAGCTCATCTCCTTCACCGGGGGCGCGGTCAAGAAGATCATCTCCCTCTACACCCGGGAAGCCGGCGTCCGCAATCTCGAGCGGGAGATCGCCTCGGTCTGCCGCAAGGTGGCCCGGAAGGCCGCCGAGGGCAAGAAGGGACAAACGGTGATCACGGCCCAGTCGATCGAACGTCACCTCGGACCGCCGAAGGTCTTCAAGGACCAGCTCCTGAAGAAGGATCAGGTCGGGATCGCGACCGGCGTCGCCTGGACCGCCGTCGGCGGCGAGATCCTCTTCGTCGAGGCGACCAAGATGCCGGGCAAGGGGAACCTGCAGCTCACCGGCTCGCTCGGCGACGTCATGAAAGAGTCCGCCCAGGCGGCCCTGAGCTACGCCCGGGCCCACGCCTCGGAATTCGGCATCGACAGCAAGATCTTCTCCCAGAACGATTTTCACGTCCATTTCCCCGAGGGCGCCATCCCCAAGGACGGGCCGTCGGCTGGCGTCACGATCGCCACGGCCTTCCTCTCCGTCTGCTCGGGCCTCAAGGTCAAGTGGGACGTGGCCATGACCGGCGAGATCACCCTGCGCGGCAACGTCCTGCCCGTCGGCGGGATCAAGGAAAAGGTCCTGGCCGCCCAGCGGGCCGGGGTCAAGAAGATGATCATGCCCGCGGCGAACAAAAAAGACCTCTACGAGATCCCCAAGAAGGTCTTGCGCGACATCGAGTTCATCTTTGTCGAAGACGTCAGGGACGTTTTCAAGGAAGCCATGGTCGGGCGTCTGGTCCGGGCGAGCCGCGACCGGCGGAACGAAGAAGGCCAATCGGAAAATCGGGACATGACCCATTTCTCCTGAAATGGGATCGTGTCCCGGATTTTCTGAAGGGGACGGTCCTTACGGGAGGAAGACAATGCGGCTGAAGCACCTCGGCGAACGCCGTGTGATCTCCAGGATCCGGCGCACCTTCGGCGAAAAGAGAGCCGACATCCTGCTCGGCATCGGCGACGACGCGGCCCTCGTCCGGGGGCCCGAACGCCTTCTCTTGACGACCGACATTCTGGTCGAGGACCAGGATTTCCGGCTGGCCGACCACCCGCCGCGCCTGCTCGGCCGCAAGGCCCTCAACGTCAACCTCAGCGACATCGCGGCCATGGGCGGCCGGCCCTTGCATGCGCTCGTGGCGATGGCCCTCCCCGGAGACATCGAGGAGAGATGGCTCCGGCAGTTCATGGCCGGGTTCCGGAGCGCGGCCCGCGAGGCGGGAGTGGCCCTCGTCGGAGGAGACCTTTCTCAGGCCGACGAGATCATGATCTCGGTCACGGTCACCGGGCAGGTCAAGTTCCCTGTGGCCAGGGGAGGGGCCAGGCCCGGCGACAGGATTTTTGTATCGGGGACGCTCGGCGACGCCGCCGGCGGCCTGCGTCTTCTCGAAAAAGGCGGCATCCACGGCGTGGCCAAGCCCGTCCGGCCCCTCGTCGGGGCTTTCCTTGATCCGACGCCGCGCCTCAAGCTGGGAGCGATCTTAGGGGGACGGAGGCTCGCCTCGGCCATGATCGACCTTTCGGACGGCCTCTCGGTCGACCTGGCCCATATCTGTGAGGAAAGCGGCGTCGGCGCGGAGGTCGAGTCGGACCGGATCCCCATTTCTCCGGCGTTGACGCGGTTCGCCCGGGACCCTCTGGACATGGCCCTCAACGGGGGAGAGGACTTCGAGCTCCTGTTCACCGTCAGGCCGGCCAAGCTGGCCGCCGTCGAGGCCCTGACGCGGACGCACGGGCTGACCCGGATCGGCCGCATCACGTCGGGCCGAGCGATCAGGCTGGTCACTCCCGGCAAGAAAACCGGGAGGCTTCGCCCCGGGGGATTCGAGCATTTTTCGGAATGAAGGGACCGGGGGTGGTCGCTCAGTCCTTGGGATAATCGCCTGAGAAAACGACCTCGGCGGGGCCTGTCTGGAGGAGATCGCCGCCTTCGGGCCACTCGACCTTCAAGCTGCCGATAGCCGTCCGGACGGTCACGGTGCGGTCGGTCAGCCCCTTGATCATGGCCGACGCCGCGGCCGCTGCGGAACCGGTCCCCGAAGCCAGCGTCTCCCCGACGCCGCGCTCCCAGAAGCGGACTTCGATCTCCTTCCGGTCAAGGACCCGGACGAATTCGACGTTCGTCCTTTGCGGGAAGAAGGGATGGGTCTCGATCTCGGCGCCCACGCTGTGCCATTCGCTGGGTGAGGGGATGGTGTCGAAGAAGAGGCTGCAGTGGGGGTTGCCCATGGAGACGCACGTGACCGGGAAGGTCCGGTTGACGACGAAGAGGGGATAGTCGAAGACGCGGTCCAGGCTTTGCCCGTCATCGAAGGGGATGTCTTTCGCGGCCAGACGCGGCACGCCGAGGCTGATCTTGACCTCGAACGCGAGGCCGCGCGAGGACAGGACGTCGGCCGGGCGTTCACCTGCGGCCGTGCGAAAGAGGATCTTCGGCGACTTGACGGCGCCGCACCAGGCCAGATAGGCGGCGGCACAGCGCAGGCCGTTGCCCGAGATCTCCGCTTCGCTGCCGTCGGCGTTGAAGACCCGGAAGCCGACCTCGGCGGGCTCGGTCTTCTCGATGTTCAGGAGAATGAGCCCGTCCGCTCCGACCCCCGTGTGCCGCTCGCAGATCCGCCGCGCCAGGTCGCCGGCCGCCGCCGGCGGGATCCCCGCGCCGGGGGCGGCGAACAGGAAGTCGTTGCCGAGCCCCTGGACCTTGCTGAACCGCATTACCGGACTTTGACCGTGGCGATGAAGTCCTGTGAGCTCCCGTCGGTCTCCCGGCGCACGAGGAGGATGACCTCGTCGCCGCTGGCCGTCTTCTTGAGGACGTTGTCGAAATCGCCGACCGAAGCCATCTTCTTGCGGTTGACTTCGAGGATGATCATGCCGGCGGTCAGGCCCTCGCGGTCGGCCTCGCTGCCCTGTCGGACCTCAGTGATGAAGAGACCCTCGGTCGTCCGGACGTTGAACCGGCGGGCGGTTGCGGGTGACAGGGCGACGACGGAGACGCCGATGTCCTTTTCCGAGCTGGCGACCTGACCCTTTTCGGTCACCGGTTCGAGCTCGTCGACGATGGCCGTGACCCGCATCTCCTTGCCGTCGCGGACGATGGTCAGGTCGACCTTGTTGCCGGGCTTGATGTCGGCGATCTTGAAGCGCAGCTCTTCGCCGTTCTTGACCGGCTCGCCGTTGACTTGGGTGATGACGTCGTACTGCTTGATCTTGGCCTTTTCCGCAGGCGAACCGGGCTCGACGGAGATGACGACGGCCCCGGCCTTGGACTTGAGGTTCCACTGCTTGACCATGCCCTCGGTGAGGTCCCGGATCTGGACGCCGAGGCGGCCGCGGACGACCCGGCCTTTCTCCTTGAGTTCGACGACGACCTTCCTGGCGATGTTCGAGGGGATGGCGAAGCCGATGCCGATGCTGCCGCCGCTGCCGGCGAAGCCCGAGGTCAGGATGCTGGAGGTGATGCCGATGACCTCGCCCTTCATGTTGAGGAGCGGTCCGCCGCTGTTGCCGCGGTTGATGGCGGCATCGGTCTGGATGAAGTCCTGGTAGCTCTGCGTGTCGATCGACCGGCCCTTGTAGCTGACGATCCCGGCCGTGACCGTGTTGTCCATGCCCAGGGGATTGCCGATGGCCAGGACCCACTCGCCGACCTTGACCTGGCCGGAATCGCCGAGCTCCGCGAAGGGCATATTCTTGGCGTTGATCTTCAGGAGGGCCAGGTCCGTGCCCGGGTCCGTCCCGATGATCTTGGCGTCGTAATCGTCGCCAGCGGTCGTCGTGACGGTGACCCGGGTCGTCTTGTCCTTCTCGACCATGTGATTGTTCGTCAGGATGTAGCCGTCGGCGCTGATGAAGAAACCCGTCCCGCCGACTTGGACCACGGCCTCGGGCTGGTTTTGACGGGGTTGAGGGAGTATCCGGTTGAAGAAATCGTCGCCGAACGGCCAGTCCCCGCCGGAGCCCTGGGACGACGCCGTCTCCCGGCGCTCGGCCTCTATCCGGACGACGGCCGGGCCGATCTTCTCGGCGATCGTGACGAAGTCCATGGGGGCCTTCTCCTGGGGCAGGGAGGAGGCGAAGAGGTTGGACGCCGCGGCCGGGGCGGGCGCGGCGGCCTTGGCGAAAACGTCCGCGGGAGCGGCGTTTTTCTCGGGGAGATAGAGGAACACGTAGCCCGCAAGGAGCAGGCCCAGTGCGAAGCTCGAGACAGCGATCCAAGCATATTTTTTCATGGGAATCCTCCGCAATCGACGTTTCAAAAGTACCATATCAGGGCTGAAAATTCAATTTTGCCAAGCCTATCAAAACTCCGGCCCATGGGCGAACGTTGCAAAATCGGGGACATGAACCGGAATAAACAGAAGGGGTCAAACCTACGCGATGCCAGTTCGACTGGCATCGCGTAGGTTTGACCCCTTCTTGCGAGAATTTTCCGGATCGTGTCCCCATGGGGATTGCTTCATGTGCCGGTCCGTTCTATCATGGCTCCATCATGCCCGCCAAGCGCCGCCGCGGCCTCCTCATCGTCTTCGAAGGGATCGACGGCTCGGGCAAGACGACCCAGGCCAAGGCCCTCCTGCGGCGCCTGCGCCGCCGCGGCCTCAAGGCCGTCTTTTTCCGGGAGCCGACCCGGGGACGATGGGGCCGGGAGATCAAGCGCTTGGCCGCCCGGGCCGATTCGCTGACGCCCGAGCAGGAACTCGAGCTTTTCGTCAAGGACAGGCGCGAGAACGTCGCCAAGAACCTCGAGCCCGCGCTGGCAGCCGGCAAGATCGTCGTCCTCGACCGCTACTATTTCTCGACCATCGCCTACCAGGGTGCCAAGGGCATCGATCCCAAGCGGATCCGCCGGATGAACGAGTCTTTCGCTGTCCGGCCCCACCTCGTCGTCATCCTCGACGTCGACGCCGCCGGGGGACTGGCCCGGATCGCCAACCGGAAGACCCGCGACGAGCTCTTCGAACGCGAAGACTACCTCGTCCGCGTCGCCCGCTTCTTCGCCGGTTTCAAGGGCCCCCGCTTCGTCCACCTCGACGGCCGCGGCGACAAGCGCGCCATCGGCCGCGCCATCTGGGCCCATGTCGAGCCCCTCCTCTCTGAGTAGGGTCAAGCGAGGCCGAAACTGGCGGTGAGGAGGGCAGCTGAACCCGACATTGGGAAAGTTTAGCCGGGCAGCGTGGCGGACGAGGGCAGTTTCAGGGGAAACCGCCAAAACGTGTCTGAGCGAGGCGTAGCGCACGCCGAGCGAGTTGTTTTGGCGCCGAGTCCGGCGCACTGACCGGCGTCTTTAAACTTTCCCAGGAGGGAGAGGCTGTCCTCCGAGCCGCCTTAAGGCCTCGGCCTTTGTCATTCAAGGGCCGTTTTGCTATGATGGCCTACTGACGCCATGAAGATCCCCAGCCTGAATCTCAAGGTCAAGAAGTTCAAGCGCGGCACGGTCCTCCGCGCCATCCTGATCCTCCTCGTCGCCGGCCTGGCCATCGGCCTGGGCGCCCTCGCCGGGGCCTATATCTCCATCAAGGACAATCTGCCCAACGTCGCCGACATCGACAACTTCCGGCCCAAGCTCATCACGACGGTCTACGCCGCCGACGGCCAACCGATCAAGGAGTTCGCCGAAGAGCGGCGCGTCGAGATCGCCTATGACCGGATCCCGAAGTCCCTCGTCGACGCCATCGTCGCCACCGAGGACCCGAACTTCTTCCACCACGGCGGCGTTGACATGCGCGGCATCCTCCGAGCCGTCTGGGCCGACCTGTTCAAGGTCCTGGGCGGCAAGCGGCCCGAGGGCGGAAGCACGATCACCCAGCAGTTGGCCCGTTCGCTCTTCCTCCACCGGGAAGTCAGCCTCCGCCGCAAGCTCAAGGAGCTCTATCTGTCACGCGAGATCGAGAAGCTCTACTCCAAGGAGAAGATCCTCGAACTCTACTGCAACCACTTTTTCCTCGGCCACGGCGCCTTCGGCGTTCAGTCCGCGTCCAATCTCTTCTTCGGCAAGGACGTCGCCAGCCTCGATCTCGAAGAAGCGGCCGTCATCGCCGGGATCTTCCGCGGGCCATCCCTCTATTCCCCCTACTCGAACAAGACGGGCACCCTCAACCGCCGCAATCACGTCCTCAACCGGATGGTGTCGGAAGGCTACCTGACCCGGGCGGAGGGCGAGGCGGCCAAAGGAAGACCGATGGTCGTCCTGCCCCTGAGGCGGACGAGCGCGGAATTCGGGGCCTACTTTTTCGAGGAGGTCCGCCGCTATCTCGAGAAGGCCTACGGCTACGACGGCCTCTACCGGGCCGGACTGAAGGTCTTCACGACCCTCGACCCGACACTCCAACGGTACGCCGAGCGGGCCCTGCAGTCGGGGCTTCGGTCGACCGAGAACAGCCGGAACGGCTGGAGGTCCGACAAGCCGAATGTCCTGACCGCCGGCCCCGACGTCCTGAAGAGCCTCGTCGCCGCCCCCAAGGCCTCTTTGGAGGAGCAGTGGCTCCTGAGCTGGGAGAACCAGTCGGTTGAACCCGGCGAGGTCTACGACGCTGTCGTTCTCGCGGTCTCGCGCAATGACGCCACGGTCCGGCTCAAGAACTCGCTCGGCCGGATGAGCGGCAAGGACATCGGCTGGACGAAGGCCCGCAGCCTCGAGGCGATCCTCAAGAGGGGAGACGTCGTCCAGGTCAAGGTCGGCTCTTTTGACCCTTCAGCGAACGAAGCCAAGGTCTCGCTCGACCAGAAGCCTCTCCGCAACGGGGCCTTCGTGGCCATCGACCCGAGGACAGGACAGGTCCGGGCCCTGGTCGGCGGCTATGCCTTTCGGGACAGCCAATTCAACCGGGCCGTCCAGGCGCCGCGTCAGACCGGCTCGGTCATCAAGCCTTTCCTCTACACCGCGGCTCTGGAGCATGGCTTCACCCCGGCCAGCGTCATCGCCGACGAGCCGGTGACCTTCATCGACCGCTGGAACAACGAACCCTGGTCGCCCAAGAACTACGACCGGAAATACAAGGGCGCCGTCACCGTTCGGGCCGGTCTCGAGCAGTCCCGGAACGTCGTCACCGCGAAGCTCCTGGATTTCATCTCGCCGCAGGTCGGCGTCGATTATTGCCGCCGCTTCGGCATCACCTCGCCGCTCTACCCTTACCTCTCGCTCAGCCTGGGGACCTTCGAGGTCACCCTGCTCGAGATGGTCTCCGCGTTCTCGGCCTTCCCCGACAAGGGCGTCCGGTTCAGGCCCTATTTCATCACCCGGATCGAGGACAAGGAGGGTAACGTCCTCGAGGAAGCCCGGGTCGAATCCGAGGAGGTCGTCTCGCCCCAGACCGCCTACATGATGACCTACCTGATGCGCGGCGTCGTCGAGGGGGAGGGCGGGACAGCCGGGGCCGCGGCCGCCCTCGGCTGGCCTCTGGCCGGCAAGACGGGGACGACCGACAAGTATTCGGATGCCTGGTTCATCGGCTTCTCTCCGGACCTGTGCGCCGGCGTCTGGGTCGGCCACGACCTTCCGATCCCGCTCGGAGCAAGACAAACCGGGGCGGCGGCGGCGCTGCCCATCTGGATGGATTTCTTCGGCCGGGTCATCGACGATGCCAGGAACAAGGCCAAGGCCGACGGCGTCGTCGACTTTGCGCCCCCGGATTTCGAGGTGCCGCCGAACCTTATCTTCGTCGAGATCGACCGCAAGACGGGCCTTCTGGCGACGCCCGCCTGCCTCTACCCGTTCCGCGAGGTGTTCATTCCCGGGACCGAGCCGTCCCGGTATTGCACGCTCGCCGACCACCTTCGCATCCTCGATTATTATTCGAACGAAAAGGCGACCGAAGAGCACTAAAAAAAATGGGCGTCCCTCCCCAACCGGCCATGAGGAGAGGGACGCCCCCGATGGAAAGGGGTTGCGAGTTACTTTCTCCGGGCGCTTCCACCCGATGAGCCGCGGGAACCCGAGGACGAGCCCCGGGACGAGGAACCGGAGCCACGCGACGAACTGCCGCGCGAAGAGCTGCCGCTCGATTTCCCCGAAGAGCCCACCCGGGAGCCGCCCGACCTGCCTGAGGAGCCGCTCGAACGGCCCGACGAGGGCCGGGCGACCGAACGCCCCGAGGAAGGCCGGGAATAGGGGCCGGAGAACGTCTGGGCCCTGCCGCTGCCACCGTCCCCATAGGACGCCGGCGCCTTGATGCGGGGCGAAGACGGGTAGCCGTTGACGTTGCGCGTGCCTCCCACGCGAGTGCCCGTCCCGGCGATGGACGGGTCGCTCTGATATCCATCGACGGAGCTTGCGGCCGTTGCCGGGCTGCCGTCCTTCTTGCGGATGTTGCGCCCGCTCGAGCTCCCCGTCCGGGCCGTGCCGGAAGATTTTCCCCCGGTTGACGGGCTTTTGACGCTCTGGGGCTTGGTCGCGGTGCCGCGCGTCGTCCCCTGGGTTTTGGCCGGGGCGTCAGGCCCGCGAATGGCCCGAGGGCCCGTCGTGCCGGCGGAGGTCCGGCCAACGGCCTCGCGGCCTATCCGGCCGTCCTTGGAGAGACCCGACGTTCGGTCGTTGCGGAGCATGACCCGGTTGCCGTTCATGGGCTCGACCGAGATCTTTGTGCCCGCCGGCCGGAGACTGAGGCTCTGGCTGGTCAGGCTCATCCTATTCAGGCCCTTCAGGGAATCACCCCGCAGCGCGTTGGCGGCGATATGCGGGTCCTTGAGGTGCTCGCGGCGCACGACGGTGAGGGCCCGTGAATCATTCGGGTAGTAGGCCCCGTAGTAGTGCCCGTAATACTGGCCGCCCATGATGATCCCGGGGTAGCCCCAATAGCTGAGCGGCGCCCAACCGAAATAGAAATCATCCCACCACCAGTCGACCCAGGCCGGGCCCCACATGCTCATGGGGATCCAGTACCAGCCGAGGTCGAGGCCCCAGTGCCAGCGGCCGTAATGGGACGTCGACCAGCCCCACGGCTCATAGGGCCACCAGGTCCATCCGGACAGGGGCAGCCAGGTCCAGCGGCCGTTGTAGTACGGGCGCCAATCCTGGTCGACTCCGCGCGGCATCCAGACATTGCCGTAGGGGGCGAGATAGGTCCATTCGCCGTACTCGTCGAGCTGGCCTTCGTAATCGGAGAGCTCCTCGGGCAGCCGGCCCTTGGCGTATTCGCGCCCGGTGACGGACGTGCGGGATTCGTTGAACTTGTCGAAGGAATCGTCGGCTACGGCGATGAAGCTCGACGGCTTTGCCGTGAAGCGGCCCTCGGAGATCTCGAGCTTCTGCGAGGCCTTGAGCAGGGTCGAGCCCTCTTCGCCGGCGACCTCGATGAGGCCCTCGTAGACCTGCATCTCGGTGTCCCGGTTCTCACGGACGTCGACGCGATAGACGCCTCGGTCGAGGACGTAGAACGAGGAATCGGCTGTGTGGAGCTCGATGCCTTTCTCTTTCTTCAGCGTGCTGACGACGAGAAAGACGTTCCCCGACCAGACGCGGATGCGGGCGATGTCATCGTCCTTCTTGGAAAGATTGAGGATATCGACCTTGGTGTCGTTGTCGAGCCGGATGTAATTGCCCTTGCCGAAGAGGACTTCGAGCCGGCCCTCGGAGGTGCCGATGCGGTCGCCCTCGCTGATGGGCATGTTCAGGGCCGCCTCCTCGTAGCCGAGATCCGATGCCCGTTGGACGAAGGCCTTGCCTTCGACGAAACTCAAATGGGCAACGGATTCGTTGGTGTATTTCGCGTCCTTGATCTCCTGCGTGTTCTGCGGATTCGGCGTTTGGGTTTGCGCCTGAGTTGGCGCCTGCGCTTCCTGGGCAAAGACGCCGGCCGCGAGAACGAGAAGTCCGGCCGCGATGATCAGGGTTTTCTTATTCATGATCCTTCTCCTATACGCACCAGCATTGTGCAAGAAGTATGCCAAGGCCCCTGCCTGATAATAGGGGAGGAAAACTCTGATTCTGTCCTTAAAAAGGGACGTTTTTATGGGGGGAGGACACTTAGCTCTCGGGGATGTCCCATCTCCTGCGGAATGCCTTAAGGGGGAGAACTAGCTCGGCCGGCAGAGAGTCGGAGAGGCGCGCGTCGCCCTCGGATGATCCGGCGGGCTGAGGATACGCCTTCCCGGCAAGCGCCATGAGGACCTCACGCACGCCATCCCGAAGGGACGGAAGGTCGTAGCCGCCCTCCAGAACAAGGGCCAGCCGTCCCGATGCGGTCCGTCCGGCCATGGCCATCAACGACGCGGTCAGGCGGCCGAAACCGCCGGCGGTCACGGCCATGCCGCCGAGGGGGTCGCCCGCGGCGATGTCGAAGCCGGCGCTGACGATGATGAACTCCGGCTCGAATTGCGCGGCGACCGGCGCCAGGATCTTCTCGAAGATGTGGAGATAGTCGGCGTCGGTCTTTCCGGGGAGCAGGGGGACATCGAGGTTGAAGCCGTAGCCTTCCCCATGGCCGAAGAAGCGAGCCGATCCAGTCCCTGGGTAGAGCGGCGACTGATGCGTCGAGAAGTACATGACGTCCCGGCGCTCGTAGAACGCATGCTCGGTGCCGTTGCCGTGATGAAGGTCATAATCGACGATGAGGATGCGGCGCAAGCCGTGCCGGCGGATGAGATGCTCGGCGCCGATCGCGGCATTGTTAAAGAAACAGAAGCCCCGGGCTTGGGAGGCCTCGGCGTGATGGCCGGGCGGGCGGACGAGGGCCAGCGCATGGGGCACCGTCCCGTCCATGACCCGGTCGAGCGATTCAAGGAAGCCGCCCGCGGCAAGAAGCGCGGTCAGCCACGTCTTGGGGCCGGCCACCGTGTCGGCATCCATCGGAACGATCTTCCCGGCGGTGGAACGGACGAGGTCGATGTAGCCTGGCTCGTGGATCCAGCCGAGCTCCTCGACCGTGGCCGGGCGGGGCGGGATGGCCAGATAGGGGACGGGCGGTTCGTCCTCGAGCATCCGCAGGAGAATCTCGATGCGGGCCGGCGACTCGACGTGGGACGCGCCCATGTCGTGGTCCATGTAGCGTCTATCGATGACCACGCCCGGTTTCATCTTGTTTCCGGGGGACATGTCCCTTGGGCACGTGTCCCCGTTCTTTTCTACTTGCCTGTCTTCGGGAAGAACCTCTCGAGCTCCTCCGGCTTGGGCTTGGGCGTCAGGAGGCTGACGATGACCAGGGCGCCGAGCGAGGCGATGAGGGACGGGTAGATGAGCGGGATGCCCCAGGGATCGCCGTCGGGCGCCGGGATGCCGGGGATCTTCGACAGGGCGAAGAAGACGAGGCAGACGACCGTGCCCGAGATGATCGAAGCCAAACCGCCCGCTTTGGTGACCCGCTTCCAGGCCAGAGCGGCGATCAGGGCCGGGGTGATGGCGACGCCGTAGATCGTGTAGGCGAAGAAGCTCATCTCCAGGACGGACTTGAGCTGGGTCGCGAGCAGGAAGGCCACGACGCCGATGGCGACGATGAGGACCTTCTGCAGGGCGACCATGTTCTTGGGGTTGGCGTTCTTGTTCAGAAAGCGCTGGTAGATGTCGCGCATGAGCGTCGTCGAAGGCGAGAGGAGGTAGTTCATGCCGGTCGAGATGACGACGGCGCAGGCCGCGGCGAGGAGGAGCACGCCGACGGGGAAGGGGACGAGCTGTTTGGCCGCCATCAGGACGACCTTGCCGCCGGCCTTGGGGATGCTCAGGTCGATCTGCCCTTGGAGCTTGCTGTAGGCGAAGACGGCGATGACGACGACGATGGTCTCGACGACGATCGTCCCGACCGTCCACCAGGCCACGGCCTTCTTGGCGTCCTTGCCCGACTTGGCGCTGTAGAACTTCTGGTACATGCTCTGCACGCCGAGAAGGAGGAACATCGTCGACAGGAAGTAGCCGATGGCCTTGAGCCAGGGATGGACGCCGAAATGGCTGTTGACGACGGCGAAGTAGCCCGGGTCGAGCGCCGCCTTGGCCGCGGGCAGGCCGCCCGCCGCCGTGACGACGAAGGGCACGGCCAGAAGGCAGGCCAGAACGATGATGATGCCGTTCGGCAGGTCCGTGTAGGCGATGGCGACCATGCCTCCGAGGGCGGTGAAGAGGATGACGAAGGCGGCGGCGATGAACGTCCCCGTCGCCTCCGAGATCTTGCCGTCGGTGATGACGTTGAGGATGAAGCCGCCGGCGACGAACTGGTAGGAGACGATGGAGACGAAGGACAGGATCAGGGCGATGGCCCCGAAGACGCGTGCGGCTGGCCCGTAGCGGACCTCGAGGACGTCGCCGACCGTGTATTGGCCGAAGGTATGGATCTTGGCGGCCAGGAAGTAGATGAGGATGATGCCGACCCAGGCGCCCGCGGCCAGCCACAAGGCGGAGAATCCGGCCTTCGAGGCGAACTCGGCGCCGCTGATGAAGGTCCCGGAGCCGATCCAGGTGCAGATCAGGGTGAAGACCATGACCTGCCATTTGAGGCTCCGCCCGGCGACCATGAACTGTTCCTGGCTCTTGATCCGCCGCGAACGGATGAAATTGAGGACCGTCAAGGCGACGAGGTACGCGAGGATGATGACGAGGTAGATCGACATCCGCCCTCCTTCGCGCCGGGACGACCGGCGCTAGACTTCGAGATCGGGCGGCAGCGGGCCGCCCTTTCGTTCGAGCTTCACCGACAAGAGCCGGGTCATGTTCGGCTCGGCCATGGTCGTGCCGTAGATGTAGTCGGCCACTTCCATCGTCTTGTAGTTGTGGGTGATGAGGATGAACTGCGTCTGGTTCTTGATCGTCTTCAGGAGGTCGAGGAAACGGGCCAGGTTGACGTCGTCGAGGGCCGCATCGACCTCGTCCAGGAAGCAGAACGGCGAGGGCCGGTAGCGAAACAGGGCGAAGAGGAAGGCCAGGCTGGTCAGCGATTTTTCGCCGCCGGAGAGCAGGCTCAGGCTCTGGACGCGCTTGCCCGGCGGCTGGGCGACGATCTCGACGCCGCTTTCGAGGGGGTTGTCCGGTTCGAGGAGCTTGACCTCGGCGTTGCCGCCCTTGAAGAGCGAGGAGAAGAGCTCGGCGAAGTTCTTGTTGACCTGCTCCAGGGCCATGAGGAATTGACCCTTGCTCTCTTCGTCGATCCTGCGGATGGCCTCGACGGTCGAAGTGATGGAGTCGCGAAGGTCCTGACGCTGCTGCGACAGGAACTCGAACCGCTTCTTCTGCTCGACGAATTCTTCTTCAGCCATCAGGTTGACGGCCTTGAAGCGGTTGATCGTCTCGCGCGATTCTTCGAGCTCCTTTTCGACATCCTCGTCGGTCATCTCGGCCAGGGGCCGCCATTTCTTCGTCGTTCGGCGGGGCTTGACGGCTTCGGCGGCCTCGCCGCCGGCCTCGGCCGGAGACGCGGTTTCACCGGCCGCTTCGCTCGCGGCTTCGCCCGCGCCGCCGTTCTCCTCGGTCTCGTCATCGCCCAGGTCCTCCGTCTCGGGCTCCTCCGCGGCGGGGGAGGGAACCGTCCCGGGCTCGGCGGTCGCGGATTCCGCCCGGAGCTCGGTCAGCGTCTTTTTGAGCTCCTGCCAGCACATCTCATCCAGATTGACCAGGTCGCGGTCGACCTCGGCCTTCCGGATCTCGTGCCGGACCCGCTCGTTCTTGGCGGCCTCCTCGGCCTCCCGGCTCTTCTGCACGATCGTCTCGAAGCCCTCGAGGACCTGGCGGACCTTCTCGAGCTCGCCTTCGGTCGCCTCGAGGGCGGTCTCGGCGGCGGCGCGCTCCTCGCCCAGGGTCTTGGAGCTTTCGCGCAGGGCCGCGATCTCGTCGCGGAGGCGGGTCTGGTCCTCGTCGCTTTTCAGGATGTCGGCCTCGAGCAGCTGGATCTTGGCCCCGGCCGCTTCCTTCCTCTTTTCCCCGGCCCGGATCTGATCGCCGAGCCCGTTCATCTTCTCCTGGACGAGATCGAGGCCCGATTTGGCCTCGAAGAAGCGCCGCCCGAGCGCCGCCTCTTGGGACGCAAGTCCGGCGTGGTCCCTCTCCCGGCCTTCGATCTGCTCCCGGAGAGACCTGGCTTCGGACTCCCGGATGGCCAGCCCCTGGCCGGTGCCCAGAAAGGCTTCTTGCAGCTGTCCTCTTTCCCCGCGCAGGACCTCGAGCTCGCGGCCGAGGATCGACTGGTTCGTCCGGATCTTCTCGCTGTCGCCGAGGCCGTAGCGGTGCTCGCGCTCGCGGTCCTGAAGACCGCGCTCCGTCCGGTCGAGCTCTTCGCGGACCCCGGCGAGATCGGCTTCGAGGGCCTCGAGGGCTTTGGCCCTCTCCTCGATCTCGGCGGCGACGGGGATGGAATCGGTTTCGAAGCGCGCGGCCTCGGCCTCGAGCCTCCGGATCTCCGATGCCAAGGCGACCGCGCCCTCGGTCTTCTGCCCGAGCTTGAGCAGACCGGAGGAGAGGAGCAGGTCCCCGGACGGCGTCAGAAAATTCAGCTCGGGGTGGTCCATCCAGGCGCGGACGGCTTCGCCGGCATCCCTGACGATGACGGCGTCCTCGAGCCCGGCCAAACGGCCCTTGAGCCGCTCGTCGGGCTCGATAAGGCTCTTGAGCTGCCCGATGACGCCGGGCCGCTCCAGAACTTCGGCGGGGATCTCCGGCCGGGCCGCGACCGGAATGAGCAGGTAGTTGCCGCGAAGGCCCGACGGCAGTCCGCCGACGAACTCCTCGGCCGGGACGACCCGGGACCGTGTCCCTTCGCGCCAGAACGTGTCGAAGAGAATGGCGTTTTCGGGGCTGGTCCGGATGAGGTCGGCCAGGATGCCGAGGCCTCCGGGGACGTCGTCGGCCGGACTCTCCTCGCGGGCTTTCTCGTCGATCTTGTGGAGGGCTTGGAGATGATAAGCGGATTCGTCGCGTTTCGATTTGAGCGCGTCGAGCCGGCTCTGGACCGATTCGACGGCGGCCCGTTCGGCGGCGATGGCCGTCTTGATGTCCTCGGCCCGGCTGATGAGGGATTCCCGGCCCGCCCGCATGTCCGCGATATCCTGTTCGAGGGCGGCCGTCCGTCCGGCGCTCTCGAGGAGATAGGCCGCCTGCTCGGCAAGCTGCGCGGCCAGCTTCTCTTCCTGCCGGATGAGGAGCTCGAGCTCCTTGTCGGTCTTGGCGCTTTCGTTTTTGGTCTCGGTCAGGGCCTGGAGCGACTGGAGGTACTCGCCCCGCAGCCGCTCGATCTCGCGGCTGGCGAGAAGCCGGGCTTCGCGGGCGGCGGCGAGGTCCGTCTCGGACCCGGACACATCGGCGCGGCTCGCCGCGAGCGATTCCTCGTGGCCGCCGAGGCGGCTCTTGAGCTCTTCGATCTCTTGTGTCAGGTAGAGGACGTCTTCGAGGAGCTCGTTGCGGTCGGCTTCGGCCCTCTTCTTCTTCTCTTCGAAGAACTCGACCCGCTTCGATTCGCGGTCGATATCGCTCTCGATCCGGGCGCCGCGGGACTTCAGCCCGTAAAGATCTTCCTGGCCGTCCTTGAGCACCTTTTCGAGGTCCCAGAGGTCCTTGCGGCGGGCCGTGGCGTCCTTCTCCTCGTTCCGCAGCCGGGCCGTCGTGTCCGTCTCCCGGAGGAGAGCGGCGTCATAGAGGGCCGCGGCGTCATGCTGGGCCTTTTCGAGAACGACGAGCTTTCTCTGGTAGTGGTGGGACGTCAGCTCCCGGACGCGCTCGCGCAGACGCCGGTAGCGGTTGGCGGCCTGGGCCTGGCGCTGGAGCGAGTTCTTGGCCTTTTCGACCTCGATGATGATGTCCTCGAGGCGGATGAGGTTCTGTTCGGTGCTGTCGAGCTTCGATTGCGCCTGGCGCTTTTTGTCCTTGTAGTAGGCGGTGCCGGCGGCCTCCTCGATGAACAGCCGCTTCTCGTTCGGTTTCGAGGTGACGAAGTTGCCGATCGAGCCTTGTTCGATGACGAAGTATTCCTTCTCGCCGATGGCGTGTTTCCAAAGCTCGTCCTGGATGTCCTTGAGCCGGACGGTCTTGCCGTTCATCCGGTATTCGTTCTCGCCGGAGCGGAAGGCGCGGTGGGAAACGACCATCTCTTCGTCGTCGCCGGCCAGGGTCAGGACGGCGTCGGCCATGCTGAGGGCGGGCCGCTTGGCGTTTCCGGAGAAGATGACCTCGTCCGTTCTATCGCCGCGGACGACCTTCTGGCGGTGCCCGCCCAGCGACCAAAGCATGGCGTCGACGAGGTTGCTCTTGCCTGTGCCATTGGGACCGACGATGGCCGTGATGCCGGGATGGAAGACGATCTTGGTCCTTTCGGCGAAGGACTTGAATCCCTGCAATTCGAGCTTCTTGATGATCATACTCATAATATCGAGGCGCTTTCGGTTGATTGGGTCCGGCCCCTGGGGGCGAGACAGAGGGCTATTGTAAGCGAATCGGCCCCTTTTTGAAAGGGGAATATCCCCTCTGGCCGATTGTATTCAATATGGAGGCGAAAGCCTCCCGGAAACTTCGGCAAGGAGGCGACCATGTTCCAAGACGCGCTGTTTCTGCCGGAAAGAAATTGGCGGGTGAGGGCGGCGGCGCTGCCCATTGCGGCGCTTGTCCACGCCATCGCGCTGACGCTCCTGATCACCGTGCCCCTGATGCGCGTGCGGGAGCTGCCGCGGGTCGACGTTTCGGACATCCTCGTCGTGCCGGCGCTCCCGACGACACCCCTGCCGCCGCCAAAGGCCAGGTCCGGGAACCCGGGCGCACGCATCAAGGCCCGCAGGGCGGTCGTCGCCGCAGGCGAGGCCTGGCGTTTCGCCCCCGTCGTCATTCCCGAGGGCATCGTCGAAGAGGGCTTCGGCGCGGGCGGCTCGGACTTCGGAATCCCGGGAGGCGTCGACTATGGGACGGGGGAGGGGATCGCGGCCGACCTGCTTGGGGCGAATCTTTATGAGCTCGTCGGCAAGCCGGTCGAACCGGTTCTTCGCGCCGTCGGCGAGGTCAAGCCGCCCCGGCTTGTCCGGCGGATCGAGCCCGCTTACCCGGAGCTCGCCCGGCAGGCCCGCGCGGAGGGAATCGTCATCCTCGAAGCGACGACGGACATCTACGGGCGGGTCGCCGCCGTGCGCGTCCTCCGCTCCCTGCCGCTTCTCGACGCCGCGGCGATCGACGCGGTCCGTCAGTGGGTCTACGAGCCGCTCCTGATCAACGGCCGCCCCCGGCCTGTGACGTTCACCGTGACCGTCACCTTCGTTCTGAGCGAAATGACGGGGAAATGCGTGTGGGGACATGTACTCTTGTACGTGTCCCCGTTCATATGGCGTGAGAAGATGCAGGGGATTGAGCCCTCTCGTTCGTGTCCCCGTGATTTGACAGAAAAGCCGGTTTCGTTTAATTTAATCGAGCCTCTAAGCCAGCGTAGCTCAGTCGGTAGAGCAGCTGATTCGTAATCAGCAGGTCGGAGGTTCGATCCCTCTCGCTGGCTCCACCGATTTCTCCCCATATAAAGTTGATGATTCAGTCACTTAGGGGGAGATCTGTCATCGGCCGGGATTTCAGTCCCTCTAAGCCGTTTTAAGCCCTTATTAGTGTTCAACACGACATGAAAGTCGACAGAGACATTCCTCCCCTCGGATTGCTAGCAAGCTCGCCGTGGAGGGCGTGGGGCGCGTGAGGAGCGATCGCGTGGGCATAAGCGAGCACAGGAGGTCCGAGGGGATATGGGACGCTCGCTTGGTCCGAGCGCGGGCAAGAGATCGTAGATTTCTGCAGAAATTTGCCGGATTATTGACCAGCCCCTCAGCATTGTGCCTGCCCTTGAGAGAACATTCCGACCACATGCCCTCCGGCGTCGGCAGCTTGTGTCCCAACGAGCTGTGCGGTCTAATGCGATTGTAGGCCCTTCGCCAGGCCTCCACAAACACTTTTGCTTCGTCCAGCCTATCCAGCACCCCGTCGTTCAGTGCTCGCGAAGCCACGCTTCTTACTCTGCTTACATTAGGTTCGCTTGGACATCTCTAGCTTCGGGCAGACCTCGGCGAATGGATTCGATTGACTGAGGAGAAGCTCCGAACCGTTTCCAGGCCATATCGATCTCCCTCGATCCAGCAAGATCTTAACAGATAGGCCGGATCCCTGTGAGGGAGTCAGGTCACCCTTTTTCAAGGCGGTTTGACTTGTGACGCACCTCGGCTTTATAATCCGTCCGTTCCGAGGGGCTGACAGCGATGAAGCCTTTCCGCGCGTCTCTTGTTCTCCTTCTTCTTGGCCTACTCGCCTTCTGCAGCCCCCCGCCGCCTCCGCCGCAGGTCACCATCCGGGTGGTCCCGAGCCATCCCCGGGTCCACGTGAACCGCACCGTCCAGTTGACCGCTACGGTAGAGAACTCCGACAATACCGCCGTGACCTGGCGTCTCGGGGGTGACGGCTGCAGCGGTGCTACGTGCGGGATGATCAGCGCTGACGGGCTATTGACGGCCCCGCCGAATGTGCCTGATCCGGCCCAAGTCCGGGTGACCGCCACCTCCGTGGCCGATCCCTCGAAGGCCTACACGGCCGTCATCACGGTCCTGCCCGCTGTCGAGATCACGGTTACGCCGCTCGATCCCACAGTGGGAGTCGGCCGGTCCCTGAAATTCACTGCGACGGTACGGAACGCCGACAACCCCGCCACCGTCTGGTCGGTCGCCGGCCCCGATTGCTCGGGGAACGGCTGCGGCACCGTTTCGGCGGAAGGTCTCTATTCGGCGCCGACCCTGGTTCCGGGCGTTCCTACGGTCACGATCACGGCCACCTCTGTCGAGGACCCCGTCACGTCGGGCTCCGCGACTGCCCTCATCGTCTTCTCCGCGGCGTCCGTCGAATGGGGCTGGATGGCCGGCCCGTTGTCTGTCGACGCTTGGGGGATTTACGGGACCATCGGCGTCCCCTCGCCGACAGCCACGCCGGGGGCCCGGCGGGGCGCAACGGCCTGGTCCGACGCGACAGGCGGACTCTGGCTTTTCGGAGGCAGTGGCCTGGCGCAGAACGCCATCGAAGGGGCCCTGAACGACCTCTGGAGGTTCGATCCGGCGACCGGACAATGGACCTGGTGGTCAGGGTCGAACACGACGGACCATTTTGGCGTCTATGGGACCCGAGGCATACCTGGCCCGGCCAACACCCCCGGAGGCCGGTACGAAAGCGCCGGGTGCGGGGATCCCGACGGCAGCTTCTGGCTGTTCGGCGGATCGGGCTTCCTGTCGGAGCAGGGCGGATCGGGCGATGGCAACGACCTCTGGAAGTTCGACCCCGTGCTCCGGCAATGGACATGGATCTCCGGAAATCAGATGAGTGACCGGCCCAGTGTCTATGGCACGAAGGGCGTCGCCGATCCGGCCAACGTCCCCGGTGGACGCCGGCACGCCCAGATTTGGTCCGGCCGCGACGGGAAGATCTGGCTCTTCGGCGGCGCGGGCTATAACGCCCAAAGCGGATGGGGCGGCCTGCTCAACGACCTCTGGCGTTACGATCCGACGGAGGATGCTTGGACCTGGGTGTCCGGCAGCGACACCTTCGATCAGCCCGGCGTGTTCGGGACCAGGGGCGTGCCGGATCCCGGCAACGTCCCTGGGGCCAGGACCAGGGCGGTCTCCTGGATCGACCTCGAAGGGAACTTGTGGCTTTTTGGGGGCAGTTGGCCCGGCTGGCTTCATGGCAATGATCTCTGGAAATTCGAACCGGCCACAGGGCTATGGACGTGGGTCTCCGGCAGCGACACTCCGAGCCAACCCGGAGTGTACGGAACCATCGGCGTCCCCGAAGCCGCCAACGTCCCCGGCGGACGGACGCTGGCGGTCCCTTTCCGCGACCCCGGAGGATTACTCTGGCTCTTCGGTGGGGCCGGCCACGACGCGACAGGCTATAACACGTTCCTCAACGACTTGTGGAAGTTCGATCCCGCGACTGGGCGATGGACCTGGGTGTCCGGCAGCCCTCTCGGCAATCAAGCCGGTGTCTATGGGACGAAGGGCGAACCCGATCCCTCGAATGTCCTCGGCGCGAGGTATTACAGCGTCTCTTGGGTCGATCCTCTCGGGAACTTCTGGCTGTTCGGAGGCTTCGGGAATAATATCTATCCCAACACCCTCCGGCTCCTTAGCGACCTTTGGCAAGCCCGCCGCTAGCGGTCTGATGGTCTTGCTCAGTGGCGGCCGGCATGCCCGGGACGCTGGGACCGCGAATTAGCTGCTTTAAACAGGGCTTCGTACTTCGGATTCCTGAAGGAGACGGAGCCGTCCTTCGTGATCGAGGCGGGCGCGGCGATCTTCGTCACCAGATAGCCGACAACGGCGCCGCCAAAAAAACCGATCGCGCCACTTCTAAAGTAAAAGTAAATTATCCAATTTTAAGCCATATTTTACCTACAAAGTCACGTTTTCTCTAATGCGTTCTGAGTCAGACTAGGCTTCTGACTACTTGTGAGGCGAAATCGCAGACCTGCCACCAGATGAGGTGGCGAGGGAAGCCCTGGAAAAGGCGGCTTCCGGGGGCCGCAAGAGTTCCGCGAGCCAGGGGGGTATGGGACGCCTGCCTAGCCTGAGCGCGTGCAAGCGATCGTAGATTTCTGCAGGAATCTATCGGATTTTTTTCATAGAAGGGCCTTCGCGCAGATTCCGGCGCTCAGAATACTAAATCGTGCCCTCCGCCCAGGCCCCAAGGCGCTGTGTGAAGGAGTTTCTGACTTCGAATCCGCAGGTCGCCCGTTCGGGTCGGGTGAGGCCCATCCAGCAAAACCTTGCCAAAAAGGCTGGATCCCAGTGAGGGGGCAGGCCAAGCCCCTTTGATGACACGAGCGGCGCTTGACTGCGGGCTCGGCCAAGAATAACATGGGCGCTAAGTCTGAAGTAGAACCGACCGGAGAAGGGCTCATGCATGGTCCCGCGGGAATTCCCAAAGGAAATCCTCATGCCATGTGGAGACTAGCCCTAGCCCTCACGGCTCTCGCTTGTACGTCGCTATTCTTCGCCTGTGCCGCCAAGGACGAGCCGTTGACCCCTCCCGAACCAACCCATGTCTGGACGTGGCTATCCGGCAGCGATGACACATGGCAGGCCGGCGTTTATGGGACCAAAGGAATCGCGTCTGCCGCTAATGTCCCGGGTGCACGTTTCCTGACCGCATCATGGACCGACGCCTCGGGCCGACTCTGGATTTTTGGAGGGGATGGCCTGGATTCGACGGGATGGCATGATCTCCTGAATGACTTGTGGATGTTTGATCCACGGACGTCGCTTTGGACATGGGTCAGTGGCACCGACCTCATCGACGAACCCAGCTCCTACGGGATCAAGGGCGTGGCAAACCCGACCAACGTCCCGGGGGCCAGGTATTCGGGCGCCAGTTGGACCGATGCAGCGGGCCGCCTTTGGCTTTTCGGAGGCTTCGGGTTCGCCGCGCCGGGAACGTTCGGACGCTTGAACGACCTCTGGCGCTTTGATCCGGCGACGGAGCTCTGGACTTGGGTGGGCGGCAGCGACAGCCTGGATGAAGCCAGTGTCTGCGGCACGAAGGGGATTCCTTCTCCAACGAACCGTCCCGGTGCCCGTGAAGGGGCTGTCTGCTGGAGGGATACGAGCGGCCGGACCTGGCTCTTTGGCGGATCCGGATTCGGGCAGTCCGGCTACGCCAGCGTTCTCAACGACCTTTGGAGGCTGGATGAAGCGACGCTCGAATGGACGTGGGTCTCAGGGGATTGCAGCCCGGACCAGTTGGGAGTTTATGGGACAAAGGGCGTCCCCGACCCCGCGAATGTTCCTGGGGCCAGGGTCAACGCCGCGAGGTGGCTCGACACGGCCGGTCGTCTTTGGCTTTTCGGAGGTGAGGGCTGGGGATCCGATTTCGAGGGCAACGTCTACCTGCTCAACGATCTCTGGTCGTTCGATCCCGGGACCGGACTCTGGACCTGGGTCTGGGGGAGCGATGTCGTTGACGCGGCCGGCTTCTACGGGACCATGGGTACAACGTCAGCGACCAACATCGTCGGAGCCCGGCGAAATCCGGTAGCCTGGTGCGCGTCCGACGGCACGTTCTGGCTCTTCGCCGGCGATGGCAACGGCGAGGCCGGCCATGTAGGATTCCTCAACGATCTCTGGAAGTTCGACCGGAACACCGGCCTCTGGACCTGGGTCGGCGGGTCAAAGACACCTGGCACGGTCGGAACCTATGGCACTCGCGGGCACGCCGCAGCGACGAACTTGCCCGGGTCAAGAGCCTGGTCTGCCTCCTGGATCGATCGTGACGGCCGATTCTGGCTTTTTGGCGGCTCCGGGTATGCCAAGGACGGAACGTACAGCGGCCTTCTCAACGATCTCTGGCGATACGTCCGGTAAAGAGACGCCGTTGACCCGGCCTGTCCTTCTTCCATATAATTCTGCTCGCAGGTCATACGGGCGGAGGGAAGGCGTTGAGGAGAATACCTGCTTTTGTCGGATTCATCCTCATCTCGTCGGCCTGTTCGGCCCCCCTCACGCCCCTTAGTGTGACGGTTACGCCAAGCTTCGCGAGGGTCCACTCTCTGGCTATTCGGCGGCGCCGCATCCGGGCGCCCTTCCAGCCTTGCAAGAGTGTTGACATCGCCGAATAGCCTATGTTAACAAGCGATCGGGAACTTCGTCTTCCTGGGCCCTTGGGAAACGGCGAACTGGCTCGGTATCGCAGCTGCAATAAGGGGCACCTGGAATAGGGGCGCATGATGAGAACGTGCCCGAAATGCGGGCTATCAAATGCTGATGGCACGTTGTTTTGTGATTGTGGACATCTCTTAATCGCCGACCCTGATACTGAAAAGACGCGAGTTGAAGAACCGAGAATCCCTTCGTCGAGGGAGCCGAGTCGTTCGCCGAGGTCGTCAAGTCGTCTCGGACGGAGGGAATCGGTAAGCGTAAACCCCGTACTGGCAAGCGAAAAGAAACGGAGGAAAGGGTGGGATTATTGGCTGGGTATGGGCATCGTTCTGCTCGTCTTTCGTCTGTTCATGTCTCTGCTATCGCCGCCAACCCGGCCCGCCTTCAGTCCTCCTACTGATAGATCCCGAACCGCCGACTTTTCCCTTTCTTATAAAAGCGCACCGAGCCAATCGCCGTCATCGCCTCGAACCTCGCGTCTTCCGAAGCCTTCGTTGAGCTGGAACGAGCCGGTCCGTCGAAAGGCGACTGACATGGCTCCCGAGCTGCGTGCCGCCCTCGACCGGCTTCCTCAGGAAGAACGGGAGCGTATTGAGCGACTTCAGACAGAAGCCAGAGAGATTGTCCGCAGATGCCTGACCCAAGAAGAATATGAATTCTTCTATGAAAGGAACCCGGGACAGAGCCAAGATTCCATGACAAAGGAAGAGCTCAACAGGGTTGTGTCCCTGGTGAAGAAAATCGATTCGATGATCACGCCCGAAGAAAAGAAGAAGGTGGCTGAAGCCAACGAATGGTATAGGCGCCTCACCGGACCCGGCAGGTAACCAGGACCCTCTTCAACCTAGCCGGGCCACGTCAAATTGACTTCCCTCCCCGACGGCCTTATCCTTTGGCCAACCAGCGATTGCGTTGTGGAACCATGAATTGCCCGAAGTGTCACACCGATAATCCCGACACGTCCCGGTTTTGCAGCAACTGCGCGGCCTCGCTGACCCAGGCCGGGGAGCCGGGCGTGTCTATGACACGGACAATTGAAACAGCCGCCGACGAGCCGGCGCGCGGGACGGTATTCGCCGGCCGGTACGAGGTCATCGAGGAACTGGGCCAAGGCGGGATGGGCCGGGTCTTCCGGGTTTACGACACCAAGATCAAGGAAGAAGTCGCCCTCAAGCTCCTCAGGCCCGAGATCTCATCTGACGCCCGGACGATCGAGCGCTTCAGCAACGAAATCCGCCTGGCCCGGAAGATCATCCACAAGAACGTCTGCCGGATGCACGACCTCCATGAGGAAAAAGGCGCGCATTTCATTACGATGGAGTATGTGGCCGGGGAGGATCTGAAAAGCTTCATCCGAAGGGCCGCGCCCCTCAACTCCGGAAAAGCCGTGTTCATTGCCCGGCAGGTCGCCGAGGGATTGGCGGAAGCCCACAGGTTGGGCGTCATCCACCGCGATCTCAAGCCGCAAAACATCATGATCGATAAGGACGGCAACGCCCGGATCATGGATTTCGGGATCGCTCGCCTGGCCGGCGCCAAGGGGATTACCGGGGGCAACGTGATGATCGGAACGCCGGGCTACATGTCGCCCGAGCAGATCGAGGGCCAGGAGGCCGGCCCGGGCTCGGACCTCTATTCTCTGGGGATCGTCCTCTTCGAGATGCTGACGGGCCGTCTTCCGTTCGAGGGCGAAACCCCGCTGAGCATCGCCGTCAAGCAGAAAAGCGAGGCGCCGCCCGACCCGCGGACGCTGAACCCCCAGATCCCGGAGGACCTCGACCGCATCGTCCTGAAATGCCTGGAAAAGCCGAAGGAGAAGCGCTATCGAAGCGCGGAGGAGCTCCTCGCCGACCTTGACAGGGTCGAGCGATTGCTGCCGACAACTCCTCATGCTCTGCCAGCCCGGAAACCGTCGACGTCCAAGGAAATCACCGTCCGGCTCCCCTCCAAGAAGATTTGGATCCCGGGAGCGGCCGTTCTTCTGGTGCTCGTCGGCTTTCTCGTCTGGCAAATAGTCCCGGAGAGAGAAGGAGCCGGGCGTTCGATCGCCTTCATCGGGTTCAAGAACCAGACCGGTGACGCGGAGCTCGACTACCTCCGGGAGGCGATCCCGCATCTTCTCATCACGAGCTTGGAGCAGTCGAATCGCATACGGGTCACATCCTGGGAGAGGATGAAGGACCTCCTGCGCAATTCCGGGAGGGACACAGCCGCCATCTTCGACGAGGAGGCGGGCTTCGAAGTCTGCCGCAAGGAGGGCATCGAGGCCGTCGTCCTGGGAAGCTTCGTCAAGGCGGGAGAGACGTTCGCCACGGACGTCCAGGTCCTGGACGCTTCGAGTAAGCATATCCTTAAAAGCGCCTCGGCTAGAGGGGACGGCGTCGCCAGCATCCTCAAATCGCAGATCGACGAGATCAGCCGGACGATCCGCCGCGGTAGCGCGCTCTCGGCCCTCAAGATTGAGGCGCCGGGGCGGAAGATCATCGACCTCACCACGAACTCCATGGAGGCCTACGATTACTATCTGAAGGCCCGTCAAGCCGACGAAAGCTTCTTTTATGCGGACGCCAGGGAATTCGCGGAGAAGGCCGTCGCTCTCGACCCGACGTTCGCCCTCGCCTACTACGTCCTGGCCAAAGCAGCCGGGAATCTTTTGGATGATCCCGCCGCCGCCAAGGCCCTGGAAAAAGCCAAGACCTATTCGACCCGGGCCACAGAGAGGGAGCGGCTTTTCATCGATGCCAGATATGCAGGCACTATCGAACGGGACCCTGCAAAAGAGATCCGGCTGCTGAAGGATCTCGTCGATAAGTATCCGGAGGATAAGGAAGCCCACTTCGAGCTCGGGTTATCTTTCTTTTCCTCCGACCGCAATTTCGAAGCCATCGGGGAACTCGAAAAGGCCATCGCCATCGACCCAAGGTATGGCTTTGCAGTCAATCAGCTCGGTTATGCCTACGCCAGGACCGGAGATTTCGCCAAAGCGGTTCGATCGTTCGCGCGCTACGCCGAGCTGAATCCAGGGCTTCCCAATCCGGTCGATTCCATCGCCGAGATGAATTTATTCATGGGAAACCTGGACGAGGCCGCGGCGAAATATCGAGAGGCGCTGGCTATCAAGCCGGATTTCTTCAACGCCTATCCAGGTTTGGCCTACGTTTATGCCCTCAAAGAGGACTACGGAGAAGCCGGACGCTGGCTGGAGGAGTACCCAAAGAAGGCACCGGCGCAGTGGGCCAACTTGGATGCGCCCTATATCAAGGGCGTCCACGATCATCTTCTCGGCCGGCTGGACAGGTCGCTCGCCGACTTCCTCTTCAACCGGAGCCAGGCCGAGAAATTCGAGTATCCTGGCGGCGTCGCGTACATCGATTGGACCATGGGATTCCTCTACGCGGATAGGGGAGAATTCGACAAGTCCTTGGCGGCTTTCCGCAGTTCTATGGATTCCAACGTCAAGGAAGATCCATCTCGCCGGGCCAACTATGCGGCAGATTACAGCTTTAGCCTCGGCTGGATCGAACTCAAGCAGGGCCGACTGGAAGCGGTGAAAACGCATTTGACGGAGATGGAGAACGTCCTCCCCGGGCTGGATCCGGCCGACCGAACGGAGATGACACTGTATTACTCGCTTCTGAGCGCCGAGGCCTCCCTGGCCGGGGACTCGGCTGAAAAGGCGATCAGCCTCGGGGAAAAGATCGTGTTCGGGGTGCTGCCATCCGTGAACTCGGGTTCTATGGGCAGATATAACATCCCATTTCTGAAGGACGTCTTGGCCCGGGCCTACTGGAAAAACGGCGATCTCGGCAAGGCCGTCGCCGAATACGAGCGCCTGACGACCATTGATCCGAAGAACCGGCTGCGCATGCTCATTCATCCCCTTTATCACTACCGGTTCGGCCGGGTTTTGGAGGAGAAGGGCGATAAAAGCAGGGCGCGCCTGGAGTACGAGAAATTCCTCAAGTACTGGGCGGACGCGGACCCGCGTTTTGTCGAACTCAAGGACGCCCGGACGCGGCTGGCTGCGCTGCGCCGCGCTCCCTAGGTTGGGCTCGCTGACGTCCGGGCCGGAGATGAATGTCGACGGAATAAGGAGAAGATGTCATGACCCATTCTGAACCTCGCCTCATGAGACGCGGATGGATCCTGGTCCTCGCCGTGGCCGCTATTCACGCAGCGGCCATAGCCCAGAACCCCGACGCCAATCCCTTGTTTTCCGAAAAAAAAGTGAAGAACTATTTGCCCCAGATGACCTGGGTCGAGGTCGAGCAGGCCCTGACCCATACGGACGCCGTCATTATTCCTCTGGGCTCGATCGAGCAGCACGGCCGCCACCTGCCGCTCGGAACGGACACCTACGAAGCCGTCGAGACTGCGAAACTGATCGCTCAAAAGGCCGATGTCCTCGTCGCCCCCGTCGTGATCGCGGGCCTCTCTTCCCATCACCTGGGCTTTCCGGGGACGATCGCATTGTCCCCGGAAACGTTCGAAGCGGTGGTCTTCGAGACCGCCCAGAGCCTGATCCGGCACGGCTTTCGGAAAATCCTTATCTTCAACGGACACGGCGGGAACAACGTCTCAGTCGCCAACGTCATCCAAAAGATCAACCAAACGACCCGGGCCGCTGCGTTCGACCTGGGAAGAGTTGAAATCGCGCGCAAAGAGCCTCTCTATCCCCCGATTCCCTGGGACGTCCATGCCGGCGTCGAGGAGACGTCCATGATGCTCTACCTGGCGGGAAGCCTGGTCGATATGTCCAAGGCGGTCAATCCCAAGTTGTCCTTCCCGCCGGACGTCGCCCGGATGGACGAGCTCGGGAAGTCCGATCCGGCCATGGCCAAGCTGGCCGAGGACATGCGTTTCCGGCCGCTCGAGACCGGCAAGAAGACGAGCACCCGGGAAATGACCGATACCGGTTCGGTGACCACCGGCGACATCAGGACCGCCACGGCCGAACGCGGGCGGCGCGAGCTCGAGGGTTTCGTCGACGCCGCCGCGAAATTCATAGAGGCCTGGCGGACCATCAAATAAGAAGCCTCTCCCGCGCTTTAATACGAATCGTCGGGGTACTTCGCGATCAGTCGGTTGCGGAGGTCCTTAGTTGACTTTCCTCCATAGCGGCGCTATCCTCTGGCCAACCAGCGTTGGGGTTGTCGAGCCATGAAATGCCCCAAGTGTCACACCGACAATCCCGATTCTTCCCGGTTCTGCGGCAGCTGCGCCGCGCTCCTGAGCCGGGATAGCCCGCCCATCGACTCCTTGACCAAAACCATTCAGGCCCCTGCCCACGGGCTTTCGAAGGGTACCCTTGTCGCCCGCAAGTACCGGATCGTCGACGAGATCGGCCGGGGCGGAATGGGGATCGTCTACAAGGCCGAAGACATCAGCCTCCAGCGCACCGTAGCCCTCAAATTCCTCCCGGCGCAGTGGACGGCCGATCCTGAAGCGAGGGAGCGGTTCGTCCACGAGGCCCGGGCGGCGTCGGCCCTCGACCACTCCAACATCTGCAACATTCATGAGATCGGAGAGGCCGAAGACGACCGGATGTACATCGCCATGGCCTTCTATGAAGGGAAGAGCCTGAGGGAAAAGATCAAGCAAGGCCCGCTGAAGCGGGAAGAAGCCCTGGAAATAGCCGTCCAGGCGGCCACGGGCTTGGCGAACGCCCACCGAAAAGGAATTGTCCACCGTGACATCAAGCCGGCCAATATGCTCATCACGTCCGAGGGTGTGGTGAAGATCTTGGACTTCGGCCTGGCGAAGCTCGCCGGCCAGGTCAAGCTGACCCGCGAGGGAACAACCGTGGGCACGGTCGCCTACATGTCTCCGGAACAGGCGAAGGGTGAAGCCGTGGACCAGCGCACCGACATCTGGTCCCTGGGAGTCGTCCTCTACGAAATGCTCTCGGGAGTCCTCCCGTTCAAGGGGGATTACGAACAGACGTTGATCCATTCGATCCTGCAGCAGGAGCCGGAACGCTTGGGCAGGCTCCGGAAAGACCTTCCGGCGGGTCTTGAGAATATCGTCTTCAAGGTGTTGTCAAAGAGTCCCGTCGACCGATACCAGAGCATGGACGAGCTGCTGGAAGATCTCCGATCGGTCGCTGAAGGATTGCAGCCGGTCCGAGCCGCCTCGATGATCTTCCGCGGCCGGATCCTGGGGCTCAAGAAGGTCCATGCCTATCCGGCGATAGCGGGAATCTTGATCCTGGCCATCGTCGCGTGGCTTATGATCTTCCCCAAACGCGGACAGGCCTTCGATTCCATCGCCGTCCTGCCGATTGAGAACCTTACGGGAGATCCCGAGCCAGGAGTATTTCGTCCGACGGGACGCACCGATGAGTTGATAGGACACTCGGCCCAGATTGGCAGCCTGAAACGAGTGATTTCCCGGACGTCGGTCATGCAATACAAGGACACGAAAAAGCCCGTGCATGAGATCGCGCCGGAGTTGAAGGTCGACGCGCTGATCATCGGCGCGGACCTGAGGGTCGGGAAAGAGTGCGCGTCCGGGTGGAGCTGATCGAGGCTCCCCGAACGAGCGAGACCTCTGGACCGCAACCTACGACCGACCTGAGGATGTGCTGTCACTGCAAACGAGATCGCTCGGAGGATACGCCGGGAGGATGCAAGTGAATCTCACCCCTCAGGAAGAGACGCGCTCTGGCCACCGCCGGCAAGATCAATCCCGAAGCCTACGAGGCCTGCCTCAAGGCCAGTTTCACCTGTAAAGATTGACTCGACCGGACCTCGACACCGCGCTGCAGTATTTCGAATCTGGCCCTGAACACGGATGCTAACTATGCCTAGGCCTACGCGGGAATCGCCCAGGTCTGGGTCGGACGCCAGCAACAGGGATTGGCTCCGACGAGCGAGACAACGCCGAGAGTCGCGAAGGCGGCGGCGAAAGCCCTGGAGTTGGATAGCATGCTCGCGGAAGTCCATTACCGTTGGCCGTCATCCGAACGTGGATGTATTGGGACTGGGAGGGTGCGGAGACGGAGTTCCGCCGGCGATCGACCTCAATCCCAACTATCCGGAAGCCCGGGCCTACTCTTCACATTTATTGAACATCCTCGAACGCCCCGAAGGAGGCCATGTCGCAGATCGAGCGGGCGCTGGACGTGGACCCGTTCAATTCCCTGTTCCAGGCTCTCTATGGGATGGACTTGATGTACGCGCGCCGGTACGACGACGCGATCGGGCGAATTCGCGATACGCTCAAGACATCCCCCAACGACTTGGTGGCTCTGTCCACCCTCCGCTCCGCCCTGCACATGAAGCACCTGTACACGGAGGCGCTGGAGGTGTGGAAGCAGTCTTATGCCGCGAGGGACGATCGGGAAGCCGAGGAGGCCTTGGCGCGGGTTCGAGGAGGGTGGCTACACGACGCGCTTTGCGGCGCGTGGCCGAGACACTGGTGGCTCGCTCGCAAACGACCTATGTTTCGCCCTGGCAGATCGGAACACTTTATACCCGTGCCGAAAAGAAGGACGAAGCCCTCGAATGGCTGGAAAAGGCCTACCAGGCGCGTGACCAGAATATGCCCTATCTCGGCGTTGACCCGATATTTCGATACCCTGCGCGACGACCCGCGGTATCAGGGTCTTCTGCGGAAGATGAAGCTGAAATAACGAGGCATTGGAGCGGAATTCTCTTAGAGCCCCGATTCGGCTATAATGGATGCAACGTCTTCGCGAAAACATTGATGGAGGAAATCATGAAACGTTTTGGCCTGACGATCGGTGTTGTCCTGGTCCTGGCGCTCGTCCTGGCTCTGCCTTCCCCGTCCCTCGCCCAGGGGCCTAAAGTCGCGGCGAGCCTCAAAGCCAGCGTCATGCAAAGATTGGGGACGGATTGCGATATCACCATCGACTACAGCCGGCCGGGCGTCAAGGGACGGACAGATATGGGGAGATTTGGTCCCCTACGGCATGGCTCCCGGAAATCAATATTCCAAGAACAAACCCTATCCCTGGAGGGTCGGCGCGAACGAGAACACGACCATTGAATTCAAGAAGGACGTCCTCGTCGAGGGGAAGCCTCTTCCGGCCGGAAAATACGGCCTCCACATGATCCCCGGGGAAAAGGAATGGACCATCATCTTCAGCAAGAACAACGCCGCCTGGGGAAGCTTCGCGTATAGCCAGGACGAGGATGCCCTGCGCGTCACGGTCACGCCCGTCAAGGCCCCCCACCAGGAGTGGTTGATGTTCGGGTTCGATGACCTGGCCGGGACATCGGCGACGGCCTACCTTCACTGGGAACAGCTGAAAGTCCCCTTCAAGATCCAGGCGGCGAAATAACCCGCGGCGGGGATTCCCGGAACGGCTTTTCTGAGACGCGGACGCGTTGGGGCCGATGAACCGGACTATCTTAAAGACGATCATGACGTTGGCCGTGGGAATAGCCCTGTTCCCGAGCATTCATGTCCGGGCCCAGCCGGCCGGGATCGTCAGTTCCGCGGATCTGGACATCGCCCTTCACAAGCTCGACGTTCTCGGCAGCGTCCTCTACGTGGGCGCCCATCCGGACGATGAGAACACAGCGGTCCTGTCCTATTTCTCGAAGGGACGAAAATTCCGGACGGCCTACCTGTCACTCACCCGCGGCGAGGGCGGCCAGAACCTGATCGGCCCGGAACAGGGCGCCGAGATCGGGCTCATCCGGACCCAGGAGCTCCTGTCCGCCCGCCGGATCGACGGGGCCGAACAGTATTTCACGCGGGCTGTCGATTTCGGCTACTCCAAGACCGCCGAGGAAACATTCGAGTTCTGGGGGAAGGAAAAAGTCCTGGCGGACATCGTCTGGGTGATCCGAAAATTCCGGCCCGACGTGGTCATCACCCGGTTCACCGCGGACAACTCCGGCGGGCATGGCCACCACAGGGCCTCGGCGATATTGGCCCAGGAAGCCTTTGCGGCCGCCGCCGACCGGACCCGCTTCCCCGAACAGCTGAAATATGTGTCGCCGTGGAAGGCCCGGCGGCTGTTCTGGAACGGCTTTCCCCAATCCAAGGACGAAACCCCGAACAGGCTGCGGCTCGACACGGGCGAATACAATCCTCTTCTGGGGAGATCCTATAACGAGATGGCCGCGGAGGGCCGCTCCCAGCACAAGAGCCAGGGATTCGGCTCGGCCGCGCGGCGCGGGACCCAGTACGAGTCTTTCGAGCTTCTGGCCGGGGAGCCGGCGAAGAACGACCTTTTCGAGGGGATCGACGTCACTTGGGATCGCGTCCCCGGCGGACACAAGGCGGGTCTCCTGCTGGCCGGGAGCTTGCGGTCGTTCGATCCGGAGCATCCCTCAAGATCGATCCCCGGCCTGCTGGCCGTTCACGACGAATTGGCCAAGCTCGCCGACGAGAATTGGGTCCGGCTCAAGAGAGAAGAGCTGGTTCGCGTCATCCAGGCCTGCGGGGGGATCTGGATGGAGGCCATGGCCGGCGATTTTGCGGCCGCGCCGGGAGATGAGATCCAAGTCAGAACGACGATCATCAACCGGTCCGACCAGCCCTTCGCCGTTCACAGCGTGGGCTTCCCGAAAGTGGGGCCGGACACGGTCCTCGACCGCCCCCTCAATGACAATGAGCCCGCCGTCATCGAGACCGCCGTTCGAATTCCCCGGGATTTTCCGCTGTCCCAGCCCTATTGGCTGGATGCTTCGCACCAGGAAAACCTCAATCGGGCTCGCCGAAAATCCTCCGGCGCTCAGCGCCAGGATCACCCTGAACGCCGGCGGACATCTTCTGGAATACTCGGTCCCTGTGGGCTTCCGTTGGACGGACCCGGTGAATGGCGAGCTTTTGCGTCCCTTCGAGATCCGGCCGCGCCTGACCGTCCAGGTCGAGGACAAAGTCCGTATCTTCGCCGGGGTGAATTCCCAAAAAGTCATGCTCCGGCTGAAGAGCCACTCCCCGAATGTCGCCGGCGAGGTCCGGCTCAAAGGGCCGGAGGCATGGAAGATCAATCCGGCCCGTCAGCCTTTTTCCCTGACCGGCAAATATGACGAGGTCGAGGTCACGTTCGACGTGACCCCGCCGGAAGCCGCCGGCGAGACCGACCTCTCGGCGGAAGCCGAAGCCGGAGGAGAAAGGTTCAGCCGGGAATTGGTCGAGATCTCCTACCCCCATATTCGCCGCCAGGTCTGTTTCCCCGACAGCCGGATCAAGGTCGTCAAGCTGGACATTAAAACAGAAGGGAAACGGATCGGCTACATCATGGGCGCGGGGGATGAGGTCCCCCAGGCCCTCCAAAACCTCGGCTATGACGTGGTCGAGCTGAGCGACGAGATGCTCGAAAACGGGGATCTCTCCCCATTCGACGCGATCATCACCGGGGTCAGGGCCTATAATACGCGGAATATCCTCAAGGTCGTGACGGAGAAGCTCCTCCAGTACGTCGACCGCGGCGGGACGCTCGTCGTCCAGTATAATGTGGCCTCCGGTTCGTTGCCCGAACGCATCGGTCCTTATCCCTTCACGATCGGCAGGGATCGGGTGAGTGTCGAGAACGCTCCGATGGTCTTCCTGGCTCCCGGCCACCCGCTGCTGAACGTCCCGAACAAGATCACGCCTGAGGATTTTGAGGGCTGGATCCAGGAGCGGGGCCTGTATTTCGCTTCCCAATGGGACGAGAAATACGAGACGGTCCTGGCTTGCCATGATCCCGGTGAGCCCGATCGAACGGGCGGTCTGCTCTACGGCCGGTATGGCCGGGGAATTTTCGTCTACACCGCCTACGCCTGGTTCCGGCAGCTGCCGGCCGGCGTTCCGGGCGCGTTCCGGCTTTTTGCCAATATCATCTCGGCGGGGAAAGCCACTGAAAAACCATCCGATAAAAGAAGATGAGGACGAGCAGGGGCGGCCTCCCTTCTTCTCGTCCTGGGGCCGGCTGTACGGCGTCGTCCTGTTGAATCTGGCCTTCCAGATCCTGCTCTTCACCATTTTCACCAGGGCGTTCAGATAAATGACGGCTCCCGCATGGCACGTGCATCTTCCGGCCCTGGTCGAGGATTACCTCTATGACTTCGGCAAGGTGCGCGAGTTCTACAACGGCGACTTTCGGGAGCCCGCCGCTTTCGAGCGCCAAACCGAAAGAGTCCGGTCGCGCCAAATCGCCCGGGACGATCTGGCCGCGGTCCTGAGCGAACAGAACAGGAGCTATGGCTGCGGGCCCGAGACTCTCGATGCGATCGGAACGCTCGTCCGGGACAAGGCCTGCGCCGTGGTCACGGGACAGCAGGTCGGGCTTTTTTCCGGGCCGCTCTACACCATCTACAAGGCGCTGACCGCGATCAAGCTTGCGGACACTCTCAACCGTCGCGGTCTCGGGAGCTTCGTGCCGGTCTTTTGGCTGGCCTCGGACGATCACGATTTGGCGGAGATCGATCACATCGCCCTCCTGGACAAAGACAACCGGCTTCGGGAGATCCGTTGTCCGGCGCCTTCGCGCGAATCGAAGATCCCCGTTTCGAAGATCCCCTTGCCCCGGGATATCGGCGATTGCCTCGAGCAGCTCAAGGACCTGACCTTGGACACGGAATTCAAGGCGGACATCCTGGGCTCCCTGAGCGAAGCCTACCAGCCCGGCCGGTCCTATGTCGAAGCCTTCGGCCGCTGGATGACCGGGCTGTTCAAGTCCCGCGGCCTCGTCTTCATCGACGCCAGCCATCCCCGCCTGAAAGAGATGGGGCGCGAAATATTTTTTCGCGAGATCGCCGAGGAGTCGCCCTCGACCCGGCGGGCCGTCGCCGCGTCGGAGCGGCTGCGCCAGGCCGGATATGAGGCCCAGATCCCCCTCCACGAGGGGATCCTCAACCAATTTTACGCGGAGCGGGAACGCCTGGCCATCCAATGGAAAGACGGCGCCTACGACATCAAAGGCCTTCCCGCCATGGCCACGAAAGAGGACCTCCTCAAGCTGGCCAAAGAAAAGCCCTCTTTGTTCAGTCCGAATGTCCTTCTGCGCCCGCTCTATCAGGACGCGGTTCTGCCAACGGTGGCCTATGTCGCGCGGTCCTGCCGAAATCGCCTATTTCGGCCAGCTGAAAGGCGTCTATGAGGCCTTCGGACTGCCGATGCCCGTGATCTATCCGCGGAAGAACGTGACCATCGTCGAAAGGAAGATCGATCATATCCTGAAGAAGTACGGTCTGAGCGTTCCGGACCTCTGGCGCAACGCGGCCGGGGCGATCGGAGAGATCACCAAGCGGGAAATCCCGGATTCCGTGAGCCAGGCCCTGCTCCTCGCCCGCGATCATCTCGAGCGGGACTATGCCGGCGTGAAGGCGGAGATCCTGGCCTTCGATCCGGGCTTGACCGGATCCGCTGATCGGGCCAAGGGGAAGATGAACCAGCAGCTGGACTTCCTGCAAAAGAAGGTGCAGCAGGCGGCCCGAAAACGGAACGACATCGCGGTCCAGCAGCTCCGCAAGGCCCTCGACAACCTCTTCCCCAACCAGCGTCTTCAGGAGCGGGTCTTCAATATCGTGCCGTATTTGATCAAGTATGGCGTTCCGTTTATCGACCGACTCGACCAGGCTATCGATATCGATGTGGCGGACCATCAGTTTCTCGTGATGTGAAGGATTGCGTCCGGCAAGGAGACGGCCATGGAATTGGATGCCTTAGCGTTTGGCGCCCACGCCGACGACGTCGAGCTCGGCTGCGGCGGCACGTTGGTCAAGCTGTCGGGATTGGGCCATAAAACGGGCGTCGTCGTGCTGACCCGGGGGGAGATGGCGACACGGGGCAGCGCCGAGATCCGGGCCCGGGAGTTCGCGAACTCCGCCGGGATCATGGGCTTGACGGTCCATCAAATGCTGGACATCCCCGACGGGCGGGTCGAGGCGACCTGGGAGAACAAGCTCAAGATCATCGCCGTCCTGCGCGCCCACAAGCCGAAGATCGTCTTCGCGCCCTATTGGGTCGACCGTCATCCGGACCATGAGGAAGCCTCGCATCTTGTGCGCCAGGCGGCCTACCTCTCGGGATTGAGGAAGATCGAAACGGGCGAGCCGCCTTTCCGGCCCTATAAGATCATCTATTACCAGACCCGGTTCGAGTTCACGCCCTCTTTTATCGTCGATATCTCCGACTCCCACGAGCGAAGAATGAGCGCCGTCCGGGCCTATGGATCCCAATTCCACCGACCGGGCCAGGCCGGACCCGAGAGCGACGGAACGCTCATCGGCCGGCCCGAGTTTCTCGATACCGTCGAAACCCGGGCCAGGAACTACGGCGCCCATATCGGCGCCAAGTTCGGCGAGCCCTTTTTGGTCAGGGAGGCCATCCGGGTGGAGGACCCCGTCGGGTTCTTCGGACCCGAGTACCTGTGGACGATCCCATGAGGTCCGTCATGAAGATCGGGATCGTCTGCTATCCGACTCACGGCGGCAGCGGGGTCGTGGCCTCGGAGCTGGCCATCGGCCTGGCCAAGAAGGGCCACGAGGTCCATATCATCAGCTATGCCACGCCGTTTCGCCTGCGCACGTTCTACCGGAACATCTTCGTCCACGAGATCGAGGTCGCGACCTATCCGCTGTTCAAGTACCCTCCGTACGAATTGAGCCTGGTCACCAAGCTGGTCGAGATCGCGGAGACCCGCGGCCTCGACATCATCCATGCCCATTACGCGGTGCCGCACGCCGCCAGCGCCTACCTGGCCAGGCAGATCCTCAATTCCGAGCGCCTGAAGACGATCACGACCCTCCACGGCACGGACATCACCCTGGTCGGCGCCGACCCGTCCTTTCAGCGGGTCGTCAAGTTCGCCATCGAGAAGTCCGACGGTGTGACGGCCGTCTCCCGCTACCTCATGCAGCGCACAGTCGAGGAATTCGACATCCGGCGCGAGATCCGGGTCATCCCCAACTTTGTCGAGATCGCCAGGCCCGCCCAGAACCGCGACCTGTGCTCGAAGGAGACGCTGGCGCCGCGGGGCGAGAAGATCCTGATGCACGCCTCCAATTTCCGCCCTGTGAAGCGGATCGCGGACGTCGTGCGCATTTTCGCCCGGGTCCGCGAACGCATCCCGGCCAAGCTCGTCCTCATCGGCGACGGGCCGGAGCGACTGTTCATCCAGCAGCTCGTCCGGGAACTGAAGCTCAACGCCGACGTCCAGTTCATGGGCGAGCAGGACCAGCTCGAAGCCCTCTTTCTCTGCGCCGACCTGTTTCTCCTGCCCAGCGAGCAGGAGAGCTTCGGCCTCACGGCCCTCGAGGCCATGAACTGCGGCGTCCCGGTGATCGCCACCGCGATCGGCGGCCTGCCCGAGGTCATCACGCACGGGGAGACGGGGTATCTGTTCCCCGTGGGCGACATCGCGGACATGGCGGCGAGCGCCGTGGCCCTTCTCACCGACCCGGCCCGGCACGCCCTCTTCAGGGCGCGGGCCCGGAAACGCGCCGAGGAGTCCTTCGACGCCGACCGGATCATTCCGCTGTATGAGGCCTTTTACGAAGAGATCCTGAGATCATAGCCCATGCATTCCCTGGACTGGATCGTCCTGGCGTCGTTCCTCCTGTTCGTGGCCGTCTACGGAGTCTGGAAGACCCGGGGGAAAAAGGACATGCGCGGCTATTTCCTGGCCAACAGATCGACCCCCTGGTACGGCGTCACGATCTCCATCATGGCCACCCAGGCCAGCGCGATCACGTTCCTGTCCATGCCCGGCCAGGCCTACGTCGACGGCATGCGCTTCGTCCAGTTCTATTTCGGATTGCCCATCGCCATGGTCATCCTGTCCATCACGGCCGTCCCCTTGTTTCATAAGCTCAAGGTGTACACGGCCTACGAATTCCTGGAGCAGAGGTTCGACCTGAAGAATCGGGTCCTGGGGAGCCTGCTCTTTCTCATCCAGCGGGGGCTCGCGGCCGGATTCACGATCCTGGCCCCGGCCCTGATCATCTCCGTCATCCTCGGCTGGGATTTCCGCCTGACGATCTTCATGATCGGAGGCCTGGTCGTCCTCTACACGGCCGCGGGGGGGACGGAGGCCGTCAATAAGACGCATCTCCTGCAGATGGCGATCGTGACGGCGGGAATGGGCGCCGCGTTCTTCATGATCTTCCGCCGGCTGCCGCCCGACATTTCGTTCTCGGGCGCCGTCCATCTGGCCGGAAAGCTGGGCAAGCTGAATGTCGTCGACTTCACCTTTCATTGGGCCGACCGCTACAATTTCTGGTCGGGCCTCATCGGCGGGGCCTTCGTGGCCCTGTCGTACTTCGGGACGGACCAGTCGCAGGTCCAGCGTTACCTCGCCGGGCGGTCCGTCGCCCAAAGCCGCATGGGGCTCCTTGCCAACGGCATATTCAAGGTCCCCATGCAGTTCGTCATCCTCTTCATCGGCGCCATGATCTTCGTTTTTTACCAGTTCGTGACGCCGCCGCTGTTTTTCAACCCGGTCGAAACGGCCCACGTGAGGAACGGTCCCTACGCGGAAGCCTATACGAAACTCGAAACGGACTATCGACGCCTGGGCGGGGAGAAGCAGGAGCAGCTCCGGCAGATGCTGGCGGCCATCGAGAACCGCAACGAAGGGGACGAGGCCGAGGCGATGAAGAAGCTCGGGCTCGTGAAGGAATCGGAAGCCGGCATCCGGCGGGAAGCCATCGGGTTGATCAAGAAGAACGACCCCCTGGCCGAGACGAATGATACGAACTACATCTTCCTGAGTTTCGTGACCCGCTATCTTCCGATCGGGCTTATCGGGCTGATCCTGGCCGCGATCCTCTCGGCGTCGATGTCGGCCTCGTCCGCCGAGCTCAGTGCCCTGGCTTCCGTCACCGTGATCGACATCTACAAACGTCTCGTCCGGCGAGACGCTCCGGAACGGCACTATGTCCGTGTGTCGAAGGCCGCCACGGTTTTTTGGGGGCTCTACGCCATCGCCTTCGCCCAATTCGCGAACCACCTCGGCTCATTGATCGAAGCCGTGAACATCATGGGCTCCCTGTTTTACGGGACGATCCTCGGGATATTTCTCATCGCCTTCTATTTCAAGAGGATCGGCGGGAACGCGACCTTCATCGCCGCGCTCATCGCCGAACTCACCGTTCTGGCCTGCTTCTTTTTCACGAAGATCCCCTATCTCTGGTTCAACGTCATCGGCTGTGCCCTTCTCGTCATCCTGGCCAACATCATGAATCCCATTTGGCCGGGGAGGAGGATGGGATCACCCGAGCCGGCCCGCTCCGCCTGACTCCCTCGTTAAAAGGAGACTTGATAATGAAAGCCAATCTACCACGCCGCCAAGATCCGATCGCCTCACTCGTCGTCAAAACGAAGTGGGACCCGGAGAACCTGTTCCACGTCAACAAGAACATCGTGCCGCGGACGCAAGAAAGTTGTCACTAACGATGAATACCGTGAACTGGGCCGGGAGGATTGTCCGGACGGTCAGGCATGTCCTTGAGCAACTCAAGCAGAAACAGGCCGCCACGCTGGCGGCTTCGGTTTCCTTTTTCGCTTTTCTCTCGCTGTTCCCGTTCTTCCTCTTCGTCATCTCGCTGGCCGGCGTCTTTTTGAAGAAGGGCACGGCGCTGGTAAAACTGGAGGAGTACGTCAAGGTTTTCCCCGCGGCGGTTTCAGGCACCGTGATGAACATCCTGCAAGACATGCTCAAGTCGAGCGGTGTTCTCTCCGTCGTCAGCTTCCTCTTCCTCATCTTATCTTCGTTTGGGGTCTTCTCCCAGTTGCGCTCGGCCCTCAACCGTATCCTGGGCTCCGAGCGAGCGGCAAAAGGATGGCTGGCGACGCTCAAGACGTTTTCGTTCTTCCTGATCACCGCTTTTGGGCTCGTTGTCGTCGTTTTGAGCGGGAGCACGCTCTTCATCATCGCCGAGAGGCTCGGGCGCCTTCCTATCGTCAAATCGTACTATTTCATCATGCCGGCCTATATCATCATCGAGGGACTGTTCCTGGCGTTCTCTTACCATTATCTCTCGTACCGCGCGTTCGGCCTCAAACACGCCATGGCCGGGGGATTCGCGGTCGCGGTCCTCTGGGAGGTGCTCAAGCATGTATTCGGCTTGTACGTGAGCGCGATCAGCCTGTTTTCCGCTATGCCCGGGATCATCGGATCCATCACCCTGCTTCAACTTTGGACCTTCTTTTCCATTTGGGTCTACTTCGCCGGCGCCCAATTGTGCCTCAGCCTCAGCCGGCCGTCGCCGCGGAGATCGGGATGAGAAAGAAGAAGCTCGGTCCGGAGGTCGGCGGCGCGTCGGATCAGATCCGAGCATGATTATTGACACCCGTCCGCGGCCGGGGATATCATCGTTCCTCATCTCGATCCGGGAACGCCCCGGGCGTCCAGCCGAAAGGAGAAACCCATGTCCGTGAATATCGACAGACGCGGATTCCTCAAGAAGGGTTTCGCCGGGATTTGCGGCGCGACCCTTGTTCCGGGGACAGCGAAAGCCGCTCTCGGAGGATCTCGCGGACCGGAGGCCATCCCCTCATTGGCCAGCCGCACACTCGGGAAAACCGGGATCAAGACCCCGCTCGTCAGCATGGGGACCAGCGAGGCCAGCAGCGTGGACCTGATCAAGAGGGGCTATGATTCGGGGATCAAGCTGTTCTTCTCAGCCACCTATTATGGCGAGGGGAACAACGAGCGGCTTGTCGGCGAGGCCCTGAAAGACTTGCCGCGCGATTCGTTCGTCGTCGGGACAGCGGCAACTCCCGAAGGCTTCAATCCCCGGGCAGGCACCCCCCCGAAGAACCTGACGGCCCGGAGCTACATGAAAACGGCCGAGGACAGCCTGAAACGATTCGGCCTCGATCATGTGGACATCCTCTTGCTGCCCTTCGCGGACAAAAAAGAACTGGTTCTTTTTGATCCCATACTGAGCGCCATGACGGAGCTCAAAAAACAGGGCAAGATCCGCTTCGTTGGCATTGCCACGCACAATCCGGCCGGAGGGGCTCTCCAGGCCGCCGCCGACTCCGGGATCTATGACGTGGCGATGCCCGCCTTCAACTACAAGACCAAGGACCCGGAGACCGTGAAAGGGTCTCTGGCTTATGCGGCGAAGGCGGGGATGGGAGTCGTGGCCATGAAGACGACCGCCGGCGCGGCCCAGGACAAGAACAGGACCCGGCCGCTGAATATCACGGCCGCCCTCAAATGGGTGCTTCAGAATCCCGATATTTCGAGCATCGTCTCAGGGATGTCTTCTTATGAAGAACTGCGCAAGAACCTGGACATGATCAAGGACCTGAGCATGTCCGAACAGGAATTGAAAGACCTCAACTTGGCGGACGCTGGATCGGAACCCGGTCTCTACTGTCAGCAGTGTCGCACCTGCCTGCCGCAGTGTCCGAATAACCTGGATATTCCCACCCTGATGCGCAGCTATATGTACGCTTACGGATACCGGAATGTCGGGCAGGCCCGGCATACGCTCGACGCCGTTGACCTCTCCGGCAGGTCCTGCGAAAGATGCGACGTCTGCCGCGTGACCTGCGCGTCGGGTTTCGACATCAAGGACAGGATCCAGGACATCGTCAGGTTGAAGGCCGTTCCTTGGGAATTCATTAAAGCCTGAGAGCGCGCATGTCCGAGAAGATCGACAGACGCGGATTCCTGAAGAATTCCCTGGCGGCGGGAGGAGCGGCCCTGGCGGCCATGCACAGCTTCGAAGAGAAGGCTTTGAGCGCGGAAATGGACGGCGGGGGGAGAAGCGGCGCCCCGGCTCCTGCCGCCGCGCCCTTGGAGATCCCCAAAGGCAAGATCAAGGGCCTGGAGATCAGCCGCGTGATCGGCGGCGGGAACCTGATGGGCGGCTGGGCCCACAGCCGCGACCTGATCTACGTCTCACCGCTCGTCAAGGCCTATCACACCGACGAAAAGATCCTCGAGACCTTCAAATTGGCCGAACAGCGCGGCATCAATACGTTCCTGACCAACCCGGTTTCCGGCCGCCTGGTCAAAGCCCATCGCAAGGCCGGCGGCAGGCTGCTGTGGATCTCCGACTGCGCGGCCGGCGACAGTCTGAAGGATTCCATCAAGAATTCCATCGATACGGGGGCGGATGCCGTGTACGTTCAAGGCGGGATTTGCGACAAGCTCGTCAAGGACGGCCAGATGAAGGCCCTCGAGGACACCATGAGCTTCATGAAGGACCAGCTCGTGCCCTGCGGCCTTGGAGCTCACAGCCTCGAGACCGTGCGCAAGTGCGTCGAAGCCGGCTTCGACCCCGACTTTTGGGTCAAGACCCTGCATCGGGACGATTATTGGTCGGCGACCCCCGAGAGCGGCCGCGTATCATTCGACGAGATCAACGGATTCAAGACGGACCACAACCTCAACCACGACAACATGTGGTGCAGCGACGCCAAGGAGACGATCGAGTTCATGGCCCGGCTGAAGAAGCCGTGGATCGCCTACAAGGTGCTTGCGGCCGGGGCGATCCATCCGCGCGACGCCTTCCAGTGGAGCTTCGAGAACGGCGCCGATTTCATTTGCGTCGGCATGTTCGATTTCCAGATCGCCGAGGACACGGACATCGCCGCCAACGCCCTCAAGGCCGTTTCGCAGATGAAGCGCGCCCGTCCCTGGATGGCCTGACGTATTCCGGACAGGAGGGAGGCATGTTCGACACATCCCGGGGGCGGCGGGCGGCCGCCGTCATCATCTTCTTTTCGGCGGTCGGCCTGATCTCCGCCCAAGCGGATCTATCCGTGAAGGACATCCTCAAGAAGAACCTCGAGGCTTCCGGCGGTCCGGAGAAGCTCGGACAGGTGACGAGCGTGTCCTTCCGGACGGGCGGGACGCTGCAGATCGCTTCGGCTGCCGGCGATCTCAAGATCCTCACCGGGAAGGGCCCCGTCGTCACAGAGATCGTCTGCGTCAAGGGAGGGAGAGTCGACCGCAACTCGTTCGGAAACGCCAGCGAAGTCACGGGCACCCCAAAGACCGTCTACCAGACGCTGGCCAAGATCTACGCCGGCGCGTTCTCGCTGGCGAAATTCGGCGACCAGCTCAAACTCGTCGGATTGAGATCATTCGGGCCGGAAACGCTCTACCATCTGACCACCAAAGCCACGGACGGGCCGGTCATGACCCAGTTCTATCTGAAAGCCGACGATTTCAGCCTGAAGCGGCTCGTTTTTCAGGGGACGACCGCCGAGGGAGACAAGTATGAGGTCAACTACGACTTTGCCCCGTTCGAAGAGGTCGAGGGGCTCCGGGTGCCGCTATCCTGGTTCGTGTCCCAGGTCGGGACGCGCGGCAACCTGATGGAGGTCACCGAATTCAAGACGAACCAGCCTCTGGCCGCCGGCTTCTTCTCGAACATGGACCTGAACATGGGTGCCGTGAAGGTCGGGCCCGGGTCCCTGGAGGGGAACGTGCTCGATGTCAACGCGTTTCCGAACGGGCTCTTTGTCACCACGAATTGGACGAAAAAAGATGTCGAGCAGGCCGCCTTCAAGAGCGGCGACGAGCTGACCCTCGAGGGAGGCGATCAGGCCAAGGGGTTCGTCACGAGCGTCGTTTTTTACGCTACGGCGGGTGAGCTCCCACGGCCGGGCGAACCGGGAAAGGACATGCGGATCCTGGGGCCTGCGCCGCGCGGGGGCGAGACCTATGTCCTGCAGCTGATGGGTCCCTTGGGCACGGGCTTGGAGGCCCATTTGGAGATCCTGGCCCCCATCTCCGTAAAGAAAACGGCAAAATAAGGAGGACTCATGTCACGATTGCGAAGACGTCAATTCCTTTCATCGTTGACCTCAGGTGCGCTTGGCCTCGGCGTCGCCGGACGGCTCCGAGGCGATCCGGCCTCGGTCTCGCAGGAGCCAAAGGCCGCCGGAACGCCCAAGGTCATCAAATACAACGTCCTCGGCAAGACCGGGCTGAAGGTGTCCGACGTCGGCTGCGGCGCGATCTCCCTTTTCGAGCCGAACGTCCTCCGCTACGCCTTTGATTGCGGCGTGACCTATTTCGACACGGCGGAGAGCTATCTCAGGATGAAGGGGGAGGCCTATGTCGGCCAGGGACTCAAAGGCGTCCGGGACAAGGTCGTCATCACCACCAAGCACGGCTTCAATCCCGCCCAGAAGATCGAGAAGGCCGCGCTCATCAAGCGGATGGAAGAGAGCCTGAAACGCCTCCAATCGGACTATGTCGATGTTGCCATGGTCCACGGCCTCGGCGACCTCGAGGCGCTCATGAAGAACCAGGAGGCTCTATCGGCCTATGATCAGCTGAAGAAGGACGGCAAGGTCAGATTCACGGGATTTTCCACCCACAACGCCAAGCTGACGCTGGAACAGGCCTTGAAGTCGGATTTCCCGCAGGTCGTCCTGATCATGTACAACCATTCGGAAGGCCCGGAGATCGAGCCCCTCGTCAAGGCGGTCCGCGCGAAAGGCGTCGGCACCGTGGCCATGAAGATATTCGCCGGCGGCATGCAAAAGAACCTGAAGAACATGGTCGGTCCCGGATCGAGCTATCCCCAGGCCGCCATCCGATGGGTCCTGAGCAACCCGGATCTCGACACCTGCATCCCGACCATGAGCAGCTACTCCCACGTCGAGGAATACGTGGCGGCCTCCGGCCAGCCTCTCGACCGCGCGGCCCTCGGCCTGATCGCCAGATATCAGGAACAGACCCGCGATTCCTATTGCCGGGTGAGCTGCACGGCGTGCTTATCGGCGTGTCCCAACCGTGTGGCGGTCAACGACGTCCTGCGGTTCGCCATGTACTACGAGAACTACGGCCAGGAAAGGCAGGCTATGGATTACTACGCCGAGCTCCCGGCCGAACAGAAGCCTACGGGCTGTCGAAACGTGCGCCGGGCTTTGCGAGCGCGCCTGCCCCTACGGATTAAAGGTCAAGACGAGGCTGCTCCACTCCCACGACATCCTGAGCGCCTAGCGGGCCGCGGGTCCCACGGGCGCCGCGGTCTCGCCCGGCGAAGCCCGCCTGAAGACGTCGTATTCCGGGCCGAACTGGGCCAGGAACTCGAGGCTGAAGGCCCGATACGCGTACCACACCGGCAGGGTCACGACCGTGCTGATGTAGGGGATGACCAGGAAAAGGAAGCCGATGCAGCAGGTGGCCAGGCCGGCGATGATCACGGCGACGGCAAAGGCGATCATGAGCAGGAAGATGATGATGCCGTAGCCGACGAATTGGAAAGGATACTTCCGGAAGACGTCGAGGAAGAGCTTCCAGGCCGCGCCAACGGAGATCCTGTTCCTGTACATCAGGGGGGCGACGAAGTCCTTGAGGAAGAGGACGATGAAGCCCCAGATCAGCACGAGGCCGAGAACGAGCAATCCCAGGCCGACCATGAAGCCGATGGGCAGCACCGGACTGACCCCGCTATCGTAGAGGGCGGCCCCCTTGATAAAGAAGAAGGTGGTCACCAGGCCGAATGTCGCGAAGGCCGCGATCCCCAGGAGGAGCCGCCAGACGAACAGCGAATGGCCCTCCTTCTCGTATTCCCTCCAGGGCTTGGCGATCTCGACGCTGTCGCGCACGACGTTGTCCAGGAACATGAAGACGCCCCTCGAGCTGGCCCAGGTGAGGACGACGATCACGGCGATCGCGACGACGACCGCGAAGAGAATGGCGATAGCCCAGGCCGGGTGGTTCATCAGCCAGTCCCAGGCCGTATGCGGGAAGTTGATGAACTCCCTGAAGCTGCCTTCTTTCCCGGCGCGCGCCCCGCCTCCGCCGTTGGAGGCTTCCATCAGCCCGGCCAGGAAGGCGTTAAAACCGACGACGAACCATTTGTGGATGTCGAAGGGCCTGAACAAGGCGATCTTCATCCGGTGCCAGGCGCGGTTGATCGGTTCCACATATTGAACGTTCATAGCGACCTCCCGTAAACGACAAGGGGACCTAAAAAAATACTCCCCTAAAGTATCTTACGTCCCACGGCCCGAAGGGTTCAAGGCCGGCGACTCCCCGAGGGTTGCACCTGGGCGCGAAATCCTATAATATTCTTAGAGTTTTGGCGGCCGGTGGCCGCAAGATTCAGGGAGGGCGCATGCGATCCGTCTGGAAATTCCTCTCTTCGGTCAAGCTGGCCATTTTCCTGATCATCCTCCTGACGGTCGCCTCGATCGTGGGGACGCTCATCCCTCAGGGCCGAAGCGTCGCGGAATACTCCGCCCGCTACGGAAGCCTGTCCGGAGTGGCCATCGCCCTCCGGCTGACCCGCCTCTACGGATCGGTCTGGTACCTCGCTCTCTTGCTTCTTCTTGCCGCGAACACCATCGTCTGCACGATTTCCCGTCTCGGCCCCAAATGGCGCCGGGTCTTCCGTGCGGCCCCTGAGGCGGACGCAAAATCTGTGACGTCCATGCGCGCCAGCGCGCGTTTCCGCCTGCCGCTTACTCTCGCCGCGGCCAAAGATAGCGTCACCGGGCGGCTCAGGGCCCGGCGCTACCGCGTGGACGAGTCCGCCAAGGGCGAGAAGATCACTCTGCTGGCCCGCAAGAGGCGGCTGGGCTGGTTCGGCTCGGACATCGTCCATCTCGGGCTCCTCGTGATCATCGCCGGGGGCTTTACCAGCGGTCTCGTCAGCCGTCGGGCCGAACTGTCACTCACGGACGGCCAGACGGCCGACGTTCCGCATGCGGCCTTCCAGCTGCGGTTGGACAAGTTCGATACGGAATACTACCCGCAAGGCGGCGTCAAAGACTGGAAGAGCACCGTGTCCGTCATCGAGGGCGGCGCTCCCGTCCTCACCCGGGTCATCGAGGTCAACGAGCCGCTGACCTACAAAGGGATCTCCTTCTACCAGCAGAGCTACGGCTGGGACTGGACCCGCTCCCGGGTCGTCCTCGAGCTCAGGAAGCCGGGAGACCCGGCCGTTTTAAAGACCATGACGCTCAATGTCGGCCAGCAGGCCCCCGTCGAAAGCGCGGATGTCACCAGCGTCGTCGTCCGCCGGTTCGTCCCCGACTTCGTCATCGGGGAGGGGAACGAGATCCAGAGCCGCTCCGAGGACCCCAACAATCCCGCCGCCCTGGTGGAGGCCTGGAAGGGAGAAGAGCGGGTCTTCTCCGGCTGGATCTTCGCCAAGTACCCGGACTTCGGACAGGGCCATGGCAACGATCCGATGTCCGGCGCCAGGAAGGCCGCGGCGGCCGACGCCCCCAAAATCTCGGTTGTCCTCAAGGACTATTCGGCCGCGCCCTACTCCGTTCTCGAGGCGGCCAAAGATCCGGGGGTGAACCTCATCTGGCTCGGCTGCCTGCTCGTCTCGGGGGGCTTTTTCCTGGCCTTCTACTGGCCTCCCCGGGAGATCCGGGTCGTCCTCGAAGGTTCCCAAGGAAAGGTCGATCTCGCCGCCGGCGGGCAGGCCGCGAAAAGCCGGGAGGCGTTCCAAGCGGAATTCGACAAGATCTTCGAATCCATCAGGAGGCCGGAATGACCGAATCGACGCTTTTCACGATCGCCTTCGTCTTCTATGTCCTCGCCCTCCTTGTCTATTTCGCCGGGCTCTTCGCCCGCCGGGACCGTTGGACCGGAGCCGGAATGGTCCTGGCCGTCATCGGCTTCTGCAGCCACACGGCCGCCCTCATCCTCAGGACGGCGTCGAGCGGGCACGCGCCGTTCACGAACATGTACGAATCGCTCTCGTTCCTGTCATGGGCCATCGTGCTGGCGCTCATCATTTTCGGCCGGTCCTCGCGCGCGCCGCGGCTCGGTCCCTATTTGATGCTCATCGTCGTGGGCCTTGTGGCCCTGGCTTCTTCGCCGCTCATGCCCAAGGAAGCGACGCCTCTCGTCCCGGCCCTTCAAAGCTACTGGCTCTGGCTCCACGTCTCGGTGACCCTTCTCGGCGAGGCCTTCTTCGCGGTCGCCTTCGTGACCAGTCTGCTCTATCTGGCCGCCGACACGGAGGAGAAAAAGGCCCGGCTCGACGCCCTGGCCTACAGGGCCGTGGCCGTGGGTTTCCCCCTGTTCACGCTCGGCGGCCTCGTCTTCGGGATGGTCTGGGCTTACCGGGCTTGGGGGACCTACTGGTCCTGGGACCCCAAGGAAGTCTGGAGTCTGATCACCTGGTTCGTCTTTGCCCTTTACCTCCATACGCGGATCGTCATGGGTTGGAAAGGCAAGAGGTCCGCCTGGATCGCCATCGGCGGATTCCTGGCCGCCCTGTTCACGTATTTCGGAGTCAACTACCTCCTCTCGGGATTGCATTCCTATGCCTGAGGATGAGCGGGGAGGAGGGGAGGGCGGCCCGGCCGCCGTCGCCCAGGTTCCCCCAAAGGCCAAACGCCGCAAGCGACGGCTTTTCTTCATCGGCCTTCCTCTGGCCCTGTTGGCGCTCTTCATCGCCTCGGTCGAGTTTACGTCATCGTCGAATTTCTGCGCGTCCTGCCACTACATGAAGCCCTTTTTCGAGAGCTGGAAGGCGTCGAGCCATAAGGATGTGGCCTGCAGGGTCTGCCATTATCCGCCGGGCATTAAGTCATTCTTCAGGACCAAGATCGAAGGACTGGTCATGGTCGGGCGCTACTGGACCCGCCTGTATGTCAAATCCAAGCCCTGGGCGGAGATCCAGGACGAGAGCTGCCTTCGGCCCGGCTGTCACGACCGCCGGCTCCTCGAGGGCAAAGTCGCTTTCGGCAAGGTCGTGTTCGATCACAAGGCCCATTTCGAGGATCTCAAACGGGGCAAGAAGCTCCGTTGCACGAGCTGCCACTCCCAGATCGTCCAGGGCGAGCACATCACCGTCACCTCATCCACGTGCTTTATCTGCCATTTCAAGGGCAAGACACCCGAGACCCGGGCCGCCGAATGCGCCGTCTGCCACCGCAAGGACCAGGTCCTCGCCTTGAAGGAACGGTTCGACCACACCGGCGTCTTTGCGCAAGGCTATCGCTGCGACAAGTGCCACACCCGCACGGTCACCGGAGATGGCGAGGTGCCCAAGGAGAACTGCGACAAGTGCCATTTCGAGCGGGACCGGCTCGAAAAATACGGCGATACGGACCTGATCCACAGGACCCATATCACCGCCAACAAGATCGAATGCAGCCTCTGCCACCGCGAGATCGAGCACAAGATCGTCAGGGACATCGAGACCATCGCCGACTGCCGGACCTGCCACCAGGGCACCCACGATCCCCAGAAGATCCTCTATACGGGAACGGGCGGGAAAGGCACCCCCCATGCGTCGCCCAATATCATGTGGCAGAAAGGGTTGAGCTGCCAGGGCTGCCACATCTTTCATGAGAAAGCCCTGCCGCTGGCCGGCTCGACGCTCACCGCCGGGGCCGCCGCCTGCGAATCCTGCCACGGCCGCGGCTTCGCCAGGATCCTCAAGAACTGGCAGGACGCGACCCGAACGCGCCTGTCGGAGATCAGGGCGATCGCGGCCCACGCCGACGCCGAGATCCGGCGGGCGCCGGGACCGGCCAGGGAAAAGGCCTCGGCTCTCTTCGAGGACGCCCGCTTCGACATCGACGTCGTGGAGAAGGGCAAGAGCGTCCACAACATGACCTATTCCCAGGAGCTCCTCGGAGCCGCCTTGGCGAGGATCCGCGAGGCCCTGGCCGCTGCGGGGTCCTCCTACAGGCCCGAGGCGAAGAGCCTTCTGCTGACCCGGACGACCCCGAACGCCTGCCTGACCTGCCACGCGGGCCTCGAAGACATCGCCGCGTCGGCCTTCGGCCGGCCGTTCTCACACAGGACCCACGTCCTCGGTCAATCCCTCGATTGCGCGAAATGCCATTCGAACGCCGTCCGCCACGGCGAATTGACAGCCACGAAGGCGTCCTGCGCCCCCTGCCACCATGAGCCGCTGAAAAAAGGCTGCGGGCAGTGCCATCCATTCCAGAAGACAGTCTACGAGGGGGGGACGCTCGGGGAGAACCCGGTCCCCAAGGACATCATGGCCGAGGCCGGAGCGGTCTGCACGGATTGCCATCTCGACAAGACGAAGAAGGTCGTCCGGCCCGACGGCGGGGCCTGCGTCGCCTGCCACGACGAAAGCTACCGGGCCAAGTTCGGCGAGTGGCGGGACGACATCCGCCGCCGGGCCGACGGGCTTCGGGCGGCCCTGCACGACGTTTACAGGCGGACTCTGACGGATTCCGAGAAAGCCGAGGCCGCGAAGGTCGAGGAGGCCTTGCGGACCGTCGAGATCGACGGCAGCGGCGGGATCCACAACTACATTTTTCTCGACAAGCACTTGACAAGAATGACGGAGACCGTAAAATTACTAGCAGCACCGGGGAATCCAAAGAAATGAAACGGCGCAGCGCGATCGATCTCTTCCTGGGGGGCAGCCTTATCGCGACGGTCGCCGCTTTTCTCTACCCGGTCGTTCGCTATCTCCTGCCGCCCAAAAGACCCATTGTCTCGCAGGATACCGTCGTCGCCGCCAAGACCGGAGAGCTCGCCCCTAACTCCGCCAAGGTGTTCCGGTTCGGCACGGCGCCGGCCATCCTCGTGAACACGCCCGAGGGCAAGCTGGTCGCCCTCTCGGCCGTCTGCACGCATCTCACCTGCACGGTCCGCTTCGAAACGGAAACCGAGACGCTTTATTGCCCCTGCCATAACGGCCGCTTCGACCTCGGCGGCAATGTCCTGTCCGGCCCTCCGCCGCGGCCGCTCGAGACCTTCGCCGTGGCCGTGTCCGGGCCCGATATCGTCGTTTCGAGGAGACGCTAACATGGCCCAAGGCGTCGGCCGGACCATCTGGGAATTCCTGGACGAGCGGTTCCTGATCACGGATCTCCTGGGCTTCGCCAAGAAGAAAACCGTGCCCGAACACGGACGATCGTTCTGGTACTTTTTCGGCGGGATCTGCCTGTTCCTGACGGGCCTTCAGATCGCGACGGGCGGCTTGCTCCTCTTGTATTACACGCCGCAGGTGGATGCCGCTCACGAGAGCATCCAGTTCATCATGGGCGGGGTCAAATTCGGCTGGCTGATCCGCTCCGTCCACAGCTGGACGGCCAACATTCTCATCGCCATGTTGTTCGTCCACATGTTCTCGACCTTCTTCCTCAAGGCCTACCGCAAGCCCCGGGAGCTGACCTGGGTGACCGGATTCCTGCTGCTCGTCCTGTTCATGGCCTTCGGCTTCAGCGGCTACCTGCTGCCCTGGAACGAACTGTCCTATTTCGCGACGCGCGTCGGGACGGACATCGCCGGGAGCCTGCCCCTCATAGGGCCATGGCTCAAGACGGTCATCCTGGGAGGTCCCGAGGTCGGCCAGGCGACGCTATCGCGGTTCTATTGGTTCCATGTCGCCCTGCTGCCGGTCGTCGCCCTGGCTATCGTCGCCATCCACGTCCTCCTCGTCCAGACCCTGGGCATGAGCAAGCCCATCGGGGAGCGGGGGAAGCGGGAGATCCCCTTCTTCCCGGACTTCATCTACAAGGACGCCCTGGGATGGACCTTGATCCTCGTCCTTGTCGGCGTCCTGTGCGTCTTCTTGCCGTGGGAGGTCGGGACGAAAGCCGATCCGTTGGCCTCGACGCCGATCGGGATCAAGCCGGAGTGGTACTTCACGTTCATGTTCTCGACCCTTAAGATCATCCCCGCCCATATCCTGTCGCTCGAGGGGGAGAAACTGGCCATATTGGGCTTCATGGTCGGCGGCTTGCTGTGGCTGCTCGTTCCGTTCCTCGACCGGCGGGCCGGCCGCGGCGAACGGAGCCCGCTTTTCACCTGGGTCGGGCTGGCCCTGGCCGCTTATATCGTCGTCATGACCGTCCTGACATACACCGTTCCGAAGCTTTGAGGATGATGACATGAGCTTCCGCCCCGTTCGCTTTCTCGCCGCGGCGGCCCTCTTCGCCCCGCTCCTGGCTTTCGGGCAGAAGAACGGCTGCATCGACTGCCACAGTCAGCTCGACGGCGACCTCAAGGCGCCCGTGGCGGCTTTCGAGGCCGACATCCATCGCGAGTTCGGACTGAGCTGCCGGGATTGCCACGGCGGAAACCCGGACACGGACGATATCGCCCTGGCCAAGGACAAGTCCTTCAAAGGCGCGCCGGCGAAAGCCAAGATCCCGCTCTTCTGCGGCGGCTGCCACGCCGACCCGGCCGCCATACGGACCTACAATCCTGCCCTGCGCACGGACCAGCTCAGCCAGTACGAAACAAGCCGGCACGGAAAGCTCCTGAAAGCGGGGGACACCAAGGTGGCCGTCTGCACCGACTGCCACGGAGTCCACGGCATCCTGTCGGCCAGGATGCCCAAGTCGACGACCTTCCCTTGGAACATCCCCCAGACTTGCGGCCGCTGCCACGCCGACAAGGGGTTGATGGAAGGCTACAGGATCCCGACCGACCAGCTGGACGAATACATGGCCAGCGTCCACGCCAAGGCCCTCTTCGAAAAGAAGGACCTCTCGGCCCCCGTATGCAACGACTGCCACGGGAACCACGGGGCTTTTCCTCCCGCCGTGAGCTCGGTGGCCTCCGTCTGCCGCCAATGCCATGCCGCGGCCGGGGAGCTCTTCGGCAAGAGCCCCCACAAAAAGGCCTTTGACGACATGGGTGTCGGCGAGTGCGACGCCTGTCACGGCAACCACAAGATCCCGCCGCCGTCGACAGCGATGATCGGGACGGCGGAAGGCGCGGTCTGCATCCAATGTCACGACGAGGGCTCGCGGGGATTCAAGGTGGCCGCCGATATCCGCCGGACGCTCGACGGGTTCACCTCCGGCTACAGCGAGGTCGAAGGCCTTCTCTCGCTGGCCAGGCGCAAGGGTGTCGAGGTGGGCGATGCGGAGTTCAGCCTCCAGGACGTGCACACGACTCTCGTCTCGGCCGAGAACCTGACCCACGGCCTCGACGAAGCGGAGATCGCCAAGACCGTGGCCGAGGGAGAGAAGGCGCTGCTGGGGGTGCGGACCGCCGCCCTCGGCGCCGTCAAAGAGGGCGGCTTCCGCCGCCAGGGATTGGCGGTTACGACGGCCATTCTAGCCCTCTTCGCCGTCGCCTTGGCCCTCAAGGTCCGGCGCATGGGGCGAACCCGCCGCGACGAGGCCGGTCCTGGAGTTCCCGGGCCCAAGTCTTCCTGACGGCGTTACCAAGCCGCTTTGACAACCCCGGCACCTTCTTATAGAATAATTCTAGAATATTGATCCGATAGTCTTTGTGTATTCCACGGGGAGGGACCATGAAAAGAACAGCGATGCTAACGGCACTGGCCGCACTTCTACGTCGTCGCGGCGCTTCCAGCCCAGGATCTCACCTACGTCGGCGCCCAGAAGTGCCAGGTCTGCCACAGATCGGAGGCCCAGGGGCGGCAATACGTGATCTGGGAGGGCAGCAAGCATGCCAAGTCCTTCGAGGCCCTCACATCCCCCAAGGCGGTCGATAACTGCAAGGCCATGGGCGTCGACAAGCCGACGGAGGATGCGCGCTGCCTCAAGTGTCATGCGCCTCTCGCCGAAAAGGCTCCCGAGCTCAAGGCCGAGGGGGTGTCCTGCGAGACTTGCCACGGTCCGGGTAGCGCGTACAGGAAGCTGGCCATCATGAAGGACAAGGCCGAGGCCGTCAAGAACGGGCTCGTCCTCTATGGCAGTCCGGAGGCCATCAAAGCGCAATGCCTCAAGTGCCACGAGAATCCCCACGGCATCAAGTTCGATTTCGCGTCGGCGTGGGATCAGATCAAGCATCCCGTTCCCGGAAAGTAGGCCCCGGCGAACCCGCCGGAATAGGCGGCTCTGAGTTTGGACCGAAGACAGCTCGGAATCATCTTCCTGGTCGCCGCCGCCGGTGTCTCGTCGTCTTTCGCTTCCCAGAGAACTGCGGCCTCCGCCTCCCGCCCGTGCCTCGAGTGTCATTCTCAGGTCTCCCTTCAAGGCACGGTCCACACGGCCCTCTCTTGTGCGGATTGCCACGCGGGGCTCATCCCGCGGGAGGGGACTCCGCCGCATCAGGCGAAAAAGGACCTCCCGCCACCGGCCTGCGGGACCTCATGCCATAAGGCGCCCCCCGATTCGCGGCCCGGCGCGGGCCCCGCGTCGTACCCCGATAGCGTCCACGGCCGGGCCTACCTCGAGCGCCACGAGCCGGAAGTGGCCCGCTGCTGGGATTGTCACGGTCGCCACGTCATCAAGCCGGCCGCCGATCCCGACTCCCTGGTCAACCGCCGCAATATCCCCATGACCTGCTCCCGGTGCCACGAGGACATGGCTGTCGTCGTGAAATACAACATCCACGCCGAATCGCCTTATCGGGAGTACAGCCGCAGCGTTCACGGCCGCGTCGTCCCGGCCCGGGGCGGGTCGGAGTTCGCGGCGGTCTGCACGGACTGCCACGGGGTCCATAACATCCAAGGCGCCGGCACGCCCCGGCTTCCCGCCAAGGAGCCGGCGACCTGCGGCAAGTGCCACAGCCACGTCCTCGATGCCTACGCCAAGAGCATCCACGGCCGCGAGGCCCTCGAGGGGAACCCCGATGTTCCGCTGTGCGTGGACTGCCACGGCGAACACGCCGTCGCGCCGGCGGCTTCGCCGGCGTCCCCCACGGCCAGGGCCCGCGTCCCCGATACGTGTTCGACCTGCCACGCCCGGCCGGAGATCATGCGCAAGTACGGCGTGCCCGAGGACCGGATCGCGACTTTCATCGACAGCTTCCACGGCATCGCCATCGGCATGGGAGGGACGGCCGAGGCCACGTGCGTCGATTGCCACGGCGTCCACGACATCCGTCCGGCCTCCGACCCGGAATCGAAGGTCTTCCCCGCGAACTTGCCCAAGACCTGCGGCCAGACGTCATGTCACCCGGCCATGACCGAGAAGATCGCCGGGACCAGGATCCACAGAAATTACGATCGCCCGGGCTCTGGCGCCCCCTATTATGTCCGGAAAGTGCTTCTCTGGGCCGTCTTCATCCTGACCGCCCTGAGCTTGCTTTATCTCCTCCCGTCCCTCATCCGCAGGGCCAGGGGACGCAGAAACCCATGAGCCGATCGGGCTTCTTCGCTCGGTTCGCCCTGCCCGCGGCCCTGGTCTTTCTCGCCGCGGCCGCGCCCTTGTCCGGTCAGCCGCCGGACGACGACTGCCTGGTCTGCCACGGCGATACCGGCCTGAAAAGCGGCCAGGGTCGGTCTCTGTTCGTGGACGGCGGCAAGTTCGCCGCGTCGATCCACGGCTCGGCCGGGATCTCCTGCGTCGATTGTCACTCCGACCTGGCGAAGGTGTCCGAATTTCCGCATGCCGAAAAGCTCAAGCCCGTCGCCTGCGCCTCCTGCCACGAGGCGGCGGCCGCCTCGGTCGGCGCGAGCGCCCACGGCAGCGCTCATTCCGGCCCGATGCCTCTCGCCGTCCTCTGCAAAGACTGCCACGGCACCCACGAGATCCGGGCCAGCGGAGACGCTTCCTCGCGGACCTTTTCCCTCAACATCCCCGAAACCTGCACGGCCTGCCACCTCAGCCGCGTTCCCAACGAACGGGGGCCTGGATTCGTCGGAGAGTATCTTCAGAGCGTTCATTTCCGGGCCTTGTCCAAGGCCGGCCTGAGCTCCGCCGCGACATGCGTCAGCTGCCACGGCGGACACGACGTCCGGCCCGTCGACGATAGCCGGTCCAAAGTCGCCCGGTCGAACATCATCAAGACCTGCGGCGCCTGTCACGCCGGCATCGAGCGGGACTATCTCGAAGGCGTCCACGGCAAGGCCTATGTCAAGGGCAGCCGGGAAGTGCCGGTCTGCACGGACTGCCACGCCGAGCACGACATCCGTTCCCCGGCCGACCTCGGCTCCATCGTCTACGCCACGAAGGTGGCCGCAGTCTGCTCCCGCTGTCACGACGACGAGGGCCTGGCGCGGCAGTACGGACTGTTGACCTCGCGGCTCAAGACCTACGCCGCGTCCTACCACGGCATGGCCTCGAAATCGGGCGAGACCCGCGTCGCCAACTGCGCCAGCTGTCACGGGCACCATGACATCCGGCCGTCGACCGACCCGCGCTCGTCCGTCAACCCGGCCAACCTGGCCGCGACCTGCGGGACATGCCATGCCGGCGCCGGCATCAATTTCTCCAAGGGCCGCATCCACGTCGTTTCGGAGCGCACCGAGAACCGCTGGGCTTACACCGTCAAGATCGTCTATCTCGCCGTCATCGGCGGGCTCATCTCCGTCTTCCTGGCGTTCATCGCCGCCGACCTCTATCGACGCCTGAGGGGCCGATGGACGCGCTGACCGGACGCGGCCTCATCCGCGACGACGAGGTCTTCCTCCGGATGAACCGGGTCGAGCGGCTCCAGCATATCCTGCTCATCGTATCGTTCTCCCTGCTCGTCGTGACCGGGCTCCCCTTGATGTTCTACGAGATGCGCCTGTTCAAAGCGGTCTTCTCGTACGGCCGGGTCTTCTATTACCGCGGCGTCATCCACCGCGCCGCGGCCGTGCTCCTCATCGCCGACATCATCTGGCATTTCGGCTATACGATCCTCACGCGCCGGGGACGAGGGAACTTCCGCGAGCTCATGCCGCGCTGGAAGGACGCCCTCGACGCCGTCGCCCTGTTCGGCTACAACGTCGGGCTCTCCCGTTGGCTCTACGGGAAGGGGGTCCTGCGGCGGTTCTTCGACCGCCACCCGTTCTGGAAGTTCGAGAACCCGCCGGAATACGGCCGCTACAATTTCATCGAGAAGCTCGAGTATCTCGCCGTGGCCTGGGGCTCGCTGGTCATGATCTTCTCGGGCTTCTTCATGTGGAACGTCGAGCTGTCCCTCAGCATCTTCCCGCTCTGGCTGCACGACATCTTCGCCATCGTCCACGGCTACGAGGCCATGCTCGCGTTCCTGGCCATCATCATCTGGCACATGTACAACGTCCACCTCAATCCCGAGGTCTTCCCGATGAGCCGGATCTGGCTCGACGGCAAGATCACGGGGCACCAGCTGAAGACGCTTCACGCGATCGAATACCGGAAGATCCTGGCGGCCAGGGAAAAGGCGCTCGGGCGGACGCCGGCCGCGCCCGGACCGGACATCCCCCCCGGCGCTTGAAGCGCCGTTCCTCGCCCGCAGTCCTCACTTACCAGCCGTAGACGAACCTCACCGAGCCGACGTGGTACCTGTAGCCCGGTTCGAGGGCCCCGAGGAAGACGGCCCCCGCTGACGCGTAGTCCACGGCGATGTCGTTGCGGACGATGTCCTTGAGCCCGTACTCCTCGTACCAGTAGCCGAAAACGACGAGAAGCCTCTCGGTCACCTTCCACTTGAAGGAGGACTGGATCGTCCACCAGACGGTCGTATCGAGGGGGGCGATAAAATTGACGGCCAAGTCGGGGGTCCCGCCCGGCGGCGAGTCGAGGAAGGACGTGCCGTGGGCTTTGGAGTACGATCCCGAGAGATCGAAGTCGAGCTTCTTGGCCATGAGCTCGATCGACTGGCCGGCTCCGAACGTGTCCACGGCGTCCTTCAGGTTCGCCGTCCAATCGTCTTGGGGGTTCGTCGAGAAGCTCGCCCCGCTTTGCCGGTCCCCCTGGCGGGAGTCGTACAGCTCTCGGGTGTAGAAGGCGTAGAGCATCTGTTTCTTGGAGAACGCGTAGCTCACGTCCAGCCCGTACATGTCGAAGTCGTCGCTCGTCAGCCCGTAGGCGGACTTGAGGTAGTCGTCGCGGCCGAGGGCGTAGGTCAGCTCGATGTCGAGCCGGTCGATCGGGCTCAGGCCGACGAGGGCATTGACGGCCTGCCGGTCCCGGCTGGCCTCGAAGTAGCGCTTGAAATTGAAGCTGGGGGCGTAGGCCACGAAGGTGTCGTCGAGGGACCAGCGCCGCCGGGAATCGAGATAGCTGACGCGCAGCGTGAGCCAATCCGAGGGGTGGCTGTCGACCGACGCCTTGAAGGAGCCTTCGTCGGACTTGTTCTTTTCCGCCTCGGCGGCGCCCTCGTGCCGGCGCACGTCATAAACGGAATAACCGACCTTGAGAGTGGTGTCCTTGAACAGGTTGACCGAAAGGTCGCCGAACAGCCGGGAGCGGCTGAAGGAATAGGGCTCGATGGCGATCGGGACGTTTTCCCAGACCTGGTCGAGCCGCGCGTAGCCGGTCGGGATCTCGAGCGCCTCGATCCTGTTGGCGAAGTCGTAGTAGCGGAATCCCGCCGTCAGGTAGACCGATCTCATCAGCCGGGAGCTCAAGGTGAGGTCCAGAGAGCTGACATGCGCCTTGGCCATGGCGGTCTCCCGGGGCGCGGAAATGGCGTTCAACGCATTCGGGTCGGAGCCGGGGATGGCCGTGTTGACGGTGAAGGGCAGGAGCTTCTCGTTCTGGTTGAAGGTGCCGTAGGAGGCTGACGCCGAGAGCCGGGTCCCGGGCAGCGGCTTATAAGTCCCGGACAGATAGAACCTGACGGCGTCGTTGGAAGGGGGGAGGGCCATCCGCCCGTGGGCCGTTCCGTTGCCCGCGCTATAGGCCGAGGCGTAGGTCGAGTCCGTGATGCGGTAAGGGTTGTCCCAGACCAGGGTCTGGACGTCGTTGTCGAAAAAGGACGCCGCGACGCCGCCCCGCAGCGTGACCTGCTTTTGGTGGTACTCGAGGCTCGTGTCCAGGTTGGTGGTTTGATAATGGATGGGCTCGGGGAGCTCGATGGCGTTGCTGAAGCCGAGCGAGGCCCCGAAGGCCCGGTTCCCGCTCCGGGTTTCATGGCTCGCCGCGGCGTTGAAGCTGAACGGCACGCTCGGCGTGTAGGTGAGATCGGCCGTCGCCGTCCGCCGCTCGAGCCCGAGTGCGATCGGGCCGGCGCTCGTGAGGAAGCTCGAGACGAGGGCCCGCGCGGCGGCGATATTGGTGCCCGTGCCGGTCGGAACGAGGGCCTCGGCCGCGGACCGGATGACGTCGTTCAGGGTGAAGACGCCGGGAGAATGCTCGACGTACGGCGTCGCCGCGAAGAAGCTGAAGCGGTGGGGGATCTGATCGTAGCCCGCGTCGAGCCTGAAGGTCCCCCGGTCTCCGAGCTCGGCCCGGAGGCGCTGGTCGGCTTGCCCCAGGTTCGTCGCGTCGATGCGGACAAAGCGGCTGCCTTTTCTCAGATCAAGTTCCAGGAACGGGACGAAGAGGCCGCGGGGGACGTCGCGGTACTCGGTGAACTTGGAGGACCGGGCCGTTTCGCCGACGGCTTGGACGCCGGCCGCGACGCTGCCCTTGACCACGATCGGGTCGGCCTTCTTTTGGTCCTGGGCCCGGACCGGGAGAGATCCCAGCCCGATCATCAGGCCCGTCAGAGCGATGGCGATGGCACATCTTTTGCTTTTCATGGCCAACCTCCGTTATCTCAGGAACGTCTTGCCCGACGGGTGGTTCGAGCCGTGGATCGTCGAGTGGCAGTTCGTGCAGGACCGGCCGAACAGACGGTTGCTCTCGACGTTGAGCTGGCTCTGATCATAGAGCGTGCCGGGGTGCCGGGTCTCGGAATGGCAGCGCTGGCACAGGAACGGCTCTTTGACCCGGAGCATCTTCATGTGATTGGACCCGTGGGCTTCGTGGCAGGTCATGCAATCCTCGCGGACGGGAATGTGCTCCCAGATGAAGGGGCCTCGCTTTTCGGCGTGGCACCGGTAGCACGTTTCCGTCACGGACGCCTGGTCGACGAGTCGTCCGTCCTGGACGGCATGAGGATCGTGGCACGCGGAGCATTCCATCTTGCCTTCCCGGATCGGATGGTGGGAGGCCCGGAAGAATTGGGCCTTTTTCTGCTTGTGGCAGGTGAAGCAGAGATCCGTTTCGGGCTCCTTGAGCATGGTCTTTTCGACCTGGGGACTGTGAACGGAGTGACAGTCCTGGCAGGCGAGACCGCGGGATTCGTGCATGCTCCCCTGCCATTCCGTCTGGTTGCCGCGTTCGTGGCAGGTCAGGCACATGGCGGCCTGCTTGTCCTTGGGCAAGGCCTTGGCCGTGATCATCGTTCCCTTGCCGCCGCCCGCGTCCACATGGGTCTTGCCCGGTCCGTGGCATGTTTCGCAGGCATGGCTCGAGCGCATCTCGAAGCCCTTTTGTCCATGGATGGATTCGCGGAAGGCGGTCACGGTCTCTTCGTGGCAGGCGGCGCAGGCCTCGATCCCGACATACCCTTCTTCCTGCCGGGCCGCGGCCCTCTCAGGGGCTGCCAGGACCGCAAGAGCGGTCAAGCCCAGGAAGACCGCGAGGGCGGCGAGCGCGGGGAGCGCTTTCCTCCGGTGGTTTCTCATCCCAGCCTCCTTTTCCCGGATACCCGGACGATGGTCCTCGAGAGGGGCGGTTGGTCCTTCCCCCACAAAACCACAGCAATACTATAGGATATGTAAAGATATAGAGAATGTGCGCCCTCATGTCAAGTCCCATCCCCAAAAGGTGTATCATGGACCCAGAGGAATATTTCCGGCGGCGAGGTGTATGACCTATGGGAGCTCCGACGAGACCGAATGAGCATCCGGAGGATGCCGTCCTCGTCAGGAAAGCCCAGCAGGGAGACATGGACGCTTACGAGAGCCTGGTCCGGAGATACCAGCAGCGGGTTTACGCCGTGTGCCGGCGCCTGACCGGCGCCCACCAGTCCGCCGACGACCTTGCCCAGGAGACCTTCATCAAGGCCTATTTCGCGCTGGCCCGGTTCGATGCCCAGTGGCCTCTCTACCCCTGGCTCAGGAAGATCGCCGTCAACTCCGGGCTCAACTACCTCAAATCGCGGGGCCGGGAGAGGCCGCTCGAAGACGGCTCGGCCGGCGGCCGGCGGATGCCGTCGGCCCCCAAGGGCGACGACCCCGCGGAGCAGATGGAGAGAGCAGAGTTCCAGGCCAAGCTCGATGGAGCGGTGGAATCCCTTCCCGCCGACCAGAAAAGCGTCTTCGTCCTGAGGTTTCACGAGAGCCTGAGCTACGAGGAGATCTCAGAGACCCTCGGCCTGCCCCTCGGCACCGTCATGTCGCGGCTCAACCGGGCCCGCCAGAAGCTGAAGGAGCTCCTGGCGGATTCCCTCGGAAGGGGAGCTTGAGATGAGACACCGAAAGATCCAGGAACTCATCGGGGCCTACGCCGACGGCGAGCTCCGGGCGGCCGACAAGCCGCGGGTGGAGAAGCATCTCAAGACCTGCCCGGAGTGCCGGCGGGACCTCGAATTCATCCGCAAGATCGCGACCATGGCCGAGTCGTCTCCCCCGGCCCCGCCGGAGCGGGGCTACTGGGACTCTTTCGCCGGACGCGTCCGGGCCGGGATCGCCCGCGAGCAGGCCGGAGCCCCCGCATCCCGAATCGCGGAGGGTAAGATGTTCAAGGATTCGTTCTATCAGCCGGAAAGCCGGACGAAACAGAGGGCGGTCCTGTTCCCGCTGTCGCTCATCGCGCACGCCGCCATGATCGTCCTCCTCATCGTGCTTCCCCTTCTCAAGACGGGGAATCTGCCCACGGTCGAAGTCTATAGCGCGTTCCTGGCGCCGCCGCCGCCGCCCCCCCCGCCCCCGCCGCCGCCGGCCAAGCGCAAGGCGTCGTCGGCGAGCGCGCGCATCAAGCGCGTCCAGGCCGCGGCCCCGACCGAAGCAGGCCGGCTCGTCGCGCCCGTCGAGATCCCCGAGCAGATCGCTGAAGAGACGCTCTCGGACGTCGGCGTCGAGGGCGGCGTCGAAGGCGGCGTCGAAGGCGGCGTCGTCGGCGGTGTGCTCGGCGGTGTCGTGGGAGGCGTCCTGGGAGGCGTCGTCGGCGAGGTCGAAGCGCCCGTGCGGGCCATCGGCGACGTCAAGCCGCCGAAGCTCGTCCGGGAAGTGGCCCCGGTCTATCCGGAGATCGCCCGCCAGGCCCGTGTCGAGGGCATCGTCATCGTCGAAGCGACGACGGACGTCTACGGGCGGGTGACGAGCGTCAAGGTCCTGCGGTCGATCCCGTTGCTCGACCAGGCGGCCATCGACGCCGTCCGGCAGTGGGTCTATGAGCCGATGATCATCAACGGGCGGCCGCGGCCGGTCATGTTCACGGTGACCGTCCGGTTCCAGCTGAAGTAGCCCCCGGGGGAAGGCCCGCCCCTGGCGGCGGGCCCCGCCCCCATCCCCCTCCGGGGGTGAGAATTATCCCCCCCGGAATCATCCCCGGCGGCGATTGAAGGCCCCGGCCCCAGGCCTGATAGTGGTTTCGGAAGATGGGACGAGCCATGAAAGCACACAAAGGCCTTTCGATCACCGCCCTCGGCCTCTCCCTGGCCCTCCTGGCCCTGCTTCTTCCTCCGGCCGCCCGGGGGGAGATCATCGTCCGGCTCGAAGTCACGGCGGAGAAGGTCCCCGTTTACCTCGAGCCGAGCGAGCGCAGCCCCGTCGTCGAAATGCTGGCCCGCGGCACCGTCGTCAAGCTGTCGAGCGCCATGAAGTTCAGGACCAACTGGTTCTATGTCCTGTTCGTTTCCTCGCGCTCCGGCCGGACCCTGGCGGGATACGTCCTGGACTCGTCCGTCCGCAAGCTGAACTCGACCATCAAGGTCGTCGATCTGACCCCGGCCGAACCGGAGATCGCGGACCCGCGGGAATTCGACCTGACGGCGGATCAGATCCCCGATATCGTGTGGGGCAAGTCGGAAGACATCGTCCTGCGGGCCGAAGGCCGGCCGCTCAGCCGCGACCTGTCCGGGGACATGGAGTTCCTGCGCTACCACCGCGAAGTCCTGGGCAAGAAATGCCTGCTGACCTACGTCATGATCGACCGGAAGCTGGCGTCCCTTCGGATCCATCTCCTTGAACGGTACGCGAACAAGGACCGCTATGTCGCGGACTACAACAAGATCCGGGATTTCCTGAACGCGAAGATCGGCGAGCCGCGCTACAACAACGTGGTCTGGAAGGATTCGGCCTATGCCGAAAAAGGAGAGAACTTGGGCACGGCGGTCACGTCGGGGAGCCTGAGTCTGTCCTCGGAATGGGCCTTCCGCGGCACGGGGCTGCGCCTCAGCCTGTCCGGAGAGAACAGCGAAATCCTTTTCGCCGCCGAGATCAACGACCTCAGAACAAAGAATCCGGCCTCTTTCTGACCTCCTATTCTTTGTTGTGCCCCCTTTCCCGCACCCCCCCGGGGAAGGGGGACCTTGCCTAGGCCATCTCTTTCTGGACGAAGCTCATGCTGACGCGGTTCTTGCCCAGCCACTTGCTGTGCATCATGAGCTGCTCGCCGCGCTTGACCAGGGATTCGACCGTGTCGTAGCGCAGGACCAGGCTGGCCCCCATGGACACCGTGGCGTTGAGCATGCCCGTCTCGGTCGTGATGTAGGATTCGGCGACCAGGAGGCGGAGCTTGTTGGCGACGATGTCCAGGTGGCCTTCGTCGACGTTGAGCAGGATGATCAGGAATTCCTCGGTGCTCCAGCGGCCGACGATGTCGAAGAAGCGGATGTTCTTGTGCAGGGTCCGGGCGACGGTCCGGATGATCTTGCCGGAGTTGAACCGGCCGTGTTTCTCGAGGATCTTGCCGTAGTTGTCGATGTCCACGTAGATCAGGCCGAAGGACAGCCCGTACTTTTGGAATTCCTCGAGGCGGGTGGCCAGGGTCATGTCCAGGTACTGCTTGGAGGGGATGCCCGTCTCGGTCTCGACGAGGCCCATCTTCTCGAGCTCGGCCAGGCCGAGCGGCAGCGTGATCTTCGGCGCGGTGCCGGAGAAGGTCTCGACCGCCCCGAGGATCTCGCCGGCGTCATTGAACACGGGGATGATCCGCAGGGCCGCCGGCGTCCGGAACCCCTCTTTGTGCTCGAGATAGACCTCGAGCGACCGCGGGGCGCCGTCCTGAAGGGTCATGGCCACGGGGCATTTGTCCCGGCAGATGTTGACGCCGCCGAGATCCACGAACAGGGTGGGATCCTCGAAACAGGCTTTTCCCAGAACGGCCGAGGCCTCGCGGCCGGTGATCTGCTCGGCGGCCTTGTTCCAATAGACGACCTTGCGGTCCCGGTCGAGCCAGACCACCGCATCCTGGACCTGATTGAGGACGTTGTCGAAGATGCTCTTGGACGCGCCCGTGAAAATGTCGAGGATATTGTTTTCGGCCATGGCTGTTCCTTGCGGTTTTCTCTCATTCTAAGGGGAGCCGGCGAATTGTCAACCGTTTTTTTAGCCGTGAGCGCGGGTTGACACTCCGCTAACCTCGTGTTATCCTGCCGAAGCCGCCCAGGGGTGCGCCGCCATGGACAAGCTTCTCGGGACACGACTCAAGAGAGCCCGCGAGGAGGTCAACCTCAGCCAGGGCGCGTTCGCCAAGGCCCTCGGACTGTCCTCGGAGTACATCTCCCTCCTCGAGTCCGGCAAGAGGACGCCGAGCTTTGAAACGCTCCAGAAGGTCGCCGGATTCCTCGCCAGGAACATTTCCTATTTTTTCGAGGACAAGAGGCCGGCGTTCGAGGCCCTGTTCGACACGGCGGAGGCCGATGAGCGGGTCCGCAAGGACCTCCAGAAATTCCGGACGACCTGCGAAAAGTACCTCGAGCTCGAGGACGCGACCGGGCGCCGCCTCGACCTCGCCCCTCTGTACCCCCGCATCGCCCCGGAACGGCTGGCCGAGGAAGAGCGGCGGCGCCTCGGGCTCGGCAACGAGCCCATCCGCGACATCATGGGGCTTTGCGAGGTCAACGGCTGCCGCATCATCCGTCAGACGCTGTCCGACGAGGCCCGGATCGCGGGTCTCTTCGTCTTCGACGAGGAACGCAAGGCCGCCTTCGCCCTGATCAACGCCAACGAGCCGCCCGGTCTCCAGACGCTCATCGCGGCCCATCTCTACGGCCATTACCTCGTGGACAGGGCCGACAGTCCCATCGTCGACAATCCCGATGTCGTCGTCGACGAATACGTCTCGCTCTACCCGCCGCGCGAGCAGTTCGCCCAGACGTTCGCCTGCCGGTTCCTCGTGCCGCCGGACAAGCTCGCCGAGATCATCGCCAAGGACCTGCATGCGAGGACCCTGGCCTTCGACGATGTGCTGTTCCTCAAGCGGTACTTCGGCGTGAGCACCCGGGCCATGCTGCGGACGCTCCGCGGCCGCGGCATCCTGCCGGAAGCCAAGTTCGAGGAGTTCTTCAAGAGGAATCCCGAAGACCGGGAACAGGAGGTCTTCGGCAACCTCGCCGGACTGGAGGAGCGCCGCTCCCGGACGTTGTTCCGGAAGTCCCGGACCATTCCGTCCGATCGGTTCCGTCTCCTCGCCGCCGAGGCGGCCGTCCTGGAAAAGGCCCGGCCCGCGAACCCGCCCAAGCCGCCGGAGACAGGAGGTCCTGATGAGTAAAGCCCTCCGCGGGCTTGTCCTCTTCCTCGTATTCGACGCCGTGGTCGTGGGCGCCTATTTCGGCCTCAAGGCGCTCCGCTCCGGCCGGGACTCCGACCCCACGGCGGGCGTCGCGTGGGTCACCATGGACGCGTATTACCAGCCGTCGAGCGAGCTCGAGCAGGCCATCAAGACCGATTACGAGGAGAAGGAGCTCCTGCCGCTCCAATTCCGCAACTTCGGCCGCAGCGCGTCCGTCCTCAAGAAGTTCCGCGGGGCGAAGATGGCCGGGGCCGGCATCTCCGTCCTCGAGATGCAGTTCAAGGGCCTGGAGGATTGGGCCGTCGTCGAGCTCTGGATCAAAGGCGAGGAGGGGCGGGAGATCCGCCGGACCGTCCTCTATGTCCTGACCGCGAGCGCCTGGAAGGTCGGAGACAGCGGCCGCCTGGCGGACTGACGAAGTCCCGGAGGGGACCCCATGGGCATCAAATCCCTCAAGACGGACGTTCTGATCGTCGGCGCCGGACCGGCCGGGCTGACGGCCGGGATCTACGTGGCCCGCGCCGGGAAGAAGGCCCTCATCCTCGAAGGCCGGGCCGCCTCGCGCATGGCCATTCCCTACACCATCGAGAATTACCCCGGCTTCCCGGCCATCGACAGCCGCGAGCTGCTGGGCCTCTTCCGCAAGCAGGCCGTCTCCTTCGGCGCGGAGATCGTGTCCGGAGAGGCCATCGCCTTCGCCCTCGAGGGAGACCCCAAGTACGTCACGACTACGGAGGCCGTCATCGAATCCGCCGCCGTTATCCTGGCGACGGGCCGTCCCATCCCCAAGGCGCATCTGATCGCCGGCGAGGAGAGGCTCATCGGGCAGGGTGTCAGCTATTGCGCGACGTGCGACGGCCCTCTTTTCCGGGGCGCGACGGTCGCCGCGGTCGGGCATGCCGAGGAGGCTTTGGAGGACGTCGACGCCCTCTTTGCCATGGGCATCACGGTCCTGTGGGTGCCCGGCCGTCCCGGCGGGGCAGCGGATTCGCCGAAGGCCCGGGACCTCGAAAACCGGGGAGTGAAGATCCGGCGCGAGGCCAAGATCAAGGAGATCCGCGGCGATGCCCGGGTGGAGAGTGTCGTCATCGAGACGCCGTCCGGGCAGGAGATCGCGGAGGTCGCCGCGGTCTTCATCTTCCGCGAGATCCCGGCCGGGCCGCTGTTCAAGCGGGCGGGACTGGCCATCGACCCCAAGGAGTGTATCGCCGTCGACCGGTTCCAGAGGACGAACATTCCCGGCGTCTTCGCGGCCGGCGACATCACCTGCGGCGGCCTGCAGGTCGTCTCAGCCGCCGGCGAGGGCTGCACCGCCGCGATGCAGGCGCTCGTCCATATCAGGAAATAGGGTTCTGCGGCTCCGCTCCCCGCCGGCCGTTGTGGCCGGCCCGCGAGTTGAGCCGGAACGTGATCTTCTTCGATCTCGAGATCGTCACCCGCCCGCCGATCGGCACGACCATAAGATTCCGCGAGATGTTATGGCCGAAATTCGAGACCGTCAGGATGGGCAGAGGAATGCCCTGGCGGCGGCGGTCGCGGATGACGTCGGCGAGATAGGTCCGGATGAATCGGACGACCCGGCGTTGCGCCTTTTTGGAGGCCGGGCTCTTTCCGGGCGGCGTGAGCGAGCCGATGACGATCCCCTTGACATCCGCGAAGACGTTGTGACGGCGCAGGGCCGCGAGCAGGCGATGGAGGTCCTCGACGTCGACCTGGATGTCCTCGAAAAAGAGGATGTGGCGCTTCCAGCTGAACTTGGGCGGCGTGCCGCGGTTGAGGAAGTTGACGAAGGTCGAGAGGTTCCCGCCGAGCGGGATCCCGGACAGCTTCCGCGGCGGGGGAGGGGTGAGCCAGACCGCGCCGTTGTAGTGGATCTCCTCGCCGTTGATCAGGGCGAGGAGGCTGCGGAAGTCGCCCTTGCCGACCTTGAGCGAGGGGAAGTAGATGACCGGGACGCGGCAGTCGTGATAGATCTCGTTCAGGAGGAAGGTGAAATCGGAGAAACCGATGAACAGGGGGCGCCGGGTCCGGATGACGCGCAGGTCCTTGGCGTCGATCTTGCGGACGAGGTCCTCGGCGCCCGTTCCCCCGGCCACGGAGATGATCAGGTCGAGCTCGCGGATGGCCTCTTTAAAGACTGCCGCCCGGGCCTCGACCGGGGCCGTGACGTGGTCGATCTCGGCGTCGCTCGAGTAGAGATGGGGGCTGAAGTAGATAGCCTGGACCCCCAGGGCCTTCTTGAGCAGGCGGGCCGTCCGGTTCAGGACCGGCTTCTCCCTGATAGAGAGGCAAGTCGACGGGGCAATAAAGCCGATCTTCTCGTAGGTCATGGGGACACCGGAGCTCGGAAGAGGCCTAGCCTAACAGAAAGCGGGGACCCGTTCAACGCCGGGGCGGAAAGGCCCTCGCCGTGGCCGGACTCCCCCTGTCAGAACGATTTGAGCTTCTGACCGGGGCCCGAAAGCTGGAGGGCCTTGAGGGCCTTCAGCTCGATCTGGCGGATCCTCTCCCGGGTCAGCTTGAAGTGCTGGCCGACCTCTTCGAGCGTATACTCCCGCCCGTCCCCGAGCCCGTAGCGCATTCTCAGGACCAGGGTTTCCCGCTCGGGCAGGGTGCGCAGGGCCGCCTCGATCTGCTCGCGGAGATTGATGTGGATGACGGTGTCGGGGGGGGAGGGGAAGGCCTTGTCCTCGAGCAGGTCGCCGAGCGAGCCTTCGCCGTTCTCCCCGAGAGGCGTCTCGATCGAGACAGGATCCTGGGAGCTGTAGAGCATCTCCAGGACCTTGTTGACGGGCAGGTTCATCCGGCGGGCGAGCTCGTCGGGGTTGGGCAGCTTGCCGCTCTCCTGGATCGAAGCCTGGGAGATCTTCTTGAGCCGGTGGATGGTCTCCGTCAGATGGACGGGGATGCGGATCGTCCGGCCCTGGTCGGCGATGGCCCGGGTGATCGACTGGCGGATCCACCAGGTCGCATAGGTCGAGAACTTGTGGCCGCGCCGGTAGTCGAATTTTTCGGCGGCCCGCATCAGGCCGATGTTGCCTTCCTGGATGAGGTCGAGGAGCTGCAAGCCCCGGCCCTGGTACTTCTTGGCGATCGACACGACCAGCCTCAGGTTGGCCGAAACGAGGTCGCTCTTGGCCCGCTCCCGGGTCCGGCGGCCGGACTGGATGGCCTGCAGGATGGCCTTGTTGTCCTTGCGCGCCTGCTTGGAAGCCCTCTTGCGGTTCTCCCTCAAACGGAGCTGGACGGCCTGGACGATGCGGTCCTGGTACTCCGGCTTGAGCTCGAGCTCGCGGGCCGTCTGGACGATCCGGACGGCCAGGCGGCCGCGGGCGAACCGGTTGCGGACGAGCGGCCGGACCTTCAACAGACGGCCGCAGAGCGCCCGGAGCTTATGGATCCTCTCGAGAACTTCGTGTCTCCGGTCGTCGAGACTCTCGTCCGTGAAGCCGTCCTCGGCCATGTTGAAATACTTGACGAACGCCTCGGGGGTCTTCTTGAGCAGGGCCTCGAGGGACACCAGCTCCTCGAGGGTGAAGGGGGTCTTGACGAGCGCCTTGAGGATGGCCTTCTCGCCGCGCTCCATGCGCCGGGCCAGGCTGATCTCCTGATCTCTCGAGAGGAGCAGGATGCTGCCCATCTCCCGGAGGTAGATCTTGACCAGGTCCGCGGTCTGTTCGATGTCTTCGGGAGAATGGAGGCCTTTGCTGCGGCCGTTGCCGTTCTTGGGTTCCCCGAGCCGGGCCCCGAGGGAAGCATCGGAGCCGGAGAAGACTTCGTCGTCTTCCGTAAAAAGCTTGCCGGAGGACGTGCCCGGCACGAGCTGGAGAAGCTCCTCGCCGTCCTTATATTTGTATTCAGTCGCCATGATCGTCTCCCTCAGTTTAGTAATATGATAGGAAAACTACAATCAGCGGCTTTTCGTTTCGGCCGCCAGCTCTTTTTCTCATTTTCCCAGCCCTTGACTCCGGTTCTTAAACGGGGTTGAGGGGGAATCCGTTTCACCCTCGAGGGGCGGGACCGAACAAAAAGTTGCGCGGAGAATACCCCCTCGAGTCCCGCTTGTCAAGAAAAAACTTTACAATCCCGGACGTTTCCCCCCCGGGAAAACAGGCGCTTTTGAACTCTTCCTGCCTGGAAACTCGCCTGATCTGTCTTTCGGTCATCTGGAACCTCCCGGGTGCGTTATTCCCCACTTCAAGATTCGTGCCAGGAAGGTACGCCTGGGATGAAGTCGGCTGATGCCCGGCCTTGAGGCCGGGGTGTCTTATTTTGAGGACGCTGGCCTGTCTACGTCAGTAGCAGACGACACCATGCTTCTCGAAATACTTCTGATGGTATTCTTCGGCCTTGTAGAAAGCCGAGGCGGGGACCAGCTCGGTAGCCAGGCGCTTCTTGTACTTCCCCGATATCTCCAGCTCCTCCATGACCTTGCGGGCCGTTTCCCGCTGGGCCTCTCCATGATAAAAAATGGCCGAGCGGTACTGGGTCCCTTGGTCAGGTCCCTGCTTGTTGACCTGGGTCGGGTCGTGGAACGAAAAGAACTGGCGGACGAGGTCGGCGTAGCTCACCTTGGCGGGATCGAAGGAGACCTGGACGGCCTCGGCGTGCCCGGTCGTGTCCGTGCAGACCTCCTCGTAGGTCGGGGCGACGGTCTTGCCGCCCGTATAGCCCACGACGGTCGATACGACGCCGGGGATCTTCCCCAGCTTGTATTCGACGCCCCAGAAACAGCCGGCGGCGAAGGTCGCGGTCTCCGTCGCGGCGGACGCGGCTTCCTCCGGGCCCTTGGCTTGGCCGGAGGCCTCCTCGGGCTTGAAATCCAGAGACGTGGAGTTGACGCAGTAATGGAGGAACGTGGGCTCCGGCCCGTCGTCGAAGACGTGGCCCAGGTGGGCGCCGCACTTGGCGCAGCGGACCTCGATCCTTTTCGCGAGGAGCGAATAGTCGTCGCGGTACTCGATGTTCTTATCATCGACGGGCGTCGTGAAGCTGGGCCAGCCCGTGCCGTGCTCGTACTTCATCTCCGATCGGAACAGGGGCGTCCCGCAGCCGGCGCAGACATAGACCCCCTTGTCCCAAAAATCATTGTATTTGCCGGTGAACGGCCGTTCGGTGCTGCACTTCCGCATGACGTCGAACTGCTCCGGCGTGAGGGCCGTTTTCCATTCCTTTTCGGATTTCTTGACCTTCTGGGGCATGTCCTGTCCTTCCCGGGAGGAAACGAGGACCGACCGGGGCGCGCCTTGATCGGCGAGCGCGTTCAGGCCTCTCCATCCGGCGAGACCGAGGAACACCGCCACGGCGAAGACGACGATCTTGACTCTGATGGGCACTCAGGCCTCCCGTCATTTAATCCTACTAAAATAGTATACATTAGACCGGCGAAAAAGCAAGGCGGGGCCGTCCTCCCCCAAAAAGAGGATTTCCTAATTTGAACACTTTATGATTGACAAGACCGGAATTCCCACCCTATAATGAAAACGCTGGCTGGAGAGGGATCCTCCTTAGCCCCGCTTCCTTTTCCTTTGAAACCTTGGCGCCTCGCCAGCCAGCCTTCTCATATTCCTCCACTTAGGCCGGTTGAAGGCGCCGCTTTCCCTTGGCCGCCCAGGCCGGGGCGAAGTCCTAACTCGCAGTTAAAAGGCCGGACCCGAAACCCTGCCTCGGAGGCCCTATTTCTTTTCGGCGTCCTTCTTTTCGACCTTTTCCGCCGGCTTGAGGTCCTTGGCCCGCTCCTTGAGATAATCCTTGAGCTTGAGGTAGGAAACGCCCTCCGTGTACCAGGCCGGGGCCGGCCGGCCCATGAGGCGGTGGTCGAAGAACTCCTTCATGCGCACCGTGTAGTCTTTCTGGTTGGCCGGCTTCTGCAGGCCGTGGTTCTCGCCGACGTACTGGAGCATGATGACCGGCTTATTCAGCCGGCGCAGGGTGTTGTAGTATTCGATGCCCTGGTTCCAGGTGACCGCGCCGTCCTTGTCGTTGTGCAGGATGATGAGCGGGGTCTTGACCCGCTCGGCGTAATAGACGGGCGAGTTCCGTTGATAGGCCTCGAGGTTGTCCCAGTAGCCGCCCTTGAACCGGCCCTGGCTCGATTCGAAGATGGGCTGGTTGGCCGAGCCGCTGTTGAAATAGATCGAGCTGTACATGCTGATCATGTTGGTCAGCGGCGCCCCGGCCACGGCCGCGGCGAAATCCGCCTGGGTGATGAGGAAGGCCGTTTCGTAGCCGCCCCAGGAATGGCCCTGGAGGCCGATCTTGGAGCGGTCGACGACTCCGGCGGCCACGGCCGCGTCGATCGCCGGCAGGACGCACCAGACCGCCGACATGCCGGGGTCGTTGATCTTGTAGGTGATGTCGGGGAAGAGGACCGCGTAGCCGTTGCTCGTGTAGACGGATTTGTTGAAGCCGTTGGCCGAAGGCTGGGCGTAGCGGTTGAGCTGCTGCGACATCTTCTCGTAGTAATAGACGATCGTCGGGTAGCGCTTGCCCTTTTCATAATTGGCGGGGAGGAAGAGCGCCGCCTGGAGCGGCTTGTCCATGCCGCTCTTGGGGTCCATCTTGTAGTCGAGGAGCATCTGGCCGCTCGTCCACAGAAAGTCCTTCTGCTGCGGATTGGCCTCGGTCAGCTTCTTGCCGTCCTTGAGCAGCGGTCCCGTCACATAATAGTCGGGGTAATCCTTATAAGTATCCCGCGCGTAGACGAAAACATCGGCCTTCCTGGCCTTGGCCAGCCCGCCGAATCCGGCATCGTCCCAGAGGAGCATCGTCGGGGCCGGCTTGCCCTTTTCGAGTCTGGCCAGCCCGGCCTTCTTCGTCCACTCGCCGTAGACGTTGAAGTACTGGGCTTCCTCGAGATCGATGGCCTTTTCCTCGGGATCGAGGCGCAGGCGGCGATAGCGGAGCTTGTCCTTGGCCCCGTTCACAGTCAGATTGACGGCCTGGCCGGCGCCGCTGACCGGAACGCTCCAGATATCCCAGCCGTCCGAGAGTAGGACGTTCCGTCCGTCCTTGGTCGATCCGACCGGGTAGTCGGGGGGCTTGACCACGTTGTGGTCGTCGTCCTCGTTGGCGAACGAGGCCGGCACGTCCTTGGTGATGTTGACGGACTTGCCCGTCGCCATGTCGTAGGTGAAAAAGTGGCCGTTTTCGTAATACAGAAAATGGGACCCGTCGTAGAGGGTCCCGAAGTAATACTCGTTCTTTTTAAGGGCCGGGGACCGTTGGCCCGTCTTCATGTCGATGACCGAGATGTCCTGATATCCGCGGCCGATGAGGTTGGTTTCGAGCTCATAGGGCTGATTGTCCTGGCCGACCGCGAAGCGGCCTTTCGGGGCCGGGTCGACGTAGCGGAGGTCGTCTTCGGCCAGGCGGATGAACTTCTTGTCGGCGAGCCGGTATTCGGCGAGATAGCTGTAGGTCTTGTCCCTCTGCTCCTGGACCTGCTGCTCCGACTGCAGCCGCTTGTCCTGGCCGTGCCAGATGACGAGATCGGGGATATCCTCGTCGGCGATCTCCTCGGCCTTCGGGGCCGGCGCCGCTTCCGGTCCGGGCTTGGCCTCGTCGCCCTCCTTCTTTTCGGCGTCCTTTTTCTTTTTGGCCTCGTGAATGCCGAAGAGAACGGCGTCGAAGGCCTCCGTCCATTCCGGGGCGCTGTCCGGGCTGACGGTCATCCCCTGCGGAAACGACTTGTCGGCAGCCGGGTCATAGACGATCTTCCGCGGTCCCTTGGGATCCCGGAAGCCGTCGACGGCGAGGACGCTCCAGAGCTTGTCCTCATAGGCCTTGTCTTCCTTGCCTTTGAGCACGGTCAGGGCCTCCCCCTTTTCCGTCCAGGCCAGGGACTTGTAGGACGCTTTGTCGTTATCGAGGGAAGAGACGGCGCCGGAGGCCATGTCCCGGAGCTGCAGACCGTTGCCGGCCTGGCCCTGGGCGTCGATGACGAGGGCCAAACGTGCGCCGGCCTTATCGAACGCGTATTCCGCAACGTTGCCGATGTTGACCTCTTTCCCCGACGCCAGCTCGCGCACGAGGAGATCGCTGCCGGTCCACTTGTCTTTCTCCTTCTCCTTCTCCTGGCTTTCGGGAGCGTAGCGCTGGAGCGCCACGAAGCCGGGATTATCTCCCGAGAAGGCCAGGCCGCGGATCTTCTCGAACTCCGTTTTCTCACCCGTGGCCAGGTTGACCAGAACGGCCGTCGTCGTGACCTTCTTTTTGTCCTTCCGCAGGGCCTTCATCTCCTTCGATCCGGGATAGGACAGGAACGCGGCCCACTTGGAGTCGGCCGAGAATCCCGTGCGGATGGCCGACCCGTAGCGCGGCGCCTCGCCGATCGGGAACCGGTATTCCTTCGTCCCGGCGACCTGACGCAGGACGATCTCGCTCTCGCCTTCGAGAGGGCTGAGCCGGTACAGGAACCAGGTCCCGCCGGGAGAGAGCTCGGCCGCGCCGATCGATCTCCAGGCCAGGATGTCCTGGAGCCCGAGCGGACGCGGGGCTGCCGTCAGGCTGGCTGAAGGGACTGCAGCGGCCGCGGGCTTGTCCTGAGCGGCCGCGAACAGGCCGGACGCGAGCAGGACGGCGATGACGAGGATCAAAGAGGAGACGGATCGGAGTCTGGTCATAGGGTTGTTCCTTGTCGTTCTTTCTTTCTCTTTTCCTGATACATGAGGAAATCGGCGTGGGCCAGGAAATCGTCGAGCTGCTGGTACTTTTGGGGGTCGATGCGGACGAGCCCCATGCTGACCGAAAGGCGCAAGCGAGGGTAATCCTTGAGGCGAAAGGCCTGGACGCTTTCCTCGATCCGGGCCGGGAGGCCCCGTTCACCCTGGCCTTTCGAGCGCATGGCCAGGACGGCGAACTCGTCACCGCCGATGCGGCCGATGACGTCGGATTCGCGGAGGGTCGTCTTGAGGATCGTGGCGACCCCCTGAAGGAGCAAGTCCCCGACCGCATGGCCGTAGGTATCGTTGACCTCTTTCAGGCAGTCGATATCGAGGAAGACGAGGTAGTTGTCCGCCTTGAGCCGCTTGGCGATCTTCATCTGCTGCAGCCCGAAGGAATAGAACCCCCGGCGGTTGTTGAGCCCGGTCAGGTGGTCGGAGAGGGACAGGTTCTCGAGCTTCTCGTTGGAGAGCTGGAGCTTGCGCAGGGCCTGCTGGTAGCGGCGTTCCATCGTCTTCCTCTCGGTGACATCGACGAGGATGCCGTCGTAATGGAGGGTTGTGCCGTCGGGGCCGGCGATCCTGCGGCTGTGGTCGCGGACCCAGAATTTCCGTCCGTCGGCCCTCCGGAGCTCGTACTCCTTGAAGGCCATAGGCTCCGACGACAGCTCGGCGATGTGCTCCTCCCGGTCCCCGCCGTGGACGTAGAAATCCTTGACGTTGCGGGTGAACAGGTCCCGGGGCCTCTTGAATCCGAGCATCCGGGCGAGGATGGTGTTGGCCTCGATGATGCAGCCTTCGGGGGTCGTCCGGTAGACGCCGACGGGGAGCTGCTCGACCAGGGCCTTGTAGCGGTCCTCGCCGTTCCGGCCCTCGGACGCGGCCGGCCGGGAGGGCGCGGCCTTTCTTGGCTTGGCTGGCGCGGGTTGGCTCATCAGCGTCAATTTTTAACAGAGACACCCCATATTGTCAAAGGCGGCTCAGAAAACAGCCTCTCCCTCCGGCAGGGAGCGGACTCAAGGCCTGTCTGTTCGTTCAGATAGATGGGTGACACTCTAAGAAGAAAGGTGTACGAATAGAGGTGGGGTCAGGGCGTCCTAAACACCCCTGAAAACGTGGGCGTATACTCCGATGAAAGAAGGGACAAGGCCTCCCGTGGATGAGCGAGAGACGATCGACGGCTGCCTGCGGGGGAGCCTTGCGTCCCAGAAGGCGATGGTCGACGCGTACGGGACCCTGGTCCTGTCGGTCGCCCTCAACGTCCTCGCCAACAGGCAGGACGCCGAGGATGTGTGCCAGGAGACCTTCCTTCAGGTCTTCCGCCACCTCGACCGGTACGACCGGGAGAGGAGCTTCAAGACCTGGCTCCTGACCATCGCCTACAGGAGGTCGCTCGATATGCTCAGGAAGCGAAGGCGTTTCTCGGAATTCTCGGCCAAGGCCCGGTTCGATCCGGCCGTGGCCGGACGGGGAGGAGATCCCCAGCCGGCCGATCCCGTGCCGCTGCCTTCGAAGCTGCTCGAGACCCTTTCGCCGCGCGAGCGGACGGCGCTTTGCTTGTGGGCCAACGAAGGCTATACGGCCAAGGACATCTCCGAGGTCCTGGCCTGCTCGGCTTCGACAGCCCGGGTCTATCTTTTCACCGCCCGCCGCAAGATCAAGGCCTTGCTGGAGAACGATCATGGACTTCTGCAAAACGGTTGACATCCTCTACGCCGCCCTGCCTCTGCGGCGGGTCCGCGATTGGCTCATCCGTATCCACATGGACCGGTGTCCGCGCTGCCAGGCCCGCCTTCTCAGCCGCGACGAGGCCAAGAGCCTGCTCGTCGGTCCCGGGGAAGTGGGTGGGACCAAGGCGTTGTGGCAGAGGATCGCCGGCGAGGCCGGACGAGTCGCGTCCATTCCCGAAACAAGGCCGAGTGGCGCGGGCTGGGCTTGGCGGTGGGCCCCCGCCGCGGCCATGGCGGCCGTCGTGACCTTGACCGGATTCTGGCTTCTCCGGGAGATCGATCGGCCGGGCTTCGATGCGAATGCGATCCCGGCCGGCGAACGGTTCCAGATCGACTACGTCAACGTGGGCGGCGTGCCCGCCCAGACGTTCGTTTATCAGCCCCAGGGGACGGACACCGTCTTCATCTGGGCGTCGAGAACTCCCTAAAAGGAGGGGTGATATGAAAAGGAACCGCAGACTGTTTGTGGCGGTAGCTCTGGCGGGATTGGCCATGGTCGCTCTGGCCTCGGCCGGTGACGAAGCCGCCCAGGCGACCAAGACCACGGCCTCCTCTTTCGAGCTGCAGATGAGGATCCTGCAGGGCGGCCGGGAGAAGCCCTATATCCCTAACCGGCCGGTCACTTCGTCATTCCTCGAATTCCTGACGTTCGCCAACTTCGAGGACGAGGCCAATGTGGCCACCGACGAACAGATCAAGAAGGTCTTCAGTCTCAAGGACGTCAGCCTTCTGACCGAGGCCAACCTCGTTTGGGAAAAGGGGAAGACCGAAAAGGCCTTTCATATGTTCCGGATCAACGGGCAGGAATACCTGGTCATGGTCACACCGGGCCGCCTGCCCGAGCGCAACCACTTCCACATCCAAGTCTTCGAGCAGAGCGCGGTGGCCAAAGCCAGCCTGCTCGATTCGGAATTCTCCCTTCCGGACAAGAGCTCCGCCGTCTTCGGTTTTGAAGATACCAAGCTCAAATCCTACTTCATCACCCTGCGGGTCGCCCGCTGGCTCGGCGAACCAGCCGCTGCCGGACAGACGGTGGGCGGCGCCAGCGGCGGGGCCGTCCCCGCTGTCGCTGAAGACCGGCGAAAAGGTCATGCCGCCCAAGCTCATCAAGCAGGTCGATCCGATCTATCCCAAAGAGGCGGCGAAGGCCGGGGTCGAAGGCGTTGTCATCATGGAGGTGACGACGGACACTTACGGGCGCATCGCCGCGGTCAAGGTCCTGCGCTCGATCCCGCAACTCGATCAGGCGGCCATCGATGCCGTCAAGCAGTGGGTCTACGAGCCGATGATCATCAACGGGCAACCCCAGCCGGTCGTCTTCACCGTGACCGTCAGATTCAATCTGGACAAGGATAAGAAGCCCATGGGCGCCGGAGTTGTCGGTGGCGTCAAGGGCGGTGTGACCACGGGCGTCGGCGGAGGGGTCGCCGCGGGGGTCGAAGGCGGCGTTAAGGGTGGAGTCAAGGGCGCCGTCGAAGGCGGCGTAGTCGGCGGTGTGCCGGGCGGTGGGGCGGGGGCCCAGGATCTCAAGCAGTTCGAGGGGGACGCGATCCGGGCCGTTGGAGAGGTCAAGCCGCCCAAGCTCATCAAGCAAGTCGATCCGATCTATCCGGAGGAGGCCCGCAAGGCCGGCATCGAAGGGATCGTCATCCTCGAGGCCAAGGCCGACGAGCAGGGGAATGTCGTCGAAGCGCGGGTCCTCCGCTCCGTCCCCGAGCTCGATCAGGCGGCCCTCGATGCCGTCAAGCAATGGACGTACGAGCCTCTGACCATCGACGGCAAGCCCCGCAAGGTCCTTTTCACGGTCACGGTCCGGTTCGCGCTCAAAGAGGGGGACAGGGCCAAGCTGGTAGAAAGGTTCGCCCAAGGCGCGGTCAAGGCCGAAGGCGACATCAAGCCCCCCATGCTCATCAAAGAGGTCGCGCCCGTCTACCCCGAAGCTGCCCGGGCCGCCGGCGTCCAGGGGGTCGTCATCCTCAGCGTCAAGGCTGACGGGAAAGGCCGCGTCGTCGACGTCATGGTGCTGCGCTCGATCCCGCTCCTCGACCAAGCGGCCATCGACTCCGTCCGGCAGTGGGTGTATGAGCCGAAGATCATCGACGGCAAGGCCATGCCCGTCGTCTTCACGGTGACCGTCCGCTTCCAGCTCAAGTAGGGACGGACCCGGGGTACGCCGCCGCCCTAGCTGGTCGGCGTATTGAAGGGCCTGTTCGCATCCGGCTTGCTTGCGGTCGAAGAGGGGACGGGGAGCTTCTTGAGACTCCGGATCCACGTTTCGAGGACCATGATCTCTTCGGCGCCGAGGGCCCGGGGGGGAGGCATCCGCGTTCCCTTGATGCCGCTTTCCCCGCGGACCTTCTTCAGGACATAGCTCGATTCCGCCGCCGCCGTATCGATGATCTTCAGTCTCCGGGACTTCCTGGCTCGCGGCGTCGATGGCCGCGACGATCTTCGCCGGCTCCCAGCTCAGCCCTTGGGGCGGGAATTTCCCCTTGTGGCAGGTGGCGCACCTTTTCTGGAAGAGGGAGACGACGTCGCCGGGGACCTTGTCCTGGGCCCAGGCGCCGGCGGCCGCGGCGACCAGGAGAACGAGGGAAACGGACAGAATTCTTTTCATGGAAAGCTCCTTTACCGATCCGGGGTCATTCCATGCGCGAATAATTGTACTCGGATCCGAGCAGGCTGTGCGGGATGAGGAAGACGATCAGGGTGACGAGCGAGGCCGCGATGACGAACGGCCGGGCCGGCTTCCCCTTTCGCCCCGCCACGAGGGCCACGGCCCAGAACAGGAAGGCGATGAGGGTCTTGTTGTCCGTGAGATCCATGCCGAACGGAAAGCCGCTCCAGGCGACGCCGAAGGCGAACTTCTGGACGAGCGGTCCGAGGATGAAGCCCCCGACGAAGATCAGGGCGACCGTCCAGATCGTCAGGCGGCGCGGATTCCTCTTCTTGTCGAGCGCGGCCAGTCCGGCCGCTGTCGAGAGCAGCATCCCCGCGAACATCACGAAGATGTGGGGGATGATGACCCAGATCGGCACGGGATCCTTGAAGCGGAGGACGACCGGCGCGTCGCCGGTCAGGGTCTTTGATTCTCCGTTCTGTGCCAGGACGATCTTGTACATGACCTTGCCGGCCGCGGGTTGACGGGGCAGACGGCCCACGAGCCGGTCGCCATCCCTGACCAAAGCCGCGCTCGTCCAGGCGTCAGAGGTCTTAAAGCGCTTCCATTCGAGATGTCCCTCGATCGGCGCCGGCGCCGGCACCGCCAATTCGGCGTCGGCGCTCGTCTCGGCGCTCCGGGGCAGACTGGCGCTGACCACGGTCCCGGCGACCGCGGCCTTGGCCCTTAAGTCATGGGTCGGTCCCGTCATCCTCTGATAGACGGCCGAGCCCAGGGTGATGACGACAGCCAGGAACCAGAACAGGCCTTTCCTCATGACAAGCTACTCCTTGACCTCGATCGAGCCGAACACGACAGATCCTTGGATCGATAGAGTCCCTGTGGTGGCCATGTCGGTCGCCGCCGCCTTGTTGCTCTTGATCGAGCCGAGGACCGGCGTCCCCGCCAGGACGACCTGCCACTCCCTGGGAACGATGACTTCGATATTGCCGAAGACGACGGACAGGACAAGCGTGGCCTGGCCCCCGGCGAGCTTGGCGGCCCTGAGGTCGATCTCGGCCGAGCCGAAGACGACATCGGCCTTGCCGCCGCGGAAGTTCTGAGATTCGACCTTTCGGGCCGTGCCCGAGAAGACCTGGTTGATGGCCAGATCGTCCCCGGTCATTTCAGGCATCTTTGTTCGGCCCGGATGGAAGGCCGGCCGAAGCAGGATCCACAACCCGACCGCGATGATGGCCACGGGCCAGAGATAGCGCCAGACGGCCTGGTCGAAGATCCTCAGCCGCAGGAGAAGGAAGAACGTGCCGAAGAGGATGAAGAAGATCCCCGAGCCGGCGTTCCGGAGATTATTGCTGAGGAGGATGGAAATGCCGATGAGGATGAAGATGACCGGCCAGTAGCGCCCGATGAGGTCGCCAAAGTCCAGGCGCCCCATCCGATCGAGCAGGAAGACGACGCCCAGCAGGATGAGCAGAAGCCCCCAGAAGATGCGGCCTTGGTTCTTGCGTTCGTTCATGGTCCCTCCGTTTGCGTCTAGGATACCACAGGGGCCCTCGCCTGTAAAAAACGAGCCGGCTCAGAGCCTGCGGATGTTCATGCCGCCGCTGACTTCGATGACCGCGCCGGTCGAGAAGCTGAAATCGCCGCGGACGAGGGCGGCCACGGTCCGTCCGACATCCTCGGGGAAGCCCCATCGTCCCTGGGGGACGAGGCCGCCGGCGATGAGCCGATCGTACTTCTTCTTGACGGTGGCCGTCATGTCGGTGGCGATGAGGCCGGGCCGGACCTCGAACACGTCGATGCCGCGTCCGGACAGAGCGTCGGCGAAGAGCGTCGCGGTCATGCTCAAGGCCGCTTTGGATACGCAGTATTCCGGCCGCGAGGTCGAGGATACGGAGGCGGAGATGGAGGTGATGAAGACGATGGCCGGCCGCAGGCCGCCGCGCCGCGGCTTCTGGGCGACCATTCTTTTGGCTGCGTTCTGGGTCAGAAAGAACGGCCCCCGGGCATTGACGGCCATGAGGCGGTCGTAGCTTTCAGGGGACGTTTCCAGGATGTCGCGGCGTTCGAGAGGGGAGACGCCGGCGTTGTTGACCAGGACGTCGATCCGTCCGCAGACCCCGTAAGCGGCATCGAGCATCCGGTCGTGGTCCCCGGCCTGGGAGATGTCTCCCGCGACGGGCAGGAAGCGGCCGCCCATCTCCTCGACCCGTTCTTTGACCTCGAAAAGGCCCTTCTTCTTGTTTTCGGGCTCGAAGGCGATGTCGATGCCGACGACGTCAAATCCCTCACGGGCCAAGGCGAGGACGATCCCCCGTCCGATGCCGCGGCCGGCGCCGGTGACCAATGCGGCGCGCGCGCTCCGCTGCAGTTTGGCAGGCATGCTCATTCCTCCTCGACGACGATCCGGTCGTTGCGATGATCGGCCCAGACGGACTCGAACCAGCCCTCCGGCCGGGGCACGGGCCGCACGGGGACCCATTTCTTTTGCACGCGTCCCTGGCCGTCCAGCCGGACTTCCAAGACGTTGGCGGAGACAAAATCCCCCGGACGGGCCAGCGTGAAGGCCCAGCGGCCGCCGAGGAGCGGGTGCGGAGGCCGTCCGGAGGCGTCGGGGACGAGATAGGAGCCGCGGCTCTTCCCGCCCCGCTCGAGGTATTCGCCGATCGCTTCGAGATAGATGGCGTGGGTCAGGGCGAGGTCGAGGGCCTTGAAGGACCCGGGCAGGTCGCGGGTCGAGGCCGCGCCCAGCTCGCGCGCCGCCCTTTTCCAAAGATCGCGGGCCCGGGCCTTCTCTTCCCGGACCGAGGCCTCATCCCTGACGACGGCGCCGCACGCGGACATCCTGCGCTTGATCCCGGTGATACATTCGTCCGGCGATAAGCCCCCGGTCTTCCCGCGCCCGAGCATGGCGCCGGCTTGGTCCCATTTTTCGGCGACGGCCGGCCCCGCGGCGCGGCCGAACGCGGCTTCGGCGAGCGGCCCCCCCGCGCGCCTGCGGGCGATGAAGAGCGCCGCCCGGGCGCTTCCCACCTGTCCCGCGTTGAGCGCCGAGCCCCCCGGTCTCGTCACGCCGTGCGTGCCGCAGGCCTCGCCGACGGGGAAGAGGCCGCGGACACTCGATTCCCACCAGATCGAACCGCGGAAGCCGCCGTTGTTGTGCTGGGCGCAAACAGCGATCTCGAGCGGCTCGCGGGCGAGGTCGATCCCGTGGGTCTTGTAGAGGTCGACGGCCGGGCCGTTCATCTTCTTGAGCCGGGCGATCGGCGTCTCCATCAGCGCTCCCGACTTTTCGAGATAGCCGTAGGCCTCGGCGCCGAGCTGTCCCGGCTCGAAGCGCGCCAGCCGCCGGTCGCCGCGGGCGTCGCCTCGGAAATCGAGAAAAACGCGGCGGCCGTTGACCACAGTCTCGTTGGTGACCAGGAGGTCGATGAGCGACGACCCGCCGTCGACGGCCTTTCCCGGGTCGAACGGCCACTGGTAGCCTTTGAGGAAGACGGCCGTGGCCAGCGCCCCCATGTCGGGGAAATAGTCGTTGAGGAACTCCCGCTCGTCGCCGCCGTGGGCGTCGGTCGAGATATAGCGCGGCACGGACTGCTGGTAGGTGCCGGAGACGTTCCAGCGGAAGGCGACCGAAGCCAGGCCGAACTGCGATTCGGTCAGGTTGTGGGCCACGGCTCCGGTCTCGAAAAGGAGCCCGTGGGAGCCCGGCTGGCTCTCCGGATAGACCGAGTGCTCGTACATCCCGCCGGGCCCCCCCGTGGCCGCGACGATGTTGACCGTGTTGAAGAGGACGAAACCGCGGCCCGGCCCGCCGAGCTTCTTGCGGTCGAGAGCCAGGGCCCCGATCACCCTCTTGGACGCGCCCTTGCCGGCCGTCAGGATGGCGATCACGTCATGTCCGTCGAAGACCCGGATCCGGAGGCGCCGGGCCGCCGCGGCCAGGGCCTCGAACATGAGCTTCGAGGTCAATGGCCCGGCCGAGGTCGCCCGCTGGCGAGGGTCGTGATCGGTCTTGTAGCCAACGTAAGCGCCGTAGCGGTCGCGGGGAAAGGGGACGCCCAACTCCACGAGACGGAAGAAGGCCTCGAGCGAGCCCTGGGCCTCGGCCAGTGCGATGTCGCCATGCATCGAGCCGCCCGCCGCCAGGTCCCGGGCCATATCGAAGGCGGAGTCGGGGACGTCGCCGGCGAGCGAGAGCTTGTAGTAGGTCTGCTTGTCGGAACCGGACTCGGCCGACGCGCCCGCTCCCAAACGGTCGGTGACGATGGCGACGTCGGTCTGGCCGTGAGCGTGGAGACGGACCGCGGCGTTGAGCCCGGCCGCCCCGCTGCCGATGACGAGCGTGTTCAGCGAATGGACCGGGATCGACTGTCCGGCGATCCTCACGCGTCCCGTTCTCATCGGGCCCGAAGTCCTTTCACGGACGCGGCGGCCAGGGAGGCGGAGGCCGCCAGGAAAGCGAGGCCGAAAACGATCCAGGCGTCGGCCGCGAGAAAGAGCACGGCGTAGACGGCGATCAGAAGGAACCCGAAGTAGATCCACCAGCGCTTCTTAAAGAAAAGGAAGCCGACAACGACAAGGGCCAGGGCGGTGAAACCGGCCAGTGCCGCGCGCCCGTCGGCCGTTTGCCACAGGATGAGGGCGGCATAGATCCCCGGCAGGAGGAGCCAAAAGCCCCTCCGCTTCCTCGTCCCGATCAGGAGGGCGGAGCCCAGGGCGGCGGCGAAGAACCCGGCCGTCGCCAGGATCCGCAACCAACCCGGCGGTCCGGGCCGGCCTTCGGCCAGTCTCTTGATCTCGGTCATCATCTTCTTTTCCATGACAAAGTGGGCCGGGTCGAGGACCCAAAAGCCGGCCAGCCGCCCGAGGACTCCGGGAACGGGCTCGCCCCGGCTGCGGACAAAGAACCGCGTCCCGCCTGTCCCGCCCGGCTCGAGGGCGAAGGTGCCCCAATACTTGAGGGTCATCGATCGGCCCGCCGAGACGAAGGGGACCCGCCAGCCCGTGTAGCCATCCTTCTCTTTCAACAAGCCGAACATGTAACCGGGCTTGACGCTGCGGACGAAATCCTTGACTTCGCGCCCCTGCCACTCCGGCCTTATCACACAGGCGTTGTGAATGTCGGCGAGGGCCATGTTCTCGAGCCAGGCATAGCTGTAGAAGCCCGCCCGATCCTGGCCGATCTGTACGAGCCACGGCCAGACCTTCTCGGGCGGCGCTTCGATCGTAACGGCCCGAGTTCCGGTGACCGCCCCTCCGATCCAGGCGTCGTCGCCGAGCAAGGCCTGTCTCCTTTCCGGAGCGGTCGTTCCCCAGCTCAGGAACCAGGGGCGGACGGCGAAAGTGTAGGCGGCAAAGGCGGCCAGAATGATCAGAAAGGCGACGATCGTCACGGCCAAGCCGGTCCGTTCGGCCTTGTTCATGCCTCACTCCCTTTCCGGACGGAGTCCTTGAATTCGGGGTCCCGGACGACGCAGCCGACGCGCCTCTGCCGGCGGAGAAGGTGCGAGCAGAGAGAACACGTCGTGCAGACCTTGCGCGAGGAGAGGCGGCCGCGCCTCAGGAGATCGGCGGCAAAGTCCGGATAGGCGAGCGCCCCGCGGCCGAGGCCGAAGACGGCGCTCCGGCCGTCCGCGACCATGGCCGCGCCGACCCCGGGACCGAGCGTGCGGAGCCAGGAATATCCCGCGCCGATAACGGCGGTCCCCGGCGAGGACCGCTGGACTTCCGCGGCGATGTCGAGATGGCGGGCGACGCCCTCGAGCGGGTGTTCCGCGGGGACCTGGCCGCCGGGGACGGGCACATCGAACGGCCGGCCGAAGTGCGGCTTCCAGGCCGGAATGCCCAACGACAACGCCAGGAAGCGGACGCCGGCCCGGGCGAGAAGGCGGACCAGGGCCTTGGTCTCGGTCAGGTCGATTCTCTCCGGCTCGTCGGGGTCCATGCCGAAGCCGTAGGGGAAGGGGACGGTATCCGTCGCCGAAAGCCGGGTCGTGACGAGAAGTCCGGGGGCTTCCTCGCGGATGTGGCGGACGATCTCGAGGAGGAGGCGGGCCCTGTTCTCGAACGGGCCGCCGTAGCGGCTGTCTTCCCGGCCGTGGGCGGCCAGGGTTTCGGACACGAGGTAGCCGTGGCAGGCCTTGATGTCGACGCCGTCGAAGCCGGCGGAGGCGGCCAGGTCGGCCGCTTCCACGAAATCGTCCCGGATCTCGCCGAGCTCGTCGTCGGAGATGATCGGTGTGTCAGGGGAAAGATCGTGCAGAGGGGCGAGGTGGGGATTGTTCTGAACGATGAGCGGCCGCGGCGTGCCTTCCGGCTTGGCGAACCGGCCCGAGTGGGTCAGCTGGAGGATGACAAGCGGGGTGTGGCCCGGCCCCCACTCTTTTCTGGCGGCGCCCCGGATCTCCTCGACGAGCCGGGCGAACCCGCCGAGGGTCCCCTCGGTGAGCAGGAGCTGGGACGGGTTCGAGCGTCCGTCCCGCCGCACGGCCGCGGCTTCGAACCAGATGAGGCCGGCACCGCCGGAGGCGTAGCGCCGGTATCTCCGCCGCGTTCCTTCGGACGGCGCTCCGGATCGCTCGGCGTCCGCCCCTTCCATGGGCAGGACGGCCAGGCGGTTGGGGACCTTGCGGCCGCCGATCGAGGACCCCTCGAGAAGCACAGACAGATCGTCTCGATAAGGGATGTCGAGCCCGAGACGGAGGGCCTCGGCGCGGAGGTCGGCGGGCGTCCGGAGCCGGAATCTCTCATGCGGGGCCAATGTCCTGCCCCTACTTTCTGTCACCGGCGAGGATGTGCCTGACGGCCTGGATGTCGCGCTTGACCCGCGGCTCGCAAACCGCGGGCCAGCGGTCGCGGGGGAGGACGGCGAGCTTCCCGGCGTCCATGAGCGCCCGGGTCCGGACGGAGAGCCCTAGCAGACGGACGAGCTCGGGGACCGTGAGATCCGGGAAGCGGGCCAGGAAATCGGCGTCGGCGACGGGGATAGGAAAATCGCCGCCGTGGTCTTCGACGGTCAGGGTCATATGCGGATGGACGGCGCCGAGCGACTCGATGACCGACGTGAGGTCGATCACGCCCTTGCCCGCCTCCGCGGTGAACGAGACGAAGCCGTCCTCTGCCAGCATCAGGCCGCCGTCCTTGATATGGGTCGTCACGATCCAGGGGAGAAGGCGTCGCGCGGCCAGGACCGGGTCCTCGAGCATGGTCAGGAGGTTCATCGTGTCGAGGCAGATGCCCAGGTATTCCCCCGGGACCGCGCCGCACATGTCGAATAGGCGCAGGAGCTCGAACGAGGTGAACTCGAAGTGGGTTTCGATCGCCAGGACGACACCGAAGTCCCGGAACATCGGCTTCTCGTCGCGGAGGGCGGCGGCCGTCAGCCGCAAGAATTCCTCCGTCGGGGGCGAGTCCTTTTTCCAGCGCATCAGCCCGCCCGAGCAGGACCGGACCGTCGACGCGCCCACTTGAAACGCCTGCTCGGCCGCCTTGCGGTTGCCGGACAGGATGTCCTTCGGCCGGCCGCTCACGAGATCGAGGGGGATATGCTCGCCGCCGCCCCACTCGACATAGAGGCCGTTCTCCTCGGCGAAGCTGCGGAGCTCTTGGAGGAGGGTCTTGTCGACGGCCGTTCCCGGCGGGACGTTGACTTCGGAAAACTGGACGCCGTCGGCCCCGTTCATGACCGCCCATTCGAGGATCTCGAACGGCGACAGGTCGAGGGGCTTCAGGCTGTAGCTGTCGATTCCGACCCTGAGCTTCTTCATGGCCCCGTCCGACGGCCCCATTCTATCAGTTTTCAGGCCTGTTTAGCCAGATTTTCGCGGCTTGAAAAAGCGGGGGCCTTGGGATATCCTAGCGTCCTTATGAAAAGGACGGTCGCGGCCCTGGCGCTGTTCATCGGCTTGGTCCCCGCGCCGGCCGTGTCCCAATCGTCCATCATCAGCCAGGTCGCCGGACCCAAGGTCGCCTCCGAGAAGCTCTATTTCAGTCTGAAATTCGGCCTGAATTTCGCCTACTTGACGGGGGCCGAGGCGGGCGCTGAGCGGACCGGCGGCTTCAACGTCGGCCTCTCGGCGACGATCCGGCTGACCGACAGGCTCTCGCTCGTGCCCGAGATTACGCCCTTCTCCCGCAAGGGCATCGCCACGATCCCCTTCATTTCGACGGGAGACCAGGCGCTCGATCCCTACTTTGCGGACCTGAAATCCTCGGAGCTAGCCCTGTCCTATACGGACATCCCCGTCCTTGTCACGTACCGTCTGGGCGGCCGGATCCACCTGGGAGCCGGCCCCTATGTGGGCTTCCTCAGTTCGGCGGCGGAGAGGTTCCAGGCCGAGCTCCAGCTGGAGGGCGACCCCAGAGCAACCGAGCTGAGCTTCAAGCGCGAGGTCACCGACAGATATAAGACGACTGATTTCGGCCTGGTCGTCGAAGCGTCCTGGACGATCACCAAGCCGCGGCGGGGAATGGGCCTCATCTTTCATGTCCGCTATCAAGGCGGCCTGACCGACATCCTGCGGGAATACACGGGGCCGCTGCTGGACTTCCTGCGCCCCGGGTCCCTCAGGAATTCGGTCATCCAGGCGTATGTGAGCTTTCCGTTCGTCCATTGAAATAGGCCCTTGAGGCCGCGTAATTTTTGCGAGGAGAGTCGAGATGCTCAAAGAGATGCAAGAAGCCCTGATCGCCGGGAAAAAGGCCGAGGTCGAGTCGCTCGTCGACCAGGCCCTGACCGCCGGCATGCCGGCCGGGACCATCCTGAACGAGGGCCTGATCCCCGGGATGGAACGTCTCGGCGTCCAGTTCAAGAACAATGAGGTCTTCATCCCCGAAGTCCTCGTCGCCGCCCGGGCCATGAACGCCGGGCTGGCCAAGCTCGAGCCCCATCTGGCCAAGGCCGGGGTCAAGCCCCGCGGCATCGTCGTGATCGGGACGATCAAGGGCGACCTCCACGACATCGGCAAGAACCTCGTGGCCATGATGCTCCGCGGCAACGGCTACAAGATCGTCGACCTCGGGGTCGACGTCGCCCCGGAGAAATATCTCGAGGCGGCCAAGACGAGCGGGGCCGGGGTCATCGCCCTGTCGGCCCTGCTGACAACGACGATGGTCCAAATGAAGGCCGTGGTCGAAGCCGTCGAGAAGTCCGGTCTCGGCATCCCCGTCGTCATCGGCGGGGCGCCCGTCACCCGCGACTACGCCAACCAGATCCGGGCCCGCGGCTATGCTCCCGACGCCGCCTCGGCCGTCGAGGAGATCAGCCGGCTCATCGCCGCCGGATGACCTCTCGCGAGCTCGTTGCCAACACGCTCGAGCTCCGCGCCCCGGCAAAGGTGCCGCGCCAGTTCCGGACCCTGCCTTGGGCGGAGGGAGCGGTGCTCGAGACCTGGGATGAACCCGTGTGATGAGGGTATGATATAATTTTATGGATGTGGATCTTGAGGTCGGCCCCGGCGGGCCCGAGGAGGTCGTCATGAAAAATAGAGAATTCACGCTCATCCTGGCCGCGGCCTTGGTCATCGGCCTTGCGGCCCCCATATCCGCGAAAGACACGGTCGTTGAGAGCGTCTGGACGGCCCGTCCCTTGACGGTCGACGGCGTGGCCCAGGAATGGGAGGACGCGACCCCTCTCTTCGACAAGGTCTCCGGTGCTCAGTACGCCCTGAAAAACGACGGCCAGGACCTGTATATCGTCATGGTCCTCCGCGACGTGGTCGGCCGGTCGACGATCGACTATACGGGCATGAAGATCTACGTCACCGCCGGGCCCAAGAAGAACAAGGACGCCGGCGTCTTGTTCCTGCAGAAGACGCTGACCCCGGACGAGCTCATCGCCTCGCTCGAAAAGAAGGGGGAGACGTTGACCGAGGAGAGGAAGGCGGAGATCCGCAAACAGCAGAAGTATTCCGTTTTCCTCGAAGAAGCGATCGCCCCGGAGAAGGGCGCCGCGCCGGCCGGGGCGGGGAGCGGTCTCGAGCCGGCCCTGTTCCGGTCCGTCGTCAAGGGACAAGTGGCCATCTATGAATTCAAGATCCCCCTCAGCCGGATCGGTCAGGCCGGGGCGGCCGTGCAACCCGGCAGCGCGATCAAGGTCGGCTTCGAATGGGGCGGCATGACCAAGGAGATCATGAAGAACGTCATGGCCGACCGGGCCAGCTCGGGCGCCGTCGCCAGGGGCGGCGCGGTGTCCTCCGACGGGGGCTTCAGAGACGAATCCGGCGAGGGCGGGGGGGGCAGCGCCGACTTCAGCTACAACCGCGACCCTCGCTATAAAAAGCATTCTTTCTGGATCGACGTCAAGCTGGCCCAGCCCAAGTGAGCTGAGACCTCGCGGGCCTAGAGGTGCATCGAGGCGAGATAGGCTCCGGCGAAGGCCAGAATGACGGCGAGTATCTTCCAGCCGGTCAGCCGTTCTTTGAGGAATATCGCGGCGATGATGACGATGAAGATCGTGTTGAGCTGGTTGAGGACGGCCGCGACCGACGCCTGGGCGTATTTCATGCCCCCCATCCACAGGATAAGCGAGAGATAAGAGCCGAAGAACGACGCCGGAAGGAGCGCCTTCCAGTTGCGGAGCTCGAGCAGCGGGGCGAGAATGGCCCTCCTGTTCCTGAGAAACGGGACCAGGACGGCCAGCGCCAGGGAGCCGCCGGCGAGCCGCACGAACGTCGACCAATAAACGGATACGGAACCCAGTACGGGCTTGACCATGACGATGCCGAAGGCGACGAAGAACATCGCCAGGACGCCGAAGAGGATGCCGAGGGCCAGGTCCTTCCGGCCGATCTTCTCGAGCTTGCCCTCCTTCGAGAGCGTCAGGACGGCGGACAAGACGAGAGCGGCCCCGACGAGCTGAACGGGCGTCAGACGCTCGCCGAGAAGGACGAATGACATCGCGATGACGAAAGGGCTGTAGAAGCAGTCGACGATCGCGGTCAGGCTGGCGCCGAGCCGGTTAAGGGCGTAAAAGAAGAGCGTGTCCGAGACAGCGATGCCGAGGATGCCGCTGAGAAGGAGCATGCCGGTGGTCTCGAACGGCACGGCCGGGGCCAGCGGTTCGCCCAGGACGAGGAGCGTCGGCACCATGACGGCGAGAGCCAGGACGGTCTTGGCCAGGTTGAGGCCGACCGGGTGGATGGTGCGGCCGCTGATCCGGAAGAGGATGACCGCCACGGCCCAGGCCAGTCCCGAAGCCGCGGCCAGGATCTCCCCGAGCGAGCGGGAAAGCGAAGCCGAATCGGACATGGATGACATCGTATAGCAGAGACGCCCGGGCGCGTCAATCTGGAGCGTCGCCTTTCCCCTCGCCCCGGCAGCCTGCGCGTCTCACCCCTAAGGGTGAGGCGGGCCGACAAAATATCACCTCTGAAATAGTCCCCTGCGGTGATGTCAGGGAGGAGGACATCCCTCACTCTGGACGTGAGCCGTGAACGAGAATCGGCGGGTTTGAGAAAAAGATGCAAAAGCGGAGGGTGGTCATGAAAAAAGCGACGGGGATCTTCGGGGGCCTGTGCGTCCTGCTCTGGGTCGTCGCCTCATCCGTCAGCGCCGCGGACTCGGGTCCGCGTCACCGGCGGGGAGGGCGGCCGGATCATATCTACTCGGCGCCGGAACCCGGCACCATGGCCTTGCTTGGGGCCGGATTGGTTTCCTTGGGCCTCTTCGCCAGGCGAAAGCTCGGCAAGAAGTCGTAAGCCGGCCCGTACCCTCTCATTTCTTCCCGATCGTCACAGCTTCCGGACTTCTATCCCTTGGCGCTCGAAAACGGGGACGTTGCTGTTTTGTCCTCATCGGGCCGCGGAGCCCGGGTCGATTGACCATCGCAATGAGGGCGTGCTATAAACGCCCATGAGGAGACGCGCGATGAAACGATCAAGATCCCTGTCTTATGGACTCCTGGGACTGGCCGTCCTGACCCTGTCGTTCCTGCCGGCCGCGCAGCCTCCGGCCGACAGCGGAAACGGGCCGTTCGAGTTCGATTCCTGCACCAGCATTCTGGTCGGGCGGCTGGCCTCGGTCGACGGCTCGACCATGACCTCGCATTCCTGCGATTCGGGCACCGACCGGACCTGGATGACCATCGTCCCCAATATTAAGCACAAGCCCGGCGAGATGGCCAAGGTCTATTACGAGCCCAAGCGGACCAAGGGGCCGAACGATCCCGACCGGCTGGAGACGGGCGAGATCCCTCAGGTCGCCGAGACCTACGCCTTCCTCAACACGGCTTACCCGATCATGAACGAGCATCAGCTGGCCATCGGCGAGACGACGATCGGCAGCCGCCGCGAGCTCATGAGCGAGAACGGCATCATCGACGCGCCCGAGCTCTACCGGCTCGTCCTCGAACGGGCCAAGACGGCCCGCGAGGCCATCCGCGTCGCCGACGAGCTGACCAAGGCCTACGGCTACAACGATTGGGGCGAATGCTTCACCTTCGCCGATCCGAAGGAGGTCTGGCATTTCGAGATCCACGGCCCGGGCAAGGGCAAGAAGGGCGCCGTGTGGGCGGCCCAGCGCGTCCCGGACGACGAGATCGGAGTTTCCGCCAACGCCGGCCGGATCCGCGAGATCGACCTCTCGAACAGCGACTTTTATATGGCCTCGGCCAACGTCACCGCGCTGGCGGAGGAGATGGGCTATTGGTCGAAGGCGAGCGGCAAGCCCTTCGAGTTCACCTACGCCTTTGACCCCGATTCAAGGACGAGCCTCTATTGCCGGCGCCGCGAGTGGCGGGTCCTGAGCCTGCTCGCGCCGTCGCTCAAGCTCAATCCCGAGTCCGAGAACTATCCCTTTTCCGTCAAGCCCGACAAAAAAGTCAGCGTGGCCGACGTTCTGGCCATCTTCAGGGACACCTATGGCGGGAACCGATTACGACATGACCCGGACGCTGACGGCGGTCAACCGGAAAGGGGAGACCGTCAAGAGCCCCGTCGCGACGCCGTTCATGAACGGCGACACCCTCGCCTTGTTTCGCCTGAAGAGGGAGCGGACGATCTGCTCCCCCGCGGCGACCTACCTCCAGATCACCCAGTCGCGCGATTGGCTGCCCGGACCGATCGGCGGCGTCGTCTGGCTCGGCTACGACAATCCGGCGACGACCCCGCACCTTCCTTTCTATATCGGCATCACCCAGATGCCGGCATCCTACATGGTCGACGGCCGTTGGGCCTTCAGCCGGGAGTGTGCCTGGTGGGCGTTCCGCACGGTCAGCCGCCTGGCCAATTTCCGTTTCCAGGAGATTTCGCAGGACGTCGAGAAGGTCTGGAAGCCGATCGAGGACAAGGCCTTCGCCGACCAGGCCAAGGTCGAGGAAGAGGCGCTGGCCCTCTACAAGAAGGACGCGAAGAAGGCCCGGGAATTCCTGACGAAATACTCGCACGATCAGGCCGACAAGGCCGTCGCCGCCTATTGGAAGCTCGGCGAAGACCTCTGGCTCAAGTACTCCGGCAACTTCTAAATGGGGGACACAATACCTATTCCCCAATTCTTTGAGGCCTTTTTCGACACACTCCGCCGAGGGAGAAATTGGGGAATAGGTATTGTGTCCCCGAATTAATAAATTAATATGACAGTATTCGGTTTGCATATCCTCGATTTCACGATCGTTCTCGTCTTCATCCTGGTCGTGCTCTGGCTCGGCTGGCGGGCCTCGCGCCGGACGAAGACGACCGAGGATTTCTATATCGCCGGCCGGCGGCTGGGCAAGTTTTATCAGTTCTTCCTCAACCTCGGGACCTCGACCAACGCCGACCAGGCCATCGTCGTCTCCCGCGAGGTCTATCGCCAGGGCATCGGCGGCATGTGGATCCAGTACCTGGTCCTCTTCCTGACGCCGTTCTACTGGTTCACGACGGCCTTCTTCCGCCGCATCCGGCTGGTGACGATCGGTGATTACTTCGCCGAGCGGTTCAAGAGCCGCTTCCTCGGCGCCGCCTTCGCCGTTTTCACCCTGTTCATGGCCTTCCTGGGCAACGGCGTCGGCTATATGGTCGCGGCCAAGACGATGATGGCCCTGACGCCCAAGCCCGCCGTAAAATACACGGTCGCCGAGAGGCAGAGCGTTGATCTATTTAACGAATACCGGGCCCTGCTGACGAAGGCGGACAAGACCGAGCTCGATCCGGCCGACGCGACCCGCCTGACCGAGCTCGGCGAGCGGCAGAAGAAAGGCGAGCTCAAGGCCTTCATCTCCTATACCGATTCCGTTTCGATCTACCTCATCTATACGGTGATCGTCGCCATCTATACGATGATGGGCGGCTTCTTCGCCGCGGCCATCACCGACGTCATCCAGGGGTTCCTGCTGACGACCTTCTCGCTGATGCTCATTCCCATCGCCCTGCACCGCATCGGCGGGTTCGCCGGCCTGCACGCCGCAGTCCCGGACTTCATGTTCAAGCTGTTCGGGTCGGCGGCGACGAGCGAGTACGCCTGGTACACGATCCTGGCCATGGTCCTGGCCAACCTGGTCTCCATCATCGCCGTGGCCACGGGCATGCAGACGGCCGGCTCGGCCAAGAACGAGATGACCGCCCGCGTCGGCATGATCGGCGGCATGTTCTTCAAGCGCTTCATCATGATCTTCTGGGCCTTGACCGGGCTCCTGGCCATCGCCCTCTACTCGGGCCAGCTCCACGACCCCGACCTCATCTGGGGCCACATGACCATGGACCTCCTCTTCCCGGGCGCGATCGGGCTGATGATGGCCGGCGTGCTGTCGGCCAAGATGTCGAGCCTGGCCGGGTCGAGCGTTTCGTACTCGGCCCTATTCATCCGCAATCTCTATCAGCCCTTCGTCAAGCCCAAATCGGACCGGCACCTGATCAACGTCGGGCGCGTGGCCATCGGCGTCACCCTGCTCGGCGGCGTCGGCGTGGCTCTCTTTATCGGCAACCTGCTCGACATGTTCAAGTACTTCATCTCGCTGCCGGCCATCTTCGGCGCGGCGATCTGGCTCGGCTTCCTCTGGAGGCGGGTGACGCGATCCGCCGTCATCGCCCAGGTCTTCCTCTGCTTCGCCATCTATGCCTTCATCCCCAATGTCTTCCAATCGCTCGAGTGGGCGAGGACGAAGCCGGGCTTCCTGCGCGAGACGCGGGCCCAAACTGTGACGATCACCACTCAGGCTGTCAACGAGGACGTCCTGGCGGGGCGGGCGGCTCAAGTCGGCGAAGTCATCCGCAAGGAACACACGAATCCGCCCCAGGGCATTTTCTATGAGAAGGTCGCTTTGAGCGATCCCAAGGATCCGGCGTCAGCCAAGGTCGGGATCGGCCGCTTCCACGCCGAGCTCTGGGTGGTGAGCTGGCTGGGGATCGATTTCACCGGCTTCTCCAAGGCCCAGCTGAGCGCCGTACGGTTCGGCTTCGACGCCGTGTTCCCGTTCATCCTGCTTTTCCTGCTGAGCGCTTTCACGAAGCCCGTGCCCAAGCCCGACCTCGACCGCTTCTTCGCCAGGGTCCACACGCCGGTCCAGCCGACTCCGGAGGAGGAAGAGCGGGCCCTGCGCCACGCGGTCGAGCACTACGAGGAGATCGAAGCCCGCAAGCTCAAGCCGGGGTCGAACTGGGAGATCATGAAGCCGAAGCTCATCGACATCCTGGGCTTCGGCGGCTGCTGGCTCCTCGTCGGCGTCATCATCTTCCTGCTCTGGGTCATGGTGAACATCCGCTAAATGGGGGACATGATACCTATTCCCCATTTCTTTTTTTCCTCCCTTTCCTCTTCGGTGCGAGGACGCGTCCCGTCAACGCCTCGAGCCGCTTAACGAAGTCCTCCCTGCCCAATGGCCGGCCTGTGCGTTCGTGCTGATGGAACTCGTCGACAGCCTCAGGACTGTCGCTCTGGCCCAGGTAGGCCGACCAATTCGGGATGGACGTCTCCATGGGAAAAGCGGATAGCAGCGGATGAATGCCCCTCCTGACATGAGCGCGGGCGCTCGACCATTCATACATCTCTGCGCGCTCAACCATGCCCGCCCGCACCGGATTTCTCTCGACATATCGGATGGCCGCGTAGGCATGTCCGTCGTCGAGAGGGTAGGAGATGAACCGCCCCTGCCACAAGAATCCTTTCCAGTTTTCCCGGGTGTTGATAACAAGTGTGTACCTGCGCTGGACTTCTCCGAACCCGCGCGCGAAGCTGTCCTTGGCCTCGGGAACGGCGATGACGTGAACATGGTTCTCCATCAGGCAGAATGCCCATACGGAGATGCCGCATCTTTCGGCCTGCCGACCCAGCAAAGTGAGATAAAAGGCCTTGTCTTCGTCGGAGAAGAAGACGCGCTGGCGCCTGTTGCCTCTTTGGATCAGATGATGGGGGCACCCCGGGACGACGACCCTCGCGAACCTCGCCATGCTTTTGCCCTTCCCATAGAGGGACGCTTGAGAGGAGCAGAGATGCTCAGCGAGAAAAGAATTGGGGAATAGGTATTCGTGTCCCCCATTTAGCGCCAGATGAGGACGTCGGCGGGGCGGAGGGGATTCGTCCCCAGGATGATCCTGGCGCCGGGCTCGACCGGGACGGCGAAAGGCCGTGACGAATAGTTGACGGCGACGAAGAAGCCGTCCCGCCACTCGACGTAGACGCCCGGCGGATAGGACGCCGGCCCGGCCCCGGCCCTTTCGTAGACGAGGCGCAGGACATCCCGTTCGAGAGAACCGTCGATCGTGTCGGCCCCGATGTAGGTCACGGTTCCGCCGCCCAGCTTGCGCGTTACGACGGCGGCCTTTCCGGCGTAGAACTGATCGGCGTAGACGGCGAGCGTCTCCGTCGCGCCCACGGGTTTGAGGACATCCGCCCAGGTCCTCCAGGCGTAACCCTGCCCGTCCATCCGGACGACTCCCTTATCGCTCTCGAGGAGGCCGTCGAAGAGCTCGACCTCAGCCCCGACGAGCGGCGCGATGAGCCCGGCCCAGGGCCTCTCCGGGAGCTGGCCGCTTTTCGTCTTTTGCCCCGTCCGGCACGTCAGGATGAGATGGCCGCCGGCCTCGACATAGAGCGTCCATTTCGAGACGAGGGCCTCGTCGACGAGCTGATAAGCCGGGGCGACGAGGAACGGATAGGCCGAGAAGTCGTCGGCCTCGCCGATGTAATCGAGCGGCGCGCCGGCCGCCTTGATCGCGGCCATGAGCTTGAAGCGGTGGTCCCACGTGTTCCAGAGCGCGGTCTGCTTGTGGGTCTCGAGGTCCCACAGGACGTCGTGGCTCCAGAGAAAGGCGGTCCGCCGCGCGGCGATACGCTCCGGCATCCTGGCGGCCGGGTCGTAGAGCTTGCGAAGCTCCTTCATTTCGGCGATCGTCCTGGCGAATTCGAGCCCGCCCCTCGAGGGCGTGACGCCGTCGGGGCCGACGATCCCGGCGTGATAGAGCTCGCTGCCGTAGAGCGGCTGGCGGAAGCGATACGTGCAGGCGAAGGACAGGCCGCCGCCGAAAGCGTGCCACAGCCACATGCGGACGGCCCCGGGCTCGGGCTGGGGATTCGTCCGGGCCCAGTTGACCTGGCCGGGCTGGAGCTCCATGACGCCCGTGACGCCCTTGAACGACCGGAAGTAATCGACGGCCATGGCCAGGCGCCAGGGATTGCCCAGCCGGAAGCCCAGCTCGCCGAGGTTCTTCTCGCCGCGCACGGGATACATCGTGAACGAGATGAAATCGAGCCGGTCGGTCCGCCGCGGATCGGCCGAGTCGGTGACGTTCATGTAGTTCGTCGTGATCCACTGCCCGGGACGCACGAGGCCGCGCAGGATGTCGTATTGGAGGTGAAGGTAGTCCGCCTGCGTGTCGGCCGTAAAGCGGTGGAAATCGAGGACGGCGTGCGGGCTCAAGGAGTCCTCGCCGAACAGGCCTTCGTTGGGGATGAGGACCTGGGCGAAGGAATCGTACTTGGTGCTCCAGAAATTGCCGCCCCAGGCCGCGTTCATCTTTTCGGCCGTGCCGTACGTGCGCTCGAGCCAGGACTGGAACTTGAGCCGGGCCGAAGGGCTGTAGTCGGCCGGGCCGTAGGGCTCGTTGTCGAGCTGCCAGCCCCAGACGCGCGGGTCCTGCCCGTAACGGCGCCCGAGCTCGGCGACGATCCGCTTGGTGTAGCGGACGAAGACGTCGTTTGCGAGGGACCCGTTGGCGCGCGCGCCGTGTTCCATGCGCCGGCCGTCCCCGCCCACGAGGTAGATCTCCGGGTACTTCTCCCCGAGCCACGCCGGCGGACAGGGCGTCGGGGTGCAGAGGATGACCTTGAGCCCGGCCCGGGCGGCCAGGTCGACGGCTCGGTCGAGCCAGGCGAAATCGAACTTGCCGTCGGAAGGCTCGAGGAAGGCCCAGGCGAATTCCCCGAAATGGGTGAATTCGAAGCCGAGGTCGGACATCTTGCGCAAGTCCCGCTCCCATTGCGATTCGGGCCACTGCTCCGGATAGTAATAGACGCCGATCTTCATCAGGTCGGCTTTGGGGAAGAAGCGTTGGGCCTCGGGCGCGGGCGATCGGGCCGGCGGCATGGCGAAGGTCAGCGCGGCTGCCAAGGAGAGGGCGGCGAGCGTTGAGGCCGAAGCGCGATATCTGTTCATTGTATTGGCTCCTGGCCGGTCTCAGCCTTTGCTCCGGCTTGCCCCCTTGTCCTTGAACTGGCCCGCCAGCTGGCCGCAGGCGGCGGCAATGTCGGCGCCCTTGGACAGGCGCACGGTCGTGCCGACCTTGCGTTCCTCGAGCCAACGCCTGAACCGGGCGACGTCGGCCTCGGACGGCGTCTCGAAAGCCGCTCCTTCGACGGGGCTGTAGGCGATCAGGTTGACCTTGGCCCTGAGTCGCCGGGCGATCGCGGCCAGGCCGTCGGCGTCGTCGAGGGAATCGTTCACCCCGCGGATGAGAATGTACTCGAGCGTGAGCATACGTCCGCCGGAGCGGATGTAGGCTTCGGCCGCCCCGACGATCTTCTCGAGCGGAAACCGGCGATTGATGGGCATGAGCCGGTCGCGCAGACGGTCGGTGACGGCGTGGAGGGAGATCGAGACATTGATCTGCAGGTCGAGCGCCTCGAGCTGTTTGAACGCGTCGACGAAGCCCGCCGTGGAGACAGTGATCCGCCGGGCGGCGATGGCCAGCCCTTCGGGGGCGTTCATGATGCGGAGGGCCTTCTCGACGCTCGTCCAATTGTCGAGGGGTTCGCCCATGCCCATGAAGACGTAATTGGTCAGGCCGCGGCCGAGGGCGGTCTCGAGGAAGAGGACCTGGCCGATGATCTCGGAAGGCGCGAGGTTCCGCTTGAAGCCGTGGCGGCCGCTGGCGCAGAAGGCACAGGCAAACTTGCAGCCGACCTGGGTCGAGAGGCAGACTGTCAGGCGGCTCCCCGCCGGGATCAGGACGGTTTCGATGTGCTCGCCGTCGCGGAGCCGGAACAAGAATTTCGTCGTCCCGTCGGGCGAGGAACGCTTGTCGTCAAGCTCGAGGGCTCCGAATGCGAATTGTGCGGCGAGCTTCTCGCGGAGCGGCTTCGGCAGGCTCGTGAACTCCTCGAATCTGGCCGCCCTCTTCTTATAGAGCCAATCGAAGATCTGGGCCGCCCGGAAGGGCCTTTCACCCATCGCTTCGAGCTCGGGCCGCATTTCCTCGAGCGTCAGGTCGCGGATGTCAATTCGGGGACAGGATGCCATTTCCCCAATTTTAACATAGAACTTTACTTTCTTTCCCCTCGAGCATTATCCATCGCCAAATTCGGGTGCAACGTCGACGAAGCACTCTCCTAGGATATTTATCAGAATCGCGGCTTCGAGTGCTCACCCGCGAATTCTGCAGGTCGCTCCCAAGAGCCCGCTTCCCGCCGGTCCCCCATTTAAATGGAGACGATGTCGGGCTTGCGCTGTTCGAGGACGGCCAGGGTTTCGATGTGGGGGGTGTGCGGGAAGAAATCGTAGGCGCGGACATCGACGAGGTCGTAGCCCTCGAGGAACCCTTTGAGGTCCCGGGCCAGCGTCGTCGGGTTGCACGAGAGGTAGATGACCCGGGGCACCGGGTCGTCGACGAGCTCATGCACGATCGACGGGTCGACGCCGCGGCGCGGCGGATCGAGGATGACGACCGCCGGCTCGCGCTCCAGGATCTCCGGAAGCCACTCTTCGGCCGTGCCCTCGCAGACGGCGAAGTTGCCGATCCCGTTAAGTTCCAGGTTCTTCTTCAGGAAGGCGACGTTATCGGCGTCCGGCTCGACGCCGAACACTTCCCGGGACCGCTTGGCCAGGAAGAGTCCGAACGTCCCCAGCCCGCAATAGAGGTCCGCGATGACCGCCTCGCTCGTCGCGCCGGCCGCGGCGGCCACATCCTCGAATACGCGCTCCAGGATGCCGACATTCGTCTGAAAGAAGGACCGCGCCCCGATGCGGAAGACGAGGCCCCCCGTCTTTTCCTCGATGAAGTCCCGTCCGAAGAGCTTCTCGTCCCGGTAATGCTTGCCGTCGAAGATCGAGGCGACCGCCCCGGCCAGGCCGAATTCCCGCTTGAGCCCCTTCAGGGCCGCGGCCGTCGCCGCCGTCTCCGCCTCCGAAGCCAGGCTGCAGAGAAGAAGCGACTCGCCGCTCGACGCGCTCGTCCTGATCTCGACGCCGTCGACGGTCAGGAGCGGCACATCGTTGATCGTCCGAAGGAGCCCGGCCAACAGGTCGTTGACCCGGTCGGCGACGAGATGGCAGCGGTCGACGGCCACGAACGAGGCCTGCTCCCCGGGTTCGTGATAGACGAACCTGGCCTGGCCGTCGTCCCTCAAGACCCGCAGGCCGATCTTGTTCCGGTAGCCCCAGACCAGGGGTGACGGCGTCAGCGCGAAGCCCTTGATCGGCCTCTTGAGCTCGCGCGTCAGGATCTCCGCGACCTGCGTCCTCTTCACTTCGATTTCGAGGCCGTAATCCATGTCCTGGTAGGGAGAGCAAGCCAGATAGTGGGCGCAGCGCGGCTCGACCCGCGCCGGCGAGGGCTCGACGATCCGGAGCGTCCGGGCTTCGGAGTAGGTCCGGCGGTCCTTGAAGACCTCGACCTCGACGGTTTCGCCCGGGAGCCCGCGGTCGGTGAAGACGACCTTGCCTTCGATGAGGCCCAGCCGCCTGCCGGGGTAGACGATCTTTTCGATATGGATCAACATGCTTCCCATCCCAACCGCGCCCCCTAGCGCGAAGGAAATGACGTGTATTCTCTGAGGTCGACCCGAGTCCCCTTGGCGCTCCACGGCAGGCCCATTTCGGATGGGAGCTTCTCGGCGTCATAGCATGCCGCAAGCGCCTCGTCGAGTCCCTCCACGACCCGGCGATGCGAGCCCGGGGTCTCGATGGCGAACCGCCGCGCGCCTTGTCCCTCGACGGTCCGGACGAGCCCGGCCGGAAAATCGCGGATGTCCGGCATCGAGTCCTGGATGCCGTTCATGCACAAGGTCTGGCTGGCCGCCGCCTCGAGCCCGCAGAGCGGCCGCGCGCCCTCATCGCGGCACCCGGCGACCGACTGCCAGAGCTTGTTCATGGGCTCGTCGTCCGGCACGCCATAGTCCTTGCGCGTCCCGTCCGGAAATTCGGCCCAGAGGCCCGAGGTCCGGCTGTCGCACCGGACGACGGCCTTCTCGAACTCGTAGCGCACGACCGGCCCACGGTCCTCTTCCGAGGCGTGGCTCGCCAGGAAGAGCATCTCGACGCCCTCCTCGGTCCTGATCCGGGCGGCCGCGGTATCGAAGTTCTCGATGGCATTGGCCCGATAGAGTTCGGCCTCGACTTCGGCGGGACGGGCGCTCGTCTCCTTGTCTTTGCCGAGCACATAGAACATGTTGTGGAGGTCATGGGCCATGGCGTTCTGGACGGGGCTGTCGAGGACCCAGGCCCCCTGCGCATCGTGCCGCTTTCCCGCCCAATCATTCCTCCCGTAGTAACCCTCGTCGCGGGGCCAGAGGTAGAGGCATTTGAACTTGCGGGCCGCGCCGAAGAGACCTGAACGGATATCGTCTTTGAGAGCCTGCACCGCCGGGCTGAACGACCACTGGTAGCCGACGGCCACCCAGCGGGCGGCCGACTTCTCCGCCTCGATGGCCGTCCGGACTTCCTGGATCGTGCCGGCCGCGGGCTTTTCGCAAAGGACGTGGCTGCCCTTGGCCAGGGCGAACGACGTCTGCGGCATGTGCACCTGGATGGGGGAGGAGACGATGGCCAGGTCGGCCTTGCGGTTCCTGTAGAAATCCTGGAGGCTGATGAAGCAAGGCACGCCCATGGCCCGCATCTCGACGTATTGCTTGCAGCGGTTGGGCTGGGGATCGACGGCGCCGGCGATCCGGACGAGGTTTTCGTCCTTTCTCGCGAGAAGCGCTTCGAGATAGGCCGCGCCCATGCCGCCGACTCCGACCATGACCACCGACACGGGCTCTGCCATCAACGGATCCTCCGGACTAATACTGACACAGTTTGGAGTGCTCGTCCAGCAGGGCCATGTAGTTGTCGTATTTCGTCCCGACGGCGACGCTGTGGCTCGCGCCGAGGATGAACCTCCCGCCCGGCTTGGCGCAGGCCATGGCCCGCCGGACGTCGGACCGGACGTCTTCGGGCGTCCCGCCGACGAGGTTCTCGACGGCCACCCCTCCCCAGAGCGTGATCCGGTCGCCGTAGTCCCTCTTCAAGCCGCAGATGTCCATGCCGGCCGTCGGCTGGATGGACTGGTAGGCGTCAAAGCCGATCTCGATGAAGAAATCCAGGAGCAGGTTGATGTTGCCGCAGCAGTGCTTGAGGATCTTCCGGCCGTACCGGTCCTTGACGTTCCGGGCCCGCTCCTTGTTGGCCTCGAGGAAGAAGTCCCGGAACATGGCCGGCCCGATGAGCGGCCCGGTCTTGTAGCCCAGGTCCTCGGCCCACATCACGGCGTCGGAATCGGGATGGATGAGGACGGCGTCGGCCTCGTTCTGACGGCCGACGAGGGACTTCGTGGCCGCCCGGACGGCTTCCGGGTTGGCGGCGAGCTCGAGCAGCCCCCGCTCCATGCCGCCGAGAAGGACGATGCCGACCGAGCCGCCCGACGGCCCGCAGATGAACTTGTCGCGCTTGAATTCCTGGACGACCGCGTCGAGGATCTTCCAGGACCGCTCGTCGCGGCGGATCGGCGTGTCGTCCTTCTCGAACTCGGCGGCGGTGAACACCTTGGCGTCCCGCACGGGGTCATGGATGCAAGTGATATCCCAGGTCGCCTCCGACAGCCGGTAAATGCGGCCCTCGCGGTCCTCCCACGTCGTGGGGTCGATGCGCCGCGGCGGCGGTTCCTCCGTCTCCGGCGGCATCTCCCAGGTGGCCATGGGGAACGTGACGATGTCGAGCGGCAGCTTCCTCTGGAGGGCGATGTGGTCCTCGCGCCAGCTCTGAGCCACTTCGGCGTGGCGGCCCTCCCAGAAAGCGATCTGCGATCGGGCCTTGGCCCGCAGGAACGTCTCGTGGCCGAGCAGGCGCTCGACCGTGTCGAAGTCGACGGCGAATTCGGCGTAGGGGACGCGGTCGGGGATCCGGCCCTCGAGCGCGGCATAGACCCGCTCCTTCGAGGTCATGCTTTTCCCGGCTTCCTTTCGAGAAGGTCGGTCTCGACGAATCTTCCCGACCGTCTGTTGTAGCGCAAGGTCTTGATCTCGAACCCCTTGAACCGGACCGCCGTGCGCGCGCCGAGCGCCGGGAGCTTGACGGTGGCCCGCCGCGGCCGGCCCGTTGGCTCGAACAGCCGGATGACGACGTCCCGGCCGTCCTCGGACCTCTTGAAGGCCGTGACCTCGACGGCCGCCCCGTCGACCACGACACCCGCATCAGCCCTTTTGCCGCCCCCGGGCGGGAAGTAGGCGAGGACGTAGGGCGTCTCGTTGTGGGCCAGGGCGTCGCGGTCGATCGCCTCCATGCGCCGTTCGAGCGGTCCGCCCCGGAGCCAGAAGCGGAAGGACCGCTCCCCGGTGTCCTGTCGCGGAATGAACCTGTCCCGGGCCACGGCCAGCCGGTCCTCCCAGGTGTCGGCGGCGTAGGCCGGCGACCGCAGGAGGGACTGGCGCAGCTCCACGCCGTCCCAGTCCGAGCCGTAGACGCCGTCGTTCACGACGGTCAGAGCCGCCTGGTCCGCCTCCGACACGAGGGCCAGCCATTTTTGGGCCACGGCCTCGTCGCCGTTCGCCGGCAGCTCATCGGCGCCGTAGGCGACCTGGCCCATGAATCGGGCGGCCCGGAGCTTGGGCGCGAGGCCCAGCTTGAGCATCATATCGCGCTCCGCCCAGAACACGCGGACGTCGATCTCGATCTCGGAGCCGTGTTTCGGGATCTTGTAGCTCAGGACGATGCGCGAATCGCCGTGGGCGAGAATGGCCTCGACGACGGTCCGGACTTCGCCGTCTTCGATGACGCGAACAGGCTCGAGCCCGCCTTCCCGGATGCCGGCGAAACGGGCCGCCTGTTCGGGAGTCGCCGCGGCGAAGCTCCCGGCCACGGCCCGGAAGCTGCGGACCTTCATGCCCCACGGGTCGGCGTTGTCGCGGATGACGAGAGGCGAGAACGCTCCGGGTTCAAGGAAGTCGATCCCGCCGGCGCTGTAGATGTCGAGCAGTCCTGTCCGGAGGTTGACCGCGGCCTTGAGGTCGGCCGTCTTCACGGTGATGAAGCCGTCCTTCCCGGCGACCCGGGCTTTGGGCTTACCTGCCGCCCTCTCCAGCCGGCAGGAGAACCTGTTCAGCCGGCCTGGGGCGAGCTCGGCCTCGAAGACGACGCGCTTGCGCCACTCGAGGCTGATATTGCTCTCTTCCTTCTCGGCCTGTGAGGGCAGCGCTTGGCCCCGGGCGTAGACCCTCGGAGCCCAATGGGTTTTCTCGAAGTTCGGCTCCCAGGGCTCGAACTCGCATTCGACGAGGGTCCGGACGGGGTGGGCGTGGGGATTGAAGACGAAGATGGGGATCTCGTCCGCCGCCGCTTTGGGCTCGCCCGCGGCCAGGGCGAAGAAGGCCCGGGCCTCGAGCCGCGAAAGCGTCTCGAGTCCGTGACCGATCATCCGCAAGGCCCCCTCTTCTCCGGCCGGGATGGCCGAGCCGGGGAGAATGTCGTGGAATTCGACGAAGGCCAGGTCGCGCTGGACCTCTTCGAGCGCCGCCTGCGGATAGGGCATGAGGCCTTGGAGCCAGGCCGTCGTGACCATCTTTTCGGCCGAGTAGAGCTCGTTCTCGAGACGCCGGTGGCCTTGTTTGACCCTGGACATGGAGGTATAGCAGCCGACCGCCCAGGGATTGAGGTCCTTCTCCCGGCGCGGCAGGTCCGCCCGCCGTCCTTCGAGCTCCTCGAAATAGGCGTCGGGCGTCGAGTGGACGAGCTCGAGGTCGGGCCGCTCTTTGGCCAAAGCCGCCAGATCGTCGAGGTCCTTCCGCGACGGGCCGCCGCCGTGGTTGCCGATGCCCCAGAGATGGATGACCAGGTCGCTCCCGGGATTGTCGGCCAGCCACTTCTCGAGCCGCCCGCGCTCCTGGCCGCCGACCGAACAGTAATGGGCCGAGGCCCGATTGGCCAGGACCTCCGAGCCGTCGTAGCCGACCCAAACGAATTCATCGCCCGGCAGGGGGCACTCGCGGTTGCCGGGCCGGCAGCAGAGGTAGGCGCTGTAGCCGCTCTTGGCCAGGATCTGGACGAGACCGCGGGTGTGGCCGAAGGGATCGAGGTTGACCGCCGTCCGGGGCTCGACGCCGAACTTCTCCGCGAAGTAGCGCCGGCCGAGAAGGGCCTGACGGACAAAGGACTCGCCGCTCGGCATGTTGCAGTCGGGCTGGACGTACCAGCCGCCCATGATGTGCCACTTCTTTTCGCGGACGAGCTTGCGGATGCGGCGGAAGAGCGCCGGCTCGTACGCTTCGACCCACTCGTAGAGCACGGCCTCGTTGTGGCAAAAGACGTAGCCTTTGCGCGTCTCACAGAACTCGGCCGCCTGGCGGAATGTGGACAGGGCTTCGCCGGCGCCCTCCTGCCATTCCCAAAGCCAGACGGGATCGAGGTGGGCGTTCGAAACAAGGTGGATCCTTCTTGCGGGCATGGGTGTCCTTTCTCAGGGGATGATGGCGCGGACGGCGATGCGGTCGAACTTGCGGGGAAGCTCGATCCCGAGGCCGTAGCGATGGTAGGGGACCCGGCGGCCGCCGATCTTGAACCCGGGCTCCTCGCCGCGGCGGGCCCGGCGGACATCGAGCTCGAGACGCCCGCCCCGCAGCGGCAGGTCGCCCTCCATCCGCTCGACTCCGGGGATGAGCTTGGGCCGGAGGCTGAGGAAATCTTCTCCGGGCCTGACGCCGAGCATGTGGTGGACGAAGAGGAAGATGAGCTCGGCCCAGGTCCAGGGGATGATCCCGACCTGGGGATAGGGCGGCACGGGCCGTGGCCCGTAGAACTCGAACCATGACGCGGCATGCGGGCCGGGGACCCGGCCGAGCCAGTCGAGGACACGGCGCGTCGTCCGCGGTCGGCCCGCCTCGAGCGCAGCCCGGGCGACGAAGACGGAAGCGAACGGCCAGGGACCGGGCGAGTCGGGCTCGGAGCTCACGTTGTAGCGGCCGTATCCGCCGCCCGTCCAGCCCTGATTCCAGAGCGTCTCCATGGACGCGAGGGTCTCGAGGGACAGCCGGCTTTCCGGGTCGACGAACTCCCAGGCGATGGGCAGCACGGCCGAGGTGTCGGGGTCGAGAAGATGCGGTCCGGGGCCGAAAAGAGGCGTGTCTTGAGGCAGAGTCGAGCCGGGATCCGGCCGGATGTCCCGCTGGACCTTGCCGTCGAGGCCGCGGCGCTTGATGAATGTCCCCGCGTCGACGAGCGCGAACCCCGGGTCCTTGAGCATGGCCCGGCGCAGGCCCATGCCCGCTTCGGTCCACTCGAGGGATTGGCGGGTCCGGCCGAGACGCGCGGCCAGGCGCCCCGCCGCGCGCAGGCCCATGGCCACAAAAAGCTGGTGGGCCAGCTCCATGCCGGGCCGGACGCCGTAAGCATCGTGCCGCTCCCAGAACTCGCGGCGATTGACCAGGAGCCCGGACGCGGCGTGACGGAATTCCCGCCGGAGAGGGAAGGCGGCCACCTTGTCGATCCTGTCCCAATGCGTCCGGATGAGGTCCTCGTCCCCGGTCCAGTTGAGATAGGATTCCAGTGCGAAGAGCAGGACGCCGTTCTGATCGACTTCGCTCTCCTCGAGGGGCCGGAAACTGCTCGAATCCAAGGTGGCGCCTTCCTCGCTGACGAAATCGGTGAGAAGGCGGGCCAGGATCGTCCGGGCCGGCCCGATTTGCCCGGACATGGCCAGGGCCATGGCGACGAACGCCTGGTCGCGGACCCATTCGAGGTTGTATTGCCAAACGCTGCCGTCGAGCCGTCCCGAGGCCGCGACCGCCGCCCTGAGCTGGAATTTGGACGCGTTGAAGAAACGGTCGAGGAGGGGATCATGAAAGCGGCAGGACGCCGTATTCTCCCAGTAGGCGGAGGCCGGAGTCGGGGCGCCCGGATCGGATCCGAGCCGCATCCGAGCCTCCGGCTTCCCGTCTTGAACCGCGAGGCGATACTCGAAGACGACCGGGGCCGCGGTCCGTCCCCGGAAGGCCAATGCGGTTTCGATCGTCCGCCCTTTCAGGCCTGTTTTCAAGCGCGCCCCGGAGGCGCCCGCCCCCGGCCTCGTCACCGTGACCTGGCGCAGGAGCCGCGGCTTTTTCATTTCGGGGCAGAAGAAGAGCTCCGTAACGCGATACGGGCCGCTCTGCCAGACGACCTCGACGCGCGGATCGCGCGATCCGCGGACCCAGCCTGCCCGCACGGCGCCGGCCCCGGCGGCGTGGACCCCGCCGCGATCCACGATCGACAGCGCCGTTGCCGCGATCCCGGCAGTCTGGTCAAAGCTCAGGGCCGCCCGCTTGGGTCCGAGGCGATCGGGATCCATGATAAGCAGGCCGACGGGTGTCGCGTTCCCGGCCGGAGCGATCTGGACAGCGGCCTGGATGAGACCGTTCCCGAGGAAAAAATATTCGACGTCGCGGAGTGTCGTCTTGCCGTCCGCGGGGCCGCGGGCGGGGTCGTCCGCATAGAAATGTTCCTGGACTTCCATCGGGACGATTATAGGGAGTTGGCGGGGCGGAAAGCAACCGCCCCGAAAAGGCGGCGGGTCAGGTCCGGCTCGGCCCGCGGAGCAAGCGGGCCGGAAGAGTGATCACGGCCTTGAAGAGGTCAAGGACGGCGCTCACGGTGATGCCCAGGAGCCGGAAGGGGATGAGCAGGAGCCAGACGATCGGGAACAGCAACAGAGCGATCAGGGCCAGGGGCCAGCAGAACACGAGCAGGATGAGCCATAAAAGGAATTTGGACATTGACCGTCTCCTCGCTTATGTATACGGACGGCCAGGGCGGAAGGTTCACGCGGACGGGTTGGCTTCCGGGCCCGAGTTGGATAAAATGGCCTGAACCGGGGATATTCCCCGCGTGGCCGGGCTCGGCCCGGAGGAGATGTGCTCACGGGGCGTGTCCCCGATCTTCGGGAAAGGAGTCGATCATGACGCCGTCGCGCAAAACGTTCAACCGCAGGGATTTTCTCACCAAGACGATCGCCGGCGCCGGGGCGGCGACTTTCCTGAGCTGCGCCAAGAAGCCGCAGTCGAGCGGCTCCGAGGCTTCGCCCGGTCCGGCGCCGGCCATCCCGCCAAAAGAAACGCCCCTGGTCAGCCGGGCCCTCGGCAAGACCGGGATCGTCCTGCCCATCGTCAACATGGGCGTCATGAACGCCGACAACCCCGATCTCGTCCGGCGGGCCTACGAACTGGGCATGCGCCATTTCGATACGGCCGCCGGCTATTGGCGCGGCAAGAACGAGGAGATGGTCGGCACGGTCCTCGCCGACCTCAACGCCCGGTCGAAGGCCATCATCGCCACCAAGGTGGCCATCCCGCCCGCCCAGAGGGAGAGCCTCTCGCCCGTGGCCCTCAAGGACGCTTTCGTCAAGGTTTTCGAGGGCAGTCTGAAACGGCTCAAGACCGATTATGTCGACATCCTCTACATCCACGACGTCAGCAACGTCGAGGATATCAAGCGGCCCGGCTTCCTGGACGCTCTGGCAACTCTCAAGGACCAGAAGAAAGCGCGCTTCGTCGGCTTCTCCTGTCACCAGAACATGGCCGCCTGCATCGACGAAGCGATCAGTTCTGGCGCCTACGACGTCCTCCTGGTGGCCTACAACTACGCCATGCAGGACGACGAACGGCTGAAGGCGTCCCTCGGGGCCGCCGCGGCCAAGGGCCTCGGGCTCGTGGCCATGAAGACCCAATGCATGCAGTCCTGGTACAAGGAAGAGCTGCCGCCCGACCAGCAGGCTTTCTACAGCGGTTCCATCGTCCAGACGGCCGTCCTCAAATGGGCCCTTCGCAACGAAGCCTTCGCCTGCGCCGTGCCCGGCTTCACGAGCTTCCGCGAGCTCGAGGAAGACGTTTCCGTCGCCCGGGACCTGACCCTGACGGACGAAGAGAGAACGTTCCTCGCGGACCGCAAGATCCGGCTGGCCATGGCCCATTGCGTGCAGTGCGGCGGCTGCCGCAGCACTTGTCCCGCCGGGGTGGACACGCCGACGCTCATGCGGGCCCATATGTACCTTCGCTATCCCAATGTCTTCCAGGTCCGGGCGACCCTCGACAGCCTGCCCGCGGGCCGCGGGCTCGACGGCTGCGCTTCGTGTGCTTCCTGTGTCGCCCGATGCCGCGGCCGGATCGACATCGGCCGAAGGATCGGCCAGCTCAAGATCCATTTCGCCTAGGCCCGGGGAGGGGGTATCCGGTGGTCCTCGTCAGTGGCATCGCCGTTGTCGACCTGATCGGGAGCGGGCTCGAACGGGTGGCCCGTCCCGGCGAGCTGGCGTTCTGCTCCGTGCGGCCGTCGATCGGAGGGCATGCCTGTAACGTCTCCTCCGACCTCATCCGGCTGGGCCTTCCCAAAACCCGGCTGAAGGTCGTCTTTCCGACCGGCCGCGACGTTTTCGGAGAATTCCTGGCCGCGCGTCTGGGCGGACAGGGGATCCGGGTCGAGCGCGTTATCTCCCGCAAGGCGCCGACCTCGCTCGACCTCATCCTCGTCGCCCGAGGCGAGGACCGGCGCTATCATGCCGATCCCGGCGCGAACATTGAGATGACTGCCGCTCCGGTCCTGCGCCTGCTCGACAGGCACCGGCCGCTCGTCTATTACGCCGGCGGGGTCGGCCTTCTGGGCCGGTTCGACGCCGACTTGCCCGCCGTCTTGCGCCGGGCCAGGCGGCTCGGCGCCCTGACCTTCGTCGACGTCGTCAGCCCCTACGGCAAGAGCTGGTCCTTTCTCCGGCGGTCCCTGCACGGGACGGATGTCTTCCATTGCAACGGCGACGAGGCCGCCTCGCTCGTCGGAGCGCGCGACCCGGTCCGGGCGGCGGCCGCTATCCGCAGGCTTGGGCCGATGAACGTCCTGGTGACCCTCGGGGGAGAGGGCTGTGTCGCGGCCGTGGGCGGAGCGATCCTGCGTTTCCCCGCTTTCAAGATCCGGGTCGTCGACCCGACGGGGGCGGGGGACGCTTTTTCGGCCGGGATCATGCTCAAGCTCCACCGGATCCTCTCGCGGGGCCGCCGCGCCGGAGATCTCACGCCGGCGGACTGGCAGGACATCCTGATCTATGCTTCGGCCTGCGGGGCCGTGTGCGCGACCGGCGTCGGAACGACGACGGCCGTCGATTCCGCCAAGGTCGAAGCCCTCGTCAAACGCAAGGGGCACGGACTGGCCGCGGCATCCTCGTCGATCGCATTCTGCGGTTAAGACCGGGCGAACTCGTCGCGAGCTTCGCGGAGCGCGATGACGTTCCGCGGATCGCAGTCATAGGCGACGACGCCGCAGCCAAAGAGGAAACCTGGCTGGCCCACCATCTGATGGAGAATGCCCCGCGCCTCTTCCCTGATCTTGGCCGGCCGCCCGGTATGGACGAGCCTCGCGTCGACGCTCGCCCTGAGCGCCCGCCGCTCCTCCCCGCACCTTTTTGCGAAAAGGGCCAGGTCGGCTCCCGCGTCGCACAGGAGCTGGCCGGCGCCGGTCTGGAGCAGGTCCTCGAGGATGGGCGTCGTGTCGCCGCCGATGATGAGCGGCAGGGTCCGCGCTCCGGCCCGCCGCAGCTCCGGCATGACGAGGTCGCGATAGGCCGGAAGGACGAACTCGTGGAAGACACGAGGCGAGGCCGCGCCCGGCGAGGCCTTGGAGTCGAACAGGACGGGTTCGACGCCTTTCGCCAGGAACGCCGTTCCGAAATCGACCGTCACTCGCGCTGAGAAGGCGACGAGGTCGCGGACGAAGCCCGGGTCCTCGAGCGTGGCGACCAGAACCTCTTCGGTCCCCGCGAGGGCGCAGGCCAGCGAAAACGGGCCGGTCACGGCGCCGCGGACGATGAGGACGCGCCCCACCGCCCGCTCGAGCCGGGCCGCCGCCTCGACGAGCAGGGGCATCCGGCCGTCCCGGCCCGGGTCGGGCCGGCGGAGCCCGTCAAGCCCGCCCCGTCCCTTGAGGATCGGCGCCGCCACGGCCGGGACGTCAGGGGCGCCGCCGAAGTAGCGGACCTCGCAGCCGACGGCCTCGGCTTCGACGTTGTAGACGTCCACGCCGACCGTCAGGACGTCGGGGTCGTAGACCTCGAGCTCCTTGTCCAGCGCTTCGAGGAGCAGATCGAGGCTGCGGCAGACCTCCGAAGGCGAGCGGCCGATCAGACGGGCCTTGTGCTCGTAGATCGCGGGGACGAACGGCGGCTTGTCGGCGGGCTCGAAGGCGTATGTCCGCTCGACCCGCTCACGTTTGGTCATGGAGGGTCAGATAAAGACCCTGACCAGGGTGTAGAGGGCCACGGCGGCCAGGGCCAGCCCGAGGTAGAAGAGGATCTTCCGGAACGTCTCCTGCTTGATGCGGCGCTGATGATAGCAGATGAAACGGACCAGGCCGAGGTACCAGGCGAGCGAGCTCAGCCCGACGACGATGGCGAAGCCGACGGCGGTCCAGGTGCCGTAGCGGACGATGTTCTGGCCGAGAAGGTTGTGGCCGGTCACGGTCCCGGCCACGAAGATCCAGTACATGTAGAGGGTCGGATTCGTGACGTAGAGGAGGACGACGCCCAGGATCGGCTTGGGCGAAGGCGAAGGGACCTTATCGCGGTCCTGGGGGATGTCGAATGTCCGTGAGTCCTGGATGAGCTTGCGGGCGAGCAGGAAGATGATGACTGCCGCGACGGCCTTCAGCACGGACATGGAGTAGGAGGGGAGATTTAGCTTGACCTTGAAGAACCCGGCCAGCGAGACGAAGCAGAACGTCGCGTCGAGAAGAGCGGCCGTCAGGCCGGCCATGAGCCCGTGGAGAAAATCGCGCTTGAGCGCCTGGGAGACGACGAAGAAATTGATCGGGCCGAGAGGCACGGAGGCCAGCAAGCCGAAGAAGATCCCTAGGAGTACAAACATCCCGACGCGAGTTTACACCAAAGCCCCGGGGGTGAGTCAATCGCGAAGCGGGAAGAGAGGGGCGGGACGGCGGCCGCGCAGGCGGCCTTCGAGGGGCCGGGGGGAGCCGGCGCCTCACATCTTGGCGATCGAGGCGGCCTCGTCGCCGGATTCTTCCTCGGACTCCAGCTCGATGCCGAGGAGCTTGGCCGTGCCTTCGTAGACCATCTTGAGCGACTTCTTGGAATCCTGGAGCTCGGCCAAACGCTTGCGGACCTTCTGGAGTTCCTTCTCAACTTCCTCGTCGAGGTGCTCCAGCTGGTGCTTCACCTCGGCCATCGTCTTCTTGTAGAGATCTTCTTGTTCCTTGCTGAGACCCATTTGCCGCTCCTTTATTCCATTGTGTTGGCCGGTTTCGTGTCGGCCTTGAATGCGATGACGAACGATTTCCAGACCTTGACGGCGACGCCGGACTTGCGGGCCGGCTGGAATTTCCACTTCTTCACGGCGATCTCGGCGGCCCGGCCGAGGCCCTTGTCGTCCTGGATGCCCTTGAGGATGCCCGTGTCGATGACGTTCCCCTTCTCGTCGATCAGGGCGTTGACGGTGATCGCGCCTTCCCGGCCGATCCGCTGGGCCGTCTGAGGGTAGACCGGGTCGACGGCCTTGAGGAGCTTGGGCGGTTCCGTGACCGAGCCGAGCTCGACGAGGTCGCCCTCATTGGGCGGGGTCACGATCGGTGTCGGCGCGGGGGCGGAGGTCCCCGGGTCCGACGCCGATCCGGATTCGACAGCCGTGGTCGGAGGAGGATCCGCGACCGTTTTCGTCGCCGGGGAGGCCGTATCTTCGGCCTTCGCCGCCTGCGGGTCGGCCTGGAGCGGGTTCGAGCCGGCAGTCGTCCGTTCATTCCCCGACCCGGCTCCGAGATCCTTCCCGGGCATCGGCAGCGCGGCCGCCGGAGGTCCGGCCGGCAGGATCGCCTCGGCCCCGGCCAGGTTGGCATCGGCCGGCTTGGTCTGGGGCTGGGCTTTTTGCTTGGTCGGCGCGGGCTTGACGACCGGCGCGGGAGCTTCCTCCACCGGCTGGGTCGGGACGGTGGTCGGGTTCAGGGTCTGCGAGGACTCCTGAGGGTTCTCCGCGACCTTGGGGGCATGCTTGGGCCGCAGGAGGATGAAGCCGAGAGCGGCCAGAACAACGACGCCGAGGCCGATGACGATGAGCTTGGGAAAGCCCTTCTTGGGCTCCGGTTCGGCGACGTTCTGGAAGATGTCGGTCGACGCGATGACGTTGGCTTCCCGGTTCTTGGATTCGTGCGGCTGGGGCTCGTGCTTCGCGGGCTCGCGCGGGACCGGCTCGTGCCTGACGGGTTCCGGGCGGACGGGCTCGCGCCGTACCGGCTCGTGCGTTACGGGCTCACGGGGGGGCGACTCGCGACGCACGGGCTCCGGGGCCGGCGCGACTTTCTTTTCCGGCCTCTCGACCGGCCTGGCCGGCTTCGGCTTTTGGGGCGTGAAGAAGGGCGAAACATCGGACCCGGGATCTCCCGGCGTCAGGGTGTTCTTCATGTCCGCCGTCGGCGGCGGGGTGAAAGGCGGTTCGGAGTGAGACGGGGCCGGCGACATCGGTTTCAGATCCGGGACCGCGGCCCGGGAGGCCGTCGGCAGGGGCTCTTCCTCGACCGGCGGGGGAGGCAAGGGAGCCGTCTTCGGGACCTTGACCTTTTCGCTGCCGAGGTCGAGATCGGCCAGGGCGGATTTCAGGAACTTGTCAATATCCGCACTGCCGTTGCCGTTGCCGTTCCCATTCCCGTTCCCGGGCTTCGCATGGACCGTCTTGGGCGCCGTCGCTTCGATCACGACCGTCTTGAGAAGCTCGTCGGCGAGCGCCTCGAAGCGCGGTTCGGCCGCCGGCATGTGGTGTGCCGGCGCGGGCTTGCGGGTCTTGGGGATCTCCCGGCTCAGACGGTCGAGGTCGTCCGGGAGGGAAAAGATGCTGTCGTCGGATTTCGGTTTCTCGTGCCTCCGCGGTTCGGCCGGTGCGGGCTCCGGACGGATATCGTGGACGGACTTGGACGGGGCCGGCGGCTCGGCGGCCGGCCTCTCTTCCGCGGGACGGGCTCCGGGCCTGCCGAGGACGGCCTCGACCGACGCCAGGAGCTCGGCCATCTTGAGCGGCTTCTCGAAATACTCCGAGGCCCCGTAGGTCCGCAGGGCTTCGGTCCGGTAGACGCGGTCCTTGTAGACCCCGGTCATGATGAAGACCGTCGCCTGCGAGTTCCGCTCGGAGGTGATCCTCTGGCAGAGCTCGAAGCCGTGCACCTTGGGCAGCATGGCTTCCATGAGGACGAGGTCGGGGGATTCTTTGTTGTACTTGTCCCATCCGATCTGGCCGTCGGCCGCGGTCACGACCTGGTAGCCTTGACCGGCGAAGATCCCTTGGAGGGATGCCAGGGAATTCTGGTCGTAATCGATGATGAGGATCTTTTTCATGGCCATTTCTTACCGCGTCCTGCCGCCGGACCTCCGGTCCCAGGGCCCCACGGGCCGGCCGGATACACGTTCGGACGGCGATCGCTTTCGCATGACACTATTTTTTTCTCACCCCCTGTAGGGGTCAATCACCCCTTTAGATGATTCCAGGGATGATTTCCCCCCCGCCTTCCGGGGGACGGTCCCGGCCGCGGCCCCAATGGCCGGCCACGGCGGAGGGGCGTCCCCGCCTGGAGTCCGTCCCTCGTCCGGCTCCGGACCGGCCCGTCCTTCGGCGTCACCCCCGTCCGTGCCCGCCGCTCCAAAGCGCTCATCGGCAGCCGCAACTCCGAGCGGGAGGGGCGCTCGGGACGGCAAAACCCCGCGGGGCGGTTTGCGTAATCGCAATTAAGAGCCTTCAGAAAGGAGGGGACAAATGAACGAAACGAAAGCGCACGGCCTGGGATGGATCCCGGACCTGCCGGACTTCCGGGACTACACCGAGGAGACGCGGGACATCCGCGCGATGCTGGCCCCGACCGGCGTGATGTTCGCGCCGGCGGACGGCCAGCGTCGTCCGCGGCTTGCGGCCTCCGTCGATCTGCGTCCCTGGGCCTCGCCGGTCGAGGACCAGGGCGCCCTCGGATCCTGCACGGCCCAAGCCGGGGCCGGCATCATCGAGTACTACGAGCGGAAGTCGTTCGGGCACCACGTCGAGTCGTCCCGGCTCTTTCTTTATAAAGCGACCCGCAATCTCATGAAGTCGAAGGGCGATTCGGGCGCCTACCTCCGCATGACGATGGGGGCCATGGTCATCTTCGGCGTGCCGCCCGAGCCCTATTGGCCGTACACCGATGCCGAGGACGGGTTCGACAAGGAGCCGCCGGCCTTCTGCTATGCGTTCGCCCAGAACTACAAGACGCTGCTCTATTATCGTCACGATCCGGCCGGCGCGACACGGGCATCCGTGCTCGACAAGCTGAAGACTTATCTGGCCGCCGGGCATCCGGCCATGTTCGGCTTCACCGTCTACAGCTCGGTCGATCAGGCCGAAACGACCGGCCGCATCCCGGTCCCCTTCGGCCGCGAGCGGATCGAGGGAGGGCACGCCGTCGTGGCCATGGGCTTCGACGACGCCATGACCATCGCCAACACGTCCGGCGGCGCGCCGTCCCGGGGCGCCCTGCTCATCCGCAACTCGTGGGGCAAGGGCTGGGGGGAAAAGGGTTACGGCTGGCTGCCCTATGCTTATGTCCAAAGAAGCCTGGCCGAGGATTTCTGGTCGGTGCTGAAGAAGGAGTGGATCGATACGGGGGAGTTCAAAATCTGACGCCGTTCGGCTATAATTGGATTTCTGACCTAACCCCGAGGAGGCTTCGATGAAACTGAATCGTTCTTGGACGATCGCGTTCGTCCTGTTTGCCGCGGCCGCCGTGCCCGCGGTGGCCCAGGAGACCGAGAGCGCCGTTCCCGAGCTCTCCGCCTTCCATGAGGTCATCTATCCCATCTGGCACACGGCTTATCCGGACAAAGACATCGCCATGTTGAAGAGCCTGGTGCCGCAGGTGAACGAGCTGGCCGGGAAGGTCTATGCGGCCAAGCTCCCCGGCATCCTGCGCGACAAGCAGGTCAAGTACGACGCCGGACTGGCCGAGTTCCGCGCCGCCGTCGAGGCCTACAACGCCGCCGCCAAGGGCTCCGACGACAAGGCCATGCTCGACGCCGCCGAGGTCCTGCACGCCAAATACGAGATGCTCGTCCGCATTCTCCGGCCCGTGCTCAAGGAGATGGACGACTTCCACAAGGTGCTCTACGTCGTCTATCACACGGATCTTCCCGCCAAGGACTGGGCGGCCGTCCGGGCGGCGGCGCCCGACCTCAAAGCCAAGGCCGAGGCCGTGACCGCGGCCAAGCTTTCGACGCGTCTGGAGCCCAAAGCCGAGGCGTTCGCCAAGGCCTCGGGCGAGCTGGTCAAGGCCGCTACGGTCCTCGCCGGGCTCGGTCCCAAGGCCGACGGCGCGGCCGTCGAACAGGCCGTCCAAAAGCTCCACAGCCGCTACCAGGACTTGGAAAAGGTCTTCGACTGAGGCCGGCGGCCTACTTCGCCGTCCGGTCCTCGATCAGGATCTGCAGCGTCTCGAGCTCGTCCGCGTCGAACCAGATCTTTCCGCACGACAGGCACTTGTCGACCGGCACGAAATACTGGTAGTTGTACGGTCGGGCGGCCATGCGGTAGCCGCAGTTCGGACAGGGGACATCCGTGGCCAGGGCCGATTCGATCTTCTGACGCCGGAGCGGGTTGCTGACGGCCGCTTCGCGGAAGCGCCGCGCCTTCTCGCGCAGGGCGTCCGAGAAGGCGACTTCGCGGCGGGCGACGATCCTATCGACCGCGGCCGCGTCCACCAGGCGGCCGCGGCACCGTCCGCAGACGCGGCTGCCGACCCCTTCGTAGAAATCTTCGGACAGCGGGATACGGCAGCGCGGGCAGAGATTCTGGCGCCCGGGGGCCAGGGGCTTCTTGCGGGCCAGGTTGTGGAGGGCCAGGCGGATCTGAGGGAATTCCCGGGCCCTGGCCTCGACGCCTTCCTGCGTGTTCCAGACCCGCATGATGGCCGAAAAGCGGGGCCGGCAGAGCAGCTCGGCCACGGAGAACGGCCCTTCCCACGCTTTCTCGCCGGCGCCCGCCAGCATCCAGACCCGGGACTCGGTCTCGGGGCCGGGGGCCTCGGCCGTTTCTCCCTTGCCGGGAAAAAGCTCCAGTTGCGGCGTCCGCAATTCTTCGTAAGACCGGAGGACGCCGCGCGCCGCCTCGCGCGCCCGTTCTTCCGCCCAGACGGACTCGATGAGGGCTTCGGGGCTTTTGTGGACCATCGCCCCCAGGGCCGCGAGTCTCTTCATGAGCGGAGGGTGGGAGCTGAAGATCCGGCCCGCGAGCGTGTCCGGCGTGTCGCGCGCGTCCGGACGGACGATGAAAAGGGGCGCATAGCTCGACGAGAAATCGCCGACGAACGAATTCTTGATGTGGGCTTTATAGATGATGCGGGCCAGCGCTTCGGGAGACCGGGAAAGCTCGACGGCCGCGCCGTCGGCCAGGAGCTCCCGCTCGCGGCTGACGAGCATGCTGAGCAGGCGCATGACCAGCGCCGACACGGCCACGGCGATGGTGAAGAACACGGGCGGGAAGCTGCCGCTTCTGCGGCCGTCGTCGCAGGACGACCCGTCTTCCGCCGCCGACCCGAGGGCGTCCTTGAACCTCTCGAAGAGGTTGGCCAGCGAGCAGACGAGGGTCAGGTAGAAGGCGTCCCCCCGCGCGATGTGGGCCAGCTCGTGGGCGGCGACGGCCTGGAGCTCGTCGCGCGTTCCCTCGGCCAGCAGCCCCTCGGTGACTGCCACGGCCGGCGTGCCGTCCTCCTCGATGACGGCGAGCGAGTTGACGGCGAACGACGGCAGGACATAGGTGTTCACCCGCGGCAGGCCGGCGGCGATACGGATCTCGTCGACCGTGTTGAGGAGCTGGACGTGATAGCGGTCGGAGGCGTCCGGCGTCGCCGCCTGGAGGCGTTGCAGGATGACGCGCGGGCCGTTCTTGCGGGCATCCTGAAAATGAAAGAAAGCGACGATCAGGGCGACGGCGAGATCGACGGCGACGAAGCGCGGCCAGAAGCCGGGGGAGGACGCGAGGCCCGTGCCGAGGAAGAGGCCGAACGTGGCCAGGAAGGCCAGCCCGATGAGCCCGAGGGCGGCGAAGTGGAACAGGAGGACGGCGGCGAAGAGGGGCAGGCTCTTGCGGCGCTGGCGCTGCTGGATCTCGGTGAAGTCGCGCGGCGGTCTGGCCATCTGTCCGGGACATCATAATCGAATCCCGTCGCTCCGGTCAACGGCGGAGGGCCGGAAAACAGAAGCGTCCCCATTTTCAAATTGACGGGCCGTCGCGGCGGTCGTATATTGACGGTACTGTCCCTTCTGAGGAGGCTGTCATGAAGAAATTTCCGCATCTCGCCGGAACGCTCATTTTAGGGGCCGCCCTGTTCGCGCTCGCGGGCGCGACACGGCTCGCCGCCGTCGACACCAACGACACGAAGATGCTGACCCGTCCGGCCGTCTCGGCCGAGCGCATCGTTTTTTCCTACGCCAACGACCTTTGGACGGCCGACCTCGAGGGCCGCAACGTCCGGCGGTTGACCGCAGACGTCGGGACGGAGTCCTACCCCGCCTTCTCGCCCGACGGGAGCCTCGTCGCCTTCAGCGGCCAATACGACGGCAACACCGACGTCTATATCATCCCGTCCGGCGGCGGCGTCCCCCGGCGCCTGACTTGGCATCCGTCGCCCGACATCGTGCTGGGCTTCACGCCGGACGGCAAGTCCGTCCTCTTCGCCTCGGGCCGGTTCTCGAACAACCGCGCCTACTCGCAGCTCTTCACCGTGCCCGTGGCCGGGGGCGAGGCCGGGATGCTGAAGATCCCCTATGCCTCGGATGCCGAGATCTCGCCCGACGGGCGCGCCATCGCCTACAATCCCTTCCCCGAAGCTTTCAGCCAATGGAAAAACTATCGCGGCGGCCGGTTCTCGCGGATCTGGATCTTCAACGCCCTGGACTACGGCGTCGAGAAGCTGCCCCAGCCCGCGGGCCGATCGAACGATGTCGACCCGATGTGGCTCGGCCGGACGGTCTACTTCCGCTCGGACCGCAACGGGGAGTTCAACCTCTTCTCCTACGATACGGGTTCCAAGGAGGTCAAGCAGCTGACCGAGTTCAAGGACTTCCCCGTCCTCTCGGCCTCGGCCGGGGCCGGCCGGATCGTTTTCGAGCAGGCCGGCTCGCTCCACCTCTATGATGTCGCCCAAGGCCAGAGCCGTCGCCTGACGATCGGCGTGGCCACCGACCTGCCCGAGCTGCGCGAGCGCTTTGCCAAGGGATCGCAATGGATCGCCGCCGACGGGATCTCGCCGACCGGCGCCAGGGCCGTTTTCGAATTCCGCGGCGACATCGTGACCGTCCCGGCCGAAAAGGGAGATCCGCGCGACCTGACTCAGACCCCCGGCGTCCACGAGCGCACGCCCGCCTGGTCCCCCGACGGCAAGTCGATCGCCTACTTCTCCGACGCCTCCGGCGAATATGAGCTTCATGTCCGGGGCCAGGACGGGAAGGGCGAGCCGAAGAAATTCAAGATCGGCGGCGCGGGCTTCTACGGCTCGCCCAACTGGTCTCCCGACAGCGCCAAGATCGCCTTCGCCGACAATTCCCTCACGCTCTTCTGGCTCGACATCAAGACCGGCGCCGTGAAGAGGATCGCCTCGGAATATCTCTACCAGCCCGGCGGTCAGTCCGCGATGGGCACCTCCTGGAGCCCGGACTCCAAGTGGATCGCCTACACTCTCGGCACGCCGACTTTCTTCCGGCGCGTCCATGTTTACTCCCTCGACCAGAACAAGTCGTTCCCTGTCACCGACGGCCTGAGCGACGTCGACGAGCCGACGTTCGACGCCGAGGGCAAATACCTCTGGTTCCTGGCCTCGACCGACGCCGGGCCCGTCCGCCAGTGGTTCGACATGTCCAACGCCGACATGCGGCGGACATCGGCCCTGTACCTGGCCGTGTTGCGCAAAGACCTGCCCAACCCGCTGGCCAAAGAAAGCGACGAGGAGAAGCCCAAGGACGAGAAGGCCGCAGGGGAGAAGCCCGGCGATAAGCCGACCCCCGCCTCGGCCGCCAAGCCGGGCGAGCCGGCGAAGACCGCCGACGCGGTCCGCATCGACTTCGACGGCCTCGACGACCGCATCGTCGCCGCGCCCATCCCCGCCGGCGTCTACAGCAACCTCCAAGCGGGCGAGGGCGGCAAGATCTTCTTCCGCAAGGAAGATCCGCCGCCGACGCCGACGTCGGGGGGTCCGGGCGATTCGTCGATCCACGTCTTCGATCTCTCCAGCCGCAAGGACGAGGCCTTCGGACCGGCCAACGACGGCTTCCAGCTGACCGCCGACCGCAAGAAGATGCTCGTCGCCTCCCGCGGGGCCTGGACGATCCTGCCGACCAGCGGCAAGCCGCAGCCCGGCCAGGGCAAGCTCGCCACCGACTCGATCGAGGTCCGCGTCGTGCCGTTGGCCGAATGGCCGCAGATCTTCGACGAGGCCTGGCGCGTCAACCGCGACTTCTTCTACGATCCGAATTTTCACGGCGCGGACTGGAAGGCCATGAAGGCGAAGTATGCGGCCTTCCTGCCGCACCTGGCCTGCCGGGCCGATCTCAACCGGCTCATCCAGTGGATGTGCTCGGAGCTCGCCGTCGGCCACCACCGTGTCGGCGGCGGCGACTTCCTTGGCCAGCCGGCCCGCGTCGCCGGCGGCCTGCTCGGCGCGGACTACGCCGTCGAGAACGGCCGCTACCGCTTCAAGAAGATCTACGGCGGGCTCAACTGGACGCCTGAGCTCCGCGCCCCGCTGGCCGAACCCGGCGCCGAAGTCGCGGCCGGCGAGTATCTCCTGGCCGTCGAGGGCCGGGACCTCGTCCCGCCCGACAACCTCTTTGCCCCCTTCGAAGCGACGGCCGGAAAGATCGTCGAGATCACCGTCGGCCCCAACGCCGAGGGCACCGGCTCACGGACGATCAAGGTCGTTCCGGTCGCCGACGAAAGCGCCCTGCGCAACCGCGACTGGGTCGAAGGGAACATCCGCAAGGTCCGCGAGGCGACGAACGGCCGTGTGGCCTACGTCTACGTCCCCAACACGACGACGCTCGGCCACGTCTACTTCAAGCGCTACTTCTTCCCCCAGGCCGACAAAGAGGCCATCATCGTCGACGAGCGGTTCAACGGCGGGGGATCGGTGGCCGACTACTACCTCGATTGGCTGAGAAAACCGGTCTCGGCCTACTGGGCCATGCGCTATGGGGCCGATCTCAAGACCCCGAGCGCCTCCATCCAGGGCCCCAAGGTCATGATCATCAACGAGACCGCAGGTTCGGGCGGCGATCTCCTGCCTTATATGTGGCGGAAGTTCGGCATGGGCAAGCTCGTCGGCACGACGACCTGGGGCGGCCTTGTCGGCACCCTCGGCTACCCTATGCTGATGGACGGCGGCATGGTGACCGCGCCGAACCTGGCTTTCTGGGATGAGAACGGATTCGGCGTCGAGAATGTCGGGATTTCGCCCGACGTCGAGGTCGAGCAGACGCCCCGCGACGTCATCGCCGGCCGCGACCCCCAGCTCGAACGGGCCATCCAGATAGCGCTGGAAGAGCTCAAAGCCAACCCTCCCGCGCAGCCCAAGAGGCCGGCCTATCCGATCAGAGTGAAGAAATAGGCGGGAAAAAGAAAGGGGACACGTACCGCTTCGGTACGTGTCCCCTTTCTTATGATTTACTTTTTGTCGATTTCGGTCTTGAGGCTGTCGACGAGCTTTTTGACCAGCGCTTCGTCCGTCTTCTTCCCTTCGGGCCCGGCGATCTTAAAGAACATCACGCCGTTCTCAGGGTCATATTTTTGTTCGATGAGCTTGTAGCCCTCGGGCAGATCCCGCCTCAGCTTGGTGACGGCACGCTCGAACGCCGCTTGGCCGGCCTCGCCGTCATGGCCGGTGAGCAAGGTTGATCTCGCCTTCTTCTCGCCGATTCCGATGATGGCCTTCGCCCCCTTGGCGTCTTGACCGCCTGGCCGTTCCCAGGTAGCTCGGCTTCTCGCCGCTCTTCTTGGAGAAGACATACTCGACCGGCTCCTGGTCAAACTTGGTAGGAGAAGGTCTTGAACTTCTCCTCCTTCGCCTTGAGCTCGGCCTCGAGCGTCTTCAGCGATTCCTCGAGCGTGCTGAGGTCCATCTTCTTGGCCTTGATGGCCTGGACCTGTTCCTCTAAAGCCTGGATCTTCTCCAGCATCTCCTTGCCCGGGGCCGCGGGGAACGCGAAGGCCCTGTCGCCTCGGCCGAACCTCTTCTCAAAAAGGGGCTCGCCGGCAACTTCCTTGGCCACCCAGACCGCCTCGCCCTTTTCGGGCTCCACGACCGTCCAAGCCGTCCCGGCCTCGCCTTTCCTGACGATCCTGACGGTCTGCCCTTCCTTGGCCGCTTCTTCGGCGACCCATTTCTCGCCAGGCCTGATCTCCTTGATCCTCTTGACGACGACCTCTGGGGCGGCTTCTCCGGCCTCCGTCTTTTCGACGATCCTGTAGACGCCGTCTTCGCCGATCTTCAGGGGCAGGCCCTCTCTGATGACCTCGAGGCCGCCGCCCTTGATCTCCAGCCGCAGGGGCTCGCCCTTGAGCCTGATGGGCTCCTGGCCCTCAGGCGTGAGGATGAGGACTTTGCCGTCCTTGTCCTTGGTGATGGTCAGGGATTTTTCCAGGACGAGCGTCCTGGTCGTGTCTCCCTCGGTGATCGTGATCTTGATCGGTTCCCCTTCTTCGCCCACGGGCTTGATGACGATCGTCTTGGCCGTCACGGCCTTGTCCTTGGCCGCCTTCTCCGCTTCTTTGGCCTTTTCGGCCGCCTTCGCTTTTTCCTGTTCCTTTTGCTTCTCCTGGACGACCGCCTTCTCCGCCTGGGCCTCCTGCGAAGCCGGTGACATCAGGGCGGCGTCCAAGGAAGCGGGCGCCGGAGCGGCCGGCTCGACGAGGCTCGTCGTCGTGGCGGAGCTCTTCTCGATGCCGACGGCCGGACGGGCCGTCCCGATGAGGGCCACGGCCGCGATAAGGGCCAGGCCCAGCGTGATCTTGGTTTTCATCTTGACCTCCATCGTCGTGATTTTTTGTTTGAGGATGGCCGTCAGGCGCTCCTGGAACGAAGACCTGCCGAGCATTCCGAGCAGGGCCGCCGAAGGGTTCCAGCGGAGCCCGGCCGAACGCCGGAAGGCCAGAAGGCTGGCGGCATAGATCGACGGCCTGATCCCCGCGCGAAGGACCAGCTCGTCGCAAGCGATCTCCTGTTCTTTCAGGATCTCGCGGTAAACGACCCAACACAAAGGATTCCACCAGAAAACGGCCAGGCTCGTCCGGACGAGGAGCATGGCCAGGAAATCCGCCCGCTTGATGTGGGAGAGCTCGTGGTAGAGGGCGGATGAACGCTCGTCCTCGGTCCAGGCGTCGGCTCCGTCGGGGAAAAGAACGACCGGCTTCCGGAAGCCCCAGGTCAAGGGCACGAGCACTCCCGGATGGCTCCTGAGGCGGACCTGGCGCCGGAGCGAAACGAACGCGAGGAAGCGCCCGAGAAGGACGCGCCAGGAGGCGTCATCGAGCGGTGTCCCTTCGGCCGTCAGCCGGACCGCCCCGGACAAGCCGAATGCGAGTCTTAGGAGAAGGACGGTCAGCCTGGACCGCCCAGAGAACGGCGAGAAGGAAGCCCGATCGTCCCCGACGGCGTCTTTTTCCGGAAGGCGGGAAGGCCGGAGGACGGATCGGCGATCTGGCCGTCGTTGATCCGGACGCGGGGAGATAGGACCCTTACCGGCCAGGCGCGTGGACCCTGAGGGCCAAGCCGGGGTCAGAACGAACCTCCCGCCGTTTTCGGGGGCCAGGGCCGTTTCAGACTCCAGCCGAAGTCCGCGGCACCTCTTCGGCGCCTCCGCAGGCCGCGGCTCCGCGATTCGCCATCCAGGCCGGCAGGAGCGGGGACCTCCATCCGACCGGGACGAGCGTAAGGAGCGGAAGAAGAAGCAGACCGATCAGGGCGGATGTGAGAACGAAATGCCGGAAGGCGGCCGGACTCCTCTTCGCGGCCGCCGCGCCGAGCAGGGCCAGGACCAGGACGACGGTCGTTTTGAGGAGATACCCGGCCATGAGGCCGGGCAGTCCCGCGACGGATCCGGGCATGTCAGCGTCCTTCCTTGTGAGCCTTGTCGATGAGCTCTGTGAGCCGGCGATAATCCTCTTCCGAGAAGTCGTCCTCGGAGATGTCGAGGAGCGCGGCGACCACATCCGCGGTCGAGCCGTCGAAAAAGGTCTGCTTGAGATGGGCCAGGGCGCTGCGACGGGCCTTGTCCTTGGCCAGCCGGGGAACGTAGACATAGCGGGGCCCCTCTTGCCTGTGGACGAGATGTCCCTTCTGTTCGAGGACCCTCAGGAGGCCCCGGACGGCCGAATAGCTCGGCGGCGAGGGCAGCCGTTCCAGGATCTGTCCGGCCGAGGCTTCTTTCATCTCATAGACGATGTCCATGATCTGCCGCTCCCGGCGGCTCAGGCTCTTATCGCTTCTCATGCGCGGCTCCTCGGGCTCAGTGCCCGCTCCGGATCGGCTGCTAAAAAAATAGCATGCTAAAATATTAGCACCCGAAAGACGGCTTGTCAAGCGTTTCTGCTAATTTTTTGACATACACTCTGGTTTAAACGGCGGCCCCCGGCCGGAGGTTGCGCCCGATCCCAGGATCGGCGCTTTTTCCCGAGACGGCGCTTTCGGCGTCCCTTGATTCTTGACGCCCGGCCCGTCCTCCGACTAATATTAAAGGAAATCAGTCGGGACGGGGCATATGAACACATGAAATACCGCACCTTGGGCCGGACCGGCCTCAAAGTCTCCGTGGTCGGCATCGGCGGCTGGCAGTTCGGCGGGGAGTGGGGCAAGAGCTTCACCCAGCCGGAGGTCGACGCCATTCTCGACCGGGCCGCCGAGGACGGGATCAACCTCATCGACACGGCCGAGTGCTACGGCGACCACCTGTCCGAGCGGCTGATCGGCGATTACCTGTCCCGGCACGAGCGCGACCGCTGGGTCATCGCCACCAAGTTCGGCCACCGCTTCACCGGCTTCATGGGCCGGGCCGACGGCTTCGGCGCGGAGGACGCCCGGGCGCAGCTCATCGCCTCGCTCCGGGCCTTGCGGACCGACCGGATCGACGTCTATCAGTTCCATTCGGGCCCGGATGCAGCCTTCGTCGACGATGGCCTGCGGGCCTTCCTCGACGAGGCCCGGCGCTCCGGCATGGTCCGGAACCTCGGCGTTTCCATCCGCGGCTCCGGGAGCGAGCTCCAGACCCGCGACGCCTTCGCCCGGGGCTACGGCGTGCTTCAGGTCATCTACAACCGCCTCGATCTCCGCGCGGAATCCGAAGTCTTTCCCACGGCCCGGCGCTATAACCTGGGTATCCTGGCCCGGGTGCCGCTGGCGAGCGGACTTCTCACCGGGAAATACGAGGCCGGGGATAAGTTCGGGCCGGACGACTACCGGTCGACTCTCGGGCAGCCCGAGATCGCCCGCCGGGTGCGGCTGGCGGAAAGGCTGGCCGACGAAGAGCTTCCCCCCGGCGTCTCCCGGGTCCGCTGGGCCCTGGCCTGGTGCTTGCGCGACCCCGTCGTGACGGCCGTCATTCCCGGCGCCAAGAGTCCCGGTCAAGTCGCGGAGAACGCGTCGGCGGCCGACCTTCTCTCCGAGAAGATGCCCTGAGACGTCGTCCGGCCGGGCCGGCGCCAGGTCACTTATCCGTCGGAGCCGGAACGGGCGCGGCCATGGCCGGCGCGACGCATTCATTCTTGAAGCGGACGGCGAACTCGTCCACTTCCTTGGGCGTGAGCGCGGTCTTGCCCCGGGCGACGTAATCGTTGAAGATGCGGTTGAAACACGACTGGTAGCGGTAGCGCTCGGTCCGGCCCTTCTCGTCCTGCGCGGGCTCGTCGTAGAGGCGGACCGAAACGAGGTCCTCGCGGTCTTGGGTGAGGTTGTAGACGAAGTTCGCCGAAGCGAAACAGCTTTCGCTCGTCGCCTCGAGGTCCTCGTTGGTCTTGAGGTCGAGCCCGAGACCGGCCGACAGGCCCAGAAGGTCGATGGGCGTAAGCTCCCGCGAATAGAGGAAGTTGTCGTTGACCATGCGCTGATTGCTGATGCCGCCGTTGCAGGCGCTGCCCTCGTTCCAGGTCCGGATCAGGCTCAGCCAAGTGCCGTTCTTCTGAAGGAGCACGAGATTATTGACGTCGGCGGTCTCCCCCTGATTGAAGATGACCGAGAGGACGTAGATCTCGGCCCCATCGCCGATCAGCCCGGCGAAGGCGGCGTAGGCGAAGAACGGCGAGCGGCCGCTGGCCGGGTCTTCCTCGAAATCGGTCACCCACCATCCGGGCTGGTCTTCCCATTGACGGGGCTCGAGATTGGTCTTGAAAGCGGCCAGATCGATCTGCCCGGTCGAAGAACTGTAGAGGGCGCTGACCGCCGCCGGGTGGACCGCTTGGCCGTGGAAGGTGAATTCTCCCGGCACGTCGGCCGGGGGCTTCGATTTGCAGGCGGCGAAGGCGCCGAGAAGGACCATCCCGAGCAAGACCGCCGTAAAAGCCGGCGCGGTGACTCTCGCAGGGATCCTGAATTTCCTGGTGGCGGGGTTTCTCATGTTCTTGCTCCTCCGTAGTTTTGACGCGCGACCCGCGCTTTTCTTGCCCTGACGAATACAACTTACAGATAAAAAACAAATTAATCAAGCTTCGGGGGCTTCCTGAAGGCCAGCCTCACGGGAAGCAGGCATCGCGGTCTCCCGGAAATATCCTCAGGGAAGCGAACCTTTTAAAGGGGCGCTCCGTAGATAGGGGAGATGCCAGACTCGCGCCCGAATTCGACCTGGAGGCCTTCATGAACAAGTCTGGGAAGCCGATCCTTCTTGTCATGGGCCTCATCGTTGCCGCATCTTCGCTCCTTGCGGCCGGCGGGACGCCAACGGCACCGGCGGCCCGGACCGAGGAGACCGTCCCTGTCCTGACCAAGGCCGAGAAGCCGCCCGCGATCGACGGCGTTCTCGACGACCCGGCCTGGGCAGCCGCACTCAAGTTCGACGGTTTCAAGACCCTCAAGCCCGACTACGGGAAGGACGCCAGCCAGAAGACGGAAGCCTATATCGCTTATGACGCCGAGAACTTCTATTTCGCCTTCCGCTGCTACGACTCCGATCCGGCCAAGGTCAAGGGGGCCGTCTGCAAACGCGATTTGGTGTTCCAGGACGATCTCGTCTTCATCATGGTCGACACGTTCAATGACCGGCAGAGCGGCTTCTGCTTCGCCGTCAACCCCTGCGGCATCCAGGGCGACGGGATGGTCAACGTCAACGGAAACCTCGAGCTGACCTTCGACGCCGTTTGGTACAGCGCCGGCCAGGTCGACGAACAGGGCTGGACGACCGAGGCCCGGATCCCGCTCAAGAGCCTGCGTTTCCCGAGTCGCGATCCGCAGACCTGGCGCGTCATGTTCATCCGCTTCTTCACCCGGACCTCGGAGCAGGTCAGCTTCCCGCCCCTCGACCCGAACTACGGCTCCCTCCTGGGCCAGGCCCAGCCGTTCCAGCTCTCCGGGCTCAAATACAAAAGGGTCATCGAGCTGCTGCCCGCGTTCACGTTCGGGCGGACCCAGGAAGCGACCACGGACACGCAGGGCCGGCTCGTGCGGAACAAGGAGCTCGACATCGACGATCTCAGCCTGACCGGCAAAGTTCGGCATCACTTCGGACCTGACGCTCGACGGGACGATCAATCCCGATTTCAGCCAGGTCGAGGCCGATGCCGGCCAGATCGATTTCAACCAGCGCTATTCCCTTTATTATGAGGAGAAACGGCCGTTCTTCCTCGAGGGCAGCGACCTCTGGCAGTTCGGCGGCGCGGTCGAGGAGGCCCCGCTCCAGTCCCTTGTCTATACCCGGACGATCGTCGATCCGACGTTCGGGTTCAAGCTGACCGGCAAGGTCACGCCGCGCGATACCGTGGCCGCGATCTACGCCAAAGACAGCGTCCCCAGCGGCCCGGACGTCGTCGATCTTCACCCGGACTTCATGATCGCCCGCTACAAGCACTCGCTCAAGGATGACGCCTTCCTGGGCGCCTTCTATACCGGCCGCGAGAACGGCTCGGGCTACAACCGCGTCGGCGGCTTCGACGGGCGTTTCCGTCTGAGCCAGACGCAGACGGCCTCGTTCCATCTCTTCGGCTCGTTGACTCGCGACCCGGGCGCCGAGACGACGGACTCCGACCACGCCCTGGGCTTGGATTACAGCTTCTCCAACCGGAAGTGGGTCGTCGACCTCGGCTATCAGGATATCTCGAAGGGCTTCCAGGTCGACTCGGGCTTCCTCTACAGGACAGGGCTGCGGCGCGTTTCGGCGTTCACGATGTACACTCTCTATCCGAAGTCGAAATTCTTCCAGAGGATCCAGCCCTTCTACTGGAGCTACCAGCTCTACGACACCGTCGACAAGATGTGGGAGACGGTCAACGTCTTCGTCCTGCGCTTCTATCTGCCGAGGAACACGATGGTCCGCTTCGACGGCCTGCTCGCCAACGAGGTCTATGCGGGGGAGAGGTTCGACCAGAGCGGCTTTGGCTTCCAGATGGAATCCCAGCTCGCGAAATCGATCTATATCCAATCCCGCGTCCGTCGCACGGGCAGCACGTTCTACGATCCCACGGCTCCCTACCAGGGCTACGGGACGAGCGTCATGGGCGGCCTCAAGTACCAGCCCATCACCCAGCTCGATTTCACGTTGAGCCTGAGCTACGTCGATTTTTACAGGAAGCTGGATAAAGCCAAGATCTATGACTACCTCATCCTCCGGAGCCGCAACACCTTCCAGCTCAACAAGTACCTGTTCGTCCGGGGCATCGTCGAGTACAACGATTTCTATAAGCGGATGACCCTCGACGGACTCATCTCGTTCACCTACATCCCGGGCACGGTCGTGTTCCTGGGATACGGCTCCGCGCTGGAGAAGCAGGAGTGGGACGAGAGCCTGGCCGGCTTTGCTCCGAGCAGCCGCCTCCACCAGATGAAGCGCGGCTTCTTCTTCAAGGTCAGCTACAACTACAGGTTCTGACAATGGGGTCGGACCACAGCTTCTCGAATAAAATCAATAACCTAGGGCCAAAAAGAGGCCCGAATCGCCCTTAATTCCCGCGTTTTTGGCCGCAAAAACGCCGGGTCCAGAAGTCTTCGGCGATCGGCAAGGTCAGACGGCGGTCTCCCCGGATCCTTACGGCGCCGCCATTTTTGACTTTAAAGATTCTGCCTGTATAGTTGTTGCGGGGAACAAGAACCGATGCCTCTTCCTCAAGCTCCGCCGGGCAGCCGATTGTCTCTATTTGATGCGGTCAACATCTCCCTCGGTTCGATCATCGGGGCAGGCATCTTCGTCATCCTCGGGGCGGCCGCAGCGGTCGCGGGCCCGGCCCTCGTCGGCTCGGTCCTGATCGCCGCCGTCGTCGCGCTCCTGACCGGGTTCTCATCGGCCGCGTTGAGCCGGATGTATCCTCGGAGCGGAGGCGTCTACGTCTTCACCCGCGAGGCGATCTCCGATTTCTCGGGCTTCCTCGTCGGCTGGGTGTGGCTGTTCTCGAACATCGTCGGCGGGGCCACCGTGGCCGTCGGCTTCGGCCATTATCTGTCCTTCTTTTTTCCCCAGCTCCCGACCGGGGTCGGCATCGTCATCGTGGCGGTCACGACGGTCTTGATCCACCTCATGGGGGCCAAGGAATCAAGCCGCTTCAACAATGTGCTGGTCGGGATCAAGATCGCGGTGCTTCTCTTCTTCTCGGCCGCGGCCTTCCTCCATTTCCAGGGGGCGAACTTCCGCCCGTTCATGCCGTTCGGGCTGGGCGGGGTCTGGGCCGGGGCGGCGACCATCTTCTTCGCCTATGCCGGTTTCGCCAGGGTGGCTATCGTCGCCGACGAGATCGACGACCCGCGGAGGAACGTGCCGCGAGCGACTCTGATCTCGATCTTCATCTCGACCGTGATCTATCTGGTCGTTGCCGTGGCCGCGGTCGGAGTCGCCGGCTCAAAGCTCCTGGCCGGTTCGGGCTCGCCGCTGGCGGACGCGCTCGGGAGCATTGGCATGGGCTTCGGCGCGCGTCTCGTGGCCCTGGGCGGGCTCGCGGCCACGGGTACCGTGGCCTTGGCCTCGGTTCTGGGCATCTCGCGGCTGGCCCAGGTCATGGCCCGCGATGGAGAGCTCCCGAGGTTTGTGGGCAGGACCGGCGGGACGAAGGGAGTGCCCCGGAACGCCGTCCTCATCGGCGGCGCCGCCATGCTCGTGCTGGCGTTCTCCGCGGACCTGCCGCACATCGCCTACATCAGCAGCTTTTCGCTCCTCCTCTATTATGCCGCCTTGAACTTGAGCGGGCTCAAGGTCCTCAGAGGAGGCATGCGGATCGTGACCGGCCTCGGGTTCGTGTCATGCCTCGTCCTGATGGTCAACCTGCCCAAGCTGTCCTGGGTCGTCGGCGCGGTCGTCGTCGCGATCGGCGCTTTCTACTATTGGGGTCGGACCGGCAGGGAGCGGAGTCCGCGGAGCGACCATTAAAAGCGCGGCGGAGCGGCTCGGAGCCGCGCTTTTAAGAAATATCTTACGAAATCATCAGAGCTATAGGTTAGGAGCGAAAGAATCGACCGACAGCTCCCGAAATCTGCAACTTTCCGGCGGCCCGGCTCGTCTATTGATATGGAGATAGAAAGATGAGCGACCGAACGCACAGTGCTTCGAGGATAAAGACGCTCCGGCTTGCCGTGAGGCCCGGAGCGTCCGCGATCACCCAGCTGGCCACGGCGTTGATGAGACGCGGAAACTCCCGCGCCGACAGCATCTCCGTGGCCGGCTTCTTCTTCCCGTATTCGATGGGATTTCCCGTGCTGGCCTGCCCCGGCCGAAGGGCCCTCCCGCCCTTCAGCGTCGGACCGCAGCGAACGAAATAAAACCACGATTTGACTTTGCCTCTCCCTCCCTAAATAATCCCTCTCGTGACCGAGGAGGGAGAGCCATGAACAGAAAAGAATTCCTGAAGATGTCGGCGGGGCTGGCCGGCGGCGTGGCCGGGCTGCCCCTGATGCGCCCGCTCGCGGGAGCGGCCACGACGTCTGCTGAACCGATCGGCCGCCTCCTCGCCCAGGCCGCGGCCGCGGGGGACGACGCATTCTACTGGAAGCTCATCCGCGGCCAGTTCATCCTCGATCCCGGCTGGATCTTTCTCAATTTCGGGGGCCTCGGCTCCTGCCCGCTCCCCGTGCTGAACGCGCTCCTCGAGTTCACCAAGGCCGAAGAGAGCGCCCCAAGCGCGGGACACGACGAGAAACCCTGGCAGGAGGTCAAAGAGAAGCTGGCTCGGGCCCTCGGCAAAACCTGCCGCAAAGAGGACCTCGGCCTCATCGGCGGCGCGACGGAAGGCGTCAACGTCATCGTCAACGGCCTGCCGCTCAAAAAGGGGGACGAGGTCATCACCTCGACCCATGAGCACGTCGCCGTCCACTCCGCGCTCCTCAACCGCATGCAACGCGACGGCATCGTCATCCGCTTGTTCGAGCCCGACAAGGTCAGCGCGATGGGCAACGTCGACCGCATCGCCCGCCTCATCACCCCGCGCACGCGGCTCATCTTCATCAGCCACGTCACCTGCACGACCGGCCAGCTCTTCCCGGCCAAGGAGATCGCGGGCCTGGCCCATGGCAAGAACCTCTGGTTCGCCCTGGACGGCGCCCAGGCGCCCGTTTGCGCGCATTTCGATATCGTCGAGACCGGCGTCGATTTTTACACTTGCAGCACCCACAAGTGGGTGATGGGCCCGAAGCGTACCGGATTCATCTATGCCCGCCAAGGCATGGCCGAGACCCTGCGGCCGCAGACGGTGGGGGGCGGGTCGTCGACGAGCTATGACGCCGCGAAGGGCCAATTCGTCCTCAAGCCGACGGCCGAGCGCTTCGAATCCGGGACGCAGAACGACGCGCTGTTCTATGCGCTGGGCTCGGCGCTCGACTTCGTGGAGACGATCGGCATCGACCGCATCGCCCGCCGCTGCCGGCCGCTCGCCGAGCGCTTCTATCACGGCGTCGGCGAGATCCCGGGCGTCGAGCGCCTCTCGCCCGAAGAAGAGGCCTATCGGACGCTCATGATCGGCTTCCGGATGAAAACCCACACTTCCACGGAGATCATGGAGCACCTGGCCAAGGACCGGATCAGGGCCAGGCCCGTCAGCGAGGGAGGGCTCAACTCGATCCGGGTCTCGTTCTACCTGAACAACCGCGACGAGGACGTGACGGCCATCCTGGACTCACTGAAGAAGCTGGCCGGCTGAGCTAATTCGGTGACACACATCTAAATACACTTAATCCGAGCACATGACTTTTTAGTGCATTGAGTCGTGTGTCACCAATACTCTTGTGTCACCAATACTCTCGACGAACGGCAGTTAGCGTCAGCCCGAGCACTCGGGTAGAATAGGCGCGATGGAACAGAAGTCCCGCGCCAGCTCCCGTGCCCGGTTCGAGGCCTGGCTGGCCGCCCGCGCCCGCAACGTTCCGCGCGTTTCCTACCCGCCGGAGCTGCCCATCACGCCGCGCGCCGACGAGATCGTCGCCGCCCTGCGCTCGCCGCGCCGCCGCGTCGTCATCATCTCGGGCGAGACGGGCTGCGGCAAGAGCACCCAGATCCCGAAGATGTGCCTCGAGGCCGGACGCGGCGTCGCCGGCCGCATCGGCGTCACCCAGCCGCGGCGCCTCGCGGCCATGACCATCGCCGCCCGCATCGCCGAGGAGATCGGCGAGCCGCTCGGGCGGGCGGTCGGCTACAAGATCCGCTTCCAGGACCGGACCTCGCGCGACGGCTACATCAAGGTCATGACCGACGGCATCCTCCTCGCCGAGACGCAGGGCGACCACGGCCTCCACGAGTACGACACGATCATCATCGACGAGGCCCACGAGCGCTCGCTCAACATCGATTTCCTTCTCGGCATCATGCGCCGCCTCCTCGACGAGCGGCCCGACCTCAAGCTCGTCATCACCTCGGCGACGCTCGACACGGAGAAGTTCTCGAAGGCTTTCCGCAACGCGCCGGTCATCGAGGTCAGCGGGCGCCTTTACCCGGTCGAGATCGAGTACCGCGCGCCCGACAAGGAGGAGGCCGAGGACAAGGACTACGTCGACCAGGCCGTCGAGGCGGTCGAATATTTGCGTCGCGAGAAACCGCCCGGCGACGTCCTGGTCTTCATGCCGACCGAACAGGACATCCTCGAGACCTGCCGCATGTTCGAGGGGCGGAAGTGGCCTGCGGTCAAGGTGCTGCCGCTCTTTTCGCGCTTGCCGGCGGGCCAGCAGCGCCTCGTCTACACCGTGACCCTGCCCAAGATCGTCGTGGCCACGAACGTCGCCGAAACGTCGCTGACCATCCCCGGCATCCGCTACGTCGTGGACACGGGCGTCGCCCGGATCGCCCAGTACCAGCCGGGGACTCGCATCAACAGCTTGCCCATCTCGCCGATCTCGCGGGCCTCGGCCGACCAGCGCAAAGGCCGGTGCGGCCGGGTCAGGGAGGGGTTGTGCGTGCGCCTCTACAGCCAGGTCGACTATGAGTCGCGCGACGAGTTCACCTCGCCGGAGATCCTGAGATCGGACCTGGCCGAGGTCATCCTGCGCATGACCGACCTGGGGCTCGGCGACCCGCTCCAATTCCCGTTCATCGACAGGCCGGCGTCCAAGGCCGTCCACGACGGCTATGACACGCTCGTCGAGCTCGGCGCCGTCCGCAAATCTAAATCGGGGACACAATACCCATTCCCCAATTCGCGCTGGGAGCTGACGGAGACGGGGAGAGCGATGGCCAGGATGCAGGTCGACCCGCGCGTCGCTCGCATGCTGATCGAGGCCCGCGTCGAGAATTGCCTGCCCGAGGTGTCCGTTCTGGCCGCGGCGTTGAGCGTCCGCGACCCGCGCGAGCGCCCGCCGGACAAGGCCCAGCAGGCCGACGCCGTGCACGCCGCGTTCCGCCATCCGGACTCGGACTTCCTCGTCCTCCTCAACATCTGGAACCGCTTTCATGGCGATTTCGAGAAGCTTTCGTCGCTCGTCCAGAAGCGGAGGTTCTGCCACGAGAACTTCCTGTCCTTCCCGCGGATGCGCGAGTGGGTCTACCTCCATGCCGAGATCGGGAATGCTCTCCGAGAGCTGGCGCTCGGTCCGCGTCCGCGGCCGGGGAAGGGGCGTGGAGGCACCTCTGAAGCTGAAAAGGATCTCGGAACAGGGGGGACCGGAATTGTGTCCCCCATTTTACACATGGATATCTCCCCGGCACTCTACGGCGCGATCCACAGGTCCGTCCTCAGCGGCTATCTCTCGAACATCGCCGCGCACAAAGAAAAGAACGTCTATGCGGCGGCGAAGAACCGTGAGGTTACGCTCTGGCCCGGGTCCGTCCTCTTCGCCAAGGGCGCCGGCTGGATCGTCTCGACCGAGGTCGTACGGACGTCGCGCCTCTTCGCCCGGACGGCCGCCCGGATCGACCCCGCTTGGCTCGAGAAGCTCGGGGGGCCGCTCTGCAAGCGCTCATATTCCGATGCCGCCTGGGACCGGAAGCGCGGCGAGGTCACGGCCAAGGAGCGGGTGACGCTTTTCGGGCTGGAGATCGTCCGCGAGCGCCGCATTTCCTACGGCCTCGTCAACCCGGCCGAGGCCCACGAGATCTTCGTCATGAACGGACTCGTCGAAGGCGAGATCGACGACCCGCCGCCCTTCCTTGTCCATAACCTCGCCCTCCAGCGCAAGGTCGAGACCATGGAAGAAAAGCTCCGCCGCCGCGACATCCTTGTCGCCGAGGGAGAGATCGCCAAATTCTATTCCGAGAAACTTCCGGGCATCCACGACGTGCGCACCCTTCGGAAGCTCCTCAAGGACGTCCGTGACCGCGGCGGCGACGACTCGTTCCTGCGCCTGACCGAGGACGCCCTCCTCAACTACCGCCCGGAGGACGCCGCCGTCTCGGCCTTCCCCGACATCGTGGAGATCGCGGGGCGTCCCTTCCGCGCCGTCTACAAGTTCGCGCCAAGTGAAGACGAGGACGGGGTCACGCTGACAGTCCCGCCGGAGCTCCTAAGCGCCATCCCGGCCGAACGACTCGAATGGGGCGTCGCCGGACAATACCAGGACAAGATCGCCGCGCTCATCAAGGGACTGCCCAAGCGCTACCGCAGGCTCCTCGTGCCGGTGGGGGAGAAGGCCGAGACGATCGCCCGCGAGATGTCCCAGGCCCCCGAGGAAGTGCCGCTTTTCAAGTCCGTCGCCGAGTTCGTCAAGCGGCGGTTCGGCGTCGACGTCCCGACGCGTGAATGGGCGCTGGCGGATGTCCCAAAACATCTGCGGATGAGAGTGGCCGTCGTCGATCCGGCGACGGGGCGCACGATCGACGCAGGCCGTGACGTCGAGCTCCTGAAAAAGAAGCTGGGCGCCGCCGACCAGGCCCCATCGAAGATCGAATCCCCAGCGTGGCAGGAAGCCCGGCGCGTCTGGGAGAAATCCGGCCTGACCGAGTGGAACTTCGGCGACCTGCCCGAAAAGATCGCGGTCGGCACATCGCTCACGGCCTATCCGGCGCTCGAAATCGGGGACACAATACCAATTCCCCAATTTCCGGCTCGGCCGTCCTCGGCCGGACCTCTGGCGACGCTCGGAAAGCCGGGCCCCCGTGTGGCTGCCGGCCCGCCGGGCGCCCCGAGGCCCGCGACCGTTGCGATCCGCCTTTTCCCGAACCGCGCCGAGGCGGAGGCTTCCCACAAGCAAGGCGTCCGCTGGCTCCTGATGCGCAAGTTCGCCAAGGATCTGGATTTCGTCCGGCGCTACCACAAGATCCCGGCCGAGCTCGAGCGTCCGGCCCTCTATTTTAGCGGACGCGAGGCGCTCGAGCGGGCGATCGAAGAGGCCCTGGCCCGCGACGTCTTCGATCGGAACATCCGCACCGAAATCGAATACAAGGCGTACGAGACCGAGGTCGCTCGGACGCTCTTCGAGAAAGGGCACGCCCTGACTCAGACGGTCATCAAGATCGTCGAGCTCCACGCCAAGCTCCGGGCCGAGCTCGCGAAGGGGAGCGGGGGAGGGGGAGGCGAGGGGGGAAGGGCGGGCGCTAAGTCACTCAGCTTGTACGAGCTTAGCAAGCTCAAGGAGCGGGTCAAGCCCGAATATCTCGATGCCGTCGCCGCCGACATCGACCGCCTGGTGCCGAATGACTTTCTCAAGGTCTATACTATCGCCCGCCTCGTTCGGATCCCGCGATATCTCGAAGGCCTCCAGATCCGACTCGAACGGGCTCGCCTTGCGCCGGATAAAGATAAGGCGAAAATCGCCCAGCTCGAGCCCTACGCCTTCGAGCTGGCGCGTTTGGAGGCCCGCCTGAAATCGGGGAAATCGGGGACACAATACCAATTCCCCAATTCCGGGGCCGGGCCATCTGCCAAAAAAGAGGGACATTCTGTCTTGCCCGCCGTTTCGGAAGAGAAACGAGAAGCCATTGACGAATTGCATTGGATGATCGAGGAGTTCAAGCTGGCCCTCTTTGCCCCCGAGATCAAGACCGCCTTCCCCATCTCCGCCGTCCGCCTGGCCCGAAAGATCGCCGAGATCGACGCTATCGTCTGAGAATCGCGATTTTGCGGCCAAAAATGTTCCACTTAAGCCCTTTTGAGGGCCTCCGGATGGGGTTATCTTACTGATAAATATTTGAATTCCTGTGGTCCGACCCCATTGTGGTAAAATCGACCCATGAACAAGAACCCCTCTGGCGATAGCTGCGACGTCCCCGGCCCGATTCCTCCCACTGACTGGGCCGCCGCCCGTGACGCCGCGATCGACGATTTCCTCAACCGGTTCGCCGCGGACTGCCCGGACCGCGACGTCCTTGCCGACTTGATGGTGGCCATTACCCGCCTGGCCCGCGACGGCGCCGGCCGCGGCGACCTCAAGCTCCTGACCACCTCCTTCAAGGAGCTCCGCTACGCGTTCAAGGTCTTCGCCCCTTATCACGGCATCCGCAAGGTCTCGATCTTCGGCTCGAGCCGCACCCCGGCCGACCACCCCGATTTCCTGCAAGCCGTCGAATTCGCCCGCCGCATGCGCGAGCGCCGCTGGATGGTCATCACCGGCGCCGGCGACGGCATCATGGGCGCGGGCCAGCGCGGGGCCGGCCGTGCCGCCTCGTTCGGCGTAGCCATCCGCCTGCCGCACGAGCAAAAAACCAACGTCGTCATCGCCGAAGATGCCAAGCTCATCACCTTCAAGTATTTCTTCACCCGCAAGATCCTCTTCCTCAAGGAAGCTTCGGCGATCGCCCTCTTTCCCGGCGGCTTCGGCACCCAGGACGAGGGCTTTGAATCCATGACCATGATCCAGACGGGCAAGAACAACCTTGTCCCGGTGGTCATGATCGACGCGCCCGGCGGCACCTACTGGCAGCACTGGCGGACGTACCTCAAGGCCGAGCTTCTCCACAACGGCATGATCGGCGAAGAGGACATGAACCTGTTCAAGCTGACCGACAATATCGATGATGCCGTCGACGAGATCCTCGGATTCTATCGCCGCTACCATTCGATGCGCTACGTCGGACCCTTGCTCGTCCTTCGCCTCTCTTCGCCGCTTCCGCCCGAAGCGCTCGAGCGCCTCAACGACACCTATGCCTCGATCCTGACGGAAGGCCGCATCGAGCAGAGCCTCGTCCCGCTCGAGGGCGAGGGGGAGGACGCCGAATACCCCGAGCTGGCGCGCCTCTCGCTCGCCTACAGCCGCAAGGACGCCGGAACCCTGCGCCTCATGGTCAACGACATCAACACGGCCTGATCGAGGCTAGGCTTCCTCGACCTCCCCGGACCCCGCTCCGTCCGTCCGGCCCTTGACCGAACTTTCACCTTTTCTTGACTAATCCGTGACAACTTTTGCCGCCCTATGACCTATCTTGTGCACGTAAAACGGATCAAGGAGTCCGCCATGAAAGCGCCAACCGCCCCGAGCGCACGCAACGCACCTCTCTCCGAATCCGGCTTTCGGGATCTCGTCCGTGCCAGCATCGAATTCCAATGGGACCGCTTTGCCTATTACCGGCAGCTCTGCGCCAAGCGGAAAGTGACGCGGGCCGATCTGGTCACCTTCGTCGGCGACGGTGTCTATCATAAGCTCCCGAGCGTCGCCTCGTCCGCCTTCAAGCTCTCGAAAGGCATGATCGACGAGCTCAACGATCTCGCTGCGCCCGGCGTGTTCCAGGTCTCGAGCAGCACCTCCGGCGACCCGAGCTACATCTACACCAGCCCCGAGGAGCTCGCCCACATCACCTCCCGATATGGCGAGACCTTCGGCTTCCCCGGCGGGCCGGTCGGCTTGGCCTTCGCCCCCTCCCTCCGCATTCTCAGAGCCCTCTCGAAGAAAGCCGGATATCGCGGCAAGAAAGCCGTCCTCAGAATGCTCCTGGGCCTCGAAGGGGCCAACGCCTATTACGAGAGGACCTACTCCACGGTCGATGTCGGAGTGCTCAAGACGCTCCTCAATCGCGTCGCCGGCCGCCCCGCCTCGCTGAGGAAGATGACGGCGGCCGAGGTGGCCTCCATCATCCATGACGCCGAGGCGCAAGACCAAGCCGTTTCAGTCGGCGGCCTCACGCTGCTCCTCCGGCCTTACCTCGACGAATTCCGCGAGGGAGAATTCCACCTCCACCGCAAAGGCCACGTCACCTTCAGCGGCGGAGGCTATTCGGGGGCCAAGGGCACGATAAGGGGCGCGAAGATCGAAAAACCCGATTTCGTCGCCCGGATCGGGGCCGTGTTCGGCATCGAGCCGGACCTCTGGGGAACGAACATCAAGGACATCTACAGCTTCACGGAGACTGCCGCGCAGATCGAGGGCTTCTGGGACCCGGGCCACGCCGATTTCCTCTTCCGGCCGGCGCAGGATTGCCGGGTCTACATCGTCGATCCCGAAACGGAGATACCCCTCTCGTCCGGCCGGGGCCTTATCAAGGTTGTTGCACCTTACGTCACGGGCCTGCCGACGGCCGCCAATACCTGTGTCCTTCAGTTTGACGAGGCCGAGGTGGTGAGTGCGGAGGCGGATGGCCACGTCAGCGCGTTCACCCACGCCTCACGTTTCGCCGGCGTCGAAGCCGCCGGGACGGTCGGGTGCGCCTTCAAGGCGGCGGAGATCGCCGGTGTCTGATCCCACCGTCCGCCCGGACCGGCTCACTGCCCCCCCGCCCGACCGGATCGCCTTCGAGGACCCCTACGTCAAGGCCGTCAAGACCGAGACGGTCGAAGGCGTGGAGCTCCGTTTCCCCCTGTTCGAATCGGAGGCGCTTCCGGATGTCCTTCGTGCCGTCCGCTCTCGCTCCCGGGAGGTCTTCGCCGAACTCTCCCCGTCCGAGATCCAGAGTGGCCTGGCGCGTCTCGACGCCTCCTTCGCCGATCCGGATTCGCCCGACGTCCAGGCCATCGTCGACCTCATTCATCGGATCGACGGCTTCTCCAAGCACGATATCGAGCGTTTCGGATTCGGGATCTTCCGGCCCCTTGTCGATTACGACCGGGCGCTCATAGGCACGTTCGTCAAGCGCGCCTTCGAGACCCGGCGTCCCGTCGAAACGGCCTTCGGCCATCTCCAGCGATTCGGGGCGAATTCGCCCTTCGTCCGGAAGCGCGAGCCCGGCCTCGTCAGCCATTTCGCTTCGGGCAACGTCGTCGGCTACTCGGCCATCCTGACCCGGATCGGTCTGCCGCTGGCAGACGGAGAGGGGGAGGGAGGCCGGGGAGCAGCCCAAGTCATCAAGCTCCCTTCGACCTCCGCCGTTTTCCCGATGCTCTACCTCTCCAAGATGGCCGAGTTCGCCCCCCTGGTCCGCCAGACCATGGCCTGCGGTTACTGGAAAGGCGGCGACAGGACCCTTGAAGACGTCCTTCTCTCCGAATCGGACGCCGTCAATGTCCTGGGCTCGGAGTCGACCGTCCGGGACATCGAGTCCAGGGCCAAGCGGCTGGGGCGCCGCCCCGTCATTCTCGGGCACGGCCACAAGGTCGGCGCGGCTTACATCTCCCGGGAATTCTCCGGATCCCCGGACCTGCGCGATAAAGTGGTCGAGGGGCTGGTCCGCGATATCTCGGCCTTCGACGGGGCCGCCTGCTATTCGACGAAGAACGTCTTCGTCCAGGGCGATCACGTCGCTTTCGCGGAAAGGTTGGCCGGGGCCCTGGGGCACTTCGCCTCAGTGACATCGCCCGTCAGTCCGGCGATGAAGCCGATCGGCCGGAATCTCGGCCGGGTGTTCGAGGGCGCCGCGGCCGTCCTGACGTCAGACGATGATGCCGCCTTCGTCCGGATGGGGAACAAGCCCGTTTTCTGGCTCCCCGACGAGGCCTACCGGTACGTCCAGGTCATGCCCGCGGAGAACGCCAGGGCCGTCGCCGGAGTCCTGGCCGAGGCCCGTCATTTTCTCCAGACGGTCATCGTGGCCATCCCGGATGGCGAGATCTTGGAAACTCTGGAGCTATTCGGCAAAGCTGGCGCCAGCAACGTCCACTATCCGGGATCGGCCGCCCTGCTCAACGTCTTTGAGGAACCGCACGACGGGGACTTCGATTTCGTCAAGATCCGCTTCCCGTATAGAGTCCGCTTCGCAGCCACGAATTTCAAGCGCAACGCGGACTGGCTCCGGCCGTCTTGACACCCCTCCCCAGCGAACGCTATAGTCGTCTCGGCCCTGGGGAGAGTTCCCATGACGACCAAGAAAACCCGGCCGCTTCGTGTCATCAACAGCGTCGCGCCCATCCGCATCTGCGATAACGGGGGATGGACGGATACCTGGTTCGCGGGATACGGGCGGATCTTCAACATCGCCGTCTATCCCTATGCCGAGGTCCAGATCGAGGTCTACCCGTTCCGCGATCAGAAAGACCGGATCTTCATCCATGCCGAGAATTTCGGCGAGCGCTACACCGTGGCCCCCGCTCAAAAGACCTGGGACCGGCATCCTCTCCTCGAAGCGGCCATCGAGTACATGAAGATCCCGCGCGACATGGCCTTTGAAGTGACGATCTTCTCGGAAGCCCCGAGCGGCGGGTCGACGGGTACGTCAGCCGCCGTCACGGTGGCCTTGATCGGCGCCCTCGACCAGTTGACGCCGGGCCGGCTCTCGCCTCACGAGGTCGCCCTGGCCGCCCAGCGCATCGAAACCGAGATGCTCAAGCAGCAGTGCGGCATTCAGGACCAGCTCTGCTCGGCCTACGGCGGCATCAGCTACATCGAGATGTTCAATTATCCCCACGCCTCGGTCTCCTCCGTCATCGTGCCCAATGCGATCTGGTGGGAGCTCGAGCGGCGCCTCGTGCTCATCTTCCTCGGCAAGTCCCACAGCTCCTCGCAGATCCACGAGATGGTCATCCGCGAGCTCGAGAAAGCCGGCCCCGACTCCCCGAAGCTCGAGGCCTTGCGCCAGACGGCGCCGCGCTCGCGAGACGCTCTCTACGCCGGTGATTTCAAAGCCCTGGGCCAGGCCATGATCGAGAATACGGAGGCCCAACGCCGGCTCCATCCGAAGCTCGTCAGCGCCGATGTCGACAAGGTCGTCGAGGTCGCGAAAGCGCACCACGTCCTCGGATGGAAGGTCAACGGCGCCGGCGGGGAAGGAGGGTCCCTGACCCTCCTCTGCGGAGATCAGTCTTGCGAGAAGCGGTCCATGATCAAGGCCATCGAAGGGATCGACCCGCTCTTCCGGAATGTCCCCATTTATCTCAGCCGCCAGGGTTTGCGGGTTTGGGAGCGTCCGTAGCTCGCCTTATCGACGGGTTGGGCGCTAGGACTTGGGGCTTAATCCGGCCAGCCAGCGCGCCAGGGCCTCCCGGACGGCTTCGGCGCCGCCGTCTTCGACGAACGAATGGGTCGTTCCGTGGATCTTGGCGTGCTCCAGCCGGCCGCCGGGCCGGTCAGCGGCGTAGCCGATGTAATCGAAGGATTGCCGCTCCGGGATCGGCGGATGGGCCGTGACCATCAGCACGGGAATTCCCTGGTCGAGGAGAGCGGAGAGCGTCTTCAGCAAAGTGAGGTTCGTGTTCGGGGGCAACCTGGCCCCCTTGGTCCGGCTCGTCATCTTCCTCAGGCGATAATACGTCTTTGTCGCCATAGGCTCCCACTTCTGAGCCAGGATCCAATCGCGCATTTTCGCTTTGGTGTTGACGACTCCGCACCGGCAGCGGCCCATCAAGGAAAGGCCGGTTTTTTTCTGCGCCGCCGGATTCGAGCTCCGGTAGAGGAAGAACGGCATGTCGAGCAACGCCAGGCCGGCGATACCGGCGCCGTGGTCCCTGGCCGCGGCGAAAACGGAGGTCTGGGCGCCGCCGCAGATCCCGGCGAGGACGATGCCGGATAGGCCGTACGTCCGGCGCAGCTCGCGGGCGAGCTTGGCGACGCACCCCGCGTACGTGCCTTCCTGGACGAGCTTGTAGAACTCAACGTACTCCTCGGGGACTTCGCCTTGGGAATCGCCGAGGCCGGGCAGATCCACCCGGAAGCACTTGAATCCCTGCTCCGCCAACGAATCGGCCAGGTGGGCGTAGAGGTCGCCTCTGGAGGAACGCGGCAGGGAGCCGGAATTCAAGAACAGGATCCCCAAGTCCAGACCCCCGGGGACGAGGTGCGACGTCCCCTGCAGAAGCAGGCCGTCGACCTTGATCGTTATCGCGTCACGCATGGCGCCTCGCCCTCTCGCGGTCTTCCACGCTCTTGCGGATCCATGCGGCGTTGGGCTCGAAAAAACCGCAGAAATCCCGGTTGAGCGGCGCCGAGGGCACGACCGCAGCGCGCGGGTTCATGGCCCGCAGCATGCTCTGCGACTTGACCAATGGCGACATGCCGTCGTCCAGAACGACGTGCCGCCACGGCCGCCCCGACTTCTCTTCTTTCCCTTCGCCGGGCGTGGCAAAGGCCTGGTCCAGCGACAGCTGCTCGCCGGTGGACCACAGCGAGCTCGACCAGGTGTATCCGTCGATCTGGACGGTCCCTCCGGATCGCATCTCTTCGATGTAGTCTTTGGCGGATTTTCGGTCGGCCAGGCGGTAAAGCAGCATGTCCATGGACAGCCGGATCATCAGCCCTTGTTTCAGGATGTCGAGAGCGTGGAGCGGCGGCGACCACATCAGCAGGCCGTCCCCCCGGCCCGCGGAAAAAGCCTTCTGGGCCAGGAGCGCCCCCATGCCGAGCCCGTGGAGGATGAGCGGGCGTCCGCCCGATCGAGCCGAGACCCAATCGGACATGGCCTCGACGTCCCGGAGCCACCGTCCGAAATCCATGTCAGAAAAACGGCCCGTGCTCTCGCCGGTCCCGCTGTAATCGAATCGGACCGCGGCGATCTCATGGCAGGCGAGGAAACGGGCCCACTTCGCCCAAGCGGCCAGGGAATAAAGGCGGTCCGACGGAAACGGCCCGCAGAGCAGGACCCAGGCCGTGGGGGTCTCACAGGCATAGCTGATCGTGTAGACCCGCTCGCCGCCCAGGTCGAGATACCGCGCCGTTTCCAGTTCGTTCTTCACCATAAGTATCCAATTCATCCGGGTCAGGGATCTGCCGAAGCAGCCTGACGCCGTTCGGTCCTCACGGAGAGACGAGTCTGAGAAAAATCAGCTCAATCTCCTCCTTGAAGAACCGAGAGTCCCCATCCTCGCAGTAAACCTCCCACATGGTCACCGCAACATTGTATCGCCGGGCCTGTGTGACTGTCAACAACCGTCCTCAGACAATAAAAACGGGCCAAGGGAGGTTCCTTGCCGGCCCTCTTTGGTTTATAATGAGTCGCTCCCCATCTTATCGACGGGAACAGAGGTACAGAGATGAATTCGATCTCCATTATCGGCACCGGCTACGTGGGCCTGGTCACCGGAACTTGCCTGTCCGAGTTCGGCATCCGCGTCATCTGCATGGACGTCGACGCGCCCAAGATCGAGGCCTTGTCGCGGGGCGAGATCCCGATCTACGAGCCGGGCTTGCCCGCCCTGGTGGCCAAGAACCTGGAGTCCGGCCGGCTGCGCTTCACCTCCGACATCGAGGAAGCCGTCGCCGGGTCCAACACCATTTTCATCGCCGTGGGCACCCCGCCGGGCGAGGACGGCTCCGTGGACATGCAGCATGTCCTGGCCGCCGCCGAGTCGATCGCCGAGCGCATGACCGACTACAAGGTCATCGTCAACAAGAGCACCGTGCCCGTCGGCACGGGCCGCAGGGTCAAGGAGCTCATCCGGGGGACCCTCGAGCGCCGCGGCCTCGCCGGACTCGCCTTCGACATCGTCTCGAACCCCGAGTTCCTCCGGGAGGGCTCGGCCGTCCGCGATTTCATGCACCCCGACCGGGTCGTCATCGGCAGCGAGAACGAAAAGGCCGCCAACCTCATGCGGGACATCTACAATGTCCTCTACCTGATCGACACGCCGTTCATCTTCACGACCCTCGAGACGGCCGAGCTCATCAAGTACGCCTCCAACGCCTTCCTGGCGACCAAGATCACGTTCATCAACGAGATCGCCAACCTCTGCGACGCCGTCGGGGCCGACGTCCACGCGATCGCCAAGGCCATGGGTCTCGACGGGCGGATCGGCAAGTACTTTCTCCACCCGGGGCCCGGTTACGGCGGCAGCTGTCTCCCCAAAGACACGTTGGGCCTGGTCTCGATCGGCCGGGAAAAAGGCGTGCGCATGAGCGTCGTCGGAGCCGTCATCGAGGCCAACGAGGCCCAGAAAAGCCACATGGTCGAAAAGATCGAAGCGGGCCTGGGAGGGCTCGACGGCAAGACGGTGGCCATCCTGGGACTGGCTTTCAAGCCTGAGACCGACGACATGCGGGCGGCTCCTTCCGTCCCGATCATCCGGGGCCTCCTGGCGAAAGGATGCCGCGTCAGGGCCTTCGACCCGGTGGCCATGGAGAACGCGGCGAAGGGCGCCCTCGCGCCGCACGCCGGGACGGCCGGTTTCACGACCTGCGCGGACGAATACGACGCCGCGAAGGGCGCCGATGCCGTCGTCCTGCTGACCGAATGGAACCAGTTCCGCCACCTCGACCTTCAGCGCCTGCGCGAGCTCATGCGGGGCCGGCACTTCTTCGATTTCCGGAACGTCTACGAGCCCAAGGACATGGCCGAACAGGGCTTCATCTATGCGGGCGTGGGGCGATGACGGTCCTGGTCACCGGGGCGGCCGGGTTCATCGGGTTCCATCTCGTCCGCCGCCTACTCGATCGTGGCGACGATGTGATCGGACTCGACAATCTGAACGACTACTACGACATCGGCCTCAAGCACGGCCGCCTGGCCGAAACGGGGATCGATCCGTCTGTGGTTGCCGACGGCGCCCTCGTTCCGAGCCGGACCCTTCCCGGATATCGCTTCGTCAAGCTCGACCTCGTTGACGCCGGCGGGCTGGACCGCCTGTTCTCGGCCGAGAAGTTCGGCGCCGTCTGCCACCTGGCCGCCCAGGCCGGCGTGCGCTATAGCCTGGTCAATCCTCAAGCCTACGTCGAATCGAATTTCGTCGGGTTCGGCAACATCATCGAGGCGGCCAAGACCCACCGGGTGGGGCACTTCGTTTACGCCTCGAGCGCCAGCGTCTACGGGCTCAACGAGACCCTGCCTTTTTCGACCCGCGATAACGTCGACCACCCGGTCAGCCTCTATGCGGCGAGCAAGAAGAGCAACGAGCTTATCGCCCACAGCTACAGTCACCTGTTCGCCCTGCCGACCACGGGGATACGGTTTTTCACCGTCTATGGCCCGTGGGGACGGCCCGACATGGCCTACTTCCTCTTCACCAAGGCCATCCTGGCCGGCCGGCCGATCGAGGTCTACAACTTCGGCGAGATGCGACGAGATTTCACTTATATCGACGACATCGTCGAGGGCGTCGTGAGGATCGTCGACCGGCCGCCGGCGGGGGAGCCCGGATGGTCCGGGAAGACGCCGGACCCATCGAGCTCGAAGGCCCCCTATCGGGTCTACAACATCGGCAACGGCCGTCCGGTGGGCCTGATGGATCTCATCGGGGCCATCGAAAAGTCGCTGGGGCGAAAAGCCGAGGTGAAGCTCCTGCCGATCCAACCCGGCGACGTACCGGTCACGTGGGCCGACACATCGGACATCGAAAGGGATTTCAGCTTCCGGCCGAAGACACTGGTCGAGAGCGGCATACCCCGCTTCGTCGAGTGGTACCGGACTTTCTACAAGTAGCCCGAAGGGCCCTAGAGCTTTTCCATGAGAAGGCGGGCGATCCGCTCCGCCGTGTGACCATCCCCGAACGGGCTCCCGGCTTGGGCCATGGCCCGGTAGGCCTCTTCATCGTGGAGCAGACGCTCGGCCTCATCCACGATCCGCGCGCGATCGGTCCCGACGAGACGGGCCGTGCCGGCGGCGACGGCCTCGGGCCTTTCCGTCGTTTCCCGCATGACCAGCGTCGGCTTGCCCAGCACGGGGGCTTCTTCTTGGATGCCGCCCGAGTCGGTCAGGATGAGGTAGGCCTGGGCCATCAGATGGGAGAACTGCTCGTAGCGCAAAGGCTCGAGCAGGTGGATCCGGGGATGACCGGCCAGGATGCGCATCACGGGTCCACGCACGTTCGGGTTCAGGTGGACCGGATAGACGATCTCGACGTCCGCATTCCGGTCGGCGATGTCCCGCAGGGCCGAACACAGGGATTCGAACGGGGCGCCGAAGCTTTCCCGACGGTGCGCCGTCACGAGGATCAGACGTTTCGCCTCCAGGCTGAAACCGAGGTCCATGTGGACCGGGCGACGGACCGTCATGAGCAGGGCGTCGACCACGGTATTACCCGTGATGAAGATGTTCTCCTCGGGCACCTGTTCGGCTCGCAGCGCCTCGGCCGCCTGCGGGGTGGGGGCAAAATGGAACGTCGCCAGCGTGCCGACGATCCGGCGGTTGATCTCCTCGGGGAAAGGGTTGTACCGGTCGCGCGTCCGCAATCCGGCTTCGACATGGCCGACGGGGCAGCGCCGGTAGAACGCGGCCAGGGCGGCGATCATGGCCGTGCTGGTGTCCCCCTGGACCAGCACGACGTCGGGCTTCACGTCCTCGAGCAGGCTCCCGATCGCCAGGAGGGCCCGTCCGGCGAACTCGGCCAGACTCTGGTTGGGCTGCATCAGGTTCAGGTCGTATTGAGGGACGATCTCGAACCAGTCCAGCACCTGGTCCAGCATTTCGCGATGCTGGGCCGTGACGCAGACGAGATCCTCGAAGCGATCGGGATGCTTCCGGACCTCCAGGACGACCGGAGCGAGCTTGATGGCCTCGGGCCGGGTCCCGAAGATGCTCAGGACGCGCTTCATCAGGTCCCTTGGACCTTCTCCCGGACCGCCGAGGACACGCCAGGCCCGAAGCGCGCCGAGGCCTCGATAAGAGACCAGTTGTCGCGGAACCACTGGATGGTGTTCTGCAGGCCCTCTTCGAACGGCGTCGCCGGATCGTAGCCGATCAGCTCGCGGGCCCGGTCGATCGAGGCCAGCAGGCGGCTCTTGGTGTCCCACTTGCGCTGGCTGGCGACAAGGGTGCCGGCCCTGTTGCCCGTGGCCTTGTTGATCATGTCGGCCAGGTCGCCGATGCGGGTCTCCGCGCCGGAAGCCAGGTTGAATTCCTGGCCGATCGCGCTCTCCATGACGCCCGCCCGCAGAAGCCCGTCCACGATGTCGCTGACGTAGGTGAAGTCGCGCGTGGCTTCGCCCGAGCCGGTGATCGGCAGGGGCTGGCCTTTCATCGCCCAGTAGATCCAGTTCGGGATGACATTGCGATACTGGCCGGGGACCTCGCCCGGGCCGTAGGAATTGAAGAAGCGGGGCTTGACGACATTCAGGCCGTACTGGTGGTGGAAGAAGTTGCAGTAGAGCTCGCCCAGCATCTTGGTGATCTGGTACGGCGTGCTCAGATGCAGCGACATGAACTCTTCCTTGAGAGGCAGGGGAGCGCTGCTGCCGTAGATCGAGCACCCCGACGAGGCATAGACGAACCGCTCGACACCCGTGAAGACCGAATACTCCAGAAGGCGCAGCGTTCCCATGCCGTTGACCATGAGGTCCTTTTCCGGGTGATCCAGGCTGTTCTGGTTGGCGAAGAACGCGGCCAGGTGGAAAATGACGCGGGGACGGTCGAAAAAGACCCTTTTCAGCTTGATCTCATCGAGGATGTCCCCCTCCACGAACATCACACCGGGCAACGACGGAACATTCCATCGCTCGGCGGACGAGAGGTCGTCCAAAATGATAACTTGGGCCCCCAGCCCGGCCAAGGTGCGGGTCAGATTGCTGCCGATAGCTCCCGCGCCTCCGGTCACGAGGACCGTCCGTCCCTTGTAGCTGTCCTTATAATTGGTCATGTTTCAACTCCTCATGGCTTTGATCAATACCGATTCCATCTGTCCGGTACAAAAGTCCCGGGACAGGTTGGCTTCCGCGTAAGTCCGCCCCTTCCGGCCCATCTCCCGGCCGAGCGCGCGGTCCTCGGCGAGGGTCCTGATCGCTCCGGCCAACGCGACTTCGTCCCCCGCGGCGACGGAGATGCCGCAGCCTCCGGCGGCGATCATGCGGCGCGCGTCGCTCTCGTCCGGCAGGCTGGCGATCACGGGCCGTCCGGCGGCCATGATGCTGAGCAGCTTCGATGGGACGACCGGGGTGCGCAGCTCCGGGCAGAGGTTGATCAGACAGGCGTCCGAGGCGCTGAGGATGTCCGGATAGATCGACCAGGGCTGCGTCGGAAGCCAGAGCATGTTTTGAAGCCCCATCTCCCGGCTCATGGCCTGGGCCTTGCCCTTCTCGACGCCGTCTCCGACGAAGAGGAACAGGATCTCCTTCTTTTCGCGCAGGAGCGCCGCGCTCTTCACGATCGTCCCCATGTCCTGGGCCCAGCCCATGGTTCCGGCATAGGACACGACGAACCGGCCCCCCAGTCCATTCTGGCGGGAGAAGGCGTTGTCCCGTTCGCCCGGCCGGATGCGATCCAGGTCGACCCAGTTCCCGACGACGTTCACGCGGTCGCGCTTTCCGCCCCGCTCGACCACGTGATCCAGGTTCCCGGGCGAATGCACGGTCACTTGAGAGGCCAGCGCATAGACCTGGCGCTCCATCATCTCGAAAAAGCGGATGAGGAAGGGATTGGTCAAGATCCCCATCTCGACGGCCTCACGCGGAAAAAGGTCTTGGATGTTCACCACCACGGGAATGCGCCGGAGCCGGCCGATCAAAGCGATCATCCACGGCAGGGGCAGCGGCGGCGAGAGGACCATGGCCACGTCGGCCCGAGGGGAGACCGCCGTGAGCGCCCCCAACCAGAGGCCGACGAAGAAGTGCTCGAGTCCCCGGCCGATCATGCTCGACCGAGGCAGGGTCAGGATCCGGGTGCGCTTGACGGTGATCCCGTTCAGCATCTCGGTCATCCAAAAGCTCCGCCTGTATTGGGCCGGGGCGACCTTGATGTTGTAGCGCGGGTAGCCGGTCAGAACGGTGACCTTGTGACCTCTGGCCTGGAGACTGGACGCCAGCTCGTACATGAGGTGGGCCGCCCCCCCGATCTCCGGGGGATAATAGGGTGTTATCAATAGAACAGTCACAATGATCCTCGTTATTTAGTCGGCGGAGGGGAGGGAATCGCCTCCCCTAAGAAGCAGGATGATAGCCCAGGCCCGTCCGGATTGTCAACGAACCCGATATCTTGCCGAGGCCGAGCGGAATCTTCGGGTCAGCGCAGACCCCGCGTCGCCGTCAGTTTCTTGGCTCTATCGATCGGTTCCGCACGATGGGCAATCGCTTGTATTCTTCCGTTCGAAGATATCGGAAGGCGTCGATATACCCTCTGTAGAGCGCCAGCGCCGCGCTGGATTTTTTCGGATTCGGCAGATACACGGCCCCATACAGCAGGCACGTATTGAAGATCCGGAAGGTCAGGAAAGAAATCAGACGCGTCTTCCTTGCGACGTCCGCATTCACGTTATAGAGGAATCGATGCCAGAAAACCGTGAAGTTTCTCGCGTTCGCGTACGACATGTGCCTGAACCTATCGGGGGTGTCACGCCCCGCATCCAGGTGCCAAATCTTGGCCTCCTGGCACCAGGCAATCGTTTGGCCCTGGAGAAAAGCCTTATAGAACATCACTTGGTCATCCGGAAGGGGATACGGGGCCTCCTCGATCCATATTTCGTCCTGAAAACGAAGAAGCTCCGCAGTTTCCCTCTTCAAAAAGGCGCAGGTGCCGTGGCCGCTTTGTGAATAGTACTGTCGGCCCTTCTCGATGCGGCCATTCTTGATATAACCCCCCGTGTCCCAAATCCGGATATTGTAGGGGGACGGCTTTGACGAGATATGGTTGAGGCCGCATAGGAAATCACGCAGTCGGCCGAGCATCGTTTTCAATGATGAAGGCTTAGGGCCGTCCGGGGACAGCACGTTCGGCGTGACGATCTCCGCTCCGGTGTCAAGGTGCGTCCGATAGAGCTTTTCGACGAGGTCGCTCTCAAACGATATGTCATCATCGCAAAGCAGGAAAAAATCACCCTTGGCAACCTGCATGCCAAAAGACCTTTGTCGAACCATCCCTTTGCGGGTCCGGACGAATCGCTCTGTCCCCAAGCGCTCCCCTGGCAACGCGCCGTCTTCGGGAAGCACCACCAGGATCTCTACGGGGGGGATCGTCTGGCCCTTCAGCGAATCCAGCAAGGCCTGGTACTTCTCGCCCGACGTACCCAATGTCCTGATAACGACCGAGTAACGTATCGAATTCTCCATCATCATGGCTACCGTTCAGGTTGCGTGCGCATGTTATCCGTCCTTTGGGACCTCTGTCAAGGCGCTGCGGCCACCTTGACATCGGAGGGACCCCTTTTTATACTCCACCCTGAACGAGATGCGGGTCATGAAGCTCCTCTGCGTTATCGACAATCTCAGCACGGGAGGCGCCCAGCGCCAGATCCTGAACCTGGCCATCGGTCTGCATCGCGCCGGTCATGACGTTTCGATGTACTGCTATGCGCCCGGCGCGCTGCTGGCCCCCTATCTCGAGAAAGAGGGGCTCCGCGTCCACGTCCAGCTGAAGAAGTCCCGTTTCTCCTTGGACGTCATCGGGGGGCTGAGGCGCTACATCGACGAGGGACGGTTCGAGGCGGTCGTGTCGTTCCTGAACACGCCGAATTTCTATACCATCCTGGCGTCCCGCCGTTCGAAAACCCGGCCGGCCGTCGTCGTCTCCGAGAGATTCTGCGACCTTCCCGGGAATCCCAACACCATCGAGCTCGGGGTCCGCCAGCTCTACCGTCTCAGCGACATGATCGTCGTCAACTCCCATCACCAGCGGCTGAACTTCCTGCACCGGTATCCCTGGATGGCCGGACGCGTCATGACGATCTACAACGGCTACGACCTGCAGGAATTCCGGCCGCTCTCGCGCGAGCCGGAGAATTCCGAGCTCAAGATCCTGGCCGTGGCCAGCGTCTCACGCTATAAGAACGGTCTTTGTCTGGTCCAGGCCCTGGACATCCTGCGGCGGGAGCATGACTTGCGTCCGCGGGTGAGCTGGGTCGGACAGAGGATGAGGTCCGGAGACCGCGGGGCCTATCTCCGGACCATGGAAGAGGAGATCCAACGGACCGGGATCTCCGGGCAGTGGGACTGGCTGGACCAGCGGACGGACATCCCCGATCTCTTCGGCCGGCACGACGTCCTCGTCCATCCCTCCTATGGGGAAGGGCTGCCCAACGTGGTTTGCGAAGCTTTGGCCTGCGGACGTCCGGTCATTCTCAGCAATGTCCTGGACCATCCTCGACTGGTCGCCGACGGCGTCAACGGCTACCTCTTCGACCGGCATGATCCGGCCGAGCTGGCCCGTAAGATCAAGCAGTTCATCGCTCTCCCTCCGGACGAACGTCACCGCATGGGACAGAATGGCCGGGCCTTTGCCGAGAAAAACCTGACTCTCGACCGCTACGTGGGCGAATACGACGAGCTTCTCTCCCGGCTCGTCCGGTCGAAAGCCCCGCGGTCCCATTGAAGAAGCTGCGCGTCCTCCTGGCCGGCCATTTGGCCCCTCCGCTCGGCGGCATCGCGACGTTCTGTCAGGCGCTCCTGAATTCGTCGCTTGCCGACCTCGTCGATCTCCGTTTCGTGCAGACAAGCTCCCGGGCCAGGTTCCTGTCTTCGAGCGGCAAGGCCACTTGGACGAACATGGTCGAGGCCCTGAGGGACTGCGGTCGCTTCTTCCGGGCCTGTGCCGCTCACCGTCCGGAGATCGCCCACATCTGCACGTCTGTCGGCGCGTCCTTTTTCAAGAACAGCCTCTGCGTGGTTCTCGCGCGGGCAATGGGCTGTCGAGTGGTCTTGCATCCTCATTGCAGCTTTGACCGACTCTACGCCGGTCCGCGCCTCTGGATATGGTACTGCAACCGGATCTTCCGGCTCTCGAGCGGGGTCATCGTCCTCTCGAAGGAGTGGTTCGCGCTTCGGGAGCTCGTGCCGGACGTGAAGATCCATTATTTACCGAATGCCATCGATATCCGGCCCTACCAGGCGGTCGCATCGCGAAGGTCCCGGACGGGCAATCCGGCGATCCGGTTTCTTTACTTGGGCCACCTGGGCCAGGTCAAGGGGACGGACGATCTCCTCGAGGCCTTCAAGATCCTAAGATCCGGAGGGGACCCCGTCGCTCTCGATCTCGTCGGGGATTTCCTGGCGGAACAGGATGAAGCCCGGCTTGCGGCGGCGGCCGGGGCCGTCTCCTTCCCCGGCAAAGCCGTTCAGCTCGTCCCCCCGGTCTCAGGGGAGGAAAAGCTCGCCTGCTTCGAGCGAGCGGACATCTTCGTGTTCCCGTCCCATTACGAGGGGATGCCCATGGCCGTCATCGAGGCCATGGCCGCCGGCCTGCCCGTGGTGGCCACGGCCGTCGGGGGCATCCCCGAGCTCGTCGAAGACGGGGTGAACGGCCTCTTGGTGCCCCCCCGGGCCCCCCGGGCCCTCTCGGGAGCGCTCGAAAAGCTGTGCCAGGACGTCCGACTTCGTTCGGACATGGGGAAAAGGAAGCCTCCTCCTGGCCAAGGATCATCATATCGACGGATACGCCGGGAAGCTGGCGGCGATCTATGAGGGGATCAACGTCTTCGCGAAGAGACGCTCAATCCCCGCGCGCGGCTAGTCATTTTCGAGTTCCTTTGCCCTTCGAAATACCCTTTTAGGGTGATTCTCCCCGTCGCCGTCGCCTTCATAATCACCCCCGATGGTCATCGTGAAGGCGATCTCCCTCTTGACAGCTGTGGCATAATGTCCCCTCTGAGTCAGCCTCGACCGTTGCCTTCAGGCTCGGCCATCAGATGATTTTAGGGAGATCCGAATGGCAACTCTGAACCGGCCAACTTCAACCATCGACCGTCCCGCGCGGATAGGGCTTTGCGCCCTCATTTTCGCCTTTGCCTTGGGGTTCGCATCTCAGGCCTGGGCGACGACGTACTATGTTGCGACTCAACGGCAACGATTCGTATGATGGGCTGTCGCCGGCCTACTCCAGCGGATCGAGTGGCCCTTTCCGCACCTTCCAGCACGCCGCTTATGCCGTCAGGCCCGGGGATACCGTCCAGATCAGGGGCGGCGTTTATCAGGCCCACTCGAGCTGGCAGAACGACGGCACCGCCGCCGCGCCCATCACGGTCACCAATTACGGCGGCGAGACGGTCATCATCGACGGCAGCGGAAATACCATCCCCTCCAGCAGCGACGACGTCCTGCTCCAGATTTACGGCGATTGGAACAAGGTCAGCAACCTCGAGGTCCGCTATTCGGGCGGCGCCGGCGTTGCCGTCCACGGGGAACATTGCACCGTCGACAACGTCTACTCCCACCACAATTGGGGTTCCGGCATCTACGTGACGGGCTGGTACGGCCTGATCGAACGTGCCGGGCTTCAACAATTCCTCATCAACGCTATTTCAGGCCCCATACGGGGACCTGGGCCTTCGGCATCAGCGCCTGTCGCTATCCTCAATACACGACCATCCGCGATTGCACGGCGTGGAACAATTGGGGCGAAGGCATTTCGACCTTCGAGAGCTAGTACATCACGATCGAGGATTGCGTCTCGTACAATAACCAGCGAACTTCTATGTTTCGGACACCAAGTATTGCCTGCTCCAGCGGAATCTGAGCTATTACACGCCCGGCAACGCGATCCAGGCTATGTCACCCAAAACTGCATCTTGCTCGGCGACGAGAAGCAGAATCCGCCGTTCGTCCGACAACATGATCATCAACAATCTAGTCTGGGCGGGGAGCGCAACTTCGCACGGGAGCCGGCCAGATGGTGAACGTTCTGGTCGCCAACAACACGTTCGTCAACGCCTTCGACAGCCGGGCTTGAGTCGGCCTGCGTTTATTTCAATGCCGGCATCTCGACCGGAGGCCGGTTCGTCAACAACATCGTCCTCCAGGAAGACGGTGTCGATATCAGCCACCTGGAAGCGACGGGTGTGTCGTTCGCGACCAACAATTGGTCGCGGCTCCCGGTGTCCGGATGCAGGGGAACGGGAGACGTCATTGGCGATCCCAGGTTTTGAAGGCGTCGATCGGCCGGCGCCGGGGAACTCTCCCCCGGATGGTTCAGGATCCAGGAGACTTCGCCCGCCCGGGGCAAGGCGGTCGTCTTGAGCCAGGTGGCGGAAGATTTCGCCCGGACGCCGAGAGGGAACCCGCCGGACATCGGCGCTTTCAACGGCTCGGGCGGGACCGCGAACTTGACGGCCTCGGCCTCCGGCACGCCGACGTCCGGGCAGAGCCCTCTCACGGTGAATTTCTCCGGGAGCGCCAGCGGAGGCGCGGCCCCTTACACCTATCAGTGGACGTTCGGTGACGGCGGCAGCTCCTCGTCCCAGAACCCCTCCCACATCTACGCGTCGGCCGGCCGCTACACGGCCACGCTGACGGCCGTCGACAACAACCGGACAAGCGCTACGGCCACGGTCAGCGTGACGGCCGACGCGACGATCGACTCCGTTCTCACGGCCTATATCGGATCGTCCTCGGTCACCGGGCAAGCTCCGTTCACGGTGACCTTCACGGGCAGCGCCAACGGAGGCTCCGCCCCTTACACCTACAGCTGGGTCTTCGGCGACGGCGGCACCTCCGCCTCCCAGAATCCCTCGCACACGTACGCGTCGGCCGGCACCTACGCCGTCAAGCTCACGGTCACCGACCGGACGGCCACGACCGCCAACTACGACCTGGTCGTCAACGCGACCGCGCAGGCCCCCACGGCCCTCAATGCCAACTATGTCGCGTCCCCGCCCGTCGGCCAGGCGCCCCTCCCGGTGAAATTCGCCGCGACCGCCACCGGCGGCTCCGGCCCTTACAGCTACAGATGGAACTTCGGCGACGGAAGCACGTCCACCGCCCAGAATCCCGAGCATATTTATCGGGCGGGCGGCTCCTATGCCGTGACCCTCACGGTCCGGGACCGCCGTTTGGCGATGGCCGTCGTTTCGACGAAGGTCGAAGTCAGCTCGGACGGACAGCCGGAGACAGGTGAGGCCCAACCGCAGGACCCTCACGACGACGAATGGCCAAGCCACTTCGGGCGGAACCTCATCCGCCCCGGTGAGGCCCAGCCGCAGGACCCTCGCGCCCCATATCATCCTGCATTGATCCCCGGAAGAAAACGATCCGGGCCCCAGGCCGGCCCTCCCGCCGCCCCCGGGAACTTGAAAAATTCCCGGCAGAGGTGGTAGAGTAAATCGGGTTCATTTTCGCAATCCCAGATAGACCCGAAGCAAGAGAGTGGCCAACATGAAAACGACCGACCAACCGGGATCGACCGACGGTCAGGGGATCGATCTTCGGGAGCTGTGGCAGATCTTCCTGAAAAGGAAATGGATCGTCCTGGGCACGGCCCTGGCCATATTGGTCACCGTTACGATAATCTCTCTCTTGACGACCCCGACCTATACCGCCAAGGGGCAGATCCTCATCGAGCGCGAGCCCAACATCCTGAGCTTCGAGAACATGATGCAGATCGAGCCGCTCAGCGACGACTATTATCAGACCCAATACAAGCTCCTCCAGAGCCGATCCCTGGCCGGGGACACGATCGATCGGCTCAAGCTGTACGAGAACAAGGCCTTCGTCAACAACGTCCTCAAAGGCGGCATCCGCCCCGGCGTCGACCCCAAAACCGACCCGCTCCTTCGCCGCAAGCTCGCCGGCTGGTTCTTGCAGCGCCTCGACGTCCAGCCCCTGCGCAAGACGCGGCTGGTGGACCTCAGCTTCGGTTACCGGGATCCCAAGCTCGCCGCCGACATCCTGAACGCCGTGATCGAGTCCTATATCCAGATGAACGTCGATCGGAAATACCAAGCGAGCGAGCAGGCCACCGAGTTCCTCAAGACCCAGATCGAGACGGTCCGGAACGAGATCCAGGCCAACGAGCAGAAGCTCCAGGACTACGGGCAGTCGAAGAACATCGTCGCCTTGAGCAACAGCGAGAATACGGTCGTCGAGAAGCTCGGCGATTTGAACCGGGGTCTGACCGCCGCCCAGATCGACCGCATCAACAAGGAGACCTATTACAACGAGATCAAGAATGCCGGGCCCGATTACATCCCCAGCGGCCTCAACAACTCGGTGATCCAGCGTTTGTCCGAGGAGTATAGCCGGCTGTCCCGGGATTTCGCGAAAGCCAGTGAGACCTATCTGCCCGATATGCCCAGGTACCAACAGGTCAAGGCCGAATTGGATTCGGCCAAGAAGGCCCTGGAGGACGAGACCAAAGCTCAGGTCACCCGGGCCTTCACCGATTACCAGGCCGCTTTGAGGAACGAACAGGCCCTGGCTTATGCCTTCAACCAACAGAAGGGGACGGCGTTCCAGCAAAACAGCAGCGCCATCGAGTACAACGCCCTCTTCACCGAGATCCAGAACTCCAAGAACCTCCTCGACGCGCTGATGACGAGGAAGAGCGAAGCCGATGTCTCGTCCCGGTTGAAAGGCTTCCAGGCGTCGAACATCTATGTCGTCGACAGGGCCGAGATCCCCCTGTTGCCGAGCGGCCCTCACACCGCGAAAAACATGGTCATCGGTCTGCTGGTCGGGATGTTCCTCGGCTTGGGGCTGGCCTTGCTCTACGAGAACCTCGACGTCACGGTGAAAGATTCCGAGGATGTCCGGAAGTATGCCGGGGTCCCCACGCTGGGCATGGTCCCGACGTTCCCCAAGGACGGGCAGGGGAGGGGAGCGGCGCCGGCCGAAGAGGGGAAAGGCGCGGCCGGAGAGAAGGGGGCGGTGGTCTGGTCGTCGGTCGGCGAGAAACGGTTCGAGCGTAAAGGACTCCGGGGCGAACCCCTGGACCTCTTCGTCCAATTCTCCCCCGGCTCGTCCTTTGCCGAGCAGTATCGTTCGATCCGGACCGCCCTGCTCTTCTCAATGGAGGAAACGAACCGGAGGGCGCTGGCGGTCACGAGCCCGCTGCCCCAAGACGGAAAGACCGCGACCGCCTGCAACCTGGCCGCCTCCCTGGCCCAGGCCGGCAAGCGGGTCGTGATCATCGACGCGGACCTGCGAAAGCCCCGCCTGCACAGCGTCTTCCGGATCAAGAACCTGAACGGATTGACGAAGTACTTGACGACCGGCCTGGCCCTGGACGACCTGTTGCGGGCGACGCCCATCCCGACGCTCTTCGTCATCAACGCCGGGCCCGTGCCGCCTGATCCCCTCGAGCTCCTGGGATCCGAGAAAATGACGGCGCTCATCGCCCAGCTCAAGAAGGATTTCGACTTCGTCATCGTGGATACGCCGCCTTGTCTGGCAGTGAGCGACGCGCTCGTCATCGGAGCGCGCCTGGACGGGGCGATCATGGTCGTCCGGCGGGGCAAGACCCCCCGGGAAGCCCTGAAGCAGGCCCAGGAGAAGCTGGACGCGCACAAGATCAAGGACCTCGGCGTCGTCATCAACGCTGTCCGGATGCGGGACATGGACGAGTACCACGTGTCGTCGTATTACGGGCATCAAAAGCGGACGGACGGTTGATCGATCTCCACAACCACCTTCTTCCGGATTGGGATGACGGAGCGGCCGACGCGGCCGAGTCTCTGCGGATGCTCGAGGTGGCCCGGGCGGACGGCATTTCCCGGATCGTCCTGACACCCCATGTTTTCCGGATGACCCGTCCTGGCCGGGAGCCGAGAGAGCTCGGGGCCCGGATGCGGCAGTTCCTCGATGAAACGCATCCGCGCGGCATCGAGCTCTTCCCGGGGGCCGAGATCAGCTACCGCAGCGGCTTGGCCGATTCCATCAAGGGCCTCGGATTGACCGTCAACGGCACGAATTATGTCTTTATCGAATTTCCGGCCCTGAACCTGCCCGAGGACATTGCACGACCTCGTGAACGGCATGATGCGGGACGACCTCATCCCGATCATCAGCCACCCTGAACGGAACGCCGCCTTGGCCGGTTCGCCGGAGATCCTGCGGGAGATGATCGGGCAAGGGGCGATCGGTCAGGTGACCGCGCAGAGCCTCACGGGCGGGTTCGGGCGGCGCGTCCGGAAGACGGCCGAGGATCTCCTCCGCCGCGGCCTGGTGCATGTGATCGCCAGCGACGCCCACAACTCGGGGTCGAGGCCGCCGCGTTTGGCCAAAGCCGTCGCAGCGGCCGCCAAGATCGTGGGGACGGCAAGAGCCTTGGCTATGGTGACGACTGTGCCGGCGGCCATCCTGGCGAACGAGCAGGTCCCGGAATGAGAAAAGAAGCCGCGACCGCCTCGATCCTTATTCTTATGGTCTTTGGCCTGGCCGCGTTCTCCTCGATCAGTCCTGCACAGAAGAGTCCTGATAAGAGTCCGTCCCGGATCTATTATGTCGCGACGGACGGGAACGATGCCCATGATGGCCTCGCTCCCGCCCGGCAAAAGGGATCCCGCGGACCGTTCCGCACGCTCATGCGCGCGGCTCGCGCGGTCATGGCCGGTGACACGGTCCAGATCAGGGCCGGGACCTATCAGGCGAGCTCGACCTGGATGGCGGACGGGACCTCCGCCGCCCCCATCAAGGTCACGAACTATGGCGGCGAGGCCGTCGTCATCGACGGAAAGAGCTTCAAGATCCCCGGCGGCGAAAACGATGTCCTGCTTCAGGTTTACGGCGACTGGTATACGGTGGGCGGCCTGGAAGTCCGCTACTCCAGCGGCTACGGCGTGGCCGTTCACGGAGAGCATTGCACGGTCGAGAATCTCTACGCCCACCACAACTGGGGTTCCGGCATCTACATGACGGGCTCGCACGGCCTGATCGCGGGCTGCCGGGCCTCCGACAACTCGCTCATCAACGAGCGCTTCCGGCCCCACAAGGGGACCTGGGGCTTCGGCATCAGCGCCTGCCGCCATCCTCAGGACACGACCATCCGCGGCTGTACGGCCTGGGCCAACTGGGGCGAGGGCATTTCGACCTTCGAGAGCCAGCACATCACGATCGAGGATTGCGTCTCCTACAACAACCAGCAGAACTTCTACATTTCGGACACCAAGTTTTGCCTGTTCCAGAGGAACCTGAGCTACTTCACGCCGGGCAACGCGATCCAGGGCTATGTCACGCCAGGACGGGATCTTGCTCGGCGACGAGAAGCGGAACCCGCCGTCGTCGGACAACATCGTCATCAACAACCTGGCCATGGGCGGGGAGCGGAACTTCGCGGCGGGGGGCGGCCAGATGGTGAACGTCCTCGTGGCGAACAACACGTTCGCCAACGCCTCTCCGACCGCCGGGGCGGAATCGGTCTGCGTCTATTTCTTCAAAGGGAGCTCGACCGGCGGCCGGTTCGTCAACAATATCATCCTCCAGGAGGACCGCGTGGCCATCAGCCACCTTGAAGCCAGGGGGATCGCGTTCGGTCACAACAATTGGTCGAAAAGACCCGTCTCCGGCTGCCGCGGCAGCGGCGACATCGTCGCCGATCCCCGGCTGCTGAAGACCGGACCCACGGGTCCCGGGTCGCTCACCAAGGAATGGTTCAAGCTCTCCGCGAGCTCTCCCGCCCGGGGCCGTGGCGGAACCTGTGGACCGAGTGACCCAGGATGCGGCCAAACAGCCCCGAAAAAGGACCCCCGACATCGGAGCCTTCGAGGCTTCGGTCCCGCCCCGGACGACTCGTTCCGGATGACCGATCGGGTTATGCGCCGGCGGCCCGCCGGCAGACGAAGATCACGTTCTCGCCCCACGGCTTGATCGCTGGCCACCTGGACAGGCCCCCTTCCAGCCGACGCAGGAGGGCCGCCGGGATGATCATGTGCCTGTCGCTCGCCGGCGTGAAGCCCATGGCATAGGATTTCTCGATCTCCAAGCCGTTCTTGGACACGAGCTCGGAGGCCTCGGCCAGACTCATCCCCTTAAACCCGCCCCGCCCCCGGAGCCGGGCCAGCCGGTACTTCACGCTGGCCAGATTCTTATGGTTATTGAACACCAACCGGCCGCCCTCGCCCAAATGCCTGACGAGGACTCTCATGGCATCGTTTCTCAGCGAGGGCTGCGCATTGGGGAAGAACCTGAAGGCGGTGATCAGGTTGAACTTCCGTTCTTCCAGGATGTCGTTCGTCGTCAGGTCGGCCTGGTAGATCTCCGACCGCTCGGAGCTTTCTTTGGCCACGGCGAGCATGCTCGGCGAAACATCGACCCCGACCGACACGCGGGCGCTGCCGGCGACGTGCGAGAGGATCCGCCCTGTCCCGCAGGCGAAATCGAAATGGTGGATATCGCCATCTCCCAGGCATTCGACCAGGATCCGGTCGAGGACCCTCTTTTCCAGCCCCCAGAGGACGCGGCGATAGGGGTCCTTGTCGAACGCCGCCTGGTAAGATTCGCCAATCCCCGGACGCAGATGGGACTGCCGATAGTCGGGACCAGACCTAGTCATTACAGATGTCCGTCCGGAGCGAGCGGACGAAGCGCCGCGTGAGCCTATGGCACCGGGGGAGGAAGATGTAGCGGCGCCGGGACATCTTCTTCCGTTCGGGGCGTTTCACTTCGAAAAAATGCTCGGCGTAGGCGCCGATGCCCTCCGCGTCGTAGGGAAGGCCCGCCGCGCGATGGTAAGATTCGACGAACCTGCGTGCGACCGGCTTGACGGGATCGCCGAAGAGATGGCCCATCGTGGGGACCCAGAGAAGGTTGTTGACGAACCAGATGATGTCGAAATAGCGGCTCCCGTAGGTCGCTGTCCCGCCGTGGGCGTCCGTGAACTGCCAGTCCAGGATCACGAGCGACGAGCTCTCCCGGTCCAGACAGATGTTCTTGACACCGAAATCGCCGTGGAGAAAGACGTCGTGCCCCTCGTGGGCGAAATCCTCCGGAAGCTGGATGATCATGTCCGACGGGAGGCTCAGGCCGCCGTGGATGGCCGCGAGCGAGGCCCCGAGCCGCTCGCCCAGCTCTTCGTATTGCCGTCCCCATCGGGCCGCCCGGACCAGGGGCTCGATCCCGAAGATCCGTTCGAAAACGACCACCCCGCGGGTCTCATCGAAATCGAGGATCTTGGGAACGCGGAAGAGCCCCGTCTCCTCGCCGATGCGGCTGGCTCTGCGGGTCTTCTCGACTTCGACGCGGATGAGGCCGGGATTCCCGGACTTGACGATGGTCTTATCCTCGATCCGGAGACTTCGCGTTTTAGGCATCGGGGCTCTCCTTTCGAGCAAATGATCGGCCCACAGACCCCCCCTATACGTTCCCGGACCATGTGGACGAATTCCCTGAATTGCCGGCGCTCCTCGGGGCCCGGCGACGAACACGTAGAATATGCCGAAGACGAACGCGACGGCCGCCACGGCGACCGCCGCTCGGCCGGCCAGGCCGTCGAGTCCGGTCCAGGCGAAGACCCCGAAGACGAGAGCCAGTCCGGCCGCCGCCGGGGCCAGCGGCTGGATAAAGCCCCGCACGACGAGATCCATCCGGTCCATCTCGACGGCCCGGGCGCACATCCGGAGCTGGAGGACACCTGCCGAGATGTTCCCGAGGAGAAGCCCGATCGAAACGGCCATATAAGGGGATATCCCGGCGGCGAAAAGCCCCGCGAAGACCGCGACGGGGACCGGCTATTAATCCGATGACGAAGGCCATGAAGATCCCCCGGAGCGCCCCCAGGCCTTTCAGCGTTTGATGTGCGCCCGAGGCGCACATCAGCACGGCCACCCCGGCCAGGTTGATCAGCGTGTAGACGTCGAGAAATTCGTACTCTGGGCCGACCCAGAGCCGCAGGACGTTCGCGCACCAGAATGAGAGCGGCCAGGAGACCCGCCGAGACGAGCACGACCGTATAGCGGGTCGATTTGAGAAAGAGCTCCCGGAGCATGACCCGGTTCGCCGACGCGTCGTAGGCGCTGGCCGCCGGCATGACCGTGATGGTCATGGCCAGGACGACCTGCGCGAGCATCGTCCCTGGCATCAGGAAGATCGCCAGGTGGGCGACAAAGCTCGTCGAGACGAGCATCCCGGCGAGCCATCGGATGCCCGTCGAATTGGCGGCCAGGCACAGGGCCAGCAGGACGACCATCGTCCCGAAGCCGATGATCATGCGGAACGTCGCCGAGTCGAAAGAGCGGATCCGGTTCCGCAAACCGGGGACCAGCTTGTAGGCCACCGGCACCTGGGCCAGCCTGGAGATGAGAAGCGTCCCGGCCAGGATGGCGATCAGGGCTTCGACCGACGGGCCCACGAACCGAAACCAGAGGAAGGCGAACAGGAGCCCCGCATATTGGGAAACGATCGCGGCCACGGAAATGATGTAGTGCCTCTGCCTGGCCCGGATGATGCCCACATACGGCGTCGTCGGAGCCAGGAAGATCATCATCACGCCGACGATCATCATTGAGATCATCAAGCCGTGCGACGCACCAAAGCTCAGCACCGCCGCCAGGCCGATCGCCAGACACGACAGGACGCCGAGGCCGAGGGCAAACACGAATGTCGAGCTGAGGACCTTGTTGAGCGTCGGCGATCCGGTCCTGGGCGAGGAAGGCCGCCCCGTACTTGATGCCCCCGGATTGGAGGGATATCTCGAGCTGCTCGATGGCCATGAGCAGGGACCAGATCAGGGCGTATTCCCCGTATCCCGCGTCGCCCAGGCTCCTGATCAGGAAGGGGACCATGACCAGCGGCGGGATGATCTGGAGGACGGTCGCGCCCCAGATGATCAGGGTGTTGGCGGCGATGAGGTGGGCCTGTTTCATGACATCCCGACACGCCGAGTACGCCAAAGCCTTTGACCTCCAGAAGTGATCCGACCTCTTGACGGTGGAGCGAGGCGGTGGACGAAAGCCTTGAAAAGTTCTCTCTCGATGGTTATGATACAAAAAATGGGTCCAGAACGCAAAAGTGCGGCCATCCCTGTGCCGGACGATCTGTCCTCCCGACCGAGGGATGCGGAGGGAGGCGGGGGCGTACGGCTGCGGAAGTTCCCGTATCCCTATTCCGCGGCCGCCACGGTCGCGTCGGACACCGACAACGCGAGCTACGGCCGATTCGCCGCGATCCACGCCCTCTTTTGCGGCACCGCGATCATCCGCCCGGGCACGCCCGATTGGCAGACCCTGGGCCTGACGCCGGAAAGCCGTTGGTACGACCGCTCGGCCGGCGGTGTGCCGGGTTTGGGCCTGGAGATCGCGGACTCCTTTTTCCTCATCGGGGACGCCGTCAGCATGGGTATGTACCGCTTCGACCCCCAGGCGCGGACGTTCCACGAGGACTTGAGCGACGGACACAATGCCTCTCTGGCCATCCGGGAGTGGATCCGCCGCGGGGACATCGACACCTTTCACGGCTTCCTGAACTACACGCGGGACCAGGTCCTTCCTCTGCTCGAAGGGTTCTATCGCTGGTGCGAAAGCGAAGGCATCGCCAAGCCGTCGACCTGGGTCAACCATTCCGTCCTGGCTTGCCCGACGGGGCTCTGCCCCGACAGCCTCCGCCCTAACCGATATTACGCGTTGGCCCGCCAGATCGCCCGCTTCACGATCGGCCCGCTGACCGGGCGCACGCGCTATCCGATCGTCTGGCGCCAGCCTTGGTACCAGGGTGACAAGCCGGGGACTCCCTACTATATCAATGATGTCCTCCGGGCCAACGGGTTGCGCTATCTCTGGCTGGGAGCGGGCCATGACGAGCTCGCCAACGCCATCGCCCTGCCCGAGAGCCGCCACGGCGGCCGGCCCTCGATCCTGGAGCCTGTCACCATGGACGATGGGTCCCGCTACTATCGTTTCCGCCGCTGTTTTGGACGGGTCCAGGCCCGCAGCGGGGTGACGGTCGCGCTGCGGACGTCGAAGATCGCGTTCGACGCCTCGGTGCTTTTCAGCGCGGCGAACCTCGACCATCTTTGCCGCGTCCAAGGGACCTGCATCCTGTTCACCCACTGGACGGTGGAGCGCAGCCTGCCGATCCAGGACGAGACCATCGAGAATTTCCAGCGGCTGAGGGCCTACCGGGACCAGGGGAAGATATGGGTGACCCGCCTGTCCCGGCTCCTGGAGTGGACCCGGCTGCGGACCTTCATGAAATACTCTGCCCATCTGGCTGCCCGGCACCTGATCATCGATATCGGCGCCATGGATGACCCCATCTTCGGCCGCCAGATCCTCGAGCCGAGCGACTGCCACGGCTTGGCCTTTGACCTTCCCTCCCGGGCGGAGACCGTCGAGGTCAGGTTCGCGGGACGTGCCCTGTCTTCGGGATCCGTCCGCCGGGAGGGCTCGATCTGCTGGCTGACCACTCAGGTCTGAACCCGGCGGGAGGGGGGCGGGGTCTTGATTGTGCGCCGGTCCTTGGGTAAACTGAACCCGAACAAGCCATGAAGATCCTGATAACGGGAGACCTGTTCGTTTCGGATCGCTTCCAAGGGAAAGCCCTGTTCGACCCCTCCATCGAAGCCCTGTTCGGCGCCGCCGACTATCGCATCGTCAACCTGGAAGCCCCGATCACCTCGGCATCGAAGCGGCAGAGGATCCTGAAGACCGGTCCTCATCTCGGGGCGGCCAGGGATACTGCGCTTCCCGTACTTGGCCGGCTCCGGGCCGACCTCGTGACCTTGGCCAACAACCACATCATGGACTTCGGCCGGTCCGGTCTCGCCGAGACCTTGGAGAGCCTGAAAGGGGCGAGGATCGGCGCCGTCGGCGCGGGCCTGGACCTTCGGCAGGCGGCCGAGCCCTTCGTCCTTGAGAAGATGGGGATGCGGATCACGGTCCTGAATTTTGGGGAGAACGAATGGGCCAGCGCGGACAAGGAAACGCCCGGCGCGAATCCCCTGGACATCGTGGAGAACGTGCGGCGGATCCGTGAGGCCCGGGAGGCCTCCGATCGGGTCATCGTCATCATCCACGGCGGACAGGAGGATTTCCATTACCCCACGCCGAGAATGGTCCGGCAATACCGGTTCTATGCCGAGAACGGCGCCTCGGTCATCGTCGGGCATCATCCCCACTGCACCGGGGGCTGCGAGATCCACGGCGGCACGCCGATCTTCTACAGCCTGGGAAATTTCCTCTTCACCCTGCCGTCCGAGTTCGAGTGGTGGTACACGGGCCTCGTCCTCAGCCTTCAGATCGGACCGGAGAAGGCGATCTCGTGGGAGCTCGTTCCGGTCGCTCAATCGAAGCAGGACTTTTCCCTGAGCCGCCTCGAAGGGGAGGAGAGCCGGTCGGTGCTTCGGGACGTCGAGGGATACAGCCGCACGATCGCCGACGAAGCGCTCCTCGATCGGGAGTGGGAGTCGTTCCTGTCCCGCTACCGGGGCTACTATCTCAACGTTTTCAATCCTCTGAACATCATCCGCAACGACCGTGTCAAGACCGGCCTGGCCAAGATCGGGTTGGACCGGCTCTTCATCACCCGGGCCCAATACGCCCAGATCCTGAACACGATCAGGTGCGAATCCCACGCCGAAGCCGCGAAAGACGTCATCACGCGGCTCTTGAAATGACATGAAGATCGCCATCCACCACAACCCGGGGAGCTTCTCGGACCAGTGGCTCGTCTATTGCCGGGAGCATCGCATCGACGTCAAACGGGTCGACTGTCTCGGCTCCGACATCGTCGCCCAGCTCGAGGGCTGCCAGGGCCTGATGTGGCACTGGCCCCACTGGGACTTCCGGGCCGTCAGGTTTTCCCGCCAGCTGACGCTGTCCCTGGAGCAGATCGGCAAGCGTGTCTTCCCCGACAGCCGGACCTGCTGGCATTATGACGACAAGATCGGCCAGAAGTACCTGCTGGAGGCCGTCGGCGCCCCTCTGGTGCCGTCCCATATCTTTTATGACCAGCGGGCGGCCCTGGACTGGATCGATCGCGCGGACTTCCCCAAGGTGTTCAAGCTGCGGCGCGGCGCCGGGTCTGGCAACGTCATCCTCGTTCGCTCGAAGAGCCAGGCCAAGATCCTCGTCCGCCAAGCGTTCGGCAAGGGCTTTTCGCCGGTCAATCGGAAAGCCCTCCTCGAAGAACGGATCTGGCATCTCAAGCGGGACCGGAACGCCAAGTCTATTCTTGGCATCGTCAAGGGCCTGGCCCGCATCGTCGTCCCCACGGAGCTCGAACGGAATTCCCCGCGGGAAAAGGGCTACGCCTATTTCCAGGACTTCGTCCCGGGCAACGACTTCGATATCCGGATCATCGTCATCGGGCCCCGGGCCTTCGGCATCAAGAGGATGGTCCGCGAGGACGATTTCCGGGCCTCCGGGAGCGGGCTCATCCGGTACGCGAAGGACGAGATCGATATCTCCTGCGTGAAGATGTCCTTCGATCTTTCGCACAAGCTGGGGACGCAGTGCCTGGCCTACGATTATGTCTTTGTGGGGAACCGCCCTAGGCTGCTCGAGATCAGCTACGCCTTCATCCAGGGCCCCTACCGGGATTGTCCCGGCTATTGGGACGAAAGCCTGTCCTGGCATGAGGGGACGTTCATCGCCGAGTGGTTCATGGTCGAGGACTTCGTCGGTTCGCTGGATCGAAAAGATGGACAAGACCGCTGACTCCACGCCCACGTTGGGCGGGTACCTCGTCGGGGCCTATCTGTTCAGCGTCGCCGCCTTCGGCCTTACGGATGTCTTCGGTCTCCTGATCATCCCTCAGATCATGGCCGCGCTCCTCGTGGGGTATGCCCTGTACGACATCCTGGGGACCTTCCGGGTCAAGATCCCCATCGAGATCGGCCTCTATGGGCTGCTGGGTCTGTGGGCCGCGTTCACCCAGCTGATCGGCCCCCTGGCGGGGCAGGGCCTGACCCCGGGCCTGGTAACGTTCCTCAAGGTCGTCGTCACGACGCTGGCCTGCGCTCAGCTCATCAAGACCGACGGCGATCTCTTCACGGCCTTGAAGATGTTCGTCTTTTCGGTCCTGTTCGTCTACTCTCAGAACGCCGGCGAGATCGGCTACCTGCGCATGGCGGGACAGGTCACCGAGGAGGACCGGTTCGCCGGCACGCTGGCCAACGCGAACACCGCGGCCATCTTTTCCCTGACCATCATCTGGGCGGCGATCCTGCTCCTCGTCCGCTCCCGAAAACCCCTATCGAAGGGGCTCGTGTACTTCCTTCCGATCGGCGTCTCGCTGATCATCATTTACTACTCGGGATCCAAGAAGGGGCTGATCGGACTGGCCCTGCTCGTTTTGTTCGTCACGAGGCTGCTGTACCAGCGCCAGGAGAAAACCCCTTTTCGAAAGGGGCTCATCGTCCTTGTCTCGGCGGGATTGATCATTCTCGCGGGATACTTCATCTACACCTCCCCGTTCTTCTTCCGGATGGAACAGCTCTTCTCCGGGATCTCCAATGCCTCGGATGTCAACCGCTGGGACCTGGCCCGGGAGGCGATCCAGGTCTGGCTGACGAATGTGAGGACTTTCTTCGTCGGGGTGGGCTTCGACAATTTCTGGACCTACAGCACCCTGGGCACTTACGCCCATTCGACACCCCTGGAACTCCTGGCCAGCACCGGCCTGATAGGGCTGTCCCTCTTCCTGGGCTTCCTGGGCCTGATCTTCCGCAGGTTCATCCGGCTCTACCGCTTGGCCCCCGACGCCGAATCAAAAAGCCTCTATTTCGCCATCGATATTCTCCTGCTCATCTTCACGTTCTTCATGGCGACCGCTGTGCTTTACGACGCCAAGGAGCTCATCCCGATCCTGGGCTGCCTCGCGGGGTATGGCCAATATCGGCTTCACTTGCTGCGCCAGGGCCGGGAGGATTCGTCTCCGGCCGCGGCCGGTTGACGGGGCGCCCGAAGGGGGATGCTGTGCGAAGGAGAGACCGCTAAGATGCCGATCAGGGAAATGGGGCCCGATGACATCCCGGCGGTGGTCGCCATCCACCTCGAGAGCTTTCCCGGCTTCTTCCTCAGCTTTCTCGGCCCGAAATTCCTGGCGCTGCTCTACGAGGGCGTCATGGACCACCCTCAGGGCCTCGTGCTGGTTTCGGAATCGACCTCCGGGATCGAGGGCTTCGTCGCCGGAGTGACCGACCAATCGGGTTTCTACAAGCGCCTGATCAAGAAGCGCCTCCACCGGTTCGCCTGGGCGTCCTTCGGGGCGGTCGTCCGGCGTCCCCGCGTGGCTCCCCGGCTCATCCGGGCGCTCGGCCAATCCCGCCGCTCGGAGCAGTCCGCCGCCAAGGCGAGCCTGATGTCCATCGCCGTCCGTCCCGGGACCTCGGGGAAGGGGGCCGGCCGGCAGCTGGTCTCGGCGTTCAATGCCGCCCTGGCCGCTCGCGGCGTCCGCGAGTACTGCCTGACCACAGACCGGGACGCCAACGACCGGGTGAATGAATTCTACCGGAGACTGGGGTTCCGGCTGGCCGGCTCATTCGTGACACCCGAGGGCCGGGCCATGAACGAGTACGTCATGACCTTGGGGGGAGAGAAGACCTCGAATCCTTGACATCCGGCCTGAGCGGGTTTATCATGCCGGCGTGATGGGATCCTCCGGCAAGGAGCTTCGGCGCCGGGGTCTGCGCCGGGCTTGATTTCGGGAGTCTTTGTCAGGGTCCAAGGGGGGAATCATGGCTATCGGTCTTTCGACGCCGTCTGCCGGGAAAAAGCTCGTCATCTGCGGAGGAGGGAGCAGCGCCCATACGCTGATCCCCCTCTTGAACGGTTCGATCTTCGAGGTCTCGATCCTGACCTCGAAGCCTGACCAATGGGGAACGATGATCGAGCTCCAATACCGGGAGCCCGGCGGCGAGATCAAAGAGGTCTTTCACGGGGACCTTCACCGGGCGTCGTCGAGGCCCGAAGACCTGGTCCCGGGCGCGGATTATATCGTTCTCTGCATGCCCGTGTCCCAGTACCGGGACGCGCTGCACAATCTCGCGCCGGCCATCCGGGACGACAAGCCGGTCTTCATCGGGACCATCTATGGCCAGGGCGGGTTCAATTGGATGGTCGACGAGATCAAGCGGAAGTTCCACCTGACCAACATCGTGACCTTCGCCTTCGGACTGATCCCCTGGATCTGCCGCATCATCGAATACGGGAAGATCGGGGTGACCTACGGCAGCAAGGCGGTCAACGTTGCCGCCATCCATCCCGGCTCCTTTTTCGGGCAGGCCAACGAGGAGTTCTTCGACCCCATCTGCCGCAAATGGTTCCATCAAGGGGAGACCATCCAAGCCGAAAATTTCCTGTCCCTCTCGCTCTCCGTCGACAATCAGATCATTCACCCGACGCGATGCTATGCGATGACCAGGACGCACGGACGGTCATGGCCCCGGTCCGAGGACGTGCCCATGTTCTACAGGGATTATGACCGGCCCTCGGCGGATGCCTTGATGGACCTGGACAACGATTACACCAAGATCAGGGAGCGCATCAAGGCCCTGTACCCGCATAAAGACTTCCGGACCATGCTGGACTATCTGGCGCTCGAAAGGCTGTCCTATGCGTCGGCCAACACCGACATCATCGAATCGTTCGTCAACTCCAAGACGCTCGTCGCCATCCCGACGCCGGTCGTCCGCAACCGCGACGGAAGCTGGGAGATCGATCGGAACCATCGCTTCTTCATGGACGATATCTACTACGGGCTTTGCATCGCCAAGTGGATGGCCGAGAAGCTGGACATCCGCGTCGATACGATCACGGACATCCTGCGCTGGGCCCAGGAGACCCGGGGAGAGCGGATCGTCGACAAGGCCGGACGCCTGATCACGGACAGCCCCGACCTCACAGGGGATTTCAAGGCGGGGATCCCGTCCTTCTACGGCTACGGCTCCATCGATGATATCGTCGACTAGAGCGGGAGGCGCTATGAAGCTGGGGATCCTGACGGGCTATCACGAGTGGCGAAGCTATATCTCCGCTTGCGAAGAGCTCGGGATCGCCCACGAGGTCGTCGATATCCTCTCGCCGGAGTGGATGGACAACATCCGCCGGTCCCAGGCGGATGGCTTTCTATGCCGTCCGCCCTGCGGGTTCCAGGAGCTGAAGACGATCTACGATGAGCGGCTCTTCTTCATCAAGGAGTATTTCCGGAAACCTCTTTATCCGAATTTCAACTCGTTGTACATCTACGAGAGCAAGCGCAACGTCGCGGCCTTTCTCGAGTTTTACGGCATTCCACACCCGCAAACCCAGGTGTTTATCGATCGCCAGCAGGCGCTGGCCCATCTGAAAACGGCCGCCTACCCGATCGTGCTCAAGTCCAACATCGGGGCTGCCGGCTCGGCCGTCGACGTCATCGCGTCTTATCGCGCCGCCAAGCGGATCGCTGGCAAGGTCTTCGGCTTCAAGGACGGCCTGTTCTGCCGGGGGAAGAGTCCGACCTTGACCAGGTGGGGGATCCCGTTTCGCCTGACCGGATCGGCGCAAAAGCACTATCTGATCGTACAGGCATTCCATGAGATCAAGTGGGAATGGCGCATCCTGAAGATCGGCAATTCCTACTTCGGCCATCAGAAACTCCTCAAAAACGGCTTGGCGTCCGGATCGGGCCTGGTCGGGTGGGTCGACCCGCCCCGGGAGCTGCTTTATATGGCGAAAGACATCTGCGACAAGGGAAGCTTCGACGTCATGGACATCGATATCTTCGAAACGACGGACGGGCGATATCTCGTCAACGAGCTCCAGGCGCTCTTCGGCAGCTATCTGCCTTATCAGATGCGCATCGACGATAGACCGGGGCGTTACGTCTATTCCCACGAGACAGGGTTCGTTTTCGAGGAAGGAGAGTTCAACCGGCTGAACAGCAAGCTGCTCATCGTCCAGGATTTCGTCTCCCAGCTGTCCGGAACTGGACTTCTCGGGGGGGAGCGTTTATAATTCGGTCCTTAGCCGGGACTTTCCGGTCTTGGGGGAAGGTCTGCGGCCAGATCATTTTGGAGAGAAAGGCTCGATGAAAGTCCCCTATTGCCGGATCGCCTGCGACGGCAACGAGCTGGCCTACGTCCGGGAAGTCCTGGCGAGCGGCTGGCTGACGACCGGCGCCAAGGCCCTCGAGCTCGAGCGCCGGTTCGCGGAAGTCGTCCAAGCCGGGCACGCGATCGCGGTGAACTCCTGCACCTCGGCCCTCCACCTGGCCCTCGAAGCGCTCGGCGTGAAGGCCGGCGACGAGGTCTTCGTGCCGACCATGACCTTCACCGCCTCGGCCGAGGTCATCCGCTATATGAACGCCCATCCGGTCTTCCTGGACGTCGAGTACGGCACCTCCCTTCTGACGCCGGGGATCGTCCGCGAGGCGATCCGGGAACATCCGGGCGTGAAGACGCTCGTCGTCGTGCATTATGGCGGCCAGGCCGCCCCCCTGTTCGGACGGGGAGGGGAGCCGGGGATCCTCGAGATCTGCCGTCAGCACGGCATCCGCGTCGTCGAGGACGCCGCCCACGCCTTCCCCACGAAGCTGGGGGATGCGATGGTCGGGTCGATCGGCGACGTCACCTGCTTCAGCTTTTACGCCAACAAGACGATCACCACGGGCGAAGGCGGCATGCTGACGACCAACGACGCCGCGATCGCCGCCCGGGCCAGGACGATGCGCCTGCACGGCATCGACCGCGTCGTTTGGGACCGCTTCACCTCGGCCAAACCGGGCTGGGCGTACGATGTCGTCGCCCCCGGCTTCAAGTACAATATGCCCGACATCAACGCCGCGATCGGGCTGGCCCAGCTCGAAAGGGCCTGGGATTTCCAGAAAGAGCGGCTGCGCTGCGCGAAGCATTATCTCCGGGACCTGGCCGACGCGCCCCATCTCGATCTGCCCGTTTCCCATGGCGCCGTCGAGGACCAGGCCTGGCATCTGTTCCCCGTCGTTCTCAAGCCCGGCGCCCCCGTCGGCCGGGACCGGTGCATCGAGATGTTGGCCGAAAAGGGGATCGGCACGTCGGTCCATTACCGGCCTCTCCACCGCATGAGCTACTATCGGGACACCTATCATCTGAAGCCCGAGGATTTTCCCCAAGCCGAGCGGATCTGGAGCGGCTGTTTTTCTCTTCCGATCTTCCCGACATTGAGCGATGATGAGCTGAGTTACGTCTGCGGCGTCCTGCGGGATATCTTGGAAGGCAGGGAGTGACATGGGAAGGCTGAAGCCCGCGCTGTCGAAGCTCATGTACTCGAGATTGACCCAGATCCTCGTCGACACGATCGTGTTCACGGCGGCTTTTCTGCTGCCTTTCGTGATCAGGTTCGAGGGCATCCCGTCCCAGCCGGAAGTCCTCCAGATGATGACGCTCTTTCCTTTCGTCGTCTTCGCCCGCGTTCTCAGCTTCGGCCTGATGTCCGTCTACCTGACCATCTGGCGGTTCGTGTCCGTCAACGATGCCGTCCGGATCTTCATCGCCCTGCTGCCGACGACCTTCGTCCTGTTGATCGGCCGCCTCGAGCTCCCGGTGAGTCTTCCCTATCTCCGGCTGCCGCTCAGCGTCATCGCCATGGAGTTCATGTTCTCCCTTCTGGGCACGCTCGGCGCCCGCATCTTCTGGCGCATCTATACGGAAGGGCTCAACCGGAATCAGCTGAGACTCAACGCCGCCGCTCACAATCACGCCCGAACGATCCTCATCGGGGCGGGCGGCGCCGGAAACCTGGTGGCCAAGGAGCTGATCAACAGGACCGACCTCGGCGTCGTCATCGTCGGGTTCATCGACGATAACCTGAAACAGCTCGGGAAGAGGGTCCAGGGCATTCCGGTCCTGGGCAGCACGGCCCAGATCCCCGCGATCGCCCGGAAGCTCGGCGTGCAGGAGGCGATCATCACCATCGCCAACGCCTCGTCGAGGGAGCTGCGGCGGATCATCGATCTGTGCACCAAGGCCGGGCTCAAGACCCGGATCGTGCCGGGTCTCTTCGAGCTGCTCGACGAGCGGGTCAAGGTCACCCGGGTCCGCGATGTCAACATCGACGACCTTCTCGGCCGGACCGTCTTCCAGCTCGACAAGCACCTCGAGGAGGTGTCCGCCGCCTACCGGGGCAAGCGCCTCCTCGTCGCCGGGGCGGGCGGGTCGATCGGTTCGGAGCTCTGCCGCCAGCTGGTGACCTTGGGGCCGAGCGAGATCGTCCTCCTGGACAAGGACGAGAACAGCATTTTCGAGATCGACAACGACCTCAAGACCAGCGTTTCCAAGGGGCCGATCATCCACCCGGTGATCGCGAGCATCATGAACGCGGACCGGATGCGGGCCCTGTTCATGCACTACCGGCCGGAGATCGTGTTCCACGCCGCGGCCCACAAACACGTCCCTCTCATGGAGCTCAACTCCGCGGAAGCCATCCTGAACAACGTCGTCGGGACGAACAACCTGATCGACAGCGCTTGCCGCGCCGGGGTCGAGCGGTTCCTCTTCATCTCGTCCGACAAGGCCGTCAACCCGACCAACGTCATGGGCGCGACGAAGAGGATCGGCGAGATCATCGTCCAGGAAGTGGCCACGACGAGCCGGACGAAATTCGCCTGCGTCCGGTTCGGCAACGTGCTGGGCAGCCGGGGCAGCGTCATCCCTCTCTTCCAGAAGCAGATCGCCAAGGGCGGGCCGGTCACGGTGACCCACCCGGATGTCCGGCGGTACTTCATGTCCATCCCCGAGGCGGTCCGCCTGATCATCCAGACCAACACGCTCGGCGACAAGGGGGAGATATTCGTTTTGGACATGGGAGAACCTATCAAGATCCTCGATATGGTCAAGACGCTGATCCGGCTGTCCGGTCAGAAAGAAGAGGACATCGAGATCAAGTTCGTCGGCATGAGGCCCGGTGAGAAGCTCTACGAGGAGCTCCTGATCGAAAGGGAACGGACACAGACCACGAAGTTCGAGCGGATCTACATCGCGCCGGCAACAGGGGAGCTCATGGGACGGGAGCTCGAGCTGAAGGGCGTCATCGGCGCGGCCATCGACGGGGACAGGGACCGCATCATCCAAAACTTGGCCAATATGGGCATCGGCTTCCACGAGGAGAACTACTCATGAAGGGCCTTCTCCGGGGCACGCTCCGTTCCGGCCTTGCCGGAGCCGTTTTGGCGGCGGCTCTTTTCCTGATCCCGACAGCGGGAAATTCGCAGACGTGGAGAGGCCTCGAGCTCCAGAGGCTCATGCGCGACGCGCCCTGGCGTTTCGGGCCGTTCATCATCCAGCCGTCGCTCGTCATCGCCAATGCCGGCGTCGACTCGAACCTCTATTACACGCCGTCGAATCCGATCAAGGATTTTACGCTGACGGCGGGGCCGGCGGCCACGTTCTACGTTCCGATCCTCAGGGCGGGATCGGTCCCATCGCCTCCGGGGGGTCAGGCGATATCGAGGCGTCCCCTCGTGCTGACCTTTTACGGTTCCCCGCAATACGTCTGGTACTCCAAGACCGACCGCGAGAGGACCTGGAACTATTACTTCAGGGGATCGGCCCAGCTCGACCTGAAGAACGCTTTCTTCAGTGTCGACGGAGTTTACTCGGACGCGCGGGAGCGCTATAGCACGGAGATCGATATCCGGCCGCGGCGGAAAGAGCTCGGCTACGGCGGATCGGCCCTGTTGAAGCTGGGGTGGAAGACCTCGTTCGCCATGGGCTATCGGACCGTCAAATACAATTACGAGAGCGTCGATTATGGCGGCTTCAACCTCCGCGAGCGGTTGAACAGGCAGGAGAGCTACGCCAATCTGTCGTTGTACTATCAAGCCGCCGAGGACCGTCGCTTCTTCATCGATCTCGAATACGGACGGTATAATTTCGAATTCGCGACCGAGTCCGCCCTGAGGGACGCCGAGAGCGGCGCTGTCTTCGGCGGGCTCGAGTTCTCGCGGCTCGGGCGCCGCATCCGGGGCCGCCTCCGTCTCGGGTACAAGAAGTTCGACCCGCTGAGAGCGGGCACTCCCGAATACAAGGGCCTCGTCGGCGATACGCTGCTGTCTTTCCGCCTGGCCAAGATGCTGTCCCTCCGGGGGTCCTATCTCCGCGACGTCCAGTTCTCCATTTGGTTCGGGGATGCCTATTACATCGAAACCCGGCCGGGGGTCGGAGCTTCGCTCTACCCCTTGCCGTTCCTTCGGCTCGACTACGATTATTCGAGGGGACAGAATCGATATCCCGTGGCCGGCGGCGGAGGGACAGGCGTAGCGAGGCTCGACCGTTACGACGTCCACTCCGGGGCCCTCTATTACAGGTTCATGAAGAACACGGCGCTCGGGTTCGTCGTCAGCTGGTGGGCGCGGACTTCGAACATCCCGGGCGAGGGCGACCAACGGACGTTCTATGGCCTCAATCTGACCTACGACTTCTAGCCTGAATGTCCGACTAAACTGGCGAAGAGCATCGATATGAATAAAGCCACGAATCTCATCGCAATCGTCTTCTTGCTGGCGGCATCGGGCCTGGCCCAGACCCTGCCTCCGGGGCAGACGCCGGCCCAAACGCAGGCGGCGCGGGACCAGTTCGTCCGGGCCTACCGCATCGGCCCCGGCGACCTCCTCGAGATCAGCGTCTTCGAGGTCGCGGAGCTGAGCCAGACGGTCCGCGTCTCCGAGGACGGATCGATCACGCTGCCTCTTATCGGCCGGGTCATGGTCGAAGGACTGACCCAGGAGGGAGTCGTTCAGAAGCTGACCGAGCTTCTCCAGGCCAAGTACGTCAAGAACCCCCAGGTGACGATCTTCATCAAGGAGTACAAGAACCAGCAGGTGTCGGTGCTCGGGGCGGTGACGACCCCCGGGAACTATGAGCTCGTCGGGCGGAGGAACCTGCTCCAGATCATCTCCATGGCCGGGGGGTTAACCGAGACGGCCGGGAACGAGGTCCTCATCCTGCGGGAGGGCCCGGACGGCGGCGCGTCGTCGATCACGATCGACCTGAAGGACCTGTTCGTGAACCGCAACCAGGAGCTCAACGTTCCGATCGAGCCGAACGACATCATCAACGTGCCGGTGGATCGGGAGATCCGGGTATTCGTGATGGGGCGGGTGAACCAGCCGGGGCCGATCACGGCGAAGCTGTCGGAGGGGATCACGCTGCTGCGGGCGATCGCGGGGGCCGGGGGTTTGGCAGAAGGGGCCAAATCGACGGCGATCACGATCCAGCGCAAGGACAAGACAGGCAAGGAGACCCGGTTCAAGGTGAACTTGAAGGACATCATGAAGGGCAAGAAGATGGATATGCGGCTGCAGGAAGGCGACACGGTGATCGTGCCGGAGTCGTTCTGGTAAACAGAGGCTCTTTTCCGGAGGGGACGTGCTAAAAGCCCTCAAGGGATACACGGCCGTCAAGCGACTCCGGAAATCGATGGCCTTTTCCCGTCTGCGGCAGCGCCTGCCGATGCGCGAGGTTCAATACGTCGACGACGGCGCACGTCTCGATGGGGCGGAGACCGTCCGCATCGACTGGCCTCAGAACGTCGCCAAGCCGCGGGTCGGGCTCGTCAGGGATATTGGGGAGTACCCGCGCTGGACGAAGTACCGCCGGTTCCTGGAGACGAACGGTTTCCCCTACGATCTCTACGACATCCGCTCGCACGATTGGATCGAACGAGCGCGGCCGTTCGATGTTGTGATCGGCATCATTTCCAACGAGCTCGACCATCTCGAGGAGATCCGGGTCAAGTACCATTCCCTGGAAGCCTTCTTGGGAAAGGCATGCTATCCGAGCGCGGCGGAGGCGGTCCTCTACGAGAACAAGTGCCTCGAGGCCTACATCTCGGATATAAGCGGCATTCCCTATGCCAGGACCTGGATCTCCCATTCCAAAGAGGATGCCCTGGGCATGCTCGCAAAGGCGCGCTATCCGCTGGTCAGCAAGGTCAACCAGTCATCGGGATCGATGGGGGTCGAGCTTGTCCCCACTCCCCGAAAAGCGCGGCGGGTCGTCCGGCAGGCCTTCTCCAGGAACGGACGAGGCGTCCACGTTCCCTGGTACCGGCAGAAGAACTATGTCTACTTCCAGGAGTTCGTCCCGAACGACGGGTACGACCTCCGGGTCATCCTGGTCGGCAATTGGGCCTTCGGGTACTATCGGAAAGTCCTGAAGGGCGATTTCCGGGCGTCCGGCATGGGCGATGTCGAAAAGCGGGATCTCCCCGAGGAGGCGATCCGCATCGCCCGAAGGGTCCAGCAGTCCGTTCGCAGCCCCCAGATCGTCGTCGACATGGTCCACGGCCTCGACGGCCGCTTCGCGATCGTTGAATTCTCCATCATCTGCCAGGTGGAAACGGCCGAGCAGCTCAAGGTCGACGGCGTCCCCGGGGTCTATGTCATCGGCGATAACGGCGAACTTCATTTCGAGAAAGGCCGCTATTGGGTCCACGAGCTGGCCCTGCGGCAATTCCTTTTGGACGATTATCTGCCCCGCGTTGCCGGCGCCCCCCGGAAAGCGTGCCCCTGATCAGCAGACGGTGACGACAAGGCCCGTGTGGCTGATCGAGTAGTCGAAAAAGCGGGCGTTGCCGTTGGGAGGCTTCTTTTCGAGGATCCCCCTTACCGTCGCGGCGTCATCCGGCGACCCGCATACGATCAGAAGGAACCCGCCGCCGCCCGCGCCGAGGAGCTTGGATCCGAGGACGTGGGGCCGGATCGACTCCCTCAGCGACTCGATCATCGGCGTCGCATGGTCCGGGTCGAGGTCCACGTTGAGCCGCCAGGCGAGATCGATGAGCTCCCCGAATTTCCCCATGTCTCTCATCGCCATCGCCTCGGCCATGAGCGGGGGGAAGGCATGGAGCCGCCGCAAGGTCTCCATCGCGCTCCGGTCTCTGTCGAGATAGCGCCCGACGACCTCGTGCAGGATGTTCTTGGCCAGACGCCGCAGGCCTGTGTAGTAAAGGAGGGTCCGGCCGCCGTTCGCCGCCGGGTCGAGAAGATCGGCCGGGACGAAGCGGATGCGCGGGTCGGGGACGAGACCCTTGTCTGCTTCGATCATCTTGACGCCTTCGACCACCCCGCCGATCTGGTCCTGCCAGCCCCCTCCGGTCGTCAGCTCCTGCTCGAGCTTGAGGACCGAATGGAAAAGCTCGCGCGAGGTGAGCGGGCGGCCGACCATCCTGCCGATGATCGACAGGAGAACGGCCCCCATAATGCTTGACGTCCCGAGCCCGCTGCCGCTCGGTATGGCCGCGAGCGTCGTCAGCTCGATCCCGCCCCCGAAACGGCGGAGCATCGCGTCCAGAGAACGAACGCCGGGCGGCCAGGCGGCCGAATCCGGCGCGAACCCGGCCAGGGCCAGCGCGGCCTTGGCCAGGGCGAACTGGCTTCCCGGTCTGCGGTAATCCAGAAGCTCCTCCGACGTCCTGACAACGACGCGCGTGCTGTGATCGATGGAGTTGATGCGGATCTCGGGTTTTTCGATGACCCGGGCATAAGCTTGGATGGGGGCCTGGCCGTTGAGGTTGACGGCGGCGTTGATGACCGCAGCCGCCCCGCTCGAGGGAGTAGGGGGGCGTATCTGTCCAGCCGCCGCCGAGGTCGAGTCTGGCCGGCGCACGGCCCCAGACGATCTCGTCGCTGCGGAGGACGTTCCTGGGCGGGGGGAGAACCTCCCCGCCCCGATAAACGATCGTCCGGCCGAGGTGCCTGAACGCGGCTTCTTTCAGTTCGCCCGCCCAGACTTTCGACCTCGTAGCATGTTCGATGGGCGCCCCTATCTCACGGAGCGACGTCTTCTCCGCGACCGTTAAGTTCGATCTGAGCGCTCTCGAGATCGCCCGGCCGATCCTCTCATCTCCCTCCGCCAGATTCGACAGGACCGATCCCGTGGTATGGAGGACGCGTGAAAGCCCCAGGGAATCAAGCCCCCGGTGCAGGCGTGCGTCAGTATAGCCCCGTGCCGCCTCTCGGGCCATCGCAACGATCCAATCCGCGCGCTCGACGGCCGGCGCCCTTTCGATCAGGAAGGCGAACTCCGCCGCGGAAAGCTCCCCCGCAGGGCCGAAGCTCCGAGATAAAGACTCCAAGACGAGGTCGCCGCGAATGGCCAGCCTCCTCGAGTGGAAGGCGCCGAGGTCGGCCCGGAAGGCCATCTCCTCGAGGCTGTATCGTTCAGCCGCGAGCCATTGTGTCTTCTGATCCGGCGTTGCCTTTCCTGGCTCGAGCAGCCAGAGCCAATCCCGATATTCGCGCTTAGCCCTGACGAAGGGGAAGAATCGGCCGTTCCAGACGGTCTGCTCGCCGGCCGGACGCTTGCCCGGCCAGACGTGCTTCGGCTCCGCTCCCATGGCCGCGAGCCACTCGGGCAGTTTCAGACCACACAGACATGCTCCCTTGTCCGCCGGCAAGTGAAAGACGTCCTCGGTCGAATACGCGCGAACGAACCAGCCCTGCCGCCCGTCCCGGCCTTTCCCCTCGAGAATATCGAGCGAGGCTCCCCGTGGCAGGGAAAGGGGCGATTCGACGTCCAGCCCCACGACGACGTTATCCCCGGCAAGTGTCAGGGGCGCGTCGATGCGACAGCCCTCGATCCAGGCGTTCTTGCCCGGGACGCTCCCTTTGCCGCCGATCCGGGAATTGACGACGATGCCGGCGTCCTTGGCGGGCTCGGCCTTCTCGGAATCGACGAGGCTCCGGCCGCTGTCGATAAGATCCCGGAGCGTTCCGAAATGGAGGAAACGGAATCGCGGCACCACGTGGACATGGAAGGGGAGAGGTCTCAGTCTCCGATAAAGCTCGCGGAGCACGTCGGCGCTGACCGTCGACCCGGATCCGCGGACGTGTTTGACGTATTCGCCGGGCCGCGCGTCCCTGCCGAGGGCGCAGCAGATCTCACGATAGACGTCGAGTCCCATTTCTTCGATGGTGTCGGCGACCGGTCCTCCCCAGCGGAGGGGGCGCCCTCTTTTCCGGCTCCTGCCGACGCCGCTCAGCTCGAGGAGGCTGACCACCGCCTCTGGGGCGAAGTTCAGGATGCCGATATCGAGGACCGACTGTCCTTGGGCGTTGACCGCTCCGAGCGCCGCCTGCTTTGCGGGGGAGGGCTTCTGCAGGAAAAGCCGAACCTCTCCGCTCTCTCCCCGGCAATAGACCCCGTGGTTCTTGGCCAATTCGGGGCTGACGAAGGCCCCGACGCCGGTGACGCCTTTCTCCGCGAACACGACCGACGCGGCATCGAAGTCGAGAAGCACGTCGCCCGAAGCGACGACGACCTGCCCGCCTCCGGACCATGGCCTGGGCAGCCGGAGATAAGTCGGGATCAAGCGGTCGAAAAGCGTCGTGCCGAGGGCGCCCCCGGATTCTCCCGGGACGGGGACGAAGATCTTGCCGCACGGACCATAAGGAGGCAACCGTCTCGAATCCCCGCCGGCATGCACGATCAGGATCCGGAGCCGGCCGAAGATGCCCGGCCAGGTCTTTGGATCGAGCCTGGCTTCGACCCCTCGCCGCGCGTCAAGCTCCAGGTTGAGGACGTGGAGAAGGCAATGGATCGTCGAACCGCCCGACCCGACCCGGCGGCCGCCGGGATCGGCGATAACTAGAGTCCTCGTCGCTCCGCTGGCGAGGCCGATAGACTCCCTGAGCTCTATCTGGCTCCGGTAAGCCTCTGCCTGTCGGGGGTTCGAGGCGGTGACGATGAGATAGTCCCAATCGGGGAAGAACGGACTTTCCTTGGTCGCGGACACGGCGGCTGCTGATTCCTCGCTTGTGCCGGAAGAGCCCGACTTTAGCAAAGGGGTCGGGGCAAGTCAAGGCGTCCAAAACCGGCAAATAAAGCCACTGCCAGCGGCATACTTGGGCAGGTCAGGGCACCTGGCAAAGCAGGAGACTATATTGCGAACCACGCCCCGGCTTCTAAGCTTTCATCTGTAAGCCCATCATTAACTTGACTTGGTGCACCTAATTGATCTATAAACTCGTGGGGCTAAGCTAAATCGTCCGTTTTAGGAGCAGTTCCATGTTCAAGGTTTCGAGAAGGGTTGCGCTATTCGGACTCCTCGGCATTTTCTGCATTGGGGGCTTCGCCGCCGGTCAGAAGATCGCCGACGGCTCAAGGCCCACGGGGCTCAAGCCCATTGACTCCTCCCAATATCAGAAGATCAGAGAGACCTGGCCGCGCGTTAAGAAGGTCCACCCCAACCGCTTGGGTTTGGAACGGATAAACGCATATAGAGCCAAACAAGGACAGGCTGCTTTTAGACCCACCGTCCTCATGCCCATCGGGCAAGAGGTCGAGAGCGCGATCGAAGGCCTCAAGCTGTCAGCTCAGGCTGCTCTCCCCAACCCCGAACTGTCAGGGGCGTTGCCGTCTTCGGTCGATAATAGCATTCAGTCCTTTTTTCCCCCAATCGGCGACCAAGGGAGCCTCAACTCCTGCCTGCCTTTTGCGACAACTCATTATCAGCTTTCCTATATGTCGGCCCTGGTCCGGGAGCCGCAGACCTTAGTCCTTTATTCCCCGAAATGGACCTACAACATGATCAATGGGGGACAGGACGAGGGCTCGTATGCTATCGCCGCCTACGACCTGCTCGAGAAGCATGGCGCCGCGACCTCGGCCGAATTCCCCTATGATAACGGTTATCTTGGTTGGTGCCTGACTTCTTCCGCTTGGCAGAATGCCTTGACCTCAAGGATTTATCCCGTTCAATACCTTTCTAATGCGGGAACGGATTCCGGCATGGAGCAGATCAAGGAATTGCTGAACAACGGGTACATCTTGGTATTCGGGACCTATATCATGTCCTGGCAGGGTCAGATCATCATGGACGATCCGACCACCCCGGAGGTCGATGCCGAGGTAGGCAAAGGCATCGGCTATTTCGTTAACGGAGAACAGGGCTCGCACGCCATGACGATCGTCGGCTATAACGATACCGTCTGGGCCGATGTCAATGGCAACGCGGTCGTCGATCCGGGAGAAAAGGGCGCGTTTAAAGTCGCCAATTCCTGGGGGAGCGAGTGGCAGGACAACGGTTTCATTTGGCTCGCCTATGACGCACTCAGGAGCGTCTCGGCCCTGCCGGATGGGCCTTCAGTAGGCCGAGTGACGGCCTTTCAGCAGAATCTCGCTTTCGTTATGACACCCCGGAGCGGTTACAGCCCTTCTATGGTCGCCGAGTTCACGGTCAATCATGCGAAAAGAAACCAGCTCGCAATGAGCCTTGGAACTTCCGATCTGACTGCGTCAACGCCGACGACCACATGGATTCCGGGGGCCATTTCCGGCCAGGGCGGTGCGTATGCTTTCGACGGCTCAACGACAGCGGTCGATGGCACGTTCGTCTTCGATTTCACGGACCTGCTTTCGACGTCGGGCGGCGAGCTTCACTATTATCTGGGGATGTCGGACAGTGCCATTGGCGATGCGGCCAGCCTGACCGCGTTCAAGATCAAGGACCTTGTCAACAATACCGAGACCGAATACTCGGGTCCTGACTTAGCCTTGGACGACCAGTCTGGGCATGTGTATGTCACATACACCTATGTAGGGCCCACCGCCAATCATGCCCCGGTTCTATCCAATCCGCAGGTTTCGCCCATCGCGGGGCCTATGGGGACCAGCTTTGCATTTACGGTCGGCTATGATGATCAAGACGGAGATGCCCCGACCGTCAAGAACGTCGTGATCGACGACACGGCCTATCCAATGTCCTTATCGTCGGGGGTGGCAGCAGCCGGTTATTATGCTTATGTCACCAGTTCGCTATCTGTAGGTCCGCACAACTATCGCTTCTATTTCGAGGACGGGCATGGAGAGAAGGCTCGGGCACCCGTGGCAGGCACCTACAGCGGACCCGCCGTCTCGCTCCTGCATTTCGTCACACAGCCGACGCTGCTCTTGGGGGAGGTCACGGCTGTTGCCGGCACCTCCTACCTCTATGAGACGGGGGGAAGCATTTGCTCCGAGTCTGACGAGGTCCTATACCGTTTCGATTGGGGAGATGGAGTGATCTCCGATTGGCTGTCCTTCGGCCAAGTGGGGGCCGCGCACGTATGGTCCCATTCCGGACCGTTCGCGGTCAAAGCCCAGGCCCGTTGCGCTGTGGACCCTGTGATCCTATCGTCCTGGTCGAACCAGCTCATCGTGACTGTCCCCGTGGGCATCCCCTTTAGTGAGAGCTTCGTCTCCTCCGGGTTCCCTGCGGGCTGGGTCCAACAGAATATCGGGACCGACATTTATAACGGGTGGGTCCTATCCCCGTCGAGTTTCGCGGGCGGCCAATCCTACGAGATGAGCTGCACCTTCGAGGACGTTGTGCCGGGCGTTACGCGTTTGGTCACCCCTCCGATCAATACCATAGGGTATTCCCAGCTGCGTTTACGCTTCAAACACTTCCTCAAGGCGTGGCAGATCGGCGGCGCCCAGCTGCGGATCCAAACGAGCACGGACAGAGTGAATTGGACAGATGAAGCCTGGACGGTAACGACGACGACCGAGAATATTGGTCCGCAGATGATTGACACAACTCTCGCGTACAACTTGAACAGTGAGACCACATTTGTCGCGTTCGTCATCACTGGCGACCTATATCTATTTGATTATTGGTACATTGACGATATCTCTATTACGAGGACTCCGAAGCTCCATCTCTTCGTAAAGAGCACGGTGGACACGGGCATCTGGATGAACCCGATGGCGAGCAACGAAACATTCGAGGGCTGGGAGCTTATGCCGGGAGGGACGTCGACGACACCGACCGTGGGCGTCTTCAACAACCGGCTCCACCTCGTTGTCAAGGACACAGTGGACGACAAGATGTGGTATCGGAGCATGGATGCCACGAGCACCTGGGGCGATTGGTCGCAGCTCTCCGGGTTCTCTCCTTCGACAGCGTCGATGGCCGCCTTTAACAACAAGTTGTATCTGGTCGTGAGGGGCTCGAACGACCTGATCTATTACCGGGCGATGGACACGGGCGGGGTCTGGGGCAATTGGAGCGTGATGCCAGGGGCGACGACCACGCCGCCAGTCGTCGCGGTGTTCAACGGGAAGCTGCATTTGGTGGTTAAGAGTTCTACCAACATGGATATCTGGTGGAACAGCATGGACACGACGGAAACATGGACAGGCTGGCAGCAGCTTTCCGGGCTGACACCGGGGCCGGTGGCGATGGCGGAGTACAACAGCCGGCTGTACATGTTCGTGAGAGGATCTGACGACAGGATCTACTATAGGTCTCTAGATACGGAGGGGACATGGGGCGATTGGAGTGGGATGTACGGCTGGACCACGATATCCCCCACGGTGGGGGCGTTCAACGGGAGGCTATATCTGTTCGTGAAGGCGTCGGTGGGTGACTCGATCTATATGAGGAGCATGGACGCGGAGGAGACGTGGGGCGATTGGAGCATGATTTCAGGAGCCACCACGATCCCCATGGTCGTGGCCATTTTCTGAGAGTTTCCCGGTTTATGGAATAAGAATCCGGATTATTGAGAACGCAAGACTTAGGTTCTGTTATATGAAGCGGTCCTGAATTCAAAAAATCCTTGCAAAGGCCCTCGCTGCTAACATAAAATCCCGCCATACTGAGCGGAACCCGGATACTATTGGGCGAATATTACGTAGACCCTCTCCATCCTTCTCACACGTTTCGTTTCGACCGTCGGCTAACGGTCGTTTCTACCGCTTCGCCGTCGACCTGAACGTCGCAAGGAGGCTTTGCATGAAGCTCAAGGGACTCAGAATCGTCGTTCTCTGCACCTTCCTGATCCTTTTGTTGACCTTCGCTTCGGGAGAGTTCCAGAAGACCATTCAAACCGTCGTCTCCAATCCGGCGGGCAAAGGCTTCCCAGCCGTCTCCTATAGCCCCCAAGCCGAGCGTCTATCTCGTTGTCTGGCAGGAGCGTTCAGGCGAGGACCGTGACGTCATGGCGAGAGTCCTCAACCGGGATGGAAGCCCGGCGAGCGACATCGTGGCCCTGGCCTCCTCGGGCGAGGATGAAAGGCTCCCAAAGGCTTCGGCCACGGGTTCCTCCTCCTGGACGGTCGTCTGGTCGACAGGGCATTCGATCGAGGCCTGTTCCGTGGACGCGACCGGAAAAGCCGATGATTTCCGTGCCGTCACTTCAGGCTCGTCCCGGCCGGTCGACCAGCCCGATATCAGTCGCCTCCTCTTCCAATGGCAGTTCCCTGGTCGTCTGGGAAGAGCTGGATGCGACCGGACTGAACGTGATCAAAGGGCGCAGGATCCGCACGGACGCCGGAACGGACGGGAAGGAATTCCTCCTGGCGACGCTCATCCGATCACGATCTTCGCAATCCAGTCGATCGACCAGGCGGGGATAGTTCGTTCGTCGTCTGGGAGAAGCACGTCGACCTCCGTCGCGTCGACGTCGAGGGGAGGATCGTTCCGCCCGCCGCCGAATCGGCAGAAGAACTCGGTCGATGTGATCTCCATCGCCGCGGACGGCGTTCAGAACACCTGTCCCAGCGTCGCGGCTTTTCCCGGGACGGGCGCTTTCTTCGTCGTCTGGCAACGATCGGAAGGTCGGCGGGACTCCGATATCGCCTTCGCGAACGTGACCGGCCAGGGAATCCAGTCCTCCGGGAAGCTCACGGACACCGGAGATTTCCGGGAAACCCGGCCCTTCGCATCGGGCGTGGGGCTCGCCGGGCGGGTGCTCGTGACCTACCAGACCGCTCCCTCCGACAGCCCGCGGACACGCGAGGTCGCCGCCCGCACGATGGGTTGGGGTGATCCGTCCGCCTCGGCCGAGATAGCCCTCGACTCTGAGCGAAGCGGCGGGGGGAACCCGGCCTCAGTTCGCGCCGCGGGCGCGGCCGGCCGGGGCCTCGTCGTTTGGGATGTCAAGGAAGGAGAGGGCACGAGCCTTTTCGCCAAGGAATGGCTGGCTTTAGAGCTTGCGGCGGACCCGGCCATTAAGGTCGACGGTCCGATCCTGCCTTTGGCCGATGTCGTGATTTCCGGGGCGGTGACAATGAACGGTATGGGCCAGGCCGACGTTCTCATGTCGGGATTCCCGGTCACCACCAGGACCGACGCGACCGGAGCCTATTCTGGCTCGGTACCGATCGGATGGTCGGGGACGGTGATCCCGGTCCAGCCCGGCTTCACTTTCAGCCCATCGAGCAGGCCCTATACGAACCAGGCTACCAACGCGACCGGACAAAATTACGCGGCGGCCTTCGCCGGCGGAGTGGACGATATCTACGAGGAGAATGACAGCTTCGCTACGGCCGCGAGCCTCCCGCTGGGAACGACCCATGACCTGGTACTTAGAGATGAAGACTGGTTCAAGGTCCTGGTGCCGGCGGAGGACGCAGGGAAAGATCTCAAGATCCGTCTCTGGGCCACGGGCTTTCCAGACACGACCACGCGCCGAGACCTGGACTTCGGGATCCTGGATGCCTCCGGAAAAGTCGTGAGCTTCAGTGTCAGCTCGAACTCCGACGAGACGGCTATCGTCTGCAACGTCGCCGCAGGGTATTACTACATCGTCCAAGACTACATCGAGCTCGAAGGGACCGTCTACTCGATAACGGCCGAGCTGAGCAACACCTTCGGGCTCAGCTACGTTACGGGGCATGTGACCGACGATCAAGGGACGCCCATCGAAGGGGCGACTGTGGAGCTCTACGGAGTCCCGTTCGATTACCACGTCACCCGTCCGTTGGTGTTCACGGACGCCGCCGGCTATTACAGGATCGGCTATGTTCCGGGGGAATTCCAGATCTTATTCAACACGTTCGACTTCAATGACAACCTCGACTGGACCCCCGACGCTAATTATCTCGGAGAGATGTACAACTACGGCGAGGTCGTGGTTCTCCCCGCGGCGGGGACCGTCGAGAATATCGACGGGGTCCTCACTCCAGGCGGCGTGATCACCGGCAGGATCACAGACGGGTCGGGGAGTCCTCTCCTCAACGCGTTGGCCTATGCTTATTCGAGCGACGTGGGGAATAACGGCTCCGCTTACACCGACGCGAACGGCGATTATTCGATCGACCGCCTGAGAGCCGGGAACTTTGCGGTTCGGATGCGGACGCCGGGCGGAGTCCCCATGATCAACGAATGGTACAACGACCAAGCCATTTTCGCCTCGGCGGGCCCTGTCGGGGTCGAAGCCGGAGTGACAACACAGAACGTCAACGCGATGCTCGAGGCAAAGATGTGGGGGACCATCGTGGGCCGCGTGCTGGACGGCAATGGAAATCCCGTCGGGAACCTTCAGGTCGCGGTCGTCGATCCCGTGGGAATATCCTTATGGACAACCAGAACGGACGGGATGGGATATTACACCCTTTCGGGCGTGCCCGCCGGCGCATGGAAGGTCTTTTTCAACGCGAAGACGATAACGAGCGCGAATCTCGTTTCGCAGTATTATCCGGGAACTCGGTTCATCGGCGAGGCGGGAACGGTTCAAGTCTCCGCCGGGCAGCTGACCCAGGGCATCGGCGCGTCGCTCAGCTTCGCCGGGACCATCTCCGGCCAGGTGCTCAACGACGCTGGCCCCGTGAACATCATCGCCTTCGATATGCTCAGCAGTTATTTCCAGAGCGTGTCGGTGGCCCTCCCCCTTACCGGACCCGGGACGTACACCATCAGCAACCTGCCGCCTGGCAGCTATAAGGTCTTGGCCCGTCCCTCCCAGCAGGGGGACCGGATCGCCCATTGGTACCCCGACGCGGCATCTTCCGCCGGCGCCGGCACGGTAACGGTCGTTGCAGGTGGGACGACTGCCGATATCAATGTCACGCTCCCGGGCGGAGGCGGACTGATCCACGGGCGAGTGCTTGACACGGACGGGTTTCCCATCGCCGGAGTGAACGTCATCGCCCAGGATGCTTCCAGGGTGCAGAGCTATTCCTCGGCAATGACGGATATTGACGGCAACTATACGATCCGGCAGGTGCCTCCCGGATCGGCCAAGGTCTATTTTTCTACCGACGGCATGTGGCTCGGCTACGCCTCCGAGTACTACAACAATCAGCCCGGGCACAGCGCGGCAAATACGGTCACGGTGACCGATGGAACGACGACGACGCTCCTCGACGCTGCATTGGCCTATCGACCGGCTCTGGCAGTAGCGACGTCGTCGCTGCCGGCAGGCGAGGTCGCCGTCGCCTATCAGCAACAGCTCGCGGCCGCGGGCGGCCGGCCGTTTTATCGCTGGTCGATCACGGGGGGCATCCTCCCCGACGGACTGACCATGAGCTCCAACGGGCTGATCACGGGTGTTCCGACCACGACGGGAACGTTCCCGTTCACTGTCACAGTCTACGATTCAACGATGCCCCCCTCATTCGGAGAGATCCAATACCTATCCATTACGGTCGGGACCTATGCGGGCGAAGGATACACGATCACAGGGACGGTGACCTCGGGTGGGTCGCCCCTGGCGGGAGTCGTTATGAACGGCTTCCCGGGTGACCCGATCACTTCGAGCGCCGGCACCTATGTGGCCGTCGTCGAACCTGGCTGGTGGAATACGGTGACGCCCGTTCTGGCCGGTTACGCCTTTGATCCGCCGTTGAAAACCTACATGGTCGTTGCTGGGAACCTCTCCGGCCAGGATTACGCGGCTTCTCCGGGCCATCTGCTCTCCGGGACCGTGAGGCTCAACGGCGTGGGGCAAGGGGGGGTCTTGATGGCCGGCCTGCCGCTCGAATTAAGGACGAACACGGACGGAAGTTATGCCATGATGCTCCCGACCGAATGGTCGCAGACCGTAACTCCGACTCTCCCGGGTTTCTCGTTCTCTCCGCCGAACCGAAGCTACAACGACGGAATGGGTAGCGATAAGCTGGCCCAAGACTATACCTCGACTTACGCCGGCGGCGCGGACGATAGCTACGAGGAGAACGACAGCTTTGCCGCGGCGGCCGTCGTCCCGATGGGGACGGTCGTCCCGGACCTCGTTCTCAATGACGAAGACTGGTTCAAGTTCTTCGTCCCGGCCGAGGACGCCGGCAAAACTCTGGGGGTCCGTCTGACGGCGACATCCTTCCCGAACGGGACGGCCCAGGCCGATCCAGCCAATTTCAAGGACCTTGATTACGGCATCATGGACGCGACGGGGAGACTCCTGACTTATAGCATGAGCGGAGACGTCGACGAGGTCGCTTTCATCCCTGATGTCGCCTCGGGCTGGTATTACATCGCTCACACCTATATAGCCAATCCGGGGATGGTCTATTCGCTCTTCGTGACAACGAGCAACGTCCTTCCGGTCGGAACCATCTCGGGGAAGGTCACCGATAATGCGGATCAGGGGATTGGAGGAGTGCCCGTGGAGCTCTACGGGCTGCCCTTCGACTGGAATAAAAACCGTCCCATGGCCATCACGGACGATAACGGAAACTATAAGATCGCTTTCTTCGCCGGGGATTACCAGGTCCAGTTCAATCTCCAGGATTTCGACCAGAATCCGAACGATGGGCTCCCGGACAGCTGGCTTGTTTCCCGCAATTTTCAACCGAAGTCATACGATTTCGACAAAACCGTGACCATCGTCCCCGGGACGCCGATCACCGGAGCGGACGTCGTTCTCGATCCAGGCGGTACCGTCAGCGGTCGGATCACGGACGCGGGAGGGAATCCGCTCCATCAGGCCATCGCCGCCGCTTACGCCGCCAATGGCAGCCAGGCTTCTTATGCCTATACGGACGCCAATGGCAACTATACGATCAATCGCTTGAGAACGGCGAATTACGCCGTCAGCTTCCGGCCGCCATCCGGCAACTCGCTCGGGCGCGAATGGTTCAACGACCGGGCCTCTTTTGGGGAGAGCCGCCCGGTGGCCGTCATCGCCGGGGCGACGACGGCTGGGATCGATGCGGCGCTCGCGGAGGGGGCCTATGTCTCTGGAATCGTGACGGATTCGCTGGCGAACCCGATCCAGGGCGTCCAGGTGACGGCCTTCGATGTTTCCGGCATCGCCCTGCAATCGGTGAACACGCAGCCCGACGGCAGCTATCTCATCAACCGCATCCCGGGGGGGAGCGTCAAGATCCTCTTTAATGCCGGACCCTGCTACTCCGGGAATTATATCTCCGAATATTATCCCGATAAAGGGACCTTGGCCGAAGCCCAGCCGGTGGCGGTGACACTCGGACAAACGACGTCGGGGATCGACGCGGTCCTTTCGCCCGCTGGGGCGATCGCAGGCCGGCTGACGGACAACGATGGCCACGGGCTGCTCAGCGGCTTCGTCCAATGCTTCGAGAATGTCAGTGGGGCTTATGGCGGGGCGCAACCCGATGCCGACGGGAATTTCCTCGTGAGAAATCTGCCCGCGGGCAACTACCGGGTCCGCTTCTCTTTTACATATAACTGGATCACCAACTTCCCCGCCGAATTGTTCGACGACAAGCCGAGTTTTGGTTTGGGTGACTTGGTGCCCGTGTCCGCGGGTGGGACTACGAACGGGATCAACGCGGTACTCGAACATAACGGCGGCGGTATCTCGGGCAGGGTCACCGATTCCATCGGAACGGGGATCGCGGGCCTTACGGTCGTGGTCAGCGATGCCAATGGGAACGTTGCCAACAGCACGGCCGTTACGGACGCGAACGGCTACTATACCGTCCTGAACGTGCCGGTGGGACCGGCCAAGGTCTACTTCAATGCCGATTCGATATCTTCCCGTTTTGCCTCCGAATTCTACAACGATAAGGGAGATCATGGCACTGCCGACCCGGTGATGGTCACGCAGGGCGTGACGGCGCCCAATATCGACGCCGTCCTGGCGGAGCGGCCGGGCTTGACGGCTACGACCGCGTCGCTCCCGAACGGGGAGCTGGGCGTCGATTACAACCAGACGCTCGCGGCCTCCGGCGGCCGCACGTTCTATTATTGGACGATCATCGGGGGCGCCCTGCCCGACGGGCTGACGATGGGCCCGGGCGGGAGAATCAAAGGCCTGCCGACGATGGCGGGCACGTTCGTTTTCACGGTCCAGGTGACCGATTCGACGAAGCCCCAGCAGATCGCGACCCGGGAGCTGTCCATCACGGTCGGGCCCCACACTGGCGTCGGCTATGTGATCTCGGGAAAGATTCTCTTCGGCGAAACGCCGCTTTCCGGGGTCGTCATGTACGGTCTTCCTGGAGCACCCCTGACCAACGGCGCCGGTGGGTATGCCTGGGTGGCTCCGGAGGGGTGGTCGGGGACGGTCAGGCCGTCTCTGCCGGGCTACATCTTCGCTCCGGAGGTGCGGACCTATTCGAACCTTTCGGCCGACCAAGCCGGTCAGGATTATGCTGCCTCTGTCGGCTTTATCATCTCCGGGACAGTGACTCTCGGGGGAGCCGGACTGGGAGGTGTTACGATGTCCGGACTTCCCGGGAATCCTCTAACGGACGCGACGGGCCTCTACATAGGTGGAGTGCCTACCGGCTGGTCGGGAACTGTGACGCCAACGCTCCAGGGCCATATATTCACTCCCACAAGCAAACCCTACTCGAATGTCACGACCGCTCTGATGAGCGAGGATTATACGGCGTTGGCGCTACCTGGCAAGCTCAGGCTCTTCGTAAAGAGCACGGTGGACACGGGCATCTGGATGAACCCGATGGCGAGCAACGAAACATTCGATGGCTGGGAGCTTATGCCGGGAGGGACGTCGACGACACCGACCGTGGGCGTCTTCAACAACCGGCTCCACCTCGTTGTCAAGGACACAGTGGACGACAAGATGTGGTATCGGAGCATGGATGCCACGAGCACCTGGGGCGATTGGTCGCAGCTCTCCGGGTTCTCTCCGTCGACAGCGTCGATGGCCGCCTTTAACAACAAGTTGTATCTGGTCGTGAGGGGCTCGAACGACCTGATCTATTACCGGGGGATGGACACGGGCGGGGTCTGGGGGGATTGGGGCTTGATGCCAGGGGCGACGACCACGCCGCCTGTGGTCGCGGTGTTCAACGGGAAGCTGCATTTGGTGGTGAAGAGTTCCGTCAATATGGATATCTGGTGGAACAGCATGGACGCGACGGAAACATGGTCGGGCTGGCAGAAGCTTTCCGGACTTACGCCGGGGCCGGTGGCGATGGCGGAGTATAACAACCGGCTGTACATGTTCGTGAGGGGATCTGACGACCGGATCTACTATCGGTCTATGGATACGGAGGGGACCTGGGGCGATTGGACCGGGATGTACGGGTGGACGACGATATCCCCGACAGTGGGCTCGTTCAACGGGAAGCTGTACCTATTCGTGAAGGCGTCGGTGGGAGACTCGATCTATATGAGGAGCATGGACGCGGAGGAGACGTGGGGCGGTTGGAGCATGATATCAGGAGCCACGACGATCCCCATGGTCGTGGCCATTTTCTGATCTTTGACCTGCAGAACGCGTTAGATTGGGTTAGTCCATCCTGACGCCAGGAGTGCCGGACTCTATCGGAACGTTCCGGCCAAGGCAGTGCGATGTTTCGGGGGCTCAAATAAATTACCCCTGTCCCCATTTTCTCCTTGACATAATCTGTGCGCTTTCAATACAATTCCCTCATATTTCGCTCTTAAGGGAACTGAATGAACTAACGATGTTGCCCGTCGCTAAAAAAGGCACGGATCAACCCCTATCCCGGTTATAGGCTTGGATCGACTCTGGCAGTGGGGTGCCTTACCTTAAGAGTCTTGATAACCTTGGAACGGATGCACCTCTGTCGCCACCGCGCCCCGGCGCGCACCGGCGGTAGCCTATTCAAGGCTTAAGAAATTTGGTTTCGTGAACTAATATGGCCCGTCTTGCCCGCATGACCTTCGTCGGTTACCCGCACCAAGTCACACAGTGGGGGAACTACGGACAGAATGTTTTTGAGGAGGACGAGGATTTCAAGCGCTACCTGGCCTGGCTAACCGAATACGCAACTCGCTACTCGGTCGAGATCTGGGCCTATTGTCTCATGCGGAACCATGTCCATTTCGTCTGCGTCCCGATAGTTGACAATGGTCTTGCCCAGGCTTTCAATACCCTCCATATGAGATATGCCCAATACTTCCACGGAAAGAAAGGCTTGTCCGGCCACCTCTGGAAAGGCCGGTTCCTCTCGTGCATGCTTGACGACAGAAGCGTTTTCGAGGAGGTTCGCCATATCGAGAATAACCCCGTCCGGGCAGGACTTGTCGAGCAGGCCGAGAGCTATCCCTGGTCGAGCGCTCGGGGCCACGTCCTCGGCGGAGCTGATCCCGTGATTGGGGACGGCAGTTCCCTGGTCAGCCAGATAGAGGATTGGAGGGCGTATCTCGCCAAAGGAGGGGATAACCTGACTCTTTCTAGAACTTGGAGCTGCCTGAAAACGGGTCGCCCGGCAGGAAATGAAAATTTCGTGCACGCCCTTGAGGAGATGATGGGGCGAAGGCTGATGGCCTTACCGAGGGGGCGACCTCGGAAAAGCACGGCCGTATTGATGAGATGATTCCGTCGGTGAATTGAGCCAGCATATCGTCAAGATACGAACGGAGGAGCCTTAAATGAAGAAAGCCTTGGTTTGCGGCGCCGGTGGTTTTATCGGCAGTCATCTGGTCAGAAAGCTGAAGAACGAAGGATATTCGGTCCGCGGGGTTGATATTAAGTACCCCGAGTTCTCCCCCTCGGCCGCCGATGAATTCGTCATACTTGACCTGCGTGAAAAATCTAGCGCGGAAGAGGCCCTATCAGGCCCCTTTGACGAAGTCTACCAGCTTGCCGCTGACATGGGCGGAATGGGGTTCATCCATTCAGCCGAGACCGAGATCATGCGTAATAGCCTGCTCATCAACATCAATATGATCCATGCCGCGGCAGAAGCGAAGATCCCTCGGTACTTCTTTTCGTCCTCTGTCTGCATCTATCGAGATATGACAATCGGCGAGCCCGAAATGGTGGAAGAAGAAGCCTATCCCGCGCTCCCCGACAATGAATATGGTTGGGAAAAGCTCTTTTCCGAGAGGATGGCCCTTGCTTATGGTCGTCGCTTCGACATGCAGATCAGGATTGCTCGTTTCCAGAACTGCTATGGCCCAGAGGGCACATGGAGAGGTGGGCGCGAAAAGGCTCCCGCCGCTTTCTGCCGAAAGGTCGCTGAAGCGCAAGATGGAGGTACGATAGAGGCCTGGGGTGACGGGACGGCGGTCCGCTCATATACGTATATTGACGATATGTTAAAAGGCATCTATCTTCTCATGCAATCGGAACTCAGAGTCCCGGTGAACATCGGGTGTCCCCAATATGTCTCGGTTAAGGAGCTGATTGATACCGTGGCCCAAGTTGCCGGGAAGAAGGTTCATGTCAAGTGGACCGAGGGACCGGTAGGAGTGCAATCGCGCAATTTCGCCAACGACAAGATCTACTCGCTTGGCTGGAAACCCGAGTATTTCTTGGAGGATGGCATCGCGCTGACCTTTCCCTGGGTGGTAAAACAAGTCGACATCGCGAAAAAGCGGTAAGAACATGCTACCCGTCCTCCGGGAATCATACAAAAATAAAAGGGTCCTGATCACCGGTCACACCGGCTTCAAAGGGTCGTGGCTGGCGATCTGGCTGAAGGAATTGGGGGCCGACGTCGTCGGTTATTCCCTCGATCCGCCCAGCGAACCCAACAATTTTGAGGCCACGAAACTCCAGGAGAAAATAACGCATATCCATGGAGATGTCCGCGATCTCGATGGGCTGATCGCGACTTTCAAGAAATATCAGCCGGAATTTGTCTTTCACCTCGCCGCCCAACCCCTCGTCCGCCTCTCCTACGACGAGCCGAAAATGACCTTTGACACGAATGTCGGCGGCACGGTCAATGTCTTTGAGGCCGTCCGCAAGAACTCCTAGCGTCAGAGTCCTGGTCAACATTACCAGCGACAAATGCTATGAAAACAGGGAATGGGTCTGGGGCTACCGGGAAAATGATCCGATGGGCGGTCACGATCCCTATAGTGCCTCCAAGGCTGTGCGGAACTGGTTTTCAGCGCTTACTGAAATCGTTCTTCTCTCAGAATGCCGTGCGAACCGGACTGGTTGGTGCCGCCTCCGCCCGAGCAGGCAACGTCATCGGCGGCGGCGACTGGGGTGCGGACCGCCTCGTTCCCGATTGCATCCGCGCCCTGAGCCGTCGTCAGCCCATCGGCATCCGCAGCCCCCAGGCCGTCCGGCCCTGGCAGCATGTTCTGGAGCCCTTCAGCGGATACCTCCAGCTCGGCGCCTTCTTGTGGCAAGATCCCAAAAGTATTCCGGGGCCTGGAATTTCGGCCTGATGACGGCAGCCATCTGACGGTCGCCGAAATGGCACAGATAGCTGATAAAATACTGGGGCGATGGTTCCTGGAAAGACCTCTCCGATCCCAGGCCCTTCACGAGGCGAACCTTCTTCAGCTTAATTGCGACAAGGCCCACGCCGAACTCAATTGGCACAGCGTCCTCTGACCATCGACGAATGCTTGCAGATGACGGCGGATTGGTATAAAAGATTTTATGCAGGTGGCCAGAAGGACGACATGTATCCATTTTGCGTTGAGCAAATTCACGAATATGAAGAGAAGACGCTAGCAAAAAAGGCAGATAACCCATGATTGACAGCCTGAAAGTAGTCATCCTCTGTGGCGGCGTGGGGACGCGCCTTCGCGAGGAAACGGAGTTTCGTCCTAAACCGATGGTCAATATCGGTGCGCATCCCATCCTCTGGCATATCATGAAGTATTATTCGCAATTTGGATATAAAGACTTTGTCTTGCCCTCGGATATAAAGGCGAAATGATCAAGAATTATTTCTGCCATTATGAACTCATGAACAATGACGTTACGATCGAGCTGGGACAGCCGGAAAAGACCTGCATTCATTACGCCCACGATGAAGCCGGCTGGAAGATCACCCTGGCCGATACCGGCGAAAAGGCCCTCAAAGGCGCCCGCTTAAAAAAAGTGGAGAGATATATTACCGGTGATACTTTCATGATGACCTACGGCGACGGCATCGCCGATGTGGATATCGACAAACTGCTGGCCTTCCATAAGGCTCACGGAAAAATGGCGACCGTCACGGGGATCAATCCTGCCGCCCGCTTCGGCGAACTTAAAATAGACGGCGATCGTGTAGACGATTTCTAGCGAAAAACCCCAAAAGCGAAGCAGCCTCGTCAATGGGGGCTTTTTTGTATTTCAACCGCAGGATCTTGGATTACCTGACGACAGATGATTCCTGCGATCTTGAGATTGGTCCTTTGGAGCAAATCGCCAAAGAAGGACAACTGATGGTGTACAAACACCGAGGATTCTGGGCCTGTATGGACACGCTGCGGGACATGGAATATCTCAACAAAATATGGAATGATGGCAAGGCCAAATGGAAAATCTGGAAATAAAACGAATAAGCCGTTTCGACTTCCATCCCACGCCGCTTGAAGGACTTTGGGTTGTGCAGCGGAAGCCCCTCGAAGATCAGCGGGGCTTTTTCTGCCGCTTTTTTTGCGCCGAAGAATTCCAGGAAGCCGGGTTGAGAAAACCGATTGCTCAGATCAACCACCACTTGTACCCAAAAAAAGGGGGCCGTCCGAGGCCTGCATTTCCAGTATCCTCCTTATGCCGAAGGCAAGATCGTCAGTTGCCTTCGCGGCGAGGTTTACGATGTTGCCGTGGATATCAGAAAGGGTTCGCCCACCTTTCTGCATTGGCACGGTGAAATTCTATCTGCTACGAATCAAAAAAGCCTTCTAATCCCAGAAGGATTTGCCCACGGTTTCCAGACGCTTTCAGAAAGACTGCGAGCTGCTTTATCTTCATACCCAGGTGTTTTGCCCTCAGAGGGAAGGTGCACTCAATAGTGCGGATCCGAGGATCGGAATCGTCTGGCCTCTAGCCCGTGACAGAACTTTCGGAACGTGATCGCAGCCATCCTTATATTACCTCAGACTTCGAGGGGCTCGCTCTATGAACTGCCGCCATTGTCACGCTCAGTTGCAGCATGTCTTCCTTGATCTTGGCTTTGCACCGCCCTCCAATGCTTACCTGAAGGCCGAAGACCTGACCAAGCCAGAGATCTACTTGCCCCTCAAGCTCTATGTTTGCACTTGCTGCTGGCTGGTCCAGACCGAGGACTATTCGCGCCCCGACGAGTTGTTTGTCGATGACTACGCCTACTTCTCATCTATATCAAAGAGCTGGGTCGATCATGCCGCTCTTTATGCGGCAAGAATAACGGAAAGGCTTGGGCTCTGCGAGGCGGATTTTGTGATTGAAATCGCATCCAACGATGGTTATCTGCTGAGGAACTTCGTCGCTGAAGGCATCCCTTGCCTCGGCATCGAGCCGACCCAGTGTGCGGCCGAAGCCGCCCGCAAGATCGGCATTCCGGTTCTCCGCGAATTCTTCAGTGCGGCGCTCGCTGAACAGCTCAGGAGCGAGGGTAAACAGGCTGACCTCATCATCGGCAATAATGTCTATGCCCATGTGCCGGATGTCAACGATTTTACCGCCGGCCTCAAAGCCGTGCTCAAACCAGGCGGCACGATCACCCTGGAATTTCCCCACCTGATGCGCCTCATCGAGCAAACTCAGTTCGATACGGTATATCACGAGCATTATTCATATTTCTCTCTTTATACAGTCAACCGCATCTTTCGAGAAAACGGGCTGCGCGTATTCGATGTCGAAGAACTACCCACCCACGGTGGCAGCCTGCGTGTATTTGGCTGTCATGCGGACGATTCGCGTCCGCAGACGACAGCCGTTCCGGCCCTCCTGGCTGAGGAAGAAAAGCAGGGGTTGCGGAAATTGCCCACTTACCAGAAATTCCAGCATCAGGCCGATCGGGTGAAGGACAATCTCCTGGCATTCTTAATCAAACAAAAGCGTCTTGGAAAAAAGGTCGCTGGATATGGCGCCGCAGCCAAGGGGAATACTCTGCTCAACTACGCCGGGATCAAGTCTGATCTGCTGCCGTACGTTTGCGACGCCGCGCCCTCAAAGCAAGGAAGATTCCTTCCCGGCAGCCATATTCCCATCTTATCGCCCTCGGTATTGATGGAAGACAAGCCGGATATTGTTCTGATTCTTCCCTGGAACATCGCCGGGGAGATTGTCCAGCAGAATGCGCACATACGGGACTGGGGGGGGATATTCATATCGGCTGTTCCTAGAATAAAGAAAATAACATGAAGAACAATAGTTCAACAAAGAAGCGCGTCTTGGTGACGGGGGCGGCGGGCTTTATTGGCAGCAACTGCCTGCCCATACTGCTTTCTAAGGGTCTTGAAGTGCACGCGGCGGATATCGTCGTCCCAAAACGCTATTCAAGCGGAGCGCACTGGCACAGCGTAGATTTGCTCGACTCGCAGAAGACTGCTGAATTGATTGCGGGAATCCGTCCCACCCATCTCCTTCATTTCGCCTGGTTCGTCAAACCGGGAGACTACTGGTCCTCGATTGAAAATGTCCGCTGGTTGGAAGGCAGTTCGCATATGATGCGCGCATTTCAAAAGGCTGGCGGCAGGCGAGTGGTAATGGCCGGCACCTGCATGGAATACGACTCGAGGTTTGGTTATTGTTCCGAATTTGCCACGCCGCTTGTTCCTTCATCGTTATATGCCACCTGCAAGAACGCTCTTCAACATGTATTGAAAGACTTCTCCCGCGAGGCAAGTATGAGTTGCGCGTGGGGGAGAATATTTTTTCTTTATGGACCGCATGAAGATGCGAGTCGCCTGGTTTCCTCGGTCATCCTCAACTTGATGCATGACAAGCCTGCGCTGTGTACTCATGGGAATCAGATCCGAGACTTTCTGTATGTCAAAGATGTCGCATCAGCCTTTGTTTCGTTGTTATTGAGCAATGTTGACGGGCCGGTGAACATCGCATCCGGAAAGCCCATCGCCTTAAAGGAAATAGTCTTCCTGATAGCAGATAAGCTGGGAAAAAGAAACCTCGTTAGATTAGGCGCCTTGACCCAAAGCATGAAGGAGCCGCCTGTTATATTCGCTGATGCCAGGCGACTATCCGACGAAGTCGTCTGGGAACCAAAATACGATATCAACAGTGGGATCGGCGAAACCATTGAGTGGTGGCAAGAAAGATCCAAAGAAAAATCAAGGTCACGGCAGCGAACCCTTTGAGAATACTGCACATCGCTCCCCATCTAGGTGGGGGAGTCGGCCGATTCCTTTCAAATATCGTTCAGGCCGATCCCTGGAACCGTCATGAATTCTGCCTGTTAGAGTCGCCTGTCGACAAGCACTTGCTTGGCCTGATTTCGTGGCAATTAATTGATGATATCCAAAATCGGTTCGACTCTTATGTGGACGGATTCGATATCGTCCAGATCGAATTTTGGAACCATCCGCTATTGTTTAAATTCTTGGTGGAAAACAAGCTGCCAAGTTGCAGATTAATCGTCTATGCCCATGTATCGGGAATCTATGCCCCAACGATAATCCCACAGGTAATGTTTGATATTGCGGATACCGTAGTGCTCTCAACTCCTGCGGCTAAGGGACGCTACTCGGCTTACATTCATGAAAATAGGTGCCGGGTCATTCATGGGATCGGGGGGATTGGGAGAACGGTCGCTCTGCGGAAAACCGATCATGACGGGATCAACATTGCCTACATTGGTACGGCGAGCTATTCAAAACTCCATCCGGGGTTTATTCAAGCATGCGGGACCCTGCTCAAGCAATCTCCCGAAGTCCGTTTCATCGTCGCATCAAACGATGATAATGGTCATTTGCGCGCAGAATCTAAAGAGCTTGGAATCTACGATCACTTCGAATTTCTTGTCCAAGTAAAGGACATTGAAAGCATACTGAGCCGAGCCGATCTTTTCGGATATCCAATGCGGTCAGACCATTTTGGCTCAGGAGAGCAGGCTATCCTCGAAGCGATGGGCGCGGGAGTCGCTCCGGTCGTCATTGGCAACCCAGCGGAAAAGAGCCTGCTCGAAGACGGCGTAACCGGTATCATTGCCAACGACATCTATGATTTTATTGGGGCACTTCGGTATTGTATTAAGTCGCCCGGATTTCGCGAGAATGATAGGAGAACAAGCCCGGGAATTTGCCCTAAAGAATTATACGATCGAAAGCACAATAGCCAACTTCCATGGTCTATATAGTGATTCAATTAATAGGCCAAAAACGGAGCATCGGTTTAATGCCCTCGTCTCCTCTGACAGGGATCAACTTGGCTGGCCCCTATTCAAGCTTTGCCTGGGGCATCATCCCGATATAGCTGGGTATGAGGATTCAAAAAATGAGATGCAGAAACGATATTTCAGGGACAAGATCATGCGCTCACCGTATTTAATGAACGAAAATAAAGGGGGCATGAAGATGTATTTTAAGCACTTTCCGAAGGATTTGCAGCTAAACCGATTCTTGATGCAGACCGAAAATGCGGATGATGAGCTGAAAAAGTGAGAGCTGTGTCGAATACCCCGCCAGCGACCGCTAATCCTCAGAGGGGGTAAGCCGCTCGCCCCTCCAACTTCTATCTGTAAAGGTATGATCATGAAAAATGATAGCGCTCTGAGGCATACCAAGAAACGAGAGCCGCAAACCGCCTTAGGAAAGCTAGGAACACGTCTTAGATTTGTCTGTAGATCTCCTCGATTGAATGTCAGGACAATACTCGCCTGTGAAGGCCTTATTGATGACTATAAGCATGAAATTAACTCGATTAAACTGGGAGATCGTTCTCCTATTGGCTGGTTCACCTATCCGTTCTTAGAACATCTGCAGTCTTGCGATCTCTCGCAATTGCGGGTATTTGAATGGGGTGGGGGAAACTCGAGCCTGATGTGGTCCGAAAAATGCCGGGAGGTGGTTACTGTCGAAAACGACAACCATTGGTTTTCGTTTATCAAGAACAAAGCCGATCAAATCAAGAACATCCATCTTATGCTCATTCAAGATCATGACCTTTATGTTAACTCCGTAGAGAGTTTTCGGGAATCCGATGTCGTCGTGATTGATGGACACTGGAGATATGACTGCGCGAAAGCAGCTTTGAAAATGTTGTCTCCATCGGCAATCGTCATATTGGATAATTCTGATTGGTGTCCGGATACATGTTCGATCATCCAGACGCGTGGCTATGCTCGGATCGATTTTCCGGGATTCGGGCCCGCCAACCAATTTACGTGGTGCACATCGTTATTTTTTAGGTCGCTAAGCAACCCTGTGCTGCATCCGATCCTCTGCCCGTCCAGCCTTGGCGGGGTAGAATTCGATCAAGCCGGATATATGTTCGAAGGTGAACATGAAAACGAACACAGATAGAAGAGATATGCCGAAAGCAAATGAGGTCGACTATGTGTCCGGAATGCCAGAGCGCATAGAGGCCCTTCGTAATGACGGCGCGCTGAAACTCCTGAGCCACGAATGGCTCGCTTTGGCAGGAGCGCGGAAGTATGGGTATAACTTTTCTTCTTTCGGCCGCCCGATTATTCAGATCCCGCAAGACATCATCGCGATGCAGGAACTCATCTGGTCAGTCAAGCCGGACCTCATCATCGAAACAGGCATTGCACATGGCGGATCGTTGATCATGAGCGCGTCTATGCTGGCGTTGCTCGACTATCGAGACGCAGTTGAGAGTGGCCAGGTCCTTGATCCGGCCAAACCGCATCGCAGGGTGTTGGGAATAGACATTGACATCCGTCCCCATAACCGCTCCGCTATCGAAACGCATCCCATGTCGCGCCGAATTGATATGATACAGGGCTCGAGTATCGAGTCTGAAGTAATCGCCCGGGTTCGGGATTATGCAAAGGACTTTGAGCGTATTCTCGTATCCCTCGATTCCAACCATACTCACGACCATGTCCTGGCAGAGCTGCAAGCCTATGCGCCTCTTACCAGCAAAGGCAGCTATTGTGTGGTCTTCGATACCGTGATTGACGACCTGCCCAGTGATTCGTTCTCCGACCGGCCCTGGGGCAAGGGCAACAATCCCAAGACGGCCGTTAAGGAATATCTGAAAACTCACCCCGAGTTCCAGGTTGACGAAAACATTCAGAACAAGCTTCTGATCACCGCCGCTCCGGATGGATATCTGAAGCGGGTGCGATAGGGTTCCTTATCGACAGGTCGTTATCGTCGTGAGCATACTCAAAAGGAACATAGCCGCCAACTTTTGCGGCAGCATCTGGACCGGGCTTATGGGCCTTGTTTTTGTGCCCCTCTATATCCATTTCATCGGGATCGAAGCCTATGGGCTTGTTGGGTTCTTTGCCACTCTCTTGGCGCTCTTTGGATTGCTAGACCTGGGTTTGAGCAGCACCCTGAACCGGGAAATGGCGCGACTTGCTGTTCGCGAGGGAAATGGCCAGGAGATGCGGGACCTTGTAAGGACTATGGAGATCCCTTATTGGGCGATGGGACTCCTGATCAGTATTATCGTTATCGTGATGTCCCGATTCATCGCCTATCACTGGGTGAATGCCCAAAAACTGTCCCTCCAAACGGTGCAAACCGCTATCACGCTCATGGGATTAGCGGTGGCTTTTCAATGGCCGATAAGCCTCTATTCAGGCGGATTGATGGGCCTCCAGCGCCAGGTGCTGCTGAACCTCATCAACGTTGTGATGGCCACCTTCCGCGGACTGGGCGCTGTGTTGATACTCTGGCTTGTCTCGCCCACGGTTGAAGCCTTTTTCTCCTGGCAGATCGGCGTAAGTGTCGTCCATGTCGTTCTTATCGCCATTTTCCTTAGGCACAATCTACCGAATTCCCCTGAAGCGCCGCGTTTCCGCCGTAAATTGCTCCTGAATATATGGCGATTCGCCGTGGGTATGACTGGGATCACTGTGTTGTCAACCATCCTTATGCAACTTGACAAGGTCATCCTCAGCCGCATGTTAAGCCTTGAATTGTTTGGCTACTATTCCTTGGCCTCCATGGTGGCCATGACCCTTTATCGTTTCGTCAGCCCAGTTTTTATCGCCACCTATCCTAGAATGACCAATCTGGTGGCGTTGGGCGCCACGGAGGAGATAAGGAAGCTCTATCACAAAAGCGCGCAGTTAGTGTCGGTACTCAGTTCTTCCTGCCGCGCTCGTGGTCGCGTCTCTTCTCGAAAGAAATCCTGTTGCTGTGGACTCAGAATCCGGTGACCACCGAGCATACCCATGTTGTGGTGAGCATTCTTGTCATAGGCACGGCCATCCATGGTCTTGTGAACATCCCCTATGCTCTGCAATTGGCCTTCGGGTGGACACGGCTCTCCTTGCTTGTCCAATCTTGTGTCCGTGCTGCTCCTGGTGCCGCTCTTGATTATCCTCACAAAACGGTATGGCGCGGTTGGCGCGGCCGGCGTCTGGGTGATCCTCAATGTCGGGTACATGTTTCATTAGTCTCCCGATCATGCATCGGCGGTTGTTGCCTGCCGAGAAATGGCGATGGTACCGTGAGGATATTGGCATTCCATTTATTATCTCTTTGGCGATGGCCGGCGGATTGCGCCTGACGGTTTCCGCGCCGGACCAACGACTATTCCAAGTCGTCTTCCTAGCCTTCGTCTTATGCTTTACTTTGGGCATAACAGCTCTAGCTACCTCTCTGACTCGGAATTGGCTTCGAACCCAAATCTCTTCGAGAAGGGTATGATTGTGCAGCCCAATCCGGGAAACACAGCAGTCAGTCCTTCAGAATTCCGCATCCCAAAAGTCAGCATCGGGATGCCGGTATATAATGCTGAGAAATACATAAGGGAGGCACTTGATTCCCTCCTGGCCCAAACATTTATTAACTTTGAATTGATTATTTCCGACAACGCTTCGGCGGACAGAACGGAGTCAATCTGCCGAGAGTTCGCCGTGAGAGACTCTCGAATTCGCTTTATTCGGCAGACGGAGAATCGCGGGGCGGCAGCGAATTTCCAGATCGTGCTGGATGAGGCGAAAGGGGAGTATTTTAAATGGCTGGCCTACGACGACTATCTGGCACCTCGGTTCCTGGAGTTACTTGTCGGATATCTTGATCATAATCAAGACGCAGTGACGTGCATTTCGGATATCGAAGTTATCGGAGGAACCTCTGGCGGTGGCGCTGTGGTTAAGCGCATTGATGTCCTCAGGGAATATGAGGACTGGTCCAAAGCGATCTATAAGTTTATTCTTTCCTTGTCTCCATATTTCAATACTAATAGCGCCTATTTTGCAGTTTATGGCTTACATCGAAGAGCTGTTGTCAAAGAAATCTATGATGGAATGGGAGTTATCGGAAGGATGATTTCGAATGAGTTCCCATTTCTTATGAACATGGCGTTTCGGGGGAGAATCGTTGCCATTAAGCCCGCGCTTTGGACCTATCGAAGACACGCCGATACTCAATGTGCGTCTAATGTATTGTTTAGCTCCAGCTTGAACCGCTTTTTCCGGCATAATCTACTAAACGAATTTTACAAGATTACTTTGATCCTACGAAGCAAGTTAAGCCCTAAGTCAAAAGTGTTGCCGGTACTGTGCATTCCGGCGAGGCAGCCAATAGCAGTACTTATTGAATTGCGGACTGTGCTGCGCAGGATTGCACGGACATTGCTGGTGATATTCTGCGGCGAACGAAAAGCAAGAAAGATCAAAGAGGGAATTGCTGGTTGGGCGAAGAGGCGTTCTGGCAAAAGGGCTTAACAAGCTCGATCTTCCTACCAGTATTATCATTGTCTTTCTATTTCAGAGCTATGGATTCGAGATGACGACTTATCTGACTTTACGGAGGAAGATATCTTCTAGAAAGCCCATAATGCGAGTGCGATGGCTTGCCTTGTTAACGATGGCTTCATTAGGTGGTGTGGTTATCTTGTTCCTCTTAATGGACATGTCCAGAAGCGTAGACTGGTTGGCGCTCCTATTAATAGGCCTAAATGTTATTATTTGGGGACTGCCCGTTGTTCGTCAATTGAAGAGCGGCCGATTCGATTTGTTCCATCCGCTCGTTTACGCCGCGATCTCTTTTGGCGTACCGATGATCGTCTTCAGGGGCGTTTATCTTGCGCTTGGAGGTGACTCATCGGTACTCGCGCTCACAGATGACCCAACTCGGTTTCTGCGCTCGGCGCTTGCTTATATGGCAGTCGGCTGGACGGCCGTCCTAATTGGCTATTACATCCCTCTGGGCGGTTCGATCACCAAGCGCCTTCGTTTACCAGGATGGCTGGTTGGTGAATGCCGGGTGACATTGATCCCAGTGGCCGTGGTGTTTGTTCTGGGAGTTGTCTTTAACTTGATCGTTGTCCGGGCGGGGGCGTTTGGCTCCAGTTTGAGTGAGATGACAGGCGATCTTTATGTCGTGAGTTTTCTGCGACCTCTCAGCAAGGTCATGAGCATGGCCTTTTTTTTGTTCATCCTTGGAGCGGCCCGGTACCGCGGTAAGGCCGGATGGCGTGCTGCGGCCATCGGCTCGGGGATTATCGTCATCGGTTTTACGTTGATATCGGGTTCGCGCGCCGCTCTTTTCAGCACTATGATCTTGGCAACGATGGCCTTTTTTTACGGACGCTATGGTCGGATCGGAGTGCGTCGGCTGGCTCCTTTTCTTCTGGTCTCCCTGATGGCCCTGATCGTCGGAATGCTTGTCATTACTCAATTTCGAAATGTTCGGACTCAGACATACGGCGATCTGCCGGTTTCGGTTGAGGAGACGATCTCTCTGATGGGATCGGCAGTCCAGTATACCGGAGGGTTGTTATTCAGTGAGCAAGCCAGCTTCGTCGGCACGGCTCTTCTGGATCGCTTTATCGGGATAGATACACTGGGAGTCACGCTGGCTCGCGCGAGCTCACTTAAGCCGGCTGAGAAGGCCGCCGGAATTAATAACAATATCGTGAATGAACTGGTGCTAGGATTTATTCCGCGGACGATCTGGCCGGACAAGCCTGTTGTGGGTGAATTTGGCCTGGCATTCACGCGCATTTACCTTGATAGCCCTTATCGATCATCGAACGGTCCAACTATGTTCGGCGACCTCTTTCGCAATTTTGGATTCTTGGGTGTTCCCTTGGGGATGTTCTTGGTCGGCCTCTATCTGCGGATTCTCTACGGGAGCCTGATACAGCGGGGAATAGGCAGCGCGCTCGCTCCGCTTTTCTATGTCTCCCTGTTTGGGGCGTTTAACTGGGAAGCAACGTACACTCCTTTCGCCACAGACGGGTTGCGCACGCTATTCGCTTTGTTGATCGTCACAGCATTAATTTATGGACTAGGAGGCGTGAAGGCCGGCAAGAAGGCCGTGGGTAGCATAGGAGGGATCCGCAGGATATGAGCGGTCGCTGACAAGAATCATGATGGAACTCTTGATACCGGCTATGGCATTCGACGCCGAACGTGGTGGTGGCAGCGTACGAATAGCTTATGATACGGCGACGCTCTTAGCTCGTCGTGGATATCGGGTGACTGTCGTCTGCGAGGATCTATTCGGACATGGTGCAGAAAAGGAGACTATTGAGGGCATAACCGTATTGCGCTACCGGCTGCCTCGGCCGAGTCGGACTCTCGATTGGCCGCCACAGAGTACATATTCAAGCTGTCGAGCGCTTATTAATGAAGTATTTGGCAGCCCCGCCAGGGGTGATACATGGCCATCACCCTTTTCAATATATTGCGGCCCTCGAGCTCTTCGAAAAACAATCACGATGCTGCTACAACGTTCACTCGCCCGCGATCGATGAGCTGCGCATCACTTGGGGAGCTCAAGGCCTTACGGGTATGGCGAAAACTCTCTTTGGACTCCCGATAATCAAGAAACTCGAGGGTTCGCTCCTAGATCGCTCTGCCGCCCTTGCTTCAGAATCAAGCTATACTGCCGAACTCATCGCTCGCCATTATGGAGATGCGGTCGCCAGGAAGATCCAAGTAATCCCCGGATGGGTAGATCCTGATAAATTCCATCCTTTATCTCAGGAACAAGTTGAGCCATCCAAGCGGCAGTTCGGCTGGCCTACCGACGTTCCGGTTTTCTTTGTCCTCAGGCGGCTGGAGCCCCGCATGGGCTTGGACAATCTTTTACACGCGGTCAGACTCGTCAAAAAAAGAGGTTTCAAGCTCCACGTAGCGATCGGCGGAAGTGGGTCATTGCGCCTACATTTGGAGAAACTGCGCAAGGTCTTGGACTTGGAGAACGAAGTGACGTTTATGGGTTTTGTGCCTAATAATGTCCTTCCGATCGCATACGGAGCCTGCGACGCATCTGTCGTTCCGACCGCGCAACTCGAGTGTTTCGGGATTATCGTATTGGAAGCATTGGCTAGCGGGCGCACAACCCTCGTGACCCCTGTGGGGGCGTTGCCGGAAGTGATGAGGAAGATCGAGGGGGAATGGATAGCCAAGGACGCGACGGCAGAAGGGATTGCCGACCTTATGACTGCCTTTTTGCGGGGGCTTTTGCCGGTGCACTCACCTGAAGAACTCCATGAATTAGTGAAACAAGAATACTCTTCCGAGAAGGCAGTCAACGCCTATGAGCGACTCCTGTTTCCTTTGGGGGATCTGGCATGCTGAATGCCAATAGGCAGCAGAATCTTCCTGAAACAGCCCGGAGCATTAGCGGACTGAACGTCCTGCATCTGGTTCAATCGATCGGTCGAAGATCCGCCGGCATGGGTTCAGCAGCGGTCGGACTCGTGCGCGAGCAGCTTTCGCTAGGATGCCATGCGACAATCTGGACCCTGGACCGGGAGCCAGCAACTGAATTGGCGCAAGAAAATGATTTGCCCCCCCAAGCCATTAGGTGCTTTCCGTCTGTTGGACCGAAGGCGGTCGGCTATAGCCCGACGATGGAGCTAGCCTCAAAGAAGAGTACAGGGCAAAGCTTCAGCCTTATGCATCAACATGGCATTTGGATGGCCAATTCTAGGGTCGCGAATGAATGGCGAAAGGCATCGGCTCGTCCAACTGTGCTTTCTCCACATGGGTCGCTTGAAGAATATGCGCTAAGAATAGCTCGATTCAAGAAGAATCTGGCTACACTGGCATACGAAGCAAAGAACCTCCGCGAGGCGACATGTTTGATGGCCTCATCGGCAAACGAAGCTCGCAGTTTCCGGCGATATGGGCTTAGACCAGCTAATCGCAGTGGTCCCCAACGGCGTATCGGACAGTTGGCTATCGAGCAAGGCTAACGGAGAGCGTTTCAGAAAGGAATTTGGGATCGCCCAAGCGAAAAGGATTCTCCTCTTCTTATCGCGGATTCACCCCAAGAAGGGTCTGCCCCTATTATTCGAGGCGATGGCCGAGTTGCGGGCTGAGCTGGGAGATTGGCTCTTAGTCATTGCCGGCCCCGATCAAGTTGGGCATCGGCAAGAATTGGAGCGGTCGGCCCGTCATCTCGGCATCACCCCATGGATCAGGTTCATCGGCCCGCTGTTCGGCGAAATGAAACGGGACGCGTTTGGTTCCGCTGAACTGTTCGTATTGCCGACACGCAGTGAAAATTTCGGGATAGTCATTGCTGAAGCGTTGGGAGTTGGCTTACCCGTTCTGACAACGCAGGGCGCGCCTTGGGAAGATCTAGTCAAAGAGCGCTGTGGCTGGTGGACAGATATCAAACCGGAAGCGTTACAGGAAGCTTTGGCACAAGCCATCCGGATGGCCGCTTTCGAGCTGACAGCAATGGGTGAACGTGGACGGCAGTTGGTGTCGGCGAAATATACATGGCGAAATGCGGCTCAAAAAGCGGTCCTTTTATATCGTTGGCTCCTGGGACATGGCCCGACGCCTGATTTTATTTTGGCTGATTGACGACCAGGACAGCGGCAAGCGTGAGGTTCATCTGATGAAGAAGCAGGTAGTGGCCGCAACAAGAATCAACCAGGACCTGAATAAGGCCATATATGACGCCCTGGATCTGTCGGGCATCCTTGGCATGATCCGTTCTGATTCAATCGTTGCCTTGAAACCGAATTTTACATACCCCTACCACAAACCGGGAATAACGACTTCTCCAAAAGTCCTGGAACAGACGATCAAGATCATTAGGCAGATGACTCCGAGAATCGCTGTTGTCGAGACCGAGGGAGGGTATGGGGCATGGAAAGCTTCCGAAGCTTTCGCTGGGCATGGCGTATACGACCTCAAAAAGAAGTATGAAATTGAAGCGGTCAACCTGAATGAAGAGCCTGCCGCCCCGATATGTGTAAGTAGGAAAAAACGAGATTATACGATCATGCTTCCGACTCGGCTCCTCCATGAAACGGATCTCCTTATTAGTATGCCCGTTCCCAAGATCCACTGCATGACCGGGCTCTCACTGGGCTATAAGAATCAATGGGGATGCATTCCGGATATCATGCGGTTAAGGAAGCATTACATATTTTCTGACGCCATCGTCGCAATCAATCGGGCGCTGAAACCAGTGGTTCTAGCGGACGGACAATATTTTCTGGACCAAAACGGGCCCATGGCCGGAGACCCCGTCTCGATGGACTTGATCATAGCCGGGAGCAGCGCCGGTGCTTTCGATTTGTATGTATCCGAGCTGATGGGGTACTCATGGAAGAAGGTCCAACACTTGAGGCGAGCCGTGGAACTGGGTGACATGCCATCCCGGCTCGATGATCTGACATATAACATCCCCCCGAGTGCGATTAAGGAACGGGACTTTGTTCTGCGGAGGACTTTTCGCAACTATATTGCCCTGGCTGGGTTCAAAAGTCGGTTTATCACCTGGCTTGGCTACGAGGCATGGTTCGGACGAATCGTCTTGCATAAGATCCTCTATGCAGTTGCCGGCAAGCCCGTCAAGCCGGGCGTGCAGCAATAAAGCAACAAAAACGAGTTCAATGAGGTGATTATGAGCGAACAAAGGGTCCTTATCACCGGCGGTCGGGGCTTTATCGGCACAAATCTCACCCAGGAGATCAGGGGACGTGGGCATGATGTTTGGACCTGCGATCTTCTTCAGGGCGAGGACCGTCAGCATCTGAAAGCCGATGTCGGAGTCTATCAACAGATGGATATGATCTTTCGCCGCATGAAATTTGATTATGTCTATCACCTTGCCGCTGAATACGGCCGGTGGAATGGCGAAGATCATTATGAAAATCTGTGGCGCACGAACGTCATCGGGACAAAGAACATGTTGCGTCTCCAGGAGCAACATCGGTTCAAGATGATCTTCTTCTCGAGCGCCGAGGTTTATGGAGATTATGATCAGCTGATGTCCGAAGATGTCATGGACAGGATCCCCATCAAGCAGATGAACGACTATGCGATAAGCAAATGGGCTGGGGAGCTGCAATGCCTGAACCATGGGACGATGTTCGGAACCGAAATCGTCCGGGTGAGGCCTGTCGGATGTTATGGGCCTCATGAATACTACAGCACATACCGGGGCGTTATTCCGATATTCGTTTATCACGCCCTCAGAGGGGACCCGTTCAAAGTCCATAAGGGCCACAAGAGGATATTCGATTACGTGGAAGACACCTGCCGGACCTTTGCAAATATCATGGATAATTTCATTCCTGGAGAGGTCTATAATATCGGGGGCAAGGAGGATTGGATTATCGGCATCGAGGAGCTGGCCGACATCGTCCTTCAGACAATTGGATCGAGCCCAAAACTCGCTTTGTATGACGAGGAAGAAAATTTCACAACCAGATTCAAGCTGGTTGATTTTAGCAAGGCCAGACGGGACCTGAAGCATGCCCCGCATATCGATATCCGAGAGGGAATAAAGCGGTACGTCGCCTGGGCAAAGGGTGTGTACGGCCTCTAGTCTCCGACAGCGGCAATTTGTTCTGCCTCAAAACGATATTAGCTTGAAAACCATTTCGAGGATTTGGATCGTCTCTGAGGTCTACTATCCTGACGAGGATGGAACGGCCCACTATATGACCAGCTTGGCGGAACATTTTGCGACGTTCTGGCCCGTCAACGTCATCTGCGGGCAGCCAAAATATAGCGCGCGCGGCACAGGAGTCCCGAAGAGTAATATCAGACACGGAGTCCAGATCGAAAGGGCTCTTGACTTAGCTCTAGATAAGAACGTGCTGCCATTTCGTATCCTAAATATGCTTTTCCTAAGTGTTTCGATGTTTTTTCGAATGGTCAAAGGAATAAGACCGGGTGATATCGCATTCGTTGTCACGAGCCCTCCTTTGATGCCTATTCTCGCGCTTTTTGCCTGCAAGATTCGAAAAACAAGATTAATTATCCGCGTTGATGATGTTTACCCAGAAGCGATGATCGCCTCAGGTGTGCTCCCCAAGATCAGTTTCATCTCTAAAATGATGGTGGAGCTAAACGGGTGGATCTTTCGGAGCGCGGATCGCGTCGTGGTCCTCGGGCGTGACATGGAGCGGCTGGTGCGATCACGGATGCGAGGCGATAGACAACACATCCATATCATCCATAATTGGGCCGATCTGGAAACAATAACGCCCTCCTGGGTTGAGCCAAGTCCCTTATTGCATGAACTTGGCATTGAAGATAAGGATGTCGTCCAATGTGCGGGAAATATGGGTAGGGTCCAGGCGATCGAGACAATGTTCAGGGCGGCAGAGCTGTTAAGGGATGAGGACCGATTCCATTTTCTGTTTATCGGAAATGGGGCAAAGAAGAAATGGATGGAACGGGAGGTTGTTGATAAGGCCCTGAACAATGTGACACTCCTCGGTTTCCGAGCCCGATCGGAACAAAGCGTTTTTCTCAATGCTTGCAGCATCTCGGTGGCATCATTGATTAGCGGGATGGCCGGAGTGGGCGTTCCCAGCCGGATGTACAACGCTATGGCTGCGGGGAAGCCCCTTATTGCGGTCGCAGACGGAGATTCAGAATTATCTATGGTCATTGAAGAAGAGGGGATCGGCTGGGTCGTCCCACCGGATGATCCCGTGAAATTGGCTGCCGTTATCAGGGAGGCATTCTCGGATAGAAGTAAGCTGGCCGACATGGGAAGATCGGCGCGCAGGATCGCAGAACAAAAATATGCACCGGCTATCATTCTGGCGGAATATCGTTCGCTAATTGAAGATATTGGAGGAATCCCGTCCGCCGCGTCCTGATGTCGGCGCTGAGGCAAGACGACTTGATAGGGAATAGGTGGGAGGACCTCCAAGAAACGGACATCTTGCGCTTGCTATTGCCCCCCGGATTTGTTACATATCGATTATCCTCGGCAGCAAGGGAGTGGTAATGCGCCTCAGTCACGGTGATAATGCTGGCCCTGTCTGTGGCATTCTCGCGCATGGAGCGGAGGATTGCGGAGACTGATGATGCCCATTGAGGCCATACTCGCTTTCGCTATAGCTCTCTTAATCTCTCTCATCGTAACGCCGGTAGTCATTCGCTCGGCGACCCGCCTCAAACTGCTGGACGTGCCGGGCGGGCTCAAGATTCACCCCTCGCCGGTGCCGTCCGTCGGGGGCATGGCCATCTATGTATCGATCGCGCTTACTTCTGTTTTCGCAATCCTCCTGAATGACAGGATCAGGATCAGTTTCGACCTCAACGCCCGATTCTGGATCGCCATCGGCATCGCCGCCACGATCGTATTCCTGGTAGGCCTTTACGACGATATTCGACGCGCATCTATATGGGTTAGGTTCTCATTTCAAACGATCGCGGCCCTGATAACGATATTCTTGGGAGGCGTTGTCATCGGTGCTGTAGGAATTCCCCACAGCGGGCTGCAGAGTACAGGCTGGTTCGCTGTGCCTCTCACCGTTCTTTGGATAGTCGGCGTAACGAATGCCTTCAATCTGATAGATGGCCTCGATGGCCTTGCCGGAGGCCTCGGATTTATATCTACGGCGGCTGTTTTTACGATAACGGTCATGACGACACGCAACTATATGGTCATGCTCGTTTCGGCGGCGCTTTGCGGGGCGATCGCAGGATTCCTAAAATACAACAGGGCCCCTGCGAAGATCTTTCTAGGGGATTGTGGAAGTATGCTGCTTGGATATTCACTTTCGGTCCTTGCCATATTGGGACGAACCAAGAAGACAACGATCTTGGCGATTCTCGTTCCTGTCCTTATCGTCGGCGTCCCTGTTCTGGATACATTATCTTCCATGGTCCGCCGATTGTTACACAAGTTGCTTATTGAAAAGAAATTCAGGATCTCGTACCTCCGTTCGATGTTCACCGGTGACAGGGGACATATCCATCATATGCTCCTGGGAATGGGACATACGCAACGACTCTCGGTGATCATCTTGTACGCTCTCTCGTTCGTCCTGGCAATATTTGCCTTGATAGCGACTATCGTGAATGAGGAAGAGTTCGGTTTCATTTTGCTTCTTTTTGGAGTAGGTGCATTTTTCGTCGTCCGCCAAGGTTGGCATAGATTCTTCGGCAAGAACGGACGGGGTAAAGACGGCCCCATCTTATAATCAGCGCCGACGCGATATCCACCCAGTTATGAAGCGCGCGTTTGACGTTTCTCTTTCGCTGATCGGACTGGTCGCCTCGTGCCCGTTCCTGGCCCTTATCGGATTGGCCATTCTTTTAACCTCTGGACGTCCGGTCATTTTCTCTCAGGAACGAGCGGGCTTGAACGGAAGGCCGTTCTGGGTCAAGAAATTCCGGACTATGCAGGCCCTCGAGGGTGCCGAGGCCGGCGTTTTCGAGCCCGGAAGCCGCGCCCGCGTAACTCCCTTCGGTCGAATTCCTCCGGGCCTGGAAGGTCGATGAGCTGCCTCAGCTGTGGAATGTCCTCAAGGGGGAGATGTCTTTCGTTGGGCCTCGCCCTGAGATCCGGAAATGGGTCGATGCCTTTCCGGAGCACTGGCGCAAGGTTCTCGCGGTCAGGCCGGGCATCACCGACCCGGCATCGCTCGTTTATAGGAATGAGGAGGAGATTCTGGCGTCCTCGACGGACCCGGAAATGACGTACCGGGATGTCATACTGCCGCACAAGCTGAAGCTTTACGAGGACTATGTTGACCAAAGGACATTCGGCGGGGATTTCGTGATCATTCTGGAAACGTTCGTCAAGATTGTCAGAAAGTCCGAGCCAGGAAATTCACTCGAAAGATGACAAAGGCCTCGTCTTGGTCTAAACTAAAGATTCAAGATTTGCCTTTGAGATGGGGGGTTGCGTCAATGGAGGAAAGCCCCGGATGATGGGAATCGGAGGTTAGGGAGCATTGAGATGAAGAATGCTTTGAGTATTTTCGCCTTGGCTTTGACTATGGCTCTTGCCGGAGGCGGCATCGGCGCGGCCCAGACCCTGCCTCAGGGGCAGACGCCGGCCCAGACGCAGGCGGCGCGGGACCAGTTCGTGCGGGCCTACCGCATCGGCCCCGGCGACCTTCTCGAGATCAGCGTCTTCGAGGTCGCGGAGTTGAGCCAGACGGTCCGCGTCTCCGAGGACGGATCGATCACTCTGCCTCTTATCGGCCGGGTCATGGTCGAAGGACTGACCCAGGAGGGAGTCGTTCAGAAGCTGACCGAGCTTCTCCAGGCCAAGTACGTCAAGAACCCCCAGGTGACGATCTTCATCAAGGAATACAAGAACCAGCAGGTGTCGGTGCTCGGGGCGGTGACGACCCCCGGGAACTATGAGCTCGTCGGGCGGAGGAACCTGCTCCAGATCATCTCCATGGCCGGGGGGTTAAGCGATACGGCCGGGAACGAGGTCCTCATCCTGCGGGAGGACCCGGACGGCGGCACGTCGTCGATCACGATCGACTTAAAGGACCTGCTCGTCAACCGCAACCAGGAGCTCAACGTTCCGATCGAGCCGAACGACGTCATCAACGTGCCGGTGGACCGGGAGATCCGGGTATTCGTGATGGGGCGGGTGAACCAGCCGGGGCCGATCACGGCGAAGCTGTCGGAGGGGATCACGCTGCTGCGGGCGATCGCGGGGGCCGGGGGTTTGGCGGAAGGGGCCAAATCGACGGCGATCACGATCCAACGCAAGGACCGGACAGGGAAGGAGACCCGGTTCAAGGTGAACCTGAAGGACATCATCAAGGGCAAGAAGATGGACATGCGGCTGCAGGAAGGCGACACGGTGATCGTGCCGGAGTCGTTCTGGTAGAAAGAGGCCATCGATGAAGAACGGGACCGAGATACAGCTCGCGGACTACGAGGTCGCCGAAGGCCAGGAGATCAATCTCCGGGATTATTGGGACCGGATCTGGCGCAGGCGGAAGACCGTGCTGGCCGTCACCCTCGGCGTCTTCATCCTCGGCGCGTTCTGGACCTTCATCCAGAAGCCTCTCTATACCGCGAAATCCCAGCTCCTCATCGAAAAGGAGCCGAATATCCTGTCCTTCGACCAGGTCCTGCAGATCGAGGCCATGCGCGACGATTTCTACCAGACGCAGTACAAGCTCTTGAGCGGCCGCGGGCTGGCCGACTCCGTCATCGAACGCCTCAAGCTCTACGAGAATCCCGAGTTCGTCGGCGACCCGAAAAGGGGGAAGAAGCCCATCGATCCGACGGACAATGTATTCCGCGAGAAGCTCGTAGACTCGTTCCTCGCGCGGCTGAGCGTCCGGCCGGTTCGTCTGACGCGACTCGTCGACGTCGCCTTCTCGGCCCGCGACCCGAAGCTCGCGGCCGACTGCGTCAACGACCTGGCCGCGGCCTTCATCGACCTCAACATCAACATGAAGTACGCCGCGACCGAGCAGGCGACGACTTTCCTCTCGGAACAGATCAAGACGCATCCAGGCCGATATCCAGCAGAAGGAGAACCAGCTCCAGGGCTTCGAGGCCCAGGCCAACATCGTCGCCTTGAGCGATACGGAAACGACGGTCATCGACCGGCTGGGCCAGCTCAACAAGGCCATGACCGAGGCCCAGATCGACCGGTCCGACAAAGAGGCCACTTGGAACGGGCTGAAGAACGTCAGCGCCGACTACGTGCCCGAAGCCATCAACAACCTCCTCATCCAGAAGCTGCGCGAAGAGTACGTCAAGCTCAAACGCGAATACCAAAAAATGGAGGGCCGCTTCCAACCGGACTACCCCGAGCTCCAGAGGACGAAGATCGAGATGGAATCGGCCCGCAAGTCCCTCGAGGACGAAACGCAAAACCTGGTCAAGGGGGCCTATTCTGAATTTCAGACCGCGCTCAGGAGAGAAAAATCGCTCGAGGCCGAGTTCAACGAGCAGAAGGGCGCGGCCTTCCAGATGAACTCGTCGGCGGTGCTTTACAACGGCCTCAAGGTCGAGATCCAGAACAAGAAGACGCTGCTCGATTCGCTGTTGCGGCGGGAGAGCGAGACCGGCGTCGAGGCCCGGCTCAAGGGGCTTCGGACGTCGAACATCAGGGTCGTGGACCGGGCCCGCGTCCCGATAAGACCGTCGAGCCCGAACAAGAAAAAGAACCTGATCCTGGCGCTCATCCTAGGCCTCGGCGGGGGAGTGGCCCTGGCGTTCCTCTTCGATATCCTCGACAACAGCGTCAAGACGAGCGAGGATGTCGAGCGCTACGCGGGATTGCCGACGCTCGGGGTCGTCGCGAAGTTCAGCTTGGAGGGCGTGAACAAAGCCTATACCTACGCGCGGAGACTGAAGCGTGGCGACCAGCCTCCCCAATTGGAGGCGGCCGGAGAAGCCGAGGGCTCTCCCTCTTCCGCCGGATCGGCGCCCTTCGTCGCCACAGTCGAAAAAGCCGGGAACCCGGGCAGCATCGAGCTCGTCTCGCACTATTTTCCGAATTCGCGACTGGCCGAAAGCTACCGATCTATTCGTACCGCGCTCCTCCTGTCCTCGGCCGACAACCCCGTCAAGACGATCGCCGTGACCAGCGCCTTGCCTGGGGAAGGGAAAAGCGTTTCCGTGGCCAACTTGGCCGTCACCCTGGCCCAGTCGGGGAAGACCGTTCTCATCGTCGATGCCGACCTGAGACGTCCGCGTCAGCACCGGATGTTCAAGGTCAAGAACACATTCGGCCTGACGACCTACCTCACGGATTCCGTCGAGATCAAGGACGTGATAAAATCCACGGAGATCCCCAACCTCTTCCTCGTCAACGCCGGGCCGATCCCGCCCAACCCGGCCGAGCTCCTGGGGTCGGATAAGATGAGCCGCTTCATCCGCATGATGAGCGACGAATCGGACTTCGTTCTGTTCGACCTGCCGCCCATGCTCGAGATCTCCGACGCCCTCGTCCTCGGCGCCAAGGTCGACGGCGTGGTCCTCGTCATCTGGGGCGACAGGACGTCGCGCGAGGCCTTGAAGAAGGCGCGGGAGAAGCTGGACCTGCTCAAGGTCCGGACGCTCGGCGTCATCATCAACAACGTCAGCGTCCCGCACAATGCCACATACTATTATCGGGATTACTACCACAGGACATAGAAAGAATAAGAGCAAGAAGGGGTCAGGCCTGCGCAATTACGCATGTCGGATATAGCCAAAAATGGCGGAGTTTATGCGTAATCGCGCACGCCAGACCCCCAAAGAAACATGATCGACCTTCATACGCACTTCCTCTGGGATTGGGACGATGGGCCGGACGACCGCTCGCAGGCCCTGACCATGTGCAAGATCGCCGAGAAGGACGGAACCACGGCCATTTGCCTCACACCCCATGTCTTTCGAGCGAACAGGCACGGCGACGATCTGGGCATATTGAGCCAGCGCATGTTCGAGTTCCAGGACAAGATGCGCGACGCCGGCGTCGAGATCGAATTCCACTGGGGCGCCGAGGTCTTCGTCCATGCCGAAGTCGTGCGGGCGATCGAGAAGTACAGGTTCACGATCGACGAAACGAGCTACGTCTTTCTCGAGTTCGGTTCGAGCGGCGTGCCCGTCGGCGCGGCGGGCATGCTCGCCCAGCTCATGAGCAAGGGATTCGTGCCCATCATCAGCCACCCGGAGCGGAACCACGGCTTCGCTGCGCGGCCGGATCTCCTCTTCGAGTTCGTTTCGATGGGCTGCGCCGCCCAGGTGACAGGGGCGAGCCTCACCGGGGAGCTGGGGCGGGAGGTCAGGACGACAGCCAACCTGTTCATGATCAACAACCTCGTCCACATCATCGCCAGCGACGCTCATCGGGCCCTCGGGCGCCCTCCGGGGCTCAGCAAGGCCGTCGAGGCGGCCGCAAAGGTCGTCGGCGAGAGCCAAGGCCCGGGCCATGGTCACCGAGGTGCCTCGGGCTATTCTCGATAACAAAGCTCTTCCGGACTGGGGTGAACCGCAGAATCCGGAGGGACGGAAAAGCTGGACCCGCCGCCTCGTCGGGATGCCGCGCCAGCCCACACGGCTGCCGCAACGCGGGGGAGAGGCGGTCGAAAAACAGGGACAGCGGCAGGGCTCGGGCCGCACAACCCTTCTTAGAGTCAAATAAAACCATGCTTGACTCTGGCCATTGTTGTATAATCGAAGCCAGGAGGGCTTGCCATGTTTAGAAAATGCGCGTTTCGGTCCAAAATTCTGGCCGGCGGGCTGATCGCGGCGTTTCTGATCTTGCTAACACCGGCGCCGAGCTCCGCTCAGACCCCGGCGCCGTCGCTCATCAAGCAGGGGACCCTTCACGGGGTGGTCTACTCCGAAGGGATGAAGTCGCGAGTCGCCAATGCCATTGTCAAGCTCAGGAACCTGAACAACCAGAAGGAATACACGAGCCCCCCGACGGACGCCAAAGGCGGTTTCAAGATCATCGGGATCGAGGAAGGCTGGTACACGCTCGGAGTGACATCGGCTGCCGGGGACTTCAACCTGAATTACGGCGTCTATGTCAAGGCGGGCGAGACGGCCAAGCTTTCGGTCGAGATGCTTCCGGGCGGAATGCTCGAAGGAAAGGGCGGGAGCGGCGGAGGGAAGAAGGGCTTCTTCGCCACCCCGGGCGGCATCCTGCTTATCGTCGCCGCGGCCGGCGGCGCCGGATTCGGCATCTACGAGCTGACCAAGAAAGAAACCGAAGCTTCGGCGATCCGCTGAGATTTAAGTTTTTTCTTGACATAACACGCTGATAACATTATTATCAGCCACAAATAGCCTTGGTGGGAGGCGTGATATGAGAAGAATTCTCGCCGTCGTCCTGGTTGGGGCCTTCATCCTCCTGACGCTTCCGGTCCGCGAATTTGCCGCGGCCGCCCCGAAGGGGAACGGATCCCTGGTCGGTCACATTTTCAAAGAAGACATGAAGACACCGGTGCCCAATGTCATCGTCAAGCTCCGGAACGTGAGCACACAGCAAGAGTACGAAAGCGAGCCGACCGATCCCGATGGGACTTACGTCATCCCGGCGATCGAGGAAGGGCGTTACGTGATGGGCGTTTCGGGTACGGGCGGCTCTTTTAACTTCCACTACAGCATCATGATCAAGGCCGACGCGATGGCCAAGCTCTCCCTGGCCATGAAGCCGGGCGGATCTCCTGTGATGCTGCAGCAGGGATTCGATGCGAAGAAGAAGCCCACGATCGTCGATTTCTTCAAATCGCCGGCCGGCATCCTGACTCTCATCACGGCCGTTGAGGTTACGCTGTTCGCCGTCGCCCTCAGCGAAGGCGAGGCGTCTCCCATCATCGACTGACGCGAAACCGGGCCGGTCTCTGTATGATGGGCCGGCCGATCGAGCAAACATAGCGAGGCGGGGCGCGATTTCGGAGCCTTAAGGCTCAGGACGAAAGGGGTTATCTATGATCATCAAATCTTTCGGAAGGTCCAAGGGCCTTGTTTATGCGCTGTTAGCGGCTTTCGCGGTCTTCATGATGCCGACGGGGCTGGCCGCGACGGAACCAAACAGCGGCGCGCTTTCCGGCTTCATCTACGCTAAAGACGTGAAGACCCCGGTAACGGGAGCGGTCGTCAAGATCCGCAATCTCGCGGACATGAAGGAGATGGCGAGCCTGCCTACGGACGCAAACGGCATGTACACGATCTCCGGGATCCCCGAGGGCCGCTACATCCTCGGCGTGACCTCGGTCAAGGACGATTTCAACCTGGATTATGCCCTCTACGTCAAGGCGGGAGAGCTGGGCAAGCTCTCGATCTCGCTCGCGTCCGGCGCAGGCGGCGGCCAGGAGTCGGGCGAAGCCGCGGCCAAAAAGAAGGGCTTCTTCAGCTCGGTTGCCGGGCGTGTGCTGATCGTCGCCGCGGTCGGGGTGGGGCTGTACTTCCTGATCGTCCCTAATAACGAAGCCTCTCCGATCCGCTAATTGGGGTCGGACCTCAGGAATTCGAATATTTATCAGTAAGATACCCTCATTTTTGGGCCTGTTTTTGGCCTAAAACCCTGCTTTTCATGCCCGAAAACGAAAAATAAGGCTTAGCGATGCGGCGCGAGTTTCGGGTAAGATAGGCGAGCTTGAAGAACATGATCGATCAGATCGTTTTCTGGGGACTCTGCGCGGTCCTCGTCTTTGTCCCCCTGCCCATCGGCTCAGTCGAGGAGTGGTCCGTCTTCGCCTTCGAGGCGGCCACGATCGGCCTGTTCCTGCTCTATGTCGGGGGCCGGCTTTTCGGCCGGCGAAGCACGCCTGGACAGGAAGACGAAACGGCCGGGGGCGGCGACGGATTGTCATCCGAAGAGCCGGGGGCACTCGACGACCAGAGCCTGTCCGGCCGGCTTCCCCTGCTGTTCAAGATCCTGATCGGGGTCTTCCTGGCCTTCTCTCTGCTCCAGATCGTTCCCCTTCCGTCCGGGTTGGTAAAGATCCTCTCGCCGCGAGCCTATGACATCTACGCGGGTCTGGTGAGGGACGCCATCATCGCGCCGTCGACGGGATTGACTCTATCCCTTTCTCCGGGCGCGTCCGTCTACAAGCTCGTCCTGATGATCTGTTGCGGGCTATTCGGATACCTTGTCCTACGCTCGCTCCGATCCCGACGGCGGGCCGAGATCCTCGTCGTTATCATCCTAGCGTCGGCGGTATTCCAGGCCATTTACGGAATGGCCGAGACGTTCAGCGGACATAACATGCTCCTCGGCCGCGCCAAGCGCTACTTTTTGGACTCCGTCACGGGGACGTTCGTCAACCGCAATCATTTCTCCGGTTTCTTAGAGATGGCTTTCCCGCTGAGTCTTGGCTATCTGCTGGTCAAGGCCCGCTACTTTGCGATGGAGAAGGGGATGACGCTCCGGCGGAGAGTCCTTTGGTTTAGCCAGGAGAGCCTGCAGTGGACGCTTCTCCTCGGCCTCGTCCCTGTTTTCATCGGAGTCGGCCTGATCTTCTCCAAGTCAAGGTCGGGCATCATGGTCCTGGCCGTCACCGCCGTTCTGGCCGGGGCCGGGGCCGCGTCCTGGCGCCAATTCTCGGGGGATGACCGGAAGGCGGCCTTAGAGCGGGGAGGGCAGAGCGGCTCAGGACGCCTCATCCGTCTCGTTATCATGGTTGTCCTGGCCGCCGCGGTTTGGATCGGCATCGGGCCGGTTGTGGACAGGTTTTCCGATACCGACATCTCCGCCGAGTCTCGCCGGACCATCTACAGGGGGACGGTCGAGATGATCGGAGATTTCCCATGGTTCGGAACGGGCAAAGGAACGTTCGTCAACGCCTACCCGATATACGAGAAGGTCGACGACCAGCAACGGCAGTCCTTCGCCCACAACGATTATCTTGAATACGCCGCGGAGAACGGGGTCATCGGCGGCGGGGCGCTCATTCTCGCCGGAGTCGGGCTCGTTGTCTGGCTTGCGGCGTTATGGCGTCGGCGCCGAAGCTCGTTCGCCAAGGGCATCGGAATGGGCGCGATCCTCGGGGTCACGGCCATCCTCCTTCATGGCTTCACGGATTTCAACCTCCAGATCACGGCCAACGCCGTCTACTTCGTGACGCTGGCGACGTTGGGCGTGGCGGTGCTCAGCAAGAATAAGGATGGGGACGCATACCCAGGGTATATGTCCACCGGAAAACTGCTCATCGGAGTCGCCCTCGCTTTCGCCGTCCTCGTTCCGGCTGTCCGCGACTTCCTCGGCTTCGATCATCTTGCCGGTTACCATAAGGCCCGCGCCGAGGCCCGCAGCGTCGAAAGCGCCTTCCCGGCCCTCGAAGCCCGCCTCGAGAAGGCCGCCGCCGTGTCTCCCCGCGCCGTCTTCCAGGTCGAGCTGGCCCGCCTCTATATGGACATGGCCCGGGTCGCCAACGAGTCCGGCCGCGAGGAAGACCGGGACACGTTCTGCGACAAGGCCGTCGCCCGCTACGGCCAGGCCATCGCCGCGAACCCCATCGACGCCGGCACGCATTATGAAATGGCGACGGCCTATCTCCTCTACAATTTCCCCCTCATGACCTACCAGGACCGGGCCAAGGCCTATTTCCGGCAGGCTCTTCTGTTCAAGCCGGCCGACGAGACGATCAACCTCAACGTCATATTCCTCTATTTCTCCTGGTGGCCGACCCTGGAAGACGCCGACAAGACCTACGCCGCTGGGCTCTATCGGGCCATGCTCGCCCGCGACCCCGTATTCCCGGCCAAGCTCGAAGGCCGCTGGATCCAGAGCTTCGGCACCCCCGGCGGCCTCCAGTCGATCCTCGCCGGCCTGCCCCGCTAGTCTCTCTCCCCCTACGCCCTGATCTCGCGAAGGTCGATCTTCGCCAGATCGTCCGTCCCCAAACCTCTTTTCGCGCATGCGGCGACGTGCGTCGCGATGGGTCTGACCGACTCGAGACTGTGTGCCGCCCGTTTCTCCTCGAGGATGTCGAGGCCGATGCGGTCCATGGCCACGGGATCGCGGCTGAAGAAGATGCGATTGTCGCGGGCGATCTGGGCGCCGGCAACGCTGACCGTCGAGATCTTGGCCGCCTCGCCGATGTGGAGGACCGTTTTGTCCTTGATGCAAGGCTGGGCCAGGATCTCCGGGATGGCCTTGGTGCAGTAGTCGATGTGGAAGCGGACCTTGTTCGAAGTCACCCCGAGGGCGATGTTTTTCGTCGCCCAAGTGACGCCGCTGTCCTCGTTATGCTTGAGGACGGCGATGTTGATGAGCTTGGTGATCTCCCTGGTCACGATCTTGGCGAAGTAGGATTTCTCCTCGTCCTCGATGACCACCGCGTCGAACTCCCCGGCGACTTCCTCGGCGATCCTCCGGATGCCCTCGCGGTCGGAGTAATCCGAATAGAGGCGGCGGATCTCCTTTTCATATTTCGCGGCCTTCTGGTCGCCCTTTTCGATGAGCGTCCAGAGCCAGGTGAGGGAATTGAAGATCTCGCGTTGCGACGCGTCTTTTGTGAAGCCGCGACCGGCGAGCTCCCGGAATTTGGCCAGGGTCCCGTCCGCGAACGAGACGTAGACCGCCATATCGTAACCGGGCACCCAGGGCACGACGCCCTCCCATTCGGTCGAACAGCCCTTGACCCGGACCCCGGTCGCGCTTCGATTGAGGATGAGCCCCGTCTTGCGGAAATCGCGGTCCATCCGGTCCCAAATGATGATGGAGTTCTCGGCGACGCCCGCGCTCTTGAGTCCGGCGATCGTTTCGTTGATGGAGGCGAGCGATGAGGAGATGCGCGGCGCCCCGATGCAGTTGATCTTGATGCCGACGACGTCGTTGGGCGAGACCAGCGAAGACCAGGCCGCGGCGAGCGTCCTCTCTCCGGTCAGCTCTTGGAGCCCGGCCTCGAACGCGCGGTGAACGGCCGCGGGATTGTAGTCGAGGTCGATGAGAATGTCGTCGGCGGCGGCGGAGACGACTCGGCTCTTGGCGGTAGCTTTCGCTGTGCCGCGACAGGAGAACGACCCCCCGAGAAGAGCCGCCCCACCGGCCAGGACGGCCGAGTCCCGGACGAATCGCCTCCGGCCGATCACTTCTTCACCGGCTTCAGGAGCAGGTCCTGGAAGTCGTAGCTGAAGTCCGTGTCCGGTGAGAAGGGCTTCATTCGGGCTTCGATGATGGCGCCGTCGGGGTCGATCGCGAAGGTGACGTAGGCGTCGGCCCGGAGGTCACGCTCGCGCCAGCGGACGATAAAAGTCTCCCGGCTCCAGGGTTCCATGTCGCCGATCATGCCCGGGGTCTTGGCGAAGCTCATGGCCAGCTTGGCGGCTTCGCCCGTGCCCTCGACCGTGACGACGACGGGCCCGTACCAGGCGTCCTCGTAGGCCCCGGCATATTGGGTGAGGGGGAGGGACGGCCGCAGTGTGGCGTCGCGCTTCGAGGTTTCCTCTTTTAGCGCGTCTGCCGTTCGGGCTTTCGCCCGGTCACGGACTCTGAGATAGACGCCTGCCCAATCATAGGCCGCCGCGCCCATGGCCTGGTCGAGGACGGCATAGATGACCGAGTTGTAGGCCTCATCCGATTCCTGGTTCGTCAGGACGGCGACGCCCAGCTCGAGCTCGGGGACCATGACCACCCGCGAAACATAGCCCGATAGGCCTCCGGTGTGGTTGACCAGCTTGCGGCCGCGATAATCGTTGACCCTGAGGCCGAGCGCGTAGCCGCTGAAGTTCATTCGCTGCGCCGCGAGCTCCGGCGAAGGATCGCTGATGGGAATGGGCGTCACGAGCGACGTCAGCTGCCGTTCCGTCTGTTCGCTGAACAGCCTTTTTCCATCCGACAGCTTGCCTTCGTTAAGGTGAATGAGCATCCAGCGGGCCATGTCATCGGCGCACGAAACGATCCCTCCGGCCGGGTTCATGTGGTCGTTCTCACTGATGTCAACGGGCGTGGGGTGATCATCGATCATGGCGTGGGGGATGGCCACGTTCGCGCCGGCGATGTCGGCCGAGTGGCGAGGCCGGCTCGACGTCATGCCGGCCTTTTTCAGGATGCGATCGGCGATGAAGTCCTCCCAGGTCATCCCGCTCACGGCCTCGATGACCTCGCCCGCGGCGATGTAGAGCATGTTGTCGTAGGCGTAGGCGCTGCGGAAGCTCGTCGCCGGCCGGACGAAGCGCAGTCGGCTCACGATCTCGCGCCGGGTGTAGGTCGTCTCCGGCCAGAGCAGGAGGTCTCCCGCGCCGAGCCCGAGGCCGCTCCTGTGGACAAGCAGGTCGCGTACGGTCATCTCCCGGGTGACGTAGGGGTCCCACATTTGGAACCAGGGGAGGTAGCGCGAGACCGGGCCGTCCCATTCGATCTTGCCTTCCTCGACGAGAAGGCCCAGAGCGGTCGCCGTGAAGACCTTGGTATTCGAGGCGATGCCGAAGAGCGTCCTGGAGTCGACGGGTGCCGGCTCGCCGAGCTTGCGCACGCCGTAGCCCTTGGCCAGGACGACCTGGCCGTCTTTGACCACGGCGACGGCCATCCCGGGCACGTCGAAGGTCTTCATTGCCCGGGCGACGACAGCGTCGAAATCGGACGGAAGGATAGCTCGATCCTGAAGTGGGGGAGGGTCCTGCGGGCAATGGCGCCACAGCCGCGAGAGCGACAAGCAGCGCGAATAGGAATGGAATACGGTGGTGTTTCATGGGGGGATGGTAATTCGCCGTCGGAGCGCTTGTCAACCGCCCGTTCCCGGGGCTAAGATACCCCCATGAAGAAGGTCATCACCTACGGCACGTTCGACCTGATCCACCATGGGCACATCGCCATGCTGCGCCGGGCCAAGGCGATGGGCGATTATCTTATCGTGGCTCTGTCGACGGACGAGTTCACGGCTGGCAAGGGCAAGCAGACCTACTATACCTACGAAGAACGCAAGCTGATCCTCGAGGCCATCAAGTACGTCGACGAGGTCATTCCGGAGACATGCTGGGAGCAGAAGACGGACGACGTCCTCGGGCATCACGTCTCCGTCTTCGTCATCGGCGACGATTGGACCGGCAAGTTCGACTTCCTCAAGCCCTACTGCGAGGTCGTCTACCTGCCCCGTACCGAAGGCATCTCGACGACCCAGATCAAGAACGACCTGGCCTCCGGCGCCCTCGGTGGCGGCGGAAACAAAGCCAAATAAAGAAGGGGTCAAACCTACCTTTCATCACTTTCCCTGATCGCCTGCTGGAGAGCGTCAACGATGTTGTCAAAAGTGATGAAAGGTAGGTTTGACCCCTTCTTGGCTATTTTATCGTCACCAAGGCACCCGCTGAATACGCCGCAAATTCGGGGGCGTACATCGATTGCAGGGTCGCCGGGGCGGCCTTGAACGTCCCGGCCATGGCGCACCGGATCCGGTGCTTGAGCGTGTATTCGCCCTCGGGGAGCCACTCCATGAAGAAGTTCGTGCCGCTGTCCCGGATCTCTTCGTAACGCCCGAGGCCCAGGTCCCACTTGTAGCCTGACGTGAGCGTTACCGGCTCGCACCCCGACGGCCGCGGGTCCCTCAGGTGGACGTACTCGGCCTGGTGCCTGGCCCGGATCGAAAGCTGCACCTCGATCTCGTCGCCCACGGCAAGCACCGCACCTTCCGCGAGCGGCTTCAACACCACCTCGTCGCCCTTCTTCTCCCGCTTGAAATAGGTCCTCTCGACGGCGAAGAGGTCTCCGTCGCCCTTATCCGGCATCTTTTCGGTGCTGAAGTGCCAGGTCGCGCTGGCGAAAGCCAGCCCCTTGCCGCCCTTGGTCGCACGAACCGTGGCGCATTCCGGTCCGAGCTTGTCGCCGGCGATGACGAGCTGGTTCTTCTTTCCGGTGTACTTGTCGGGCTCGAAAGTGAACGTCGTCTTCGCGCCGCACGCTTCGGCCGTGATCGTCTCCCGGACACCCAGAGCGCCGGTCTTCTTCAGGAACGAGGCCACGGAATAAATGACCTCCGATGTGGCCCGGGTCGATTTCCAGTGGTTGAGCTTCTTGTTGAGGAAGAGCCACTGGACGAGCCCCTCGCTCCGCGCGTCCGCCGGGGCGAGCTCCATAAGGGTTCGAAGCGCGAAAGCGTGCGTCTCGATCGTGTCGTTGTACCAGAGCCAGCCGCGGTCCTCCGGGGCCCAGCTCGTGCCGCCATCGACGGTCGTCTTGGCGCTGTCCATGACGCTCGTCCCAGACGAGACCGGCGTCTTTCGACCGCGCCGCTCTCTTGAGCGTAAGCGCCAGATATCCCTTGAGATAGGGGGAGTGGTCCTTCCAGTGCTTGAAGGAGAAATCGAGCATCTGTTTGCGCTCGGCATCCGTGAAGACGCCGCCCGTCCAAGACGCGTCGGGGAAATTGCTGATGGTGTAGTTGAGGAAAGTCACGAACTCCCAACCCGTGTCGTGGGACATGAGCAACGAGATGATCTCGTCGAGGTAGTGCCGGTGCAGATACCCGAACGCGCGCACGACCGCGTCCTTGGGCACTTCGACGCCGAATTCGATCGCCTTGGAGAAACCGTGGACGATGTAGAGCGTCATGTAAGGCGATGGCGGCCCGCCCGGCCACCAAGGGAAAGCGCCGAGCGACGTCTGGGCCTTGAGCAGCTTGGCCAGCGACGTCTCTCTCTGCGCCTTGGCCACGCGCGGGTCGAGGACCTTTTCGATGCCCATTCCCGCGTCCTTGCCGCCCTGCGCCGTTTGGAGCCAGGGCGTTTCCTCGAGGGCCATCTTCCTGTTCGGGTCGGCGGCGTCGAAGGTCTCATAGACCGTTTCGCGCTTGCTCAAGTCCTGAGCCATGCGCGCGACCTGCGGGTATTTATTGTAAAGGCTCGTCAGGATGCCTGTCGACAGGAACCGGTTGAGAGTCTGCTCCGTGCACTCGTAGGGGTAGTTGATAAGGTAGGGCAGGGCTTCGAGGAGCCCGTAGAAAAGCTGGGCGTCGACCGTGACGACAAGCTGCTCGTTGATGCGCGTCGGGTCGTCGGTCTTGGCCATGTCGTCAAAACGGAGCTCCCGCGCTTTTCCCTCCTTGAGGGTCGCGAAGCGGGACTGGACGAGATGCATCCTTCCGGGGAGGACCGGGAGCGGCCTGAGCTCGCCATCCGATAGCGCGCCGCTTTTAGCCACGACCTTGAATGCGACCGTCCCCACCCGCGCCGGGGCGGCCAAGGGGAAGACGACCGGGGTTCCGCCCCCGGCTTCGACCTTGAATGACCTGGCCGGCACCGCCGCCGGAAGCCCGAAGGCCGGGGCCAGATTCTCGCCCGTCAGAGGATCCGTGATCTCGAGCGATACCTCGCCCGTGAGCGGCGCCGTCCCCGCGTTGTTGACCATGACGCGAAGGTCGGCTTTGTCGCCCTCGCGGAAGAAGCGGGGCAGATAAGGCCGGACCATAAGGTCCTTGACCGTCTTCGTCTCCGCCTCGAGCGTTCCACCCTCGAGGTCGCGAGTGACGCCGTGGACGAAGACGCGCCAGCTCGTGACGGAATCGGGCACGGTGAACTCGATCGTCGCCGACCCGTCCGGGCCCGTCAGCAGGCGGGGCTCCCAGAAGGCCGTCTCGGCGAAATTCGAGCGGAGCTCGGCTCCGGCCTGGCCCGCTGCCGGCTCCTGCCCGGGCGGGGCCTCGCCTTTGCCTTTCCCTTCAACGGACGTCGCTTTGTCCAGCGAGGCCTTCTGGGCCGTCATGGGCATCGGAGCCTCCGCCTCGGCCACGACCCCGCCGAGGACGCCTCCGACGACGCCGCCCATGGCATTGGCGTAGCGACGCCGGCCCGGGCCGCCGATGCCGTAGCCGCCGAGCGAGGCGAGCTCGTCGGCCCTGAACGTCGGGTAACCGGGAACCCGGTTCCAGTCGCGCTCGAACGCGAACATCATCGACGCCTCGCCGAGCCCGGACTGCCACTGGAGCGTTCCCATCCGGTTGGGGTAGAGCCCCGACAAACGGGGCGGATTGTGCGGGGCGAAGAGGTCGAGACTGCGATCGTACATGTAGGCCAGGAGCTCGGCCGCTCCCTTTTCGGCCGGGGTCCCTTTGGGCGTCTTGACCGTAACGCGCCAGGTCTCACGGCCGCCGGGCGTGAGCTTGTCGCGGAAGGTCGCGAACGAGATCCCCAGCTCCTTGTTGTCCCAGGGCACGAAGACCGAGGCCTCCTGGCTCATGATCTGATGATCGCGAACGGCCGTCACCCGGACGCCGAAGCCGCCCCTCAAGTCCTCGCCGACCGGAACCGTGATGACGCCGCCATCCTTGCCGGCCTCGATCCAGCGGCGCTCCCAGAGATCCCCCCCGCGGAACGTCTCGAACAGCAGGGGCTGCCCGCTCCAGCCGCTGTCGATGAGGAACCTGGCCGACCCCCCGACCGGCATGGAGGCCTTTTCAGCCCTCAGGACAAGCGGCAGCTTGAAGGCGGGTTTCGTCGCGCCGGCGACCAGGAAATCCGAGCTTTCGCGGCAGACGGCCCCGAAATCGTCCTTAGTCTCGTAGAGCAGTCGATAGGCGCCGGGCGCGAGCGGCGGCACTTCGACCTTGGCCAGGCCTTTAGCGTCGTGTTCGGCGCCCCCCTTGGCCCTCTCGGCCCCTTCCTTCCACAGGCTCAGGATCTCTTCCGGTGAAGGAGCGCCGTTCCAGCGCGGTCTCAGGCGGTCGCCAGGCGTGGGCGGGTAGTTCGGGTCCTCCGTCCCGGGCGCGGACGGCATTGGCTGCTCGGCCGGCAAGAGCGTTCGTATCGGGCTCGGTGAGCCCGACGACACGCCACGTTCCCTTCCCGGCCCTCGGCGAGCCGTTGAGGTCGGTCCGACCGATCGTGAACTCGCCCTTGGCATCGGTGCGGAGGAATGCGCTCTCTCCGTCGATCCGGGCCTCGACGCTGACGAAGCCGAGCCGGAAGGACCGTTCGGCCGAGCGTGTCTCGCCGCCTTCGTCCGTAACGTCGATGGAGAGGGTATAGCGATAGGATATTCCCGATTCCGCCCCGCCCTTCTTCTCGTCGGCGAGCGGGGTGAAAACGACGTCGATCGTGCCGTCGGCGCCGATCTTGGCCCGACCGCCGGCGACGGTCTGGCTCCGGCTGCCGCCCGTGTCCCACCACCACCAGCGCGGGTAGACCGGCTCGCGCTTGACCTGCCAAACGGTTTCCCCCCCCGTGACCGGGAGACCGAAGTAGTAGCGCGCCTCGCCTTTGAGCGCGGCGGGCCTGTTGAGACGCAGCGGCTTCTCCGGGTCCTTGATCGAGACCTCGAAGGTCGGCCGCTTGTACTCCTCGACACGGATGAACGCATATCCGTCGGGCGAGGCGCGGAGTCGCCATCCGCCGAGGGGCCGTCCCGTCGCCGGGATCGTAAACTCGCCGCTCGCCGTGCCAAAGGCGTTGGCCGCGGCCGTAGTCTGGGCGACGCGCTGATCGTTGATGTCTTCGAGCCAGACCGAGATCGCGGCGCCCGCATCCGGGCTGATCCGGCCGAGGTCCGCCCTTCCCTTGTAGGCCAGAACCTTCCAGAAGAGCTTCTGGCCGGGCCGGTAGATCGACCGGTCCGTGTAGACGAGCGCGTTTCGAGTCTCTCGGGGCTCGGTTCGGCCCTGGAGGTAGAGGTAGTCGGATTGGACGGCGATGTCCCGGCCTCTCTTAGCCAGGAGGAAATAAGAACCGCTCCGGGCGCTCGGCGCGAACCAGGCCCGCCCGTCGGCGCCTGTCTTCTTCGATTCGATCCTAGTGTGGCCTTTTCTCCAGTCGAAGGCGTAGAGGTCGACGGTCACTTCGGGCAGGGGGCGGCCCGTCGCGCCTGAGAGTGCAAAAACCTCCTCACCGCCGGCGATGTCTGAGGTCCCGACGCGGGCCGTGCCGCCGCCCTCGCGCTTGATCAGCACGAGATCGCCGACAATCACGCTGAGACCGAAAGCTTTATTGCCCGCCTCGGCGAAGTCCTCGCGGGCCGAGGCGGCAATGAGGTACAGGCCCGGCGCGAGCGATTCGGGCAGATCCGCGTAGGTGTGATGGTCGCGATAGTCGGAGGTCTTGGCCAGATCGGCCTTCCAAGCGGCCTCGGGGCGCCGCTCGTCGACGATCTTACGAGCCTCTTCTCCCTGAGGGAAGATGGAATAATCCTTGGAAGACGTGACCAGCGCCCAGAGGTCGAGAGCGTAGGCCCGGAGGAAGACGCGTTCGAGGTTCCGATGGGTGACGCGGACGGAACGGCGGCCCGCCGCGTCGAGTCTCATGGCCTCGACGGCATACTCGGGCGCCTCGATCGACTTGACGATGGCCAGGCAATGCTGGCCGCCCGGTGACTTGGGGAAGCGCTCGACGCCTTCAAGGGCGAGCCGGCGCGCCCTGACAAGGGCGTCGGGGACATTCTCGCCGCGTGTGAATTCGGCCAGGAGCGCCTGGCCCGTCGCCCACCAGGGGTCTTTACGGTTGGAGGCAAGGAAGCCGGCCAGGTGCTTGCGGATAAGGGCATGGTTTTCGTCGCTCTCGAACGCGCCATAGAGGGCCTGGACGAGCTCGAACCGGGCCTCGAGGGCGGCCGCGGGCCGGCCGGCGCGCCGGCCCCAAGATTCGTGTTCGCCGAGGAGAGCGGCGACTTTTTCGACCGGGTGACTCGTCGTCGATCCCAAGACTTCGGAGGCCTCGGCGGCGCTCGTCTTGCCGGCCTTCGAGAGAAGCTTCGGCAGGTCGAGGAGCCAGGCCTCGTTCGTTTGGCGCGGCGTCCAGAAGGTGGTGTCGGAGATGAGTCCGGCCATGAGGTAGACAACGGCGTCGCGCAGCGAGTCGCGGACGCCGGTCGGATAATCGCCCGGGTGCCAGAAGTCGGGAAACTCGGTCGGTCTGCGGGAGGCCAGGCGGTCCCGGTCCTGCCAGACGCGCACTAGCGCCTTCCAGGCCTCGTCGAAGATCTGGTCGCGGGTCCAGGACTTGAGGTCGATCGGCCCCGTCGATTCGACGCGCTCACGTTGGGCGATGTCCCAGGAGTAGGCGTGATAGTAGGTGACGAGGGAATTGGCGAAAAAGAGGTCGAGCATATCGCGCTCGACGGGGGAGTCCGGCCAGGGCTGCTCCTTGAAGAACCGGACCGCGGTCTCATAGCCGTGGAGCGAGGTCCGGAGTTGCCCTTCTCGGATCAGCGCCCAGGTCCAGAGCGCGTTATCGCCGCGCTTGCGGGCGTCATCGCGGATGCGGGCGCATTCGGCCGCGGCCGCTTCGAATTTCTGTTCGGCGATAAGCTTCTCGACGGCAGCGCGGCTCGCTTGACCCACAGCCCCGTTATCGCCGGCAACGAGCACCGCGTGAGCGGGGCCCGCAGTCCCGTTATCGCCGGCATTGAGCTCCGCGTCAGCGGGACAGGGGTGGTTCGCGACCACTGCGAAGAGTCCGACTGTAAGGATCGCGGCCAGCACGGCAATCGGCGGGATGGCCTGGCTGAGCCGGTGAAAATCGTGCTTTTTCGGGGATCTCTTTAGGGGTTCACGACTATCCATGCTTTCCTCCCTGCGGCCCGTCCGCCATGATCTCTACTGCCTAATGGCCGGGCCCTCCTAGTTCATTACAATCGTGGAAACGAAATAATCCCTAACGGGAACGGCCTTCCTATGTTCGCGGAGGGCCTCGAGATGAGGATTCCGTCCTTCAATCGACCAATTTCATTGGCCGAATAGTAACCGGGAAGAGCCCCGCAGTCAACTCGTGAAGGTCCTCTCAGCGGAGAATCTGTCCTGTCGGGCAGAACAAGAATGTTCTGGAGGGAACGGTCAGTTCATCGACGTCTTGTCATGATAATTTATCTTGTTGATAATAATGTTATTAGAAAATTAACTTGACGCATTTATGATGTTTGTACGAATCTTGCATATCGTAGAGCAACATGAGTTTTATAAGGAGGACTAGGACTATGGACAAAAGGAAGTGGGCCGTACTCGCGGGATTCGCTCTGGCCATGATGCTCCCTCGGTTGGGGGACCGATGACCAACAACGTCCCCAGCAAAAAAAACCTGACCAGGCCAAGCAAGTCGACCAGGCCAAGCAAGTCGATCAGCCCAGGCAAGTCGAACGGCGCGTCGCCTTCATGCCGGGATCCCAAAAGATGCCGCGCATGAGGAGCGTCACCAACGCGCAGAGAAAAGCGGCCGCTCTCCGCGCCGCCGCGGCACGCGCCACGATGGGGGTAAAAGGCGGCCGGGCAGGTATCCTCGCCGGGCCCCTTGCCGCACCTTCCCCAGGCGGCACGCCGGACTATTTCGGCACTTATCCGAACTGGGCATACACGCCGACAACATTACGGAAATTCGTCGATGAATTGCCTGGACTGGGGGCTGCGAACGCGAACAGCCGGGGTCAATATATCCCCATCGCGACTCCCATGACCGCCGCCGGGGTCCCCGCCGACGGGGATTACTATGAGATAGGGCTGACCCAATATACCGTCCAGATGCACCAGGACATGCCGCCCACGACATTGCGGGGCTATAAAGATCTCAACCCCAATGGCGACGGCGCCTCTCAGTATTTGGGGCCCCTGATCATCGCCCAAAAGAACAGGCCGGTCCGCGTCAAGTTCACCAACCTGCTGACGCCGAACAGCAGCTTCTTCCTCCCTGTGGATACCACCGCGATGGGAGCAGGCAACGGCCCCACCGGGAATCCTTATAGCGTGAACCGCGCGACGCTTCACCTTCACGGCGGCGCTACGCCCTGGATCAGCGATGGAACGCCCCACCAATGGACGGTCCCGGCCGGCGAAACGACCGCTTACCCTAAGGGCGTGAGCACCCAGAACGTGCCCGATATGCCCATCCCGGGCGACGGGCAGATGACCTTCTACTATACCAACCAGCAAAGCGGGCGGCTGCTCTTCTACCATGACCACGCTTATGGCATCACCCGGCTCAACGTCTATGCCGGCGAGGCCGCGGGCTACCTGATCACCGATCCCATCGAAGACGCTCTCATCTTCAACGGCACCTCGGGCGTCATCCCCAATAACGGGGGCGGCGTCTACACCTACGGCATCCCGTTGATCATCCAGGACAAGACCTTCGTCGACGCCTCGAAGATCGCCCTGCAGGACCCGACATGGAACTGGGGGACAACATCCCCCGACGCCCAACACGGGCGATCTCTGGTTTCCCCATGTTTACATGCCGAACCAGAACCCTTATGATGATTCAGGCACGAACGCCATGGGCCGCTGGGATTACGGCCCCTGGTTCTGGCCTGTCTTTCCCCCGGCACACGGGGAGATTACCAACCCCTATTACGGAACTTCGCCGGTCGAACCGCCGACGATTCCCGGCACCCCGAATCCGTCGCTCGTTCCGGAAGCCTTTATGGACACTCCGATCGTCAACGGCACCGCCTACCCCACGGTCACCGTAGAGCCCAAAGCCTACCGGCTGCGGATCTTGAACGCCTGCAACGACCGGTTCCTCAACCTCCAGCTGTATCAAGCCGATCCCGCTGTCCTGACGCCCGACGGGCGGTCCAACACGCGAAGTGAGGATGATACCTGCGTGCGGCCGGCACGACGATCCCGGCCTACTGGCCAACGATGGACGGCAGGGACGGAGGCGTGCCGGATCCCACGATGGCCGGCCCGAACATGATCCAGATCGGAACCGAAAGTGGGTTCCTGCCCGGCGCCAGTCGAGCTCCCCAATACGCCTATCGGCTATAACTATAATCGCAGGGACATCGTGGTCTTGAATGTCCAGGAAAAGACGCTGTTCCTGGGGCCCGCCGAAAGGGCGGACGTCATCGTCGACTTCAGCGCCTTCGCGGGCAAGACCCTCATTCTCTACAACGACGCCCCGGCGCCGGTCCCGGCCTTCGACTCGCGCATCGACTACTACACAGGCGACCCGGACCAGACCGATACGGGCGGCGCGCCCTCGACGCGTCGCCGGCTACGGCCCGAACACCCGGACCATCATGCAGATCGTCGTCGGGGGCAGCACGACGGACCCGTTCGTTTTTAGCCTGCCCGCGCTGCAGGCTGCGTTGCCCGCTGCTTTTGCCGCCGCTCAGCATGCGCCGATCGTCCCGGAGGCCGCATACGGCCCGGCGTACGGAACGACCTATCAGAATAACTATGTCAGGATCCAGAACACCACCTTCTCCTTCGCCCCGGACGCGCTCACGCCGCCGACGGTCATGCCGTTGCAGCCGAAAGCCGTTCAGGAGCTTTTTGAGATGGACTACGGGCGGATGAACGCCACACTCGGCGTCGAGAGGCCGAACACGAACGCCACCATCCAGACGACGATCCCCTACGGCTACATCGATCCGCCGACCGAATTGCTCAAGGACGGCGAGCCCCAGATCTGGAAGATCACCCACAACGGCGTCGATACCCACGCCATTCACTTCCACCTGTTCGACGTCCAGGTCATCAACCGGGTCGGCTGGGACGGGGCCGTCAGGCCGCCTGACGCCAACGAGCTGGGGTGGAAAGAAACCGTCAAGATGAATCCGCTCGAAGACGCGATCGTCGCGCTTCGGCCCCAGAAGCAGTCCAATCTGCCGTGGCCCCTTCCGAACAGCATCCGGCCCTTGGATGTCACCAGGCCGATCGGTTCCGACCTGGGATTCTTCGGCGTAAATCCCGACGGAAACCCGGTGACGGTCCTCAACCAGATGATCAACTTCGGCTGGGAGTACGTCTGGCACTGCCATCTCCTCGGCCATGAAGAGAACGACATGATGAGGCCGAGCCTGCTGGCGGTTCCGCCGGAAGCGCCGTCCAACCTGGTGGGCGTCAAGGCCGCCAACGGCGCAAGCATCGACTTGTCCTGGGCGGACAACTCCATGGGCGAGACCGGCTTCACGGTCCAGCGGGCGACCGACGACACGTTCGCGACCAACCTCGTGGAGATCTCCCTGGGGGCGAACGTGACGTCCTATACCGACTCGGGATTGGACCCGAATGGGACCTTTTTCTGGAGAGTGTATGCCAATAACCTCGTCGGCGACATCAATACCCTCGGTTTCCCGGTCCTGACGGCCAATTCCGTTCCATCACCGGCCATAGGGTACGGCCCCAGCGGGGCGATCACGATCACCGTGACCGCTCCGAACGGCGGCGAGAGCTGGAACACGGGCTCGACCCATAACGTGACTTGGACGCAAGCGAACATGACCGGATTGGCGACCATCGATCTGTACAAGGGTGGCGTCTTTGTGAGGACCTTGGGGACGGCCGACGTTACGATCGGCACGTTCTCGTGGGTGATCGCGTCAACTGGAGATTGGCGGGACCGATTACCGGGTGCGCGTCGGGCAAGGGGGCATGTGGGACGAATCGAACGCGAACTTTACGATCGTGCAGACCGCTGTACGATGCGGATTTCAACGGCGACGGACAGGACGATATCCTGTGGCGGTATTATGGCACGGGCGGCGCCAACCTCGTTTGGTTCCTTGGGAATACGGGCTTGGCAGGTCAGCCGCTGCTCCTGGCTAATCCGCAGATGGCATCCAGCCCCACAGATCAGTCCACTGATCAGGAGCATGGCCGTGGGCAGGATGTCCGCTGATTCTCCGAGAAATAGGGAGCGGGCAAGAATCCGAAGACTGGCAAGGCGCTCGACGGATCTCCAGGATATGATGCGCGTCCAGAACAGGCGCGGCGGGCGTGTGCAAGCGCTCAACGACCCGCGCGAGGTGGGCAGGACAACGGGCAAGTCCCGGTCCTTCGCTCTCCTTCGGGATACTCCGATCCAAGGCAGGTCGCTCTTACCCCCGGGTCTCAAAGCCCTGGCGGGCAACATCGCGAAGATAGCCGCTACGGTAGTTCTTGGGGAGCGCCGCCTTACCGCCGGTCCCTGACTTGAATTGGGAGATCAGGGGGACCGGGGACTTCAACGGGGACGGCAACATCGATATCCTGTGGCGTTACAACGGACCCGGCGGCTACAACGTTGTCTGGTACATGAACGGAACGAATGTGACAGGGACTGGCCGATCTGCCGACGGTAGCCGACTTGAACTGGCAGATCGTCGGGACCGGGGACTTCAACCGGGACGGGAACGTCGATATCCTGTGGCGGTACAACGGACCCGGCGGCTACAACTGTCGTCTGGTACATGAACGGGATGAATCCGACAGGGACTGGCCGATCTGCCGGCGGTAGCCGACCTGAACTGGCAGATCGTCGGGACCGGGGACTTCAACAAGGACACCTTTGTCGACATCCTGTGGCGGTACAACGGGCCCGGCGGCTATAACTGTGTCTGGTACATGAACGGGATGAATGTGACAGGGATTGGCGATGATGCCCGAGGTGACCGACTTGAACTGGCAGATCGTCGGGACCGGGGACTTTAACAACGATACCTTTGTCGACATTCTGTGGCGGTACAACGGACCCGGCGGCTATAACCTGATCTGGTACATGAACGGAATGAATGCGACAGGGCTGGCCGATGCTGTCGCCCATGCCGGACTTGAATTGGAGGATCGTCAGCCGATAACAGTTTAGCGTCAGGCCGCGCTCGCGACTTATTGAGACTCTCCGCGCGGGGAGGGGATGGCATCCCTCCCCGCGCTTTCTTTTTCCCCCTCCGAGGTTGACCGGTCCGCCGGGTCTGACTTAGAATGGGCCCGAACGTCATAGGAGGGACCATGAAACACGCACTCTTCGTCAATCTCGGCCTGGCGCTCCTCGTCCTGGCCGTCGTTATCCCGGCTGCTGCCCAGAGCGAAAAGGGCAAGGCCTTCAACGGCCTCGGCATGGGCATGGGCAACCTGTCGCGCCTGTCCAAGGCCCAAACGCGGTCGATCAGCCCGGAGAACTTCACCGGCGAAAAGGGCAAGGCCGCCATGTCGACCGACGGGCCCGCCGCCAAGGCCGCCCGTGATCTCGGCCAGGGCTGGAAGATCTCGCCGTACGTCCGGGTCCAGCCCAAACAGACCTTCGTCATGGCCGACGTCAAGGGCGAAGGCGCCATCCAGCAGATCTGGCTCACTCCCGCCGGCAACTGGCGCTTCGCCATCCTGCGCTTCTACTGGGACGGCGAGACGGAACCCTCGGTCGAATGCCCCGTCGGCGATTTCTTCGCCTCCGGCTGGGGCCAGTACGCCCAGGTCTCGTCGCTGCCGGTGTGCGTCAACCCGGGGAGCGCGTTCAACTGCTATTGGGAGATGCCCTTCCGCAAGGGCTTCAAGGTGACGATCGAGAACATCGCCGACGAGGTGTTCACGGTCTACTACCAGATCAACTACGCGCTGACCGAGGTGCCGGACGACGCCGCCTATTTCCACGCCCAGTTCCGCCGCGTCAACCCGCTGCCGTACAAGGACGTCTACACCATCGTCGACGGCATCAAAGGCTGGGGCCACTACGTCGGCACCTACATGGCCTGGGGCGTCAACGCCAACGGCTGGTGGGGCGAGGGCGAGATCAAGTTCTTCATGGACGGCGACTCGCAGTTCCCGACGATCGCCGGCACGGGGACGGAGGATTACTTCTGCGGCTCCTACGACTTCGACGCCAAGGCCCCGGACGGCACGATCCAGTACCACGAGTTCACGACGCCGTATACGGGGCTGCCGCAGGTCATCCGCGGCGACGGGCACTACCAGGTCCAGCAGAGGTTCGGCCTCTACCGCTGGCACATCATGGACCCGATCCGCTTCGAGAAGGACCTGAAGGTGACGATCCAGGCGTTGGGTTGGATGTCGGGCGGGCGCTATCTGCCGCTCCAGGACGACATCTCATCGGTCGCGTTCTGGTATCAGCAGGAGCCCCACGCCAAGTTCCCCAAGCTCCCGTCGAAGGATTACCTGGAGATCATCTGAGGCCGGCCGGGATCCGGCCGCCGCAGAGCGTCAGTTTTCGCGGCCCTCGACCTCGTCCAGGACCGACTGGAAGTAGCGCGGCGTCGCGCCCGTCCGGACCTCGAAGGCCCGCTTCATGGCCTTGAGCTCGTTCAGGAAGGGCTTGAAGTCCGAGGGATCGCTCCAGTTGGCCATGGTCAGGCGCTCGATGACGTCCTTGAGGCCCCGGGAGCCGATGATCTCGGCGAGCGACTCGGGCATGCGGCCGCCCTCTTTATCGCAGAAACGGACGACGCGGAAGAACAGCTTGCGCAGGATCTCCTGCTGATTGAGGATCTCCTGCTTGAGCAGGAAGAGGTCCTTGACCGAAGCCGTCTGGGTCAGCTGGGAATGGAGCTGATTGGCGCCCTCGATGATCTTGCCGACAGCCGCCATGAAAGAATCGGCGTCGAGGAACGTGGCCGCCTCGGCCGCGAAGAAGGACAGCTCGATGCCGTTGTTCACCGGCTCGGTCTTGCGGTAGCTGGCCAGGGACTCCAGAACTGAGGCATCTTCGGAGGAGCTGGCGGCGGGGGCATCGGCCCCGGCCGCTTCGACCTCGGGTTCAGCCTGGAGTTCGGCGGGCTCTTCCGCGGGCTCGGCCGCCGGCGCCGTCGAAGCCGTGGCGGGGATCTCGGCCCAGCCGGGGTCGCTCTCGGCGAATTCGGCGTCGTCGCGAACGCCGTCCTCTTCCGGGCCGATGAGCCCGAGGGAGGCGGCGAGCTCTTCGGCGGTCTCGGCGGCCGGGACGGATGTTTCCGACTCGGCCGCGGCGACGTCTGCCGAGGGCGTCGGCGTCGGAGCCGGAGGGTTCGGCCTGGCGCAGGGTGGCCAGCAGATCGCGGACTTTGCGCAGCTTGCCGATCTCCTCCGTCCAGTCCATGGCCTCATCGGCCCTGACGGCCGGCGCGGGGATCTGAGCGACGATGCCGGCGTATCCGGAGAGCCGTTCCTTGAGATTGACGTACTCGGACTCGGCCTTGACCCGGACCTTTTCGATCTCCTGGTCGAGTCCGCCGATCTTCTCCAGCTCGCCGCCGGCCAGGACCGCGGCATTTTCCATCATCTTCTGATAGTTCACGGCGCGATCAAAGTGCCCGCGGATCTCGCCCCGGAGGTGCTCTTCGGTCGACTGGAGCTCGGCCATGACCGTCTTGTGCTCCTCCAGGAATCCCCGGACCTGGGCGAATTCCTGGTTGACGGCGTCGATCCGCTTCTGCGCTTCCTCTTTTTCGCGGTTGATCCGCTCGACGAGGGATTGTTCGACCTCGCTCTTCTGGGCCGAGAAGATCTCGCTGACGCGCTTTTCGATGTCGTCGAGGATGTTCACCTGGTCGAGTGAGGTTTCGGGGTTGGGATTCATGTGGACTCTCCTTAAGCTTAGATGGGGGTCGGGGCGCTGTGGCCCTTTCCGTAGAGATGGTTGATGAGGACCAGGACTCCGGTCGGAATGCCGTGCTCGAATTCGACCCCCATCTCGTAGAGGCCGTCCTCGACCATCCGGTTCCAGCGGACGTCGCCGCGGGCTTTGACGATCTGCTTGGATTTCGACAGGTAAAGCGTCATGCGGAGCGAGGTGCCGATCTCGAAGAACCGGTCGGTGACGATCCGCGCGCCGCCCAGGGAGATGTCCTTGGTCAGCGCGTTGACGATGCGCGGCTCGTCTGCGGGCGTGGGGCCGGAAAGCTCGATGGCCACCCGGTTCTCTTCGGTGATCCGCTTGTCTTTTCTGTTCTCGCGCATGGGCGCTCTCGTTCCCGTCTACTCGCTCCAAGAAGTCTGGCGATTGCGACTACGGTCCGATATTAAACCCCCTAAAAAGAGCGTCCATCGCCGCTGGGGGTGAAAGGGGGGGGGAATATCCGTCCCCCCCCTGACATCAGAAAAGAGGGCCCCCCCGGCGGGACGGCTTTATGCCGGGAGGCTCCGGGGCTATAATCCTTAACAGGCAGGCAAGGGCCGGCCCGGCCGGATCCCGGAGGAGAAGAGAGATGAAGCGATTTTTTGATCGGAAAATGACTTGGATACCGTTGGTATTGGCAGCGGCGGCCTTGACGGCGACCGCCTTGGCCGGGCCGGGGGCGCCGAAGATCCCCAAGGGCCTGGCTGGCCTCGGCGGGCCGTTCGACCTGGCCGGGGAGAGAAAGGCGGAAGTCCTCTATTTCATCCAGGAGACACGGTTCGTTCACCTCGGATTCGACGGCAAGAGGACCGGGATGGAGACCTACACGTTCAAAGTGCGGTGCGTGCCGGCGGCGCTGTCCGGAAAAGGCGGCGACGAATATACGGTCCGCGAGTTCAGCGTCCGGGCCGGGGAGGGGGAGACGGAGACGATCCCCGAGCTGGCGGGCTGGTCCTATGTCTTCAAGCTCACCGACTCGGGACTGGACGAGAAGGGCCAGGTCCTGGGGATCCCGCATGCCAAGTTCGAGGGTCTGACGACAAGCCGCGGGGCGAAGCTCTCTACGGTTGCCGGTTACCCCATTTACAATAGCTTTATCGATTTCCACTCGTTCAACGACATTTTTGCCCGGCCGGTGACGGGCGGAGGCGGTATTCAGGATCTGCGAACGATCGGGCAGGTGGTCCGCCACGCGTCGGCTTTCTCCGAGCCGCCGGTCAATCTGGGCGAGGGGATCAAGGCGGGTTCGGTCTTCCGCAACGGCGATATCAAGCTCGTCTTCAAGGGGATCGGTCTCGTCGACGGGGCGGCCTGCGCGATCGTCGGCTACGATTCGGGGGAGAGCACCCTGAAGATGATCATGCCCATGGGTGCCGAAAAAGAGATCGTCACCGAGGGCGGATCGGAATACCTCGGAGATATTCACATCGACCTGGCGACGCGCTGGGTGCGGAAGGTAACGCTCGACGAGTTCGTGGTCACGGAGACCCGGCTGCCGGCGACGGGTTCGCCTGCGGCGGGACAGAAGATCCCGAGCTATACGGTCCGCCACCTCTTGACGCGATTGGTCAGCCGCGAGGAATTCGAAAGATAGGGCGGCCGCGCGGGGTCAGAGGACCGGCACGAACGAGGCCACGCGGGCGGGGGCGGGCCGGCTGCCCTTGATGAAGATGGCCGCATGGACGTATTTCCGGTCGGTCGGGTCCAAGGGCTCTTGGCCCTCATAGTCGTGCCAGCGGTCGACGAATTCGGCGCGCGGGATCTTGCCGCGGCAGCCGAGCAGGGACGGGTCCTCGAAATACAGAGCCCCGGCGTCCATGGCCAGAAGCACCATGTAGTGTCCGTCGTCCCAGGTCTCCGTCCAAGGGAGGTTGGCGCTCTCGCGCCAGGCCTGGAGGTCGACGATGACGGTCGTCCCGTCGGCAAGCGCCCGCTCGAGGTCGGCCAGTTCGAGCCCTTCGCGGATCTCCGCCGAGAGGCCGAATTCGCGGGAGACGCGGAGGATGTCCAGCGGGTGGGTGCCGGCCTCGGGCGTGCTGTGCAGGCGGGAGGCGAGGCGGTCCTCGCGCTCGTCGATCCCCCAGTAGGAAAGGATCGCCTGGAGCGCGGCCGCCCCGCAGGTGTATCCCGTGCTCTGACGGACATCGGGGACCGTGTCAAAGGAGGAGGAAGAAGGCGAGAGGGCCGGGGCGACGGCGACGCTGTGGATCCCGGGGAAGGGCAGGAGTGTCCCGGCGACCCAGCCCGCGGCGACGGCGAGGACGAGGAAGAATGCTCTCTTCATGGGTGATCCCTTTTCTCGACGAAATCCGAGGACGTCCGCGGGCGAGGCCGCGAGGGCCCCGGCGCCGCTCGTTCGCAGCTCTTCGGCCGTGCGGAACCCCCAGAGCGCGCCGATAGGGACCATGCCGGCGGCCCGAGCCGTGCGCATGTCGATCGACGTGTCCCCGACGAAGGCGCAGTCGGCGGCGGCGATGCCGAGCTCGGCCGCGATGGCCAGGGCCGCCGCGGGGTCGGGCTTGAGCGGGACGCCGGGCAGGGCGCCGCGGACGATGTCGAACCGGTGCGGGGCCAGGAGCTCGGCGGTCATCAGCTCCGTGAACATCTGGGCCTTGTTCGACAGGACGGCCGTTTTGATGCCGTGCCGGGCCAGCCCGTCCAGGAGCTCCGGGATGCCGGCATAGGGGTGGCTGTGGATGCGCCAGACGCGGTCGTACTCGCGGCGATAATCCCGAATGATGGCGGCCATATCGGCATCGCTCAGGGGAGGGCGGCCGCGAGCTGCGAAAACCTTTCGGACCAGATCCTCTGCGCCCTCTCCGACGAGCTTTTTCATGTCTTCGATGCTGAAGGGGGCCAGGCCGCGGGATCCGTAAACGCGGTTCGAGGCCTCGGTGATATCCTCGATCGTGTCGAGCAGCGTCCCGTCGAGGTCGAAGATCACCGCCCTAATGGGGGACATGATACCTATTCCCCAATTCTTTGTTTGGTCCAGATCTCGTCTCCTCAGGGCCGATTCCTGTCGCCGGTCCCGAAATTGGGGAATTGGTATTGTGTCCCCGATTTATGGAGCTTGCTGAGGGCGGCGTAGACCTTCCAGGCGTGGGTGAGGCGGGCCCGATCCTCGGCGGTCATCTCGCGGCGGACCCTGGCCGGGACGCCGGCGACGATGACTCCGGCGGGGACGACCATGCCTTCGGGGACGACGGCGCCGGCGGCCACGACGGAGCCGCGACCCACTTTCGCTCCCGAGAGGACCGTCGCGCCCATGGCGATCATGGCGTCCTCCTCGACCGTGCACGCGTGGAGGATCGCGCCGTGGCCGACCGTCACTCGAGCTCCGATGCGGCAGGGCGTGTTCGCGTCGACGTGAACGACCGTCCCGTCTTGGATGCTGGTGTCCTCGCCGATCTCGATCTCGGCGCCTTCCATGTCGGACCGGAGGACGCAGTTGTACCAGATGCTGGCGCCCCGGCGGACGATGATCCGGCCGACCAGGACCGCCCCCGGCGCCACCCAAGCGCCGTCTTCGATAACCGGAGTCTCCAGCTTGTCCGATATGCCGTGCTCGCCCATGTCGATGTCTCCTTCTGGAACGGACGACGATTCTAGCACGGCGCGCCCCCCACGCCAATAAGAAGGGGTCAAACCTACGCGATGCCAGTAAAAACTGGCATCGCGTAGGTTTGACCCCTTCTTTTTTCCTTGCTTTCCGCGGCGCGACATTCTATAATTCTTAGTATTCCACTAGGATTTATTTTCCTCGGGTGGGAATTTCCCGATAATTGGAGGCTCACGTGTCCGCATCCGGAGGTTTCTCCGAAAACGCCCTCAAGATCCTTACGGCCCGCTACTTCCTGAAGGACGAGAAAGGGGAGCTCGTCGACAAAGCCCCCGAAGATCTCTTCCGCCGCGTCGCGACCTATGTCGCCTCGGCCGAGAAGAACAAGGCCGCGCGCAAAAAATACGCCGAGTCCTTCCTTCGGATCATGGCCGACCGGGATTTTCTGCCCAACAGCCCGACCCTCACCGGCGCCGGCCGCGGCATGTGCCTGAGCGCCTGCTTCGTCCTGCCCATCGAAGATTCGCTGGACGCGATCTTCGAGACGGTCAAGAACGCCGCCCTGGTCCACAAGGAGGGCGGAGGCACCGGCTTCGATTTCAGCCGCCTCCGGCCCAAGGGCAGCTTCGTCCGCAAGACCCAGGGCGTCGCCTCCGGCCCGATCTCGTTCCTCAAGGTCATCGACGCCGCGACCGAGGCGGTCAAGCAGGGCGGCACGCGCCGCGGCGCCAACATGGGCATCCTCCGCGTCGACCACCCGGACATCGAAGAGTTCGTCCAGATGAAGCTCGACGGCAACTCGGCCGCGAACTTCAACATCTCCGTCGCCGTGACCGACGCCTTCATGGCCGCGCTCGACGCGGGGGCCGAGTACGACCTCGTCGACCCGCATTTCGGCACTGTCGTCGGCCGCAAGGACGCCCGCAAGGTCTTCCAGCTCATCGTCGAGTCGGCCTGGGCGGTCGGCGATCCCGGCCTCATCTTCATCGACCGGATCAACACCGCCAACCCCACGGCCGGCCTCGGCCCCATCCGGGCCACCAACCCCTGCGGCGAACAGCCGCTCCACGATTACGAATCCTGCAACCTCGGCTCCGTCAACCTGGCCAATTTCTTCGATCCCAAGTCCAAGGACCGCTTCGACTGGGACCGCTTTGCCGCCGTCATCCGCCTCGGCGTCCGCTTCCTCGACGACGTCATCGACGTCAACCGCTACCCGCTGCCCCAGATCGACAAGACGACCCGGTCCTCACGGCGCATCGGGCTCGGGGTCATGGGCTGGGCCGACCTGCTCCTCCGGATGAAGGTCCGCTACGACTCGCCCAAGGCCCTGGCCCTGGCCGACAAGATCGCCGCCTTCACCCGCGCCGAAGCAACGGCCGCCTCGCGCGATCTGGCCGCCGAACGGGGCTCGTTCCCGGCCATCGCCCAGTCCGTCTACAAGGGCGGCAAGATGCGCAACGCCACCGTCTTCACCATCGCCCCGACCGGGACGATCTCGCGCATCGCCGGCTGCTCTTCCTCGATCGAGCCGGTGTTCGCCTTCGAGGTCGTCTCGAAGATCATCGATTCCGAGCTCAAGGACATCCATCCCCTTTACGCGGAATGGAAGGAGAAGAACCCGGGCAAGCCCCTGCCGGACTACTTCCGGACCGCCCACGAGATCGCGCCGGAATGGCACGTCAAGACCCAGGCCGCCTTCCAGAAGCACGTCGACAACTCCGTCTCCAAGACCATCAACTTCCCCCACGAGGCCTCGGTCGAGGACGTCGAGAAGGCCTATCGGCTGGCCTGGGACCTGGGCACCAAGGGCATCACCATCTACCGCGACGGCTGCCGCGAGAGCCAGGTCCTCTACAAGAACGGCGCGGAGATCCTCCACCCCCAGGGCCGCCCCGACTCGCTCCCGTCGGTCACCGACAAGATCAAGACGGGCTTCGGCAACCTCTATGTGACCATCTCCTTCAACAACCAGAAGCCGTTCGAGGTGTTCGCTTCGATCGGCAAGAGCGGCTACTCGACCATGGCCGACGCCGAGGCCCTCGGCCGTCTCATCTCGACCGCCCTCCGCAGCGGCGTCGAAGCCGAGGAGGTCATCACCCAGCTCAAGGGCATCGGCGGTTCGGAGCCCATCTTCACCGAGGGCGGGCTCATCCAATCCATCCCCGACGCCATCGCCAAGGTCCTGGAGAAGCACTTCGGCGAGGTCAAGCACAACGCCAAGGACTTCTACACCGTTCGCTGCAAGATCTGCGGCGCTCTCCTCCCCGACGAGAAGTGCCCGGTCTGCATCAACTGCGGCTGGAGCAAGTGCGCCTAGGGCCCTAGCCCCAGATCAGCGCTTTCAGCAGCAGCACGTTCAGGCCGATGACCACGGCCGCGACGGTCCAGAGCAGGACCTTGAGCCCCGTTCTATTCGCGTAATTCCCCATGACCGCGGGCGACGACGTCAGCCGGATCTGGGTCACGATCGTGATCGGCAGCTGCATGCTGAGCAGCATCTGCGAAACGACCAGGCCGCGAAAGGGATTGCCGATAAAAAAGACGACCGCCGTCGCCGCGATCAGGGTCCCCGCGGCGCCCATCCGGGAGTGGAGGTCCTTGATGTCGTAGGACTCGCCGAAGATCCCCGAGAAGATGGACCCTCCGGCCATCCCGGCCGTGATCGACGAGGCCAGGCCCGACAGCAGCAGGGCCAGCGCGAAGACGACGGCCGCCGCCGGTCCGAGGAGAGGGCCGAGCATATCATGGGCCTGTCCGATCTCCGTGACCCGGGTGCGGCCGAAGAACGCGGCCGCCGCGACGATGATCATGGCGCTGTTGATCCCCCAGCCGACGGTCATGGAGAAGAGCGTGTCGGCGAACTCGAACTTGAGCTGGCGCCGGATGACGGTCTCATTCTCGACGTTCCACTGCCGGCTCTGGATGATCTCGGAGTGGAGGAAGATGTTGTGGGGCATGACCACCGCTCCCAGGATGGCCATGATGATAGGCATTGAGCCGCCCGGAAAGCGCGGCACCACCCAGGCGGCGGCCGCCTGCCCCCAGGAGACGTCGATGAGGGTGAGCTCGAAGAGGAATGACAGGCCGATCAGGGACACGAAGGCGATGATCCACTTCTCGAGGCGGGGATAGGAGTTCGTGAAAAGGAGAACGAGAACGAACCCGAGGACGAGAACGGCCCCGGCCTCGTACGGCAGCCAGGGGAAGAGGAGGCTCAGGCCGAGGGCCGCGCCGAGGACCTCGGCCAGGGCGGTCGAGACGGCGGCCAGGAGCGCGCTGCCGAGGACGAACTTGCTGGCCGCCGGCCGCATGTACTTCGTCGCCGCCTCGGCCAGGCACTGACCCGAGGCGATGCCGAGGTGGGCCGCGTTGTGCTGGAGGATGAGCAGCATGATCGTGGCCAGCGTGACGACCCAGAGGAGGGTATAGCCGTGGGAGGACCCGGCGGCGATGTTCGAGGCCCAGTTCCCCGGGTCGATGAAGCCGACCGTGACGAGCAGGCCCGGGCCGATATAACGGAGAAAGGCCAGGGCCTCACGGCGGGGGCGGTGCCTCGTCAGCAGGCCGGCGAACGACATCCCTCAGGTCCCTCCAGGCGTCAAAATTACCCTTTTTTGCGGCTCTTGTCATCTCTATAGGGGGACGCCGGGCCGGGCGTGGCCGGCGTTTGACACTCTCGCTCGTTTTTTGGTATTGTTTTTAGCGTCCTGAAGGGAACAAGGAGTCTACGAGAATGAAAAAAGCCGCTATCACCTTAATCCTCTTCGGCTGCCTGGCCGGTCTGTCATTCGGCCAAAGCAACCATAACGTCGGACTCGGCATCATGCTCGGCGAGCCGACGGGCATCAGCTTCAAGATGTGGAACCGCCAGACCGTGGCCTGGGATGGCGGAGCCGCCTGGTCGTTCGTCGGCGGCAAATATTTCCAGATCCACGGCGATTTTCTCCTCCACAACTTCAACCTCTTCCGGGTCGAGACGGGGCGCATGGCCCTCTACTACGGCGCCGGCGCCAGGCTCAAGTTCGGCAACTCCGATTCCACGGGATCCAGCGTGGTCCTCAGTCTGCGCGTCCCGATCGGCATCTCCTATGAGTTCGAGCGGACCCCGGTCGAGCTGTTCATCGAGGTCGTCCCCATGCTCGACCTCATCCCGCAGACCGAGCCCAACATGGCTGGAGCGATCGGCTTCAGGTACTATTTCTGATCCCGGGCCGATCCGGCGGGACGCCCTCAGCTCCGATGACCGCCGATCATTCTGATCGCTCCGGGGGCCGCATCAGGATCATGAGAGCGGCGGCCGCGCTCTTCGCATTCATCCTTGTCTGCCTGCTTGTCCTGACCGTCAATCCCGTATCGGCCGCGTCGAGGGGACCGGCCTCCTTGCTTGCCCCTGTTCTCAAGGTCCTCGCCGGCCGCCGCGCCGTGCTCGTCTCGCCCGCGGAGCCGCGGCCGGGCGGGCCGGTGCGCGTCCTGGCCGCCTTCGACGCGGACGCCGCCAAGGTCCGCGTCTCGCTTCGCGGCCCGTCCGGCGAGACGAAGGCCATCGTGACGAAGAGGGGAGGGGGGCCGCCTTACTGGGTCGCCGCCGAGTTCGACGCCGCCCCCGCCGGGAGCTACGTCGTGGTTCTCGGAGAGGGCCGCGACGAGGTCGAAGTCGGCCCCGGCGGCTCCTTGAACGTCGCCAAAGGCTGGTCATGGGCCTCGGAAAGCCTCTATTCGGCCTGGATCGAGGCCCTGTTCACCGACGCCGACGAGCGCTCTTCCTGGAAGGCCCTGCACGATGTCACTCGGGACCGCTCGAGAAACCTCCTTCACGACCATCTTGGCCTGGGCGAGGACGACTCCTCCGGCCCGAACGCCTTGGAGATGACCCCGGACTGCGCCGACAACCCCTATTTCCTGCGGGCCTATTTCGCCTGGAAGCTCGGCCTGCCATTCGGCTTCCACGAGACGAGCTGGGGCACTCTCGAATCGCCGCCGCTCGCCGGACGGTTCATCATGGGCGAGGCGCGGCGGCCGCGCGGCGAGGGAAACCCCGTCCCGGCGATGAACCGTCTTCTCGACATGGTCAAGAACATCGTCCACGCCGGGAACGGCCGCACCGCGCTCCGCGCCGACGGGACCGATTACTATCCTCTGCCCCTCTCGCGCCAGGCCCTCAAGCCGGGCACGGTCTATGCCGACCCGTACGGACACACTTACACCCTGGTCCGCTGGGTCGACCAGACACGGAAAGCGCCGGGCCTGCTTCTGGGCGCCGATGCCCAGCCCGACGGGACGATCGGTGTCAAGAGGTTCTGGAAAGGGAACTTCCTCTTCACCACGGAGGAGGTCGTCGGGGAGCCGGGCTTTAAAGCCTTCCGGCCCATCGTGATCGAGGCCGGCCGGCCGCGCCTGCTGACGAACCGGGAGATCGCCGCGAGCCCCGATTACGGAGATTTTTCGCTCCAGCAGGAGAAGATGCCGGCCGACGGCTTCTATGCCGCCATGGAGAAGCTCATCAATCCCGAGCCGCTCGACGCGGAAGCGGCCTTCGAGGATCTCTTCACGGCACTTCACGAGCAACTCCTGGTCCGCGTCGATTCGGTGGCCAACGGCGAGGCGTACATGACGGCCCATCCCGGCACGGTCATCCCCATGCCTTCGGGCAAGTCCGTCTTCCAGTCCCTCGGGCCGTGGGAGGACTATTCGACCCCCAACCGCGATCTGCGCCTGCTCATCGCCATCGATACGATCCTCGAGTTCCCCGACAAGGTCGCCCGCAATCCCGCCGCTTATGAAATGGGCCGGAAGGCGCCGGACGACATCCGCCGCGAGCTCCTGGCCCTCCAGCACAAGCGGGCCGGGGCGCTCACCATCACGTATACGGGATCGGACGGCTCGTCCCGCGTCCTGACGCTCGAGGACATCTTCCGCAGGAAGGACGCCTTCGAGATGGGCTACAACCCCAACGACAGTATCGAGATCCGCTGGGGCGCGCCGGCGGGCAGCGCCGAGCTCAAGACGGCCCGGCGCCACACCCCGGCGTCCCAACTGGCCAAGATGAAGGCCCTCCAGCCCTGGTTCCATAAGCGCCTCCGGCCTGCCGTCTAAAGAAGGGGGACATGAACCTTCGGTACGTGTCCCCGTCTTGATCTTCCCCGTCCAGCTTGATTTTACCTGCCGTCTGGGCTAAAACGACTCCATTGAGGAGGGAGCCGTGCCCAGGAAATCCCTTGGCATTCTGCTGGCCGTATTCGCCGCCGCAGCCTTGACGCTGCCTTCTTATCTCGGCGCTCAAGACGCGTCCGCTCCGTCCTCTGGTCCGCCGTCGCAGGAAAAGGCCGCCCCGCCCGTCTCCTACAAGTCGTTCAGCCCCTTTCCGATCGTCATGTTCGACACCGACATCGGCTTCGGCTACGGCGGCCGGGTCAAGTTCGTCGATTATCTCGGAAAGAAGGAGTCCTTCGACCTCATCCTGTTCAACTCGACGAAAGGGGAGCACTGGTACGCTTTCACCTTCTCCATCCCGGACCTCGAGATCCGCCAGGGCAAGCGCTACGGCCTGTCCTTCGACCTCAAAGCCGAGTATGACAAATATCTCAGCTACAGCTTCTACGGCACCGGCCCGGCGGCGCCGGAGGCCGATAGGACCATCTTCACCTACGAAACGATCAACCTCCCTCTGACCTTCGGCCGCGGCCTTACCCCGCACCTGGTTCTCGAGGCCGCTTACGCCTTCCGCTGGGTCCGCTACACCGAACCCCTCGAAGGCGGCCCCCACTTTGACGAGATCGCGGCTCTGGCCGCCCAAGGCCGCAGATTTGTCCCTTACGTCTCCCTGGCCCTGCGCTACGACACCTCCGACAGCCAGATCCACCCGACCCGCGGCGTCCGTGTCATCTTCCAGGACGACCTGGCGGGACGCTTCGTGGGGAGCCGGGACGCCGCTTTCAACCGGGTGACCGTCGACTTCCGCAAGTACCAAAGGGTCTTCGGCGCCAAGGACGTCTTCGCCGTCCGGGCCCTGGCCCAGTATGTCGCCGGCAGCCACATCCCGCTTTTCGACAACGCCTCGCTCGGCGGCGGCAATGTCATGGCCGCCATGCGCGGCTACGCCCTCAACCGCTTCCTGGACCGGGGCAAGTTCCTGATCAACGCCGAGTACCGCTTCCCCCTCCTCTGGCGCTTCGGCGGGAACGTCTTCTGCGATACCGGCACGGTCTGGCGGACCCTCCGGGCGGTCGATCTCGGCCGCCTGGCCTTCGACGCCGGGGTCGGGCTCCGTTTCTACATGCCCGACTTCGTGGCCCGCGTGGACGTCGCCTGGAGCGCCGAGGGCATGGGGCTTTATTTTAATTTCGGCCACATCTTCTGATAAACTCCCCCCAATGGAAGAAATGCCGGCCGGCCGTCGTCCTAATACAGACGTGCCGAATCCGTCTGTTCATAATCCACAGGAGGAATCGATGCCTACTCGTCTGTCCCGTCTCTTCACGCTCCTTCTGGCCCTGGGCTTCGTCCTGGGCGCCGGGGGCGCGGTCTTGGCCCAAGCGCAGGTCACGGCCGACGATCTCAACCAACTGACCTGGCGCTGGGTCGGGCCCGTCAATTTCTCGGGCCGCATTTCCGAATTCGCCGTGCCCCCCGGGCAAACCACGACCTACTACGTCCTGGCCGCCAGCGGCGGGGCGTGGAAGACCGAGGACGCGGGAACGCACTTCGATCCCATTTTCGACAAGTACGGCAACATGAGCATGGGCTCGCTCGCGGTCGCCCCGTCCAATCCCAACATCCTCTACCTCGGCACCGGAGAGCCCATGCACGCCCGCTCGAGCTCCCACGGCAACGGGGTCTGGAAATCGACCGATGCCGGGAAGACCTGGACGCACGCCGGGCTCGAACAGAGCTATTTCATCAACAAGGTCCAGGTCGACCCCAAGAACCCGGACGTCGTCTATGTGGCCGCGGAAGGCAAGCTCTACGACAACGCCGTGGATTGCGAGCGCGGCTTCTACAAGACCGCCGACGGCGGCAAGACCTGGGAGCGCGCCTGGCCCCTCAACGACCGCGGCGTGGGCGACTTCGTCGTCGATCCCCGCGACTTCAATGTCGTCATCGCCCAGGCCTACAAGACCTACCGCAGGGCCTGGACCTTCATCGACCGCCAGCCGGGCAACGCCCTCTACAAAACGACCGACGGCGGCAAGACCTGGAAGAAGCTCACGGAAGGCCTTCCGGCGAACGCCGACGTCGGGCGCGCCGGGCTGGCCGTCTTCCCGAAGAACCCGAACGTGATCTATGCCCGGATCGATGAAGAGGTCAACCTGGGCCTGGCCGAGCGCGACGGCGTCGCCAACTTCCGGGCGGCCGGAGGGTTCGGCGGCGGCGGCTTCGGCGGCGGCGGGATGTTCACCGAGACTTACAGCTTCGACAAGTTCAAGGCCTTCAAGATCAATCCCGTCATGGCCAAGGAGGCCCCCAAGTTCACGCCGATCGTCGCGGCCGACGAGGCCGAGCTGGCGAAGAAGCTCAACGAGCTCGTCGCCGATAAGGATTTCCTGACCAAATCGGGCGTCGACCTGGCCAAGTTCAACGCGGCGGCCCGCAAGGTCTATGCCGGGAAGAAAGAGATCATCGCCGCGACGAACGAGATCGACGCGCTCGTCAAGCGCGAGGCCCCGAAGGCCGATTCGAGCGAGGCCAAGGGCCGCTCGCAGGTCGTGAACCGTCACGTTCTCGAGGTCCTGTACGCCGGCGCCTTCCGCAACCAGGAGCCGGTCAAGCGCTCCGGCGTCGTCTACCGGTCCGACGATCTCGGCGAGACCTGGAAGAAGATGACCGAGTACAAGCTGACGGGCGGCAGCGGCCTGGTCAACCAGACGGAGGCCGGCTATTACGCCCGGATCTATGTCGACGCCCAGAACGACCAGACGGTCTACTGCTGCGACACCAACACCACCGTCTCGAACGACGGCGGCAAGACCTTCAAGGTCACCGGCTGGGACTCCGGCGCCTATAAGCTCCACGTCGACCACCGCGCCCTCTGGCTCGACCCGCAGAACGCCAACCACATCATGAGCGGCAACGACGGCGGGGCGGGGGAGACCTGGGACGGAGGCAAGCACTGGAGCCAGAAGGCGACGATCAGCGCCCAGCAGTTCTATGACGTCTCCGCGGACAATGAGCAGCCCTACAACGTCATGGGCGGCACCCAGGACAACGGCGCCTGGATCGGCCCGTCGCAGAACCGGAACACGAACGGCGTCTACGCGGCCGACTGGAACTACCTGCCCACGGGCGACGGCTTTGTGGTCGTCCGCAACTGGTGGGATCCGGATTACATCTACTACGAGAGCCAGTTCGGCTCCTCGAGCCGGCAGAACCTCTCGAACGGCGAAACGTCGCCCCTGGCCAAGCGGACGACGCCGGAAGAGCTGGCCAAGGGCATGCCCGCCCAGCGCTATCAATGGAACGCCCCGATCGTCCTCTCGCCGCACAACCCGGGCATCGTTTATATTTGCTCCCAGTTCGTCCACCGCTCCCTGAGCCGCGGCGACCGGGACTCGTTCGTCACCATCAGCCCGGACCTGACCCGGGCCGACAAGACGCGCCTCGAGGAGGCGAAAAAGACCAACCTCCAGTACGCGACCGTCTACACCTTCGCCGAATCACCCAAGAAGCCGGGCCTCTTCTGGGCCGGCACCGACGACGGCAACGTCCAGATGTCTCCCGACGGCGGGGTGACCTGGACCAATGTCACCGCGAAGTTCTACGACATGAAGACCGGCAAGGCCAAGCCGGGAGTCAAGGGCGCCCTCATCCCCTTCGACCGCTGGGTCAAGAGGGTCGTCCCCAGCCGCTTCGACGAGAACACCTGCTATGTGGCCTTCAGCGGCTATCGGACGCACAACGAGGACAAGACCTGGGTCTACGTCACCCGCGACCTGGGCAAGACCTGGGAGGACATCTCCGGCGGCATGATGAACCCGGTCTTCGACCTCGAGGAGGACCCGGACAACGCGAACGTCCTCTACCTCGGCACCGACTACGGCGTGTTCGTGACCATCGACAAGGGGAAGACCTGGACGGCCTTCTCGACCTCGGCGCCGAACGTCATCATCCGCGACCTGGCCGTCCAGGCGCGCGACCGCGACCTCGTCATCGGCACGTACGGCCGGGGCATCTACATCGCCGACATCGCCCCTCTCAAGGAGCTGAACTGCCGATAACCTGGCCAAGGACGCCTATCTCTTCGACCCCGAAGAGGTCGTGCGCTGGAACCGCTACGAGCGCCGCGGCGAGCAGTACGGCGAATTCGCCAAGGTCGACAACCCGGCCATCGGCTCGACGCTCTATTATTACCTCAAGGGAGAGCCCAAGGCGGTCAAGCTCATCATCAAGGACCTCGAGGGAACGCTCATCCAGGAGCTCGCCGGCAACGCCAAGAAGGGGCTTCAAAAAGCGTCCTGGAACCTGACCAAGCGGGCCGACCCCGCTCCGCCGGCCGCAGGGCCGGGAGGCGGCGGCGGGCGCCGCGGCCGGATGAACATGGTCGACTCCGGCTCCTATAAGGTCACGCTCAACGTGGACGGGAAGGACATCGCCACCAAGACGGTCAAGGTCAGCCCTGATCCGAATTTCAAGTAGATGAGAACGCCGGCCCGGAGCCGGCCCGACAACAAAAGGGGCGTCCCGCTCGGGACGCCCCTTTCTTTTTCTTATCTTTTCCTTTAGTCGATCACTTATCCGTCAGCATCGGATCGAGCCGGACGGCGACCTTGCCCGTGAGGGTCTTGCCGCCCGCGGTCAGCTTGACGGCGTACGTCCCGGGCTCGGCCACCTGACCGCCCATGCCGCCGCGCATGCCCTGGCCGCCGAAGAACCCGCCGCCCGGACGGATGATCGAGAACACCCGGCGCTGGATATCCACGACCTTGCGGTAATTCGTTCCCCACTTGTCGAGATCGGTCGAGGCCTGCTTGAGGGCGGCCTTCTGCTCGTCCGTGAGGTCGGTCCGCAGGAGAGCCGGGTCGAGCTGCCGCTTGATATTGCTGACAAGGGTCTGGGTCGTTGCGGCCGGCGGGTCGAAGCGCATGTCCCAGACCAGGCGGTTGATGCCCGCTTCGGCGGCGTCGAGGATGTAGGTCGTCTTCAGGGTGCTCGAGGGGTCCGCGACCTCCAGCGTGGCCGTCGCGTCCGGCTTGGCCTTGACATAGAAGTTGATGGGAGCCCCTTCGGGCGGGTTCTCGCCCTTGAAGAACAGGTCGCCTCGGCCGTAGCCGCCGCGGGCGATGCGGAGCCAGCGCGTGCCGGGCTTGCTCGGTTCGAAAAGGAAGGCGTCCTGGCCGAGGACGCCTTCCGTGGCCTTGCGCAGGGCCGAGATGTCGTCGAGGATCCAGATGCCCCGGCCGTGCGTCGCGGCGAGGAGGTCGCCGTCGCGGTGCTGGATGAGAAGGTCGTGGAAGGCGACCGTGGGCATGTTCAAGAGCAGGCTCGACCAGCTCGCGCCGCCGTCGAGGCTGAAGAAAGCCCCGAACTCCGTGCCCAGGAAGAGCAGGTTCTTGTTGACCGGGTCCTCGCGGATGACGTAGACGGGCTGGCCGTCGGGGATGCCGGCGGAGATGGACGTCCAGGTCTTGCCGAAGTCGGCCGTCTTGAAGACGTAGGGGTGGAAATCGTCGGAGCGATGGCCGTCGAAGGTCACGTAGCAGGTCCCGTCGTCGAAGTGCGAGGCCTCGACCCGGCTGCACCAGAGACCGGCGGGGAAGCGGGCGCCCGTGACGCCGGGCTTGGGCTTGTGGGTCTTCGGGTCGTAGAAGCTGGCCGTGATGTTGGTCCAGGTCGCCCCGTCGTTGCGGGTCAGCTGGACGTTGCCGTCATCGGTGCCGACCCAGACGAGGCCGGGGACCCGGGGCGATTCCGAAACGGTGATGATCGTGCCGTAGGTCTCGGCCCCGGTGACATCGGGCGTGATGCCGCCGGTCGGGCCGGGCCCCTTCGGGGGATTTTCCGGCGCGAACTTGGACTTGTCGTTCATGGTCAGGTCGGGGCTGAGGATCATCCAGTGGTCGCCCCGGTCAACCGACTTGAAGAGGTGATTGCCGCCCATGAAGATCGTCTCGGAATTGTGGGCCGAGATAAGGATCGGCGTGCTCCAGTTGAAGCGGAAGGGGCCGCGGTCCTGCCGCATGCCGGGGGGCATGCCGCTTTCCTGCCCGGCCGGCTGGGCCTTGGCTTCGGGCTTGGCCCCGGGTTTCGCCGCGGGCTTGGAGCCGGGCTTGGCGGCGGGGGCCTTCTTCTCGGGGGGGGCCGGCGGATAATACTCCTTATAGTTGATGACGTTCATCGAAGTCGGCCGGATCTGCTTGGATTCGCGCGTCTCGACGTTGACGCGCTGGATGGCGCCGCCCTGGCTTTCGACGTAAGCCGTCCGCCAGTCCTGCGGGTCGTTCTGGGTGTGAAAGCCGTCGCCGCCGCCGATGTTGAACCAGAAATCGGTCAGGATCTGGCCTTCGCGGCTCATCGACGGTCCGCCCCATGAGCCGTTGTCCTGCAGCCCGCCGTAGACATAGTAGGGATCGCGCATGTCGGTGCTGACGGCATAGAACTGGGCCGCGGTGAAATTGTCGAAGAAGACCCAGGTGCGGCCTTGATCATAGGTGAGCGAGGCGCCGCCGTCCTGGCCGACGTAGAAGCGGTCCTTGTTCGTCGGGTCGATCCACATGGCGTGGAAGTCGGGATGGAGTCCGCCGATCTGGCTCCAGGTCTTGCCGCCATCCGGAGAGAAGCTCATGTTCGTAGCCAGCCAGTAGACCCACTTGTCTTCGAGCGGATTGATGTAGATGTGGCTGTAATAGAACGGCCGGTTGTTCTGCCGGCTCATGAATTTCCAGGTCGCCCCGCCGTCCTCGGAACGGTAGACGCCCGAGCCGAGCTTGGTCATGTCCTCATAGTCGGGGTTGGGCTTCTGATCGTTCCCCTGGCGGATCGTCGCCTGGGGCTGGAAGGTCGCCTCGATGATGGCCACGAGGACCTGGGGGTTCGTCCGCGAGATGGCCAGACCGATGCGGCCCGAGGTCGCCGGACGGGATCCCCTGGACGAGCTTCGTCCAGGACTGGCCGCCGTCGGTCGTCTTGAAGATGCCGGAGTTCGGGCCGCCGGAATCGAATCGCCAGGGCTGGCGCAGGCGCTGCCAGAAGGCGACGAAGAGCGTCTCCGGGTCGGCCGGGCTCATGATCAGGTCGATAGCCCCGGTCTTGCCGTCGTTCGGCAGGCCGCCGGCGAGCTTCGTCCAGGATTTGCCGCCGTCGGTCGTCTTGAACAGACCGCGATCGCCCGTATAGCCCCAGGGGTGGCCGGACGCCGCGACATAAGCGATGCCCGGGTCGGTGGGGTGGGTGAGCACGCGGGCGATCGTTTGGGTCGTTTCGAGGCCCATATGGGTGAACGTCTTGCCGCCGTCGGTCGACTTGTAGATGCCGTCGCCCCAGGCGACGCTGTTCCGGACGCATTCCTCGCCGGTGCCGACCCAGATGATCGACGGGTCCTTCTGGAAAAAGGCGACGTCGCCGATGGAGGCCGCGCCGTAGCGGTCGAAGATGGGTTCCCAGGTCGTTCCCGCGTTCACGGACTTGAAAACGCCGCCCGAGGCCGTGCCGACGAGGACCTGGGTAAAGTCTTTGTCCAGGGCCTCGAAATCGGAGATGCGCCCGACCATGTTGGCCGGGCCGATAGAGCGCCAACGCAGGTGGCGGATGAGGCCGGCCGTATCGGGGCCGCCGGCCGGCGCGGCTTGAGGAGCCGCGAAGGCGCCGGTGAACGCCATGATCAGGAAGAGGATGAGGAAGACCCTGAGCGCCGCTTTGACGCCGATTTTCATGCCGACCTCCTTGGATGTCGAGGATAAGGCGGGATTATATTGAAAAGCGGCCCCGTTCAATCGCCTTCGGTCCCACGCCCCCCGGATCCTAAAAGGGTATAATGGAGTCAAGATGAAACGGGCAGCCTTTATCCCGGTATTGGTCCTTTTTGTGGCGGCGTTTTCGTGCGGCAGCCAGCAAGGGACAAAGCCGGCGACAGCGGAGTTCGATGCGGCCTCGGCATTCGGCTTCGTCAAGACGCAGGTCGAGTTCGGGCCGCGCGTCCCCGGCACTCCCGCCCACACCGCCTGCGCCGATTGGTTCGTCAAGACGCTGAAGCAGTGGACGCCCGATGTCTTCGTCCAGGAATTCAAGGCCCGGGCCTACGACGGGCGGCCGCTCGAGGGAAAGAACATCATCGCCTCGTTCAACTCTCAGGCCAAGGACCGGATCCTGCTCTGCGCCCACTGGGATTCGCGGCCTTTCGCCGACCACGATCCCGACCCGGCCAACCATTTCCGTCCGGTCATGGGGGCCAACGACGGCGCGAGCGGGGTCGGGATCCTGCTCGAGGTTGCCAGATGCCTTTCGCTCAAGAAGCCGGCCGCCGGGGTCGACATCCTGCTTCTCGACCTCGAGGACTTCGGGGAGCACGCGAACTGGCGGGGCTCCTCCTCGGAAGAGAGCTGGGGCCTCGGCTCCCAGTATTGGGCCAAGAACCCCTACCCCGCAGGCTACAAGGCGCGGTTCGGCATCCTGCTCGACATGGTCGGGGATTCCGCCGCGACCTTCCCCATGGAGGGGACGTCGATGCACTTCGCCCCTGCGGTCGTGAAGAAAGTCTGGGCCGTGGCCCGAGACCTGGGGCTGTCGAAGTATTTCCTCGACACCGAATCCGACCCGCTCATCGACGACCATCTCTACATCAACAGGGACGCCCGTATCCCGACCGCGGACATCATCGACTACGACAGCCGGCGGGGAGGATTCCCCTCGAGCTGGCACACGACCGGGGATACCTTGGACAAGATCGATAAAGATACCCTGGCGGCGGTTGGCCGGGCCGTCCTGGCCGTCGTTTATCAGGAGAGATAGGGGCAGTTTCCCCGACCTGAATCATGGGAAGAAATAAACGAATTATTAGTCTAAAGCTTATGTAGGCAATCTCGATCAGAAAGGAGTTTCGATCATGAAGAAAGCCTCACTCGCAGTGTTGGCCATCGTGGCCATCCTCGCCCTGGCCGTCTGGGCCGCTGATGTTTCCGGCACTTGGGAAATGAGCTCGCCTGGCCGCAATGGCCAGATGATGACCCGGGACATCACCATCGTCCAAGACGGCAACAAGATCAAGGTCACCATGCCCGGGCGTCCCGGCCCCAACGGCGAACCCGGTGAACCGATCGTCGGCGAAGGCACCATCGAAGGCAACGCCATCGCATGGAAGATCGTCCGTCAGGGCCCCCAGGGCGAGATGGTCATGGAGTACAAGGGGACCGTCGACGGCGCCGCTATGAAGGGGACGACGAAGCGGATGGACCAAGAGGTCGAGTGGACCGCTAAGAAGAAGTAAGCTCGAGCGCATCCACCAGTCTCGCCCTTGCGCGGGGCTGAAATTCTGAATCCGTAAAGGGGACACGTACTTTGAGTACGTGTCCCCTTTCTTTTTTCCCCTTTTCCCCGAAAATGGGGACACGTACCTTCGGGACATGTCCCCGGTCGAGGAGGCGTCATGAACTGCACCCGATCCCGCGCAAAGTCGATGGCAGCGCTTTTCCTAATGGTCGTCGTGCTCGCACCCGCGCTTGTTTCCGCCCAGGTCACCAAGGCGGATTACGCGAGGGCGACGGGCCTGCGGTCCAAGCTGCAGCCCCTGGCCCTGAACATCGTCGATAGGGGAGGGTGGATCGGCAAGTCCGCCCGCTACTGGTACCGGAAGTCCGTCGCCGGCGGCAACGAGTACTGGATCGTCGATGCGGCGCGGCAAGAGAAAACCATCGCCTTCGATCATGCCAAGCTGGCGGCAGCCTTGGCGGCGGCCTCGGGCGAAAAGACCGAAGCCCTCAACCTGCCATTCTTCGGTCTCACCTTCAATGAGGACGGGAAATCGCTCGAGTTCGCTGCGTTCGGGGCCCGCTGGTCCTGCGACCTGGCCGCGTATGCCGTCAAGAAGCTCGAGACCCCGGGCCGGGGAGGCGCCCCAGGCCGCGATATGACCATGTGGGTACAGGGGCCGGCCCCCGAAGCCGCCTCGAAAGAGACGAAGACTTCTCCCGACGGCAAGTGGGAAGCCTTCATCCGGAACTACAACGTCTGTCTGCGGGAGAAAGGCAAGAAAGAGGAGACCGTTCTCAGCCGCGACGGCTCGGAAGGGAACTACTACACCTTCGATTCCCTTACGTGGGCACCCGACTCGAAGAAGCTCGTCGGGTTGCGCAGGCAGCGGGGCTATCATCGCGTCATCCACTATGTCGAGTCTTCGCCGGCCGACCAGCTCCAGCCGAAGCACTACGAGATGGAATACGCCAAGCCGGGCGACGTCCTCGACATCGAGCGGCCGGTCCTCTTTGCGGTCGATGCCAAGTCGGGGATCGAGGTCGACAGCGCGCTCTTCCCGAACCCCTATGAGCTCACCGATCTGGCCTGGCGCAAGGACAGCCGGGCTTTCGCCTTCGAATACAACCAGCGTGGCCATCAGGTCTACCGGATCATCGAGGTCGACGGAGTGACGGGCTCGGCCCGGCCCGTCGTCGACGAGCAGGCGAAGACGTTCTTCTGCTACAGCGGCAAGAAATACCGCGCCCAGCTCGGCGACGGCCGTGAGGTCGTCTGGATGTCGGAACGCGACGGCTGGAACCACCTCTATCTCTATGACGGGGCGACCGGCGCGGTCAAGAACCAGATCACGAAGGGGGAGTGGGTGGTGCGCTCCGTGGACAAGGTCGACGAGGAGAAACGCCAGGTCTTTTTCCAGGCCAGCGGCGTCACTCCCGGCCAGGACCCCTATTTCGTCGATGCGTACCGGATCGGACTCGACGGGACCGGGCTCGTCCGGCTGACGGAAGGCGAGGGGAACCATGCCGTTTCCTATTCCGCGGACGGGACCTATCTCTTCGACACCTGGTCGCGCGTCGATCTTCCTCCGACGAGCGTCCTTCGCCGGGTCGACGACCGAGCCCTGGTCATGACCGTCGAGAAGGGCGACATCGGCGGGCTGGTCAAGGCCGGCTGGAAGGCGCCGGAGGTCTTCGCGGCCAAGGCCCGTGATGGAAAGACCGACATCTGGGGGATCATCTACAGGCCGTCGAATTTCAACCCCAAGAAAAAGTATCCGGTCATCGAATACATCTATGCCGGGCCGCAGGATTCCTACGTCCCCAAGAGCTTCCGGGCCGTGAGCGCTCAACAGGCGCTGGCCGAGCTCGGGTTCATCGTCAGCCAGTGCGACGGGATGGGCACGAGCAATCGCTCCAAGGCCTTCCACGACTATTGCTACAAGGACCTCGGGGACGCCGGCTTCCCGGACCGGATCCTCTGGCACAAGGCCGTGGCGGCGAAATACCCGTCCTACGACATCAGCCGCGTCGGCCTGTACGGGAATTCAGCCGGCGGCCAGAACGCCCTGGGAGGCCTTCTCTTCCACCCTGAATTCTACAAGGCCGCGGTCGCCTCGTGCGGCTGCCACGACAATCGCATGGACAAGATGTGGTGGAACGAGCAGTGGATGGGCTGGCCCCTCGGGCCGGAATACGCCGCCTCGTCGAACGTCGACAACGCCGGCAAGCTCCAGGGTCATCTCCTTCTCATCGTCGGCGAGATGGACACGAACGTCGATCCGTCTTCGACGATGCAGGTCGTGAACGCCCTGATCAAGGCGGACAAGGTGTTCGACCTCCTGGTCATCCCCGGCGGCGGACACGGCATGGGCGGGGCGTACGGCGAACGCAAGATGTACGACTTCTTCGTCCGCAATCTGCTCGGCGGGGATCCGCCCGATTGGAACACCGCCGTCCGATAGGTTCCGACCCCGCTGAGATCGCCCCTCAAGCCAGTCCAAGGGGCTTTGACGGATTCTTGGCGCATTCTTGACATAATCTTGACGACTCGCCGCCGGAAGATCGCTACCTTGTGACCGTGAACGTCGGATCGCCTCGACATTCATGGAGGGATCGAATGTTCAACGGCGGGTTCAGAAAAAAAAGCAGCCTGTTCTTCGATCGCATAGGCTTCCTGTTCGCCAAGACCCATATCCCTCCGAATGCGTTTTCGTCGCTGGCCTTGGCCGTCGCCGCCGCCGGAGCCTTGTTCTTCCATTTCCACCTCTATCTCCCGGCCTTTGTCTTCATCGGCGTGGCCTGCCTGTGGGACACGGTCGACGGAGGCGTCGCCCGGGCCGAAAAGAGGGTCACGAAGTTCGGCTATTATCTCGAAGGCATCATCGACAAGTGGGTCGAGGTCATCATCTATGTGGGCTTCGCCGCGTCCGGCTACGCCCTGGAATCGTTCCTGGTCATCTCGGCGACGCTGATGTTGAGCTTCGCCAAGCCGCGGGCGGCCATGGTCGTGCCCATCGGGGAACACGACTGGCCGGCCATCGGAGAACGGTTCGACCGCCTCCTCCTGCTCAATATCGGCCTGGTGATCTTTCTGTTCTTGCCGCACTTCCGCCTCGGGCACGTCGAAGTGCGGACGCTGTCGATCGTCTTTGCGATCCTGTTCATTATCGTCGTCGTCGGCAGCATTCAGAGGATCTTCTATGCCAAGAAGCTCATCGAGGGCGGGGGGACGGATAAGATGCATGTCCAGTCCCGGGATGTCTTCGCCAATAATGAAAAGTGAGGGTCCGTTGAATATCACCGTGGTCGTGCCCACTTACAACGAGGCCGGCAACGTCACCGCTCTGGCCGTGGAGCTGCTGGCGCTGCCTCTGCCGGGATTGCGGCTCCTCGTCGTCGACGACGCCTCGCCCGACGGCACAGGCCGGTTGGCCGACGGGCTGGCCGCCGCCGCGAACGGCCGCATGGCTGTCCTTCACCGGACAGGCCCTCCTGGGCTCGGCCTGGCTTACGTGGACGGCTTCCGCTGGTCTCTCGAGCACGGGGCCGATATCGTCGTCCAGATGGATGCCGACTTCTCCCACGCGCCGGTCGACGTCCTCCGGCTGGTCGAGGAGCTCTCGGACTGCGACGTCGCCGTCGGCTCGCGCTACGTTCCCGGCGGCCAGGTCGATTACCGTTGGGGGCTGAATCGCAGGGCCCTGAGCCTCTCGGCCAACGTTCTCTCCCGGACCATCCTGGGTATCAGGACCCGGGACGCGACGGCCGGCTTCAAGGCCTGGCGGCGTTCGGCCCTTGAAGCGATCGATGTCCGACGCATCCGCTCCAACGGCTACCTGTTCCAGGAGGAGATGGTCTATCTCAGCGAGCGCCTGAGCCTGCGTATCCGCGAGATCCCCATCTTTTTTGCCGATCGTCAGACCGGCCGGTCCAAGATGACCGCGAAAGCCAAGATCGAAGCCGCGCTCGGCCTCGTCCGTCTCAGGCGGTGGCATCACAAGGTCCGCCCGCTCCGCGTCCTCGTTCCGGGGTGAAAGGAGGCGGCGTGAGCGCGCGCCCAAGTTCTTTCCAGAGGACAGGCCCGGTGACCAAGCGTCTCGCTCTGGGGGCCTTGATCATCTGCGTGGCCATCTCGCTCGTCATGCTGGTCCTCAAGCCCGTCCCCGGCGGACGCCATTACGAATATGCCGTCCTCCTGGCCGCGGCCCTGACCGTGCTCGCCCTGCTCTTCACGGCCAGCCCGGCGACGTTCTTCCGGAAAGAGGTCCTGGCGTTCGTCATGCTCAGCGGCCTCATATTGGGCGTCGTGAATCTGAGCGTCCTCAAGCCGACGTCCGAGATCATCCGGACCTACGGGACGGTCTTCGATGCCCTCGAAAGCGGGAAGAACCCCTACACGGCCAACACGATCTTCCATGACATCGAGACCTCGGGGCCCGTTCTCGGGAACTTCAATTATCCTCCGCTCGAGATCTATCCCTATTACCTGGCCTACCGGATCGCGGGCGCCTGGAACCTCACCGTCCTGACCGCGACGATCCTCGTCATTCAGGCCCTCTGCGGTCTCATCCTCGTTCTCATGTTCCCCCGGGTCCCGCCCGGGCGCTTCGTTCCGTTCCTGCCGCTGATCCTGCTCGGCGAGGTCAAGACCACCGCGGCCATGACGCTCCTCCTGACGGTCCTCATCCTCTGGTTTATCAAGAAGAACGCGGAGAGCCCGCGGGCGTTCCACAGATACTTGATCGCCGTTCTGTTCGGGCTCGGGCTGACGGCCAAATTCCTGATCATCCCGCTCATGGCCGCCTATTACTGGCACCAGTTCGATTCCAAAGACCTCCGCTCCCTCGTCCGCATCGCCGTAGACTCCGGCATCGCCCTGGCGACCGCCGTCCTCGTGATGGCGCCGTTCGGCGTGATCAACGTGTTGAAGAACACGGTCCTCTTCAACCTCATCCTCAAAGACCGGGCCGCCTTGACGACGTTCTATCCCAACGTCCTCTCGGGACCTTTTGCCTGGCTCGGTCTGCAGAGCGTCTATCCCGTGGCCGCCGTTGTTCTGCTGGCTCTGGCCGTCCTGGCCGCCCCGAAGCTCGGCCTGCTCGCGGCGATGCTGACCTCGGCCATCGTGTTCCTGCTCGCCGCTCCGACCCCTGAGCCGCAGTTCATCCCGACCCTGTTCTTCCTTGTGGTCGTCGCCCAATTCATGGCCATCGAAAACCGAGGCCTTGAGAACATGGGGAGCCCGCAAAGCCGTGATACTGGATAACAAAGGATTTCGGTTTTCCAAAACGCTTGAGGGGCTGACCGCGCTCGCGCTGGGATTCATGTTCTTGGCCGCGTCCGCCTCGCTCGCCGCGTCCGCGAACGATCTTGACCCGAAGTCCCGTATCTGTGTTCAGTTCAGCCTGGTCTCCCATCCGCCCTCCCAAGGATGCCGCCTTGCGCGCTTGGGCCCGTCTCTGCCGCAGCCACGTTACCGCACTGACGAAGCAACACACGGGGCAGACACCGCGAACGCCGGCGACGTCAAGACTGGGAAGCATGAGGCCCGGGCTTGGATCGAATGGGCCACTTTCTCGACCGCGTCGACGGTCAACTATTGGGCGAGCGGCGCATTTCCCGAAGACAGGGACTTCCGGTTGGATCTCGGCGATCAGATCGACAGAGTCTTCTTCCTCGAGGGCTGGCGCTTCGACTCGAACCAATTCTCGCTCAATTGGTCTCACATCCTGGCCGGAGCGATCCACTATCAGTTCGGCCGGAGCAACGGCCTGTCCTGGGTCTATTCATGGATGATGGCCGTCGCCGGCTCGACCTGGTGGGAAGTGATCGGCGAGCCGAAAGAGGTCATCGCCGTCAACGATCAGATCATGACCGGCCTCGGGGGGTTCGCGACCGGAGAGCCGTGGTACCAGATCGGCCACTATCTGAGCCATCGGTCCGGGCTCCTGCTCCGCGCCCTGAGCTTCCTCAATCCGGCCGTCAAGTTCAACGGCTGGCTGGACCGCAGAGATGCCGCGGCGAAAGAATACGTCCAGCCGGGGTGGCATGATTTCAGCCTTTTCGCCGGAGTGCGACGGATTTCTTCCGCCGGGCGCGAGAGCCGGACGGACGCCTATCTCGGGCTCCACGCCCGTCTGCTCGGGCTTCCGGAGTACGGGACCGCCGGCGAGGTCCGGCGCGGGGTCAAAGACCCGTATTTCAGCGAGATCATCTTTGACTATGCGTCCCGCGGGGGACACGCGGAGGAAACGCGCCTCTTCACCAAGGCGGTCACCTGGGGCCGTTTCGTCCAGAAGATCGGCGCCGGCGGGACGGGTTCCGGTCTGATCTTGGGGCTCGGCTCGGCCTTCGAGTTCTTTAAGAAACGGCCCCTCGCGGATTACGATGCCACCCCCGTGCCCGTCAAGACCGACCTCGGAAGGCTGCGCCTCGACGAGCCGCGGAACTTCACCGACAAGCTGGCCATCCTACATGCCGCGGGCCCGGTCCTCGACTGGATGATCTTCCGCCGGGACCTGAGGCTCTGGACGGTTCTCGAGGCCTACGGCGATTTCGCACTGGTCAATTCATGCGCCCTCAGCGATTATTCCCGGGTCCATGATATCGCCGGACTGAAGACCACGGTCTTCTACTACGGCTATTACTATGGATTCGGCGGCACGATCTCGGCGAGCGCGCGGCTGGACGGGAAGAATTTCCGGGCTTATGGCCGGGCCGAATTCGGCGCCTGGGGCTCGGCCGATGTCCTGGACAGGTTCCAGAACGAAGTCACCAACAACGCCCACCTCGACCGACACCCGGACCCGGGGGCTTATTGGCGCCGGGTGGACGTGGCCGGGGACGCCGTTCGAGCTATTTGCAGAACTCGAAAGCGTCCGGCGCTGGGGCCGGCTCGCGGAAGTCCGGGACGATCGCCTGGAGACGAAGGTCTATGCCGGGCTGGCCTTCTCGTTCTGAGAGGTGGCCCGGCGTCAGCTGCCCGGAGAAAATATCCCCGGGATCTCGGTCCATGAATGGACGACGATGATGTTGTCGGCCGCCGGGCTATTTCGGTGGTAGCAGTTCATGTGCACGAAGAGCCTCTCCGGGAACTCCCGGGAAAGATAGGACAGGGTCTCGGCGTCGTCATCGATGTGGACGTCGATGGCGGTCGATCGGAGGATCTTGGCCTTGAATCGATCGGCGTCCTCGCCCTCGAGATTGAAGAAGAGGCGTTCGAACAGATCCCGCCACGCGAATTTCTCGAGCCACCGTTCCGCCGCAGGCACTCGTTCACCGGTGCGTGATGTCAGCACATAGAGCGTCTTTTGCGACGCGCGGAGCTGGCGAAGCACGTCTTCGGCCTGCGGAAAGGGCCGGCGAAGTCCCTCGGTGAGCGCCGCGACAGTCGTCTTGAGACTGCGGACGAGCGGCGTGACCAGTGGGATCCGGGCTCTGCGGGCGCGCGTCTTCGCCCACGCACGGCCGAGCACGAGGGTCGATAGGACCCCGTCGAAATCCAGGGAGATCGATCGGGCCTGAGCATACCTCCGGGTCCCGATCATGCTTCTGTCCGCTTGAGGACGACGAGGGTGATGTCGTCGCAGGGCTGGGTGCCGCTGGCGTAGCCGCGCACGTCCGCGAGGACCTCCTGACAGATCTCCGCGGCCGACATCGCGCGGCGTTCCCTGACGAAGTCTATGAGCCTGTCATCCGAATAATCCTCGCCCCGCTCGTTCCTTCCCTCGGGAATACCGTCGGTGAATAGGACGGCAAGCTCGCCCGCGGCGAGCGGAGAGGTCTTGACCTCATAGGCCGAGCCGGCGAACATGCCCAGCGGGAATCCCGAGATCTCGAGGGACCGCGCCTGGCCGTCGCAGCCCAGAATGAAAGGCGGATTATGGCCCGCGTTGATGTAGCGCACCTGGGCCCTCCGGCGGTCCAGCTCGGCGAAGAAGAAGGTGACGAAGCTCTGGGGACCGGAGCTCTTGAAGACGAAATCGCTCAGTCGCGTCGTCATCTGGCCGAGATCGTAGTCGGGGCGGACGTCGGCCAGCAGCGCCGCCCGGAGCGAGGCCATGAGCAGCGACGCGCTGATGCCTTTGCCCGAAACGTCGGCGATGACGACGCCCATCCGGTCCGGGTCGATGGGCACGTAATCGTAGTAATCCCCTCCGACTTCATAGCAGGGGACGTTGATGCCGCTGATATCGTAGCCCGCGATCTCGGGACATGCCTTGGGCAGAAGATCCTCCTGGATGCGGGCGGCCTGCGCCAGGTCGGCCTCGATCCGCCGCAGGAGGCTCTCGGACTTCGCCTTCTCTTCGACTAGCTGGCTGTGGGCCTTGTCCCGTTGGACGACGAAAAAGTAGATCACGCCGAAGATAAAAGCGGCCACGACGACGAATCCCAGCCAGAAGACGATGGGATCCAGGCCCGGGACCAGCGCAACTCCCGCCCCAAGGCCCGGCTCAAAAATGGCCAAGCCCATGACAACCGCCCCATAGAGGACGAAGAGCGCGGCCGCCAGACGCCGGTCGCGCAGGTAAACGAGGCCCAGGAGCGGTCCCATCAGGCCGACCATGATCGTGCCATCCGTCCTCCAGATGCCGCCCATCAGGACCGTGACAATGGAGGGCGCCGCAACAAAGTAAATGAGCAGGATCAGGGCGATCGTCCGGAAGCGCTTCGGGTGCTTGACGCCCTCGATGAAGAGGCCGACGAAGAGGACGAAGGAAAAAAGAAAGAGCCAGCTCAAAACGGCGTTGCCTGAGAAGAAATACAACACCGTCGAACCGAGACTGGCGATGATCCCGAAGACCGCCGAAACCCAGTAAATACGCTTGATCGTCCGGGTATATTCGTCGTCGGCCGGATCGGCCCCGATGTTGAGGACGAAGGTCAAGCCCTTCTGGAAGATCCCCGGTTTCTCCTGGCTCATGGGATTGCTGATCGCTTATGAATCGTATTATCCGGATTTTCCGGCCGGGCGCAAGCGGCCCCTCAGATCCGCTCTGCAAACGGTCTTGGACAGCCCCCGTTTCGCGAATCCGCAGGATGACTTTGTGCTAGAATACCCAGTGCCGCGCGCCTGTAGCTCAGCTGGATAGAGCGTCGGACTTCGAATCCGCAGGTCGCCCGTTCGAATCGGGCCAGGCGCGCTTTCATTTCCTTCGGCCGAACTCCCAGACAAAGGAACAATTCGCACTCCATCTGCGTAGCCATAAGAGAGAGAAAGAGATGCCGAATTCGTGGGCCGTTAGACGATCCGATTCCCACATCGGGCATTGAGAAAGGAGGGAGTCATGAAACGCCTGATTCTCGCGGTCGGTCTCCTCGTTTCGGCTCTTTGCGGTCGCGACCTGGGCACAGACTCATCCCAAGCCCGGTCCTGAGCTCCAAAAGCTGCATGTCTGGGTAGGCCACTGGGCACGTCGAGTGGATCTAAAGGCCGGACCCTTGGGCCCTGGCGGCAAGATCATCGCCGAATATGACGGCGAGATGATCCTCGGCAGGGTTCTTTTTCCAGGGCCGGTGGAGAGAAAGGGGAGTCCTAGGAGAATACCGGGCCTTTGAGGTCATCGGATATGACCCGGTGAACAGGAACTATCCCTGCAACTGGTACCAGGATAACGGGACCATAACTTCCGGGGCGTTAACCATCGACGGAAACATACAGATCTGGGAGGGAGGAAAGTATATCCTCGGGGGAAAGCCATACCTGTTCAGGGATACATTTGTATTTTGCCCTGATCTCACGGGTGCGACGGAAAAGGCCGAAATCTCTGAGGACGGCAAGATCTGGATGCCTTTCTGGGACGGAAAATATGTCAAGGCCACGCCCGCTCCTAGGACGCGGTAGCAGCTAGAGGGCAGGGCCGCGATATAGCACAGCCTAATCACATATTCAGAGCCCGAAGTGTGTCGCCGTCTTCTTTGCCGGGCAATGCCCAGCATTGGCCACATGAGGGGAACCCTCATTGTGGCCTCTATGCGGGTAGGCGTGGAGCGCTGCATCACAAACCCATCGTCCCCGGTTGCAAATGGAACATCAAAAATGATATAGGACATGTGTTGCCGCAACGGGTGGGCGTTCAACATGAGGGCCTCAAACGCCCCGTAGTGCCGCCGCCTCTGGTCGGACGGTATGCTGAACGGCTATGACGACGGCAATAACTGTAAGTCGAGGGTTCGAATCCCTTCCGTACTAAGGTACGGTAGCTCAGTGGTGAGAGCAACAGCCTCAAGCGCTGTGATGAAGCCGATCACTTCTAAAAATGATCAACGGAGGGATGATGGCGGGAGTTCCGGGCGGTACCGACACGGCGTCCATCGTCATGCCGGTACGGCAATCGGCCCCGCGCCTTGCAGTCGTGCGGATACCGCGGCGGCATGTCCCGGTGCTGGCCATCAAGACCGCGCAAGCGCGAAGATGGTCAAAGAGACGGGATCATGAGCCGCTCAAGCATGGCTCCGCGCGACGGCCGATGGATCTCCGACGCGCATCCCGCCGTTTATTTGCCTATTATTCTTTTTAGGGGGAAATATGAGAATAGATATCGACAAGCGGGGCATTGTTTACAGACGCGGTGTGGGTTCCAAACGCGGCGAGTATCTGCGGATGCTCAAGCCCGGCAAGCACACCATACCGCCGTGGCAGCTGGTGGAGATCTACGGTATTTTCGATGAATTCATACCGAAGAGGGACCTGTCGCTGTTCCTTCATGACCAGGAACTCTGTGACGAACTGTATATTGTCGATGTCCGGGACAATGAGATCGCGGCACGGTTCGTCGACGGCCACTACAAAGGACTGCTGGCTCCCGGGAAATATGCGTTCTGGAAAGGCACCAAGCCGCAGTCGGTCGTGACCATAGATCTGTCGAGACCGGAGATCGACGCGTCGTTCAACAAGGCGCTTTTCCTGAGGCCTGACATACAGAAATTCCTGTCGGCCTTCACGGTCGACTCCTACGAAAAAGGGCTGCTGTTCTTCAACAGGGAATTCCAAAAGCTGCTTGAGCCGGGCGATTATTTCTTCTGGAAAGGGACGACCGCCGTTTCGGTCGCCAAGGGGGACATGAGGCAGTTGCAGCTGGATATGTCCGGCCAGGAGATCATGACCAAGGACAAGATCATGCTCAGGGTGAATTTTGTCTGTCAGTACCGGATCAATGATCCGGTGAAGGCCCTGCACACGATAAAGAATTATGAGGAGCAGCTGTACATTCTCATGCAGCTGGCCCTGCGGGAATATATCGGCGCGTTCACCCTGGACGAGATCCTGGAACGCAAGGAGAGCATCAGCGCGCAGGTCGTCGCCGCCATAAAAGGCAAGACGTCCGATATGGGCATCGATCTCCTCTCCGCCGGCGTGAAAGACATCATCCTGCCGGGCGATGTGAAGGACATCATCAACCAGGTGCTGATCGCTGAGAAAAAAGCCCAGGCGAATGTCATCATGCGGCGTGAGGAAACGGCCTCGACGCGCAGCCTGCTGAACACCGCTAAGATCATGGACGAGAATAAGACGCTTTACCGTCTCAAAGAACTGGAGTACATCGAACGCATCAGCGAGAAGATCAGCTCCATCACCCTATCGTCCGGCGGGCAGATCATCGATCAATTGCGGCAGGCTTTTCAGGCGACGCAGGCGGAACAGGGAAAGAAAGAATAATCCCGGCGACACCTGTGCGGTCTCGCAGGCATCATCCAATCTTCTTCTGAATGAGCTTATTGATGCCCGCTTCCAATCTGCCCGTAGACACGCACGCCTTTTGTCCGGTCTCAAATACGGAATTTATCTTTATCTCGCAGCCGTCCGTCTTTAATCTCTTGACGAAGATATTGAAATGACCCCGCACATCCCAGGTTGAATACTCCTTTTGCGGTTTCTCCTCGTCTTGACGGACAGGGAGCAACTGGCCGCAATCGCAATAGCCGTCTTTGGGATTTTGGCCCTGGAAGTTGATCCAATCGATCGTGATGAGACCTGATTCCTTCTCGAGATTGCCGATGGGCAAGTTCAGTTCAGCGACCGCTTCGATGGTCGCCTGCCAGACGGCATCAAAAGGCTTGTTGCAAGGGAAAGTATTTTGGATTTGACGAGGCTCCGGGGGCGTATAGGAGATGGTCGCGCATGCTTCAATTATCAGAAAGATCCCTAACACCAAACAGAGTTTTTTCAAGTTCGGCCTCCGACGCTAGGTTGCTCTTGGACTTGATAGTATCTCCGCGCCCGGATTGAAGTCAATGCGAAGGCCCGCGCGGGGCCTGATAAGCAAGGGCGTTCCGCACTTGCTACTCAAACCTAATCGTGCTTTACTCTGGGGTGGCATCACCCTCCGAATAACCTTTGCGGGTGATTGACCGCCCGGAGACTGCTGGCCGAGAATGGCGGGAACGGGAGAATCGTGGAATGGAAAACCGGAAGGACAAGAGGTTCGTGGAACGGGACAGCACGCGCATCAAAGACATGTGCCTGGACCCGAACGCCTCTGCCAAGCGCGGGGTCAACGCGTTTACGCACGACATTTCTGTGTCCGGGGCCCGGATCAGCAGCGCGCTGGATTTCCCCGTCGGCTATGTCCTCCGGATCGTCATCGACCTCGGAGGAGCCGATCCGTCGCTCGAGGTCGATGGCGAGGTCGTGTGGACCCGGATAAGCGAGGACGGCAAGCGTTTCGATATCGGCGTCGAATTCCTTCATAACCTTTCCGATACGATCCTCCTGCTCATCAAACACTTCTATGGCAAGGACGTAGACATCCCTTCTTCGGTTTACTGAGCCCGGGCCACGCCGGTGCGGTGCGATCTTCCAGGCCGCGTCGGCCTTGCTTGACAGGCTCTTGACCTAATCTTGACATCTTCCTGACAACTTGCCGGCCGATGATCCGTACCTTGAGGGCAGCCAGAGGAGGAAGGACTGTCAGGAGGCCGCCATGAGAAGCCAGAGCGACATTCCGGCGAGACGAGGGAAGATCATCGCGCTTGCCTTGGCCCTCACCTTGTTCGTGCTCGCGGTGCAGGCCATGGGCCAGGCGAGACGAGGCGCTAGGGTCGTCGTCACTGCGAAAGACGGCGGCCAATCGGAAGGGGAGCTCATCGTCGTCAAGCCCGCCTCGATCCTTCTCCTGGGGCCATCCGGACAAGACCTGTCTCTAGACCTGGCCGACGTCCATTCGGTTATGGTATTCCGAAAGTCGAAAGCCGGGCCGGGGGCCATCATGGGAATTCTTGCCGGGGTGGCGGGAGGCTATGCCGGCGGCACCTTATATGCCAGGGCCCGCGGCTATTGCCCGGACTGCGAGGCGCCGTTGTATGGGTATGGAATGGGGCTGCTCGGCGGACTCGTCGGGCTCTTCGGCGGTCTGGCTGTCGGCGCCTCCGCCGGAAGTGACCTCATCATCCACCTCGGCGACCAAACGGCGCCGACGCTCATAAATTCGCTGCAAAAGCTCCGGAAATACGCCCGCATCCAGGCTTATCGATAGCCGGGCGGGCAGTCTCCCGCCCGAGTCGGCGCGCCAGGGCCACGCAACACAAGCAAGCCGTCTCGTGTTATAATTTCCTATTGGCGCATACGATCTTGCCGCCTCGAGGAGGACGCATGAAACGACATTGCCGGTCGCTCGGCTGGACGGCCGCGGCCGTTCTTCTGATCTTCGATTTGGTCCCGTCCGGACAGGCCCAGAGTCCAGCAACGCCGAGAACTCCGCCCTGACGCATCTCAAGGCCTATGTCGAGGCCTTCAATTCCGGTATCCCGGGGGAGATGAAAGCGTTCTTCGAGGCGCATGTCGCCTCCCAGGCCCTCAAGGAGGTCCCTGTCGAGCAGCGCCTGACCCGTTTCCGCAGGGCCAAGATCCAGCTCAAGTCCCTCGAGCTCCAACGGGTCGTGTCCGACGAGCCGTTCCAGGCGTCGGTCTCTGACCAAGGCCGCGAACGGTGAGTTCCTTCTGATCAAGGCGACTGGCCGAGAAGACGCCCCCTCACAAGCTGCTGACCCTCTCGATCGATCTCGTCGAGGATCCTGCGAACATCCTCGTTCCGGAACCGAAGGCCGACGATAAGGAATTCGCGGCCGCCGTGAAGGGCTTTCTTGAGGGCAAAACCAAGGCCGACGAGTTCTCCGGCGTCGCCCTCGTGGCCAAGGGACCGCGGGTCGTCTTCGAAGAGGCCTACGGCTTCGCGGACCGCGACGCGAAGATCCCCAACCGGAAGGACACCAAGTTCAACCTGGGCTCGATCAACAAGATCTTCACCCGGGTCGCCATCCATCAGCTCGCCCAGCGGGGCAAGCTCTCGCTCGACGATCCGATCAAGAAGTTCCTTCCGGACTACCCGAACACCCAAGCCGCGGAGAAGGTGAGCGTGCGCCATCTCCTCAACATGACCTCCGGCATCGGCGACTTCTTCGGCGACCGCTACGACGCGACGCCGAAGGAGAAGATCCGGACGCTCCAGGACTACCTGCCGCTTTTCGCCGATCTGCCGCTCGATTTTGAGCCGGGGACCTCGAACAAGTATTCGAACGGCGGCTACATCGTCCTGGGGCTCATCATCGAGAAGCTGAGCGGCGTCGACTATTACACCTACGTCCGGGAGAATATCTTCAAGCCCTGCGGCATGACCGACACCGACGCCTTTCCCCGGGACGCGGCCACCGCCAACCTGGCCCGCGGCTATACCCGTGAGGGCGAGGCGGCCGGCGGCGCGCGCGTCGTCAATTTTGCCACGCTCCCGGGACGCGGCAGCTCGGCCGGCGGCGGCTACTCGACGGCCGCGGACATGTTGAAATTCGTGATGGCCGTGAAGGACAAGAAGATCTTCCTGCCCGACGCCGCGAACGGGATCGGCATCGCCGGCGGGGCGCCGGGGATCAACTCCGCCGTGGAATGGGACCCTCGAAGCGGCTATGTCGTCATCGTCCTGACGAATTTCGACCCGCCGACGGCCGGACAGGCCGCTCGACAGATCGCGGCCTGGCTGCCCCAGTAGACTCTCGGGAGGCCAGCGCCCCGTGGTGCTTAGAGGTAGGGGCGCGCCGGGCCGGACCGACCGGCGGGAAGATGCCGCCGGGAAACGCGTCTAACAGAATGGTGTGTTTTGCGCCCGATGGGAGCGGCCGAACCGTCGACCAGCGGGAAGATTAGAAAGGAAGCCGACCGAGAGATCATGAAGAGTTTATCCCGCCGTTCCCACTGCCATATCATCTGTATCCTGGGCCTGATCGCGATCGGCGCCGCGCCCTTCGCGTTCGGCGGCCAGGACCTCAAGGCCGTCCGCGTCGAGGCAGGGCCTCGTATCGACGGGCGCCTGAACGACCCCGCCTGGCAGGCGGCGCCCGTCATCGACGGATTCCGCATGGTCGAGCCGCGGCCCGGGGATGACCCGAGCGAAAAGACGGAGGCCCGGGTCGTCTATGACGGGTCCAATCTCTATATCGGCATCTACTGCCACGAAAGCGAGCCCTCGCGCATCTCGGCCAACACGATGGCCCACGACAGCGGGGGCAGCAGCGGCGGATCCATGTACGGCTACGGCCACCATGGCTCGACGTCGAGCGACGATATCGTCCGCGTCCTTCTGGACCCGTTCCAGGACAAGCGCAACGCCTACGTCTTCTTCATCAATCCCCGCGGCGCCCGCGGCGAGGGCCTCGTCTACGCCGGGGAATCGAGCCTCAACTGGGACGGCATCTGGGAGGCCAAGAGCTGCCGTCTCGAGGACGGCTGGTCGGCCGAATTCCGAATCCCCTTCAAGAGCATCTCCTTCCGCCCCGGACTCAGCGTCTGGGGGATCAACATCGAGCGGACGATCGCTCGCAAGATGGAGACGATCCGGCTCTCCGGCACGACCCTCGACAGCAACTTCAACAACCCGAACGAAGCGGCCCCGCTCCAGGGCATCACAGGCGTCAAGCAGGGTCTGGGCATCACCTTCCGTCCGTACGGACTGGCCAGCGCCGCCAGGGACAACCACGTTTCGAACAGATACAAGGGCGACGGCGACGGCGGCTTCGACCTCTACAAAAGCTTTACCCCGAACCTCGTGGGCGTCGTCAGCTACAACATGGATTTCGCCGAAACCGAGGCCGACGAGCGGCGGATCAACCTGACGCGCTTCCCGCTGTTCTTCCCTGAAAAGAGAATGTTCTTTCTCGAGGGGTCCGAGAACTTCAGCTTCAGCTCGAGTATCAGCTTCACGCCGTTCTTCAGCCGCACCGTCGGGCTCTACCAGGGGTCCCAGATCCCGGTGCTATTCGGGACGAAGCTTTACGGCAAGATCGGCAACACGAATCTGACGGTGCTCGATGTCCAGACGCGTGCCGCCTCCGTGTCCAACCCCGCGACGGGCGGATCCATCGAACTCCCCGGCCGCAACCTCATGGCCGCCCGGGTGACCCAGAACATCTTCGCCCAGAGCAAGATCGGCTGGATCTTCACCAACGGCAGCCAGACAGGGGAGAAGAACTCGCTCCTCGGCATGGACTTCAACTATTCGTCGTCGAAGTTCCTGGGCGACAAGAACATCATGCTGGCCGCCTGGGGCGTCTACAACTGGAACGAAACGGAGGCGGGCCGCCATCATGGCTTCGGCTTCCGGGCCAACTATCCGAACGACCTCTGGAACATCCAGACGACGTACGCCTATTACGGCGAGGCCCTCAACCCCGGCTTGGGCTACATGATGCGGCAGGGGATCCAAACGGGCTTCGTTATGGTCGGCTTTCAGCCCCGGCCGAAGGGGGGATTCCTCGGGAGCTTCGTCCGGCAGTTCTACTTCAACTCGAGCGCCGATTATTACTGGGACCTTTCGGGGAACCTGGCCACGAGCACGGTCAGCGCTTCGCCGCTCAGCTTCCGGACGCAGAGCGGGGAGTCGTTCGGCTTCAGCGTCGTCGCCAATCACGACGCCCTGCCCTTCGACTGGACCGTTTCGGACGGGGTCGTCCTGCCGGCCGGAAAGTACAGCTGGACGAGCTTCCGGCTCAATGCGAGTTCCGCCAGCCACCGTCCCGTCGTTCTCGACGCGGGCTACAATTTCGGAGAGTACTATTCCGGTCATTATGACGACATCAGCTTCGGCCTGACGATGAAGTACCGGGGCTATGCCACCCTGGCCTTCGACGCGAACCTCGTCCGCGGCCGCATGCCCCAGGGACGCTTCAGCGAGAACGTCTACCAGGTCAAAGCCGATATCTTCCTCTCGCCCGACCTGGGCCTGATGAACTACATCCAGTTCGACGACATCTCGAACACGCTGGGGTGGAGCGCGCGGCTGCGCTGGCAGATCACCCCCGGCAACGAGATCTACCTGGTCTATAACAGGAACTGGGAGCGGGTCTGGGACCCCCGGAGCCGGTTCAGCCAGCTCGGGGACCGCGGCGTCATCAAGATCTCGCTCTCCATCCGCCCCTAGTCAGAAGGGGTCAAACCTACGCGATGCCAGCAAACGCTGGCATCGCGTAGGTTTGACCCCCTCTTGTCCGCTTTAACCCCCGGGGTGTAAATAAATGGTGTAAAGGACTTTAGAGGGGCTGCGGGCGCCCGCAGGCCGAATGGACCGGCGACAGGGGAGGCCGGAGGGGCCCTCCCTGGCATGTTCTTTGCATGGCAACATTATAGCCGTCTAAAACGTATAACTTGATGAGGGCGGGGCTTAAGCGCGGAGGATACGAGGAGGACGGACTTGGGAAGTGAAGCCGGAGACGAGACGGACAATGGCCACCCTCTGCCCCACCTGCCACACAGAAAATTCTGAGACGGCGAACTTCTGCAACAATTGCGCCGCCGTCCTGAAGAGCCGCGAAGGTTCGTCCGGCTCCCGGCCGTTCCCCGGTTCTGCCACCCAAACCTATGAAACCCCGGCCTGGGACCTGCCGACAGGGACGATCTTCGGCGGACGCTACCAGATCATCGAACAGCTCGGCCGCGGCGGCATGGGGCGCGTCTACAGGGCCCTCGACACCAAGGCCCATGAAGAAGTGGCCATCAAGCTCATCCGGCCCGATATCGCCGAGGACAAGCGGACCCTCGAGCGCTTCGTCAACGAGATCAAGCTGGCCCACAAGATCTCCCATCGCAATATCGGCAAGATGTATCACCTGGGCGAGGACCAGGGGCTCCATTACATCACCATGGAGTACGTGCCCGGCGAGGACCTGAAGAGCTTCATCCGCCGCTCGCGCCGCCTCGATATCTCCACGACCGTGGCCATCGCCAAGCAGGTCTGCAGCGGGCTCGGCGAGGCCCACGACGCGGGCATCGTTCACCGCGATCTCAAGCCCAGCAACATCATGATCGACAAGGACGGCAACGCCAAGATCCTCGACTTCGGCATCGCCCGGGCCGTCGGCGTCCCGGGGGTCACGGCCGAGGGGAGCGTCATCGGCACGCCCGAATACATGTCGCCCGAGCAGGTCGAAGGCAAGGACGCCGACCGGCGCTCGGACATCTACTCGTTCGGGGTCATCATGTTCGAGATGGTGACGGGGAGGCTGCCGTTCGCCGCGGACACGCCCTTCGCCGTCGCCTTCAAGCAGCAGTCGGAGGTGCCGCCGCCGCCGGAGGGGCTGAATCCCCAGACGCCGCCCCAGCTGAGCGCCATCGTCCTTCGCTGCCTGGAGAAAGATCGGGAGAAACGGTACCAAACGACCGAGGATGTCTGCCGCGACCTCGGACAGGTCGAAGAGACGATCCACACGACGCCCCTGCCCTCGCCCTGGGTCAGGCCGACGACGCACAAAACCACCCTGCTCGCCGCCGTGGAGCGCTTCCCCTGGCGGAAGGCCCTCATCCCGATCGTCGCGTTTTTCGGCATCATGGCCGCCGGGATCGTCGTCCGCCAGGTCCTCCCCAAAGCCAAAGGGGCCGTCCATACGGTGGCCATCGTCGGCTTCGAGAACCTGACCGGCGAGGCCTCCTACGAATACCTGAAGAAAGCCATCCCCAACCTCCTCATCACCAGCCTCGAACAGTCGAAATATCTCGACGTCGTGTCCTGGGAGCGGCTGAACGATCTGGCCGGTCCGAGGGACAGGGACGTCGCCAACGCCGCGGACCGGGACCTCTGGTTCGATATCTGCCGTCGCGCCGGCGTCGACGCCATCGTCATGGGCAGCTTCACCAAGGCCGAGAACCTTTTCGCCACCGACGCCAAGATCTACGACGTCCAGACGAAAAACCTCCTCAAGAGCACGGGTTCGCGCGGCGAGGGTGTCGGCAGCATCCTCCGGACGCAGATCGACGAGCTCACCCGGGAGATCGCCCGGGGCGTCGGGCTCTCGGCGATGGCCGTGGCCAGGAGCGCCGTGCCGATCACCAAGGTCACGACGACTTCGATGGACGCCTACCAGCTCCTCCTCAAGGGGCAGGAGGACTTCGAGCGTTACTACTTCGACGACGCCCGGGTGTCGTTCGAGAAGGCGGTCGATAAAGACCCGTCTTTCGCGCTGCCGTACTATTACCTGACCCGTGTCTATAACAATCTGGCTGATGCGCCCCGTGCGGCCAAGGCCATGGAGCAATTCAAGAAGCTGAGCAAGGTCAATCCGGGCAAGGGCAAGGACGCCCTGTATATCGCCGCCCTGTCCGCGCTGATGGACAAGGACATCGAGGGCTATGTCCGCGGATTGAAAGAGATCATCAAATTCGACCCCCAGGATAAGCGCGCCCACGCCGACCTCGGCTGGTTCTACAGGAACGAAAAGAAACCCGCCGATGCGGTGGTCGAATTCGAAAAGGCCCTGGCCATCGACCCGAACTTCGGCTATGCCCTGAACCTGCTGGCCTACACCTACGGCGATCTCGGCGAGAAAGACAAGGCCATCGCGACCTTCGAACGCTATGCCGCGGCCCACCCGGGAGAGGCCAATCCCCTCGACTCGATGGGCGACCTCTTCTTCCTGTCCGGCGCCTTCGACAAGGCCCGGACCAAGTACCAGCAGGCGCTGGCCATCCGGCCCGATTTCCCGTCGACGTGGAAGCTGGCCTACCTCTATGCGATGGACGGGGACTACGAAGCGGCCCTGCGTTGGGTCGACGATATGATCACCCGGGCCCAGACCGACGGCATGCGGGCGGTCGGGCACCAGTGGAAGGGCCTCTATTATTCCCTCATGGGCAGGATCAATGACTCGTTGGCCGAGCTGGGCACCGCGGACACCCTGGCCAGGACATCGGGAAACAAGTCGTTGGCCGACATGGTCCTGAGAGACGCCCTGTGGATCTCCTACGACTGGAACCGCCTCGACCTGTACAAGTCCTATCTCGACAAGCGCATGGCTTACCGAGTGGAGACGAAGCAGGGGACGGACAGCCTGAACAGGATCTACGAGCTCCTGTACACCGGTCTCTACGACGTCAAGTCGGGGGACGTCCCCTCCGCTCGAAAAAAGCTCCAGGAGATGGAGGCGTTGTCCGCGTCGGTCGGCGAGAAGGAAAAGGATTACAACCTTATCGCCTCCACCCACCTTGAGCGCGAGATCCTGTTCGCCGAAGGGGATTACGATGCGGCCATCAAGGTCTTCGCGGAAGGACCGCCGATGATGATCGATCTCGGCAACGCGATGACGGTCGAGAGCAAGAATCTCCCGTTCATGGCCGACTTCGCCGCGAGGGCGTATCTGAAGAAGGGCGGAACGGACCTGGCCATCAAGGAGTATGAGCGGCTGGTGTCGCCGGCGGCCAAGGACCGCGAGGGGGCCCTGATCCATCCGTTCAGCCGCCTCCGCCTGGCTGCCCTCTATGAGGCCAAGGGCGACATGGACAGGGCGCTAGAGCAGTACAAGAGCCTGTGGGGCCTCTGGAAGCAGGCCGACCCCGATCTCCCCGAGGTCGTGGCCGTCCGGAAGAAGATGGCCCATCTCAAGGGCCGGGCGCCCAGGCCCCAAGGCGAGACCGTCGACGCCTTTTACACCCTTCCGTTCATCGGCACCCTCTAATTCGGTGCCACACAACTAAATCCACTTAATTCGGGCTGTCCTTCCAAAAAGGGAGGAGATCGGCAATTAAGTGTATTGAGTTGTGTGTCACCGTATTTATGTCCATCCGGCGTTGACAGAGGGTGCCCCCGGTGGTAGTTTCAGCCCCAGGGAGAACAGTATGAACCGTCGAAGCTTCTTGAAGGCCGCGGCCGTGGCGGGCTCGGCTCCGGCCATCGTGCCGTCGTCCGTCTTCGCCCGGCGGGCCCCGAGCGATACCCTCCAGTTCGGCTGCATCGGCGTCGGCCGGCAGGGCCAGGGCGACATGCAGGAGCTCATCTATCGCGGCCTCGAGGCCGGGGCCAGGGTCACGGCCGTCTGCGACGCCGATTCCCACCGGCTCGAGGACGCGCAGTGGCTGGCCGAGAAGATCTACACGGTCGAGACGGGCAAGGACGCCTCGAAAAGCGTCCGGGCCTACCATGATTACCGCGAGATCCTGGCCCGCAAGGACATCGACGGCGTCCTCATCGTCACGCCCGATTTCTGGCACGCGGCCCAGGCCGTCGCCGCGGCCGCCGCGGGCAAGGACATCTACCTCGAAAAACCCCTGACCTATTCGATCGCCGAAGGCCGCAAGCTCGTCGCGGCGGTGAAAAAGCACAAGCGCGTCCTTCAGGTCGGCTCCCAGCAGCGCTCCTCCGTTCATTTTCTGATGGCCTGCGAGCTGGCCCGCAACGGCCGTCTGGGCAAGCTCCGGACGATCCGAGCCTGGCTGCCCGAGGACCAGGGCCGCGGCGACCCGAGGCCCGAGCCCGTGCCGCCGAACCTCGACTACGACGCCTGGATGGGCCCGACGGCCGAAGCTCCCTTCACCGAGGACCGCGTCCATCCCCAGGAGAGCTACGAGCGGCCCGGCTGGCTCCAGATCGAGCCCTATTGCCTGGGCATGATCACCGGCTGGGGATCGCACATGGTCGACATCGCCCAGTGGGGCAACGGCACCGACCTCTCCGGCCCCGTAACGATCGAGGCCAAGGGCGAATTCCCCGACCGGGGCCTGTTCAACGTCCACACCAAGTTCAAGGCCGAGGCGGTCTACGCGAACGGCGTCCGCCTTATCATGGAGACCGGCGACCCGGCGGGCGTCCGCTTCGAGGGCGACGACGGCTGGGTTTTCGTCGAGCGCGGCGCCATCAAGGCCTCCGACCCGGAGATCCTGAAATGGAAGCCGGGCCAGGGCTCGATCAAGCTCGTTCAGAGCGGCAACCACATGAAGAACTTCCTCGAGGCCGTGCGCAGCCGGCAGGCCCCGGCCGCGCCCGTCGAGGTGGGCCACCGCTCCAACGCGATCTGCGTTATGGCCCACATCGCCATGAAGCTCGGCCGCAAGCTCGCCTGGGACCCGGAGACCGAGAGATTCGTCGGGGACGAGGAGGCCAACCGCAGGCTCGACTATCCCCACCGGCGGCCATGGATCGTCTGAGCGTCCGACGGGCCTGCCCCATTTTTTGAGCGCCTGCCAACCCCGCGGCCGGTCGGTCCGTCTAACGCTGTGAAAGCCGGAAATGGACCCCATGGACGAAGACGCGATCATCGAAGGCATGGCCCGAGGCGACCAGAGGGCCTTCCACGAGCTTGTCGAGCGCTTCAAGAAGAAAGTCTACTACCTGGCCCTCGACATGGCCGGGAATCCCGTGGATGCCGAGGACATCTCGCAAGAGGTCTTCCTCAAGGTCTATCGCTCCTTCGCCACCTTCCGGAAAGGCGCCAAGCTCAGCTCCTGGCTCTACAGGATCACCTACAACGCCTCGATCGACCACCTCAGGCGCAAGGGCGCGACGCCCGAAGCGGTGGCCGACGAGCTCATCGAGTCCTCGATCGGCTCTGACGCCGGGCTGCCCCGCCGCAGCGCCGCCGATCCCGGCGCGGCCCTGGAATCGAGCCAGCTCCAGGACCGGATCACCCGGGCCCTCGATAAGGTCTCGCCCCAGGAAAAGGCCGTCTTCCTCCTCCGTCATTACGACGATCTCATGCTCAAAGACATCGCCTCTTGTCTCGGCCTGTCCATCGGGTCGGTCAAGAGCTATCTTTTTCGGGCCGTGCACAAGCTCCAGAAGGAGCTCGGGACGACGGCCCTCATCTCCAAAGCGGAGACCTCCCATGAATGAATGTCAAACCTGCCGTGATGGCATGATCGAAGCCCACTATGGCGAACTCGCCCCGGCCGGCAAGGCGGCGTTCGAGCGTCACCTCGACGCCTGCCCGGAGTGCCGTGCGGAGTACGCGGCGCTCGGGGAGACCCTCAGGCTGATGGACAAGCGCGAAAGGGTCGACCCGGGCCCGGAATTCTGGAACGGCTATTGGGACAGACTGTCGCGCCGGATGCTCTGGGAAAAGACCGAGGAGGGCCGCCGTCCTTCGCTCGCGGCCCGGATCAGCCGCGTCTTTTCCGGCCTGCCGCGATGGGCCTATCAGACCGCGGGGGCGGCCGCACTGCTTATCGTCGGGATCCTGATCGGCAGCCGCCTGATCGGCCCCTCCGGCCCGGCGCCGACGCGGACCGCTGCCGCCGTGTCCGTGCCGGCCCAGTCCGGCGCCTTCGTCCAGGCGGGGAATTTCGTCGAGCGGTCCAAGGTCCTGCTCCTGGGTCTGGTCAACTATGACCCCGCGACCGATGACGCCTATGCCCTCGACCTGGGGCGGAAAAAGGCCGTTTCCCGGGGGTTGGCCACGGAGGCCGCGGCCATCCGCAAGGGGCTCAACGAGCCCGGTCAGCGGCGCCTCCGGGAACTCGTCGCTAACCTCGAAATGATCATGATGCAGATCGCCAATCTCGAATCGGGTCAGGATGTCGACGGCATCGAGCTCATCAAGCAGGGCGTCGACCGCGGGGGCATCTTTCTCAAGATCGACCTCGACCGCATGGCCCGCGACGCCCGCGGCCCTTCCGCCGCGGCTCCCAAGACTAGCAAAACCTAAGGAGACAAACCATGAGAAAACGCAACAATCTGTTCGTCGGGGCCATCCTCGGTCTGATCCTCGCGGCGGGACTCGCCCAGGCCGCGCTCGTCGCGGCCGAAGTCCCGGCCGGACAGGAGAAGGATTCGATCGCCTACAAACAGGCGTACTCTCTCGTCCTCGAAGAGAAATGGTCGCCTGCCAAGGCGGCTATGGACGACCTCGTCCGCCAGTTCCCCAAGAGCGCCTGGGTCGACGACGCGCGCTTCTGGTCGTGCTACTCCATGGAGAAGCTCGGTCAGTCCGCGGAGGCCGTCTTCAAGTGCTACCAGAAGTTCATCGACGATTACCCGGAAAGCGACTGGACCGACGACGCCAAGACCAACATGATCCGCCTCGCCCAAGGTCTGGCCAAGGCCGGCAAGCCCGAATACGAGACGATCATCGAATCCTACAAGGACGCCGCCGAGGACGACGTTAAGATGACGGCGCTCTTCGCCCTGCAGGGCATGGGCGGCGCCGAGGCGCTCAAGACGATCATCGGCCTCTATGACAAGGCGTCGAGCGCCAAGCTCAAGAGCCAGATCGTCTTCATGCTCGGAGATATGGAAACGCCCGAGGCCCAGGCCAAGCTCCGGGACATCGCCATGCGCGAGCCGGACGAGGAGGTCCGCCGCAGCGCCCTCTTCGCCATCGGCTCCCGGGGCGGACCCGATGCGATCAAGACCCTGAAGGAGATCCTGGCCTCCGACGCCCCGGCCGAGCTCCGGCGCAACGCCCTTTTCGCCTTGGCCGATACCGACGATCCCGGCCTGGTTTCGCTCTACACCCAGGTCGCCTTGACGGACCCGGACAAGGAGATGGCTCGCACGGCAGCTTTCGCCCTCCAGGACATCGAGGGCCAGCCGGCGACCGACGCCCTGCGCCGGATCATGAAGGAAGCCAAGGACCGCGAGATCCGCGAAGCCGCCCTCTTCTCCTTGGCCGACCGCGACCATGCCCAATCGCTGCCTTTGCTCAAGGATGTCCTGCTCAATGAAGCGGACAAGGACATGGCCCGGACCGCCTTGTTCCAGATCGCCGAGATCGATACGCCCGAGGCCGCGGCCGTTCTCAAACAGTATTTGGCCACAGCCAAGGACGAAGAGCTCAAGAGGAATGCCATGATGGCCCTGTCGCAACAGGGCGGGGCCGAAGCCAAGGACACCCTTCTCCAGATCGCTATGACGAGCACCGACGACGAAACGGCCCAGATGGCCGTTTTCGCCCTGGCCGATATCGAGGGCGGGGCCACCTCCGAAACGCTCCTCAATATCATGAAGAACGCCAAGTCTCCCCGGGCGCGCCGGGCCGTCCTGATGGCTATCGGCGACGAAAAGGACGAAGCGGCCGTGAAAGCCCTTGTCGAGATCCTGAAAACCGATGCGGACCGCGAGCTCAAAGAACAGGCCCTTATGTCCCTGGGGCAGACCAAGAGCGACGAGGCCGTCGCCGCGCTTCTCGAGGTCGCCAAGGGCAAGGACGCCCGGTTGGGCCGGGCGGCCGTCCAAGCGCTGGGGGAGATCGGGACGCCCAAGGCCAAGGCGGCGCTGCTCGAGATCCTGGAGAAGAAATCCGAGACCTCGGCTCTGTAGGGAGGGAGAAAGAAAGTGCGCAGGCTCAGCATCGCCGTTTCCCTCATCGTTGTTGCCGGCCTTCTGGCTCTTTCGGGGGCGGACCGCTCTCGTCCGCCCTCCCAGGTCCTCGACCGGTCGGCGGCGCCGGGACCGCTGGCGGCCAAGATCGATAGGGCCTTGGCCGAAGCGCCTAAGGCCGCGCCGGGCCAGGCCTTCTGGGTCGGCTATGCCATCGATAGGCTCATGGGCGAGAACTCCCATATCGGCTCCTTCGATTCCAGCCGGGGGAGCCGGGATATCCCTATCCGCGACATCTTAGCCGGGAAAACAGGTCCCGCTCTGACCGAAAACGCTCCGGGGGACCTGCATAAGGCGGCCTCGGCTGCCCTCGACAAGATCGAGCGCAAGGGACAACCGGAGAAGAAGGTCCTTAAAGAGCTCGGTTTCTTTCTGAAATACGGGCCGGGGACGACGCCGGTCCTGACCGAAGTCGAGATGAGCAACCTCGAGCTAAGCTTCGATTTCGAGGGGGCGCCGCTCTTCTGGCTGGGCAAGGCGCCTGAGGACCAGAGCCTCGCCCTCGTCGAGGCCCTCTACGGCCGCAACCGCGGCGAGGACGTTCGCGAGAACCTGATCGCCGCGGCCGGCTGTCACGGCTCGCCCAAGCTCGCCCTGCCCTTTCTGGAGGGCGTCCTTTCGAGCTCGGACCCTGACGGACTGCGCAAGGACGCGGCATTTCTGGATCAGCCAATTGAACGATGCCGACGGACTGCGCCTTCTGGCCAAGGCGGCCCGCGCCGACCGGTCGGAAGAGGTGCGCGAAGGGGCCGTTTTCGGGATCAGCCAGGTCGAGCTCCCCGCGGCGGTCGACGAGCTGATCACCCTGGCGCGGGGCGCGGAAAAGAAGGATGTCCGGAAGCAGGCCGTGTTCTGGCTCGGCCAGATGGCCTCGGAGAAGTCCGGCAAGGTCCTGGAAGAGATCGCCACCAAGGACGGCGACCTCGAAATCCAGGAACAAGCGCTCTTCGCTTTATCCGAGCTGCCCGAGAACGGGGGCCTCGACGCCCTCATCAAGGTGGCCAAGACTCATGCCGATCCGCGCGTCCGCAAAAAGGCCGTTTTCTGGCTGGGCGAATCCGACGATCCACGGGCCCTGGACGCGATCGTGTCCATCATCAAAGGGAAATAGCCCCGGCCTGAAATTGCCATTTTCCGGGCCTTCAGATATAATAGCCGAGACTACTCAAGGAGGTCCGGAATGAACAAGAATATCCGCTCGATCGCTATCCTGGCCGCTCTGGCCTTTGTCCTCGTTCTGGGTGTCATGGCCCAGCAGATCAGTGCCGACAAAGCTGTCGACCCGGTCTGCGGCATGACCGTCGTCAAGGCCAACGCCAAGGCGACTTTCGATTACAAGGGGACGACCTATTACTTCTGCAGCACCGGCTGCAAGGAGGCTTTCGCCAAGGAACCCGAGAAGTTCCTGGCCAAGGCGAAGGGTGAAGGGGCCATGGCCGGTCAGATGGGCGGTCAGATGGGTCACATGGGCCAGATGGGCGAGAAGATGCAGATGGGCGGCCAGGCGGGCATGATGAAGCGTGAAGGCATGCCCGGCTGCCCGATGATGGGCGGCCAGATGGGCCGGATGGGCCACATGGGCATGATGCAGCGCCGCGGCATGATGGCCCCGGGCATGGGCCAGCTCTTCAGTCTCTATGGCGATAAGATCGAGATGGCCGTCGAGAACACCAAGGACGGGGCCGTTCTCAAGGTCACCTCGAAGGACCCTGAGGTCGTCAAGGCCATCCAGGTCCACATGGCCGAGCACATGGCCATGATGAAGAAGATGAAAGAAGCTCCGGCCAAGGCGATGGCGGGTGCGGGCGCCGACAAGATGTCAGAATCCGCATGCTGCCCCAATTGCTCGATGCCAAAGAAGTGATCCGGGTACCATTCCCGGCCTGACGAATTCCACCCCGCGCCGTTTTTGGCGCGGGGTTTTTTATTGACAAGCCCCCCGTGCCGTGCTAATCCTTTATGCAGAGGTAGGGGTTATCGTGCTGGACTCAGGTGAGGACGTCTTTTTTGAAACCACCGCTTCCCGGAAACTGGTCGACCTCATCGAGCGCAACGCCGATGAGCTGACGACGAGTTACGTCCAGGACATCCGCCGCGATCCGCGGATGCCCAGCTACCAGGGGTTCGATCAGAAGGAGATCTACAAGAGGGCCTTCCGGGTCTACAGCCAGCTTGGCAAGTGGGTTTCCCGCGAAACGACCAAGGAGGAAGTCAGGAGCTACTGGACGGCATTGGGGCGCCAGCGCCGGCGCGAAGGTTTCCCGTTCTCGGAGATCGTGCTGTCGCTCTGCCACATCCGGCGACTCTTGTGGGCGAAGATCCAGGCGGCGGGGCTGCTCGACACCGCCTTGGACCTTTACCAGGCCATGGATCTCCAGCACAGGGTCCTCGTATTCTTCGACCGGGCCATCTATTACGCGGCCATCGGCTACGAGGAAAGGACCTGAGGGAACCGGACGGTCTTCCGGGACAACCGCCGCGGGGGGCCTCGCCCGCGGGGGTCTACATCCATTTCCCATTTTGCGCGGCCAAGTGTCCTTACTGCCACTTTTATAGTCTCCCGTGGTCCGACTCCGGGATCCGGTCCTGGCGGGGCGGCCTCGAGAAGGAGGCGGCTGCGGCCGCTGTCGGAGATCTGAGGTTCGACTCGCTCTACATCGGCGGCGGAACGCCGTCCCTGCTCGCGCCCGACGATATCGATGTCGTCCGCCGCCTGGCTCTGGACCGTTTTCCGCTGGAGATCGCGGAATTCACGCTCGAGGCCAATCCCCGGTCCGGCGGAGCCGACCATCTGCGGGGCTGGCGCGAGGCGGGAGTCACCCGCCTGAGCGTCGGGGTCCAATCTTTCGACGATGACGTCTTGAGAACGCTCGAGCGGCCGTATTCAGCGGCGCAGGCCCTTCGATTCTGCCGCTCGGCCCGCGGATCGGGCTTCGATGCCCTGGCCATCGATCTCATGATCGGCGTCCCCGGGGAGACGGATGAATCCGTCGGCCGTACCCTCGAAGCTCTCCTCGACCTCGCGCCGGACCATGTTTCCGTCTATTTCCTGGAGAATGTCGAGGGGTTGCCGTTCGCCAAAGTCCTGGACCGCCGGCCGGTCGACGAAGACGCCGCCGTCGACCGCTACGAGCGGATGCGTCAGGCCCTCGAGGGGGCCGGCCTCCGCCAGTACGAGATCTCGAACTTCGCCCGGCCGGGTCAAGAGTGCCGCCACAACCTCAAGTATTGGCGTTATGACCCCTACCTCGGCCTGGGCCCGTCGGCTTGCTCCCACATCGCCCTCAGAAGGTGGTGCAACAAGGCGTCGTTGGAGAGCTGGTCTGAGGCCGTCGAGCATGGACGGCTGGCGACTGGGGACGCTGTCGAGCTCACCCCGGCGCTCGCCGCCCGGGAAGCCCTGGTCTTCGGACTGAGGCTCGTCAAGGGTGTCGATGTGGCCGAGCTCGAGCGGCGTACGGGCGTCAATGTGTTCGCTCTCTATGCGCGGGAGATCGACGAGCTGGCCTCCGAGGGCCTCCTCGTGCAGGCCGGCGCCCGGCTCTGGATACCGGCCGACAAGCTTCTCGTCTCCAACGCCATCCTATCCCGGTTCATCTGAGCGGTGACATACAACTAAATACACTTAATTCAGGCGCCCAATAAGATGGGACGCGTGGGGGAATTAAGTGTATTTAGTTGTGTGTCACCGAAATAGATGCGATTGATTTTCCCCGAGAAACGGCATAAAATCGGACCAATATGGCCAAGGCAGAGGCCGGACGGAACGTGACGGAAACAAAGCCAACTCCGCAGGACGTCGCGCAAGAGGTCCGCGAGATGCTCTCCGCCAAAGCCGACCCGGTGAGGGCCCGCGGCGCCGAACGATACTTCAAGGAGACCGTCAAGTGCTACGGGGTTGCCGCCCCGGAGATCCACGCCATGGTTTCGGCCCTCTACGCCCGCGTCCGGGACGACTGGACCGCGGACGACGCGATCGCGCTCTGCGACATCCTCTTCGATGACCCGGAGCTCGAGGCCAAGGCGGTCGCGGCGCTCGTCCTCGGCCGCTTCAAGTCGACCTTCCCGCCGGGACTCTTTTCGAAGGCCAAGGCCTGGCTCGCCTCCGACCGGCTGGCGAACTGGGCGTCGGTCGACGTCTTCTGCACCGATTCGATGGGCGCCTTCCTCGAAAGCCACCCGGCTTTCGTCGAAAAGATCAAGGCCTGGGCCCGTCACCCGAATCGTTGGGTCAAGCGGGCCTCGCTCGTATCCTTCATCAAGCTGGCCCGCAAGGCCGAGTTCCTTCCGGCCGTCTATGCGGTCTCGGCCTCGGTCTTCGACGTGGACGACGATCTCATCCACAAGGCCAACGGCTGGCTCCTGCGCGAGGCGGGCAAGGCCGATCCCGCGAGGCTGGAGCGATTCCTTCTCGCCCGGGGACCGTCTATGCCCCGGACTACCGTTCGCTATGCCATCGAACGCTTTCCCGAGGCCAAGAGGCAGGCGCTGCTCGTCAAAACGAAACCGAAATAGCCGACCCCGCGGGGTCGCCGAGGAGGTCCCATGAAAACGATCCGGGCTCTGGTTCTCGCCGCCCTGGTACTGTCTCTGACGACCCTGTCCTTCGGGCCGCAGGAAGGGCGCGTCCTGCGCTTCCCGACGGTCTCGAACGACGCCATCGCCTTCAGCTACGCCGGCGACCTCTACACGGTGCCTCTCGCCGGGGGCGTCGCCCGCAAGCTGACCGCCTTTTATGAAGGCTACGAGGCCTTCGCCCGATTCTCGCCCGACGGCGCCTCGATCGCCTTCACCGGGGAGTACGACGGCAACCGCGAGGTCTATCTGATCCCCTCGGGAGGCGGAGTGCCGAAGCGACTGACCTACACACCCTCCCTCGGCCGCGACGATATCTCGGACCGCATGGGGCCGAACAACCTGGTCATGGGCTGGACCCACGACGGCGCCAAGATCGTTTTCCGTTCGCGCATGGCCGAATGGAACGACTTCAACGGCCAGCTCTATCTGGCCTCGAAGGACGGCGGAACGCCGAGCGAGCTCCCTCTGCCGCGCGGCGGATTCTGCTCCTATTCCCCGGACGACACGAAGCTCGCCTACAACCGGATCTTCCGCGAATTCCGGACCTGGAAGCGCTACCGCGGCGGCATGGCCGACGACATCTGGATCTACGACTTCGCCGCGAAGACGGTCGCCAACATCACCGACAACCCGGCCCTGGACATCATCCCCATGTGGAGCGGAGACCGGATCTACTTTATCTCCGACCGGGACGAGGCGAAGAGGATGAACCTCTATGTCTATGACCTCGGCTCCAAGGCGACGCGCAAGCTGACGAACTTCACTGAGTTCGACATCAAGTTCCCCTCGCTCGGCCCCAAACACATTGTCTTTGAGAACGGGGGATACCTCTACACTTTCGACCTGGCCTCGGAGCAAACGGCCCGGGTGCCCGTCGTCATCGCCGACGACATGGTCTCCGGACGCGGCAAGGTCGTCAAGGTCGGCGGCCGGGTCACCAATTTCGAGATCGGCCCCGACGGCCAGCGGGCCCTCTTCGGCGCCCGCGGCGACATTTTTACGGTCCCGGCCAAGAACGGCAACACCCGGAACCTGACCATGACCCCCGGCATTCACGAGCGCTCGTCCAAGTGGTCGCCCGACGGCCGTACCATCGCCTTCATCTCGGACCGCAGCGGGATGGACGAGATCTGGCTCATGGCCCAGGACGGAACGGGCGAGCCGCGCCAGCTCACGACCGGCGGCGACACTTACAAGTACGAGATCCGCTGGTCGCCCGACGGGTCGAAGATCCTCTGGAACGACAAGATGCTTCGGCTCTCCTTCGTTGACGTCGCTTCGAAGGCCGTCACCGTCGCGGATACGGACAAGGACGGCGAGATCGTCCAATTCGCCTGGTCGCCTGACAGCCGCTGGATCGCCTATGGTCGGGTCGAGGCCGAAGGGTCCAACCGGGTCTACCTCTACTCTCTCGATTCCAAGAAGGCCCTGCCGGTCACCGATACCTGGTACAACTCGGGGGATCCTTCTTTCAGCCGGGACGGGAAGTACCTTTTCTTCGTTTCCGACAGGGACTTCAGCCCGGTCTACAGCCAGACCGAATGGAACCACGCCTACCTGGCCATGTCCCGGGTCTACTTCCTGACCCTGGCCAAGGACACGAAATCGCCGTTCGGGCCGAAGAGCGACGAGGTGGCGGTCAAGCCCGAGAAGGCCGCCGCCCCTCCGGCGAAGCCGGCCAAGCCCGCTGATAAGCCCGCCGCCAAGACCGAGCCGGAAACCGTTACACCGGTCAAGGTGGACACCGAGGGCCTCATGGATCGGATCATCGCCCTGCCGATCGAGACAGCCAACTACGGCCAGATCTACGCCGCCGGCGATTCGGTCTACTACGGCCGTTTCAAGCCTCTGAGTGACGCGCCCTCGCTGATGCTCTACGACCTGGCCGAGCTCAAGGAAAAGGACCTGGGCCCGTTCGAGGGCTACGAGGTCTCGGCCGACGGCAAGAAGATGCTCGTCCGGAAAGACCGCGCCTACGGCATCATCGACCTGCCCAAGGGCCCGATCAACCTCGAGACGAAGCTCGACCTCTCGGGGATGGAGGTGGCCCTGGACCTGCGCCAGGAATGGGACCAGATCTACGAGGAGTGCTGGCGGCAGATGAAGGAGTTCTTTTATGCCCCGAACATGAACGGCGTCGATTGGGATGCGCTCCGGCTCCGCTACAAGCCCCTGGCCGCCGCCGTCAACCACCGTGCCGATCTGACCTATGTCATCGGCGAACTTATCGGTGAGCTCAGCTCCGGCCACACCTATGTCGGGGGCGGCGAGATGCCGGCTGCGCCGAAGGTTAAAGTCGGCATGCTCGGGGCCCGGCTCGAACGCGACGCCAAGACCGGCTTTTACCGCATCGCCATGATCCTCAAGGGCCAGAATTGGGACCGCGGGCTGCGCTCCCCCCTGACCGAGATCGGCGTCAACGTCAAAGAAGGGGAGTACATCCTGGCCGTCAACGGCCGCCCACTCGACAAGGCGGCCGACATCTACGAAACCCTCTACAACACAGCCGGCAAGCAGGTCGCTCTCAAGGTTGCCCCCGGACCCGACGGCAAGGGCGCCCGCGACGTCGTTGTCGTGCCCATCGAGACGGAGAACGCGCTCTACTACAACAACTGGGTGGAGGCGAACATCGCCAAGGTCGACAAGGCCACGGGCGGCAAGGTCGGCTACATCCACATCCCGAACATGGGTGTCGACGGCCTGAACGAGTTCGTCAAGCACTTCTATCCCCAGCTGCGCAAGAAGGCCCTGATCATCGACGTCCGCGGCAACGGCGGCGGCAATGTCTCGCCGATGATCATCGACCGGCTCGTCCGCGAGATGGTCATGGTCGAAGTGGCCCGGAACCAGGCCCCCGGCCCCGACCCCGGCGCCGCGTTCATCGGCCCCAAGGTCTGCCTCTGCGACGAATTCTCGGCTTCCGACGGCGACATCTTCCCCTACAGGTTCAAGACCCTCAAGCTCGGCAAGGTCATCGGCAAGCGCACCTGGGGCGGCGTCGTCGGCATCCGCGGCACGCTGCCGCTTCTCGACGGCGGCTTTCTCAACAAGCCCGAGTTTGCCCCCTACAGCCCGGACGGCAAGGGCTGGATCATCGAGGGCATCGGGGTGGAGCCGGACATCGTCGTCGACAACGATCCGGCCAGGGAGTTCGCCGGCGTGGACGACCAGCTCAACAAGGCCATCGAGGTCATCCTCGAAGACCTGAAGACGAAGGGTCGCGAGATTCCACCCGTGCCGCCGTACCCGATCAAGAAGTAGGGGAGAGCGGCGCGGCCCCGGACGTTAGGAGAAGACATGGCGGATGACAAAGTGAAGGTCAGTTGCGGCAACTGCGGCACGACGAACAATTTTCCCATCGCCGCGCGCGGCAAGACGGTCCGCTGCGGCCGGTGCAAATCGCCTCTCCCGGAGCCAGGCCAGATCCTCGAACCGGGCCCGGAGGGCATCATGGCTCTCTTTCACAACTCGAGCCTGCCGGTGCTCGGGGACTTCTATTCGGAGACCTGCGGTCCCTGCCACATGATGCACCCCATCCTCGAGCGGCTGGCCGTCCGGCGGGCCGGGGAAATCGCGGTCATCCGTATCAACGTCGAGACGAACGCGGAGCTGGCCCGGGAGTTCGGCGTCAAGGGGGTGCCGACCTTCGTCATCGTTCACAAAGGCGCGGAGCGGGGGAGGTCCGTGGGCGCGACCGACGAGAGCAGCTTTGCCCTTTGGGCGGCCAGCCGAAGTTAGCCGCCGGAAGGTTCGATCGAAGAGGATGTGGGGAATGCCGAAGGGGGGACTCGAATCCCCGTCCCTCGAGTCTCACGTAAATATTAGAATAATAAAATACTTATATGGAGAATCCGAGCACAAACGCGAAAACGCGCATCTTCCTCATGAGGATAGAGACATCTGGCGGCGTGAGGTCATCGGACATCAGCTCCCGAAGGCCATGATGATAGCGCGCCTCGAGGCTTATGGCGAGTCCCCTAAATATCTTCTGGAAGCCGACCCCGCCCACCACCCCATAGTCAATGCTTTTTGTCCCATCCGTTAGGACGAATGCCACCTCAGGGCCGGCCAGAAGATACGGAGAGGTCCCGGGCCTTAATAGGAGCTTGATCAAGACGGGGATGCTCAGCTCGTTGATCCTCATCAGGCTGTGGGCGGGCGACAATTCAACCCCGATGCGGCTGCCCTTTTGGAGGAAGAGGGCGTCGGCCTCGAGCGCGACATTCCTGTTCAAAGAAAATTCGACACCGCCTCCGGCGATCATTCCGACCCCAAACTCTGGGTAAGGAGGATAGATGTAACCTGTGTCATGCCTTAGAATTGGACTTGTGCTCTTGGAAAGTGAAAGCCCGCCCAGGATCTTGAGATCTGCGGGGTAGGCCTGGGTGATAAGCAGGAGAAGGAAGATCGATACGAGCACCTTTTTCATTATTTCCTCCTTTTACCTGTTGGACGTCTCGCCGGACAGAATCTTCCGTGAAAATAATCGTCAGCGCTCTTGAGAAAGACAGAAATGAAGACGAGGATATTTTGTTCTCAGAATTGGCCCCAAAATTGTGCCCTTTTTTGTGCCCTGGTTTGATGATTCCAGACAGAAGGTGACGGCTCTAGACGCCGCCATCAGGCGGGATTTCTCGAGGAAAAGGGTATGCCGAAGGGGGGACTCGAACCCCCAATCCCTTGCGGGAACTAACCCCTCAAGCTAGCGTGTCTGCCAATTCCACCACTTCGGCACGAAAACGGGCTTACTTCTTCTCGACCGGCGCCGGGACGGGAGGCTTCTGCGTCTCGGTCTTTTGCTCCGGTTTGGTGACCGGCGCGGTCGTCGCGGCCTTGTCCCCGGGCTTGGCCTGAGGGACGGTGGCCGCGGCGGGGGCCTTCTCGCCGCCCACGACGGAGGTCGATCCGCGGCCGGAGATGATCCAGAGACCCATGGACGTCAGCATGAAGATGATGGCCGAGGCGGTCGTCACCTTGGTCAGCAGGCTGGCACTCCCACGGGCCCCGAAGGCGGTCTGGCTGCCGCCGCCGCCGAAGGCTCCGGCCAGGTCCGCCGCCTTGCCCGATTGGAGCAGGACGGCGAAGATCAGGACCAGGCAAACGATGATGTGCAAGATGATAATTAAAGCGCTCACTTCTCTTCCCTGTAGGCCCGAAGGGCTTCCTTGGCGATGGCGACGAAGCCGCCGGCGTCGAGTGAAGCTCCTCCGACCAAAAATCCGTCGATGTTCTTTTCCCTGAACAACGGATAAGAATTGGCCGGCTTGACGGAGCCGCCGTAGAGAATTATAGCACAGTCGGCCGTGTCATTTCCATAGCCTTCTCTCAAACGGCCCCTGATATGGGCGTGGACCTCCTCGGCCTGGCCGGGGGAGGCCGTCCGCCCTGTTCCGATCGCCCAAACGGGCTCGTAGGCAACGACAATGCGGGCCATGTCCTCTTTGGAAAGGCCGGCCAAGCCCTTGGCCAGCTGGTCGTCGATGCGCTCGAGCGTCCGTCCGCCGTCCCTCTCGGCCAACACCTCGCCGATGCAGAAGATGGGGGAGAGGCCGGATCTCAGGGCCGCCCGGACCTTGCGGCTGACGGTCTCGTCGGTCTCCCCGAAGAGCTGGCGCCGCTCCGAGTGGCCGACCAGGACGTAGGCGCACCTCGCGTCCTTGAGCATGGGCCCCGAGACCTCGCCGGTATAGGCGCCCTGGTCCTCCCAGAAAAGGTCTTGGGCCCCGAGCGCCACAGGCGAGCTGGCGATGGCTGCGGCGACCGCGCCAAGAGCGGTGAAGGGGGGGATGATGACGAGGGCGCAATCCGTGACTTCCGAATCCGCCGCGACGATCTGCCGGGCGAGAGCCGAGGCCTCCCGGAGCCCCATGTTCATCTTCCAGTTGCCCGCGATGAACGGGCCTCGAACCGGGGCGGCCATCTACTTTTCCAGGGCGGTGATGCCGGGCAGCGTCTCGTAGGCGATGTATTCGAGGGAGGCGCCGCCGCCCGTCGAGAGGTGACTGATCCTGTCCTCGACGCCGGCCTTTTTCACGGCGGCGACCGAATCCCCGCCGCCGACGATGGAGACGGCGCCCGAATAGGCCACGGCCTTGGCGATGCCGATCGTCCCTTTGGCGAACTCGTCGATCTCGAAGATGCCCATGGGGCCGTTCCAGAAGATCGTCCGGGCCGTGGCGATGACCGCGGCGTAGGCGTCGACGGTCTTGGGGCCGATATCGACGCCCATCATGTCGTCGGGGAAGGGGAGGGTCTCGACGATCTTTGTGACCGCCCCGGCCTCGGCGGCCGTGGCCAGGACGTGGTCCTGCGGCAGGTGGAAGCTGACCGCATTCGCCCGGGCCTTGTCCAGGATGACCAGCGCAATCTCCATCTGGTCGTCCTCGACCAGCGATTTGCCGACGCCCAGCCCTTGGGCCTTCAGGAAGGTGTAGGCCATGGCGCCGCCGATCAGGATATGGTCGGCCTTTCCGATGAGGCTCTCGATGATCTCGATCTTGTCCGAGACCTTGGCCCCTCCGAGGATGGCGATGTAGGGCTTGACCGGCGTGTGGACCGCCTTCTTGAGGTAGTCGACTTCCTTTTTCATCAGGAATCCGGCCGCCGTGACCGGAACGAAATCGGCGATGCCGACGACGGAGGCGTGGGCCCGGTGGCTGGAGCCGAAGGCGTCGTTGACGAAGATGTCGATGTCTTCGGCCAGCTTCTTGGCGAATTCCGGGTCGTTCTTCTCCTCTTCCTTGTAGAACCGGACGTTCTCGAGGAGGAGCGCTTCGCCCTCGCCCAGGGCGTGCTTGAGCCGCCCGACCTCGTCGCCGATGACGTCGGGGGCCATGACGACCTTGTTCGGGACGAGCTCGGCCAGCCGTTTCGCGGCCGGGCGGAGACTCATGGCCGGGTCGACCTTGCCCTTGGGCCGCCCGAGGTGGGAGGCGATGACGAGCCGGGCGCCGTGATCGAGGAGCCAGACGATCGTGGGCAGGGAGGCGCGGATGCGCGTGTCGTCGCGGATCTCGCCCTTGTCGTCCAGGGGGACGTTGAAGTCGACGCGGAGGAAGACGAGCTTGCCTTTGACGTCCAGGTCGGTGACGAAATTCATGCCGGGCTCACTTGGCCACGAACTTGACCAGATCGACGAGCCGGCAGGAATAGCCCCACTCGTTGTCGTACCAGGCGATGACCTTGGCCAGGGTGCCGTCGATGACCTTGGTCGAAAGGAGGTCGACGATGCCCGAGCGGGGGTCGCCCAGGAAGTCCACGGAGACGAGGGGTTCGTCGGTGACGCCCAGGTAGCCCTTGAGAGCACCGTCGGCGGCGGTCTTGAAGGCGGCGTTGATCTCTTCGGCCGTCGTGGCCTTCTTGAGCACGGCCACGAAATCGACGATGGAGACGTCGGGGGTCGGGACGCGGACGGAGAACCCGTCGATCTTGCCCTTGAGCTCGGGCATGACCAGCCCGACGGCCTTGGCCGCCCCGGTCGTCGTCGGGATCTGGGCGACGGCGGCCGCGCGGGCCCGGCGCAGGTCCTTGTGGGGCGCGTCGAGGATCTTCTGGTCATTCGTGTAGGAGTGGATGGTCGTCATGAGGCCGCGCTCGACGCCGAAGGCCTCATGGAGGACCTTGACGACGGGAGCCAGGCAATTGGTCGTGCAGGAGGCGTTGGAGATGATGTGGTGCTTGGCCGGATCGTACATCTTCTCGTTGACCCCGAGGACAATGGTGACGTCCGGATCGGTGGCCGGAGCCGAGATGATGACCTTCGCCGCGCCGCCCTTCTCGATGTGCTGGATGGCGTCGGGCCGCTTGGTGTACTTGCCGGTCGACTCGATGACGACGGACACCCCGAGGTCCTTCCAGGGGAGCTTGCCGATCTCTTTCTCGGCCAGGACGCGGATCTTCTTGCCGTTGACGACAACGGAGTCTTCGGTCGCCCGGACGTCCTCTTTGAAGGTGCCCAGGACCGTGTCGTACTTGAGCAGGTGGGCCAGGGTCTTGGCGTCGGTGATATCGTTGACGGCCACGTACTCGATCGCCGGGTCGTTCCAGGACGCCCGCAGCATGTTGCGGCCGATCCGTCCGAATCCGTTTATACCTACGCGGATAGCCATGAAAACCTCCTTGATTCGACGAGGGAAAGTTAGGCCGAAAATAGCACAATCGGGCCCCGAATTCAAGCCCGACGGAGGCTATTTCGAGGGTCCGCTCGGCTTGCCGGGCTCGGCGCTCTTCTTGATCCGCTTCTGCTCGTACATCAGGAGGTCGGCGCGGCTCAACATCTCCTCGACCGCCTCCGCCTGATCGGGCTCCCGGGTGGCGACGCCAGTGCTCACCGACAGCTGGAAGCCGGCCTCGGCCGATGACCGGGTGTTGAAGAGATCGAGCCGGTCCCGGAGCCGATGCGAAAGGGCGTCGACGTTCATCGCGGTCGCTTCCATGGCCAGGACGGCGAACTCGTCCCCTCCGAGCCGGCCGATGATATCGGTCTCGCGGAAGCTCTTCCTCAGAATGAAGGCCACCTCGACGAGGGCCCGGTCACCCATCTTGTGCCCGCCCGAGTCGTTGATCTTCTTGAGGTTATCGACGTCCAGGTAGATGAGGGCGATCACCTTCTTCAGGCGGTTGGCCGTCTTGAGGACGTGATCCGCCAGGGTCATGAAGCCGCGCCTGTTGTACAGACTGGTGAGCTCGTCATGAAGGGACAGGGAGCGGATCTCTTCTTCCATCTGCTTGCGCTCGGTGATGTCGGTCAGGACGGCCATCGTTCCGCCGAACTGGGCGCCCTGGATGCGAGGGCCGCCGCTGACAAGGAACGTGCGCCGCGTGCCGTCCCGGTGCAGGAAGGCGAGCTCGTAGCGGTTGGAGAGGCCCTTCAACCGTTTCTCGTCGGCCTGGCGGACGAGGATGTGCTGGTCCTTGGGAACGAACGAGACAACCGGCTGCTCGATCATCTCCGTCGGTGTGTAGCCGAGCATCCGGGCCGCGGCCGGGTTGACGAAGGTGAACTTGCCGTCGGCGTCGGTCAGGACGAGGCCCTCGGTCATCGTCTGGGCCGTGCTGTCGCTGAAGCGACGCAGCTGTTCGAGCTCCTCCTCCGAGCGCAACCGCTGCGTGATATCCTTGAGGATGCCGATGATCCCGGCGACCTTGCCGTCCGGCAGCTGATAGGTGGTCTTGATGAAGATGACATGGTGCTCGCCGTCCCAGGCCTTGAGGGGGGCCTCGTAAACCTGGTGTCCGGGCTGGGCCAGCAACGTCTGGTCGTGCTCCTGGTGCTTATCGACGATCTCCTGCGGGGCGACGTCGCCGATCGTCTTGCCGATGAGCTCGCTCTTGGTCTTGCCGAGGAGCTTCTCGAAGGCCGCGTTGGTGCCTCGATAGCGGCCCTCCGTGTCCTTGAAGAAGGCCGGGTTGGGCATGATGTCGATCAGGACCTGCATGAAGTCGGTCATGGTCTTGTTCGCCTGGTCCCATTTGGCCCGGTCGAAGCGGTCGTGGGCTCTGATGGCCACACGCCAGAGAAGGACAAGCAGCGCGCCGCACAGGACGATGAAGGCCCCGGCGATGAAAGGCATGAGGGCACGGGGGGCGAGGAATTCCCCGGCCAGGCCCGCCGCAAGGAGCAGCAGGATGACGATGAGCTGCCAGGGGATCTGTTTGCGGACCAACGACGGGGTCTTGGGCTCTTCGGTCACGGTGGTTCCCTTGGTTCCTCTTCCGTATTACCTAACACAGGGAAAGAAGCAAAGTCAACAAAGCGGGATTGTGTTAAAATGTCCGCCGGAGGAGCGCCATGAAGATACTGACCTCCGCCGAGATGCGGGCCATCGACAAGACGGCCATCGAGGAGCTCGGCATCCCCGGGATCGTGCTCATGGAAAACGCCGGCCTGCGGATCGTCCAGGTCCTCAAATCCCGCTTCCCGGCCATCGCGGACGAGCGGATCGTCGTCGCGGCCGGCAAGGGCAATAACGGGGGCGACGGTCTCGTCGTCGCCCGGCATCTGCACAACGCCGGCGCCAGGCCGGATGTCCTGCTCTTTTCGGCCAAAAACGAGGTCACGGGTGACGCTGCGGACAATCTGGCCGTCGCGCTCAAGATGGGCATTCCCGTGACCGAGGTCCGCGACGCCGCGGCCTGGAAGAAGGTCCGGGGCGTTGTTTTCCACGCTTCGATCGTGATCGACGCGCTCTTCGGGACGGGCCTCGCCAAGCCGCTCGAAGGCCTCTTCGCCGCGGTCGTCGAAGACATCAGCCGGGCAGAGGCTTACAAGGTCGCCGTCGACATCCCTTCGGGGCTCTCGGCCGACACGTTTGAGATCATCGGGCCAAGCGTCAAGGCGGACCTGACGGTCACGCTGGCCGCTCCCAAGGTGGCCCATATCTTTCCGCCCGCCCTGGACCGCGTCGGCGAGCTCGTCATCGCCCCTATCGGCATCCCGCCCGAGCTCTTCGAGAATCCGGACTTGATGCTTGAGCTGGTCGAGGAGCCGGCCATCCGGCCGTACTTTGCCAAGCGGAAACGGGACACGCACAAGGGGAGCTACGGCCATCTCCTCATCTTCGCCGGGTCGCTCGGCAAGTCGGGCGCGTCTGGGCTCGCCGGGCGGGCCGCGCTGCGCATGGGGGCCGGCCTGGTCACCGTCGCCACGGCCGCCGGGGTCCTGCCGTCGATCGCCCGGTCCATGGCCGAGCTCATGACCGAGCCGCTGGCTGAAACGCCGGAAAAAACGATCGCGGCGGCCGCGCTGCCGCGCGCGCTCGCCCTGCTCAAGGGCAAGAACGCCGTTCTCATCGGGCCCGGAATCTCGACCCATGCGTCGACCGCCGAGTTCGTGCTCGGACTGCTGCCGAAGATCAAGGTCCCGTGCGTCATCGACGCCGACGGGATCAACATCGTCGCTTCGCGCCTGGACGTTCTGGCCGGCCTCGAGGCTCCGGCCGTGCTCACGCCGCATCCGGGCGAGTTCGCCAGACTCATCGGGCGGACGAACGACGAGGTCCTCCGCCATCGGCTGGAGCTCGCCCCGGAGTTCGCGGCCAAGCACGATGTCGTCGTCGTGCTCAAGGGATATCGGACGCTCATCGCCGCGCCCGATGGCCGCGTCTTCGTCAACCCGACGGGGAACCCGGGCATGGCCACCGGCGGGACCGGGGATGTCTTGGGGGGGATGATCGCCTCCCAGATCGCCCAGAAGAACGATCTGCTCGGGGCGGTCCTGTCGGCCGTCTATGCCCATGGGCTGGCCGGCGACATTGCCGCCGACCGGTTGAGCGAAAAGGCGCTCGTCGCCGGAGACCTCATCCGCTACCTGCCCCCGGCCTTGAAGGGGTTGGCCGGGGAATGAGCCGGAAGACGGCGGTCACGACCCGCTCCGCGGAGGAGTCCTTCGAGCTGGCCCGGAAGCTGGCGTCCGCCTTCAAGGGGACCGAAGTCGTCCTCCTCATCGGAGAGCTCGGCGCGGGGAAGACCGTCTTTGCCAAGGGCATCGCCTCGGGAGCGGGCGTCGCCGACCCAAGCCGCGTCTCGAGCCCGTCGTTCACCCTCGTCAACGTCTACGAAGGCAAGTCCCCCGTCTACCACATCGATCTTTACCGCCTCGAGCGGGACGAGGAGATCGCCGACCTCGGGTGGGAGGACATGCTGGGGCAGGGGATCGTCGTCGTCGAATGGGCCGAGAAGCTGACCTTTCCCGTCGACGGGATCGTCGTCAGGATCGAGACGGCCGGCGACGACGAGCGCCGCATCACGATCGAGGCCTGAAAGCCGTCCCTACTTTTTGACCAGATCGGCCAGGGCCGTCTTGAGCTTGATCGCGATCTCGGGAGTGGCCTTGGCTTTCCCTTCGAAGATGCCCATCGGCGAGATCTCTGCGCCGTAGAAATCCCGGTTGGCCTTGCGGTCTTCCTGGATGGAGGATCCCTGCAAGGTCAGCCCCGCGTAAAGACCGCGGCTCCGGGAATAGGACAGGATCTCTGCTTTGAACGCGGTGTCGGTGCTGGCCTCGGCCGAGCGACCCAGAGGGCCGGCGGCCACGCCGGCGTCGGCCCCCAGAGTGAACTTGCCCTGGCTGATGTTTTCGACGCTTCGTTGCGTCCGGAATACGAGGATGATGTCGGCCGATTGGACTCCGGCCTGCCAGCCGATGCTTCCCCCCGTGAGCTCGATGAAGGCCGGGTCGCTCCAGCCTCCCTCTTTGGTCCGGACGAGGACGATGCCCCGGCCGTGGCGCCCTCCGATGACGAGGCCAGCCTTGATGACGTCGGGGATGATGGCGATCCCGGCGCAGTCTCTGACCAGGCCCGCGGGAATGCCCTTGTCCGATTCCTTCATCATCTCCGAGACGACACGAACGGCGTCCTCGACCTTCTTGATCTGGTCATCACTCCCGGCAGACTGGACAGCCCCGGCCCGCGGGCCGGCCAAAGCCGTCGACAAAACCAGGACCAGAGCCAGCGGCAACACCGCCCACTTTCCGATGTTCATATCACCCTCCTTTAGAGATTTCTTATAAAAGCCTTTTTCAGATCTTCGGCAGCCGCCCTCGCGTCCGGGGCTCCGAGGATGGCCGAGACGACGGCGATGCCGCCGGCCCCGGCCCGCGCCAGCACCGCCGCGTTCCCCGCCCCGATCCCGCCGATGGCCACGACCGGCAGACGCGTCGCTTGGACAATGATCCGGATCCCGTCCGGGCCCAGGACGGCCAACGGGGTGTCTTTCGTCGTCGTGGCGAACGCGGGGCCGGCCCCGACATAGTCTGCCCCCTGCCGTTCCGCACGGCGGGCCTCTTCGGGCGTGTTGACCGAGACGCCGATCGTCGCGTCCGGCCCGAGGATGCGCCGTGCGAGAGGCACGGGCACGTCTTCCTGGCCGAGATGGACTCCCGCGGCGCCGCAGGCCAGGGCGACGTCCAGGCGGTCGTTGATGAGAAGAGGGATGCCCCTCTCCGCGAGCCGGCCGGCGAGCGCAAGCCCGAGCTCGACGAAGGCGCCCCCGGAGAGGTTCTTCGCCCTGAGCTGGACGACCGTTACGCCGCCCTCGACCGCGGCGTCGACGAGCCCGGCCAGGTCCCGCCCGGCGGCGTAACCGGCGTCGGCGACGAGGCAAAGGGAATAGTCGGTTGCCATCTATTCCAGTATAGCCGATTTTTTGATAAATTAGGCCTGCCATGAGCATCGACCTTAAATCCTACATTGTCGACGTCCCCGACTTCCCCAAGCCGGGCATCATCTTCAAGGACATCACGCCGATCGTCCAGAGCTCCCAGGCCTTCAACTTCGCCATCGACGAGCTCGCGGCCTGGGCAGCGACGAGAAAGCCCGAGATCATCGCCGGGATCGAATCCCGGGGCTTCCTCTTCGCCGCGGCCCTGGCCCGGGACCTCCGCCTGGGCATGACCGTCATTCGCAAGAAGGGCAAGCTGCCCCGCAAATGCGCTTCGGTCGTGGCCCCGAACGAGTACGCCGTCGAGCATTTTGAAATGCACGAGGACTCCGTGGCCCGCGGCCAGCGCGTCCTCATCATCGACGACCTCATCGCCACCGGATCCTCCTCTGTCAGCGCCATCAACCTGGTCCAGCTCCTCAAGGGCGATGTCGTCGGCTTCGGGGCCGTTGTCGAGCTCTCTTTCCTGAAGGGCGTCGAGACGATCCGCGCGGCCCACCCCGAGGTCGCGGTCCACGCCCTCGTCCGCTATTGAGGACGGACGGCAGCCGTTCATCGCGGGAGCAGGGGACAGGCAGGAAGGATATTCTCGAAAACAGTCGGAAGGGATAGGGACCATGACAAGATTCCAAGCGACGGCGATAGCCGCCCTGCTGGTGCTCGCCGTCTCGGGCTGCGCGCGCATCCCGGCGCCGGCCGCAAGCCCGCGCCTGACTGCCCCCGACGCCGGCTGGGTCGCCCGGACCTTCAGGAAGATGACCATCGAGGAGAAGGTCGGCCAGATGATCGCCTGCCGCTTCACGGGCGACTTCCGCAACGCCGACAGCGCCTACCTCCGAGAGCTCGAATCGCTCGTCTCCGATTCGAAGATCGGCGGCCTGATCCTCTTCGCGCCCGCCCGCGTCTACGAGACGGCCGAGCTCACGAACGCCTTCCAGAAGCTGGCCAAGGTTCCCCTGCTCATGGCCTCCGATTTCGAGAGGGGAGCGGCCAACCGGATCACCAACGCGACGCTCTTTCCGCCGTTCATGGCCCTCGGCGCGACCGGCTCCGAGGACCTCGCCTACGCCATGGGCAAGGTCACGGCCCTCGAAGGCCGGGCCATGGGCATCCACATGGCCTATGCCCCGGTCGTCGACGTCAACATCAATCCCGACAACCCGATCATCAACACCCGGTCGATCGGCGCCGACCCGGCCCTCGTCAGCCGCCTCGCCGACGCCTTCATCCGCGGCGTCCAGGACAACGGCATGATCGCCACGGCCAAGCATTTCCCCGGTCACGGCGATACGTCCCAGGATTCCCACAGCCTCATGCCGACCATCGCCGCCGACCTCGATCGGCTGGAAAAGATCGAGCTCTTCCCGTTCAAGAAGGCCGTCGAGTCCGGCGTCCGGGCGGTCATGACCGCCCATCTCTCCGTACCGGCCCTCGATCCGACCCCGGGCGTCCCGGCGACCCTCTCCGCGCCGATCATGACCGGCCTCCTCCGGCAGAAGATGGGCTTCAAGGGGCTCATCGTTACAGACGCCCTCGAGATGGGCGGCGTGACCAACGCTTTTTCGACCGAGGAAGCCTCGCTCCGGGCCGTCCTGGCCGGGGTCGATCAGCTCCTTCTCCCGCCCGCGCCGGCCAGGGTCATCGCTTATCTCTCCGCGGCTGTCCGCGACGGCCGGATCCCGATCGCCCGGATCGACGCCTCGGTGCGCCGGATCCTCGAGGCCAAAGCCGCCCTGGGCCTCGACCGCAACCGCTTCGTCAAGATCGAGGAGCTCCGCCGTCTCGTCGCCCCCTCGGCCAATCTTGATCTGGCCACGAAGACGCTCGAGAGCTCGACGACACTGGTCAAGAACGAGGGAGATGTGCTGCCGCTCTCCGTCGGCCTCGGACGGCTCGCCGTGTTCTCCCTGAGCAGCGACCTGGGCGACTATTTCGCCGGCCAGTCCTTCGTCACCGCGCTGAAATCCAGGTTCCCCGGGACGGCCGCCTTTTTCGCCGACGCCGACACGGGCCAAGATGTCCTCGACGACGCGTTCGCCAAGGCGTCTTCGGCCGAATGCGTAGTCCTGGCCCTGTTCTCGCGGCTCAGCGACCAGAAGGGAAGCGTCGACCTCGAGCCGAAGCACATCGATCTCATCCGCAAGCTGGCCGCCCTGCCCGACGGCCCGAAGATCGTGGCCGTGTCATTCGGCAGCCCCTACCTCTTGAGGCACTTCCCGGAGGTCGACGCCTATGTCTGCCTCTACAAGGACAATCCGGAGGCCCAATCGACCGCCGCCCGCGCTCTGGCCGGGGAGATCGACATCACCGGGAGGCTTCCGGTTTCGATCCCGGACCTTTATCCGATCGGCCACGGCCTCGAGCTGAAGAAGAAAACGTCCTGAAAGAGAGATCGCCATGACCTACAAATTCCTGGGCAAGACCGGAGTCAAAGTCTCGGCCATCGCCTATGGAACGATGTCCTTCGGCGGCGACGCCGACGAGGCGACGTCCAAGGCCCTGTTCGAGGCCTGCCGTGCCGCCGGAGTCAACCACTTCGATTGTGCCGACATGTACGCCGCCGGACGGTCCGAGGAGATCCTGGGCCGCCTCATCAAGGACTGCCGGGAAGAAGTGCTCATCACGAGCAAGGCCTATTTCGCTACCTCCAAGGACGTCAACGCCATGGGGGCGTCGCGCCGCCACATCCAGTACGCCGTCGAAGCCTCCCTCAGGCGCCTCCAGACCGACCGGATCGATATCTACTATGTCCACCGCTTCGATGATCGCACGCCGCTCGAGGAGACCCTGAGGGCCCTGGATGACCTCGTCCTCAGGGGCAAGGTCGTCTACCTCGGGGCCAGCAATTTCGCCGCCTGGCAGATCGCGAAGGCCCTGGGCATCTCGGCTAAGGAAGGCCTGGCCCCGTTCGCGTGCATCCAGCCCATGTACAATCTGGTCAAGCGCCAGGCCGAAGTCGAGATCCTGCCCCTGGCCCTGTCCGAAGCGCTCGGCGTCTTCCCGTACAGCCCCCTCGGCGGCGGACTCCTGAGCGGCAAGTACGGCCTCGGCCGCCGGCCCGAAACCGGACGGCTCGTCAGCAACAAGATCTACTCCACCCGCTATGCCGATGACCTGAACTATGACGTGGCCGACCGATTCGCGGCCTTCGCCAGGGAGCGCGGCTTCGACCCGGCCGGGCTGGCCGTCGCCTGGGTCGGCTCCCACCCGGCGGTCACGGCACCCCTGGTCGGCGCCAGGAGCACGGCCCAGCTCGCGCCTCTTCTTGCGGCCGCGGACATTCCGATGACGCCGGATCTCAGGGCCGAGATCGCCGCTCTGTCCCCTGAGCCGCCCCCGGCTACGGACCGGAACGAGGAGCGAACGGGCATCAATTTCGGGGTCCGCTGAGACGGTCCCGGTCCGCGGCCCGGTTTGACTTGGGCGCCGACGAGGCCTATATTGGCCCGGAAGTGAGCGGTCCGATGGCGCACACCCTCCGTTCCCGTTTTGCGGCGACCCTTTTCCTCGCGTTTTTTATCGCCGGCCTGCTGCCGGGATTGGCCCTCGAGCCTCCGACGAAAGAACAGATCGCGCGGTACAAGCTCGACGGAACGCTGGCCGCCCGCGTCGCTCAGGCCAAGGCCCTGGGCAACCACAAGATCCCCCAGCGGATGAGGGCCCGGCTCTCCGACAAGCTGTCCCGCCTGATGCCCGGTCGCGGCGCGGTTTCGGCACGCCGCTCTCGCTCCTCCGTTCTCGCGCCGCCCAGCGCCTGGAAAGGCCTGCCGACGACCGGGACGGTCAGGATCCTGGCCCTGCTCATCTCGTTTTCCGACTACCCGGGAACCACCGCGCCCGCGATGTTCGAATCCCGGCTTTTCGGGAGCGGCGCCGGCGGCCCGCCCTTCGACAGCCTGAGGAATTTCTATCAGCGCTCTTCTTACAACCAGCTGACGATCACGGGAGATGTCCTCGGTTGGTACCAAGCCCCCTACGCCCGGAGCACCATCGCCGAGACCGACGCGGGCCGTCAGAATGTCATCAAGGAAGCCCTGAACTCCTACGACGCCCAGGGACGGGATTTTTCTCAGTACGATAATGACGGCGACGGCGCGATCGATTACCTGTGCGTCTTTTGGAGCGGCCCGCACGGCGACTGGGCCGAGTTCTGGTGGGGCTACTACACCTGGTTCTCGGACTCGACCTACCGTCTCGACGGCAAACGGCTGACGAACTACTCCTGGCAGTGGGAGCTCTATAATTACCCGACCGGCAGCTTCTCGCCGAGCACGATCATCCACGAAACGGGCCATGCCCTGGGGGTGCCCGATTACTACGATTATGACGACGCGGTCGGCCCGCGGGGCGGCGTCGGCGGCCTCGACATCATGGACGGCTCCGGCGACCACAACTGCTTCAGCAAGTTCATGCTGGACTGGATCACGCCGACGGTCGTCTCCGCCGGCTCGCGGACGGTCAGCCTCAGGGCCTCGGGGCTCTACCCCGACGCGGTCCTGTTCATGCCCGGGGCCGTCGACGGCCGGATCTTCGACGAGTATTTCATGGTCCAGAACCGGGCCCGGTCGGGCAACGACACAAGCCTTTTCACCGGCTCCGACGGCCTCATCGTCTGGCACGTCGACTCCCGGCTCGATACCTGGAATTCGGATTTCCTCTACGACAATTCCTACACGGCGCACAAGCTCATCCGCCTCATGGAGGCCGACGGTCTCGAGGAGATCGAGACTTGGGCGGCCTCGGCCGACGTCGGGGATTACTACAAAGCGGGGATGATGTTCGGGCCGTCGACCCACCCGAACTCGGGCCGGTACGACGGAGGGCAGACGGCCATGATCCTTTCGGCCATCACCGGGACGACGACGCCCATGGGCGCGACGATCACCGCCGGCGACGCCCCCCCGACGGTCGCCATCACGAACCTGACGGAAGGCCAGTCGGTCTACGGGACGATCCCGATCGAGGTCGTGGCGAGCGACGACAACGCCGTGGCCCGTGTCGAGCTTCGCGTGGATACGTTCGTGAGCCAGAACCTGACGGCTCCTCCGTACTCCTTCACCCTCGATACGACCTGGTTCACGAACGGGGCGCACACGATCAAGGCCGTCGCCTACGACTCGCTCGGCTTTTCCGCCGAAGCCCCGGTCGGCGTGGTCATGGACAACATCTTCCCCCCCATCAACCTCACGGCGACGAGATCGATCAACCGCAGTCTTCTCCTGCGCGAGTACGTCAATATCCTGACCTGGGCGGACAATTCCCGGAACACGGGCGTGACGATGTACCGGATCTACCGGGTCGCCGCCGGCAGCCGTGCGCTCGTCGCCGCGGTGGCCAAGGCGACGGGCAACACGACCTACCGCTACCTCCACCGGAGGATCGACGGCACAGCGGTCTATGCCTACGAAGTCTTGGGGGTCAACGGTCAGGGCAGGGAAGGACTTGCCGTCTCGGCCACGGCAAGGTAATGACCGGGGGCAAGGCCGATGCCGGCCCTGCCCCCCGGTGACGGAATTTCCTGAATCGCGCGCTTATTCGTAGACGAGGATCTCGACCCGTCTGTTCTGGTTGCGGCCGTCGCGCGTCCCGTTGTCGGTGATGGGCATGGAGCTGCCCAGGCTGACGACGGACATGCGATGGAGCGGGATCTTGAACTGTTTGTAGAGGTACATCATGACCGCTTCGGCCCGCTTCTGACCGAGGACCATGTTGACTTCGTCGGTGCCGGTGTTGTCGGTGTGGCCCTGGATCTCGATGTAGACGCCCTTGTTCTCGGAGACGAGCCTCTGGACGAAGGCGTCGAGAACACCCTTGGCCTCGGGCGTGAGCGCGGAGCTGTTGAAGGCGAACTTGGCGTCGTCGTTCTTCAGCGTGGCCGTCATGACGAGGTTGCCCTTGATGAGGGTCTTGACCTCGCCGATCTCGCCCTCGACCGCCTTGAACTGGTCGTCGTGCTTGGTGATGAGCGAGCCGATCGTCGCCAGCTTCTCGTCGTGTTCCGAGATCCGCTTCTGGCTCGTCTCGACTTCGGTCGAGACTTCCGAGATCTTCTGGTCGAGCGCCCCCGACTCGGTCCGGACGAATTTCTTCGTGGCGCAGGCCGGTCCGGTGATCAGAGCGGCCACAAGCAAGAAACCGGTGAGATAAACAAGCTTCCTGTTCTTCATGAGAACCTCCTAGTGGTAGTTCTTGACGAGCGGCTGAAGGCCGCCGATACTCAGAAACCCCGCATGCCGTATTTTAAGCGCTTTTTCAGGAAAAAAGATAAAGGGGCCGGGTCAAAATACCCCCTTGTGAGGATTTGAGAATCTACCCCCTGGCAGGGGGCGTACGGCCTCAGTACCCCTGGCGGGTCCGGATCTTGTGCTTGTAGTTCGGCGTCGTTACGCGGATCCAGCGGTACAGGTCCGAGGTGTCCTGATAGGAGGTGTAGCCGATGATGTACTGGTGGGCCTGCTCGTTCTTGATCTCCCGGACGACGTTGGCCAGGTCGGTCGGCTCGTTCAGGAACCAGGCCTTGCCGCCCGTGGCCTGGGAGAACTTGGTCAGGGTCTCGATGATCCCGGCCGAGGTCAGGCCGGTCGAGCGCTTGTGGGATGCGAGCTGCTCATTGCGGGGGATCTTGTAGCCGATCGTATAAATGGGGACATCGACCCGCCGGGCGACCTCGAGGGCCTGTTCCGGCGTCGATTGGCTGTCGTTCTCGATGCCGTCGGTGATGAGCAGGAGGGCCCGCTTCTCGTTCTTGGCCCGGGTCGCGAACTCCGGCGACACTCCTACGGCGTCGTTGAGGGCGGTCTGGCCGTAGGCCTCCGTCTTGTCGAGGACCTTCAGGAACTCGCTCTTGTCCGTCGCATGCTTGGCGGCCACCTCGACCTGGCCGTCGGCGAAGAGGAGCAGGGCGATCTCGTCGCGGGGCCGCAGCAGCCGCGTGGCCAGGCTGCGGAGGGCGGCCTTGCACTCGTCGAGCTTTCCCTCGAGGGCCATGCTGCCGCTGACGTCGAGGAGGACGGTCAGGCTGAGCGGGGCCCCGAAATCGTGAAGGAAGTAGGTGATGGGCTTCTTCTTGTTGTTCTCGAAGATCGTGAAGTCCTTCTCGGTGAGGTTGTTGACGTAGCGCCCCTTGGAATCCTGGACGGTGATGGCCAGGGTGATGGCCCGGACGACGTATTCGTGGGCGGCCTGGTCCTGGACTTTTTCCTGGGCAAACAACTCCCCGCCCGGCCAGACGGCCAGGGAGGCAAGGATGAACACAACCAAAGCTTTGCTTTTCATGTCACCAGCGAGGGCTTGGAATCCAAAATACCACGCGGTTCCGCCTAAATCAAGGAACGGGGCCCGCGACCGGGCATCGCCCCCATGAGTTTTGTCGGGCGGCCGTCGTTTCTTAGGGAAAAAATCTGGAGAGGCGATCCTCAGTTCCGACCCGCAGGGAGCCGGTCGAGGTCGCGAATGACCGGTCGGGGGGACACATTCATCCATAGAGGGTGGTCGGGCTCGATCATCAGCTCGTCATCCGCCAACGCATCTTGGCCGCAGTCTGCCTGCCGGACCAGGGCCCTTGTCTCGAGCTTCCTGGCGTCTGACATCAGCCGGAGGAAATACACGGAAGGGATGAGGGAAAGAAAGACGGCCGCGAGGATAAGGGTCATAGGCCCTTCCTTTTCACAAAGCCCCGCGAGTTCCCGAATATTTCATACCCTTTCGCATCTGTCAAGTCATTTATTATCAATTCATTGGAGATTGATGGCCGTTCTAGATACAGGGGGAGACGGTCGTCAAGGACGCTAGGGATTGTATGACGCGAGGCCCGGCAGGGCCCGATCGCTAAGCCCCCGGACGAGGAGATCTGGCGGGCGCTCCGTCCAGCTTATTTTCCAACAAGTTAATGCCCTGCAGAATGACAAAGGCCTCGTCGTTCGTCTTGATATCGAGGATGATGTCGGATTTTTCCAGGAGCGACTTCATCCTTTCCGATAGATAGGCGATCGTGTTGGAGATGTAGAACGGGAAGTACCAAAAATAGCCGAATGCCAGGATGAGACAAAAGGCCCCGATAATGGCCATGAGACGGATGAACCTGGCGGAATCATTCTTCGCTATCTGGCTCTTCCGCTCGACCGCCTGCATGTTGAGATCGTTGATGTCATTGATGGCGCGCGTGAGCTTTTCAAAGGCCGGTTGGTATTCGCTGAAATAGAGGGCGCGGCCGCCCTCTCCCTTGACGATCCGACGGCAGAGGTTTGCATACAACACAGAATCCTGGTTGATCGCAGCGACGTATTCGCTTTCATGGATCTCGGTGATATTGTCGTTTTCGGATTTGAGGTTGTTTTCGAATTCGGTCCGGCCGGCCTCAAAAAGCTTCATGTAGTAGTCGGAAGTCTTTTGATCTTCGGCCGGATTGAAGACGATACTGCTGATGGCCGTCCGCGTATCCTCGAGAGCCGCGATCATGTTCTTAGAGAAGACGAGGGACTTATAGTTGTCTTTCAGGATGTTCTCGGCGTCCTGCGAGAGTTGGCCGACATAATAGGAACAGACGATCGCCAAGGCAAAGATAATCAAGAATAAGAACCCCAAGCCCAGGCTCAATTTCTTTTTGAGTGTCATGTTGCCTCCAATGGGAAATCCGTGTTATTCCCAGACCTCACGCCGAAGCTTCCCAATCGCGGATGGCCCTCATGGCCTCTTCCGGCGTCCGGACGGACCGCAGGGCCTGCATGAGGGACCTGTTCTGGGACGCCCGGCTGGCCAAGCCCAGGAGCTTGACCTGCGTGTCGGGCGCCTGGGCCGGGGACAGGATGAGGAAAACGATCTCGATGGGCTTGTCCGTCGCCACGTCGATGACCCCCTCTCTCGTCAGCCCCAGGGCTATGACCGGAGCGGCCAATCCCTCCACGCGGACATGCGGGAAAGCCACCCCCTCGTTGAAGAACGTGGAGCCCTGGGCTTCCCGTTTCATAATGGACTCGAAAAGGCTCTCCCCGGCTTCGATTCCCGCTTCCTTCCCGAGGCTCGCGGCCAGTGTCCCGAGAACGGTCTCCTTCTTGACCGCCGTTTCCCAGATCACGATATGTTGTGGAGACGACAACAGACTAAGGCGAGGGGGCTCGATCGGCGGAAGGCCGGCGGATCCGCCGGCCGCCTCAGCAGGCGAAGCGTCTTCCGATACATCCGGCTGAGGCCGGACCGATGCTGGCAGGGCCTCGCACGTATCGATGACGATGACCGTGACCTGCCGGGCGTTCTTGATCAGGTCTTCGACGACCGCTTTGTTCCGGCCTATCCTCTTCCAGAGGGGCCTTGGGAAAGACCGGCCCACGACGATATGACCGACCCTGTATTCCGCGGCGAACCGGAGGATGGTGTCGGCGATGTCTTCGCCCTTGTAGGTGAAGACCATGGCCCCCAGCTGTTTGGCCAGCGTCAGTGTTTCCGAAAGGTGGCGCTGGACCTGCGCGTCGATGACCGTGGCCTCCTCGGCCGGCGTCTGGACGTAGACGGCGTACCAGTTCCGATTGAATTTCCCCGCCAGGCGCGAACCGTATCGCAGCAGCTTCTCGCTGTTCGGCCCGTGCGAGCTCAGGCAGACCATGACCTGGTCCGAGGCGGCGCCTCCCTCCGCCCCCTGAGCCTCGCGCCGGCGCAGGTCGATCTGGGCCGCGACCTCGCGGAGCGTCAGCTCGCGCAGCTTCTCCAGGTTGGACCTGGTGAAAAAGTTGGCCATGGCGGTTTCGATGCGCGCGGCCGGGTAGACCTTGCCTTCTTCGAGGCGCTTCCGGAGGTCCGCGGTCGCCAAGTCGACATCGATGATCTCGTCCGCCTCGGCCAGGACGGAATCTGGAATACGCTCACGGACCTTGACCCCGACGGCCGCCTCCACGATGTTGCAGAGGCTTTCGAGGTGCTGGACGTTGAGCGTGCTGATGACGTGGATCCCGGCGGCCAGGATATCCTGGATGTCCTCGTACCTCTTGGCGTTCCGGCTGCCCGGGATGTTCGTGTGGGCGAGCTCGTCGATGAGGGCCACCTGCGGCTTCCGGGCGATGACCGCCTCCGCGTTCATCTCCTCGATCGCGATGCCGTGGTATTCCTGGACGCGGCGGGGCACGACTTCCAGGCCCTCGGCCAGCCGGGCAATATCCGACCGGCCATGCGTTTCGAGGAGGCCGATGACGACGTCGATGCCCTCGCCCTTGAGCCGGTGGCCTTCCTGGAGCATCTGGTAGGTCTTGCCGACGCCGGCGGAATAGCCGAGAAAGATCTTCAGCCGCCCCTGCTGGGCCCGGCGGATCATGCGAAGAAACGCGTCGGCCTTATCTTCCGGCATTGCGGACTCCGTCAAGCGCCAGGTTCAGACGCACGACGTTCACTCGGGGATCTCCCAGGATGCCCAGCGTGCGGCCTTCGGTGCAGGCCTCGATCCGGGCGCGGACGACGGCCTCCTCGAGGCCTCGGGCTCTCGCTACGCGGGGGGCCTGGAATCGCGCGTTCTCCGGAGAGATGTGGGGGTCGAGCCCGCTCCCTGAGGACGTGACGGCGTCGACCGGCACCGGAGCCGCGGCATCAAGCCCGTTTTCCTCCCGGTATTCGGCGATACGCCTGCGGACGGTCTCGACGAGATCCTTGGACAAGGGCCCGAGATTCGTCCCCCCCGACCGGACGCCATCGTATCCCTGCCCAGCCGCCGAGGGGCGCGGGTGAAAATACTTCGGGGACGAGAACTCCTGGCCGATCAGGCTCGACCCGATGACAACCCCGTCCCGCACGATGAGAGAACCGTTGGCCCGGCCGGGAAAAAGGCCCTGGGCAAGGAACCAGGCGGCGAGAGGGTACAGACCGCAAAGGATGACGGCCAGGACGGCCACGGCCAGGAACGATCTCCGGAGTTCGGCCAGCCAGATCTTCATTTCCGCGCGTCCTTCTCCATGTTAAACAAGATGCAGGGCATTGACAACGATATCGATGAGCTTGATCCCGGGGAAGGGGGCGACGAGGCCGCCCAGGCCGTAGATCATGAGATTGCGCCGGAGGAGAGCCGCCGCTCCCAAGGGCCGGAAGCGCACGCCGCGGAGCGCCAGGGGGATGAGAGAGATGATGATCAGGGCGTTGAAGATGACCGCGCTCAGGATGGCGCTCGCGGGCGAACGGAGCCCCATGACGTTGAGGGGCGCGATGACCGGGAAGACGCCGACCAGCATGGCCGGGATGATGGCGAAATATTTGGCGACGTCGTTGGCGATGCTGAAGGTCGTCAGCGCGCCCCGGGTGATGAGCATCTGCTTGCCGATCTCGACGACCTCGATCAGCTTCGTCGGGTTGGAATCGAGGTCGACCATGTTGCCGGCCTCCTTGGCGGCCTGGGTCCCCGAATTCATCGCCACGCCGACGTCCGCTTGGGCCAGAGCGGGGGCGTCGTTCGTGCCGTCGCCGGTCATGGCCACAAGGTGACCGGCCGCCTGCTCCTTCCGGATGAGCGTCATCTTGTCTTCGGGCTTGGCCTCGGCGACGAAATCGTCGACCCCCGCTTCGCGGGCGATGGCCGCCGCGGTGAGGGGATTGTCGCCGGTGATCATGACCGTCTTGATCCCCATGGCCCGGAACCGCTCGAAGCGGTCTTTCAGGCCGCCCTTGACGATGTCCTTGAGATGGACGACGCCCAGGACCTTGCTTCCGTCGGCCACGAGAAGAGGCGTCCCTCCCTGGAGAGCGATGTGACTGACCGAGTCGCTGACCTCGAGGGGAACGCTTCCCCCGGCGAATTCCCGGATCGCGTCCGGGGCCCCTTTTCTGATGCGGTGCGCCTCGAAGTCGACGCCGCTCATGCGGGTCTGGGCGGAGAAGGCGACAAAAGCCGCCCCGGGCATATCGGCGATGGAGCGTTCGCGCAGTCCATATTTCTTGGCCAGGACGACGATGCTCCGTCCTTCCGGCGTTTCGTCGGCCAGGGAGGCGAGCTGGGCCGCTTTGGCCATCTCCTCGACCGTGACGCCCGGCGCCGGGAGAAAAGCCGTGGCCTGGCGGTCTCCCAGGGTGATCGTCCCGGTCTTGTCGAGGAGGAGCACGTCGACGTCGCCCGCGGCCTCGACGGCGCGCCCGCTCATGGCCAGGACATTCTTCTGGACCATGCGGTCGATGCCGGCGATCCCGATGGCGTTCAGCAGGCCGCCGATCGTCGTCGGGATCAGGCAGACGAGGAGGGCGACGAGCACGGTCGTCGTCAAGGTGACCCCGGAATATCCTCCGAACGGCTTCAGGGACATGATGACCACGAGAAAGATGATCGTCAGGGCCGAGAGAAGGATGGTCAACGCGATCTCGTTCGGCGTCTTCTGGCGCCGCGCCCCTTCGACGAGCCCGATCATTCGGTCGAGGAAGCTTGTCCCCGGGTCGGCCGTGACACGGACCTTGATGGTGTCGGACAGGACGCGCGTCCCGCCGGTCACCGCGCTCCGGTCGCCGCCTGCCTCACGGATGACCGGGGCGGACTCGCCCGTGATGGCGGATTCGTCCACCATGGCCGCGCCCTCGATGATCTCCCCGTCGGCCGGGACGATCTCGCGGGCCGAGATGATGACCAGGTCGCCCTTGCGCAGGCGCTCGGAGGGGACGGACTCGACCGATCCGTCGTCCCGAAGGAGGCGGGCCGTCGTGGAAGCTCGCGTCTTGCGGAGCTCGTCGGCCTGGGCCTTTCCCCGGCCCTCGGCCATCGCCTCGGCGAAGTTGGCGAAGAGGACCGTGAACCACAGCCAGACCGAAACTTGGAGCACGAAGCCCGCCGGCTCGCCCTTCGACCGCATGACCAGGCCCAGGGTGGTCAGCAGGGCGCCGACTTCGGTGACGAAGATGACGGGGTTCTTGAGCAGGTGGGACGGGTTCAGCTTCTTGACGGCGGCGAGCGCCGCCCGGCCGACAATGGCCTTGTCGAAAAGCGAGCGGTTCTTGGTGAGCACGGTCATCCTCGCTTAGTACAGGATCCCCGATCCGGTCATCAGGAGATGCTCGACGATGGGACCGAGGGCCAGGGCGGGCAGAAAGGTGAGGGCGCCGACGATGAGAACGGTCCCGATGAGGATGATGACGAATGTCGGGCCGCTCGCGGGGAAACTCGCTTCGCTCGCAGGGACGAGCCTTTTCCGGGCCATGTTCCCGGCCAAGGCCAGGATCGGCACCATCATGATGAACCGGCCGAAGAGCATGGCCAGAGCCAGGGTGATGTTATAGAAGGGCGTGTTGCCGGTGAGACCCCCGAAAGCGCTGCCGTTGTTGCCCGTGCCGGACGAGAAGGCGTAGAGGATCTCGCTCAGGCCGTGCGGGCCCTTGTTGGCGAGCCCGGCCAAGCCCCACCGGCTGGCCGCGGCCCAGGCGGAGAAACCGAGGATCGAGAAGATCAGGATCAGCACGGCCAGGACGGAAACCTTGACGTCATAGGATTCGATCTTCTTGCCCAGGTACTCGGGCGTCCGTCCGACCATCAAGCCGGTGAGGAAGACGGCCAGGATGACAAAAACCAACATCCCGTAGAGCCCCGAACCAACTCCGCCAAAGACGACCTCGCCCAGCTGGATGTTGACGAGCGGGACCAACCCGCCCAGCGGCGTGAAGGAGTCGTGCATGGAGTTGACCGCTCCGCATGAGGCCGCGGTCGTGACGGTGGCGAACAGGCTCGAGTTGAAAACGCCGAAGCGGACCTCCTTTCCTTCCATGTTGCCGCCGGCCGGGTCGACGCGGAGAGCCTGCAGGCGGGGATTGCCCGCGCTCTCGGACCGCCAGCAGACGAGCACCGCGGCCAAAAAGAGAATGGCCATGGCGCTCCATACGGCCCAGCCATGCTTCTGGTTCTTGACCTTGCGTCCAAGATAATAGGTGAGGCCGCTCGGGATGAGGAAGATGGAAAGCATTTGGAAGAAGTTCGAGAGGGGCGTCGGGTTCTCATAGGGATGGGCGGCGTTGGCGTTGAAGAAGCCGCCGCCGTTCGTCCCGAGCATCTTGATGGCCACTTGCGAAGCCGCCGGGCCCTGGGCGATGGTCTGTCCGGCCGCGCTCTCCACGGCCACCGCCCCGACGTAAGGCTTGAAGTTCTGGACGATCCCCTGGGAGCTCAGGAACAGGGCGAAAACGATCGAGAAGGGAAGAAGGAGGTAGAGGTTGATCCGGACGACGTCGACCCAGAAATTCCCGATGGTCTTGGCCGAATGCCGGGCGATCCCCCGCACCAGGGCCGCGGCCGTGGCGATGCCTACGGCCGCGGAGATAAAATTATGGAAGACGAGGCCGACCATCTGTGAAAAATAGGACAGGGTGGATTCCCCGGCATAATTCTGCCAGTTCGTGTTGGTGGTGAAGCTTGCCGCCGTATTGAAGGCTAGGTCGGGCGCAACGGGTCCGAATTTCTGGGGATTCAAGGGGAGCAGATGCTGGAGCCGGAGCACGGCGTATGTGAGCAGCATTCCGGCCAGGCTGAAAACGATAAGGGACAGCGTATAGCGTCGCCAATCCTGCTCCGCCTTCGGGTCGATGCCGAGGATCCGATAGATGAGGCGCTCGACGGGTTTGACCGGCCGGTCCAGCCAGGTCTTGCCTTCGGGCTCGAGGATCCTGACGAGGTAGAGACCCAGAGGCTTCGTGACCGCGAACAGGAGGCCGACGAAGAGGGCCAGTTGAAACCAGCCGGAAAGGTCCATCGCCATCACCTCATCAGAACTTTTCGGGCCGCAGGACGCTCCACAGAAGATAGCCGAGGAGCAGAAGCCCGATGATGAATCCCAAGATGTCGGCCATCGTTAAAGCCTCTCGCAAGCCCGGACGTATAATCCGCATAGGGCGAAGAAAAGAACCGTCAGCAGAACAAAGAGCGCGTCGATCATAGGGCGGCCTTTTCTTTCGGGAACCGGTCGGCCCTTCTCAGGGTGAAAGTGAAGCGGGATCCCTTGCCCTCGCTGCTCTCCACGTCCACCGTACCGCCGTGGGCTTCGACGATCTCCTTGACGATGGCCAGTCCGAGCCCCGCGCCCGTCTCGTTCTGACGGCCGGGGACCCGGAAAAAGGGCTCGAAGACCCTGGAGAGGGACGCCGCTGGGATGCCCTCGCCCGTGTCGGAGACATGAAAGCGGACCCAGGCTTCGTCGACGTCGGCGGTCAGCGCGATCCGGCCGCCGGGAGAGGTATGCGTGAGCGCGTTAGAGAGGAGGTTGCTGAAGACGTGGCCGATCCGGGTCGTATCCGCCCAGATCTCGGGAAGATCGCTGGGGACGTCGGCGTAAAGAGCCACCCCTCGGTCCTGGGCCGTCCGGCGGAATGATTCGACGGCGTCCATGACGATCGACCGCGGGGAAAGGGCCCGGAATTCCATCTGGGCCTTGCCCGATTCGAAACGGCTGAGGTCAAGAAGGCTGTTGAGGATATCGTGAAGGCGGTCGCTGTCCTCGCGGGCCGACATCAGAAGCTCCGCCTGTTTCTCATTCAGGGCGCCGACCTTCTCGCCCAAGAGGAGATGGATGGCCATGCGCACCGACGTGAGAGGCGTGTTCAGCTGATGGGACACGGTCCGGACGACACCCCTCTTGATCTCGGTCTGCTGCTGGAGCTGGGTGACATCCTTAAGAACGAGGATCACCCCGGTCGTCAGGCGTTCGTTGTCGAGGATCGGCACCGCCTCGGGGCGATAGTAACGCTCTTCGCCGTTCACGAATTGCTGGATGGGCCTCTGTCCTTCGAGAGAGGCGGCGCGGGCTTCCTGCCGGGCATCGCGCCAGAGCCCGGCCATCCACCCGAACGGCAGGTCCTCGATAAGGGCACCGGGTTTCAGCCCGAAAACGGTCTGGGCCGATTCCGTAGCGACTTCGACCTTCCCCTCCGTGTCGATGACCGCGATCGCATCGGGAAGCCTGTCAAAGGCTTGCTGCGTGGCTTTTTGGATGCGGAGAAGCTTGGCCTGGTCCGTCCTTCGGAATTCCCGCAGGCTTGCGGCCATGGCGTTGAAGGCCGTGGACAGGTGCCCGATCTCGTCTCGGGAGTCGGCGGCCACAACGAGGTCCAGGTTGCCGCGCCGGATCTCGTCCGCCGACCGGATGAGGCGGTGGATCGGCCGGAGGATCCATCGTCTGGAGAAAAAGACGAAGATGACGGCCAGTGCTGTCCCGACGGATAGAAGGATGTACATCTGCCTTCTGGCGGATTTGGCGCTCCGGCGGGCGCGGTCATTGGCGTCACTCATGTTCTGCTGGTTCAGCTGCAGGATCTCGTCGGCCTGGTTCTTGATCTGGCCGAACAGCGGGAGGAGGCTCCTGAAATAGGCCTGTTCTCGGAGGTCCGGGGTTTGGGCCGGATCGACGACGCTTTTCAATAAGATCTCATATTGTCCGAAAAGGTCCCGCAGCCGGGCGCCCATTTCTCCCTCAGCTGGGAGGGTGACGTTGCTGAGCTCGACTTGAAGGGACTTTTCGAAGGTGGCCCGATTGGCATTGACGAGCTCGGCCCCCTCCTGTGTATGGCCTAGAAGAACGAAAAGAACTCCGCTATCGATGCGCTCCAGCGCTTCCTTCATCTGCTGGCAGGCGATGACGCTCCGGTAGTTTTCGCGCAGAATAACGTCGATCGAAGCGCCCAGCTTGGAAAGATGGAGGATACTCTGGGTCCCGATGACGATGATGATGATCAGGAGCGCGCTGAATCCCAGGGAGATCTTTTGGCGAAGACCAAGCATAATGATTTTCCTTGGTTCTCAATATAGCAAGACACGTGCCAATGTCGGCAGGTGTTAAATAATTGATAATGAATAATATCAAAAGGTCCTGGGGGAGGAAAGACTTGCGTTCTTCAACACAGTGCCGGATCGTCCATTGAAAAACGCAATGCGTCTAGATGCCGTACTCTTTTCGCCGACGCCAGAGGGTGGCTTGGTCGATGCCGAGAACAGCCGCCGCTTCCTGGAGGGATTTGGAGTCCGCCAGAACTCGCCGGATGTGAGATTCCTCGATCTTGTCGAGACTGACGGGGTCGCCGATCTTGACCTCGGCGCCTCGCGGGGAGAGATGCGCGGGGAGACACTCGAGGCCAATGCGGTCGGCCGGACAGAGGATGGCGGCCCGTTCGATAGCGTTGCTCAACTCCCTGAGGTTCCCCGGCCAATGATAGGCGGTCAGCGCCCGGAGCGCTTCATCGTCGAATCCCAGGAATGAGCGGTGATTGTTGCGGGCGTGGAAGGCCAGAAGTCGTTCCGCCAGGATGGGCACGTCATCCGGTCTCTCCCGGAGAGGAGGGATCTCGATCGGGATCACGCTGAGACGGAAATAGAGGTCCTCCCGGAACCGGCCTTCCTTGACGGCCTGCGCCAGGTTCGTGTTCGTGGCGGCGATCAACCGCATGTCCGCCTTGCGCGTGACGGTGTCACCGATGCGCTCGTATTCCCTGTCCTGGACAAAACGCAGGAGTTTCGGCTGGAGGGGGAGCGGCAGGTCGCCGATCTCGTCCAGGAAGAGCGTCCCGCCGTCGGTCGCGGCAATGCGGCCCGGGTTATCGCGGACGGCGCCAGTGAAGGCTCCCTTCACATGCCCGAAAAGCTCGCTTTCCAGGAGGTCGGGAGGGAACGAAGGACAGGAGATGAGGCTGAACGGCTTGTCCGCCCGGCCACTCCAGGAGTGGATGGCCCGCGCCAGGACGGTTTTGCCTGTTCCACTCTCCCCGCAAAGGAGGATCGTGGCCTCGGAGGCGGCGGCCTGGCGCGCCATGTTCACGGCCCTCTGCATCAGGGGTGTCGAGCTCGAGAAATCGATCTCGGGACGCTGGCGCCCAAGGTCCTCTTGGAGCGCCGCGACCTTCCGCTCCAGGAACCGGACCTCGAATACCTTCCGGACCGCAAGGTTGATCTGAGCAGGCGTGAACGGCTTGGGAATGTAATCGGTGGCCCCTCGCCGGATCGCCTCGACCGCGGTGTCAATGGATGCGTAGGCCGTGATGACGATGATCTTGAGCCATGGCGTCGCTGCCAGAAGGGCCGGGATGAGGTCGAGGCCATCGTCTGTGCCCAGCCGGAGGTCGACGAAGGCGAGCTCAAAGGACCTGTGCGAAGCCTCGGCCAGGGCGTCCTGAAAGTTACTGACGGCGGTGACTTTGTGGCCTTCCGTCTCGAGACACACGGTCAGCGTCTTCCGGATGTTGATCTCGTCGTCCACGACGAGGATATGGAGAGTGGAATCCACGACCGGGTTGTTCTTTTCAGGTCCCATATCGCTGTCCGCGTTCTGCCTCAAGCATAGCGGACAATCGCGCTGAAAAGCAAATTGGCCAGGGCATTCATGGAAAAGTCATATGATCATCGTCCTTCAACCCCATAGCACGTTCAAGTGACCACGCCGCGAGTGCGCCGGCGGGGATTTTGACTCGGCCCGCAGTCCATGGTATCCTTTTTTCTAATTCCATTCACGTGATGGGGGTCGGGCTATGCCCATTCTTCGCCGTCGCGCCTGGCTCTGCTGCCGCCCGATCCGGTTCGCGGCCGTCGCGTTCCTTGGCTTGACGGCCGGGGCGGCGCTTGCGGCAGCCCAGGACGGGGCGCCGCACGCGACACGAACGGGCCGGGAGATCTTCCTCGAGGAACGTGACGCCGCCTGCCACGCGCCCGACGGGAAGGGGCGCTCCCGGAGCCAGGTCGGCTTCGACGTGCCCCTGCCGGACTTCACCGATCCCGATTTCGCCTCCCGCGAAGCCAACCACGACTGGGCGGGGATCGCGCGCAACGGCGGGCCGTCCCGGGGCTTCTCCGAGATCATGCCGTCCTTCCGTGACGCGTTGACCCTCAACGAGATCGCCTTGGCCGTGGGCTACATCAAGTCTCTGCACGAGGACAGGAGCTGGCCCCCGGGGAATTCAACCTGCCCCGGCCTCTGGTCACGGAGAAGGCCTTTCCCGAGGACGAGGCGGTCTTCACCGCGACCGCGGGTCGGAGCCCGGAGAGCCTCGATTCGATCAAGGGCAAATTCGTCTATGAACAGCGCTTCGGCTCGCGCAACATGTGGGAGGTCGTAGCCCCCTTCGGCTGGAACGAGCGGGTCACGGATCCTCTTCTGCAGTCGGCGAGCTGGGGATCGAACCTCGGCGACATCGCCGTCGCCGTCAAGCGGGCCTTTTACCACAACCTGAGAAAGGGCTCGATCCTTAGCGCCTCCGCGGAGCTCATCCTCCCCACGGGGGACCGGGACTCGGGCTATGGCAAGGGGACGTTCGTCTTCGAGCCGTTTCTCGCCTACGGCCAGATCCTCCCCGCCGACATCTTCATCCAAGCCCAGGGGGGCCTGGAGATCCCCTTCAAGAGGGACGTGGCGGCGAACGAGGCGTTCCTGCGGGTCGCCTTCGGCAAGAGCATCAACCACAAGGGATACGGCCGGCTCTGGTCCCCGATGGTCGAGATCCTGGCCGCCAAGGAACTCGTGTCCGGGGCAAAGATCGTACTGGACATCGTGCCCCAATTTCAAGTGACCCTCAACAGACGGCAGCACATCCGGTTCAACATCGGGGTGAGGCTGCCGGTCAACGAACCGTCGGGCCGGAATCCCGCGGTGATGGTCTATCTCCTCTGGGATTGGTTCGACGGCGCCTTTTTCGCGGGGTGGTAGAAATGACACGCCAACGCTCGGTCCTCCTCATCGTCTCCCTTTCGGTCCTCGGACTGGCCGCGGCGGCCGTCCGTGTCCCTGCGCTTTTCATCGCCTCGGACAGGTGCCAGGCTTGTCACAACGGCCTGGTGACGCCCCGGGGCGAGGACGTCTCGATCGGCGCCGATTGGCGCGCCTCCATGATGGCCAACGCGGCCCGGGACCCTTATTGGCAGGCCTCGATCCGGCGCGAGACGCTGGCCCATCCCACGGTTGCCACCGCGATCGAACACGAGTGCTCGGCCTGCCACATGCCCATGACCCGTTATCAGGCCAAGGCGGGCGGCGGCATGGGGCGGGTTTTCGCCAACCTTCCCGTCATCTCCCGGCCGAACCCGGAAGCCGCGCTGGCGAACGACGGCGTGTCCTGCACGGTGTGCCATCAGATCGGCAAGGACAAGCTCGGCGAGCGGGAGAGCTTTGGGGCCGGTTTTGTCATCGACGCCGCGACTCCACCGGGCTCGCGCAAGATTTTCGGCCCTTACGATATCGACGCGGGACGGCAGCGCGTCATGAGGTCCTCGTCCGGGTTCGAGCCGGGGAAGGCTGATCACATCCTGAGCTCGGAGTTCTGCGCCACCTGCCATACGCTTTTCACCGACGCCTTCGACGAGAAAGGGGAGACGATCGGCGGGATCGCCGAACAGGCGCCGTATCTCGAATGGAAGCATAGCGCGTTCAACGGCGACATGAGCTGCCAGTCGTGCCACATGCCCCGGGTCGAAGGGGAGATCCCCATCTCATCGACCGTAGGGAAGGCCCGCGCGGAATTCGCCCGCCATGTTTTCCGCGGCGGGAACTTCCTCATGCCGAAGATCCTCAACCGGAACCGGGACGCCCTCGGGGTCGATGCCGAGTCGATGGAGATGGAGACGGTTTCGGCCCGGACGGCGGCCCGATCTGCAGCAGTCGTCGGCCGAGCTGGCCGTCCACGACGCGCGGATCGAGGACGGCATCCTTCGGGCGGAGATCGAGGTCAAGAACCTGGCCGGGCACAAGCTCCCCTCCGCTTATCCGTCGCGTCGCGCCTGGGTTCGCTTCACCGTGCTTGACGGTGGCGGCGAAGCGGTCTTCGAATCCGGTCGGCTCAACGCCGACGGCTCCATCGTCGGCAACGACAACGACGCGGACAGAACACGGTTCGAGCCTCATTACGCCGAGATCAGCCGCCCCGACCAGGTCCAGATCTACGAACCCATCCTTGGCGCCCCCGGAGACAAGGTGACGACCGTGCTCCTGGCCGCGACCCATTACCTCAAGGACAACCGCATCCTCCCGCTGGGCTTCGATAAGTCCACCGCGGACGAGGACATCGCCGTCAAGGGTGGGGCGATGGAGGACGAGGACTTCAAGGCCGGGGGCGACCGGATCCGCTACGCGGTGCCGGTCGGAGAGGCCGCCGGACCCTTCACCGTCCGGGCCGAGCTCTGGTACCAGCCCATCGCCTTCCGCTGGGCCCGCAACGTCGACGATCACCCCTCGGAGGAAGCCGGACGTTTCGTCTCCTACTTCGGGGGGATGGCGGCGTCTTCGGGAATCGTCCTCGCGAAAGCGGAGGCGACGGCGAAATAGCTCTTGAAGTTCCTTTTTCATCCTCCGTTTCCGCGGCGCGGAATGCGGCCTGTGTCCGAGATGCCTCATGGCTGCAGGACAACGGGAACTATTTGGCCCGGAGGACGGGGAGGATCGAACCCCCGTTGATGTTCAATGGATATCCCCGGGCCGATCGAGCGAGATACGAGATGTATGGCCCAGCCCGGCGCGCTTTCTCTCCTTGAAGTCCAGGAGCTTCTTGCGCATGCGGAGCGATGCGGGCGTGACCTCCAACAGCTCGTCCTCGTTGATATAGTCCATCATCTGGTCCAGCGCCAGGATGGCGGGCGCATCGATCTTGGCGGCGATGTCCGACGTGGAGGACCTCATGTTCGTGAGATGCTTCTGCTTGGTCGGATTGACCGCCAGGTCGTGGGCGTACATGGTTTCGCCGACGATCTGTCCGACGTAGACCATGTCTCCCGCGGACACGAAAAGACGGCCGCGGTCCTGGATGTTCGCCACGGCATAGGTGGCCACGGTCCCCGTGCGGTCGGAAACCAGGACGCCGTTCCTGCGGCCGCCGATCTTCCCGGCCCACTCACGGTAGCCGAGATAGGTGTGGGCCATGACGCCGTTGCCCCGCGTCTGGCTCAGGAACTCCGTCCGGAATCCGAACAGCCCCCGCATGGGGACGGCAAAGGTCAGACGGGTATAGGTCCCCTTCAGGTCGATCATCCTTTCCAATACGCCCTTTTTCTCCCCCAGCATTCGGATGACCGTGCCGGCGCACTCCTTGGGCATGTCCGCAACCAGCGTCTCGTAGGGTTCCAGCACCTTGCCTCCATCCGTCTGCGTGATGACCTGGGGCATGGAAACCTGGAATTCGTAGCCTTCGCGACGCATCTGTTCGATGAGGATGGCCAGCTGCAGCTCGCCGCGGCCGGCGACCGTGAACCGGTCCGGAGAATCGCCCCATTCGACGGAGATGGACACGTTGGTTTTCAGCTCCTTTTCGACGCGCTCGCGCAGTTTGCTGGAGGTGACATGTCGACCTTCCCGGCCTCCGAACGGGCTGTTGTTGACCATGAAGATCATGGAAACGGTCGGCGGCTCGATGGTCAGCATGTTGAGGCGGATGGGATTCGCGGGGTCGGCGATGGAATCGCCGATGGTCACGGAAGGGACGCCCGCGAAGGCGAAGAGCTCTCCCGCTTCGACGACGGGCACCACGGTCCGTTCCAGTCCCTCGAAAACGAACAACTTTTGGACCTGTCCAAAAACCTGCTTGTCGCCCCCGGACAAGACCACGATCGGGTCGCCGGTCCGGACCCGGCCTCCCAAGAGGCGGCCGATGCCGATGCGCCCGATATAATCGTCATGGCTGATGTTGGTGATCAGTCCGGAGAGCGGGCTCTCAGGATCGAATTCCGGGGCCGGCACATGATCCAGGATGGACCGAAAGAGGGGGGTCAGGTCCCGCCCCGGGTCGGCCAGGTCCGTCGTCGATGTGCCGTACCGGCCCGACGCGTAGATGACCGGGAAATTCCATTGTTCGTCGTCGGCGTCGAGCTCGATGAACAGGTCGATGGTCTCGTCGAGGACCTCGCGGATCCGGGCGTCCGGACGGTCGATCTTGTTGATGACAACGATGGGCCTGAGTCCCAGCTCCAGGGCCTTCTTGAGCACGAAACGGGTCTGCGGCAGAGGGCCTTCCGCCGCGTCGATGAGCAGCAGGACGCCGTCGACCATCCGCAGGACGCGTTCCACTTCGCCGCCGAAGTCCGAGTGGCCGGGCGTGTCCACGATGTTGATCTTGACGCCCTGCCAGACGAGCGACATGTTCTTGGAGACGATGGTGATGCCCCGCTCGCGCTCGAGATCGCCCGAATCGAGGATGCAATCGCCCATCTGGTCGATATTGCGGAATAGCTTGCACTGCCGCATCATCGCGTCGACCAGCGTCGTTTTTCCATGATCGACATGGGCGATGATGGCGACGTTGCGGATATCTTGTCTGCGCACAGGGCTCCTTTATCTCTTCGGTCTCTCCGCGTCCCGGGGGATATCAATTCCCTGGTCTGAAGCCCGGAGCCTGCTCAGGGCCAGTACTAAGCGGCGCTAATTACGCCGATCTGCAAAGGGCTGCAAATCGGGATCGGCGCCATCGAAAGTATCAGGCGGGGTGAATGAGCATCATAGGATACGCTTTTTTATCGAAAATGTCGACACCCCGGTCTCGGCCCAACCGAACTCTCCCAGTTGCTGAGCTCATGGGGAAAATAGCGCCTTGACATCTAGCGATGAAAAGACCATGCTCGATTATAGAAGGGGATTGAAGGGGTCCTAGCTGTTTCGAGCTTCCTGAGAAGGAGGTTTTCTATGAAACGCATTGGGGGATGGTCTCTCGGGTTAGGACTCTTAGCCCTCGCCTTCGCGGCCTGCAGCGCCGGCGAAGAACATCCCATGGTTTATAAATACTACGCCTTCGTGACGAATAATTATTCTGGCTCTGTCTCCGCGTATACCATCGATTCTGCCACGGGCGCGCTCACGGCTGTGGTCGGCTCACCTTTTAAAGCAAACTACGGCGGCAGCGTCGGCATAGCTGTTGACCCCTCTGGCAAGTTCGCCTTCGTAGCTGGTGGTGGTGTCTCCGCGTTTACCATCGATGCCGCCACGGGCGCGCTGGCTGCGGTAGCCGGTTCCGGGTTTGCCGCCGGCGAGGGCCCGCGCTCGATTGCCGTCGACCCTTCCGGCAAGTTCGTCTACGTAGGGGGCTATTATGCTTATTATCCTGTTTACGATGTCTTCGCGTTTGCCATCGATTCTGCCACGGGCGCGCTGGTTGCCGTGGCCGGCTCCCCTTTTGACACCGGCGAGGGCCCCCATGCGGTAGCTGTCGGCCCGTCCGGCAAGTTCGTCTACGTAGCGAATTATGCTACGGTCTCCGTTTTCACCATCGATGCCGCCACGGGCGCGTTGACCCCCATCGCAGGCTCTCCTTTTGCTATGCCATTCGGGGGACGCGGTATCGCGATCGACCCTTCCGGCAAATATGCCTACTTCACGAACTACGCGTTTACCATCGATGCCGCCACTGGCGCGTTGACGGCCGTGCCCGGTTCCCCTTTTGCCGCCGGCGACGAACCCTATGCTGTAGCGGTTGACCCTTCCGGCAAGTTCGTATATATAGCGAATCATTCTTCTAACGATGTCTCCGCTTTTGTGATCAATGCTGCAACGGGCGCGCTGAAGGCTGTCCCCGGCTCGCCTTTTGCCGCCGGCGACGAACCCTCTGCTGTAGCGGTTGACCCTACCGGCAAGTTCGTCTACGTAGCGAACCATTATTCTAACAACGTCTCCGCCTTTGCCATCAATGCTGCCACAGGTGCGCTGACGGCTGTGACCGGTTCGCCTTTTGCCGCCGGCGAGTGGCCGTCTGGGTTGGCCGTTATCCGCATAGCCCAGTAGGGGTTTTTCTGTTTGAGTGGCATCTTTCCTGAAAGGGGACCGCGATGAAGAGGTCATGGGGCCTGGCTCTCGGCCTTGGAATTACAGCTGTGTTCTTCATGGCTTGCAGCGCCGGGGAGGACGGTCCGCCGCCCCCGATCTACAAGTATTTTGGCTATATGACGAATCCGGGCGCATTGGACCGAGATGGGACCCGATACCTCCTGGTACGATCTCCGCTTTTGCGATCAATCCGGGATCAGGCGGACTGACCGTCTTGGTCGGGTCGCCATATTCTTCTCGCTATCGGTCATATGCCATAGCGGCGCACCCCTCAGGCAAGTTCCTCTATGTGACGGCCAACGGTCCTTGGGATCTCTACGAATATGAGATCTCGGTCTTTACGATCGATCCCGCCACGGGTGCGCTGACTCGAGCGGCCTGGTCTTCGAATGGGACGGAGCTCCCTCGGGACCTCATTCAGCGGTAGTTCACCCTTCGGGTAAGTTTATCTACGTTGCGGATGGCGGCAGCCACGTCTCCGCGTTTACGATTGATACGGCCACAGGGGCCCTAACTGTGATGGCCGGCTCACCGTTCGAGGTAGAATACAACACCCGCTCCGTGGCGGTGGATCCTTCCGGCAGGTTCGCCTACGTAACGATGAGCTTATACCCCGATAGCAATGGCATCTCGGCCTTTACGATCGATCCTTCCTCGGGCGCGCTAACTGAGGTAGCGGGTTCGCCGTATGCCGCCCTGGATGATCCCATGTCCATCGCGATCGACCCGTCTGGGAAGTTCGTTTATGTGGCCAACAATTTCTCCGATAATGTCTCCGCCTTTACGATCGATGCGGCCACGGGCGCGTTGACCGAGGTGCCCGGCTCACCGTTTGCTACCCAAGACAACCCGACTTCCATTGCGATATATCCTACCGGCAGGTTCGTTTACGTGGTGAACGCTGGCTCCGACAGCGTCTCCGTCTTTGCGGTCGACCCTGCAACGGGCACCCTGGCCGAAGTGCCCGGTTCGCCGTTTGTGGCAGGCGATAATCTCAGCTCTATTGTGTTGGACCCTTCCGGCATGTTCGCCTACTTGCCCCACTATTATGACAGCATCTCTACCTTTAAAATCAATCCTGCCACGGGCGCGCTAACGGAAGTGTGCCGGCTCACCGTTTGTCGTGGGTTCCTTGGGCGGCCACAACCTCGCTGTCATCCGCATCGCCCAGTAGGGGCCTGTTATGACGGTGGGGGAGAGGCCCGCGCGGAGGACGGGATCGTCGGATGCTCCCCTGATCTGAAAAAACGCCTTCTCGGGGGAAGTTAGCCCATGTCGGAAGCCCTTGCTGACGATCACTCCACGTTGACGAATTTGGCACTATCCGGTGCCACTGCCACAACGGCGATCCGCCGAAGAGTAATCCAAAAAGATGAATAAATACAACTATCTGGATGCAGAAGATTGAACGGGGAGAGCGACCAATCCCAAGACATCTGACACATTTTGGACACATTTCCCTGTAGATTTCCTGCCTGTGGGAACCAGGGCAAGGTTGGCACATCCATTGCAGGCCTTTTCTTTGAAGGAGGCGTGGCTATGAAGAAACGGTGGCCTCGACTCTCCTTCCTGCTTATCGTGGTGGTTCCCCTTCATTTCCCTATCGTGCGGTTCCGTGACCACACCGAAAGCAGGCTTGGACATTGTCGCCTCGGTCAGCCAACAGACGGCCGGAAGCATTACCTTCCGAATCGGTATAGAGAACACCGGAACGAAGACGGAAACCCTACATTTTGGCAGCACTCAATTCCATGATATCGAGGTCTATGACCGAAGTGGGCATCTGGTCTGGCAGTGGTCTTATGGCCTCAATTTCCTTGCTGTGTTATCAGATTTAGAATTTCCGCCGGGCGAATCCCAAAGTGGGGACACTATTTGGAACCTTACGGGAAACGACCAGAAGCGAATACCCTTCGGGAGGTATACTGCGAAGATCTATATCACGAGCGTTCCCCCTGATAGGAGGCTTTCGACTGACATCACTTTGACCATCTGAACCTGCCCTTGGCAGGGGATCACAGGGCTGGGAAAAAGCACAGGTTTTGTTTCAGGCGGGGCAAACCTGTCCGTCGCGTCACACGGGCGTAGCAAATTATGCCTGCCCAGTCTGGCTTGCTGGAGCGGAAAACACAGAAGCATACAAACTGTTTATTCATATGGGGAAAACGGGGAAAACAGGTGCGGTAAGTTCGTAAAGGATTTTTTAACCCTTGTCCGACACCTTACGCTGCGTACAGTGCTTGCGGCACTGGAGGCCTTGAAGCACTCTGTTTTTAGGGTTATATTGATTTTTCTTTTTAAATTATGAGCTTGTAGCGAGATGCAGAAAAAGGGCAAAGGCGTCTTCCGAGAGTATTTCGAGCTCATCGTCGAGACAGCGGTCTTCGTTTTCTTTGTGATGACCTTCGTTGTTCAGGCCTTTCAGATTCCTACTGGTTCGATGATCCCGAAACTCCTCGTCGGAGATTTTCTCCTCGTTAACAAAATGGCCTACGTCAGGCCCGCGTTTCTAGCGGAGGATTGGCTCATCCCGCATAAGCAAATTAGTAGAAAGGATATCGTTGTCTTCAAATGGCCCAAAGACCTAACAAGAGACTTTGTAAAACGGGTGATTGGTCTCGAGGGGGAGAAGGTAGAGATACGAGCTAAACAGCTTTACGTCAATGACGTGGCCATCGACGAACCCTACAAAATACACAAGGATAGCCAAGCATATTCAAAAGACGACCAGTACCAGTATGACCTCGCTATTGGAGCCAACTACGGGCCGGTTATCGTCCCGACGGGACACCTCTTTGTTATGGGAGATAACCGTGATGACAGCATGGACAGTCGAACCTGGGGCTTTGTGCCTTTAGCCAATATTAAGGGCAGGCCCTGGATTATCTATTTTTCGTATGAGGCGGAGCGGGACGCATATCAGAAAACGAGCTTCCGCGACCGGCTGAAAAAGATATTAGCCTTTATCCCCAAGGCCCGCTGGGGCCGCCTGCTCAAAATCATCAACTAGCGCTCAATTATTATGTGACGCTTAGGTAGCCGTTCGGGATGTTCTTTAGTATGAACAGGGTTAAAAAAGAATGGGAAAAGGGTGAGTGAGGGGAATCGAACCCCCAACCTTCGGATCCACAGTCCGATGCTCTAACCGTTGAGCTACACTCACCGTCCGGTTGGCGATGAATTATCGCATTACAGGGGTATCTAGTCAACTTGCAGGACCGGGCAAATCAAGGGACACGCCGCAAATCGGGGGACACGATATCGCGAAATTCATGGGACACGTATCTGGCCGAAAAATCCGGGACACGATCCTCGAAAAACGGTGACACGATCCCATTTCAAGAGAAATGGGTCATGTCCCCGTTTTTCTAGGCCTTCTGGCCTTCGATGAGGTCGAGGACGTCCTCGGAGTCGCGCCAGTTCTCCCGGACGCGCACCTGGAGGTCCAGGAAGACCTTGTGCCCGATGTACTGCTCGATCTCCTGGCGGGCCTCGATACCGACCTGCCGGACGAGCGAGCCGTGCCGGCCGATGATGATCTTGCGGTGGTTGTCTTTTTCGACGAAGATCGAGGCCCGGATGTAGGTCATCGGCCGCGATTCTCCCGGCTTCTTCCAGTCCGCCTGGGTCTTGTTCTCGATAGATTCGATATAGACGGCCGTGACGAAGGGGAGCTCCTCGGTGACGTACTTGAGGATCTTCTCCCGGACGATCTCGGCGAAGAGGAAGCGCTCCGACTGGTCCGAGATCTCCTCGTCCGAATAGAGCTTGGGGGCCACGGGCAGGGCGTCCATCAGGAGCTTTTCAAGGACGTCGACGTTGATGCCCTTGAGGGCCGAGATCGGGATGATCTCTTTGAACGGGAAGAGGCCGTTGTAGCGTTCGATGATGGGCAGCACCGTGTCCTTGCGGACGATGTCGACCTTGTTGATAAGCAGGTAGACGGGCGTCTTGACCTTGCGCAGAATCTCCAGGACGTACTCGTCGCCGTGGCCGAACTTCTCCGTGGCGTCGACGAGCAGGCAGACGAGGTCCGACGTCTCGAGGGCCGAATAGACGAAGTTCATCATCCTCTTGTTCAGGGTGTGGAGCGGTTTGTGGATGCCCGGGTTGTCGACGAAGATGATCTGGCCCTTATCGGTCGTCTTGATGCCCAGGATGCTGATGCGCGTCGTCTGGGGCTTGTCTGAAACGATGGCCACCTTCTGGCCAAGCAGGGCGTTGAGCAGGGTCGATTTCCCGGTATTCGGCCGCCCGATAAGGGCCACATAGCCGGTTTTGAAGACCGGCTGTGGGGCCTTCTTCCGCGGCGCCCTTTTCGGCGCGGCCTTCTTGGCGGCCTGCCTTTGGGGCTGACTTGGCGGTCTTAGCGGACTTCGCCGCCCCTTCCACGACGGCCGCGTCATCTTTTTCGGGAGTCGTCTCGACTTTGGCCTTTCTGGGCATGTTATCCCCCTCGGCCCGTTTCAGGGCTTACGGATCCTCAGCTTTTTGACTTTCTTCTGATCGATTTCAAGAACTTCGATCAGGAGGCCCTTGACGGTCAGTGTCTCGCCCTTGAAGGGGAGCCGCCCCAGGTTATGGGTGATCAGGCCGCCGACGGTGATGAAATCGTCTTCGGCCAACTCGACGTCGAAGAGCTCCTCGAGCTCCTCGACCTCGGTCGCCCCCGAGACCGTGAAGTCAAGCGGCCCGTTCTCGACGATCTGGCCTTCCTCGGTGTCGTACTCGTCCTGGATCTCGCCGACGATCTCCTCGACGACGTCCTCCATGCTCACGAGGCCGGAGACGCTGCCGTGCTCGTCGACGACGATGGCCATCTTCGTCTTGACCTTCTGGAACTCGCGGAGCAGGTCCTGGACGGGCATGGCCTCGGGGACGAACGCGACCGGCCGGATCAGGGCCTCGATCGGCTGGAGCTTGTGCTTGTCGTCGGAGTACTCGATGATGTCCTTGGCCATGACGATCCCTTCCATGTTGTCGAGCCGGTCCTTGTAGACGGGGATCCGCGAGTATTTCTCCTTGATAATGAGGTCCTTGAGATTGTCGATGGTCGCGTCCTTGCGGATGCAGACCATATTGACCCGGGGCGTCATGACCTCCCTGACGACCGTGTCGCCGAACTCGACGACACTCCGCAGCAGCTCGTCCTCGCCCTTATCGATGATGCCTTCCTCGGTCGCCTCGTCGATGAACGTCTCGATCTCCTCTTCCGAGGCCTCGCGGTCCTCCTCTTTGTCCTCGCGAAGCTCTTCCCGGGCGAGAAGGTTGCGGGAGACGACGAGGAGAGGGACGGCGAGCACGCGGACGAGCGGGAAGGCCGGCAGGAAGGACTTCAGGAGGAACGGCTTCACCGCCAGGACGAGCAGGCGGGGGATGAGCTCGAGGCCGACCGCGTAGACGGCCAGGGCGGCCACGAAGATCCAGAAGGGCACCGCGCCGGATGCGTCGAGCGCCGCGAAGCCCCAAACGGCGAGAGCCAGGATGACGACGATCCTGAGAAACTCGACGGCCAGGCGGGTCTCTTCGAGGTTCTTGAGGATCTTGGCCCGGTCCGCCTTCTTCCAGTTCTCGAGGAAGCGGCTGAGCGAGATCTTCGAATACGACCCGAGAACGATATGGAAGAGCGACAGGAGGAAGGCGGCCAGGAAGGCCAGGACGAGGCCGGTCCAGGTCAAGACGTTTGCCGTCATGAGAGGTAGATCCGATGGAGCTTCCGTTCCTCGTCCTCGATGCCGGCGAAATGGTCGTAGCCGAGGAGGTGGAGGAACCCGTGGATGGCCAGCAGGCGGAGCTCGCGGTCGAGGCTGTGGCCCTTGGCCCGGGCCTGGCGGAAAGCGATAGGCACGGCGATAACGATATCGCCCAGGTAGAACTTGCCGTCCGGCCCCTTCTCGCCGAGAGGGAAGCTCAGGACGTCGGTCGGGCGGTCCTTCTTCATGAACTTGCGGTTGAGCGTTTGGATGGCCCGTTCGCCCACGAAGGCCAGGCTGACCTCGGGCTCGACCAGCCGGTAGCGCGTCGCGAGCTCCCCGAGGAGGCGCTCAAACGCCTTGATCCGGACCTGGTGTTTTCTCTGGCGGTTGAGGATGGTGATCATGGTTCTTTTTGTTCTTCGACCCGTCATTGTTCCGGGGTTTCGGCTTGCCTTCGAAGCTAAAGCCGGGGTATTCGACGCGGGGATGATAGATGGCGTAGAGGACGGTCAGGAAGGCCGCGGCGACGGTGCGCAGCTCGCGCAGGGAGAAATCGCAGGCGTCGAGCTGGCCGTCCTGGAGCGTTCCATTGATGATGTCGGTGATGACCCGCTTGAGGTTGTCTTTGGTCGGCGCCTTGAGGCTCCGCGAGGCGGCCTCGATCGAATCGGCCAGCATGACCAGGCCGGCCTCCTTCGTCTGCGGCGCGGGTCCGGGATAACGGAAAGATTCCTCGCCCACGGTCTGGTCCTCGGGATCGTAGGTCTGTTTGGCCTTGGCGTAGAAGTAGCGGACCAGGGAATTGCCGTGGTGCTGCTCGATGATCTCCCGCAGGGGCCGGGGCAGTTTGAGCCTGTGGGCCAGCTCCGCCCCTTCCTTGACGTGGTTCTTGATGACCAGGGTGCTCATCGACGGGGTCAGGTCCTTGTGGAGGTCGAACTCGCGCGTCCGGTTCTCGATGAAATATTCGGGCATCTTGGTCTTGCCGATGTCGTGGTAGAGGGCCCCGGCTTTGGCCAGCGGGGCGTCGATCCCGATCTCTTCGGCGGCCTTCTCGGCGAGCGAGGCGACGATGAGGGAATGATGGTAGGAGCCGGGCGCCTCTTCCGAAAGCTGACGGAAGATCGGCAGCTCCGAGTTCGTCAGCTCCAGGAGCTTGGAGCCGGTGACAAAGCCGAAGGCCGATTCGACCAGGGGCAGGAGGATGAACGCCAGGACGGCGCTGGCCGTGCCCCCGAGGACGCCCATGGCCACCTCGGCCGGGAACGCGGCGATGCTCGACCGCTTCAGGATGAGATGGAAGGCCAGGATGAGCAGGGCGTTGACCGCCGGCAGGACGATGAAGCCGGCCCGCAGGGTCGCCGCCCGATAGCGCTTGCGATAAAGTCGGACGCCGTAGACGGCGGCCAGGCCCCCGAGGAAGGAGAAGATCGTCAGAGTGAAATCCCCCCCGACGAGAAGTCCGGCGGTCAGGCTATTGAGGATGATGAAGACGAGCGTCACCGGGTCTGGCAGGAGGAAAGCGAAGATCAGCGTCGCCGCCTGGAACGGAAAGGCGTAATAAAAGACGTCGATCCGGGAGAAGACCGGCGTCGTCAGCGCCCCGGAGACGATCACAGCCAGGGCCAGGAACGCTTTGTAGATGACGAGGCTGCCGATCAGGGCGACCGTTGTCATCCGGAACTGCCGGTCGGCATGCTGGGGTTTGAAGGCCCGGCCGAGATAGGACCAGAGGGTGAGGAAGAGGAAGCCGTACAAGATGAAGAGCCCGGCGAACGTGAGCAGCCAGCTCGACCCCTGCCGGATCCTCTGGTTGAACTGGTCCAAGATCCTGACGGTCTCGGCCGTGACCTCGTCGCCCTTGCGGACGATGACCCGGTCCTTCTTGACGGTCAGGGCCACCGGGACGACGGCTTCCCGGGCCTTGGCCTTGCGCCTTTCGGTCTCGATCTTGTTGTATGTCACGTTGGCGGTCAGAAAGATCTGTCCCAGGTTGGCCACCGCCGCCCGGCTCCGGGTGGGCATCTCGATCAGGGCCAGGTCGTCGTTGAAGCGGCGCTCGCTCTCGCCGATATCGAGCAGGTCATTGACGCGGACGGGCCGCTCCTTGCCCTGCTCGTCGATGAGGATGATGCCGCGCTCGGCCTCGCCGTGGATGAAGAGATTCTTGGAGACGATGATGCCTTGGCTGAACGTCTTGGCCACGAGGCTGATCAGGGTCTCTTCGAGGTCGGAGGGGAACTTCAGCCGGATCAGGGTCATGACGTCAGCGATTTCGAGGTCGACGCCTTGCTTGTCGAGCAGCTGCCCCCGCAAGACTTCGCTCTGCTGGTTTTCGGGGAAACGGGCGGTCCAGTTTCGTCCCTCGGCAAAAAGGCGGCGGATCTTTTCTTCGGTGACGGCGAAAACATTGGCGTCGAAGGTGTAGACCGGGAGAATGGCGGCTTCCGCCTCCGTTCGCCCCCGGGCGGTCGCTCCGGCGTCCTCGATGGTCAGGTCGAACGGGGCGACGATGTCGGTCGGGGCGACTTCGCCTTGGGCGAGGTTCGTCAGGTCCTCCGAGGGAAGACTCGTCAGCAGAAGGGCGACGAGGACCGTTGTCATGAGCAGGAGCGGCCAGGGGTCCTTGAGGAGCCGCCGGAGGAAAGTCTGTGGCGGCTCTTCCTCGGGGGGCTCGGTGGCCGTATGCCCGGGCAGGATCTCGGCCGCCTTGAACAGCTTGATCTTATCGAAGAAAGAGGGCGGCATGGGGACTCAGTCCTCCCTGGCCTCGGCCTTCTGGTAGGCCTTGATGATCTTCTGGACGAGGGGGTGGCGGACGACATCCCTGTCGTTGAACCGGACGAAGGCGATCTCCTGGAGAGGGGCCAGGATCTTCATGGCGTGGATGACGCCGGATTTGCGCGGCTGGGGCAGGTCGATCTGGGTGATGTCGGCCGTGATGACCAGCTTCGAGTCGAAGCCGGTCCGGGTCAGGATCATCTTCATCTGCTCGCGGGTCGTATTCTGGGCCTCGTCGAGGATGATGAAGGCGCCGTTGAGCGTCCGGCCGCGCATGAAGGCCAGAGGGGCGATCTCGATGACCCCGCGCTCGATCAGGCGGTTGGCTTGATCGTACTGGGACAGGTCGAACAGGGCGTCGTAGAGAGGCCGAAGATAGGGATTGATCTTCTGGATGAGGTCCCCGGGGAGGAAGCCGAGCTTCTCTCCGGCCTCGACCGCGGGCCGGGTGAGGACGATGCGGCTGACGGCCTTGTTCTGGAGGAACGAGAGGGCCATGGCCATGGCCAGGTAGGTCTTGCCCGTGCCGGCCGGGCCGATGCCGAAGACGAGGTCGCGCGTCTTGATCGCCTGGAGATAGGCCTGCTGGTTCAAGCTCTTGGGATTGACGGACTTCCGGGACAGGTTCAGGGGCTCGGACGGGGTATAATCGTCCAGGCAGGTGAGGGGACCCTCTTCAAGCATGTCCAGGGCGATGAACAGGTCTTCCTCCCGGAGCTGGTGCCCTTTTTCCCGGAGCTCCCGGAGCGTGTCGAAGTAGTGCTTGGCGAAGGCGATCCTCTGGGCATCGCCGTCGATCATCAGCTGGTCGCCACGAAGGGCCAGGGTGACGCCCAGGCGCGCGGACAGCTTTTTGAGGTTCTTGTCCAGGGCGCCGGACAGGGCGGATTCGTTCGCCAAGGGCTGGGTGACTTTTTCCATGCTCAGGGGAGGGGGGGCCAGGGGTCTTCGTTTTCGGTCATAACCGAGGCATTATACCCACGGAGGACCGGCCCTTGTCAAGCCGCCCCCTGGGGGGGGCATGGGAGATCGGGGGCCGAATTCGGGACGTCGGGAAATTCGGGACATAACCCTTTTCTCTGGAAAAGGGATTGTGTCCCAAGAATTTCTCCCTGCCGGAATTCCTGGGACACGATACCAATTCAGAAGAATTGGTTCATGTCCCGAATTCCGGCATTCCCCGATTTCCCCCTCCCAGACCCCCCCAGGGGCTTGAAAAGAGGGGCCTTCTGGTATATAAAATCAGGCATGGACAAAGAATTTACGACCGTGACGATACCGACCTCGCTTCACAAGAAGATCGAGGAGTTCATCAAGGGGACTGAATACCGTTCGGTTTCGAGCTACGCGGCCAAGGTCCTCAGGGACAGCCTGTCCAAGGCGGAGCAGCCCGCGACGGAGGTCTTCAGCAAGGACGAAGAGGAGAAAGTCAAGGAGCGCCTGAAAGCGCTCGGCTACATCGACTGATCCGTCCGGCCGTCCGATCTCCCTGTCTCTCCCGGTCCCGGTCAAAGGAGAAAGCTATGATCCAACCCCACGGCGGCAAGCTCGTGGACAGGACCCTCAAGGGCAAAAAGAAAGACGAGGCCCTGGCCGGGTCCGGGCAACTCGCCCGCCTGGTCGTCGATTCGGAGCTCATTTCGGACCTCGAAAACATCGCCACGGGGGTCTACAGCCCCCTGGAGGGCTTTCTCGGCGAGGCGGATTTCCGCAGCGTCCTCGAGACGAGCCGGCTCAGTTCCGACATCCCTTGGACCATTCCCATCGTCCTCGACGTCGACCGGAAGACGGCCGACAAGCTGAAGACCGGCGAAGAGGTCCTTCTGGCCGCCGACGACGGCCGGCCCGTGGCCATTCTTCACCTCGAAGAGAAATACACTTACGACAAGGGCGAAACGGCCGAGAAGATCTTCGGGACGCGCGACCCCGCTCATCCGGGGGTGGCCAAGGTCCTGGGAATGAAGGACGTTCTTCTGGCGGGGCCGATCGATCTTATCCAGGTGACGCCCACCCCGTTCGACCGCTGGAAGCTCACGCCCAAGGAGACGCGGGTCCTGTTCGAGGCCAAGGGCTGGCGGACGGTCGTCGGCTTCCAGACCCGCAACACCCCCCACATCGGGCACGAATACGTCCAGAAAGCCGCCCTGACCTTCACCGACGGCCTGTTCATCAATCCGGTGATCGGGCGCAAGAAGAAAGGCGATTTCAAGGACGAGGTCATCCTGGCGTCCTACGAGGAGGCCATCCGCGGCTACTACATCAAGGAGCGGACGGTCATGGCCATCCTCCAGATGGAGATGCGCTACGCCGGCCCCCGCGAGGCCATCCACCACGCCATCCTGCGCAAGAACTTCGGCTGCACCCACATCATCATCGGCCGGGACCACGCCGGCGTCGGGTCCTATTACCCGCCTTTCGCCGCCCAGGACATCTTCGCGGACTTCCCCGATCTGGGCATCGTGCCGATGTTCTTCCGGTCGTTCTCCTTCTGCCGGAAATGCGGCTCGGTCGTCAACGAGAAGATCTGCCCCCATCCGCCGGCCGACCATGTCCAGTTCAGCGGCACGAAGATCCGCGACCTCCTGGTCAAGGGCGAGTGCCCGCCGCCCGAGCTGATGCGGCCGGAAGTGGCCCGGGTCATCATGGCCTTCAAGGACCCGTTCAATGAATGACCGGAAGGTCCTCGTCGTCGGGCTCGACTGCGCCCCGCCCGAGATCGTCTTCGACCGGCGCGATGAGCTCCCGGTCCTCAAGGGACTCCTGGAGAAGGGGCTCTGGGGAAAGCTGCGGAGCTCGGACCCGCCCATCACCATCCCGGCCTGGATGGTCATGACGACCGGGGCCGACCCGGGGCGGCTGGGCTTGTACGGCTTCCGCCACCGCAAGGGCTATGCCTACGACCAGATGTGGATCGCCAACTCCAAGGCGGTGCACGAGAAGAAGCTCTGGGATCATATCGGCGAGGCCGGCGGGACGAGCACGCTCGTCAGCGTGCCGCCGAGCTACCCGCCGTATCCGGTGGCCGGGAACCTCATCTCCTGCTTCATCACCCCTCCCGGCCCTGGCAAAGAGACGACTTATCCGGCCGGGCTCAAGGCCGAGATCGAGGAGCGCTTCGGGCCGTACATCTTCGACGTCGTCTTCCGGACGGAAGACCGGGACCAGATCCTGCGCGAGATCTACGCCATGACCGAGAAGCGCTTCGAGGTCATGGACTGGCTGATCACGGCCAAGCCCTGGAACCTGTTCATGTTCGTCGAGATCGGCGTCGACCGGGTCCACCACGCGTTTTGGAAGTACATGGACCACGACCATCACCTGTACGAGGCGGGGAACCGTTTCGAGAACGCCATCATCGACTACTACAAGTTCCTGGACGAGAAGATCGGCCGGCTCATCGACAAGGCCGGCGCCGACACGGCCGTCCTGGTCGTCTCGGACCACGGCGCCAAGCGGATGAAAGGCGCCTTCTGCGTCAACGAGTGGCTCATCGACAAGGGCTGGCTGGTGGTCAAGGAACGGCCCTCCAAGCCGACGAGCATCGACGACCTGCCCATCGACTGGGACAAGACCCGGGCCTGGGCCTGGGGCGGCTACTACGCCCGCGTGTTCCTCAACGTCGAGGGCCGCGAGCCGAAGGGCCTCATCCCGGCGGAAGATTATGAGAACGTGCGGGACGAGCTCCTGGCGGAGATCAAGGCCATCCGGGGACCGGCGGGGGAGGCCTGGGCCACCAAGGTCATCAAGCCGCAGGAATACTACGAAGAGCTCGAAGGCGAGTACCCGGACCTGATGGTCTACTTCGACGACCTCTACTGGCGGTCGGCGGGCACGCTCGGCCACGGGACGATGTTCCTCCCCGAGAACGACACCGGCCCCGACGACGCCGTCCATGCCCAGTACGGGATCTACATCCTCCACGACCCGAAGAGCGGCCGCCGGGGGAGGCGCGACGGCGACATCCTCGACATCGCCCCGACCGTGCTCGATATCATGGGCCTGCCCGTGCCCGAACACCTGAAGGGCCGGGTCCTCCGGCCCTGAACGAAAGGACATATCGGATGTGCGAAGAACATGAAGGCTTCACGTTATGGTTCACGGGATTGCCGTGTTCCGGGAAGTCGGCCGTCGGCGATCGCGTCGCCGAGATCCTGAAGGACAAGGGGCATCACGTCGAGCGCCTCGACGGGGACGTCGTGCGCAAAGACCTGACCCGCGACCTGGGCTTCTCCAAGAAGGACCGGGACGAGAACATCCGCCGGGTCACGTTCGTGGCCAAGCTCCTGTCCCGCAACGGCGTCGCCGTCCTGACGTCGTTCATCTCCCCCTACCGGGAGATGCGCGACCGGGCCAGGCAAGAGACGACCAACTTCGTCGAGATCTATGCCAAGTGCCCGCTCGACGTCTGCATCCAGCGCGACGTCAAGGGCATGTACCAGAAGGCGATCCGCGGCGAGATCAAGGAGTTCACCGGGATCTCGGACCCGTACGAGGAACCGCTCAATGCCGAGATCGTGCTCGAGACGGACAAGGAGACGGTGGACGAGAGCGTCCAGAAGGTCCTCCGCCGCCTGGGCGAGCTCGGCCTCGTCTAAGAGCCGGGCCGTCGATGCCTTTTGCTCTTCGGACTTATGGACTCGGGGTATTCCCTCCGTCGGGTCGCTGGTTTGGCCCGGCGAGCCAAACCCGCTCGGATCCGGGCCTCCGGCGGGAAGCGGAGTCCTCGGAGCGACCTGCAGAATTGCGGCTGAGTGCTCGAAGCCGCAATTCTGATAAGTATCTTGAACGAGTGTCTTTATGAAGATATTTCCCAGAAGTGCTCCTCCGAGCTGCTCCGTCGCGCTTCTGATGGTCGCTCCGCAGACTTCGCTCCCTGCCGCTCCTCCGGGAACACCCCTGCGTCCGTCCTCATCGCTCCAGGCATCTTTGGACTGTCATTCCTATTTGAACGGGCTTGAACCCACTAAATTGATATAATATAATCAGCGTTTTAGGAACCATAAAAGAATGGCGAGGTATTTGGTCACCGGGGGGGCGGGCTTTATCGGGTCGCACATCGCCGAAACCCTGGTCAAGAGGGGCGACGAGGTCCGCGTCCTGGACGATCTCTCGACGGGGAAGAAAGAGAATCTGGCGGGGATCGCCGGGGAGATCGAGTTCATCCGGGGCGACATCCGCGACCTCGCGACCTGCCGGCGGGCCGTCGAAGGCGTCGGGACGGTCTTCCACGAAGCCGCTCTCGCCTCGGTGGTCCGCTCGGTCGCCGACCCTATTCTCAATGATGCCATCAATGTCCGGGGCACGCTCAACATGCTCGTGGCGGCGAAAGATTCAGGGGTCCTGAGCTTCGTCCTGGCCTCTTCGTCCGCGGTCTACGGCGCCGACCCGGCCCTGGCCAAGGTCGAGGGCCGGGAAGGCAAACCCCTGTCCCCGTACGGGGTCAGCAAGTTCGTCGACGAGAAATACGCCCAGATCTTTCACGTCCTCCACGGCCTGAACGCCGTCGCCCTGCGCTACTTCAATGTCTTCGGGCCGCGCCAGGACCCGGACTCCGAGTACTCGGCCGTGATCCCCTTGTTCATCACCAAGATGCTCAGGGGCGAGCGGCCGACGATCTACGGCGACGGCGAGCAGTCGCGGGATTTCATCTTCGTCGGCGACGTCGTCCGGGCCAACCTCGCGGCCGCCGCATCGGCCCCCGCGGCAGGGGAGGCCATCAACGTCGCCTGCGGCCTCGGGACGACGGTCAACGGGCTCCTCGACGCCGTGAACGACGTCCTCGAAACGAAGATCGAGGCCGTCCATGCGGCGCCCCGTCCGGGCGACATCCTGCACTCGAAGGCGGACATCTCCAAGGCCGGACGCCTGATGGGATTTTCTCCGGAGAGGTCCTTCCTCGAAGGCCTCCGGGAGACGGTGGCCTGGTACAAACAAAGGAGTTGAATCCATGAACCTCGAAGCCTCGAAGCTGCTCCGGAAGATCGAATCGAAAAAAGCCAGGATCGGCGTCATCGGCCTCGGCTACGTCGGCCTGCCCCTGGTCAAGACGTTCCTCCAGAAGGGCTTCAACGTCACCGGGTTCGACGTCGACGTCCGAAAAGTCGACATGCTCAATCGCGGCAAGACCTATATCCGCCACATCTCGGCCTCCGAGCTCAAGGAATTCCTGGGCCGCAAGAAGTTCCGGGCCACCGCGGATTTCAAGGGGCTCAGGAACGTCGATGCCATCCTCATCTGCGTGCCGACGCCGCTCGACGGGCACGGCAGCCCCGACCTGTCCTACGTCCTCAACTCGACCATCACCGTGGCCGAGAACATCCGCAAGGGCCAGCTCGTCATCCTCGAGAGCACGACCTACCCCGGCACGACCGACGAAGAGATGCTGCCGATCCTCGAGGCCGGCGGCCTCAGGGGCGGCCGCGACTTCTTCCTGGCCTTCTCGCCCGAACGCGAGGACCCGGGCAACAAGAATTTTTCGACGGCCACGACCCCCAAGGTCGTCGGCGGCCTGACCCCGGACTGCCTCAAGCTGGCCAAGGCCCTTTACGACAAGATCATCGTCCGGACCGTGCCGGTCTCTTCGACCAAGGCGGCCGAATCGACGAAGCTCCTGGAGAACATCTTCCGCTCGGTCAACATCGCCCTCGTCAACGAGCTGAAGATGATCTTCGACCGCATGGGCATCGACGTCTGGGAGGTCATCCGGGCCGCTTCGTCCAAGCCTTTCGGCTTCATGCCCTTCTACCCCGGGCCGGGACTCGGCGGGCACTGCATCCCGATCGACCCGTTTTACCTCACCTGGAAGGCCAAGGAGGTCGACTACCAGACGAAGTTCATCGAGCTCGCCGGCGAGATCAACACGTTCATGCCCTATTATGTGATCAACAAGACGGTCGAGGCGCTCAACGCCCGGGGCAAGTCGGTCAAGGGGGCCAAGGTCCTCGTCCTCGGACTGGCCTACAAGAAGGACATCGACGATTCGCGCGAATCTCCGTCGCTGAAGATCATCAGCCTGCTCCAGAAGAAGGGGGCCAAGGTGTCCTACAACGACCCTTACGTCCCGCGCGTCGTCGGGCACCGTGAATACCCCGGGCTCGAGCTCGCGTCCGTTACATTGACGAACGCCTTGCTCAAGAGAGCCGATGCCGTCGTCATCGCGACCGACCACACGAGCTACGATTACGACTGGATCGTCAAGACCGCCCCGCTCGTCGTCGACACCCGGAACGCCATCAAGCGGCACAGGAAGAACGTCGTCAAGGCTTAAAAAGAAGGGGTCAAACCTACCTTTCGTTACTTTTTGTTGCGCGGTCTATCGAAGATCCGGTCGGCGGCACCAGAAGTAACGAAAGGTAGGTTTGACCCCTTCTTAGCAGATGCGGGGGAGGAGCTCCGAGGTCAGGGGCTCGAGGAGGCGGAGGCCGCCGGCCGTCGTCCGGAGCAGCAGCTCGCCGGGACGGCCAACGCGGTTCTGGACCTCGCCGATGATCGCCGCCTTGCGTCCCAGCCGGTGGCTGCGCATGCGCCGGAGAATCTCGCCGGCCTTCGCTGCCGGGGCGATGACCACCGCCTTCCCCTCACAAGCCATGTAGAGAGGATCGATCCCGAGGAGCTCGCTGGCCGCGCGAACGGGCCGCGATAGAGGGATGCTATCTTCTTCGATGAGAACAGGATAGGGGAGACGCTCGGCCAGCTCGAAAAGGACGGTCGCCAGCCCCCCGCGGGTGACGTCCCTCATCCACAGGGCCCCGTTCTTCCAAAGCGGGAGGAGGAAGAGGAGCGGGGCGCAATCGCTCCGGACGTTCGAGCGCAAGCCGAAATCGCCCCGGGCGAGCATCACCGCCAGGCTGTGGTCGCCGAGGGTGCCGGTCAGGATGACCTTGTCGCCCCGGCGGATCTTCCCCGGCCGCGGCCGTGCTACGGAAACACCCACGCCGGCCGTATTGATGAAGATCTTGTCCCCTTGGCCGCGCCGGACGACCTTGGTGTCGCCGGTCACGATGCGGACACCCGCCGATCTGGCCGCCGTCCGGATCGAGCGAATGACCCGGTCGAGAACCTCCGAGTCGAGGCCCTCTTCGAGGATCAGGGCGAGGGAGAGGAACCGGGGTTTCGCTCCTGAAACGACGAGGTCGTTGACCGTTCCGTTGACGGCCAGGCGCCCGATGTCCCCGCCCGGAAAGAACAAGGGATCGACGACGTAGCTGTCGGTCGTGAAAGCGATCCCTCCGGGCAAGTGAACGGCGTCGCCGAGCTCGCCCAGCAAGGGGTCGCCGAAGGCCGGCACGATCCGCCCGGCGATGAATTCGCGCATCAGCCGGCCGCCGCTGCCAAGCTCCAGGCTGATCTTGGTCACGAGCGGGCCCTCCTCTCCCCACCGTACTTGAAGTGGATGAGACAGGCGCCTTCATAGGACACCATGCACGGGCCGAGCGGGGAGTCGGGCAGGCACTTCGTCCCGAAGAGCCGGCAGCCCTCCGGACGGATGACGCCGCGCAGGACCTCGCCGCAACGGCAGCCTGCAAGGTCGCGATCGTTCCCGCTCTCTTTGAGGCCGAACCTGGGCCCGGCGCCGAATGCGGCGAATTCCTTCCTGAAGCGGAGGCCGCTGGCCGGGATGACGCCCAAACCGCGCCAGCTCGCGTCGAACGGCTCTAAGACCTCGTCCATGAGCGCCCGGGCCACGGGATTGCCTTCGCGGCCGATGGCCCTCGAGTACTCGAGGGCGACGCGCGGCTTTCCTTCGACCGCCTGTTCCAGGACCGAGCGGATGGCCAGAAGGATGTCCCCCGGTTCGAATCCGGCGATGGCCCCGGGGACGCCGAATTCGCGGGCCACGAATTCGTAGGGTCCGGCCCCGATGACGGCGCTGACGTGACCGGGATAGATGAAGCCGTCGACGGCCACCTCTCCGGCCTCAAGGATGGCCCTCAGGGCCGGGGGGACGAGCCAGAGGGCCGGCAGGACCGAGTAGTTCCTCAGCCCTTCGGCCGCGGCCTGCCGCACCGTAAAGGCGATCGCGGGAATGGTCGTCTCGAACCCGGCCCCGTAGAAAACGACCTTTCTCGCCGGGTCGCGCCGGGCCTCGTTCAGCGCCTCCTCGGGGGAATAGACGATCCTCATCCGGGAGTCCCTGGCCGGGACGGCGGTCTGCAGCGACCCTTTCCGGGTCGGGACCCTGGTCATGTCGCCGAACGTCGCCAGGGTCACCCCCTCGGTCCCGGTCACGATGGCGATCGCGGCCTCATGGATGGCGTTGGGGGTAATGCAGACGGGGCATCCCGGCCCCGAAACCATCTCGACGCCAGCCTCGGCGAGGAGGGGCGTGAGGCCGCTCTTGAAGAGGGCCATCGTGTGGGTGCCGCAGACCTCCATCAGGCGCGGCGTTCGTCCGATCTTTCGGGATTTCTCCTCGATATCGCTGAGGAGACTCCGGAGGGCGGCGGGGTTCCTAAGCTCCTTCATCTTGGGCCGCGGCCAGCTCTTTGAAGAGACGGAGCGTCTCCCGGGCTTCCTTGGCGTCCATGACCGAGATGGCGAAACCGGCGTGGATGATGACCCAGTCGCCCCGCCGGGCCTGCGGGACGAGGGTCAGATTGACCTTCACCTCGCTGCCCATATAGCTGGCCGTCCCTTGGCCCGATTCGTCGATATGGGTGATCTTGGCGGGAACGGCCAGGCACATCGTCATTTCTCCAGGTCATTCACTTTAGCAGAATCGACCGGCCCGGTCCACCTTATGCTATAATGGGGGGCCGATGGAGAAGCACCTCGAGGAATTTTTCCCGCCGGGGACCGAAGAACACGAGCTTTTACTCAAGGTCGATCTCGACCGCCTGCCCCGCCATATCGCCGTGATCATGGACGGCAACGGCCGCTGGGCGCAGCAGAGAGGCTTGCCCCGGGTCCAGGGCCACAATGCCGGCTCGGCGGCGGTCCGGGAGATCGTCGAGGCGTCCGCACGCCTGGGGATCGGCTTCCTGACGCTTTACGCCTTCTCGAGCGAAAACTGGAAAAGACCCCGTTATGAAGTCGGCCGGCTGTGGCGGCTGCTCCGGGAATACCTCGGCAAGGAAGACGGACTCCTCGTCGAGAACGACCTCCGCCTCAAGGTCATTGGCCGCCGGGAAGGCATCCCCGCCCTCGTGCTCAAGGAGATCGAGCGGGTCGAGACCCTGACCCGGGAAAACCGGCACATGACCCTGGTCGTGGCCCTCAACTACGGCGGCCGCGACGAGATCATCGACGCCGTCCGGCGCATCATGACCGAAGGGCGCATCTCCGCCGCCGGCCTCGACGAGAAGGCCTTTGCCGGCCACCTCTCGACCGCGGGCATTCCCGACCCGGACCTGCTCGTCCGGACAAGCGGCGAGATGCGGGTTTCGAACTTCCTTCTCTGGCAGATCGCCTACACGGAGATCTTCGTGACGCCCGTCCTCTGGCCGGATTTCCGGCGGCGCCACCTCATCGAAGCCATCCTCGAGTTCCAGAAGAGGGACCGCAGATTCGGCGACGTCCGCGCCGCCGCGAAACGCCCCCGCGGAAGGACTTAAGCTCGCATGAACCTCGTTAAAAGAACGCTTACGGCGGCCGTGCTGCTCGGAGGCCTTTTCGCCATCATCCAGTACGCGCCGGGCTGGGTCTTCTTCCTGTTCGGGGTGGCCTTCGTCCTGGCCGCGCTCATCGAATTCTACAACCTGGTCGGAAAAAAGGACCTGCGGCCTCAAAAAGCCCTCGGAGCGGTCATCTCCCTCCTGGTCCTCATGACCTTCTATTTCCGGACGATCCCGCTCGACGCCGCCCTCTGCGCCGGCATCCTCGTGGCCGGCTTCTATTATGTCGCGACGATCAACTCCGCCGAAAAGCTGGCCTTCTTCCCGGCCTCATTCGCCACGACGCTCATCGGCGTCTTCTATGTCGCTTTTCCCTTGGGGTTCCTGTTCCGGATCCGCCTGGAGCAGGGCCCGTTCTACCTCTACTTCCTTGCCGGCATCGTCTTCCTCGGGGACACGGGGGCCTTTTTCATCGGAAAACCCTTTGGCCGGCACAAGATGACACCGATCGCCAGCCCCAACAAGAGCTGGGAGGGGAGCGCGGGCGGGTTCCTCTTCGCCGTGGGCGGGGCCCTTCTGGCCCGTTCCCTTCTGCTGCCTTCGGTTCCGTTCGCGACGGCCGTCCTGACGGCGATCGTCGTCCATGCCGCGGCCCAAGTCAGCGATCCTCTCGAATCCCTCTTCAAAAGGGCCGTCGGCCTCAAGGACTCCTCCAACAGCCTGCCCGGGCACGGCGGGTTCCTCGACCGGATCGACAGCCTGATCCTGGCCGGCCCGCTGTTCTATTTCATCGTCAAATTCTTCTGGAAATAAGCCTTGGGACAGACGTCGCGCGGCCTGGCCATACTCGGCTCCACCGGGTCGATCGGCACGTCCGTTCTCGACGTCGTCGACCGCTTGGACGGCCGCTTCCGGGTCGTCGCCCTGGCCGCCGGGTCCAACGTGCCGCTTCTTGCGGCCCAAGTGGAGAGGTACCGTCCGGCCCTTGTCTCCGTCGGCAATAAACGAGACGTCGTGAGGGTCCGCAGCCTCGGGAAAGGCTGGGGGATGAAGGTCGTCCACGGGCCGGACGGGGCCGCCGAGGCGGCCCGCATCGACGGCGCCGATGTGGTCGTGTCGGCCATCACCGGCATGAACGGCTTCGGGCCGACCCTGGAAGCGGTCAAGGCCGGCCGCCGCGTGGCCCTGGCCAACAAGGAATCCCTGGTCGTCGGGGGCGCCTTGATCAAGCGTGAGGCGGCCCGCTCGGGGGCCGAGATCATCCCGGTCGACAGCGAGCACAGCGGCGTCTTCCAATGCCTTGGCCGGGGCCGGCGGAGCCACGTCCGCAAGGTCATCCTGACGGCCTCAGGAGGCCCGTTCCTGAAAACTCCGCTCGAGAAACTCAAGACCAAGACCTTGGAGGAGGCTCTCCGCCATCCCCGCTGGGTCATGGGCAAGAAAGTGACCGTCGACTCGGCGACGCTGATGAACAAGGGTCTCGAGCTCATCGAGGCCCGCTGGCTCTTCGATCTGGACGCTTCGCAGCTCGATGTCCTCATCCACCCCCAGAGCGCCGTCCACGCCCTGGTCGAGATGACGGATGGCTCGGTCCTGGCCCAGCTCAGCGCGACGGACATGCGCGTTCCGATCCAGCTCGCCCTGACCTGGCCCGAGCGGCTCGATTCGGGCCTGCCCCGGCTCGACCTGGCCGAGGTCGGACGCCTCGAGTTTCTTCGCGTGGACGAGCGTCGCTACCCCCTGTTCCCGTTGGCCAAGCAGGCCCTGGCCGCAGGCGGCAGCCTGCCCGTGGCCCTCAACGCGGCCAACGAAGTGGCCGTCGCGGCCTTTCTCGAGAAGAGGATCCTCTTCGCCGATATCCCCGCGGTCGTCGCCGGGGTCATGGACGGTCTGCAGCCCCGTCCGGCCGATTCCATCGAGGCCATCCTCGAGGTCGACCGGGACGCGCGGCGCCAGGCCCGCCGACATCTCCCGCAGAGGTAGACATGGCAAACTTTCTCGGTACGCTCCTCGCCTTCGTGATCGTCTTCTTCGTCGTCACCTTCGTCCACGAATTCGGCCATTTCTTCATGGCCCGGCTCTTCGGCGTCCGCGTCGACGCGTTCTCCTTCGGCATCGGGCCGAGGATCTTCGGCGTTCAGAACGGCAAGCTGACCTTCTTCAAAGCGCCGGAAGGGGGGACCGGGACCGACTACCGGGTCAGCCTCGTCCCGATCATCTGCTACGTCAAGCTGCTCGGCGAAGGGATGTTCGAAAAGGACCGGCCCCTGGCCCCCGATGATCTCATGGCCAAGACGCGCTTCCAGCGCTTCCTGATCATGGGCATGGGCTCGGCCATGAACATCCTCCTGGCCATCGTCCTGGTGGCCGTCATCAACGGCGTCGGGACGAATGTCGCTGAGTACTTCGACGAAAAGCCGGTTATCGGCCATATCGAGGCCGGCTCTCCGGCTGAGCAGGCCGGCCTGCGCGTCGACGACGAGATCCTCAGCATCGCCGGCCAATCGGTCAAGACCTGGAGCGATGTCCAAGTGGCCGTCGGTTCCAGGCCCGACCGGCTCGTCAAGATCGAGATCCGCCGGGACGGCCAGATCCTGCCGGTCGATCTGCGGACGGAATCGGAGTCCACGTACCAGATGGGGTATGCCGGATTCCAAGCCAAGATCACGACCCAGATCCAGATGGTCCTCGGGAACTCTCCGGCGGAAAAGGCCGGTCTCAAGCAGGGGGACGTGATCGTCGCCATCGACGGCAAACCCGTTTATTACTACAAGTTCCTCGAGACGGTCCAGAAGAGCGCGGGGAAGGAGCTCCTGTTCACGGTCGAGCGGGGAGGGCAGACGCTGCAGATCCCCGTGACGCCGCGCAAGGAAGGCGAGGTCGGCAAGATCGGCATCTCCCAGGTCCCGAAATCCGTCGTCAGGAAGTACCCCTTCTTTGCGGCCATCTCGGAGTCCCTCAAGCAGAACTTGAAAAACGTGTTCCTGGTGGTCCGGGTCATTCGCGGCCTGTTCACCGGGGAGACGCCGACGAGCCAGCTCGGCGGGCCCGTGGCCATCGCCGACTTCTCCTACGCGGCCCTCCGCTTGGGCCTGACCGCCCTTCTCGGCTGGATCGCCGTGCTGAGTCTTCAGCTCGGCGTCATCAATATCGTCCTGCCGATCCCGGTCGCCGACGGCTTCCAGATGGTGGTGCTCGTCCTGGAGTCCATTTTCCGCAAGGACCTGGGTCCGAAGTTCCGCATGGTCCTGATGACCATCGGCTGGGTCTTGATGCTGCTCCTGACCGCGTTCGTCATCCTCAACGACTTCATCAAGAAACTGCCGCACGGCTGGCGCAGCCTGGTGCCGTTCTAGGATGGAGGAGGGGATGATGTTCCCGCGCCGGAAAACGCGTCCCATCAAGGTCGGCCGCGTCGTCGTCGGCGGCGATGCGCCGGTCGTCGTCCAGGCCATGACCAAGACGGATACCCGGGACGTTCGGGCCACCGCGGCCCAGGTGCGGCGGCTGGAAAGGGCGGGGGCCGAGATCGTGCGCCTGGCCGTTCCGGACCGGGCCGCGGCGACGGCGCTCCGGGCGATCCGGAAGCGGACCCGGGTCCCCCTCATCGCCGACATCCATTTCGACCACCGTCTGGCCCTGGCGGCCCTCGAGGCGGGAGTCGACGGCCTTCGCCTCAATCCCGGGAACATCGGCTCGGCGGAAAAGGTCCGCGAGGTCGTCCGCGCGGCGGGGGAGAGGGGAGTCCCGATCCGCATCGGCGTGAACTCCGGGTCGCTCGAGAAGGACATCCTGGCCCGGGCCGGGGGAGCCACAGCCCCGGCCATGGTCGAAAGCGCCCTGCGCCACGTGCGACTGCTCGAGGACCTGGATTTCCGGCTCATCAAGATCTCGCTCAAGGCCTCCGATATCCCCCGGACCCTCGAGGCCTACAGGCTCCTGGCCGAGCGAGTGGACTACCCTTTCCATGCCGGCATCACCGAATCCGGCCGGCTCCTGGCCGGGAGCGTCAAGTCCTCGGCCGGACTGGCGCTTCTTCTCGGCGAAGGATTGGCCGACACCATCCGGGTCTCCCTGACGGCCCCGCCGGAGAAGGAAGTCTTCGTCGCCTGGCAGATCCTCCAGGATCTGGGCTTGCGGGCGCGGGGCGCGACCTTCGTCTCCTGTCCCACGTGCGGCCGTTGCGAGGTCGACCTGATGGGCGTGGCCGCCCGGGTCGAGAAGGCGGTCCTGACCCTCCGCGCTCCTCTGACGGTGGCGGTCATGGGCTGCACCGTCAACGGGCCCGGAGAAGCCAAGGAGGCCGATATCGGGCTGGCCTGCGGCCGGGACGGCGGGGTGATCTTCAAGGGGGGAAAGGTCCTGCGAAAGGTCCCGGCGGCCCGCATGGCCGACGAGCTCATCGCCGAGATCCTCCGATTTCGGTGACACACAACTAAATACACTTAATTCAAGGTCGTATGTTCACTAGGCGCCAGGCATCCCCCAAGCCTGTCCTGAAGGTTCAACTTAATTAAGTGAATTTAGTTGTGTGTCACCGAATTAGGGATAAAAAAAACGGGGGAAGGAAGCGATCGGTCGCTCCCTTCCCCCGTGCTGTTCGCGGTCAAACGTTCAGGTGCACGGGAGATCGAGCCGTACGCTCAGTCGCCCTTTTCCGTTTTCTTCTCCGTGATGATGCCGACGATCTCGATGCCTGAGGCACGGATCACGTCGATGAGGTCGACGATGTTGCCGTACTCGAGGTCTTGGTCCGCCTTGAGGTAAAGCTTCTTGTCGGCCACGGTCAGAAAGGCCTCTTCGAGCGCGTTCTGCAAGGTCTCCATCGTCACCTTGTCCTGGTTGACGTAAAGGAGGAAACCCTTGGGGTCCCGCGTGTCCTTCTTGATGGCCAGGACGACGTCCGGGTTCTCCGGCATGTTGACGGTGAACTGGGCGTTCGGCAGCTTGACGTCGACGCCCTTCTGGATCAGGGGCGTGACGATCATGAAGATGATGAGAAGGACGAGCAGGACGTCACAGAGAGGGACGACATTCGGTTCAGACCGGATTGGCTCTTTGCCGCGTGTCGGTAGTGAGAATCCCATAATATGCCTCTCTCTCAATCCGGCCCCGCCTGGAGGCCGGAACCTTGGTCCTTAGCGGGCTTCGCCGGACTTCATGAAGAAGTCGACGACCTGAGATTCCGTGTTGGACATCTCAGCGTCGAAGATCTCGATCCTGCTGTTCAGCGTGTTGTAGACCCACAGGGCCAGGACCGCGACGCCGATGCCGACGGCCGTGGTGACGAGGGCCTCGGAGATGCCTCCGGCGACCGCGCCGATGCCGCCCGAGCCGGTCAGCTGCATGCCGCGGAACGCGTTGATGATGCCGAAGATCGTTCCGAACAGGCCGATGAAGGGGGCCGACGTGGCGATGGTGGCCATGACGGGCAGGCCGCGGCGGAGATCCTGATTGAACAGGGTCTTAGCCCGTTCAGCGCCGCGCGTGGCGGTCTCGAGCTGCTCATCCATGCCGAGATGGGCTTCTTTACCCTCGAGGATGGCCTGGATGCCGCCTGCAGCGACGCGGGCCAGGTGGCTGCCCTTGTTTTCCTTCTTGGTGGACAGGCTCAGGGCGTCCTTGAGGTTGCCGCTCTTCAGCAGCTCGGCGAGCCGGGGGGCCACAACGCGGGATGTTTTCTTTGCCCGGGAGAAAACCATCAGCCGCTCGATGAACATGTAGATCGTGATGATGGACAGTCCGATCAGGATGATCGCGACGGTCTTGGCCACGGCTCCCATGGCCTGCCACATTTCGATAAGACCGAATTGCATGGGTTATACCTCCTGTAGAATATCGAAAGCCATTTGACTGACTTTACTGACTACTTCAGCTGGAACCGGACGGTCACCGTGAACATGACCGGGCGCGGCCGCCCGTTGATGATCATCGGCTCGTAGACCCACTGCCGGACGGCGTCGATGGCCGCCTGGTCGAGCAACGGGATCGACCGCAGGACCTTGACGCTCGTCACCCGCCCGTAGACGTCCGTCGTCGCTTCGACGATGACGATGCCCTCGACACGGGCCTGGCGGGCGATCTCCGGATAGACCGGGGCCACTTCCCGGACGAGCTTCGGCGGCTTGACGTCGCCGATGGCCCGCACGGGCGCTTCGACCTCGCCGACCACGCCTCCCAGGACGCCGCCGACGACGCCGCCGAGCACACCGCCGACGACGCCGCCTTCGACGCCGCCTTCGACGCCGCCCTCGACGCCGACGTCCGAGAGCGTCTCTTCAGCGATCTGCTCGGGGATCTCGACGGGCGCGACGAGCCGGCCTGCTTCGGTCGGGGCCGCGGTCTGGACGCGCTTGATGCGCGCGCTCGTCGACGACGCCTTGCGCTTGGCCGGCGGCGGCGGCGGAGGCGGCGGCGGGGGAGGCGGCGCCAGGAACGCGCTATAGACCTCGACGGTCGGCAGAGCGCCGGTCGAGAGAAGCGGGAGAACGATGGCTGTGACGATGAGAACGATGTGGAGGATCAGCGCGATCGGAAAGATCAGGGCTTTCCGCGTCGTGCCCTTCTCGCCCACGAAGAACGAGTCCTTGAAGAGGGCGGGCACGGGGGGTGCGCTGACGGGCTTTCTAGCTTCCGCCATGATGCTTACCTCATCCTCGGAAAGTTACAGAAACACACACAGGCACTATAGAATAAAAAATCCCTTTTGACAAGGGAAATCTATCTCCGCGCGGTTTTTTTTGTCCCGAACAATTGCTGCCACCAGAGGACGACCGGGCAGGAGAGATAGACCGTCGAATAAACGCCCTCGATCGTCCCGATCAGCATCAGGAAAGCGAAATCGTTGATGACCTCGCCGCCGAAGAAGAACAGGGCCGCGACCGTCAGAAAGACCGTGCCCGAGGTGATGACCGTCCGTCCCAGGCACTGGTTGATGCTGACGTTCATGACCTCTTCGAGGGACTTGCCGCGCAGGAGCTTCTGGTTCTCCCGGACGCGGTCGAAGATGACGATGGTGTCGTTGATCGAGAACCCGACGATGGTCAGGATGCCGGCGATGATCGGCAGATTGATCTCGCGATTCGTGAACGAGTAGAAGCTCATCGTGATCAGGACGTCCTGGGCCAGCGTGAAGATGGCCGCGACGCCGTTGGCGAGCTTGAAGCGCAGGGCGATGTAGACGAGCATGCCGATGAGCGACCAGATGGTCGCCTGGACGGCCTTGCGACGGAGGTCGGACCCGACTTGGGGACCGACGGTCTCGCGGCTGAGGACGGTCATCTTGCCGAGATAGGTCTTTTCCTTGAGAAAGGTCTGGATCTCGGGCTTGAGCCCGATCCCGGCGATGTCCTGGAAATCGGTCATGATGCCGGTCTGGTTGCGGTAGGAGAGGATCTTCAGGGCCGCATCGGGTCCGGACCCCGGGAAAGCGCTTTCGAGGAGACCGGAAAGTGTCTTTTCGTCGATAGCGTTGAGGTCGACGAGCCCCCGGGCCCGCTCGGCCTTACCGTCGTCGCCCCTCAGGGCGGCGATGATCTTGTCGGCCAGGACTTCATGGGCTTCGAGCTGGGACAGATCGTTGGCCTTGGTGTTGACGGACTCTACGGCGCGGATCTGGAACTCCCGGCCCGTCTTGCCTGACGACTGGACCTGGCTCTTGCCCATGCCGACGGTCTGGAGCAGGTCGCGGATCTGGCCCTCGGACGAGGGGCTTTTCATCATGATCCGGAGCAGGGTGCCTTCCCCAAAATCGACGCCGAGCTTGAGGCCCTTGAAGACCGTGATGTTCAGGACGCCGGCGAGCACAATGGCGGCCGTGACGGCCAGCGCGACGTACTTGTATTTCAGGAACGGGATGTGGGGGGTTTTGAAGAGTTGCATGTCAGATACTCAGCTTCTTGGCGGATTTCTTGACCGTCAGGTCGAAGAGGAGATGAGAGATGAAGACCGCTGTGAACAGGTTGGCGAGGAGGCTGATCGTCAGGGTCACGGCGTAACCCCGGATCGGGCCCGTGCCGAACTGAAAGAGGAAGATGGCCGAAATGATGGTCGTCAGGTTGGAGTCGAAAATGGCCGTGAAGGCCCGGGCAAAACCCTGCGAAACGGCACTGGCGACGCCTTTGCCGATGGCCAGCTCCTCCTTGATGCGCTCGAAGATGAGGACGTTGGCGTCAACGGCCATGCCGATGGCCAGGATGATGCCGGCGATGCCGGGCAGGGTCAGGGCGGCCTTGAAATACGCCAGGGCGCCGAAGAGGATGAGCACGTTGAGGATGAGGGCGGCGACGGCGTTGAACCCGGAAAACTTGTAGAAGACGATCATGAAGGTCATGACGCCCACGATGGCCACCAGTCCGGCCATGAGTCCCTGGCGGATCGAGTCAGCGCCCAGCGCCGGGCCGATCGTCCGCTCCTCGAGGTACTTGATGCCGGCCGGCAGCGCGCCCGCCTTGAGCACGACGACCAGGTCGTCCGCCTCTTCAGGAGTGAACCGGCCGCGGATGACGCCGCCCTGGGCCCGGGAGATGCGGCTCTCGACGACCGGGGCCGACTGGACCTTCTTGTCGAGGATGATGGCGATCTGTTTGCCGATGTTCGCCCCTGTCATCTCCTCGAAGCGGGCGCCGCCGTCGGAGTTGAGGGAAAAGGCGACGGCCGGGTTGTTCCACTCGTCCTGGGTCCGGCGGATGGTCCTCAGGTCCTTGCCCGTGACCACGGAGACCTTGTTGACGAGGTAGAAGCCGCCCTGGCCCCGCTTGGGATCTCCCTTGAGGACCTCGGCGTCGTCGGGGACCTGCCCGTTCGTGGCCTGAAGGAGGGTCGCCTCGTCGGCGGCCGGCCCGGCCTTGACCAGCTTCCATTCGAGGACGGCGGTGACCTTGATGAGCTCCTTGACGCGGTCGGGGTCGTCGACGCCCGGCAGCTCGACGACGATCTTGTCCGTGCCCTGTCTCTGGATGAGGGGCTCGGAAACGCCCAAGCCGTTGACGCGGTTCTCGATCGTCGTCTTGGCCTGGTTGACCGATTCGTCGCGGAGGGCCTGCATGACGAGCGGCTTGAGGGTCAGGTTGGCCCGGTCGGCGGTGAAGGTGTACTCCCAATCCCGGGAGTATTCGTCGAAGAGGTCGCGGGTTTTAGATTCCTGGTCGGCCAGGGCGCCCTGGATGGCGATCCGGCCGAGGCCCTCTTTGGTGACCTTTTGGAAGGTGAGGCTGTTCTTCTTGAGGAGTTCTTCGAGCCGGGAGATCTCCTGGTCCGTCTCCATGTTGATGGCATCGTCGGTGATGACCCCAAGGGTCAGGTGGATGCCGCCTTTAAGGTCGAGACCGCGCTTGATCTTCGTGTCGTTGAAGGGGTAGGCGAGGAAGATGGCCCCGGCGATGACGATCAGGGCCAGGGCGACCTTCCATTGCAGGTTCTTTTTCATGGGGTTATCACTCTCGCGAGGGGTTCGGGGCCGGGGAGGGGGAGCCGCCCCTCCCTCCGGGGCCTCATTCGCCTTCGAGTCTGTCGGTGGCGCCGCGGATGACGCCCACGGCGCTCTTGGTGATCTTGATGTTGGTGTTGGAGGCGATCTTGAGCTCGATGAGGTCCTTGGTGACGCCCATCACCGTGCCGAAGATGCCGGCCGTGGTGATGATATGGTCCCCGGCCTTCAGGTTGTCGACGAGCTCCATGTGTTTTTTCTGCTTCTTCCTCTGGGGCATAATGATGAGGAGGTAGAAGATGACGAAGACGAGAACGAAGGGCAGGAGGGCCCCCAGCATGTTGGGACGGACCGCCTGCGCCGCTCCCGCCTGACGGGCTAGGTTTGCGACTGCTCCAAAGATCATGTCGGTTCTTCCTTTTGAGAGGCGTTCGTTATCAAACTCTTCTTCAGGGAATCGAAGGAGTCGGATTGAATAGAATGGCGTATTTTGCGGAAGATGTCAAGATAGAAGTACAGGTTGTGGATGGTGTTCAGGACGGCCGAGGTGATCTCGTTGCGCTCGAACAGATGGCGGAGGTAGGCCCGGCTGAAGTTGCGGCAGGTGTAGCAGCCGCAGGCCTCGTCGAGGGGCCGCTCGTCGCAGGCGTACTTGACGTTTTTGATGGCCAGCCGGCCGGTGCTCGTGAAGAGCGTGCCGTTGCGGGCGTTGCGGGTCGGCAGGACGCAGTCGAAAAGGTCGACGCCGCGGGCGACGGCCTCGACGACGTCCTCCATGTAGCCCATGCCCATGAGGTAGCGGGGCCGGTCGGCCGGAAGGAGACCCTGGCCGAGCTCGAGCGTCTCGAAGAGCCGGGTCTTCGGCTCGCCGAGGCCCAGCCCGCCGTAGGCGTACCCGGAAAAGTCCAGCTCCAGGAGGTCCTCGATCGATCGGGTCCGGAGGTCGGCGTGAACGCCGCCCTGGCAGATCCCCCACAGCTGCTGCCTCGTGTCATGTTCGGCGAAGCGGGTCTTGGAGCGGCCGGCCCAGAGGCCCGTCAGCCGGACCGATTCGCGCAGCGCTTCGTCGGAATACGGGTACGGCGGGAAGTTGTCGAGGCACATCAGGATGTCGGTCCCGAGCCGGAGCTGGAGGTCCACGACGTCCTCGGGCCGAAGGAAGATCTTCGTGCCGTCGAGGTGCGAGGCAAAGCGGACGCCTTCGTCGCTGACGTGGACGAGGGAGGACAGGCTGTAGATCTGGAAGCCGCCGCTGTCGGTCAGGATAGGCCGGGGCCAGGAGATGAACTTGTGGAGTCCGCCCAGGGTCTCGACGGCCTCGACCCCCGGACGAAGGGCCATGTGATACGAGTTGACCAGCATGATCTCCGCGCCGAGGCTTTCGACCTGGGCATGGGTCAGCCCCTTGACCGTGCCCTGGCTCCCCACGGGCATGAAGGCCGGAGTCTCGACCGTGCCGTGCGGCGTTTCGAGGAGGCCGGTCCTGGCCGCCGAGGCGGCGTCCTGCGCGGTCAATCGGAAAGCGGCGCTCATGCGGCGAACCGGAAATGGATGGACAGCATCGTCTGGCCCGTCATAGGGACGCCGAACAGGGTCGCGTTCACGGGACTAGTAAAGCCGGATTGACCGGGGGTGTCAAGGCAAGCGAGGTCGCGGAGCGATCTCGTGAGGATTGGGGAAAACGCAGGGCGGGAACGTTCTTGATGTTCCGGCTCGTTTTCATCTATAGTAATTCTTTCTATAGCCGGGAGAGACATGGACAAGGACAAGAAGAAAAGGGACAAGAGCCTCTTCAGGGAATACTTCGAGCTGATCGCCGAGACGGCGGTTTTCGTCTTTTTCGTCATGACGTTCGTCGTCCAGGCCTTTCAGATCCCGACCGGCTCCATGGAGCCGACCCTCCTCGTCGGCGACTTTCTGCTCGTCAACAAGCTCGCCTACACCAGGCCCCTCCTGCCGCTCGAGGGCGCGATCCTGCCGCATAAGCCGATCGCGCGGGGCGACATCGTCGTCTTCAAGTACCCGAAGGACCTGACCAAGGACTTCGTCAAGCGCGTCATCGCGCTCGAGGGACAGAAGGTCGAGGTCAAGGACAAGCAGGTCTACGTCGACGACAAGCCGCTCGACGAGCCCTATAAGGTCCACATCGACAGCCACGTCAACTCCAAGAACGATTTCTACAACTACGACGACGTCATCCGCGACAACTACGGCCCCGTGACCGTGCCGCCCGGGAACCTGTTCGTCATGGGCGACAACCGCGACAATAGCATGGACAGCCGCTACTGGGGTTTCGTGCCGCTGGCGTCCATCAAGGGCCGGCCCTGGGTCATCTATTTCTCCTACAAGGCCGAGCGGGATGCCTGGCAGAAGACCGGCATCCGCGACCGCCTCAAGAAGCTGGTCAGCTTCGTCCCCAAGGCCCGCTGGAGCCGCATGCTCCGCATCATTAACTAATTCGGTGACACACAACTAAATACACCTAATTCCGTATTCGGATCCGCCTTCCGGATCGATACGCGCGTCCTATCGCTCTCTCCGTGACCTTCCTCGCTCAGAATTAAGTGCATTTAGTTGTGTGTCACCGAAAAAACGCCTAACATGGGGTTATCATGAGGCAGGCGTGAAGAAGGCCGTGCTCGTCACGGGCCAAGAGCACCTCGACGGCGCGGTCGAAGAGATCGTCTTCTGCAATCCCGACAACGGCTACACGGTCGCGAAATTTCTGACGGACGGCGGCGAGACGCTGACGATCGTCGGCTCCTTTCCGCCGCTTTCCCCGGGCGAGGTGCTGAGCATCCGCGGCGGCTGGGAGCTCAACCCCCGCTTCGGGCGACAGTTCAAGGTCGATCACTTCACGATGACCCTGCCGGCTTCGGCCGGAGGCATCGAGAAGTTCCTGGCCTCGGGGCTGGTCAAGGGCATCGGTCCCGTGTTGGCCGCCCGGATCGTCGGGAAGTTCGGCGCCGAAACGATCGACATTTTGACCCGGGACCCGGAAAAGCTGCGTGAGGTCGAGGGTGTCGGCGCGGTCAAGCTCAAGGAGATCCGCCGGTCCTGGACCGAGCACCAGGACATTCGCGACCTGATCATGTTCCTCCAGGACCACGGCGTCTCGACGAGCCTGGCCACGAAGATCTACGCGCAATACGGGAACCGGTCGTTCACGGTCCTCAAGACGAACCCCTACCAGCTCAGCCTCGACATCTGGGGCGTCGGGTTCAAGACCGCCGACCAGCTCGCCCTCAAGCTCGGCATGGACCCGGCCTCCCTCGAGCGGGTCAAAGCTTACATCCTCTATATACTCGAAAAGGACAACGAACAGGGGCACGTCTTTTCGTCCGCGGCGGATGTGGCCGAGAAATGCGCCGCCGAGCTGGACACCCCCGCCGACAAGACCGGCCTGGCCCTGGACGCGCTCATCAAGGGCGGGAAGGTCGTGGCCGAAGACTGGGCCGGCGGCCGGGCCCTCTATCTGCCGTTCTTCTACCAGGCCCAGGAGGAGGTCGCCCGGGACATCCACAAGCTGGCCGGATTTCCCTGCCGGGCGCCCGACTTCGAACTCGACAAGGCCATCGCTGAAACCGAGAAAGATCTCAACCTCACCTTTTCGCCGCTCCAGCGGCAGGCCATCCGGGAGTCGTTCGAGCGGAAGATCCTGGTCATCACCGGGGGGCCCGGAACGGGCAAGACGACCATCGTCCGGGCCATCGCCGACATCTTCCGCAAGTGGGGCAAGGACGTCCTCCTGGCCGCCCCGACGGGCCGCGCGGCCAAACGCCTGGCTGAGGCGACCGGCCAGGACGCCCGGACGATCCATCGCGTCCTCGAATTCCAGCCCAAAAAAGGGACCTTCAAGAGGAACGAGGGCAACGCCCTGTCCGGCGAGGCCCTCGTCGTCGACGAATTCTCGATGGTCGACCTGCCGCTCATGTTCCATCTCCTCAAGGCCGTTCCGCCGTGGATGCGGCTCATTCTCGTCGGCGACAAGGACCAGCTCCCGTCGGTCGGGCCGGGCAATCTCCTCCACGACATCATCGAATCGGGCACGGTGGACGTCGTCCGGCTGGACGAGATCTTCCGTCAGGAAAAGGAAAGTCTCATCGTCGTCAACGCCCACCGGGTCAATCAAGGCCTGCCTCTCGTCCACGCGCCCCGGGAGGACAAGGACGCCGACTTCTACTTCATCCGCCAGGACGACGAGCGCAAGGCCTTCCAGACGATCTGCAAGATGTGCGCGTCGAGCATCCCCGCCAAGCTCGGCCTGAGCCCGCTCGACCCGCGGATCCAGGTCATCAGCCCGATGTACAAGGGCCTCGTCGGGGTCGACAACCTCAACACCGAGCTCCAGGCCCGGCTCAATCCCGGGGAGAGGGCCTGCAGGTCGGGACGCGCGTCTTCCGGGCCCGCGACAAGGTCATGCAGGTCCGCAACGATTACGACAAGGACGTCTTCAACGGCGACATCGGGTCCGTCCTCCACGCCGACCGGGCCAAGTTCCGTCTCTACGTCGATTTCGAAGGCCGGACCGTGTGCTACGAGAAGGACGAGCTCAATGACGTCACCCTGGCTTACGCCGTGTCCGTCCACAAGGCCCAGGGCAGCGAGTACCAGGCCATCATCATGCCGCTCCTGACCCAGCACTTCATCATGCTCCAGCGCAACCTCTTCTATACGGCCCTGACGCGGGCCAAACGACTGAGCGTGATCATCGGCTCGTATAAAGCGCTCTGGATCGCCATCAAGAACGACAAGCCGGTCAAGAGGAACTCGCTGCTCAAGGACAAGCTCGTCCTCCTCGGCGCGGCGTAGCCGGCGATCGCGGGCGCGTTGACTCCCCGCCTCGATACGTTATAATGATTCCGTCCGCGAGACCCCGGGCGCGGGAAAGGACCATCCGATCATGGCCGACAGGCGCTTCGATTCCGTCGCCGACATCATCGCTTTTGCCATCCGCAGGGAGATCGAAGCCGCCGAAGGCTATGCCCGGATCGCCGCAAAGGCCACGATCCCCGGACTGCGGGAGCTGGCCGACGACTTCCGCCGGCAGGAGGAAGCGCACCGCCGGCTTCTCGAAGGGCTGACCACGGAAACGCTCCGCGATCTCGGGACCTCCTTTGTCCCGGACCTCCACGTCGTCGATTCCTTGGCGGACGAGAAACCCTCCGGCGACATGTCCATTCAGGACATGCTCATCTTTGCCGCCAAAAAGGAAGCCCAGGCCGTCGCTCTCTACGAGTCTCTGGCCCGGCTTGCCGGGGCCTCCGGGCACCGGAAGATGTTCCTGTTCCTGGCCGGCCAGGAACGGGAGCACAAGCTCAAGATCGAGGCCGAATACGAAAACCAGGTCCTCCAGGAAAATTGAAAGGAGAACACGATGGACAAGTATGAATGCACGGCCTGCGGCTATATCTATGATCCGGCCGCCGGCGATCCGGACAACGGCATCCCGGCCGGAACACGATTCGAAGACCTCCCGGACACCTGGGTGTGCCCTCAGTGCGGGGTCCCCAAGGACCTGTTCGTCAAGATCGGCTGAGTACCGGCCAGGACGCTAACGGGTGTGAACGTCGTCATCGTCGGCAACGGGTTGGCTGGCACGCTGGCCGCCAAGACCATCCGGGAGCTCGACGATAACGCCAAGATCGAGATCTTCGGCGAAGAACGATATCCCTATTATCCGCGTCCCAACCTGATCGAGTTCCTGGCCGGGCGGCTGCCCGCCACCAAGCTTTTCGCCTTCCCGGAAGGATGGGCCGAGAGGCAGCGGATCGTCGTCCGTCTCGGCGAGAAGGTGACGCGGATCCGGCCGGGGGAGCGGAAGATCGAGACGGTTTCGGGCCTCGAGCGCTTCTATGACGTCCTCCTTCTCGCGACCGGCGCCCGGGCGGCCTTGCCGCGGGTCGAGGGGATCGCCCAGCCGGGCGTCTTCGTGCTGAGGACGCTCGACGACGCCAACGGGCTCATCGACCATCTCGGCACCCACAAGCGCGTCGCGGTCCTCGGCGGCGGGCTCCTCGGTTTGGAGATCGCCCGGGCCATCCGCAGCCGGGACGCCGAGGTCTCCGTCGTCGAATACTTCGACCGGCTCCTGCCCCGTCAGCTCGATCCGGCGGCCGCGGCTATCCTCAAGGCCCATTTCGAGAAGAGCGGCATCTCCGTCCGGCTGGCCACGGTCGTCAAAGAGGTCCTCGGCTCCGGTGCCGTCCAAGGCCTGCGGTTCGAGTCCGGCGACAGGCTCGAGGCGGATACCGTCATCGTCGCCACGGGCATCGTGCCGGAAGTCGGACCGGCCAAGGACGCCGGCCTCGAAGTCGGCCGGGGCATCGTCGTCGACGACCTCATGCGGACCTCCGTGCCCACGGTCTTCGCGGCCGGGGACGTCGCGGAGCACCGGGGCCGGATCCACGGGATCATCCCTGCGGCCTTCGAGCAGGCCCGCGCGGCCGCTTATGGCATGGTGGGTCAGGACAAGCCCTACGGAGGGACCGTGCCGTTCAACACGCTCAAGGTCGCCGGTCTCTACCTCACGTCCGTGGGCGAGATCGATGCCCAAGGGGAGGGCTATGAAGCGCTCGTCCGCTCCCTTCCCGAAGCCGGACTGTACAAGAAGATCGTCCTCCGCGGCGGGCGCCTCGTCGGGGGGATCTGGATGGGCACGAAAAAGGGGGCCGCGGAGATCAGCCGGCTCGTCGCGGTCGAAAAGCACGTCGAGGCCCTGAAGAAGGACCTGCTCGAGGACGATTTTGATTTCTCGGAGATCACATGACCAATAAGCGGGCTGTCATCGCCGCCGCCGTCCTGCTGGCCCTCGCCGTCCCGGCCCGGAGCCAGGTCAAGTACGGCGGTTATCTCGCGCTCGAATATATCAAGGGACAGACGGAGAGCTCATACCCCCGCGGGAACATCGAGAACCTTCTGGCCGGATTTCTGGCCGCCGGGAAGTTGGGACAGAAGTACGGCGTCACGGTCGAGGCCCGCGCCCGCGGCGTGAACGACTTCGACCTCAACCAGGCCTGGGCGGGATTCATGCCGTCCGAAGCCTTCACCGTGCGGGTCGGGCTCTATCTCGTGCCCTTCGGCAACTGGAACACGGCCAGCCGGCCCCACGAAACGCTCCTCATCCGCACGCCCCTCAATCTGGAATTCCTGTATCCGGCGAGCTGGCGGGACCTGGGGGTCGTCGTCCAGGGCAAGGTCGGGGTGCTGACCTATGCGGCCTACCTCGGCAACGGCCTGGCCGAGGGCCAGACCTCCGCCTTTGTCCAGCAGTTCCGCGACAATAACACGGACAAGTCCAAGGGCGGCCGGCTCGGGCTCCTGCTCGGGCCAGGCGTCCAAGCCGGCGTCTCGTACTATACGGGCAAATACGACGACCAAGACATGCGCGACCTGACACTCGAAGGCGCCGACCTGTCCTGGGCGAGCAACCAGTGGGAGATCCACGGCGAGTACACCAAGGCCTTCCTCGAAAATCCCCAGCCGTTCGAGCGAGGCAAGTCGGAGGGCTATTCGATCTGGGCGTGCATGGGATTCAAGAGCTTTCAGCCGGTCGGGAGCTTCCAGAAGCTCAAGTTCACGGACCCCTATCACAACGGCGGCATCGCCCTCGACCAGAGCCGCTGGACCTTGGGGCTGCGCTATGTCTTGAGCGAGACGTTCTTTCTCAAGGCCGAATACGACTGGAACAGAGAAAAAGGCATCGTCCTCAAGAACAACCAGTGGCAGGTCCAGGCCGGACTGAGCTTCTGAGCCTTGAGTCGGCGGGAGCGTTCTGATACAATCCTCCGACGGAACGCTTCCTCTTTCCCGTTCGCTTCGGCATTCACGGTCAAAGGATAAGGCATGGCCAACCTGCTCGTTCTCGGCACCCAGTGGGGAGACGAAGGCAAGGGCAAGATCGTCGACCTGCTGACACCGGCCTTCGAGGTCGTGGCCCGCTACCAGGGCGGGCATAACGCCGGCCACACGGTTTGGGTCCGCGGCCGGAAGATCGTCCTCCATCTCATCCCCTCGGGCATTCTCCACTCCGGGACGCTCTGCGTCATCGGGAACGGGCTCGTCATTTCGCCGGCCGCTTTCTTCAAGGAAACAGCCGATCTCGAAGCCCACGGGGTCGACGCCGGCCCGGCGCGCATCGCCGTCAGCCGCGGCGCCCACCTCATCATGCCCTGGCACCCCCTGTTCGAGCGGGCGTCCGAGGACCGGCGGGGCGAGAAGAGAATCGGGACGACCTGCCGGGGCATCGGCCCCGCCTACGAAGACAAGGCGGCCCGACTCGGCGTCCGGGCCGGGGACCTGGCCGATTTGCGCGTTCTTCGCGAGAAGATCGCCGACGCCGTCGCCGCCAAGGAGCCCGTATTCCGGGCCTTCGGCCTTCCGGCGCTCGACATCGAGGCCATCACCAAGGAGTACGCGGGCTGGGCCGAAAAGCTCGGGCCCTATCTTCGCGACGTCTCGGAGCTGCTCGACGAGCGGATGAAGCTCGGCGACCGCGTTCTCTTCGAGGGCGCCCAGGGGGCCCTCCTCGACCTCGATCACGGCACCTATCCGTTCGTGACCTCTTCGAGCTCGACCGCGGGCGGCGCCGCGACCGGGCTCGGCGTCGGTCCGCGGACGATCCACGGCGTCCTCGGCATCACCAAGGCCTACACAACGCGCGTCGGCTGCGGCCCGTTCCCGACCGAGCTCGATAACGAGATCGGCCGGACGATCGGCTCGCGCGGCGACGAGTTCGGGGCGACGACCGGGCGGCCGCGCCGCTGCGGCTGGTTCGACGCCGTGGCCGTGCGCTACGCCTGCCGCGTCAACGGCGTCGATCGGATCGCCCTGACCAAGCCCGACGTCCTGGCCGGCCTCGGCGACATCCCCGTCTGCACCGGCTACCGTTACAAAGGTCAGCGGATCAAGAGCTTTCCGGCGGAATCCTGGATCCTTGAAAAGGTCGTCCCCGAATACCGGAAGCTCCCGGGTTGGCCCGAGTCCCTCCACAGGGCGGCCGAACCCGGGGCCCTGCCGAAGACCTTCGTCGATTATGTGCGCGTCCTCGAGGACCTCGTCGAGACCAAGGTGGCCATCATCTCGACAGGCGTGGAACGCGGCGAGACCGTGCTCCTCGAATCGGAGCTTCGGGGCCTGGTCGATGTGGCCAAGGTCAGGGCCGCGGCGGGCGCCTGACGAGGACGACGATGAAGGAGACCGCGGTCGGGCGCGTCGAGATCAGCCGCGCGGCCCTCGTCCATAACATCCGTGAATTCCGCCGGCTCATCGGACCCCGGAGGAAGTTCCTGGCCGTGGTCAAGGCCAATGCCTACGGCCACGGCATCGTCGAGATCGCCGGGATCGCCGTCGCCGAGGGTGTCGATTGGCTCGGCGTCAACTCCGTCGAGGAGGGCGCCGCGCTTCGCCGGGCGGGGATCGAGGCCCCCGTTCTCGTCCTCGGCTACTCGCCGCTCGCTTCGCTCGAAGAGGCCGTCGTCCAGGGGCTCCGCCTGACCGTCTATAACCGGGAGACCGTCGCCCGCCTGGCCGCCCTGGCCGGCCGGCTGCGAAAGACCGTCCGCGTCCACGTCAAGCTCGAGACCGGGACGTGGCGTCAGGGCGTGCCGGCCAAGGACCTCACGGCCTTCGTCCGGGACATCCGCAGGCGGCCCGGCCTTGTCGTCGAAGGTCTCTCCTCGCATTTCGCCAACATCGAGGACACGACGAAGCACGATTATCCCCGCCGCCAGCTCGAGATCTACCGGATGGCCTGCCGGGAGCTCGAAGCCGCCGGCCCGCGCGTCCCGGTCAAGCACATGTCCTGCACCGCTTCGACCATTCTCTTTCCCGAGCCGGATTTCAACATGGCCAGGGTCGGGATCGGGCTCTACGGGCTGTGGCCGTCCAAGGAGACCTACCTCTCCTGCCTGCTCGACAAGAAAGAGCTCCTATCGCTCGAGCCGGTCCTGTCCTGGAGGACCCGGATCGCCCAGCTCAAGAAGGTCCCGGCCCGGGCCGATATCGGCTACGGCTGCACCTATCGGACGACCCGGCCCACCGTTCTCGCCGTAGTCCCCGTCGGCTATTTCGACGGCTATGACCGGGGCCTGTCGAACACCGCCCACGTCCTCGTCAAGGGGCGGCGGGCGCCCGTGCGGGGCCGGGTGGCCATGGATTTCTTCATGGCCGACGTCACCGACGTGCCGGGCCTGAAGCTCGAAGACGAGGTGACGCTTCTCGGTGCCGGAGGGCGCGAGCGGATCACGGCCGAAGACCTGGCCTCGTGGGCCGGCACGATCAGCTACGAGATCCTGGCCCGCATCAATCCTCTCGTCCCCCGCATCGTCGTCTAAACACTACTAATATTGTAGTATTTATTGTATGATAGACGGGACGAGAGGTCGAGCATGACGAATGAAGGCAAGATCAAGATCCTCAAGGACATCATCCGCGACCTTCATGCGGGCGGCGACATCGAGATCCTGAAGAAGCATTTCGCCGCGCTCGTTCATGACGTCTCCGGCGCGGAGATCGGGGCGATGGAGCAGCAGCTCATCGACGAGGGCTTGCCGGAGGAAGAGGTCCGCAAGCTCTGCGATCTCCACGTCAAGGTCTTCGAGGAGTCCCTCGACGCCCAGCCCGCCCCGCAGACGGTCCCCGGCCACCCTCTCCATACGCTGGCCGAGGAGAACATGGCCTTGGCCAGGATCGTGGCCGAGGCCCGCGACGTCCTGGACCGTCTCAGGACCGCCTCGGGCCCGGACAGCCTCGCGGGCGGGAAGGAGCGGCTTTCGGAGCTCCTCGACGACCTCGCCCAGATCGAGAAGCACTATCTCAAGAAAGAGAACCAGCTTTTCCCCCGGCTCGAGGACAAAGGCATCCGCGGGCCGTCCAAGGTCATGTGGGCCGTCCACGACGATATTCGCGCCCACCTGAAGGACTTCCGGAGGGCCCTCGACCTCGACAATACCGAGCTCATCGTCCAGAACGGCCGTTGGGTCATCCAGGAGATCGGGGACATGGTCGCCAAGGAGGAGAAGATCCTGTTCCCTATGGCCATCGAGGCGCTGGACGCCTCCGATTGGGCCAAGGTCAAGAAAGGGGAGGAGGAGATCGGCTATGCCTGGATCGCTCCGGCGCCGGCCTGGGCTCCCGAGGTCCCGGGACCTGCGACCCCTGCCGTCGCGCCCGGCCGCGAGGCGGGGACGATCAGCCTCGAGCAGGGCCTCCTGACTCCCGAGCAGATCGACCTCCTGCTGACCCGTCTTCCGGTCGACATCACCTTCGTCGACGAGCATGATACCGTGGCCTATTATTCGGCCACGCCCGATCGGATCTTCCCCCGGTCGGCGGGGGTCATCGGCCGGAAGGTCCAGAATTGCCATCCGTCCAAGAGCCTCGAGATCGTCGAGGGGATCCTGCGGGCTTTCCGCTCCGGCGCCCGATCTTCGGCCGAATTCTGGATCGAATCGGGCGACAAGTTCCTCTATATTCGCTATCTTGCGCTCCGGGACGGCACGGGAGCCTATCGCGGGGCCCTCGAGGTCACCCAGGATGTGACGGCGATCCGCGCCTTGCACGGAGAGCGGCGCTTGCTCGACTGGGACCGTTCCGCGGAAAATGGAGACATTTGATTCCGCCCGCAGGGCGGCGTCATCGAAATACCGATAGGAGGAAGGAACGACATGGCCACTAAGAAGATGAAAAAGCCGGCCGCGAAGCCCAAGGCGAAAGTCAAGGCCAAAGCCAAGCCCAAACCCGCGCTCGAGTGCGGCATCTGCGGCTATCGCGTGACCGTCGACGAGGCCTGCGGCTGCGCCGAAGAGCATGTGCTCATCTGCTGCGGCGAGCCGATGGTCAAGAAGTAGCGCCTCGCCAGCCCGGCCATCAGGTTTCTTGTCTTGCCGCCCCGGGCGGGGTAAGATAGGAGGAGCGGCGCCCGGATAATGAGGAGATTTCTATGAAGGAAAAGGTCGAACTAGCCTTGGCCAAGATCCGCCCGGCCCTCCAAGCCGACGGCGGTGACGTGGAGCTCGTGGACGTCGGAGCCGACGGGATCGTGAAAGTCCGGCTCCGGGGCGCCTGCGGCGGGTGTCCGATGTCCCAGCTCACCCTGAAGATGGGCATCGAACGCATCCTGAAGAAAGAGGTCCCCGAGGTCAAGTCGGTCGAAGCCATCTGACCTCCGGCGGCGGAAGCGATACGACGGACCGCCCTGCGGCCGCTCCGTCATTGGGGGAGGGCCATGAAAAGAACCTATCTCGATCACATCGCTGCCACCCCGTTGCGTCCCGAGGCCTTCGAAGCCATGCGGCCGTTCCTTACCGAGGCCTTCGGCAATCCCCAGAGCCTGCACTCCGCCGGCCAGGAGGCCCTGGCCGCGGTCGATGCGGCCCGGGAAGAGGTCGCGGCGCTCGTCGGGGCCTCGCCCGGGGAGATCTATTTCACCGCCAGCGGGAGCGAGGCCAACAACTTCGCCATCAAGGGCCTGGCCCTGGGCCAACAAGCCCGCGGCCGTCACATCGTCGTTTCGGCGATCGAACACAACTCGGTCCTCAATTCGGTCAAGGCCCTGGAGCGGTCGGGCTTCTCGTCGACCCTGGTGCCTGTCGACCGGGAGGGCCGGGTCGATCCGGCCGAGGTCGAGAAAGCCCTGACCAAGGACACGGTCCTCGTTTCGGTGATGACGGCCAACAGCGAGGTCGGAACGATCGAGCCGGTCGCCGAGATCGCGGCGGTTTGCCGCTCCCGGAACGTTCTTTTTCACACCGACGCGGTGGCCGCGGCAGGCAACATCCCGGTCGACGTCAGGGCCCTCGGCGTCGACGCGCTGACCCTGGCCGGCGACCAGTTCTACGGCCCCAAGGGGTCGGCGGCGCTCTTCGTCCGCAAGGCCGCGCGCATCCTGCCGCTCATCGACGGCGGCATCCAGGAGGGCGGGCGCCGGGGCGGGACGGAGAATGTCGCGGGCATCGTCGGCTTGGGCAAGGCCGCGGCTCTGGCCAAGGCGGAGATGGCCGGGCGCACGGCCGCACTCGTCCCGCTGAGGGACCTGCTCCTCGACGAGCTGCCCCGCCGCATCGCGCATGTGATCGTGACCGGCCCGCGGACCAACCGACTGCCCCACCACGCCAGCTTCTGCGTCGAGTTCGTGGAAGGGGAGGGGATGCTCCTGTTCCTCGACATGAAGGGCATCGCCGCCTCGAGCGGCTCGGCTTGCACCTCCAAGGCCCTCAAGGCCTCGCACGTGCTCCTGGCGATGGGGCTCGATCACGCCACCTCCCAAGGCTCGCTCGTCTTCTCCCTGATCGACGGAACATCGAACGCCGACGTCGAGACCCTGTTCGAGGCGTTTCCGCCGATCGTCGAAAGGCTCCGGGCCATGTCCCCGCTCTATACCCAGTATCTCAAGGAAAGAGGCTCATGATGTACAGCGACAAAGTGATGGACCATTTCGCCAATCCCCGCAACGTGGGCGTCCTGGCCGACGCCGACGGCGTGGGGCAGGTGGGCAACCCCGTCTGCGGCGATATGATGACCTTTTATATCAAGGTCAAGGACGACCGGCTCGAGGACGTCAAATTCCAGACCTTCGGCTGCGGCGCGGCCATCGCCGTCTCCAGCATGGTCAGCGAGATGGCCAAGGGCAAGACGCTCGACGAGGCCATGGCCATCACCAACGACCTCGTGGCCCAGGAGCTCGGCGGGCTGCCGAAGAACAAGATGCACTGTTCCAATCTTGGCGCCGACGCCCTGCACGAGGCCATCAAGGACTATCGGAACAAGCTCACCGGCCAGGCCAAGACAGAGGCCGGGGCCGCCGGCCACCACGAGGCGGAGGCCTGCGCCTGCCCCTACTGCGATTCCGCCCTCGAGGAGGAGGACAAGACGGTCTGCCGGGCCTGCCGGATCGAATTCGAGGAGTGCCCCTCGTGCGGTGGCATCACCAAGAAGGGCGACGCGACCTGCGTCCACTGCGGCAAGCCGCTCCAAGGGAAGGGATGAGGTCTTGGATATCCTGGAGAGGATCGGCGAGCTGAAGCGGAGCAAGAACGCCGTCATCCTGGCTCATAACTACCAGATCCCCGAGGTCCAGGACGCGGCCGATTTCGTCGGCGACTCGCTCGAGCTCAGCCGCAAGGCCGCCGGACTCGACGCCGCCACGATCGTCTTCTGCGGCGTCCACTTCATGGCCGAGACGGCGGCCGTGCTCGCGCCGGGCAAGACCGTGCTCCTGCCCGAGGTCGAAGCGGGCTGCCCGATGGCCGACATGATCAACGCGCGCGAGCTCCGCGCCTGGAAGGCCGGCTACCCGGGGCTCAAGGTCGTCTGCTACGTCAACACGAGCGCCGAGGTCAAGGCCGAGAGCGACATCTGCTGCACCTCGAGCAACGCCGTGGCCGTGGTCAACTCCCTCGGCGTCGACCGGGTCCTGTTCGTGCCCGACAAAAACCTGGCCGCCTACGTCGCCAGGGAGACGGGCAAGACGGTCATCGCCTGGGACGGCTACTGCTACGTCCACCATCGCTTCACCCCGAAGGACATCGAAGAGGCCCGGGCGCTCCATCCGGGGGCCGAGGTCTGGGTCCACCCCGAATGTCCACCGGACGTCAGCGCGCTCGCCGACAAGGTCCTGTCGACGGGCAAGATGATCCTCGAGGCGCGGGAAACATCCTGCCGCGAGGTCGTCATCGGCACCGAGAAGGGCATCATCTACCGCCTGACCAAGGAAAACCCGGCGGTGAAGTTCTATCCCGCCCGCGAGACCGCGCTCTGCGCCCACATGAAGATGACGACGCTGGCCAAGGTCCTGCGGGCCCTCGAAACCGACACCTACCGGGTGGAGGTCCCCCGCGACATCGCCGACCGGGCCCGAGGGGCCATCGAGGCCATGCTCAAGATATCCTAAGGAGACAAGCTCATGAAGAAGATGACCGAAGAGAACGTCAAGGCCGCCCTTGCCGGCGAAAGCCAGGCCCACATCAAGTACGCCGCGTTCGCCTGGAAGGCCGACACCGAGAAGCTGCCCAACGTCGCCCGCGCCTTCAAAGCCAATTCCTACGCGGAGCAGATCCACGCCTCGAATTACGTCAGGATCCTCGGCGCCCTCGGCTCGACCAAGGACAATCTTCAGGCCGCCGTCGGCGGGGAGAACTTCGAGATCGCCGAGATGTACCCCGCTTATGTCGTCACGGCCCAGAGCCAGGGCGAAAAGGCCGCTGAGACGTACTTCAATTACGCCCTGGCCGCCGAGAAGGTCCATTCCGGCATGTACAAGGCCGCCGCGGAGGCCGTCGCCGCGGGCCGGGACATCGAATTCAACCCCGTCCAAGTCTGCTCGGTCTGCGGCTTCACCATGGAGGGCGATGCTCCGGAAAAGTGCCCGGTCTGCGGCACGCCCAAGGACAAGTTCGTCTCGTTCTGAGGACGGACCCAAGGAGTCACCCATGTCCATCGACAGAAGCCTCGCCCCCTGGCAGATCCTGGGGGTGGCCATCAAGTCGGAGATCGACGCTGCCGCGTTCTACACCCGGCTCCAGGCGCGGATCAAGAACATCCTGCTCGGCCAGAAAGTGAAGTTCCTGGCCCTCGAAGAGGAGCACCACAGGAAGATGATCGAGGGCCTGCTCGCCAAGAAGTACCCGGACAAGCCGAAGGATGTCCCCGAATCGTCCCTGATGCCCCCGATCGGCGTCTCGCTTCCCGCCGACCCGGGCGTCCCGGCCCTCTTCGACGCGGCCCTCCAGGCCGAGAAGATCGCCGAGGCCTATTACAACGACGCCGCGGAGAGGGTCGAAGACGAAGCCGGGCGCCGCATCCTGGCCTACCTCGGCCGGGTCGAGCGGAGCCACCAGGCGATGATCAATTCCGAGATCGACCTCATCCGCAAATTCCCCGATTACTATAACGTCGAGGACTTCAACATCGCCCAGGATCTCTTCCACGTCGGCCCCTGAGCGGGACTGAGGGAAGCCCCCCATGGACGCCGCCAGGCTGCGCATCAAGCCGATCATCCGGATGTTGCGGAAGCACTACCCGCATGTCCGGACCGCCCTCGAGTACGCCAACCCTCTCCAGATCCTCGTGGCCACGGTCCTGGCCGCCCAGAGCACGGACAAGCTGGTGAACACGATTACGCCGGGTCTCTTCAGGAAATATCCCACGGCCGCGGCCTTGGCCCGGGCCGACCGGGCCGATCTCGAGCAGATGATCCATTCGGCGGGGTTCTTCCGGATGAAGGCCAAGCACATCATCGGCGCCGCGCAGCGGATCGTCGAAGCCTACGCCGGGGTCGTTCCGGACTCCATGGAGGAGCTGGTGACCCTGCCCGGCGTCGCCCGCAAAACGGCCAACATCGTCCTCTCGGCCGGCTACGGAAAGGCGGAAGGGATCGCCGTCGACACACACGCGGGCCGGCTGTCCCGGCGGCTCGGCCTGAGCCGCGAGGACGACCCGGTCAAGGTCGAGCGGGACCTGATGGCCCTGGTGCCCAGGGCGGACTGGATCGATTTCAACTTCCTCCTCGTGGAGCACGGCCGGGCCATCTGCATGGCCCGCAAGCCCGAGTGCCCGCGCTGCTTCCTGAGGCGGCTGTGCCCGGCCGCGGCAAAATTCTATCCCGAGCTCAAGGGGACATGATCCACGACGCGATGCTCTGGGACAGGATGGAGGACGGCGTGGTCGTCTGCCGCCTTTGCGCCCATCGCTGCGTCATCAAGCCGGGGAAGCAGGGCGTCTGTGCCGTCCGCGAGAACCGGGACGGCCGCCTGGTGACCCTCGTTTACGGCGAGGTCGTCGCGGCCCACGTCGACCCCATCGAAAAGAAGCCCTTGTATCATTTCTTTCCCGGGTCGAAAGCCATGTCCATGGCCACCCCGGGATGCAACTTCCGCTGCGGCTTCTGCCAGAACTGGCAGATCTCCCAAGCCCCGCGGCGGACGGCCGGCGGCATCGCCGGCGAGCCGGCCCCGCCCCAGGCCATCGTCCGCGCCGCCGTCGCGGAAGGCTGCCGGAGCATCTCCTACACCTACACGGAGCCGACCATCTTCTTCGAGTACGCCTATGACACGGCCCGCCTGGCGCGCGAGGCCGGCCTGGTCAACTCGTTCGTGACCAACGGATACATGACCGCGGAGGCCCTGGAGGCGATCCAGCCGACCCTCGATGCCGCCAACGTCGACCTCAAGGCCTTTCGCGACGAGACCTACAAAAAGACATGCGGGGCGCGGCTCGAACCCGTTCTCGATTCCATCCGGCGCATGAAGACGCTCGGCATCTGGGTCGAGGTGACGACGCTCGTCGTCCCCGGCTTGAACGACGGCCCGGACGAGCTCGAAGCGATCGCCCGCTTCATCGCCTCGGTCGATCCCGACATCCCCTGGCACCTCAGCCGCTTTCACCCCGACTTCGAATACACCCAGGCGCCGGCGACGCCGGTCTCCACCCTCCGGGCCGCCGCCGCCGCGGGCCGTCGCGAGGGTCTTCGCTACATCTATGTGGGCAACGTCCCGGGCGAATCCGAAGATACCCGTTGCCGGACCTGCGGGACCGTTCTGATCAGCCGGCGCGGCTTCACGGTCGTCGCCAACGTCCTCGACGGATCCGGCTGTCCGAAGTGCGGCACGGTGCTGGCCGGCCGCTTCAGCTGAAGGGTGCCGCTTCTTTTTTTCCGCCGGGAATCCGATATAATGGAATTTTGCGTGGAGGCTCCATGAAAGCAGAGACACGGCTTCGGGCGGTCATCGCACTGCTCCTTCTCTTTTCGATCGGCGTTTCTGGCCGGCTTGCGGCCCAAGGCCGTCAGGCCCCGCCCCCCGAGTACAACGAGCTCGTCGCGGCCTACAAGCTCCAGGACCCGTCTCTCCGCCTCAAGGAGTTCGAGAGGATCAAGGCCGCTTACCCGAACACCCCGTATCGGGAAGCCATCGAGGCCAGCATCCAGGACGCCAAGGTGGCACTGGCCACGAAGCTCGACGACGTTCTGGCCCTGCAAAGGGATTTCATGACCGGGGGACAAGGACCGGCCCGGCTCCAGAAGCCCGTCGCCATGGCCGTTCAGCTGCTCAACCATCCGCTCCTCGAGAGCTTCGATCACAGCAAGGTCCTCGATATCGCCCTGGCCTACCGGGCGGCCGCCCTTAGGGCCGCGTCCGACCCGGCTTCCTACGAGGGGATCCCCCAGGATCAGCGGGAGTCTTTTCAAGACGAACATCCTCAGCGCCGTCGAGCTGCTGACCGCCAGGGCCTATCTCAATGCCGGAGACACGGACAAGGCCACGGCCTCGATCGAGGCCTATAAGAAGTCGGGCGGAGCCGCAGGCGGGAACTACTTCTACGTCCTGGCCGGCGTCCTCCAAGCCACCGGCAAGTCCGCAGAGGCTATCGACGCTTACCTGGCCGCGGCCGCCGAGGAGTACAACGACGCCGCCGCAAAAGCCCGGGCGCTCTACGTCCAGGTCCACGGGTCCGACCAGGGATTCGAGGCCGCGCGCGAGGCCAAGCTCAAGGCGCTGCCCTTCAAGCCGGAGCCCTTCACGGCCCCGACCGCCTGGAAGGGCAAGGCCGTCCTGGCCGAGCTCTTCACCGGCTCGGAATGTCCGCCTTGCGTCGGCGCCGATCTGGCCTTCGACGCCCTCATCGAGACCATCCCGTCGAAGTATCTGGCCGTTCTCGTCTACCACCTGCCCATTCCCCGGCCGGACCCGATGATGAATCCGGCCGGCGCCGCGCGGGCGGGCGCCTATGATGTCAACAGCACGCCGACCGTCGTCATCGACGGGACGAACAAGTCCCTCGGCGGCGGCGGGCGAGGCGCGTCCGGCGGCAAGTTCGCCCAATATCGGGGCGCGATCGAGCCGCTTCTGTCAACGGCCCCGGGCGTTTCCCTGAAGGCCCGCGCCACCCTTGCCGGGGATACGGTCAAGGTCTCTTACGACTTCGACAAGACCGTGCCCGGCGCCGAGTACCTCCTCGTCCTCGTCCAGGGCGAGCAGGAGCACAAGGGATCCAACGGGGTCGCCTTCCACAAGATGGTCGTCCGGGACCTCGCCGTGCTCGACCCCGCGTCGCCGAAGACGGCCGTGTTCGACCTGGCGGCCTCGGAGAAGACGACGGACGCCTACCTCTCGGAATTCGAGCGGATCTACACCCGGATACCTGACTTCAAGTGGGAGGTCCGGCGCAACGCGCTGCCGCGCCAAGGTCTCAGGGTGGTGCTCTTCGTCCAGGAGAAAGCGACGGGCAAGGTCCTGAACGCCGTCGTCGCCGAGGTCAAGTAGGGCGTCCGCCTGACTTTTCAGCCCGATTCGGGTAGGATGGCCGTGGGAGGGGAGTCCCCGATGGAACGGTACCGGATCCTGCCCCACACGGCCGACGGCAAATTCCAGGCTTTCGGCAAGACGCTCGAAGAGGCCTTCGGCAACGCCGCCCTGGCCCTGGCTTCCTTGATGTGGGACTGGGCGGCGGTCGAGCCCAACATCAAACACAGTGTCCAAGTCACGGGCATCGATCGGGAGCAGCTGCTGGTCAAATTCCTCGGCGAGGTCATCTACCTCTTCGAGACGCGGCAATTCCTGCTCGGCCGGGTGGACGGGCTCCGGGTCCGGCCGCGTCCCGGCGGGGTCGGTCTCGAAGCCGTTCTCGCAGGGGAAAACCTCTCTCCCAGCCGTGAGCTTTTCGGGGACGTCAAGGCCGTCACTTACAACGAAATGAAGATCGAGGAAGGCGACGGCTTCACCGTCCAGGTCGTCGTGGACATGTGAGTCCGATCATGGACCTCCGGAAGATCGATGACAACACCTGGGAGATCCCGGCCCAGGGCGGAATGAGAGTCCCGGCCGTCGTCTATTCGTCGGCCCGGCTCCTCGACGACATGCGGCGCGACCAAACCCTCATCCAAGCCCGCAACGTCGCCTGCCTCCCCGGCATCGAGCGGCGCTCGTACGTCATGCCCGACGCCCACCAGGGCTATGGTTTCCCGATCGGCGGCGTGGCCGCCTTTGACCTCGACGAGGGCATCATCTCCCCGGGAGGGGTCGGCTACGACATCAACTGCGGCGTCCGCCTCCTCCGCAGCGATCATACCGAAGCGGAAGTCGCGCCCAAGAGCCAGGAGCTGCTGGCCGCGATCTTCGAAGAGGTCCCCGCCGGGGTGGGGAAGGGCGGCGTCATGAAGCTGAGCCGGGCCGTCCTCCGGGACATCCTGACCAGGGGCGCGGAGTGGGCCGTCGAGAACGGCTACGGCCGGACCGAGGACCTCGAGAGGACCGAGGAGCGCGGCCGGATGCGGGAAGCCTCGGCCGAGGACATCTCTGCGCGGGCCATGGAGAGGGGCATCCCGCAGCTCGGGACGCTCGGCGCGGGCAACCATTTTGTGGAGATCCAGAAGGTCCTCGAGATCTATGACCAGAAAGCGGCTCGGGTCTTCGGCATCGACGCGCCCGGCCAGGTCCTGGTCATGATCCACTGCGGCAGCCGCGGGTTCGGCCACCAGGTGGCCACGGATTTCATCGAAACGATGGAGAACGCCTTCGGCGTGGCCGGTCTGCCCGACCGTGAGCTCGTCTCGGCGCCGTTCAAGTCGGCGGAGGGCCAGCGGTATTTCCGGGCGATGTCCGCCGCGGTCAATTTCGCTTTCGCCAACCGGCAGATGATCGCCCACGGGGTCCGGGACGTCTTCGCCCGCGTCCTGGGCAGCGCCACGGGCATGGACCAGATCTACGATGTCTGCCACAACGTGGCCAAGGTCGAGGAGCACGATGTCGACGGCCGTTCGAAACGGCTGGTCGTCCACCGCAAGGGCGCGACGCGCAGCTTCGGGCCCGGCCGTCCCGAAGTCCCGGCGGTCTATCGCGGGACCGGCCAACCCGTCCTCATCCCCGGCAGCATGGGCACGGCCTCGTTCGTCCTGGCCGGCACGAAAGAAGCCGAGGCGCTGAGCTTCGGGTCGACCGCCCACGGCGCCGGGCGGGTCATGTCGCGGCACGAGGCCCTGCGGAGGTTCCGGGGCGAAAAGATCCGCGACGACCTGGCCCGCAGGGGCATCGCGCTCAAATCGACGAGCTGGAAAGGGGTGGCCGAGGAGGCCTCCGAGGCCTACAAGGACGTCGACGAGGTCGTCCGCGTCTCGAACGAGCTCGGGTTGGGCCGCGTCGTGGCCAAGCTCGTCCCCCTGGGCGTGATGAAGGGCTAGCGGCGTCCCCTCGCGGCCCCTCCGCCTTGACAGAGCCAAGGGTCATCGCATATCATCCGCCGCGGCAGGGAACCTTCTCTCGAGGGGAATGATGGCCATGGGGAACGGACTCCGAATCGGCATCATTGCGCACCGCTTTGAGTGTCCGGGCGGGATCCAGACGCTTTTCCTGGAGCTCGTCGAGGGACTCAACGACGCCGGCGTCGTGCCTGAGGTCGTTTGGGATGAGCCGCAGGACTGGGGCACGCTGGGCGATCCTGGCGTCCGGACCACGTTCGGCGGCGGCAAGCTCGTCATCAGTTCTAAGACTCTCCGCTCGCTCCCCCCTCGTTTGGCGAGACGCTTGCGTTCCTGGAGCGTCAGGCACGCGAGGCTTCGCCTTGGGCGGTACGACTTCGTGTACTGTTTCGAGCCCGGCGTGAAGATGCCGAAGGGGGTGCTCAATCTGTGCTGGATCGCCGGTCCGAGGTATCTCAGACTGCCCGGCGATCGGGTCGACCCGCGTCGATTCTGGAAGCCCGGCGAGATCAAGAGGATCGTGAGCCATCTCGTTCAGCCGCTCGTCAAGCCGGACAAGCATTCTTCCTATGTGACCCACAGCGAGTACATCGCGGAGATGATCCAAGAACGCCTCGGCTTCAAGCCTCCCGTGATCTGGCCTCCGGCCCGTTCGCGGACCTTGCCGGCGGTGGAGGCCGAACGGGCCGGCTTCTTGTTCCTGTCGCGGTTCGAGGAATTCAAGCGGGCCGACACCGTGTTGGACCTGGCCAAAGCCTTTCCGGAACAGCCGTTCACCCTGGCCGGAGCGGCGGTCGTCGAGGACCGCGAATACCTCGATCGCTTGCGCCGGCGCATCGTCGTCGAGGGGCTGAAGAACGCGGCGATCGTGGAGAACCCCTCCGAAAAGCAGGTGGCCGGACTCCTGACCTCCCATGCCGTGTTCGTGTTCCCCGTGCACGGGGAGCATTTCGGCATCGTGACCGTGGAGGCCGTCCAAGCGGGTCTTTTGCCGCTGGTCCATGATTCCGGCGGCCAGAGGGAGATCGTCCCCAACAAGTCCCTGCGGTTCACATCCGACGAGGACCTCATCGAGCGCGCCCGGTACGCCTTGAGGATGTCCCCGGCCGAGAGGAGCGAGCTCATCAAGGCTCTGCAGCGCCATACGGAGAGGGGCACCTCCCGGCGCTTCCGGGAGATCATGCTCCAACATATCAGGGACGTCCCGGCCCTCAAGGACCGCCTGGGCAGGCCGGCGGGCGGGGACTGATCGGCCCCGCCGACTTGACAGCCCCTTGGGACGTTCCCTATCATGCGTGCTGTCATGGATACTGATCAGGGGCCCGATAACGGCCTGGCGAGCCGATCGATAGTCGCCGCGTCCTGGGAATTCGGCTCGGTCATCGGCCAGGCGGCCATGCAGTTGGCCGTGATGACCATCCTGGCCCGGCTCATCCCCCCGGCGGAATTCGGCCTGTACGCGATCGTCAACATCTCCATCGTGCTGATCTCGCTTGTGGCCGAGATCGGCGTCGGCACGGCCGTCGTCCAAAGGAAGACGCTGACGGACGGTTTCCTGCATACGGCCTTTCTGACATCGATCGGGCTGGGCCTGCTGGGCACCCTCGTCACCTGGCTGGCGTCGCCGCTCATCGCGGGCTTTTTCAAGCAGCCGGGTGTCGTCCCCATGGTCCGGGCCGCGGGCTTCGCGCTGTTCATCACCGGGTACGTCGTCGTCGCGCAATCGCTTCTCGAGAGGGAGCTGCTCTACAAGAAGCTCGCTGTCATCAACGTCGTCTCGTACGCCATCGGCTATGGCTGCGTCGGCACCGTCCTCGCCCTCCTGCGGGTCGGCGCTTGGGCCATCGTCTTCGCGTCCCTGGCGCAGAACCTTATCCGGGCGCTGATGCTTCTCGGGATGACCAAGGGGAAGAAGGCGAGGGCCAAGGCCTTCTCCAAGATCGATTTCAAGGAGATCCTGCGCTTTTGCACGGGCGTCAGCATCGGCAAGATCTTCAACAGTCTCGCCCAGCAGATCGATTTCCTGGTCGTCGGCCGGATCATGGGGGCCATCCCCCTGGGGCTTTATCAGATGGGCAACCAGATCATGGATCTGCCGCGGCGTTTCCTGGTCGGCGTCATCGACCGGGTCATGTACTCGGCCTTCACGCGCATCCAGGACGATGAAGCCCGGAGGCGGAGGGCGTACGTCCAATCGCTCGAGCTGGCCAACGTCGTCCTCATGCCCCTGGCCGCCTTCATGATCATCATCGCGCCCGAAGCCGTGGCCCTGGCCCTGGGGGACAAGTGGAAGGACCTTGTGCCCCCGCTCCAGATCATGCTGCTGCAGGTCCCGCTGCGGGCGTCCGTCCGGATGGGGGACATCACGGGGACCGCCATGGGCCGGGTCTACACGATCGGCGGCCTGAAGTTCCTCTACGCCGGCATGATCGGGATCGCGGCCTTCGCGGGGGTCCGCTGGGGGCTCATCGGAGTGACCGCCGCCGTCACCCTCGCGGTGCTCGTGAACCTGGTCATGATGGTGCGGTTCACCATGACCTATGTGGACGTTTCCGTGGCGGACTATTTGCGGACATGGCTGCCCGCGGCCTGGATGGGGGCCGTCGTGGCCGTCGGGGCGATCCCCTGCGCCTGGATCATGAGGCATCAGTTCGGCTCGAACATCCTGACGGCGATCGCCGTGACCCTGGTGACCGCCCTGCTGGTCACCTTGACCGTTTGGGGCCGGCCCAAGACGATCGGCGCCTCGGCGCTCCAGGTCATCATGGACTTCGGCCGCCGCTTTCCTTTCCTGGCCCGAATCTGTGCGGCCTTGCAGGAACGGGCCGGCGGGGGGACGGCGCCTTGAGGGTCGTCCTGGCCGGCTACAACGTCGACAGCACCGTCCTCGACGAGCTCAAGAGGAATTCGCCCCCCCGCGAAGACGTGACCCCCGAGACGCTCTCGGCGGCGTACGCCCGCATTTCACGCGATCCGCGCCCGGTCGACGAGCTGCGGGCGTCGGCCCGGGCCGAAGTCGACAGGACCCGGAGGTCCAACCAGTCCATCATCTTCAAGATGGGGCACCACTCCGTGGCCGAGCACGCCGTCTTCAATTTCGATGTTATCGGGGTCAGCCGGCTGGCCATCGAGGAGATCGAGCGGTTCCGGCTGATGTCCTTCACCGAGAAATCGCAGCGGTACATCATGCTCGGCCAGGACTTCGTCATCCCGGAGGAGGTCCGGCGGGCGGGCCTGGAACGGATCTTTATCGGGACCGTCAAGGCCCAGAACGCCCTGTACCATCGGCTTTACGCGCGTCTCAAGCCCTTCGTCTTTGCCAAGCATGCCGAGGCCGCGGCAGAACCCCAGAACCACGCCGTTCTCGAGGGCTGGGCCAAAGAGGACGCCCGATACATCGTCAGCCTGGCGACCGAAGGCCAGCTCGGCCTGACGGCCAACGCCCGCAGCCTCGAGCTCCTGCTGCGCCGCTTCGCCGCCAAGGGCCTGGCCGAGGTGAGGGCGCTCAATGCCCGTCTCTTCGAGCTGGCCAAGTCGGTCGCTCCCTCCATCGTCCTCTTCACCGACCCGAGCCCTTTCGACGCCGAGACTTACGCCGACCTGGCCTCGGCCGCCGCCGGATGGACTTCGCGCGCGGGGAGAGCCCCAAAGAGGGGAGGCCTTCCCGGAGCGGTCGCGCTGGCCGAAGCCCCCGCTGACGGGGACGTAAGAATCATCGCCGCCCTGCTCCATTCGGTCACACGTCTGTCGTACAAGGAATGCCTCGCCCGGGCCGGAAAGGCCAAGCCGGCGGCCCGGAAAGACATCGTCCGCCGGGCCCTCGGACGCATGGAGTTCTACGACTTTCCGCCGCGCGAATTCGAGCATGCGGATCTCGCCTATGACCTCGTCCTGTCCGCCTCGTGCTTCGCCCAGCTCAAGCGTCATCGGATGGCCACGCTGACCTGGCAGCGGTACGACCCCGCCCTGGGCGTGACCGTCCCTCCCTCGGTCATCGAAGCCGGGGCCGAAAGGGAATTCCTGGCCGTCATCGACCGGACGAACGAAACACACGCCCGGCTCGAAAAGGACATCGGTCCGGCCGCCGATTATGTCCTGACCAATGCCCACAGGCGCCGGGCCCTCCTCAAGGTCAATGTCCGCGAGCTCTACCACATCTCGCGCCTGCGCCAGGACGCCACGGCCCAATGGGAGATCCGGAGGATCGCGGTGGAGATGTCCCGGCTGGCCGGCAAGGTCATGCCTCTCTCGTGCCTTCTGCTTGGAGGCAAGGACGCGTATCCCGGCGTCTACGCCTCGGTCTTCGGCCGGCCGCCAAAGATGGCCCCGCCCAAGATCTTCAGATAGAGCGACCGGTCCCGCTTCCGGCGGACGGCCAGCAACGCCGCTGCGAGCGTCACGGCCGCCCCCGCGCCCCTCACGGCGTCGACCGGGGATACGCCATGCCAGACGAGGTCCCGGGCGACGTCGACCGCGTGGAAGGACAGCACCCCGGCGAACGAAACGGCCAGGTAGGCCGCGAGTCCGATCCCGGCCCACCAGAGGCACCGATGCGAGCCCGGCTTTCGCGTCGCTCTTATAAAGAGGATGAAGAGTCCGAGGGACCCTGCGGCCATCGCGGCCATGATGGTCTTCTGGAACGGCCGCCGCAGCTCGTAGACGCCTCGCTGTTCCGCCAATCGCCGGCCCCACGCGGCCACGTGGCCGGCGATCCCGGAGATCTCCACGGCCGCCCCGACGGCCAGCAGCGCGGCGAACACGAGCCAGATCGTCCGTTCTTCCGCTTCTCCGGGAAGCGCGGCCGCCTTCGACCGGCCTCCGGCCTTGGCCGCGGCCAGCGCCGCACCGAGAAGGAGAGCGCCGAGAACGGGATGGACCCAGACCGAGGGACGGCCCCGCGGCCGGACGGGTCTCGCCGTCTTCCTGGCCGATTCCGCGGCGGTCGGGTAGCGATAGACCGGCGTCTTCCGGAGATCGGTGACCGCCGCCGCGCCCTCCCGGACGACCGGAATGTACTTTGTCGTGGCGGCCCGCGTCCCGTCCGGCCATTTTCCGGTCGGGCTCAGATAGACGAGGGCGAAGGCATAAAACGTGTCCTCGTGCTCAGGGACCGGTGAAAACGAAGGTGTAGGTCTTCCCGGCGACCGCGGGCTGCGGCGGTCCCGAGGAGGCGAGATATCCCCAGCCTTTCCTCTCGGCGTTGGCGTGATGGAGCGTACAATCGATCTCGCCGGGCCCGGCGGACTTTAAGAGGCGGACCCGGAACTCGATCGTCCGGCCGACGACGGCGGCTTCCGGCCCTTCGACGACGAGCCAGCCCGGCCGGTTTTCGGTGAGGTCGAGCACGATCCAGGTGCCGGCGAAGACCAGGACCAGCGCGGCGGCCGCGGCAACGATCAGCCGGCGTCGGTAACGGTCGTTCGGCATGCGGGCCTCGCGCGGCCGTTTCGTCTCACGCGCCGTGTTCGAGGATGAAGACGCGCCGTCCCCGGACCTCGACCCGGCCGTCGAAATAGAGGCGGACGGCCTGGGGATAGATCTGGTGCTCCTCGACGAGGATGCGGGCCGCCAGCGTCTCCTCGGTGTCGTCCTGAAGCACTGGGACGACCGCCTGGAGGATGATCGGGCCCATGTCGACCTCGGCGGCGACGAAGTGGACCGTGCAGCCGGAGAACCGGACGCCCCAGTCGATGGCCTTCTGCTGGACGTGGAGGCCGGGGAAGGAGGGCAGGAGCGCCGGGTGGATGTTGACGATGCGGTACTTCAATGCGTCGCACAGCGCGGGGGTCAGGACCCTCATGTAGCCGGCGAGGCAGACGAGATCGACGCGCCGGCTCTCGACCTCGCCGATGACGGCCCGGTCGTAGTCCTCGCGCGAAGCGAAGAGCTTGGGATCGAGGAAGAGCGTCTCGAGGCCCCACTCCCGGGCCCTGAGCAGACCCGGGGCGTCGGCCTTGTTGCTCAGGACGAGGGCGATCTCCCCGCTGATATCGCCCCGCTCGACGGCCTCGCGGATGGCCATGAAGTTCGAGCCCCGGCCGGATAAGAAGACGGCGATGCGCCCTTTCTTTCGCGGACTGCGGAAGACGACCTCTTCCATGATCCCCCCTAGGTCCGGACTTTAAAAAAGGCCGGCAGACTGTCTTTCCAAGCGTGGAAGGCCTCGTCGACCGGAACATGAAGGATCTCACGTCCCGAGCGCCTGACCAGGATCGCGGTCCCGCCCGTGCGTCCGATGGCCTTGGCCGGAACGCCGGCCGCCACGGCTCTCTTGAGCAGTCCCGCGACGTTCGCCCTGCGGCACGTCACGACGATGCGGGACTGGGATTCCCCGAAGAGGAGGGCGTCGTCGCGTCCGGCGTCGTCGAGATCGATCGCGCAGCCGACCCGGCCTCGGCCGTGGAAGGCGCACTCGGCCAGAGCCACGGCCAGCCCGCCCTCGGAGAGATCGTGGGCCGAGCGGATGAGCCCGGCTTCGATCGAGTCGAGCAGGAATTCCTGGTTGAGCTTCTCCTGCTCGAGGTCGATCGCCGGCGGGGCGCCCGCCTCGAGACCGTGGTAGGTCTTGAGGTATTCGGTGCCGCCCAGCTCCTCCAGGCTCTCGCCGATGAGGACGACCGTGTCCCCGGCCGCCCGGAATCCGGGCCGGACCGCCTTGCGGATGTCCTCGATGAGGCCCACGATCCCCAGGACGGGAGTGGGGTGGATGGACAGCCCTTCGGTGTCGTTGTAGAAGCTGACGTTGCCGCCCGTGACCGGGATGGCGAACGTCCGGCAGGCCTCGGCGATGCCGGTGACCGCCTGTTCGAACTGGCCCATGACCTCGGGCTTTTCGGGATTGCCGAAGTTCAGGCAATTGGTGACGCCGATCGGCCGGGCGCCGACGCAGGCGAGATTCCGGCAGGCCTCGGCCACGGCGATCCGGGCCCCCGTCCGCGGATCGAGACGGGTGTAGAGTCCGTTGCCGTCCAGGGTCATGGCCAGGGCCTTCTTCGAGCCCTTGATCCTGAGCACGGCGGCGTCGGCGCCGGGCAGGAAGACCGTGTTCACCTGGACCATGTGGTCATATTGACGGAAGACCCATTGCTTATCGGCGATCGTCGGCGAGGCCAGGATCTTCAGAAAGACATCGCCGAGGTCGGCGGGCAGGGGCAGGACATCGAGGTCCGGCGCCGGCGGGGGCGGGGCGGGGGCGACGATCGGCCGGTTGTAGGCCGGGCAGAGGTTGACGACGGCGTCGACCGGGACGTCGACGACGACCTCGCCCTTGAACGAGATGCGGGCCCGGCCGCCTTCGATCACTTCGCCGATGACCGGCGCGTCGAGGTCCCACTTGGCGAAGACGGCCTGGACGGCGGCGACCTTTTCCGGCGCGGCCACGAGGAGCATGCGCTCCTGGGATTCCGAAAGAAGGATCTCGTACGGGGTCATGCCGATCTCGCGTTGCGGGACCTTGTCGAGGTCGACGACGATGCCCATGCCGCCCTTGGCGGCCATCTCCATCGTCGAACAGGTCAGACCGGCCGCGCCCATGTCCTGGATGCCGACAATGATGCCCCGGTCCATGACCTCGAGGCAGGCCTCGACGAGGAGCTTCTCCCGGAAGGGGTCGCCGACCTGGACGTTGGGCCGCTTGTGCTCGGTCTCTTTGCCGAACTCGGCCGAGGCCATCGTCGCGCCGTGGATGCCGTCGCGTCCCGTCTTGGCCCCGACGTAGAGGACCTTGTTGCCCGCGCCCTCGGCTTTGGCGTAGAAGATCTTGTCCTTGTCGGCGAGTCCGAGGCAGAAGACGTTGACCAGGGGATTGAGGGCGTAGCAGGGGTCGAAATAAACCTCGCCGCCGACGGTCGGGACGCCGATCGAATTGCCGTAGCCGGCGATCCCGGAGACGACGCCCTCCATGACCGAACGGTTCTTGGGGTCGTCGGGGGGACCGAAGCGAAGCGAGTCCAGCACGGCGATCGGCCGGGCGCCCATGGTGAAGATGTCGCGGAGGATGCCGCCGACGCCCGTGGCCGCCCCTTGATAGGGCTCGATATAGGAGGGGTGATTGTGCGATTCGATCTTGAAGACGACGACTTGGCCGTCGCCGATGTCCAGGATCCCGGCGTTCTCGCCCGGCCCTTGGACGACACGGCTCCCTTCGGTGGGGAGCTTTTTGAGGTGGACGCGCGAGCTCTTGTAGCCGCAGTGCTCGGACCACATGACCGAGAAGATGCCCAGCTCGGTCAGGTTGGGCTCCTTGCCGATGAGCTCGACGATGAGCCGGTATTCGTCTTCAGTGAGGTTGTGCTGATCGAGGAGGGCCTTGTCAATCATGGCGGGCCGCTTTCCCGGAGGCCGGCCGGCGGGCCGGCTTACGCCGTTCGAGGCTGAGGATGAGAGATTCGAAGATCGTCCGGCCGTCCTCGCTTCCCAGCAAGGCCTCCGAGGCCCGCTCGGGGTGGGGCATCAGCCCGAGGACGTTGCCTTCGGTGTTCCGGATGCCCGCGATGTTGCCCATGGAGCCGTTGACGTTGGCCTCCGCGGTGACCGTCCCGTCGGCCTCGCAGTAGCGGAAGACGACCTGCCCGTTCCGTTCGATGTCCCGCAGCGTGCGGGCCGGGGCGTAGTAGTTGCCGTCGAAGTGGGCGATGGGGATGCGCAGGACCTGGCCCTTCCGGGCCGCCCGGGTGAAATCGGTCCTGGCGTCCTCGACCCGGATGTGGACGTGCTGGCAGAGGAACTTGAGGTCCTTGTTCCGGAGCATGGCCCCGGGGAGAAGGCCGAGCTCGAGCAGGACCTGGAAGCCGTTGCAGATGCCCAGGACGTGCCCGCCCCCGCGGGCGAAGGTCCGGACCTCCTGCATGAGAGGGGAGAAGCGGGCGATGGCGCCCACCCGCAGGTAGTCGCCGTAGGCGAACCCGCCCGGAAGGACGACGCAGTCGACGCCCTGGAGGTCGTGGTCCTTGTGCCAGAGCATGACGGTCGGCCTCTTCATCACGTTGCGGAGGGCGTGAAACGCGTCGAAATCGCAGTTGGAGCCGGGGAATTGGACGACGCCGAACTTCATGGCCGTGACCTCAGCGGACCTTGAGGATTTCCCAGTCGAACTTCTCGATGATCGGGTTGGCCAGGACGCGGCGGGCGATCTCGGGGACGAGGGCCTCGGCCTCTTTACGGGTCAGCCCTTCGAGATCGAGATCGAAGACCTTCCCCTGCCGGACGTTCTTGACCGCGTCGTAGCCCATCGTGTGGAGGGCGTTGGTCACCGTCTGCCCCTGCGGGTCGAGGACGCTGTCCTTGAAGGAGACGAGGATCCTAACTTTCATGGCGGAAAACCCTTTCGAAGATGTAATCGATCTTGCCGAGATACGGGGCCAGGGAGAAGCAACGGTCGATGTCCTGGGGCCCGAGGACCCGGGTGACGTCCGGATCGGCGGCGATGAGGGCGCGAAAATCGAGGCCTTCGTTCCAGGCCTTGAGGCTGTTGCGCTGGACGATCTGATAGGCCTCCTCGCGCACGAGGCCCTTCGTCGTCAGCGCCAGCAGGACGCTTTGCGAGAAGATGAGGCCGCGGGTCGCGTCGATGTTCGCTCTCATGCGGTCCGGATGGACGACCCAGTGCCCGACGATGTCCGTGACTTCGGCCAACAGAAAATCGGTCAGGATGAACGAGTCCGGGAAGACGATCCGTTCGGCCGACGAATGGGAGATGTCGCGCTCGTGCCAGAGGACGACGTTCTCCAGGCCGACCCCGGCGTTGGCCCGGACGAGGCGGGCCAGGCCCGCGATCCGTTCGGCGCGGACCGGGTTCTTCTTGTGGGGCATGGACGACGAGCCCTTCTGGCCCGCGGTAAACGGCTCTTCCAGCTCGTGGACCTCGGTCCGCTGGAGATGACGGATCTCGACGGCGATCTTTTCGATGGACGTCGCCAGCAGGGCCAGGGTGGAGAGGACCTCGGCGTGACGGTCCCTTTGGAGGACCTGATTCGAGACCTTGGCCGGCTGGAGCTTGAGTTTTTTGAGGGCCATGACCTCGACCCGCGGGTCGAGGTGGATGAACGTGCCGACCGAGCCCGAGATCCGGCCGACCGAGATCGTCCGCAGCGCGTTCTCCAACCGGCCGATGTGGCGGCCGATCTC
>CAVUOW010000010.1:0-362031 GCA_963743205.1 Candidatus Aminicenantota bacterium
TCCTCGCCGATCAGAACGAAAACTTGACGCCCAGGCGGGCCGACCAGGTGCCGAACCGGGTCTCCCACTGGCCGTAGGCGGTGTTCACATCGCCCGCGTCCACGATCATCTGCTGGTAGGTGCTGGCGAGCGTCCCGTCCAGGATCTCTTCGTTGGACGCATAGATCCCGTCCAGGTTCGGGGAGATGATCTTGCTCTGGATCGTTTTGGTGTTGGTGACGTTGTCGATCTGGAGGTTGACGGAGCCGCGGTAGCGGCCGCTGATCTTGAACGAGTAGTCGAGGAAGAGGTTGGCCCAGAAGGTGAAGGGCAGGCGGCCCAGGTCGCCGCGGTTGTTGACGAGCATCCAGCGGTTGTTCATATAGAGCTTGGTCGTCTGCGGCAGGCCGCTCCGGCCGTAGCCGATGACGCCGACGGTCAGGCCGAACGGGAGGGCATAAGACCCGAAGGCCTTGATGGAATGGGTCCGATCCTGGGGCAGCGGCCCGTCGAGGTTGCGGCCCAGGCCGTCGTACATGATGAACCAGTCGTCGTAGTACAGCTGGACGTTCGTGCCCAGGCGGGCCTCGCCGGCGACGTCATAGCCGACCTCGTCGGTGCTGGCCAGCCCGGAATAGTTCCCGGTGAGGCGGCTCCAGGTGTAGTTGATGCCGCCCTGCCAGTTGTTGCTGAACCTCTTCTCCAGGGAGATGTTCACGCCGAGGTAGTCTCTCTTCGCCTTGGGGGTCGGCCAAAGGCCGTCGAGGAACTTCCCTCCCTGGGATACCGGAAGGGACCAGCCATAGCCGGGATTGACGATCCAGAAATTCTCCGTGACGCTCGTCTCGCCGGTCACGGGGTCGGTCTCGATGGCCAGCGCGCCGACGTCCTCGATCGTCCGGAGGAGGTTCTTGTTGACGAAACGGACGGACAGGGAGATGTCCTCCGACAGCCTCTTTTCGGCGCCCAGTGAGATCTCCCTCTGGGCGGTCGGCCTCAGACCCGGATCGGTCCGGCCGAAGGACGGCGGCAGGTAATCCAGGAATCCGGCGTAGGTGCCGCCCGCTCCTTGGCTGACCTCGTCGGTGAGCACTCCGCTCGCGGCAATCTGGGTCCAGTCGGGGTTCTGGAGGGCATAGAAATTCCTCAGATGCTTGTAGCCGCCGTAGGTCAGCTCGGCGATGTACATCTTCATGACGTCGTAGTAGATGCCGAAGCTGCCGAAGATCTTCAGGCTGGAATCCCCGAACACGTCATAGACCACGCCCAGCCGGGGGGCCAGGGCGTCGGCCAGGTCGAACTTGACGGGCTTGTCGTTATAGCCCGGATACTGGACGTTCGTGAACGCGGGGATGTACTGGCTCTCGGCCCGGATGCCGAAGTTCAGGGTCAAGCGGTTCTTGATGGTCCAGGAATCCTGGATGTAGGCCGAGTAGTTGTTAGCGTGGATGTTCCACTGACCGCCGTAGATGGGCTGATTGAAGTTGCCGCGGGTATAATAATACCCGTACTGGCCGTAGTACGGGCTGGCCGGATCGGCGCCGGGGCCGACCGGGAAGCCCAGCGAGGTGTTGGTCTTGCCGAAATACAGGAAGACCCTGGGGTGGGTCGCGGCGATGTAGACGTCCTCGTGCAGCCAGGCATAGCCGACGCCGGCCTTCAGGGCGTGCTCGCCCGCGAAGTTGAGGTAATAGGAGAAGTCCAGATTGTTCCCGATCTTCTCCTGGATGTACTTCTGCCGCTCCTGGAAGGTCGCCGAGGACGTCCAGTCTTCGGCCTCGATGAGCTCCGGATGGGCGACATAGAAAGGATCGTTCGCATAGGGAGCGTTCGAATAGTTGAAGTTGTAGGTCGTGCCGTCCGGGGGCCTGATCTGCTGATTGTTCTGGTTCTGCAGGTGCCAGCCTCCCCGGTAGCTGATGAGCAGATTATTGCCCAGGGAATAGTCGGCGGTCAGCGCGGCGGTCCAGTTCGGATAGTCGTAGCCCCAATTCCCATAGGCGTAATCCGGATTATCCGTGCCCTGGATGTCGGGGAGCGAGCCGCGGTCCCGGCCGAAGTTGTTGATGTAGCTCGCGGCCAAGCGCAGTCCCGAAAAGGGGGCGGCCGACAGCTTGACGGACCCGTTGTAGTAGTTCGACTTGGACTTGAAGGTCGAGAACGTGCCCGTGCGGTTTTCGAAGTCCCTCAGAGCCTTGGTCTGGCCGAAGGTTGGGTTGAGCGAGCCGAAGAACCAGAGCTTGTCCTTCAGGATGTAGCCGCCCAGGCTGATGACGCCCTCGTAGCGGTTGTAATTGTCGCGGTCCCGGCCGCCGTTGAAATAGAGGGTGTCGTTGTTGACGTACTCCCAGAGGGTATAGTCGTACGGGTCCTGACGGATGTAGTCCCGAGCGTGCCCTTGCATCAGACGGGAATTGTTCTCGTAGAACATCATCAGGTCGCCATGGAACTCGTTCCCGCCCGCCCGGGTGATGACGTTGATGACACCCCCCATCGAGCCGCCGAACTCGGCGTTATATCCCGAAGCTGTGACCTTGACCTCGTCCAGGAGCTCGAGGACCACGTTCTGGCCCTTGATGCCCAGATGGAAGTCCGTCGTGTCCGCGCCGTCGGAGTAGTAGGTGTTCTCGGCTCCGGTGGCGCCGTCAACGGAGACGCCTGCCGTGAACTTGTCATTCGAGACGCCCGGAATCGTGGCGACGAGGGAGTCGAACGACCGGCCACGGGGCAGCGTCATGTAGGTCTCTTTGGTCATGATCTGGCCCTTGACCGTGCTCTTGACGTCGATGAGCGGGCTCTGGCCGACGACCGTGACCTGTTCCTCGATCGTCGCCTCTTCGAGCGCCGCGTTCAGGGCCAGCGTCTGGGATATCTCCAGGACAACGCCCTTCCGGATCAGGGTCTTGAAGCCCTGGAGCGTGAACGTGATCTCGTAAGTGCCGGACGACAGGGCCATCAGGCGGTAGACGCCCGGCCGCGTCGGTCACCGCGACGGCCCTGCCGATGAGCCTGGGGCTGGTCGCCTCGACGCTCACGCCGGGAAGGGGTGCCCCTGCTTGTCAACGACCTTGCCGTTGATCCGGCCTTCCTGCGTGATCTGGGCGAATGTCAGCCCGGCGATCGAGACACAGGCGATAAGAACAAGAATCATAACCTTTTTACTCATTTCGTGGATACCTCCTCTCCATCTCCTGTCTGCTCTCTTTGTGACGGAGCCGGGGGAGCTCCGCCACGCACCTCTGCACCGTATGATGGGTCCCCGTCGTCATTCTCCTCCTCGAGCTGTGATGGGCCCGCGGGCGGCCGCGACCCTTTGTGACGGATGTCTTAGCGCCCTATCCTCATTTAACCTCCCGCCGGGAAAAGCATAATTCCTCGCCGAGAGGGATGTCAAGGGCATCGACATTCACTTCCTCCGCGAAATTATGGTCGCCTGCCGCTCAATCGAGGTCCTGGTCCTTCACGTCGACGTTGATCGGGTTGTACCGTGGATTGACGGCGGAAGACACCACAACGAAGGTCTCGGCCCGCTCGATCATCTGGACTTTCGAGAGCTTGGCAATGAAGAACTCCCGGAACTCGTCGATGTCCCGGAAGTTGGCCTTGATGAGGTAGTCGATCCGGCCGGTGAGGAAATAGATCTCCTCGATCTCCTCGAACTGCTTGAGGTGTTCCTCGATGCGCTGGTAAGCCTCCTGGCGATGAAGGTGCTTGATCTGCAGCGCGAGGAAGCAGGTCAGGCCCCGGCCGAGCTTTTTCTTGTCGAGGATCGCCCTCTGTCCCTGGATGATGCCGTTCGTCCGGAGCTTCCGGACCCGTTCGAGGGTCGCCGGCGGAGAGAGATTGATCTTTTGAGCCAGGGTGGAGTTCGAGATCTTGCTGTCCTCATGCAGGATCTTCAGAATCCCCTTATCGTATTCGTCATATTTCATTTTATTAGGAATAATATGCGGCCTGAAAGCTCAATGTCAAGAAAATTCGCTTATACACAGCTAAATTGTTTAATATTATTAGGGGAGATGTCTTGCCTGGGGGTCGGGACGAAAGAATACGGCCGGAGTGTCCGAATGGGGTTATGCCGCCGATGAGCGGTCAGCTGATCTCGCCGGTGAGGTAGGCCCGGGTCCGCGGGTCCTTGGGGTTGGCGAACAGGTCGGCCGCGGGACCGTGCTCGACGAGCTCGCCCAAGTACAGGAAGGCCAGGTGATCGGCGATCCGGCGGGCCTGGCGAAGGATGTGCGTGACCACGACGACGGTGTAGTCCTGCTTCAGCTCGAGCAGCCGCCGCTCGACGTTCTGGCTCGACTGGGGATCGAGGGCCGAGGTCGGCTCGTCGCCGAGGATGATCTCCGGCTCGACGGCCAGTCCCCGGGCCAGGCAGAGCCGCTGCTGCTGGCCGACCGAGAGCAGGGAGGCCGGCTCGCGCAGCCGGTCCTTGACCTCGTCCCACAGGCCGGCAACGCGCAGGTAGTGTTCGACCCGCTGATCGAGGTCCTTCTTCGACCGCAGGCCGTGGATACTCGGGCCGTAGGCGACGTTGCCGTAGATCGACATGGGCAGGACCTGGGGCTTCTGCGAGAGCAGTCCCATCTTCTTGCGGATGCGGGTGACCTCGGTCCGCGGGGCGTAGATGTTCTCCCCGTCGAGGACGACCTGGCCGCGGACGCGGACGCCTTCGGCGTTGTCGAGGAGGCGGTTGAGCGACTTGAGCAGCGTCGTCTTGCCGCACCCGGACGGTCCGATGATGACGGTGATCTTCCGGGCCGGGATGTCCAGGTTGACGTCCTTGAGGACCTGGAGATCGCCGTAATAGACGCTCAGGTTGCGGATGCTGATGGGGGTCTCGCCGTTCATGGGCACGTCCGTCCTTCACTTGACGACATGGCGGGTCGCCTTTCGGCTCATCGCCCGGCCGGCCAGGCTGATGACGAGGATGATCAAGGTCAGGACCGCGGCCGAAGCGTAGGCCCTCTGCTGGACCTCCGGGAACGGGGTCCCGAGCTGGAAGAAGATGGCCAGGGGCAGCGTCGCCGCCGGGTCCGCGAGAGACGTCGGGATGCGGTCGGTGAACCCGGCCGTGAACAGGACCGAGGCCGCGTCCCCGATCCCCCGGCCGAAGGCGAGCAGGACGCCCGTCAGGATGCCCGGGGCCGACTGGCGGACCATGACCTTGAGCGCGGTCTCGAACCGGGTCGCCCCGAGCGAGGCCGAGGCCTCTTTGAGCTCCCGCGGCACGAGGCGCATGACCTCGTCGATGGCCCGGCTCATGATCGGGAACTCGAGCAGGGCGACCGTCAGCATGCCGGCCAGAAGCGAGGCGCGAAGCCCCAGGGCCAGCATGACGACGAAGCCGAAGGCGCCGTAGACGATCGAGGGCACGCCCCAGAGGACGTCGAGAAAGAAGCGCGTCCAAACCGCGGTCTTCGAGCGCGGGCCCTTGTAGTTGTTGAGATAGAGGACGAGCGGCAGGCTCAGGAACAGGGCCAGGACGGTCGCTCCGAAAGCGAGCTCGAGCGACCCGACGATGGCATTCAGGATGCCGCCTTCCTTGCCCAGGTAAAACCCGCCCTTGGGCGTCTGGGTCAGCATGGACAGGCTCAGGGCCGGGACCGATTTCCAGAGGATCGTCCCGAGGATGAGGAGAAGCGAGACGAGGACGATCGCGGCCGAGCCGGTGGCGAGGACGCGGAAGACAAGATCGGTCCGCTTGCGTCGCCCGATCCGTTCGATGGCCGCCGCGTTCAACGGACCCTCCGCTCGACCCGGACGAGGATCTGCCGGGCGAGGACGTTGAAGAACAGGACGATGACCATCAGGACGAGCGCGGCCATCATCAGGGCCGCATCGTAGCGCGGGATCGACATCATCTCGCCGTAGTTGTTGGCGATCAGGGCCGGCAGCGGATAGCCGGGGTCGAAGAGCGAGCGCGGCACGATCGGCACGTTGCCGACGACCATGAGCACGGCCATGGTCTCGCCGAAGGCCCGGGAAAATCCGAGGACGGACGCCGCCAGGATGCCTTGGGCGCCCTTGCGGAGAACGACATGGCGGGTCGTCTCCCACTTCGTCGCTCCGAGCGAAAGGGACGCGTCGCGGAGCGCCTGGGGCACCGTCGAGAACACCTCGAGCGTCACGTGGATGATCGTCGGGAAGGTCATGATGGCCAGGACGATGCCGCCGGCGAGGATGCTGTAGCCCGAGGAGTAAACGCCCGCGAGGGGCGCGAGGACGTTCCCGACGAACGGCACGACCAGGATGACGCCCCAGACGCCGTAGACGACGGACGGCAATCCGGCCAGGAGGTCGACCATGGGCTTGGCCGCTTCGCGGACCCAGCGCGGGGCGTATTCGGACAGGTAGATCGCCGCGAGGATCGAAACCGGCACGGCCAGAACGAGCGCGGTCACGGTCACCCAGACCGTCCCCGTGATGAACGGCAGGAGGCCGAACTGGCCTTTGATCGGATGCCAGGCGGACGAGAAGAGGAGGCGCGACAGGGGCTCGACGCCGAGGATGGCCTTCGATTTCAGGAACAGGCCGATGACGATGAGCAGGACGAGGAGGCCCGGGATGAGGGTGACGAAGCCCATCACCCGGCGGCCGACGGCGTCCTTGAGAAGTCTCATCGTTTCCCGGCGCCCCCCCGGACGACGGCCAGGCCGGAGGCGATCCGGTCCGGCGCGACCGCGATGTAGCCCATCTCGGCCACGTACTTCTGGCCTTCGGTGAGGACCCATTCGAGGAACTCCGCGAGCACCGGCCGGCCGGGCTGGCCCTTGACGACGAAGTAAAGGTCGCGCGCCGGAGGCGAGGGATAGACGCTCGCGGCGATGGCCTTGGTCAGGTCGTCGCGCGTGGCATAGATCTTTTCGACCGGGTCGACGAGGCCGTTCCCGTCGAGGTCGATCGGACAGATCTCGAGGCCGGCCACGGGCTTCAGCGTTTTCGCGTCATAGGCGAAATTGACGTTGTTGAAGCCCACGGCCAGCGCGTCGCGGCGGACGGCCTCGGCGAGACCCGGGTCGCCGTAGACGCCGACGCCGCCCAGGTCCTCCTGGTGCCCGCCGAGGTAGGCGGCCCAGGTCTCGGCGGCGCCGCAGGCGTCCGAACGGGTGAAGATGTGGATCGGCGTCTTGCCGCTCCGGCCGAGAAGTCCTTCCCAGGTCGTCACGGTCTTCCGCATCCAGATCGCGGCCAGAGCTTCCTTCCCCAGACCTTTCTTCAGGATCTCGGATAGGAACGGGTTCTTCCGGCTGACCGTGGCGACGACCGCGTCCTTGGCCACGGCCAGGGCGACGGCCCCTTTTTCGAGCTCGGCCGGATTGATCTCCCGCGAGACCATGCCGATGTCGACGACACCGGCCAGCGCGTCGGCGATGCCCTTGCCCGCGCCTCCGGCCTGGATGTCGATGACCGAGCCGGGGTGGCTCTTCTGGAACTCCTCCTGCCAGCGCACGGCCAGCGGATAAAGGGCCCAGGCGCCTGACAGAGAAAGACCGCCGCGGGACGATTGGACGGGGGAAGGTGCGGCCGCCCGCGCCGGCCCGGCGAGGCCCGGCCGGAGGACTGCAAAAAGGAGCGCCAAGATGAAGATCGGCTTTTTCATGGCTGTCCCTCCTCGCCACCTGGGGCGGGCTTGCTCTTGCTGACAAGGTCGGCGAACGTCGTTTTCTCCATGATCTCGGCCACGGCGTCCCGGACGTCCTTCCAGAGCCAGCGCAGGCCGCACGTCCCCTCCATCGGGCAGGTCTCGTGGGACATGACGCTGACACAGTCGATGGGGGCCAAGGGGCCGTCCATGACCCGGATAACCTCGGCGACGTTGATCTCTTGTGGCGGCTTGGCTAGGGTGTAGCCCCCCTTCTGGCCCTTGCGGCTCTTGAGGTAACCGGCCCGCTTCAGGAGGAGCAGGATCTGCTCGAGAAAACGCGGCGGGATCTCCTGGGCCTTGGAGATCTCCCGGCTATGGATGGGCCCCTCCTGGTACCTCCGGGAGAGCTCCAACATGGCCCGGCTGGCATATTCGCCTTTGGTCGAGAGCCTCATCTCTCCTCCGCTTAGTTGACTATTTCAATAGACTAAGTCATTTAACATTCCACAACCTCTCCTGTCAAGCTATTTTTTTGAGGCTCCCTAAAGGACCAGAAAGAGCCAGATAAGGAGCGGCGGGACGACCAGGAAGAACAGGAAAGTAATCAAGCCGGCTTCCAGGGCCCTTTTCAGGACTCGGGACCTATCGATAAGATGCCTGGAATACCCGGCGTATGTGATGACAAAAGCGATGGCCCCGGCCAGCGGAGCAAAGAACAGGGCCAGGAGGATGGGCAGCTTCAACACGGCCGCCGGCTCAACGGTCAGCGAACGAACGCCTTTTGCCCGGCGTAGACAGCGTTGGGACCGAGCTCCTCCTCGATCCGAAGCAACTGGTTGTACTTCTCGACCCGCTCACCCCGGCAGGGCGCGCCGGTCTTGAGGTGCCCCGTGCCCATGGCCACGGTCAGGTCGGCGATGAAGCTGTCGACCGTCTCGCCGCTGCGGTGGGACACCATGGCCCCCCAGCCGGCCTTCCGGGCCATATCGATGGCCGCGATGGTTTCCGTCAGGGTCCCGATCTGGTTCAGCTTGATCAACACGGCGTTGGCCGCGCTCTTCCTTGATGCCTTGGGCGATGCGCTTGACGTTGGTCACGAAGAGGTCGTCGCCGACGAGCTCGGTCGTCCCGCCGATCGTCCTGTTCAGGAGCTTCCAGCCGTCCCAATCGTCCTCGGCCAGGCCGTCCTCGATGACGCGGATGGGATATTTCCGGACCCAGTCCTGGTACATTTCCACCATGCCGTCGGCTTTGACCTTCTTTCCCTCCGTCCTCAGATTGTAAAGGCCGTCCTCGTAGATGCTGCTGACGGCCCCGTCGATGGCCAGGACGATGTCCCGGCCCGGCTTGTACCCGGCCTTCTCGATGGCCTTGAGGATCGCTTCGACCGCGTCCGAGTTCTTCTTGAAGGCCGGGGCGAAGCCGCCCTCGTCGCCGACGCCGGTCGTGAAGCCAGCGCTCTTGAGAACGCTCTTGAGGGCGTGGTAGGTCTCGGCGCCCCAGCGCAGCGCCTCGCGGAAGTTCGGCGCCCCGACCGGGGCGATCATGAATTCCTGGAGGTCGGTGCTCTGCCAGTTGGCGTGGACGCCGCCGTTGAGGATATTGAACATCGGCACGGGCAGGAGATTGGCCGACTCGCCGCCGAGGTAGCGGTAGAGCGGCATCTTCGACGAGACGGCCGCGGCCCTGGCCACAGCCATGCTGACGCCGAGGATGGCGTTGGCCCCGAGCTTCGTCTTATATTCGGTCCCGTCGAGGGCCAACATGGCCTTGTCGACGCCGGCTTGGTCGAGGGCGTCGAGGTCCCTGACGACTCCGGCGATCTCGGCGTTGACATGCTCGACGGCCTTGAGGACTCCTTTGCCCAGGTAGCGGGACTTATCGCCGTCGCGGAGCTCGAGGGCCTCGTAGACGCCGGTCGAAGCGCCCGACGGGACGGCCGCCCGGCCGAAGGAGCCGTCGGACAGAGTGACTTCGACTTCGACGGTCGGGTTGCCGCGGGAATCGAGGATCTCGCGGGCGTGGACTTTCTTGATCGGAGCGGGCATGGGGTTCCTCCTGATGGATTCGACGAGCCATTCTATCAGAGGAGCCCCGCGATTGACAACCTCCCCCGCCGATGTTAAAAGAGGAGGACAAAGGCGGAAGCTATGGAGATCCTCCAAGTCTTGCTCAAGCTTGTCCTGGCCATCGCTCTCGGCGGCCTCATCGGTCTGGAGCGCGAGGCCAGCCAGAAGCCGGCCGGCTTTCGGACGAATATCCTGGTCTGCGTCGCCTCGGCGATGATGATGACCCTGGCGACGCTGCTCGTCGCGGGTAAGGGGGAAAATCCCGATACGCTCGTCCGCATGGCGGCCGGGGTCATCACCGGCGTGGGTTTCCTCGGCGCGGGGACCATCTTCCAGGCGCGCGGCACGGTCGCCGGCCTGACCACGGCCTCGACCTTGTGGGTCGTGGCCGGCCTCGGGCTGGTCATCGGCGCGGGCTATTACGTGCCGGCGATCATCTTCTGCGCCCTGACCATCGTGACCCTGCTTCTGTTCGGCCGGATCGAGGAATCCTATCTCCGCAAGTCCCAGTTCCACTACCATCTCAAGGCCAAGGCCCGCCCCTACATCCTGTCGAGCCTGCGCAAGCTCGCCCTCCACCACGGCGTCCGGCTGGAGCGGCTGACCATGAAGCAGGAGGGCTCGTCCTACCTCCTGGCCTTCTCGTTCTCATCCTCAGAGGAGAAGGAGCAGGAGTTCAACCAGGGCCTCCTCGAGCTGGCCGATATCGAAGAGCTCAAGATTGACTGAACGGCGCCTCCTCCTGGCGACCGGGAACGCGGGCAAGGTTCGAGAGATCCGCAGGGCCCTGAAGGGCCTCGAGATCGTCGGGCTTCCCGACGTCCTGCCCGGCCTCACTCACGCCGAAAGGGGCCGGACGTTCGAGGAGAACGCCCGGGCGAAAAGCCTTTTCTACAGCCGGAAATGGCCCGGCCTGACCCTGGCCGAGGATTCGGGGCTCGAGATCGAGGCGCTCGGCGGCGCACCCGGCGTCCGCTCGGCCCGCTTCTCCGCTCCCCGTCCCTCCGACGAAAAGAACATCCGCAAGGTCCTGCGGCTTCTCGGCTCCGTTCCGCCGGCGGCGAGAAAAGCCCGCTTCGTCTGCGTCATGGTCCTGGCCGAGAAAGGCCGCGTCGTGGCGGAGTTCCGAGGCGAGGTCCGGGGCCGGATCGGCCGCGAGCCGCGCGGCCGCTCGGGCTTCGGCTACGACCCGATCTTCTATTATGCGCCCTTGCGGAAGACTTTCGCCGAGCTGCCGCCCGCCGTCAAGAACGCGGTCAGCCACCGCGGCCGGGCCGTGGCCAAGCTCCGCCGCTTCCTCGAAGCGAAAAAAAAGGCCCCGTCCGGAGGCCCTGCCGTCGGAAGATCCGGGACATGACCCTTTTCTCTTGAAAAGGGATCGTGTCCCATGGATCTTCCGGGGAGGCCGGCCGGACAGGGCCTCTGCGCTCATTTCGGCGCGGTCTCGGCGCCCACGGTGATCAGGTCTTTGATCTGATCGAAGACCTTCTCGCCGATCCCCTGGATCTTCATGATCTCCTCGACCTTTTTGAAGTTCCCGTTCTTGGTCCGGAAATCAACGATCCTCTGGGCGACCTTGGGGCCGATCCGCGGCAGGGATTCGAGCTCCGAGGCCGGGGCCGTGTTGATGTTGACCCTCGCCTTCGACGCCGTCGACTGGGCCTGGACCGGCGCGAGCGAGAGAACGACCATCGCCGCGGCCAGCCCGAGGGCCAGCACCTTCTGTTTGTATGTGGTCATTGGTGCGACCTCCTTTCGCCCTCCTTAAGTGCAACCGCCGTGCCAGCCGCTCGCTTCACTTTTTCCTATTGTTTTGTATCGCTTACAGAAAAGCCGCCGGCCCTTTCGTCAAGCTAAGTGGACGAATCGGCTCGAGGTGGGAAACTTGGGTTACCGGGACGGAGGCCGAGGGGACTACGACGAGGTGGCATGTCCCCTATGACCGCGGGTGGCTTTTCTTGTAAACCGTGAGCAGCTGCTTCAGGTCGACGTGGGTGTACTTCTGGGTCGTGGCCAGGCTGGCGTGTCCGAGAAGCTCCTGGATGACGCGCAGGTCGGCGCCGCGGCCGAGGAGGTGCGAAGCGAAGGAATGGCGGAGCGAATGGGGGCTGATCTTGCGGGCCACGGCGGTGCGGCGGATGTACTTGTGGACCATCCGCTGGACGGACCTCGTCGTCAGCCGGCCGCCGCGGTAATTGAGAAAGAAGGCCTCGCCGCCGTCCCCGCCTCCGGCGAGCGCTTCCCTCGCCCGGCGATAATCCTCCAGGGCCTCGCGGGCCTTGCCGCCGAACGGGACGATGCGCTCTTTCTTGCCCTTGCCGCGGACGCGGACGAGGCGCTCGCCGAAATGGATGTCGGCCGTTTCGATGCCGACGAGCTCGCTGACCCGGATGCCCGAGGCGTAAAGAAGCTCCAGGACGGCCTTGTCGCGGAGGTCGAGCGGTTCCGAGGAACGGGGCAGATCGAGGAGCTGCGTCGTCTCGTCCTCCGAAAGGAAGGAGGGGACGTGCTTCTCCTGCCGGGGCCTGGACAGGATCTTGGCCGGGTTCCCGGCGATCCATTTTTTGCGCAGGCAGAAATCATAGAAGGAGCGGATGGCGGCGAGCTTGCGCCCGATCGTCGTCTTCTTGCGCTTCTTTTCGTGGAGCTCGGCCAGGAAGCCGCGAAGGACGACATTGCCGGCCTTGTCCCAGCGGACCTCGCGCTCCTTCAGGTAGGCCGCGACCTGCCGAAGGTCGCGCTCATAAGCGGCCAGGGTGTGGGGAGAGGCGTTCTTCTCGTGCTTGAGAAAGGCCAGGAACTCAGCGATTTCCTTGTTCATCGGTGCCGTCGGGCTCCGCCGCCTCCGGTCCGCCTTCCGCCGACGGCGCGGGCGACCCGGACGGCTCCGGCGCGCCGGCCTTTTCGGCCTCGGCGCCCTGCTCCCAGATCTTCTCCCGGGGCGCGGCTTCCTTGAAGGCGCACTTCTCGGTCTTGCAGTAGATGTACGGCTCGCCGCGGAGGGCGTTCTTCTTATACAGGACCTTGGCCCCGCATTGCGGGCAGGTCCGGTCGAGGATCTCGTCCCAGGACGCGAAGGTGCACTTCGGATAGCGGCTGCAGCCGAAGAAGAACTTGCCCCGGCGCGTCTTGCGCTTCAGGATCTTGCCGCCGCAGCCGAGCGGGCAGTCGAGGCCCGTCTCGACGGGCTTGTCCTTCTTGATGTACTTGCACTTGGGGTAATCCGAGCAGGCGATGAAGGGGCCGAAGCGGCCGAACTTCTGCTCCAGCGGAGAGCCGCACTGCGGACATTTTTCGTCGAGGGGCTTGGATTCCTTCTTGTCCAGGCTATCGCGGAACTTGCAGGCCGGATAGGTGGAACAGGCCTTGAACTGACCGAAGCGGCCGCTTTTGACGACCAGCGGCGCGCCGCACGTTGGGCACTTCTCGTCGAGCGGGATGCCCGTCTGCTTGACGCCCTCGATCTCGCCGGCCGCCTTGAGATAGCCCTCGAGCAGGGCATAGAACTCCTTGAGGCTGTCGGCGCCTGTCCGGGCGCCTTCGGCGATCTGGTCGAGCTCTTCCTCCATATGGGCGGTGAACTTGTATTCCAGGAGCTTGGCGAAGTTCTTGACCAGGAATTCCGTGACGTACATGCCCAGCTCGGTGGGCCTGAACTTGCCCTCCTCTTTGACGACGTAGGTCCGGGTCTGGATGGTGGCGATCGTCGGCGCGTAGGTGCTCGGCCGGCCGATGCCGCGGGCCTCGAGCTCCTTGACCAGCGTCCCCTCCGTGTAGCGGGGCGGCGGCTCGGTGAATTTCTGCTTGGTTTCAAGCTCCAGGAGCTTGAGCGTTTCGCCGGCCTCGGCCTTGGGCAGAACCTCTTTATCGCTGCTGCCGTTCGGCCAGACGGCCAGGAAGCCGTCGAACTTGACGACCTCGCCCTTGGCCTGAAAGAGGTAGCGGCCGACCGTGATATCGAAGGCCGTCTCCTCGATCTTGGCCGCGGCCATCTGCGAGGCGATGAACTTCCTCCAGATGAGCTTGTAGACGTCGTATTCCTCTTTCTTGAGAAAGGGCTTGACCTTCTCCGGCGTGAGCTCGATGTGCGCGGGCCGGATGGCCTCGTGGGCGTCCTGGGTCTTCTTCTTGCTCCTGTATTCGTTCGGCTTGGCCGGGACGTGGGCGACCGAGTAGGCCTGACCGATGTAGGCCCGGGCCGCGGCTTGGGCCCCCTCGGAGATCCGGAAGGAGTCCGTGCGCATGTAGGTGATGAGCCCGGTCTGGCCGGCCTCGCCGATGGCCATGCCTTCGTAGAGCTTTTGGGCGACGAACATGGTCTTCTTCACCGGGAAGCGCAGGAGCCGGAAACCGTCCTGCTGGAGGGTGCTCGTGATGTAGGGCGGCCCGGGGTGCTTGAGCTTGGGCTTGACCTGGACCTTATCCAGGAGGAACGGCGCCCTCCCGCATTCTTCGCGGACGATCTTGGCCTCTTCTTCGTTGTGGACCTTGGCCTTTTTCCCTTCGATCTTGGCCAGAACGGCCTTGAAGGCCGGAGGGTTCTTCGCCTCGAGCCGGGCCGTGAACGGCCAGTACTCCTCGGCCACGAAGGCCTTGATCTCCTTCTCCCGGTCGACGATCAGCCGCAGGGCCACGGACTGGACCCGGCCGGCCGACAGGCCTCGGGCGATCTTCTTCCACAGCAGGGGACTGATGAGATACCCGGCCAGCCGGTCGAGGATACGCCGCGTTTGCTGGGCGTCAAAGAGATTCAGGTCGATCTGGCAGAGGTTCTTAAAAGCCGCCTGCACGCCCTCTTCGGTGATCTCATTGAAGGACACCCGGAAGATGTTCCGGTTGACGTCGGCCAGAAGCTGGCTGAGGTGCCAGGAGATGGCCTCGCCTTCCCGGTCGGGGTCGGCCGCGAGAATGACCCGCTCGCTCTCTTTGGCCGCTTTCTTGAGGTCGGCGACGGTCTTTCCCTTTTCGGGGATGACTTCGTAGGTCGGCTGGAAGCCGGCCGCGATGTCGATACCCATCTTCTTTTTGGGCAGGTCCCGGACGTGGCCCATCGAGGCCTTGACGATAAAGTCGGGGCCGAGATAGTGGTTGATCGTCTTGGCCTTGGCCGGCGATTCGACGATCACGAGTGATTTCGACACTTACATTCTCCTCTGAAATTCTTTCCCGGGATGCTGGATGACGGCCCCCTTCAATTCGAGGCCGAGCAGGAGCGCCAGCAGGCTGGAGACCGAAAGGCCCGTCCGTTCGGCCAGCTCGTCGATGGGCAGGGCCGCGTCGACGGGCAGCTCGTCCAGCAGGCGGCACTCGTCCTGGCTCAGAGAAGCGCCGCTATTTTGCTCTTTCTCGTCCCGCCGCGCAAGGAGATTCTCCCGCCACGGCGAGGGCAGGGCCTCGGCCACATCCTCCCAGGAGGCGACGGGCCTGGCGCCGTCCCGGATGAGGCCGTTCGGGCCTTCGCTCAGCTCCGAGGTCACGTTGCCGGGGACGGCCATGACCTCCCGGTCCTGCGAGAGGGCCAGCTTGGCCGTGATGAGCGAGCCGCTCTTCCGCGCGGCCTCGACGACGACCAGACCGACCGAGAGGCCGCTGATGATCCGGTTGCGGACCGGAAAATTCTCCGCGAGCGGCGGCGTTCCCAAGGCGTATTCCGTCACCACCGCCCCTCGCGCCGCGATGTCGCGGTGAAGGCCGCGGTTCTCCCACGGATACGGAACGTCCAAACCCGAACCGAGCACGGCCACCGTCCTTCCCTTCCTGAGAGCCCCCCGATGAGCACAGGCGTCGATGCCCGCGGCCAGGCCGCTGGCGATGACGCAGCCGCGGTCCGCCAGGTCGCCGGCGAGCTTTTCCGCCACGGCCCGCCCGTAGGGGGTGGGCCGCCTGGCGCCGACGATGGCCACCGCGGGATTTCGAAGAGTCTCCGGATCGCCCTCGCAATAGAGGACGAACGGAGGATCGAAGATCTCTCGCAAGTATCCCGGATATGCCGGGTCGTCTAAGGTCAAGAGAGTATACGCCTTCCGGTCGATATTTTCCAATTCCCGCCTGGCCCGGTCGACGGCTCGCCCGGAAGCGATGGCCTCGACGGCGTCGGCAGGCAGGCGAAGCCCTTCGAAGTCGGCCGGGGCCGCCCGAAAGACGTCCGTGACCGCCGGGAAGCGGCCGGTGAGGCGCCGGGCGGCGGCACTCGGCCCATAAAAGAGGAGGTGCAGGGCCAGCCAGCATAGATCGCGTTCGTCCATGGGGCGTTCTCCGTCTAAGAAGGACGATCGGAGCCGCCAGTTCGTCCCAGTTCGCCCGGGGATTCTTCAGCGGCCGAAAAGGACGGAGGAGCCGGTGTAAAAGGTTCCGGCCACGGCCCCGGTCATCAGGCAGGCCAGCGTCGCGGCAAGGAGAGCCCGGAAGCCGATCCGGGAGATGTCCTTGACCCGGGTCGGGACAAGCGCGCCCGTCCCGCCGATGAAGATGGCCAGGGAGGCGACGTGGGCGAAGCCGCAGAGGGCGTAGGAGGCGATGATGGCCGACCGCGGGTCGTGCAGGGCCCCTCCGGCCATGAGATCGGCCAGCCGGCCGTAGGAAAAGACCTCGGTCAGGATGGTCCGGTCGCCGAGGATCTTGGCGATCGGCAGGGCGTCTGACGGGGGGACCCCCATGGCCAGTGTCAGAGGGTAGAACAGATAGCCGAGGAAGGCCTCGAGGGACCATTGGACATGCCAGCCGAAGAGCCCGTTGACGAGCCCGCCGGCCCAGCCGAGTCCCAGGTTGACGAGGGCGAGGAGGCCCAGGAAGGCGATGAGCAGGGTGACGATGCCGCCGAGGAGCTTCAGCCCTTCCCCCGCCCCGTTGATGATGGCCATGATCAGGTTGTCTTCGCGCTCGTAGTGGGGCTTGACGTCCAGGCCCAGCGTCAGGGGCTTCCCGGTCTCGGGCATGATCAGCTTGGCCATGACGATGCAGGCGGGCGCCGAGATGAACGACGCCGAGACGAGGTGGCCGGCGATCGTCGGGATCTCTTTCTGGAGCATCATGACGTACATCGCCAGCACCGTCGAGGCGATGGTCCCCATGCCGGCCGTGATGATCGTCCCCAGCTCCGAGACGGTCATGTCCTTGAGGTGGGGCCGGACGACGAGGGCCGATTCGACGCCGACGAAGATGTTGGCCGAAACGGACAGCGCCTCGGCCCCGCTGATCCTCATCGACCGGGAGAAGATCCTGGCGAATAGACGGACGAAGAACGGCATGATGCCCAGATAGTAGAGAGCCCCGAGCAGGGCGGCGAAGAAGATGATCGTCGGCAGACCCTGGAAAGCCAGGAAATAGCCGAGGGAGGTCTCGCCGGACGCGTTCACTGTCCCCGGCGGCAGGGCCAGACGCCCGAACACGAACTGGACCCCGGCCAGGGCCGTCCCGAGGACGGCGGTGACGGCGTCGTTCACCCAGAGGAAGACCATGGTCCCGGCCGGGACGACAAAGATGAAGCAGGCCACGAGGAGCTGGAGCCCGATGCCCCAGATGAGGACGCGCGCGTTGACGACCTTGCGGTTCGAGGAGAAGAGCCAGGCCACCGCGGCCAGGACGAAGATCCCGGCGAAGCTGACAAGGTTGTAGGCGGTCATCTTCTACTCCTCAAGCCGGAAGAGCTTGTGGGAAGAGGCGGCGCCCCGAAAGAGCGTCAGCCGCGAGGGCGGGACTCCGAGGTGGGCCGCCAACCGTTCGGTGACCTCCGCGTTGGCCCGGCCCTTGTCCGGCGCCGCCCGGACGCGCACCCGGAAGCTGTCCGGGCCGAGGTCCTCGACGCCCGGCGCCTTCGAGCGCGGCTGGGCCTTGACCGTGAGGATGCGGGCCATGTTCCCGCACCGGTCGTTCGGCCGACCGGTGCCGTCCCTCCTAGTTATCCTTGAGGACCGTCTTATACTTGTCGAACAGGTCCTTCAGCTCTTTCCTGGAGACGACGTAGCGGCTGACGTAGATGGAGAGCGTCGAGCGAACGGGATCGTTCGACTTGACGAGGATGTAGTCGCGCAGGACGCCGGTCTTCGCCTGGGGCGGGAAGCGGAGCTCGACCTCTCGCGATTCGCCCGTGGGCAGGAAGAACGGCGAAACGAGGGGCTTGCCGCCGGAGAAGAACTGGACGTTCTCGTGGGCCATCTCGACCTTGAGCTCGCGCTCCCCCGCGCTCTTGATGAGCACCCGGGCCGACGGCGATTCGCCCTCGAGGACGAGGCCCATGTCGACGTTGTAGCGGTCGACGTCGATGCGGGCCGAGGGCGGGACCTGGATGTCCGCGACGAGGCTGAGCTCGCGGCGGGTGTTTTCGCCGTCGTTCGAGATGAGATAGATGTAGCGGGACAGGCGCCCGGAATAGCCCCGGGTGTCGAAGGTCGTCTTGATCTTGCCTTCCTTGCCCGGCCCGACTTTCTTCTCGGACACGAGCGCGGCCGTGCAGCCGCAGGTCGTCTCGACCTTTTCGACCAGGAGCGGGGCCCCGCCTTCGTTCTTGAAGACGAACTCGTGGCTGACGACGTCGCCCTGCTTGACCTTGCCGAAGTCGTGGGACGTTTCCTTGAACACGGCCCGTGGCTTGGGGGCCTGGGCCCAGGCGGCGGCGGCCAGAAGGACGGCCGCGGCGGCGATGACGGCGCCGGAACGCCAGGGGGTACGATGTCTCATCGGGTTCTCCTCCGCTCTCCAGAATACCTCATCAGCGCCGGCCCCGGCAAGATCATTCGACGGTGACGCTCTTGGCCAGGTTGCGCGGCTGATCGACGTCGAGGCCCTTCGCGGAAGCGGCATAGTAGGCGAAGAGCTGGAGCGGCAGCACGGTCAGGAACGGGGTGAAGAGCTGGTGCGTCTCGGGAATGGGGAAGACCTCTTCGGCCGCGGCCCGGGCCCTCTCATCGCCCTCGAAGGCGACGGCCAGGATGCGGCCGTTCCGCGCTTTGACCTCGGCGATGTTGGACAGCATCTTCTCGTAGACGCGGTCGTGCGGCACGATGGCCAAAGTCGTCATGCCCTCGTCGATGAGGGCGATGGGGCCGTGCTTCATCTCTCCGCCGGCGTAGCCCTCGGCGTGGGTGTAGGAGATCTCCTTGAGCTTCAAGGCCCCTTCCAGGGCGATGGGGAAGTTGATCCAGCGGCCGAGGAAGAGGTAATGCTCGCAGTCGAGGAAGCGGCGGGCGGCCCGCTCGATCGCGGCGGCCCCGCCGAGGACCCGATCCATCTTGTGGGGCACGCGCTGGAGCTCCTGGACGAGCGTCCGGCTCGCCTCCTCGCCGAGGGCGCCGCGGGCCTGGGCGAAGGCCAGGGCGAAGAGGGCCAGGGCGGCCATCTGGCCGACGAAGGTCTTCGTCGCGGCCACGCCGATCTCCGGCCCGGCATGGAGATCGAGGACGCCGTCCGCCTCCCGGGCCATCGAGGATCTTGTATTGTTGGTGACGGCCAGGACGGCCCGGGCCTTCTCCCGGGCGAGGCGAAGGGCGGCCAGCGTGTCGGCGGTCTCGCCCGACTGGGAGATGCCGAGGACGAGCGTCTCGCGATCCATGGCGAAGTCCCGCGACCGGAGCTCGGAGGCGTACTCGACATCGACGGGGACGTGGCCCAGCGTTTCGAGGAGGTACTTGCCGACAAGGCCGGCGTGGTAGGAGGTGCCGCAGGCGATGAGGACGACGCGCGAAACCTCGCGGAAGACGTCGGGCGCGATCCCGAGGTCGTCGAGGAAGACCTGCCCCGAGTCGAGGGACACCCGGCTCTTCAGCGTGTCGCGGACGACGTCGGCCTGCTCGAAGATCTCCTTGGCCATGAAGTGCTCGAAGCCGCGCTTTTCGATCATGGCCGGCTCCCAGTCGATGGTCTCCGCGGTCTTTTCGACCGGGGCGCCGGCGAAGGTGGCGAAGCGGACCCCTGACGGCTCCAGCACGGCGATCTCGCCGTCGCCCAAATAGGCCACGCGCCGGGTATGGGCGAGGAGCGGCGTGATGTCCGACGAAAGGAAGGACTCCCCTGAGCCGAACCCGACAACGACCGGCGGGCCGTTGCGTGCGGCGACGATCTTGCCCGGGTCGCGCGACGAGATGCAGGCCACGGCGAAGGCGCCTTCAAGCTCTTTGACGGCGGCGCGGAGGGCCTCTTCGAGGGAGCCGTGGAAGTGCTTTTCGACGAGGTGGACGATGACCTCGGTGTCCGTCTCGGTCTTGAAGACGTGGCCCTCGGCGAGCAGCTTCTCCTTGAGGGACCAGTAGTTCTCGACGATGCCGTTGTGAAGGAGGGCGATCGTTCCGCTGCAGTCGGTGTGCGGATGGGCGTTGTCCTCGCTCGGGCGGCCGTGGGTCGCCCACCGGGTATGCCCGATGCCGCAGGCGCCGGTGATCGGGTGCCGGCGGATCTCCTCGGCCAGGTCGCGGACCTTGCCCTTGACCCGCCGCCTCTCGAGCCCGTCGCCGTTGAGGACGGCGATCCCGGCCGAATCGTAGCCCCTGTATTCGAGACGCCGCAGGCCCTCGATGAGGCCGGGGACGGTGTCCCGGACGCCGGCGCAACCGATGATGCCGCACATGGGTAACTCCTTTACTCGAGGTCCGCTTCCTCGTCCTCCGCCTCCCCCGGTTCGGGGGCGGGCGGCTCCGGCAGGCCGATGAGCGGCAGGTACCTGGCCCCATCGCCCTGGGGATTCAGGGATTCGAGGATGCGGACGTCCGGCCGCAGGGCCAGGTCGACGACCTCCCCGGCGTTCTCCGGGGCCAGGATCTGGACGGACGGCCGGTCGATATCGAGGTCGTTGACGGCCCGGACGACGCCGACCCGCCCGTCGCTCATCCCCACGAGCGTCCCGATCGGCCAGACGCCCATGAACTGGAAGAACTTGTCCAGGAGCTGGGGATCGAAGATCTTGCCCCTCTCGAGCATCATCAGCTCGTGGATCTTCTCGGGGGGATAATCCTTCTTATAGGAGCGCTTGAGGGCCAGGGCGTCGTAGACGTCGCAGATCGAGACCATCATCGAGGCCGGATGGGGCCTGCGGGCGTAGGGCGACTTGGGGTAGCCGGTCATGTCGTGGCGCAGGTGGTGCTCGTAGCAGACGACGATCGGCAGGATGCCCAGGGCGTCCTTGTAGCCTTCGAGGATCCGGGCGCCGAGGAGGGGATGGTTGCGGACCTGCAGGAACTCGCCCTCGGACAGCTTGCTCTCCTTCTGAATGACCTTGAGCGAGATGTAGAGCTTGCCGACGTCGTGGTAGAGGGCGGCGATGCCCAGGTCGAGGACGTCGTCCTTGGCGAACTGCAGCTTCGAGGCGAAGAACATCGCCAGCAGGGTGACGTTGAGAAGGTGGACGAAGGTCACCAGGTCGCGCCTCTTGACCGAGACGAGGTTGAGGAGCTCCTGGTGGCGGCCGACGAAATCCTCCATGATGCCGAGGATGTTGAAGCGCAGGTCGAGGTAGTCGACCTCTTCCTTTTCCAGGACGACGTTGAGGGCGCTGGAGACCGTCCGGACGGAGCTCTCGTAGCGCGTCCGCGTCTCCAGGGCCTCGGACACGGCCTCCTCCCCCTTGACCATGGTCCGGAGCTTGCCGGCGCGGATGTTCTGGATGCCGTGGAGGGTGAAGTACTCCTGCTCGCTGATCTTCTCCTGGCGCTTGACCCGGGTCAGGAAGATGATGAACTCGCGCAGCTCCTCGAAGCGCAGGCCCTGCTGGAAGATGATCCGCTCGACGCCGTTCTTCTCGAGGAAGTCGATGAGCAGGCCGAGCTTGCCGCGCAGGTTGAAGAAGATCTCGTCCTCCCAGGCCGCCTCGCCGCCGATGATGCCGAGCACGAGCTCCTTGCGGTCCTCGAGGATCTCCTGGACGACGACGAAGAGCCGGTTGAGATATTCCTTGAACTTCGGATGATCGCCGGTGTAGATCTTTCCCGCCTGGATGGCGTTCATCAGGTAGATGAAGCAGATCTTGATCTTATCCCTCACGCCATGTCTCCAGGAGGCGGGTCGCCTCTTGCCGGACCTTGCGGTTCCAGAAATCCTTCCGCTCGGCCAGCGATTCGATGTACGGGGCGGCTTCGCGCAGGCCGTAGCGCCCGACGATGCCGAGGTTGCGCAGGAGCGCCTTGTTCCGGATGCCGTAGGGTGAGGGCAGTCCGAAGAGCTTGGTGAAGGCGACGTGCTTCGTCCGCTCGTGGCGCATGAGCAGGACCAGGGCCTCGGCCTGAATGAGCTCGTTCTTCTTCTCCAGCAAGGGGAAAAGGAAGGCCTCGTCGTACTCCTTGAGGTTCTGCATGGCCTGGAGGGCCTTGACCTTGACGCCCGCGTCGCCGGCGTCGTAGACCTTCTTCAGCGTCTCGAGGGAGAGCGGCGTATCGATGAGCCGCAGGGCGTCGGCGATCCGGCCGAGGAGCTCGCTGTCGGACGACTTCTTCTTGATCCAGGCGTAAGAACGCCTCGGTCTCGTCGGGGAAGAAGCGGAAACAGGCCCGGAGGAGGGAGGGCGAGACGATCCGGTCCTTGAATACGGTGGCCGAATAGGCCTCCCAATCGTGGAGGCTACGGCCGAGCTTTTCGACGAAGGTGTCGAGCTCGGGCCGGGTCTCGCCGCGCAGGAGACAGCCTTCGACGTGCTCGGCGATGGACCGCCGGGCCTCCTCGAAGGCCGGCTCGGCGGCGAGATCCGCGGACTTGGCGTCGAGGACCTCGTGGTAGGCGAGCAGGAACTCGAAATCGCCCTCGTCGACGATCCTCGGCCACTCCTCGGCGATCCGCCCCAGCTCGGCGAGGGCCGGCTCCTTCTGCGCCCCCTGGGACAGCAGGACGAGCAGGAGAAAGCGGTAGTTCCGCTGCAGGGCCGTGTGATCGAGGGTCAGCTTCTGGTCGAAGGCGATCTCGTTGAGGACGTTGGACAGCGTCTGGCGGTACATCTCGGAGTGGAGCTGGGAGGAGACGCCCGAGAGCAGGATGCGGATCTTCGACTCGGTCTCGGAGCGCCGGTTCTGGGGATTGTCGCTGTGGAAGAGCGCGTGCAGCGACGTCGAGATCTTCTTGTGCCGCTCCTTGTCGATGAGCCGGGAGAAGATGCTGAAGCTCAGCGAGTCGAACTTGTCGTTGCCGAGGATCTCCTCCCAGAGGGTCGAGGCCAGGTCCTCCTCGCTCAGGTCGGAGATGAGCAGCTTGAGGTTCTCGAATTTCGATTCCGTCGGCGTCTTGCGGGCCGAGACAATGGACTTCAGGAGCTGCTTCGAGGCGACCCGGTGCTTCTCCTCGGAGGTCGTCTTGAGATAGTGAAAGAATTTGGCGAAGTTCTTGTGCATCTCCTCGTTCTGGATGAGGTCCTCGGTGTTGAACTTGCCGACGACCTTGCCGAACGAGCCGGCCAGCTCCTCGAGCTTCTCGGGATCGTCCTCTTCGACCGCTTCCATGAGGAGGTAGGGCCAGATGTCCTTGATCTCCTCGCCCTCGCCCTGGAGCAGGATGGAATAATCGAGGGTATCGACGGAGATGTGGATGATGGTCTCCCGCTTGATGATGGCCTGGGCCCCGCCCTCCTTGATGAACAGCTTCACGGGCAGCATGATCTTGGAGGCGAAGCGCATGAACTCGGCGTGGGGCAGCCCCGGGCGGATCTCGAGGCGCTTGATCTTGCGGAAGTGGAACAGCTGGGCCAGGTCCATGTACGTGCGTTCGCCTTCCCAGAAGCGGCCGTCGATGAGCAGGGCGTGGGGCGAGAAGCCGATCGACAGGGGATTGATGAAAACGAACAGGGCCTCGAGCCTGGCCATGAGGTCGTTGACGCTGCTCTTGAAGGCCGGGTGGTCCGCGTTGTACATCGAGGCCATCTTGAAGGCCACGCGCATGGCCCGGGCCATGGAGCGGATGAGCTCGTCCTTGTCGGCCGGGATGGGGACGGACGGGCCCGCCGGCGCGCCGGGGTCCGAGGGACCGGGCGTCGCGAGATCGTCACCGGAAGACATGGCTCACCTCACCGTCAAAAACGCCCTGGCACCATTCTCCTCTCCCCCGATGAAAGTACCATGCTCAGGCCCGGTGATTCAAGGGGTGAGATCGCCTCCTCGCGGCCTCTTGAGCCCCGCGGTCCCCTGTGCTATACTGCCCCGAAAATGGAAGGGAGACCGACCTCATTCGCAGAGCAGCTCTGGCCCTGGCGGACGGGACCGTCCTCGAGGGCGTAGGCTTCGGCGCGGTCGCCAAGACCGGGGGGGAAGTCGTTTTCAATACCGGGATCGTCGGCTACCCGGAGAGCATCACCGACCCGTCCTATCGCGGCCAGATCCTCTGCCAGACCTATCCGCTCATCGGCAACTACGGCGTCGACCCGTCCCGCTTCGAGTCGGACAGGCCGCAGATCGCCGGCTATGTCGTATCGGAGCTCTGCGAGCATCCCTCCCACGCCACGTCGCGGAAGACGCTCGACGACTGGCTCCGCGAGAGCGGCGTCCCGGCCATCGCCGGCATCGACACGCGGGCCCTGACGAAGAAGCTTCGCGTCCACGGCGTCATGACCGGGCTCCTCGCCGCCGGCGACGGCCCGCAGAGCCCGGCCCGGTTACGGCGCGAGGCCCGCGAAGTCCCCGATCCCAACGCCCGCGACCTCGTCGCCGAAGTCACGACACCGGAGATCCGCATCTACAACCCCAAGGCCCGGAGGACGATCGTCCTCATCGACTGCGGGGTCAAGATGGGGATCATCCGGGCCCTCGTCCGGCGCGGCGTCGCCGTCGTGCGTGTCCCGGCGGATTCAGATGCGGAGCGCATCCTGTCCTTCGCTCCGAAAGGCGTCGTCATCTCCAACGGCCCGGGCGACCCTGAGCGGGCGGCCTCCACGGTGGCCGCGGTCCGCCGCCTCCTCGGCGCCGGCATCCCGCTCTTCGGCATCTGCCTCGGCAACCAGGTCCTCGCGCTGGCCGCAGGCGGCTCGACCTACAAGCTCAAGTTCGGACATCGGAGCCAGAACCAGCCCTGCCTCGAAGAAGGCACCCGGCGCTGCTACATCACCAGCCAGAACCACGGGTTCGCCGTCGACCCGGCCAGCCTGCCCCGCGGCTGGACCTCCTGGTTCAGGAACGCGAACGACGGCACGAACGAAGGCATCCGCCACAGCCGCAAGCCCGTGTTCGGCGTCCAGTTCCACCCCGAGGCCTGCCCCGGCCCGACCGATACCGAATTCCTGTTCGACGAGTTCCTCGAGGCTGCCGGATGAAAAAACCCCGGAAGGTCCTCATCCTGGGAAGCGGCGCCCTCAAGATCGGCGAGGCCGGCGAGTTCGACTACTCCGGCAGCCAGGCCATCAAGGCCCTCAAGGAGGAGGGCCTCGAAGTCGTCCTGGTCAATCCCAACATTGCCACGATCCAGACCTCCGAAGGGATGGCCGACCGGGTCTATTTCCTGCCGGTCACCCCGTTCTTCGTCAAGAAGGTCATCGAGCGGGAGAAGCCGGACGGGCTGCTCCTCTCTTTCGGCGGCCAGACGGCCCTCAATTGCGGCGTCGCGCTGTGGAAGAGCGGCGTCCTGGCCGAGGCCGGGCTGCCCGTCCTCGGGACGCCGATGGAGGCGGTCGAGAAGACGGAAGACCGCAAGCTCTTCAACCGGGCCCTGGCCCAGGCCGGTCTGAAAGCTCCCCGGGGCCTCGCCGTCCGGACGGTCGAAGCGGGGCTGCGCGCGGCCGAAGCGATCGGCTATCCGGTCATGGCCCGCGTCGCCTACGCCCTCGGCGGCAAGGGCAGCGGCGTCGCCTATTCGCCGCGCGAGCTGCGCGAGGCGCTGCGGCGGGCCTTCACGGCCGCGCCGCAGATCCTCATCGAAGAGTACCTCGAGGGCTGGAAGGAGATCGAGTACGAGGTCGTCCGCGACCGGGCCGACAACTGCGTGACCGTCTGCAACATGGAGAATTTCGATCCCATGGGCATCCACACCGGGGAGAGCATCGTCATCGCCCCGTCGCAGACGCTGACGAACGAGGAGTACCATCGCCTGCGGGCGATCGCCGTCAAGGCCATCCGGCACCTCGGCATCGTCGGCGAATGCAACATCCAGTACGCCCTCAACCCCCGCGACGGCGACTATCGCATCATCGAGGTCAACGCCCGGCTGTCGCGGAGCTCGGCCCTGGCCAGCAAGGCCACCGGCTATCCCCTGGCTTTCGTCGCCGCCAAGCTCGCCCTCGGGCACACGCTGCCGGACCTGCCGAACTCGATCACCAAGGTCACTTCGGCCTGCTTCGAGCCGGCCCTGGACTACCTCGTGGTCAAGATCCCGCGCTGGGACCTCAAGAAATTCGGCCGCGTCTCGAAGAAGATCGGCTCGGAGATGAAATCGGTCGGCGAGGTCATGGCCATCGGCCGGTCCTTCGAGGAGGCCATCCAGAAGGCGGCCCGGATGCTCCAGGTCGGCGTCTACGGCCTCGTCGCCAACGAAAACTACTCTTTCCGGAGCCTGGAGAAGGAGCTCCGCCACCCGACCGACGAGCGGCTGTTCGGCATCGCCGAGGCCCTCAAGAAAGGCATCACCGTCGACCGCATCCACGAGCTGACCCGCATCGACCGCTGGTTCCTCCACAAGATCAAGTCGGTCGTCGACTGCGAGGCGCGGCTCCGCGGCCGCCGCCTCGGCGCCGTCGCGCCCGACCTTCTCCTCGAGTCCAAGCGCAAGGGCTTCTCGGACAAGCAGATCTCGCTCCTCACCGGATCGTCCGAGCTCCGCGTCCGGGCCCGGCGGAAGGAGCTCGGCCTCGTTCCGGCCGTGAAGCAGATCGACACGCTGGCCGCCGAGTACCCGGCCCAGACGAACTACCTCTACGTGACCTACAACGGCCGCGAGGACGACGTGCCGTTCCGCAACGGCCGCGGCAAGCCCGGCAAGGTCATGGTCCTCGGCTCGGGCTCGTACTCCATCGGCTCCTCGGTCGAGTTCGACTGGTGCTGCGTCAACGCCGCCCTGGCCCTGAAGAAGCTCGGCTACGCCACGATCATGGTCAACTACAACCCGGAGACGGTGTCGACCGACTACGACATCTGCGACCGGCTCTACTTCGACGAGCTCAGCTTCGAGCGCGTCCTCGACATCTACGAGAAGGAGAAGCCGCTCGGCGTCCTGCTGTCGATGGGCGGCCAGATCCCCAACAATATCGCCCTGCGCTGCCACAAGGCGGGCGTCCGCGTCCTGGGGACGCCGCCGCCGAGCATCGACCGGGCCGAGGACCGCTTCAAGTTCTCCAAGCTCCTCGACGAGCTCGGCGTCGATCAGCCGGAGTGGCGCGAGCTCCGGAGCGTCGCCGAGGCCAAGCGCTTCGCCCGGACGATCGGCTACCCGGTGCTCATCCGGCCGTCCTACGTCCTGAGCGGGGCGGCCATGAGCGTCGTCTTCAACGAGGACTACCTCGACCGCTATCTTCTGAAGGCCTCCCGCGTTTCGCCCGAATATCCGGTCGTCATCTCCAAGTTCATCCTGAACGCCAAGGAGATCGAGCTCGACGCCGTGGCCGACCGCGGCGAGGTCATCGCCTCGGCCATCGTCGAGCATGTCGAGAACGCCGGCGTCCATTCGGGCGACGCGACCATGGTCCTGCCTCCCCAGAAGCTCTACATCGAGACGATCCGCCGCATCCGCGAGATCGGCCGCGAGATCGCCCTGGCCCTCGAGATCACCGGCCCGTTCAACATCCAGTTCATCGCCAAGGACAACGCCATCAAGGTCATCGAGTGCAACCTCCGGGCCTCGCGCTCGTTCCCGTTCGTCAGCAAGGTGGCCCGGACGAACTTCGTCGAGCTGGCCGTCGCCGCCATGATGGGCCGGCCCGTCCGCAACGGCAAGACGACGCTCGATCTGAACTATGTCGGCGTCAAGGCGCCCCAGTTCTCGTTCTCCCGGCTCAAGGGCGCCGATCCGGTCACCGGGGTCGAGATGGCTTCGACCGGAGAGGTCGCCTGCCTCGGCGAGGACGTCCACGAGGCCTACCTCAAGGCGATCCTGGCGACGGGATTCAGCCTGCCGAAAAAGAACGTCCTCCTGACCCTCGGCGGCGAGGAATCCAAGAGCCGCTTCATCGGCGCCGCCCAGACCCTGGCCGGGCTCGGCTACCGGATCTTCGCGACCGAGAAGACCTCGGCCTTTCTCAAAGAAAACGGCGTGCGGAACACGCGCCTGTTCAAGGTCCACGAGCGCCGCGGACCGAACATCCGCGATTACATCGCCGGTGGCCGGCTCGATCTCGTCATCTCCATCCCCAACCCGGGAAAGAGGGTCGAGTTCGACTCGGCCTACAGGCTCCGGCGCCTGGCCGTCGACTACTCGATCCCCATCCTGACCAACCTGCAGGCCGCCGATCTTTTCGTCCAGGCCCTGGCCGCCAAGAAGCCGGCCGACCTCGCCATCAAGCACTGGGCCGAGTACCAATAGGCCCGGACGGCCGCCGGCCGCCCTTGTTCCGCGCCCGCGAGTCGTTTATAATCCGGGCAGGGTGAACCCGCCATGCGCATGAAACGGACCGTCCTCTCGTTCGTCGTGATCTTGGCCGCCGGGGCGACGCTCGCCGCCGCGGCCCAGAAAGCCCCCGCACGGGCGACCAAGGTCAAGATCTCGGCCGAGCAGGCCAACCTGCGGGAGAAGCCCGACATCGGCAGCTCCATCGTCCAGCAGATCCCCGAAGGCACCGTCCTCGAAGCGGACAGGAAAGAGGGCGAGTGGTACTTCGTCCGCTACACCCTGGAGGACGGCGGGGTCATCGGCGGCTGGATCCACGAAAGCCTGGTCCAGGTCGTCGAGCAGGGCGCGCCGGCCCCGGAACCGGCGAAGAAACCGGCCGAAGAGACGCCGCCGCGCGAGCGCGCCCCGCGGCCGATCCGGATCGGCCGGATCGAGACGCCCGAATTCAGGACCGGAACGATCCCGCTCGAGATCTCCGTCTCCGCCGGAATCGCCTCGCTCGCGCCGCGGGACCTCAACGACGGAACGCGGGGGTACGTCGATTGGTTCGGCGCGTCGACCGGCCTTCCGGTGCCCCGGCCCGCCGACGCGCTGCACCTCGCCGGCCTCATCGGCTTCGAGCTCTCCTACCGCTACTCTCCCAGGCTGACGTTCGGCGTCGGCGCCGACTACCTCCGCGGCGCCAACGGGGACAGCATCGAGCTCACCGACCCGCTGCTCTCGGAGGCGGTATCGACCAAGCCTTCGCTCCGGGGCGTCCCGGTCAAGGTCATGGTCCGCTACTATCCCGGCGGCGGCTTCTTTATCCGCGGCGCCCTCGGGCTCTATGCGGTCAAGGCCGGATACCTTTTCCGCCATGAGGGGGCCGCCACCTGGGAACAATGGAAGGGCTCGGCGACGACCAGCGGGCTCGGCGGCGAAGCCGCCTTCGGCGGAGAATGGGAGATCGCGCCGCGGACGATCTTCTTCGCGGAGGCAGGCTTCCGGCTGGCCAGCTTCGGCGGGCTGACCGGGCAGAACGTCTATACGAACTCGGCCGGCGAGAGGGTCGTCGAGCCGGGGACCCTGTTCTTCTTCCACAAGACGGCCGGGGACACGACCTCGTACCCTCTCATCTTCGTCCGGGGGAGCGCTCCGGCCGAAGAGGGTGTCGTCGATGCCCGCCGGGCCAGGGCCAACGTTTCGGGAACGGCCGTGAGGGTGGGTGTCAGGTACAGGTTTTAGCTTCAGAGCCGGATGACGCGAAGGGCCTTGTCGATGTACTCTTCCGGCAGGCCGCATTCCTTGGCCCCGTCGATCACGATCCTCTCGTAATCGGGGTGCGGCTTCCCGAGGGCCCGGCCGGTCCGGAGATAGGTCATGGCCTGGTCGATGTTCCCCTCCCGGTCCTTGACCTCGACGTCCCTGTGCTCATAGCTCCGCGGATAACCCTCGAAGGCGTCCAGGGTCAGCCGGTCGCGCTCGGTGATCTTGTAGAGGGCGCCCCAGACACGTTCGGCTTCGGACGGGACGATATTCCCGACGGCCCCGTCCCAGGTCACGGAAAAACCGTCGTAAACGAACCGGAACCCCTCCAGGAAGACGGTCTTGAGGAAACGGCTCGCCGGGCACCACCTCGTCATTTGCGCCTGGTTCATGTTCGACGCGAAGGCGAAATATTGCACGGGCTGCCTCCTCGGGTGGGCGGTTCGGCCCCTTGGGTCCGATTATAAACCTCGCGGCTCGCGGGGGCAACACCCGGGAATAATCGCGGGAGATCAGCGGTTCAGGACGGCGATATCCATGACCGGGTTGACTTCGTGCCAGCCCCGGCCGGGCTGAGCGTCGAAGCGGGCCATGCCGTAGACCCGGACACGGCTGCCCTGCTGGGGAATGGTCAGGCCGCGGACATCCCGGATCTCGCAGATGACAAACGGTTCCGGATCTTGGAGACCCTCAACAAGCTTGATGTGCAGGGTCCGCTCCTGCTCATCGTAGTAGACATTGTGAACGAAGCCCTCCGTGACGATTCGGTTGCGGGAGTTCATTGCGAACTCGCGGATGGCGAGCGGCGTGAACCCGCGACCGGCCTGAATATCGTGAGAGGCGACAAGGCCTTCGCGTGAATGGGAGGCCATCGTCCGGCTGGAGACGACCAAGATCATGACCAATCCCGCCGCAACGGCCAGGAGGGCCGGCACCACGAGTGGCCGGCGAAAGGCGTGAGGAGGAGGGGCGCCGGGCCCATATCTCCTCGAACTCCGGAAGGCGGGGGGGAGCGTCCGGCGAGAGGCGACCGAACCGGCGGGCCGCCTCATGGCCGGAGCGCATGCGCGCGATGAGATCCTCGCACGGCCGGCATCCGGCCAGGTGTTTTTCGAGTCTCCCGGCCTGGTCTGGCCGGAGGCCGCCGTCAAGATAGGGCACGAATTTGCGGCGGAGGAAAAAGCAAAGGATGTTCATCGGGTCCCCTCGGACGGCCGCATCAGGGTTTCAAGCTCCGTCAGGGCCCGGTTGAGCCGCGAAGCCACCGTCCCGGACGGACAGCCCAGGATCCGGCTCATCTCGTCATAGGACAGGTCCTCCTGATACTTGAGGACGACGACCTCCCGCATCTTGAAGGGAAGCTGCATGACGGCGCCCGTCAGGGCGTCCGTGCGGTTCCGAGATCCATCATCGGCAACACTCGCGGTGTCAGCCTCGTAGCGGCTGCCGAGAATATCTTCCAACGGCACGACGGAGGGTCCGTGTTTCCTCAGAGTGGTTCCGGCATTCGTTCCGCGCGATCCGATAGATCCAGGTGAACAAGGCGGAACGAAATCGGAACCTGGGGAGGCCCCGGAAAGCTTTGAAGAAGACGTTCTGGAGAATGTCCTGGGCCTGGAGGGGGTCTCCGACAAGGGATATGACGACACTCCAGACGGGCTCGCGATAGGTCCGGTAGATCTCGCGAAAGGCCTCTTCCTCGCCACGCTGGGCGGCCTGGACGAGGTCCTTCTCCCGATAGTCCGGGACGGCCCTCGCCATCGTCTCGTCGGGAGAAAACTCTGGGGCCACCGCGCCACTGTAGCCCCGCGTGGGAGTGGTGTCAAGCGGTGCCGAGGGCGGCCCGGGCGCACGGAAGAATCGGTCTCCGGCGTGTGTCTAATTAAGATATAGAGGTGCCGCCATGTCCAAATTCACTGCAGGTTTCTTAGCGCCAGCGTTGACGATTTTCCTGGTCACGGCCGTACTGACGGGACCGTCTTTCGCTTCATCTGCCCAGTCCGAGAACAAGGACCTCGCCAAAGCCACGGCTCAGGCCAAGGAAGAAGCCGCGTCCCAGACGGGGCCGAAGGTCGAGATCACCGTCACGGCGCCGCGGGTCGAGATCCCGCTCAAGAAGAACCCGGCCGCGACCACGGTCGTGGAGACGGCCATCTTGCGGACGATGCCGCGGACGATCGCCATCGACGAGGTCCTGAAGCTCGTCCCCGGGGTCAAGGTCGACAACCAGGCCGACGGCGAGCGCGTCCATCTCTCCATCCGCGGCGAAGGCATCCTGACCGAGCGCGGCACCCGCGGCATCAAGACCCTCGTCGACGGCATTCCCCTCAATGATCCGTCCGGCTACGTCTCCGACTTCTATGACGTCGACTGGATCGCCGTCCGGCGGATCGAGGTCCTGCGCGGGCCGGCCGCGGCATTCTACGGCAGCGGCTCGTCCGGCGGCATCATCAACATCCTGACCCGTGACGGCGGTCCCGATCCCGTCTCGGCGGGCGCCGGCCTCGTCCGGGGCGCCTTCGGCCTCAAGAAGGGCTTTGCGGAGGTCGGCGGCACGGCCGGCCTCATGAACTATAGCCTGACGGGTTCCATGCTCTCCGGGGACGGCTACAGAGACTGGTCCGCGTACAAGGGCGATAATGCCAGGGGCAAGTTCGCCTTCACGCTCAGCCCGAAGATCAAGGTCACGGCCATCCTCGGATGGACGGACTTCTATAATCAGAACCCCGAAGGGCCTCAACCTGGACTGGTTCAGCTCCAACCCGAAAGTCCTCCGCCGGCAGGCCAACCCCGATTCCGCCAGCAAGAACGAGTTCCAGAAGAACAGCGCGGCACGGGCGGCGTGACGACATCGATCAGCCTGTCCGAAGAACCTGGACCTGACCGCGACCGCCTATTACCGGAACACCCGGTACACGGAGGCCGTCCCTTCGACGGTCATCCATCGCGATCTAACACGCCGGGCCTGATGACCCAGCTCAACTCACCGGGCGGCCTGGGACCGGTTCACGAACCATTTGAGCGTCGGCCTCGATTACGCCTGGCAGGCCATCGATGAGACGAAATATCCCCAACCTCGGCGGCGCCGTCGAGGGCCCGGACCGGGTCGCCGATCAGACCCTGTCCCAGACCGGCGCCGGCGTCTTCGTCCTCGACCGGCTCGAGATCGGCCCCCACTGGGGCGTCTCCGCGAGCGCCCGCTACGAACGGGTCACCAACAAGCTCGCCGACCACCTCCAGGCCGGCGGAACAGACCTCTCCGGCAACGTCGCTTACAATCGGGCGACGGGCGGCTCGGCGTCACCTGGAATCCTGTCGCCGACTTCGGACTCTACGCCAGCTGGGGCACGGGCTTTCTCCCCCCGGGGACCGAGGAGCTCGTCAATAACCCCTTTGCCCTCGGCGGCTACAACACTCAGCTCGTCGCCGCGACCTCGAGCGGCGAGGAGGTCGGCGCGCGCGGATCGATCGGTCGGTCCCTGAGCTATGACGCTCGCGTCTCTTCTATCTGGACACGCAAGAACGATTTCGGCCGGTACCGGATCACGACGCGGCCACTCGAGACATTCTACGGCAACGTCGGTTCGACCCATCGGTACGGCATCGAAACGTCCCTGGCCTGGTTCCCGATCGAGTCGCTGACCCTGAGAGCGGCCTACACCTATTCCCACTTCAGGTACGTGAGCGTGTCGAGACGCTCGCCGGAGAGACCTTCTCCGGGACCTGGCTTCCCAATTCGCCGCAGCACCAGCTCTTACGCGGACGCCGAATACCGCATGACGCCGGCCCTGACGGCCGGAGCCGCGCTCGAATACGTCTCCGCCTGGTATGTCGACGCGACCAACCGGATCGCCCCCAACGGCTACGGCCAGACCGACCCCTACGCCCTGGTCCACGTCCGGCTTGGCTACGCCTTCGATTGGAACGGGGTGCCGCTCGAGCTCTTCCTCGCCGGCCGCAATATCTTCAACGTCCTTTATTACGGCTTCACCGAGCCCGACCCGGACGGGAACTCCTACCAGCCCGCCCCGACGGCCGAGTGGAGCCTCAACCTGAGGATCGGTTGAAATAGGTCCGCCTTGACGCCGGGCCGCGGGGCGGTTATTCTGGAGGCGGAGAATGACATGCCGATCAGCCCCGCTCTCCTGGCTATTCTGGCCTGCCCCCTGTGCAAGGCCGACGTCAGGCTCACGGCCGACGAAAAGGGCCTGAAGTGCGTCTGCTGCCACCGCGTCTACCCCATCAAGGACGACATCCCGGTTATGATCATCGACGAGGCCGTCGTCGAACCCGACCGGGCCATCAAGGCCTGACCATGTGCGGCATCCTCGGCATCTGGGGCAACGGCCCCGTGATACGCGACCTCTATCAAGGGCTCCTGGCCATGCAACACCGCGGCCAGGACTCGGCCGGGGTCATCACCTTCGACGGCCGCTTCCATACGAAGAAGGGCAACGGCCTCGTCCACGACATCTTCACTCCGGAGGCCGTCGAGCACCTCCGCGGCGCGATCGGCATCGGTCACACGCGCTACCCGACGATCGGGGGCGGCGGCGACGAGGACGCCCAGCCCTTCCAGCTCAACTCGCCCTTCGGCATCGTCATGGCCCACAACGGCAATGTGGCCAACTACCGCGAGCTCCGCGACGAGCTCTACCGGGACCAGCACCGGCTCCTCAATTCCGATTGCGACGTCGAGATCATCCTCAACCTGTTCGCCGAATCCCTGGCCCACGAGCGGACGAAAACCCTCGAGCCCGAGCATGTCTACCGGGCCGTCGAGGCTGTCTTCAAAAAGGTTCGGGGCGGTTACTCCGTCGTGGCCTACATCGCCGACCAGGGGCTCGTCGCCTTCCGCGATCCCTACGGCATCAAGCCGCTTGTCTACGGCGTCCGCCGGGACGGCCTCCTGCCCTCTTATGCCTTCGCCTCGGAATCGGTGAGCCTGAACATCATGAGCTTCGGCGAGATCGAGGACGTCGAGGCCGGCGAGGTCATCTTCATCGACAAGACGCGGACGCTCCACAGGAAGCACGTCCGCAAAGGCTGCCTGTCGCCGTGTCTCTTCGAGTGGGTCTACTTCGCCCGCCCCGACACGTTCATCGACAAGGTCAACGTCTACAAGTGCCGGGTCAACCTGGGCCGGTCCCTGGCCACGGAGATCCGGCGGCGCAAGCTGGCCATCGACGTCGTCGTGCCCGTCCCCGATTCGGCCCGCGACGCGGCCATCGAAATTGCGCGCAAGCTCGACCTGAAGTACAGCGAAGCCCTGGTCAAGAACCGCTACATCGGCCGGACGTTCATCATGCCGGCCGACGAGAAGCGCAAGAGCTCCGTCCGACAGAAGCTCAATCCCATCGCCTCGGAGATCCGGGGCAAGAACGTCCTTCTCGTCGACGACAGCATCGTCCGCGGCAACACCTCCAGGGCCATCGTCGAGATGCTCCGGGAGGCCGGGGCCAAGAAGGTCTATTTCGCCTCGTACTCGCCGCCGCTGCGCCACCCCTGCGTCTACGGCATCGACATGCAGACGAAGACGGAGTTCGTCGCCCAGGACGCCGACGAGGCCGCCGTGGCCCGTAAGATCGGGGCCGACAAGGTCATCTACCAGTCGCTGGCGTCCCTGAAGAAGGCGGTCCAGCTAGAGAACCCTAAGATTAATAATTTCTGCGCCGCCTGTTTCGACGGGATCTACCCGACGGGCGACATCACGCCGGACCTGCTCGAGGACATCGAGGCCGACCGCAAAGAAGCCCAGGACGCCCAGCTCGAGCTCGACATCTGAGCCGGCCCGCCAGCGCGCTCAGCGCGAGGGCGTTCGCTTCCGCCACCAGCTTTTATTCGCCGCGTACCAGTGCGCGGTCCGCTTGAGCCCTTCGGCGAACAGGACCGCCGGCTCCCAGCCGAGGGCCCGGATGGGGCTCGAGTCCATGGCATAGCGACGGTCGTGGCCGGGGCGGTCCGGAACGAACTGGATGAGACCGGGAGGCGCGTCGACCGCGGCCAGGATGCGCCGGGCGACGTCAATGTTGGCGAGCTCGCACCCGCCGGCAACGTTATAGACGCTGCCGCCGCGAGCCCGCAGGAGCGCCGCCTCGACAGCCCGGCAATGGTCTTCGACATAGAGCCAATCCCGAACGTTCAGGCCGTCGCCGAAGATCGGCACAGGCTTCCCCTCGAGCGCGTTCGTCAGGAAGAGCGGGATGAGCTTCTCGGGAAACTGGCCGGGGCCGTAGGTGTTCGAAGGACGCAGGACGACCGTCGGCAGGCCGTAGGTCACATGGTAGGCCCGGGCGAGGTGGTCGCCGCCCGCCTTGCTCGCCGCATAAGGCGAAGAGGGCGCCAGAGGGTCGGTCTCGCGGGCGGCCCGCCCCGTCCGGCTGCCGTAGACCTCGTCGGTCGAGATGTGGACGAAGACCTCGACCTCCGTGAAGGCGCGCAAGGCGTCGAGGAGCGTGTAGGTGCCATGGACGTTGGTCAGGACGAACTCGCCGGCGTCATAGATCGACCGGTCGACGTGCGTTTCCGCGGCAAAGTGGACGACCGCCTGGGCGCGGCCCATGAGGCGCCGGACGAGCTCCCGGTCGCGGATGTCGCCGAGGGCGAACTCGTAGCGGGGGTCCTCATGGACGTCTTTGAGGTTGTCGAGATTCCCGGCGTAGGTCAGCTTGTCCAGGTTGATGATCTTCGTTCGCTTGTGCCGGCGGAGGGTCATGCGGATGAAGTGGCTGCCGATGAACCCCGCCCCTCCCGTGACGAGGATCGTCTTGCCGTCGAGGGTCCGTTCGGTGCTCATGACGCCGCTCCTGTCCTTAAAAGCCGAACCCGCCGAGGAAATCGAGCGTCTTGCCGATCGACCCGAGGCCCAGGGAGACCCGGACCTGCGTGTCGGATCGGGCCCGGAAATAGAACGCCCGGACATCGACGAGGATGTCGATGCACTGGTAGTGGTAGGTCAGCTGCGCGCCCGTATAAAGGAGCTTCCGGTCCTTGATGTTGTAATCGGCCTCGAGCTGGAGGTCGATGTCGAGGGCGGGCAGCCTCAGCCCGGCGAAGGCGCCGATCTGGTCGCGGTTATAGAGGGCGATGAGCTGCGGGTCGACCCCCGTGATCCAGGAGTTGCGGCTCGTGAACCACGACACGGTCAGGAAATCGCCGGCCGGCTTGTCGCCGGCCGTGGCGCTCAGACGCAGGCTCGACAGGTTCTTGTAGTACGGGTTATAGGCCGCCGAGGCGTCCAGGCTGAACTTGGCCTGGGGGTAGAAACGGAGCGTCCCGGTCACCTCGGAGAAGCGGGGCGGCTTGCCGTCGACCGGGAAGAGCGACAGCGGGCCGTCCGCGGGCGAGAAGTAATACGTCTGTCCGAGGGCCAGGGAAAAGACCTCGACCGACCGGTCGCCCTCTCCGCTGAAGAGGAAGCGCCCGGTGACGCCGTAGCTCATCTGGTGATAGCGGAAGAACCCGAAGTTGGTCACGATCCGGCTGGCCGCGTTAGTCGGGCTGTCGTACGAGTAATTGACATAGGGCTCGATGATGTTCTTGAGCCGGGCCCGGCCGTCCCGGCCGTAGAAGACGCGAAAGAACACGGGACCGACGATCTCGACGGCGGCGACGAAGTTGCGGGTGTAGATCGGCTCGTCGACGATCCCGCCGGTGTCCGGATCGAGGCTCTGGCCGTAGTAATTGAGGTTGGCGGTGACCGTCGTCGTCGCCGTCAGCCAGGGGATCGAGGAAAACGGCAGGCTCAGGGACGGACTGACGCCCAGGCGCGACGAGCGCCGCTCCGTCCCGGCCGCGTACTCGGATTTCCAGCCGTATTGCGTCCGGGAGATGGTCGTGGCCAGGGAGAAGTAGACCGGGGCGAAAAGCCGGGTCTTGAAAACGTTGAAGCTGATCTGGGGCAGCGAGGTCGAGACGTTCGAGTCGTCGAGCTGCGAGAAGTAGGTCTCGAAGCGCGAGGCCCGGGCGCTGAGGTTGAAGTGCTGCCAGGACCGGGACAGGAAGACCTGCGAGGTCCGGGTGTAGGACAGGGCCCGCTGGAAGTTGTTGTCGAATTCCCGCAGGAAGGTGAACGAAGTCTGATAATCGACGTTGGCGGCCAGGGTGAAGCCGAGGGGCAGGGCTTGAGTGTGGTTGAGGCGGATGATGGAGGAGCTGCCGGGCTTGGTCCCGTCGGCTTGTCTTTTATAGATGAAGTAATAGAGGTTGAGGTCGCCTTTCGTGCCGCCGGGAAAAAGATAGCGGTATTCGAGGCCGGCGCCCGTGCCGCGGGCCGGGTAAAAATCGACGCCGACCGTGGCGTCCATGTTCGAGGCCATGGCCCAGTAGAAGCTCTGGGAGATCGCGAACCCCTTCTCGCCGGCATAGCCGATCTGAGGCATGAGAAAGCCCGTGGCCCGCTCTTTCAGGGGATAGCGGAGGTAGGGCAGGTAGAGCACAGGCACGCTCTTGATCCGGAGAACGGCGTCCCACATCTCGATGGAATCGCCCGTCTTGAGATTGGCCTTCGAGAGGCTGAAGCTCCAGCGCGGGTTCGGCTGGGTGCAGGCTGTGAGCCGCGCTTTTTTCAGGGCATAGAGGTCGTCCTGCTTGCGCTCGAGCGATGCGGCTTCGAAGAGGACGGACGGCGGGAGAAGGCCGGAGGCCCGGTCGATCGTCGCGCGGCCGGACTCGAGGTTGTAGAGGACGCGCTCGGCGCGGATGACCTCGGCGCCCGATTGGGCCACGACGTTGCCTTCGGCCATGACGTCCTTGGTTTCGAGGTCGTACTCGACCCGGTCGGCAAAGAGCAGGAACTCCCCGTAACGGATCTCGACGTCGCCCGCGGCATAGACCCTCTCCCCGACACGCTCCTGACTCCGGGCCAGGATCTTGACCTCCGGCGAGGGGGCCGGGGCCTCTTCGGCGGCAGGCTTTGCGTTCGGCTTGGCCTGCGGCTTGGCCGACACCGGTTCCTGGGAAAGGAGACCGCCGGCGAGAAGCGTCGCCGCCACGCAGAACGCGGCAAGGACCCGCGGCACGACCGTCAAAAAACGGCAAGACTCCATCGGCTGATATGTAGCACAGCGGCCGGGGGGAAGCAAACGGCGCACGGGCCCGTCAGGGACTCAGGCGGCTCGTCCTTCATCTCTTTCTTGATCGCCCGGAAAAAGCTCAGAAGCCCGGAGACGATGCCGAGGACGGTGAAAGTGAGGAGAAGCCAGGGGGCCGTGCCGAGCCAGCGGTCGAGCAGGTAGCCGAAGAACAGTCCGACGGCGATCGAGGCTGGCAGGATCAGGGCGATCGAGCTCAGCTCGGCCAGCCGCCGCATGTCCGGACGACGCGGTTTCTCGTCCGTCATGAAGACCTCGAGCCCCTCGCGGCAGGCGGCTCATCCGCGCCGTCGGGTTTGGACGCCCAAGCCCCGCCCTCATTGATGAGGGCGTTCCAGCCGAAACCGAAACCGAAGGCCAGACAGAAGAGCTTGAACAGGGCCTCGAACGTCTCTCCGTCCGCGCCGGCTTCGAACTTGGGAAAGATGGTCAGCGTCAGGATGAGGCCTATGGCCAACGACGCCAGAGCGGAATAGATATAGCGGCGGCTGAAACCGCGGACCTCTCCGTCCTTCACCTTCCGCAGCCAGGGCAGGACCGTCCGGGCCAGGATGCCGAAGAGCAGGCCGAGGAGCTTGATCAGGAATTCCGGCGACATCGCGCTTTCCCTCCCGTCGCGCGGCGCGTTCCGGGCCTATTCTCAAAGAAGGCGGATAAGATGTCAAGGAGCCCGGCGCCCCGGCGAACTCACAGAATATAATACGGATGGCACGGATTTCGTTCAGGCCCCGAAACCCGCCCGAACATGCTATAATCAGCCCCTTATGCCGCCCGAAAGGACCGATGCCGTCGAGGAACGCATTCTGAAGCGGATCCCTGTCGAGATCGTCGTCCTTGCGGCCGCGCTGGGCCTCGCAACCGGCCTCATTCTCGACCCGATGACCGGCCTGTTCTTTTTCGCCGGCGGCGTCTTTTCGGCCCTCGGCTTCGTCTGGCTCAAGCAATCCCTGACTCGTTTTCTCTCGAGGGAAAAAAAGGGCGCACTCCGTTCGGGGATCCTGATCTATGTCCTCCGCCTCGTGTTGATTTGCGCCGTCTTTTTCCTTATAATCCTCGTCTATCCGAAGAAGATCATCGCCTTCGTCGCGGGCTTTTCGACGGTCGTTCCGATAGCCCTCCTCGAGGGCATCCGGGGTCTTCTTCTCATGAGAACATGGAAGGATTAGAGCACAGCCTCTGGATCGTCGACGCCTTCAACCGCGTCTTCGGCCCGCCCCTGGCCCTCGTTCTCGGCTTCGTCGGCATCAAGGTCCCCGACCCGCTCCATGCGGTCCCCGATTACCTGGTCATGGTCATCATCGTGGCCGTCCTGATCGTCGTTCTCCTCGGCCTGGCCTCGCGGAAGCCCGCCCTGGTCCCCCGCCGCCGGCAGAACGTCGCCGAGATGATCGTCCAGATGTTCGAGGGCATCATCGTCGACATCGTCGGCCCCGAGGGCCGCAAGTACCTGCCGGTCATCGGCACGGTCGGGATCTTCGTCTTCTCCTGCAACATGATCGGCCTCATCCCCGGCTTCATGTCGCCGACGAGCAAGCTCAACGTCACCGTCGGCTGCGCCCTGGTCGTTTTCTTCTACTACCACGCCCAGGGCGTCAAGGCCCAGGGGCTGAAGTATTTCAAGCACTTCATGGGTCCCATCCCGGTCCTGGCCCCGCTCATGATCCCGATCGAGATCATCAGCCACTTCTCGCGGCCGGTCTCCCTGTCGATGCGGCTTTTCTGCAACATCTTCGCCGAGGAGCTGCTCATCCTGATCATGGCCTCGATCATCCCCTTTTTCCTGCCCCTGCCGTTCATGGCCGTGGCCATCTTCACGTCCGCCATCCAGTCCTTCGTCTTCGTCCTTCTATCCTGCATCTATCTATCCGGGGCCATCGCCCACGAAGAAGAGCATTAAATGAAAAGGAGTCCCGTCATGTCCAAGAAACTCAAAGCCCTGAGCCTCCTTCTGTTCGCCGTCGCCCTGATGACCCTGCCGGTGCTGGCCCAGGATTCGGTCCCGGCCAACGCGCCCGCCAAGGATCACGCGGATCTGTTCAGGCTGTCGCTCATCGTCGGCGGGGCCATCATCACCCTGGCCGTGATCGCCGGGGCTTTCTGCCAGGCCAAGGCCATTAGCGCCGGGTGCGAAGGGATCTCCCGGAATCCGGCCGGCGCGCCGCACATCCGCTTCCTGCTCCTGCTCGGCCTGGTCCTCATCGAGACCCTGGTCATCTACGCGTTGCTCATCACCATCATCATTCTGATGGTCCAGTGGGGGAACTACATCCCCAAGGTCTAGCGGCCTAGGCCTAGCCGGAACCCGGAGCGGATGACACTTCCGACGCTTTCGCTCGTCACCGCGTCTTTCAAGCGGTTCAACGGGGACAAGTGTTGGACTTCGGCCATCGTCATCTCTTATTTTGCTTTGCTCTGCAGCGTCCCCCTCATCGCCCTGTTCTTCACCATCGCCGGGCGTTTTCTGGGCAACACGGAGATGGCCCTGCGAAGCCTCAATATCTTCACCGACGAGTTCTTTGCCAAGCTCGACCCGAGCTTCTTCAAGGGTCTCGGGGACCTGTCGAGCCCGGGCCTTCAGCTGGGGCTGTTCGGCGTTATCGGCTCGCTCGTCTCGGCCAGCTTCCTCTTCTCGAGCCTGATCTCGACGATCAACCAGATCTTCCGGACGAAGTACCACCGGTCCTTCTTCTACAACCGGCTGATCGAGTTCCTGATGATGGCCGTCGTCGGCATCTTCATGCTCTTCTCACTGGCCATGACGGCCGTCTGGACCGCCTTCGGGCAGAGCCTCCAGAAGAGCGAGCTCGTCCGGGCCACTCTGAATCCCGAGGCCTTGGCGGTCATCAACAACGTCTTTTTGATATATCTCATCCCGTACGCCTTGACCTTCCTGATGTTCTTCATCCTTTACAAGTTCATTCCGGAGGTCAAGGTCCACACCCGAGCGGGGATCATCCCGGCCGCCGTCGCCGCCCTGCTTTTCGAGGTCTTCAAGCGGGCCTTTGCCTTCTACGTCGTCCACTTCTCGGCGATCGGCATCGTCCTGAGCAAGATCCTGCAGGGCACGCTGACCTCGGTCCTCTTCTTTCTGCTTTGGATCTCGTCGTCGATGATCATCCTGCTCTGGGGGGCGGAGCTCGCCGCCGTGCTCAACGAGAAATATGATGCCGCGGCGGCGGCGAAGGCGCAGAAAACTCCCTTGCCGGCCGCTAAGCCTGTTTGATTTCAGATGTGCTTGGCGATGCGCTCGAGAAGCTTGGCCTTGGATTCCACGCCCGACCGGCGGGAAGCGGAGTCCCCGAAGCGACCATCAGAAGCGCGACGAAGCGGCTCGGAGGAGCGCTTCTGGGAAGATATCTTAGAAGGGCCGTCGGCCCGTCAGATATATTTGCTGATCAGTTCGGTCAGTTTGGCCTTGGGCAGAACTCCAACGACTTTTTCTGCTAATTGGCCGCCCTTGAACAGGATCAGGGTCGGGATGGCCATGACCCCGTAGGTCTGGGAAGACTGGCCATTCTCGTCGACGTTCATCTTGACCACCTTGAGCTTGCCCTTGTGGGATTCGGCGATCTCGTCGACGACGGGTCCGATGATCCTGCAAGGACCGCACCAGGGGGCCCAAAAATCAACCAGGACGGGAAGGTCGGACTTGAGGACCTCGGCGTCGAAGGTGGCGTCAGTTCCGGTGATTATGGCGTCGGACATAGGGTATCTCCAATCCTTAGTATTTCTGTAGTATATCGGAAGAACCCATGATAGCGACGGGCCCGAAGGTTGTCAAATCAAGGGGTTGGACTATCCGGCCCAGCCCAATTTTTCCTTGACCAGGTCGTAATAAGAACGCTTGGGCGAGGTGATGAGCTGAAGCTCGAACGGGGCCTTGCGGATCTCGACGACGTCGTTGCGGACCATGACGCCGCCGCGCTGGCCGTCGAAGGTCACATGGACCTCCTCCCCTCCCGTCAGCAGCCGGACGCCGATCGTCGACGTCGCCGGAACGGCCATGGGCCGGAAGGACAGCGTGTGGGGGCAGATCGGCGTCAGGACGATGGCCGGGACTTGCGGGTGGAGGATAGGGCCTCCAGCCGAGAGCGAATAGGCCGTCGAGCCCGTCGGCGTCGAGACGATGAGGCCGTCCGCCTTGAGCGTCGCCACGTCCCGGCCGTCGACAGAGATGGCCAGCTCGATCATCCGGGCCACGGCTCCCTTGGTGATGACCACGTCGTTCAGGCAGAACGACGTAGCGCCCTCCGTCCGGGCCTCGAGGAGTGCGCGGAAGTTGATGAGAGACGCATCGCCAGCCAGGAATCTGTCGAGGGTCTGGACGGCCTCGCTCACCGGGATCTCGGTCAGAAAGCCCAAGCGCCCGAGGTTGATGCCCATGACGGGAACCCCGGCTTGGGCCGCGTGATGCGCGACGCTGAGGAGCGTTCCGTCGCCGCCGAGCACGACGACAAGGTCCGAAGCGGCGGCGATCCCCGCCCGCTCCAGCCCGTCGGCACGGCCGAGCTTCCGCGCCGCGACGTCCTCGAGGACGCAGACGATGCCGCGGCCCTCGAAGTATTCGACCACGATCTTGAGGATGCCCTCGACCGAGGGCGCGTGGGGCTTGATGACGATGCCGGCCTTGCGCACATTATTCATGGCTGACCGCCTCCTTGATCCAGGCTGGGATGAGGTCCGCGTTTTGGTCCGGATCCCCCTTGACCCACCAGGCGAAGAATTCGACGTTTCCCTTCTGGCCGTGCGTCGAGCAGCGGATGAGGCCTTTGAGCCCGAAGCCGACGGTCCTGGCCCCGGCGACGACGCGGGCCAGGACCTCGGCGTGGACCGCCGGGTCGCGGACGACGCCCTTCTTGCCGACGTCTCTGGCCCCGGCCTCGAACTGCGGTTTGATGAGCGACACGAGGTTCCAGTCCCCGGGGATCGTTTTGAGCGCGGGCAGGATCTTGAGCACGGAGATGAACGAGACGTCCATGGTGATGATCCCCGGCGCTCCCGGGATGTCGGCCGGATCGAGCTCCCGGGCGTTCTTCTCGATGGTCACGACCCTCGGGTCCTTGGTCAGGTTCCAATCGAGCTGCTTCGTGTCCACATCGACGGCGTAAACTGTTGACGCGCCTCGTTTTAGCAGGCAGTCGACGAATCCCCCCGTCGACGCGCCGACGTCGAGCCCGATCAGGCCGCGGACGTCGATGCCGAAGCGGTCGAGGGCCTCTTCGAGCTTGAGCCCGCCGCGGCCGACGAAAGGAAGGGGTTTCTCGATCTCGATCGGCGCCTCCGCGTCGAGCAGGTCGCCCGGTTTGCGGACGGGACGGCCGGCGCTCGTCACCGACCCGGCCATGATCAGGGCTTGGGCCCGTTCGAGGCTCGGAGCGAGGCCCCGCCCGGTGAGGAGCTTATCCGCGCGTTCTTTCATCGGCGCCACAGCGGCAGGGGCATCTGATAAAAGTCCCGGATCTTCCGGACGATGCCCGGGACGTCGAGGCCGACCATGGCCCTGATCTCGTCCGACTTGCCGACCGGATAGGCGCCGATCGGCACGCCGATCGACAGGAACCGGATGTCGAACCGGCCTTCCCGGTCGAGGAACTCGCGCACGGCGCTGCCGGCGCCGCCTTCGACAATGCCCTCCTCGAGGGTGACGACCGTCCGGCCCGGCCCGGCGAAGCGGAGGATCAGGTCCCGGTCGAGCGGCTTGACGAAACGGGCGTTGACGACGGCGAGCGAAACGCCCGCCTTCTCGAGCTCACGGGCCGCCTCGAGGGCCGGCGCGACCATGTTGCCGACGGCGAAGAGGAGATCCTGCCCCTCCTTGACGATCTCGCTCCGTCCGAGCGGCAGGACCCTGAGGGTCTCGTCCATCGGGACCCCCAGGCCCTTGGCCTTGGGGAATCGCACCGAGCACGGGTGGCCGTAGGAGATGGCCGACCAGAGCATTTGCTGGAGCTCATTCTCGTCCTTGGGGGCCATGACGATCATATTGGGCATATGCCGCATGTAGGCGATATCGTTGACGCCCTGGTGCGTGGGCCCGTCGTCGGGGACGATGCCGGCCCGGTCGAGGACGAAGAGGACGGGCAGGTCCATCAGGCAAACGTCGTGGTAGACCTGGTCGTAGGCCCGCTGGAGGAAGGTCGAGTAGATGGCCACGACGGGCTTGAAGCCCGCCAGGGCCAGGCCCGAGGCGAAGGTCACGGCATGCTGCTCGGCAATGCCGACGTCGAAAAAGCGGTCGGGGAGCTTCTCGGAGAATTCCTTGAGGCCGGTGCCCTCGCCCATGGCCGCGGTGATGGCCAGCACCTTCTCGTCCTTCTTGGCGATCTTGATCATCGAGTCGCCGAAGGCGCTCGAGAACGACGGGCCCCACTCGCGCTGCAGCGGCTCGCCGGTCGCGACCTTGAACGGCGCGGACCCGTGGAATTTCTCCGGGTGCAGCTTCGCCGGCTGGTAGCCTTTGCCTTTCTGGGTCACGCACTGGATGAGGACGGGACCTTCATAGGTCTTGGCCGTTTCGAAGGCCTCGACGAGCGACTGGATGTTGTGCCCGTGGACCGGGCCGATGTAGCGGATGCCGAGCTCCGTGAAAACCATTCCCGGGAAGAGAATCTTTTTGGCCAGCTCCTCGAGGGCATGGCCGGCCTTGATCACGGGGCGGCCGAGCTGGGGCACCTTCCTGAGGAGCGATTTGGCCTGGTCTTTGATGACGATATAGCGGTGCCCCGAAACGAGATAGGAGAAATACTTCGACCAGGCCCCGACGTTGATCGAGATGGACATCTCGTTGAAGTTGAGGACGATGATCAGCCGCTCGCGGAGATGGCCGATCTGGTTCAGCGCCTCGAGGGCGACGCCGCCGGTCAGGCTGCCGTCCCCGACGACGGCGACGACGTGGTGATGCTGGCCGGCCTTGTCCCTGGCGACGGCCATGCCCAACGCGGTCGACAACGCGGTGGAGGCGTGGCCGGTGTTGGCGATGTCGTGCTCGCTCTCTTCCCGGCAGGGAAAACCGAGGATGCCGTCCTTGCGGCGCAGGCCGCCGAAGCGGTCCTTCCGGCCGGTCAGGAGCTTGTGGGTGTAGCACTGGTGGCCGACGTCCCAGACGATCTTGTCGCGGGGCGAGTCGAAGGCCAGGTGCAGGGCCAGCGTCAGCTCGACGGCCCCCAGGTTCGAGGCCAGGTGGCCGCCGTTCTTGGCGACCGTCTCGAGGATGCGGGTCCGGATCTCCATGGCCAGGGTCGAAAGCTCGTCCGGGGTGAGCTTGCGGATGTCCGCCGGCTCGTGAATGGCATCGAGGATCATGGCCATGGTCTCTCCGGAAAAGTCAGGCTTTGCCGCCGTCCTCGCCCGTCTCCTCCCCGTCGTCCGTCTCGGTCTCGAAGTCCTCGGCCTTGAGCTTGCCCTTCTCGTCCTTGAGCAGGATCTCGACTTTGCGCTCGGCTTTATCGAGCTCGCCGCGGAGGAAGCGGGACATCTTGACGCCTTTCTCGAAGAGCGCCAGCGATTCGTTGAGCGAGATGCCGCCCTTTTCGAGCTTGGCCACGATCTCTTCGAGGTCGGCCAGGGCCTTCTCGAACGTCAGGTTGGTCATGACCCCTCCTTCAGGAACCGGGATTCCAGGAGCTTCTTGCGGTCGACGGATTCGACGCGGGCGCTGAACTCGCCTTTGAAGAACGTCACCTCGACGGTCTCGCCGGGGACGACCTCCTCGATCCGGCGGGCCAGGCGCAGGCCGCCTTCCTTCCAAACGAGGGTGTAGCCCTTCTTGAGGACGTCGAGAGGGCTGAGGGCATTGAGGGAGGCCGAAAGCCGCTCCCAGGTCCCCCGGTGGCCCCTCACCGTCCGGCGCAGGATGTTGGCCAGCCGTTCGGCCGCAAGAAGCGCCGCGCCTTTGTGCTCGGCGATGGCCTGCCGCTCGGCCCGGAGAACGTTCCGTCCCCGCGTCTCGAGGTCGTCCACCCGGCGGGCCAGGTTGGCCAGCCGGACCTCGAAATTCTGGAAGATGCGGTGGCGGGCGAGCTCGTCGACGTCCCCCCGCAGGTGCTGGATGCCGAAGCGGAGGGTCTCGCCGAGCCGGCGCGTCTGCGTTTCGATCCGCTCGGCGAAGGCCTCCTCCGTCGCGATGACCATCTCCGCGGCCGCCGAGGGCGTCGAGGCCCGGACGTCGGCGACGAAGTCGGCGATGGTAAAATCGACCTCATGGCCGACGGCCGAGATGACCGGGACGGGCGAGCGGGCGATGGCCCGGGCCACAGGCTCTTCGTTGAAGGCCCAGAGGTCCTCGATCGAGCCGCCGCCGCGGCCGACGATGAGAACGTCGATCCCCGGCCAGGCCCCGAGCACGTCGATGCCCTCGACGATCTCGGCCGCCGCGCCCTCGCCCTGGACCCGGGCGGGATAGATGACGACGTGGAGCTTGGCATAGCGGCGCTCGAGGACGCGGAGGACGTCGCGGATGGCCGCGCCGGTCGGCGAGGTGACGACGCCGATCGTCTTGGGCCGGAGCGGCAGCTTGCGCTTGCGCGCCTCGTCGAACAGGCCCTCGGCCTTGAGCTTGGCCTTGAGCTGCTCGAAGGCCAGCTGCAGGGCGCCCTTGCCCTTGGGCTCGACGAGGTCGACGTAGAGCTGGTAATCGCCGCGAGGCTCGTAGACGCTGATCTTGCCCCGGCAGACGACCTTGAGCCCGTCCTTGAGTTCGAAGAGGATCTTGCGGGCCGTCGATTGCCACATGACGGCCTTGATGACGCTCTTGTCGTCCTTGAGGTTGAAGAAGACGTGGCCGGAGGCGGCTTTCTTGTAGCCCGAGACCTCGCCCTCGACCCAGACCTGGGGGAAGGCGACCTCGAGGGCGGTCTTGACGATCTCCGTGACCTGCGAGACCGTGTAGATCTGGTCCTTGATCACCAGGCCGTCAATCTTCGTGGCCATCCTCCGCCAAAACCTCTCGTGTGATCGACAGCGCCTTGCCCGACGCCGCGTCGATCTTGACGAACACGCCGGATAAGAACAGGCCGTCGCGGGACGGCTCGAAGCGTTGCGGCCGCGAGGTCAGGAAGCGCTGCAGGGCCTGCTCGCGGGAGATGCCGATAACGGCGTTGCGGCCGCCGGCCATGCCGGCGTCGGAGATGTAAGCCGTGCCCTGAGGCAGGACCCGTTCGTCCGACGTCGGGACGTGGGTGTGGGTGCCGATGACGGCCGAGACCCGGCCGTCAAGGTGCCAGCCGAGGGCCTGTTTCTCGGAGGTCGCCTCGGCGTGGAAATCGACGATGATGATCGGGGTCACGGCGCGGAGCGCGGCGACCTCCTCATCGGCCCGCTTGAACGGGCAGTCGAGAGGCTCCATGAAAACCCGTCCCTGGAGGTTGAGAACGGCCGCCTTGGTGCCGTCGGCCGCCTGGAAGACGTAGGAGAAACGGCCGGGGTTGACCGGCGGATAATTGGCCGGCCGCAGGAGCCGCGGCTCGCGCTCGAGGTAGGGCAAGGCCTCCTTCTTGTCCCAGATGTGGTTGCCCGAGGTCAGGACGTCGACGTGCATGAACAGGTCCTTGCCGATCTCCTCGGTGATGCCGCTGCCGCCGGCCGAATTCTCGCCGTTGGCGATGATCATCGACGGCGCGTACTTCTTGACCAGGCCGGGCAGGAACTTTTCCAGGGCCCGCCGGCCCGGCCGGCCGATGACGTCGCCGAGGAAGAGGACCCCGAACTCACCGGGCATATTCGACCGCCCTCATTTCCCTGATGACCGTGACCTTGATCTGGCCGGGGTAAGTGAGATCGGCCTTGATCTTGGCGGCCATTTCCTTGGCCAGGAGGGCTCGCCCTGTCGTCGGAGACCTTGAGGGCCTCGACGATGACGCGGATCTCGCGGCCGGCCTGCAGGGCGAAGGCCTTGGAAACGCCCTCGAACGAGCTGGCGATCTCCTCGAGCTTCTCCAGCCGCTGAATGTAGGTTTCGAGGAGCTCGCGCCGGGCCCCGGGCCGGGCGGCCGAGAGCGTGTCGGCGGCCTGGACGAGGACGGCCTCGATCGACGGGAAGTCGACGTCGCGATGGTGCGAGGCGATGGCCTGGACGACCCGTTCGGACTCGCCGTACTTCCTGGCCAGCTCGACGCCGAGCTCGGTGTGCGTGCCCTCGACGTCCCGGTCGACGGCCTTGCCGATGTCGTGGAGCAGGCCGGCCCGCAGGGCGACGTTGGTGTCGAGACCGATCTCGCGGGCCATCATGGCCGCGAGCATGGCCACTTCCTTGGTGTGCTGGAGGACGTTCTGGCCGTAGCTCGTCCGGTACTTGAGCTTGCCCAGGAGCTTGATCAGCTCGGGATGGATGTCGCGGACCTTGAGCTCCAGGACGGCCGACTCGCCCTCCTGCTTGATCTTCTGCTCGAGGTCGGCCTTGACCGACTCGACGATGTCCTCGATGCGGGCCGGGTGGATGCGCCCGTCGGTGACGAGCTTCTGGATGGACAGGCGGGCCAGCTCGCGGCGGATCGGGTCGAAGCTCGACAGGATGACCGCCTCGGGCGTGTCGTCGACGATGATGTCGACGCCGGTGGCCATCTCCAGGGCCCGGATGTTGCGACCCTCGCGGCCGATGATCCGCCCCTTCATGTCCTCCGACGGCAGGTCGACGACGGAGACCGTGGTCTCGGTGACGTGCTCGGCGGCCGAGCGCTGGATGGCGTTGGTGATGATCTCCCGGGCCGAGACGGCGGCCTTTTCGCGGGCCTCATCCTCGATCCTGCGGACGGAGGCGATGGCCTCGAGCTTGGCCTCGTCCTCGATCTTCTTGATCAGCATGGCCTTGGCCTCTTCCTGGGTCATGCCGGAGATCTTCTCCAGCTCGGCCAGGCCCTTCTGAACGGCCTCGACGATCTTGGCTTCCTCGACCTCGAGGTCCTTTTCCTTCTGGGTGAGCTTGCGCTCCTTTTGGGACAGGTCGCGTTCCTTGCGCTCGATCGACTGGAACCGCCGCTCCAGGTTCTCCTCTTTGCTGAGAAGCCGGCGCTCGGTCTCGTTGATCTTGCGCTGTTTCTCCCGGTTCTGACCCTCGAACTCGTTCAGGCGGGCGAGGTCTTTCTCGCGGGCCTCGATGGCCGCTTCCCGCTTGATCTTCTCTCCGTCCTCCCGGGCCCTGTCGAGGATGACGCGGGCCTGCTCTTCGGCTTCGGCGGCCTTGCGCGAGCCCGCCTGCCTCTTGAGCAGGAGGACGACGACGGCTGCCGCCAGCCCGATGATGACGACGATTGCGGCGATGGTGAACGCCATTGGGATAACCTCCTCATCTATTCAAATGAGGAGACGCGAGAGAAAGAGCGGAGGCGTCAGATGCCCGCGCCGGGACCGGCCCGGCCGTCGAGCCGGCCGCGCGGAACGTGCCGGTCAGAGCGGGGATTTATCGGTGTCCGTGTATGTATTCTCATCTGCGAAGAGATGAACCTCCAAACTTTCGATCTCCGTCTCCATGTGGCCCAAGGCCTCATTCAGCTGATCCAGCTTCTTCTGGCTCAGGAACAGCTCGTCCGCGATGTTCAAGGCCGCCAGCACGGCGATCTTGGTCGTATCCGCGGACTTCGACTTCACAGCCACTTCGTGCATCTTCTGGTCCACGAGCGACGTCAGGTGGCCGATATATTTCTCGTCCTCTTCACCCTTGACGCGGATCTTGTACCGCTGTCCGAAGATCTCGATCTCGAGGATTCGTTCGGTCATAACCCGAGTTTGTCGATCTCGCCGATGATGGCTTCGATCTTCCCCTTCAGGAGCTCCCGCTCGCCGTCGTACTTCTTCATCTCCTCGTCCATGCGGGCGATCTTGCGGGTGCTTTCCTCGAAGTCCTTCTTTTCCGTCCGGAACTCCTTGATCTGCTGGCGGAGCTTCTCATTCTCGGTCGTCAGCTTGTGGATGTGATCGACGACCTGTCCGATCTTGCCTTCGAGTATTTTAATTCGCTCAAGTTCGGATGTCAATTTTCCCCTCCCTGAGTTGGATAGCGAGCGCGGAACTGAGGTGGCCGACGATCTCGTGCGCGGCCCGGTCCACTTCCGCGGCCACGAGCGTCCGTTGCGCATGCCGGAAATGGAGCCGGATGGTCAGGCTGACCTTGTCCGCCGGCACGGGCGGGCCCGCGAACCGGTCGACGAGCTCGAAGCCTTCGACGAGCGGCTGATCGAGCTTCCCCAGGACCCGGGCGACCTCCCCGAAGGGAACGTCGCGGCCGATGAGGAAGGACAGGTCGCGGACGACCCCGGGAAACTTCGGGACCGGCGCGTACGCGAACGGCCGGGGCGTCTTCTCGAAGAGAGCCGAGAGGTCGATCTCGGCGGCGTAGACGGCGGACTCGACCGCCGAGGAAGCGGCGAAGGCCTGGCGCAGGCGGCCCAGATGTCCGACCGGATGGCCCTTGACCAGAACGGCCAGGGCGCGGCCGGGCTCGAACGACGGGTGGTCCCGTTCCTCGAAACCGGACGGGTCGAAGCGGAGCGCCTCGAGGACCGTTTCGACGGCGCCCTTGACGGCATAGAAATCCGTTTCCGCGGCGGCCGCGGAGAGACCCGCGCCGGGCAGGAGGCCGGTCGAAAGCAACCCCAGATGGAGGTCTTCGCAGTGCTTCTCGTCAGGGCCCCAATAATAGACATTGCCCGTCTCGAAGATGTGGACGCCTTCGAGCCCGCGGTTGAGGTTCCAGGCGGCGTTCTCGAGGAGGCCGGGGAGAAGCGTCGTCCGCATGACCGAGGCCCGGTTGGAGATCGGGTTCTGGATGGGCACGGCCGTCCGTCCGCTCGCCGCCGCAGCCTCCTTTTCGGGGTCGGCGAAGCTCCAGTTGATGACCTCGTCGAACCCCTGGCCGAGCAGCGTCTCACGGACCCGGGCCAGGCGCTCCCTCTTCCGGTTGACGGCGGGAGCGAACGAGGCGACGGGCGTGGCTTCCGAAGGGATCCGGTCATAGCCGTAGAAGCGCGCCACCTCTTCGACGAGGTCCGCTTCCCGCGAGATGTCGACGCGGAAAGTCGGCACTTCGACACGCCAGGCGCCGTGAAGACCGCCCTCGAGGCGGAAGCCGAGGCGGGCCAGGACGTCGACGACCTGGCTCTCGGGCACGGCGACGCCGAGAAGCTCCGTGATCCGGCGGAGGCGCAGCCGGACTGTCCGGGGTTTCGGGGGCTTGGCATAACGGTCGATCAAGCCCCGGGATGCCTGGCCTCCCATCTGCGTCAGCAGGGAGGCGGCCATGCGGGCCGCCTGCGGCGCGAATCCGATGTCGGCGCCGCGCTCGAAGCGGTAAGAGGCGTCGGTCGAAAGGCCCAGCTTCTTGGCCGTCTTGCGGATGCCGACCGGGTCGAAGTTGGCGCTTTCGATGAAGACGTCGCGGGTCGACTCCGTGATGCCCGAGGCCTGCCCGCCGATGATGCCGGCCAGGGCCACGGGCCGGGACTCGTCGGCGATGACGAGCATCTCGGGGGTGAGCTCGAGCGTCCGGCCGTCGAGATCGACCAGGGTCTCGCCCCTCTTGGCCTTGCGGACGACGATGCGGCCGCCGCCGATCCGGCCGAAATCGAAGGTGTGGATGGGCTGGCCGGTGGCGAAGAGGACGTAGTTCGAGACGTCGACGACGCTATTGATGGGTCTAAGACCCATGGCTTCGATGCGGCGCCTCAGCCAGTCGGGCGACGGCGCGACCGGGACGCCGCGGACCACGAGTCCGCAGTAGCGGGGGCAGAGGGCTTCGGCGATGATCTGGACATCGGCGATGGCGGTCGTGGCCTCGGCGAGCTCCGCGACCGGCCAGTCACGCTCGATGAGCGGCAGGCCCAGCATGGCCCCGATCTCCCGGGCGACGCCGAGGTGGCCGAGCGTATCCGGCCGGTTGGCGTACGTCTCCAGGTCGAGGATGAGGTCGCCGTCCCTCTCTTCGACCGTTTCGGGGACGAGGCCGATCATCGTCAGCTTGTCGATGAGCTCCTGACGGGGCAGGTCGACGGCGACGAACTCGCGGATCCAGTCCTGGCTGATCTTCATTTCGTCCCGAATTGCCGGAGGAACCTCAGGTCGTTCTCGTAGAAATAACGCATCTCCGGGATGCCGAGGGCCAGCATGGCCGTGCGGTCGATGCCCAATCCGAAGGCCCAGCCCGAATATTTCTCCGGGTCGATGTCGACGTTCTTGAGGACCTGCGGGTCGACCATGCCCGAGCCGAGGATCTCCTTCCAGCCGGTCCCGCCGCAGACGCGGCAGGCGGGGTCGCTCCCCGAACAGACGATGCACTCGATGTCGACCTCGGCGGACGGCTCGGTGAAGGGGAAGAAGCTCGGCCGGAAGCGGACCTTGACCTTCTCGCCGAAGAGGGCCCGGATGAAATACTCGAGCGTGCCCTTGAGATGGGCGAAGGTGATGCCTTCGTCGATGACCAGGCCCTCGACCTGCATGAACATCGGCAGGTGCGTCGGGTCGGGCGTTTCGCGGCGGAAGACGCGGCCGGGGCAGATGATGCGGATGGGCGGCTTCGACCTCTCCATGACCCGGACCTGGACGGGCGACGTATGGGTCCGCAGGAGCAGATCGCCCTTGATGAAGAGCGTGTCCCATTTGTCGCGGGCCGGGTGGTAGGGCGGGAAGTTCAGGGCCTCGAAGTTGTAGTAGTCGGTCTCGATCTCGGGCCCTTCCTCGATGGAAAAGCCCATGGCCAGGAAGATCCGCTCGATCTCCTCCTGGAAGAGCGTCAGCGGGTGGGGCGTCCCGACGTAGCGCTTCCGGCCGGGAAGGGTCAGGTCGGGAACAACTGTCCCTTTGGCCTCAACTTTCGACTTTGCCGGAATGCTGCCTGCCCCATAGCGATCGCCAGGCGTCAGCTTTCTCTCGCGATTGTCCGGAGTCGTTCTTGAACGAAATCCTTCAGTTCGTTGATCAGCCGTCCGGCTTCGCGCTTCTCCTCCGGGGGGACAGACTTCAGGTCTTCGAAGAGGAGCATGATGTGGCCCCTCTTGCGGCCCAGGAAATCCGTTCGCAGGTCCTCGAGGGACTTGGCATCGCCCGCCTTGAGGGCGGCGTCGTCGAACGTCTTCCGGAGGCCGTCGATCCGGTCCTTCAGATTGGCCATCGGCGGGAGTTAGGCCGCAGGCGGTTTCGTCATCCGGACCAGGTGGGCGAACGTCTCCGGGGCGTTGACGGCCAGGTCGGCCAGGATCTTGCGGTCGAGGGCGACGCCGAGGGCCTTCAGGCCGCTGATGAAGCGGCTGTAGGACATGCCGTTGGCGACGGCTCCGGCCTTGATGCGGACGATCCAGAGGCTGCGGAAATCCCGCTTTTTGGCCCGCCGGTCCCGGTAGGCGTAAAGAAGGGATTTCTCCACCGCCTCTTTGGCGGTGCGGTAATTACGGCTCTTGGCGCCGAAATAGCCCTTGGCCCGGCCGAGGACCTTCCTCCGGCGGTCACGCCGCTTGGTGCTGCGTTTCACGCGTGGCATGGTGATCTCCTAATGGGGTCGCGCTTACAATTCGTACGGGAGCATCGTCCTGAGGGCCTTGCGGTCGGCGTGACTGGCCTCGACCGACTTGGCCAGGTGGCGCTTGCGCTTGGACGCCTTCTTCGTCAGGATGTGGCTCTTATTCGCCTGGGCGTGCAGGAACTTTTTCTTGCCCGTGACTTTGAACCTCTTTTGGGCTCCCTTGTGGGTTTTTAGCTTTGGCATCTTTTCCTCCTGATTTCGTGGGGACCAACAGGGCGGACACGGCCCAATCCTGTCTCCGCGCCGATCCGTCCTGGGTCGCCATGTCCTTGACCTCGAGCAGGACCCGGTCCAGGATCTGCAGGCCGAGCTCCGGCTTCTGCTTCTCGCGGCCGCGCAACATGACCGTGATCTTGACCTTGTTGCCTTCCCCGAGAAAGCGTTTGACGTGCTTCATCTTGAAGTCGTAGTCATGGACGCTGATCTTCGGCCGGAACTTGATCTCCTTGATCTGGATCTGCTTCTGGTGCTTCTTGGCCTCGTGGTCCTTCTTGTGCTCCTCGTACAGGAACTTGCCGTAGTCCGTGATCTTGGCGACCGGCGGGTCGGCAGAGGCCGCGATCTCGACCAGGTCGAGGCCCTTGTCCCGGGCCAGCTGGATGGCCTGGACGGTGGGCATCACACCGAGGGCTTTCCGCTCCTCGTCGATGACCCGGACCTCGCGCGCCGTGATCATCTCGTTGATCCGGTGGGGCTTGGCTTTGGCGACCGCAGGATAGAAACCGTGTCTCTTGAAAATGTTGAGTCCTCCTCTAGAAATTCACAATGAGACTTTTTTGGCTGTTGAACGCGAGGGCCTGCTCGAGGAACCGGGCGATAGCGATCTCGCCCTTGTCCCCCTGGCCGTGGACGCGGAGAGAGGCCGAGCCGCGCTCGACCTCCTTGTCGCCGACGACCAGGATGAGCGGGATCTTCTCGACCTCCGCCTGGCGGATCTTCTTGCCGACTTTTTCGCGGCTGAGGTCGACGGTCGAGCGCAGGCCGCCGGCGCGGAGCCGGTCGTCGAGGGATTTGGCGTAGGCCTCGTGGCGCTCGGCGATCGGCAGGATGACGGTCTGGACGGGGGCCAGCCACAGGGGGAAGCTCCCGTTGTAGTGCTCGATGAGGACGCCGAAGAAGCGTTCGAGAGAGCCGAGCAGGGCCCGGTGGACCATGTAAGGCCGGTGTTCCTGGCCGTCCTCGCCGACGTAAGTCATGCCGAAGCGCTCGGACATGTTGAAATCGAACTGGATGGTCGTGCACTGCCAGAGCCGACCGATGGCGTCCTTGATCTTGATGTCGATCTTGGGACCGTAGAAGACCGCTTCGCCCTCCATCCGCTCATAGGGATAACCGCGGGTCTCCAGGGCCTTGATGAGCGACGCTTCGGCCTGGCGCCAGAGGGCGTCCGAGCCGGCATACTTGCCGAGGTTCTTCGGGTCGCGGACCGACAGCTCGATCTTGTTGTCGGTGAAGCCGAAGTCGGCCAGGATGGAGACCGAGAAATCGAGGACCCGCAGGATCTCGTCCTCGATCTGCCCGGGCGTGCAGATGATGTGGGCGTCGTCCTGGGTGAAGCCGCGGACGCGCAGCAGGCCGTGGAGGGTGCCGCTGCGCTCGTAGCGGTAGACGGTGCCGAGCTCGGCCCAGCGCAGGGGCAGGTCCCGGTACGAGCGCATCCGGGACTTGTAGATCTGGATGTGGAAGGGGCAGTTCATCGGCTTCAGGTAGTACGGCTGGTCGTCGATGTCCATGGGCGAGTACATGCTGTCCTTGTAGAAGCCGAGGTGGCCCGAGGTCTCCCACAGGGTCGCCCGCCCGATGTGCGGGGTATAGAGGACGTCGTAGCCGCCGGCCCAGTGGCGCTCGCGCCAGTGCTGTTCGATGACGGCCCGGATGCGCGCGCCCTTGGGGTGCCAGAGGATGAGCCCGGCGCCGAGGACATCGCTGGTGCTGAAGAGATCAAGCTCCGCACCGAGCCGGCGGTGGTCGCGCTTCTTGGCCTCTTCGAGCAGGCGCAGGTGGTCCTCGAGCTCCTTCCGGGTGGCGAAGACCGCGCCGTAGATCCTCTGCATCTGCGGGCCGTGCTCATCGCCTTTCCAGTAGGCGCCCGAGACCGAGAGGAGCTTGACGTTCTCGAGAACGCCGGTCGAGGCCACGTGGGGACCGAGACAGAAGTCGGCGAACGGGCCCTGGCGATAGACGGTCACGGTCGCGTCGCCCTTTTCGCGGATGAGCTCGACCTTGAGCGGCTGCTTCCGCTCCTCGAACATGCGGATGGCCTCGTCCTTGGGCAGGACGAGCCGCTCGACGGGGATGTTCGACCGGGCGATCTCCTTCATCCGGGCCTCGATCCGCTCGAGGTCTTCGGGAGTGAACGGCGTGTCCCTGAGAAAGTCGTAGTAGAAGCCGGTCTCGACGGCCGGGCCGATGCCGGTCTTGGTCTCCGGGTAGAGGTCGAGGACGGCCTGGGCCAGGAGGTGGGCGGCGCTATGGCGCAGGACATCGACCGAAAGATTAATTTCTTCGCTCATTCTCGTGTGCAGTCCCACTCGGGCGGGCGATTCAAGTCCGGCCGTTCCGGCGGCTCGTTGAATTCTGACCGCTTGATACTCGTGGTAGGCGCGGAGGGGATTGAACCCACGGCCTCTTCCGTGTCAGGGAAGCGCTCTCCCACTGAGCTACGCGCCTATCTAAAGCCTTCTAAAAGCCGTTCTATATTAAGCAAATCGGGGGTAACTGTCAATATGGCGGGAAATCGGGGACATGACCCTTTTCTCCGGAAAAGGGATCGTGTCCCCGATTTCCTCAAAAAGCCTTCGTTTGTTCTATAATAAGGGGGAAATTGTCCATGATCGGCATCCTCTCCGACACTCACGACAACCTGACCCGGGTCCGCGAGGCGGTCCGCCTGTTCAACGACGCCGGCTGCGACCTTGTCATCCACGCCGGGGACTTCGTCGCCCCCTTTACGGTCGACGAGCTCCGGAACCTCCGCGCCCCGGTCCAGGGGGTCTACGGGAACTGCGACGGCGAGAGGGCCGGCCTGGCCAAGGCCTTTCAGGGGGTGGGCGAGATCCGGGAGGCTCCGCGGGCCTTTCTCCACGGCGGCCGCCGCTTCTGCGTCTGCCACTTCGACGCCCCGGTCCCGGGATATGCCGCCTCGAAAAGCTATGACGTCGTTGTCTACGGCCACACCCACCGCCCCCTCATCGAGTCCCGGAACGGCGTCCTCCTCATCAACCCCGGCGAAGCCGGCGGCTGGCTGGGCGGGAAGAGCACGGTCGCCCTGCTCGACCCGGTCGCCCTGACCGCCGATATCATCACCCTTTAGAGGTCTATCATGCCCCACCCCGTCAACCGCCGCCAAAAGCCCGCCTGGAAGCAGGTGCGCCGCCCGCCGGCCCCTCTCCGCCAGCCGAACATGCCGAAACGGGCCCCCATCCGCAAAATCTCGCCTTCTTCGAAGCCCAGATAAGGCGCGGGCACAGTTCACTCGCCGGGAATACCCCGAGCGAAAAAACGTGATCGACCGCCCTGCCTGAACTCGACCCTCCTTATTATTGATTTATAGCCTTTTATGGGCTATATTAATCATTCTTTTCGGACAATTGAAGATTTCGGAATTCTTGTACGGTGAAGTTTTTGCTTAAGAGGAAAGGAGAACGCGGATGAAAAAGGTCCTGATCATGGGCGCCGCCGGGCGCGACTTCCACAATTTCAACACGTATTTCCGGGACAACCCGGACTACCGGGTGGTCGCCTTCACGGCGACGCAGATCCCGGACATCGAAGGCCGCAAGTACCCCGCGGCCCTGGCCGGGAAGCTCTATCCCAAGGGCATCCCCATTTTCGCCGAGGCCGACCTCGACAAGCTCATCGCCGCGCACAAAGTGGACGACGTCCACTTGGCCTACAGCGACCTGCCTCATGCGTACGTCATGGACAAGGCCTCCCAGGTCCTGGCCGCCGGCGCCAATTTCGTCCTCCTCGGCCCTTGCGACACGATGATCAAGAGCAAGAAGCCCGTCGTCTCCGTTTGCGCCGTCCGGACCGGCTCGGGCAAGAGCCAGACCAGCCGCAGGGTGGCCACGATCCTCAAGGAGAAGGGCCGCCGCGTCGTCGCGATCCGGCACCCGATGCCCTACGGCGACCTGGTCAAGCAGAAGGTCCAGCGCTTCGCCACCTACGCCGACCTCGACAAGCACGAGTGCACGATCGAAGAGCGCGAGGAGTACGAACCCCACATCGACAAGGGCATCATCGTCTACGCCGGCGTCGATTACGGGGCCATCCTCCGCCAGGCCGAGAAAGAGGCCGACGTCATCCTCTGGGACGGCGGCAACAACGACTTCTCCTTCTACAAGTCGGACCTCGAGATCGTCGTCGCCGACCCCCACCGGCCCGGTCACGAGCTCTCCTTTTACCCCGGGGCGGTCAATTTCCGCCGGGCCGACGTCATCGTCATCAACAAGATGGACACGGCCACGCCGGAAGGCATCGAAACGGTCCTGGCCAACGCCAAGAAGTTCAACCCCAAGGCCAAGATCATCCGGGCCAACTCCCCGACCATCGTCAAGGACGGCGGCCGCATCACCGGCAAGCGCGTCCTGGTCATCGAGGACGGACCGACCTTGACCCACGGCGGCATGAAGTACGGCGCCGGCATCGTCGCGGCCAAGAAGTACGGCGCGGCCGCGATCATCGACCCCCGGCCCTTCGCCGTCGGCTCCATCAAGAAGACCTTCGAGAAGTACAACCACCTCGACAACGTCCTGCCGGCCATGGGCTACGGCGCCAAGCAGACCCGCGAGCTGGCCCAGACGATCGAGGCCATCGACTGCGACCTCGTCGTCAGCGCGACGCCCATCGACATCACCCGGGTCATCAAGGTCTCCAAGCCCATCCTCCGCGTCGGCTACGAGCTCGAGGAGATCGGCACGCCCACGCTCAAGGACGTCCTGAAGAAGTTCTAGGGGCCCGATGAGACCGAAGATCGCCCTCGTCGCGTTCGGCGGCAACGCCATGCTGCCCGAAGACCAGAAAGGTCTGCAAGGCGAGCAGATGCGCAACGCCCAGAGGGCGGCCGAGCTCATGGTCCACATCGTCCGCAAGGGCTACGAGCTGATCATCGTCCACGGCAACGGGCCCCAGGTCGGGAACCTCCTCATCCAGATGGAGGAGGCGGCCAACAAGATCCCGCCCTACTCGCTCGACGTCTGCGACGCGATGACCGAGGGCAGCATGGGCTTCATGCTGGAGCGGGCGCTCGTCAACGAGCTGCGGCGCCGCTCGATCGACAAGGAGGTCGCCTCCCTCATCACCCAGGTCGTCGTCGACAAGGACGACCCCGCGTTCGCCAAGCCGACCAAGCCGGTCGGCCCGTTCTATTCGAAGTTCCGGGGGGAGCAGCTGGCCCGGGAGAAGTCCTGGACGATGATCGAGGACGCCGGCCGGGGCTACCGCAAGGTCGTCCCGTCGCCCAGGCCGATCGACGTCGTCCCCAAGGGCATCATCCGCGAGCTCGTCGAGGCCGGCCGCGTCGTCATCGCCGCCGGCGGCGGGGGCATCCCGGTCATCATCAACGGCAACGGCCTCTTCGAGGGCGTCGAGGCCGTCATCGACAAGGACTATGCCGCGAGCCTGATCGCGCGCGAGGTCAAGGTCGACCTGTTCATCATCCTGACCGCCATCGAGCGCGTCTTCATCAATTTCGGAAAGCCCGACCAGGCCGAGGTCCCGGTCCTGACCGTGGACGAGGCCCGGCGGCACCTGGCGGACGGCCAGTTTCCCCCGGGGTCCATGGGGCCCAAGATCCGGGCGGCCGTCGAATATATCGAAGCCGGCGGCCGGGAGGTCCTCATCACCAAGGACTCCCATCTCAAGGCCGCCCTGATCAACCGGTCGGGGACGCGGATCGTCGCGTCGGCTTAGGAGGAACCGCGATGCAAAAAGATTTCCTGTCCATTCGCGACCTGAGCGTCTATGAATTCGGCCAGATGCTCGACAAGGCCACAGAGGTCAAAAAGAACCCGGCCAAGTATCGCAAGGCGCTCAAAGACAAGATCTTGGCCATGATCTTCCAGAAACCGTCCCTGCGCACGCGGATGACCTTCGAAGCGGGCATGATCCGCCTCGGCGGCGAGGCCATCTACCTCGCCCCCTCCGACATCCAGATGGGCAGCCGCGAAGGCGCCTACGACATCGGCAAGAACCTCGAGCGCTGGGTCGACGGGATCATGATCCGGACCTTCGGCCACCAGATCGCGGTCGACCTCGCCGCAAGCTGCAAGATCCCGGTCATCAACGCCCTGACCGACCTGTCCCACCCGTGCCAGGCCATGGCCGACTTCCTGACCCTGCGCGAGCACAAGGGCGCGCTCTCGACCCTCAAGCTGGCCTACGTCGGCGACGGGAACAACGTCTGCCACAGCCTCATGCTGGCCGCAGCCAGGGGCGGGACGAAGATGGCCGTGGCGACGCCGCCCGGCTACGAGCCGAAGCCGGAGGTCGTCAAGTGGGCCAGGGAAGACGGCCGGGAGACGGGCTTCGCCCTGACCTTGACGACTTCCGCGGCGGAGGCTGTGAGCGGGGCCGACGCCGTCTACACCGACGTCTGGGCCTCCATGGGCCAGGAAGCGGAGAAGGAGGCCCGGGCCCGCATCTTCGCGCCCTACCAGGTCAACGGCCGGCTCATGGCCCAGGCCAAGAAGGGCGCCCTATTCATGCACTGCCTCCCCGCTCACCGCGGCGACGAGGTGACCGACGAGGTCATCGACGCGCCCTATTCCGTCGTCTACGATGAGGCCGAGAACCGCCTCCACGCCCAGAAGGCCATCCTGATCGCGCTCTTGGGGGATAAGGACTGATATGAACGCCGAACCGACCAATCTGACCACGGTGTCCGACGCGGACCTCACCCTGGTCGAGCGCGAGCTCGAGCGGACGCCCCAGCCCCGATCGACGCACGACCTCACCGGCAAGCTGGCCTTCGAGAAGACGGCCACCGAACGGACCCAGGACGTCAAGAAATACGACTCCTACGCCCGCTATGACGTGGGCGACCTCATCGAGAAGGAATACAGCGAGCCCCTGACCGTCGGCAGCAAGTCGGTCGAGCACTTCGAGGGCCGGGTCATCCTCAAGGTCGTCGCCAAGACCTTCTCGCCGCATTTTCATTGCGACATGCTCGAGGTCGACTACCCCGGAGGCGGCGTCTTCCGGAAATATATCGATTACATGAAGAAGACGCGGACCCAGGTCCTCCTGCCCGCGAACTGCGACGGCCGCGATTCGACCACCGTGATCATGGCCAAGGGCGACGATCCCCGGCTGACCGATCTGCCCATGACCGAGCGCGATCTCCGGACGCTCGAAAAGAACCTGCGCCTCCGGCTGGCCAAGGACACGAAAGTCTTCAGCTGGAACGATTTCTGGCAGCTCGCCGCGAAGCGCGTCGACATCCCGGCGGAAAAGGTCCAGGAGATCGAGGCCGATTTCGCCGCCACCCGCCATTCGGCCACGACCGAGGACCTGGTCCGGAAGTTCTTCGGCCTCGAGGCCTCGAACGACCTCTTCGACCTGACCTGCCTGAGCCTGAGCGCCCTGCTCGAGAAGAAGCACAAGAAGGACTTCATCCTCTTGGCCGATAGCGGCTGGGGCAAGTGGCATCTCAAATCGATCCTCAACGCCCTGCCCGAGGGCCTGGCCCTGTCCGCCCCGATGTCCGACGTGCCCGAGCTCGACGAGCTCGAGAAGCCGGAGATGAGCATCGTCCAGGACTTCCCGATCAAGATCTACCTGACCTGGCGCGAGATCGTGTCGGGCGGGATCAAGATCCCGCGCAGCCTGGGCAAAGAGCTCTCGCATGCCCGCGAGTACACGTTCACGGATTCCGAGGCGGGCCAGCCGTACACCCTCTACTACTATCCGGTCCAGAACTTCTTTCTGGGCCTCCAGGATTTTTACACCCAGTACAACATCCCCCAGGGCGCCAGCCTGACCCTCGAGAGGACCGGCCCCACGGCCTTCAAGTTCTGGTTCAAGAAATCGAAGAAAAAGATGTCCGTCATCCGCCTCGGCTACGACGCCGAACGGGACGAGTTCACGGACAACGGCGAGGAGGCCTACACCTTCTCCGAGCCGAACAAGATCATCTACATCGAGCGCGAGACGCTCGGCCATCTCCTGCCTCTCACGGCGACGCGGGAGGGTTTCGATCTCCGGGACTTCGTCGTCACCATTTTCCGCGACCCCGTCCTGTCCACCTCGGCCCACTCCCTGCACTTCCTGCGGGCCTATCATCTCATCGACCTCGTCCGCCAGACGACCCAGGAGGACGTCGAGTACGTCCTGCTGAACTCGCCGGAATTCACCAAATCCGACAAGAAAAAAGGCGTCTTCACCTACCGCGAACCGTTCGTCGAGGAGGAGGAGACCGGCGAGGCTGTCTACCCCGAGGGCTACGAGGAGCCCGGGGCGGAGGCGTTCACCCCCGAAGAGGCGGCCCTCGAAGCCGTGGCCGACGAGCTCCGGGGCGTCGGGCCCGGGGCCGGCTTCGAAGAGACCGAAGAAATGCCGATCGCTCCCCCGACTCCCCCGGAGCCCGAAGCCGCGAAAAAGGTCAAGGAATTCAACAAGAAGAGGAAGCCCAAGACCGAGGGCGACAAGGGACCGCGCCCGAAGAAGAGCGAACGCCGGGTCATCGAGGAGAAGCTCGTCGAGGAAGAGTCGGTCCAGGAAGCCCTGGCCGCCGTCAAGGAAAAGCAGGACGAAGGCCTCGAACAGCGGGCCCGGGAGAAGAAGGAAGAATTCAAGCCGGCGCCGAAGAAGGAAGCGAAGAAAGAAGAGCCCAAGTTCGGCATCTTCGCCGACCTGCTCAAGTCGGCCCTGAAGAAGAAGCCCGAGGACGAGAAGGCCGGCGAGGCTCCTGAAGAAGCGACGCCCGAAGAACAGGCCGAAGAGAAGCCGTCGGAAGAGAAGCCCGAGGGCGAGGAATCCAAGTAGTTAGTTTCCTGCAGGTGAAGCCCTTCTGTCGGCTTTGCTCGGGTGTCGCCCCTCGCTTCCCCGCACCCCCGGCGGCGGGTAGCGGACTCTGGGAAGCGACCCGGCAGAAGTGCGGCGGAGCGACTCGGAGCCGGACTTTGCGAAATATCTGGAGCGAATCTTGGGGTACGGGGACTTCGGGGCGACAACCCTCGCCGCCTCCCGAAGGGCTTCACACTAAGAAAAAAACCATTTAGAGGATATCTCGGACAGATCCCTTCCGCTTCGTTATCCCCATGCTGTCCAGCAGCTCGAGCAGGGGGATGCTGTACTTGCGGGATAATCCCGTCATCACCTTGAAGTCGGCGACCGTCAGCTCCCGTTTTCCCGAGCCGCGGACCTTAGCGATGATCTCGTCGAGCCAACGCGAGTGGAGGATGAACCCGTCGATCCCCTCGACGATCTTTTTGCGCTCGGCCAGGACGGCGAGCAGGGTCTGAAGCTTCAACGGCGTGAGCTTGAGCTTCTCCCGGATGTCGTCCAGGGTGACGCTGCCGAGCTCGCCGCTGAGCACCATGGCTTCGAGCGCGGCCAGCGTCCCTTCGTCGGCGGTGGACAGCGGAATGCGGAAGTCCGGCAGCCGGACGATGCCCGACTCTTCGACGACCCGGCCTTCCTTGGCCAGGAGGCGGAGGGCCAGGACGAGGACCGTGCGCGGCGCCTCGAACCGGGTCTCGAGGTTCTCGAGAGGCGCGCCTCTCTGGGCCGGATGTTTTTTGTGATATTGGACGAGAAAGGAGACGATCCGGCCGCGGAGAAGATCGAGGCTGGCCTGGGAGATGAGCCGGACGGGTGAGAAGCCGAGGATGCGGACCTTGCCTTCCTCCTCGAGGGCCCGGGCCAGGGTCTCGACCCGGGAGCGGGACAGCCGGCAGAAGTCGTCCAGGCTCTCGCCCTGCAGGCCCTTGAGCCCGCCGAACTCCGCCAGGGCCAGGATCATGTCTTTTTCCCCGACGTCGAGCCGGGCCAGGAGGGCCTTGCGCCGCGCGAGCCTGAGCTCCTGCGAGGACGGCGCGCCGGGGAAGAGGCACTTGCCGCGGCCGAGGACGTCGCCCCGGACCGTGCGGACCTCGAAGGGATCGGCCCATTTGACGTCCACCGGGCGGTCCGTGAGGACACGGACGAACGGGGCCCTTTTCCGCCCCGGGGCCGCGTAATCCAGGAACCGGGCTGAGACGCCGCCGCCGAGGAACACGGCCTCGGCCCGGAGCTCGACGCCGGCGGCTCCCAACGGGAAATCGAGGACGGCGTCGAACATGGGCGCTTTCATGGCCGGCGCTCTTCCGGGTCCGCCGCCGGAACGAAGCTCATGCGGCGCAGGGCCAGGTCACAGGACACCAGGACGACCCGGACGGAGTCCCCCAGCTCGAACGTCCTCCGGCGCCGTTTGGGCCGGAGCCGCCGGCCCGCGGGCCTGGGCTCATAGTCGCCGCCGAGCGAGGAGAACGGCAGGAGGCCGGCCACGAAATAGTCGTCGAGCTCGACCAGGAGCCCGGCCTTAACGATGTCGACGACGATGCCGCCGAACTCGTCGCCGAGGCGGTTTTTGAGGAAGCGCAGGATGCGCCATTCGACGAGGGACTGTTCCGCGTCGGCGGCGTTGCGCTCCCGCCCGGAGGCCGCGACCGCGGTCGGCTCGAGATCGACTCCGTCCGGGGCGGCGCGCCGCAAGAACGCCTTGAGCAGCCGGTGGACCACGAGGTCGGGATAGCGGCGGATGGGCGAAGTGAAGTGGGTGTAGTCGGTCTTGGCCAGTCCGTAGTGGCCGACGTTCTTGGTCGAGTACACGGCCAGCTTCATCGCCCGCAAGACCTGGCGGCCGATGAACTTCTCCCCGGGAAGCCCCTTCGCCCGTTCGAGGACGCGCTGGAGGTCCTTGGACCGGACCTTGGCCGGGTCCGGCAGGGTCAGGCCGAAATTGACCAGGATATCGCGCAGCTTCCCGAGATCCCCGACGTCGGGGGCGGGATGGACGCGGTAGATCGCCGGGATCTTCTTCGCCGTGAAGGCCGAGGCCACGGCGACGTTGGCGGCGACCATGAATTCCTCGATGAGACGGTGGGCCTCGTTCCTCTCGGCGGCGGCGACGGCCAGGAGCTTGCCGTTCTCGGAGATGAGCTCGGGCTCGACGAGATCGAAGTCGAGGCTCCCCTCGGCCAAGCGGCGGGCCCGCAGGACCGCGGCCAGCTCCCGCATGACGAGAAGGCCGGGGACGACGTCGGCATGCCGGGTTCTCTCTTCGGCGTCCCCTTCGAAGATCCTGAAGACCGAGGTGTAGGTCATGCGATGGGCCGTGCGGATGATCGAGGGCGTGAATTCCGACTTGCGGACGCGGCCCTCCTTGTCGATATCGAGGATCGCGGAGACCGTCAGCCGGGGCTCGCGGGGGCGCAGGCTGCAGAGCCCGTTCGAGAGTCGCTCGGGAAGCATCGGCAGGGTCAAGTCGGGAAAATAGACGCTCGTCCCCCGCTCGAAGGCTTCGCGGTCGAGGGGGCTCCCGGGCTTGACGTAGTGGGAGACATCGGCGATGTGGACGCCGAGAAGCCAGCCGCCGTCGTCAAGCTGCCGGATGCTCACGGCGTCGTCGAAAGTCCTGGGCCTTTTCCCCGTCGATCGTCACCGTCGGCCAGCCGCGGAAATCGCGCCGGCCTTCGAGGACCGCGGCGGCATCGAGGTCGGGGATCTCCTCGGCTTCGCGGCGGACGTCCTCGGGGAACTCGGACCTGAGGCCATAGCGCTGGATGACGACCCGGGCATCGACCCCGGGATCGTCGGGCCGCCCGAAGACGCGGGTCAGGGCGAGCGTCGCCCGGTCGGCTTCGACGATCATGCCCGGCTCGGGCTTGAGCTTGGAGCGCGACTTCAGGGGGATGTCGTCCACGGAGGGCGAGTCGAAGGGTTGGAGATAGGGCGCGCCGCCCCGTTCGATATAGACGCCGAGGAGCCCCTGCCGCTGCTTCTTGAGGATGCGCTCGATGCGTCCCTCGGGCTTGCCGAACTTGCCTTCCTCGCGGACGACGACCATCACCTCGTCTCCCGGCAGGGCGCCGCGGGTGTCCCGGGCCGGAACGAAGATGTCTCCTCCCCCGCCTTCGGGAGTGACGAAGCCGAATCCGGGACGGGCCGTGACGAACCGCCCCCGGACGAGGCCGGTCTTTTCGGCCAGCCGGAAGCGGCCGCGAAGCGAACGGACCTCGCCCCGGGCCACGAGCCGGCGCATCTCCTCCTGGAGCTTGGCCCTGTCGCGGCGTTTGAGGCCGAGCTCGGACAGGATCTTCTCCAGGTCGAGACCTTCCTTGTGTTTTTTGAGGAGGGCGAGCACTCGGAAAGCGGGCATGATGTTGTCTTTCAATAATAATGAAGGGAGACGTGCGGGACGCGGCGCCGGAGCCGGGCCGTCATGACGACACGCCGGCGGACCTCATCGTCGAGGTCGCCGGGTCTCTGGCCTCCGGCCGTTTTCACGGCTTCGGCCCGGGCCTCGGCTCTTTCGGCGGCCGTCGTCCCGGTCCAGAGAGCGTCTTCGATCTCCGTCTCGATCCGCTCGAGCACGGCCGCGTCCGGCCGGGCCGCGGACAAGGCCTCGAGGGCCGCATGGAGCAGGCGCGCCATCTCCGGATCCGCGGCGGAAAGCGCTTCGGCGGCCTTGGCGATCTCCCGGCCGGCCTTGCCCTTCTTGTCGGCCCGAGGGGCGGCCTCCGCGGTCTTTCTCCGGCCGGCGATGCGGTCCCGATGCTGGGCGAAGGCCGCTTCGACCTCGCGGTCGCAGAAAGCGAGGGAGATCGATCGCGTGGCCCGTCCCCGGGCCTTGAGCCCTTCGAAGGTCCGGCCGATGCCCTCGAGAACGACGCTCAGGGGGATCCTCTTCTCTTCCCAGACGGCGATGGCGGCCTGATCTTTCGGCGAGAGGACGAGCGCGCCGCGGCGGCGCTCGAGAAAAGCGCGGGCGATCTCCTGATAGTAGCCGCTCTGTCCGCTGTCGTCCATGGTGGTGCCCGGCGCCCCCGGTCAATCCCGGTCGTCGCGGTTCCTGTCGTGGATGATCCTCAGGCCTTCGAGGACGAGATCGGGCTCGTAGGCGTCGATCTCGGCAAGCTCCGAAGTGATCTGACCGCCGTAGCCGCCCGTGGCGACGACCCGGGCCTTCGGGCCGAGCTCTTTGCGGATCTCCTCGATCGTCTTCGTGACCAGGCCGATGTAGCCGAAATAGAGCCCGGATTGCATGCTGGACACGGTCGTTCGGCCGATGGCCCGCTTGGGCTTGCGGATCTCGATGCGCGGCAGCTTGGCCGTCTTGAGATAGAGGGCCTCGGCCGAGATCTGGATGCCCGGGGCGATGGCCCCGCCCAGGTACTCGCCCTTGGCCGAAACGGCGTCGAACGTCGTCGCCGTGCCGAAATCGAGGATGATGACGGGTCCGCCATACTTCTCGAAGGCGGCGACCGCGGCGGTGATGCGGTCGGCCCCGACCTCGAGCGGGGTCTCGTAAAGGATGGGCATGCCCGTCTTGAGGCCAGGGCCGACGACGCTGGCCGTCGTCGTGAAATAGGTCCGGCAGACCTCTTCGATGACAGGTGTCAGAGGAGGGACGACGCTCGAGATGATGGCCGCCGTGATCTTGCTGGCGGCGAGGCCGGAGACTTGCATCAGGTTGAGGAAGGTGACGCCGTATTCGTCGCTCGTCTTGCCGCTGTCGGTCTTGATCTTCCAGCTTTTGACGAGCTTGCGGCCGCGGAACAGACCGATGGCGATCGTCGTGTTCCCGATATCGAATGCCAAGAGCATCTCGCGCCTCCTCAGGAGATCCGTTCGAGCTTCAGGACGGCATCAAGGGCAACTGTCCCGGCCCCGGCCCGCGCGACGACGAGACGGCCTTCCGCGTCGAGCCCGAGGTATTCCGCGTCAAAGGCTCCCTCGGCCGTCTCGACCCTCACGGCCGAGCCCCGGGGAAACGCCGGCCTCGATTCGAACGTCCTGATGACCTTCTCCTTGTCTCCCCGGGTAAGGACATTATACCAGCGGTCGAGGGCCCCGCAAAGGGCGGACGAGAGGGCGTCGACCGTCACGGCGCGCCCGCCGGCGATCCGGATGGACGTCGAGGCCGCGCGGATCGCTTCGGGGAAATCGTCCGGCTCGTGGCCGACGTTGAGGCCGATGCCAACGACGGCGAAGTCTCCGCCGGCTCCCCCGCTGACCCCTTCGGACAGGATGCCGCCGAGCTTCTTCCCGCCGTGGACGATGTCGTTCGGCCACTTGAGCCCGCACTCGACCCCGCTCGTTTCGAGGACCGCGTCCGAGGCGGCCAGCCCGGCGGCGAGAGGAATGAGATGCGGAGACGGCAGGGCCCCGCCGCCCGGGCCGCGGAGGATGAACGAGGCATAAAGCCCCAGGCCTGCGGGCGAATGCCAGGCGCGCCCTTTCGTGCCGCGTCCACGGGTTTGTTCTTTGGCCAGGACCGCCGTCCCGTGGGCCGCCCCCTGAAGGGCGAGTGCGCGGGCGGAGTCGTTCGTCGAGGGAACCGTCTCGAACCGATGGACGATGGCGCCGACGGGCATGGCTTCGGCTTCGGGGCTCAAGCCCCGGCCAGCCCGGCCAGGTTCTGGCCGAGCTTGTCCCGGCGGGCCTGCAGCTCGTCGAGCCGGGCCCGCGTCTCGGCCACGACGGCGGCCGGCGCCTTGGCGACGAAGTCGGCGTTCGCGAGCTTGCGCTCGATCTTCTCGGCTTCCGCCGCGATCTTGGCCAGCTCCCGTTGGAGCCGGTCCCGTTCCTGGCCGATGTCCGCCGGCTTTCCCGGAACGAGGCCGATCTCGAAGGGGCCGGCGACGCCCTTGAGCAGCCCCTCGCCTTCCGGGAGCCCAGTCGCGAATTCGAGGCTGGCCAGACCCGCCAGCGTGCTCACGGACGCGGCCTGGGCCTCGAGGGCGGCCGTCTCTTCGGCGCCGGCGGACTTGACGATGAGCCGGAGCTTGTCCTTGGGCGCGATCTTGTTCCCGGCCCGGATCGTCCGGGTCTCGACGATGACCGCCTGGACGAGGGCCATGGCCTTCTCGGCGGCCTCGTCCTTCCAGCCCTGTTCGGGAACGGGGAAGGCCGCGACGGCGATCGACTTCCCGGCGCCCGGAAGATGCTGCCAGATCTCCTCGGTGATGAAGGGCATGAAGGGGTGGAGGAGCTTCAGGATGCGGTCGAGGGCGTCGGCCAGGACGGCCTCGGTCGTCGCCCGGCCCTCGCGCAGGCCGACCTTGGCGAACTCGATGTACCAGTCGCAGAACTCGTGCCAGACGAAATGATAGATGAGGTCGGCCGCCTCGTAGAACTTGTATTCGCCGAGGCTCGCGTCGAGCGCGGCTGTGATCGCGCTCAGCCGGCTGCGGATCCAGCGGTCGGCGAGAGTCAGCTCCGATTCCCGGACCTCGGGCCGTTCGGTCTTGAGGTTCATGAGGACGAAGCGCGAGGCGTTCCAGATCTTGTTGGCGAAGGCTTGGTAGCCGGCCATGCGCTCCTCGGACAAGGCCAGGTCCATGCCCGGCACGGCCAAGGCCGCCAGGGTGAAGCGCAGCGCGTCCGTGCCGTACTTGTCGATCATCTCCAGGGGGTCGATGATATTGCCTTCCGACTTGCTCATCTTGCGCCTGTTGAGGTCGCGGACGAGGCCGTTGATGAAAACCTGGCGGAAGGGGATCTGTCCCCGGAACTTGAGGCCCATCATGATCATACGGGCGACCCAGAAAAAGATGATATCGAACCCGGTCGACATCAGGTCGGTCGGATAAAAGGCCCGCAGGTCCTCCGTATCGTCGGGCCAGCCGAGCGTCCCGAACGGCCACAGGGCCGAGGAGAACCACGTATCGAGAACGTCCTCGTCCTGGTCGACCGGCCCGCCGCACTTGTCGCACTTCTCGGGAGGCTCCATGGCCACGATAATCCGGCCGCAATCGCGGCAGTACCAGGCCGGGATGCGGTGGCCCCACCAGAGCTGGCGCGATATGCACCAGTCGTGGATGTTGTACATCCATTCGAAATAGGTCTTGGCCCAGTTCCCCGGGATGAATTCGATCGAGCCGTCCTCGACGACGCGGATGGCCTCGTCGGCGAGCGGCTTGATGCGGACGAACCACTGCCACGACAGGTGGGGCTCGATGATGTTCTGACAGCGGTAGCAGTGGCCGACGGCATGGTCGTGGTCCTCGATCTTGACGAGGAGCCCCAGCTCCTTGAGCTTTTCGACGACCTTGGCCCGGGCGGCGAAGCGATCGAGGCCGGCGAAGTCCGGACCGGCCTCTTCGGTCATTTTGCCCGAACCGTCGATGACGATGATCTGCGCCAGGCCGTGCTTCTTGCCGAGCTCGAAGTCGACCGGGTCGTGGGCCGGAGTGACCTTGACCGCCCCGGTGCCGAAATCGCGCTCGACCCGCTCGTCGGTGATGACCGGGATGGACCGGTTCTGGATAGGCAGGATGATCCGCTTGCCGTGAAGGTGCCGGTAGCGCTCGTCGTCCGGGTGGACGGCGACGGCGGTGTCGCCGAGCATCGTCTCGGGCCGCGTCGTGGCCACGGTGACGGACTCGTCCGATCCTTCGACGGTATAGCGGACGTACCAGAGCTTGCCGCGCACGTCCTTGTGCTCGATCTCGATGTCCGAGAGCACCGTCCGGCAGTGCGGGCAGCGGTTGACGAGGAAGTAATCGCGGTAGATCAGCCCCTCGTTGTAGAGCGAGACGAAGACCTGGATGACGGCCCGGCTGAAGCCCTCGTCCATGGTGAAGCGCTCGCGCGACCAGTCGAGCGAGGCGCCGAGCTTCTTGAGCTGTCCGGTGATCACGCCGGCATACTTGTCTTTCCAGTCCCAGGCGATGCGGAGGAATTCCTCGCGGCCGATCTTCTCCCGGGTCAGGCCCTTTTCGGCCAGCCGCTTCTCGATGACGTTGTGGACGGCGATCGAGGCGTGGTCGGTCCCGGGCAGCCACATGCAGTTGTAGCCCTGCATCCGCTTCCAACGGGTGATGATGTCCGGCAGGGTGAAGCACAGGGCGTGGCCCATATGGAGGATGCCGGTGACGTTCGCCGGCGGCAGGACCATCGAGAACTTGGGCTTCGAGGACTTGGGGTCGCCGACGAAGAGTCCCTCGTCGAGCCAGAATTGCCCCCATTTATCTTCGACCGGCTTGGGGTCGTAGGCTTTGGCCAGTTCGTCTTTCGTGTTCATGATTTCGACATCCATTCCTTGAGGTCGGCCAGGACGCGGGCCCGGACGCGCTTCTCGATCTCCCGCTCCATGTCGACGATCTCCTCGCGGACGATCTCCCGGACGCGTGGCCCCTCGCCGGCCTGTGAGGACGGGGCTGACGCCCCATGCGGGGCTGCTCCGGGACCGCGGGATTCGCCGGACCAGACGGGCTCCTCGGGCAGGGACGACGGTCCCGGTCTTGCGGGCGATGAGCTCGCGGACGACGGCCGTCAGGCGCTCCGAATCGAACGGCTTGGCCACGACGTCGTCGTAATCCGGGGGAACGGTCCTGTCGCCGTCGATGCACTCGAAGGCGCCGCGCAGGCCGATGAGCGGCACCGCCGCCAGATCCTTGCGGCTCCTCAGGGTGTGCGCGACCTCGTAGCCGTCCCGGCCCGGGAGCGTCAGGCTGACGAGGAGCGCATCCGGACCGACGCCGGCCACGGATTCGAGGAGCGAGGCCCCGTCGTCGAAGACGAAGACCCGGAATTCAGGCTCCGCGAAGGCCAGCTGGGCCGCCTTCTGGACCGAAGGGCTGGGGTCGGCCACGATGATCTTGTAAGGCACGGTAATCCTCAGAAAAGCAAGAAAATAGTCAGTTTACTGTACCCGTTTTGAGCAGGGGTGTCAATCTGAAGGAAACCGGACGACCACGGTTCCCGGGCTGCCGTGCCCTCTTCCCTCTCCGGAGCTGTCAGTTGACATCCCTTTTTTGGTTCTTCTCCCGATTCCGGGAGGTCCCTCTCTCCGGCTTGGCTCAGGGTATCGCCTCTACCCCCCCGGCCCCCCGGCGGCGGGAAGCGGACTCTTGGGAGCGACCCGGCAGAATCGGGGCTGAGCACTCGAAGCCGCGATTCTGCGAAATATCCTAGAAGAGCATTTCACGAAGATATTTCCCAGAAGTATGGCTCCGAGTCGCTCCGCCATACTTCTGATGGTCGCTTCGACGACTCCGCTCCCTGCCGGTCCCCCCTCCACCACGGGGATCTGCGAGGCGACACCCATCGCCGCCGCGAGAGGGAAACCCGGAGATGGGAAGAAGAGCCTTTTTATTGTATAATTTTCTAAAGGGATTATTGGACCGGTAAAGGGATCCATGAAACACGTTCTGAGGAGGACTATTCCTGCCTTGGCCTGTCTGGGCCTCTTCTGCGGGGCGTTTGGCGTCCTCTTATCCCAGCAGCAACTTCAGGAAAAGACCCGTGCGGTCAACGTCGAGGTCCCCGTCCGTGTTTTCGAACGCGGAGAATTCGTCCCGGGGCTCACGGCGGGGGATTTCGAGGTCCTGGAGAACGGCGTCGCTCAAGAGGTGCTGGCCTGTTATTTCATCGAGGCCGGAAAGAAGGAAACGCCAGCCGGACCCATTCCGGAGGACCGATCCGCACCGACCCCGGTCCTTGCCAAGAACATTTATCCTGATCTTCGAGATGAACTCCTTCGGAAAGGGCCCGCGGGATGCCTTGGATTACGTCGTCGGCCAGGCGCTCCAGAAAGACGATACTCTCCTTGTGGCCTCGCCGATCCGGACCTATCGCATCGGCCCCGAATCGCCGTCTCGGCGGGACCCCGCGGCTTTAATGAAAGCCCTCAAGAACAGGCTTGCGGACGATATCGATGAAGCTTCGAGCGAGCTTCGGTTCTTGATCGCAGACTACCTGGCCGTCGCCGTAGGGGAGGAGGACGAGATCGCGGTCGGCCGCTTCGATACGTTAAAAGACCTCCTGCGTCGAATCAGTCAGTTCAAGACCGTCGACGAGAAACGGCTGACAGAAATGGCCAAGGCGTACGCCATGATCCCCGGCCAAAAGCACGTGCTCCTGTTCTTAGAAAAAGAAGACGCTCTGACGAGGCGCGTCCGCAGCGCCGGTCTGGACGCGGCCGATTGGGAGCTCTTCAAGATGGAGCTGGTGCGGGACGTCCGGTTCGATATCGATCGTCTGTCCCGGCTCTTCGGTCAGAACCAGTTGGACTTCAATTTCATCTTCATCACGAGCAGCGAAGCGCTCGAAACGAGCCTCCTCGAGGTCCATCCGAGCAACTGGGGAGATCTCGAGAAGGCCGATATCACCGGAGAATTCTTCTCGGTCTTCAGGAAGATCGCCCAGATGACCGGCGGGCTCACGATCAGCTCAAAGAACCCGCTCGCGTCGACGAAAAAAACTATCGAGGTCGCCGACCGATACTATCTCCTGTATTATCAGCCGAAGAACGCGATGATGGACGGGAGCTTCCGCGAGATCGAGGTGCGGGTGAAGGACCGGGACTATTCGATCTTTCACCGCAAGGGCTGGCTCGCCATCGATGCGGACCGGTCGAAGGCGCCCGGCCTCGCGCCCTAACGGCGGCCGGCCGGCTCAATATTCTACTGAAACCGAATTCTCCCCCAGGGCGGCCTCGATCTTGGCGATGAGCTCCTCCGAGGGCGTCACCTTCTGGACCTCGGCACTCTGGGCCGTGAGACGGTAGGAGTGGGGCGTCTCGAGCTCGAACACGACCGGGCAGCGGCCCTCGTAGCCGTCGAGGATCGTCTTGAGCTCGGCCAGCGTCGCCTCTTCGAGGCCGGGGAGGAAGATGCGCACGACCAGCCTCTTCGCCTGCTTCTCGAAGGCCTCGATCAGCGGCATGGCCTGGCTCAGGCTGATGCGGCGGTTTTCCTCCTCGCCCATATACTTGCCCTTGATCCAGACGAGCTGTCCTTCCCGCAGGTACTGGCCGCACTTGCTGAAAGCCTCGGGGAAGGCCACGACCTCGATCTTGCCGGTCAGGTCCTCGAGGGCGAAGGTGGCCATCCGCTCGTCTTTCTTCGTCTTGAGCGGCTTGAGCGAGCCGATGATGCCGGCCAGGCGAACATCCTTGTCGAAGTCCCGCTCCGCGTCGAGCTCGGCGATGAGGTGGGAGACGAGCTTGCGCAGCCGGTCTTTGTGCCGGGCCAGGGGATGGCCGGTGATATAGAGCCCGAGGGCGTCCAGCTCGTAGGACAGGACGTGGGACTCGTCCCATTCCCGCATCTCGAGGACCTCCTGCGGGATGGGCGGCGGCTCGACGGCGCCCGAGCCGAAGAGGGAGCTCTGGCGGGCGACGTGCGCCCTCTGGACCTCGTGGCCGAAGTCGATCATCCGGTCGAGCATGTGATAGCTCTGCGACCGCTTCCAGCCGAGTGAGTCGAAGGCCCCGGCCTTGATCAGGCTCTCGACGGCCTTGCGGTTGACGACCTTGGTGTCGTGCTCGAGGAAAAGGTCGAAGGGCGACCGGAACCCGCCGGCCCTCTTGCGGGCCGCGACGAGCTCCTCGACGGCCGCCTGCCCGATCCCCTTGACGGCGGCCAGGCCGAAGCGGATGTTGCCGTCCTCGACCGTGAAGCGGAACTCGCTCTTGTTGATGTCGGGCGGCAGGACTTGGATGCCCATCTCGTGGCACTCGCCGATGTACTTGACGACCTGCGGCGTCGCGCCGCGCTCCGCTTCCGAGGTCAGCAGGGCGGCGAGATAGTGGATCGGGTAGTGGGCCTTGAGCCAGGCCGTCTGGTAGGCCAGGAGAGCATAAGCGGCGCTGTGGGACTTGTTAAATCCGTACTCGGCGAACTCCTTGATCTGCTCGAAGATCTTGTCGGCCTTGGCTGTGGCGACACCCTTCTTTTTGGCCCCCTGCATGAACTTCTGCTTCTGGGCCTTCATCGTCTCTTTGTCTTTTTTGCCCATGGCCTTGCGCAGGAGGTCGGCCCCGGCCAGGGTGAACCCGGCCAGGTCGGTGGCGATGCGCATGACCTGTTCCTGGTAGATGATGATGCCCCGCGTCTCCCGGAGGATGGGCTCGAGCTCGGCGAGCTCGTAGGCGATCCGGTCGGGGTGGTTCCGGCGGTGGATGGACTCGTCGGTCATGCCGCTCTTGAGCGGGCCGGGCCGGTAGAGGGCGTTGAGGGCGATGAGGTCGCGGAACTCGGTGGGCCGGAAGCGGCGCAGGAGGTCCTTCATGCCCGGGCTCTCGAACTGGAAGATACCGTCCGTGCTCCCTGACCGGAAGACCTCGAAGGTCGCCTCGTCGTCGAGCGGCAGGTTGTTGATATCGATGACGATCCCGGTTTCAGCCCGGATGAGGGCCAGGGCGTCGTCGATGACCGTCAGGTTGCGAAGGCCCAGCAGGTCCATCTTCAGCAGGCCCAGGGCCTCGACGTCGCCCATGGGGAACTGGGTCGTGACCTCGCCCTTGACCGATTGGTAGAGGGGCAAGAACTCGACCAGCGGCTTGGGCGTGATGACGATGCCCGCGGCGTGGATCGAGGGATGGCGGACCTGGCCCTCGATCTTCTGGGCGATGGCCAGAAGCTGGGCGATCTTGGAGTTGCGGTCGCGGAGGGCCTTGAGCTCGGGCACGGTCTTGAGGGCGTCGGCGATCGTCGCGTCGAGGGCGAAGGGGATCATCTTGGCGATGCGGTCGACCTCGGGCAAGGGGACCTCGAGGACGCGGCCGACGTCCCGGATGGCGCCGCGGGCGGCCATGGTCCCGAAGGTGATGATCTGGCAGACGTTCTCCTGGCCGTACTTCTGGGTCACGTACTCGATCATCTCCTGGCGGCGGCGGGCGCAGAAATCCATGTCGATGTCGGGCAGGCTGATGCGCTCGGGGTTGAGGAAGCGCTCGAACAGCAGGTCGTATTCGAGCGGGTCGATCTCGGTGATCTGGAGCGCGTAGGCGAGGAGGCTGCCGGCCGCCGAACCGCGGCCCGGACCGACGGGGATGCCCTTTCCCCGGGCGGCCTTGAGCAGGTCCCAGACGATGAGAAAGTAGCCCTCGAAGCCCATCTTCTTGATGAGCGAGATCTCGCGCTTCATCCGGTCTTCGTATTCGTTCAAGCCGTGCGACGCGGCGCCGTTGGCCCCCTCGGCCAGGCGCAGGGCCATGCGCGCCCGGAAGCCCTCCCAGGCGACTTCCTCGAAATAGTCGCTCAGGGTCTTGCCCGGAGGCGGCACGAATTGGGGCAGGTTGTAGGTCTTGGTCGGAAAATCGAAGGTGCAGCGGGCGGCGATCTTGCCGGTGTTCTCGATGGCGTCGGGCGTGTCCTTGAAGAGCTCCGTCATCTCGGTCGCCGACTTGAAATAGAACTGGTCGGACGAGAACTTGAGCCGGTCCGGGTCGGAGATCTTGCGGTTCGTCTGGATGCAGACGAGGACGTCCTGGCTTTCGGCGTCCTCGCGCCGGGCGAAATGGATATCGTTCGTGGCGACGAGGGGCAGGTCGAGCTTGCGGGCGATGGCTACGAGCTGGGGGTTGACGGCTTTCTGGTCGGCCAGGCCGTGGTCCATGAGCTCGACGTAGAAGTCCCCGGGCGCGAAGATCGCGGCATATTCCTTGGCCGCGTCTTCGGCCTTTTCGGGGAAGCCGCGGTTGAGCCAGAACGCGATCTCGCCCTTGAGGCAGGCCGACAGGCCGATGAGCCCTTCGCTGTGGGCGGCCAGAAGCTCCTTGTCGATCCTCGGCCGGTAGTAGAAGCCTTCGAGGTAGGCCTGGGTGAGGAGCTTGCAGAGGTTCTTGTAGCCGCGATCGTCTTTGACGAGGAGGATGAGGTGGAAGTGGTGGACGTCGGCGGCGCCGCCCGGCTTCTTGTCGAAGCGGCTTTGCGGGGCGACGTAGCACTCGCAGCCGAGGATGGGCTTGACCCCCTTGGCCTTGGCCGCCTTGAAGAACTGGACCGCGCCGAAGACGTTGCCGTGGTCGGTCATGGCCACGGCGGGCATGTTGGCCTCGTAGGCGGCGTGGACGAGGGACTCGATCCTCAAGCAGCCGTCGAGGACGGAATATTCGGAATGGTTGTGGAGATGAACGAACGTCGGTTCCATGAGCGAAATCTTTTCCTGACCCGGCGGGGCGCGCGGCGGACCGGCCGGACGAATTCTTCTAGCCTATTCCCATTCGATCGTTCCGGGCGGCTTGGTCGTCACGTCGTAGACGACCCGGTTGACGCCCCGGACCTCGTTGACGATGCGCGTCGACATGCGGGCCATGAGCTTGGCCGGCGCCGGGTACCAGTTGGCCGTCATGCCGTCCGTGCTCTGGACGAGGCGGATGACGACGACCCGGTGGTAGGTCCGCTGGTCGCCCATGACCCCGACGGAGCGGACCGGCAGGAGGACGGCGAAAGCCTGCCAGAGCTTGTTATAGATGCCGGCCTTATGGACTTCCTGGAGGACGATGTCGTCGGCCGCGCGCAGGATCTCCAGGCTCTCCCGGTTGACCTCGCCGATCAGCCGGACGGCCAGGCCGGGTCCCGGGAAGGGGTGCTGGCGGATGAAGTCCGTGTCGACCCCGAGCTCGAGCGCCAGGGCCCGGACCTCGTCCTTGAAGAGCTCCCTGAGCGGCTCGACGAGCTTGAGCTTCAAGCCCTTCGGCAGCCCGCCCACGTTGTGGTGGGACTTGATGACCGACGATGGCCCCTTGACCGGATTGGACTCGATGACGTCGGGGTAGATCGTCCCCTGGGCCAGGAACGCCGCCCCGCCGAGGCGCATGGCCTCGCGCTCGAAGAGGTGGATGAACAGCGCGCCGATCGTCTTGCGCTTCCGCTCCGGCGCGACGATGCCGCGCAGCTTGTCCAGGAACATGTCCGAGGCGTCGATGCCGACGACCTTGAGGGCGAATTTCTGGCGGAAGGCCTCCATGAGCGTCTCGTACTGGCCTTTGCGCAGGAGTCCGTTGTCGATAAAGATGCAGGTCAGCCGGGGGCCGATGGCCTTGTGGATGATGAGCGAGGTGACGAGCGAGTCGACGCCTCCGGAGAGCCCGCAGATGACCTTGCCGTCGCCGACCGTCTGCCGGATCTCTTTGACCTTGCGGGCCACGAACGAGGAGATCGACCAGTCGGCCTTGAGGCCGCTCTCCCGGAAGAGGAAATTGCTCAGGACCTTGATCCCTTCCTTCGTGTGGATGACCTCGGGGTGGAACTGGACGCCGAAGAACTTCCTGGCCTTGTCCTCGATGACGGCGGCCCGGGTGTTAGCCGTGCTCCCGGTCAGGCGGAAGCCCGGCGGGACGCATTCGAGCCGGTCCCCGTGGCTCATCCAGACCTGCTCGCGGTCCTTGACCTTGGCCAGGATCCCCGAGGTGTCGAGGATTCGCAGGGCGGCAAAGCCATACTCGCCCTCTTTGGATGGGATGACCTGGCCGCCGAGGTGGTGGGCCATGAGATGGACGCCGTAGCAGATGCCGAGGATCGGGACGCCGAGCTCGAAGAGGCCCTTGTCGGGGTGCGGCGCGCCCTTGCCGTAGACGCTCTGCGGCCCTCCGGAGAGGACCAGGGCGGATGGCCCGGCCTTGCGGATCGCGGCGAGCGGAGTCGAGAAGGGCACGATCTCGGAATAGACGCCGAGCTCGCGGATCTTCCGGGCGATGAGCTGGGTGTACTGCGAGCCGAAATCGAGGATGAGGACTTTCTGCATAGAAGGATTCTATCAGAGCCGGGAGGACGTTTCAATTTGTGCTAAAATACGCCCGCTCGAGAGGAGACCACGCACATGGAATGGGAAGATCTGGCCAGGGAGCTGAGTCAACAGACGGATTCGAAGATCGTCCTGCTCGTCATGGACGGCGTCGGGGGCCTGCCCGCCGACGGCCAGAGCGAGCTCGAAGCGGCCCGCAAGCCGAACCTCGACGGGCTGGCCAAGGCCGGGGTCTGCGGCGTGTCCGATCCGGTCATGATGGGCATCACGCCGGGCAGCGGCCCGTCGCATCTGGCCCTCTTCGGCTATGACCCGCTCAAATATCAGCTCGGCCGGGGCATCCTCGAGGCCCTGGGCTCGGGCGTCGAGGTCGGCCGGAACGACCTCGTAGCGCGCGGCAACTTCGCCACGGTCCGGGGCGGCCTCGTCGCCGACCGGCGGGCCGGACGGATCCCGACCGAGGAGAACGTCAGGATCTGCGGCTATCTCAACGAGCACCTGCCCAAGCGCGACGGGCTCGAGGTCCGGGTCTTTCCGGGCAAAGAACATCGCTTCGTCGCCCGCTTCACCGCCGAAGGCCTGTCCGACGCGCTCACCGACGCCGATCCGCAGAAGGAAGGCAAGCCTCCCCTTCCGGCCGCGCCGCTCGGGCTCGAGGCCAACAAGGCCGCCGAAGTCGTCAACCGCTTTCTCGACGACGTCGCCGAGGTGCTCGAGGCCGAGCCCAGGGCCAACGCGGCCCTGCTCCGCGGCTTCTCCAAGTTTCCCTCCATCCCGACGATGCCGGAGCTGTTCAAGATCAGGCCGGCGGCCATCGCCAACTATCCTATGTACAAGGGGCTGGCCAAGCTGCTGGGCATGGAGGTCATCGCCGTCGGCAGCGAGACGACCGACCTCTTCGACGCCCTCGAGAAGGCCTGGGGCGACCACGACTTCTTCTACGTCCACTATAAAAAGACCGACTCGACCGGGGAAGACGGCAAGTTCGACGGCAAGGTCGCCGCGATCGAAGCCCTCGATCCGTTCCTCCCCCGCCTCCTGGCCCTTAAACCCGACGTTCTCGTCGTAACGTCCGATCATTCGACGCCGTCCTGTCTCAAGGGCCACTCCTGGCACCCCAATCCGTTCCTGCTCGTTTCCCCCACGGCCGGCGTCGACGACGTCGCCGCGTTCACCGAACGGGCCTGCGCCAAAGGCATGCTCGGCCGATTCCGCTCGATCTCGGCCATGCCGCTCATGCTGGCCCACGCCCTGAAGCTCCAAAAGTACGGCGCCTAAGGCGATCCTCGACGGAGTTGGCGGCTGGGGCTTCTCTTCTCAGATATTTCCCAGCTGCGCAGCTCCGAGTCGCTCCGCGCGCATCTGGTGCTCGCTCCTAAGAATCCGCTCCGCGCTGGGTAGACAAGACCTCCTGGGTTCTATAAAATTGATACGAATTGAAATCCGCGCATAAGAGCCTCGGCCTCGTCCTCCTCGCCGCCCTGGTTCTCTCCCTGCCGGCCGCGCCGCCTCAAGACGACCAGCGGATCGAGATCGTCAACCTCCGGCGCTACACCCATCCGAACTTCACGCGCATCGTCATCGACATCGGCCAGCTTCGCGATTTCACGTTCGGCGAACTCCGCGACCCCGGCCGGGTCTATGTCGACGTCCTCCAGGCCAAGCTCAACCCCATCCTCCAGGGCCAGTCCTATCTGGTCAAGACCGACTACGTCAGCCAGATCCGGATCTCCCAGAAGACGACCTCGACGGTCCGCCTGGCCGTCGACGTCGACTTTTCACGGATCGAGTCCTACCGCGTCTATCACCTCTTCGACCCGTTCCGGCTGGTCGTCGACATCTACCCCCGCGGCGCGGCGGATGTGCCGGCGCAAACATCCGCCCCTGGGGACAAGACGACCCCCCCCGGCGGCCGGAACCAGCCGCCCGTCAAGCGCGACGTCGACCCGAAAGACCCGAATCTCAACGCGACGTCCATGGCCCGGCAGCTGGGTCTCGGCGTCCGGACGGTCGTCATCGATCCCGGGCACGGCGGGCCGAAGCCGGGCACGATCGGCAAGAGCGGTCTCCAGGAAAAGGACATCAACCTGGCCGTCGGGCTGGCCCTGAAGAAGCTGCTCGTGGAGAAGGCCGGCATCGACGCCGTCCTGACCCGCGAGTCCGACGTCGACGTCGGGCTCGACGACCGGACGGTCATCGCCAACCAGAAGCGCGCCGACCTGTTCGTCTCCATCCACACCAACGCCCACCGGGACCGCAAGCGCGGCGGCGTGGAGACGTTCTTCCTCAACATCAGCCCCGACCCGTCGGTCGTCGAGCTCGCGGCCGAGGAGAATGCGACCTCGACCAAGAACATCGGCGAGATGAAGACGATCCTCCAGAAGATCGTCCAGAACAGCAAGATCCAGGAGTCGCACGATCTGGCCGAGGCCATCCAGAGGAACCTGGTCAAGGCCCTGTCGAACGACCTGCCCTCGATCCAGAACTTGGGCGTCAAGGGAGGGCCGTTCTGGGTGCTCATCGGAGGGGAGATGCCCTCCGTGCTCGTCGAGATCTCCCACCTCAGCAACTCCAAGGAAGAGGCCAAGCTCAAGACCGGGAAATACCGCGATCTCGCCGCCCAGGGCATCTATGATGGTATCATGGAATATATACGCTCGCTCGGTAAAGGACAGAGGCCATGAACAGACGCGATTTCATCAGGGGCGCGGCCGCCGCCGGCCTGGCCCTCCGATTCGGCCCCCGGGCCTTCGCCGGCCAGGCGGCGGTCCTGGCGTCACTGCCCACGCTCGTCGTGGTCGAGGGCGAATCCCCGGCGGCCATCACCAAGGCCGCGATCGACGCGCTCGGCGGCATGGGCAAGTTCGTCGGCAAGGGCGACCGGGTCGTCATCAAGCCGAACATCGGCTGGGACCGGACGCCGGAGATGGCCGCCTGCACCAACCCCGAGGTCGTCAGGACCCTGGTCGAGCTCGTCCTCGGCGCCGGGGCCAAGAAGGCCATCGTCATCGACAATACGACCAACCAGGCCAAGCGCTGCTACGTCCGCTCCGGCATCCAGGAGGCGGTGAAGCAGGCCGGCGGGGACATGCTCTTCGTCGACGACTACCGGGTCAAGAAGATGGCCCTCAAGGGCGAGTGGCTCAAGGAATGGGAGATCGTCCAGGATGTCGTCGAGTCCGACCTGATCATCAACGTCCCCATCGCCAAGCACCATTCGCTCTGCCGCTTGACGCTCGGCGCCAAGAACTGGCTCGGCGCGACCGCCGGGGCCCGCAACCAGTTCCACCAGAGCCTCGACAAGGCCGTCGTCGATCTGTCCGCCTTCTTCAAGCCGCGGCTGACCGTCCTCGACGCTTACCGCATCCTCGTCCGCAACGGCCCCCAGGGCGGCCGCCTCTCGGACACCGAGCTCAAGAACACGGTCGTCGCCGGCACGGACCCGGTGGCCGTGGACGTCTTCGGGGCCTCCCTCTTCGGGATCGGACCGAACGAGCTCCCGTATCTCGGGATGGCCCGTGAGCGCGGATTGGGCCAGACCGATCTCGGAAAGGTGCGCCTTGAAAAAAGAAAGATCTAGGAAGTACCGCACCCTCGAGCGGCTCCGCATGGCGAGCCAGGCGGTCTTCTTCGGCCTCTTCGTCTATCTCTTCATCGGCGCCCACTATACCGGCCAGGACTACATCGGCTCGACCGTCCAGCGCTTCTTCCACTTCGACCCGCTCCTGGCTCTCGTCACCATCGTCGCGGCGCGGCTCGTCTACGCCTATTTCGTTTTCGCCCTGATCACGGTCGCCGCGACCATCGTCTTCGGCCGCATTTTTTGCGGCTGGGTCTGCCCGCTCGGCGCCGTCCACCAGTTCTCGTCGTTCGTCTTCAAGCGGACGAAATTCCTCAAGCCGCCGCGCGAGGACAAGGCCAGTCTGGCCCCGAAATACTACATTCTCATCGCCGTCCTCGTCGGAGCCGTCTTCGGGCTCGACCTGGCCGGCTATCTCGATCCGCTGTCCTTCCTGACCCGCTCCTTCGCCCTGGCCGTGCTCCCGTCGCTGGCCTATGCCCTGTCCAACCTGACCGGCGCCCTCTACGGCCTGGGCATCACCGGCCTGGCCCGAACGATCTCCCAGACCCTCGAGAACTGGACCATCCATACGACCTTCATCCAGGGGTTCTCGATCGGCCTCTTCTTCCTCGGCGCGATCGCCCTCAACGCCCGGAAGGAGCGCTTCTGGTGCCGCTACCTCTGCCCGACCGGCGCCCTGCTCGGCTTGCTCAGCCGCTGGAATCTGCTCAAGCTCAAGATCGACGACGAGAAATGCATCAAGTGCGGGCTCTGCACCCAGCACTGCGAGACGCAGGCCCATCCTTACCCGAACGACAAGTGGAAGAGCGGCGAGTGCATCTATTGCCAGAATTGCGCCTCGATCTGCCCGACGGCGGCCATCGGGTTCCGGCTCTCCGCCCGGCCCGAGAAGCTGACCAATGTCTCGAACGTCGACCTGTCGCGGCGCAAGCTCCTGCTCACGACCATCGCCGGACTCGTCGCCATCCCCTTCTTCCGCCTGACGCCGGCGCACAAGACGGGCCTCGCTGAAGCTCATCCGGCCGCCCGGCGCGCTCCCCGAGCCCAAGTTCCTGGCCAAGTGCGTCAAGTGCGGCCAATGCATGCGGGCCTGCCCGACCGGCGGCCTCCAGCCCGTCCTGACCGAGGCCGGCCCCGAAGGGATCTACACGCCGATGCTCGTTCCCAAGATCGGCTACTGCGAGTACTACTGCTCGCTCTGCACCCAGGTCTGCCCGACCGGGGCGATCAAGAAGCAGACGATCGAGGAGAAGAACAAGCTCAAGATCGGCTCGGCCTGGGTCAACAAGAGCCGCTGCATCCCCTACGTCCTGGGCAAGCCCTGCATCGTCTGCGAGGAGCACTGCCCGGTCTCGCCCAAGGCCATCAAGCTCGTCGAGGTCGAGACGAAGCTCCCCGACGGCACGGTCGCCGTCCAGAAGGCCCCGGTCATCGACCTCAAGCTCTGCACCGGCTGCGGCATCTGCGAGAACAAGTGCCCGGTCATGGACGACCCGGCCATCTTCGTCACGAGCGTCGGGGAAACGCGGTCGGAGAGAAACCAGCTGCTCCTGGATATCTCGTCGGAAACGCCAAGCGATCCGTACAAATAGCGACTGACAACTCCGCGCGCCTCGACTTCGCTCGGGATGATCGCTCCTTGCCCCCGCCGGCGGAGAAGCGGTTTCCCGCTCTGGGGAGTCCGCCTTCCGTCAGAAGTGCGGCGGAGCGACACCTCGGAGCCCGGACTTCCTTGCGAAATAATGGCCAGGAACGGTAACGGAGCTCAAGGCAAGAAGCTATTCCTCCAACGGTCTTTTTGAGTTCTTCCGTGAGCTTCGGAACGACTTCGAAGAGATCGCCGACGATGCCGTAGTCCGCGACCTTGAAGATCGGAGCTTCCGGGTCCTTGTTGACGGCGACGATGAACTTCGAGGACGACATCCCCGCCAGGTGCTGGATGGCGCCGGAGATGCCGATGGCCATGTAGAGCTCCGGCGACACGGTTTTGCCCGTCTGCCCGACCTGATGCTGGTGGCCGATCCACCCCGAATCGACGGCCGAGCGCGAGGCGCCCACCGCGGCGCGAGGAAAGACCGCGGCCAGGTCGCGGAGAAGACCGAACGGCTCGGGGCCCTTGAGCCCGCGGCCCCCGGAGATGACGACGTCGGCTTCGGTGACGTCGAGCTCGGCGCTCTCTTCCTTGAGGACCTCGGTGACGCGGCCTTTGACCGTCTCGTCGGGGATCGCCACGTCGAGCCTGATCGTCTCGCCGGCGCCGGCCCCCGCCAGGCCAAGCGGGAAGACATTCGGCCGAAGCGTTGCCAGCTGGGGCGTCGACTTCAGCCTCAAAGACAAGAAAGCCTTGCCGGCATAGATCGGCCGGGTGAATTCGAGGGCCCCGTCCTTGACCGCGACTTTCGTGCAGTCGGTGGCCAGGGCGACGCCGAGCCGGGCCGCGACGCGCGGCGCCAGGTCCTTGCCCATGGCCGTGGCCGCAAAGAAAAGGGCGGCCGGCTTGGCCGTGGCCGCGAATCCCGCCAGGGCGACGGCATAAGCCTGCGAGGAATAATCGGCAAGCAAAGGATTATCAATGACATAGACCTTGGCGGCCCCTTGGGCGAAGGCGGCCGGCGCAAGGCCGGAGACGGCGGACCCGACGAGGACCGCGGCCGTTCCCACCCCGAGCTCGGCGGCGCGCCGCTCGGCTTCGGAGAGGGCCTCGAGCGAGCTCTTCTTGATCTTCCCGTCCCGGATCTCGAGATATGCGGCGATCATCGTTCCTCTCCTCTTTATATGACCTTGGCTTCGTCCCGCAGGAGCCGCACCAGCTCCCGGGCGGTCTCGGCGGGATCGCCTTTCAGGATCTTGCCCGCCTGTCTCGCGGCCGGCACGTCGAGTCCGGTCGTCTCGACCGCCGGGACGAGATCCCCGGCCCCGAACCCGAGCTCGTCGAGCGTGACGACGGGGACCGGCTTCTTCTTGGCGGCCATGATGCCCTTGAGGGTCTCATAGCGGGGCTCGTTCAGCCCCTTCTGGGCGCTGACGACGGCCGGCAGGGAGAGGACGACTTTTTCGAGGCCGCCCTCGATCTCGCGGAGGGCCGTGGCCGCGGCGCCTTGGACCTCGAGCTTGGTCACGACGGTCGCTTGGGGCAGGCCGAGAAGCTCCGCGACCATGGCCGGGACCTGGCTGTTGTCGGCGCCGACCGACTGTTTGCCGAAGAGCAGGAGATCGGCCCCGGCGAGCTTGCGCTCGACGGCCCGGGCGATGATCCGGGCCGTTCGCAGCCCGTCGTAGGTCTCGGGGAGATCGTCCTTGACGAGGAGGACTTCGTCGGCGCCCATGGCCAGACACTTCCTGAGGACCGTCGCGGTCTCGTCCCGGCCCACGGAGACGACGCGGACCGTGCCGCCCTGGGCTTCCTTGAGCCGGAGGGCTTCCTCGACCGCGTACTCGTCGTAGGGGCTGATGACGAAGTTCAGCCCGTCCTCGGCGATCGTCCGGGTCTCGTGCTGGATGCGGATCCGGGACTCCGTGTCCGGCACCCGTTTGACGAAGACGAGAATGTTCATGGGTCTCTCCTTGCCGGGGCCGTCGATCCGGCGGTCGCGACCGGCCCGGCGGGCCGTTTCAGGGCCGCTCGAACGACTTCAGGACGAGCGCGCCGTTGGTCCCGCCGAAGCCGAACGAATTGCTGAGGGCGTGGACGAGCCGGGCCTTCCGGGCGGCGTTCGGGACGTAATCCAGGTCGCACTCGGGATCGGGGAACTCGGCGTTGATGGTCGGCGGCATGATCTGATGGAACAGGGCCAGCGCGGTGATCCCCGCCTCGAGGCCTCCGGCCGCGCCGAGCAGGTGGCCGGTCATGGATTTCGTCGAGCTGACGGCCAGCCGCCGGGCCTGGTCCCCGAAGACGGCTTTGATGGCCATCGTCTCGGTCTTGTCGTTGAGCGGCGTCGAGGTGCCGTGGGCGTTGATGTACTGGACGTCCTCCGGGCCGATGCCGGCGTCCGCGACGGCCAGGCGCATGACCCGGGCGGCCCCGTCGCCGCTGGGATCGGGGGCCGCGACATGATAGGCGTCGCTCGACATGCCGTAGCCGACGACCTCGGCGTAGATCCGGGCGTTCCGGGCGAGGGCCCGGCCGAGCTCCTCGAGGACGAGGACCCCGGCGCCTTCGCCCATGACGAAACCGTCCCTGCGGGCGTCGAACGGCCGCGAGGCCTTGACCGGCTCGTCGTTCCGTTCCGAAAGGGCCTTGATCGCGGTGAAGCCCGCCAGGCTGAGCGGGGTCAACGGCGCTTCGGTCCCGCCGGCGATCATGATGTCGGCCTCGCCCCGGGCGATGATGCGGAACGAGTCGCCGATGGCGTGGGTCCCCGTGCTGCAGGCCGTGGCGTTGGCGCAGTTGGGCCCTTTGGCGCCGAAACGGATGGAGATCTGCCCCGAGGCCTCGTTGATGATCGTCTGGACGAGGAAGAACGGCGAGACCCGGTCCGGCCCCTTGTCCAAGAGGATCTTATGGTTCTCCTCGATGGATCCCAGGCCGCCGATCCCGGAGCCGACGTAGGTCCCGGCCCGGTCGCTCTGGAGGTCGGCCGCGGCGATCCCCGAATCCGTGACGGCCAGCTGGGCGGCGGCCACCGCGAAGCGAATGAAAGGGTCCATCTTGCGGGATTCCTTGCGCTCGATGAACGCCAGCGGATCGAAGTCCTTGACCTCGCCGCCGAAGCGGGTGGAGTAGCGCGAGACGTCGAACCGGGTCAGGGGGGCGATGCCGCTCTCGCCGCGGAGCAGGGCCTGCCAGTTCTTGTCGGTCCCCGTGCCGAGCGGCGAAATGAGCCCGATGCCGGTGACGACGACCCGGCGTCCAGGATTCATCTCCCTTCTCATGGGGCGAACGATCCGAGGTTGATGGGGACGGGACGCGGGGCTATTTCGCGTGCCCCACGATATAATCGATGGCCTTGCCGACCGTGGTCAGCTTTTCGGCCTGGTCATCGGGGATGTCCAGCCCGAATTCGTCTTCGAGGGCCATGACCAGCTCGACGGTGTCCAGGGAGTCGGCGCCGAGATCATCGATGAAGGACGCGTCTTCCGTGACCTGCTCCTCGCTGATGCTCAGCTTGTCGGATACGATCGCCCTGACCTTCTTGAGCAGTTCGTCTCTTTCCATAGTGTCCTCCTTGCAGAATACTTAGAGATGCCGGCGGACCGCCTACATATACATGCCGCCGTTCACACTGACGACCTGGCCGGTGATATAGGCCGCATCTTCGGAGAGAAGGAATCTTACCGCAGACGCCACGTCTTTGGGAAGCCCGAATTTTTTGAGGGGGATGATCTCGAGGTAGGCCCGGCGGACCTCCTCGGGGAGCGCTTCGGTCATGGCCGAGACGATGAACCCCGGCGCGACCGCGTTGACGGTGATGCCGCGGCTGCCGACCTCGCGGGCCAGGGACCGGGCGAAGGCGATGACGCCGGCCTTGGAAGCGGCGTAGTTGGTCTGCCCGGCATTGCCCATGAGGCCCGCGACCGAGGCGATATTGACGATCCGGCCGTACCGCGCGGCGATCATCGTCCGCAGGACGGCTTTGGAGAAGTTGAATGTCCCCTTGAGGTTGACCCGGAGGACGGCGTCCCAATCCTCTTCCTTCATGCGCATGAGCAGGCCGTCGCGGGTGATGCCGGCGTTGTTGACCAGGTGGTCGATGCGGCCATGGGCCGCGGCCACGGCGGCCACGGTGCGCTCGACGGCGGCCGTGTCGCTGACGTCGACCTCGCGGCCCTCGGCCAGGCCGCCGGATTCGACGATCGACCCGGCCACGGCCTCGAGCTTGTCTTTCTGGATGTCGACGAGGACGACCCGGGCCCCCTCGGCGGCCAGGTCGCGGGCGATCGTCTCGCCGATCCCCTGGGAGCCGCCGGTGACGATGGACACCCGTCCTTCGAAACGCTTCATGCGGCCGCTCCCTTCATGGCGCATTCGTAGCGGAGGATCTCCGCCTGGATCCTCTCCTGGACGCGGGTGGCGACGAACTGCCGGGCCAGGCCGATGGCGTTGCGCACGGCGGTCGGATTGGAGCGGCCGTGGCCGATGATGCAGACCCCGTTGACGCCGAGGAGCTGCGCGCCGCCGTATTCGGAATAGTCGATCTTCTTGTAGAGCTTCTTCAAGTGCCTCTTCATCAGGAGATAGCCGAGCTTGGCGAAGATGTCCTTGGTGATCTCGTGGCGGGCCATGGACAGAACGCTCTGGACGACCCCTTCGGAGGTCTTGAGGGCGACGTTGCCGGTGAACCCGTCGCTGACGACGACGTCGGCGATGCCGGAAAAGAGGTCCTTGCCCTCGACGTTGCCGATGAAACGGAGGGGGGCCGTCTGGAGCCGGTCGAAGGTTTCCTTGACGAGATCGTTGCCTTTGCCCTTCTCTTCACCGATGCTCATCAGGCCGATCCGGGGGTCGGCGACGCCGGCCACGGCCTCCATGAAGATCTTGCCCATGAACGCGAATTGGACCAGGTTGTGGGGCTGGCAGTTGGCGTTGGCCCCGGCGTCGAGGAGCAGGGTCTGCCCTTCGACACCCGGCACGAGGAGGGCCAGGGCCGGGCGGTCCACGCCCTTGAGCGAGCCCAGGACGTCGCGGGAGATGTAAACGACGGCGCCGGTGTTGCCCATGCTGACAAAGGCGTCGGCCGCCCCGTCCCGGACGAGCTGGGCGGCGACGCGGATCGAGGAGGCCTTCTTTTTCCGGAAGGACAGGAGCCCCTCGCCCATGCCGATCGCCTCGGGCGCGTCGACGATGGTGACCCGGGACGCTTGGGACGGGTGCTGCTCGGTCTCGCGGCGGATGGCGCTCTCGAGACCGACGAGAAGGATGTCGACGCCGAAGTCCGAGGCGGCGGCGAGAGCCCCCGGCACAGTGGTCTTGGGCCCGAAATCACCCCCCATCGCGTCGACGGCGATTTTCATGGACGCCGCGCAGGTCAGTCTTTGGTCCCTTCCGTGACCTGCCGTCCTTTATAGTACCCACACTCGGGGCAGGCCCGATGCGGCAGCTTGGGATTGCCGCACTTGGGGCAGACGGAGAAGGTCGGAAGGGTGAGACCGTCGTGGGAGCGACGTTTCCCTTTTCTCGTCGGCGAATGGCGTCTCTTTGGGTTAGGCATTTAACTCTTGTCTCTCACAGGAAATTTGAGCTTGTTCCAGTGCGTATCGGATTCTTTCACCAGGCAGGAGCAGTTGGCGTCGCGGATGATCTCGCCGCAGACGGCGCAGATGCCCTCGCACTCCGGCCCGCACAGGGGCTTGGCCGGAAAGGTCAGGTTCAGCTGCTCGAGGACGACGGCGCGCAGGTCGAGCTGGCGGCCGCTGTAGAACATCTGGTCGATCTTGTCGTCGGACAGCTCCTCGGACAAGGCGTCGATGTCCTCCGGCAGGTAGACGAGGTCGAACCGGCTGGCGACAGGGAACTCGAAGGGGGTCAGGCAGCGCGAGCAGACGAAGCTCAGCCGGGCCGTGACCACGCCCTGGACCAGGACCTCGTCGCCGATGAGGCGGACGGTGACTTCGGCGTGGGCCGGCTCGAGAAAAACGGCGTTCTCCTCGACCAGGTCGAGGCTCAGGAACTCGAAGTCCCTGGACAGGCAGAGTCCCTCCTTGGGGAGGCGGTCGATATCGATGAGTATGGTCGTATCCAAATGAATACCTCTCAAAATTTCAATCTATTATATCAAGCGGGTCTCGGATGTCAAATGAGGCGCGGAGCGTCTGAAAGCGACGCCGGAGGGGCCGCGGAATAGCGGGAGCGGAAATTCGGGACATGACCCTTTTCTCTGGAAAAGGGATCGTGTCCCCGGAATTTCCTCGGCGTTCCGGGAATTTTCAGGGCGGCCGGCGGCGCTTTCGGCCGGACCGCAGGAGGCTTGAACGGAGGGGCCGGACAGGTATAATACCCCCATGGGCGGCTACGACACGCGGGTCGATTACAAGGGGGAGGCTTATATCGTCCAGACCCAGGACAAGGGGCTCGGCGCCCAGTATATCGAGTCCCTGATCTACAAGGCGGGGCGCCTGCTCACGTCGAAGCGGGCCTTCTACACCGCCTTCCTCGACCTGCCCGACGCCGGCGACCGGATCGAGCGGATGATGGAGGAGCAGCACAAGACGATCCTCGGCCAGATCGTCGAAGGCAGGTACGACTGAGTCCGAAACGACTCTTCCTCATCGACGGGAATTCCCTGCTCTACCGCTCGTACTACGCCATCCGCGGCCTCAGCAACTCCTCCGGCTTCCCCACCGGGGCCATCTTCGGCTTCGTCAGCGCCCTGCGCAAGCTCGTCGACACGGAGAAGCCGGAGTACCTGGGCGTGGTCTTCGACGTTAAGGGGCCGACCGTCCGCCACGAAGAGTACGAGGCCTACAAGGCCCATCGCAAGCCGATGCCGGACGATCTCGCCGTCCAGATCCCGGTCCTCAGGGACGTCCTCCGGGCCCTGCGCATCCCCACGGCCGAGTTCCCGAAATACGAGGCCGACGACGCCATCGCCTCGCTGGCGGTGACGGCGGCCGCCAAGGGCCTCCACACGGTCGTCGTCACGACCGATAAGGACCTCCTCCAGATCGTCGACGCGTCGACGTCCGTCTGGAACCCGTCGAAGGAAAAGATGATCGAGGCGGGCGGCGTGAAGGACTTCTTCGGCGTCGAGGCGGGCGCCATCGTCGACGTCCTCGCCCTGTGGGGCGATCCGTCCGATAACGTCCCGGGCGTCCCCGGCATCGGCGAAAAGACGGCCAAATCGCTCATCGAGCAGTTCGGCTCGGTCGACAACCTGCTGGCTCACCTCGACCAGATCAAGAACCCGCGCGTCCGGGAGAAGATCGAACAGAACCGGGAGCTGCTCGAGCTCAGCCGGCGCCTGGTCACGGTTTGCCGCGATCTCCCGATCGACCTCGATCTCGACCGCTATGTCGTGCAGGGGCCCGACGAGAAGGAAACGATCCGTCTCTTCGGCGAGCTCGAATTCACCAAGCTCGTTTCGGATTTCCTGAAGCCGGCCCGGCCGGAGGGAAGGGATTTCCGGACGATCCTGGACGAGGGCGAGCTCCGGGCCCTGGCCGCCCGGATCGCCAAGGCCGGTGCGGTGACCCTGGACACCGAGACGACCTCGCCGATGCCGACCCGGGCCCGCCTCGTCGGCCTCTCGTTCTCGCTCGTTGCGGGCGAAGCCTATTACGTTCCCGTCGGGCACGATTATCTGGGCGCCCCGGCCCAGATCCCCAAGGCCCGGGCCTTGGCCATCCTGAAGCCCGTCCTCGAGGACGCCAAGGTCCTCAAGACCGGCCAGAACATCAAGTACGACATGATCGTCCTCGAGCGCGAAGGCATCCGCCTGGCCGGGATCTCGCGCGACACGATGGTCCTGTCGTACCTCCTCGAACCGAACTGGGGCAAGCACAGCCTCGACCGCATCGCCCTTCATTACCTCCGGGAGACCAAGACCCCTTATGAGGCGGTCGCCGGCAAGGGCAAGGGCGAGCAGACCATGGACAAGGTGACGGTCGAGCGGGCCGCCCCGTACGCCTGTCTGGACGCCGCCCTGGCCTTGGAGCTCGGAGAGCTACTGGGGGACAAGGTCCGGACGAGGAAGCTCGAGCGGCTCTACGAGGACATCGAACGGCCGCTCATCGGGCTCCTGGCCCGCATGGAGGTCCTCGGCGTCCGCGTCGATCCCGCGGTCCTCAAAGCCATGTCGAAGGAGCTCGAGGGCGAGCTCGGACGCCTGGAGAAGGAGATCCACGAGCAGGCCGGATGCGCCTTCAACATCAATTCGCCCCGCCAGCTGGCCGACATCCTCTTTCACAAGCTCGGCCTGCAGGCCGGCCGCCGCACCAAGGTCACGAAAGGCTTCTCGACCTCCATCGACATCCTCGAGGAGCTGGCGGCCGTCCATCCCCTGGCCCGCCATGTCCTCGACTACCGGCAGATGGCCAAGCTCAAGTCCACCTATGCCGACGCCCTGCCCCAGCTCATCAACCCGGAGACCGGCCGCATCCACACGTGCTACAACCAGACCGTGGCCTCGACCGGCCGGCTCTCCTCGAGCGAGCCCAATCTCCAGAACATCCCGGTCCGCGGGGCCTGGGGGGCCCGGTTCCGCCGGGCCTTCATCCCGGACAAGGGCTACGCCCTCCTGACCGCCGACTATTCCCAAGTCGAGCTCCGTATCTTGGCCCACCTCTCGGGCGATGCGACGCTCGTCGAGACTTTTTTGGCCGACCGGGACGTCCATGAGGAGACCGCCCGGCTCGTCTTCGGCGAGTCGGCCGGCGACGAGGCCCGCCGCCGGGCCAAGATCATCAATTTCAGCGTCATCTACGGCACTTCGGCCTTCTCCCTGGCCCGCGAGCTGGGGACGTCCACGGGCGAGGCCCAGAAGTTCATCGACCGCTATTTCGCAGAGCGGCCGATGGTCCGGGAGTATCTCGACCGGGTCGTCGAGGAGGCCCGGGAGCGGGGCTACTCCGAGACGATCTTCGGCCGGCAGCGCCAGGTCCCCGAGCTCCGCGCGCCCGACCGGAACCTGCAACAGGCCGGCCGGCGCATCGCCCTCAACAACCCCATCCAGGGGTCCGCCGCCGACATCATCAAGCTGGCCATGCTCCGCGCCGTCAAATCGATCGAAGCGCGCCGGCTCCGGACGCGCATGATCCTCCAGGTGCACGACGAGCTCGTCTTCGAGGTCCCCGAGGGGGAGCAGGCGAAGGTCGAGCCGCTGGTGCGCGAGGCGATGGAGGGGGCCGCGGACCTCTCCGTGCCCCTGGTCGTCAAGCTCGGATTCGGCCCGAACTGGGCCGACGCGAAATAGCTCCGGTCCGCTTTACTCCTCGCCTGCCCCGTGCTATAAGCCGGCTGATGCCCAACGAAGATCCGCAGATGTTCCTCTACTTCTCGGAGTTCCTGGGCCGGCCGGTCTTGGCCTCCGACGGGACCCCCGTGGGCCGGGCCGTCGACCTCAAGGTCCGTCTGGGCGAGCTCTACCCGAAAGCCAGCACCCTCGTCGTCCGCCGAAGATCCGAAAGGGCGCCGCGGACCCTGGGCTGGGGCCAGGTGGAAACGCTCGGCGCGGGCGGCCTCGTCCTCCGGGCCGGCGCCGAGGGTCTGATGAACGGCCTCGAGGTCGGGCCGGACGAGATCCTCGTCCGCGAAGACCTGCTCGACAAGCAGGTCGTCGACACGCACGGGGCGCGCATCGAGCGGATCAACGACGTCCACCTCCTGTTCGTCCACGGCGATCTCCGGCTGGCCCACGTCGACTTCGGCCTGCGCGGCATCCTCCGCCGCCTGGGGTGGCTGCGGCCGATCGACGCCCTGTCGACCTGGCTGGTCGGCTCGCGGATCCCGGACCGGCTGGCCTCGTGGAAATACGTCCAGCCCCTGGCCAGCGATCCGAAGCGGAACCTCAAGCTGAACGTGCCCCTGCGGCGCCTCCATGACATGCACCCCTCGGACATCGCCGACATCATCGAGGATCTCGACCGGGCCAACCGGTCCTCCGTATTCCGGGCCCTGGACGCGGAGACGGCCGCCGAGACCCTCCAGGAGGTCGATCCCCGACTGCAGCTCTCGCTCATCGAGACCTCCACGCCGGAGAAGGCCTCCGACATCCTCGAGTCCATGGAGCCGGACGAGGCCAAGGAGTTCCTGGCCGACCTGCCCGAAGAGAAGATGGAGCACTTCATCGGCTCGATGGAGAAGCCCTTCCGCGAGAGCGTCGTGGGCCTGATGAAGTACAAAGAGGGGACGGCGGGGGGCATCATGACCACCGATTTTCTCGCCCTCGGCCGCGACAAGACGATCGGCGACGCCGTCGAGGCCTTCCGGACAGCCTTCCATCCCTTGGAGACCGTCGCCTACATCTACGTCACCGACGAGGCCCGGCGGCTGGCCGGCGTCGTCACCCTGCGCCACCTGCTGCTCTGCGGGAAGGAGGAACAGCTGGGGGCGCTCATGAATCCCCGTGTCCTCGCGGTCGAGACCGGGGATGGCATCGTCACGGTCGCCGATGTCTTCAACAAGTACAAGTTCCTGGCCGTTCCGGTCGTGGACGCCGAGGGCGCGATCCAAGGCATCATCACGCTCCAGGACATCGTCCAGGCGACGGCCGAGGAGCTCTGAGCGCGAGGCGGGCATGGCCGGAGACATCCTCAAGCGCCGCTGGAAGGGCCTCCTCGTCTTCCTGGCCGTCATGGGCCCGGGCATCATCACGTCCAATGTCGACAACGACGCCGGCGGGATCGCCACGTATTCGATGGCCGGCGCGCACTACGGCAACACGCTGCTCTGGACCCTTCTCCCGGTCATGGTCGTCCTGGTCATCGTCCAGGAGATGAGCGCGCGGATGGGCGTGGTCACCGGCAAGGGCCTGTCCGACCTCATCCGCGAGCGTTTCGGGGTCAGGATCACGGTCTATCTGCTCTTCGGGATCCTGCTGACGAACTTCGGCAACATCATCGCCGAATTCGCCGGCGTGGCCTCCAGCCTGGAGATCTTCCACGTCTCCAAGTTCGTGTCCGTCCCGCTGAGCGCCGTCCTGGTCTGGCTCCTCGTCGTCAAGGGCACCTATCGGTCCGTCGAAAAGGTCTTTCTCTTCGCCTGCCTGTTCTATGTGACCTACATCGTCTCGGGCTTCCTGGCCAAGCCCGACTGGGCGGCTGTCGGGACGAGCCTCGTCCGGCCCCGCCTCGACTTCTCCCCCGGCGCCCTGGGCATGGTCATCGGGCTCGTCGGGACGACGATCGCCCCGTGGATGCAGTTCTACCTCCAGGCCTCGATCGTCGAAAAGAACATCGCCGTCCGCGACTACAAGCACTCGCGGCTGGACGTCATCGTCGGGAGCATCATCGTGACCGTCGTGGCCGGATTCATCGTCCTGACGTGCGCGGCCACCCTCTTCAAGGCCGGCGTCCGGGTCGAGACGGCGGCCGACGCGGCCCTGGCCCTCAAGCCCCTGGCCGGACGCTACTGCGCGGCCCTGTTCGCGTTCGGCCTGCTCAACGCGTCGCTCTTCGCGGCCTCGATCCTGCCCCTGTCGACGGCCTTCATCATCTGCGAGGGCATGGGCTGGGAGAACGGCGTGAACCGGAGGTTCTCCGAGGCCCCCCAATTCTACGGCCTGTACACGCTGCTCGTCTTCGTCGGCGCCGGGATCATCCTGCTGCCGCGGATCCCCCTGTTCAGGGTCATGCTGATCTCTCAGGTCGTCAACGGCCTCGTCCTGCCCGTCGTCCTCGTCTTCATGCTGGTGCTCATCAACAACACGAAGCTCATGGGGTCCTACAAGAACGGCAAGCTATTCAACGGGGTGGCCTGGGCGACGGTCGCCGTGCTGACGGTCCTCACGGCGGCCTACGTCGTATCGTTTTTCGCCTGACTTCAGCTGCCTCTTGACGATGACGGGCGGCGGAAATCCCTCTCGCGGCGGCGACCGAAAAGAGGCACGTCTAGAGCGGCTTCTGGAACGCCCGGAACTTCTTGTAGATCGTTCCGCCCATGCGTTCCATCTCGGCCCGGACCTTGACGTTGGCCTCCATCTCATGGTGGGTGTCGATCATCTCCATGCCGGCTTCCGAGGCCGACTGGAGGACCTTGACCCCCATGAGGACGTCGAGGCCCTGCCCCCGGTACGGAACCTTGACGGCTCCGAGGAGGAGGTCGAGCTGTTTCGTCTTCTTGGCCGCGCGGAGGACATGGATGAAGCCGAAGGGAAAGAGGCGGCCCCGGGCCTTGATGATGCCCTCGGTCATGTCGGGCATGGCGATGACGAAGGCCAGGACCTCGCCGTCCTTGGCCACGACCTTGACGAAGCGGGGATCGATGATCGGCAGGAAGCGCTTGGCCAGGTCGTCCATCTCCTGCTCCTCGAGGGGCGCGAAGCCGTAGATGTTGCCGGTCATGTAGGTTTCGTTCATGAGGCCCAGGACGCGCCGGATCCAGGGCTTGATCTCCTTGCGGGACTTGAACTCGATGATCTCGAAGGTCCCTCGCTTCATGGCCCGCTCGTAGATCTTCTTGTAGAACTCGGGCATCTCCTTGGGCACGGCCAGCTTGTAGACGAACCAGTCGTTGTCCTTGGTGTAGCCCTCCTCCTCGAGCCAGCGGGGCATCCATTCGAAATTGTAATAGGTGGCGATCGTCGCCCGGTGATCGAAGCCTTCGATGAGATAGCCTTCGGGGTCCTGGTCGGAGAAGCCGTAGGGACCGACGATCTTGGTCATCCCCTTGGCCCGGGCCCAAGCCTCGATATGGCGCAGGATGGCCCGGAAGACCTCCCTGTCCTCGTAGGTTTCGAGGTAGCCGAAGCGGGCCGTCTTCTCGTTCCGATGCTCGTTGTAGCGGTGGTTGATGATGCCCATGGCCCGGCCGACCGGCCGGCCGTCCTTGCAGGCCAGCAGGAGGATCGTATCGCAGTAGGCAAAGGCCTTGTTCTTCTTGCTGTCGAAGTACTTCCAGTCGTCCGTGGTGAGCGGGTTGACCCAGTTCCGGTGGCCGGCGTGGATCTTCTCCGGCAGATAGATGAACGTTCTCAGGTCCTTGCCTTTCTGGGGGGCTATCTCGCGGATCTCGACGGCCATGTGCTCACCTCGCGGAATCGGCTTTTATCCCCTTCTTATCCTACTTTCCGGCCCAAAAAGCAACCGAAATCGGGCTCTGGAAAAGGCTGTTCAAAAGCTGAGGACGGACTGTGGAAAATCTTGACAACCCCCGAGGGCAACACTATACTGACCCTTCTTTATTAAGGAAGGCAACCCGTCCCCATGAACGTCGAAACAACCGTCCTCCTAACCATCCTGGTCCCCATCCTCGGCTCCTTCGCGACGCCTCTCGCCGGGCTCGCCGCGAGGCGCGTCCGCTCGATCTGGGCCGTCCTGGTGAGCGGCGCGACGGCCGTCTTGCCGCTGACCCTCATTCCCTTCGCTCTCAAGGGAGGGGAGCTCGTCGTCCGCAAGAACCTGGTCCTGGGCTTCGATTTCATCCTGGTCATCGATCCCCTGTCGATCTTCATGGCCGCGGTCTCGTCCTTCGTCGGCTTCCTCATCGTCGTCTATTCCCTGGGCTACATCCACAAGGAAGAGAACCAGAACGAGTATTACCTGATGGTCCTGCTCTTCATCGGGGCCATGATGGGTCTCGTCTTCTCGGGGAACCTCATCTTCCTCTACCTCTTCTGGGAGATCATCGCCATCTGCTGCTGGCGGCTGATCGGCTTCTACCGCGAGCCGGCCCACGTCCGCAAGGCCGATAAGGCGTTCCTGATCACGTTCTTCGGCGCCGTGGTCATGCTCCTCGGGTTCATCCAGATTTACAACGTCACCAATACCTTCGACATCACGGCCATGCGCGGCACCCTCGTTCCCGGGACGGCCGTCCTGCTCATCCTCTTCGGCCTGTTCTCGAAATCGGCCACGGTCCCGCTCCACACCTGGCTGCCCGACGCCGGCGTCGCGCCGACGACGGTCACGGCCCTGCTCCACGCCGCCGTCCTGGTCAAGATCGGCGTCTACGCCTTCGCCCGGCTTTTCGTCTACGCCTTCCGCCTCCCCGACGGCTGGCAGCAAGCCCTGCCGATCATCGTCATGATCTCCAGTCTCGTCGCGGCCGGGGCAGCTGTCGTGGAAACCGATCTGAAGAGGATCCTGGCCTACTCCACGGTCAGCCAGATCGGCTACATCTTCCTCGGCTTCACGATGATGAACGCCACTGGGGTGTCCGGATCTCTTCTCTTCATCCTGATGCACGGCTTGGCCAAGGCCGGGCTCTTCCTCTGCGCCGGCATCGTCATCCACGCCGTTCACACCAAGGACATCCGCGAGATGGGCGGCCTCATCAAGACCATGCCGGTCACCGCCGTGGCCTTTCTCGTCTGCTCGTTCTCCGTCATCGGCATCCCGCCGTTCGGCGGGTTCTTCTCGAAATTCCTGGTCATCCTCGGCACCGTCCAAGCCGGCCATCCCTGGGTCGCCGGGCTGGGCCTGTTCACGGCGGTCCTGACGATGTTCTACTTGTTCAAGGTCTTCAGTCTGGTGTTCCTGGGTCAGGCCAAGCATCCGGCCCCCGAAGGGACGAAATCCATGGTCTATGTCGTCGCCGTCCTGGCCCTGCTCAGCGTAGCGGCCGGGCTCTTCGTCGCCTACCCGATGAAGCTCGTGAACGTCGCGACGACGCAGATGAGTTGGTGGCTCCGATGACGCCCAAAATGCTCCTTCTTCCGATCCTGCTGCCGGCCGTCCTGGCTTGCGTGCTCCTCCTGCTGCCCCGGGCGCTCCGGCTCCTCCGCGACGCCCTGGCCCTCGTCGGGGCGGCGGTGCTCCTCTATTACGGCTTCGTCCTCTTCGCCTTGAAGGACCTCCGCTACGCGGTCCCCTGGCTGGGGCTGGGCATCGATTTCGATCTCCGCCTCTACCAGTTCTCGGCCTTCATCCTCCTCGCCCTGGCCGGCTTCCTCTTCCTGATCACGCTCTATACGACGGCCAAGATGAAAGGCGCCCCCCGGGAGCGCGAGTTCATGGCTTATGTCTTCCTGACGGCCGCCTTCGCCAACGGGGCGGTCCTGGCCAACAACTTCGTGCCGCTCGTCTTCTTCTGGGAGGGCCTGCTGGTCACTCTGTACGGCATGATCACGATCGGAGGCCGGCCGACCTCGGGCCGGACGGCGGTCAAGGCCCTCCTCATCAGCGGCTTCTGCGACTTCTCGATGATCCTCGGTATCGGACTTCTCTGGAGCGTGGCCGGCACGGCGACGATGTCGGAGATCTCCGTCGAGCCGACGGGGCTCGCCGCCGCGGCGTTCATCCTGATGATGATCGGGGCCGCCGGCAAGGCCGGGGCCATGCCCTTCCACACCTGGATCCCCGACGCCGGCGTCGATGCGCCGGTGACTTTCATGGCCTTCCTGCCGGCCGCCTTCGAGAAGCTCTTGGGGATCTACCTTCTGGCCCGCATTGCCCTCGACTTCTTCAAGATCAGGCCCGGGAGCGGCCTCTCGCTCCTGCTCATGATCGTCGGCGCCGTGACCATCGTCCTGGCCGTCCTCATGGCCCTGGTCCAAAAGGACCTGAAGAGGCTCCTCTCGTACCACGCCATCAGCCAGGTCGGCTACATGATCCTCGGCATCGGGACGGCCATCCCCATCGGCATCGCCGGCGGCCTGTTCCACATGATCAACCACGCCATGTACAAAAGCGGCCTCTTCCTGAGCGCCGGCTCCGTCGAGCACCGCACCGGCACGACCGAGCTCAAGAAGCTCGGCGGCCTGCGCCGGGACATGCCGCTCACGGCCTTCGGATTCACCGTGTGCGCCCTGGCCATCTCGGGCGTCTGGCCGCTCAACGGCTTCGTCTCCAAGGAGATGATCTTCCACGGCGCCCTCGAGTCCGGCTATACGATCTTCGCCATCGCCGCCTGGATCGGGGCCATCTTCACCTTCGCTTCGTTCCTCAAGGCCGGCCACTCGATCTTCTTCGGCGAGCGGACCCGCGAGGTCCCCGCGGTCAAGGAAAATCAGCCGGCCATCGTCATCCCCATCCTGGTCCTGGCCGGCCTGTGTATCCTGTTCGGCGTCTATAACAAGCTGCCCCTGACACTGTTCATCCAGCCTATTCTCGCCGGGCACGTCGAAGCCGGCGAGACCGTCGACTTCACCGGCCACGCCCTGGCCGTCTTCAACCCGGTGGCCCTCATCTCGATCGCCTGCCTGGTTCTGGCGTTCCTGCTCCACCGCTACGGGTTCCTGAAATCGGGCCGCAAGGCGTACCTCGCCTCCGAGCCCATGCACAACCTCCCGGTCATCCACCAGGCCTACGACCTGGCCGAGCGCCGCGTCTTCGATCCATACGAACAGGGCGTCAAGGTCCTTCAGGGGCTGTCGGTCGTCCTGTACAAGGGCATCGACCGGCCCATCGATTTTGTTTTCGAGAAGGTCGTGACGTTCACCGGCGAGAAGTTCACCGGCATCCTGAGGAAGGCCCACAACGGGCATTACGCGAACTACCTGGCCTGGTGCCTGGCCGGCCTGATCATCGTGGCGGGCGTCATCAGCCTGCTGGCGAAATAGAGAGGAGGAGCGTTGATCATACTCTTCGTCGTCCTTCCGCTCATCGTGGCGGGAATCCTGCCGCTCGTCGGCAAGGTCTCGCGGCGCGTCCTCCCGGACCTGCTGGCCAACGCGACCCTCCTCGGCCTGCTCGTTTACGCCGCGGTCGCGGGGCGGGCCCTCATCGCGGGCGGCCCCGTCCTCCAGCAGCTGTCCTGGCTCGGCGAGGCGGTCAACCTCCGTCTGGCCCTGGACGGGTTCAGTCTGTTCATGCTCCTGGCCATCGCCCTGGTCGGGCTCGCGGCCGCCCTGTTCTCGATCGACTACATGGAGCATTACGGGGCCAAGGCGAATTACTACGCCCTGTACCTGGTCATGATCGCCGGCATGAACGGCCTCGTCCTGGCCACGGACCTCTTCAGCGTCTACGTCTTCCTCGAAGTGGCGGCCATCGCGTCCTACGCCCTCGTCGCCTACGGCCTGTCCCACGACGGGCTCGAGGCCGCCTTCAAGTATCTGATGCTCTCGGTCGTCGGCTCGGCCTTCATCGTCGCCGCGATCGCCGTCGTCTTCGGCATGACCGGCAGCCTCGATTTCGCCGCCGCGGCCGCCGGGCTCCAGGAGCTCAATGCCGGACCGGTCCTGGCCATCGCCTCGGCCTTCTTCCTCCTGGGTTTCGGGCTCAAGGCGGCCCTCGTGCCTTTCCACGCCTGGCTCCCTGACGCCCACCCGTCGGCCCCCGCGCCCATTTCGGCCGTCCTGTCCGGACTCCTGATCAAGGTCTCCGGCGTGTACGCCATGACCCGCATCTTCCTCAACGTCTTCGGCCTGACGCCGGCCCTGTCGACGGTCCTGATGGGGCTCGGGGCCCTCTCGATGGTCGTCGCGGCCTTCCTCGCCCTCGGGCAGAAGGACATGAAGCGGATGCTGGCCTATTCGTCGATCAGCCAGGTCGGCTACGTCGTCCTGGGGATCGGCATCGGGACGCCCCTCGGCATCGCCGGCGGGCTGTTCCATCTCTTCAATCACGCTCTGGCCAAAGGGCTGCTGTTCTTGACGAGCGGCTCCGTCCAGCAGGCGACCGGCACCCGCGACCTCGACGAGATGGGCGGACTGGCCAAGCGCATGCCGGTCACGGCCGCGACGAACCTCGTCGGGGCCCTGTCGATCGCCGGCGTGCCGCCCCTCAACGGCTTCTGGTCCAAGCTGCTCATCATCGTGGCCCTGGTCCAGGCCGGCCACCCGGTTTTCGCCGTCATCGCCGTCCTGACCTCGGTCCTGACCCTCTGGTATTACCTCCTCATGCAGCGGAAAGCCTTCTTCGGCAAGCTCAACGAGAAGTGGGCCGCCGTCAAGGAGGCGCCGTTCTGGATGACGGTCGCCACCGTCCTCCTGGCCCTCCTCTGCGTGGGGATCGGCATCCTCTTTTCGACGACCGTCTCGACCTGGATCCAGCCCGCCGCCGACGTTCTCGCGGACGGGGTCCACGCCGTGACCGGATCGTGGGGATTTTAGACGATGATCCTGCAAACAGCCCTTCTCATCGGTTTGGTGATCTTCTCGGTCCTGGCCCTCCTGCTCAAGGACCTGCTCCGGTCGGCCATCTCCCTGGCCCTGGCCAGCCTCCTCCTGGGGATCATCTTCTTCCGCATGAACGCCCCGTATGCCGGCGTCTTCGAGATCTCCGTCGTCGCCGGCCTGATCACGGTCCTGTTCGTCCTGACCATCGCCCTGACCGGGAAGGGCGAGGCGATCCACGAGTCGCGGCTCGCGAACTGGGTCTTCCCGCTCGTCTTCGTGGCCTTCCTCGTCATCGACGCCCTGGTCATGAAGAGCCTGCTCGGGAAAGTCCCGGCCCTGGCGTCCGGCGCGGAGTCGGGCTCCTTCGGGGAGGTCCTCTGGAAGGCGCGGACGATCGATCTCGTCGGCCAGATCGCGGTCATCCTGGCCGGCGTTTTCGCGGTCCTGGCCCTATTCCGCAAGAGGGACAACAATGACTAACACCTGGTATCTCTACCTCTTTTTCGCGGCCGCCCTCGTCGGCGCCGGCCTTCTCGGCCTCCTGGGCAAGCGGAACCTCATCAAGCTCTTCATCGCCATCGAGGTCATCGGCAAGGGCATCAGCCTGCTGCTTCTCGGGACCGGCTTCGCCAAGGCCAACATCCTGACCGCCCAGGCCCTGGTCATCACCTACATCGTTATCGAGGTCAGCCTGGTGGCCACCGCGCTGGCCCTGATCATCAACATCTACCGGCACACGAAATCGCTCGACATTCGCGGCCTGGCCAAGCTGAAAGGGTAAGCCATGACAGGAATCGGCATCCTCCTCTCCCCGCCCGTCGCCTTCTTCGTCTTCCTCGCCGCGGCCTTCGGCCTCTACGGCCTGGGCAAGGGCATGGCCCCCAAGCTGACCAAGGCCGGCGGCAAGCTCGCCACCTACGCCTGCGGCGAGAACATTCCCGGGGTCAAGGTCCAGTTCGGCTACCGGCTGTTCTTCTTCATCGCCCTGTTCTTCACCATGATGCACGTCGCGGTGCTGGTCATCGCCACGGTCCCATCGGGCAAGATCGTCTTTTTCGCCCTGTTCTACCTGTTCATGATCGTCCTGTCCGTCTCGGCCCTGATCACAAGGAGTTAACATGCTGAATAAGCTCGCCCGCTGGTCCAGGATCAAGTCGCCCTGGATCCTGCACCTCAATTCGGGCGCCTGCAATGCCTGCGACATCGAGATCGTGGCCGCGCTGACGCCCCGCTTCGACGTCGAGCGCTTCGGGATCCTGCTCAAGGCCACGCCCCGGCACGCCGACGTCATCATCGCCACCGGGCCCGTGACCCGTCAGATCAAGGATCGGATCATCCGCATCTACGAGCAGACGCCCGATCCCAAGTTCGTCATCGCCGTCGGCGCCTGCGCCATGGCCGGCTGCGTCTATCGCGGGGCGTACAATATCATGGGCGGATTGGACCAGGTCATCCCGGTGGACATGTACGTCCCCGGCTGCCCGGCCCGCCCCGACGCCATCATCGACGGCGTCGTCAAGCTGCTCGGAAAACTCTAGGCTCAAGGGAAAACGCCATGTCCGACATCGAGATCGTCGAAAGCCTCAAGCGGGACCTCGGGGAGAAGGCCCTCGAGCTCACCAACCCCGATCGCCGCCGCGTCTTCCTCAAGGTCGCGGCGCCCGAGCTCGTCCCGACCGTGACCCTCCTCAGGGACCATTACGACTCCACCCATCTGTCGACGATCAGCGGGGTCGACAAGGGCGAGACGTTCGAGCTCCTGTACCACTTCGCCTCGCTGGCCGCCAGCATCACCGTGCGGACCGAGATCCCGCGGGCCGAGCCTCGCATCGCCTCGATCTGCGCCGTTATCCCGGGCGCCGTCCTCTACGAGCGCGAGATCCAGGAGATGTTCGGCGTGACCGTCGAGGGCGTCCCCGACGGGCGCCGCCTCAACCTGCCGGACGACTGGCCCGATGGCCAGTACCCGTTGAGGAAGGACTGGAAGCACGTCCGGCCTGAGGAAGTCATCCCCGGAGGAAAGTCATGAGTTTCCAGATCCCTATCGGCCCCCAGCACCCCGCTCTCAAGGAGCCGATCAGCCTGCGCATGACCGTCGACGGGGAAGTCATCACCGACGCCGACATCCGCCTCGGCTACAACCATCGCGGCCTCGAGAAGCTGGCCGAGGAGAAGACCTGGGTCCAGAACATCTACCTGACCGAACGCATCTGCGGCATCTGCTCCCACTCCCACGCCACCTGCTACGTCCAGGCCGTCGAGAAGCTCATGGAGATCATGCCGCCGCGCCGGGGCCTTTACATCCGCTACCTCGTCTCCGAGCTCGAGCGCGTCCACAGCCACCTCCTCTGGCTCGGCGTCGCCGGGCACGAGGCCGGCTTCGACTCCTTCTTCATGTACACGTGGCGGGACCGGGAGATCGTCATGGACCTTCTGGAGATGATCTCCGGCAACCGCGTCCACTACGCCATCAATACGATCGGCGGCGTCCGGCGGGACATCGACGAGGGCCAGAAGGCCAAGATCCTCGAAGGGGTCGTGACGCTGCGGAAACGGAGCGAATATTATTTCGGGATCGGCGCCAACGAGCCGAGCTTCGTCGCCAGGATCGCCGGGGTGGGGATGCTGACCAAACAGCAGGCCATCGACCTCTGCGCCGTCGGCCCCGTCGCCCGGGCCTCGGGCGTCGCCCGCGACGTCCGGAAAGAGGACCCCTACGCCGTCTACGACGAGCTCGACTTCAACGTCTGCACCTCGGACAGCTGCGATGTCCTGGGGCGGGTCGTCGTCCGGGTCATGGAGCTCCTCCAGTCCTACAACATGATCGAGCAGATGGTCAAGGGCCTGCCCGACGGCGACATCGTCGTCAAGGCGCCCCGCAAGGCCAAGCCCGGAGAGGCCCTCAGCCGCTACGAAGCGCCCCGAGGCGAAAACATCCACTACATCAAGTCCAACGGGTCGGACAAGCCCGAGCGGCTCAAGGTCCGGGCCCCGACGCTGGGCAACTACCCCGCGACGATGGTCATGCTGAAGAAGGGCTTCATCGCCGACATCCCCCTGATCTTCGCCGCCATCGATCCGTGCATCTGCTGCGCCGAGCGGGCCGTGACCCTGATCAACCGCCGGAGCGGCGAGGAATCGGTGGTCACGATGAGCGACCTGCGCCGGCGGGCGCTCGACCGGTCCAAGAATGCCCCCGTGAAAGGGAAAGCGGTATGGCCGTTCTGAGAACCCTCCTCTATCTCCTCGTCTATCCCGGGATCCTGTTCCTGTTCGTCTATTCGACGTTCAGCGAGTGGTTCGACCGCAAGGTCTATGCCCGGCTCCAGAACCGGATGGGCCCGACGCACACAGGCCGTTTCGGCCTCCTCCAGCCCGTCGCCGACTTCTTCAAGCTCCTGTCCAAGGAGGACATCGTCCCCGAGGCGGCCGACAAGGGCCTGTTCAACGTCCTGCCGGCCGTCAGCCTGGCCGTCGTCTCGACCGCGGCCCTGCTGCTGCCCCTCTGGAACTTCGACCTGGCCAAGCCGGGCTTGACGTCGTTCTCGGGGGACATCATCGTCATGCTCTACCTGCTGAGCCTGCCGACGCTCATCCTCTTCCTCGCCGCCTGGTCCTCGACCAATCTCTTCTCCACGATCGGCGGGGCCCGCGTCCTGACGATGCTCTTCGGCTACGAGGTGCCTCTCTTCCTGGCCGTCCTGAGCCCGGCCATCCTGGCCAACTCCTGGCGTCTGGCCGAGATCGCGGCTTTCTACCAGGCCAAGCCCCTGCTGCTCCTGGTCAACGTCCTCGGGTTCCTGGTCGCCCTGATCGCCGTCCAGGCCAAGCTCGAGCGGACCCCCTTCGATATCCCCGACGCCGAGACCGAGATCGTCGGCGGCACGTTCACGGAGTATTCGGGGAAAAAGCTGGCCCTCTTCCGCCTGACCTTCGACATCGAGCTCGTCGTCGCCAGCGGCCTCTTGGCCGCTGTCTTCCTCGGCGGCTTTCCCGGCGGGATCTTTCTCGGCTTCATCCTCTTCGTCGTCAAGACCCTCTTCGTCATCTTCCTGCTGTCACTCATCCGCGCCCTGACGTCGCGGATCCGCATCGACCAGGTCGTCGCGTTCGCCTGGAAAATCCTGGCCCCGCTGGCCGTCCTCCAGCTCCTGGCCACGATCCTCCTGAAGGGATTCCTGTCATGAGAGTAGCCGCCTTCCTGCCCGAGCTTCTGCGCCACCTGTTCAAGAAGCCGGCGACTGTCGATTACCCCTTCAAGAAGCTCGAGGTGCCCAAGGATTTCCGAGGGACTCCCTACCTCCGGCCCGAGCTGTGCATCGTTTGCCGGGCCTGCGAGCGGGACTGCCCGGCCGAGGCCATCGAGATCACGTCCGTCGCCGAGGCCGAGAAGCGCTTCCGCATGGTCATCCACAACGACCGCTGCATCCACTGCGCCCAGTGCGTCGATTCATGCCCGACGACGCCCAAGGCGATGCAGATCGACAGTCTCTACGAGCTCGCCGCAGACGACCGCCACAAGCTGAAAAAGGATTGGGTGTACGTCCGGGCCGTCATGAAGCCCAAGGCCGCCGCGCCCACCAAAGAGCCCGCCCCGGAGAGCTAACCGCCCCCCGGTTCAGATCTTCATCGGCATGAGCACGTAGATATTCGTCAGCCCTTCCTCGGTCTCCGGCCTCATCAGGACGGCGCTGTTCTCATCCTTGAGCTCGAACGTGACCTTCTCCGAGCCGACGGCCGTGAGAAAATCGAGCAGGTACTGGGCGTTGAACCCGATCTCCATATCCTGGCCCTTGTACTCGACGGCCAGGCGGTCCCGCGCCTCGCCGATCTCCGGGTTCGAGGAGAAGAGCCGCAGCTTGTTCTTCTCGATCGTGAACTTGATTCCCTTGGACCGTTCGGCCGACAGGAGCGAGACCCGCCGGATGGCGTCGGCCAGCTCCGCCCGCCCGATGACGAGCCGTCCCGGGTTGTCCTTGGGAATGACCGCTTGGTAATTGGGGAACTTGCTTTCGATGATCCGGGAAATGAGCGTCCGGGGCCCGACCCTGAAGAAGAGATTGTTCTCGTCGAGGTCGAAGGCGACCGTCTCATCCTCGAACTTGCGGATCTCGTTCAAGGTCTTCTTGGCCACGATGACGCTGAGGTCTTTTTCAAGCTTCAGGCCGTCCTGGGCCTTCTTGGTGTAGGACAGCCGGTGGCCGTCCGTGCTGACCAGCTCGATCTGGCGGTTCTTCAGGGAGAGCAGGGCGCCGTTCAGGTAATAGCGCTGTTCCTGGGTGATGGCGTAGAACACCCGGTCGATCATGTCCTTGAGGTCTTGCAGCGGCAGGGTGATCCCCTGTTCGAACTTCGCGTCCGGGACCTGCGGATAGTCTTCCTTGGCCAGGCAGAGGACCTTGAACTCGCTCGCCCCGGCCCGGATCTCGAGAGTTTCGTCCTTGAGCTCGACCTCGACGGCCTGTCCCTCCGGCAGGGACTTGACGATCTCGAAGATCTTCTTGCCGTTGACCGTGATCGCCCCGGTCTTCTCGATGTCCGCCCCGATGTGGGTCTTCAGGCCGACCTCGAGGTCCGTCCCGGTCAGCTCGATGTTCGCGGCCGAAACGTTCATCAGGATATTCGCCAAGATGGGCATGGTGTTCCGCTTCTCGACGATGCCCTGGAGGATCTGCAATTCCGCGAGAAACGCTTCTTTGGGGACTGAGAATTTCATAGGGTCACCTTTCGCGCCGTGTCCGTCGATTCTTGTCTTTCGTCTTACTTCTTACTTCTTATTTAATTCAGAATAAAATCTAAAATCAAGAAGAAGAATAATAAAGTCCTCTGGAAATGTGCAAATCTTTCCTAAAGCCGTGAGGGTCCTCATTGGATGAAGGCCAGGAGGCTGTTGATCTCTTTGTTGAATTCGGGATCGTCGTTGCGCAGCTTCTCGATCTTGCGGATGCTGTGGATGACGGTCGTATGGTGTTTTCCACCGAACTTCTTGCCGATTTCCGGCAGGGAGGAATGGGTCAGCTCCTTGGCGAGATACATGGCGATCTGGCGGGGAAAGGCGACTTTGGGCGAGTTGTTCTTGGATTTGAGCTGCGAGGGCTTGATCTTGAACTTGTGGCAGACGAGCTTCTGGATCTTTTCCACAGTGACGATCGTCGCCGAGCTGTCGAGCAGGCCTTTGAGAGCCTCTTTGGTCAGGTCGAGGTCGATCCGCTCCCCCTTGAGGGAGGCGAAGGCGATGACCCGCCTCATATAGCCCTCGAGCTCGCGGATGTTCGTCTGGACCTTGTCGGCGATGTAGAGAGCGACGCTCTCGGGGAGATTGACGGCCTCGGCCTCGGCCTTCTTCTTGAGGATGGCGATGCGCGTCTCGATATCGGGGGGCTTCAGGTCGGCGATGAGGCCCCATTCGAAGCGGGAGCGGAAGCGCTCCTCGAGGTGGGGGATGTCCTTCGGGGGGCAGTCGCTGGAGATGACGATCTGCTTCTGGCTGTCATAAAGATGGTTGAAGGTGTGGAAAAATTCCTCTTTGGTCCGCTCGCGGCCGGCGAGGTAGTGGATATCGTCCATGAGCAGGATGTCGACACTGCGGTATTTTTCCCGGAACTCCATGACCTTGCCGTACTGGAGGTGGGTGACGAGGTCGTTCATGAACTTCTCGGTCGTGACATAGAGGATCTTGGCCCGGGCGTTCTGTTGGATCGCGAAGTGGCCGATCGCGTTCATGAGGTGGGTTTTGCCGAGGCCGGCGCCGCCGTAGATGTAGAACGGGTTATAGGATTTGGCCAGGTTCTTGGCCACGGCCGATGCGGCGGCGTGGGCGAACTGGTTGCAGCTGCCGACGACGAAGTTCTCGAACGTGTAGTTGGGATTGAGGTTGGGATTGACGGCCTGGCCCGGCTTGGTCTTCCGCTCGTCCGGGGAGCGGCGCATGAACACCGCCGGGGTGTCCTCATGGATGTAGCGGATATCAAGGGCTTTGCCGAAGAGATCGTGGCAGGCCTCGCCGATGACGTTCGAATAATGGAACGATAGCCAGTCCCGGAAGTAGGCGTTCGGGACCTTGATATAAAGACACTCCTGATCCTGGCCGATGAAGGTCGTCGGATCGAACCAGGTCTCGAAAGAGTTCGGGTCGACCTTGCTTTCGAGGGCCCTCAGGATTTGAATCCAAGGGTTTTGGTTTTCTTTAGTTTCCATGGGAGTTACTATTATTTCCACAGAATTTTCCACATCTGTGGAAAATCCCCTCCCGGAATGGCTTTCGTCGGGGAGAGGCCCGTGAATCATAGCATTCCGGAGGGCCCGTTTCAAGCTTTTTTTTAGGGGAAAACCGCCAAATTCCGGGTCCCGGCGGAAGGCCCGCCGGGCCGATCGAACAGGGGCTTGACGAAGGCCCCCAAAGAGCCAAAAAAGGGTCAAAAAAGGCTCGAAATTCGGCTTGGTTGCGGGGCCGGGAAACCGGGAAGATCGTGCCTTTTGTCACGTTTAGACGGGACCGGGCTCAGCGCCGGAGAAGGGTCCGCTCCTCGACCGTCGGCGATCCGAGGAGGACCGGGAAAAGGCGTTCGCGGAAGCCGGCCGAACAATCGGAGAAGGCGAAATCGGCGGGCTTTTCGAGATCGATGTAGTCGCGGTCATCACGGAACGTTCGGCGATAGAGCGTCTCGCCGTTATCGCCGGAGATGACGGCGACGTCGACGAGAAGGGTCCAGCGGAGCTGTTCGATCAGGGCGCGCCCGGCCATGTTGAAAGGGCTGTCGAAGGGAACGCGCTTGTCGACGACGGCCTTGCGCACCTGGCTCCCGAAGCGCACGGTCCCGGTGAGGATGACGGCGCGGTTCCGGCCGGCCGCCGCCTCGCGCCAGGTCTCCGGCGGGATCCCGGGGCCGGCCGGGAGCGAGCGGAGAGAGACGGCGCCGTCGAAAGCCCGCCGGAGCTCGGCCGCGAGATAGGTTTGGAGCTCGAGACCGGCATCGAAATCCGGAAGCGTGGTCCCGTTGCGAAAGTCGGTGACGATGATCTCGGCGAAAGACCCGGCGGGGAACGGCGAGACGCCGGGCATTTCGACGCGCATAAGTACCGGGGCCGCCGCCCGGCAGGCGGCGCCCGCCATCATGGCGAGGGTCGCGAGAAGAAGGACGCGGGCTCTCAAGGCCGCCGTCCCCGGCCGGCCTCGAGCCGGGCTTTGAAGGAGTCGTAATTGCCTTTGATCATCGCGTTCCCGGGGTCGAGCCGCAGGGCCTGTTCGTATTCCCGGCCCGCCTCGTCAAAAGCGCCGCGCTTTTCATAGGCCACGGCGAGGTTGTTATGAGCGGCCGCGGAACCGGGGTCCTGCTCGAGGGCCTTCTTCCAGTATTGAATGGCCTCATCCCACCGCTCTTCGCCGGCCGCCGTGATCCCGGCATTGAGGGGAGTTATGACCAGACTCCGGGCGCAAGCGCCGCTGCGAGAAAAAGGCGAAAAGGACGAACAGCGGGACCAGGGGATGCTTCATGCCGGCCTCCCGGAAAGCGTACCCCTTCCCTGCCGGTCGGTCAAGCCGGGCGGGCCGGCCGGATTTGCCTCACGGCCGGATTTATGGTATAAATGCGGCTCAAATCGAGACGAGAGAGATACGACCATGCCGAAAGTCTGCGACATTTGCGCCAAGGGCCCCGTTTTCGGGCATAACGTCAGCCATTCCCATAAGTCGTCCCCGAAAAAATGGAAACCCAATCTGCAGCGGATCAAAGCCCAGACCCCGAAGGGCGTCCGCCAGATCTGGGTCTGCACGCGGTGCCTGCGCTCCGGCAAAGTGGTCAAAGCCGCCTAGTCCAGATCAAACCCTTTCCACCGACTGGATCTCCTTCAACCCGCTGATCCGCCTCGCGATCGATTCGAGGTGACGGATATCCCTGATCCTGACATCCAGCGTGATCCGGGCCTTTCCCTCCGCGACCATGGCCGCCTCCGCCTTGAAGATATCCCCCTCGAGATCGGCGACGGCCGCCGCGACCTTGGCCAGGACACCCGGCGTATCCTTGGACTTGATCAGGAGGCGGGCCTTGAAGGTCCCGGAGAACGAGGGGTCCCATGAGACCTCGACCAGCCGTTGCCCGTCGAGGATCTCCTTGGTCACGAGCGGACAGCGCATCGAATGCACGGTTAGACCCCGGCCGGCGGTCATGTACCCGATGACGGGCTCCCCCTTGATGGGCGAGCAGCACTTGGCCAGCTTGATCATCTGACCGTCGATGTCCTTGATGCGAACGCTTTGTCCCTGCCCGGGGACGACGAGCGCCGCGGCCTTGCCGAGCAGCCCCGGCTTGCGCGCCGCTACGGGGCCGAAGACGGCCTCGACGAGCTTGGCGTCGACGACGATCCGGCCAAGCCCCGCCTGGCGATAGAATTCCTCCATGGAGGAAGCCCGAGGACCGAGCAAGGCCGCGAGGCGGGGGGCCAGGTCCTCCTCGCGCCGGGATTCCGCGGAGATGACATATTTCCGGATCTCCTTCTCCCACAACCTCCGGCCCAGCGCCTCGCTCGTCGTCAGGCTCTTGAGATCGAGCGACCGGCGGAGCTCCTGGCGGGCCCCGGTGGTGACCGCCGCGGCCAGCATGCCCCGCGTCGGGACCTTGTCCGCGGCGGTCAGGACCTCGATGATGTCACCCGTCTTGAGCACCGCCTTGAGCGGAGCCGGCGAGCCGTTGATCCGGGCCCCGGTCGCATGGAGACCGACCTCCGTGTGGATCTTGAAGGCGAAGTCGAGGGCCGTGGCTCCGGGGGGCAGGTTGACGACCTTGCCCTTGGGCGTGAAGACATAGACCTCTTCCGGGATGAGGTTGGTCTTCAGCGTGCGCAGGAATTCCTGGGGGTTCTTCTTCTCCTCGAAGAGCGCGGCCATCTCCCGGAGCCAATGGAGGCGCCGGTCCTCGACCATCAGGCCCGGCGGCGCGTCGTCCTTGTAGCGCCAGTGGGCGGCGATGCCGTTCTCGGCCAGGTCGTTCATATCCCGCGTCCGGATCTGGATCTCGAAGGTCTTCCGCCCCTCCGTGATGACCGTCGTGTGGAGGGCCTGGTAGAGGTTCGGCTTGGGCATGGCGATGAAGTCGCGGAAGCGCTGCGGCAGGTGCGGCCAGCGTTGGTGGATGATGCCCAGGATGGCGTAGCAATCCTTGACCGAATCGGTGATGACGCGCAGGGCCAGGAAATCGAAAACCTGGTCGAAGCCGATGTCGCGGCGCTTCATCTTGCTCCAGATGCTGTGGGGCCGCTTGATCCGGGAAACGATCTCGGCCGGCAGGCCGTTCGCCGCGAGGAGGTCCTCGAGCATCTTCTTCATGGCCGCGAGGTCCGCTTCGGCCGCTTTCCTCTGCGGCTCCACGGTCGCGGTGATCTTGGCGAATTCCTCAGGGGCGACGTAGCGGAACGACAGGTCCTCGAGCTCGGCCCGGATGCGCCCCATGCCGAGGCGGTTGGCGATGGGCGCATAGATGTCGAGCGTCTCGCGGGCGATCTGCCGCTGCCTCTCCTCGTCGAGATGGCGGAGGGTCTTGAGATTGTGGATCCGGTCGGCCAGCTTGATGAAGATGACCCGGATATCGTCGGTCATGGCCAGGATGATCTTGCGCAGGGTCTCGGCCCGGCGGACCTCGGGCGAGACTTCCTGGACCCGGCTGATCTTGGTCACGCCCTCGACGAGGTCGGCGACCTCCCGGCCGAAGCTCTCGCGGATCGCCGCCGCGGTCGTGTCCGTGTCCTCGAGGACGTCGTGGAGGAGGGCGGCGACGAGCGTCGTCTTGTCGAGCCGCATGTCGGCCAGGTAGTCCGCCACTTCGAGCGGATGGCTGAGGTAGGGCTCCCCGGAGCGCCGGATCTGGCCCTTATGGGCCTGGCCGGCGAAGACATAGGCCTTGCGCAGGGCCGCGATCTCCTTCTCGCTGATGTAGGAGGAGACCTTTTCGAGGATGTCGTCAAACCGGACCATGGCCCGTGGGCCTCCCCTGAGCGAGGATCCAGGATGCGGCTTCGAGGATGCCCGCGGCGGTGTGCGCCGGCCGGAGGCCCTGGGCGGCGAGCTCGGCCGCGGCGGCGCGGCCGTATCCCGTGAGGACGAGGACGGGGACCGCGCCGATGGCCAAGCCGAACCGGACATCGACGGTCTTGTCGCCGACCATAAACGACGCCCCGAGGTCGAGGCCGAGGTCGCGGGCGGCCCGGATCCCCAGGCCGGGCTGGGGCTTGGCGCAGGAACAAGCCTCGCCGGACACGTCGGGGGCATGAGGGCAGGAATAGATGGCGTCGAGAGGGGCGCCGCGGCGGGCGAATTCCTCTTCGAAGCGCCGATGCAGGGCTTCGAGCTCGGCCGCGTCGAAGTAGCCGCGGCCGACCCCGGACTGATGGGTGATGACGACCGCGGCGAAGCCGGCCTGCTTCAGCAGCCGGACGGCCTCGAAGGCGGCCGGGTAGATGTGGACCTGGCGGAAATCGGCCGGGTACCCGGTGTCCTCATTGAGGGTCCCGTCGCGGTCGAGGAACACGGCCCTTCGCGTCTGCATGACGAGCGTTCGCCGGTGGCGAAGACCTCCGATAGAATCGTTAAGTGGATGATTTGTCGGATTTGGGCTTGTCGCCCGGGGCCGGGTCGGCTTTCGCCGCGGTCCGGCCTTCGGAAGTCGATCCCGGATTGGCCTCGGCCTTGGCCGGGGTCTTCGTCTCGGCCTTGTGCCCGGCGGGCGAGGAATTCTTCTTGGCGTAATCGGTGATGTACCACCCTGTCCCCTTGAACTGGATGGCCGGCGAGGAGATCCGCTTGATCACCGGGCCGCCGCACTTCGGGCACTTCTCGGGGGGTTTATCCTTGGCTCTCTGCAGCACCTCGCACACCTCGCGGCACTTGGTGCACTGGTATTCGTATATCGGCATTGGATCTAACTCCGAATAAACAATGTCCCATTATAACAGAATTCGCCGCCCACGATTAAAGACACGCTTCGATTCCACTGGAAATGGAGCCGAGGCGATACCCGGAGGCTCACTCGTGGAAGACGATGGCTTCGAAGACGGAGAGCTTGGCGCCCTTCTTCCAGGCGTCGCGCGGCAGCCCGGCCTTGAGGCAGCCTTCGCCGAGGAAGGTCTCGCGGTCCCAGCCGTTGTCGACGGGCACTTGCGGCAGAAGGACGCCCTTGGACCCGTCCTTTTCGACGATGAGGCCGTGGGTCCCGACCTTGACCAGCCGCGGGTCGTCGATCTCGCGGGGCGGGGTCAGGACCGAGATCTCGACGCGGAGGTCTTTGAGCTCGCCGGCCTTCACCGGCCGGAAGCGCGGGTCTTCGGTGGCCGCGTAGATCGCCGCGCGGATGATGGCCCGGCCGAGCGGCAGGACGGGTTCGATGAAGCCGATGCAGCCGCGCAGGGCTCCGTCCCGCGTCAGCGTGACGAACGCGCCGCGGGGCGCGCGGAACTTGTCCCTGCCGGAGAGGTCGTCGATCTCCGCGCCGCGCGTGACGTACTCCGTCAAGGCCGCGCGGGCCAGCTTCAAGAGATCCGCCTTTTCTCCGGCCGTCAGCGTGAATTCCTCGGGCGCCGGAGACGTCCCCGAAAGGACCGCGGCGGCGAGATAGCCGACCACGGGCCCGCCGAAGCCGGACGAGTCGGTCCGGGCCAGGATCTCGACCTTGGGTTGGCCGGCCTTCTCCGCGAAAAGCAGGACGGTCGCGACCGGGCCGCCGCCGCACATGATGTTCTCTCCCTCTTCGACCTTGCGGATGATGGTGTCGGTCTTCATGTCCCGGATCAGGGCCGCCGTTGCCGCGTCCGTCGCCTGGGCCCGCTCCTTGGGCAGGAAATGCGACAGGTCGGTCGAGGCGACGACCACGACCCTCTGATCACGGCAGGCCTTGGTCAGTGCGGCGGCCAGCGTCCGGATGGTTGACCGCGTTTGATCGCCCATGACGATGGGCACGATCGCCGCTCCGGGCAGGACCCTCTGGACGAAGGGGACCTGGACTTCGACGGAATGTTCCTCCGCGAAGGCTTCCCGCTGGAAGCGGAAGCCCGAGGCCTTGGTGATCTCCTTGGCCAGAGCCGCGTCGACTCGGGCGACTCCGAGCGGAGTCTCGAATCCCCCGTCGGGCCAGATCGACGCCCCCTCGAAAGCGAAGCGGTGGGACGGCCCGATGATGACGACCGTATCGACCGCTTGGCCGCGAAGGAGGGCATAGGAGGCGGCTGCCGTCCGGCCGGCATAGACATATCCGGCATGGGGCGCGACGAGGCCGACGATCCGCCCCGCCGGGGGAGCCGCCGGGGCCGCCGCTTCCGCGGCTGCCAGATAGCCGTCGATCGCGGCGGCCAGGGCGGCCGCGTCGGCCGGATAGAATTGGCCAGCGAAGACGGCCGGCCGGAGCCCCTGGGCAAGCGCGGCCGCCGGGGCGAGAAGCCCGAGGACGATCAGAGCGCGGCAGGTTCGGGACATCGTTTTCAATATATCGGCGCGAGGGCCAAAATGCAAATACGGAGGGCGCGGAAATTTCGCGATACGAAGGCTCCCGTGATTGACTTTTCCGCGCTTTTAAATAGAATGGGAAAGGGAAGGTTCAGATGAAAGGTTTCTTCAAGTTCCTGTTGGCGCTGTTGACGTTGGGCACGGTGTTCTGCCTCGGCCACTATCTCGGGAAAGAGAAAGAGAAATCCAAGATCCCGATTTTCCAGGAAGAGCCCGAAAGCCACGAGTAAGACGTCCGAAGTCCCTCCGGCATAGAGGCCGGGCGTCCGGCCGCTGACGGATGGCATCACAGAGGGTCTGGCGATGAAGTGGAGCACGACCGGCATCCTGATCATCTTCGCCGCCTTTATCCTGCTCCTCATCCTCAATCCGAACATGTCCTGCTTCGGTCGTCGCATCAAGTCCCCCTTCTATCCCCTCTTCAGGAAGAAGAAGCTGAGGGACGAGGCCAAGAAGAAGCCTCCCCGCACCGAAGATTATGACTTCCGTTAGACCGGTCGATCGCGGCCGGGTTCATCTCATTGCGGTCCTGTTGACGGCCCTCGTCATCACCGCCTGCGCTCCTCGCCCGCCCCGGCTCGTTCCACCGTCCGGCGGCGTCGAAGCCGTCGAGGGATTCGGCTCGGCGTCGATCGTGGGGGTCGAAGCGTCCATCAAAGGCAAGTTCGGCTTCGTGTTCCGCCGGCCGGGGCTCGGGCGGGTCGAAGGGGTCGATCCGATCGGGCGGACGGCGTTCGTCATCCTCTTTCGCGCGGACCGGGCCTGGTTCGTCCTGCCGGGCCAAAAGGTCTACGCCGAGGACGAAGCCGGCGTGATGATGGAAAGGTTCCTCGGCGTCGCCCTCCTTCCCGACGACGCGGTCCGCCTTCTGTCCGGAACGTGGGAGCCGTCCGCGAACGCGGCGGAAGAGAGCGGTTGGAGCGTCGAGCGCGACGCCGGGGGACGCGTCGCCCGCGGCGTTCACGGCGGCTTCTCATTCACGGTCCGCGAATTTTTTCCGGGAGACGGCGTGCCGCGGGAGATCGGCTTGGAGGGCCCGGAGACTTCCGGCCGGGTGAAAGTGCTCAAGCTGGGATTCGACCCGCCGCCGCGGGAGGGATCTTTCGACGTGACCTTCCTTCGCATCTTCGCTCCGAAGACGTGGGAGGAGATCCTGGAGCTCTTGGACCGATGACCGTCAAGTCGTTCGCCAAGATCAATCTCGGCCTCGAGATCGTGGGCCGGAGGCCGGACGGATATCACGATATCCGGACGCTCTTCCAGACGGTCTCGCTCGCCGACGAGATCGATTTCGAACCCGCCCCGGAAGGCGTTCTCGAAGTCGTCGGGGACGATCCGGCCGTCGCTTGGGACCGGACGAACCTCGTCCACCGGGCCGCACGGCTGCTTCAGGGGGCGGGCGAGACGACCAAGGGCGCGAAGATCGCCGTCAGGAAGGCGGTTCCCGCAGGACGCGGGCTCGGCGGCGGCAGCTCGAACGCGGCGGCGACCCTCCTGGCCCTTAACGGCCTCTGGGGCCTGGGCCTGGGCCCGGTCGAGCTGTCCCGCCTGGCCAGAGGCCTGGGGGCCGATGTCCCCTTTTTTCTGAAAGGTGGGCTCTGTCTGGGGGAAGACATCGGCGACAGGCTGACCCCGATTCCCGATCTGGCGCCGCTCCCCTGCGTGTTCCTCTTCCCGGGATTCCCGATATCGACACCGGCCATCTACGCGGGCATCGACCCGTCCTTGACTTCCCCGGGGAAAATGAGTAAGATTATGCGCTTTCTGGAGTCCGGCGACTTCGGACTTCTGGAAAACGACCTGGAACGTGTCATTTTCCGGGCCCATCCCGAGCTCGAGCGCTGGACAAGTTTTTTCCGGGAGCAGGGGGCCCTCCTGTCCCAGGTCAGCGGTTCGGGCTCGGCGGTGTACGGACTTTTCCCCGACACGGCGAGCGCCGAAGAGGCGCGGAGGAGGCTCCCCGGCACGTCGGACGCCCGTCTCGCGACGACCCTGCCGCGGGAGAGTTATTGGGCCCAGCTCGGTGCTGGGGCGTAGCCAAGCGGTAAGGCAACGGACTTTGGCTCCGTCATCCGGAGGTTCGAATCCTCCCGCCCCAGTTCGGACGATATAAGGCGAGGTAAGTACGATGAAGGTTTTCACCGGCAGTTCGAACGCGGTCCTGGCCCAGGAGATCGTCGACTACCTCAAGATCGATCTCGGGCGCTGCGTTCTCAAACGCTTCAGCGACGGCGAGATCCGCTTCTACATCGACGAGAACGTCCGGGGCGAGGACGTCTTCATCATCCAGTCGGGGTCGTCCGACGCGAACAGCCACCTCATGGAGCTGTTCATCATGATCGACGCGTTCAAGCGGGCGTCCGCCGGCCGCATCACCGCCGTCATCCCCTACTTTCCCTACGCCCGCCAAGACTGGAAAGACCGCCCCCGCGTCCCGATCACGGCCCGGCTCGTAGCGGACCTCATCGAGACGGCCGGGGCCAACCGCGTCCTGACGATGGACCTCCACTCGCCGCAGATCCAGGGCTTCTTCTCCATCCCCGTGGACAACCTCATGGCCGCGCCCGTGCTGGCCAACCACATCAAAACGCTGAAGCTCGAGGACCTGACCATCGTCTCTCCCGACGCCGGCGGCGTGGGCCGGGCCCGCGTCTTCGCCAAGCGCCTCGACGCCAAGCTGGCCATCATCGACAAGCGGCGCCCGGCGCCCAACGTGGCCGAGGTCCTGCACGTCATCGGCGACGTCGATGGGCGGAACGTCGTCATCTACGACGACATGGTCGACACGGCCGGCACCTTGACGCTCGGCGCCGAGGCCCTGGGAAAAGAAGGCGCCAAGAGGATCTTCAGCGCCTGCACGCATCCCGTCCTGTCGGGGCCGGCCCTCGACCGGATCGGCTTATCGAAGCTCGAACGCATTTTCGTGACCAATACCATCCCGTTGACGGAGAAAGCGGCCGCGTCCAGCCGGTTCTCCGTCCTCTCCGTCGCCGAGCTCTTCGGTGAGGCGATCCGGAGGATCAACGAGGGAAGCTCGGTCAGCTCCCTGTTCGCGTAAGGAGAACACCATGAGTATCGTCGTCAAGACCGAAAAACGCCAAGGCCTGGGATCCAACGCCGCGCGCCGGCTCCGGGCCCAAGGCTTCGTCCCGGCCGTCCTCTACGGGGAGTCGATGGAGACCCTGCCCCTCGTCCTGAGCAAGAAGGACATCGTCCAGATCCTGCGCCTCGAGTCGGGGGAGAACACGATCTTCAAGGTCGCCGTAGACGCCGACGCCTACGACGCCATGATCAAGGAGCTGCAGATCGACCCGTCCACGGACGAGCTCCTCCACGTCGACCTCATCCGCATCGCCATGGACAAGCCGATCCGGGTCACGGTCCCGATCGTCCATCACGGCGAGCCCTTCGGCGTGAAGACCGAAGGCGGCTTCATCGACTTCGTCACCCGCGAGGTCGAGGTCGAGTGCCTGCCGAAGGACATCCCGGAGAGCCTGGAGATCGACATCTCCGAGCTCCATATCCACCAGGCGTTCAAGGTCGAGGCCATGACGGTCCCGGCCGGGATCAAGATCCTGACGGACCCGACGACCGCGCTGGTCCTGGTCTCCCTGCCCCACAAGGAAGAAGAGGTCTTCCCCGGCGAGAAGCCGGAAGGAGAAGTGGCCGGCGAGGAGCCGAAGGAGCCCGAGGTCATCAAGAAGGAACGGGCCGAGAAGGAAGAGCCGGAGAAATAGCCCTTGTGGCTGGTCGTGGGACTGGGCAATCCGGGTGACGAGTACGCGGCCACGCGTCACAACGCGGGCTTCATGCTGGTCGACCGTCTGGCCCGGGCGTGGGGCGCCGAGCTCCGCGGCCGGCTGTTCAAGTCCCGTACGGCCCTCGTTCGCCGCGCCGGCGACGAGGTCCTCTTGGTCCAGCCCAAGACCTTCATGAACCGGAGCGGGACGGCCGTGCGGGCGGCCCTGGCCGGCAAAGAGGTCGGGCCCGAGCGCCTGATCGTGATTTACGACGATCTCGATATCCCGCTCGGCGAAATCCGGGTGCGCAAGGCCGGCCGTCCCGGCACGCACAAGGGCATGATCTCGGTCGTTGGGGAGGTTCGGAGCGAAGACTTCCCGCGCATCCGGATCGGCACCGGCCCGCTCCCGGCCGGCCGGGACGCGGCCGATTTCGTCCTCGAGCCGTTCAAGCGGGACGAGCGGGCGGACCTCGAGCGGGGCCTGGAGCAGGCCGCCGAAGCCCTGGAGATGGTCCTTGACGGCGGGATCGAGCGGGCCATGACCCGGTTCAACCATCGCAAGGCGATGACCGGGGATTCCGGGACATGACCCTTTTCTCCGGAAAAGGGATCGTGTCCCAGGAATTCCGCCGCCGGGCAGTTGAATTTTTCTAAGAAAAGTCTAAAATAGGGTTTTTGACCCCTTGCTCCTCCCAGAAGAGGAGGGGCTGCTCAAACCATAAGGAGGTCTCATTGAGACAGTACGAAACGGGGTTCGTTCTCTCCCCCGCCCTTTCTGAAGAAGAGACGACACAGTTCATCCAGCAGATGGCCGAGATCGTGACCCAGAAAAAGGGGCACATGGTCCGGCAGGACATCTGGGGCAAACGCCGGCTGGCCTTCCCGATCAAGCGGTTCCAGGAAGGCGTGTACGTGTTCTTCACCTACGACGGCGGCGGGGACGTGTCCGTGGAGCTGGAGCGGCGGTTCAAGCAGACGGACGCCGTCATCCGCTTCATGACCGTCCTCAAGGACCCGCGGGACCTTGTCCGGCGGAAGAAGAAGAGGCGGGCCGAAGAGGCCGCCCAGGCGCAGACCCAGACACAGGCTCCGGCTCCCGCCCAGACTGCGGCTCCCGCTCAGGCGCCTGCTCCCGTGCCGGCACCGGCCGAAGTGAAAGAGGAGAAGTGACATGCCGCGAGACGACAGGCCCGAACGGGGCGAACGCAGCGAACGGGGCGGCTATCGGAAATATTTCACGCCCAAGAGGAAATTCTGCCGGTTCTGCCAGCGGAACGTCCGGGGGATCGACTACAAGGCCGCCGAGATCCTGAAAAAGTACATCCCCGACCGGGGCAAGATCACCCCGCGCCGGATCACCGGGACGTGCGCCTTCCATCAGCGCAAGCTGGCCCTGGCCGTCAAGCGGGCCCGGCTCATGGCCCTGATCCCCTACGTCGAGGACTGACATGAAGGTCATCCTGAAACAGGACGTGGAGAAGCTGGGCCGGCGCGGCGACGTCGTCAACGTCGCCCCGGGTTTCGGCCGGAACTATCTCATTCCGCGGAAGATGGCCCTGGCCGTCACGGCCACGAACCTCAAGACGATCGAGATCGAGCGCCAGGCCCTGAAGAAGAAGGTGGAGATCGAGCGCAAATCCTTCCAGTCGCTCGTCCAGAAGCTCAGCCAGGTTTCCCTGACATTCACCCGCCGGGCCGGCGACAGGGACATCATCTTCGGCTCGGTCTCGGCCGGCGACGTCAAGGAGGCGCTGGACGGGCTGGGCTACGACATCGACAAGAAGAAGATCCTGCTCGACGAACCGATCAAGCGGCTCGGCAATTTCACCGTCCCGGTCAAGATCAGCACGGATGACCGGGCCGAAGTGAAGATCATCGTCGCCCGTGAGGAGGCCGAGGGAACGGCCGCGGCGGGTGAAACAAGCGAGGATACGGGGTCGGGGAAATCCTGAGCGTGGCCGGCCGGGGACCGGCCGGACCGAGGTGGCGATGGAACTCGATACGATGTTCCTGAAGAAGACGCCGCCGCACAGCATCGAGGCCGAACGGACCGTCCTCGGCGGGATCCTGGTCCAGAACCAGAACCTGAACGTCGTTCTGTCCACGATCTCCCCGGAGGACCTTTATAAGGACGCCCACCGCAAGATCTTGGAGCGGATCATCGGCCTCGTCGACAAAGGGCTTTCCGTGGACCTCCTCACCTTGACCGAGGACGCCCAGCGGGCCGGGATCCTCGAGGAGATCGGCGGGGCCTCCTACCTGTCCTCGCTCTTGGACGGCGTTCCCCGCAACCTCAACGTCGAATATTACGCCCAGATCATCAAGGAAAAGGCCCTCCTCCGCCGTCTGATCTTGTCCTCGACGAGGATCATCCAAGACAGCTACGACCAGAAAGAGGACGCCGACGAGCTCCTCAATATGGCCCAGGCGAACATCGTCGAGATCGCCGAGCAGCGCATCAAGCCCGGATTCAGGCCCATCAACCAACTGACCGGGCCGACCCTGGAGCAGATCCGGGCGACGGCTGCCCGCAAGGAGGCGGTCACGGGCGTTCCCTCCGGGTTCCGCTACCTCGACGCCATGACCGCCGGCTTCCAGCCGTCGGAGCTCGTCATTCTGGCGGCCCGGCCGTCCATGGGCAAGACGGCGATGGGCCTGAACATCTCCCATCACGTCGGGATCAAGACCGACAAGGCTGTCGGCTTCTTTTCCATGGAGATGTCCGAGGCCCAGATCGTCATCCGCCTCCTCTGCGCCGAGGCCCAGATCGATATCCAGAAGACCCGGACCGGGTACCTCAGCGAGCGCGACTTCGAGAAGCTCAAGCTGGCCGGCGAGGCCCTGTCCCGGACGCGCATCTTCATCGACGAGTCGGCGGCCCTGACGATCATGGAGATGAAGGCCAAATGCCGCCGGCTGAAGATGGAGCAGCGGCTCGACATCGTCTTCGTCGATTACATCCAGCTCATGCGGACGGGCGGGCGGTTCGAGAACCGCAACCAGGAGATGTCGTTCATCTCCCGGTCCCTCAAGGAGCTGGCCAAGGAGTTGCGCATCCCGGTCGTCGGCATCTCCCAGCTCAGCCGGGCCCCCGAGAAGGGCCGGCGCGAGCCCAAGCCCATGCTCTCGGACCTCCGCGAATCGGGGGCCATCGAGCAGGACGCCGACGTCGTCATCTTCATCTACCGGCCCGAGTTCTATCATCCGGACGACGAGACCCTCCGGGGCGTGGCCGAAGTCAGCGTCGCCAAACAGAGGAACGGCCCGATCGGCAACCTCCAGCTGGCCTTCATCCGCGAATACGCCCGCTTCGCCGACATGGAACAGTTCGCGCCGGAGTACTGAACCCGGGCTATTCATGAAAACGGCGCATTCTTCAATCAAATCCGAAGGACCAAAGCCGCGTCGGCTCGTGAATAATCCCAGGTTGCGCGGCGGGACAGGATGAAGGATAAGACCGTTTTCATCTGCCAGAGCTGCGGCGCCCGCGCCCCCAAGTGGATGGGCCGTTGCTCCTCCTGCGGCGAATGGAACACGCTGGTCGAGGAGATCGAAGAGGAGGTCGTGACCGGCGCCGGCGGCATCGCCTACGCCCCCTCCGAACCGGTCCTCTACAAGGACATCCAGGATATCCCCCGTCAGAGGCTCGGCGTCGGGATCGAGGACCTGAACAAGGTCCTCGGCGGCGGCCTCGTCTCCGGCTCGCTCGTACTTATCGGCGGCGAGCCGGGCATCGGGAAATCGACGCTCATGCTCCAGGTGGCCAAGGAGATGGCTGTCGATGACGCCTTGGTGCTCTATGTTTCGGGCGAGGAATCCCTGGAGCAGATCAAGCTCCGGGGGGACCGGCTGGGCGTCCGCGAAGGCCAGCTGTACCTCCTGGCCGAGACCAACCTCGAGCGCATCCTGGCCCAGGCCGAGCGGCTGGCGCCCAAGATCATGGTCGTCGATTCGATCCAGACGGTCTTCTCGGCCAAGATGACCTCGGGACCCGGCACGATCAGCCAGGTCCGGGAAGCCGCCAACCAGATCTTCCGCTTCGCCAAGACCCGGCAGATCCCGACCTTCCTCGTCGGCCACATCACCAAGGACGGCTCGCTCGCCGGGCCGAAGTCGCTCGAGCACATCGTCGACGTCGTCCTCCTCTTTGAAGGGGAAAAGGACCACAGCCACCGCGTCCTGCGGGCCATGAAGAACCGGTTCGGCCCCATTTCGGAGCTGGCCGTCTTCGAGATGACGGCCTCGGGGCTTCAGCCCATCCTGAATCCGTCGGCGTTCTTCCTCCGCGAACGGCCCCGCGACGAGGCCGGAAGCGCCGTCGTCTGCACGATCAAGGGAACGCGGCCGCTCCTGGCCGAGATCCAGTCGCTCGTCTCTTCGACGCTGTTCATCGGGAATCCCCGGCGGATGACCATCGGCCTCGACCACTACCGGGCGGCCATGCTCCTGGCCCTGGTCGAGAAGAAGGCCGGCTACAGCTTTGCCGGCGAGGACATCTACCTCAACGTGGCCGGAGGGATGTCGATCGAGGAACCGGCGGTCGACCTCGGGGTGGTCATGGCCGTCGTCTCCTCGCTCAAGAACATGCCCTTGCCCCAGGACATGGCCTTTTTCGGCGAGGTCGGCCTCTCCGGCGAGATCCGCTCCGTCAGCCAGCCTCTCGTCCGGATCCGGGAGGCCCAGGCCCTGGGGTTCGGCTCGGTCATGCTGCCGGCCGGGAACCTGGCCGCCATCGACCGGAAGGACCTGCCCGAGATCGAGTGTCACGGCGTGAAGACCATCCGCGAGGCCCTGCAGCGCGTCTTCTGATCTCTTCCTCTATAAAGGAAAGTCGCGGACTCGAATTTTGACGGGGAGGCGATATGAGCGGCACAGCGACCATCATCGTCGCCGCCGGAGCCGGCAAGCGCTTCGGCGAGATGAAGCAGTTCGCCTATCTCCGGGCCAAGCCCGTTCTCGAGTGGACCCTGGAGCGGTTCCAGGCCCATCCCGAGGTCGAGGCGGTCGTGCTCGTCCTGCCCGACGAACGGGACCTGAAGCACTACCGGATGCGCTACGCCAAGATCGTCGACATCGTGCGCGGCGGGGAAAAGCGCCAGGACTCGGTCTGGCAGGGATTCCGTCTCCTGACGGCCTCGGCGCCCGAGATCGTTCTGGTCCATGACGGGGCCCGGCCCCTGGTCGATGCGGACCTGATCAGCCGGGTCATCGCCGCGGCCCGCGCCGACGGTGCGGCCGTGCCGGTCCTGCCCATCGAGGACACGATCAAGGAGGTCCGCGACGGGCGCGTCGCCGGGACCGTTGACCGGACGCTTCTGGCCCGGGCCCAGACCCCGCAGGGGTTCCGATACGAGGTCCTCAAGAAGGCCCTGGAGGCGGCCCGGCGGGACCGTTTCTACGGTACCGATGAGGCGGCCCTGGTCGAGCGCGTCGGGCTCGCCGTGACCGCGGTCGCCGGCGATCCGCGGAACATCAAGATCACGACACCCATCGACATCCCCATCGCGGAGGCGCTGCTCGATGCATAAGATCGGTTTCGGCTACGACATCCACAGGCTCGAAGCGGGACGCCGGCTCGTCCTCGGCGGGGTCGATATCCCCCATGCCTCCGGCCTCCTCGGGCATTCCGACGGCGACGCGCTCGTCCACGCCGTCATCGACGCCCTGCTCGGGGCGCTCGGCGAAGGCGACATCGGGACTCAGTTCCCCGATACCGACCCGCGTTACAAGGACGCGCGCAGTCTCGGACTGCTCGAGACCGTCGCCGGCCTCGTCCGGTCGCGCGGCGCGTCGATCGTCAATATCGATTCGGTGATCGTTGCCGAAGAGCCGAAGATGGGGCCTCACATTCCGGCTATGAAGGCCGCGCTGGCGCCCGTCCTCGGCGTGCCCGAAGCGGCGGTCGGCATCAAAGCCAAGACCAACGAAGGCCTCGGCCCGGTCGGCGAGAAGCGGGCCATCGCCTGCTGCGCCATCGCCCTCATCAAGCTCCCCCGCTAAGTTGACTTGGCCGGGAGTTCCGCATATTCTCCGCCTGACATATTCGCGAGGAGGTCCCATGGACAAGCACGCCCGGAAGCTCGCTCTGGCCGTCGTCTTCGCGGCCATCCTGATCATCGGCCTGACGGCCCAGGACTTCGGAGGCCGCGATCGCACGCCGTCGAAGCTTCCGCCGACCTACACCGTCGGAGGCATCCGACATGGAATCAGCTACTTCCCGAAGGTCGCCTACGACTTCACCAAGCCGAAGACGGCCGGTGTGATGGACTTCTCGCACTATCATACCTATGACGAAGTCACGGCCTTTCTGCGAAAGTGGGCCGCCGATTACCCGAATATCGTCGACCTCTATTCGGTCGGGAAGTCGTTCGAAGGGCGGGACATCTGGCAGATCACGATCACCAACAAGGCGACGGGCAAGGACACCGATAAGCCGGCCATGTTCATCGAGGGCAACCGCCACTCCGGCGAAGTGACGGCGGCCGAGTCGGCGCTCTGGTTCGCCTGGCACATCCTCAGCGGCTACGGCACCGACCCGGCGATGACCAAGCTCGTCGACACGAAAGCGATCTACGTGAAGGTCAAGAACAACCCCGACGGCTCGGAGCTGTATCTGAACACGGCCCAGTCGAACCGCAGCACCGTCCGTCCTTACGACGACGACGGGGACGGGCTTCTCGACGAGGACCCGCCCGAGGACCTCGACGGCGACGGCTTCATCCTCCAAGTCCGCAGGAAGGTGGAACCGGGCAAGGGCACGATGATGATCGATGCGGACGATCCGTCGGGCCGGATGATGAAGCGGGCCCCGGCCGGCAAGGGGAACTACATCGTCTCGTCCGAGGGGATCGATAACGATGGCGACGGGCGCGTCAACGAGGACGGCATCGGCGGCCTCGACCTCCACCGCAACTATCCGGAGAACTGGCGTCCGATGCCCGGCCGGGACCTGACCGGCCGCGGCTACACCCAAGGCGGCGCGGGCGAGTATCCCCTGTCCGAAACCGAGACGCGGGCGGTCTTCACGTTCCTCCTCGAACATCCGAACGTCAGCGTCGGCCAGACCATGGACACGAGCGTGCCGATGCTGCTCCACGGCCCGTCGACGAGCCGGATGAGCGAATCGATGTTCCCCGAGGATATGAAGATCTATCAGTACTTCGACACCGAGGGCAAGAGGATCACCGGATATCCCAACGCCGGCGACACCTATTGGGACTACGCCAACATCGGCCGGGGCGACCGCGAGATGCGGACCATGGCCGCGGAAATGGGCTTCGAGATCCCCCGCGAGCCCCAGGGGCAGCCGCTCTTCGGCCACTCCCCCGATTTCGGCTACCTCTATTATGGCGCGGTCTGGTACGGGGACGAGCTTTGGAACGGCGGCCGGGTCAAGGATTACGACGGCGACGGCCGGGTGACGGACCTCGAGAACCTCCGCTACATCGACGAGGAGCTCGGCGGACGTTACTTCAAGCCCTGGACCAAGTTCAATCACCCGACGCTCGGCGAGGTCGAGATCGGCGGCTTCAACCCCAAGTTCTGGCGCCAGAACCCGCCGGTCGAGATCCTCGAAGAATGGGCCAAGAAGGAAGCCTTGTTCAATCTCTTCCTGGCCCAGTCCCTGCCCCAGGTGAAGATCGTCTCGGCCGGGATGAAGCCGGTCAAGAAGGAGGCGGACACGTTCGAGATCACCGCCGTCTTCACCAACGAAGGATTCCTGCCGACGGCCCTCGAGATGGCCGACCGGGTCAAGATCGTCCGTCCCGACTCCGCCTCGGTCCGGCTGCCGTCCGGGGCCGAGCTCGTCGGCGTCCAGGCGCGCCAGGACATCGGGCACATCAAGCAGAACGAGAAGAAAGAGGTCCGCTGGAAGGTCAAGGTCAAGCCGGGGACCTCCGGTGAGGCCGAGGTGTCCATCCTCTCGACACGAGGCGGAGTCGCCAAAACGACGGTCAAGATCGGCTAGCTCCCGGCGGATTTCGAACTTGGACCGGTCCATTGACCGGCCCGGTCCTCCTCAGGGGTGGGCGCGCACATTTCCGATGCCGGGTGGAATCCTGTATAATTAGGGCCTGCCCAGTCAGGGAAGAAATACCCCCTCCCCCCGTCTAATAGGGTGCGGAGGACAAGTGAGCATATCCGCATGGAAGAAAAACAGCTGGTTCGGCTGGCTCAAGAAGGAAGCCCCCAGGCTTTCGAAGAGCTGGTCACGAAATACCAGCCGAAGGTGTTCAGCATGGCTTTGAGTTTCACCCGTAACCGGGAAGCGGCCGACGATCTGGCCCAGGAGATCTTCCTGAAGGCCTATCTCGCCCTGCCCCGGTTCCACGGGAAGTCCGAGTTCGGGACCTGGCTTTACCGGATCTCCATGAACCATATCAAGGATTATCTCCGGAAAAAGAGCCGGGCCAAGGAAGTCCCCTTGGACGACGTTTGCGAGCTGGCCTTCTCGGACAGGGAGCAGGCGGAAAAAGCCGAGCTCGAAGCTCGATACGGAGGCCCGGCGGGCCCTCGTCCGGAGACATGTCGAGGGTCTGCCGGAAAAGTATCGGGTCATCCTGACGCTCCGTGATATCCAGGGGCTGGCGTATGACGAGATCTCGCGGATCCTGCGGCTGTCGCCGGGGACCGTCGACTCCCGTCTGCACCGGGCGCGGCGGATGCTGCGGCTCAAGCTGGCTCCCTGCTTCACGCGGGAAGGAGAGGCCAATGAACTGTCGTAAGGCTGAGAAACAGCTCCTGAGGTCCATCGACGGACGCCTCGACGAGCGCGCCCGGGGACTCCTCGCGAAGCACCTCGAAGCCTGCCCGGCTTGCCGGAAGGCCGAGAAGGAGTATCGGTCCATGTTCAGCCTCCTGAAGGACAGCCCCGGCGCCGCCCCGCTGCCGCGCTTTTGGGAGCGCCTCGAGCCCCGGCTGCGCGAAGAGACCGAGCTCGTGCCCCTGCTTTTCTGGGAGCGGTGGAGTCTCAGGGCCATCCCCGTATTCCTGGCCCTGGTCATCCTCATCGGCGGGTTCCTCTTGTTCACCCCTCAGGTGCGCGAGATGGGCCAGTCGGCGACCCTGCTCCTCGAGAACAGGGATCCCCTCTCGGAAACTCGGACCCTCTTCGAAGTGGACAAGCCGGAGACGAGGACCATGATGCTCATGTTCGCGTCCCTGGATGACAAATCGCCCCTGAGGAGGCCGACGCCGTGAAGACGAAATATAAAATCCTCGTCGCCCTGACGCTTCTCGTCGTCTTCGGCCTCGGCGTCGCCGCCGGGGTCCTCGGTGAGCGGTACGTCGTGCACAATTCCGCGCGCCGCGCCGCGGCGGCGCGGTCGCACCTGCCGTCCCCCGAGAGCTGGGCCAAAGAGCTCGGCCTGACGCAGGACCAGCAGGACCGGATCCACGAGATCTTCAAGAAGAACGACGAGCGGATGAAAGCCTACCGGGCTGACAGCCACGCCAGGCTGGACGAGCTCCGCAAGATGCTCAAGAACGAGATCGACGCGGTCCTCACGCCGGAGCAGAGACAGAAGAACGACGAGATGATCCGCCGTTTTGAAGAGCGGCGGAAAAAAGAAGCCGAACGAAACCCCTCGCGCGAACGGCGGGAGCAGGATCCTCCTCCCGCGGCCCGCGAGAAATAAAGGAGATTGGATATGAAGAAGAAGATCATCTGGATCATCGTCGCCTTGGTCGTCATCACCGGGGCGATCCTCGGTCTGACCGTTTTCAAGAGCGGGAAGAACGGGGTGGTCAAGTATAGGACCGAAATCATCGGCCGCGGCGACATCGAAGCCCTGGTCGTGACCTCGGGGACCCTGAACCCGATCGAAACCGTCGACGTCGGCGCCCAGGTCTCGGGCAAGATCGAGAAGCTCTACGCCGATTTCAACACGCCCGTCAAGAAGGGAGACATCGTGGCCGAGCTCGACCAGGAGCCGCTGAAGATGAAGATCCAGCAGAACGAGGCCAGCTACCAGACCCGCCAGGCCGGCCTCGACCAGGCCAAGGTCACCCTGCAAACCTCTGAAAAGGGCTACGAGCGCGCCAAGGCTCTCTTCGCCAAGGGCCTTCTCTCGAACGAGGAGATGGAAGCGTCCGAAGCGACGTACCTCAACGCCAAGAGCTCCCTCGTCTCGGCTCAAGCCAGCTTGGCCCAGGCCAAGACCACCCTCGATCTGAGCAAGGTCGACCTGAGCTACTCCGTCATCAAGGCCCCCGTCGACGGGATCGTCATCACCCGGAAGGTCAACATCGGCCAGACACTCCAGTCGAGCTACACCGCGCCCGTCCTCTTCCAGGTGGCCACCGACCTGACCAAGATGAAGGTCGAGTGCAGCGTCGACGAGTCCGACATCGGCAAGGTCAAGGAAGGCCAGAAGGTCCGCTTCTCGGTCGAAGCCTACCCCAACGAGACGTTCAACGGCGTCGTGCAGCAGGTCCGCTTTTCGCCCGAAACCGTCCAGAACGTCGTCACGTACACGACCATCGTCAACGTGGACAATCCTGAGAAGAAGCTGCTCCCCGGCATGACGGCGACCGTGTCGATCATCGTCGGCGAGGCCAAGAACGTCCTCCGCGTCTCCAACGGGGCCCTTCGCTTCACGCCCGACCTGAGCCCCGAAGAGCTTGCGGCCAAGCAGAAGGAAATGTTCGACCGGCTGATGGCCCAGCGGCAGGCCCAGGGCGGCCAGTCCGGTGCGGCGCCCCAAGGCGGTCAGCCCGGCGCGCCGGCCCAGGCCGCGGGCGCACCGTCGGCCCCCGGCCAACGGCCGCAAGGCCAAGGCGGGCAGACGGGATTCAATCGCCAGGGCGGCGGCGCTCAGGGGAGCGGCCAAGCCCGTCCGCAGATACCGCGGGTGTGGGTCCAGGACAAGGCCGGCAAGCTGAGCATCGTCATGCTCCGGACCGGCGTTTCGGATACGTCGTTTACGGAGATCCTCCGCAGCGAGCTCAAGGAAGGCGACGTTGTCCTTTCCGGAAAGATGACGGCGACCGCGGCGGCCGCCGCCCAAGGCCCGGGCGGCATGATGTTCATGGGCGGGCCTCCCGGACGGCGCTAAGCCGAGGGATGACCGATCCGATAAAGATCACAAGGAATACAACGATGCCCGGAAACATCATCGAGCTGCAAAATCTGGTCAAGACGTACCACGTCGGGGAGACCGAGGTCCGGGCCCTGCGCGGGGTCACCTACTCCATTCAACAGGGCGACTTTCTGGCCATCATGGGACCCTCGGGTTCGGGCAAATCGAGCCTGATGAACATCCTCGGCTGCCTCGACCGGCCGACCTCCGGAGAGTACATCCTCGACGGGGAAGTGGTCTCCACCTTCGACAAGAACAAGCTGGCCCGGATACGGAACCAGAAGATCGGCTTCGTCTTCCAAAGCTTCAACCTCCTTCCCCGAACGACGGCTTTGGAGAACACGGAGCTGCCGCTCCTTTACTCCTCGAGCGATGGCCGGGACACGACGGGACGGGCCCTGGCGTCCCTTGAGGCCGTCGGCCTGAAGGACCGGGCCCACCACAAGACGAATCAGCTCTCCGGCGGCGAGCAGCAGCGGGTGGCCATCGCCCGGGCTCTCTTGAATAACCCGACCCTGATCCTGGCCGACGAGCCGACCGGGAACCTGGACAGCCAGACGAGCTCGGAGGTCATGAACATCTTCAAGTCCCTCAACGAGAACAAGGGCATCACCATGGTCATGGTCACCCACGAACCCGACATCGCCGCCTGGGCCAGCAAGCGGATCTACCTCAAGGACGGACTGATCGTCAAGGAGGAGCACTCCTGACACGGGGAAGGTCCGCAAAGGAGCATTCATCATGATCAAACGAACCCTCAGACACGCGGCACGGACTTTTCGGATCGCCTTTCGGGCCCTGGCCCGGAATAAGATGCGGTCGTTCCTCACGGGCCTGGGGATCATCATCGGCGTCGGCGCCGTGATCTCCATGGTCAGCATCGGCGAGGGGGCCAAGCGCGGCATCGAGAGCCGCTTTGCTTCGATGGGCACGAACCTGCTCTTCGTCCGGCCCGGCAGCGCGAACCAGCGCGGCGTTCACGGCGGCTGGGGCAGCATGACGACCCTCAAAGAAGATGACGCCGCGGCCATCGAGACGCAATGCCCGGCGGTCATGTACGTTTCGCCGTCGGTCAGCGCCCGGGCCCAGACGGTCTACGGCAACAAGAACTGGAACACGTCCATCGCCGGCACCGGGGCCCGCTATCCCGAGGTGCGCAACTGGGATGTCGAGCTCGGCATGTATTTCGACGACGCCATGGTCAAGTCCGCGGCCAAGGTCTGCGTCCTTGGCGCCGACGTCAAGACGAACCTGTTCGAGGACGAGGACGCGATCGGCAAGGTCATCCGCATCAAGAAGATCCCGTTCAAGGTCCTGGGCGTCCTGAAGAAGCGCGGCGAATCGGGCGGTTTCGGCAGCCGTGACGATATGATCACCATCCCCTATACGACGGCCATGCGCCGCCTGCAGGGCATCGACTATATCCAGTCCGTCGACGTCCGCGCCGTCTCCGCCGATAAGATGGCCGAGGCGCAGGCCCAGATCGAGGACCTCCTCCGGGTCCGGCACCGCATCGCCCCCGGGGCCGAGGACGACTTCAACGTCGGCAACATGTCCGAGATCGCGGAGTCGGCCGCCGCATCGACCCAGATGATGACCGTTCTGCTCGGCAGCATCGCCGGGATCTCGCTGCTCGTCGGCGGCATCGGCATCATGAACATCATGCTCGTCTCGGTGACGGAGCGGATCCGCGAGATCGGCCTGCGCATGGCCATCGGCGCCCGCGAGAAGGACATCCTCCTCCAATTCCTGACGGAGGCGATCGTCCTCAGCCTCCTGGGCGGACTCATCGGGATCGCCTTCGGCATCGGGGCCTCGAAGCTCATCAAGAACATCAAGATGTTCTCGTCGATCACCACCGTGGTGTCCCTCGACTCGGTCCTGCTGGCCTTCTTCTTCGCTGCGGCGATCGGCATCTTCTTCGGTTTCTACCCGGCGCGGAAGGCGTCCCGGCTCGACCCGATCGAGGCTTTGAGATACGAATAACCGCGGGCGGCCCGCACCGCGGGCCGTCGGCCTGACATAAGGAGACAGATCATGAGATTGAAAGCGACCCTTTCGCTGGCGGCCCTGGCCCTCGTCCTCGCGGCCCCCGGCTTCGGCCAGGAGGCCCCGGGGACCATGTCGATGTCCCTCGAAGAGTGCATCGTCAAGGCCCTGAAGGACAACTTGGGCGTCGCCATCCAGGTCCTCGGCCCCCAGATTTCCGCCGCAGCGGTCAATCAGGCCCAGGAAAAATACTTCCCGACCCTGAGCCTCAGCGCCCGGTCGACAAAGTCGGAAAATGCGGCCTTCTCCTACCTTGATTCCCCCGGCGACAGCACGATCAACAGGACGCAGAATTACAACTTCTTGAACGCGAGCCAGGGGCTGCCGACGGGCGGAACGCTCAGCCTCGGATTCACCGGCTACCGGACGACCACGAACTCGAGAGGCATCACGATCGATCCGCGGTATGGAACGACGCTGTCGTTCAACCTCTCCCAGCCGCTGCTCAAGAACGCCGGGCTCAAGGTCAACCGCCGCGAGATCATGGTGGCCAACAACAATCTGGGTGTCTCCCAAGAGAACCTCAAGAACGCGCTGATCGACACGGTCTACAACGTCGAGAGCGCCTACTGGAACCTGGTCTACAGCATCGAGAACCTCGACGTGCGCCGCCAGTCCCTGGCCCTGGCCAAGGATCTTCTCGATAAGAACCAGCGCTCGGTCGAGGTCGGGACACTCGCGCCGATCGAGGTCCTCAGCGCGCAGGCCGAAGTGGCCACCCGCGAGGCCGACCTCATCCAGGCCGAGACCCAGATCAAGAGCAACGAGGACCAGCTGAAGCTTCTGCTCCACATCACCGGGGAGGAAGACAAGGCCATGACCGCCCTGGTGCCCAAAGACAAACCGACCTATGTCGTGCGCGAGGTCAATCTCGAGGAGGCGCTGGCCACAGCCATCGCGAACCGCACGGAGCTGAAGATCGCCCAGCTCGGCCTCCAGAATGACCGTCTCAACTTGAGCTACACCAAGAACCAGACTCTGCCCGATCTCAGCCTCTCGGCGTCCTATTCCAGCCCCGGCATCGACGGGACGCGGATCTTCTATGTCCCCGGCACGAACCCCCTCGACGGGATTATCGATCACACCCTCCCCGGCGACATCACCGGCGCCATTAAACAAACCCTGAAGTTCACCTATCCCAACTGGAATCTGGGCCTGACCTTGAGCCTGCCCCTGGCCAACGTGTTCTCGCGGGCCGCCTTGGCCCAGGCCAAGCTCAACCTGCGGCAGTCCATGCTCGATCTCGAAAATCAAAAGGACCAGGTCTATCTCGAGATCAAGAACGCCGTCCGCGCCGTCGACGCGAATTATAAGAGGATCCTCGCCTACACCAAGGCCCGGGAGCTCGCCGAGCAGAAGCTCGCGGGCGAAGAGGAGAAGTTCCGGGTCGGCCAGAGCACCAATTACATCGTCCTGACCTATCAGAGGGACCTGGCCACCGCGCGGATCTCCGAGCTCAACGCCATCGTCTCCTACAACGTTTCTCTCGCGGCCCTCGAAAGGTCGATGGGGACGAACCTCCAGTCGAGGAACATCAGTCTGACCGACTACGCGATCGGCCTCAAATAAGGTCCGCGCCTCATCCGGCGAAACCGAGCCCCGTCCGGGCCCCCCTTTCGGGGGCCGCCCGGGCCGGCAGGAAGCGGAGTCTTCGGAGCGACCAGCAGAATCACGGCGGAGCACTCGAGGCCGCAATTCTGATAAAAATCTGAAAAAAGTGCTTTTTTCCCCGCCGCCTCCAAACGGTTGACTTGCATTCAGTTCCGCTCTGTGCTATCCTTGATTCAAAGGGTCATCGACCCCATCCAACCCAGCTGTTGGAGACGCTTCAATGAACAGAAAACTCATTCGGCCCAATCTCACCGAGATCAAGGAACGCATGAGCCAGGACAAGGAACGGGACAAGGAAGCGGTCCACAAACGGATGCACCCCCCGACCGACACCTTTGCCGAAAGCTACTACTACCTCAAGCAGATGAACAAGAAGACGCCCATGGCCGTGGTCTACACGGACGGCCAGATCGTCGAGGGCTACATCGAGTGGTACGACCGGAACTGCATCAAGCTCAACCGCGAGGGCGCACCCAACCTCCTCATCTACAAGTCGAGCATCCGCTGCATCTACAAGGCGGCCGACGTCCCCGATTCCGAGGGAGCCCCCCCGGACAAGGCATGACCGTCCCCTCGATCGGGGTGACGGCCGGCGATCCGGGCGGCATCGGGCCCGAGGTCGTCGTCAAGACGCTCGCCCGCGCCGACGGACTTCCCGAGGCCGCCTACGTCGTCTTCGCCGATCCCCACGTCATCTCCGCCGAGGAAGAGCGGCTCGGGCTGAGGATCGCGGCCCGGAACTGGCGGCCGGAGCTTCCCCCCGAACCCGGCGTTTTCCTTGACGCGACGCCCGGGCCTGCCGGTCCGGTGATCTCCGGACGTGTCACGGCCGCGAACGGCGAATCCTCGTTCCGCTCGTTCGAGACAGCCGTCGAGCAAGCCCGCACCGGCCGGCTTCAGGCCGTCGTCACCGCCCCCATCTCAAAGGCCGCCTGGGCCCTGGCCGGGCACCCTTTCCGCGGTCATACCGAGTATCTGGCCCGGCTTTACCCGGGCGCCATCATGGCCTTCTGGTCGGACAAACTCAAGGTCGCGCTCTTCAGCCACCATCGGCCGCTCGGCGAAGCCGTCGCGGCGGTCCGCAAGGACGCACTCATCGATTTCCTGCGGTCGCTCCGCCGGGGGCTCGAAAGGATCCCGGGCGGGCCGTTCCGGCTCCTCGTGGCCGGCCTGAATCCCCACGCCGGGGAGGACGGTCACTTGGGCCGGGAGGAGATCGATGAGATCCGTCCGGCCTTGGAAATTGCCGTTTCGGAGGGGATATCCGCAGCCGGGCCCTTCCCTCCCGATACCGTCTTCCTGCAGGCTTCGGGGAAAAAAGATGCTGTCGCCGTCGCCCTCTATCACGACCAGGGGCTTATCCCCTTCAAGCTGACGGCCTTCGCTACAGGGGTCAACGTCACCCTCGGGCTGCCCTTCGTCCGGACCTCGCCGGACCACGGCACGGCCTTCGATATCGTCGGGAAAGGCGTCGCCGACGCCCGGAGCATGGAGGAAGCGATCCGGCTGGCCGCGGCCTTCAGCGCGACCGGTTCTTGAGCGCGGCCCGGATCTCCCGGTCCGTGTCCCTCTTCTTGATGGCCTCGCGCTTTTCGTGTTCCCTCTTGCCCCGCGCGAGAGCGATCTCGATCTTGATCTTCCCCTTGTCGCCGATGTAGACGCGGATCGGAACGATGGTCAACCCTCTTTCCTGGGTCTTCCCCGTGAGACGCTTGATCTCACGGTGGTGAAGCAGGAGCCTGCGGTCCCGGAGCGGGTCGTGGTTGAAGATGTTGGCCGGCTCGTAAGGGCTGATATGGCACTTGACGAGGAAGACCTCGCCGCCGCGGACCTCGGCGTAGCATTCCTTGAGACTGATCCGTCCGGCCCGCACCGATTTCACTTCGCTGCCGACAAGGGCCAGGCCCGCCTCGAAGGTCTCGAGGATGATGTAGTCGTGGGAGACGGTCTTGTTGAGGGCGACGTTCTTCATGGCTCGGGCGTCCCCTGCGGAGGGAGCGGCGCGACCTCGATGAGGGCGATGCGGCGCTTGGTCATCTTCTCGACGGTCAGCCGGAAGCCGCCGAAATCGAACGCGTCCTTCTCCCGCGGCAGGCGGCCGCAGAGGGACAGGAAGAAGCCCGCCAGGGTCGTGTAATATTTCTTTTCCGGGATGTGCAGATCGACGAGGGCGTTGACGTCCTTGATCGGGGCGGCGCCGGCGATGAGGGTGCGCCCGCCGTCGAGCCGGGTGTACCAGGACCCGGCCTGGTCGTCATGCTCGTCCTGGATCTCGCCGACGATCTCTTCGATGATGTCCTCGAGCGTCACCAGGCCGTCGACGTTGCCGTACTCGTCGACGACGAGGGCCATGTGGACGGCCTTGTCCTGCATTTGACGGAGGACCTTCTCGAGCGAGGCGGACTCCGGTACGAAGAGCGCCTTGCGGAGGATGTCCTTGATTACAAACTCTTTATTATCAATGAGATAAGCGACGATATCCTTGCCGTAGATGATGCCTTCGACGCTGTCGAGCCGGCCTCTGTAGACCGGATACCGGGAATAGCCGGCCGAGCGGATGGTGTTCAGCACGTCCTCACGCCGGGAGTCGATGTCGATGGCCTTGATCTCGGGGCGGGGGACCATGATCTCCTTGATCGGGCGGGAGCCCATGTCGAGGGCGCCCGAGACGATCCGGCGGCGCAGGCCCGAGAGTCCGCGGGCCCCGGCGCGGATGGCGATGCGGGTCTCCTCTTCGTTGAGCTGGAGCGAGGCGTAAGCGTCGCGCCCGCGCGAACCCGGGATGAGAAAGCCGGTCACGAAGGAGATGGCCTTGACCAGAGGGTAGAGGACGACCATGAGGCCGCGCACCGGATAGCTGAGCCCGAGGGCCGTCTTCACCGGGTTCTGGGCGGCGAAGGTCTTGGGGGCCGTCTCGGCGAAGATCAGGACGATCAGGGTCGTGCCCAACGTGGCGACCAGGACGGCTTGGCTCTGATTCGGGATCAGGCGGATACAGAGGGACGTCGCGATGGCCGACGCGGCCACGTTGACCAGGGTGTTGCCGATCAGGATGGTGGCCAGGAATTCGTTCGTCCGCGCCCGCATCCTCCTGACCAGGGAGGCCCGCTTGGACCCGGCCTTTTCCCGGTATTGGAGGGCGAAAGGGTTGGCGGCGATGAACGAAGTCTCAGCGGCGGAAAAGAAGGCGCAAAGGATGACGCAAAGCGCAAAGAGGGCCAGGCCCGACAGGAGCATGGACGACCGTTCAGGCGGCGACGTGGGACTTGGCGGTCTTGAACGAGCGGGACAGGGTGCCCAGAAGCTTCTCTTCGATCTTGGCGCACGGCGAGGCCACGGCTTCGGAGACCTCGGAGACGATGAGCTCCTTGGCCTTCTCCATCATCTTCTTTTCCCTGAACGAGAGCGGTTTCTGGAGGCTCAGATAATAGAGGCTCTTCAAGACAGTGGCCATGTCCAGGAGCGTTCCCGACTTCATCAGGTTGAGATGCTCCTTGTAGCGCCCCTTCCAGTCCGTCGAGACGTCCACGTCCCCGTCCCCCATGAACTGGAAGATCTTCCGGATGGAATCCTCCGTCATCGGCCGGCGGATCCCGATCTCGATGGCGGAGGCGCTGGGGAGTGTGACCAGCGTGTTGTTGGCGATGATCCTCAGATTGTAGACCGTGAAGCTTTCCCCGTTATAGGCCTCCTCGTGGATGGCCTCGACGACTCCAAGGCCCTGATTCGGATAGATGACCTTCTCGCCGATTTTCAGTGTTTTCATTTCATTACATTATACCCGAAGTCGGGGGGGAGAGTCAACGCGCACGGGCGAAACGCCTTGACAGGCCAGAGGGGTTCGGGTAACATACCTGCTCCATAGGTGTTGCACAATCATGAAGAGAACGTTTCAGCCGAACAACAGAAGGCGCAAGAAAACGCACGGTTTCCGAGTCCGCATGAAGACCAAGGGCGGCCAGGAAGTCATCAAGAGCAGAAGGCGCAAAGGTCGCAAGCGCGTTTCTCTCGGATGAATGAGCGCCTGACGCCTCTCGAGAGAATCCGCAGAAAAAGCGATTTTGCGAGTCTCTATCGGGATGGCAGCCGCTTTCGGGGACGCTATTTCACCCTGGTCTTCTCGAGGAATGGGCTGGACCATTCCCGTCTGGCGGTCGTCGCCAGCCGGAAAGTAGGCCCCGCGGTCATAAGGAACAGGGTCAAGCGGAGGTTTCGAGAACTTTTCCGGAGGAACAAGGAGCTCTTGTCGGAGCCCCTCGACCTCGTCGTTATAACCCGGGCGGAGTCGGGGGAGGCCCCCTGGCCCGACCTCAGGGACGCTTACATCTCGTCGCTGACATCGATTTTGAGAAAACGGATATCATCGTGAAAGCCGTCGCCCTCGCCCTGATCCGGCTGTACCAGCTCACGCTCTCCCCTCTCCTCGGGACCCGGTGCCGCTTCCACCCCACCTGTTCGGTCTACACCCAGGAAGCGATCACGAAATTCGGCTTCCTCCGGGGCGTCTACCTGGGAGGCCGGCGGCTCCTGCGCTGCCATCCTTTTCACGCGGGCGGGTTCGATCCCGTACCCTGAGAGTGAGACAGAATGGAAAAAAGACTCATCGTGGCCATCGTCCTGTCGTTCCTGGTCCTGATGGGCTACCAGTACTTTTTCGTCAAGCCCGACAAGCCGCCCCTGAACCCGCCGGTCACGGCCGACCGCTCCCCCTTCGACTCCCGTCCCCGGGACCGCCGGGGCGATCCAACAGCAGCCTAAGGCGGTCGCGACGGAGGCCAAGCCGGCCCCGGCCCCGGTTCTCCCTCCCCAGGACCTCTCGGCGGTAGCCGGAAGGGCCGAGACCGACATCGTCGTCGACACGTCCCTCTACCGGGCGGTCTGGTCGAACAAGGGCGGCGTCCTCAAGAGCTGGAAGCTCAAGGCCTTCAAGAACAACCTCAAGAGCATCCTGCAGGAGGACCTCGAAATGGTCCCTGCCCTGGCGGCCCAGATCGGGCGCTTCCCGTTCTCCCTGGGGCTCGACGACAACACCCTGGCGACTCTCCTCAACTCCTCGCTCTTCGAGATCTCCGGGTCCGGGCTGGAGCTTGCCGACGGGGCCAAGGGCGAGATCCGCTTCGTTTTTTCGGACGGAGCTTCGGTCAAGGCCGAGAAGACCTACGGCTTCACGGGGGGGACCTATGCCCTGACGACGGAGGTCCGGGTCTGGAAGGACGGCCAGCCGGTGACACCGTCCGTCATCTGGGGCCCCGGTATCGGCAACCCCACCGCTGATGAGGCCAAGCAGAGCTACAGCGCCGCCCGCGGCTCGGCCGTTTACAGCGGCGGCAAGGTCCTCCGGATGAACGAAAGAAAATTCCGTCCGGGGCAGAACACGTATAACTTTGTCGATTGGGCGGCTTACGAAGAGAACTACTTCGTCTCCCTCTTCGTCCTGCCGCCGCAGAAGGGCCGGGCGGCCTTCCTTCAGGAGGCCGGAGATACGCCCGCCGGCCAGGTCCCGGCTTATTTCGTCTACGCGACCGAGCCCTCGCAGGCCTTCATCGGGCCCAAGGACACCGAGGCCCTCAAGGCCCTCGGCCACGACGCGAAGAAGGTCATCAACTTCGGAATGTTCGGCGTCATCGCCGAGATCCTCCTCGTCGTCGTGAAATTCTGTCACAAGCTCGTGCCGAACTGGGGCGTGGCCATCATCCTGCTGACGCTCCTGATCAAGATCATCTTCTTCCCGTTGACCTACAGCTCGACGAAGTCGATGTCCAAGATGGCCGACCTCCAGCCTAAGATCAAGGCCCTGCGCGCCAAGTACAAGAAATCCAAGACCGACATCGAGCAGCGGCGCCAGATGAACGAAGAGATGATGAAGCTTTACAAGGAGCAGGGCGTCAACCCGGCCGGCGGCTGTCTGCCGCTGCTCATCCAGCTGCCCGTTTTCTGGGGTGTTTTCCGGATGCTCGTCGTCGCCGTGGAGTTTCGTCACGCGCCGTTCATGCTCTGGATCGCCGACCTGTCCGTGAGAGACCCGTACTATGTCACGCCCGTGCTCATGGGCATCACCCAGTACATCTCCCAGAAGATGACGCCGACCTCGGCCGATCCCTCCCAGGCCAAGATGATGCTCATCATGCCGTTCGTAATGACCATATTTTTCATCAACTTCCAGAGCGGATTGGTCCTCTACTGGCTGACCACGAACGTCCTTCAGATCGGCCAGCAGGCCCTCATGAACAAGATGATGCACCGGCAACCCCCGGCCAAACTGGCCAAAGCGAGATGACGATGGACAACGAAATAAAGACCGAGAACGGGACCAAGGTCGAGAACGCACAGCCCGTCGACGAGAGACCGGAATACAAGGGCACGAACCTCGAAGAGGCTATCAGCTTGGCCGAGCACCGGCTCAAGCTGCCCCGCGAGAAATTCAATTACGAGATCGTCACCGAAAAGACGCGGCTCTTCGGCCTGAAGTGCAAGGAGATCGTCATCCGGGCCTGGCCCAAGGACGAGGACGCCGATAACGCCGCCGAGCGCTTTCTGGCCCAGCTCAAAACGGTCTTTCCCCTGGACCTGAATTACCAGATCAAGAGGCGCGCGGACATCCTCTTCGTCGTCTTCGACGGTCCCGACAAGACGATCCTGCTCCGCAACGACGGCTCCCTCCTCCTGGCCATCCAACATGTGCTGAACAAGATCTCGCCGATCAAAGTCCAGGTGGACTGCGAGTTCTACCGCAAGCGGAAAGAGAAGAAGCTCAGGGACTACGCCCAGCGGGTCGCCCGACAGGTGTCCGATTCCGGGCGCGAGGAGATCCTCGACCTGATGAATCCCTACGAGCGGCGCATCATCCACATCGTCGCCAACGAGACGCCGGGAGTCACGAGCGAGAGCATCGGCGAAGGGTTTCTCAAGAAGGTCAAGATCTTCAAAGCCCCGCGCTAACCCATCGCCGGCTCGGCGAGTGACTCTCCGATCAATTTTGAATACGCGCGTCCCCTGTTCCGGCCGCCGAGGGACTTCGGGCATCATCTCCGTTCGCTACGGTGATTCCTCACAGCTTTCTGTGCGGGGCTCAATAGCAGATCTCGCTATATGGACTTCTCGACTCGGGCGTGCCGCGTCAGATCACGTTAGCTCGCTCGCCGCCCGCTGATCCGGGCCTCACTCACTCACGCTTCGCTCAGGATTTGGCGCGTTTCGGCCCTGACACTGCCCTCGTCCGGCACTCTGTCCGGCTAAACTTTCCGCGATATCGGGCTCGCCTGACCTCCTCGCCGCTATCCCCTGGAACCGATCGGGCCCGCCTCGCGTGCGGTTCTGCGGACGCGGATGTTACCGACCGTCGAAGGCGATTCGCCTTATATGCTTCGTCGGCGCGGACCAACTTTACTAATGCCAGGGGGTCATCTAGAATGGGGAACCGGATAAGAAGACAACCGTGCTCGAGGATACGATTATCGCGATTGCGACGCCGCCGGGGTTCGGCGGACTGGGGATCGTGCGCATCAGCGGCCGGAAAGCGCTTCAGGTCGCCGGGCGGATCTTCGAGCCGAAAGCCCAATCCAAGCGGCCGATCCCGGAGAGACGGCCCATTTTTGGACTGATCCGCGACCCCGAGAACAGAGAGGCCCTTGACGAGGCCTTCCTGACCTATTTCAAGGCGCCCCGCTCCTATACCCGTGAAGATGTCGTCGAGCTGAGCGCGCACGGCAGCCCCGCCGTTCTCGAGGGAATCCTGAGGATCGGGACGAGCGCCGGGGCCCGGCTGGCCCGGCCGGGTGAATTCACCCTTCGGGCCTTTCTCAACGGCCGGTTGGACATGATCCAGGCCGAGGCCGTCAACGATCTTATCAGGTCGGTCTCGCTGGCCCAGGCCAGGATCTCTTCGCGCCAGCTCGGGGGGAGCTTGTCCCGTCGCCTGTCCGGGCTGAGAGCCAAGCTCATCACCCTTCTTTCCCGGATCGAAGCCGGGCTCGAATTCCCTGATGAAAACCTCAGGATAAGCACCGCGGCCGACCTAAAGACCGTTGCCTGCCTGGAGGATGAGGTTCAAAGGCTCGTCGGCACTTACGATACGGGCCGGGCCCTGGTCGAGGGGATCACTCTGGCCATCGTCGGACGGACGAACGTCGGCAAATCCACCCTGTTCAATGCCCTTCTCGAGGAAGACAGGGCCATCGTCACCCCTTTTCCAGGCACGACCAGGGATTTCCTGCGGGAGCGGATGGTCATCGACGGCGTGAGCTTCCATCTCGTCGACATGGCCGGCCTCGGCCGTCCCTCGCATCCCGTCGAGAAACGGGGTATCGCCAAGGGGCAGAAGATCGCCCGGGAGGCCGACGGCCTGCTCATCGTCCTCGACGCTTCCCGTCGCAATGGCGAGGAGGATGGGCGGCTGATCCTGAAATACCGGGGGAAAAACAGCCTCGTCGTCTTGAACAAGAGCGATCTTCCGAGGAAGCTCACCGTCCGGACGGTCAAGAAACTGGCCGGGCCGAGCCCCATCGTGGAAGTTTCCGCCTTAAAGGGCAGGAATATCGATGTGCTCCGAGCCAGGATCAGCGCCCTCTTTGTTCCCGGAGCCGGCAAAGAGGAGGAGATCATCCTTCATGCCAGGCAGAGGGACAGCCTCCAGGCCATATGCGACGCCCTCCGCCGCGCCCGGGCGCTACTGGCCAAAAAGCAATCCCAAGAGCTGTATGCCGAGGAGATCCGAACGGCCATCCGGCTCGTGGGCGAGCTGACAGGCGAAGTGAGCGCCGAGGAGGTCCTCGAGGACATCTTCAGGCGCTTCTGCGTCGGGAAATAGGCATCCGGCATGGCCCAGAGCAACGATTTCGACATTATCGTGGTCGGCGCCGGCCATGCCGGTTGCGAAGCCGCCGCTGCGGCGAGCGCTATGGGGCTCCGCACCTGCCTTCTGACTATCCACCTCGATACGATCGCCCAAATGTCCTGCAATCCGGCCATCGGCGGCCTGGCCAAGGGGCACCTGGTCCGGGAGATCGACGCCCTCGGCGGCCTGATGGGGCTTCTCGCAGACGAGACGGGGATCCAATTCCGGCTTCTCAACAGGAGCCGGGGCGGGGCGGTCCAGGGTCCCCGGGCGCAGTGCGACAAAGCCGCCTATCGTCTGGCCATGAAGCATAGACTCGAGCACATCCCCAACCTGACGGTCTTCCAGGCCATCGTCTCGGAGGTGGTCGTATCGAGGGGCGCGGTCCGTGGCGTTAAGACCATCGAAGGGACGTTTATAGGGGGGAAATCGGTCATTTTGACTCCCGGGACGTTCCTTAACGGGCTGATCCATATCGGTCTCGAGAGCTACCCGGCCGGCCGGGCCAACGAACCGCCCTCGACCGCCCTGGCAGAGCAGCTCAAGAAGCTCGACCTGAAGGTCCTCCGCCTGAAAACCGGAACGCCGATGCGTCTGGACAGGGAAACGATCGACTGGAGCCAATTCGTCCCCCAGGCCGGTGATCCCGAACCGGTCTCCTTCTCCTATCGGACCCGCGCCAGGCTCGAAAACAAAGTCCTCTGCCATCTGGGGTACACGAATGCCGGGACGCACGCCGTTATCCGCCGCAACCTCGACAAGTCGCCTCTCTATGGGGGGAAGATCAAGGGCATCGGGCCGCGCTATTGCCCGTCGATCGAGGACAAGGTCGTCAAGTTCCCCCAGCGGGCCCGGCACCAGTTCTTCCTGGAACCGGAGGGGATCGACACGACCGAGACCTACGTCAACGGTCTGTCCTCGAGTCTCCCTTTCGAGGTCCAGAGGGAGGTCCTTTCGACCATCCCCGGGCTTGACCGGGCCAAGATCCTGAGGCCCGCTTACGCCATCGAATACGACGCGGTCTCCCCTATCGAGCTCCTGCCCACGCTGGAGACACGGAAGATCAGGCGTCTCTACCTGGCCGGACAGATCAACGGGACCTCGGGCTATGAAGAGGCCGCCGCTCAGGGGATCATGGCCGGAATCAACGCCGCCTTGAAGCTTAAAAAGAAGTCACCATTCATCTTACGGCGGGACGAGGCCTATATCGGGGTCCTGATAGACGATCTCGTATCGACCGGGATCGACGAACCTTATCGGCTCTTCACCTCCAGGGCCGAATACCGGCTCTTGCTGAGGATAGACAACGCCGACAGGCGGCTGATGGGCTATGGCCGGGAATTGGGCCTGATCCTCGACGAGACCTGGGACGATTATCAGGCCAAGGTCAAGCGGATCGAGGAAGCGATGGCCTATCTTAGGAACAACTCCCTGAAGGACCGGGCCGGGGACCGCGTTTCGATGCTCGAGTATTTGAAGAAACCTGAAATCGAGCTTAAAGATGTGTTGAAATATGGGCAAGATCCGGTTATCCTGAGCTATGAGGAAACGCGGTACATCGAGTCGGAAACGAAATATGCGGGTTACATCCGGAAGCAGGAGCGCGAGATCGCCAAGGCAGTGAGGACCGATTCGATGAGGATCCCAGGCGACATGGACTTCCGCCAGGTCTCCGGCCTGACCAAGGAGGCCGTCGAGAAGCTCGAGAAGAGGAGACCGGGAACACTGGGCGAAGCCAAAAAGATCCCGGGAATGACGCCGGCGGCCGTCCAGAATATCGGCCTCCATCTGGAGATCCGGGTGAAGAAGAGCATCCCAAGAGCCCCCGTTTCACGTGAAACAGAGCCTGACGATGAATAAGGTCTTTGCCGTAGCGAACCAAAAGGGCGGCGTTGGAAAGACGACCACCGCCATCAATCTCTCCGCCTGCCTGGCACTCAAGAACAGGAGAACACTTCTCATCGATCTCGATCCCCAAGGCATGTCGACGCTCGGATTGGCCAAACGGAAAGAGACGGGCAAGGGGATCTACCAGGCCATGATGAACGGCCGAGACCTCATGGATTGCATCGTGGGGACCGACCTGGAGAATTTCTACCTCTGTCCCTGTTCGCCGGAGCTTGCCGGCATTGAAGCTGAGCTCTACCAACTGGAACAGAGGGAAAAGCGCCTGGCCGCGGCCGTCGACAAGGCGAGGAGATTCTTCAATTACATCCTGATCGATTGCCCGCCGTCCCTGGGATTCCTGACGATCAACGCCCTGACCGCGGCCGATTCCCTCGTCATCCCGGTCCAAACGGAATTTTTCTGCATGGAAGGAATTCCCGATCTTTTCCAGACCCTGGAGACCGTGCGGACCTATTTCAACCCCAAGCTCGCCGTCGAAGGCATCGTGCTGACCATGTACGACGAGCGGACGAACCTCTCCAAGCAGGTCGCCGAGGAGATCCGCAAATCCCTCAAACACATCCTTTTCGAAACGATCGTTCCCCGCAGTGTCCGCCTGGCCGAGGCCCCGAGCTTCGGCAAGCCTATCGTCCTCTACGACATCAAGTCCAAGGGGGCCGAAGCCTATATCAACCTGGCCGAGGAGATCATGCGCCGATGAGCAAGAAAGCCCTGGGAAAAGGCCTGGGAGCGTTCATCCCGGACGAATTCAGCATCCTGAAGGACGAGAGATTCGCCGAGATCGATGTCGAAGACGTCAAGCCGAACCCCTTTCAACCGCGGGTGAAGTTCGACGACCAAACGATCGAGGAACTGGCTCAATCGATCAAGGAGACGGGCATCGTGCAACCGGTCATCGTGGTCCCCGAGGACGATCACTACAAGATCATCGTCGGGGAACGGCGGTGGCGGGCCGCCCTGAAGGCGGGCCTGCACAAGATCCCGGTCCTCATCCGGAACATCCCGAAAGACAAGCAGCTCGAGGTTTCGCTCATCGAGAACATCCATCGCGAGGAGCTCAACGCCCTGGAGATCGCCCGGGCCTATCAAAGGCTCATCGACGACCACGGCTACGCCCAGCACGACCTCGCCGACAAGGTCGGCAAGGACCGGAGCTCCGTCACGAATTATCTCCGCCTTCTCAAGCTCCCTCCCGAGATCCAGGACCGCCTGGCCGACGGCGAGATCTCGATGGGACACGCCCGGGCCATGCTGGCCCTCGAGGACACGGCGACGCAGCTCTACTGCTGCCGTCAGGTCATCGACCGGGGCCTGTCGGTGCGAAACACGGAATCCCTCGTCAACCGGCTCAAGAAGAAGGCCCCCCGGGCCCAGCGCAGCCTGACCGACCCGGACCTCCACGCCCTTCAGGAGGAGATGCTCAAGCTCCTGGGGACCAAGGTCCTTGTGGCGGGCAGCCGGAACAAGGGCGTCCTGAAGATCTATTATTTTTCCCTCGATGATCTGAATCGAATTTACGACAGGATCAAAGGAGCAAGCGCATGAAAGACAGACCGCGTGAGTTGAACGAAACCAAGCTGGCCGGGCTGATCGACATGGAGTCCGAGTTCAAGGGTGACCTGACGTTCAAAGGCTCCTTCCGGATCGAAGGGACCTTCAAGGGCACGATCACCTCGGACTCGCTCCTCGTCATCGGCGAAAGAGGCAAGGTCGAAGCCGACATCAAGGTCGGGCAGCTCGTCATCAACGGCGAGATCCGCGGCACTCTGCAGGCGACCGAGCGGATCGAGGTCCACGACAAGGGCCGCGTTTTCGGCACGCTCCTCGCGCCCACGCTCGTGGTCGAGGAAGGCGCGTATCTCGAAGCCACATGCCAGACGAAGGGCAGTCCGCGGCCGAGCACGCCCGCAGCCGGGGAAGAAAGCTGAGCCCCGGCGCCGGCCTCCGAGGCGGGGCTCGTCGAACCGCTCTCGCGGCTTGAGTGCCGGGCGTCCGAAGGATATAATCGGGGGGATTATTTCAGACGTGAGGACTTGATGACCAAGTATATTTTCGTGACGGGCGGGGTTATATCCGGTCTCGGCAAGGGCATCGCGGCGGCTTCGATCGGGCGGCTCCTCGAAAGCCACGGCTATCGCATCACCATCGCCAAGCTCGATCCCTACCTCAACGTGGATCCCGGCACGATGAGCCCCTTCCAGCACGGCGAGGTCTACGTCACCGACGACGGCGCCGAGACGGACCTCGACCTCGGCCACTATGAACGGTTCACTTCGACGAAGACGACGAAAGCCCACAACTGGACGGCCGGCAGGATCTACGAGTCCATCATCCGCAAGGAGCGCAAGGGCGAGTATCTGGGAAAGACGGTCCAGGTGATCCCGCATGTCACCGACATGATCAAGTCGGCCGTCGAGCAGGTGGCTGGCGATAACGATATTGTTATCTGTGAGATAGGCGGGACGGTGGGAGACATCGAGAGCCTGCCGTTCCTCGAAGCGACGCGCCAGATGCGTCTCGCGCTGGGCGCCGAGAGAACCCTCTTCATCCATCTGACCCTCGTTCCTTTCGTCGGGGTCTCGGGCGAGCTCAAGACGAAGCCGACGCAGCACAGCGTCAAGGAGCTCCGGGCGATCGGCATCCAGCCGGACATCCTTCTCTGCCGCACCGGGCGCGACCTCTCTGCCGACATCAAGTCCAAGATCTCGCTGTTCACGAACGTTCCGGTCGATGCGGTCATCACGGCGCGCGATGTCGACACGGTCTACGAGATCCCGCTGAACTACGCCGACCAGGGTCTCGACGTCACGATCCTCAAAATGCTCCATCTGCCGCGCCGGAAAAAAAATCTGGCCGCGTGGGAGGCCATGGTCGAACGCCTCAAGCACCCCAAGGACATCGTCGAGATCGCGCTTGTCGGCAAGTACGCCGACCTTCACGATTCCTACCTGAGCCTGAGCCAGGCCCTCATCCACGGCGGCCTGGCCAACAGGCTCTGCGTCAAGATCGATTGGATCGAAGCCGAGGCTCTGGAGAAGAACGATCCGGCCGGGATCCTGGGCGCGAAGGACGGCATCCTCGTCCCCGGCGGCTTCGGCAAGCGCGGCATCGAGGGCAAGATCCGGGCGGTCACCTATGCCCGCGAAAACAAGATCCCTTTCTTCGGCATCTGCCTGGGCATGCAGTGCGCGTCGATCGAATACGCCCGCTCTCTCGCCGGGCTGAAGAAGGCGAACAGCACGGAATTCGTGCCGGACGCTCCCCACAAAGTCATCGTCCGCTGGCGCGAGCTGGCCATGGACTGCGATATCGGCGGGACGATGCGGCTCGGCCAATTCCGCTGCGATCTCCAGAAAGGCTCGCTGGCTCATCAGGCCTATCATGCCCTGCACATCACGGAGCGGCACCGCCACCGCTACGAGTTCAATCCGGCCTACAGGGACGCGCTCGCCGACGCGGGCCTGATCTTTTCCGGGATCAATCCGGACTACGGGCTGGTGGAGATCGTCGAGGCGCCCGGCCACCCCTGGTTTCTCGGCTGCCAGTTCCATCCCGAGTTCAAGTCCAAGCCCCTGACGCCGCACCCGCTCTTCAAGGCTTTTATCGGGGCCAGCTACGCCCGGCGCCGTGAGGCGGGCAGGACGACTTAGGAGGGCGGATTGGATATCAACCCTAAGATCTTCAGGGAATATGACATCCGCGGCATCGCCGGCGAGGACCTCGACGATCCCGCCGTCGAGATCCTGGGCCGGGCCATGGGCACGTTCTTCCTCGGCCGCGGCCAGAGCGACGTGGCCGTCGGGCGGGACTGCCGGCTGAGCTCGCCGGGTTTCGCTCAAGCCCTCATTCGCGGGCTCCTATCGACCGGCTGCGACGTCGCCGACCTCGGCGTCGTGCCCACGCCGCTTCTCTACTTCTCCGTGTTCCACGGGAAGCTGCCGGCCGGCGTCATGGTCACCGGATCGCACAACCCGCCCGAACATAACGGCTTCAAGATGATGTCCGGCGAAGAGACGCTCTATGGCAAGACGATCCAGGCGCTCTACGAGATCGTCCGCAAGGGCGTCTTCCCGCGGGGCCAGGGCCGGGTCCGGACGCTCGATGTCGTCACGGGATACAGGGACTACGTCGCCGGCAACGTGCGCTTCGCCCGGCCGGTGAAAGTCGTCATCGATGCCGGGAACGGCACGGGCGGTGTCGTGGCCGTGCCTCTCTTCCGGAAGATGGGGGCCGAGGTCGTCGATCTCTTCTGCGAGCCCGATGGCCGCTTCCCGAACCACCATCCGGACCCGACGCTGCCGGAGGCGATGGACGCGCTCATCGCCAAGGTCCGTGAGACCGGCGCCGAGCTCGGGATCGCCTACGACGGCGACGCCGACCGGATCGGCGTCGTCGACGACTCGGGACGGATCATCTGGGGCGACCAGCTGCTCGTCCTTTTCGCCCGGGACATCCTGCCTTCGCGGCCGGGCGCGGCTGTTATCTCCGAGGTCAAGGCCTCCAAGGTCCTCTACGACGAGATCGCCAAGCTCGGCGGACGGCCGGTCATGTGGCGGACGGGGCACTCTCTGATCAAGCAAAAGATCAGGGAGGAGAATGCTCCGCTCGCCGGGGAAATGAGCGGCCACATCTTCTTCAACGACCGCTGGTTCGGCTTCGACGACGCGATCTACGCCTCGGCCCGCCTCATCGAGATCCTGGCCCGTTCGAAGCAAGGGCTTTCGGCGATGATGGCCGACCTCCCGAAGACGTTCGTGACGCCCGAGATCCGCATCTATGCCTCCGACGAGGTCAAGTTCAAGATCGTCGAGGGCGTCCGCCGGGCCCTGGCCGCGCGCTATCCCGTCGTCGACATCGACGGCGTCCGGGCCACATTCCCGAGGGGCTGGGGTCTTGTCCGGGCCTCGAACACCCAGGCGGTCATCGTCCTGCGCTTCGAGGCTGACACCGCGGAAGACCTGGCCGCCATCCAGAAAGAGGTCCGGGGCCTTCTCCAGCAGGTCATCACTGCGCTCGGGGCGATATGAAGGACCGGGACGTCCGCGCCGTCATCCTGGCCGGCGGGCGGGGGACACGGTTCTGGCCGCTTGGGCGGGCGGCCCGGCCCAAGCAGTTCCTGCGCATCGCCGGTCCCGACCCCATGCTCCTGGAGACGGTCCGTCGTATCCGGCCCCTCGTCCCGCCCCGGAGGATGATGCTCGTCGCCGACGCGGTCCAGACCCGCCAGGCGCGAAAGCTCCTGCCGCGCCTCGCCGCCCGGAGCTTCCTCGTCGAGCCCGAAGCCCGGAACACGGCTTCCGCGCTGATGCTGGCGACGGCGCGCGTCTGGCTCGAAAACCCGGAGGCCGTCGTCGCGGTCCTGCCCGCCGACCACCTCATCAGCGACCAGAAGCGTTTTCTGGCCCGGATGCGGGCAGGGGTCGAAGCCGCGGCCCGGGAAAGCGTCTTCGTCACGTTCGGCATCCCGCCGACGTTCCCGGCGACCGGCTATGGCTACATCCGCCACGACCGACAGGCCGGCCGGAAGATCGGGGGCACGGTCTTCTATCCCGTCCGGGGATTCATGGAGAAGCCCGCGCTGGCCCAGGCCGAAGAATATATCGTATCGGGGGACCATGCCTGGAACTCGGGGATGTTCCTCTGGCGGGCCGGCGTCTTCGCCGAAAAGCTCGAGCGGTTCGCGCCCGAGCTCGAGCCCGCCTGGACGGCCATCGTCGCGGCCCTGAAATCGGAGAGCCCCGCCAAGCTCAAGCGCGCCTTCCGCCTCGCCCCGGCCTTATCTATTGATTATGCCCTGATGGAAAAAGCGGATGGCGTTCTTGTCGCCGACGGCGATTTCGGCTGGTCGGACGTCGGGGCCTGGTCGACGCTCGCCGGGATCTGGCCACGGGACGGCGCCGGCAACGCCGTCCGCGGCGAAACTCTGGCCCTCGAGGCCAGGAACTGCCTCGTCTGGAACCCCGGCCGACTGACCGCTCTCGTCGGCGTCCACGATCTCATCGTCGTCGAGGCCGGCGACGCCCTGCTCATCTGCGACGCTGCGCTCGACCAGAAGGTCAAGGATGTGGTCGAGGCCTTGAAAAAAACCCGCAAATATAAGAAATATATCTGAACCTATCAAATTTCTGGAGGTGTCGGAGATGAAAAAGCGCATTTGTGTTCTTGTCACGGCCGCGTTCGTCCTCGCGGCGTTTGCCGCGGCCGCGGATGTGACCCTGAACGTCAAGGAGCACGTCCTGGCGAACGGCATGAAGATCCTGATGATCCCCAAGCCGGGCGTACCCCGCGTTGTTTGTCACATCTACTTCAAGGTGGGCTCGATCAACGAGCGGCCCGGCATCACCGGGAGCGCCCATGTCCACGAACACCTGATGTTCAAGGGCACCGAGGTCATGGGTGTCACGGATTACGCCGCGGACGCCAAGATCGACGCTCAGATCGACGACCTCATGAGCCAGATCTACCGGGAAAAATATTGGAAGACGGACGGCGATACGGCCAAGATCGCCGTCTTGCAGAAACAGGTCGACGAGCTGATCAAGGCCGAGAAGGGTTATATCATCAAGGACGACCTCTGGACCCAGTACATGAAGAACGGCGGCACCGCCCTCAATGCTTCGACCAGCCAGGAGACGACCGGCTATTACGTCACCCTGCCCTCGAACAAGATCGAGCTGCAGATGCTCATGGAATCGGACCGGATGATGAACGCCCGCTTCCGCGAGTTCTACTCCGAAAAGGACGTCATCATGGAGGAGCGCCGGCTGAGCGAGAACCGCCCCGGCTACTTCTTCGGCGAGCAGGTCAACGCCGCGTTCTACACCGCCTCGCCCTATCACTGGGACGTCATCGGCTGGATGGACGACCTGAAGAAGATGACGAAACAGGACCTCATCAACTTCCACAACACCTATTACGTCCCGAACAACGCCGTGGCCATCTACGTCGGGGATTTCGACCCGGCGGCGGTCGTGGCCATGGCCGAGAAGTACTTCGGCCGCATCCCCAAGGGCCCGGACCTCGAGCCCATCCGTACGGGAGAGCCGGCCCAGTTCAGCGAAAAGCGGTTCTACGGGGAGGGCCCGGCGCCGACAAGCCTGCAGATGATGTTCCACATTCCGCGTGACGGGGACCCGGACACGTCGGCCCTTTCGATCCTGGCCAGCACGCTGGGCTCGGGCGGCGGCGGCTTCCGCGGCGGCATGGGCGGCGGCGGGGGCACGGGTCGTCTCTACAAGACGCTCGTCCGCGACAAGCAGCTGGCCGTCAGCGCCTCGGCCTCGAGCCGGCCCCAGTGGTACGTCGGGGCCTTCCAGTTCAGCGCGACGCCGCGCATCGACAAGGGCGTCAAGCCGGAGGACCTGGAGAAGGAGATCTGGGCCGAGATCGACAAGGTCAAGAAGGACGGCCTGACGGAGGAGGAGATCCAGAAGGCCAAGAACCGGAACGAAGCGATGTTCGTCCGCAGCCTCGGAAGCACGGCCGGACTGGCCAGCCGCGTCGGCCGGGCCGACCTCATGCGGGGCTGGCGGTCCATCCTGACCGACCTCGACGCGTTCAAGCAGGTCACCAACGACGACATCAAGCGCGTCGCCGCCAAGTACTTCGTCAAGGACAACAGCCTGACGGCGATCTACACCCGGAAGTCGGGCCGGTAAGGAGGACGATATGAAAAGAACGATCATCGCCATACTCGCGCTGACATTCATCTGCGCGGCGCTCGGGCTGGCGCAAGCGAAGCGGCCCGCGGACCTGACCTACCCGCCGCTCAAGTACGAGCCGCCGGACCCGAAAGCGTTCCGGGTCATGTATGCGGGCGGCCTGCGCGCCTACGTCCAGGAGGACAAGAGCCTGCCCCTCTTCAATATCACCGCGGTCATCAACTGCGGCGATCTCTACGTCCCCAAGGACAAGGCCGGGCTCGGTACGGTGCTTGGCGACCAGCTCATCAAGGGCGGCACGACGACCCGCGAAGGATCGGCCATCGAGGACCGCATCGATTTCCTCGGCGGCAGCTTGAACTTTAACGTCGGGGAGCGGACCGCGACGCTCAGCCTGTCCGTCCTGGCCAAGGACCTGGACGAGGGCCTGGCCACGTTCTTCGACGTCCTCCGCAACCCGGCGTTCCGCGAGGAGCCGCTGAAGCTGGCCAAGGCCCGGTTCGTCGAGCAGCTGCGGCAGGCCAACGACCAGCCCAGCACCGTTCTCAACCGGGAATACGAACGGCTCCTCTACGGCGACAACGCCGTGACTTGGCAGCCGACGAAGATCACTTACGAAGGCGTCTCCGCGGCCGACCTCAAAGCATTCCATGCCAAGTATTTCTCGCCGAAGAACGTCATCCTGGCGGTTTCCGGCGATTTCGCCAAGACCGCCCTCAAGGCCAAGATCGACAAGCTGGCCGCGGGATGGAAGGGCGGGGCGGTCTCCTCCCCGGCACTGCCGAAAGTCTTCCCGATGCCGGAGCCGGGCGTGTACTTCATCCAGAAGGCCATCAACCAGGGCTATATCAGCCTCGGTCATCTGGGTCTCGAGGACACGAACCCCGATTACTTCGCCGTCCAGGTCATGAACTTCATTCTGGGCGGCGGCAGCTTCACCTCGCGGATCACGACCAAGGTCCGCTCGGACGAAGGCCTGTCCTATAACCAGGGCAGCCGCTTCACCTATCGCTGGGGCCTGCCGGGCACGTTCGCGGGCTACGTCCAGACCAAATCGTCCACGGTCGGCTACGCCATCTCGCTCATTCTCGACGAGTTCAATCGTATCCGCAAGGAGCCCGTTTCGGACGCCGAGATGGACACGGCGATCAACTATTACCTCGAGAGCTTCGCCGACAACTTCCAGTCGCCGCAAACGACGATGATGAACTTCGCCAACTTGGAGATGACCGGAAAGCCCTTGAATTACTACAAGACCTACCTGTCGAAGATCCAGGCCGTGACCAAGGCCCGCGTCCAGGAAGTGGCGACGAAGTACATCCAGCCCGACAAGATGGTTATGATGATCGTCGGCGAATGGGAGCCCTGCAACAAGGGCGGCGACAAGTGGCCCGGCCCGCTGGACAAGCTGGGCAAGGTCCACCGGATCGTCCTGACCGATCCGATGACGGGACAGGAGATCAAATAACCGCAACGGCCATCGATACGAAACCAGGCGCGGGAGGGCCGAGGGCGCTCTGTGAACAGGCCCCGGCCTCTCTCGCGCGACTAAATTCATTTTGCCCATGAAGGATAACGCCTACTCCGCCGACACCGTCCGCGAGCTCGAAGGACGCTTCCGGGCCGCGTCACTCTTGCGCCCGATCCGTGTCCGGAGGTACGAGTCCGGCCAGATCCTCGAGTACGATATCAGGGGCGTCTGGCCTGCCCGGCCGGGCCGGGTCAGGCTCGAAGTCGAGCGGCACGTCGGCGGGGGCTATGCGGGCCAGGTTTACAGAGTCCGCGTCCTCGATATCGCCGCGCCCGAGGGGCCGATCGCCGGTCTCGAGACCGGGCGCGAATACGCCCTGAAGATCCTCGTCCCGGTTTCGGGCTTCGGCCGCTCCATCCGCAACCTCCTCTATGGGATAGGCTTCCAGGCGCCGTTCGCGCCCCAAGTCAATCCGGACGCCGCCCGGGCCGGGGCCTTGTGGCAGAAGTTCATCCGCCGCGGCGCGGGCGCGCGATTCGGCGCGGAGCGGGCGGTGGTCGATGTGCTGGCCACGCTCGTCGACCCGGTCCTCGGCAGCTGCGGCGAGATCAGCGAATGGGTGGACGGCCGGCTCTGGCGCTACGAGATCGACGACAACCTCTTCGCCCGGCTCGGTTGGAAGCCGGGGCGGCCGGCTGAAGGACTCGGGTCGCCGGAATATCGGTCGAAGCGGACGTTCATGAAGGACCTCGTCGGGTTCATGCACGAGATGGGGGCGACCGAGCTCGCCCGCCAATACGAATGGTGGTCGTTGAAGAGCCAGCCGAACGCGCTCAAGCGGACGGAAGCGGACGCCGATCCGGACCGGGGCCTTGTCGCCGTGGACTTCAGGGCCGGCATGGCCCTCCTGCCTTTCCTGCCGCAGTGCCCGGCGGATTTCAAGCTGATCGTCCAGGGGATCGCCCGGGGCAGCCTGGTCCAATTCGACCGGGGGAACATCGGCGCGCTCGAGTCTTATGTGGCCGGGCACGTCCCAGAGTTCAGCGGCATGGAAGGTGCGGTCGAGGATCTCAAGGTCGCGGACGGGGCTTACAGAGACTCCCTGCCCGACATCACTCACCATCACATCCAGCTGATCACGAAGCCGCGGCTCTGGACCGCGATCCACCGCGCCTGGGTCCGCGCCTGGGAGATCCGGCGCATGGCCGACCCGGCGACAGCCGGCCGGCTGGCGAAGAGCAAGCTCGCCGCGATCATCTTTCTCCTTTTCGGCCTCCTGCCCATCCTGACCCCCCTCCTCTTTCTGCTCAAGTTCCCGGGCCGATCGGTCGGGCTCTGGCTTTTGTGGCTCGCCCCGCTCCTCGGTCCCTTTGTCAGGAAGCTCTGGGGGCGGGGGGACATCCGCCGCCACGCCGGCGCCCTCCTGACGAGAGCGGGCTATTTCCGCCGCGCGTTCAGAGGCCATGTCGCCGAAGCGCTCGTCGGCTGGCATCGGTCAGGACGCGTGAGCGAAGAGCGGGCCTTGGCCATCGCCGAAAAGCCCTGGCTCTATATCGTCAACCGGCCGCTCGCGTTCCTTCCCGCCGGATTCCACCGCTTTCTGACGGACAAGGCCTATTTCAGAGAGCGCCTGTACCTGATGTTCGTCAAGCCCGTCCAGCTCTACTTCAAGCCCGCGGTCCGCGAGAAATGGCTCAAGGATATGGTCGAAGAGGGCCGCAAGAACCGCATGCTGAGCGACGAGGATGCCAAGGGCATCCTGGCCCAGATCGACGAACCCTATATCCAGAAATACCTGAAGAGCCTGGCCGTCCACATGGCCACGCTCTTTCTTTCGGAGACGGTCTTCCTGACGATCGCCGTGGTCTACATCCTGGGACATCCCGAGTTCGGCTGGGCCGAAGCGACGGCCCGGGCGGCGCTCATCGTCGGCGCGTTCAACCTGCTGCCCGTCTCCCCGGGCTCGCTCGTCAGAGGCATTTACGTCATCGGTCTCTGCATCAAAGAAAAAAACATCCGGGACTATCGGCTGGCGCTCCCCGTCAGCTTTTTCAAGATCATCGGCTACCTGGCCTTCCCGCTGCAGATGGCCTACCGCTTCCCCGAGCTGGCCCGGTTCATGGCCGGCCATTGGGCCACGGAGGCCGTCCATGTCGTCCCGGTCTTCGGCGAACGGGGCGCCTGGCTCGAGCACGCCGTCTTCGACGCGTTCTACAACTATCCGTTGAGCCTGGGGATAAGGATCCGGAAGCGGGACGAGCTCGCGGCCGCGAAGAAGCCTCGGTGGTGGGCCATCCCCTTGGCTGCTCTCATCGGCTCAGGCTTTGTCACGCTGGTCGATCTTCTTTTCGTCCGTTCTGCCGGCCGTGTTCCCGTCCTGAAGGACGTCTGGTGGGCGGTGTTCTTCGCGCCGATCGCCGCGGGCTTTCTCGCCTCGCTCTGGTCGCGCCGGAATAAGATGGGCAAGCGTGTTGTCGCCGGGATCTTGGCTGGTGCGATCGTCGGCTTCGGCTACGGCCTCGTCAACACCTTCCTGACGCCTCTTGTCCCCGGCTTTGCCGGAACGGCTGGAGCGGCTGCGGCGAACGGCGCCCCGGCCCTGGCCATTCTGTGGAAGACCTTCATCTTCGCCCTTCTGGGGATCCCCGGGGCCTTCCTGGCCGAAACCCGCCGGCCTGATTGACCCGATCCTAGCTCCATGGCTGTATATTCGTGAGAGGGGAGAAGGCCGGCAGTCCGGCGTCCAAAGGAATTGGTTTTAGGCCAAAGGTTTAGTCCTGGCCCGCTTTGGTGTAAGCCGGCTTTTGGACTGGTCCGGCGATCCCGAGGGCCGACGGTCTTTATTGGCCTCAGACCGCTCGGCCGAACCTGAGCGGGGAGGCGAGCAGGCCCAGTACCAGGGCCTTTCACGAAGGCTGCTCGTTCCTTTCATGATCATCCTCCCTCTGGAAGTGGCCTCCTCAGCCCCGTATGCCCACGGGGGCCGTCCCCGGTTCAGGCCGGATGCGGCCTTGGCCTTATTAGGGCCGGCCCCCGCACTTTCCCTTGAAAGCGGGATTCCCTCCCCGAAATCGTTTGTCGCATATCCATCACCCCAAAGCTCGATATCAAAATGGGACCGGGGGTTGAGGAAGTCAAGCGTTCGACCGACGACGACGCATTATGACGGATTTTTGCGCATTTCCCTGGCGGGAAAGCCGGCCTTGAACGGGCCGCAAACCTAGCTTTTCAGCTTGAGCCCGAGCTCGTCGAGCTGGCGCCCGGGGACAGCCGAGGGCGAGCCGGTCATGAGGTCCAGGGCACCGGTCGTCTTGGGGAAGGGGATGACCTCGCGGATCGATTCTTCGCCGGCCAGGAACATGACCAGACGGTCGAAGCCGTGGGCGATGCCGCCGTGGGGAGGCGCGCCGTAGCCCAAGGCCTCGAGGAAGTAGCCGAACTTCTCTTCGGTCTCCTCGTCGGTCAAACCGAGCGCTTTGAAGATCCGGCGCTGGATGTCCATATCGTGGATCCGGATCGAGCCGCCGCCGACCTCCGTGCCGTTGAGGACGAGATCGTAGGCCTTGGCCCTCACCTTGTCCGGCTCGGTCTCGAGGAGGCCGAGATCCTCCTCGTAAGGAGAAGTGAAGGGATGGTGCATCGAGACGAAACGCTTCTCCTCCTCGCTCCACTCGAAGAGCGGGAAATCGGTCACCCAGCAGAAGGCGAGGCTGTCCCGGCGGCCGGCGTCCTCGAGGGGCCAGGTCCGGCGGATCTCTCCGAGGGCCTTGAGCGCTGTTTCTTTCTTGCCGGCGACGAGAAGGGCCAGGTCGGAGTCCGCGCCGCCGAGGGCGGTCCAGATCCTCTCATAGTCGCTTTCGGCCGTCTTGAGAGACGATTTCCATCCCTCGTGTTTCTTGATCCAGATGAGGCCCTTGGCCCCGAGCGATTTGGCCTTGTCGACGAGCTTGTCGAGCTGGCCGCGCGAGAGGGCGCCCGCCCCGGGGACGAGCAGGCCCTTGATCTCGCCGCCCGCGCCAACGACGGCCTGGAGGATCTCCGACGAGCCGTCCCGTCCCGCTGCCGTGAGATCGTGCATTTCGAGGGGCACCCTCAGGTCCGGCTTGTCCGAGCCGTATTTCTCCATGGCCTCGGCGTAGGGGAGGCGACGGAACGGCCGCTCGACTTTTCGGCCGATGAGCGCGAAGAGCGCCTCCATGAGGCCCTCGTTGAGCGCGAAAAAGTCCTCGCGGTCGATGAAGCTCGTCTCGATGTCGATCTGGGTGAACTCGAGCTGGCGGTCGGCCCGCAGGGCCTCGTCCCGGAAGCAGCGGACGATCTGGAAATAGCGGTCGCAGCCCGCGACCATCAGGGTCTGCTTGAACTGCTGGGGCGACTGAGGCAGGGCATAGAACCGGCCGTGATAGATGCGGCTCGGGACGAGAAAGTCGCGCGCCCCCTCGGGCGTGGGGTTGGCCAGGATGGGCGTCTCGATCTCGAGATAGCCGTGCCGGCTCAGGTAGTTCCGAGCGGCGAGCGAAGCCTCGTGACGCAGTCGGATGTGGCGCTGCATCTTGGGCCGGCGCAGGTCGAGGTAGCGGTATTTCAGCCGCAGCTCCTCGGAGGCCTGGGGCGGGTCGGCGACGACGAACGGAGGCACCTTGGAGGGGGCGAAGATCCGGAGCTCGTGCGCCTCGACCTCGACTTCTCCCGTGGGGATGTCTTTGTTGACCGAGGAGCGGCGGCGGACGCGCCCGCGGACCCCGACCACGAATTCGCTGCGCAGCCTCTTCGCCTCCTCGGCGAGTTCCGGCCGGTCGGACTGGAAGACGACCTGGGCCAGGCCCTCGCGGTCGCGCAGGTCGACGAAGACGAGATGGCCCATGTCGCGGGTCTTGTGGACCCAGCCGCAGAGGACGACCTCTCGGCCTTCGTCGGCGGCGCGCAGGGCGCCGCAGTAGTCCGTGCGTTTCAGGATCGTGGCGGTCGGGTCGGAATTGTTCATGGGATCCTCCGGGCGGTCAGCTTCTCAGGAGGAGGGCCAGGAGGTCTTCGCGGGTGCCTTCGGACTGTTGCCCCGTAACCATGTCCTTGAGACCGAACCGGCCGCTCGCGAGCTCGTTCTCGCCGACGATGAGGACCCACGAAGCCTGGAGCTTGTTGGCCCGGCCGAAATGCGCCTTCATGCCCCGGTCCTTATACTCGACCAGGCACTCGATGCCGTTCGACCGAAAATAGCGGGTCAGCTCCAAGCCCGCCTTCTTGGCCTCTTCACCGAGGTAGGCGAGATAGAGCATCTTCCTGGCCGGAGGCGCGAGCTCGGCGATCGAAAGCACACGCTCGATGCCCATGGCGAACCCGGTGCCGCAGATGTCCGGGCCGCCGAAGTCCTTCATCATGTCATCGTAGCGGCCTCCGCCGAGCAGGGCGTTCTGGGCGCCGAGGCCGGCGGAGACGATCTCGAACGTCGTCTTGGTGTAATAGTCCAGGCCTCGGACCAGGCGGGGATCGACACGGTAGGAGATCTTCAGGACATCGAGGCAGGCGAGGAGCTGGCGGAAATGCTCCCGGCACTCGTCGCAGAGATAATCCTGGATGAGCGGGAAGGACCGCGCGATCTCCTGGCAGGCCTCGACCTTGCAGTCGAAGATCCGGAGCGGGTTGGTCTCGGCCTTCCTCTGGCAGTCGGCGCAGAGCTCCGACTTGCGCTTGGCCGCGGCCTCGCGCAGGGCGGCGCTGTAAGCCGGGCGGCAGGCCCGGCAGCCGACCGAATTGACCAGGGTCTCGACGCCGCTCACGCCGAGCTTGCCGAGAAGCGAGTGGGCCATCCCGATGATCTCGGCGTCGACGGCCGCGTCCTTCTCGCCGAAGACCTCGATATCGACCTGATGGAACTGGCGGTAGCGCCCCTTCTGGGGCTTGTCGTAGCGGAACATGGGCCCCATGAAGTAGTAGCGCATGGGCGCGCCCTCGAGATCGAGCCGGTGCTCGATGATGGCCCGGACGACCGAGGGGGTGTACTCGGGCCGCAGGGTCAGGGATCGTCCGCCCTTGTCGGTGAACGTGTACATCTCTTTGGTGACGACGTCGGAGGTCGAGCCCGTTCCCTTCTCGAAAAGCTCGGTCGCCTCGAAGACGGGGGCCCGGAGCTCGCGGAAGCCGTAAAGCTCGAAGGTCGTCCGGGCCAGGCTTTCGAGGGCCTGCCACTTCTCGACCTCGCCGGGGAGAATGTCCTTGGTCCCCTTGATGGCGGCGAGCTCTTTTTTTGCGGAGGCGTCTTCGGTCAACGTTCTTCGAAGACCCCGATTTTGCGGATTTTCTTGTAGCGCTCCTCGAGCATCTGTTCGAGGGACATGGCTTCGAGCTTTTTCAGAGCCTGGTAGATGTGCTTGTCGACGGTCTTGTAGGTCAGCTCGGGGTCGATGTGGGCGCCGCCCGGCGGCTCGGGGATGATCTTGTCGATGATGCCGAACTCGAGCAGCGTCTTCGCCCGGATGCCCAGGTTCTCGGCGGCCTCTTCGACGGCCGTCTGGTCCTTCCAGACGATGGCCGCGCAGCCCTCGGGGGAGATGACGGAATAGAACGAGTGCTCGAGCATCATCAGCTGGTCGCCGAAGCCGATGCCGAGCCCGCCGCCGCTGCCGCCCTCGCCGATGACGACGTTGATGATCGGGACCTTGAGCCTGGCGATGGTCTTGAGGTTGAAGGCGATGGCTTCGGCCTGCCCTCGTTCCTCGGCGCCGATGCCGGGATAGGCCCCGGGCGTGTCGATTAAGGTGATGACCGGATAGCCGAACTTCTCCGCCTCGAGCATGACCCGGAGGGCCTTGCGGTAGCCCTCGGGGTTGGCCTGGCCGAAGTTCCGGTCGATGCGGGCCCGGGTCGTGCGGCCTTTCTGGTGGCCGATGACGGCCACGGTCCGGCCTTTGTAGAACGCCAACCCGGCGACGATGGCCGGGTCGTCGGCGAAGCGGCGATCGCCGTGCATCTCCATGAAGTCCTGGAAGAGGAAGGCGATGTAATCGAGCGTGTAGGGGCGCTTGGGGTGGCGGGCGATCTGGACGATGTTGATCGTGGCCAGCTGGGGCAGGATCTCGGCCCACTCCTTCTCGATCTCGACGCGCAGGGCTGCGATCTTGTCTTTCTTGCCGAGATCGTCCGTTTCGGCCAGGGCGTCGATCTGCTCTTTGAGGGACAGGATGCCCTTTTCGAGAGTATAAAACTCCGCCGATTTTTCCATGCGCCGCTCTTTCAACAGGTTAGAATACAGGCCTATTCTAGGGGCAGGGCCAAATCAAGTCAAGAAGGCGTTCCGCCGGCTCCGCTCCCTGCCGGAAGCGTCGAGCGATGTCATCGGTGAGCGAGACGACCCCTGAAACCGGGGCCGAGGGGTGTCGTCGGTGCGAGCACAAAGCGGTGATTTAGGCTTTCCGGGAGCCCTTGCGCTGGCGGACGACCTCGAAGAAGAAGACGGCGGCGGCCGCGGCGACATTGAGGGAGCCGACCTTGCCGGCCAGGGGGATGGCCAGGACCTTGTCGCAGGTCTTGCGGACGAGGGGCCGGAGGCCTTTTCCCTCGGAGCCGAGGACGATACCGACCGGACCGGTGTAATCGAACGAATACCAGGGCTCGTCGCCGGACCCTTCCGCCCCGACCAGCCAAAGGCCTTTGTCCTTGAGCTCTTCCATGGCCCGGACGAGGTTCGTCACCCGGGCCACGGGCAGGTGCTCGAGCGCGCCGGCCGAGACCGTGTCGACCGTCTCGGTCAGGCCGGCCGAGCGGCGCTCCGGTAGGATGATGCCGTCCGCCCCGGCGACCTCGGCGCTGCGGACGATGGCCCCGAGGTTCTGGGGGTCCTCGACCTCGTCGAGGATGACGACGAACGGCTTGGGAGAGCGGGCCAGGATCTCTTCTACGGACGCATAGCTTTTCGGCGAGACTTCGGCCATGACGCCCTGGTGGCCGGGCGCCACTTGATCCAGCCGCCGCGCAGGGACAACGACGACCGGCACGTGCCTGGCCTTGGCTTCCCGGATGACCTCGCCGATCCGGGCGTGCCCTTTTTCCTCCTGGACAAAGACCTTGTTCACCCGTTCGGGCGCCGACTTCAGGGCTTCGAGGAGGGGGTTGATGCGGATGATCCTGTCCATGGCTGGCTCCGGGGACATTATACAATTGTTTTGGCCGAATGAATTGCGGGGCGTGTGAAAAATCGGGTAGAATGGCCCCGTGAAACCGAAGGAGGCGGGCCATGCCGGATAGCATCAAGACCACCAGGATCTCGTTCGTCGTCGCCGCGGGACTCGCCTTCGCGACGGCCGCCCTTCTCCTCTTCATCTTCATCTCCGGCGCCGCGCTCATCGGCTGGGGCACGGAGCGCTCGAGCCTCCTCGGGAGTGCCCTTCTCGGGGCGGCGGGGATCTTCCTGGCCGCGGGTTTCGCCGTCTTCGGGATCGCCGGCCTCGTTATCGCCTCGGGCATCGCCAAAGGCCGGCCTTGGGCCCGGATCGCCGGCATCGTCATGGCCATCCTGCTCGTCGTCGGCTTCCCCGTCGGCACGATCCTGGGCATCATCGCCCTCATGGGACTTCTCGGCCGGGATGCCCGCGACTGGTTCAGCTCCCTCAGGCCGGGCCGGCAGATTCCGCAAGTTTCGCCGCCGACCGTCTGATCCGCTCCCGTTTGGCATTCCTAGTATAATAGTAGGGATTATTCGTCAGGAGGATCCGTTTGGCCAAGAGAATGATCATCGAGATCGATCGCGATATGTGCAATGGCTGCGGACTCTGCACGACCGCCTGCGCCGAAGGCGCCCTGGCCCTGGACGCAGAGAAGAAGGCCGTCCTGGTCCATGAGATCTACTGTGACGGCTTGGGCGCATGTCTGGATGTCTGCCCGACCGGGGCCCTGAAAGTGATCGAACGCGAGAGCGACGATTACGACGCCCGGGCCACCGTCGACCATGTCCGCAAGATGCGGGGCGCCGAGGCGGCGTCCCGGGTCCATGGCGCGGGCGGCGCGCCCGGCCGCGCCGGGCATTCCGCCTGTCCGGGAAGCCTGGCCCGGAATATCCGCAGTGAGCCGGAAGCTGCGGCGTCGCCGTCCGCGGCGGTCAAATCGCAACTCAGCCAGTGGCCCATCCAGCTCCACCTCGTATCGCCCCTCGCGCCGTACTTCGAAGGAAGCGACCTCCTCATCGCCGCGGACTGCACCGCCTTTGCCCTGGGAGGTTTCCATGGCGAACTCCTCAAAGGGAAGAAGCTGATCATCGCCTGCCCCAAGCTCGATGACACCGAGGGCTATGTCGAGAAGCTGGCCGAACTGGTCAAAAAGAACAACCTCCGGTCGCTGACGGTAGCCATCATGACCGTCCCCTGCTGTTCGGGCCTCGAGCGCATTGTCCGGCTGGCTGTCGAGCGTTCCGGAGTTCCTCTCGAAGTGAAAAAGGTCGTCGTGGGGATCGACGGAAAGATCGTTCCAAGCGCCTGACCCGCGTCAGATCGACAGGGCGATCAGAAGCTGGGCCGGGAAATAGGTCCCGAGGATGATGATCTGGGCCGGGCCGATCTTCCTGCCGAAGCGGTCGTAGGCCAGCACGGAATCCGAGATCAGGAACAGGACCGCCCCGGCGAACGCCAGGAGCGGCCGCGCGCCTCCGAGATCGACGAACCGCCCGGCCGCGAATCCGGCCATGACCGTGATGGCCGCGACGTAGACGAGGACCGGGAGCCTCAGCTTGCCGAGCCCCGGCGCCAGGATAAAGAACATCAGCAGCCCATAGAACACGAAGGGAAGGAATATCCCCACGGACGCCCGGTGCCCCGGTAACGGCTTGAAGGCCAGGATATAGAAAACGTGGGCCGTGAGGAATGCGGCCAGCCCGGCGGTGAACCATTTTTCGGGGAACATCAGGGCGATGTCTCCGAGGAGCGAGAACGCGAGGCCGGCCACGACGAGGATCTTGTAGGCTGCCGGAACGGGTACGGGGGCGATCACGGCCACGGCGATGATCAGGGCCGTGGTCAGCGGCTTGAACCGACGGAAAAGCCGTTGCCTCCGGTTGGCGTCGGCCCAGATCGTCAGGCCCGCCGAGGCGAGGGCGCAAACCGCGAGGACGATAGCTGGCGCGGTCATGGCCGGGGCCTAGATCCCGTCCGCCTTTTCTTTGCGCAAACGCTCCCGGGCGTCTTCGAACATCGGCTCGGCGTAGGCGCTCGACCAGGTGCGCTCCTCGAACGACCGTTTCTCGACCATCTTCAGGAACCCTTCGAATTCGTGGAAGTACGAACCGTAGATGTGAAAGCTGTCGACGAGGTCGGCATAGCGGCCGACGCGCACATCTCGTCCGGTCTTTTCGGCCACGCGGCCGGCGACGAGACGCTGGAGGTCCGTCAAGGCGAAGACGTTCATGTAGGCGGCTTTGTAAGCGTCGCGGGACCTCCAATGGGAATTCATGTTGAGGACGAGCACGCCCTCGTCGTCCTCGAGCATGCGGAACCAGAGCCGCTGGAGGCAGGGGGGATCGTCGGTCCGGGCGTCGAGCTTCGGGTTCCAGGTAATGGCCTGGGCCCGGCGCGTGTGGCCGGTCCGGGCCAGGCGGTCGACAACGGCGGCGATCTGGTCGACGCTCTCGCCTTCGATGTCGTAAGCGAACAGGCGCTTGTGGTAGGTGTAGGTCCATTTGCCCTCTTCGGGGCAGATCCAGTGGTCGTGGACGCCGTCGACGACCTCCTGACGGTAAACCTCGAGGTCCTCCAGGCCGCCCGGGAAGGCCCGGTGGATGCGAGGCTCGGCGAAGGGGTCCTCGACCGTCCAGACCATGGTGCAATCCCGGCTCGGCGGATCTCCCGGCTTGTCGTACTCCGTCTTGATGGGGACACCCTCGCGCCAGCAGGCCAGGACGGCCTTTTCCCAGGCCTCGGGAAGGGTGCGGCCGGCGACGGCCAGGGTCGGAATGTTTCCGTTCATGGGCTCACCTCGGTCTTCCCCCCGCTTTTAGCACACGGCGGGCGACCCGTCAACGCGCCGGGGGGGACATGTACTCTTGTACGTGTCCCCCTCGGCTAAGGGAACGGGACACGTACCGAAACGGGACATGTCCCGACTCAGGAGTTGAAGGCCGGGCCGGAATGTAATAATCTTGCGGCAAGGAGTCGAACATGCCCGAGCCCCCCGCGTTCAAGGCCTATTATGAATCGCCCATCGGGACGATCGAGATCCAGGGCACGGAAGCGGGCGTTTCCGGCCTGGATTTCGTCGATATCAAGGAAGAAAAGGCCGCCCGACGGCTGAAAGGCTCCCCGCCCGGACCGGTGGCCGATGCCCTGGTCCAGCTCGAGGGCTATTTTCATGGCGACCGCAAGGAGTTTACGGTCAAGCTGGACCTCGGCGGCACGGATTTCCAGAAGAAGGTCTGGGCGAAGCTCCTCCGCGTCAAGTTCGGCCAATCGACGACCTACAAGGCCCTTGCCACGGCCATCGGCAGGCCGGCCGCGACCCGGGCCGTCGGCGGGGCCAACCACCGCAACCCCGTCTCGATCATCGTCCCCTGCCATCGCGTCGTCGGGAGTGACGGGCGCCTGACGGGCTACGGCGGCGGCCTGTGGCGGAAGGATTGGCTCCTCCGGCACGAAGGACACGACCGGCTCTTGATTTGACAGCCCGGCGTCCCATAAGGATACAATAGCCCGTAACCGTCAGGAAGGAGACCCCCGCATGGTCGAAACGCTCAGCCAGCTCTTTCTCAACACCGTCAAGACCTACGCCAAGCCCGATCTCCTTGCGGCCAAGGCCGAAGGCCGCTATGTCCCCATCTCCACCGACGAATTCGCCCGCCGGGTCAAGCACCTGTCCCTGGGGCTGGCGGATATCGGTCTCACCCCCGGCGAAAAGCTGATCATTTTCTCCGAGAACCGCCCCGAGTGGACGATCACCGACTTCGCCGTCCTTTGCGCCGGCGGGATCACCGTCCCCATCTACACGTCGCTCATGCCGGAACAGGTCAAGTACATCATCAACGATTCGGACGCCCGGATCGTCGTTTGCTCGAACCGGGACCTCTGGCTCAAGGTCGATGCCGTCCGCTCCGACCTCCGCAACGTCCACCACTTCGTCCTCATCGACGAGGAAGGCCCCCAGGGCGTCCTCAGCCTGTCGGAGATCATGGCCCGCGGCAAGACGATCGCCGCCTCGAACCCCGGGCTCTTCGAAAAGCGGGCCCTGGCCGTGAAGCCCGGCGATGTGGCCTCGATCATCTACACGTCGGGGACGACGGGCGTCCCCAAGGGCGTCATGCTGACCCACGGCAACTTCGTTTCGAACTCCAAGGCCCTCGACGCCGTGACGGAGTTCGCCGTCAAGGATGTCATCCTGTCCTTCCTGCCTCTGTCCCATGTCCTCGAGCGGATGACGACGTTTTCCTGGATCTACAAGGGCGCTTCGATCTATTACGCCGAGAGCATCGAGACGGTGGGCGAGAACCTGCTCGAGGTCCGGCCGACGATCATGATCAGCGTCCCCCGGCTCTTCGACAAGATCTACGCCAAGGTCATGGACAACATCCTGGCCCAGTCGGCGCTCAAGAGGAAGATCTTCTTCTGGGCCATCCGGGTCGGCAAGAAATACGGCGCCCGCAAGATCCGCCACCAGCCCATCCCGTGGGGGCTCGGGCTGCAGCAAAAGATCGCGGCCAAGCTCGTCTACAGCAAGATCATCGAGAAGACGGGCGGCCGGGCCCACTTCTTCGTCTCCGGCGGCGCCCCCCTGTCGGCCGATATGGCCGAGTTCTTCTACGCCATCGGCCTGACCATCCTCGAGGGCTACGGCCTGACGGAGACATCGCCCGTCCTGGCCTGCAACACCTTCGAAAAGATGAAGTTCGGGACCGTCGGGCCGCCGGTCCCCGGCGTCGAGATCAAGATCGCCCCGGACGGCGAGGTCCTGGCCAAGGGGCCGAACGTCATGAAGGGCTATTACAAGAAGGAGCAGGAGACCCGCGAGGCCTTCGAGGACGGCTGGCTCAAGACCGGCGACATCGGGCACATCGACGAGGAGGGCTTCCTCGTCATCACCGACCGGAAGAAGGACATCCTGGTCACGGCCGGCGGCAAGAACGTCGCCCCCCAGCCGATCGAGAACCTGCTCAAGGCGAACCCCTATATCGGGACGGCCGTCGTCGTCGGCGGCGGACGGAAGTTCATCTCGGCGCTGATCGTGCCCAACTTCGACAAGCTCGAGGCCTACGCCCGGTCGAAGGGCATCCCCTTCGCCAGCCGCAAGGAGCTCGTCGAGCGGGACGAGATCGCGAGCTTCATGCTGGCCGAGGTCAACCGGACGACGCCCAACCTGGCTTCCTACGAGCGGATCAAGAAGATCGTCCTTCTCGAACGCGACTTCGACGCGGACACGGAGCTGACCCCGTCGCTCAAGGTCAAGCGCCACATCGTCGAGAAGGTTTTTAAGCCGCTCATCGACCTGCTTTACAAAGATTAGAGCTGGGACGGTCCGCCCGAGCGGGGAGAACTCCAAATCTCCGCTCTGCTCGCAATATCGCTCCTTGCCCCCGCGCCCCGGAAACCTCCTTAGGCGGTTTCCCCCGCCTTCCGGCGGGCCCCCCTTCCCTCACGGGGGCCTTGGAGCGACATTCCTCGCCGCTTCGTTTGGAGTTCTCCCCCAGGAGGCGACCACAAAGAAAAAAAATCATCTAATCGTGCGAAAAAAGCGGCCGCAGCGGCGTCCCTTATAGCAGGGACGCCATGAACGACCGACCGAACGGGCCGGAGAGCGGGACCCCCGACAGGGTCGGGCACCGGGACCGCCTGAGGCAGAAGTTCCTGAACGGGGGGCTGGCCGCCTTTCTGGACTACGAGATCGTCGAGCTCTTGCTGACCCTCGGCACGCCCCGGCGGGACTGCAAGCGGCCGGCCCGCGAGGCGCTCAAGGAGTTCAAGACCTTCGGCGGGGTCCTCGAGGCCCGTCCCGAGGACCTGCAGCGCATTCCCGGCATCGGGACCCGGAACGTCTTCGGCCTGAAGCTCATCCACGAGGTCTCCCGCCGCTTCCTCAAGGACAAGATGATGAGCCGGCCGGTCTGTCATTCCTCCCAGGAAGTCTACGATTATCTCTGCCACGCCCTCCGCGACCTGAAGAAGGAGCGGTTCAAGGTCATCTTCCTCGATCCCAAGAACCAGGTCATCGAGGAGAAGACCCTGTTCGAGGGGACGGTCGATTCAAGCGCCGTCTATCCCCGGGAGGTCATCAAGGACGCCCTGCGCTACGAGGCCTCGGCGCTCATCTTCGCCCACAACCATCCCTCCGGCGACCCCGAGCCGTCCCTTTGCGACCGGGAGGTCACCCGGGACCTCGTCTTCGCCGCCCGGGTCGTCCAGATCAAGGTCCTCGACCACATCATCATCGGCAGCAACCGCTATTTCAGCTTTGCCGACCAGGGACTGATCGACGATTACGACCTGATGTTCAACGGCTTCCCGCGATGACCATTCATGAAAACGCCGGATTTCTCCACAAAACAAGAAAAACCAAGACCGGCGTTTTCACCCTTCGGGCAAGCCGATCCGGCCGCATCTCGTTCGTTGCAAAGGGCTCGCAGTACCCGGAGTACAGCTTCGCCCTTCGACGCCTTGCATCTGCAGCCGCCTCGGCTTGTGAATGGCCGCGCGAATGGCCCCTGGAATCGTCCAGGTTGAAAGGCCGGGGCAATCCGGGTAAACTCTGAGAGTTGGGGAGGGAGACGGTGGCCAAGAAAGAGATCGACAAGGAGCAAACGGACATGGTGAAAAAAGACACGGGCCGCGAAAGCGTCCCCGCGAAGGACGTCGAGACCAGCGAACGGCAGGACTCCCGCCATAAAGCCATCGACGCCGCGCTGTCTCAGATCGAAAAGCAGTTCGGCAAAGGCTCGATCATGAAGCTCGGCCAGAAGGGGGCCGCGGTGCCCGTCGAGGCCATCCCGACCGGATCGATCTCCTTCGACCTGGCCCTGGGCATCGGCGGCTTTCCCCGCGGGCGGGTCATCGAGATCTACGGCCCCGAGGCCACCGGCAAGACCACCCTGGCCCTCCATGTCATCGCCGAGGCCCAGAAGCGCGGCGGCCAGGCGGCCTTCATCGACGCCGAGCACGCTCTGTCGCCCGAATACGCCGCCCGCATCGGGATCGACATCGACAACCTGCTCATCTCCCAGCCCGACTTCGGGGAGCAGGCCCTGGAGATCGCCGAGGTCCTCGTCCGCAGCGGCGCGGTCGACGTCATCGTCGTCGATTCCGTCGCCGCTCTCGTCCCCAAGGCCGAGCTCGAGGGCGAGATGGGCGACGCCCACATGGGATTGCAGGCCCGCTTGATGTCCCAGGCCCTGCGCAAGCTGACGGCCATCGTGGCCCGGTCGAAGACCTGCTTCATCTTCATCAACCAGCTCCGGGAGAAGATCGGCGTCTTCATCGGCAACCCGGAGACGACGACGGGCGGGCGGGCCCTGAAATTCTATGCGTCCTTGAGGATCGACGTGCGCCGGCTGTCCATCATCAAGGACGGCGAGAGCGTCGTCGGCAACCGGGCCAAGGTCAAGATCGTCAAGAACAAGATGGCTCCGCCATTCCGCGAGGCCCAGTTCGACATCATCTTCGGCGAGGGCATCTCCAAGGAAGGCGACCTCGTCGACGTCGGGTTCGACACAGGCCTCCTCGAGAAGGCCGGGACCTGGTACTCCTACAAAGGCGAGCGCCTCGGCCAGGGCCGGGAGAACGTCAAGAAGCTCCTCAAAGAGAACAAGAAGCTGGCCGGGGAGCTCGAGGAAGAGATCCGGGCGAAGATCGGTCTCACCGGGGAAGGTGAGCTTGGCGAGAAGCCGGCCGCGAAATAGGGAAGGGGCCGGGGCTTGCCTAAATCCTATAAAATTGATAGGATTTAAACGAAGGAGGGACGGTACATGAACTATTCGCCCAAAGACTATACTCGGCTCCTCGGAACGCCCGGGTTCAGTGAGACGCTTCTCAAGAACCACTTCACGCTCTACCAGGGCTATGTCAGCAACACCAACAAGGTCCTCGATATCCTCGGGCTCATGGCCAAGGACGGGAAGACCGCGACGCCGGAATACGCCGAGCTCAAGCGCCACCTCGGCTGGGAGTTCAACGGCATGCGGCTGCACGAGCTCTACTTCGGGAACCTCGGGGGCCAGGCGCCGCTCGATCCGGCGAGCGAGATCGGCCGGCGCATCGCCGAGCATTACGGCGACATCGAATCCTGGGAGAAGGAATTCCGGGCGACAGGCGCGATGCGCGGCATCGGCTGGGTCGTCCTCTATGAGGACACGACCAACGGCCGGCTGATCAATTTCTGGATCAACGAGCACGACGTGAGCCACCCGGCCGGCTGCGTGCCGCTCCTGGTCATGGACGTCTTCGAACATGCGTACATGACCGACTATGGCCTCAAACGCGCCGACTACATCGAAGCCTTCTTCAAGGCCGTCGACTGGGCGGCCGCCGGCATGCGGCTCAAGTAAGGCTCCGTCCGCACGCGCGGCGCGGCGGGCGACCCGTCGCCAATTCGCTGGAAAATCGCTCCGAATGGGTCTATCCTGAGGGGCAAGACCGTCAGGAGTAGGACATGACCAGCGAAGAGATCAAGCGCTCGGAGAAGGCGGGCCTGTCTCCGGGGACCCTCATGTATGTCGGCGAGGAGAAGACCGGGAAAACGCGGATCACGGTCATGGACTATGACGCGGCCGGTTTCCTCGAAAAGGAGGTCGGCTCGGTCGAAGAGTGCTTCCCCTTCAAGGAGACCGCGACCGTGACCTGGATCAACGTCGACGGCGTCCACGACGCCTCGATCATCGAGAAGCTCGGGACGTACTTCGAGATCCACCCCCTCGTCCTCGAGGACATCATGACCACGACCCAGCGGCCGAAGACCGAGGACCTGGGGACGGCCGTCTACGTTGTCCTGCGGATGATCGAATTCGACGAACAGAGCGGCGGGACTTCGGCCGATCAGCTCAGCCTGATCTTCGGCCCGAACTACGTCCTGACCTTTCAGGAGACGGAGGGGGATTGCCTCGACCCCGTCCGCGACCGGATCCGAGGCGGCAAAGGCCGCATCCGGAAGCTCGGCCCGGATTATCTGGCTTACGCCGTGATCGACTCCGTCGTCGACAACTATTTCTTCGTCCTGGAGAAGCTCGGCGAGCGGATCGACACGCTCGAGGAACAGCTGATCGCCGAGCCCCGGCGCGAGCTCCTCGGGGAGATCCACACATTGAAGAGGGAGATGATCGAGCTGCGCAAGTCGGTCTGGCCCCTGCGGGAGGTCGTCAGCGGCCTCGAGCGGTCGGAGTCCCCTCTCATCAAGGAATCGACGGGCCTCTTTCTCCGGGACCTCTACGACCACGCCATCCAGGTCATCGATACGGTCGAATCGTTCCGGGAGATGCTGTCCAGCATGGTCGAAACGTACCTCTCGAGCCTCTCGAACCGCATGAACGAGATCATGAAGGTCCTGACCATCATCTCCACGATCTTCATCCCGATCACGTTTCTCGTCGGCCTCTACGGGATGAACTTTGTGCATTTCCCGGAGATCAGATGGCGTTGGGGCTACGCGTTCGTCTGGCTCTTGATCATTTCTTCCGTGGCGGGGATGTTCTCCTTCTTCCGCAGGAAGAAGTGGCTGTGAGGGTCTAAGCAGCCAGGGAATCCCGGCCGTCGCCTCCGATCCGGTAGCGGCGGATCTTGTGGTAGAGCGTCGACCGGGAGATGGCCAGGATCCGGGAGACCTCGGCCCTGTTCTGGTCGGTGATCTCGAGCAAGAACCCGATATAATCTTTCTCCAGGGCCTTCAGGGTCGGGAAGCCGGCGGGCTTGGCGAACTCCCGCTCGGCATTGAGCCCCAAATAGCGCTGGAGATAAACGTTCACGATTGGCCGCGGCCTCAGCGGACCCGCGCTCCCTGGATCAGCCTGTAGTTGTTGGCCACGACATAAGAGAGAAGGACGTTGCCGGCCGTCGTCATGACCCAGGCGACGGTCTTATTCCGTTTGAAGAGGGCCCGCATGCTCAAGTAGGACAGGGCGGTCGTCCCGAATTTGACGGCGGCGAAGGCGGCGGGACTCTTGATGAACGGCTTCATCAAGGGATTGATCTCCGAAAGGCCCGGATACTTGAGAGCCTTGCGGGTGGAGACGTAATCGGCGACGTTCAGGCCGACCATGAGAACGAGATTGGCGTCGAACAGGGCCTTGCCGGGCCGGACGATCGGGCCGAACGCAGGCATGCGCGTCGAGATCGCGATCTGGGAGGAGAGGAGGGGCGCGGGTTCCGCGGCCAGCACCTCCATGGATACAGGGGCGGGCTCGGGGAGGGGATCCGGGATGACGAAGGCCGAAGGCTGAACCGCTGTCGGCACGAGCACTTCCCAAATGGCTTCGGAAGCCCCGAGGGGCCCGGCCGTGACGACGCAGGCCGCCAGAGCCAGAAGGGCAAGCTTGACTTTCATTGGCACCGCTCCTTGTTCCTTCACAACGGCCTCATTAGAGGCAAGAACGGTGCCAATAGACTTAATGTCACCATAAGTCAAACATAAACAAATAGATGGGATGTATTTCTATAGATATCCAGGCATCACGTAAGTGTTCAATTATATTACATGCATACTTTCTTATTATGCCATTAAAACGTTCATATATAACTAATTACAAGAAAGTATATACAATAGTACCAATAGCGGACATAAATGGAAGATAGTGGCGGACCAATAGCTCTGAATATGAACCAATTTATAAAGAAAGGGTTGACCAGTATCGGGACTCAGGAGCCTCGTTTTTTTCTTGCCGCCGCTCCCTTATGGCCGTTCGACCGTTGGAGCACGGCCTTGAGGTATTTTGCCGTGACGGAGCCGGCGGTGTTGGCCACCTTTTCGGGAGTGCCCTGAGCGACGACCCGGCCGCCGTCCTCGCCCCCTTCGGGGCCCAGATCGATGACGTAATCGGCGCTCTTGACGACGTCGAGGTTGTGCTCGATGACGACGACCGTGTGTCCCTCGGCCACGAGCCTCTGGAACGATCGCAGCAGGACGGCGACATCGTTGGGGTGGAGGCCGATCGTCGGCTCGTCGAAGAGATACAGGATCTTTTTGCCCTTCTCGTGGACGAGGTGGTAGGCCAGCTTGATCCGCTGGAGCTCGCCGCCGGAGAGCGTGGTCGTCGGCTGGCCGAGCTTGAGGTAGCCGAGGCCGACCTCGACGAGGGGATAGAGCTTCTTCGTGATCTCCGGCCTCCCGGCGAAAAAGAGGCAGGCTTCGGTGACGCTCAGGCCGAGGACCTCGTCGATGTTCTTGCCGTTCCAGCGGACGTCGAGGATCTCCTTTTTGAAGCGCTTGCCCTTGCAGGCGTCGCAGACGAGGCTGACGTCCGAGAGGAATTGCATCTCGACGACCTGGACCCCGGCCCCCTTGCAGTCTTCGCAGCGGCCGCCGGCCGTGTTGAAGGAAAAGAAGCCGGGCCGGAATCCCATGAGCTTGGCCTCGCGGGTATCGCTGAACAGGGCGCGGATGCCGTCCATCGCCTTGGTGTACGTGGCCGGGATGGATCGCGGCGACGCGCTGAGGGGCGACTGGTCGACCATGATGACCTTGGCGACCTTGTCCCGGCCCCGGATCTCCCCGAAGCCGTTCTCGGAGGTCCCTTCGAATCCCTGGTAGAGGACGTCGAAGATGAGCGTGCTCTTGCCCGAGCCGGACACCCCGGTGATGCAGGTAAAGATGCCGAGGGGGATGCGGACGTCGATGTGCTTGAGATTGTGCTTGTGGGCGTCGCGGATCTCGAGGAAAGTCCGGGCCGGCCGCCGCGCGGACGGCAGGGCGATCTCCTTCTCGCCGCGGATGTATTGGGAGGTGAGCGATTCGGGACTGCGGAGGAAGGCCGGCCAGGGGCCCGCGAAGACGACCTCACCGCCGGCCTCGCCCGCCCGCGGCCCCATGTCGATGACGTGCTCGGCGGCGCCGACGATATCGGGGTCGTGCTCGACGACGACGACCGTGTTGCCGATGTCCTTGAGCGACTTCAGGATCTGGACCAGGCGGAGGTTGTCACGGGGGTGGAGGCCGATCGAGGGTTCGTCGAGGACGAAAAGCGTCCCGACGAGCGAGGCGCTGAGGGCCGCCGCCAGGCTGATGCGCTGGGCCTCGCCGCCGCTCAGGGTGAAAGTCATGCGGTCGAGGGCGATGTAGTCGAGGCCGACCTCCATGAGGAAGCGGAGACGGCCGCGGATCTCCTGGACGAGCTTTTCGGCCACCTGGCGCTCGAACGGCTCGAGCTCCAGGCCGGCGAAGAAAGCGGAGGCTTCGCCGACGGTCATGCGGACGACCTCGCCGATGTTCAGGCCCTTGATGCGGACGCTCAGGGCCCGGGGGTTGAGCCGTGTCTTGGCGCAGGCCGGGCAGGCGATGTACTTCCGGTAGCGGCTGAGAAGGACCCGCACCTGGACCTTGTACTTCTTGGACTGGAGCCAGTCGAAAAAGCCCTTGACGCCGTAATAGCCGTCGCCGCCGTCGAGGACGAAGCGCTGGTCCTTGGGGCGCAGGTCGCGGAAGGGGACGTTGGTCGGGATCTTCCGGCGGCGGGCTTCGGCCAGGAGCTCCTTCTGCATGCCCTTGGACAACGGCTTCGTCCAGGGTTCGACCGCGCCCTGCTCGAGCGTCTTCGAGCCGTCCGGAATGACCTTCTCCTCGTCGATGACGGCCAGGTCGCCGAAACCGTGGCATTCGAGACAGGCGCCATGAGGGCTGTTGAAGGAGAACAGGTTGGGGTAGGGGTCCTCGGCCGGGAGCCGGCAGGCCCGGCACTCGAGCTTTTCGCTGAATCGGAACTCGCGCCCCCCCTCGGTCCGGACGAGGACGCGGCCCTCGCCCTTCTTGAGTCCCATCTCGAGCGAATCGGCCAGCCGCTCGCGCTCGTCGACGCCGAGAGTGATCTTGTCGACGAGGACGTCGAGAGGGCCGTCCGCTTTGGCCGCTTCGTCGAGACCGACGACGGCGCCGCCGACGACGGCCCGGGTGAAGCCGTCCTTCTTGAGTGCAGCGAGGCTCTTGTCGCGGGGCCAAGAGAAGGTGACGAAGGCGCGCGTCCCGGAGGGCTCGCGGGAGAGCTCGGCGATCATGGCGTCGATCGTGTCGCGAACGACGGGCCGGCCGCATTGGAGGCAGTGGACGGTTCCGATGCGGGCGAAGAGGACCCGGAGGAAATCGAAGATCTCGGTGACCGTGGCCACGGTCGAGCGGGGGTTCTTGGCGGCCCCTTTCTGCTGGATGGCGATGGCCGGGGGGATGCCTTCGATGAGATCGGCGTCCGGCTTGTCCATCCGCTCGAGGAACTGGCGGGCGTAGGAGGAGAGCGATTCGATGTAGCGGCGCTGGCCCTCGGCGTAGAGCGTGTCGAAGGCCAGGGAGGATTTGCCCGAGCCGCTGACCCCGGTGACGACGATGAGCTTGTTCAGCGGGACGTCGAGGTCGATCCCTTTCAGGTTGTGGACCCTGACTCCGCGAAGGATGATGCTGTCTGTGGTCGCCATGGGTTTATGAGAATCATCCATTATAGCACGCTTCAAGGTTCTCGGCCTGACAGGGTCGGCCCGTGTGGGACTGTCGCTTCGGGTTTTGCTATAATGACCCGCTCGGAGAGAAACCCATGTCATTCGTCTGGATACTCGGGATCGCCGTGGCCTTGGCGATGGACTGCTTCGCGATCACCATCGGCATGGCCTGCGGGGCCCGGGGGCTGACGATGAAGAAGGCCGTCCGCATGGCCGCGTACTTCGGCGGGTTTCAGTTCGTCATGCCCGTCATCGGCTGGCTCGCCGGGGACAGGCTTCTCGGGATCATCCGGCACTTCGACCACTGGGTGGCGTTCGGCTTGCTGGCCCTGATCGGCGGCCGGATGATCTATGAATCCGTGGAGATGAGCGACGAGGAGAAAGCCGGCCGGCCCGACCAGACCCGGGGCAAGAGGCTCCTCATCCTCGCCCTGGCCACGAGCATCGACGCCCTGGCCGTCGGGCTGAGCCTGGGCGTCGTCCGGACGAGCATTCTTTATCCGGCGGCCATCATCGGCGTCACGAGCTTCGTGCTGACGATCGTCGGGGCCAAGCTCGGTCCGATCGTCGGCCGCATCGTCGGCAAGCGGGCCGAGCTCGCCGGCGGGCTCATTCTGATCGGGATCGGCGTCAAGATCCTGATCGAGCACCTCGGGGGCTGAATCAAGGGACATGTACCGCTCTGGTCCGCGTCCCCGCCATGCCCTCTTTCCTAGAAAGGGAACACGACGAAGACCAGGAGGTCCCAAAGCGTGTGGCTGATGACATTGAGGACGGGGGAGCGGAAGCGCAGATAGAGCCAGCCCCAGAAGATGCCGCAGACGGCGGCGGCGAGGACGAGCATGATGTTTCCGCTCGCCAAGTGGACCGCAGTGTAGAGCAGCGCTGTCAGGATGAAACCGTAGGATCGGCTCGTCGTCGTGCCGGTCCGTTCCTGAAAAAATCCCCGCCAGAAGAGCTCCTCGCCGGGTCCGATGACGAGGCCGATGAGCAGGACGATCCGAAGGACCGGCACGCCTGCCCTCAGAGCGTAGACGTTGCCGACCCCGGCCCCGGCGAAGGGGAAGATGCGCAGGGCCACGATGCGCCCGACGGCAAAGACGGCATAAAGCGCGGCGGCCGAAGCGACCCCGAGGACGACTTTGCGAAGAAGACCCGCGCGAAGGTCCTGGCGAATTCTCTGCGGGTAGCTGCTGTCGATGAAAAATGCCAGGGCGACGACGATGATGATGTTCAGGGCGAGCCAGGCCCAGAAGTCGAGCGGGCCCAGGCGCCGAAGCCGGAACAGGGCGATAAAGAGAATGGCCGCGAGCGCCCCGGCCGCCCCGACGAGCCGGTGATCAGGACGCGCTCGACGGCCGCTCACCCCCACCTCAGGAACCCCTCGAGAATAGCGGCCGCCGTGCTGAGCAGGCCGAAGACGAGGTTGTGATTGGCCGTCGCCCCGTCGAGGATGACGAAATCCATCGGTTGGCGGGGCGAGGCGCGCCTTACGGCCCGGCCCCAGAGATTGAGGGCGTTGGGCAGCGCGAGCAGGACCAGGAAAAAGGTCCAAGGCATCGGGCGCAGCCGGCCGTCGAAGATCCTCGGCACGGCGATGAAGGCGAGGTCGATGACGAACGGCCCGAAGATCAGGCATCCGTAATAGACCAGCGAACCCTTGTCGCCCAAGAGACCCGCCACCGTCCTGACGTGACGCTGGCCGTCCGAAGCGGTGTCGCGCCAATTGTTGGCGTGGAGAATGGCGATGACGAGCATGGCCATCGGTACGGTCCAGAGGACGGGCAGCCAGGAGAACGATCCGGTCTGGACGACCCAGGCGCCGGCGCCGCCGAGAAGCCCGAAGTCCAGGAAGACGGCCAGGTCGCCGAGTGAATGGGCCTTGAGGACCGTATAGAAGACCCCTACCGCCAGCCCCACCGCGCCGATGACGAGGAGCGATCTCCCGGCGACCCAGGCGATGAGCAGGCCCGAGGTCGTGGCCAGGCCGAAGAGGAGAGCGGCGCCGCGGAAGACCTGCCGGTCCGTAAGCCAGCCGCGGACGACGGCGCCGCTGACCGGCGTCACGTCGCGGTCGAGGCCGTGACGGAAATCGTAAACGTCGCTGAGCATGTTGGCGGCCGCATGATAGACCACCATGGTCGCGAGGGCCCAGAGGAAGAGGAGCGGGGAGAAGCGGGCGCCGCCGATGACGACGGCCAGGACCGTGCCGAAGATGACCGGCATCGCCGAGGCCGGAAAGGACCAGGGCCGCGCGGCGATGACCCATTTCTTGGCGGCGGACGGCGAAGGGGAGGGACCGGGACTTTCTCGCATGGCCGAGTTATAGCACAACGAAAATCGGGGACACAATACCAATTCCCCATTTTCCACCCCCCGCAAGGCGCCGACGAAATAGGGGAATAGGTATCATGTCCCCCTATTCGAGGCGGGCTTGACTTGGAGGGCGGGCGTTTCTATGCTTGGGTCATCTTTCATAGGAGTCTCTCATGCATTCTCTCAAAGATAAGATCGTTTTCGTTACGGGCGCGAGCGCTGGGATCGGGGAATCCGCCGTCAAAGCCTTTGCGGCCAAAGGGGCGAGGATCCTGATGTGCGCCCGACGCGTCGAACGGATCGAGAAATTGGCCAAGACGCTCGCGCACGAGCACAAGACCGTATCCCACCCGTTCCGCCTGGACGTGCGCGACCAACGCGCCGTCGACAAGGCCATCGCCGGTCTGCCCGAGGATTGGCGGGCGATCGAGGTCCTGGTCAACAACGCCGGGCTGAGCCGGGGCCTGGACAAGCTGCCCCAAGGGCTCGTCAGCGACTGGGACGAGATGATCGACGCGAACGTCAAAGGCCTGCTCTATGTCACACGGGCCGTCCTTCCGGGCATGATCGAGCGGGGCCGGGGCCACATCATCAACATCGGCTCGATCGCCGGGCGCGAGATCTATCCCGGGGGGAACGTGTATTGCGCGACCAAGTTCGCGGTCAAAGCCCTGTCGAACGCCATGAGGCTCGATCTCTTCGGCACGCCGATCCGCGTGAGCGAGGTCGCCCCGGGCATGGTCGAGACCGAGTTCTCCCTCGTCCGGTTCCACGGGGACGCCGAACGGGCCGCCAAGGTCTACCAGGGATTCGCGCCGCTGACACCGGATGATATCGCCGAGGCCATCGTTTGGTGCGCGACGAGACCGCTCCATGTCAACGTGAGCGAAATGGTCGTGATGCCCACCGCTCAGGCCTCGACGACGCTCGTCCACCGGAAATAGGGGGACATGATACCTATTCCCCATTTTCTCCCTCTCGTTCCCGTACGAATGACGTCAACCGAAATAGGGGAATAGGTATTGTATTTAGCGGCGGCCGGAGGCCATCCGCGCCGAGGCGGGGAGCCGACGGAGCCGGAGCATGGCCCAGATCCCGACGGCCGGGCCGATGGCCAGGAAGGCGAAAGCCCAGCGCCACGTCAGCAGGCGCTCGAGCGCCGGGACGAGGCGGATGGTCACCAGCGTCAGCAGGAACCCCAAACTCGTCTGAAGCGTGAGGACCGTTCCCATCCGGTCGGGCGGCGCGAGCTCGCTGACTCCCGCCGAGAACTGCGCCGAATCTGCGACCACGGCAAAGCCCCAGACGAGCACGAGCGCTGTCAATAGCCACGGATTACCGCCGAAGAACAAGCCTGCGACGAGCGAGCACGTCCCGCTCACGGCCATCGCCGCCGATGTGACGGCCGTCCTCCCGATGTGGTCCGCGACTTTTCCGGCGACGAGACTCCCGGCGGCGCCGGCGGCGATGAAGGCGAATCCGGCCAGGGCGGCCCACCGCTCGTCCAGGGCCGAGTGGCGGAAGGAGGCGACGAGGAAGACCGGCACCCAGGTCCAGGCCGCATAAAGCTCCCACATGTGCCCGAAGTATCCCACGTTGGCCAAGGCGACCGGCCTGTCCCGCCAGATCGCGCCGACGAACCTCCAATCGAACTTGGGAACGGCCGTCCGGTAGGGGCCTTCGCGCACGAACGCGGCGGCGACGAGGCCTCCCAGGACCGCCAGGGCTCCACTCACGACGAGGACGGGGCGCCAATCACCTATCTGGCCGAAGGCCTTTATCAAGTGAGGTGCGGCTGAACCCAGGGTCAGCGCCCCGACGAGAAGACCGACGCCGAAGCCCCGGTCCTCGCGCGTCCACGTCGCCATGATCTTCATCCCGACGGGATAGACGCCGGCCAGAAAGACGCCGCTCATGAAACGGAGAGCGAGAACGGGGAAAACGCCGCGGCCGGCCATCGGGATGAGAAGCGTCGCCACTCCCGCGCAAACAGACGATGCCGCGAATAGCCACCGCCCCGAAACCCGATCGGCCAAATTGAGCAGGGCTGACCCCATGGCCCCTGCTACGAAACCAAGCTGCACCGACATCGTCAGCCAGGCCTGGCCCGAAGCGCTCAGCCCCCACGCCGCCGTGAGCGCCGGCACGACCGCCGAGGCCGAGAACCAGACGGACATCCCCAAAAGCTCGGTCAGGGAGAGGAGGGTCAAGGCCTTCGGCTTCGTCATATCACCTCGAGCCCCGGACCATACACCCAAAGCCACCGCGCGAAATTGGCGGGGACCGGGGGCCGCTGCCGTCCGGGCGCGGCTATTATGCTATGATGAGAGCCGTGAATCCAACATCTTCCCTCCCGGGGCATCCAAGGGCGAAGGCGACACTGATAAAAAACAGGGACACCGGCCCCGGCCGCAACCTCGCAACCAAGAAAAATCCTGGCAAACCCGTCATCGTGACCGTCGACCGGTCGAACGTCGCTGAGACCGGGTTTTTCTGCTACATGAGCAAAAAGAAGTCCGAGGGCTATCTCCGCAAGCTCGCCTGGGTCAAAGCCCGGCTCGACGAGGGGATGCGCATCAAGATGCTGGAGCTCCCCGAGCGCGGCTTCATCGAGTACATTCCCGGCGAGTTCGCCTGGCGCGCCATCGACGCGAAGGGCTGGATGGTCATTCACTGTCTCTGGGTCGTAGGCAAGAGCAGAGGCAAGGGTCTCGGCGGCCTCCTTATCGACGAATGCGTCAAGGACGCCCGCAAGGCCGGGGTGCGCGGCGTGGCCATGGTGACGAGCGAGGGCAACTGGCTGGCCGGAAAAAAGCTTCTCGAAGCCCATGGCTTCAAGGCGGTCGATACGGCCCCGCCCTCGTTCGCGCTCATGGTCAAAGCGCTCAAGCCCGGACCTCTGCCGTCCTTTCCAAAGGATTGGGATGCGCGAGCGGCGCGCTGCGGATCCGGCCTGACGATCTTCCGTTCGGACCAATGTCCCTACATCCCGGACGCGCTGCGGATCATCACGGCCGCCGCGGCCCGGAAGAAGATCACGCCGCGCATCGTCGATCTCGGTACGGCCTCGGAGGTCCGGACCCTGTCGCCCTCACCCTACGGGGTCTTCCAGGTCGTCCTCGACGGGAAGCTCCTGACTCATCATTACCGGCTGGAAGAGGAAGCCCTGGATCTCCTCGAGACGAAAGCCTGACGGCGACCTTGATTTTCAGGCTCTTCTCCCTATAATATCCCCGGCTCGAACGGCAAAGGACAACCATCATGTACGGACGATTCAAGGACCACATGGAAGCCCAGCTCCGGCAGATCCGGGAGCGGGGCCTCTATAAGAAAGAGCGTGTCCTCGAGACCCCGCAGGGCGTCGAGATCCGCACGGAGTCGGGGGCCAAGGTGCTCAATTTCTGCGCCAACAACTACCTCGGCTTCTGCAACGAACCCCGGGTCATGGCCGCGGCCAACTATGCCTTCTTCCGCTGGGGTTTCGGCTTGGCTTCGGTCCGTTTCATCTGCGGCACGCAAAAGGTCCACCGGGAGCTCGAGAGCCGTCTGGCCGAATTCCTGGGCATGGACGACGCCATCCTCTATTCCTCGGCCTTCGACGCCAACGGCGGCGTCTTCGAGCCGCTCCTCGACGAGACGTGCGCCATCGTCTCCGACGAGCTCAACCACGCCTCGATCATCGACGGCGTCCGCCTGGCCAAGGCGAAGCGGTTCGTCTATCGCAACAACGATATGGACGACCTCGAAGACCAGCTCGTCCAGGCCCGCGAGGCGAATTTCAAGCTCATCGCCACCGACGGCGTCTTCTCGATGGACGGTACGATCGCCCAGGTGGACAAGATCTGCGACCTGGCGGACCGCTACGAGGCCCTCGTCCTCGTCGACGACTCGCACGCCACCGGGTTCATCGGCCCGACCGGCCGGGGCACCCACGAGCACTGCGGCGTCATGGACAGGGTCGACCTCATCGTCACGACCTTCGGCAAGGCCCTCGGCGGGGCCTCCGGCGGCTGCGTCGCCGGCCGCCGCGAGATCGTCGAGTTCCTTCGGCAGCGCTCCCGGCCCTACCTCTTCTCGAATTCCCTTTCGCCGGCCATCACCGGGGCCACGGTCGAGGTCCTCAAGATCCTCGGGGAGTCGGCCGAGCTGCGCGAGCGATTGATGTCGAACACCCGGCTCTTCCGCGACGGCATGGAGCAGAGCCGGGTTCCGCATCGTCCCGGGCATCCATCCCATCGTGCCGGTACTCTTCGGCCATCTCCCGGACGACGCCCGCCTGAGCCAGGATTTCGCCACCGCCCTGCTCGACGAGGGCATCTATGTCATCGGCTTCAGCTATCCGGTCGTGCCCGTCGGCAAGTCGCGCATCCGCGTCCAGATCAGCGCCGCCCATACGCCCGACCAGATCGCCTTCGCCCTGGACAAGTTCCGCCTCGTCGGCCGGAAGCTCGGGGCGATCTGAGCCGCTCTTGATTTGCCGGGCCGGAACACGTACTCTGAATGACGTCACTTCGAGGCAGACCTTCCCGATTTATCCAGGAGGCATCGATGAAACATGTCCTGAGAGCCATCCTTGTCGTCGGCCTGTTGAGCGCCGGCGCGTTCGCCGCGGAAGAGGGCCGGTTCTTCAATTATCCGACCATCCACAACGACACGATCGTCTTCACCTACGAGTCCGACCTGTGGACCGTTAACGCCAAGGGCGGCGTCGCCGCCCGGCTGACGACGTTCCCCGGCACGGAGACCATGGCCAAGATTTCGCCCGACGGCAAGTGGCTGGCCTTCACGGCGTCTTACGACGGCGCCCAGGCCGTCTACCTCATGCCGGTCGAGGGCGGGGCGCCTGTCCGCCTGACCTATAACCCCGGAGGGGCCCAGGTCATCGCCTGGACTCCCGACGGGACCGAGGTCGTCTTCCGGTCGATGTTCGAGAATATCGTCGGCCGCGACCCCAATCTTTATTCGGTCGGCATCAAGGGCGGCGCGCCCGAGCGGCTGCCGCTCGACCGGGGCGAGCTCATCAGCTTCATCCCCGAGCAGCACAAGTTCCTCTACTGCCGCAAAGGCAACGAGGAGTATTACTGGAAGCGCTACAAAGGCGGCCAGTATCAGGATATCTGGCTCTATGACGCCGTCGCCGGGACCTACACGCCGGTCTCGGATTATGTCGGCAAGAACAGCTACCCCATGTGGGCCGGCGGCCTGATGTATTTCGTTTCCGACCGGACGAACGGCATCGCCAATCTCTACACCCAGAAGCTCGGAACCAAGGACGTCACCCAGGTCACGAAATACGCCGACTTCGACGTCATGATGCCCCAAACGGACGGCCGGTCCATCGTCTACGTCCAGGACGGCCGCATCCATGTCTTTAACGTCTCGTCCGGCAGCGACACCAAGATCGCCGTCACCGTCCCGTCCGACCGCTGGGCCCTGCGCAACCGGATCATCAATCCGCGCGACTACGTCCACACGGCCCACCTTTCCGACAACGGCGAGACTGTCGTCCTCGAGGCCCGGGGCGACGTCTTCCGGGTCCCCACAGGACACGGTCCGGCCGAGAACCTGTCGGAGACGCCCGGCACCCGCGAAATGTACCCGGCTCTCTCGCCGGACGGCAAGACGATCGCCTTCTTCAGCGACAAGACCGGCGATTACCAGCTCTACACCCAGGCCGCCGCGGGCGGCGCCTGGACCCCGATCACTTCAGACCTTGATCGGACCGTTTACAAGCTGGCCTGGTCGCCCGACGGCCGGAAGATCCTGTTCGGAAACAAGGACTATTCGATCTTTTATGTCGACGTCGCGGCCAAGAAGCTGGTCAAGATCGACTCTTCCAATCAGATGAAGAACGACGAGTTCATCTGGGAGATCGCCGATTATGCCTGGTCTCCCGATTCCAAGTGGATCGCCTACAGCTTCGTGCAGACGAACCGCAACAGCCAGATCTTCCTCTACAACATCGAGACGGGGAAGAAGGCCGCGGCGACGACGGATTTCTATGACAATCTCTACCCAGCCTTCGACGCCGACGGCCGGTACCTCTATTACGTCTCCAGCCGCAACTTCGCCCTGCGCATGGACTTCTACGAGGACAACCACGTCATCGCGACGCCCCAGCAGATCATGGCGGTCCAGCTCCGCGACGGCGAGGCGCCGCCGTTCGCCGACGAGGTCGGGAGCAAGGCTGACGAGAAAGCGGCTCCCGCTCCCTTCCGCATCGACACGGAGGGCTTGATCAAGCGGACCTATCCGTTGCCGCTCCCGGCCGGAAACTATTTCTGGCTCAAGGCCGGCAAAGGCAAGGTCCTCTGGGCCTCGGTCGACGCCTTCACCGAGGCGGAATACGAAGAGATCTTCAAGCCCAAGTCCGGCGCGGTCAAGTGGACCCTTCACATCTTCGATATGGCCGGCCGCAAGGAAATCGCGCTCACGGACAAGGTCAGCGATTTCGCCCTGTCCACCAATGGCGAACAGCTCCTCGTCACCCGGGAGCCCGATCTCTACGCGACCTCCGTCGACAAGGCCTTCGGCTCCAAGGCCGCGGGCGACAAGCTCGACCTGTCCGGCCTCGTCTACACGGTCGACCTCCAGAAGGAATGGAACCAGATCTTCAACGACGCCTGGCGCTGGTACCGGGATTTCTTCTACGACCCCGGCTTCCACGGCCACGACTGGAAGGCCATGGGCGACAAGTACCGGGCCTATATCCCCTTCCTGTCATCGCGGGCCGAGCTCAACTGGGTCCTGTCCCAGATGGTCGGCGAGCTCTCGGTCTCGCACACATACGTCGGCGGCGGCGATTACGGCCCGGGCGCGACGCCCAGCTCGCCCGTCTTCACCGGCCTGCTCGGGGCCGACCTCGTCTCCGACAAGGCCACGGGACTTTACAAGCTGGCCCGGATCTACGGCCCGACCGATCTGAACCTCAACCTGCCGGGCCCGCTCGTCCGGCCCGATAGGACCGTCAAGGAAGGCGACTTCCTCCTGGCCATCGACGGCACGGCGCTCAAGGCCGGCGACGACTACTTCAAGCTCCTCCAGACGACGGCCGGCAAGAAGATCAAGATCACGGTCAACGCCCGGCCCGTTATGGACGGGGCCAAGACCTACGACGTCGAGCCCGTTCGCAGCGATAGTCAGCTGCGCTACTTCGCCTGGATCCGGGACAACATGGCCGCCATCGACAAGGCCACGGGCGGCCGCGTCGGCTACATGCACATCAACGCCATGGGTGGCGGCGGCATCGGCGAGTTCGACAAATACTGGCGGGCCGTCCGCTATAAAGACGGGGTCATCATCGATGTCCGGCGCAACTCCGGCGGCTGGACCGAGTATTTCCTGATCGACAAGCTCGAGCGCGAGCTCACCGCCTTCAACAACCTCCGGAACATGGTCCCGTTCCGCTACCCCGGCTCGGCCGGCAACGGCAACTACGTCGTCATCTCCAACGAGAACAACGGCTCGGACGGCGAGGCCTTCGTCGAGCACTTCAAGGCCCGCAAGCTGGGGCCGGTCGTGGGCGTCCCGTCGTGGGGCGGCCTGGTCGGCATCCTCAACGAGCAGCTGACCATCGACAACGGCTCGGTCAACCAATCGAACAACGCCTTCTACGGCCGGGAAGGGAAGTGGCTGGTCGAGAACCACGGCGCCGACCCGGACATCCTGGTCGACAACGACCCCGGCTCGGTCATGGCCGGGCGCGACCTCCAGCTCGAGAAGGCCATCGCGGTCATGCTCGAACGGATCAAGGCCAACCCGCTCAAGTTCGCGCCCAAGCCGGCCTATCCGAAGAAATAGGACGGGCCGAACCGATCAGAGATCGCAGGCCGATAAACAGGAACGAAAAAAGGAGAGATATCGAATGGACAAATCGATCAAGGGCACCGAGACGGAGAAGAACCTGCTCAAGGCGTTTGCCGGAGAATCGCAGGCCAGGAACCGCTACACCTATTTTGCCGGCGTGGCCCGCAAGGCGGGATACGAACAGATCGCGAACATCTTCACGGAAACCGCCGAGAACGAGAAGGAGCACGCCAAGATCTTCTTCAAGCACCTGGAGGGGGGTGACGTGGAGATCACGGCCGCCTACCCGGCCGGGGTGATCGGGGACACCAAGGCCAACCTCGAAGCCGCGGCCGCAGGCGAGAGGATGGAATGGACCGATCTTTACGACCGGTTCGGAAAGACGGCCCGGGCCGAGGGCTTCCCGGAGGTGGCGGCGTCCTTCAAGCAGATCTCGGAAGTGGAGGAGTTCCACGAAAAGCGGTACCGCAAGCTGGCCGCGAACATCGACGCCGGCGAAGTCTTCAAGAGGCCGGCTCCCGTGAAGTGGCACTGCATCAACTGCGGTTACGTCCACGAAGGCCCGGAAGCCCCGGCCGTGTGCCCGGCCTGCAAGCATCCCCAGGCGTACTACGAGCTGCTGGCCGAGAATTACTAGGAGAAGTGGGGCGAGCCGGGATCTGGCGGTCCGGGCAATGGCCAGGTTGATTATCTTGCCATTGACATAAAATTGGAATACTGATAATCTGATTACTGAATATAGTCATATGGAGATTAGCCATGGCCGGCTCTAAGCCTTACAGATCGCGTATCCGAGAGCGCGGGCAGCTAACGATCCCCAAAGAAGTCCGGGAAAAAGGGGCACTTTATGACGGGGAAGCCGTCACCATCATCCCCATCGGGGACTCGCTCCTGGTCACGCCTAAGAAGCTGGGCCTCGACGAGGCTCGCCGCGAAATCCGCAGGATCATGAAGGCCTCGGGAGTGACAATGGAGGAGCTGATCGAAGGGCTTGAGGAGGAAAGAAAGCGGCTTTACCAAGAGACCTACGGGGATGAAAAAGTATAGGATCTTTCTTGATTCGAATGTCATCCTGTCAGGCCTCATCTCGGACCAAGGCGCTCCCCGACTGATCCTTGACATCCTTTGCCTGGGACTGCCCACGATCCAAGGCGTGACGGGGCGCTTCAACCTGACCGAGATCGAGAGGAACATCGCCAGGAAGATCCCCGCAGCCCTCGCGATCTTCAATGACTACCTGCGGAAGCTGGATCTGGAGATCGTCCCCGTGCCTTTCCCCGAGGAGCTGGATCCTTTCCGTGGTATGGTCGAGGACAAGGACCTTCCCGTCCTGACCTCAGCTGTGATGGGCCAAGCGGATTTCTTTGTGACCTGCGATAAGAAGCTGCTCTGGCAGATCGCGGGACGAAATGCTTTTTCCATAAGGTCGCTCAGCCCAGCGGAATTCCTGGATCGGGTCCTACCTGATATACTGGTTGGAGAGAGTCCAAAAAGGGGGACGGACCGATGAGCTACTATTTCAACAAGACCGTGACGCTGCCGTTCGATGAGGCCGTCGACCGGGTCAAGGCCGAGCTCAAGAAGGACGGCTTCGGCGTCCTGACCGAGATCGATGTCCAGAAGACGCTCAAAGAGAAGCTCGGAGTCGACTTCCGGCCCTACCGCATCCTCGGGGCCTGCAACCCGCGCTTTGCCTACAAGGCCCTGCTGGCCGAGGACAAGATCGGCACGATGCTGCCCTGCAGCGTCATCGTCCAGGAGCTCGCTCCCGGCCGGGTCGAGGTCGCCGCGATCGATCCGCTGGCGTCCATGGCGGCCGTCAAGAACGAGGACCTGGGCGCGATCGGCCTCGAGGTCCGGGAAAAGCTCAGGGCCGTCGTCGAGCGCCTTTGACATTTGGGCGGGCTTATCTATAATAAAGGTCCGTTTTTACGGGCCAGACATCCACGGACGAAAGGCTTATAAGTCTTTGATTTTCGGGGCGGGAACGGACATCATCGAGGTCCAGCGGGTCGAGGACAAGCTCGTCCGCACGGAGAGCCTCAAGACCAAGCTCTTCACCCCGACCGAGATCGCCTACTGCGAATCCAAGCACCGTCCGGCCCTCCACTTCGCCGCCCGCTTCGCCGCCAAGGAGGCCTTCCTCAAGGCCATGGGCACGGGCTGGTCGGGCGGCCACCAGTTCTCGGAGATCGAGATCATCAACAACGCCCTGGGCAAGCCGGAGCTCTACGTCCACGGCAAGGTCAAGGAGTTCTGCGAGGCCCACGGCATCGGCGCCATGGAGGTCTCGCTCACCCACATCAAGGACGTTGCCTCGGCCGTCGTCGTCCTCGAGAAAAAAGCCCCACAATTCTGAACGGAGAGGAATCGCTCATGTCGAACATCGGCTCCTACGACGAACGCGTCAAGAATTTCAGCTGGTCGATCGCCGAGAAAGAGCTCGGCTACAAACCCGGGGACGACATCAACATCGCCTGGTACTGCACCGACCGCATCTGCCAGCAGGGCAAGGGCGATAAGGTCGCCCTTTATTGGGAAGGCTTCACCGGCATCGAGAAGACCTACACCTACAACGACATCCGTCTGGCCTCGAACACCATTGCCGCCTTTCTCAGCGGCCTCGGCATCCAGCCCGGGGAGCGGGTCTGCCTGTTCATGGACCGCATCCCCGAGCTCTACCTGGGCTTCCTGGGCATCCTCAAGACCGGGGCCATCGCCCAGCCGCTCTTCTCGGCCTTCGGCGACGAGTCGCTCCTCGTCCGGCTGTCCAACGCCGAGACCACGGCCGTCATCACCCAGAAGAAGCACGCCCCCAAGGTCCGCAAGATCCTCGACAAGATGCCCCACCTCAAGCACATCATCGTCGTCGACCATGACGGCACGGCGCCGCTCAAAGACCGTGAGGTGGCCTTTTCTCTCGAGAAGGCCGCGCCCGTCGAGCATTTCGACGTCTACCCGACGAAAGCCGAATCTCCATCGGTCCTCCATTACACATCGGGCACGACCGGCATGCCCAAGGGCGTCCAGCACGTCCATTACTCGCTCATCTCCCAATATCTGACGGCCAAATGGGCCCTCGACCTCCACGACGACGACATCTACTGGTGCACGGCCGACCCGGGCTGGGTCACCGGCACGTCCTACGGCATCATCGCCCCGTTCGCCCTGGGCGTCACCCAGTGCGTCCTCGACGCCGGGTTCTCGGCCGAGGCCTGGTACAAGTGGATCGAGAAGCGCAAGGTGACCATGTGGTATTCCGCGCCGACGGCCATCCGCTCGCTCATGAAGGCCGGCGACGAGATCATCAAGAAGTTCGACCTCTCGTCGCTCCGCCACCTGGCCAGCGTCGGCGAGCCGCTCAATTCCGAGGCCGTCGTCTGGTCCCGGAAGGTCTTCGGCAAGCCCTTCTACGACACCTACTGGCAGACGGAGACCGGCTCGATCGTCATCGGCAATTACCCGGACATGGAAGTCCGGGCGGGCTCGATGGGCAAGCCCTTCCCCGGGATCACGGGGACCGTCCTCGACCCGGTCAAGAACGAGCCCTACCCGACGCACGGCAAGATCGGCCTGGTCGCCCTCAAGTTCGACTGGCCGTCGCGCATGCGCACCTACTGGAACAACGAAGAGGCCTTCCGCAAGAAGTTCCGCAACGACTGGTACATCACCGGGGACCGCTCCAAGCTCGACGCCGACGGCTACTTCTGGTTCGCCGGCCGGGACGACGACATCATCAACACGGCCGGCCACCTCGTCAGCCCGTTCGAGGTCGAATCGGCCCTGCTCGAGCACCCGGCCGTGGCCGAGTCGGCCGTCGTCTCCAAGCCCGACCCCATCAACCTCGAAGTGGTCAAGGCCTTCGTCGCGCTCAAGCCCGGCTTCGCCGCCAGCAAGGACCTCGATCTCGAGATCATGAACTTCATCCGCAAGAAGCTCTCGCCCCTGGCCATGCCCCAGGAGATCGAGTTCGTGCCGTCGCTCCCGAAGACGCGGAGCGGCAAGATCATGCGCCGTCTCCTCCACGCCAAGGAATGGGGCGAGGAGATCGGCGACACGTCCACTTTCGAAAACGATTGACGGGGACATGTTCCGAATTCTCCTGAATTCGGTACGTGTCCCCCACTTAAAAAAAGGAGTCCGCTCATGGCCGATGAACTCAAAGACATCGTTCTCGCCTACGTCACCAAGGAGTACCTCGAGGACGACAGCGAGCCGCTGACCTACGACACGCCCCTCATCTCGGGCGGCATCGTCGACTCGTTCTCGATGGTCTCGCTCAAGCGCTTCCTCGAGAACAAGTACGCGATCTCCATCCCCGACGACGAGGCCACCCCCGAGGCCTTCGACTCGGTCAACAAGATCGTCACGCTCGTCCAGCGCTTCGTGGCCAAGAAAGGATAGGACCGTGGGCTACAGCGACAAGATCCGCGGCACCTACCAGGCCCAGCTCAAGGGCATCCAGGATGCGGGGCTGTTCAAGCAGGAGCGCTTCATCCACTCGCCCCAGGCGGCCGACATCGAGGTCGAGTTTCCGGCCGGCGCACCCCTCAAGAAGGTCATCAACATGTGCGCCAACAACTACCTCGGGCTGTCGAGCCACCCCGACGTGATCAAGGCCGCGCACGAGGGACTCGAGACGCGCGGCTACGGCATGTCCTCGGTCCGCTTCATCTGCGGCACCCAGGACATTCACCGCGAGCTCGAGCAGAAGATGACCGCGTTTCTCGGGACCGAGGACACGCTCCTCTTCCCCTCCTGCATGGACGCCAACGCCGGCGTCTTCGAGGCCATCCTGACCAAGGACGACGTCATCATCTCCGACCGCCTCGTCCACGCCTCCCTCGTCGACGGCATCCGCCTCTGCAGCGCCATGCACGACACGATCAAGCACTCCGACATGGAGCACCTCGAGGAGAAGCTCCAGCTCCACGCCGACAAGCGCTTCAAGCTCGTCGTCACCGACGGCGTCTTCTCGATGGACGGCGACACGGCCAAGCTCGACGAGATGGTCCGCATCTGCGAGAAGTACGACGCCATGGTCCTCGTCGACGATTCGCATTCGTCCGGCTTCATCGGCAAGACCGGCCGCGGCACTCACGAGAAGTGCGGCGTCGTCGGCCAGATCGACGTCATCACGACGACCTTCGGCAAGGCGCTCGGCGGGGCGTCCGGGGGCTGCGTCAGCGGCCGCCGCGAGCTGGTCGAGATGTGCCGGCAGCGCGCCCGGCCGTACCTCTTCTCGAACACCATCGCCCCGGTCGTCGTGTCCGGCGTCCTCAAGGTCATGGACATCATCTCCAAGTCGACCGAGCGGCGGGACAAGCTCGAGCGCAACGCCGCCTACTGGCGCAAGGGCCTGACCGAGGCCGGGTTCGTCCTCAAGGAAGGGGACACGCCCATCGTCCCGGTCATGCTCTTCAACGCCAAGCTGGCCCAGGACGTCTCCCAGGCGCTCTACGACGAGGGCATCTACGCCATCGGCTTCTTCTTCCCGGTCGTGCCCCAGAGCCAGGCCCGCATCCGGACCCAGATCTCGGCCGGCCACGAGATCCACCACCTCGACCAGGCCCTGGCCGCGTTCACCAAGGTGGGCAAGAAGTTCGACATCCTGGGCAAGACGAAGCAGGAGATCATCGCCAAGTACGGCATGTAAGCCCGCGGAGGGACTGCCTCGCCAATAGGGGCTGTCCCTTTTTTATGGATCATCTCCCAGTCCAGGGCATTCCGCATCCGGTCCTCATTTGAAATCCCGATCGGAATCTGGGATATTGGAAGGGAGCCGAGCGGAGAGCCCGGACACGCAGGAGGGTGATATGAAAAAAACGTATCTCGCTCTGATCGCCGTCGTCTTTGTGTCCGTCGGCCTGATGCTGATCGCATCCGGGTGGGCCCAGATGCCGTCGACCGCCCTGAAGGACAAGGATTACACCCAGCCCGAGGCGTACACGGCCACGAATTTCGGGCCCTGGAACGAAGCGGTCGCCACGACCCATGTTCCCTGAGGTCACGTTCGAGAAGATGGGCATGGGGCTCAAGGTCACGGTGCAGATCGACAACCACCCGATGGATCCGCAGAAGCCCCATTGCATCATGTGGATCCGGCTCGAGGACATGAAGGGCAAGACGCTCGGCGAAAAGACGTTCAAGGCGACCGACCCCGGGCCGGCCGTCGCCGTGTTCGAGCTTCCGACCATGCATGCCAAGATCAAGGCCTTCGAGCGCTGCAACATCCACGGCATCTGGCTGAACGAGGCGGCCGTCGAGCTCAAGTGACGCGCTGATCGCCGGTCCGCCGGCCCTTCTCCGTCTTGACACCCCGCCAAGGGTGAGCTATACGATACCAATCCGCGTTTCGTCCCTGAGGAGTGTCAAGATGGATAACACCAAGCTGGCCAACCCCGCGCCTCTGGGCCTGATGGGTTTCGGCATGACCACGGTCCTTCTCAATATCCACAACGCCGGCTTCTTCCCCCTGAGCTCCATGGTCCTGGCCATGGGCATCTTCTACGGCGGGATCGCCCAGGTCATCGCCGGCATCATGGAGTACAAAAAGGGCAACACGTTCGGGACGACCGCCTTCACGTCTTACGGCCTGTTCTGGCTGTCGCTCGTCGCCACCTGGGTCATTCCCGGCCTGAACGCTCCCAACGGGGGGGCGACGCCTGTGGCGTATATGGGCTGGTACCTGTTCCTGTGGGGCGTGTTCACATTCTTCATGTGGATCGGGACGTTCGGCAAGAACCGGGCCGTTCAGTTCGTCTTCCTGAGCCTGACGATCCTGTTTTGGCTTCTGGCGGCGCGCGATTGGACCGGTTCCGCCGTGGTCGGCAAGATCGCCGGCTTCGAAGGCATCCTCTGCGGACTCTCCGCGATCTATCTGGCCATGGCCGAGGTCCTCAACGAAGCCAGAGGCCGGACGGTCCTTCTGATCGGCGAGATCAACAAGGACTAAGCGATATTTTCGCTCTCTGTTGACAGGCCTCCCGGCGAGGTATATTTTCTAGGGCTTATGGCCTGGACGGGCAGGCCGCTTCGCGGCGATCCCCAGGCCCTTTTCCGAGGAGGCCCACGTGATCAAACGGTCGTTCGTGTCCGCGATCATCGCGGTCGTTCTGCTGTCGATCCCCGCTTTCGCGCAATACTCGCCCTGGCTCTACTGGACGTTCCTGCCCGGGGCCCAGATGGACGAGATCGTCGGCGAGTCTTCAGGCGAGACCGCCTGGGACACGATCGCCGAGATCAACGCCTTCAACCGCCAGCGCTTCGGCGAGGAATTCGCCGGGAACTTCCTGGAGACCCAGGTCGTGGTCCGCAAGCTCAAGAGCTACGGCCTGGACGGCATCGACATCGTGACCTTCCCCGGCGGCCCGGCCTGGGTCGCTGTCAAGGGCGAGCTCTGGGAGACCAAGCCGGGGCGGCAGAAGCTGGCCTCGATCCGCGATATGCTGCCCATGCTGGCGTCCGGAAGTGCGACCGCGGACGTCACGGCCGAGCTCGTCTGGGTCGGCCGGGGCACCCCCAAGGAGATCACCGATGCCAAAGTGGCGGACAAGATCGTCGTCACCGAAGGAGGGCTGATGATGGCCTATGGTCCGGCCATGCAGCAAGGCGCTCTCGGGGTGGTGGCCATCAGCATGTCCCGGCCCTACTTCGACCCCCTGCAGATGCCCTGGACGGGGATCATGCAGCGCCGCAGGCCAGGGGGGGCCGCGCCCGGACAGCCCGGGGCGCCGCCACCTCCTCCCGCTCCTCCCGCAGGCCAGGCCGTTCCGGCCGCCGCGGCCCCGCAGCCCCAGGGCTTCGCGTTCCAGCTTCCGGTCCGCGAGGGCGACATCCTCAAGCGCCGGCTCCTGGCCAACGAGAAGATCACGGTCCGGGCCCAGGTCGAGTCGAAAACGGCGGAGGCCGATCTCGAGAACGTCATTTGCGACATCCCCGGCACCGATCCGGCCGCGGGGGAGGTCATCCTCTCGGCCCACCTCTTCGAAGGCTTCCAGAAGCAGGGGGCCAACGACAACATCTCCGGCAGCGCCGCCATCCTCGAGGTCGCCCGCGTCCTCAACACCCTGATCGCGGACGGACGCCTGCCCCGGCCGAAGCGGACCATCCGCTTCATCTGGGGCCCCGAGTTTTCGGGAATCGGCGAGTGGGTCCGGACGCACCCGGAGATCATGGAGCGGACCCTCTGCAATATCAACATGGACATGGTCGGCGAGTGGCTGTCCAAGAACCAGTCCTTCTTCTGTCTCATGCGCACGACCTACGGCAATCCCCATTACATCAACGACGTCATGGAGAACTATTACCGCTATGTCGGGGAGGCCGGCCGCGAGCGCATCCAGAACCGGGCCAATGCGGCCGGCGTGCCGGTCCGGATCGTCGCCCCCTCGGGCGCCGACGAACCCTTCGTCTATTCGATCGAGACGCACTACGGGGCCTCGGACCACGAGGTCTTCAACGATTGGGCCGTGGGAGTCCCGGGCATCATGATGATCGCCTGGCCCGACAAGTGGTATCACACCTCGGGCGACACGGCCGACAAGGCCGACCCGACCCAGCTCAAGCGGGTGGCCGCGATCGGGGCCGCCGGGGCCTATACGGTCGCCGCAGCGGACGATGGGGCGGCCGTGAAGATCGCCAGTGAGATCGCCTCCAACGCGACCCGGCGCCTCGGTCACACCCTGGTTGTGGCCCTCGAGGCCCTCAACGGCGCGACACCCGAGACGTTCGACGAGGATTCCCGCTATGCCCGGGGGATCCTGGAGGCCGCGGCGATGAACGAAAAGGAGACGCTCGCGTCCGTGCTCGAGCTGGCCCCGGGAGTGGCTTCGCTGTCGGCGCACGTGGCCCGACTGGCCAAGGCCGTGGACGGCGTCGGCGCGTCCGGCCTCGCGGCTCTCGAGTCCCATCGCACGGCCGTCGCCCAAAAGCTCGGCGTTAAACCCGCGCCGATCACCGCCTCGGACCTGGAAAAGAGAGCGGCCAAGATCGTTCCCCGGCCGACGGCCAAGGTCCGCAAGGACGGCTACAGGGGATACCAGAAGCTGCTGACGGCCGTCCCGGCCGAGGCCCGGCTCAAGTTCCCCGTGGCGGGGAAGGGGCTCGTTCTGGCCAATCCGTCCGAGCTGCAACTCCTCGTCAACGGTCGGCACAACGTCCTCGACATCAAAAAGATGCTCGACGCCCAGAACGAGCGTCGGTCGACGCTCCCGGCCGTTCTCAACTACCTCGAGATCCTGAAGCTGGCCGGCCTCGTGGAGTGGTAAGCCGGGTTTGGGGCCCTAGGCTATAATAGAGTGCTATGACCTTAAACAGGGCCCGGACGACGCGAACAGCCTTCGCGCTCGCCGCCGCAATCTCGCTCGGCGCCTTCCTGCTCTTTGCGCCCGGCTGCCGCCGCGCGCCGGCGGCGCTCAAGCATGTCATCTTCTTCATCGGCGACGGGATGTCGGCCGAGACCGAGGTCGCCGCCAGCCGCTATCTCTACGGCAGGGACGACGGCCTGGTCTGGCAGGGCCTCCCCTCCAGGGCGTTCGTCGCAACCTGGGACGTCAACGTCTATAACAGCCACGCCCGAAGCGCGGGCCGTCCTCCGTACTCTCGGTCGTCGTTCACTCCGGTCCTTGGCTACGACGTCCGCAAGGACGGGCCGAAGCCAATGGCCGGCCCCGGAGCCACCCATCGTTTTTCCCTCGGTCCGGCCACTGATTCCGCTTCGGCGGCGACCGCCCTGGCCACGGGGTTCAAGACGGATTCGGGCAACATCGCCTGGCTCCCCGGGGATCCTCCGGAAGGCCAGCTGACGACCATCGCCGAGGAACTTCGGGCCAGGACCGGTGCGGGGATCGGCGTCATCTCCACCGTGCCGTTCGATCACGCGACGCCCGCCTCCTTCGTCAGCCACAACACCAGTCGCAGCGCCTACTATACCGGACTCAAAGGATACAAGGGCCTGGGCATCGCCGACGAGATCATTCTGCGGACGAGGCCCGATGTCGTCATCGCCGGCGGGTCACCCCTTCTCGACAACCCCGGCTTCGACACGAAAAAGGGCTATATCTCCGAGTCCCTGTATCACACGCTCCAAACCTCTCGGGATTACCTCCTCGTCGAACGGAAGCCTGGCCAGGACGGCGGCCGGGCCATCGCCGAAGGCGCCGCGCAGGCCGCCCGGGAAGGCCGCAAGCTCTTCGGCCTCTTCGGCGGCAAAGGCGGCAACTTCGAGGTGCCTCTGGTCGAGGACTCCCCGGGCCGGCCGCAGGTCACTCCGGGGAGCGAAGAAAATCCTTCGCTGGCGGAGGCGACCGAGGCGGCCCTGGGCTATCTCGCCCGCGACCCCGACGGGTTCTTCCTGGTGATCGAGCAGGGCGACATCGACTGGGCCAATCACGACAACGATTTTCGGGCCGCGGTCGGGTGCGTCGCCGACCTCGACGGGGCCGTCCGGGCCGCCCTGGCCTTCGTCGATAGGCCCGGGGACGACATCGATTGGACGAACACCGTGCTCCTCGTGACCGCGGACCACGCGACGGGCGGCCTGCTCCTCGACCCCGCCAGGCCCCTCGGCGCGGGCGATCTGCCCCGCCAGGAGGCCCGAGTCGAAGAGCCCCCCACCGGCAGCGATCGGGGCCCGGCCTCGAACGGGGTCGTCATCAAGAAGCCGGACTACGCTTCGCCCAATGTCTATCCCGACGAGGATGTCTCCTACGGCACGGCCGGGCACACCAACGAGCTCGTCGACCTGGCCATCATGGGCGCGGCCGCCCCGGCATTCATGAAGTTCCGCGGCTCCTGGTACCCGGGGTCCATTCTCGACAACACCCAGATCAACGCCGCCCTCAGGGAGGCCCTGGGCCTTCCGGCGCTCGGACGCCACCCCCACCGGCCCGGCTGAGCCCTAGCGGATCTCCTTCAGCCGGACATTTCGGAACTCGACGATCGAGCCGTGTCCCAGGAACCCGATATGTCCGGACGTCCGCTCGAGGCCCGGATGGGCATTGCCGTCGATCGTCCCGCCGGCCGAGGCCTGGTCGAGATCGGCGTCGACGACGGTCGAGCCGTTGACGGCGACGGTGACCCGCCGGCCCTTGACCGTGACCTCCTCGGCGTTCCATTCGCCCGGCGGGCGCAGGAAGCCGCGTCGGGCCGGAACGACCCCGTAGATCGAGCCGTGGTATTGGTAGGGCCGCAATCCCCAATAGACGGGCGAGCCGTCCTCGAGGATCTGGATCTCCATGCCGGCGTAGGCCGCGTCGCCCTCGAGGGGGGCCCAGACGCCGAGGCCGTTGTTGGCGGCGGCCGTCAGCTTGAACTCGAAGCGGAGGACGAAGTCGGCGTATTCTTTTGCCGTGTAGAGATTGCCGCTGCCGAGATCGGGATGGATGACGATCTTGCCGTCTTCGGCGGCGTAGCCCTTCGTGTCTCCCGTCCAGCCGTTCAGATCGCGGCCGTTGAAAAGGGGAATGAATCCTTCCGAGGCCTCGGCCTCCGCCATCTGCGGCTCCGTCGTATCGCGGGGGATCTCGCGGACGAAGATGTTCCGGAAATACAGGACATTGCCGTGGGCCTGGAGCTCGATCTGCCCCGTCGGATAGATCGGCTTGTCCCTCTCCCAGTAGTTCTCGAGGACGACGTTGTCGACGACGAGCTTGTCGTTGAGATAGACGCTGACGCGTCCGCCGATCATGATGATCCGGAACGAATTCCACTCGCCGACGGGGCGGTCGGCCTTCTCCGAAGGAGTGCTCCGGCCTTTCTGGTTGTTGTAGAGCCCGCCCGAGCCAACCGGGTTGGCGTCGGGGTCCCAGATCTGGACCTGCGGCGATCCTCGGAGATACAGGCCGCTGTCGCCGCCCTTCTCGATCTTCCAGTCGACGAGGAGCTCGAAATCGGCATAATCGGACGCTGTGCAAAGGCTTTCGCCTTTGCCGTCGAAGACGAGGACGCCATCATCGACCTTCCAATGGGCCCGCATCCTTTCGTCGGCTTCGGACTGCGCTTTGGCCAGCTCTTGCGGGGTCATCTTGGCCCTGGCCGGGGGATCGGCGACCAGGCCCTTCCAGCCGTCGAAGCTCCGGCCGTCAAAGAGAGGGACGAAGCCGCCCTGCCGCAGGCGGGCCAGGATGATCTTGCGCACCGTCTCCTTTTCCGCCGGATCGGCCGTCCGGGCCTCGATGCGCCGGAGCACGGAATACGCCTCGTGTCCTGAAAGCCATCGTTCCTCGGGATCCTGTTCCGAAGCCAGATCGAGGAGGCCGGCCGCGGCCGCGTCGCCGAGGGCCGGGTTCTCGATAAAGGCCGCTAGAAGGCGGAGGGCCTCCGGCTCCCGGACGGCCGAAGCGCCCGCGATCACCGGCCTCTTATCGGCATCGTCGAAGGGTTTCGAGAGGAGATCCTGGAAGAGCGCGATCTTGCGCGGACCCGTCATGTTCGCCCGCCCGACGAGGCGAACATAGCCCTCGACGGCCAGGAGACGGTGTTTCTTGTTCTGCGTCGTCGTCGCGATGCGAAGAAGGTCGTCGGCCGCGGCATAGTCCGGCCACTGCGAAAGGGCATAGACGGCCGCTGTTTGCGTCTGGCTATCGGGCGCCCCACTTTCCCGGACGGCCGCACCGAGGGCCGTTCCCCCACCCACCCTCGGAAGGGTCCTCAGGATGACGATCTTCCGGCTGGCGGGGGCGTTCTGCATCAGGTCAACGAGGGCGCTTCCACGGCGGGCCGGGTCGGCGCTTCGCCGGGCCGCGGCGGCCACCGCCTCCTGAAGCCGGATGATGTCGTCCCCGTCGGTCGCTTTCTCGAGCAGGGCGACGAGGCGGGGGAGGTCCGATTCGCCGCCGAGCTTGGCCAGGGCGCCGAGCGCGGCCGTCCGCGTCGCCGGTTCCGGGTCCGAGGCCAGGGCCAGGACCCGGTCGATCTCCTGCTTCGCTCCTTTTTCCCCGATGAGGTCGATGAAAGCGGCCTTGCCCGGAAGGGGCGTCGCGTCGAGCAAGCGGACGGCTTCGGGGACGACCTGTCCGCCGTCGAAGCCGAGAAGGGCCGTCTTGGCCGCAGCCACTGTCTTTTCCCCGTCGATGCCGAAGAGCGCGAAGATGTCGGGCAAGACGGCCTCGCCCCCGAGCCGCACCGCCGCGGGGATCGCCGCCAGACGGACCGCCTCGTCGCCGCTTTTCAGGCTCTCCCGGACGAAGGGCAGGGCCGTCTTGTCGCCGCGCCGGCCGAGCATCTCGACGATCCCGGCCCGGACGTCCGTGCCCGAGGCCGCAGCCTTCTCGACCCACCGGGCCGTCGTATCGTCTTTCCCGACGGCCGCGGCCATTTCGAGGGCGGCGCCGCGGAGCGCCGGCGCCGGGCTGTCGACGGCCTTGAGAAGGTCGGGGACGGCTTTGTCTTTGAGCATAGAGACGAGGAGCGCCAGAGCCTCCGACGCGACTTGACTCTCCTCGGGGCCGCCGTGCGAATCAAGGATCGATCGCGCCGCGGCCAGGGCCTCGATCGTCTTGCCGGATTCCGCAAGCCGCCGGGCGAAGAGGAGATAGAGGCCCGGGGCCTCGGCCCTCTCGCTCCGTGACGAGGCCACGCGGACTTTGGAAAGAGCCGGGCCCGCGGCCGGGTCGCCGATATTGGCCAGGGCGAAGCGGGCCGCGCGGCGCAGACCTTGGTCGTTGCCGTCGGCTAAGGCCAGAAGCTTCTTGACGGCTTCACGGCTGCGCATCTCGCCCAGGGCATTGACGAGCGAGATCCGGGCGCCCTGCGGGGCCGTATCGAGTCCTTGAAGGAGCGCCCGCGAGGCCTCGAGCCCGCCGATCGCCTGGAGCGCCGCGGCGGCCGGACCGGCCAATGCCGGGTCCGTGAGATACTTCGCCAGGGGCTTGACGGCTTCCCTCTTTCCGGCGAGCTGCAGCTGGGTCATGAGGAATGAGTCGACGAGCTTGTCTTGTCCGGCCGTCAGCGCGGCGAGCATGGCCCGGGTGAAAAGCAGCCGCTCGGCCTCGGAGGCCGTGCGGGTCACATAGACGGCCAGACCGTTGACGGCGAACCTGGCCTTGGAATCGTCGCCCGCGCCGGGAGGAAGGACGCGGGCGCATGTTTCGGCGAGGCCGGCCGGGCCGAGCTGGATGAGCTCGGCGCACAGCGCGTCCCGCGCGGCCGAGGTCTCGGCCGGGAAGCGATCGACGATCGACGCGACGCGGGCTTTGAGGTCCTGGACCGCGGCCGGAGAAACGTTCTGCCCGGCGGCCGCGAAAAGCACGCAGGCGAAGACCGCGAGGACGGCCGCGGCGATTCTTTTGTTCATGGGGATCTCCTCAACGGTCTCTTCAGAGGCGCCAGGGAGCGCGCATGGGCTGGCTCGCGAGCCGGTTCGCGGCGTCGTCTCCCGGAAAGAGTTCGCGCTCCGGGTCGAAACGGAGAGGCCGGCCGAGCTGGACCGCGATCTTGGCCAGGTTGACGAGGGTGCAGGAGCGGTGGCCGTTCCGCTCGTTCAGGGCGAAGCGGCTCCGCGTCCGGACGGCCTCCGAGAAATCGGTCACCTGCGGCTCGGGGTCCGGCAGGGAGGCCAGCGCGTCCCGGAGGCCGGGGATGTCGGACTCGAAGCCCCGATAGAGCTTGCCCTTCGGGCCCTCGAGGAACGGGGCGCGCGTGTCGCGGTTCTCGCCGTCGAGGACGATGACGCAGCCGTCGGCGTACTTCATCTCGACCCGCCGCCAGCTGCCGCAGGCGTCCGGATGCTGCTGCGGGCAATCGGCGAAGATCTCGACCGGGCTCGTGTCGTCCTTGTCGAGCAGGTACTGGACCGGATCGAGATAATGCATGCCCATGTCCCCGAGCCCGCCGCCGTCGTAGTCCCAGTAGCCGCGGAATGTGCCGTGGACACGGTGGGGATGGTAGGGCTTCCAGGGCGCCGGGCCCAGCCAGAAATCGTAATCGAGCTCCGGCGGCACCGGCTCCGGCCGGGCGTAGGTCAGGCCGCTCCAGTAGAACTTCCAATCGAAACCCGTGGTCGCGCTCACGGTCGCCTTGATCGGCCAGCCCAGGAGCCCGTTCTGGACGACCTTCTTGATCGGCCGGACGTCGGTCCCGAAGCCGTAGAAGCGGTCGGTGAAGCGGAACCAGGTGTTGATTCGGAAGATCCGGCCGGCGCGCCGGACGGCCTCGACGACGGCCCGGCCCTCGGCCATCGTCCGGGTCATCGGCTTCTCGCACCAGATGTCCTTGCCGGCCTCGGCGGCGGCGATCGAGATGAGGGCGTGCCAGTGGGGCGGTGTCGCGATGTGGACGATATCGATGTCGGGCCGGGCCAGGACCTCGCGGAAGTCCCTGTAGCCGGAAACGCCCGGGCCGGCGATCTCCAAGGCGGACGCCAGATGCTTGGCGTCGACGTCGCAGACGGCCCGCAGGACCGAGCCCGGATAGCCGAGATGGCCCCGGCCCATGCCGCCGACCCCGATGACCGCCTTGGTCAGGGTGTCGCTCGGGGCGATGTAGCCCTGGCCGCCGAGGACGCGGCGGGGGACGATGGCCAGCGACGCGGCGGCCGCGGCGCTCGTGGTGATGAACCGGCGTCGTGAGATCGTGCGGGATTGCGACATGCGATGATCCTCTCGGCAAGACGTTCCGGGACATTATATTACAAAATCCGGGAAGATTCCGTGGCGCTCCGTGTCAAAAGGATGTATGGTCGCTCTGTGTCCGCATCATCCGATCGCCGTTCTCCGCTCGGAGGCGATCTTCCGTCGACAACCTTCACCGTTGAGGAGGTCCCCGTGCGTTCCTTCATGATCAGGTCCGCCCGACCGGCGTTCGTGCTGCCGGTCCTCACCGTTCTCGGGCTCATGCTGGCCGGCGTTCCGGCGGGTGCCCAGGATCCGCCCAAGTACCACGATTATGCCGAGCTCGCCAAGAGCGTTCAGGCCTTGGCCGGCGCCCACAAGACAGCCGCCCGGGTCGAGTCTATCGGCAAGACGCGCGGGGGCCGCGACATCTGGGCCTTCGAGATCGCCAACCCCGGCGGCGTCGCTCCGGGGGTCCGCCCGGCGCTGCTCATCGCCGCGGGCTTCGAAGGCGACAGTCTCGTCGGAAGCGAGATCGCCCTGTCCGTGGCCGAGGCGCTCCTGAAGGGCGCCGCGAGCGATCCCGAGATCAAGCAGCGTCTTGACACGACCACGATCTACATCATCCCGCGGGTCAACCCTGACGGGGCCGAGGGCTTCTTTGCCTCGGTCAAGACGGGCCGGCGCGCGAACGCGGATCCTGGCGACGACGACAACGACGGTCGCATCGACGAGGACGGCCCGGAGGATCTCAACGGTGACGGTCTCATCACGGTCATGAGGGTCAAGGCGGCAGACGGCGAATACATGATCGATCCCGACGAGCCGCGCTTGATGAAGAGGGCCGATCCGAAGAAGGGCGAGTCCGGTGCCTACAAGCTCTTGACCGAGGGCATCGACAACGACGGCGACGGCTTTGTCAACGAGGACCCGCCCGGCGGGACCGACATCAACCGGAATTTCGCCCACGAATATCCTTACTATAAGCCGGATGCGGGACCGCACATGGTCAGCGCGGCGGAATCGCGGGCCCTCATGGACTGGGTCATCGCCCATCGGAACATCGCCGCGATCCTGACCTTTGGAGAAAGCGACAACCTGATCGTCGCCCCGACGAGCGCCGGGCGGTTCGGCCCGGCCCGGGAGGTCGACCTGGCCCGTTTCGCCGAGTCCTCGAAGGCGGGAGCGAGAAGCATGGGCTTCATCCAGACCGGCGGCGGGATGGGCCGCGGCGGCCGCTTCGGCGGGGGCGAATTCTCGTTCGAGATGTTGATGGGAGGCGGGCCCGGAGGCCGGCAAGCCCAGAGACAGGCTCCGGCGGCGGAGTCCGGCCGCCTCCGCTTGCCCGACCGCAAGGCGGCGACGACGGTCGCCTCGGCGGATTACGATTACCTCAAGGGCGTGAGCGACAAGTACGTCGAGTTGACGGGCATCCGCCAGCCCCTTTACGTCCGTGATCCCCAGGGCGCCTTCTTCCAGTATGGCTATTTCCAGTTCGGCGTGCCGTCCTTTTCGACGCCCGGATTCGGCCTGATGACGGTCGAGCCGTCCCCGGGCCCGCGGCGCATGGGCATGATGCCTCCCGCGGCGGCGGAGGGCGGCCAGGGCGGGCAAGCCGGGCGGCAGGGTCAAGGCGCCGGCGTGGCCCAGACGGTCGTCGTCCAGGGCGGCGGGGGGGACGTCATGCAGATGATGCCAGGGGGCGGCGGCGCGATCCGCCTCGGCCAGGCTCCGGCCGGAGCTTCCGCCGAGGCCGCGCAGCCGATGACGCCCGGCATCGATAAGCAGATCCTCAAGTGGATGGACGCCGGAAAGATCGACGGCTTCGTCGCGTGGGCCAAGGTCAAGCACCCCGAGTTCGGCGAGGTCGAGGTCGGCGGCTTCAAGCCCTATACCTTCACGAACCCGCCCGCGGCAGATCTTCCCGATCTCGCCGCGGCGCACGCCAAGTTCGCCGTCTACCTGACTTCGCTCTTCCCCCGGGTGAATGTGGCTTCCCTCCGGGCCGTCGCCCACGGCGGCGGCATCTTCGGGATCAAGGCGGAGGTCGAGAACACCGGCTTCTGGCCGACTTGCCTGGCCCAAGGGCAGACGGCCCGGGCGGTCAAGCCGACCTTGGTCCAGCTCGGCGTCGAGCCGGGGGCCATCATGTCCGGCAACGCCAAGACAAATTTCCTGCCGACGCTCGCCGGCTCCGGCAGGCGGGCCAAGTACGAATGGCTCATCAAGGGCAAGACCGGCGAGGTCGTCGAGCTCCTGGTGCGATCGGAAAAGGGCGGCTCGGCCACGGCCCGGGTCACCTTGAAGTGAAGAGGAGGACGACGATGAAAACACGCAAGATCCTGTCCCTCGTCCTGGCCTCGGCCGCGGGGCTCATGCTCCTGGCCTCTTCCTCCCCGGCCCAAAAGGCCTCCGACCCGGCCTTCAAGGTCAAGCTCGATTTCAACCGCTGGCACGATACGAACGAGCTCTATGCCGACATGCAGCGGCTCCAGACCGCTTTCCCCAAGTTCCTCAAGCTCGAATCGATCGGCAAGAGCTTTGACGGCCGCGACCTCATGGTCATGACTATCAACAATCCGGCCACGGGGCCAGAGCCGGCCAAGGCCGGGATGTATATCGAGGCCAACGTCCACGGCAACGAGATCCAAGGCGGCGAGGTCTGCCTGTACACGATCTGGTACCTCATGGAGAACTACGGCCGCATCGACGACGTCACCCGGCTCGTCGACGAGCGCGTCTTCTACATCATCCCCACGGTCAACCCCGACGGCCGGCAGTACTTTATGGAGGGGCCCGGAGGCAACGCGCGGTCGGGGCACGTCCCGGTCGACGACGACAACGACGGCCTCTTCGACGAGGACCCCCCCGAGGACATCAACGGCAACGGCATCGTCGAGCAGATCCGCAAGCTCGTCCCCGGGCAGGGCAACTTCCGGATCAGCCGGACGAACCCCGGCGTTCTCGAGCCCGTGCCATTCGGCGAGACGGGCGACTACATCCTTCTCGGCCAGGAGGGCATCGACAACGACGGCGACGGGATGGTCAACGAGGACGGGCCGGGCAGCTACGACCAGAACCGGAACTGGCCCAGCGACTGGCAGCCGGATTATGTCCAGAGCGGGGCCATGGACTATCCCTTCCAGCTCCCCGAGGCCCGCGCCGTCGCAGACTTCCTGAAAGCCCATCCGAACATCGCCGGCGTCCAGTCCTATCACAACAACGGCGGCATGATCCTCCGCGGGCCGGGCGCGGAATCGGTGGGGGAATATCCGATGACCGATGTCCGCTTCTATGACGAGCTCGGTCAGAACGGCGAGCGCATCCTGCCGTTCTACCGCTACATCGTCCTCTGGAGCGGTCTCTATACCGTGCACGGCGGCTTCATCGATTACACCAACGACGGGCTCGGCATCCCCTCGTTCTCCAACGAGCTCTGGAACGGCGACCAGTACTTTACGAGCCCGGCCCTCAAGGAGCAGCAGGCGGATCCCTCGAGCCCGATCGCCTCCGCCGTCTCCCGGAACTACTTCGACAAGTACCTCGAGTTCGGCGACGAGTTCGTCGAGTGGAAGCCCTACGATCACCCTCAGTTCGGCAAGGTCGAGATGGGCGGTGTCTGGAAGAAATATCAGGGGCGGGTCCCGCCGCGGTTCATGAATGAGGAGCTGTGCCACCGGAATATGGCCTTCTCTCTCTACCAGGCCGGCCAGATGCCGCTCATTCGCATGGGTGAAACGTCGGTTGAGAAGGTCGGCGGGGACGTCTACCGGGTCTTTGTCGATATCACGAATCTCCAAGGCCGTGCCGACGATCATGGCCCGGGCGGCCCAGAACTTCACCGTCCGGCCCGATCTCCTTCTCGTCGACGGCCGAGAGCGTCGAGGTCATCGCGGCCAGCTTCATCGACAACAAGACGGTGTACAAGGCGAATCCGTCGGTGCTCCCTCTGATCGACCAGAAAAACCTCAAGCGGATCATCGTGCGCAACGGGCATCCGGGCAAGACGACGAGGACGGCGGTGCTCCTGGTCAAGGGGTCGGGAGCGATGACGGTGACATACGACAGCGTCAAGGGCGGAAAAGCGAGCCAGACCGTCACGCTTCGCTGAGCCGTCGAATCGGCAGGGTCTGTCGCGGGGCAGGGTCGACCCCGCCGGTCCGGCCGGCCTCCGGATTCCGCCTTTTTATCGCCCGGACAGGGAACCTTGAGGGGGCGGCCTCCGTCTCTAAGGATAGAGGACGGAGGTTTCTATGAAAAAAATCGTTGTATTGACGGTGCTGCTCGCGGCGGGATTGGGAAGTCTGACCGCATTCGAGACGACGAAGACCCTGGATCTGTCCACTCAGGGCGTCAAGCGCTTCGAGATCGAGGCGGGGGCCGGATCCCTGACGGTCACCGGCCGGGATGGACTGACGGCCATCGAAGTCAAGGCGGAAATCGTCGCCCGGCACGTCCGGGACGAGGACATGGACGGATTCCTGAAAGATCGAATCGAATTGATCCTGGAGAAGCGGGGGGACGCCGCGGTCCTGGTCAGCCGTATCCGGGAGCGTCTCCGGCTCTTCAGCTTAGACGACGACGCCGTCATCAACCTGACCGTTTCGGTCCCGAAAGATATGCCCCTTGAAATCGACGACGGTTCCGGGAGCGTCGTTGTGGAAGACCTGGCCGCTGTCAGGATCGATGACGGGTCCGGCTCGATCCGCGTCGACCGGATCGCGGGAGAAGTCAAGATCGATGACGGCTCGGGCGGGATCGAGATCGACGACGTCAAGGGGAACGTTTCGGTCGACGACGGCTCGGGCGAGATCCTCATCCGCCGGGTCGGCGGGACCGTGACGATCGACGACGGCTCAGGCTCCATCGATATCAAGGACGTCGATAAAGACGTCCGCCTGGTCAGGACGGGGAGCGGCGGGGTCGACGTCTCGAACGTCAAGGGACAGGTCATCCGCTCCAAGTAAGAGGGCGATCGCGGCTTGGAGGCCCTCAGAACAGGCCCTTCACCTTGCCGGTCTCGAGATCGAGGTCGACGTCATAATAAACGGGCCGGGTGGGCAGGCCCGGCATCGTCCGCATATCGCCGCAGAGAGGGTAAAGGAACCCCGCGCCGACGCTGGCCCGGATGTCGCGGACGGGGATCCTAAAGCCCTTGGGGACCCCCTTCAACGCCGGATCGTGGCTCAGGCTGAGGTGCGTCTTGGCCATGCAGATGGGCAGCCGGTCGAAGCCGAGGCGCGTGTAGAGGGCGACCTTGGCTTCTGCTTCGGGCGAGTAATCCACGCCGTCGGCGCCATAGATCCGGGTGGCGATCGTCTCGATCTTCTTCTTGATGTCCCACTCGAGCGGGTAGAGGAACTTGAAATCGGTCGGCTTCTGGCACGCGGCCATGACGGCCTCGGCCAAGGCGACGGCCCCGGCCCCGCCCTCGGCCCAGTGATCGGCCATGACCGCGTCCTCGGCGCCGGCCCCGACGGCGGACTTGCGGACGGTCTCGATCTCGGCCTCGGTGTCGGTCGCAAAACGGTTGACGGCGACGACGACAGGCACTCCGAAACTGCGGGCGTTCGTGATATGGGCGACCATGTTGGGCAGGCCCTTCTCGAGCAGGGCCAGGTTCTCGTCGGTGTATTCCGGGGCCAGGGGCTTACCGGCCACGACCTTGGGCCCGCCGCCGTGCATCTTGAGGGCCCGGATCGTGGCCACGATGACGACACAGCTCGGCACGAGGCCGCTCGCCCGGCATTTGATGTTCATGAACTTTTCCATGCCGCAGTCGGCCCCGAAGCCCGATTCCGTGACGACGTAGCCGTCCCGGCCCACGAGGCGCAGGGCGATCTGGTCGGCGATGATCGAGGAGTTGCCGTGGGCGATGTTGGCGAACGGCCCGGCGTGGACAATGGCCGGCGTGTTCTCGACCGTCTGCATCAGGTTGGGCATGATGGCGTCCTTCATCAGGACGGTCAGGGCTCCGGCGACGCCGAGGTCGTCGGCCGTGACGGCTTCGCCGGCGCGGCTCGTGCCGATGACGATCCGGCCGAGGCGCTCGCGCATGTCGGCGAGGCCCGTCGTCAGGGCCAGGATGGCCATGATCTCCGAGGCGACCGAGATGTCGAATCCGGTCCGGCGGGTCATGCCCTTCTCTTCCGGGCCGAGGCCGATCTCGACGACGCGGAGGAAGCGGTCGCTGATATCGAGGACGCGGTTCCAGGTGATGCTGGCCGGATCGATGTCGAGGCGGAACATGCGGCGCTTCTCTTCGGCGGTCAGGTCGGCGGGGTTCGTCTTGTCGATGCCGAGCTTCTTGAGACGGCGGAGCATGATCGGGGAGAAGCGGCGCTCGCCCTTCTTGTTGGCCGGGCAGAAGGCGTTGAAGAGCTTCTCGTCGTCCTGGCTCGACTCGTGCAGGATGCGGACGTCGATGGCCGCGGCCAGGAGGTCGTGGGAGGCCGTGACGGCGTGGATGTCGCCGGTCAGGTGGAGGTTGAAATCCTCCATGGGCACGACCTGGGAATATCCGCCGCCGGCCGCCCCGCCCTTGATGCCGAACGTCGGCCCCATGCTCGGCTGGCGGACGACGGTCACGACCTTCTTGCCGAGATGGGCGCCGAGGGCCTGGCTGAGGCCGACCGTCGTCGTCGTCTTGCCCTCGCCGAGCGGCGTCGGGGTGATGGCCGTCACGTCGACGTAATGGCCGAGGGGCCGGTCCTTGAGCCGGCCAAGGACATCGAGATGGATCTTGGCCTTGTACTTGCCGTAGAGGTCGAGGTCGTCCTCGCTGAGACCGAGCCCGGCGGCCACCTTGATGATGGGCAGGAGCTCGGCGGCCTGGGCGATGTCGATATCGCTCGGAACGGGTTTGACGGGCTTGATGGACATGGTGCGGCCTCCTTCACCGGCCCTTTTCCGGCCGGAGGGTCTATCGTAGGGAAACGGGGGGAGGAAAACAAGCCCCTGCCGGCCTGCAAAGCCCGGGGACTCGCGAAGCGCGGCGGTAATTCCTGGGACACGATACGAAATCAGGAGATTTCGTTCATGTCCCGGAATTCCGCAGAAAACAGGCCTTTGAAGGCCGGCCGCCGCTACATGCTGATCGAGATGCTCCGGCCGCCGTTGCCGAACCGCGGGTTGACGACGTTGCTCTTCGTCGAGCCGAAGGAGAAATTGAGACCGATCGAGAACGAGTAGTTGTAACCGGTGGCCAGCTGTCTCTGGCGCAGGAGGATGTCCTCGAAGGACGCGCCTTCGCCCGAGAGGGCCAGCTGGTCGCGGATCCGCGTGTAGCTGCCGTCGACCTCGAGATTCAGGCCGCGCCAGATGCGGAACTCCAGCCCGGCCTCGAGCTCGACCCGGTTGAACTTGACGTTGTGGAAGAAATGCGAGCCCTGGAGCTGGAGCGAGGCCTTGCCCCACGGCCGGACGACCTCGTAGGCGACGCTCAGGGCCTCCTGGAGGAGGGTCTCGGCCGTCTTGAAATAGACGGTCTCATCGTAATAGCGGGTCCGGGTCAGACCGATCCGGTAGAGGATGCGGAGCTGGCGCTTGGTCGATTCCGAATAGGGGAAGACGTCATACTCGAGGGCCGGGGCGGCGCTCAGGGAGAGCCGGAGGTTCCCATAGGTCGAGGATTCGGCCTCTACGTAGCCCCCGGCCGACCAGTGCTCGCCCAGGCTCTTGACGACCAGGGCCGAGCCGCCGTAGCCGTGGGTCGTGCTCTGGTAGGACGTGCCGTTGCCGAGGTCGAACCAGTAATCGCTCCAGTTGCCGAAGGCCTGCGTCCGGACCTTGAACGCGGGGGTGGTCCGGTTGGCCGATACCGACGCGTAATACGAGCCGCTCCGGTACTGGGTCTCGCCCGAAAGAAAAGCGTTGCCGCTGAGGCTGAAGACCCAGAAGTTCCACTTGTCGTTGACCGAGGTCGGCTTCGTCTGGTCGAGGAACTTGACGGACAGGTCCTTGGCGACGGGCGTCTTCGCCGCATAGCGCAGGAGGCCGACCCGGACGAGGACGGTGACCCCTTTCCGGACGTCGTCGGGCTTCTCGTCCCGGCCGGGCGCATAGGTCAGGGTATTGTCCATCCCCTGAAATTCCCCGAGGCCGGCGAGCTCGATCCGGAGCCGGCCCTCCGGGGGAGGCCCCTGAGGCGCGACGGCGACCTTGACTTGGGCCTCGTTCAGAGAGGGGACGAAGGCGACGAAGGGGATCTCGGCCCGGATGGCCTCGATGTCGGCGCCGGGCCAGTCGAGAAAGACCCTCAGCAGGGGAGGCGGGGGAGTGCCGCCCGGTTTGGGCGCAGCGGTCTGGGCGCCTCCGGGGAGGACCAGGGCCAGGGCGATGAGCACGGCCAGGGCCGCGGCCTTGAGGAAGCGTGTCTGGATGGGATTCATGGCATCTCTCCCGGCCCTAATTCATGTGGATGCTTAACCCGCCGCCGCCGGTCGAGCCGAAGCGTGGATTGATGACGTTGGTGAAGATGGATCCGAACTGGAACTGGAAGCCGACCGCGGCAAAGTAGTTGCTGTGCATCGGCAGCGCGCGAAGGCGCAGGAGCTGCTCCTCATAGGTCGGCTCGCGCCCGAGGAGCGAGAGTTGGTCGCGGATCCAAGAGTAGCCGCCGATGACGTAGACACTGAAGCCCTTGTAGAGCCGAAGGTTGACGATGCTGAATGTGTCCACGCGGTACTTGGCGAAGTCGTGGAGATAGTTCGACGCTTCGACGCTGAGACTGATCGTCCCGAGCTTCTCGCGGAGGTCGAGGGACAGGGACAGGGATTCCTGGAACAGCGTCTCGCGGAGCTTCCCGTAGACCGTCTCCTCCCGGTACTTGACCGGGATGACGGCCACCTTGTAGAGGGCCCGGAGCTGGCGCCGGGTTGACTGAGAGTAGGGGAAGAAATTGAACTCGACGGCCGGGGCCAGGCTGACGCTGAGGTCGATGTTGCTATAGAGCGAAGACTCGACCTGGACAAAGGCGCCGGCCGACCAGTGCTCGCCCAGGCTCTCGACGAAGAGGCCGCTCAGGATCTGGCTCGACGTGGTGCCGGTGATCGTCCCCGCGTCGGTCTCGTAGCGCTGCTTTGAGGAGTCGACCGACAGCCCCAGCTTCAGCTTCGAGCGCGGCGTGATCCGGTTGGCCGAGAAGGAGCCGTCGACCATGCGGCTCATGTAGCTCTGCTCACCCGAGAAGTAGCCGTCGCCGGACAGGCTGAAAACCCAGGAGTGCCAGCGGTCGCGCCCCGCCGCCCCGGCCTCGGGCCTCGCGTAGTCGACCGCGATGCGGCAGGCGATGGGGGTCCGGGCGACAAAGCTCATCAGCCCCAGCTTCAGGGTCTTGACCAGGCCGCGGCGGGTCTCGTCTTCCGTGTCGGTCTTGGACGAGAAGTACTTCTGGACGTCCCGGAGGTCCTGGCACTCGTTCTGGCCGATGAAGGTCAGAGTGTATTCCTGGCCGCCGCCCCCCGTCGTTTGGGTCGTGATGAGGACGTGGACCTGGGCCTCGAGCCGGTCCCGGACGTAGTTGACGAAAGTGATCTCGGTCTTGATGAAATCGAGGTCGCAGTCGTCACAATCGAGGAAGACCTTGACCGCGGTCTTCTTCAGATCGTCGATGTTCTGGGATGCGGCCTGGGCGGCGGCTGGAAGGGGATTCGAACCCAAGGCGAGCGCCAGGGCCAGGACGATCACAGAGCCGGTTCCGGGGGCTTTTCGCATCAACGCTCTCCTTTGGATGGCCGCCGGGCCCGGGCTATTCCACTCCGCCAGCCGGTAACGGAGCAAGTCTTGTGCCATCAAGGCAGGACCCCGTCAGGGGGGACTCGAACGGAGTATCCAGACTATATACGTCCGGCCGTAAGAAATGTTTACATGCTCTAGAAAAAATAGTAAGCGGCGAGAAGGAGACGGATGTTCCGGACGAACCGGGGGTCGAGGACCTTGCCGAAGGGGTCGGGCGTGCCGTACGAGGCCGCCGTCAGCTCGACTTCCCCGGCGAAGCGCATCTTGCCGGCGTTGTAGACGAGACGGGGCGAGAGACGATAGAGCTCGTCGATGTTGAAACCGCGGGCGAAGTTGGCCCCGACGATCTCGCGGGGCGAGCCGAGGTTCTTGGAATAGCCGGCGAAGAGGCCTGTCTGCCACGAGGCGCCGTTCGTCTGGACCTCGGTCCAAAGGGACAGGGTCGCGATCGGGGTGTAGGCCCAGTCCAGCCGGACCGCGTCGACGACGTCCTTCACAGCGTAGCCGCCGAGCATGGTCAGGTGGTGGAGGTTCTGGCCCCAGACGGCTTCGGCCTTCCACGTCCACTTGGGCCACTTCTGCTTGAAGAAGGCCATGGCCGCGAGCCCCGTCAGGGCCTCGTCCGTCGAGTAGCCCATGGCCGTGACGATCCGCGGCGCGAGCCTCATGATGTCGGCCCCGATGCCGGCCACGGTCTCCGTCTTCCGCTCATCGTTCTTCGAGGCGGCCTGCAGCTTGAGGTTGAACTCGGGCAGCGCCGCGTTGCGCAAATAGACGGAACTCGCCCCGTCCGGGCCGTTGCTCACGAAATCGCGCTGGGCCAGGGCCGTCGCGGTGAGGCTGACGCTGCCGAACATCCGGGTGTAGCGGACCTGCGGACTGCGGTTGAAGGGCTGGAAGGGCGCGCCGGTGTTGAACGAGACGACGTCGGGGAAGCTCTCCGTGACGAACATGGGGTGCCAGTACTGGCCGACCATGATCTCGGAATGGGGCCAGGTGAGCTTGAGGTAGCCGTGACGGAGGCGCAGGCCGTTGAGGTCCGCGTCGGAGGTGCCGAAGAACTCGGCTTCGATATAGGCCGATGTCTTGGCGCCCAGGGCGTCGGGGCCGCTGATCTTCCCGGCGAGGCGGGTCTGGATCGAAAGGATGTTGAACGCGCCGCGGGCGTTGGCGTCGATCCCGTCGGGTCCCGCCGCGGGCCCCTTGGGGTAGAGCAGGTAATGGCCTTCGCGGATCGTGACCGTCTGGCGCGAATCGTAGAAGATGTCGGTTTTGACGAAGCCCGAAAGGGCGAGGCTGAAAGCCTGCGGCTTCTTCTCGTTCTGGGCCGCGGCCGGCTTCGCGATCGCGCCGCCCAGGAGGGCCAGCCCGAGAAAGAAGGTCACCAGGCGTGTCTTTGTCATGTCATTCTCCCCGGCGGGACGGGTCGCCGCGTCTGCGGGCCGGGGGAGGCCGGCCCTCGTCCGTGGGGATTATATCGGCCGGCGGCGGAAAGTCAATTGTGTGATAAGATCGGCACGCTCCGATGACACGATCGCTCGGGAGGGCCGCATGAGATTGCCCGGAAGAACGCTCGCCGCCTTGATCGTGCTGGCTCTGGCCTCCGGTTCCGCCGGCCCGCAGCGTGATTTCCGGCTGGGGGAGAAGGACTTCCTCCTCAACGGCAAGCCCTTCCGCATCATGGCCGGTGAGATCCATTACCAGCGCATCCCGCGGGAGTACTGGGCCGACCGGCTGACCAAGGTCAAGGCCGCCGGCCTCAATACGGTCGGGACTTATGTGTTCTGGAACGCCCTCGAGCCCGAGCCCGGTCAATGGGATTTCACCGGGGGGAACGATCTGGCCGCCTTCATCCGGACCGCCCAGCGGATCGGGCTTTGGGTCATCGTCAGGCCCGGGCCCTACGCCTGCGCCGAATGGGATTTCGGCGGCCTGCCGGCCTGGCTCCTGCGGACGCCGGACATCAAGGTCCGCTGCTCCGACCCGCGCTATCTCGCCGCCTGCGAATCCTATATCTTGAAGCTTGGCGAGGTCCTCCGCGACCTCCAGGTCCACCGGGGCGGCCCGGTCCTCATGGTCCAGGTCGAGAACGAGTACGGCAGCTTCGGGAATGACCGGGACTACCTGCTGGCCCTCAAAGGATACTGGGAGAAGGCCGGGATCGAGGTGCCGTTCTATACGGCCGACGGCGCGACGCCTGACATGCTCGAAGCGGGCAGCCTGCCGGGAGTGGCCATCGGACTCGACCCCGGCACGAACGAGAAGGAATTCGCCGAGGCGGCGCGGCTCGAGCGCGGCGTTCCCGTCTTCTGCAGCGAGCTCTACCCCGGCTGGCTGACCCATTGGGGCGAGGACTGGGCCCGGGTCAAGACCGAGGACATCCTGCCCGATCTGCGCTGGCTTCTCGACAACGGCAAATCATTCAGTTTCTATATGTTCCACGGCGGGACGAACTTCGGGTTCACGGCCGGAGCCAACTTCAGCGACAAGTACCAGCCGGACGTGACGAGCTATGATTACGACGCCCCGCTCGACGAGGCCGGGCGCCCCACGCCGAAATATTTCGCCATCCGCGATCTCCTGGCGCGCTATCAACCGAAAGGGGCCCGGCTCCCCGACCTCCCCGAACCGTTGCCGTCGATCACCATCCCCGCGATCGCTCTCGACGAGTGTGCCTCGCTCTTCGACAATCTGCCGCCGGCCGTCCGCAGTCCCCAGCCCGGCCCGATGGAGTCCTACGGCCAAAGCTTCGGGTTCATCCTCTATCGGACGAAGCTCCTGGGCCATCGCGGCGGCAAGCTCGTCGCGACCGAACTTCATGATTACGGCAGCGTCTATGTCGACGGCCGCTACCTCGGCGCGATCGATCGAACAAAGGCCGAGACCGGTCTCGACATCCCCAAAGGGGAGCCGGCCAACGAGACGATGGACATCCTCGTCGAGGCCATGGGCCGGATCAATTTCGGACCGCGGCTCCTCGACCGCAAAGGCATCACCGACCGGGTGACTCTGAACGCCATGACCCTTATGGGCTGGGACGTCCACCCGCTGTCCATGGACGAGGATTACCTGGCGCGGCTCCGGTTCGGGCGCCGCAAGGCCGAGCGGCCGGCGAACTTCTTCCGCGGCACGTTCGACCTTGCCGAACGTCGGCGACACCTACCTTGACATGAGCGGCTGGACCAAGGGGGTCGTCTGGGTCAACGGGCGGAACCTCGGGCGGTACTGGGAGATCGGACCGCAGAAGCGGCTCTTCTGCCCGGCGCCCTTCCTCCGGCAGGGGACGAACGAGATCATCGTCTTCGACCTGCACGCCCTCGCGCCGGCGCGCGTCGCCGGGTTCACGAAGCTAGAGTAGGTCTTTCGAGACCTCGACGAGCGAGCTCTCGAGGTCGTTGACGATGCGGAAGCCGCGCTTTTCGAAGACGGCGACCATCCGCGGATTGTCCGTGGTCGTGATGGCCGTGACCGTCGGGACGCCCCATTCCTTGGCGATGCCGAGGCAGTAGTCGGTGAGAAGACCGCCCAGACCCTTGTCCTGCCAGGCGTCCTGGACGAGGACGGCGTATTCGGCGGACTCCCGGCCCGGCTCGGAAACAAGACGCCCCACGCCGACGAATCTGCGGTCCGCGCCCTCGCCGACCTCGGCGACAATGGCCAGCTCCCGATCGTAATCGATATAACAGTAGCGGCTGGCCACTTCGTGGGACTGCCAGAAGAAGAAATAGCGGAACCGGGAATAGATCGACTCCCGCGAACAGCTGGCCAGGAGAGCCAGCCAAAGCGGCTCGTCCTCGGGCTTGATCGGGCGGAGCGTGATCGGCGTGCCGTCCCGCATCCGCGCCTTGCGGACGAACTCTTCGGGGTAGGGTCTCAGGGACAGATGGGCATAGGGCCGCTTCGGATCTTCGACGGCGTTCCGGTCTCCGACGACCCTGGCGTCGAGGGCGATGACCCCCTCGGACGTGACCAGCAGGGGATTGATGTCGAGCTCGCCGACCTCGGGGAAATCGGCGGCCAGATACGACAGGCGGATCAGGGTTTCGACGAGCGTATCGACGGCCGCGGCGGGCCGGCCGCGGTAACCCTGGAGGAGCGGCCTCATCCGGAGCTTATCGAGCATGCGCCGGGCCAGGCGCTCGTTGAGCGGCGGGAAGCCGATGGCCCGGTCGCCGTAGATCTCGGCCGCCGTCCCGCCCATGCCGGCCATGACGACGGTGCCGAAGGTCGGGTCTTTCTTGATGCCCAGGATCATCTCGATCCCGTCCCCGGTCCGGACCATCTTTTGGACAGTCACCCCTTGGAGGCGCGCCTCCGGGGCCTTCCGGGCGACCGTGTCGAGCAGGGATCTGAACGAGGCCCGGACCGCGGTGGCGTCGATGAGGTCCAGGGCCACGCCGCCGACATCGGTCTTGTGGGTGATGTCGGGCGAGAGGATCTTGAGCACGACGGGGAAGCCTGCCGCCTCCGCGGCGAGAACGGCCTCGTCGGCCGTGGCCGCCGGGACCGGCCTCGTGACCGGGATGCCGTAGGACGCGAGGAGCTCCTTGGACTGGGCTTCGGACAAAGCGCCTTCGGTCCCAGTCAGGATGCCGGCGAACCTGGACCGGAGGTCCCTGCGGTCGACGGGCAGATCGACGCGGATGTCCTTGGGCGTTTCGTAGAGGATCTCGAGATCGCGGGCATAGGAAACGAGGGTCATGAACGCTTTGATGGCCTGCTCGGGCGTCTGGTAGGTGGGAATGCCGGCCTCGTTGAGCAGGCTCGTTCCCTCGTGCATCGAGGCGCCGCCAAGCCACGCGGCCAGGACGGGCTTGGGGGTCGAGGCGGCCTGGCCGCAGACCTCCCTGGCCACGGCCGTCGGATTGGTCATGGCCTGCGGCGTGATGATGACGAGGAGCGCGTCGACGCCGGGGTCTTGGAGCACGATCTGGGCCGCCTTGGCCACGAGCTTCGACTTGGCGTCGCCGAGAACGTCGACGGGATTGCGCCGGGACCATTGCGGCGGGAGGTTCGCGTCGAGGTCGCGCATGGTCGCGTCGGACAGGCCGGCGAGTGCGCCGCCCGAGGCGACGAGCGCGTCGGTGGCCATGACCCCCGGTCCGCCCGCGTTGGTCAGTACGGCCAGGCGGGGGCCTTTGGGGATCTTGGGCCGGCCGACGAGATCCGCACAGTCGAAGATCTCGCCGATGTTGAAGACCCGGGCGACACCCATGCGCTCGAAGGCGGCGTCGTAGACGGCGTCCTCTCCGGCCAGGGCCCCGGTGTGGGACGCGGCCGCGGCGGCGGACTCGGGGAAGCGGCCGGCCTTGTAGGCGACGATGGGCTTCATGCGGGCGAAGGCCCGGGCGGCGGTCATGAACTTCCGGGCGTCCGGGATGGATTCGATATAGAGCAGGATCGATTTCGTCGCCTCGTCCTCGCCGAGGTAATCGATGAGGTCGCCGAACTCGACGTCGAGCATGTTGCCGGTCGAGATGAAGTGCGAGAAGCCGAGCTTCTCCTCCGCGGCCCAGTCGAGGACCGAGGTGCACAGGGCGCCGGACTGGGAGACGAAGGCGACATGGCCGGCGTGGGGCATGGCCCCGGCGAAGCTGGCATTGAGGGAGAGCGCGGGGGAGATGATGCCCAGGCAGTTGGGGCCGAGGATCCGCATCCCCTCGAACCGGCGGGATTCGGCCAGGATCGATTCCTCGAGAGCCAGGCCGGCCGGGCCGGTCTCGCGGAAGCCGGCCGAGACGATGATCAGGCCGCGGATGCCGGCCTGGCCGCATTCGCGGACGAGATCCGGGACCTGGGGCGCCGCGGCGCAGATGATGCCGAGGTCGGCCGTCTTGGGGAGGGAGGCGGCGCTGGCGAAACAGGGGATGCCCATGACGGCTTCGACGGTCGGGCTGACGGGATAGACGACGCCGCGGAAGCCGCCGCCGATCAGGTTGGCGAGGATCCGGCCGCTGACGCTCTTCGGGTTCGGGCTGACCCCGATGACGGCGATCCGCTGGGGCTTGAAGATCTTGTCGAGGGTCAGGATGTTCATCGGGCCTCCATTCTCGCCCATGGGCCGCCTCTTTTCAAGTGACCGAAGAGAGGGTAAATGGGGGACACAATACCTATTCCCCATTTTCGGGTCCATCTCGATAGGGCAACGACGCCCGCTCAGAGCGTCAGGCGGAAGCCGGTCCGGGCCGTGATTCCCGGCGCGCCGTATCCCCAGACCGTCTCGTAGCGGACGTTGAGAAGGTTATCGACGCGGGCGAAGAGCTCGAAGTGCGGCCCGACGGCGGTCGTGAGGACGGCATCGAGGAGAACATAGCCCGGAAGCGCGATCGTGGGATAGGGATAGAGGCTGAAGTCGCGGTCGAGGCGCCGGCCGACCCAGAGCACATGGGCGGCCAGGTCGAACCGCCCGAAGAGGCGCGTGCCCGCTTCGGCGGAGAACTTGTCGCGCGGCCGGCGGAGGAGCTCCGTTCCGGCGTCGCTGTCGCGGGCCGAGAGCCGGGTGTAGGACGCGCTGAGCCGCGAGCCGCCTCCCGGACGCGCTTCGGCCGAGACTTCGAGGCCTTCTGTCCGGGCCCGGCCGATATTGACGTAGCCGGCCGCGAAGTCGAAATCGACGAGGTCGCGGAACGAATTCTCGAACCAGGTGAGGGCGAGGATGACGCGGCCCGCGGCGAGGTCCTGTTCGAGACCCGCGTCCCAGCCGATCGCGTGCTCGGGGCGGAGCAGAGGATTGCCGACCGGTCCGAAAGACGTGGCCGGGGCGAAGAGCTGGTAGAGCGAGGGCGATTTGAAGCCCGTGCCCAGGGTCGCTTTGAGCCGCGTTCGCGTTGCGGCGATGACATAGGCCGGCGCGACGCGGAAGGTGACCGCCGTGCCGGCCCGGCTGTGGCGGTCGGTCCGGACGCCGGCAGTGACGAAGAAGCGGTCGCGGACCTCCCAGTGGTCGACGAGATAGATCCCGGCCGATCCGGCGTGGGCCGAGGGGAAGAGGGACTCCGAATGGCCGTACACGCTGTCCGAGATGTAGTCGGACCGGCCCGTTTCATTCTCGAGCTCCAGGCCGGCCGTGAGAGTGTTGGTCGGATGGAGGAAAAGATTGTTCTGCCAGTCGAGCTTGACGATGCCGCTGCGGTAGAGGCCCCGGTCGCTCTCGTCGGGGTGGGATGCGTCGATGGGGTTCTCGTTATCGCGGCGTGTGCCGAGCCAGGACAGGGAGACGGTCCGTTCCCAGCGGCCGCTCCGGGAGAGGTCGCGATATTGCCCGCGGACAAGCAGGCTCCCGTAGTCCTGGACGTTGTTCGGGTCGTCGCCTCCGGGACCGCCGAAATTGTCGAGCTCGGTGCGGTCCTGTGCCGCCCGGACCGTGAAGGCCAAATGGGACGCGGGCCCCGGGGCGTAGCCGATATGGGCGGCCAGGCTCAGGTCGCGATAGCCGTCCTTCTCCGTGTTTCCGGCGTAAAAAGAGGAAGCCGCGGACAGGCCGGCCGTCCGCTCGTGAAAAAGCGAGAACGAATAATCGGTCTTTTTTCCCGAGCCGGCGAGGGAGAGGTCGGCGGCGACCGAACGGAGCGTATCGGTCGAGGAGGCGAGCGTGAGCCGGGGCCGGCCGCGGCCGGTCCGGGTGATGATGTTGATGACCCCGCCGAGCGCGTCCGATCCGTAGAGAAGGCCCTGCGGGCCGCGGAGGATCTCGATCCGTTCGACCTGGCTCAGCGGCAGGTGCGAGACGTCGTACGAGCGAGAAGGGTTGATCGGGTCGTTGAGCTCGAGACCGTCGAGCAAGAACAGGGTGTGCTCGCTGTTGGCTCCGCGCACCGAAACGGAGGCCGTCGCGCCCGGACCGCCGTTCCGGACGGTCGAGAGGCCGAGGGCGGCCTCGAGGGCGTCGAGGACGAAGGCCCGGCCTGTCCGGACGAGCTCCTCGCCGCTGACGACGGTCAAGGAGCTGCCGATTCTCTTCTCGGGCGTCTCGAGGCGCGTGGCCGTGACCACGACGTCGTGTCGGAGCGGGGGGGCGGGCCGGTCCTGCGGAGGGCGTTGCGCTTCGGAGAAGGAGGGGATGAGCGCGACGAGGGCCGCGACGGCGAGTGTTCTCAGGGCCATGGCAGGAGCTCCGCAGCCGCCCCCGCCGCTTTTCGTTCTCCGTCTTCCGCCCGAAGACCGGTCGACCGAGGCTTAAAGAAGGTTTCCTGACTCCCGGATCGTCCTCCTCCCGAGCCTTCCAGCCCCTTGGCCGTGGCGTCTCTCGGGATTCGTCCCCGGATACAGTAGCGGGGGCTGTGTCCGCCTTTGACGGACTTCCCTTCGAAATAAGCCGCGGGAGATGATAGCGACAAACGGAGGGGGTCAAACAATACTTATAATTTTTCCGCAGCGAAGGTTAGCTGTGCAAACTTATCTTTACGGTTTGACCTCTTCTTCCACTGCCCCGCCATGGACGCTGGGCTGCCCTGGAACGATAACGAAAGGTAGGTTTGACCCCTTCTGATGTTCGCTTCGCTTACAGAGGAAATGAGGCTGCCCTGATCCGGCCTTCAGAACAGGGCAGCCTCGGTGGGAAAATGGGGTCTATCGAAGAAATTCAAAAGGAGGTCTCTGCCGGTCATCTTCTTCTCTCGCAGGTTAATACCGCGATGAGAACCAAAACGTTGCATCCATGGAGGGGGGTTGTCAATAGGATTGGAGAGGACGGGCGGAGGGCAGACTTCGACAAAATCCGAATTTTTTTAAGCCCCCTCAATGACCATTTCTAATTATACCACAGAACCGGAGGGAATACAAGGCTTTATTTCGACTTGCATGAAAATGCTTCCGAGCGCCTTCCGCGGGCCGGTTTTTATAGCCAAAACGCACCTTTTGTAAGCAATTCAAAAAAAGCCCTCCTGAACACCCTTTCCCTGGCGGTTTCGCCTGTAAATTGATATATTGATAGAGGTCGTCCGGGGGGGAAATTGCCCTGGAGCGAGGAGATTTTCATGAAAAACGAGGATTTCCGGCGCGCCGGGCACCAGTTTGTGGACTGGATCGCCGATTATTTCGAAAATGTGGAGAAATACCCCGTCCTTTCCCGTCTCGAGCCGGGGGACGTGAAGAAGCTCCTCCCCGCCGTGCCGCCGACGAGGGGAGAGGGCATGGAGGCGATCTTCCGGGATTTCGAGAGCGTGATCATGCCCGGCATCACCCATTGGCAGCATCCCGGCTGGTTCGCCTACTTTCCGGCCAATAACAGCCCCGCCTCGGTCCTGGGGGAGTTCTTGACCGCCGGACTCGGCGCCCAAGGCATGGTCTGGCAGACCTCCCCGGCCGCGGCCGAGCTCGAGGAAGTGGTCCTGGACTGGCTGCGGCAGATGATCGGGCTTCCGGCCGGCTTTTCCGGCGTCATCCAGGACACCGCTTCGACGGCCACCCTGTGCGCGTTTCTTTCAGCCAGGGAGAAGGCGACCGGCTTTGAGTCGAACGAATCCGGCCTCAAGCCGCCTCTGACCGTCTACGCTTCGGAGGAAGTCCACTCAAGCGCCGAAAAGGGCGTCAAGATCGCCGGCTTTGGCAGGAAGAACTTCCGCCGTCTCCCGACCGACGGGAGGTTCGCCCTCATTCCCGAGAAGCTCGAGGAGGCCCTCATCCGGGACAAGGACGCCGGGCTCGTGCCCGCCTGCGTCATGGCCACGGTCGGGACGACCTCGTCCGGGGCGGTCGACCCGCTCCGGGCCATCGGCGAGATCTGCCGGAAACACGGCGTCTGGTTCCATGTCGACGCGGCCTGGGCCGGCACGGCCGCCCTCCTCCCGGAAAAGCGCTGGATCCTCGACGGCGCCGAGCTGGCCGATTCGCTCGTCTTCAATCCCCACAAGTGGATGGTGACCAACTTCGACTGCTCGGCCTATTTCGTCAGGGACCCCGGGACGCTCATCCGGACCTTCGAGATCCACCCGGAGTACCTCAAGACCGGCGTCGACGCCAAGGTCAAGAACTACCGCGATTGGGGCATCCAGCTCGGCCGGCGCTTTCGGGCCCTCAAGCTCTGGTTCGTCATCCGGAGCTACGGCGTCGAGGGGCTGCAGGCCATGGTCCGCGAGCATGTCCGGCTGGCCGGGCTCGTCAGGGACTGGGTCGAGGCCGACGCCCGCTTCGAGCTCCTGGCCCCGGTCGATCTCGGGCTCGTCTGCTTCCGGCTCAACGACGGCCGCGACGAGGCCGGCCTCGACGAGCTCAACCGCAGGTTCCTCGAGCGCATCAACGCCGGCGGGACGATCTTCCTGACCCACACGACGCTTCGCGGCAAGTATACGGTCCGATTCGTCGTCGGCCAGCGGACGACCGAGGAACGCCACGTCCGGGCCGCGTGGGATGTCGTCTCAGCGGCGGCCGGCGAAGTCTTGAAGTCCTGAGGCGCCTCTCACTCGGGCTTGAGGGCGTAGCGCAAGACGCCTTCGGGGTCGGCGAAGCGCATGTAGAAACCCCACCCGCCGGCCCCTTGGAGGTCTTTGACCAGGACCCTGTTCCATCCCTTCAGCAGACGGACGGAGACCCGGTCCAGATCGGGCTCGGCCGCCCGATAAGTGGGGTTCGTGTGGGCGAGCCCGCCGTTGACCCAGACCCGGACGCCGTCGTCGCTGCCCAGAAGAAGGGACGCTGCCCTGTCGTCCGGGGAAAAGACATAAGCGAGCCCGTAGACGATGGCCTGTTCGTTGGGCCGGATGAGGTCGTCGAGGCGGACGTAGCCCGACGCGCCGGCCTTGAAGGTCCGCCAGCCGACCGAGGCGCCGTTCTTGCCTTTGTAGCTCTTGGCGGGCGACATCTCCGTTTCAGGGGGATAGACGGTCTGCAGGTCGTCCATGTCCGCGGCATCGAACGGGCCGACGAGGTTCCAGTCGCGGATGAACCTGCGGGCCGCGGGCTTGAGACCGAAGCCGACAAAGAACATGTCGGTGCCGGCGCTGCGGGCGTCCTTCCCGGAGACGTCGAAGACGAGCGCATTCGGGCCGGTATCGAGGAGAAGATCCGTGAGGACGACGGACGCCAGGGTTGCTTCCTTGGCATATCCGTCGAGTCGGCCCAGGACACTGCCGGCCAAAGCGCCGCCGTTTCCGGCGCCGCCTCCGGAAATGCGGATGTTGCCCGCGGCCGGCGCCTTGAGGAAGTGGAGCTCGACCGTGTAGAGATCGCGCACGTCGACGGGAAAGCGGAATTCGACCCGAGTGCCGTCGGCCGCCCCGTCGGTCCGGAGCACAGGGTAACGGGCCCCGGCGGCGTTGTAGTAGGAGGACAGGGCCGATGCCAGGCGCGGCGCCGACAGGCGAAGCCCTGCGGCCGTGTCGACAAACGCTCCGGCCTGGCCTGCGGTCTCTTCCCGCCATTGCGGCAGAACGAAATTCTCCGGCGGCTCGAAGGCGAAGGGAAGCCGCTCCGAGACGGACGGGAATGACGGGAAAGCCCGGTGCGGCTCAGTTTGATACCAGTAGGCGACCGAGGACAGGAGATCCTCGCGGTCGTTCCCGTGCCCGTGTTCGATCGTCACCTCGATGGACTTCTTGAACGGGACGGGGTCGGGGATGTGGAAGCGGTAGACCGTGGCCTTGGCGCCGGCCTGGAAGTCCTCTTCTTGCAGAGGGCAGCCGTAGAACAGGCCCTGGCCTTCGCGCATGCCCCAGGCGTCGGAGAAGTAATCCTCCGAGCCCGTGCCGTGAAGCGACGGCTTGGACTCACCGTCCACCTTCATCCGGTCGTCGCCTTCCCCCCACCAACCCATGGCCCGCTGGAGGACGCTCATGTTGCACCCGACATAGTGCCCGGCGCCTTCGGCCTGGAGGAGCAGGTAATCGCGTCTCTCGTCGGGGGGGAACTCCTGGCGATACTGGGCGTGGAAATAGGACGCATCGGCCGGAAGCCCGGGAAGCTCGCGATAGTCGACGTAATAGTAGAAGGCGTCGACGGCCCGCGTCCCCTCGTTCTTGACCGTGATGCGGCACGAGCGCCGGAACGGCATGTACCAGTAGCAGTTCCGGGCCCGCCCTTCCGACGAGCAGGTGATCGGCAGGGAGGCGAAATTCCTGTTCAGGCCGTGGCCGGCGCCGAAGAAGTCCCCGATCGGCGCCTCGACCGAAGGGGATTTCTCGCCGTCCCAGTAGACGCGCAGGACGATCTTCCGGCCGTAGAACGGCTCGGCGGCGATCGTCGTCCAGATGTGGTGGATGGCCCCGGGGCCCTCGATCTCGGCCAGGACCGCCGTCTTGCCCGGCTCGATGACGACGGAATCGCGGTTCCCGCCGCTCCGGTCGTAGGACGAGATGCGGCGGCTGCGAAAATCCTGTTTCTGGCCGAGATTCCTCAGCAGATCCTGCCCGGCCAGGGTCGAAGCGGCCAGGATCACGGAGATCACGATCAGGGGGCGGATACGCATGGCGAGTACCTCCTCGTCCGGGCCCCGCGGCGGCCCGCGGCCCGGAAATCTTGGGCGACGAGCGCCGCGTGAGCGGTGATCATCCCGCGCGGCGCCGTCGTCTTTGCAGCCAGCCGGTCCGGATATGAGATTTTCGGTCGCGGCTGGTATAGGGCTTGATGTCGAGAACGGGCGTGCCGTCGATGAGGTCGAGCCCCGAGACTTCGAGGACGCGACCGCGCCGGCCGAGGAGCCGGAGGACGCTCAGGCCGAGGGGGTTCGGACGGTGCGGCGACCGCGTGGCGAAGACGCCGCGCGCCTTCGACTGGCCCGGCGGGACGACCTTGAGCTTGGCAGTTCCGGCCCGATGGAAGTGGAAGAGGACGATGATGTGGGAGAACCCATCGAGGCCGTCGAGGCCGGGCTCGAATTCGGGCCGGATCTCGATCTCGCCGGTCGATCTCTCGAAGAAGCGCGGCGGGGCGAAGGCCGGCGGCGGCAGGTCCGACGGGTCCTTGAACGGCGAGCGGACGACGCCGATGGGCCGGAGCCGGACGCCGGGCCTCACTTCGCGACGTACGTCAGCCACTTCTCGTAGCGGGGATTGCGCCCGGAGACGGCGTCGCCGAAGGCTTGGATCATGCGCAGGGCGACAGGGCCCGGCTTCCCGGTTCCGATGCTGTGGAGGGTCTTCGGCATGGTCGGATCGGAGCCGTCCGTGACCGTGACGATGGGGATGACTTCGACCGCGGTGCCGCAATAGAAGGCTTCGTCGGCGCCGAAGAGGTCCTGTTTGGTGATCGGGCCGACCACGGTCTTGTAGCCGAGGTCTTGCCCGAGCTCGAGGAGGCTTGTCCGGGTGATGCCTTCGAGGGCGGATTCGAGCCGTCCGTTGGTGACGAGCGTCCCGTTCTTGACGATGAAGACGTTCTGGCCGGGCCCTTCGGCGACGCGGCCTTCCATGTTCAGGAAGATGGCCTCGTCGAAGCCCTGCTCGCGCGCCTCGAGGCCGGCGATCGTCGACTGGACGTAGACGCCGCCGAGCTTGGCCGACATGTTGAACTGGGTGTGATGGACCCGGCGCCAGGGGATGATATAAGCGCTGACGCCGCGGGCGGCGTTCTCGCCGAGATAAGCGCCCCATTCCCAGGCGCTGATGGCCAGCTCGACGGGACAGGCCTTGGGTACGAGGCCGAGGTTGCCGTAGGAATAGAAGAGGAGCGGGCGGATGTAGCAGCTGTCGAGCTCGTTCACCCGGACGGTCTGCTTGACGAAGTCGGTGATCTCATCCTTGGTGTAGCGGACTTTCATCTTGAGCACCCCCGCCGACAGGAGGAAGCGGTCGTTATGCTCCGGCAGCCGGAAAATGGCCGGGCCCTTGGCGGTGCTATAAGCCCGGATGCCCTCGAAAACGGCCGAACCGTAGTGGAGGCCGTGCATCATGGGATGGCAGCCGCCCTCCGACCAATCGCAGAATTTCCCTTCGTACCAGTATTTTTTAGCCTTGGGGAAGTTGGTGTTGAGAAACATGGCTGGCTCCTTTAGGGAAATTGGAGGGAGTGGTCGACGGGGTTATTGGACAACAGGGGACCGCTCGATCTCTGGATGACCGAACCCGGTTTGGTGAAGGCACGACCTCGTTGGACAATCGGATTACGACTCAAGCCTTCTTGAGAAAGAATGCTATCACAGCCGTCAGGCCAAGTAAAGCCAGCCTGGACCATTCATAAAAACGCCGGTTTTCTCAGTAAGATAAGAAGCCCCCAGGCCGGCGTTTTTATAAATAGTCCAGGCTAAGCCGGGCGCCTGGAGAAGTACGACAGGCCTCCGTGCTTGAGCATCCCGACCCGGCGGCGCCGAAGGAGCGACGTCAGGGCCTTGACGACCTCGCCGGGCGGGCGGCCGAGGGCCAGGGCGATGTCCGCCGCGGTCTGCGGACGCCGGCCGACGGAGGCCAGGATGGACCCTTCGAGGCTCCCCGAGGCGGGGGCCTGGCTTCTCTCGGGGAACGAGGCGACAACCTCCGCATTGGGCCCCAGCTGAGCCTTGATCTTCGCCATCGAGGCGGCGCTGAGCGGCTGGGCGGAGTGGTCTGCGGGCGGCCGGACGATCGTGTTGAGCTCGATCCGGTCCGGGCGGATGCGGGCGACAGCCGTCCTGAAGGCCCGGATGTGGGCCGGGGAATCGTTGACGCCTTTGACGAGCATGATCTCGAGACGCAGTTCGCCGCGAAACTCGTCGCGGAAGCGGACCAGGCCCTCGATGATCCTGCGGTTATCGAGCGCGGCGTCGGGCCTGTTGATGCGCCGGAAGAGGACGCCCGGGACGGCGTCGAGCGACGGCACGACGATGTCGGCCGCGGCGAGCTCGCGCCGGACGCTCTTCCGCGTGAGCAGGGTGGCGTTGGTCAGCACGGCGACCGGGATGCGCGTCATCTTCTTGATGGCCCGGATCAGGCGCCCGATATCGCGGCTCAAGGTCGGCTCTCCCGATCCCGAGAAGGTGATGACATCGATCCTCTGCCCGGAGTCCACGGCCGCTTGGATCTGGGCCAGGATCTCGTCCGGGGGGAACCAGCTTCCCCGGCGGACCGTCGTCTTGCCGGTCGAGCCGAGCTGGCAGTAGACGCAGTCGAGCGTGCACGTCTTGAAGGGAATGATGTCGACGCCCAGGGAGAAGCCCAGCCGCCGGGAGGCGACGGGGCCGTAAACGAACCGGTGCCCGGGCATCAGGCCTCGTCCTTATAGATCTCGATGAACCGGCGGAGGGAGCGGTCGTAGGTCCTCTCGACCGAGTCCGGGAACAGGCAGGCGGGCAGCTCGCGGTTCCGCCAGTGGAAGGCCAGGCAGTCGCAGCAGACGCCTTTGCGGCCGCAGGGTTCGTACGTGCAGTTGCACCGGGCCTTGTTCTTCGCGCTCTTGCATTCGCTCATCCCCTTATTATAGGGATTCCGGGGTTCTGAGGGAATGCGGCGTTGTCGGGGCCGCGAGTTTGGGGTATCATAGCCCGCATCAAGAATTTAGTGAGGACCACGATGCCCGGATACACAGACCGCGAGGCCAAGGCCGGCCTCGACGCGACGCTGCCGCCGCTCGAGACGTTCGCCAACCAGTTCCCGGATTACGAGATCGCCATCGAGTTCCCCGAGTTCACGTCCGTCTGCCCCAAGACGGGCCTGCCGGATTTCGGGACGATCACCCTGCGCTATGTCCCCGCCGGAAGGATCCTGGAGCTCAAGTCGCTCAAGGAATATCTTCTGGCCTATCGGAACCTGGGCATCTTCTACGAGAACGTCGTCAACCGCATCCTCGAGGACGTTGTCCACGCCTGCCGGCCGTCCAGCGCCCTCGTCAGGGGCGAGTTCAACCCGCGGGGCGGAATCAGCTCAGTCGTCGAAGCGCGCCATCCGCGGCCGCGTAAACGGCGGTCCTGAGCGGAAGCGGATCCCCGGCAGAAAGACGATCTTCCCTCGAAAAGGCCATCCCCGAGCACCCGCATGACCAGACCACTGAACGGCTCGCGCATAGGCCGGACCGATCTCCTGATCTTCCTGGTCATCGTTCTCTGGGCCGTCAATCTCTCGGTCATCAAGATCGGCTTGCGCTCGCTCTCCCCCCACGGCTTCAACGCCATCCGGCTGGGGCTGGCCGCACTCGCCTACGCGGCCGTTCTCATCGCCCGGCCCAGGGCGCATCGGCTGGCGAAAAAGGGCGACGGCTGGAAGGCGGCGGGTCTGGGCCTTTTGGGCATTACCTTCTACCAGGTCTTCTTCATCAAGGCCGTGAGCATCATGGACGCGTCGACGGCCTCGATCGTCATGGGGACGAGCCCGATCTTCATCGCCCTGCTGGCGACGGCGGTCGGGGAGGAGCGGATCTCGATCGCCGGCTGGACCGGCATCGGCATTTCCTTCGCCGGGTTCCTTCTCGTCGTCGCCGGAGAGAACGGCGGATTGGTCTTCACTTGGGAGGCCTGGCGCGGGGCCATCCTGATCCTGCTGGCCAACATCAGCTGGGCCGGGTACACGGTTTTCTCGAAGCCCATCCTCGACCGGAACTCGGCCTTCCGGCTGGCCGCCGTGGGCACGATCGTGGGGACAGCGGTCTATCTGCCGTTCGCCGCCCGGGACCTGGCCCAAGTGGCGTGGGCCGAGATCTCCTGGCAGGCCTGGGGCGCCATCTTTTATTCCGGTCTCGTGGCCATCTTCCTATGTTTCGTGATCTGGTACGAGTCGGTCAAGGAGGTCGGCAGCGCCAAGACCGGGGTCTACAGCAATCTGTCGCCGATCCTGACCATCTTCTTCGCCAGCCTGGTCCTTGGCGAGCGCCTGGCCGCGGTGCAGGCCGTCGGCGCGGCGGTCACGCTGGCCGGGGTCTATCTCACCCGGTCCGGCTACCGGTTCTTCGAGCGGAAAGCCGAGCCATCATTGAAATGATAAACGGTATTCCATTAGAATAGGCGCGCCATCATGCGAGATCTTGCCCTGCTCCAAGCCCTGCGGGCCCAGCAGTGGATCAAGAATCTTTTTATCTTCGCGCCGCTCCTCTTTTCCCAGAACCTGACCAACAAGCCTCTCCTTCTTCTGACCATTCGGGCTTTTGTCGCTTTTTGCATGATCTCGAGCGCCCAATATATTTTCAACGACATCAAGGACCTCGAAGACGATCGGGCCCATCCGGTCAAGTGCCGGAGGCCCCTGGCCTCCGGACGGATGAAGCGGGGCACGGCGATCGCTCTGCTTATCGGAATGGGCGTGGGCGGGATGCTCGTTGCGGCGACGATCAACTTGCCGTTCCTCCTGATCGCGGCCGGCTATTTCGTCCTCCAAGTCCTCTACACCCTATGGCTGAAACACATTGTCATCCTGGACGTCTTCATCATTGCCGCCGGCTTCCTCATCCGAGTCGCCGCTGGAGGTTTGGCCATCGGGGTCGAAGTTTCGTCCTGGCTGCTCATCTGCACGATCCTGCTGTCCCTGTTTCTCGCCTTGGGCAAGAGGCGCTACGAGCTGACCCTTCTTCAAGAGGGGGCGGCGGATCACCGTCCGATCCTGAAGGAATACAACACCTATCTTCTCGATCAGATGATCTCCGTGGTGACGGCCTCGACCTTCGTCGCGTACTGCTTGTATACGATCTCTGCCGAGACGGTCGAGAAGTTCGGAACGAAGAACCTCATTTTCACGATACCCTTCGTCCTCTACGGGATCTTCCGCTACCTGTATCTGATCCATCAGAAGGCCGGGGGCGGCACGCCGGAGGCCCTGGTCATCAAAGACAAGCCGCTGCTGATCGATATCTTCCTGTGGGTCATTGTCGCGGCGTTGATCCTGCAGCTGAGGTGACGCCTATGGATCGAGCCCGTGTCGCCGTCATTCGCACGACCCCGGAGCGCGTTCTGGACGACTACGGGAGGCTCATGGATCTCGCCGATTGGAGGAGGTTCCTCCCTCCGGACCGGGACACTCTGGTCAAGCTCAACCTGTCCTGGACCAAGTACTTCCCGGCCTGTTCGAGCCAGCCCTGGCAGGTCGAGGGAGTCCTGCGTTCTCTTCTTGCGGCGGGCTTCCCCAAGGACCGGCTTTTCCCGGTCGAGAACAAGACCGTGGTGACCAATCCCAGGAAGGGGGCCCGGAACAACCGTTGGCTGTCGGTGCTCGACCGCTACGGACTGCCCTTCATCGCTCTGCCCGAGGTCGAATGGATCGTTTACCCGTTCAAGAGCCCGCTCCTCAAGCTCAACGAGATCTTTCCCGAGGGGATCGAGATCCCGGCCATGTACGTCGGAAAGAATATCCTCCATCTGCCGACGGTCAAGACGCACGGCCATTCCACGACCACGGGGGCTGTCAAGAACGCGTTCGGCGGCTTGTTGAAGGAAGTCCGCCATTATGCGCACAAATACATCCATGAAGTCCTCGTGGATCTCCTCTATATGCAGAAGGAGATCCACCCCAGTCTTTTTTGTGTCATGGACGGGACCGTCTGCGGGAACGGGGCTGGTCCGAGGACCATGGCGCCATGCATCCAGAATATCCTCCTTGCTTCGGGCGATTCGGTGGCCATCGACGCCGTAGCGGCCAGGATCATGGGCTTCGATCCGCTGAGCATTCCCTACATCCGGATGGCCCACGATCGCGGCCTCGGGGTCGGCGATGTCCGGGAGATCGAGATCGTCGGCGACGATGTCGCGGGCGTCGACTTCGGGTTCAAGACGAAACGAAGCCTCGTGATCTGGGGCGATCAGCTGATCCGGAAGGGCTGCCTGCGGTGCTTTGAAGGCCCCCTCCTCCATTCGCCGCTCGTCTTCTGGGCGCCCCTGGCCAGCAACATTTACCACGACCTGATCTGGTATCCGACGATCGGCAGATCCCGGATCCGGAAATTCATGAAATCGGAGTGGGGACCTCTCTGGAAAAGCTATTAGCCTGGACCATTCATAAAAACGCCGGTTTTCTCAGTAAGACCTAAAGACCCAAGACCGCCGTTTTTACCCTTCGGGCAAGCCGATCCGGCCGCATCTGCTTCGTTGCAAAGGGTTCGCAGTACTCGGAGTACAGCTTCACCCTTTGACGCCTCGCATCTGCAGCCGCCTCGGCTCGTGAATAATCCAGGCTAGACCGGACGGACATGAGCCGCCGGCCGGCTTAGCGAAGCCCGTAGATCTTGTGGAGCTGAACGGACAGGCGGATCCCCTCGAGCCCCGCCCGGCTCGCATCCTCGAGCAATCCCACGGCCTTCTTGATGCTCCAGCGGGTGTTCGATTGGGGCTGCAGGATGACCGGGACCGTCGGAGGGAACGCCGCCCTGACGGTCCGGATGCCGTCCAGGTCGAGCGTGCGGCAGACGACGAGCTTGACCTCGCGGGCCCGCTTCCTGAACCCCGGATGGACGGCGTAATCCGGCGGCTTGGGCGATACCGAATGCCAATCCGCGAGCGGGGCGGGTGGGAAGGTCCCGTTCGTTTCGATCTGGACCCGGAATCCCTCGGCGTGAAGGCGGACGAGAAGCGGGCGGACGTTTTGGGCCAGGGGCTCGCCTCCCGTCAGGCAGACCCAGGTCGTGGGGTATCCTGTCCGAAGGCGCACGGCTTTCCCGGCGATCTTCTCGACGGATATCTCCCGGCCCCCGCGCCAGGCCTGCTTGGTGTCGCAGAAACCGCAGCGAAGATTGCAGCCGGCCAGGCGGACGAAGATCGTCGGCTCGCCCTGGCGCAGGCCCTCGCCCTGGACCGAGGCGAAGATCTCAATCGTCTTCAGAGTAGGTGGCCGACGCATCGTCGGATTCCCAGACCGTCACGGACTTGACCGGGTAATTCCCCTGGAGCTTGCCGTAGAGGTGGCGGGCGATGTTTTCGGCGGACGGGTTGAACGCGTAGGCTTCGTTGAGGAGGGTGTGGTCGGGAAGCGCCGAGGCCAGGACCCTTTTGATCTCCGTGAAATCGAAGCCGATGCCCGCATGGTCGAGCTCGCGGACAGAGATGGCGACCTCGACCTGGAACGTGTGGCCGTGGACGTTCTCGCACTTGCCTTTATATTCTTTGAGAAAGTGGGCGGCCGAGAACTTGTCCCGGACCTTGAGTGTCCAGCTCATGAGGGTCCTTCCTTTCGGAGACGGGCGATCAAAGGATCTTCGCGGCCGACGGCCTTCCAAGCCCGGGCCCGGAAGCGGCAGGACGAGCACGTCCCGCAGGGGCGCTCGGCGCCGGCGTAGCAGGAGACCGAATAGGAATAGTCGGCGCCCAGGCGAAGCCCGAGCCGGATGATGTCCGGCTTGTCGAGGCCGAGGAGCGGCGCCAGGATCCGGGCCTTGGGGCCGCCGAACGCCGCTTTCGTGCCCGCCTGCACGGCCTTCTCCATGGCCTTGACGAAATCCTTCGTCGTATCGGGATAATCGGGGGAATCAGCGACGTGGAAGCCGCAGACGAGATCACGGATGTCCTGCGTTTCAGCCCAGGCGGCAGCCAGCGCCAGGAAGATGCCGTTGCGGAACGGGACATAGGTCGCCGGCGGACCGGAGCGGGGTGCGGAAGGTCTCGCGGAGCGGGGGAGGGGGATGGCCTTGTCGGTCAGGGCCGAGCCCCCGATCTGCCGCAGGTCGACCTTGAGGATAAAGTGGGGAACGCCGAGACGGCGCGCCGCCTTGCGGGCGAGACCGATCTCGACGCGATGCCGCTGGCCGTAATCGAACGTCAGCGCGCGGACGTCGTCGTACCGGTCGAAGGCCCAGGCCAGGGCCGTCGTCGAATCGAGCCCTCCGGAAAACAGCACGACGCAGGATTTCAACGCGACCTTCCTCTCTTCACGATAATAAGGGACGCTACGGGGAATATCAAGCACAGCTCCCGAGGGACAGCCCTCGCCCGGCACCGTCGGGCGAGGCAGTCCCGTTCCGCGGGGTTCAATTGACACCCGCGGGACGGGATGGTATATCTTGAAATTCCGAAAATGAGCGAACATCCGATCGAGAAAGGCGTCACGGACGTCGTCCGGACCTATGAGCTGCTGGACCGCGTCCGCACGCGGCAGGACCTCGTTATCCGGGACGACCAGTTCGATTTCACGGCCCTGCTCGAGGCGGCCCTGTACGCCGACCGCCGCGGCATCCGCCTCAGCCTCCTCGACACCGGCAGGTTCGGCCTCGACGAGGTCGAATCGCTCGCCCGGGCCGGCTCCCGCATCCTCACCTCGGACGAAGCCCGGCCTCGGGCCGACGAGTGGGAGCTCGTCCAGAGAGCCTCCCGGGAAGCCGGGACCCGTCTCTCCGTGTTATGGAACGGGCCTCTCCCGGCCGGCGATCAGTCTGAAGGGTTCTCCTCCCAAACCCTCGAGGACCTTCTCCGGAGCGGGGTGGATTTCCATATCTCCAATCGGAAGCACCCCCGCGACGCCGCGGCCCTCACGGGCTTGGCCGCCGCTGCGAAAAAGGGAGGCGCCTTTTTCGTGATCTACCACGTCGGCCCGCTCGTCGCCGAGCTCGCCGGGCCGGCGGCCGGCCGCGCCTGGATCCACTTTTCCGACACGTCGATCGCCGACGAGCCGGCGGCCGTCCTGGCCGTCGAGATCGCCCGGGCTGCGGCGGGTTCAGGTTCCCGCGTCGCGGTCCACATCGAGCGCGGCCTGCCCCTCGAGCTCCTCGAAGAGCTTTGGGCGGCCGGAGCGGTCCTCCTCTTCCTGACCCCGCCGAGCGACGACCGCTCGCTCCTTCGTCCCGTCGAGACGAAGGCCGCCCGGCGGAAGCTCCCGGCCCGCGCGTACTGGCTGTCCACGGCTTTCATGCCGTAATGAATTTCATGAACGCGCCCGAGCTCGGACAAACGATGTCGCCGTGGGCGATCGTCCCCTTCGCGGGACTTCTTCTGTCCATCGCGCTCCTGCCTCTCCGTGCGCCTCATTTCTGGGAAAGCCATAAGAACAAGGCGCTCGTCGCCTTCCTCTGGTCGCTGCCGGTCGCCGTCTATTTCATCTTCAACGCGCCCCACGAGCTCATCCTGTCGTTGAAGGATTACGCCTCGTTCCTCCTCCTGCTCACGGCCCTGTTCATCATCTCCGGAGGCATCGTCCTCAAAGGCGACCTCAAGGCGACCCCGGAGGTCAATATGCTGATCCTGGCCATCGGCGCCGTGCTGGCCAACTTCGTCGGGACGACCGGGGCCAGCATGCTCCTCATCCGCCCGCTGCTCCAGACGAACTCCGAGCGCAAGCACACGATCCACATTCCGATCTTCTTCATCTTCCTCGTGTCCAATATCGGCGGCTGCTTGACGCCCCTCGGCGACCCGCCGCTCTTCATGGGCCTCATCAAGGGGGTGCCGTTTTTCTGGACCCTGCGCCTCTTCCCGCTCTGGGCGGTCATGGTCGGCGGCGTCCTGCTGATGTTCTACCTCTACGACGGCTTCCAGTACCGCAAGGAAGAATGCCGCGATCTCATCCGCGACCGCCGGCGCGTCGTCCCGATGCGGTCTGACCGGGACGATCAACTTCCTGTGGCTCGCCGGGGTCATCGGCGCGATCTTCCTGCCCTACCCCCGCCGCGAGGGCGCGCTGATTCTTATGGCCATTCTGTCCCTTCTCACGACTAAAAGAGCGTGCCGTATCGACAACAAGTTCACCTACAACCCCATCATCGAGGTGGCCGTCCTCTTCGCGGGCATCTTCGTGACCATGGTCCCGGCCCTTCTCATACTCAACGCCCGCGGCGCCGAGCTCGGCATCACCCAGCCGTGGCAGTTCTTCTGGGCCACGGGGTCCCTCTCGTCCTTCCTCGACAACACGCCGACGTACCTGGCCTTCTTCTCCATGGCCCAGGGCCTCGGTCTCAACGGCGATATGCTGGGCATCCCGACCCTGATGCTCAAGGCGATCAGCGCGGGAGCGGTTTTCATGGGCGCCAACTCCTACATCGGCAACGGCCCCAACTTCATGGTCAAGGCCATCGCCGAGGAGTACAAGCTGAAGATGCCTTCGTTCTTCGGCTACATGGCCTATTCTTTCGCCATCCTCATCCCGCTCTACGTCGTCGTCACGTTCATTTTCTTCAGATAAGAAGCCCCCGGACCTCCTCCATGAACTCCCTGTTCGCTCTTCCCCAAGACGCGCACATCGCAAAGGGCCGCACCGCTCCGGCACGGCGTGTGGATGATATTGCGGTCTTCCAAAACGACACTACTAATGGTGTCCTCCGAGGAGTCTTCTACAAAAAAAGGTGGTCGCAACCGAGAAAACGCTTGACAATTGGTTAGAATGCTCTATAAATGAAATGAAAAAATAAAAATGGTCACGATATCAGGAACGTACGAAAGTTTGAGTTGAAAGAAGGAACCGAGCGATGAAAGTAGCATTGCTTTATAGCTCGAAAGCGGGAATGGAAGCGACGCTCTTTCGTCGCCCCGCCGAGCACAAAGACGAGGAGGACGAACCTCCACTTCCCGATGACATGCTCGCCGAATGCGATTCGGACGAGACGATCGCAGCGGTCGGGCATGCTCTCCAGGAACGGCACCAGGTCGTTTTCATCGAATCCGACGACAAGGCCTACGGCCGGCTGAAGCGTCAGCGGCCGCACCTCGTCTTCAACATCGCCGAGCGCGTCATCGGCCCCAACCGCGAGTCGCACATCCCGATGGTCTGCGAGATGCTGGACATCCCCTACACGGGATCCGATCCGCTGACCCTCGGCATCTGCCTCGACAAGTCGCGGGCCAAGGAGATCCTGACGTACCATCGGATCCCCAACCCCGCGTTCTGGATCGTCGAATCGGCCGCGGCCATTCCGTCCGGCATCCGCCTGCCGGCCATCGTCAAGCCCCTGACCGAGGGTTCGAGCAAGGGCATCAAGAACAATTCCCTCGTCCACAGCCTGGGCGAGCTCTACGAGCGCGTCGACGAGGTCGTGGGAACCTACAAGCAGCCGGTCATCGTCGAGCGGTTCCTGGCCGGCCGGGAGTTCACGGTCGGCGTCCTGGGCAACGCTCCGAACTACGAGATCCTGCCCATCGTCGAGATCGATCACGGACAGCTCCCGTCGGGAGCGGCGCCCATCTATTCTTATGAGGCGAAGTGGCTCTGGGACACGCGCGAGAAGCCTCTCGATATCTTCAAGTGCCCCGCGCCCATCCCCGGGGTCCTCCGGGCCAAGATCGAGAGCGTCGTCGGCCGCACCTGCAACGTCCTGCGCATCCGGGACTGGAGCCGGGTCGACGTGCGGCTCGACGAGAAGGGCGAGCCCAACATCCTCGAGGTCAACCCGCTGCCGGGCATCCTGCCGCGACCCGAGGATAATTCCTGCCTGCCCAAGGCGGCCCGGACCGCCGGGTATTCCTATTCGGACCTGATCCATCGGGTGGTCGAGGAGGCGTCCAAGCGGTGCGGCCTCCGTCAAACACGCATCCGGCCTGCGACGAGCGAACGGCCGGCGGTCCTCGCGGATCGTGCATGAAGCCTGCCCCCGATATCGCGATCGTCTTCAACGCCTACGAACCGAGACCGACGGCGCCGGGCGAACGTCTGTCCGAAGAGTCCGTGGCCGACATGGCCCAGCAGGCGCACGACGCCGTCCGCACGATCGGCATCGGCGCGACGCTCGTCCCGCTCCAGAGGAGCCTGCTCAATTTCCTGGGGCGGGTCCGGGAGCTCAACCCCGACGCCCTGATCAACCTCTGCGAAGGGTACTACGGGCGGCCGCAGTGGGAATCCAACGTGGCCGGGATCTTCGAGCTCCTGGGCCTGTCGTTCACCGGGAACGCGGCCAAGACCCTGGCCTTTTGCCAGGACAAGTTCAAGGCCAAGGCCGTGCTGCGGGCGGCCGGGCTGCCGACCGCGCCCGCGCAGGTCATGTTTTCGGGGGACGAGCCCCTCGATCTGCGGTTCCCGCTCATCGTCAAGCCCAATTCCGAGGACGCGAGCCTGGGCATCTATCCCGACTCCGTCGTCCGGGACGAGGAGTCCCTGCGGCGGCAGGTCCGGCGCTGCCTCGACAACTACAAGCAGCCTGTTCTCGTCGAGGCGTTCATCGACGGCCGGGAGTTCAACGTCTCGGTCATGGAGAACGGGGCGGTGACGCCGCTGCCGGTCTCCGAGATCGATTTCTCGGCCATGCCCAAGGACATGCCGCGCATCCTCGGCTACGAGGCCAAGTGGTTCGAGGACAATCCGCTCTATCAGAAGACCCCGCCGGTGTGCCCGGCGCCGATCGACGACGAGCTGCGGACGAAGCTCCAGGGGCTGGCCGCGGCCGCCTTCAAGACCATGGGCTGCCGGGACTACGCCCGGGTGGATTTCCGGATGGACGCCAAGGGCCGGCCGTTCATCCTCGAAGTCAACCCGAACCCCGACATCAGCACCAACGCGGGGTATGCGCGGGCCCTCAAGGCGGCCGGGATCGAATACGCCGCGTTCTGGGGCGCGATGGTCAAGAACGCCCTCGAGAGAAGAGTCGTCAATGATCCGACGGATGGCAGCGCGAGATAAAGAGCCCGTGCTCGGCCTCGTCCGGGCCACGGGATTCTTCACGGCGGCCGAAGTCGACGTCGCCGAAGAGCTCATGGACGCCTACCTCGGGAAGCCGGACCAGAAGGACTACGACGTCGTCGTCGTCGAGGACGAGAGCGGGACGCCGGCGGGCTACATGACCTGGGGCCCGACGCCGCTGGCCGAGGGCGCGTACGACCTCTATTGGATGGCCGTCGCGCCGGCGGAGCAGGGGCGGGGACGCGGCAAGGAGCTCGTCCGCTGGCTCGAGGGCGAGGTCGCCAAGCGCGACGGACGGGTCATCATCATCGAGACGTCGTCGCAGCCGAAGTATCACGGCACGCGGCAGTTCTATATCGATCTGGGATACAAAGAGGTCGCCCGGGTCCCGGATTTTTACCGGGCCGGCGACGATCGCGTCATTTACGCGAAGTACTTTCGTTAGGAGTTGAGGAGATGGACGACTGGCAACGTTTGCTCAGGGGCGCTCTCAGGAAACCTGAAGAGATCGCCCAGAAATTCGGGCTTGACGTCGAGGAGGTCCGCCGGATCGCCAAGACGTTCAAGATCCAGATCACGCCGTACTACGCCGGCTTGATCAAGGAGCGGGGCGACGCCATGTGGCGTCAGATGGTCCCCGACCCGGCCGAGCTGAAGGAAGACACGGGGGTCGCCGATCCTCTCGAGGAAGACGCGGATTCCCCCGTGCCCAGCATTGTCCACCGCTACCCCGACCGCTGCCTGTTCCTCGTTTCGCACAGCTGCGCCTCGTATTGCCGGTTCTGCACCCGGAAGAGGAAGGTCGGCGACCCGTCGAAGATCCACCCGCGCTACATCGAGGACGGCGTCGAGTACATCCGGCGGCACACCGAGCTCCGGGACGTCGTTATTTCCGGCGGCGACCCGCTTATGCTCAGCGACCGCAGGCTCGAGGCCATCATCAAGGCCGTCCGGGCCGTCCCGCACATCGAGATCATCCGCATCGGCACACGCGTGCCCTGCGTCCTGCCGCAGAGGGTCACGGAAAAGCTCGTGGCCATGCTCAAGAAGTACCATCCGCTCTACGTCAACGTGCACTTCAACCATCCCGACGAGATCACGCCGGAGTCGACGCGGGCGCTGAACCTGCTGGCCGACGCCGGGATCCCGCTCGGGAACCAGACCGTGCTCCTCAAGGGCGTCAACGACGATCCCCTGGTCATGCGGCGGCTCATGCAGAAGCTCCTGGCCGTGAGGGTGCGCCCGTACTATCTCTATCAGGCCGACTACGTCTCGGGGACGGAACACCTGAGGACGACCGTCGAGAAGGGGATCGAGATCATGGAGGCCCTGCGCGGCTGGACCTCCGGCCTGGCTGTGCCCTACTACTGCATCGACGCGCCCGGAGGCGGCGGCAAGATCCCGGTCCTGCCGAAGTACCTGCAGTCGATCACCGACGAGCAGGTCGTGCTCCGCAACTACGCCGGCGAGCTGTTCGTCTATCCGCAGGTCAAGCCCAAACCGAAGCGCCGGCCCCGGCCGGCGGTCGCGCCCTGCTACAGCTTCGACGGCGCCCCCCCGACGCCCTAAGAAGGGGTCAAACCTACGCGATGCCAGTTTTCCTGGCCTGCCAGGGCCGGCGTGCGGTTCGGCCCTCCAAATTCTCCCCAACTGAGAATGAATCAACCGGCAAAACGTCCCTTTTTATGTTCGATGCAAGGAATGGCCTTTGGCAAGACAGAAGAGGATTGAGTATCCCAGTGCCTTCTACCATATCACTTCAAGAGGAAATCGGAAGCAAACGATCTTCCTTTCCGACGATGATCGATATTTTTTTATAAATTGCCTGAGAAACGCGTGCGAAAAGTACGGAGCAGTTATCCACGCCTATTGCCTGATGGATAACCATTATCACCTGTTCATTGAGACCACTTGCGGTAACCTCTCAAGGACGATGCATTATATTAATACCGCCTATGCCATCTATTTTAATAAGAAACATGCTTATATTGGCCACCCCTTCCAGGGGAGGTTTAAGGCCATTCTGGTCCAGGCCGAATCATACGCTCTGGAACTCACCGCCTATATTCATTTGAATCCTGTGCGTGCAAAGATCGTTGAGCGTCCGGAAGCCTACCCGTGGTCAAACTACCTGGAATATGTTGGACTCGATTCCCCCAAGCCTTGGACGTCGAATTCTACAGTACTCAAGTCATTCAGCACCGAGCTGGCCACCGCCAGGGCCGCTTATCAAGAATACGTCCTTCGACGCATCGGGCAAGATCCGCCGGATTCCTTGACCCTTTCAAATGAAGTGGGGATTCTGGGCGACTCCGAATTCATCGCAAGGATAAGAGCTGAGTATCTTGCTGACGGTAAATCAGGCTATGACCGTGAACTCCCGCAGTTAAACAAGCTCGCAAAACAACCTCTACTAGAGGACATCCGTGCCAGGTCTGAATCGTTTTTTGGGCTTAAGAACCGCTACTCAAGAAAGTCCGCCATCTATCTCAGCCATAAGATGACGAGGTTCTCTCTTAAGGAAATCGGGGAGTACTACCGGATTGGAATCTCCGGTGTCACCGACGTTTGCCGAAAGCTCAGACGAGAAATCAGTTCTAACGAAACACTCGCGGGCAATATCGCGGCGCTTGAAAAGCAGATTCGCGAGGCCCTTTGATTGAGCAGATAACTCAAGAAGGGGTCAAACCTACGCGATGCCAGTCTAAAACTGGCATCGCGTAGGTTTGACCCCTTCTTGTCCTATCTTGTCCCAGACAGGTACGTGCTGAGGCCGACGGACTTCACGAGCCCCAGGGCCTCATCGTGGCTGATGCCGCGCTTCTGCTTGAGCGATTCGAGGATGCGGATGATGCTGAAGGCCACCTCGGCCGTCTGCCCGGCCTCCGCCTGCCGGTCCTTGAGATAGGCGATGGCGTCATACAGGACCGCGTTGGCCTCGCCGTAGGAGACCGGGTTGCGCGCGCCGTGGGCCTTGACCCACTCGGCCTTTCCCAGCACGTCGTTCACGTGCGATTGGATGAGGAACGTGGCCCGGCCGATGAGCTTGAGATTGCTGGGGCTGACGTTGGTCATCGTGTTCCCTACCACCTTGCCCAGCTTGGCCATGATGGCCGTCGAATGGGCGTTGAGCAGCATCTTGGCCGCCATCTGCTGCCGGATCCTGAACGGATCGCCCTCGCTCCCCACCGCCACGGGCACGACCACGAGCCGTCCGGCCGCCCCCGCCCAGCGCCGCCGCACCCGCTCTACGACCGACGGGAACTCCTTCGACGGCCTGTCCGTGAGGATCATCACGCCGGCGTCGGCGCCCCCGTCCGCGGCCAGCCGCAGGACGCGCGCGAACGACGACTTCTCCTCGGCGAATCCGTCCTCTTCCGGCGCCAACGCGACGAGAACGCACAGATCGCCCTTTTTCGGGCCCCGTCCTTCCGTGTTCGCCTTCGACAGCGAAAAATCGTAGAGGTCCGCCTGCTCGTCGCCGGCCTTCTTCAGGCTCTCCAAGGCGGCCCGCCGCAGGTACGGATCCGTGACCTCGGTCTCGAACGGCCGTTTGTACATCTCCGCGCTCAGCCCCCGAAAAGGCCGCCCCAGGAACGCCTGCCAGGCCTCCGCCGGCGTCGCCGCGTTCGTCCAGACCTGGATCCAGCACTTCCGCCGCGGCTCCTTGACCGTATCGAGCGGAAAGAGCCGGAACGTCGGACTCCGCTCCGTGCTGTCGATGAACACGGTGATCAGGCCCTTCTCGGCGTAATAGGTCGAGAAATGCCCGCCCGCGTAGGCCGCCGCCTCGACATCCGTGAGCGCCGCGAGCTCGGCCAGCGCCGCCCTCGCCCCAGCCAGCACCCCGTCGAATTCACGGAGCTTGGCCGCGACCCCCGTCCCGCCTTGCCCCGCCGCTCCGCCGCCGCCGAATCCGAGCTTCTCCATGTCCCGCCGGCCCAGGACCGGGCCGAGGACACGCTCCACCGCCGTCTCGACGATGGCCGCGACGACGTAGGTCTCGATCGTCGTCGCTTGCATCCGGGTCGACCCCGTGATGGCCTGCGGCCCCGTCGTCAGGTTGATCTTGGTGATGCCCGGCTCGGTCAGCACGCTCCGGCTGCGGTCGAACGGCATCAGCCGGTCGTCCGGGTTGTTGTAGACGAAGTAGAGGTTCTTGCGGCTCTCGGCGGGATCGTACCCGGGCTCGCTCTTCCATTCGTCGAGCGCGGCGAGCACCGTCCCGATCACGGACGAGGTCTCGCCCCCCTCGGTGACGCAGATGACCACGTCGCCCTTGGCGATGCCCCTGTCGTGGAGCTGGAGCCGGCCGATGAGCTGGAGATCTTCGAACCCTTCGAGCGAGCTGATCAAGGCCCGGTCGGCTCCCGTCATCTCGCCGACGAGGCTCTCCTCGATCGACGCCCCCGCGGGCAGCCGCCCGGCCGCCTTCTTCCAGATCCTCCCGTCGGCCTTGACCCCGCGCCAGAACGGCCGCCAGAACGTGCTCTCCATCTGCTTGGCCAGCCGGCCCGTCGCCCCGCAGCCGTAGACGTAGATCTTCTTGCCGGCGAGGATGGCCCCCTCGACCGCCCTGGCCGCCTGCTCGAGCGCTTCGGGCGCCGCCGCGAGCCCGTCCATCTTCGCCAGGATGTCGTCGTCGACCGACGAGAGCATCTTCAGCCCGGCCAGCGTGTCTTCCTGGATGCGCTCGCCGAGGTACCATGTTTTCTGGTGGCGCTGTTCTGTCAGCAGCGTGTGGAGCTGGAACTGCGTCTTGGTCTGGACGTAATCGACCGACTCCGCCGCCGGCTCGATCCCCAGCAGCTTCAGCAGCCCGCCGGTCGTCTCAGCCGCAACCTGCGCGTCCTGCCTTCCCGCCGCCGCCCCTCCGGCCAGCGCGACGCACATCAGCAGACGGCCGCGACGGCCCCGCCCGCTCTCATCAGTCCTTTCCGTACTGACGCTCGTCGTCGAGGATGTCGCGCTCCTGCCAGTCCCGGATCCAATCCTCGACCTGGAAGATCATGAGGCCGCCGTCCGCCATCGAGCAGACGACCCTCCTGAGCCCGCAGTTGATGAGCATCTTCTTGCAGATGTAGCACGGGAACGCGCTGATCGGCTCGGCCGTGTCCGGCGCGTTGCCGTAGATGTACATGTCCCCCCCGAGCAGGCTGACCCCGGCCCGGGCGGCATTGATGATGGCGTTCTGTTCGGCGTGGACGCTCCGGCAGAGCTCGTAGCGCTGGCCGTGCGGGATGCCCAGCTTGTCCCTCAGGCAGAAGCCGTGCTCGAGGCTGTCTTTGGTCTTCCGCGGCGAGCCGACGTACCCCGTCGATATGATCTGGTCGTCCCGCACGATGATGGCCCCGATGGCCCGGCGAAAGCACGTGCTCCGCTTCGAAACCTCTTTGGCGATGCCCAGGTAGTACAGGTCCTTGGTCGTTCGTGGCGGCGTCATGCGACCTCCTCGAGCTTGCGGTGGAATTCGGCCAGGGTCCCTTCGTTGATGATGAGCCGGTCGGCCGCGGCCATGCACGCCTCGAGCTGCTGGCCCGTCGCCCCGCCGGCCCGCTCCTGGCCCTCTTTTCTGCGGAAGGCCTCGAGATCGGCCGCCGACTCGTCCCGGCCGCGGGCGGCCACCCGGGAGAACCTCAAGGCGACCGGCGCGTCGATGGCCAGCAGCACGAATCCGTCCTGCCGGCGCAGGAAATCGATCTCGCTCGTGTTGCGGATGCTGTCGATGACCGCCCGCCCTTTCCCGCCGACCTTGTCCATCGTCCGCCGGGCCAGAACGTCGGCGCCGAAGCGCGCCCGGAGCTCGTTGCCCGTTCGGATGAGATCGTCCCGGCTCACCGGCTCGGCCCGGCGCTCGAGCTCCTCCCGGATGACGTCCGAGAGGGAATAGCAGGCGTAGCCCTTGGCCGCGAAGTACGCGGCGGCCTCGCCCTTGCCGGCCCCGTTGGTCCCGGTCAGGCCGATGAGCCGCGGCGGCGTCTTCATTTTTTCAGGATCCTCGGCAGGGCGCGGACATAATTCAGCAAAGGAGCGGTGGCCGCGATCCTCCGCCATTCCTTGCGCAAGCCCAGGACCGCCCGCGTCCTGGCTCCCAGACCCGCGCCGTGGAAGACGGTGACGGCCTTCTCCATCACGCCCTCAAGACTCTTGTCGTAGGGGAACCACCAGGTCTGCGATTTCTTCCTGAAGAAGTCCGTGCCGACGTACTTGATGTCGACGAGCTCGAGGAGTCCGTACCGCCCGTGCGACCGGCCCATGCCGGTCTGCTTGATGCCGCCCCAGATCGCCCGCGGCTCGACGAACGAGTACATGTGGTCGTTGACCGTGACCGACCCGGCCTCGAGACGCTCGGCGAACCAAGCCGCTTTCCGCCTATTGCGCGTCCAGACCGAAGCCGTCAGGCCGTATTTGCTGTCGTTGGCCAAGGCCACAGCCTGCTCGTCGTCGTCGAAGGCCATGATCGGCAGGGTCGGGCCAAAGGTCTCCTCGGTCATGCAGAGCATCGTATGGTCGACGTTCGCCAGCACTGTCGGCTGGATGAAGTGCCCGACGAGCCCCGGGACCCGGCCGCCCCCGACGAGGATGGTCGCGCCTTTCGCCCGGGCGTCGGCGATATGCTCTTCGACGGCCTTGAGCTGGCCGGCGTTGGCCATGGGGCCCATGTCGATGCCGGTCTCGAGGGGATCGCCGACCCGGACCTCTTTAGCCAGCTCGACCACCCGGGCCGTGAAGCGATCGACGACCTTTCGGGCGACGTAGGCCCGCTCGATCGACCCGCAGCTCTGGCCGCAGTTCATGAAGGCCGTCCAGACGGCGCCCCGGGCGGCCCGCTCGATGTCGGCGTCCTCGAGCACGACCATCGGGTCCTTGCCGCCGAGCTCGAGGGCCAGGTTGGTCAGGTTCCGGCTGCAGAGCTCGACGACCCGCTTGCCGACGCCGACGCTGCCGGTGAACATGACGCTCTGGATGTCGCGGTGGACGATCATGGCCTCGGCCTCGGGCACGCGGCAGACGATGACGTTGAGGACGCCCGGCGGCAGGCCGGCCTCGAGGAAGATCTCGCCGACGAGAAGACCCGTGAGCGGCGTCGACGTCGAAGGTCTGAGGACGACCGTGTTGCCCGCGGTCAGGGCGCTCAGCACGTCGCAAAAGGGGATGAGGAAGGGGAAGTTCCAGGGCGAGATGATGAGCGTCGGCCCGAGGGGATGGAAGTGGAACATGCCGCTCTTGTTGAAGAAGAGGGGCGTGTGGTGACCGGCCTTCCGCGGCCGGAGGAGCCGCCCCTGGTTATGCCCGTAGTAGTTGAGGGATTGGAGCGCGCCGAAGACCTCGACGGCGAGAGACTCGGCGTAGGGCGAGCCCTTCTCCATGGCCATGAGCCGCCCGGCCTCGGTCGCCCGCCGCGCCAGGATGTTCTCGGCCCGCTTGAAGATGGCCCGCTTCTCTTTGGGATCGAGCCAGCGCCAGGCCGCGTAAGCCTCCTTGGCGGCCTGAATGGCCCGCTCACAGATCTCCCCCGACGCGACGGAGACCTCGCCCACGGCTTGGAGCGTGGCCGGGTTCTCGGAGACGATCTTCCTGTCCGTCTCGACGCGCTCGCCGCGGATGATCAGGCGCCCGTCCATGGCCGCTTTCCGCTCAGCCCGCCCGCTCCGTCTCCGCCCGCCGGGCCTTCTCCTTGCCCCGCCCGACGACGAGCGCGATCAGGATGCCGAGGCCGTACAGGACCAGCATCGGGATGGCCACGATGCTCTGGGTGATGACGTCCGGCGTGGGCGTGATCACGGCGGCGATGACGAAGACGAGGAGCACGGCGTACTTGAAGTTCCGGATCATCCAGCGGGCCGTGATGAGACCCATCTTGGCCAGGAAGAAGACGAGCGTCGGCAGCTCGAAGACGAGGGCGATCCCGAGGAGGACCTTCAGGGCGAAGCCGAAGTATTCGTCGACCTTGATGACCGGCTGGAAGTCGCGGCCGAGGGTCAGGAAGAAGCGGCAGGCCCAGGGGAAGACGAGGAAATAGCCGAAGGCCGCGCCGAGGGCGAAGAAGAAGGTCGTCATGAGCACGAAGGGGATGGCGTACTTCTTCTCCTTCTGGTAGAGGCCGGGCGCGACGAAGTACCAGATCTGGAGGAAGACGAACGGCGACATGACGAACAGAGAGGCCATGAAGGCCACCTTCATATAGAGCATGAAGGGCGCGGTCAGGCCCGTGAAGGCGAGCTTGGTCCCCGCGGGCAGGTACTGGGTCACGGGGCGGGCCAAGAGGTTGTAGATGTCCTTGGCGAAGATCCAACCCGGGACGAAGCCGATAAAAAGGGCGATGGCGGAGTAGAAGAGCCGCTTCCGGAGATCCTCCAGATGCTCGAGGAAGGTCATCTCGTCAGGTGACTTTCGGCCCTTCCCCGTGCTCATCTTTCTCCGGTTCCTTGGTGATATCGTCCGTGAAGGTCTTGACTTCGGACTTGATGCCGTCGACGCCCGCCTGGATGTCCTTGCGGATGTCCTTGATCTCCGACGCTTCGATCTCCTCCTCGATCCGCCCCTTGATCTCCTCGGAGGTCTTCTTGAACTCCCGGAGGGCCTTGCCGACCGAACGGCCGATCTCGGGGAGCTTCTTGGGGCCGAAAACGAGCAGAGCGATGACGAAGATCATGATGAGTTCCGTTGGCCCGATGCTGCCGAACATGGATCGTCTCGCGGCGGTATTATAGCACGGCCTCGCCCCTCTGGGAAACCGGCTTTACAGCGGGGGCGGCGGATGGTAAAATTAACGGGATGTGAGGTCTATGAAAAAAATCCTGCTTCCTGTGGTTCTCGCGATGCTGGTGCTCCTTCCGACCCTGTCCCGGGACGAGGACCTCTGGTCGGCCGCCGAGAGCAAGACCCGGGCCATCGCCGGCCTTCTCGAGGAGAGCTACTACAAGCCGCTCGAAGAGGAGACCCTGGCCGTGGCTTCGATCAAGGGGACCCTCGACACACTCGACCCTCACTCCTATTTCCTCGACCCCTCGAGCTTCTCCCGGATGCGAGAGGACTACACGGGCAAGTATTACGGCGTGGGCCTGCAGATCCAGAAGCAGGGCGACAACATCGTCGTCATCGCGCCCATCGAGGGCGGCCCGTCCTACCGGCTGGGGATCCAGCCCGGGGACGTGATCTCGCGCATCAACGGCGAGTCGACGGCGCCCATCTCGAGCTACGACGCCATGCAGAAGCTCCGCGGCGAAAAAGGGACAAAGGTCACCATCACCTTCGCCCGCGAGGGCGCCGGCAAGCCGTTCGACCTGACCATCACCCGCGAGGAGATCCCTCTCCTGAGCGTGCCCTACGCCTTCGTCCTCGACGGCGGCATCGGCTATATCTACGTCCGGAATTTCGGCGAGGAGACGCCCCGAGAGCTCGAGGACGCCCTGGCCAAGCTCACGGCCAAGGGCATGAAGAGCCTCCTCCTCGACCTGCGCCTGAACACGGGCGGCGCTCTGGCCGCCTCGATCGAGATCTCCGACCTGTTCCTCCCCAAGGGCTCGCTCATCGTCTCGACGAAGGGCCGCAATCCGGCCTTCGACCGGGAATTCCGGGCCTACACGGACGATCAATACGAAAAGCTCCCGCTCGTCATCCTCATCGACCAGGGCACGGCCAGCGCCTCCGAGATCGTCAGCGGCGCGGTCATGGACCACGACCGGGGCCTGGTCGTCGGCGAGGACTCCTGGGGCAAGGGGCTCGTCCAGCAGGTCTTCGCGCTGGCCCCGGACATGGCCGTCGCGCTGACCGTGGCCAAGTACCTGACCCCGAGCGGGCGGTCGATCCAGCGCGATTACAGCCAGCTCGACGAATACCTGATGAGCAAGCGCGCTCCCGAAAACACCCGCGAGGTCCGCTACACCGATCACGGCCGCAAGGTCCTCGGCCAGGGCGGCATCACGCCCGATTACCCCGTCGAATCCAATCTCAAGCCGGTCACGGCGCGGCTCCGCGTCAGCGGAACATTCTTCGGCTATGCCCGGAAGCTCGTTCAGCACCAGACCGACCTGGGCCGGAAGCTCGTTCTTCCGCAGGAGCCCAAGGAAACAGGGCCGGCCGCCGCGGGCAAGATCCAGATCGGCACCACCTTCGTCGTCAACGCCGATGTCATCGCCGACTTCCGCAAGTACCTGGCGTCCCGTCAGGTCGCCTATGAGGAGCCCGCTTTCCGGGAGGCCGAGCCGGAGATCCGCCGCGAGCTCGAACGCGAGATCGCCGGGGCCATCTGGGGCCTCGACACCGGGATCAAAGTCGCCAGGGAAAGCGACCCCGTCGTCATGAAGGCGATCGAGGTCCTGCCCGAAGCGACCAAGCTCCTCGATACCGTGAAGTAGGCCGTGCCGCAGGGAACGCGGCCGGACCGAGGGGGCAGGGAAAGGAGACCGGAATGAAGATCGCTCTCGCTTCCGACCATGCCGGCTACGAGCTCAAGACGGGCATCGCCGAATATCTCCGCAGCCACGACTTCCCCTTCGAGGACTTCGGCTGCGGGCCCGGGGAAACCGTGGACTACGTCGAATACGGCGCCAAGGGCGCCCGGGCCGTGGTCGCGGGCGACTGCGACCGGGCCATCCTCATCTGCGGCACGGGCCTCGGCATGGCCATCGTGGCCAACAAGTTCAAGGGCCTGCGGGCCACGCCCTGCTCGGTCGAATACGCCGCCGAGGTCAGCCGCGCCCACAACGACTCGAACTGCCTGACCCTGGGCGGCCGGACCCACACCCTGGATATCGCCGTTCGTCTCGTCCGCGTCTGGCTCGAGACGCCCTTCGAGGGCGGCCGCCACGCCCGAAGGGTCCAGATGATCCGCGATCTCGAAAACGAGAATTTCAAATAAGGAAGGGATCCATGCTGCCACTCGCCGAAAAAGCCAACGACCTGGCCGCCCGCGCCGAGCGTAACAGCGCCTGGCGTCAGAGAGACTGCTTCAACCTCATCCCGTCGGAATCGACGCCCTCGCTCCTCGTCAAGATGTGCGAGATCGCCGATCCGTCCGGCCGCTACGCCGAGCACCGGACGATGAAGGGCGACGAGATCTATTTCTATCAGGGAACGGACTTCGTCCGCGACGTCGAGACCGAATGCCAGAAGGAGATGGCGGCCTTTTTCGGGTGCACCGACATCGAGCTCCGGCCGATCAGCGGCCAGATGGCCAACGAGGTCGTCTTCAAGGGCATCGTCAAGTTCATCAACCGCGGCCGGGCCGAGGGCCAGCTTTCGCGCCGCATGCGCCTGGTCCTCAACAACGAGCTCATCTACGGCGGGCACCTCAGCGCCCAGCCGATGGGGGCCCTCTTCAACTTCGTCGAGGAAGACCCCATGACGGGCAAGGAGCAGGTCGTCAATTTCCCCGTTCGCAAGGACAATCCGTACAAGCCCGACCTCGACGCCCTGGCCGCGATCCTGGAATCCCACAAGCCCGAGCTCGTCGTCTTCGGCAAGAGCATGTTCCTCTACCGCGAGCCGGTCAAGTTCGTGGCCGACATCGTCCGCGGCTGGAAGGACAGGCCGGTCCTGATGTACGACATGGCCCACGTCCTCGGCCTCTACGGGGCCTTCCAGGCCCCCTTCGAGGAAGGCGCGGACGTCGTCACCGGGAGCACCCACAAGACCTTCTTCGGGACGCAGCGCGGCGTCGTCGCCGGGAACATCCCGAAGGGCTCGCCCTTCCGGCCCCTCTGGATCGAGATCAAGGGCCGCGCCTTCCCCGGGTCGACGAGCAACCACCACCTCGGGACGCTCCTGGGGCTCCTCATGGCCTCGTACGAGATGAACGCCTTCAAGGAGCCTTTCCAGAACCAGGTCCGGGCCAACGCCAAAGCGCTGGCCAAGGCCCTCCACGATCACGGCATCCCGGTCGAAGGCGACCCGGCCGACGGCTTCACGGAAACGCACCAGGTCATCATCCGGGTCAAGTCCTTCGGGCCGGGCATGGAGATCGCCCGTCGCCTCGAGACGAGCAATGTCCTGACCAACTACCAGGCCCTGCCCGACGACGCCACTTTCCTCGAATCGAGCGGCATCCGCCTCGGCGTCCAGGAGATGACCCGGTTCGGCATGGTCGAGAAGGACTTCGACACCCTGGCCGGCCTGATCAGCGACATCATCATCCGCAACAAGCCGGCCGGCGTCGAAGTGGCCCGCTACCGCAAGAACTTCCTGACCATGGGCTTCACGCTGCCGCCGGCCGAGGCCATGCCCCTGGCCGCGCGGATCCTCGCGAGCGTCTTCCCCGACACGGGCTACGCGGCCAAGTTCGTCGAGAACCTCCGCCGGGCGACCGGGGCCTGACGATGAAGGTCCTGATCGTCGGCTCCGGCGGCCGCGAGCACGCCCTGGCCTGGCGGATCTCCAAGAGCCCGCGCGTCGAGAAGATCTTCTGCGCGCCGGGCAACGGCGGGACGCGGCACGTCGCCGAGAACGTGCCCTTGGCCGATACGGACATCGCCGGGCTGGCCGATTTCGCCGAGCGGGAGAAGATCGGATTGACCGTCGTCGGGCCCGAGATCCCCTTGACCATGGGCATCGTCGACGAATTCGAAAAGCGGGGCCTGAGGATCTTCGGCCCGTCGAAGAAGGCGGCCGAGATCGAAGGCAGCAAGGTCTTCGCCAAGGAGTTCATGGCCCGCCACCGCATCCCGACCGGCCGCTTCAAGGTCACCGATGACTTCGAGCAGGCCCGGAAGATCCTGGCCTCGGGCGAGTTCGGCTTCCCGGTCGTGGTCAAGGCCGACGGCCTCGCCGCGGGCAAGGGAGTCATCGTCTGCGCCACACAGCAGAAAGCCGAAGAGGCCGCCTCCGAGATGCTCGTCCAGAAGAAATTCGGGGCGGCCGGCCGCCGGATCATCATCGAGGAGTTCCTCCGCGGCCGCGAGGTCTCGTTCATCGTCATCTCGGACGGCCTGCGTGTTCAGCCCCTGGTCACGGCCATGGACCACAAGGCGGCCTACGACGGCGACAAGGGCCCGAACACAGGCGGCATGGGCGCCATCTCCCCGTCGCCCCTCATGACCGAGACGCTGTTCAACGAGGTCATGTCCACCGTCATCAAACCGACCGTCACGCGGCTCCTCGAAGAGGGCCGGAAGTTCAAGGGCGTCCTCTACGCCGGACTGATGATCACCGACGCGGGGCCGCGCGTCCTCGAGTTCAACGGCCGCTTCGGCGACCCGGAGACACAGCCCCAGATGGTCCGCTTCGAGAGCGATCTCGTCGACCTTCTGGAGGCGGCCGTCGACGAGGACATCCTGAAGACCGAGGTCCGCTGGTCGGCCAAGCCCTCGGGCTGCGTCGTCGTGGCCTCGGGCGGCTATCCCGTCCACTACGAGAAAGGCAAGATCATCTCCGGACTCGATGAGGCGGAAAAGGTCCCGGGAGTCACGGTCTTTCATGCCGGGACGAAGTTCGAGAACGACCACTACCTGACGACGGGCGGCCGTGTCCTCGGCGTCTGCGCTTCGGAAGAGACGCTGGCCGCGACCATGGGCAAGATCTACGAGGCCTGCGGCCGGATCTACTTCGAAGCCATGTACTACCGCCGGGACATCGGCGCGGTCAAGGAGGAGCGGACATGAAGGTCATGATCTTCCTCGGAAGCGAGTCGGACGCCGGCACGATCGAGGATGCGCTCAAGGTCCTCAAGGACTTCGGCGTCCCCTTCGGGATCGAAGTGACCTCGGCCCACCGCTCGCCCGAGCGCACGCTCCGCCTCGTAAAATCGTCCGAAGACGCGGGCGCGGAGGTCTTCATCGCCGTGGCCGGAAAAGCCGCCCACCTGGCCGGCGTCGTCGCCGCGCACACGGTCAAGCCCGTCATCGGCGTTCCCGTCGAGAGCGACGCCCTGGCGGGCCTGGACGCCCTGTTGTCGACCGTCCAGATGCCCAAAGGCATTCCCGTGGCCACGATGGCCCTGGGCAAGCACGGCGGCACCAACGCCGCGATCCTGGCGGTCGAGATCCTGGCCCTCCAAGACCAAGAGCTGAGGAAGAAGCTCGTCGCCCACCGGGTTCAGATGGCCGAGAAGGTCGAGGCGGCCTCCGCCAAGCTCAAGGACAAGCTCTAGCCCGCGGCGATGCCTTCGTTTGCCGTCCGGAACTTCGGCTGCCGCGTCAATCAGGCCGAGGCCTTTGCCTGGGCGGACGCTTTCCGCGAGCGCGGCCTTCGCCTCGACGAGGATTGGGGCCGGAGCGACGTCGTCGTCGTCAACTCGTGCACCCTCACCGGCCGCGCCGAGCGCGACGTCCGGAAGTTCATCCGCGCCGTCCATCGCCAGAATCCGGGAAGCAAGATCGTCGTCACGGGATGTTATGCCGAAAGGGCGCCTGCCGAGATCGCCGCGTTGCCGGGCGTCGTCTCCGTCCTGCCGCAGAGCGCCAAGGACGGGATGGCCGACCGGCTGATGGCGCTCGACGGGCTGCGGACGCTCCCGGAAACGGCGGGATCGACCGGACGGCAGACGACGACGAAGACCGGCGACGAGATCAACGAGGACGCTTCCTTCCGCGCCCGCGGCTATCTGAAGATCCAGGACGGCTGCGACAACCGGTGCGCCTACTGCATCATCCCCAGCGTCCGGGGGCGAAGCCGGAGTGTTCCCCTGAACGATGTCGTCGCGGCCGTTAGCGGCCTGGCCGGCCGCGGCTTCCGGGAGATCGTCCTGGCCGGGATCCATCTCTCTTCGTATGGCGAGGACCTCGAGCCTCGCGGCTCGCTCCTCGGCTTGCTCGGTGAACTGAGCGACGCGGCCGGTCCGGCACGGCTCCGGCTGAGCTCCCTCGATCCTCGGAAGACGGATGCTTCGCTCATGACGCACATTGCTGCGGATAAAAGGATCTGTCCCCACGTCCACTTATCTCTCCAGCACGCCTCGCTACGCATCCTCGGGCTGATGGGCCGGACTGTCGAGACGGGATCCTATGAATGGACCCTCGACGAGATGGCGCGGCTTGCCCCCGAGGCGGCCTTAGGCGCGGATGTCATGGTCGGGTTCCCGGGAGAAACCGAAGCCGATTTCGAGGAGCTGAGGGGATTCATCGAACGGTCCGCGCTGACCTATGTCCATGTTTTCTCGTATTCGCCTCGTCCGGGGACGCCGGCCGCGACTCGGCCTTGCATCCCGACGGGCGTCATCACGGAGCGGGCCAAGGCCTTGCGGCGCCTGTCGGCCATGAAGGACTTCCGCTTCAGGCGGCGCTTCCTGGGCCGGGAGCTCGAGGCCGTGGTCATCGACCGGTCGGAAAAGGGCGCCGAGGTCCTGACCGGGAACTTTATCAGCGTGCGCGTTCCCTCCTGCCAGGCCCCGGAGCGGGAGCTCGTCCGGGTCTCGGTCCGAAGGGTCCTGCCGCGCCGCACGGAAGGCGAGATCGTCGCATGAAAAAGATCCATCTCCTGCCGGATGACGTGGCCCAGAAGATCGCCGCGGGCGAGGTCATCGAACGGCCCGTCTCGGTCGTCAAGGAGCTCGTCGAGAACTCGCTCGACGCCGGGGCGTCCGAGATCCGGATCGAGCTCGTCGACGGCGGCAAGAGCCTGATCAAGGTCCAGGATGACGGTTCGGGCATGGACCGGGAGGACGCCGCCCTCTGTTTCCGCCGGCACTCGACGAGCAAGATCGCCCGGGAGGAGGACCTGGAACGGATCGCGACCCTTGGCTTCCGTGGCGAGGCGCTGGCCAGCATCGCCGCGGTTTCGAGGCTGACGCTGCGGACCTTCGACGGCGCGGGCGACCGCGGCACGATGATCGAGAGGGAAGGGGAGAGGCTCGTCGCCGTCACGGACATCGCCTTTCCCCGGGGCACGAGCGTCGAGGTGCGCGACCTCTTCTTCAACCTGCCGGCCCGGCGCAAGTTCCTTCGCTCGGGCCAATCCGAGCTCGGGCCGGTGACCAAGTACGTGACCCAGGCGGCGCTGGGCGCGCCCGGGGTCCGGTTCACGCTCGTCCACGGGACCCGCGAGACGCTCGCCTGCCCGCCGGTCGCGACGCTCCGTGAGCGGGTCTTCCAGATCTTCGGCAAAAAGATGGTCGACGGCCTCATGGACGTCGTTGCGGAGGACGGCGGGGCCCGGCTCGAGGGCCTGGCGTCGCTGCCTCTGGCCGGGCGCGCGGACAGATCGGTCCAGCACTTCTTCGTCAACGGCCGTCCGGTCAAGGACCGGATCCTCATGGCGGCCCTGAGCCAGGCCTACATGGGCATCCTCGAGCGGGGCCGGTCGCCGGAGGCCTTCCTCTTCCTGCAGATGCCCCTGGCCGACGTCGACGTCAATGTCCACCCGGCCAAGGCGGAAGTCCGGTTCAAAGACACGCAGCTCGTTTTCCGGCTCGTCCTCAGGGCTATTAGCGAGGGCGCCGCGCGAGGGCACACCATTAAAGAGGTCGTGCCGGTCGGAGGTCGCGCGGGAGACAGGCTCGCGGATCGCGCGAGGGCGGAACGAGCTATTCGGCCCCCGAGTCTCGAATTCGGTCCGGCCGCGGCGGAGGGGGACATGCCCCTCGAAGATCGGGCCGCCCAGGAGGGCTGTACCGCAGGTACGTGTCCCCGTCTTCGGAACGCGCTCCAAGTCTTGACCGGACCCGCGAGACGGCCGAGGGCAAGGGTCCCGTCGTGCTCGGTCAGTTCGAGAACATGTACATCGTCGCGGCCGGGGAGGACGGTCTTCTCGTCATCGACCAGCACAACGCCCACGAGCGCGTCCTTTTCGAAAAGTACAGGGAGATCGACAGGCTGAAGCTGTGGCCGCGAAAGATCCTCCTCATCCCGCCCCTCATCGAGCTTCCGCCGTCGTCGGCGGTCAGCCTCGAAGAGAATGCGGCCCTTCTCGAAGAGCTGGGCTTTCGGGTCGAGGCCATGGGCGGGCGCTCCTACGCCCTCAAGGAATACCCGGACCTCTTCAAGGCGGAGGAAGCCAAGGACGTCCTGCTCGGCCTTCTCGAGGAGGCGGGAGGGACAAGGGCCGAGGACCGGCGCGACAGGATGCTCGCGACGATGGCCTGCAAGTCCGCCGTCAAGGCGGGGGAGCCCCTGACTCGGGAGAAGATGGGCTACCTCGTCGAGGAGCTCTTCAAGACCTCCCAGCCGGCCCTCTGCCCCCACGGCCGTCCGATCGTCGTCCGCGTCGAGAAATCCGTCATCGATAAAGGCCTCGGTCGGAAAGGGGTAAACGCAGGGGGTCTACGAAATTCGTTTTTCGCGCCCTTGTTTGCGCTTCTCGTATCAGGAAAAGTGAAAGAGTTTAGGTTTGACCCCTTCTTATGTTAATATTCTACGGCTGAACGGAACGGGGAGTGGCGCAGCCTGGCTAGCGCGCCTGCCTTGGGAGCAGGAGGTCGGCGGTTCAAATCCGCTCTCCCCGATCTCTTCACCCGCCTCGACGCGCCTGTAGCTCAGGTGGATAGAGCAGCTGCCTTCTAAGCAGCGGGTCGGGGGTTCGAGTCCCTCCAGGCGCGCTCTCTTATTCCTTGAGAAAATGGCCATTTTGGCATCATCCCCAAGGATCTGAAATTGTTGCAATTTTGTACAGCTTTACACCGTTTTAGGCATCCGCTGAGCACACATTTGAGCACAGCCAAAGCAGAGGAGCCCCCCAGCATCGCAGCCTCATCATCCCCTAGCCCTCTTTGACGTGCTGACTGGCCGCTCTCGTGTACGCAATGTCTTTTTGGGCGTATAGACCATTGGACTCCGGATCCAAAGTTTGGAGGTTCGAATCCTCTCAGGCGTGCCCCGTTTGACTTCCCGCCCATCCCTCTGTTAATCTGAGGTCAAGCTAGGGAAGGGGAACGCGCTTGGCCATAACGTGCCCGAAATGTCATTCCAACAATCCTGATACTTCCCAATTCTGCGGCACCTGTGCGTCACGGCTCACTCAGGCCGGCCCGCCTCCTGCGTCCCTCACAAAAACCCTGGAAACGCCCGTTCAGATCCTCAAGAAGGGGACCCTGATCGCCGGCAAGTACCGGGTCCTGGAAGAGCTCGGCCGGGGCGGAATGGGAATCGTCTACAAGGCCGAGGACATCAAGCTCCAGCGCCCTGTGGCGCTGAAGTTTCTCCCGCACCAGTGGGTGCCGGACCCTGACGCGCGGGAGCGGTTCACCCAGGAAGCCCGGGCCGCTTCGGCTCTCGACCACCCGAATATCTGCACGATTCATGAGATCGAGGAAACGGACGATGGGCGGCTCTACATCGCCATGGGCTGCTACGAGGGCGAGAGCCTGAGGGAGAAGATCAAGCGCGGGCCGCTCGAGACGGATAAAGCAATCGACCTAGCCATCCAAGCGGCGTCGGGGATGGCCAAGGCCCATGCCAAGGGGATCGTCCATCGCGACCTCAAGCCGGCCAATATTTTGGTCACTCAAGACGGCGTGGCCAAGGTTGTCGATTTCGGTTTGGCCAAGCTGGCAGGCCAGGTCAAGCTGACCCGGGAGGGGACGACGGTCGGGACGGTGGCCTACATGTCCCCGGAGCAAGCGAAAGGGGAGGCGGTCGACCAGCGAACGGACATCTGGTCGCTCGGCGTCGTCCTCTACGAGATGCTCTCCGGGGTCCTGCCGTTCAAAGGTGATCACGAGCAATCGCTGATCCATTCCATCTTGCAACACGAGCCCGAGCGGCTCACGAAGTTCCGCAAGGACCTGCCCCCGGGCCTCGAGAACATCGTCTTCAAGGCCCTGTCGAAGAAATCCTCCGCCCGCTATCAGACGATGGAGGAGATGCTCGGGGAGCTCAAGGCGATCGCCGACGGCCTGAGGCCGGCGAGCGGGGTCTCGCTCTTCCTTCGCGGCCGGGTCCTGGGCCTGAAGAAGACCTACGCCTACCTGGCGTTGGCAGGCCTGGTCATCGCGGCCACCCTCGCGGTGCTCTTCGTCTTCCCGAAACGCGCTGTCCAGCCCGAAAAGTCCATCGCCGTGCTTCCCTTCATTAACAACAGCCCCGACCAGGAGAACACCTACTTCATCAACGGTGTGATGGAGGAGATCCTGGGCAGCCTCCAGAAGATCAAGGCGCTCAGGGTCATCTCCCGCACATCGGTCGAACAATATCGGGAAAGGAAGAAGTCCGTCCGCGAGATCGCCGAAGAGCTGGGCGTGAACTACATCGTGGAGGGCAGCGCGCAGAAATACGGCAAAGCCTTTCGCCTGAGGGCCCAGCTGATCATGGCCGAGCATGAGACCCATCTCTGGGGGGAGTCTTTCCAGCAAGAGATCACCGATGTCGAGGATATCTTTAACATCCAGATCAGGATCGCCAAATCCATTGCCGAGGAGCTCCGAGCGGTCATATCCCCTGAAGAAAAGAAGCTCATTGAAAAAATACCGGCCGCGGATCTTGGAGTCTATGATCAATATCTGAAAGCCCGCTCCTATTGGAGTGATTTTACCAAGGAATCGTTATACAAAGCCATTGAATATCTGAACAGCGCCATTGAGAAGAACCCCGACTGGGCCCCTCTCTATGCAGGTCTGGCCGAGGTCTGGATATGGATCCAACAGGCGGGGTGGGAACCCCCTTCTGTCGTTGGCCCGAAGATCCTCGAGAACCTCAACAAAGCGATGGCCTTGGATCCGGATCTCGCGGAAGTCCACTATCAGAGTGCCGTGTTCGCCCAATTGGTGGAATGGGACTGGCCAAAGAGCGAAAAAGAGTTCTTGAAGTCTCTGGCCATTAATCCCAACAACCCCCTCGCAAGGCTGATGTATGCGCAGTTATTATTGATCCTGAACAGGGGCGATGAATCACGGGCGCAGCGAGAATTGGCCATCAGCCTCGATCCGCTAAATTTCAACACGAAGCTTTTATATATCGGAACGCTGGTCCAGGCCGGTGACTGCAAAGCTAGCATATCTCTCATGGAAGACGCTTTGGCCACTCATCCTGCGGATTTCAATATCAATGGGATGCTTGAAATTGCAGCGTACAAGTCCAAGGATTACGACAGAGTCATCAGAGCGCTAAAATACTCGCTTCCATTTCCGTTTGAAGAAGATCAATACAAAGAGATCGAGAGGATCTACAGAGAACGCGGAATCGTTTCGGCCTATGGAGAATTAATGAAGCATATGGAGAAATATGCTGCACACAATTACATTGGTTTTTCTGATATGGCCACAAGATACATTATGGCGGATCAGCCTGATAAAGCCATGGACTGGATTGAAAAGGGTTTTGAATCCCATGACCCGCTCATGACATATATCGCCACACCGGCGCGATGTTTCGATCGACTGTTCGGGAATCCCCGGTTCATAGCCATTTGTGAGAAAATGAAGCTTCCGCTTCCAAAATAGGGAATGATGTCCGCGTTCAGGAGAAGAGCCTGATGGTCGAGTGCCCGAAGTGCTGCGCAGAGAACCCGGAAGCGCCTTCTCTGACCAAGACCCTCGAAACGCCCGTCCGCGTCCTGAAGCCTGGGACCGTCGTCGCCGACTAGTACAAGATCATCGACGAGGTCAGCCACGGTGGCACGGGGGTCGACTGCAAAGCGGAGGACATCAAGCTCAAGAGCCTCGTTCCCGCTGGGAAGAAGTGAGGATGGGGTCCGTGAGCACAATTCTGAACACACTATCAGGAACAGAACTCGCAACCAATTCTTATTCAATCAGTTGAGAAGGCGGCCCAGCTGCCTTCTAAGCAGCGGGTCGGGGGTTCGAGTCCCTCCAGGCGCGCTTTGTCCTGGAGAAGTTTCTTGACCGTCCCGGCGGGGAGCTCTGCTCTCATTGTAGAAAACCTCCAAAATTCAGACCGCCCTTCTTAAGTCAACCGGCCTGGCCCGATGGATTCAAGCCTGTTGTTTTGATAAGATGACAAGGATGGAGACACGATTGACACGGACCGTGCCGAGACTGCTGATTGTGGCACTCGCGGGGCTGGCTTTAAGAAATGTCTCTGGGGATCCCGGCTTCGGTTCCAGAGCGAAGGAGGCGGCCATGCAGCCGACTTCGACGTTGTTGATCGACGATTTTTCCGGTGAACGGGGGGGCTCCGTTATAGGAACGGAGTGGCGTCTTTTTACGGATCGGGTCATGGGCGGAGTCTCCGCTGCCACTTCAAGTTTAGAAACGATCCAGGGGCGCCGCTGCCTGCGCCTGCGGGGGCGAGTTTCCCTGGAAAATAACGGAGGTTTTATCCAGGTCGCGCTTCCGCTGGCCTTGGGCGGCCTTCCCTTTGACGCTTCTGAATTCAAGGGAGTAAGGGCATGGGTCCGCGGCAACGGTAAAACCTATCAGATCCATCTGCGCACAGCCCAAACCGGGCTCCCCTGGCAATATTTCAGCGCAGCGTTCGACTCCACAGCCCGCTGGCGGCCGGTCGACCTCCCGTTTGACGGGTTTAAACGGGAAAATCTACAGGCTAAACTGGACACCCGGGGCCTCGAGCGGATCGCCGTTGTGGCTATCGGGGAAGAATTTGAGGCGGATGTTGCCGTCTCCCGCCTGGAGTTCTACCGCTGACCCGCAACGCTTCGTGTTCTATGAGGCGGCGGTTTGCCGCGCCTTCTTGATGATTCCCTTGACCATATCGGGGAAAATGAGCTTGTGCAGGGGTTTGGTGAGGAGCCAGTATAACCTTCCCCAGAGTCCTTTCGGATAATAGTGGGCTGTGACATCCAGCCGGTTGCCTTCTAGAGAGATTTCCAGCCAGGCCTTTCCAGGGACCTTCATCTGGTTGACGAGGAGCAGTCTTTTGTTTGGTATCAGGTCGACGACTTTCCAGAAGTCCAGGCCGTCGCCGATGCGCAGCCTGTTGGGATCACGGCGCCCCCGGCTCAACCCGGGACCGGCGAACAAAATGTCGATGAAACCTCGCAGCCGCCACAGCCAATGATAGGTGAACCAGCCGTTGTCCCCCCCGATGGATTCGACGACAGAAAAAACCCTATCCGCCGGAATGGTCCCAAGATCGGCCGAGGCCATTTCCCTGTAAACGGCCGATTCCAATCGGTCCAATCCCTCTATATCACATGTCTTCTGGGCGCTGCTGTCGCACCAGCGGCTGATGACCTGGCTCCTTTCGATCTCATCGAGGGCCCTCCGGAAGGATTCCTCATAGGACAGGGGATGAATCCGGGGATAATACTTCCGGGCGTTATCATTTTGGATCGTTGTTTCCGATTTCAACCCTTGGATGAGGGCTTTGGCGATAGGAAAAGGAACAGGCGTCATCAGTTTGAGCCAGTAGGAAGAGAGACGGGGACTGAGAAGCGGGACGGGAATGATTTTTCTTCTCAGCCCCATGACGCCGGCCGACCGAAGGAGCATGTCTTGAAAGCTCATTTTCTCGGCGCCGATGTCGACGGTGACGCTCCCCTCGACCCGGACATCCTTAGCCTGGAAGAGGTATTCCAGCACGTCCGAGACACCGACGGGCTGTGTTTGCGTCCGGACCCATCTCGGCGTGATCATCACCGGGAGCTTCTGGACCAGGTGGCGGACGATCTCGAAGCTGGCGCTTCCCGAGCCGATAATGATTCCGGCCCGGAGCCAGACGGTCTGGATCCGGTCGGGTCTCGAGCTCAAGATTTCTCCCGTTTCCAGGCGGCTCCTCAGGTGCTTAGAGGCCGTATCCTTCTTTCCCAAACCGCCAAGGTAGATGATCCTTTTCACCTTCTTAGCGATGCAGGCCTCGAGAAAATTCTGAGCGCTCAAGCGGTCGAGCTTTGGAAAATCCTCGCCGGCTCCCATGGAGTGGATCAGATAATAAGCGACATCTATGCCTTCAAGTCCTTTCTGTATGGATTCCTTGTCCAAGGTGTTCCCTTCGAATAGCTCGACCCGGTCTTCGTGGTCGGCTTGGATTTTCCGGGAATTCCTGACGAACAGCCGAAGACGGACGGACTCGTCGGCGAGCAGTTTTTCCAGGAGCCTTCTTCCGATATATCCTGTGGCCCCCGTTAAGAGGATGTTCATGGCTGCATAACAATGAGCCTGATCGCCAGCATGGAAGAAGCGGGTTCTTTCATGCTTGGATTCTCCGCACCTGCTGGAACTTGGTGACCACGATGTAGGTTTTGACTCTGACCCGGAATACCCGGCAGGAGGGCGACTTGACGAAACCTTCCAGGGTGGGATGTTTACTCAGATACAGGCCGAGGACTTCTTTTCTTGACCCGGTCTTGACCTCCTTGGCCCTGCCCAGTGCGGTCACGGCGATGCCCCGGTCGTAGTCCGCGGCGGCATTTCTGCGGTTGTCAAAGAGCATGGATACCTCGGGAAACCGGATGAGGTTGGCGTACTTCCGGGTGTCCACCCCCGTGGCGAAGTAGACGCGCTTGAGGTCCTCGGATGCCGCGAAGGCCACGAGACTCTGATAGGGCGAGCAGGGCTCCCGGGTGGCCAGAACGCCGAGCTTCTGGCCGGCGAGAAGCCGCCGGATGACGGCCCGGGTATCCAAGTGAATTCTCGCTTTCATCCCCTTATTTTCGATGAATCCCGCTTATTTGTAAATGAGATGCCGGCGTTTCAGCGAATTGTATTACTTGATAAGATCGACGGGATTGGTTGCTTGAGTATCTGGCGCGCCACGTTTTCCCCATGTGGCCATTGAAATCATCGGTTTAGGCCGGATTCGGGCCTGAATTCAATTTGCCTGCGCTTGTCCGGATTTGTCCAGCCCTTTCTCAATGATCAATCAGCCTTCTTAGAGCGACGGACCTTCACGGTCTTCCTTTTCTTGATGGTGGCCAGGGCATCCTTGAGGACCGGGAGAGTCAGGATATCCTTGGGCCGGCCGACGGTCTCCTTGCTCTTGATGATCCGATCCAAAGCCAGGATCCTGACGTGAAGGCCTCCGAGGTCAATGAGGATGGAGTTCTTTGTTTCCTCGTCGAAACTGCCCAGCCCATGCATCGTCAGCACGATATCGAAAAGCTCGACGGCCCCTCCCGCGAATGTCGGGGGATGGAGGCCGATCGACGGAACGATGGCCCCTCCGACCTTGGCTACCGCCCTCCTGAGAGCCGGATCGGCCAGGTTCCTGAACCAAAGGTCAATGTCCTGGGTGACGATGGGGGCCCCCTGCAGCGCTGCGGCTGCAGCCCCAACGATCAGGTAATCCACACGCTGCTTATTGAGCTCCTTCAGGAAGGAGACTTCCTTACCGGTGAAGATCGCTTTTTCTGCCACGGATCAAGCTCCTTCGCAGCCGCCAGACCGGACCTTCCTCAAGGAGGAGAAGCGTCAACCGGACGTTGTCCGGATCGAGCTTCGGATCGCCGGCAACGATGCGGTCGGTGAGGCTCAGGATACGGCGGATCTTATCGACGTCGGAACTCTCTTCAGTCAGAAAGGCGCCGGGGCGAACGGACAACGTTTCCGCGAGCGCGCGGAGCGACGCGGGGAGGACGGAGCTCTTGTGGACGAGGTGGTAGAATGCCGTTTTGCTGACGCCGGACTTGGAGAGAAGGGCGGTGAGGCTCAGATTGCGCTCTCCGGCGAGCTTCCGGAGCCTGTTCAAGTCGATCCGCATGTCCCAATAGTACTAAAAAATAGAACTAATTGCAAACCGTCCGCTAAGTCCGGTTCAGGCGCCACAATTCCGACCCAAAGCCGATCGTACCCCGTGAAATGTCATAGCATATCAGCTAATTAACGCCCGACTCCTTCGGGCAAGGTGTCCAATCAGGCACGCTATTCATTTCCCCAGAGAGATCAACGACCCAGGTGCGGCCCTAAGTTCTAGCCTCATCGTGAACCCCGGCCAGGTTGACGGATAGCTGATTGCCAAGTCTGGACTGTGGGTCCCTTCCTGAGAACTCTATGCTCGCAGCTTCTTCTTGGGAGAGCAGTCCTTGAGCACAATTCCGAGCACATTATCCGGGAACGAAGCCGTAAGTTATTCATCATCAGTCAATTGGGAAGTGGACCAGCTGCATTCTAAGCGGCGGGTCGGGGGTTCGAGTCCCTCCAGGCGCGCTCCTTTGTCCCCCGAGCAGGTCGTGCTCGTGGCGGCCGAGGAGGGCGGGGATTATGAATAGCGGCGGAGGCCAAGAGGGGAGAGGCGTAGGTTGGCCCGAGGCCGCCGGACTGCTGTGCTACTCGATGCGCACGCCAGGCTGATATTCAATTACTTCCGCCCCTCTTTTTTTAACCTTTTCACAGGCCTTATTCACTGCTTTTTCCGAACTGCTCCCGACACCGTTTCGTACGAACTTCACCTGATATTTTCTGTCCAGTGCTCCCAAGGCCGTATCCAATACGCATTGATCCGCATACACACCAGTTATGACCAATTGGCTGACTTGATTTTCGACCAAATATTTTTCAAATTCCGGATTACTGAAGGCATTCGGCTTTTTTTTTGAAAAAATGACTTTTCCACTAATCCTGATCTTCCCATAAATATTCGTCCCTGGACTTCCTTCAATAGCCGCATGATGACGAATTCTGTTTCCTAAAGCGATCTTTGGAAACTCGCTCTTTATGTAGATAATCTGCTGACCATTCCTTTCAAACTCGTCGATCAGGCTATTCACAACGGCTGTAATAGCCGGTATTTGCTCTTTATTAATCGGCATTTTTGCTGTTTCACCAAGAAAATCCTCCTGCATATCCATAACCAATAAGACTGTTTTGGGGCTTTCACTTTCCGGAATAATGCTTCCTTTAATTTCAAAGCTGGATCCAGTAAATAGTATCAATAATGGGATTCCCATAACTAGCTGCTTCATATCAACCTCCCTGATAAAGAGTTTAAATATGACGGCTAAGAATCTCTGTTCTTTCAGCCTAACATAAATACCAGATAGCCGCTTGAGCCATCTGATTTTCAGCAATTTGAGACATTTATATCAAAACAATTGAATTAGGGCAAATTTCCTGCATTGTTGAGCACAAATATGAGCACATCTCCCGGCCGAGCATCAGCAACCTATTCATTGTTTATTAGTTAGGACGACAATGCAGCTGCCTTCTAGGCAGCGGGTCGGGGGTTCGAGTCCCTCCAGGCGCGCCCCCATTTGCCGCGGGGTTGACATTGATCCGAGGGGGCAATAAAGTCGGCTCAAGGGAATGCCTCTCAGTTTGGGAGATGAGAGGGGGAAACCGAATTGATGCGGAGAAAGGCAATTCTCATAACTTGTCGTACTGGGATTTGTGGCGGACTCCGCCCAGTCCGTTGCCGTGGGCCCTGCGGGCCCCGAACCACGACTCATTCTGGTGGGCCATGCCGAAACAATTAGTTCCTTGGCGTTCAGCCCCGATGGCCGCTGGCTGGCCGCGCCCGGGGACCGGGGGCGGAGAGAACGTATTATCATGCTCTGGAATACCGATGATATAAAGGCCGTATTGGGCAAGTCGTGAGCCGGCGGATGCGCGGGTCTAAAGCGGCGACTTACGAACTCACGCCCGACGACCTCAACGAAATCAGGGCAGCGGGTCGGGGGTTCGAGTCCCTCCAGGCGCGCTCTCTTATTTTCCGGGAATATTTCCTCCCAATGACAGCGTATCGAGCTCGGCATGATAATCTGCTCTGACAACAGGGATGGGTCGATGACCGAAATCGCATGATATGCGAAAGGCATCATTCTGCGTTCGGCCCCGGCGGTTCTGTCGAGCAACGACTGATCGACGCACCAAAACAGGGGGTACAATGAAAAGATCGGCTTTGGTTGTTGCTGGGATTCTTGCCGTTCTCTTAGACCTTCAAGTATCGAGCGGCAAACAGCAAGGGATGAGGGATTCTCAGTCTCTCGCCGCCGTTCCCCCTCAGGCGCCGCGTATTGACGCAGATTATGGGAAGATACCGCTGCACTTCATACCCAACCAGGGGCAGGTGGACGGTCCCGCGGCCTTTTATGTCCAGGGAAAGGACAAGACGATTTACTTCGCTCCCGACGGACTGACATTCGTCCTGAGCGGACCGCGGGAGTCGACGCCGGAACGCTGGGTAGTGAAACTGGATTTTATGGACGCGAATCCCGAAGTCATCCCGGCGAGCCTCGAGAAGTCCGGGGCGGTCGTTTCCTATTTCAAAGGGGGGCCCAAAGACTGGAAGGCCGGGATTAAGGCCAGCTCCAAGATCATCTATCGCGAGCTCTGGCCAGGGATCGACCTTCTTTATTACGGAACAGTGGACCGTATGAAGTACGAATTTCTCGTCAATCCGGGAGCGGACCCGTCGAGGATCAAGCTCGCCTACCGGGGCGCGGAGAGCGTTGAGCTGACGGAGGCCGGCCGGCTGGCCATTGGGACGCCTCTGGGCGGATTCGAGGATGACGCCCCTGTGGCCTGGCAGGAGGTCGAGAAGTCTCGTGCGGATGTGCCTGTGGCCTATGTCCTGAAGTCTGAAGGAATGCCGGGAAGTTCCACGAATGTCTTTGGATTCGAAGTGGGCGAATACGACAAGCGCTTGCCGCTCGTGGTTGATCCGGCAGTCCTTATCTATTGCGGTTATGTCGGCGGCATGAACTTGGACGAAGGCAAGGCGATCGCGGTGGATGACGCGGGAAATGTCTATATCACAGGCTACGCGACCGTCGATGAAGGGACCTTCCCCGTGACGATAGGACCGGATCTGACCTGGAACGGGGACCCGGAGGATGCTTTCGTCGCCAAAGTGAAGGCCGACGGCACAGGACTGGCCTACTGCGGATTCATCGGCGGCGGGGGCGTTGAGGAAGGCTACGGGATCGCCGTCGACGCCGAGGGGAACGCCTATGTCGCGGGGCAGACCTCCTCCTTGGACTTTCCGGTGACGCCGGGCTCGGAGCTGGCCGTCAGTCGCGGCCAGGATGCTTTTGTGGCCAAGGTGAAGGCGGACGGCACCGAGCTCGTTTATTGCGGCCGCATCGGCGGCTCGGGGGACGATGTCGGGTCCGGGATCGCGGTCGACGACGTGGGACATGCCTATGTGACGGGCTGGACTTTCGCCGGCGGCTCGGTCAACAACTTTCCGGTAAAGGTCGGCCCGGACCTGACCTATAACGGCGGGACAGATGTTTTCGTCGCCAAGGTGAAGGCCGATGGTATGGGACTTGATTATTGCGGATACATCGGCGGTTGGGCCCATGACCAAGCCTTCGGGATCGCGGTCGACGCTTTCGGCAACGCCTATGTCACGGGACGCACGGCCTCCCCTGGGGACTCTTTCCCGGTCAAAGTCGGGCCTGACCTGACCCATAACGAGTGGTTCGACGCGTTCGTCGCCAAGGTCAGCGCGGATGGGACGGGCATTGTCTATTGCGGTTACATCGGCAGCTATTATGACGACGTCGGCCGCGCGATCGCAGTGGATGATCTGGGGAACGCCTATGTCGCGGGATACACGGACTATGAACAGGGCACCTTTCCCGTCAAGGTCGGGCCGGATCTGACCTATAATGGCGGATCCGCCGACGCCTTCGTCGCCAAGGTGGCCACCGACGGCTCCACTCTTGTCTATTGCGGTTATATCGGGAGTGACGCCGGTGCGACAGACTACGGACTCGATCATGCCTACGGGATCGCGGTCGACAGTTCCGGAAATGCCTATGTTGCGGGCGGGACGGGCGGGGTTGGCTTTCCGGTCATCGTCGGTCCGGACCTAACCTTCAACGGCTGGGACGATGCCTTCGTGGCTAAGGTGAACGCGGCCGGCACGGCCCTGAGCTACTGTGGATTTATCGGGGGCGAGTTCGACGAATCCTGTATAGGGATCGCCGTGGATGGCTCGGGCAACGCCTATGTCACCGGACAGACGAGCTCGAGCGAGGCGACCTTTCCCGTGGCGGTCGGCCCGGACCTGACCCTCTACGAGTCCGCGTATGCGACTGTAGACGCCTTTGTCGCCAAGATCGCTTCGGTAGATGTTCCCAGTCCTACCCTGACTTCCCTCATCCCCCCGGGCACTGAGGCGGGGGGTCCGGCTCTCACGTTGTCTTTGCAGGGAGCGGGTTTTACGGACGGGGCGGTCGTGAGGTGGGACGGGGACGGCCTTCCTACGACCTACGTGAACGATAGGGTGCTGAGCGCGGAGATCGGCGCCGCCGACATGGATTGGGGAAGGAACGTCGTGGTCACCGTCCAGAATCCCAATGGGGGGGTGTCCAATGCTCTGGAGTTCAGCCTTGACAACCCGGTGCCGTCCCTGACATCCCTCTCTCCGACCCAAGCCATAGGGCGCGGCGCTGACTTTATCCTGACCCTGCTCGGATCGAACTTCGTTGCCAACTCGGCCGTCTGTTGGGCTGGAGAAACCAAGGCCTCTCTCTATGTGAGCGGAACGGAGCTGTGGGCTTTGATCGAGGCGGCCGACATAAGGAGCCCGGGCCTATTTCCAGTGACAGTCGTCAATCCTCTGCCGGCTGGAGGGACTTCGAACGCGATCTCCTTCCCGGTCGCCGGTTTTATCCTGGGAGTACCCGCTCCGCTGAAGACGGTCACGGCCGGGCAATCCGCATCTTATACGGTCTATGTCGGGCCCCAATATGGCTCGTTCGATTCGGCGGTCAGCTTCGATTGTTCGGGGCTGCCGGACAAGTGCATGGCCTCCTTCTCGCCGGCGAGCGTGACACCGGGCGCCTCAACCGCGACGACGACCTTGACGCTATCCACGAGCGCGATTTTGCGCTCAACGGGCTCAGCGAGCGGCTCGATCTCGGGAATGACCGGGTCCGGATGGCCGACGCTAGGCCTCTTCGCTTTCATCGGGGTCCTGCTCTTATCGAACGCCATCCACAGATGCCTTCCGAGGATCTCCCGCCGTTGGCTTGCAGCTTGTGCCTTCGTCTGGCTCATCATCACGGTCGGCGGCTGCAGCGCCGGGGGAGGGGACGTTCAGCCCCCCCCGGGACGCCAAGAGGAGCCCACCAGATCACCGTCCATGGGACGTCCGGAAGCATGACGGTTTCCAAAATAATAACGCTTGTCGTGAATTGAGGGGCGCGCTCTTTTATCTTCCGCGAAATCGCCGCGAGCCGTTCGGTTGACTTTTGAGTCCGGCGCCTATAAAAGTCAGTCCGTGCGCTTTCGATCGCAGCATTCCAGGTCTGACAAGGAGTCCCCATGAGAGGTTTGATCGTTCGTCAACGGCTTGCCCTTTGCATCGTCCTGGTCCTCAGCTTCCTATCGGCCTTGGCTCCGGCGCCTGGCTTCGCCCAGGTCGTCGCCTCGACCCCGGCCAAGAAAGCGATGACCGTCGACGATTACTCCAAGTGGCGCGCCATCTCCGGCCAGGTCCTTTCGGCCGACGGGAAATGGCTCGCCTACGTCCTGGAACTCACCAACGTCTTGCCGGGCGAGACCAAGCCGGTGCTGCACATCGTGAACCTCGGAACGAACGCGGACGTGTCCGTCAACGACGCGACCGCGCCCGTCTTCTCGCCCGACTCCCGATGGCTCGCCTATCAGGTCGACCCCGGCGCGGCCCAGCGGGCGCGCCAGAGCCGCGGCGGTTCGGGCGGCTCCGGCAACGCTTCTTCCGGGACCGCTCCCTCGACGCAGCCGGCGCCGGGGCAGACCGAATCCACCTCCGGCCAGGCGGGACAGCAGGGTCAACGCGGCGGCGGGGCCGCGCCTATCCCACCCCGTCGCGTCGAGCTGCGGAATCTCGCGACCGGCGCCGTCCGGTCCTGGGAAGAGATCGGTACGTTCGCCTTCGCCCCGACATCTTCCCATCTGGTCCTTCGGAGGCGCGGCGGCGAGGCCTCCGCCCCCACCGGCCGGCGCGGAGGCGGAATGCCGCCCCAGGCCCCGGCCGCCCCCGGATCCACCCCCGCCCCAACCGGTTCCCGGGGCCAGGATGCCGTGCTGCTCGACCTGAGGACGGGCCGTTTCCAGCTCCTCGGGAGCGTCGCCGATTACGCCTTCAACAGGAGCGGCGGGCTCCTCGCTTATACGGTGGATGCGGCGGTGAAGGACGGGAACGGGCTCTTCATCTTCGACGCCCGCAACGGCCGCGTGACGCCTCTCGATAACGACGCCAAGAACTACAACCGCCTGGCCTGGAACGACGAAGGCACGGCCCTGGCGGTCCTCAAAGGGACCGAGGTCGAGAAGATGCGCGAGAGAGACAACGTCCTCATCGCCTTCCCGGACGTCCCGGTTCTCCTGAAGGACGGCGCACCCGCCCCTGCGCCGGCCATCCTCGACCCGGCCAAAGCCGCCGGCTTCCCGAAAGGCTGGGTTGCCTGCGATCGGGCCGGCCTGGCATGGAGCGACGACCGGAAGCGCGTCTTCTTCGGGATCAAAGAGCAGGCGCCCACCCCCGATACGAACCACAAGTCCACGGATGAGGTCGCCAACGTGGACGTTTGGAACGCTAACGACGACCGGGTCCAGTCTCTCCAGATGGTCCGGGCCGAGCAGGACCGCAACTTCACGTTCCGGGCGGCCTTCGATGTTGCGGCCGGGAAGTTCATCCGGCTCGCTGACGAGACGATGCGCGAACTCGACATGGCCCCGAACGGCGTTTGGGCCGTCGGCCTCGATACGCGGGCCTACCTGCGCGACGAGAAAGTTCTCCCGGCCGGGGACTACTACCGGGTCAACACGTCCACGGGCGAGCGGACGCTCATCGCCAAGGGCCAGCTCGTCGGCCGCTATGTTTTCGGCATCCATCCGCTCGGCACCCACTTCCTTTATTTTAAGGACGGGATGATCATGGCCTACGACTTCGCGACCGGAAAAGCCCTGGCCCTCGGCGCCGGGAAGGCCGACTTCACCGACACTGAATACGACCATCCCGGGGCCAAGCCGTCCTATGGGATCGCGGGCTACACGAGCGACGGCAAAGGCGTCATCGTCAACCACCGCTATGACCTATGGCTCGTTCCCCTCGACGGCTCCGTGCCAAAGAACTTGACGAACAGCTTCGGGACGAAGAACGAGATCCGCTTCCGCCTCCTCCGAGTCGAACCGCCCGACCCGTTCGTGCCGCGCTCGGCGGGGGCTCGCCAGACGTTCGACTTGGCCAAGCCGCAGACCTTATCCGCCTATGGCGAATGGACGAAGAAATCGGGTTACTACGGGCTGGCGAACGGGATACTCACGGAGCTCGTCTACGAGGATGCCTCCTACGGCAACCCCGTCAAGGCCCTCAAAGCGGACGTGGTCCTCTTCACGCGCCAGACCTTCGTCGAGTTCCCGGATCTCCGCGTGTCCGGTCCGGGCTTCAAGAATTCGAGGAAGGTTTCAGACGCCAATCCCCAGCAGAAGGACTTCCTCTGGGGGCACCGCCTTCTCTTCGATTATACGAACAAGGACGGCAAGCGCCTGCAGGGCATCCTGGCCATCCCCGACGATCATAAAGAAGGCGAGAAGCGGCCGATGATCGTCATCTTCTACGAAAAGAACTCGCAGAATATGCATATCTACAGCGCCCCGGCGTATCTGCCCAGCATGGGCCGGATGCCGATGCAGGCCACGAGCGACGGCTACCTGGCCATGCTTCCCGACGTCCACTTCAGGACCGGGAACTCCCACTCGGATATGCTCGAGTGCGTCGAGGCGGCGACTCAAAAGGTCATCGACATGGGCTATGCCGACCCGAAAAGGATCGGCGTGTCGGGCCACAGCTACAGCGGCGAGGGCGCGGCCTTCATCGGGACGATGTCCAAGATGTTCGCGGCCGTGGGCATGGGCGCAGGGGTAGTCGACCTCTATAACGACTTCAGCCTGCCCTGGGGCTGGGGCTATGGCTACCAGGGCGGCAGCGGCGACACGGCCTTCAATTATTACCTCTATGACCAGGGCCGCTGGGGCTTCTCCCCGTGGGACCAGCCCGACAAGTACCATTTCGAGTCGGCCCTGACTCACGTCCCTAACGTGGCCGTGCCGTTCCTCATCATGCACGGAACGTCCGACCCGACGGTCGGCTTTGTCAACGGCCTGGCCTTCTATAACGCCCTGAGATATCACAACAAACAGGCCGTCCTGCTGGCGTACCCCGACGAAGGCCACGGCCTGCGCGGGCTGGCCAACCGGAAGGACCTGACGATCCGGTTCTTCGAGTTCTTCGACCATTTCCTCAAGGGAGCGCCGGCGCCGAAATGGTGGACCGACGGAGTGCCGTATCTGAAGAAGGGGGAGGGGGCCGCGAAATAGGCAGCGTCGGGGCGGCCCGGTCTTTTCGAACGGATCGTACCCCCAAATGTCAAAAAAGCGTCAAATGGCCGCGTTAGCTTATTCTGTTCCGTAAGGGCGCCTACTTCTTTTCTTCCTTCGGCTTCATTTCAAAGCCGAGCTGCATCAATAAACCCAAAACATCTTCCGCGGCCCAGGCTTCAGCGATCTTTCCATTTTCAAATCGCAGTATTTCAATACCGGTCGATTCTGCTTTCTTTCCCGTAGCCGGGATACCTAAACCCGGCCCGGAATGAGTGACTTTCATGCGATACCTAACGGCCACTTTGTCTCCTTTCGCGATCATATCTTCTGCGATGATCGTGAAGTCGGAAAAAATGGCCATATTGCCTTTAAGGATCTCGATCACTTGCTCAAGCGAAAAGGTTTGTCCCACGCCGTGTTCGATAAAAGCGGGAGAACAGATTGCCTTTATGGCCGCGATATCTCCCTTCTGATACACGTCCGTAAAGCGAAGCGCTAAGGCCTTGTTCTGTTCCTCGAGCGCCGCTTGGGCCTGGTACTTCTCCAACTCCGTCATCACCGCCCTGTTTTGGCAACCGACGACGACGCAGAGCAGAAAGAGCATGGGAATGATGCACAGATACTTTGTCATGATAGCTTCCCTCAAGATGAGGGCCTAATAAAATATCAGTCGAGAACGAAAGTCAAGTGGCCGTCAACAGAATTCGGCCAGACAGGCCGGGCCAGCGGGAAAAGGGGTCTACGCTTTGACGGTGATGCGGAAGCTGCACCTTTTGCCGCCGCGCAGGACCGTTTCCTCGATCTCGGCGGTGACCGGCTTGCCTATCACCGTCGAGAAAGCTTCCTGCTGCCAGCCGAGAGTGCAGTTGCAGAAATCAGCCGGAGTCCGGCCGACTTTCACCAGCGGACAGGCGCACGGGCTGGGCTTTCCGATGATACGCAGAACGCCGGCGTTTTCATCGTACTCGGCCTTTTCGAGCCAGGCCGTCTTGGCCTTGGCCAGAAAACCCTGAAGGTCGCCGCGGTATTTCTGGAAAAACGAGCTGTAGGCCTGGGCGCATTCGTGGCCCAAGCGGGCCAGGATCTTGTCGCGCGTGGCGCCGTCGAGATCTTCCCCCATAATGGACATCAATTTGGCGAAGCGCTCGCGCGATCCGTCGAGCTCCTGCTTCAGTTGGCTGTTATCGGCCGGGGCTATCGCCGTCTGTCCTTCCCCGTTTTCGGCCCGGGCCGAAAACGGAGCCAGGACGCCCAGCATGCCGCAACCGCAAACGCCGGCGCCGCACGTTTTCAGAAAATCACTTCGTTTCATGGCATTCTCCTCATATGAAGTGTCCCGCTCGGCCCTTATTCATACACAGTCTGTCTTTTAATGGGGACCTTGATCGTACCTTTCTCCACAACCCGGCTTTTCATTATCCCAAATTCCAGCCTCGTTTTCCAGGACGCCGGCCCGCTGCAGGCCTGCCGCCCCAGAGGGATCCAGCCCCGGTGATAAGATCGTGCGGGACCGAGGGCGATGGACATGGCCGGGAAACGGGATAAAATGACCCCATCAAAGTCCATCAGGAGCAATGCTTGTGAAAGCGATCGTCTATCAAGAATATGGCCCCCCCGAAGTTCTGGAATTGAAGGACGTCGAAAAACCTGCTCCGAAGGACCATGAAGTCCTGGTCAAGATCCATGCGACGACTGTGACCAGAGGGGACACGATCATGCGGAGCTTCAATCTCCCCATCCCTCGTTGGCAATGGCTTTTCGCACGAATATACCTGGGCATCAGAAAACCCAAAAGACCCATCCTCGGGATGGAGCTGGCCGGGGAAATTGAAACCGTCGGCAAGGATGTGAGACGATTTAAGAAAGGCGATCAGGTTTTCGCATCGACCTTGGTAGTGAATTTTGGCGGATATGCCGAGTACAAATGTCTGCGCGAAGACGGGATCCTGGCCATAAAGCCGGCCAACATGACCTTTGAGGAAGCCGCCGCCGTCCCCGGCGGGGGGATGACAGCCTTGCGTTGTCTTAGAAAAGGAAATATCCGGAGCGGGCAAAAAGTTCTCATTTACGGCGCTTCGGGAGCGGTGGGGACTAATGCGGTCCAGCTGGCCAAGCACTTCGGGGCGGAAGTGACCGGGGTCTGCAGCACCACGAATCTAGAATTGGTGAGATCGTTGGGAGCCGATAAGGTCATGGATTACACTCAAGAGGATTTTACTAAGAGCGGCCAGATTTATGATGTCGTTTTTGACGCCGTAGGCAAGATTTCATCTGCACGAGGCAAAAAGGCTCTTAAGAAGTCAGGCGTCTATCTTAACGTTCTGACTTCATCAGGTCGCGGCGAAAAGGCTGAAGAATTGATCTTCCTCAAAGAGCTTATCGAGGCGGGGAAGTTCAAGCCGGTCATAGATCGACGCTACCCGTTGGAACAAATGGTCGAGGCTCACCGGTACGTCGAAAAAGGGCACAAAAAGGGAAATGTCGTCATCACTTTGGAACATCAATCGGGCAGGCCCTAAGAAGGCTCAAGTGGCCGGGGCTATGAGAGACTGGGTTGCCCCGCCAGGGGGATGAACTTCGGAGCCGCTGAGCATGGGCTTGACTCCCGAAAGGGGCGGGGATATTCTCTTTTCCAAGCGGAGAAGGGAACCCTCTGATCGGTCCGATAGCCGGTTACCTTTCTGAAGGAGAGGCCATGAAACTGAGGGGGAATCCGGGTTGGCTTCCGGCCGTCATGTTGTCGGCGTGTCTTCTGGCCTCTCCGGTTTCGGCGCAGGTCAGGGCCGGCAGCATTTACGGAAAGATCCTGGATAACGAGGGAAATCCGCTTCCCGGGGTCCGCGTCGTCCTGAGCGGACCGCAGATGGCGTCCCTCTCGACGGGAACGACCGCGGCGGGCATCTACCGGTTCCCGTCCGTCCCCCCGGGCGAAGCCTATGCGATCAAGGCCGGTCTCGCGGGATTCAAGACCGCTCTTCAGGTCGACGTCATCGTCACGATCGGCGCGAACGTGGGGATCAACCTCGTCCTGGAGCCCGGCCGGATCGAGGAGCAGGTCGACGTCACCGCGATGACGCCGGTCCTCGACCCGAAGAAGACGACGATGGCCACGGCGTTCAGCAAGGATCTGATCCAATCCCTGCCGACGGCCCGCGACCCCTGGGTGGTCATGCAGCTGGCCCCCGCCATCATGATCGATCGGGAAAATGTCGGCGGGAACGAGTCCGGCCAGCAATCGATCATCATCGCCAAGGGCGACATGGCCGGCGGGCCGGTCTTCGCCGCCGGCGGTCTCTCCGGTTGGAATAACCTCTGGCTTTTCGACGGCGTCGACGTCACCGATCCCGTGTCTGTCGGCCTATCCTCTCATTATTACGACTTCGACGCGTTCGATGAGATGACCGTCACGACCGGGGGCGCGGCCGACGTCTCCGTTCAAACCGGTGGTGTCACCTTGAACATGGTCACCCGCCGCGGCGGCAACACCATGAGCCTGGCCGGCCGGTTCTACCTGACTGACAACGGCTTTCAGGCCGACAACCTGACCCCGGCTCTCCAGGCCAACGGCATCGTCAATACCAATAAGATCCAGCAGATCAAAGACTACGGCTTCAATGCCGGCGGGCCGATCATCAAAGACAAGCTTTGGTGGTGGGGGGGCTACGGGGTCCAGGACATCTTTGTCTACACGGTCTACGGCACCAAGAACCAGAGCCTGCTCAATAATTACAACTTCAAGCTCAACGCCCAGCTTTTCCCCAACAACCGGTTGGAAGCCTCGATCATGGTCAGCGCGAAGGAAAATCTCGGCCGCAATGCGTCGGCGGCCAAGCCGGAAGGCAGCCGCCAGCAGGGCCGGTATCATTGGGGAAACCCGCTCATCCTGGTGCAGGACGAGCAGAGCCTCGGCAACAGCCTCTATCTCTCGCTGAAATATTCTCGCAACGACACCGGACTCACTCACCGGCCCACGACCGACCAGGACCTGGCCATGCCCGTCGTCTATGACCAAGCGGCCGCGAAGTACGTCCCGTTCGGCTACGGCTTCGATGCGACGAGCTACAATTCTTATTTGGGGGCCGGGTTACGCGGCAATTATCAGATCATGGCCAGCTACTTCAACGACACGTTCCTCGGCCTGTCGCAGGAGATCAAGGCCGGGGCCGAAGTGACCCGCAGGACCGCCGAGGAGCGGTTCGGCAATTTCCAGGGATTCGATATCGCGACGAACTACAACACCGCGGCCTTGGACACGGATCAGGACGGCAGCCGGACGGCCGCCGAGATGGTCGGTTCCGGGTGGCAGCGGATCAACTGGTATCGCGATGTCGGCTATATCGGCATCGCCGACCAATTCGCCGTCTACCTCCAGGATACGATCGCCAAGGGCCGGTTCACGGCCACCCTCGGATTGCGCTACGACAAGCAGATCCCCGGCCTGGGCGCCTACACCTTTGCGGCCGGGGTCGAGGCGGCTCCCAATCCGGCCCCGTGGTCGATCTTCGATTCCGCCGTCCAGTCTCAGATGTCCCAGATCCTTCCCAGCGTTTCGATCAAGGAGGTCAACGGGAATCCCTACCTCTTGGGCGGGGCCAATCACCCCTATCAGTGGGACACCTGGTCGCCGCGGCTAGGCCTGACCTGGGACATCGGCGGTGACGGCAAGACGATCGCCAAGCTGGCTCTCTCGCAGTACGGCGACGTCATGGCCGGGGGCTTCGACACGATCTTCCCCGTCGGGACGGGAGGCTCGGCCAATTTCTGGTGGATGGACGGCGGCTACGGCCAAAGAGGGGACGGCAGCTGGGGACGCCTGGGGGCCGCGGACGGACGCGCGTCCCTCGACGAGCTTTATTGGATGCACAACAGCACCCTCCCGGCCGGCGCGCGATACGTCCCCTACGCCGTTTTCGACGGCTCCGGCGCCGTCAATGCGGCGACGCTGGCCGACCTGGTCGCGAACGGCTACGGCAGCGACCCTTATCTGGCGGGCAACCTGAGCGGCTATGAATGGAACGCTAAGACGGCCTTGGATTATTCCAAGCCCAGTTTCTGGACGGCCAACAAAAGCGACCAATCCTCCACCCGGACCCGCGAGGTCCTGCTGACCCTCGAACACGAGATCTTCCCCGACTTTATCGGGTCCCTCACGGGGACCTATCGGCGGTACGATCGGTTCGACCAGTTTCTGACCTACTATCCGGAGAGCGTCTACATGGACGTCGTCGATCCGAACGGGGTCGCGCTGTCCGGTCTCATCATCGATCCCCGGGATCCGCCGGCCGAAGGCCCCTGGTATGTCGAAGCCGGGACGATCCCGTCGTCGATCACCATCGCCTATCCCGAAAACCCGGACGGGTCGCCCGTCTATCCGTGGGGAGGGGCCGGAAATGTGACCTACTCGACCGGGGGCGCCGGGGCACGGCCGTACTATCTGCCGGCCCATTATTACCCCGCGACCGGCTCGCCGTATTCCGTGCTCCGCAAGGGCAGCAGCTTTAGCGATTATCTGGGGCTGGACCTGGTCCTGAACAAGAGGCTCTCGAACAGATGGTTCGCCAACGCCTCCCTGACCCTGCAGCAGCAACGGCTCTATTGGGGCGACGATCATCTGGATCCCACGAACAAGTGGGTGTTTGACGGCCAGCCCTTCGCCCAATTGGGCGGCGCCATGAGCGGCAAGGTCGCCGTGGCCATGTACACTCGCTGGATGGCCAAGCTGAGCGGTCTTTACGAGCTCCCTTGGGGTTTCGATATCTCGGGCACGATCAACGCTCGCGAGGGCTGGAAGATCCCCCACTACTTCACCATGGAGCTCGTCCCCGGAGAAACGCCGAACCCGGCCTTTACCAGCGCGACGATCTATACGCAGAACATCTCCGTCGATGCCCTGCCGGCCTTTCTCAATGTCACGCTGCGGCTCGAAAAGCGGATCCCCGTCGGGGCCGGCCGCCTCTATCTGATGGCCGACGTCTTCAACCTGTTCAACTCGTCCGTCGCCAACAGGGCCTATGACGCTTATATGGGCAGCACGAACTGGAGCGGCGCCCCGGGCATCCAGGTCGACAATTCTTATAACGCGACGTACCGCCGCTTGAGCGAGGTCTTGAACCCCCGGATCCTCAGGCTCGGCGCCCGCTTCGAGTTCTAAGCGGTCACCGGTCATTCAGGCGGGCGGCCGCGTCCGCGACGTCCGCCAGCCCCGGGTCGGCGTCCTTCCAGAGCGCCAGGAACCGGCGGTAGTAGCCGTGCGCCGCGGCCTCCTGTCCGTCCCGTTCGGCGATCCGCCCGAGGTGGTAGAACGCCCGGGCATAGATATCGCCGTCGATACGCCGCCCGGTCGTGAGCTGCGTGATCTTCTCATAGGTCTTGCGGGCGGCGGCCCGGTCTCCCGACTCGAACTGGGCCCTGGCCAGCGCGTCATAGAAGATCGCCTGCTCGTTATCATAAGCAAAGTAGTCCTCGAAATTCAGGAGCGAACAGGCCCGCTCCAAGTGGTCGACCGCCGCGAGCGGAATGCCCCTTGCGAGCTCGATCAGGCCCAGGACATACTCGGTGAATCTCACGTCCCGATCGACGATGCCCGCCTCGACGACCGACTTCAGCTCGGCGGCCGTCCGCTGGGCCGCGGCCGTCCGGCCCATCTTGACCTCGAGGCGGGCCCTGACGACAAGATCGCGCTTCCGTTGGCTGGGGAAATAGGGAAAGCCGCATCCCGTCGCTGTCACGGTCTCGTTCCCGGAGCCGACCGGGCCGGCGAGTCTCTGAAATTCCGAGAATGCGGCCCAGGCCTCCGCGTATCGCCCCGCCTTCTCGAGCGCGTCCGCCAGCCAGTACTCCGCCCGGGCCTCCTCCAGGGCGTTGCCGCCGGCCTTGGCCTTCTCGACGGTGCGCCGGTGGTCGTCAACGTGGGCCGAGAACCGTCCCCGCTCCAGGAGGACCATCTGAGGTCCGGCGACGGCCTCGGCCGCGCCCAGATCGCCCTTGAATACGAGTATCTCGCCGAGATCCGAAGCCGTGGCCGGTCGGGCCCGGAAGTTCTTCTGGGCCTCGGCCTCGGCCAGATCGAACTCGCCCAGGAACGCATAGCAGGACGCCAGCATCTGCCTGACGTACCAGGCGTCCTCGACGTTCTGGAGGAACGAGAGACAGAGCTCGGCCGCCTCCTGGTAACGTCCTTTCCGCTGGAGATAGACGGCCAGGGCCCGAGCGTCGAGCACGGTGTTGCGTTCGCGCGTGACGACGCTCTGGAGCTCGATGGCCTTATCGATGTCGCCGGTATCGCCGTACGCATAGGCGAGGCACCACATCGCGTTGAGGTGGCCCGGGTGATCGGCCAGGACGGCCCGGAGGAGCGAGATGGCCTTGGCGTAGTCCTGGTCAAAGAAAGCCTGGGCGCCCTCGATGAAGAGGGCCTCGCCGGCGGGCAGGCGGTCGGGCAGGGCGAGACATTTTTCGAGGGCGGCGCGCGACTCGGGGTAGTGTTCCAGGTCGCGGTGGGCTACGCTGATCGCGCGGTAGGCCATAGCGAAGCGGGGATCGATGGCAATGGCCTGCTCCATGGCCGAGATAGCGTCCTCCCAGCGGTTGGCTGTCTGGGCGAGGCGGCCCTTGACATAGAGGTGGAGGGCCTGGGGGAACGAGGTCACGGCCTGGCCGGCCTCATTGGCGAAATCATAGACGATCTGGGCCCGGGTCAGGTGCAGGGACTTCTTGATGCTGCGGGCCAGCTTATCGACCTGGCGGATGACGTCGTAATCGGACCGGGCGACGAACTTGAGCGCGGACGGGGGAGAAGCTGTTCGGGCCGACCCGGGCTCGTCGAGACCGGCCGTGATGACGATCGTCGAGCCCGCCTTGACGATGCTGCCGCGGAGGATGTGACCTGCGTGCGTGTGCAGGGCGATGCGGCCGATGTCCTCGGACGAGTAGGCGGTGGCGTCGGTCAAGCCGAGGCGGCGGAGGGCGGTCAGCATCTGGTCGGTCGAGACGACGCGGATGTAGCGCGACTGCGAGAGATCGGTGACCAGGAGCTCGGCGAGCGATTCGCGCCAATAATCGAGGGCGGGGTCTCCGGATTTGTTCTCGAAGCTCAGGACGGCCAGTACGGGGTGCACGTAGCCGGGGGGGAGAGGAGGCGGAGCCATAGGGACGAAGGCGCGATTGACGAGAGCGGCGGCGGCGAGCACCAGGACCGCGGCGATGGCGATGACGCGGGCGCGACGGAGCCTGAGGCGGCGGGAGGCCGCCGGGGCCGGGACGGCGGAGGAAGAGGACCCGGCGGCACGCGATCCGTTCGGCCCGTGCTCGTGGAGCTTCTGCTCGAGCCACGAGCTGAGTTCGTCCTTGTAAGCAAAGACACGGGCGCGCCGCGTGCCGTCGAGGCGATGGATGGGCAGGCCAAGCTCCTGCTCCCAGCGCATACACGTCCGCGTATCCCGCCCCAGAAAGGCGGAAACTTCCTTCCAGGACTCGAGTAATTGTTCGTCGTCCATCCTGCCCAATGTGGGGCGCCGCCCTCGATCCGACCTCGAGTCCGATGATAGGGCCTTCTCTCGCCGGATGTCAAGGAAGGTGAATAGCCCCGGCCCTGGCCTCGCCGCGGCTCCAGTTGACCGGTTCTATCATCATCCTGCTATACTAGAATGACGGCAGGGACGAACTGCCGAATTTGCCCTATGACGGATCGGGGAGGCTGGAAGATGGCGGCTCCCGAGAGACAAGATTACGTTCCGATGCTTTGCACCGTCAAGGAAGCCCGCAGGCTGACGAGCCTCGAGAAATTTTTCAAGATAGGTCTCCCCGGCGGCCGAGAGCTCGATTATCGACCCGGCCAATTTGTCCAGGTGTCCGTCATCGGGGCCGGCGAGGCGCCGATATCCATCAGTTCGTCCCCGACCCGAGGACCCGATCTCGAACTCACCGTCAGGAAGGCCGGCAAGGTCACGACCGCGCTCCATCGGCTCAAAGAGGGGGATGCCGTCGGCATCAGAGGGCCTTTCGGCACATTTTTTGATATCGAGAGATTCAAAGGAAAGAGCCTCCTCCTGATCCCCGGTGGGCTGGGGCTGGCTCCCATGCGGTCGCTCGTCCAGTACGTGATCGATACGCGGGGTCTTTACCGCGAGGTCACCATCGCCTACGGGACAAAGTGCCCTGAAGAGATCCTGTTCCCCGAGGAGATCGAGTCCTGGAAACAGATGGCCGGCTTGACGGTCCGGGAAACGGTGGATGTCTGCCCTCCGTCGTGGACAGGGCCCGTGGGCCTGATCACGACCCTGATCCCGCCGCTCGATATCGACGCCGCTACGATCGTCGTGATCATCGGACCCCCGGTCATGTACAAGTTCGTCATTCTCGAATTGGACAAGAAGAAGGTGCCTCACGAGAACATCGTCGTTTCGCTCGAACGCTACATGAAATGCGGTGTTGGGAAATGCGGTCATTGCACGATCGAACATCTCTATTGCTGCCTGGACGGCCCCGTCTTTTGGCTCAATGAGATCGAACACCTCAAGGGGGCGTTATGAGACGAGTGCTGACGACCTGCCCCTATTGCGGGACGGGGTGCAATTACTATCTGATGGTCGATGACCGCGAAAAGATCATCGGGGTCGTCCCGAGCACCGAAAACGTGGTCAACAAGGGACAGCTCTGCATCAAAGGCTGGAACTCGTTCCAGTTCGTGCAACATCCGGACAGGCTCACCCATCCCCTGATCCGGAGGAACGGGACATTCGAGAAGATCTCCTGGGAAGAGGCCATCCGGGTTATCGTCAGGAAGATCAAGGACATCCAGGCCGCCCACGGGAACGATGCGGTCGCGTTCTTCTCGTCGGCCAAGACGACCAACGAAGAAAACTACCTGATGATGAAGCTGGCCCGCGCCGTTTTCAAGACCAATAATATCGACCACTGCGCCCGCCTCTGCCACTCCTCGACGGTGACCGGCCTTGGAGGGGCGTTCGGATCGGGGGCCATGACCAACTCGATCTCTTGCGTCGAGGAGTCGGACGTCATCTTCGTCATCGGATCGAACACGACCGAGCAGCATCCCCTCATCGGCAGCCGCGTGATCAAAGCCAAGAAGGCCGGCGCGAAGCTCGTCGTGGCCGACAATCGGATCATCCGATTGGCCCGGATGGCGGACCTCCATATCCGGCACAAGAACGGCACCGATGTGTATCTTCTGAACGCGATGATGCAGGTGATCATCGAGGAGGGCCTTCAGAACCGGGCCTTCGTCGAGGCGCGGACGGAGGGCTATGAGAAACTGAAAGAGACCGTCCTCGATCGGAAATATTCCCCGGAACAGGCGTCCGTGACCACCGGAGTGCCCGCCGGCCAGATCAGGGAGGCGGCCCGGATGATCGCGAAGGCCCCCAAAGCGATGATCATCTATGCCATGGGGATCACTCAGCATTCGCACGGCGTCGATAATGTCCGGTCCTGCGCCCACCTCGCGATGCTGACCGGGCAGGTCGGGATCTCGGGAACCGGGGTGAATCCTCTGCGGGGCCAGAACAATGTCCAGGGCGGGTGCGACATGGGGGCGCTCCCGGACGTCTACACCGGATACCAGGCCGTGACGAATCCGGACATCCGGAAGAAGTTCGAAACCGCCTGGCACGTCGATTCTCTCCCGGACAAGGCGGGGGAAACGGTCACGACCGCGATCAACGGCGCCCATGAGGGGAAGATCAAAGCCATTTATATCGTGGGGGAAAATCCGATGATCTCGGATCCGGATACCCGGCATGTCCGGGAGGCCCTGAAGAACCTCGATCTTCTCGTGGTCCAGGATATCTTCATGACGCCGACCGCGGAGCTCGCCCATATCGTCCTTCCCGGGGTGACGTACGCGGAAAAGGACGGCACTTTTACTTCGACGGAACGGCGGGTGCAGCGGGTCCGGAAGGCGATCGAACCCCTGGGGGATTCAAAGCCGGACTGGCGGATCTTCTGTGATATGGCGCAGGAAGCGGGATATCCCCACATGGCCTATCAGGGGCCCCGTCAGGTCATGGAAGAGATTGCTGCCGTGACCCCCAGCTATCAAGGGATCGCCTATGACCGCATCGAGGAGCTCGGTTTGCAGTGGCCGTGCTTGGGCGCGGATCACCCGGGCACCCCGGTCCTCCACCGGGACCGATTCACCAAGGGAAAGGGCACCTTCGTGGCCGCGGAGTATCGTCCGTCGATGGAATTGCCGGATGCCGATTATCCCTTCGTGCTCACGACCGGCAGGGTCTTTACCCAGTACCATACAGGGACCATGACCCGGAGGACGCAGCTTCTCGAACGGGAAGAACCGGAGGCTTTCGTCGAGATCCATCCGAAGGACGCGCAAGATCTGGGGATCAGGAACGACCAGTCCGTCCTTGTTTATACCCGACGGGGGGAGGTCCAAGCCAAGGCCCGGGTGACCGACGTCGTGCCTCCCGGCGTCCTGTTCATGCCTTTTCACTTCCAGGAGGGGAGCGCCAACGTCCTGACGAACAACGTGCTCGACCCCGTGGCGAAGATCCCTGAATACAAAGCCTGTGCCGCGAATGTGAAAAAAGCGGGATAAAGCCGATGAAAGTCATCACGGAACCGTGCTTGATCGAGTTGCTGAAGAGCTTGCAGGCGGATTATCGAGTTTATGTCCCGATCGAGCTCACGGACGGGACCCGCGTGATGGGGACCATGGACGAGGGCCCGGTCTCCCTGCTCGGAGGACAGGTGGCGGCCAAACCGACGGCCTTATTCTTTCCCCAGATGGACAGTCTGTTCCATTCTGAGCGGGGAGTCCTCCAAGAAGGAGCTTCGACGGGAAAGCCGATCGGCCTCTTCGGACTGTCGGCGGCCGACGCGGCAGGGTTGGCGTTCATCGATCGCTTTTACAATGTCGATTTCAGAGATGAGATCTACAACAAAAAAAGAGAACATTCCCTGGTTGCCGTCATCTCAGGGAAGCTGGGGAACGGGGCGAGATTCGAGCCCCTGGCGGGGAAGAATTGCGACATCGAGTTCGCCTATGACGGCTCGAAATTCTACGTGTTCGCCTATACGTCGAAGGGAAAGGCCCTGGAGCAACGGATCACCGACGAGGATTCAGCCCTCCCCTTCGAGCATCTGCAGCGGATGTCCGTCGCTCAGGGACAGGAATCACAATCGATCTTGAGACATGCCTCCCAGCTGATCCTGGCGGGAAAGGTGACCGACGAGTTCTGGCAGAAGATCGCGGACGAGTGCATCGCCTGTGGTTCCTGCATCTTTTATTGCCCGACCTGCACCTGCTTTGACGTTTATGATTGCGGGGACGAGGATCGGAGCGAACGGATCCGCTGCTGGGATGCCTGCTTGCTTGGCGGGTATAGCAGGGAGGCGAGCGGGCATAATCCCCGAAATGAGGCGGAACGGAGCCGCCGGAGGATCAGCCACAAGCTGGAGGCCGACATGATTCGCTTCGGGGAGCTGGGCTGCGTCGATTGCGGGAGATGCGACATGTTCTGTCCTACGGGGATCGGGATCCGCGCGGTCGCCAAGCGGATCGTCGATCGATTTTCATGATCTTCGATGGTTCCTGATCGGGGAAAGGGAGGGCCGTTCGTGCGCGTGGTCCCGACCATGATCTTGGTGGGGTCAACGGCGAGAAATTTGGGAAAGACGGCGCTGGCCACCCGTCTGATCGAAGCCCTCCGTCCCAGGGAAAAAGTGGTCGGCGTGAAGGTGACGACGATCCGGGACAGGGGAGCGAAGTGTCCGCGGGGCGGTGACGGCTGCGGCGCCTGTTCTTCCCTGACCGGGAACTACCGAGATCTGGGAAGAGACGGATCCCGACGGAGAAAAGGATACGTCCCAGCTTCTCAAGGCGGGAGCGGTCCGCGTCTTCTGGCTCCGGGTGACGGAAGACGCCCTGGCCGAAGGGCTGGATGCTCTGATGGCGCGGATCGACAGGGATGCGGTGATCGTGGCGGAATCGAATTCCCTGCGGAAGGTCGTCAGGCCGGGCCTTTTCCTCATGCTGAAGGAACCGCCCGGCGACCAGGTCAAGCCGACCGCCCGCGAGGTGATGCCCTTCGTCGATATCACCGTCCCCTCGGCGGGCGGGGCCGCCGCGTATCCCGTGCGGGATATCCTGAAGCGGTATCATTCTTATTTCACCTCCATTGTCCTGGCCGGCGGGATAAGCCGGAGAATGGGGAAAGACAAGGCCCTGTTGCCGATCAACGGGAAACCGATGATCCAGTCGCTGATCCAGAGCCTGATCCCCGTCTCCCGAGACGTCATCGTCAGCTTGAACGACGCGGAACGGCACGAGGAACTGAAACAGGCCCTTCCCGCCGGAGTCAGGGTCGCTTATGACGAACGGCCCGGACAGGGGCCGCTCATGGGGATCTATGCCGGACTGAAGGCGTCGGAAACCGATGTCAATCTCGTCGTCGCCTGTGATATTCCGGAGATCGATCCTGGATTCATCACCGAGATGCGCTCCTATACGGGCGATCACGATGTGGTGGTGTCCGTGGACAATGAGGGGAGAACGAACGCCCTGCTGGCCATGTATCGAAGATCCGTCATCCCGCTCGTGAAAAAGCAGCTTGACGAGGGACAGAGGAAGATCATCCTTTTCTATCCCCAGTGCCGGGTGAAATATGTTCCGATGCGCGTTGGGGCATGGTACAAGAATATCAATACAATGGATGACTATCAGACGTATAACAAGGCCAGGAGAACACGATGTCTCGACGATATTGGATGATCGGCTTGGGCTTTCTGATCGTGGCGCTCGCGTGGACGGGAGCGCCGATGGCCGCGAATGGCCTGCGGCCTGAGGCCGGGCCTCCGGCCTTCACCGCCGAGGCGGTCATGGAGCACGTCAAGGTGCTCGCGTCGGACGAGTTTGAGGGCCGGGCACCCGGGACGAAGGGGGAAGCCCTGACCGTTGCCTATATCGCGGACCAGTTCCGGAAAGTCGGTCTCAAGCCAGGCAACACGGATGGCACGTACTTCCAGAACGTGCCGATGGTAGGGATCACGGCGGATCCGGCCGCTCCGCTCGTGTTTAAGAGGGGCCGCGTGACGCAAACCCTTGCGTTCAAGAACGACGTCGTGGCCTGGACGAAGCGCGTCCAAGAAACCGTCCGGCTTGATGCCTCCGAAGTCGTGTTCGTCGGCTACGGCGTTCAGGCTCCCGAGTACCAGTGGGATGATTACAAGGGCATCGACCTGGCCGGCAAGACGGTGATCATGCTGGTCAACGATCCGCCGGTCCCGGACCCGGCCGACCCGGCCCGCCTTGATCCGAAGGTCTTCGGCGGGCGGGCGATGACGTACTACGGCCGCTGGACCTATAAGTACGAGAAGGGCGCCGAAAAGCACGCCGCGGCGGTATTTATCGTGCATGAAACCGAGCCCGCGGCCTATCCGTTCGCCGTTATTCAAAGCAAGGTGACGGAGCAGTTCGACCTCGTGACGCCCGACGGCAATAGGGGCCGGGCCGCCATCGAGGGCTGGATCACCCTGGAGCAGGCGAAGAAGCTGTTCGCCCTCGCCGGCCAGGACTTCGACGCCCTGAAGAAGCGCGCCGCGACCCGGGACTTCACCCCGGTGGCGATGGACGTCAAGGCGTCGATGACCCTGAACAGCCGGATCAGGACGATCAATTCGCGCAACGTCGTCGGGATACTCCCGGGAGCCGATCCGGCCTTAAAGGACGAGTACGTGATCTATACGGCGCACTGGGATCACTTCGGCATCGGTCCCGAGATCGCCGGCGACAGGATCTACAACGGCGCCCTCGACAACGCGACGGGGGTCGCCGGGATGATCGAGCTCGCCCGGGCGTTCGTGAAGCTTCCGGCGGTTCCCAAGCGCTCTTTGCTGTTCCTCGCGGTGACGGCCGAGGAACAGGGCCTTCTCGGATCCGATTATTATGCCCAGCACCCGATCTATCCGCTGACCAAGACGCTCGCCGTCATCAATATGGACTCTGTCAATATCTATGGACGGACCAGGGACCTGACCGTCGTGGGTCTCGGGGCCTCGGACCTCGACGATTATGCCCGCGACGCGGCGGCAGCGCAGGGGCGAGGTTTGAGCGCAGATCCCCAGCCCGAGGCGGGCGGGTACTTCCGTTCGGATCATTTCCCCTTCGCCAAGCAGGGGGTGCCGGCTATCAACGCCGGTGGCGGCAACGATTTCATCGGCAGACCGGCGGGATGGGGGAAGCAGGTGCGGGACGCCTACACGGCGCAGCACTATCACAAGCCGTCGGACGAGGTCCGGCCGGACTGGGACCTGAGCGGCGCGCTAGAGGACCTGCGGATTGACTTCGCCATCGGCGCGCGCGCCGCGGACACGGCGAAATGGCCCGAATGGAAGCCGGGCAGCGAGTTCAAAGCCCGGCGCGATAGGATGCTCGGGCGGTAGGCGCGCGTCAGCGCGGGTGCGGCTTCGGGGCCTGGCCTTGCCCCAGGACCGCTTGGACTTCCGGCATGCACTCGCTGATGGCGATGCGCTGCGGGCACTTCTCTTCGCAGGCCCGGCAGCCGGTGCAGGCGCCGGCCCGCTCGCCTTCGGGCATGAACCTGGCATAAACGGCGCGCGGAATGGCCGGGTCGTCGTAGATGACGCAATCGTTGTAGAGCTCGAAGTTCCGGGGGATGTTGACGCCGCTCGGACACGGCCGGCAATAGCCGCACTGCGTGCAGGGGATGGGCGCGCGCTCCCGGAGGATCTTCCTGGCCTGCTCGAAAAGCCCCCGGTCGCCGGAGCCGAGGGAGCCGATCCGGGACCGGCCCGCGGCGCGCAGGTTCTCCTCGACCTCCGTCATGGCCTTCATCCCGCTGAGGACGGTCGAGACCTCCGGTTGGTCCCACGTCCACTGCAGAGCCCACTCGGCGGGAGACCAGCCGCGGCCCGAGGCGCGGAAGACGTCCGCCGCCGCCTGCGGGGGGGCGGCCAGGCGCCCGCCAAGGAGCGGCTCCATGACGACCACCGCGATGCCCTTGGAGGCGGCGTACTTCAAGCCCTGTGTCCCGGCCTGATTCTCCGTGTCCATGTAGTTGTACTGGATCTGGCACATGCTCCAGCCGCCGTAGCCGTCGACGATCCGCTTGAACACGTCGGCCTGATCGTGGAAGGAGAATCCGATGTGGCCGATACGGCCGTCCCGGACCGCGGCCTCCGCGCGCTCGAGAAGGTGATGTTTGAGGACGATCGTCTCCCAGCGCTCAGTGCCCAGGGCGTGGAAGAGATAGACATCGATGTGGTCGGTCCCGAGCCGGGAGAGTTGTTCGCCGAGATAGGTGTCGAAATCCGCGGGCTTGGCGATCTGCCAGACGGGGGACTTGGTGGCGAGAATGACCTTGGATCGGTAGCCGTCCCGGAGCGCCTTCCCGGTGACGACCTCGCTGCGGCCGTTGTGGTAGGGGTAGGCCGTGTCGATGTAGTTTACGCCCTGATCGACGGCATGCCGGATCATGCGGATGGTTTCAGATTCGTCGATGGCCTCGCTCTGCGGGATCCCATCCCGGGTCGGCAGGCGCATGCAGCCGAAGCCGAGGGCGGAGACCTCTATTCCGAGCTTCCCGAATTTTCGATACTGCACGCTGCGATCTCTCGAGGATATGGAGATCAATTATAGCATCCCCGAGAACGCCAGGCCAGGCGCGGCCCCGCTTTCTGGGGGTGCCTCCCTCAGAATTCTCACTCTCACCCCTCGCGATGAGACAATTTTTGGTAATTTCACCCAGGCAATGCTCACCCCGGGTGATTGACGCTATTTGTCGGCAGCGGAGAATAGGTCCCATCGGAACAAAGCCTTGGGTACTATGAAAGTTCTTCGGATGAGAAAAGATACGGCCCTCCGGCCGTCATTAAGATACAGGGTGCCCAAGCGCCCGTTAATTGACAGGAATTGTCCAAAATCATAAGATTATGGAATAAAAAATGGCATCCAACCTGGGCGAACTGCTTCTGAGGGAAAAGATTCTCTCCGTCGATCAGCTGAAGTCCGCCCTCGAATTCCAGAAGAAGAACAGCCTGCCCGTTGGCACTTCCCTCGTCCAGCTCGGCTACCTGACCGAGGAGGACATCGCCCAGGCCCTCAGCCGCCAGCTCGGCTATCCCTACATCGACCTCGACCAGTTCGATGTCTACGCCGAAGTCATCACCCTCATTCCGGTCGACGTGGCCAAGAAGTATATGATCATGCCCATCCACCGGATCAGGAACTTCCTGACCCTGGCCATGGTCGACCCGACCGACCTCGAGATCATCGAGGACGTCCGCTTCCGGACGGGCCTCTCGATCCAGCCCGTCATCGCCTCCGAGACGGGCGTCATCAACGCCATCAACAAGTACTACGGCACGGCCGATGCCATCCGGGTCAAGAAGATCATCGAGGACATCGCCCTGGCCGACGACGGCCGGGTCAACATCATCGAGGACGACACGGAGTCCCAGGTCTTGACGGACACGGAGGACGATGGCGACGAGGCGCCGATCATCAAGCTCGTCAACCAGACCTTCATCGACGCCATCAAGCGCGGCGCGAGCGACGTCCACTTCGAACCCTACGAGATGAGCTTCCGCGTCCGCTACCGGATGGACGGCGACCTCTACGAGATCGTCAATCTTCCCCTGAAGTACCGCAACCCGGTCATCTCGCGCGTCAAGATCCTGTCGAACATGGACATCGCCGAGAAGCGCCTGCCCCAGGACGGCCGCATCAAGATGCGCCTGCGCCTCGACAACGGCAAGAAGAAAGAGGTCGACATGCGCGTCTCCTCCCTGCCCACGCTCTGGGGGGAGAAGATCGTCGCCCGCATCCTCGACAAGGAGATGCTCAAGCTCGACCTGACCCAGCTCGGCTTCGAGGAGGAGCCCCTGGCCGTCTTCGATGATGCCATCCACAAGCCCTGGGGCATCGTGCTTGTCACGGGGCCGACCGGGAGCGGCAAGACGAACACGCTCTATTCGGCCATATCGACGATCAACTCGCCGGACATGAACATCCTGACCGCGGAGGACCCGGTCGAGTTCAACGTCCCGAACATCAACCAGGTCCAGATCAAGGAAGAGATCGGCCTGACATTCGCGGCCTGCCTGCGAAGCTTCCTCCGCCAGGACCCGGATATCATGCTCGTCGGCGAGATGCGCGACCAAGAGACCGTCGACATCGCCATCAAGGCCGCCCTGACCGGCCACCTCGTCTTCTCCACCATTCATACGAACGACGCCGCGAGCTCGATCACCCGCATGGTCAACATGAACGTCGAGCCCTTCCTGATCGCCGACTCGCTCATCCTGGTCGTGGCCCAGCGGCTCGTCCGGAGGCTCTGCAAGAAGTGCGCCCAGCCCCACATCCTGCCCGAAGCGGCCCTCCTCGAGATGGGCTACCTCAAGAGCGAGCTCAAGGGCCTCCAGGTCATGAAGCCCGGCGGCTGCGATGCCTGCAACAGGACCGGCTATAAGGGCCGGACAGCCCTCTTCGAGGTCATGAAGGTCGACGACGACATCCGAACGATGATCCTGACCCGGGCCCAATCCCGGGAGATCAAGCGGAAGGCCATCGAAAAGGGCATGCTGACGCTGCGCCGCAGCGGCCTCGTCAAGATCAAGAACGGCGTCACCTCGGTCGAAGAAGTCCTGCGCGAAACCGTCCGGGACGAATGACCGGGCGCGAATAGGAACGGAGGTTCCCATGGCCAAGCCGATATTCGAAATGTTGAAGGCGTGCGTCGAGGCCGACGCGAGCGACCTGCACATCACGACCTACATCCCGCCGCGGATCCGCGTCCACGGCGTTCTCAAGGACCTCGAACATCCGTCCCTGACGCCGGCCGAGACGAAAGAGACGATCTACAGCATCATGACCGACAAGCAGAAGCGGCTCTTCGAGGAGAAGCTCGAGCTCGACTTCTCCTTCGGCGTCAAGGAGCTCGGCCGGTTCCGGGCCAACGTCTTCATGCAGAAAGGCGCCGTGGCCGGGGCCTTCCGGCGTTTCCTGCCCACCATGTGGAGCTTCGCCCAGCTGGGCATCCCCCAGCGCATCCAGCAGCTTTGCTACCTGCCGCGGGGCCTCGTCCTCGTTACCGGGCCGACCGGTTGCGGCAAATCGACGAGCCTGGCCTGCATGATCGAGCACATCAACTCCGAGCGCGCGGTCCACATCGTCACCATCGAGGACCCCATCGAATACTATCTGACGCCGCGCAAGGCCATCATCAACCAGCGCGAGCTCTATGCCGACACGCAATCCTACGGCAACGCCCTGCGCTCGGTCCTGCGCGAGGACCCGGACGTCGTCCTGGTCGGCGAGATGCGCGACTTCGAAACGGTCGAAGCCTGCATGCGGGTCGCCGAAACGGGCCACTTGACCTTCTCGACTTTGCACACGAATTCGGCCGTCGAGTCGATCAGCCGCATCATCGACATCTTCCCCAGCCAGTACCAGGCCCAGGTCCGGATCACGCTGTCGATGTCGCTCGAGGCCGTCATGACCCAGGCGCTCCTGCCGCGCATCGACGGCAAGGGCCGCGTCCTGGCCATGGAGATCATGATCCCCAACCCGGCCATCCGCAACCTCATCCGCGAGAACAAGATCCACCAGATCTACTCGTCCATGCAGATGGGCCAGGAGAAGTTCGGGATGCAGACTTTTAACCAATCCCTGGCCAGCCTGTACTTCCGCAAGCTGGTCAGCCTGGACACCGTGATGTCCATGAGCTCATTCCCCGAGGAATTGACCGACATTATCCAGCGCCGTGAGGGCGTCAAGATCAGCCCCAACGGCCAAGCGGGATTATCCAGAAAATAGGGGCCGTCCCCGACGAGCGAGGTGAACGATGCCGACTTATGCATGGAAAGGCAAGAACCGGTACGGCGACACGGTCGGAGGCGAACGCATCGCCGCGTCCAAGGAAGAGCTGGGCCGCCTGCTCCAGAAGGACCAGATCACGGTCCTCAACATCGCGGCGGCCGGGGGCGGGTTCAAGATCCCCTTCCTCAAGAGGGAGAAGGTCAAGCTCAAGGAGTTGGCCGTCTACAGCCGCCAGCTCTCGGTCCTCATCGACGCCGAGCTGCCCTTGATCCAGAGCCTGGGCATCCTCGAAGAGCAACAGAAGAACACGTATTTCAAGAACGTCATCAAGACGGTCAAGGACGATGTCGAGGCCGGCTCGACCCTGAACCAGGCGAAGAGAAAGCATCCCAAGGCCTTCGACGACCTTTATTGCAACCTCATCGCCTCGGGTGAGCAATCCGGCTCGCTCGACATCATGCTTCGCCGCCTTTCGGAGTTCATCGAGAAGAACGCCCGGCTCCGGGCCAAGGTCAAACAGGCCTCGATCTACCCCGTGGCCATCATGCTCTTCGCCATCACCGTAACCATCTTCCTTCTCTGGAAGGTCATCCCCGTTTTCGCCACGATCTTCCGCGACCTCGGCGCCGAGCTGCCGTGGCTGACCGCCACGATCGTATCGATGAGCGACTTCACCCAGAAGTACATCCTCTTCATCATCGGCGGCATGATCGGCCTGGTGCTTGCTATCCGCTATTATCGCAGCACGACGCCCGGCCGTTGGGCGACCGACCGCCTGCTGCTGAAGGTCCCCCTTTTCGGCGATCTCCTGTACAAGGTGGCCATGACCCGGGTCACGCGGACCTTGGCGACCCTCATCTCCGGCGGCGTGCCCATGCTCGAAGCCCTGAAGATCACTTCGACGACGGCCGGCAACGTGATCATCGAGAAGGAGATCACCGACGCTCGCAAGCTCGTTTCCGAGGGCAAGACGATGAGTGAGTCCTTTAAGCAGTCGGGCAAGTTCCCGACGATGATGCTCCAGATGATCAACGTCGGTGAGGCGACGGGCACCCTCGACGAGATGCTGAGCAAGCTGGCCGCCTTCTACGACGAAGAAGTCGACAACACCGTTTCCTCCCTCCTCTCGATCATGGAACCCGTCATGCTGATCTTCGTCGGCGCCCTGGTCGGCAGCCTTGTCATCGCCATGTATCTGCCGATCTTCAGCCTCATGAAGGCGTTTTAGGGCGACCGGTCGAGGTCAGGGAAGGAGCGATGTCGGAGGCCCCATGAAGGCGCGCGGAACGGACGGAAGCTGTCCGGTGGACCGCCGGCACGTCTTCCTGTACGTCATCTACCGGCTGGTTGTGCTCACCTCGCTCCTCGTTTCGGCCTTCATCATCCAGCTGTCCTCGCCGGACTCCGAGCCGAACCTTCCCTTCTATTATCTCATCCTCGCCGCCTATGGGTTCTCGGCGCTCTTTTTCGGCCTGTACGTTTGGGGCCGGGGACTCGTCGTCCAGGCCTATTTCCAGGTCGTCTTCGACCTCGTCCTGATCACGGCCTTCGTCTACATCTCAGGCGGCCTCGCGTCCTCGATGTACTTCCTCTACCTCTTCCCGATCATCGCCGCGAGCTTGGTCATTTCCGGGCGGGCCGGCTATCTCGCGGCCTCCCTCTCGGCCATCCTGTTCGGGGCCCTCGTCGAGGGCGTCCAGTTCGGGTTATTCGGCGCCTTCCGGCCGGAACAAGCGGTCAAGACGTCGCTCGGCTCGATGCTCGTGACCGTCTTCATCGCCTGGGGCGTCTTTTTCGTCATCGCCGCCCTGATGAGCACCCTGACCGGGAGCCTGCGCCGGACCCGCCAAGCCCTCCGGGTCGCCGAAAAGGAGCTCCTCGTCCGGGAGCGCCTGGCCGAGGGGGGCCGTGTTTCAGCCAGCCTGGCCCACGAGATCCGCAACCCCCTGGCCGCCATCTCGGGCTCCGTCCAGGTCCTGAAGAAGGATCTCGTCTTGAACGCCGAGCAGGGGCACCTCATGGACATCGTCCTCAAGGAGTCGGAGCGTGTCTCCCAGAGCCTGGAACAGTTCCTGGACTTCGCCCTGCCCTCGAAACAGATCTTTTCCCCGATCAACCTACGCGACATCCTGGATGAAACGATCAAGATCCTGCAGGGAGGAGGGGAGCTCAACGGGAAGATCGAGCTCCTGGGAAATTTCCGGACCTCCGACATCCCTTATTACGGCAACGCCGGACAGTTCAGACAGGTTTTTTGGAACCTCATCAAGAACGCCATCAAGGCCATGCCCGGCGGCGGCCGGCTGCGGCTCGAGTTTCCCGAACCCCGGAAGAAGGAGGTCCGCATCGTCGTCGCCGATACGGGCCGGGGCATGACCGACGAGGATAAGGCCAATCTCTTCGAACCCTTCTACTCGGGTTTCGAGGACGGCCGGGGGTTGGGTCTCTCGATCGTCCGCAAGATCGTCGACGACTACGACGGCCGGATCGATGTCCGCTCCGAGCTCCATAAGGGAACCGAGGTCCTGATTACGCTCCCGGTCCGCAAGCCGGCCGCGGCGTAAGGTCAAACACATGGAAACGATCCTGATCATCGACGACGAGAAGAGCCTCCTCGAGCTGCTGACCGTCGTCTTCAAGAAGGAAGGCTACGCGATCAAATCCTCGCTCTCGGCCGCCCGGGGCTTCGAGATCCTGGAGAAAGAAGACGTCGACCTGATCGTCACCGACATCAAGATGCCGGGCGCCGACGGCATGGACATCCTCCGCTACGCCCGGGAGAACAGGCCCGAGGTGCCGGTCATCCTGATCACGGCCTACGGCAGCATCACCCAGGCCGTCGAGGCCCTCAAGGCCGGAGCGCTCGACTACGTCGTCAAGCCCTTCGACGTCGAGGAGCTGAAGATCATCGTCGGTCGCGGGTTGGCCTCGAAGCGGCTCAAGCAGGAGAACATCCTCCTCAAGCGGGACCTGAAGGACCGCTACAGCTTCGAGCAGATGATCGGCAAGAGCCGGGCCATGCAGGAGATCTACATCCTGATCGAGAAGGTGGCTTCGACGGATTCGACGGTGCTCATTACCGGCGATAGCGGAACGGGCAAGGAAATGGCCGCCCGGGCCGTCCATCTTCAGGGCGCCCGCCGCGACCACCCGTTCGTCTCCATCAACTGCGCCGCGCTTCCCGAGAATCTCCTCGAGAGCGAGCTTTTTGGCCATGTCCGCGGTTCGTTCACCGGGGCCGTCTCGGACAAAAAGGGCATGTTCGAGCTGGCCCAGCGGGGCACGCTGTTGCTCGACGAGGTCGGGGAGATGTCGCCCTGGACCCAAGTCAAGCTCCTCCGGGCCCTCCAGGAACGGAAGGTCCGCCGCGTCGGCGGGGCGGACGAGATCGCCGTCGACGTCCGCATCATCGCCGCGACCAACCAGGACCTGAAAAAGAGGATCCAGGAGGGGAAGTTCCGCGAGGAACTCTTCTATCGTCTGAACGTCATCTCGTTCGAAATGCCGCCCCTCCGGAAGAGGGTCGAGGACATCCCCCTGCTCATCGCCCATTTTCTCCAGAAATACTGCGACAAGATGGGCAAGAAGCCCAAGCGGTTCACTCCCGAGGTCGTCGGGCTCCTCGAAGGCTACTCCTGGCCGGGCAACATCCGCGAGCTCGAGAACGTCATCGAGCGCATCGTGGCCATCGAGGATCGCGAGACCGTCACGGTGAACTGTCTGCCCCAGGAGATCGTTTCGCCCCAGAAGAAGAAGCTCGAAACGCAGGAGCTCTTCGCCCCGGGGTTCAATCTGACCCATCATCTCGACGAGATCACCAAGAAATACATCCACGAAGCCCTGGCCGCCACGGGCGGCAGCCTGCAGAAGGCGGCGCCGCTCTTGGGCTTGAGCTACCGGACCATCCGCTACCTGATCGGCAAATATGACCTCAACCAGGTCCGCAAAGCCGAAAAGCGGAACGGCAACGGCGACCGGAATCCTGTCTGAGCGACAAAAAATGTCGAATAATGACAAAATTGGCGTCAGTTTTTCGGCAAGTCACAAGACTAATAATTGTATATTATTGTAAATAAACAATTTCAAAGCATATGATCTTGGCACGTTTATTGCTATAATAAAGGCGTCAACCAAGAGTTGACAAACAACCCGGCTGAGGAGATCAGCCAGGGAATCTCAAGGAGGTTTTCAATGATCAAAAAGATGAGAGGATTCACCCTCATCGAGCTGTTGATCGTCGTCGCGATCATCGGCATCCTGGCGGCTCTCCTCATCCCGAACGCTCTCGAGGCCATTCAGAAGGCCAAGCAGAAATCGGCGATGAAGGAAATCATGACGATTTCCACGGCCGCGATCGACTACATCACGGACCACGGGGACTTTTCCCATTGCGCTCGAAGGGTCCCATTACTTCTGGGATCGCCTTCACGAACGCCATTTCTTCGTTCTACATCAAAGTCGTCCCGATCAACGACCCCTGGAACACGCCGTACCAGGCTTACACCGGAACGTCCGTCCCGACCTCATCCGGGGCGACCGGATCGGTTGCGCCCGGCAATGATGATATCGCGATCATGTCTCGGGAGGGGGGGAGTTGGCGGAGCCAGTATCATGCAACGGCTTATACTGTCGCGAATCCCACGGCTGGGATGTACATCGTCAGCTCGATGACCGATTTCAACAACGACCTCGTTACTTGGAACGGCACATGGATTTGCGGCCCCAGGACGACCGTCGGGAGCTGATCCCAAGTCTGATACTGAACGCATTTTCAAGGGGCGGCCTGCCGCCCCTTTTTTTTGCCGGTATCCGACTCCGCCTGGGCTATAATGATGACGCCATGGAGCGTGCCACGCCCGAAATCGCGGTCCTCGTCGAAAGGCTCCGGTCGTTCTCCCTTCCAGACGGCGGGGTGCCCTATTATCGGGGTAACGCGTCGGCCGCGGAGCCAACCCTTCTTGCCGCCCTCGCCCTTTTCGTCTCCGGCACCCAGGGCGAGCTCGCCGAGCCCCTTCTGGCCTGGGCTCAGAAGCTACAGAACCCTAACGGGTCTGTCGGCATCAACCCCGGACACCGCAATCAGGGCGTTTGGCTAACCGCCCAGGCGGCCATCGTCTTCCGTCATTTCGGGCTCGAGGAGAACGCGAAACGGGCCCTCGACTTCATCCTCTCGCTGCGTTCTGTGACTGGGCCCAGAGACCCAAGACTCAAGCAGGATGACACCTTACCCGGCTGGCCCTGGGTCCCGGGGACATCCGGGTGGGTGGAACCGACGGCCTGGTCTCTTATCGCCCTCAGCCTTTCCGGGCTCATCGGCCACCCCCGGGCCGAGGAAGGCGTCCGGTTCCTGCTAGACCGTCAGATCCCTTCGGGCGGCTGGAACTACGGCAACCCGGCCCTGGACGGAAAAGAATTGCTCCCTTTCTGGGATACGACGGGGTTGACCCTCGTTGCCCTTCATGGACATGTCGACCCTAAGCAGGTCGGGCGCAGTCTGGAGCTCATGGAAAAGAATCAGGGAAAGATTGAGTCCCTGAGCGGACTCTCGTGGGCCGTGCTGAGCCTTGACAGCGACAGACGAGACGCCGGCCGAGCGAGGGGAAAACTCCTAAATGTCATGGGTTCCCTGCATGATGAGGAATTCCACGCGGGGAATTTTGCCCTCGGCCTGATCGCTCTCGCCGGGAAAAGGTCTTCAGTTCATGAAGAGACGCGAATTCCTGAGAAATACGGCCGCCCTGGCGAATGCCGCGGCGTTCTCGGGATTGGTCCCAGCCGCTCAATTCACCCCGGCGCCGTGCCCGGTGACGCTGCTCCCGATGGCCGATTATGGCCGGGATCTAGAACGCGAAATCGCGGCCATCATGTCGGGAGACGGGCTCTCGCTCAAGGGGAAAAAGGTCCTGCTGAAGCCGAATTTCGTCGAAGCGCATCCCGGGCGTCCGATCAATACGAATCCGGCCGTTATCGCCTGCGTGGCCCATGCCTGTTTGCGCCTGGGCGCTGCTCAAGTGATCGTCGGCGAGGCTTCCGGGCATCGGCGAGATCCCTGGTTTTCCGTCCTCAACCCTTCGTTGAGGTCCATCCTGGACAAGAAGGTCAGATGCGTGGACCTCAACCACGGTGATGCCGTGGCCGTGCCGAACAAGGGCGGCCTGACCGGCCTTCCGCATTTTTATCTGGCCAAGCCGGTGGCCGAAGCCGACGTCCTGATCGGCCTGCCCAAGATGAAAACCCATCACTGGGTCGGGGTCACGCTGTGCCTGAAGAACCTCTTCGGCGTTCTGCCCGGAATCTACTACGGCTGGCCTAAGAACCTGCTCCACTTCGGAGGGATCGAACGGTCCATCCTGGACCTGGCCCGGACGGTCAATGTCCACTACAGCATCATCGACGGAGTCGTCGGCATGGAGGGAGACGGTCCGATCATGGGAAAGGCCAAGCCTGTCGGGGCCCTGGTCCTGAGCCCCTTCCCCGCTGGCGGCCGACTCGACAGCCGCCCGAATGATGGGGTTTGATCCGCGAAAGATCCCTTATCTTGCCCAGGCCGGCCGGTTCCTGCAGGGACTGAGACAGCAGGATGTCGTCATTCGGGGGGAACGACCGGCGAGATTCGCGACGCAGTTCGATTGTCCGGATGAGTTCAAAGGGATGCGCGGCGGGCCTTTCTTTTAGCCCGTATGCCGAGGATGCAAGGCGCCGGCCGGAATGATGCCGATCGACGCCAGGCTGATAATGGCCCCCCAAAGAAAACTCGCCGGAAGATAGCGTAGGACGATCTCGTGGTTCCCCGCCGGGACCAGGACGCCCTTGGCGAAGAGATTCGCCTCGAAGACCTCGGTCCTCTGACCGTCGATCCAGGCCCGCCATCCGGGAGCGTCGTTGCCGGGGAACACGGCGATCCCTTCATGAGGCAAGCTCACGGAGTACCATCCCCGTCCCTCGATCTCCTTCCGGATCACGATCGTTCCGGCTTTCGGTCCGTGTTCCCAGGTGACTCCAGGAGGACCCGGATCCTTTTCCGTGATGATTTCCTTAAGCGGGTCGAACGCTTCGGCGGTGAAGAATCCGATCTGATCTTTGACCTGGATGGTCCTGACGGCGCGGAAGACGATGAACGGGGATGCGTTCCTTTCGACTATCCGCTCGACCCAGACGTCAAGGCCTTCGAACTGCAGCCGCTGGGCGTTTGCCTTTGAGAATAACGGTTGGCGACCCAAATACACGGCGCAGCCGATGTATTTCAACACCTTCAGCTGGTCCTTTGGAGGAAGCCCTTTGAGGGCTTCACTCAGATCGAGATAGCGGCGCGAATAGGTCCCGTAGAAGTCCCAATTAAGGCGTACCGGATGCCGTCGCCCAGGCCCGTGAAGGGATAAAGGCTCTTCCTGAAGAAGCGGTGAAGCTCGACATCATCACCGCTCGTCTCCTTGAGGAATGGAGAGAGGTCTCGCCCCGGTAGATCGTGAGCGGAGCCGTGAGGAGCCCCGGCAAGGGCACGGTGTCGTAGAACGAGACCGGCACGGTCGGGTTGACATATCGGTTGTGATAAGCGGGATCCAGGACGGCCAGGGCGACAAGCGCCCAGCTCAGGATCTGAACTTGTCCTTTCGACCGGTGAAGCAGGAAGAATGCCAGGGCGTAAACGGCCAGGAGGACAAGGCCCGTCTCAATGGACCGGCCGAGCTCACGGAGTGAAGCGCCTTTGTCGATGATGAAGAGCTTGTTGAGGACACCGAGTATCGGCCGCTTGAACAGCCCGAAGAGCAGCAAGCTCAAGCCCGTGGCCACAGCCATGGAGGTAACAGCTTTCCGCCCCGGTTTCCCGGCGTCTGAGACTCTGTCCATTCCAAAGGCCGCGAGGACCGACAGGCAGAACACGGAGCCTAGGAAGAACTTGATCGGGTATCTGATCGAGGACAACAAGGGGATGAGCCTGTAAAGGAAGAATAAGGGCGAATAGCGGCCGCACGAAAGAAGGAAGAAAACGAAGAACATGAGCAGAAGGATCCGTCGGCGCCTCTCCCGGGGCTTCTTCAGGCCAAAGAAGAAGAGGAAAAACGCTCCGATGCCAACGTAAAGGCTGTAATACAAAGGGGATTGCTGGTCGAAGAGGTGTCCCCCCCAGAAATCGTGTGCCCGGGCTCCCGGTCGTTTCCGAGGAAATGAGGGAATGGCATGTTAAAGAGTTGGATGAGTTCGAGCGGCCACTGGGCGGAATGGGCGGACCTCTCCGTCTGCCCCAGAAGCTCGATCGATGGGAGGAGTTGGGCTGCCGAGATCAATGTCGCCAAGAGCAAGGAGAGGGCTGCGACAACGATCTCCTTTTTCCATTTCCCGGCCGTGAAGAAGGCTTGACCTGCAGCCAGGAAAACCGTCATCAGGATGAACTCCGGGGCGCCGGCCAGGATCATCAGGGCCCAAAGAAAAGCCAGCTGAACACTCCGCGCCCAGCCGGGCCTGGCGTCACGATGGAGGAGCCAGAGAATCCAGGGCATCCAGGCCAGGGCCGCGATATGGTTGTAGAACTCGAACGAAGAGAGATACATCCCGCTGAAAGCGAAAAGGGACGCTCCCAGAAACGAGGCCTTCTTTGAAAGGGAGTAGGACCCACAGAGGACGTAGAGGCCGAGCCAGCCGAGAAGAACGTGGATGAGATAGTGGAGCTTAAAGGCCGTGAACAGGGGGAGGATGAGATAAAGCCAGGTCGTCGGATAGAAGACCGCGTTCTTCGGATTGGCCAGGAACGGCTGGCCGTTGCCGTAGGCGTCCGTCCACAAGGCGAAGTTCCCCTCTCTCAGCAAGGGGACGGTCATCTTCTTGACCGGGATCTCGATCAGTGTCGTATCTCGCTCGAAGAAGACGCGGTTGGTGAAAAAGAACTCCCTGAAGACGAGCAGAAAGAGGGCGGTAAAGATGGCGAAGAGGAAGAGGTCTTCCTTCGAGATCAAGCCGGCCGCGTTTCGATCCGGAGTCATTCTTTAAGATGGCCCGCCCGCAGGATCAGAATCAATAGGGTCCCTCTATTTATCGATACCCGTCTGTTTGACCGCCCTGACCAGGGCAAAATTGTCCCGCATGTCGATCAATTGAAAGCCCATCTTATCTGCTCGCGAATCCGGAATAACGGAACCGTTCATTTCGATGATCCGATAGTGATACCCGCCGCTTTCCTGTAAAACAATGTAATCGACCCGTTTCTTCGAAGCGAACTTCAAGAGCGTGGTGAGATCCGCTCTCGGAAGGACTTGCCAATCAGAAAAAGCCCAGACGGCGAATCCCGGTTGGATCGACATGAGGACTCGACATCCCCGGGTTCTGAGGTATTCAGAAATGTCTCGGTCGATCTGGCGCGCGATCTTGAAGTTTTTTGACGTGATGACGCTATCGTCAAAATACCTGATATAGTCCGACGCGAACGAAAAGAATACGACGGAAAAGACGATCATAGTGGAGATCGTTCTTGAGAGTTCTTTCATGAGGAATGATCGCAGTGTCCGGATTCCCAGAAGGGAATAGATGCAGAAGACAGGGACGAGGAACAGGTGATGCCTCGGGATGGGATAGGCCACCGCGATGAGAGCAAGACTGTAGAGAAAGGCAGAGAACAGAATCGCGTCCGTAGCGGACTTCTTTTTGATGACCTGGGTCACCCCATCGATGAGGCCGATGATGAAGAATATGAACAGGGGGTAAGGGAAAAGCACTTTCGGGACAACCGCGGAAAGAGAGAGATTTTCCAGGACGGTGCGAGAAGACAACATGGTTCCGGATTCGGAACTCCTGCCGGTGGAATGATACCCGAAATATTGATCGTTCATTTCCAAGAGGTCGGAATTGATCGAATAGTGCACTCCGTTGAAAGGCTCCCAATCGTCATTCGTGATGACATTGAGCAAAGCCTTTCGGTATTCTTGCCCGGCCGCGATCTTTCCAGAGAGCATCCAATGTCCGGTGGTGTTCCTCAGATAGACGGCGTAGGGTGATGAACAACAGACGAATGTCAGGATCAAGCCCAGAATGAGCTTCAAAGGTATCCGGGCCATCTTCACCACCGATAAGAAGATCAAGAGGGCGACGACGATCGACCAAAGGAGAAATCCCTCAGGCCGCGTCAGATAGGCCAGCGAGGATAAGACCCCCGCTCCGACGGAATAGATGATCTTCTTCGTTTGAATGAGGCGGATGACCAGGAAAAGTACCGAACAGAGCAGGAGGGTATTGAGAATATCGGATCCCCGGTACAGGACATAGATATAGGGTCTATTGATAGGGATAAAGGCATTCAGTTGAAAGATAAAAAGGACCAGAAAGGCCCCGAGTGCTGAATAGCCGGGTGAGACCTTGAGCCGGCAGATCTTATAGATGACGAAACCCAACAATCCTCCAGAGACAGCCGTGACGAGGCCCAAGGACATCTGAAGATTATGGACAACGAAATAAAAAAGGGCGATCAGGAAAGGCAACAAAGGGGGAAAGATGATATTGGGCAGTCCGTTTAGCGTATAGCCGCTGCCGGATACCAGATTTCGCGCCAGGATAAGATAATATCCTTCGTCGGGATCAATGTAATTCGCTCTCTGCCAAAGCAGGAAAGCCTTGAAGGCGATTCCCAGCAGGACCAGAACGACCAGAACGCGAACGTCTTTGCTGATCTTTCGCGGATTCATGATCCAGCTCCCATCGGTTTTCTGAAGACCATCAGTTGGTTGGCCAGATGCCGGTCGAGTCTCAGCCGCCGAAGGACACTTTCAATAACGTGTTCCCCTGGAAAACCTATCGGAGAGATCATAAAGCCTTTTTCTTCTAAGACGATGAATCCGGCCTCCAGGCCCTGTGCCCGCATGGTCTCAAAGCCCATCACCGAATGATGCTCTCCCTGGATCATGCCCAGGCGACCCGCGAGCTTCTCCCAGAACGGGTGGGGTGTCGTGATGACGAGGATTCCCCCCGGCGTGAGGATGCGGAGGCCTTCCCGCAGCATCTCCGCCGGGTTCTCCAGATGTTCGATGATCGCCGCGGCGACGATGACGTCGAATGGCGCGTCTCTGAAATACGACATGTTCTGCGCATCGGCGCGAACAAAAGAGATGTCCGGGAAAAGGCCGAGGCCCAGGTCCAGGAGTTCCTCGGAATATTCGAGGCCCACGCACAGGGCTAAGGGATAGTTCTCTTTGATGCGTGAAAGCATCCGGCCCTCGGCGGTCCCGACGTCGAGGATCTTCCGGGGCTCAGGACAAAAGGTCCTTATCGCCTGAACCGCCTCGTCGGCCCTTCTCCTCAACCGATACTTGAGAGCCCGTCGATGTTCCCTCTGCCGGGCATAGTCCTTATCAAGGGCGCCCTTCATTTGAGGTGATCAACGTCCTTTTTTTTCATCTGGATGACGGAAAGGCCCGCGCGAGCTTTCTTCGTGAATTCGTCCCAGGATTGGAGTTTTTTGACCCTCGAGAGGATATATCGCGGCCTCATATAAAAACTCTTGTAGAATTTCACCAGCATCCCGAATAACTGGTCCCGGCTAAAATGCTCTTCCCAGACAGGAATGCGAAAATCCGGAGTCGGACTCTTGGCGAAGTCTCGCCAAACGTCGCGACGGAACAGACCTCTTTCGAGCGCCATGGAGTAGAATTCTGTACCCGGATAGGGGGAAAAGATGGTGAAGTGGGCGTAGTCGGGCTTCAGCTCCTTGGCCAGGGCGAAAGAATCCTGGATGTCGCGTTCTGTTTCTGTGGGAAGACCTATCATAAAATAAGCCAAGGTCTCGATCCCTGCTTTCCGGGTCGCCGCGAATGTCTCCCTGACCTTAGCGATCGTGAAGCCTTTCTTGATGACCTTGAGGACCCGGTCATTCCCGGCTTCGACGCCATAGTGGATGGCCGCGCACCCGGCCTTCTTCAACATATCGAGCATGTCCCGATCGACGGTATCGACGCGCGTCCTGATGTCCCAACGGATCCGGAGCCCCCGGGAGAGGATCTCCTGGCAGATCTCCAGGACGCGTTTCTTGTTGACCGTCAAGGTGTCGTCGTAGAAGAGGAAATCCCTGATGCCCAGCTCCACGCATTCACTGAGCTCATCGACGACGTTCTCGGCACTTCTCCATCGGCAATGCGATGTGACCGGAGACAGCGGCCGGTCACAAAAAGCGCAGCGATAGGGGCAGCCCCGGCTGCTGATGATGGTCGTGTTCAGGGCCCGACGGCCAAGCAGTGAGTTATAGAGCCCGATATCCAGGAGGGTCCTGTCCGGAAAGGGGACCCGGTCCAGGTCGTCCACGAGGGCGGGGTCGCTCTTGACCACCGTTCCGGTGCCGTCACGAAAAATGAGGCCCTGAACGTCTCGGTATTCGTCCGGACGGGAAATCCTGTTTATAAAATCGACAAAGCTGAATTCGGCCTCACCCATGAAGCCGAAATCGATACCTTCCAGGCCGATCGTTTCCTCCGGAAACAGATGAACATGGGTTCCACCCAGGACGACCTTTGTGGTCGGATGCAGCTTCTTGATGAGCTTCGCGGTCCTGTGGCTATCGATGAGAGTGAAGGTCATTGCGGAAATGCCCGCCACGTCATAGTCCGTTTCCTTAAGATGGGATTCGAGTTGATCATAAGTCCAGCGGCGGGGTTGGGTATCCAAAACATCGACCTGAAGGTGCGGGAAGCCCTTTTTGAGCGCTGAGGCGATATAGAGCAGGCCGAGGGGCGGGTTGAATCCCCTGTGTTCCTCGATGATCGAGGGGTTCTTTCCGACCAGCTCATTCCACCGGGGCGGATTGATCAGAAGGATCTTCATTTACCCAAGCGTTTGTCAATGAGGTCCGCCAGGAGGCCCAGGGCGAAGAGCTGAATACCCGTGACAAACAGGACGACGGCCGTGATATCCATGACTTTTCCCAAAAGATAAGATACCAGCCCGACGATCAACGAGAGGGCCATGAAAAGGAGACTCAATGGGAGGAAGACCCTCAAGGGGTTGAAGAACATGATGGTGCGGATGATCAGCTGAATAAAATTCAGTGTATCCCGGATCGGGCGTATCTTCGATTTCCCCTGCCTTTTATGATAATCGATGGGCACGTAGATGATCGGCTGATTCGTCGATAACATGAACAGGGTCAGCGTCGTCGTGAACGAAAAACCGTCGGGAAGATACCCCTGCGCTCGAAGGACGAGACTCTTCTTGGCAATCCTCAAGCCGGAATTGAAATCCGGGATGGTTTCTCTGCTGAGGTGTTCGGCCAGCTTCCTCAGTGCGAACTTGCTGAATTTCCTGAACAGCCCGGGATCGACGGCCTTCCCCGTTCTCCGGCCCACGACCATGGCGGCATCTTCCTTTAGCAGCAGCTCGAAAAGCGAAGGGATCTGGTCATTGGGATAGGAGCCGTCGGCGTCTGTGATGCAGAAATAATCGTATTTCGTCCGAGTGAGTCCGGACTTCAAGGACGCGCCGTAGCCTTTGTTCTTCTTGTGCCGGACGATCTTGATGCCGGGTTCCCGGGATGAGCTCAGGATCTCCGGGCTTTGATCGGTCGACCCATCATCAACAAATAGGACCTCGATGTCCGGGTTCTTTCGAACCAGGTTTTCAAAAAAAGCGACCGTTTTGGGCAGCCCGTTTTCCTCATTATAGACGGGGATGACGATCGACAGATTCTGCATTGAAAAAGATTATATCATATCTAGAATGTTCAAAGGGATAGCCCTTCCCAAGAGAAACCCCTACGGATCCTTTATGCCGGCTAGGCCCTCGATTTCCTTGCGGGCCGCATCCAGGCGAGAAAGCTGATAGGCCGTCTTGAAGTCGGCCAGGGCACGGTCGGGGAGGTTCAGCTTTCTATAGGCGAGTCCCCGATAATAATAGGCCAAAGCAAAGTTTTGATCGATTCCGACAGCGGCCGTCAGGTCATCGACGGCCTTCCCGAACTGCCCGAGACGGCCCCACGTGAGCGCCCGGTTGAAATAGCCGACCGCGAACCGGGGGCTGACGTCCAAGCTCCGATCGAATTCCACGATGGCCGCGTCGAATTCACCCTTCATGAAATGGATGACCCCGCGGTTGAGGTAGATCTTTGGGTTTTTCGGATCGAGCCCCCTGCCGACATCCAGGTCGGCCAGCGCCTTGTCCAGCTCTCCGGCGTCGATATAGGCCTGACTCCTGTTGAGGTAGGCGATCGCGCTCCGAGGGTCGAAGTGAAGGACGTGCGTCCATAACGAAGTGCTGTCACGCCAAACCCGGCTGAGCGCTTGCGTTCTTGCGCCCAACAAGATGACCAAGATAATCAGGCATCCGGTTTTGGCATAGAGGACGGACCGACGGGCGGGCCGCGGGTCCGGCCGGGGCTCAAGGATAACGGTGGAGATGATCAGCAGAAGCCCGGCCAAGGGCAGGTAGGCGTAGCGATCGGCGTACGGTTGTCCCGCGAAATGAAAAGGGAGCGTCGGCATCAGTGTCAGAATGAAGAAGGCCACGCCGAACCGCACAGACTCCTTGTTGCGGCGGTAAACGAGATAAAGAAATGCGCCAGCGACGGCGAAAACCGCAACATTCAGCAAGAGGTCCAGTGGATATTGGGCGATGTTCGCGGGATAGCGGGCCATGAGCCGGATGGGGAGAAAGATCTTGCTGATGTAGAAGACGAAGGCGTAGAAGAACAGCCCGAGATTCTGCAGATAGGTCAAAGGGACCTTGGCCGTGGGGATCCCGTAGGCGCTGGATCTCATGGTGAGGAAAGCCATTAGCAGGAAGATGGCGGCCAAGGCGAAGAACGGGACCGAGCGGCGGAAAGTCCGCCGGTCGAGACTTTGAAGGACGTGCGATTCCAAGAGGAAGACGACCAAGGGGAAGGCGACGGCCGTGACCTTGGAAAAGAGGGAACAGGAGAAAAAAACCAGGGACAGAACATAGAAGACCGTCCTCCGGTCCTTTCGGCGCAAAAAGAGAAGATAGCTGATGGACGCCGCCAAGAAGAACAGCGAGAACAGGAGGTCTTTCCGGCCCTGGATCCAGGCGACGGCTTCGACATGCAGAGGATGAACACCGAAGAGGAGAGCGGCGATGAAGCCGACCCAGTTATTCCGGCCGATCAGGACGATGAGGACGTAGATCAGGACCGTGTTCAGGATGTGCAGCAGAAGATTGTCGATGTGGAAGATCCTCGGATTCAGCCCAAAGACTTGGTATTCCAAGGCATAGCTGACGAAGACCAGGGGCGTATAGCCTCCGAAGCCGGCATAGGACCGCGAGAACATGGATTGGAGATGGCCTGCGGACAGGCCCTTCACGGACTCGTTCTCCAGGAGCAGTTCGCGATCATCCCAATTGGTAAACTTGTTTTTGGAAGAAGGATAAAAGGCGATTGCCGTAACAAGGATGATCAGAAGAAGCTGGAGAGCGATCAGTCTCTTTTTCTTCATGCCGGCATTGATAATATGCCGGGTCTCAGGTCGCGGTCAAGGACCTGAACATGCTGGGTCGGTCCCTGCTCCCCGGATGACGATCCCAAGTATCGAGAGTTCATGACCCGGCCAAGTGCTTGATACTGGGCCGGACTTAGGATTAAAATCAGAATTCACCAAAGGATGACAAAGACCAGTATGAGTTCAGAGGGCAAGAGAAATATCCGCCTGATACCCGCGTCCTTGATCGCGCTGACGCTGAGCTTGGCCGAACGTTCTTCCCGGCTCCTCGTCGGCCTCAACGTCAGCCCGAACGCCCTCACCGTTCTGGGACTCTTGGCGGGTGTGGCGGTCGGCCTTTTCTATGCGGTCGAGCGTCCGGGCCTGGCCGCCGCCTTTATCGTCGTCTGCGGGACCTTCGACATTCTGGACGGCAAAGTGGCCAAGAACGGGGACCGAAAGAGCCTCTTCGGCGCAATCCTGGATTCAAGCCTCGACCGGTATTCAGAATTCTTTATCTTCACAGGGCTGGCCTATCATTTCCGGCACGGCTGGGGACTGTGGCTGATGTTTTTCGCTTTCCTGGGCTCGACCATGGCCAGCTACACGCGGGCCCGGGCCGAAGGCCTCGGGGTCGACGGCCAGGTGGGCATCATGCAGAGGGCGGAGCGCCTGCTCCTCCTTCTTCTGGGAACTCTAACCGGGATCGTCTTCCGGGTCATCGACCCGGCCATCCTCACGGTCATGTCCTTCATCGCGGTCGTTTCCAATATCACCGCCATTCAACGCATTTTTTATGTGAAGAAATATGAAAAGAAGCGGCTCTCTAAAGAGGGCTGATCCATGAACCGGATCCAATGATCGTCGGATACCATAATTCGGCAAAGGACGAAGAAACAAGGCCGTTCGAATATCCGTCCGGGCGTCACGAGATCGTCCTGCGTTATCTTCCGGCGAGCTTTCTTTGGGGTGCGGCCGTCAGCTTGGTCTCATTGGGTCTTATCCCGCTCGGCTTGATCGCCTTTTCGATCCGGTCCAAAAGAAAGGCCCGCCGCGCGACGCCCTGAGCTCTTCGGGTCAATCGAACAGGGTCGATCGGTCAAGTCTCGACGCAACAGTGGATGTGCTATAATCCGTCCGCTTTGATGCGAACCGTTCTTCTCGTCCTCTTCTATATCGTCCTGGTCATCGCTATCACGCCGTTCATCCTCTTTTGCATGTTGACGGGGCTTCGCCAGGCGCTCGTTGATGTCGGCCTTTGGGCCATGCGGGTAAGCCGGCGGATCCTGGGGATCCACATCGAGGCTTCGGGGCTCAACCGGATCGCCCCAGCGACGCCCTATATCTTCATGCCCAACCACGCGAGCTTCATCGACGGGCCTCTGGTCATGATGCTCATTCCCGGCGCCGCTCGCGTCATCCTCAAGAAATCGATCCTGCGGCTTCCGATCGTTGGAATGGCCATGCGCTTTGTCGGTTTCGTCCCGGTGGATAGGAAGGGCGCGGAAGGCGGGAAGAAAAGCATCGCCCGGGCCGTTTTGCTGATGCGGGAGAAGGCCTACTCGTTTCTGATCTTTCCGGAGGGGACGCGGACGCGTGACGGCCGCCTGGGCCCGTTCCGCCGGGGCGGCTTCTTCCTGGCCCTCGAGAGCGGGGCACCGATCATCCCCGTGACCATCTCTGGGACCCGCGAGCTCATGCCCAAGGGCCAATGGTTCGCCCGGCGGGGGACCGTCAGGGCGGTTTTTCACGAGCCCATCCCCACGACGGGTTTCACGCTCGAAACAATGGCCGGTCTGATGGAGAAGGTCCGGGAAGCGATCCTGGCAGGAGACGATCGATGAGCGATCTGGCAGAGAAAAGCGCCGCCGAACTCGACGAAGTTCTTCGAAGATTCCTTCTCGTGCGTGGGCCCGTTCTCGAAGCCGCGGCCGAAGCCATCGCCACGAGACTTCGCCAGGGCGGCAAGGTCCTCATATTCGGCAACGGCGGGAGCGCCGCCGAGGCCCAGCATTTCGCGGCCGAGCTCGTCAACGGATTCTCGCGGCCTGATGCCCCGCCGCTTCCCGCCATCGCCCTGACCACAGATACGTCCTGCCTGACGGCCATCGGCAACGACAGGAGCTTCGACCACGTCTTCAGCCGCCAGATCGAGGCGCTTGGGAAGCCAGGGGACGTGGCCCTGGCCCTGACGACGAGCGGGACCTCTCCCAATATCGTCACCGCGCTTAAGACGGCCCGTGCCGCGGGCCTCGTCACCATGGCTCTTACCGGAGAAAGGGGAGAGGCGACGGCGCCGCTGGCCGACTTCCTCCTCGACGTACCCTCATGCGCAACGCCCCGCATCCAGGAAGCGCACCTCTTCCTGCTTCATTTCCTGGCGGATAGGCTGGAGGAATCGGTCTAGCGGCCGGGTTCGCCGGGGGCCTTCTTGGGCTTGTCGCCTCTGGCGATCTGATCTTCGATCCGGGCCTGCTGGGCCTGAGCCTTGACGAGCCGCTGACCGGTCTCGTCGAGCTGCTGCTGGATGACGTATCCGGGGACCATGGCGTCCTGGGATTCGAATTGCTGGCGGAGGGCCGCCATCTTCGTGCTCAGGAGGTCGACAAGTTCCTTAGCCCCTTTGAGCTGGGCTTCAAGGGTCCCGCCGCTTTCGGCCTGATCGCGATTCGCGTCGCCCATGATCACCGGACCGTCGGGCGCAACGCTCGGCACGATGCGCCGGCCCGAGGGAGCCCCGGAGCCGGAAGGCGGGGTCGCCGGTTCGGACTCCTCAGAGACCGTTCCCGTCTCGACGTCCTGGCCTTCTCCGGAGACAGCCCCGCCGGCGGTCTCGTCGGGATTTGTGACCTGAACGGCGGGGGTCTTCTGAACGCGCAGAAGATCCGCCTTTGTGATGATCACGGCATGGCGGCCCTTGAGGCTCTCGCGGCGGGCCTTTTCCATTTTGGCCAGATCGGCCAGGCTCTGAGCGCTCAAGACCGCGGCCAATCCGAGGATGGCGACAAATACGAATAATCTCTTCATGATGATCCCCCAGCTATTATCGGCTCCCGCCCGCCATCTGTCAAACGCGGCGGGCGGGAGCCCGTAACGATCCTACCAGATGATGCGGTAGATCTCCCTCCAGGACTTGATCCGCAGAAGCGCTCCTATGGGCTGCTCCAGCTTTTCCAGCGTCGAATCGTACTCCTGGACGTAGATCTCGCGCTTGTTGAGGCGGCCGCCCACCCGCTCCGCCTCGCCGACGGTCACCGCGCGGCGGGCCTTGCTGAGCAGGTCGAGGTATTCGGGAGGCGTCGTCGCCGTCGTCTTGAACGCGGTACCGCCGACGGGGATCGCCGAAGTGAAGCGCACATAGCGGGCATAGAGGCGGCCGGCGTCACCGAGGTTGACGCAGGGATTGACGGCCTCGATGCTGCCCCGCAAAGTGCTGAAATAGACGACTTGGTCGGCGAGGACCGGGTCGGCCCAGATCTTGCTGCCCGTGCCCAGCGTTCCCCGCGCATAGCTGTTGGAGAGATTCGAGTCTGGCGGGGACGCCCAGGTACCATTCGACGGTGGCCGCATTGCTGCCGTTGTCGATGATGCCGACGAACGAATAGTCCCGGTCGGCCGGGGCGGCGTCGTCACCGCCCGTGCCGAAATAGACCCGGGCCCGCGCCGGGCCGCCTTCCAAAGGATCGACCCAGGCCGCAGGCTTGGTGATGATCGGGTAATTGAGATAGTCGGTGTAGATCGCCTGGAGGGTCCAGCTGGCGGGGTTCGAGCCGGCGACATTCACGCGGTAGAGACGCCCGTCCAGGTCGCCGACGAAGACCGAGTCGGTGAAGCTGTTGCCCTCGAGATCGATGGCCGTCGGAGAGCCGGGGATCGTGGCGACAATGTTGGGGTAGCTGAAAGCCGCCTTCGCCCCCGACAGGCTCGCCGTATTGACCTGCCCGACTTCGGCCGTGTAGGTGATGACCGCCCCGGTGTCCAGCCGGACGACGTAGAACCGCCGGCCGAGATTGAAGCTCCCGGACTTGACGTTATCGTAGCCGGAGCCCATGAAGGCCACCCAGCGAGCTGTCCCGGAATGGTTGACCTTGCCGATGGCCGGGGTCGACCAAGTTTCGCCCATGGTCGGATAGGTTTTGTTCCCGGATCTATAGGTATGCGTGATTTCCCAGATAGGCTGGGGATTCGACGGGTCGGTGACATCGAGGGCCCAGTAATAGTTGACGGCCCCGGCGACGTTCCCGCTGCCGAGGATGCTGCCGCTGCCGGGTCCCTGGCCGGTGATGAGGACGGTCTTCCAGGCCCCGCCGATCTGGACGTCGGCCACTGCGGGGCTGCCGTCGCAATAGACGTCGTGGGCGTAGTAGCGGGTATTGTTGCCCGCGTCGACCGCGTACATGTTCCTGAGCTTGGGGAGGAGATTGTAAGGGATGAAGGCCCAAAGCTCCTCGCCCGAGGCGGCGTCGAAGCAGTGGAGCATGCCGTCGTTGGCCCCGACATAGATGACCTTCGCCCTCGAGGCGTAGGCCGTCTTGAAATCGGCGTAGCCCGCGCCCATGTAGGCGGAGTCTTCCACGGGCGGACCGACGACGACGGGTGTCGAGTGGTTGATGTCGCCCAGCTTCCAATAGCGGTTCGCGCCCCGGACGAAATCGACCAGGCCGGCGTTGTCGTTGTTGACGTCCTTGAGGCACCAGGCCAGGCTACCGGCGGTCGCGACGTTCCCGAGATTGGTCCGGACGAAGTTCGTTCGGACCAGGGGATTGGTCACGGTGCCGCCCGCCCGCAGGGCCGTGTAGACCGTGCGCGAATCGGGATTCCTGTCGTTGAGGAGCGTGCCGGCGTCCCAGTAGATCGCGGCTCCGGCGATCAGGTCCCGGCCGGTGGCATCATTGAGGTTCGATGTGGTGATCGTCTGGAGCTCGGAGCTCGTCCCGGCGACGAATGAGACGTCGCTGACGTCATAGGCCCGGAGCTGGCCCTCCCAGCCGGGGAAAATGAAGGACGAGCCGATCACGAGCTTCTTGTTGATGCCGCTGGCCGTGACGACGGTCGCCGCGGCCGAGGCCCGGGAGTATTCCCGCCGGTCGACGTAGATGAACTCGATCTGGAGATCGTCGACGTCTGGCGTTTCGAACGAGGCGTGTTGATAATCGACCATCGGGTCCTCTTCCGCGGTCAGGACGATCCGCCAGCGGAGGTCGGCCCCGAAGTTCTTGAAATCGTACCAGGCCAGGTTCGTGCGGTTGACGATGCCGGCGCCGGAGAAGGTTTGGTAGGTCTCCCAGGTGTGGCCGCCGTTGTTGGAGAACAGGATCTGGACGGCGAGCCCCGCGCTGGAGCCGCCGATGACGCCCTGGCGGATGGAGCTGACACGGACGCGGGTGACGGCATGGAGACGGGCGTCGAGAAAACCGGCCCCGATGTTGGTCGACGTGGCCTGGCCGTAGAGCTCATAGACCCCGGCCAGCTCGTTTTCGATGTAGTAATAGTCGCCGGAATGATTGGCGTCGGCGATGACGATGTCCATGTCGCCGTCCTGATCGTAGTCGAGGGGCGTGCTCATGTCGATGTCGTAGGGGGAGGGAGTGGGCGCCGTGCAGGCGTTGAGGCACTGGAACTGCCAATTGACATCGCCGTTCACCAGGCCGCGGTTCCTCATGAACCAGATGCGGGCCTGGGGGACGCTGCCGTAGGCCGAGTCCGTGGCCACGAAAAGGTCTGGCCGGCCGTCGCCGGTGAAGTCGTTGGCCAGGATACCGACCACGGCGACGCACGTCGCGTTCGGGATGACGAGCTCGTTGCGGCTGAAATGGCCCGTCCCGTCGTTCTCGTAGTAGACGAGATAAGGGGTCGTGCCGACGGTGCCGGCGACGATATCGTCATCGCCGTCGCCGTCGAAATCGGCCGCGGCCACGGCCGAGCCGCCGGGGGCGCCGGCGAAACCGGTCCTGGCGTCGTAGGACAGCTCGGTGATGCTCCACCCGGCGACGTTGAAGTTGCCGGCCCCGGGATTCCGGAGGAGGAAGATCTTGTCCTGGCTGACGGCCAGGATGTCGAGGTCGCCGTCCTTGTCGATATCCACGGAGAAGAGGTGGTTGGCCGCCCAAAAGAGGTAGATGCCGGCGGTCTGGAAGCGGGAGGTGAAGTCGAGGTTCGGCGAGAGGTTATGGGCCCGGAAATCGGGCACGGCGGCCGTGCCCCTGTTGATGTACATCGTGGCCAGGAAGTTCGTGTAGCCGAACTCGTCATTGGAGTTGCGCAGGAAGAAGAAATCGAGCAGACCGTCGCCGTTATAGTCCCCGACCGTCATGGCCGCGGGACCCGTGTGAGTGTAGAATTTCTCGAAAGAGGTCGCCATGTTGACCTGGAAGAGGGGAGAAGCGCCCAGGTTGGTCGGATAGAGGTTCCGGATGAGCCGAAGTTCGGAATACGGAGCGCCCGCGACCACGGGGAATTCTCCGGAGATGTCCAGGCCGATGAGGTCCGGATAGCTGTCGCCGGTGAAGTCGCCCGAGGCGCACTGGTAGATCCTGCGGCCCATGCTGTCGGCGGAGCCGACGACGAAGTTCGACCCCAGGGCCGGCAGCGTGATCGGCCCGGAGGGCCAATGAGCGACCGAACTCAGCGCGAGATCCTTATAGGTGACGTCATTGAAGTTCTCTCCGAAGGCCCGCGTATACTCGGTGCAGGCCTGGGTCGTCTGCGGCCAGAGGCGCGGCACGATGACGGCCGCGGCGACAGCAACGCAGAGGACAGCGAGAACGTAAAGGCTCCCTTGGCGCTTCAAGCCTTCGTGGTTCATGGCATATCCCCTTTCTGGGGGGTCCTAGGACCCCACCTCGATGACGATCTCGAGACGTTTGTAGGTGTTGCGCGGCCCGCGGCCGATGCAGATGAGGATGCAGTCGCGGTCGTCGGCTGTGATCGTTCCCGGCGCTTCGTCGTTGACGAGGAAGACCGTGAACTGGCAGCGCGCGTCGGTGACCAGGGGCTCGGAGCTGAAGAGGGCCGGATTGGCGACCGTGTTGTCGGTGGCGACATCGGCGACGAGCTGCTCGTCGGTCAGGCCGCGGAAATAGCTCGGGCTGGCCGGGTCGTCCAGGCCCGGCGACCCGCCGAAGTTCGTCCGGTACTGGCCGTTGAAGCTCGACGTGACCTTGTTGAGGAAGTTGTCGTTGAGGATGACCCAGGCGGCGTTGAAGCCCGCCTCGGCGGCGTCGAAGGCCATGCCCTGAAGACGCATATTGTCGGACGCCTTGGGGCTCATCCCCGTGACGGTCAGCAAGAGCATCCCCACGGCCAGCATGAAGGCGACGATCATGATGATGACGATGAGGCCGGAGCCCCGTTCCCGGCGATGCCTATCGGCGTGTCTGGTCATGGAATGCTCCTCATCGCTGGCCGAGGTTGTAGAGATTAAGGCTCATGTTCCGGATATTGGACGTTGACTCGAGAAGGTACCGCTTGTGCTTGTCGTCGGCGGCGGCCCCGGGGCTGTTGGAAAGGGTCGGCCGGCGGTAGGTGTGAATGGCGCCGGGGACCGTGCCTCCGACCGATGTGAAGGCCTGGTCCGTCCGGCCGAGGACCCACATCCGGACCTGCTGGATCCTGGCGATCTCGGGCAGCGTCCAAGCGGCGTTCCAGGGCGACCAGCCGTCGAGGGCGAGGTCGTTGTTCATGTCGCCGTTATACTCGAGCTGGAAGTTCTCGATGTTCCGGGCCATGGGGAAGAAGACGCCGTTGTGGGTGCAGTAGAGCACACCGCCTTCCCCGCCGCCGATGTAGCCGTTGATGCCCGCGGTCAGCCCCGGATAGTTGCCGGTGACGTCGAGCCAGTATTCCTTGACGTTGATAAAGCTGACCGTGCCCCCGTCATAATCGTTGGAGCTGGAGCATGTCCCGGACAACCCGCCGGGCGGGTCGACTCCCGGAGCCTGCCCGGGCGAAAAGTTAAAGCCCTCGTTCGTGCCGCCCGTCGAATGCCTGACTTGGGAGATGACCCGGACCTCGCCCGCGCGGCAGCCCGATTCGGGGTTGGGCAGGACGAGGACATATTTGTTGTCATAGAAGATATCGGGGTACGAGTACTGCTCGAGGCTGAAGTCCTCGACATCAAGGGTCGCGGAGGACCCCTGGTAATTCCGCAGGGGGAGGTTGAGCGGATCCTCGATATTGCCCATGATCGTCACCCGGTCCGGCAGGACCTCGCCGCCGCCCTGGTCCTCGTTGTCCTGTCCCTCGATGAAATAGCCCGAGAACTCTTCGGGCAGTCCGGCCCCGGCCATGCGCAGGTCCCGGCTGAGGAAGAACATCGAGGAGCGGACGTCGTTCTGGACCTCGGTGACCATCTGCTGTTCGACGGAGACCTTGTTGCTGCGCGCATAGATGAACAGGGCCCCCAGGACGGCCACGAGCATGACGGCGCTGCCGACGAGGAGCTCGATCATGGTGAAGCCCGCGGCCCGTTTCGGCGCTGAGGTCGTTGAGGTTCTCACGGCTCGTGCTCCTTTATCGGGTGATGATCGTCGTGATCAGCGCTCTCGGACGGTGCTGATCGGGGTCCGCCAGCAGCTCCGAAGCGGAGGGAACGCCGACCTTCTCGGCCGAATAGACATGGATGAGGACCTGGAACGTGTCGCCGGCGATGCGGAACTCGGTGATCCGGCGGTAGTCGTTCGTCCCGTCCAGGTTGAGGTCGATGATCTCGTCCCGGGAATCCAGGGTCGTTCCGGCGTAGGCCGTCAGCTCGTCCAGCGTGAAGCCGCGGAGCCAATCGATCTGCTGCTGGGCCAGGAAGGTCGCGTTGGCAACGCGGTCGGCCTTGAGGTTGTTGGTCACCGCGACGAGGAAGAGCTCGGCCAGGCCGATGACGGCGACACCGACGAGGAAGAGGCCGACCAGGACCTCGACGAGGCTGAAACCGCGCTCACGTTTTTTTCTCTTCATGTCAGGTGCTCTTTCTCTTGGCGTAGTGGATCGATCCGCCCATGAACAAGCTCAGGACCCTCTCGTCCATCTGCCCTGGCCGGTCGAGCTTGGGACTCTGGAGGACGATGGAGTTCTGGTTGGCGACGAAGTTGACGAAGGCCCCGACGGGGGAGAAGATGACGATATGGTCTGCCCCGGAGGCGGGCAGGGACATGGTGACGTTTAACCTGTTCGGAATGACCTTGCGCGGAGCGTCCCCGGCCCTCACCCATGTGCCATCCATCTGGAGACGCTCCATTTCGTAGACCCAATAGCCCTCGTCGGCCAGGTAAAAACGGACCCGGTGGACGATCTTCGTGTCGACGGCCCGGAGCTTGGTCTGCTGCATGAAGGTCTGGATCTCCCGGGTCGAGTTATCGAGGTTCCGAGCGGCCATGGTGTTCATGATGCTCGGATACGACACGAGCATGAAGATGCCCATAATGCCGAGAACGATCAGGACTTCGATGAGAGTGAAGCCCGCGGCGTCACGGCGCCTCGATAAAAAAGTGGCGTTCATGGATCGTCCTTCCGACCTAACCTGTTTTTCTTCTTTCTTATAGAACAATCACAGCACCTTTTCAAGGCGGCCCCAGAGGCTCTTCCGCCGTTTCGCATTATCCGACACCGCCATGGCCGGAACAATCATCGCAGTTGGTGAAAGAAGGGGTGATATTTCGAGGAGGAACCTCATCGCGGATGGCTAACCGCGCGGTCGGCCCCTTCCGGCCCTGTCAGCGCCCGCTCGAAGCGATCTCCTTGAGCTTCTCGGCCCCGGCGACCCCGCTGTTGAAGAGGAGGCATCTCGTCGAATCGAGGAGCCGGCTGAAGAAGGCCCGCTGGGCCTCGAGCTTTTCCGGAGTTGCCCCGAGAAGGTGGGGGTTGTAGAAGGGCTGCGGCCTGCCGCCGGAGAGCGATTTCTTGGCCCCGGCCGACTCTCCCGCCTCGAGCGTCCGCAGGGCCTCGTCTTTCGAGAGCTCGACGATCGCCGGCGACGTCGCGTCGTTCCTCAGCAGCACCAGCCACCTCAAATTCGTCCGCTTCACGACCGCGGCCGGACCGCCGAGCCAGGCCGGGTCGAGGAGGGCGTGAGCCTCCTTGGCCGCTTTGTAGCAGTATGCCGAGCCCCTGTCGAGGCGGCAGTCGTCGGCCCGCTGGCATTCCAGGTCCTGGCAGTCTTCTTTATGGACGACGACGTTTTCGCACTTGCTCCGGTCGAAGAGCCCGGCCAATCGGGGGTCGAGCTCGACCGACGTCGTGGGCATGTAGAGCTTCCGTTCGACGCAATCGGCCGCGGCCCGGCCGCCGGCGATCTCGACGAACACGATATCGTTCGCGTGGAGCTTGAAGCGCCGGTCGGCCAGGAGCTCGAAGAAGAGCTCGGTCTTCTTCGTGCCCGGAGGGCCGACGAGGACGAGCCCGTGGCCGTCGATATCGGCCGACATGCCCCGTACGGCCCCGGATGTCCCGCCCCCGCCCGACCGCATCGAGACGTCCATGGCCAGGCCGAGGGCCAGGCTGCGGAGCGAGGCGTAGAGATCCGTGTTGACCAGGACGCCGGTCTGCGTCGCCTCGTGGTAGAAGCCGCGCGGCTCCCGGCCGGCGATGCCGTCGACGGCATAGAGCACACCATGCGGCTTGACATCCGCCTCGGCGGGGGCCGGCGGGAAGTTCTCGACCCAGAAGTCGTTGAGGTGGGCGACGTTCGTCCGGAGCTGGAGGACGGCGCCGCCGATGCGGGCGTTCCACTCATAGCGCCCCTCGTAGCCGAGATGGCTTTCCATCTCGGCGACCAGGGCATCCCGCATCCGGGCGTCCAGGCCGGTCTCGACCGGAACGGCCTTCTTCACCCGGGTCACCACGTTGCTGAGCGCCACCCGCTTGACCTTCTTGGCCGTCTTGAGCCGGCCCAGGGCCTCGACGATCCGGTCCATGCTCTTCTCGAGGTTGGTCATCGAGGTCGCATAGGACAGCCGGATGCAGTCGTCGTTGCCGAAGGCGTCTCCGGGCACGATGGCCACCCGCGCTTCTTTGAGGAGATAATACGCCAGGCCGTAGGAGTTGCGGATCTTGGCCCCGTTCGCTTCCTTGTCGTAGAAGGACTTGACGTTCGGGAAGAGATAGAACGCGCCCAGCGGCTTGAAACACGACATCCCCTGGACCGTGGCCAGGCGCATCAGGCAGTAGTTGCGGCGGCGCTGGAACTCGGAGACCATCTTTTGGACGTCGTACTGCGGGCCCTCGTAGGCTTCGAGGCTGGCCTTCTGGGCGATGGAGCAGGCGTTCGAGGTCGTGTGGCTCTGGATCTTGGACATGCCGTCGATGACCTCGGCCGGCCCGGCGGCGAAGCCGATGCGCCAGCCGGTCATCGAATAGGATTTGGACACGCCGTTGATGAGGATGGTCTTCTTCTTGATGTCCTCGCCGAGCGCAGCAAAGCTCGTGAACTTGAAGTTGTCGTAGACGAGGCTGGCGTAGATCTCGTCGGCGATCATGTAGACGTCCTCGCCCTTGATGACCTCGGCCAGGGCCAGGAGCTGGTCCTTCGTGTAGGCCGCGCCCGTGGGGTTGCAGGGATTGTTGAGGATGATGGCCTTGGTCGCGGGGGAGATGGAGGCCTTAAGGGCCTCCGGCGTTAGCAGAAAACCGTCCTCCTCCCGCGTCGGGACGATGACGGACTTGCCCTTGGCCAGGGCGACGCATTCGGGGTAGGTCACCCAGTAGGGGGCCGGGACGATGACCTCTTCGCCCTCGTCGACCAGGGCCTGGACGAGGTGGAAGAGGGACGCCTTGGCCCCGGCCGAAACGATGATCTGCTTCGGCGCGTACTCGACGCCGTAGTCGTCCTTGAGACGTTTCGCGATCGCCTTGCGCAGGGCCAGGATGCCGTCGCTCTCCGTGTATTTCGTGAAGTTGTCGCGGATGGCCTTGATCCCGGCCTCCTTGATGTTTTCGGGGGTCGGAAAATCCGGCTCGCCGACGCTGAGGTCGATGACGTCGATGCCCTCGGCCTTCATGGCCTTGGCCTTGGCCGAGATCTTCAGCGTGGGGGAGGCGCCGATGCGCTGGACTTTTTCAGAGATCATGGTTCACCTGCCTCGACGCCCGGCCGGGCGCTCACTTCTTCGCGTCTTTGGCCTCGGGGGAGAGCTTGGCCTTGAGGAAGTCCCGGATGTCGGCGCCCGTCAGCGACTTGACCACCTCGGGCATCTGGGCCAGGACCTGGGCCACCTGGGCCGTGATCTTGGTCGTGCCGAGCTCCTTGTCGCCGCCGACGATGACGATCTTGTCGACCTTCGACAGGGGCTCCGAGACCGCCCTGGCCAGCTCGGGCAGGACCTTGATGTAGGTGTCCATGACGGCGGCCTGGGTGTACTTTTCCCACGCCTGGGCCTTCTTCATCATGGACTCGGCTTCGGCGGAGCCCTTGGCCCGGATCCCGTCGGCTTCGGCCAGGCCCTCGAGCTTGACGGCCTCGGACTTGCCCTTGGCTTCGGCGGCGATCCGGAACTCCTCGGCTTCGGCCTCGGATTTGATCTGGTACTTGCGGGCGTCGGCCGGCTTGATGACGGTCGCTTCGAGCTCCTTCTCCTTGCGGGCGATCTCGAGCTGCTCGATCTTGATGGCCTCTTCCTTCTCGACCTGCTTGACCTTGGCCTCTTCCTTCTTCAGGTCCTGGCCGATCCGGTTGCGCTCGAGCTCGTAGGAAAAGTCGGCTTGGGCCTTCTTGGTGTTGACGACGACCTGGGATTCGGCTTTCTTGGCCTCATTCTCCCACTGGGCCTTGGCGATCAAGGCCTCGGACTGGAGACGGGCGACCTCGGCCTCTTTGCGGGCTTGGGACGATTTGATGATCGATTCCTTCTCCGTTTCGGCCTGGGCGATGGCCGCGTCGCGCTTGGCGGCGGCGATCTGAGGCTTGCTCAGCGAGTCGATGTAGCCCTGCGTGTCGCTGATGTCCTTGAGGGCGAACGAAAGCATGGCCAGGCCCATCTTGGCGAAATCGGCCTGGACGGCCTTGACGACTCGGCTCGAGAACTCCTGGCGGCCGCGGTAGATCTCCTCGACCGACATGCCGCCGATGACTTCGCGGACCTTGCCTTCGAGGACGTTGACGGCCACGTCGCGGACGCCCTCGCGCCCGATCCCCAGAAATTGCTCGGCGGCGAGGTGGATGGCCTCGTCGGACGAGCCGATCTTGATCTGAGCCGAGGCCTCGGCCATGATCGGGACGCCGCCGCTGGTCAGGACTTCCGGCGTGCGGATCGAGACGGGAATGATGTCCATCGGGAGGACGTAGACCTTTTCCATCCCGGGCCAGACGAAGACGCCGCCGCCGAGGCGGTAGCGGTAGCCGACCTTCTGCGTCGTGCCGTCGGCCAGGGTGATGGTGTGCTTGCGGCCCCCGGCGATGATGAGCGCTTCGTTGGGCCCGACCTTGCGGTAGCGCAGGGCCAGGACGAGGATGATGAGCGCCAGGACGACGATGACGGCGCCGGCGATGATAAGCCAGGATGTCAGGTTCATGACGACCTCCTTCAGTTGACTCCCCGGGCTGAGGGGAAAAAATGAAAAAAAGACCTCTATTGAGGCTTGATTCTATTGATTAAGAGGGAAGGTTGTCAAGCCGTCCGGAGAGAACCCGGCTCGACACAAATCCAGGGGACACGATCCCATTTCAAGAGAAATGGGTCATGTCCCCGATTTGTGTCAGCCAAATTCTTGGGACACGATCCCTTTTCCAGAGAAAAGGGTCATGCCCCCGAATTCGTCTTATCCTTGTACCCGTAGGCCATGAACAGGAAGCTTTTTTCTTTGAGGGCTTTCTTCTGGAGCTGGACGATCTTGCCGATCCCTTTGTCGGCCATCTTGAGGAGACCGAGGAGGTCCTGCCGCGAGAACGGGCATTTCTCGGCCCCGGCCTGGATCTCGACGAGCTCGCCGCGGTCGGTCTCGATGACGTTCATGTCGAGGTCGGCCTGGCTATCCTCGGAATAGTCGAGATCGAGGAGCGTCCGGCCCTTGACGATGCCGACGCTGACGCCGGCGACGAGGTGGCGCAGGGGCATCTGGCCGATGAGTCCGCGGTCCATCATCTTCTTGAGGGCCAGGCCCAGGGCGACGCATCCGGCCGTGACCGAGGCCGCCCGCGTCCCGCCGTCCGCCTGGAGGACGTCGCAGTCGATGATGATCTGTCTCTCCCCGAGGGCCGAGAGGTCGGTCACGGCCCGGAGAGCGCGGCCGACGAGACGCTGGATCTCCTGGGTCCGGCCCGAGATGCGGCCGGCGATCCGCTCGCGCGGCGTCCGCTCCGCGGTCGCCCGGGGGAGCATGGCGTACTCGGCGGTGACCCATCCCCGGCCGGTACCTCTCAGGAACGGAGGCACGCGCTCCTCGATCGTGGCCGCGGCCAGGACCCGCGTCAGGCCCACCTCGATCAGAGCCGATCCGTCGGCAAAATCGAGCGGGTCGATGGAGATCTTGTGGGGACGAAGCTGGTTCGGCGCACGCTTGCCGGAACGGACGGGATCCACTACTTGATCCAGATGGCCGGGGTTTGGTCCTTTTTCGTCTGGGCCAGGAAATCCTCGAAATCCTTCTTGGCCTGGGCGGAATCGGTCTCGGCCTTGAGGAGCTTGTCGTACGTGTCGCTGATCTGGATTTGGACCATCTCCCGGGATTTTAGGTTATCAAGGCCGTAGAATTCCTGGTAGAGGGCGTTCATCTTGGTCGTCAGGAGGTCGACCATCTCGGCCTTCTGCTGGGCGATTTCCGCCAACTCTTTTTGTTTCTTCTGGATATCCTGTGCGGACATGGCCGGAGCGGCCCCAGGGGGGGTCTCTTCGGCCGGCTTTTCGACTTGGGCGGCGGCAGCCTCCGTGGCTTGCGTCGCCGGGGGGGTCACGCCTTCCTGGGCCTGGCCCTGAGTTCCTGCGGCCTGGGCAGCTTCCCCGGTCCCTTCCGCGGCCTGTTCCTGGGTCGTCGACTCGACGGCCGGCCGCTTCTTGACCTTGGCCAGGTCGGCTGTCGTGACAACCGTGGCGCTTTTGCCCTTCAGGGACGCCCGGCGCGCCTTTTCCTTCTTGGCCAGGTCGGCCAGGCTCTGGGATTGGAGGAAGGACACGAGAAGGAGGGGCAGAAAGAACGCCGCCAGCCATTTTGTTTTGCGCATGAAAAGGCCCTCCTCTAGTCAACGGCGATTATCATGGATTTAGTCGTGCGTGTCAAACGGAAGTCCGGGTTTTCCGCGTACGTGTGGGGGGCGGCTGTGCGTATGGCGAGCGTGCGGCCGTCGGCCCTGATCTCGACCGCGCCGTCGAGGTCCGCCCGGAGAACTTCAGCCCCTGCGGCGGCGCAGCGGGCGAGCAAGCCCGGGCTGGGGAAACCGTAGGTATTGCCCTCCCCGACCGAGACGAGAACGAGCCGGGGCTTGACCGCGGCCAGGAAGTCCGCCGATGTCGACGCGGCGCTGCCGTGGTGCCCGGCCTTGAGCACATCGCATTTGAGGTCGAGCCCGGACCTGAGGAGACTCCGCTCTGTCTCCGGCCCCGCGTCCCCCGTGAAGAGGAAGGACGCGCCGGCGAACGTCATCTTGATCACGAGCGAGTTCTCGTTCGCCGCCGCGACCGGACCGGACTGGGCGTCGGGCCGCGGCGGATGAAGGACATCGACCGTGACGGGACCGATATCGACGCGGGTCCCCCGGCTGCAGCGGCGCCGGGGGCACCGCGCCGGCAACGACCGCAGGAGCGCCGCATAGAGCCCTTCGTCCGGCGCCGGAAGTCCTTCCCAGAATTCTCCGATGCGGAAGTTCCGGGCCAGGGCGACGAGACCGTCGAGGTGGTCCGGGTGGGGATGGGTCAGGACGAGGTAGTCGATGCGGGTGATGCCCTTGCGCCACAGGACCGGAGAGACGACCCTCTCCCCGACGTCGAACGGGCTCGAGGCGAGCCCGCCGCCGTCGATGACCATGGTCCGGCCGCCCGGGAATTCGACGAGGAGGGATTCGCCCTGCCCGACATCGATCATGGTGATCCGGAGGTCCGGCGAGCGCGTCCTGAACGGGATAAAAACGAGCAGGGCCGAAAAGACCAGGAACGCACCGACAGTGACAGGTTTCTGGAAGCGGACGCGCGGCCGGAGGAGGCCGAGACCGAGCGTCAGATAGTAGCCGAAGAGAACGCCCGCCGGAGGCGTCGGGACGCGGATGGAGAGAAAGGGAAAGGCGTCGAGCGAGTGGGAGATCAAGGAGAAGAGAACGACGAGCGTCTTCAAGACGGCGGCCGGAAGAGCGGCGGCGCCGGGGAAGACGGCGGCGAACGGGAAGAAGGCGTAGCCGATGCCCATGACCAGCCCGACGAGGGGGATGGCCGGGAAGTTCAGGAGGATCGAGGAGAAGGCGACGCGGTTGAAGTTCCGGGCGATGAGCGGCGCGGCGCCCAGAGCCGCGGCCACGGACATTCCGGCGAGCTCGGAGATCTTCAAGGGCAGGCGCGGCATCCGCCGGACGAGCGGGGGCATGAACACAATGATGGTCAGCGTGGCGGCGTATGTCAGCTGGAACCCGATGTCGAAAAGGCTCGAGGGATTGGCGAGGAGCAGGGCGAAGGCGCTGGCGGCGATCGTATTGAGGACGTGGACGTCCTTCCAGAGGAGCTTCCCGCCGAGGAAGGCCAGGGTCATGAGCGTGGCCCGGAGCACCGACGGACTGCCTTCGACGAGCACGGTGTAGAAGACGAGGAAGACGGCCAAGGCGAGGCTCGAGGCCCGGCGGGACATGCGGACGAAGCGAAACAGCGAGAAGAGCAACAGGTTGATGATGGCGATGTGGCCGCCGGAGATGGCGAAGAGATGATAGAGGCCGGTCTTCTGGAGGTTGTCGACGGTCGCTTCGTCCAGCCGTCCGTCTTCGCCGAGGAGCAGGGCCTCGAGAACGGCCCCGGACGGCGAGATATCTTTTCCGTCGGGCGCGGGGAACCGCCGCTCGAGTTCCGTCTGCATGCTCCGGCGGACGCGCGACACCCAGGCGCGGACGGACGCGGCCGGGGCGGGGGAGGCGCGTGTGACGAGAAGGGAGGATTTCGTCGAGGCCCGCCGGTGGACTCCCAATCCCTGGAGATAGCGCTCGTAGGAAAAGGCCCCGAAATTGCGGAACGACCCTCCGGAGCTCAGGCGGGCCGAAGTCCTGACACTGTCCCCGGCCAGATAATCGAGGCGTCGCCGGCTCTCCCGCGCGAAAGGAACACCCAGCCGGAGGCGTCCGCGGATCTGTTTTTCCACGCCGTCCGCCCGGACGCTTCGGACATCGAGAAAGAGAATATCCCGGTCGGGCTCGCGTCCCGGCGATTTATAGAGCTTGCCTTGGACGTCGATATAGCCGGCGGCGGCGAGGGAATGAAGGGGATTGGCCTGATAGTCGCGATCGTGGACAGAAACGCGGGCGGCGCCGAGTGCGGCGACGGCGCCTATGGCCAGGAGCGCGGCGGCGACGTCCCGTTGGCGGGCGAAAAGGATCCACGCCGCGGCGACGCCGAGAAGCGCCAGCGCGCAAGAGGGCCCGGGCGGAAGAGAGAAGGCGGCGGACACGCCGATGCCGGTCGCGAGGGCGGAGGTCAAAAAGACGAACGGGAAGGGGCTGGTTCTTAGAAGCCCGGGCCGCCCGAGGCGGGGGCGCCTTGGACGTCGAGGGCGTCGAGCAGAAGGTGGCTGAGGATCCGGATCCCCAGGGGGATCGCCCTCTCGTCGGGGCTGAAGCTCGGGCTGTGAAGCGGCGTCGCCGCCTGGCCCGGTCCCCTGACCCCCAGGAAGAAATAGAAGCCGGGCGTCTTCCTGGCCAGGAAGGCGAAGTCCTCGGCGATCATCTGCGGCTTCCACTCGACGACCTTATCTTTCCCCAGGAGCCCGACGAGGGTCGGCGTCATGGCTGCGGCCAGCTCCGGATTATTAAAGACGGACGGATTGCCCCATTCATGCTCAAATTGGTAGCCCGCGCCGTAAATTTCGGTGATATTTTTGACGACGCTTTCCATGAGCTGGGGGATTCTTTTCCGGTTGGCCTCGCTCAGGGTCCGGATCGTGCCCTCGAGGACGACCCGGTCGGCGATGATATTGCGGCGCGAGCCGCCGGCGATGGTGCCGATCGTGAGGACCGCGGGATCGGTCGGGTCCGAGGCCCGGCTGACGATCGTCTGGAGCGTTGTGACGATCTCAGAGGCAATGACCACCGCGTCGATACCTTCCTGGGGCCGGGCCCCGTGGGCGCTCTTGCCCTTGACCGTGATGGTGAAGCTGTCGGACGCGGCCGTGACGTTGCCCGGGGCGATCAGGACCGTGCCGAGGCTCTCCGGCCAGACGTGGAAACCGAAGACGGCCGAAGCCGGCGGATTGTCGAGGGCCCCTTCCCGGACCATGACGTCCGCCCCGCCCTCCTCCCCGGCCGGCGCGCCCTCTTCGGCGGGCTGGAAAAGGAAGGTGATCGTTCCCTTGATGGATGGCTTGAGGGCGTTGAGCACCAGGGCCGTCCCGAGGACGACCGAGCTGTGGACGTCGTGGCCGCAGGCGTGCATGACGCCGGGATTCAGAGATTTGTAGGGGAGGCCGGTCTCTTCCTGGACCGGCAGGGCGTCCATATCCGCCCGGACGGCGATGGCCGGCCCGGGCTGGCCCCCCCGGAGGACGGCCACGACCCCGGTCTTGGCGACGCCGGTGCGGACCTCGAAGCCAAGGGGCTGGAGCTTGGCGGCGATCAGACGGGCCGTCTCGACCTCGCGGTTGCTCAGCTCGGGGTTCATGTGGATGAAGCGCCGGATCTTGATGATCTCGCTCTTGTTCTTTTCGATCTCGGCGTCGATGCGCCGGCTCGTTTTCGGATCGACGGCGCGGGCCCCGGCGGGGAACCCGGCCAGGGCGGCGAGGACGATGACAGCGGCGAGATATCGGGGTTTGGTCTTCATGGCTCTGCGCTTCCTATAAAAACAGAACCCCGGCACCGAGGGCGGCCGGGGACCAAAGGCGAAACGAAAGGCGGGGGCCAGCGAGGCTACTTCTTCTCTTCGGCCTTCTGCTGGAACTCCTCCTTCTTCTTCTCGATGAAATCGCGGATGGCGTCGACGCCTTCGCCGGTCTTCTCCTTGACCGCCCGGATGCCCTTCTCGGCTTCCTTGGCGATCTTTTCGTAGCCGTCCTTGGCGACTTCGCCCGTCCTGGCCGCTTGGTCCTTGATCTTTTTCCGTGTTTCCTTGCCGCTCGCGGGGGCGATCAGGATGCCGACGACGAAGCCCGCCGCGGCGCCGGCCGCGAACGTCAGCAGGGAATCCCAGAAATGGCTTTCTTTGTTCTCACCCATCATTTTTCTCCTTTTTTTTTTCAAATGCCGCAGGCCGAAACTGAGCAACGGGACGAGGAAAGGCAAGGACCTTGCCGAGGGCCGGATGGCGCCGGAGGTGAGGAAATTCGTCATCCCCGAGAGTCCGGTCACCGCCCTCTTCGAAGTCGCCAGGACCTGCCCAACGTTGTCCAGGCTGAAGTTGATCTTGGCCTCGATCACCTTCAGCTCGTCCATCGTCTCCTGGGCCTTAACCAGGGTCTTTTCGCCTTCCCGGGCGGTCTTGCGGAGCTGGTTCAGGAACATGACGAGAAAGGTGACGGCGACGACGGCCGCCACGGTCAGGATGATCCCCAAGACCTGGTTCAAGGTCATTGTCATTGTACCTATACCGTAAGCCAATTGACGGGAATTGTCAATTTGGCTATTTCCAGAGGAGCTTGCGGGGGGAGGGAAGGCCGTGGACCTTTTCGAGGCGGTCGAGGATCTCCGGATATCGGGCTTCGTCGCGGGCTTCGACGGCCCCTTCCCACTCGGCTAGGAGGGGATCTGCGACGAGCTCGTGGTCCCGGCGGAGGATGCGAGTGATGCCGCGCAAGGCCTGCCACTGGATGACCATCAGGATGGCCAGAACATAAAAGATGACGTTCGGACCGGGCAAGAGGGCGGCCAGGCCGGCGATCGGGACGACAACGGCCTCGCCGGCCAGGACGACGATGTGGCGGGTCCGCTGCCGTTCGAGGAAGATGAGCAGCTTCGTCCGGACGGACCTCTCGTCGTGTCGACCGGAATGAAGGATGCGGATCGGGCTGTCGCCCGGCCGGCCGCCGTGCTCGAACGCCTGTTCCTGGAGAAGGAGCCGCGGGCTGAGATTGGTGACCTTCTTTTTGGCCGTCTCCCAGACCGTCCTGGTCTTCGAGAAGTTAGCGGGCAACGGTCCCAGAGGGCCGGACGAGTAGAATCGGGGACGGTTGCGGCAGTCGCGGACAAAGAAAAAATCCATGGCGCTCCATTCTATCATACGGCCCCGGCGGCTCCGCGGTTCTCTTCGAGGCGTCGGGTCGGCTCCTCCCTCGGCGTCACCCCCCATCCATCCTCGCCGCTCCAAAGAGCTCTTTGGCATCAGCGGCTCCGGGTGGGTGGGGGGCCCCCCACGCCGTTGCGTCACCGCCCCTTGCCTCGAAGAGCGGACGCGCAGCACGCTTGCCGATGTTAGAATTTAGCGTTTTTTGTGGAGAAGGTAGATAAAGAAGGGGGCGCCGACGGCGGCGGTGATGACGCCGATCGGAAGTTCGGCCGGGAGGAGGTTGCGGGCGAGGAGATCGCAGTAAAGAAGGAACGTCCCACCGGCAAGCGCCGAGGCGACGAACAGCGTTCGATGTCCAGGACCGATGAGCAGGCGGACCCAGTGGGGGACGACGAGGCCGACGAAGCCGATGATCCCGCTCACCGCCACCGAGAGGGCGGCGAGGAGGGCGGACATGACGAGGAAGGCCTTGCGCACCCGCCGGACCGGGCTGCCGAGGGCTTGGGCCGTCTCGTCCCCGAGCGCGAGGAGATCCATGTCCCGGGCCAGCCAGACCGAAGCCAGGAGGCACAGGATGACCCACGGGGCGATCGTCGCGGCCTGTCCCCATTCGGCGAGCTGGAAGCTTCCGAGGAGCCAGAAGACCGCTTGGTCGTAGGAATCGGAGCGCATGAACAGAAAGAATGTGGTCAGGGCCGAGGCCAGCGCGCCGGCGGCGATGCCGGTCAGCAGGATCGTCTCGACCTTGAAGCCGCCCCGCCGCAGGGACAGGGCATAGACGAGCGAGACGATGCCCAGGCCGAAGAGAAAGGCCAGAAGGCCAGGGCCGCTGAAGCCGAAAACCGCGGCCTCGAAGCCCAGGGCCGTGGCGAGGACCGCGCCCAGCGATGCCCCGGAGGAAACCCCGACCACGAAGGGATCGGCCATGGGATTGCGGAAGTAGCCTTGGAGGATGGCCCCGGAAAGGGCCAGCGCGGCCCCGACGAGAAAGGCCAGGACGGCCCTGGACAGTCGGAGGTCGATAAAGATGGCGGCCCGGACCCGGTCAGGATCCTGGATGAAGCGCGCCAGGTCGCCCGGGGTCGTCCGGACGGGACCCAGGAGGAGCGAAAGGAGGAAGCCGGCCAGGCACAAGAACATGGACACCGCCCAGAAGAGCCTGCGCCCTGTCTTCCGGCTCACGTCCGTCCTCCGAACCGTTCGGGATGGAGAAGCTCGGCCATCCGGTCGAGGACTTCGACGAGCCTCGGGCCGAAGCGGCTGGCGGCATTCTCGTCGAGCTCGTAGATCCTGCCCTCCTTCACGGCCTTGATCCCGTCCATTCCCGGCATGCGCGCGAACCGGGCGCGTCCGGCGGCAAAGTCCGATGCCGAGCGGGCCAGGATGAAGACGACGCCGGGGTCGTCCTTGATGATCCGCTCCCGTTTGTAGAGGACCCATTTCTTGGGCAGGGATGACGCGGCGTTCGTCCCGCCGGCCCGGGCGATGAGGTCGTTGACGTAGCTCTCTCCGCCGCAGGTCCAGAGCCCCTGGCCGTAGAGGAGGACGAAGACCGCGGGCCGCGAGAGGATGCCCCGCAAGCCCGCATCAACGGTCTCGACCCGGGCGCGGAGCTTGGCCGCGAGCCCGGCCGCCGCGCTTTCGGTCCGGGTGACCAGGCCGATCCTTTCGATGAGCGGGAAGAGGTTGTCGAGGCCTTCGCCGATATCGAGTATGAAGACGGGCAGGCCGAGCCTGCCCACGCGTTCGACGACCCGCAGGGGGTTGCCCCGGAAGGCGATGACAAGGTCCGGGTCGAGCGACCGGATGATCTCCACGTTCGGATCGACGAGGCCGCCGATCTTGGGGATCGCTTTGGCTTCGGGCGGCCAGTCGCAAAAGCGGGTCACGCCGACGACCCGCCCGCCGAGTCCGAGAGCGAAGAGGATCTCGGTAATGTTCGGGGCCATGGAGACGATCCTCCGCGGCGTCTCGGCTGGAAGCGGGAACGGCCGTCCGAGGTCGTCTTTGATGACCTGGGGGACGTATCCCCCTTCCCGGCCGGTCGCGTAGGAGCAGAAGGTGAACACGATAAGAGCGGCGAGAAGGAGCCACCCGCTCATGCGGCGGGAAAGCCCGGAGGCCCGGGGACCCGATTGGCCCGATCGCCCAGTCATCCGCCACTGCCCCCGCCGGCCAGCGAGATCTCCGGCAGGCCCGTACGGGTGTTCGGGCGAATGTCGACGTCGGCGCCGAAGATGGCGAGGATGTTCGCCGCCGTCACCGTTTCGGCGGGCGTTCCTTCCGCTGCGATGGCTCCGTCCTTTAAAAAGACCAGCCGTCGGGCGTAAGCCGCGGCCAGGTTGACGTTATGTTCGGCGACGACGACGGCCTTGCCCTTGTCCTCTTGCAAGCCTTTGAGGATGCCGTAGATCTCGACCTGGTAGGAGATGTCGAGATGGCTGCTCGGCTCGTCGAGAAGGAGCAGGGGCGTGTCCTGGGCCAGGGCCCGGGCGATAAAAACCCGTTGGCGTTCGCCGCCGCTCAGCTGGGAGAGCCTTTTTTCGCGCATGCCCGCGACGTCGGTCAGCCGCATGGCCTCGGTCACGGCCGCCTCGTCCCCGGCCGAGGACTTCTCGAACCGTCCCTGGCGGGCGAAGCGGCCCATGAGAACGATCTCCTCGACCGCGTATTCGAAAACGGGCTCGGCCATCTGGGGGACATAGGCGATCTTCGCCGCGAGCCGGCGAGGGCCCGTGCGGAAGACGTCCTCGCCGTCGCACAGGACTTGCCCATGCACGTTGCCGAGCAGATTCTGGACGGCCTTGATCAGCGTGCTCTTGCCGGAGCCGTTGCGGCCGAGAATGGCGACGAATTCCCCCGCCTCGACCGCGAGCGAGACGTCATGGACGACGAGCCCGTTCTCGTACCCGGCTGATAGATTCTTGACGTCGAGAATGCCCATATCTTCACTCGTCCCTCAGTATATCCATTCATCTTAGGGAATTCTACGCCCTAAAGAACAGGTCGAGGGGACAGTTCAAACGGACGTGGACCGAGAAAACAGGGTGATAACAAGAGGCCTGTAGCGAGCGGCGAGGAAGGCAGCCGAACGCTTTCCGAGCCGCACAAAGGCCGATTGAGGATGTCCCCTTCCTTGACTTGGATGGGGAATGAATCTAAGATGAAAACCCATTCTTTTGAGGATTTTCGAACCATGATCGAGACCTACGACTTTGCCGCGATCGAGTCCAAGTGGCAGCTTGCCTGGGAGGAGGCGAAGGCCTTCGAGGCCCTCGAGGACCCCTCCCGTCCGAAGTATTACTGTATGGAGATGTACCCCTACCCGTCCGGCCGCATCCACATGGGGCACGTCCGCAACTATTCGATCGGCGACGTCATCGCCCGCCAGAAGCGCATGTCCGGCGCGAACGTCCTGCACCCCATCGGCTGGGACGCCCTGGGCATGCCGGCGGAGAACGCGGCCATCAAGCACGGCACCCACCCGCGGACCTGGACGCTCGACAACATCGATCACATGCGCACCCAGCTCAAGCGGATGGGCATCAGCTACGACTGGAGCCGGGAGGTCAACACCTGCCTGCCCGACTACTACAGGTGGAACCAGTGGATCTTCCTGCGCATGCTCGAGCGCGGCCTGGCCTTCCGCAAGGAGAGCTGGGTCAACTGGTGCTCGCAGTGCCAGACGGTCCTGGCCAACGAGCAGGTCGTCGGCGGCGGCTGCTGGCGCTGCGAAACGCCCGTCGCCCAAAAGAAGATGGAGCAGTGGTTCCTCAAGATCACGGCCTACGCCGAGGAGCTCCTCTCCGGCCACGCCGCGCTCGGGAAGTGGCCCGAGCACGTCCTCCAGATGCAGAAGAACTGGATCGGCCGGAGCCGGGGCGCCCGCGTCCGCTTCGGGCTCGACGGGACCACGAAGGAGATCGAGGTCTTCACGACCCGCATCGACACGATCTACGGGGCGACCTTCCTCGTCGTCTCCGCGGAACACCCGATCGTCGCCGATCTCGTCACCGGGCCGAAAGAGAAGGAGCTCCGCGCCTGGGTCGACCGGACGGTCGTCGAGATGCGCAAGCGCCGCGATATCGGCGAGACCGAGAAGGACGGCGTCGACACCGGCAGGAAGGCCGTCAATCCTTTCACCGGCGAGCGCATCCCCATCTGGGTCGCCAATTACGTGCTCATGGACTACGGCACGGGCGCGATCATGGGCGTTCCGGCCCACGACACCCGCGATTTCGAGTTCGCCAGAGGCTATGGCATCCCCATCAGGACGGTCATCGCCCCGGCCGACAGGGCCGGCCGGAATTTTGCCGCCGAGCCGGTCGAGACCTATGAAGAACCCGGAGTGCTCGTCAACTCCGGCCCGTTCTCCGGCCTTTCTTCGGAAAAAGCCATGGACACGATGGGGCAGTACGCCGAGGACAAGGGCTTCGGCCGCCGCAGCACGATCTTCCGGCTGCGCGATTGGGGCATCTCCCGCCAGCGTTATTGGGGAACGCCCATCCCCGTCATCTACTGCGAGCGCGACGGCATCGTCGGCGTCCCGGACGCGGACCTGCCCGTCGAGCTGCCGCTCGACGTCAAGCTCACCGGCGAGGAAGGTTCGCCCCTCGAGCGCCTCGAGAGCTTCGTCAAGACGACGTGCCCGAAGTGCGGCGGCCCGGCCCGCCGCGAGACGGACACGATGGACACGTTCGTCGATTCGTCGTGGTACTTCTTCCGCTATTGCTCGCCCCGCGAAACGCGCCTGCCCTTCCGTCCCGAGGACGCCAAGCGCTGGCTCCCGGTCGATCTCTACATCGGCGGCGTCGAGCACGCCATCCTCCACCTTATCTACTCGCGGTTCTTCACCAAGGTCCTGCGCGACTTCGGCCTGACCGACATCTCCGAGCCCTTCCCGCACTACCTGGCCCAAGGCATGGTGACCAAGGACGGATCGGCCATGTCCAAGTCCAAGGGCAACATCGTCGACCCGGACGAGATCCTGACCCGCTACGGGGCCGACGCCCTGCGCCTGTTCATCCTCTTCGCCTCGCCCCCGGACAAGGAGTTCGCCTGGGCCGAGGAGGGGCTCGAAGGCTGCTATCGCTTCCTCATCCGCGTCTGGACCCTCGTCCTCGAGAATCTCGACGTCTTCGCGACGTCCGCCGCTCGCGACGCGGCGTCCGTCGGGGCGGCGGCGGACGCCGGGGGAGCGGGGGAGGCCGCCTCCCAGGTGGTCAAGAAGACGCACCAGACCATCCGCAAGGTGACCGAGGACATCGGCGTCCGCTTCCATCTCAATACGGCCATCAGCTCGATCATGGAGCTTTGCAACCTGACCCGCAAGGACCGGGACGCCTTGAGAGAGACCCCCGCCGGACGGGACGCCCTGCGCCTGGCCCTCGCGTCCATCGTCCGTCTTCTCTCGCCCTTCGCTCCGCACGTGGCCGAAGAGCTTTGGGAGAGGACGGGCCACAAGGGCCTGCTCATGCTTTCGTCCTGGCCCGCGTATGACCCGGCCCTGGCCCGCGAAGAGATGGCCACCGTCGTCGTCCAGGTCAACGGCAAGGTCCGGGACAGGTTCGAGGCCGTGCCCGACCTCCCCGAGGCCGAGCTCGAGGCCGCGGCCCTGGCCCTGCCCAAGATCCAGGCGGCCCTCGGCGGCAAGCCGCCGCGCAAGGTCATTGCGGTCCGGAACAAGCTTGTCAATATCGTCAGCTGACGCCGCGGCTTCCGGAGCGTCGATCATGATGAGACCGAACGATCGCTCGAGACCGAAGGCCGCCGCGATGTGCGCGATCATCGCCGCCGTCCTGGCCGCCGCCGCGTGCGGCTACCGGCTTCGCGGCACCGGGTCGTCGCTGCCGCCCGGGATCAAGACGATCAGCGTGCCCATGTTCAAGAATCAGACGACGCGATTCGAGCTCGACGTCAAGCTCACCCGGGCCGTCATCAACGAGTTCGTCGCCCGCGGCAAAGTCGCCCTCAGCACCGATCCGTCCGCCGCGGACGCCGTGCTCGAAGGCGAGATCACCGGCTTCATCGCGAGCCCCATCGGCTTCAGCGGCGGGAACCAGGCCGACTCCTACAACGTCACGGTGACGGCCAAGGTCACGCTGAAAGCCAGAGCTTCGGCCGAGCCCCTGTTCGCGAACCCGTCTTTCGTCTACCAGCAGGAGTACGAAGTCCCGCCCGGATCGAGCTTCGAGGACGTCCAGACCGAGGCCATCGGCAAGATCGCGGAGAAATTCGCCCGCAGCCTCGTCGTCAGCATCCTGGAGGGATTTTAGGATGGCCGGGCCTTCGGGGGGCCGGCTCCGCGAAGAGACGCTCCTTCCCGGCTACTTCTTCTTCGGCGAAGAGGATTTTCTGGCCGAGGAGTTCATCGAAGAGCTCGAGGCGCTGCTCGCATCCTCGATAGGCGGCGAGTTCCATCTGACCCGCATGGACCTTGACGAGGCGAAATGGCGCGATATCGTCGACACGGCCCGGACCGCGCCCTTCCTGTTCGAGCCCTGGCGGGCGATCGTCGTCCGCATCCCCGAGCGCAAGGCCGGTCCCGACAGGGGAGCGGACAAGAAGACCGGTGCGGACGGGGAAGACGGCAAGGGGACCAAGTACTTGTCCGGCCTCGATCAGAAGATCTTAAGGGAGTATTTCGCCGACCCGCCCTCCCGCACGGTCATCGCCGTCATCCGGGCCGGGCACGTCCGACGGGACGACGCCGTCGTCCGCTTCTTCCAGTCCCTGCCGAAGACGGCGATGTCAGTCCTGGAGATGAAGCGTCTTTCCACTCTCGCCCTGATGCGCCGGGCCGACGAGAAAGCCCGGTCCCTGGGCAAGACCCTGACCGAAGGAGCCAGGAAGAGGCTCTTCGATCTCCTCGGCCAGGACCTTCGCCTGATGATGAACGAGGTCGCGAAGCTGGCCGTCTTCGTCGGAGACAAGAAGGGGATCGAAGAGGGCGACGTCGACCAGGCCACGGCCGGACAGCGCAGCTTTCAGCCCTACGATCTCGACGACGCCCTGGCCGCCGCCGACTTCGCCAAGGGCGCGGCCATCCTCAACGAGCTTTTCGCCGAAGGGGAACGGTCCGAGGTGATCGTCGGCCGCCTGGCCGGTTTCTTCCGCAGCGTGCTGGCCGCCCAGACCTGGCTGAGGGAGAAGAGCCGGACCAAGGACGAGATCTTCCAGACGTTCTTCCCCTACATTTCCAAAGGCTGGGGCGACCTCTATCGGGGGAAATACGAGAACTTTTTCGGCGTCGTCGAAGGACTCTCGCCGGCCGAGCTCAACGCCCTCCTGACGAAGCTCCGTCAGCTCGACCGGACGATCAAGACGACGAGCTCCAAGGACGTGGGCGAGAAGATCCTGTTCGAAGCGTTCTTGAAGGAATTCTGCCTGGCCAGAAAGAAGAGGACGATTATTTCGCCGTTGGGGGATTGAGGAGCGCGACCTGCCGGCTCAGCCGGGATTTGTAGCGGCTGCCGGTGTTCTTCTTGATGGCCCCCTTCTTGACCGACGTGTCGATGGCCTTGAAGAGTGCCGGGAGCATCTTGACCGATCCTTCGCGGTCCTTGGCCTCGATGGCCTCGCGGATCTTGCGCATATGGGTCCTGAGAGTGGACTTCGACTGGGTGTTGACGGCCTTGTTGCGGAGGCTGCGGCGATGCTGCCTTATCGCTGATTTGTGACGGGCCATTTTTTTCTCCTCTTTAAAGGGGCCTATGATAGAATATCGCGACTCCAAAGTCAAACGGCCGGGGGGCCCGGGACAGGCTCGGAACCGGGCATTCATGTGAGGCAACTTGAAGAGTTCGCCTTCTGACGACCGGAAAACCCGGTTGATCCGCTCCACGGCCGCCGTCGCGGCCCCGACGCTGGTCAGCCGCGTTCTCGGCTACGTCCGCGACCTCCTCCAGGCGTATTATCTCGGCACGGGCAACAGCGCCGACGCCTTCACCATCGCCTTCACCATCCCCAACCTCTTCCGGCGCCTGACCGGCGAAGGGGCGATGACCCCGGCCTTCGTCCCGGCCTTCACCGAGCTCAAGCGCGACCCGGGCCCGGGCCGGCTCTGGCGATTCGGCAACGTCTTCTTCTGGGACCTGGCTCTGGTCATGGCCCTCACGACCGCCCTGGGCATCCTCTGCGCGCCCGGCCTGGTCAAGCTCATCGCCTACGGGTTCGGCGACGTCGCCGGAAAGTGGGGCCTGACGATCTTCATGACCCGGGTCATGTTCCCGTACCTGTTCTTCATCACCCTCGCCGCCCTGGCGACCGGCATCCTGAACTCCTTCGGCCGCTTCTTCATCCCGGCCTCGACGCCGATCCTGTTCAACCTCGCCGTCATCATTGCCGTCACCGGCTTCGCCCGGAACGCCCGGGAGCCGGCGCTCGTCTTCGCCGCCGGGGTCGTCATCGGCGGCGTCCTTCAGCTCGCCCTCCAGATCCCGTTCCTGTGGAAGCAGGGCATGCGCTTTACCTTCGGCCTGTCCTTCCGCGACCCGGCCGTCCGTCGGGTCGGGCGGCTCATGATCCCCGGGGTTTTCGGGGCCAGCGTCTATCAGGTCAACTTCGCGCTGAGCCGGATGATCGCCTCCGGCCTCGAAAAGGGGAGCACCTCGGCGCTCTACTACGCCTCGCGCATCGAGGAGCTGACCCTGGGGCTCTTCTCGATCGCCCTGGCCGCGGCCCTCCTCCCGGCTTTCTCCGAACACGTCGCCGCGCGGGACATCGGCGAGCTCAAGAGGACACTCGGCTTCTCGCTCAAGCTCACGGCTGTCATCAGCTTTCCGGCGGCCGCCGGCCTCATGGCCCTCAATGTCCCCATCATGCGCACGCTCTTCGAGCGGGGACAGTTCGACAGCGGGTCGACGGCCATCTCGTCGTCCTGCCTCCTGTTTTTCGCCTTCGGCCTGCCCTTCGTTTCGGGGGTCAAGGTCGTCGCGCCGGCGTTCTTCTCCCTCAAGGACACCCGGACGCCCGTGGCCATCGGGATCGTCGTCATGGTCGTGAACACCGCCGTTTCGCTCCTCCTCATGGGCCGCCTCAGGGTCGGCGGCCTGGCCCTGTCCCTGTCGCTGTCGCAGATGCTCAATTTCGTCCTGCTCCTTGTCTGGCTCGATCGCAAGATCGGGCCCACCGGAGCGGCCGGCGTGGCCGCTCCCGTGGCCAAGTCGGCGGCCGCGGCAGCGCTCATGGGGACGGTCCTGCGCCTGGCCTGGCCCATGCTCCGCGTCGACGGGGCGGCTTTCGTCGTCCGCGCCGCCGCCCTGGCCGGGGCCATTGTCGCGGGCATCCTTATCTATGTCGGGATCATCCGGATCATCAGCCCGGCCGACCTCCGCAGCGTCATCGGGCTCCTGAGAAAGGCGGCGGTCAAGGAGAACCCATGAAGATCGTGCTGCAGCGGGTGACAGAAGCCCGGGTCGACGTCGAGGGCCAGACCGCCGGCCGCATCGGGCGCGGCATCTGCCTGCTCGTCGGCGTCGAGAAAGGCGACGGCGAAGCCGAGGCCGAGTATCTCGCTAAAAAATGCGTGGAGCTGCGCATCTTCCCCGACGCCCTAGGCAAGATGAACCTCTCGCTCGCCGAGGCCGGGGGAGAGGTCCTGGCCGTCTCCCAGTTCACGCTGGCCGCATCGGTGCGCAAGGGCCGGCGTCCGAGCTTCGACGGCGCCGAGGAGCCTGGTCGGGCCGCCGAACTCTTCGATTATTTTGTCGGCGCCGTCGAGGCGCTCGATGTGACCGTCGAAACCGGGGTCTTTCAGGCCATGATGGAAGTCCACATCGTCAACGACGGCCCGGTGACCTTTATCCTCGAATCGAGATCCGCCGCCGGCATCCCGGACGAGGGGTGAGACGGCGGACCTTTTCTCACCCCTAGGGGGGAGGGGAAGGGCCCAAAAATCACCCCCCCATTCCTCGGCCCGGGTCATTCCGAAAGGGCCTCCCGGAGCCTAATATCCATTTTGTGGCCTGGGTCGAAATCTGGGGAGAAAGCCTGGACCGTCCGGGACGGATCCGAGAGGGCGAAGAGGAGCAAAGGATCATGACGGGAAAGATCGATCTGAGCCGGACCTATGCCCCTTCCGAAGATGTCGTCCTCCGCGAGATCGAGGGGGAGATCGTCATCGTCCCCCTGACGTCCGGCATCGGCGACCTCGAGGACGAGTGCTTCACCTTCGACGAATGGGGGCGGGCCGTCTGGTCGAAGCTCGACGGCTCGCGGCCGCTGGACATGGTCGTTCAGGAGCTCCTGGACGATTGCGACGCCCCGGCCGGACTGCTCAAGGGTGAAGTCATCGGGCTCCTCCAGGAGCTTTACGAACGGCAGATGATCGTCGAAAAAGGTTGAGCGCCGTGGACGAGCCGACCCGCCAGCCGCTCCCCGAGTTCGGCTTGTGGGAGAGGATGGCGGACGGACGGGCCGTCTTCAGCTTCGACTTCGAAGCGACGGCGCGCTGCAATCTCGATTGCCGGCACTGCTGCATCAATAGGCCGGCGGGGGACAAGGCGGCGAAGAAGCGCGAGCTCGGCGTCGACGAGATCGGCCGCATCGGCGCCGAGGCCGCGGCGCGGGGCGCCGTCAGGTGCCTTATCACCGGAGGGGAGCCCCTCCTCCGGAGGGACTTCTTCGATCTCTACCAGGCCCTCCTGAGCAAGGGGCTGCTCCTCTCGCTCTTCACCAACGCGACGCTCGTCACCGACGAGCACGTCCGCTTCTTCAAGAAATTCCCGCCACGGGACATCGAAGTGACGGTCTACGGCGCGACCCGGGAGACCTATGAGCGGGTCACCCGGACACCGGGGTCGTTCGAGGCGTTCATGAGGGGCCTCGACCGGCTGCTCGGGAGCGGCGTCACCATCCGTCTCAAGGCCATGGCCCTGCGCTCGAACAAGCACGAGATCGCGGCCATCGGGGATTTCTGCCGGGCCCGGACCAAGGACTACTACCGCTTCGATCCTCATCTCCATCTCCGGTTCGACCGGGACGAAGCCCGGAACACCGCCATCCGGGCGGAAAGGCTCAGCCCCCGGGAAGTCGCCCGGCTCGAGCGGCTCGACCCGGAGCGCTTCGGTGCCTTGAAGGCGGTCTGCGGCGACCTCCTTCCGGCCGATCCCCCGCCGGGGTCCCACGTCCCGGAATGTCGCCACATCTTCCGCTGCAGCGTCGGCCAGAGGAGCTTTGTCGTCGGGCCCGAAGGGCACCTGCGGCCATGTCTATCTCTCCACCATCCGGATTTCCTTTATGACCTCAGAAAGGGCAGCTTAGCTGACGCCTGGCAACGGTTCCTGCCCAAAGTCCTGGCTCGGGAGTCGGACAGGGCCGAATACCTCGAAAAATGCGGGAAATGCCCCCTCGTCAACCTCTGTCTCTGGTGCCCGGCTCACGCCTACCTCGAGACAGGCGCCCTCGACCGGCCCGTCGACGACTTTTGCCGGGTCGCGGAGGCCCGGGCGGAGGCGTTAAGATCAGGTTGATATTGCCGTTGCAGGCCCAAGACGGCCCCGCCAGAGGCGCCCTTACAACACCCGGCTTTCCCCAAGCCGGCCCGAGATTCAGCTGAACCTGACCCCGCTTGTTTTCCCGATAGCTTCCTCAGCCGCCGCCCTGACGTAAGGACTGGAATCCTTCTTCAGCACGACCAGGAGGCGGACCGCTGCTTCGCCGCCGATCTCTCCAAGGGCCCCGGCGGCCGCCCTCCGAACCTCGACGTTGGAGTCGTAGACCGCCTCCCCGATCCCGGGCAGGGCCTCGCGAAGGCGCCTCCGGCCGATGACCGCCAGGGCCGAGCTCCGCGCATACCAGGGCGGCAGCCGGAGCCGCCGGATGACCCATTCCAGATTGAGGCATGGCCGCGCGCAGAGCTCCCGAATGACGACATCGCGGATGCCTTCGTTGGGATCGGCCAGGACCTCCCAGAGGAGCTCCTCTGTCCAGGGCCCGGAAACCTTGATGCACGCGGCGATGATCCGGAGTCTTTGCGTCTTGTCCGGGGTCCGTCCGAGCTTCTGCAGGAAGGCCCGGCAGACGCGCGATGGCGTCGTATCGTCGGGGGCGCGGCGTTCGTCCATCCTCAGACCAGGTCCAGGATGTGGCCCATCTTCTCTTTCTTGGTTTTGAGGTAGCGCAGATTGCAGGGGTTCGGCGGCACCTCGAGCGGCATCCGCTCGGCGATCTCGAGCCCGTAGCCGGCCAGGCCGATGAATTTTCGCGGGTTGTTGGTGATGAGGCGGAGCCGGCGGATGCCGAGCGCGACCAGGATCTGGGCGCCGATGCCGTAATCGCGCTGGTCGGGCTTGAAACCGAGCTTGCGGTTGGCCTCGACCGTGTCGGCGCCCTTGTCCTGCATGGCGTAGGCCCGGATCTTGTTGGCCAGGCCGATGCCGCGACCCTCGTGGTTCATGATGTAGAGGACGACGCCCCGGCCCTCTTTCTCGATCATCTCCATGGACAGCCGCAGCTGCTCGCCGCAGTCGCACCGGGCCGATCCGAACGTGTCGCCGGTCAGGCATTGCGAGTGGGCCCGGACGAGCACCGGTTCGCCGCCGGCGACATCGCCCTTGACGAGGGCGACGTGGTGTTCGCCGCGGATCACGTCCTCGTAGACGTGAAGGCGGAAGTGGCCGTGCGACGTGGGCAGATCGGTCTCCTCGAGCTTGCGGACCAGAGTCTCGTGGTTCATGCGGTAACGGATGAGGTCGGCGATGGTCAGGATGGGGATGCCGAAGCGCCGGCTGACCTCTTCGAGCTCCGGCCGGCGGGCCATCGAGCCGTCCTCGTTCATGACCTCGCAGATGACCCCGGCCGGGGTGAGCCCGGCCATGCGGGACAGGTCCACGGAGGCCTCGGTCTGGCCGGCCCGGGCCAGGACCCCACCCTCGGCCGCCTGAAGGGGAAAGATGTGCCCCGGGCGGGCCAGGTCGTCGGGCTTCGTGGCCGGATCGATGGCGGCGAGGACGGTCCGGGCCCGGTCTCGGGCCGAGATGCCCGTCGAGACGCCTTCTTTGGCGTCGATGGATACGGTGAAAGCCGTCTGGAAACGGGCCGTGTTCTCGCTGACCATGAGGGGAAGCTGGAGCTCCTCGAGGCGCTCGCGCGTGAGCGGCAGGCAGATCAGGCCGCGGCCGTGGCGGGCCATGAAATTGACGATCTCGGGCGTGATCTTCTCGGCCGCGACCATGAGATCGCCTTCGTTCTCGCGGTCCTCGTCGTCGACGATGATGATCATCCGTCCGGCCCGGACCGCCTCGAGGGCCGTTTCGACGGACGCCGTCTTTTTTTCTTCGGTCATGGGGTTGAAGGGGCCTCTCTCAGCCCTTTTGACGTCCTTGGGATATCCAATTATACACGTATTTTCCGACCAAGTCACACTCGAGGTTGACCCGGGCGCCGGCGCGCAGGGCGCCCAGATTCGTCGCTGTGAGGGTCGTCGGGATGAGCTCGACCTCGAAGGACGAGGGGCCGAGCGCGGCGACGGTCAGACTGACCCCGTCCACCGCGACGGACCCCTTGGGAACGAAGAACGGGCGGAGGGCTGCCGGAAACGAAACGGTCAGCCTGCGGCCGGGAGGGCGGGAAGAGATCCGCACGACCGTCCCGACGCCGTCGACGTGGCCGCTGACCAGGTGTCCGCTGAGCGGCGTCGCCAGGGTCAGGGGGAGCTCGAGGTTGAGGAGATCGCCCGGCTTGAGCGAGCCGAGGGTGGACTTCGCCAGGGTCTCACGGGAGAGATCGAAGCGGAGGACGCCCCCGTCCCTGCCGACGAGAGTCAGACAAACCCCGTTGACCGCGATGCTGTCACCTGTCGCGAGCTTGTCCTCGAACCCGGGGGCCTCGACGGCCGCCTCCGAGCGGCCCTTGCGATAGCCGCGGAAGCGGCCTTGGCGGGCGATGATGCCGGTGAACATCAGAAGTATCCTTCCACGATGATGTCGTCTTCGATTCTGAATGAGCGCGTCCGTTTGAGGGCCACGGCGCCGGCGACGCGGCCCGCGCCATCGCCGCCAAAGAGACCCGGCGCGGCGGCTCCGCCCAAGAGGCGGGGCGCCAGGGTCAGGATGGCCTTGTCGGCGAGGCCTTCCTCGATGAACGAGGTGAACACGCGGCTGCCGCCTTCGACGAGCAGCGCGGCGACCTCGCGCCGCCCAAGCTCCGCCAGCACCTGCGCCAGGCTCCAGATCCTGGCGCCGTCCGGGGGGAAGAGAACCTCGACCCCGAGCGCTTCGAGCGCGCCGGCCTTATCGCGCGGCACCCCGGCCCCGGCGAAGACGACGATCCGGCCGCGGTCGAGGGTCGACAGGATGCGCGACGTCAGGGGAAAGCGCAATCCGGAATCCAGGACCACCCGGAGCATCTTTTTCGCCGGCCAGGCCTGGTGACGCACGGTCAGGAGCGGATCGTCGGCGACCAGCGTGTTGATGCCGATGAGGAGCGCGTCCTGCTCGCCGCGCACAAGATGGACGTAGTCGCGCGTCGCCGCCGACGAGATCCATTTCGACTCGCCCGAGGCGCAGGCGATCTTCCCGTCCAAGGTCAGGGCCGCTTTGAGGGTGACGAACGGCACTTTGCGGACAATGTATTTGGCGTGGGCCTCGTTGAGCGCGGCGTTCCTCTCCGCGAGAAGGCCCACGGAGACGTCGATCCCGGCCTCCTCGAGCCGGCGGATGCCCTTGCCGTTGACGAGCGGATTCGGGTCGACGGCCGAGACGACGACGCGCCGAAGCCCGGCGGCGATGACGGTGTCGACGCAGGGCGCGGTGCGGCCCCAATGGACGCACGGCTCGAGGGTCAGGTAGAGCGTCGCCCCCTTGGCCCGGGGGCCGGCCATGCCCAGGGCGAGGATCTCGGCGTGGGGTTTGCCCGGCTCCTCGTGGTAGCCGTGGCCGACGACTTCCCCGTCGCGGACGACGATGGCCCCGACGAGCGGGTTCGGGCTCGTCCGGCCGCGGGCCTTTTCGGCCAGGCCGTAGGCCATCTCCATCCAGGCGAGATCGCGCGTCGCGCTCATGACAGCAGGGCCTCCACGAATTCCCCGGGCGAGAACTCGGCCATGTCCTCTTCCCCTTCGCCGAGCCCGAGGAAGCGGATCGGCAGTCCCAGCTCGGCCGCGACGGCGATGGCCGCGCCGCCCTTGGCCGTGCCGTCGACCTTGGTCAGAAAGATCCCGGTCAGACCGGAGAATTTCAGGAACTCCCGGGCCTGGAGAACGGCGTTCTGACCCACGGTCGCGTCGAGGACGAGCAGGGATTCGACCCGGGCGTCCGGGAGCTCCCGGACGACGACCCGGCGGACCTTTTCGAGCTCGGCCATGAGGTTCGTGTTGGTGTGGATGCGGCCGGCGGTGTCGACGAGAAGGATGTCCCCCTGTTGGGCCTTGAACGATTGCGCGGCGTCGAAGACGACGGCTGCGGGATCCGCTCCGTAGGAGCCCTTGACGACCGGGACGCCGAGTCTTTTGCCCCAGATCGCGAGCTGTTCCTGGGCCGCGGCCCGGAACGTGTCGGCGGCCGCGAGCATGACCCGGCGCCCGTTCCGCTTGTACCGGGCGGCGAGCTTCGCCGCCGACGTCGTCTTGCCGCCGCCGTTGACGCCGACCATCAGGATGACGGTCGGTTTGTCCCCGGCCGGGAGCCCCTCGGCGGGGGGCAAACCCGCGGCGGGGGAGAGGAGCGCGACGATCTCGTCCTTGAGGGCGCGCTCGAGGCCGGCTTCGCTCTCGACCTTGCTCGTCTTGGCTTTGAGCGCGGCGACGATCGTCTCCGTGGCCGGGACGCCGACGTCGGCCTGGATGAGCGCCTCCTCGAGTCCGTCCAGGATCTCGTCCCGGCGCTTGCCGCTGCGGAAGAGGTCCCCGACCTTGCGGAACGCGTTCCGGGTCCGGGCCAGCTTTTCCCTGAGGCTTCCGAGCATGGTCTTAACATTTTATTTTTCAAGCGTTTAATTGTCAATGTCCCGGCGGGGAGCAAGTAGGCTGTCCCGGAAGAACCTCGTAGCCGAATTCGGCGAAAGGAAAAGCCCGCCGGGTGCGGGGCAAGTCCTTCAGGCTTGGGGCATTCGCGCAGAATGTGTTAGAGTGAGGGCGCCATGAACCCTGCCGTTTGGGTCGTCCACCCGCCGTGCGCCGAAGCCGAGGCGCTGGCCAAGGCGCTCGACATCCCGCCGGCCATCGCCCGCGTCCTCGTCAACCGCAAGATCGTGACCGAGGAGGCCGCCCGCGATTTCCTCTTCGGCGATGTCAACAAGCTCCACGATCCCTACCTGATGAAGGGCATGGACAAGGCCGTCGCGCGGATCGGCCAGGCGATCGACCGGGGCGAAAAGATCCTCATCTTCGGCGATTACGACGTCGACGGGGTGCTCTCGACCGTCATGCTGAAGAAGGCCCTGACGACGCTGGGCGCCAAGGCCGACTATTTCATCCCGGAGCGCCTGACCGACGGCTACGGCATCAAGGACGAGCACGTCCGTATCCCGATCGAGCGCGGCGCGAGCCTCGTCATCAGCGTCGACTGCGGCATCAAGTCCGTCGAATTCACCGCCCGGGCCAAGGAGCAGGGCGTCGACGTCATCATCACCGACCATCACCGCCCCGGCGATTCTCTGCCCGAGGCCGTGGCCGTGCTTGACCCGGTCCTCGCGGACTCCGGCTACCCGGATCCCGGCTTGGCCGGGGTCGGCGTCGCGTTCAAGCTCATCCAGGCCCTGCTCGCCAAAGCCGGCCGAAGCGCCGGCCTGGCCCACTACCTGAAGCTCGTCGCGATCGGCACCGTGGCCGACGTGGCCGAGCTCAAGGGCGAGAACCGGCTCTTCGTCAAGAACGGTCTCAAGGGCCTGCGCGACGTCTCCAATCCGGGGCTGCGCAGCCTGATCGAGGCCTGCGGGCTCGGCCGCCGCAAGATCTCCGAAGGCGACCTCGGCTTCCGCATCGGCCCGCGGATCAACGCGGCCGGCCGCATGGGCATGACCGACCTCGCCGTGCGGCTGTTCTTCGCGGACGACCCGGCGGAGACACTGGCCCTGGTCCAAAAGCTCGACGACCTCAACGCCCTGCGCCAGAAGACCGAAGAGAAGATCTTCAATGAGGCCCGGGAAAGGGTCGAGGACCGGGGGCTCGACAAGAAGTACAAATGTCTCGTCCTCGGCAGCCCCGACTGGCATCGCGGCGTCATCGGCATCGTCGCCTCCAAGCTCAAGGACCGCTTCAACCGGCCGGTCCTGCTCTTCCATTACGAGAACGGCAAGGCCCACGGCTCGGGCCGGAGCATCTCCGAGGTCCCCCTGATCGACCTCCTCGAGGACTGCAAGAGCCACTTCCTGAGCTACGGCGGGCACCGCCTGGCCGTGGGCTGCACGCTGCCCACCGACGGCATGGCGGCCTTCAAAGCCGCGCTGAACCCGCTGGCCGAGGCCCGCATCGCCGAGGACAGCTTGAAGAAAAAGATCAAGATCGACGGGCCGCTCGAGCTCTCCGCCGTCGACGAACGCTTCATGTCGACGTTCGCCCTGCTCGTTCCTTTCGGCGTCGGGAACCCCAAGCCCCTGTTCATGGCCGACAACGTCGAGATCATCAGCGAGCCCCAGGTCCTGCAGGGCAAGCACCTGAAGTTCCTGGCTCGCCAGGACGGCCGGGTCCTCGAGGCCCTCTGCTGGGACAAGGCCGATTGGCGTCACATCGTGCGCCGCGGCAGCCGGGTCAGCCTGGCGTTCTCGATCATGACCTCCGAATACCTCGGCGAGCAGCGGACGAATCTGTCCATCGAAGACCTGAGGGTCTGAAACGATGAGCGCGCAAAGAGCGTCGGCGCCGGTGAGGCTCGTCCGGCTGGCTGCGGCCGTCCTGCTCGTCGCCCTGGCCGTCCTGATCATCATCCGATTGGCCGGGCGGCGCGACCGGCCTGCGCCGGCTCCCGTCCAACCTCCGCCCGAGGGGCGGATCGTCGACCTCAAGGAAAAAGTCCGGCAACAGGAATACAAAGAGGGACGGCCGGTCGTCGATGTCCGCGGAGCGAGCTTTTTCCGCGGCCCGGACGGGCGGAACCATCTCAAGGGCTCCGTCGAGATCGTGAACCTCGGTCCGGACGGCGAGACCGTCTCACGGCTTTCGGCCGACGAGGTCGTCTACGACCCCGGGTCGCTCCGTTTCACCGTCACCGGACACGTTCGCGTCGAGGCGGCCGGCGTCCTGCTCGAAGGGGACTCTTTCGAGTTCGATAAAGCGGCGGGCCTGTTCAGCACGACCGGCGGGGGCCGCTTCTCGTCGAAAACGATCAGCGGACACGCGCCGGAGATCGCCTACCGCGAAAGCCGCGATGAAGTCCGGCTGAACGGGGGATGCCTGGTCGAGATGGCCGCGGGCGGCCGGGGCGACGGGACCCTGGGTGTGTCCGGCGGGTCTTTTGTCTACGCCCGGCGCGAGCGGCGGGGCCGGGTCGAGGGTCAGGCCGAGATCCGAAGCGGCAAGTTCCGGGGACAGTCGGCGGCGGTCTCATTCGTCGCGGCGGCGGACGAGTCCGTTCTCGAATCCGCTGTCTTTGAAGGCGGCGCGCGGGTCGGCTTCGACGGCGCCGCGGCCGGCGGCGGACGGAGCGGCGAGATCGTCGCGGAGCGGATCGATGTGGCTTTCGCCCGCGAATCGTTCGCTATCCGCTCCCTCACGACCGCGGGCCGCACCCTCCTCTCTTTCCGATCCCCGGCGGGCGGCAAGGACTCGGTCCTGGCCCCGGCGGCGTCCATGGAGTTCGGCCGGGGCGGCGAGCTTCTCAGCTGGTCGGCCTCGGGCGGGATCCAGGCGGATCTCACGGACGAGGCGGGCCTCAGCCGCTCCCTCGAGGGAGATACGGCCGGATTCGAAAGCGCGACCGGATCTTTGTTCGTTCGGGGCGGCCCGGGCCGCCCGGCCGTCGCCGATTCGTCCGAGGCCCGCGTCGAGGCCCCCTCGATCGCGGTAGATTCCGATACGCGGACCCTCGAGGCTTCGGGCGGTGTCGTTTGTCTTTTTAAGAAAGGGCCAGGCCAGCGGGAACTGGGGTTCTTCTCTTCGGGCGACGATGTTTCCGTCACGGGCGATAAGCTCGTCCTTCGGTCGGGCGCCTCGTCGGCTTCGTTCTCCGGCCATGTCCTGGCCCGGCAAGGGACGGATTCCCTTCACGCCGGCGCGCTCGAGTTCGTCGGCGAGAAAGGCGAAATGCGCGGCAGCGGGGGGATCGCGGCCGCATTGACCGAGGCCCCGTCCGGAGACTCCCCGGCGAGGACGGTCGAGCTCGGCGGACGGGACATGGTCTACCTGTCCGACGCGCGGACCCTGACGCTCACAGCTAAAGCCTATGTCCGGTTGCCGCAGGCCAGTCTCGAGGCCGGGACCGTTGCCGCCGTTCTCGGCCGCGAGGCCAGGGCCGTCGAATCGCTCACGGCGTCGACGGGTGTCGCGGTCTTCAGCGGCCGCTACGTGGGCCGGTCGGAGTCCGCTTCTTATCGGACGGCGACCGGCCGGATCATCCTTACCGGACGGCCTGTCCTGACCGACGACAAGGGCGGTTCGGCCAGGGGCGACAAATTGACTTTCAATCTGGCCGATGATAAGATTTTGATCGAGAATGAGGGACAGGGAAGAGCGACGACCGTCGTCAGATCGTGAGCCATGAAGGGTTCCCTGAGAGCGGTTGATCTCGAGAAGAGCTACGGGCCCAAGAAGGTCGTCGACAAGGTTTCCGTCAGGGTCGAAGAGGGAGAGATCGTCGGTCTGCTCGGTCCGAACGGCGCCGGGAAAACGACCACGTTCTCGATGATCCTCGGCCTCGTCTCCCAGGACGGCGGACGGGTTTTTCTCAGGGACGAGGACATCACTGACCAGCCCATGTACCTGAGAGCGAGAAAGGGCCTCATCCTCCTGCCGCAGGAGCCGTCGGCCTTCCGGAAGCTGACCGTGGCCGAGAACCTCCTGGCCGTCCTCGAGACCCGGCCCTCCGCCGGATCCCGGGCCGCCCGCGTGGGCTGCGTCCTCGAGGAATTCGGGCTGGAGAAGCTCTCCGGGGCCCTCGCCCTGACCCTGTCGGGGGGCGAGCGGCGCCGCCTGGAGATCGCCCGGGCCATGGTCATGGACCCGGATTTCGTCCTGCTCGACGAGCCGTTTACGGGGATCGACCCTCTGTCGGTCCGCGACCTGCAGGCGATCATCCGGGCGCTCCGGGCGAAGGGCATCGGCATCCTCGTGACGGACCATGCCGTCCGGGAGGCCCTCGAGATCACGGACCGGGCGTACATCCTCGACGGCGGACGCATCCTCAAGGAGGGGACGCCGGCGGAGATCGTTGCCTCCGAAGAGGTGCGAAAGAGCTATTTGGGCCAGGAGTTTCGTCTTTAGAATTAGAATAGGAACGCGAGGCTAGAACGATGCCGCTCAAGCAGAGGCTGGACCAGAGGCAGGTGCAGAAGCTCATTCTGGCCCCGGCCCTCCAGCAGGCCATCAAGCTCCTGCCCCTGACGAACCTCGAGCTCATCGAGGTCATCGACGAAGAGCTCGCCCAGAACCCGATGATCGAGATCGAGGACGAGGCCCGCGAGGGCGCCGCCAAGGACAGCGAGACCGTGGCCGCGGAAGAGGCCGGAGTCAAGAACAGGGACAGCGTCCTCGAAGGGCTGAACCTTGAATCGACCGAGCCGAAGCTCACCGGCGACACGCCGGAGGACAATTTCCTGGCCGGTTTCCAGGATTATCTCGACGACGGCTTCCGTCCCCACTTCACGGAAAGCCGCGAGGCCGTCTCGCTCGAGAACACGATCTCCCGCACGCCCTCGCTCTGGGACCACCTGAACTGGCAGGCCACGCTGACGTTCTTTGCGGACGAAGACAGGGACCTGGCCGAGAGGATCATCGGGGACATCAACGACGACGGCTACCTGATCACGACCGTCGACGAGCTGGCCCGCCTGAACCAGACGACGGTCGAGAAGGTCGAGGCCGTCCGGGCCAAGATCAAGACCTTCGACCCCGTCGGCTGCGGCAGCCTCGACCTGCGCGAGGCGCTCCTCACGCAGATGGATTATCTCCAGGTTCAGGACGAGATGGCCCGGAAGATCGTCTCCGAGGGCCTGCCCCTCCTCGAACGATCCGATTACGCGCAGCTCGCCCGGGTCCTCGGGGTCCCTCTCGGCGAGATCCGCGAGCGCATCGACCTGATCAAAAGCCTCGACCCGGCGCCGGGGCGGAAATACACCGAGGAAAAGACGAGCTACGTCGTCCCTGACATCATCGTCAGCAAGGAAGGGGAGGAGTGGACCATCGCCCTCAACGACGAGGGCCTGCCGCGGCTGCGCATCAGCGCCTATTACCGCCAGCTCCTGGGGAAGGCGGCCCAGGGCGAGCCCGAGGCCTACAGCTTCCTCAAGGACCGGCTGAAAAAAGCCCTGTGGTTCATGCGCAGCCTGGACCAACGGAACCAGACGATCTACAAGGTCGCCCGCTTCATCGTCGACCGCCAGAAGGAGTTCTTCGAGAAGGGCATCGACTTCATCCGGCCTCTGACGCTGATGGAGATCGCCCAGGACATCGGCGTCCACGAATCGACCGTCGGGCGCGTCGTGGCCAACAAGTTCATGATGACCCCGCGCGGGGTCTTCTCCCTGAAGTACTTCTTCCACAAGGCCCTGCAGGGGAACTACGGCGAGGACGTCTCCTCGCTCAAGGTCAAGGACAAGATCCGCAAGCTCGTCGAGAGCGAAAACAAGAACAATCCTCTGAGCGACATCGAGATCGGCGAGATCCTGGCCCGCGAGGACCTGCGCATCGCCCGCCGGACGGTGGCCAAGTACCGCAACCAGCTCAAGATCGAGCCGTCCCATATCCGCAAGCGAAAGTCCAGCATGGAGGAGAAAACATGAACGTCCGATATACGGCGCGACAAGCGGCGCTCACTCCCGAGATCAAGACATACTGCGAGAAGCGGCTGGCCCGCCTGAAGAGCCTCGCGGCTGACGTTCTCGACGTCAACGTCATCCTCAACGTCCAGAAAGGCCGGGCCAAGGCGGAGATCCACGTCCAAGCCAAGGGCCGCGGGTATGTGGTCATCGAAGAGACCCTGGACATGATCGAGTCCCTGAACCGGGCCTTCGACACGCTCGAAACGCGGGTCCGCAAGGACCGGGCCAAATCGCGCGAGAAGAAGCGCCGCGGCGGGCGGGAGCGGAAGGTGCTCGCCCCGGCCGTCGAGGCTCCGGAGCCCGAGAAGCGGGTCGTTCGGGCGAACTTCTTCTCGCTCAAGCCCATGTCGCTCGAAGAAGCTCTCGTCCAGCTTGACGCCAAGGCCAAGGAGGTCTTTCTGTTCCGGCGCGAAGGCACCGAGGAGTGGGCGGCCGTCTACCGGCGCAAGGACGGCCAGTACGGGCTCGTCGAGCCCTGAGGATCGGACGCATCGAATGGTCAAGATCCACGCACTCCTCGACGAAGGCCTGGTCCTGCCGCGCCTCGAGGCCCGCGACCGGGCCGGCGTCCTCCGCGAGATGTCAAAAAAGCTCGAGGCCCGCCACGCCCCCGGACTCGACGGCACCCTCCTCGATAAGCTCCTGAAGAGGGAGGAGTTGGGCACGACGGCCATCGGCAAGGGTGTCGCCGTGCCCCACTGCCGGGCCAAGGGGCTCAAGGTGCCGGCCCTGCTGCTCGGCCTCTCGCCGGAAGGCGTCGCCTTCGAGGCCGTCGACGGCAAGCCGTCCCACGTCTTCTTCCTCCTCGTCTCGCCCGAAGACAATCCGGGCGCCGGGCTGCGGCTGCTGGCCGCGATCGCCGGCCTCGTCCGGAGGTCCCGGTCGCTTTCCTCGAAGCTGGTCAAGGCGCCGACGGCGGCCGAGGTCATCGAAGCCCTCCGGGCCGAGGAGGAAAAGGCCCGTGCCTGACGCGCCCTCCGGCCGTCCTGCCGAGGGGGTCGAGCAGACCACGATCTCGGCCGGCCTGCTGAAGATCTTCGGCCTGGGGACGCTCATCCTCGGCGACAGCGGGATCGGGAAAAGCGAGAGCGCTCTCGAGCTCATCTCCCGGGGCCATCAGTTCATCGCCGATGACGTCGTCCAGATCCGGGCGACGCCGCGGGGCGAGCTCGTCGGCACGGCCCCGGCCCTGAGCCGCAACTTCATGGAGATCCGGGGCCTCGGGATCATCAACATCCGGGCCATCTTCGGGCCGGCCTCGATCGCCCGGCAGGCCAAGGTGGACCTGGTCGTCCGCCTCAAAAAGTGGCGGCGGGGCTATGAGGTCGACCGGCTCGGGCTCAAGTCCGGCGACGACATGACCATCCTCGGCCGCGAGATCCCCCAGCTGGCCATCCCCGTCGCTCCCGGGCGGAATATCGCCACCCTGATCGAGGTCGCCTGCAAGGTCCACATCCTCCGCAAGAAGGGTTACAGCGCGCCGGACGAGATCATACGCCGGCTTGACCGCGTCCTGACTTAAGAGGTACCATGACGCTCCCTGCCAAGGACAACCGCTTCCTGATCGTCACCGGCCTGTCGGGTTCGGGGAAGACCGTGGTCAGCCGGGCCCTCGAGGATTTCGGCTACTACTGCATGGACAACCTGCCGGCCAAGCTGATCGCGAACTTCGTCGACCTCTGGCTTCGGAAGAAGGTCGAGATCGACCGGACGGCCCTGGTCATCGACATCCGCGAACCGCGTTTCCTGACCGATTTCCCGGCGGTCTTCCGGGACATCCGGAAGAAGGTGCCGGTCAAGCTGGTCTTCCTCGAAGCCACCGACGAGGCTCTGGCCAAGCGCTTCAACGAGACGCGGCGGCCGCACCCGCTGGCCCCCCACAAGCCCATCCTCGAGGGGGTCCGGCTGGAGCGGAGAAGGCTGCAGCCGATCCGCCAGCTGGCCGACGAGGTCGTCGACACCTCGGGGCTCAACATCTACCAGCTCAAGGATGTCATCGCCGAGCGCATCCTGCGGCGGAAGAAGCCGCGGACCCAGGTCGTCCTGACGAGCTTCGGCTACAAGCACGGCCTGCCGCTCGAATCGGATATCGTCTTTGACACCCGGTTCCTGCCGAACCCGTTCTACGTCGACCGGCTCCGGAACCGGACGGGCAAGTCGCCGAGCGTCCGCAAGTTCGTCCTGGAATCGCCGGGGACGCGGACGTTCCTCCGTCACCTGTTCGGGTGCGTCGATTTCGTGCTGCCCCGGTTCGCCCGGGAGGGCAAGACGACCGTGGCCATCGCCGTGGGTTGTACAGGGGGCAAGCACCGCTCCGTCGCCATCGCCGAGGAGCTGCGGGCCCATCTCAAGGGACAGTCCTGCGGCGTCAGGATTTATCACCGCGACCTTTATAAATAGCCGGCTTTATCATACAATATCGGACTGACCTGGAGGCCAGAGACCCATGATCGGAGGCATTATTGTCTGCCACGGCCGCATGGCCGAGGAGCTGCTGAACGCCCTGACGATCATCCTCGGCGAGGCGCCCAACATCGAGGCCATCTCGATCGGCTGGTACGACGACGTCGAGGATTCGAAGAAGAAGATCAACCAAAGCCTGAAGCGGGTCGATCAGAAGAGCGGGGTCGTCATCTTCACCGACATGTTCGGCGGCACGCCCTCCAACCTGAGCTTCAGCTTCTTCAAGGAGAACCACGTCGAGATCATCACCGGCGTCAACCTGCCGATGCTGATCAAGTTCGTCTCCCTCCAGCGGGCCAACAATCTCAAGGACGTGGCCAAGAAGGTCGTCGACCAGGGCAAGAAGAACATCCACCTCGTCAGCGCCCTGCTCAAGTCCCGGACCAAATAACCCCTCCATGCTCGACAAGACCGTCACCATCCGCAATAAGCTGGGCCTGCACGCCCGGGCCGCGGTCAAGTTCGTCAACCTGGCCAACCGCTTCGGCGCGTCGGTCAAGATCATCAAGGACGGCGACGAGATCGACGGCAAGAGCATCCTCGGCATCCTGACCCTGGCGGCGACGCAGGGCACGACGATCCGCCTGGTCATCGCGGGCAAGGACGAGGAGGCCGCCATGTCCGCGCTCGCCGAGCTCATCGCCAACCGCTTCGACGAGAAAGAGTGACCGCATGGACATGACGCGCCTGCGCGGCATCGGAGTTTCGCCGGGGATCGCCATGGGCGAGGTCCTCCTGGCCAAGCGGGTCGTCTTCACCTCGCGCAAGGAGATCATCGCGGACGACCAGGTGCCGGACGAGATCAAGCGCCTCCACCAGGCCCTCGACCGCACCCGCGACGACCTCGCCCGGGTCAAAGAGAGCGTTCGGGAGAAGATGGGGTCCGACAGCTCCCTGATCTTCGAGGCCCACCTTCTGATCCTCGAGGATCCGACCCTCGTCGGAAGCCTCGAGGCGGTCATCCGGGACGAGAAGGCCCGGGCCGAATGGGCCCTATCCAAGGCCAACGCGCGCTACGAGAAGCTCTTCGAATCCCTCACGGACGATTACTTCCGGCAGAGAAAATCCGACGTCTCCGACGTCCTGAAGCGCGTCTACCGGAACCTCGAGACGAAGCGGGAGAAGGAGAAAGCGCCGCAGAAGCAGCATATCCTCGTCGCCCATGAGCTCCTGCCGTCCGAGGCCGCCCTTCGCCTGAGCAAAGAGCTGACCCTCGGCGTCGTCCTCGACATGGGCGGGGGGACCTCGCACACGGCCATCCTGGCCAGGTCCCTCGGCATCCCGGCCGTCCTCGGACTGCGGGACGTCACGCGCCAGGTCAGGGAGGGCGAGCTCATCATCGTCGACGGGACCGACGGCGAGGTCATCATCGACCCGCCGCCGGCCGTCCGCCGCGAGTTCCAGGCCAAGAAGGAAAAATACGAGAATTACGGCCGTGAGCTCCAGAAGACGGCCAAGCTCAAATCGGAGACGCTTGACCGCGTCCGTTTCATCCCCCAGGCCAACATCGAGCTCCCGGAGGAGGTCGATCTGGCCCTGTCCATGGGGGCGGAGGGTGTCGGCCTCTTCCGCTCGGAGTTCATCTATCTCCGGCGGGAGTCTCTGCCGACCGAGGAGGACCACTTCGAGATCTACGCCCGCCTGGCCCGGAGCGCGCATCCCCGTCCGGTCACGATCCGCACCCTCGACATCGGCGGCGAGAAGAGCCTGCCCCAGCTCAACATCGAGAAGGAGCCCAATCCCGCCCTCGGCCTGCGGGCTGTCCGTTTCTCCCTTCGCAACAGGGACCTCTTCCGCATCCAGCTCCGGGCCATCCTCCGGGCCAGCGCCGGCAAGAACGTGCGCATCCTCGTGCCCATGGTCACCGAGGTCGACGAGATCCTCGAGGTCAAGGACATCTTCGAGGACGTCAAGAAGGAGCTGCGGCGCAAGGGCGAGGCCTTCGACGAAAAGATCCCGTTCGGCATCATGATCGAAGTGCCCGCGGCCGCCGCCCTGGCCGAACTCATGCTGAAGGAAGTGGACTACATCAGCATCGGGACGAACGATCTCATCCAGTACTACCTGGCCGTCGACCGCTCGAACGAATTCGTGTCTTACCTCTACAAGCCGTTCCACCCGGCGGTCATCCGGCTCATCCGCTCCGTCATCCAAGCGGCCCGCAAGGCCGAAAAGGACGTCATCGTCTGCGGCGAGATGGCCGCCGACACGCCCTCGGCCATCGTCCTCCTGGGTTTTGGCCTGCGGACCTTCAGCATGAACCCCATCTTCATCCCGCGCATCAAAAAGGCCCTCCGCTCGGTCGAATGCCGGACCGCCGAGAAGATCGCCGAAGAGACGCTAAAGCTGCGGAGCGCCCAGGAGATCGAGGAGTACGTCACGGAAGAGATCCTGCTCCGCCACCCGCAGGTGTTCCTGACGGGCCAGCCCGTCGAAGCCGCCCGCAAGAAATAGGGTTCATCTCCCGTCCCAATTCCGGGAAATCCTCTCTCTCCGGCTTTGCTCAGGATATCGCCTCTCGCATCCCCGCGCCCCGGAAACCTCCGTAAACGGTTTCCCCCGCCTCCGGCGGGCCCCCCTTCCCTCACGGGGGCCTTGAAGCGACATCCATCGCCGCCTCACGTGAGGGTTTCCCTGGCTGAGCGGAAAAGAGACTATCCTATTTGCCAAGAGAGGCGAAAGAGAGGGACCAGCCGGCCGGAGCTTGCCGCCGTCGCGCTATTTCCGGTCGTAATCGTCCGGAGGCGGACGATGTCGTCTTCCGACGAGCGGCCGATCCAGATCTCCATGAACCGGGCCGCCGAGGTCCCGATGTTGCGGACGCGATGCGCGGCGCGGCGGGGGATGACGATCTCCTCGTTCGGGGCCGCGACCCAGACCCGGTCGCCGACCGTGATCTCGAGCCCGGCGTCGAGCACGACCCAGAATTCGGCCCGGTGCTCGTGGTATTGGAGCGACAGCCGGCCGCCCGGCTCGACGGTGATGATCTTGATGCTGCCCGCGTCCTCGTGGGGGAAGCGGCGGAACTTGCCCCAGGGACGGACGTCCTCGACGATGCGGCCCGAGAAACCGGCCTCGGGAGGTGTTTTTTCGTTCACCGGCCGGAGCTAGAAGGGGATGTCGTCGTCGGTCCCGCCGCCGGAGCCGCCGACGGGCTCGTCGCCCGACGGGAACTCTTCTTCGCCGGCTTCCGGGCTGCGGACGCCGCCGGGGGCGCCGGGGCCGCCGCCTCGGCCGTAGACCTTGTCGAGGTCGGTGGTGTCGGTCGTCATCGCCGAGCCCTCCTCGCGCCTGCCGAGAAGGACGATCTTGTCCGCCACGACCTCGGTGATGTATTTCTTGTTGCCGTCCCTGTCCTGGTAATCTCGCGACCGGATGCTGCCCTCGATCAGGATCAGCTTGCCCTTTTCGAGGTATTTATCGGCGAATTCAACGAGCCGCGGATACCAGACCTTGATCTTGTGCCATTCCGTCCGCTCCGTTTGCTGTTGCGTCTGCCGGTTCATGACCCGCTCATTGGTGGCCAGGGAGAAGCTGGCCGAGGAGCTGCCGCTCTGGGGATGGCTCCGGATCTCGGGCTTCTGGCCGAGGCGGCCGACAAGGATGACTTTATTCAGGCTGTTGATGTCTCTCATTTTTCTGTGAGCTCCCGGATCTTGTCCTGGGCAATGCGGGCCTCTTCTTCGAGGGGGTACTTGGCGACGAGGAGCTTGAGCGCGGCCAGCGCTTCCGGCTTCCGGCCGAGCTCGATGAAGCTGAGGCCTTTCTTGAGGTAGGCCGCCGCGGCCTTGTCGCCCTGCGGATAGGTCATGACGAGCTCGTCGAAGGCGTCGATCGCCTCCTCGAACATCCGTTGGCTGTAGCGGCATTCGCCGATCCAATAAAGGGCGTTGTCGGCGAGCGGACTCTCAGGGAACTGCTGGCGATAGAGCTTGAAGCTGTCGACGGCCAGATCGTAGTTCCCTTTGAGGTAATCGTTGTAGGCGACGGAATAAGCTTCCTGCGGGGACATGGTCGGGGCCGGAGGCGGCGCCGCAGCCGGGGCCGACTGGGGCCGGGATTCGGCCGGGCGCTTGACCGGCGCTTGAGTGGACCTCCGCTCCTCCTCAGGCGCGGTGGCTGGCGCGGTCTGGGGCTCCCGGACGGCCAGATCGGCCGTGATCTTCTGGAGATCGAGGGTCAGCTGGTCGAGCTTGCGGAGAATGTCCTGGTATTGGGCGGGCACGGCCCGCAGGCCTTCCTGGACCCCGGACTGGCCGGACATGGCCTGCCGGACGAGGTCGGCCAGGGACTTGAGCTGGTCCTGGATGGCCCGGATCTCCTCGGCGTTCTGGTCGACCCGCGCGCGGAGCTCCTGGACCTGCTGCTTGAGGACCTGGACGTCGTCGTAGACAAGCTCGATGGCCTTCTTGCTCTTGTCCTGACCCCAGACGGCCAGGGTCAGGACGGCGAGGATCAAGGCCCCGAGGCGAACGTGACGCAAGTCTTACTTCTCGATGATCACGAACTGGGCGCGCCGGTTCGTCTGCCAGGAGCTCTCGTCGTGACCCGGATTGAGGGGCTGGCTCTTGCCGTAGGAAATGATCTTGATCCGATCGGGCGTGATGCCCGAGGACAGGAGATAATCCTGGGCGGCCTTGGCCCGCTTCTCGCCGAGGGCGAGGTTGTATTCTTCGGTGCCGCGTTCGTCGCAGTGGCCCTCGGCCAGGATCTTGACCGTCCGGAACTTCTTCAGCCAGGTCGCGTCCGCGTCCAGGGTGGCCCGGGCGTCGTTGCGGACGGCGGCGCTGTCGTAATCGAAATAGATCATCCCGAGGGGCTTCTCACGATTGATCTGATCGAGCGACTTTTGGAGGAGCATTTCCTCTTCGGAGAGCTGAGGCTCCTGGATCTTGGGCTGCTCGACCCTCTCGACCGGGGGCTGTTCCTGGGTTTGAGGCGGGGCGGGAGGAACTTCTTTGGGTTTCTTCTTGCACGAGACGGCGAACGAGAAAACGAGGATGATTGCGAGCGAGTAAATGATCAGCTTTTTCATCGGGCCTCCTGTGAATTCGCGTCTCCAGCCCTCGGAACCGACGGCGCGACGCTATTTTCCACCAATTTATACCCTGTAAAGGACGGTATGTCAATACGTTTCCCGCCTGATCTCGCCGAATTCCCCCCTTTCGGCTAGCCCGATGGGGCGCTTCCGTTTTCGCGCGGACAGAGCGTACCGCTTCTCGAAGCTTCGTCTTCGCCGGAGCACGGCCGGGGATGAGGCCGAGGGGGCATCGTCCCGCGTCCGAGACGGCGGACAGACGAGGATAGCCTAGTTCGTCCAGTTGGGCAGCTTGTTCTCGCCGCGATCGGTCAGCCGCTTGAGGTTGGCCCCGTCGTAATCGACGCTGTAGACCTGGATCGATCCCGAGAGGTTCGAGGCGAAGACGAGGTGGCGGCCGTCGGGGGACCAGCTCGGCGACTCGTTGCGGACGTTGTTCTCGGTGATCTTGGAGATCTGGTTGGTCCGGAGATTGAGGATGTAGATGTCGAAGGCGTTGTCGACCCGGGAGACGAAGGCGATCCGCTCGCTCGTCGGGGCCCAGGCCGGCGCGTCGTGGTAGTTGCCGCCGAAGCTGGCCTTGCGCACGTTCGAGCCCTCGGCGTCCATGATGTAGATCTGGGGATTGCCGGCGCCGAGGCGGTCGGTCGTGAAGGCGATCTCGCGGCCCGTCGGCGACCAGGACGGCGCCGTCTCGATGGCGGCGTTGTAGGTCAGGCGCTTGGTCTTGCGCGTCTCGAGGTCCATGACGAAGATGTCGGCGTTGCCCTCCTCGGCCATGGTCGAGCAGAAGGCCAGCTTCTTGCCGTCGGGCGAGAAGGCCGCCGAGTAGCTCGTGCCCTTCGTGGCCACCGGGGTCTCCGTGCCCTCGTAGATGTTGCGGAGGTAGAGCCCGGCGTTGCCGCCTCGGTAGGAGGTGAAGGCGATCGTCCGCTGGTCCGGGGACCAGGCGGGCATGTAGTCTTTGATCTTGTTGAAGGTGATCCGGGTCGGGTTGGCCCCGTCGTAGTCCATCATGTAGATCTCGTCGTTGCCGTCGCGGTTGGAGACGAAGGCGATCTTGGTCGTGAAGATGGGCTTCTCGCCGTGCTGCTTGAGGAGCTCGTCGGCCATCTTGTGGGCGACGAGGCGCAGCCCGTTCTTCTCGGCCTGGTAGCGCTTGCCGATGATGAAGCGCTCGCTCTTGACGTCCCAGATCTTGCCGTCGAAGACGATGCGGCCGCTCTCTTCCTTGACCTCCCCGGTGACGAGGAGACGGGCCTGGACCGAGTCCCAGTCCTTGAAGAAGATCTTGTCCAGATCAAGGGGCCTGATATAGCCGTAGTGCTCCTTGGGCAGGAGCTGGAAGATGCGGCTGTACTTGATGTCGTCCGACAGCGCCTGGCGGATCTCCTGACCGGCCGCCTGGGCCGCGGGCGACGCGCCGCGGACGACGAACTCGGGCAGGGCCAGCGTGATCATGGGCATCCCTTCGCTGATCTTGAGGACGACCTCCTGCTGGGCGAAGGCCCCGGCGGCGGCCAGGATGACGAGGAGTCCGATGAGTTTTTTGGTGTGGGTCATTTGGCATGCTCGAAGACGAGAGTGATTCCCAAATATTGTCCGTCATATTCATTGGGCAGCGGAGCGAACGGTTTTGAGGCCTCGATCGCCCGGCGGGCGGAGAGGTCGAACGACTCGACCCCGCTCGAGGTGCTGACGCGGATATCGGAGATCTGGCCGTTCTTGTAAATGCGGAAATAGACCTCGGTCTGCAGCGTTCCGCCGACGCCGGGATCGACGAGGGACTGGAACCAATTGGCCGTGATCTTGTCCGAGATCATCTGCAGGTAGAACTGGAAGGGGAAGTTGGCCACGCCGAAGGGGTCGCCCCCTCCGCCGCTCCCGGTGCCGCTGCCGCCCGTGCCGCCCCCGGTCCCTCCGCCGGTCCCGCCGCTGCCCGTGCCGATGCGCAGGCCGAAGCCGGAGCCGCTCTGGGCCGCGGCCGCGGCGGCGTTGACGGTGGCCGCCGCGCTCGATGCCGCGGGTTCGGGCTTGGAGATGGCCGCCTTCTTCTCGGGCGCCTTTTTCGACGTCTTCGGCTTGTCGACGGGATGGGTCATCGAGGTCTTGGCCTCGGGCTTGAGCTTGGAGGCGACGGTCAGGTCACGGAGGGCCGGCTTCTTCGGCGGGGGAAGAGATCTCGGTCTTGGCGACGACCGTCCCGCCGGCAGCGCCGCCCGTGCCGCCCACGCCGCCCATGAAATTGACATACTGGACGAGACCCTTTTGGGGGGCGCGCGAGAAGGACGGGGAGACGACGATGAGGACGAAGAGGCCGACGTGAAGCAAGGCCGATACGACGACGGCCCGCTTGAACGCTTTCGGCAGGGCGACGCGCGTCGGAGTCATCGCCCCTTGTCTTTGACGTCGATGGGTTCGGTGATGATCCCGATGAGCTCGATCCCCGCCTTCTTGGTGATGTCCATGATCCGGACGACGACGCCGTAGGGCAGGTCCTTGTCGGCCTGGAGATAGATCACCTTTTTCGGCTTGTTGGAGAAATACTCGGTCAGGCGCCGCTCGAGCAGGTTGATGTTGATCGTCGAGTCGCCGATGTGGACGTACTGGTCCTTGGTGACGGTCAGGGTCAGGCCCTCCTCGGCCGGCTTGGTGTCGGTCTCGGCCTGGGGCAGATTGATGCCGATGCCCGACTGCATCATCGGCGCGGTGACCATGAAGATGACGAGCAGGACGAGCATGACGTCGATGAACGGCGTGACGTTGATCTCGGACATGTGCGTGCCGAGCTGCCGCCGGGGCGAAGAGGCGGCCGGCAGGCCTTGCGTGCTAAGAGCCATGGAGTCTCTCTGCGATGCTCAGGAATTCGAGGGAGAAGTCCTCCATGTCGGCGATGAGGTCCTTGATCCGGCCGAGAAAGTAGTTGTAGGCGATGACCGCCGGGACGGCGGCGAAGAGGCCGACGGCCGTGGCCACGAGGGCTTCGGCGATACCGGGGGCCACGACCGAGAGGGCGGCCGAGCGCATGGCCCCGATGCGGGTGAACGAGATCATGATGCCCCAGACCGTGCCGAAGAGGCCGATGAACGGCGAGACGCTGCCGGTCGTGGCCAGGAAGAACATCATCTTCTCGAGCCGCGAGACCTCGGCGTTGGAGGCCTTGAGCAGCGCCCGGTTGAGGCTGGCGGTCTTCTCTCCGGTCCAGCCGCCCTCGCCCGTCGACTTCGACTGGTAGGCCAGCTCCTTGTTGCCGGCGAGGAAGATGACGGCGAGAGGACTCGCGCGGAGCCTCTTGGCGGCCTCGTTGACCTCGGACAGGCTCTTGCTCCTGCGGAAGGCCTCGAGGAACCGGTCCGACTGCCGGTCGGCGCTTTTGAGCGTCCTCAGCTTGAAGAAGATGATCGCCCAGGAGAAAACAGAGAAGAAGACGAGGAGAAGAAGGATGAGTTGGACGACGATATCGGCATCAGCGACGATTTTGAAGATGTTGATATTCATGATAATCCGAGAAAAAAAGTAACACACGACTCGGGTTCTGTCAAATGACCGCCTTGAAGCCCGGCGGATTTTCGGTATATATTCCGGGCATGGATCGCGCGGCGCAGAGGACCGGGGCGGACGGAGCGTCTTGATGCCCTGGGACAGGTTCAAGAAGATCCTTCTCGGCGGCGAGAAGGACGTCCGCGACCCGCGGATCTTCCACCGGCTCTCGCTCATCGCCTTTTTCGCCTGGGTCGGGTTGGGCGCCGACGGGCTGAGCTCTTCGAACTACGGCCCGCAGGAAGCGTTCCTGTCGCTCGGCGACCACCGTCACCTTGCGCTCTACCTGGCCGTCATGACCGCGCTCACGGTCATCACCATCTCCGCAAGCTATTCCCAGATCATCGAGCTCTTCCCGACGGGCGGCGGCGGCTACGTCGTGGCCACCAAGCTCCTCGGGCCGGCCTTCGGGCTCATCTCGGGCTGCGCCCTGGTCGTCGATTACATGCTGACCATCAGCATCTCGATCTCGAGCGGCGTCGAGGCCGTGCTGAGCTTCCTGCCTCCGGGCTACTTCCAGTACAAGCTGACCTTCATCCTGCTCATCACGCTCGGACTCGTCCTGCTCAATCTCCGCGGCGTCAAAGAATCCGTCACCGCCCTGACGCCGATCTTCCTCTTCTTCTTCATCTCCCACGTGGGCCTCATCATTTACGGGATCTTCTCCCACGTCTCGGCGACGCCGACCCTGTTCGTCGACACGATTCGGGAAACGCGGCAGGGCATCCAGCAGCTCGGCTTCGGGGCCATGGCCTTCATCCTGCTGCGGGGTTACAGCCTCGGGGCCGGCACATACACAGGCATCGAGGCTGTCTCGAACGGGCTGCAGATCCTGCGCCCGCCCCAGGTGAAAACGGGGAAGAAGACCATGGCCCTCATGGCCGCGTCCCTGTCCTTCACCGCCGGAGGGCTCCTCATCTGCTACCTGCTGACCAATGTCCAGCACATCGCAGGAAAAACCCTCAACGCCTCGCTCATCGAAACGCTCCTCGGGACCTGGACGCTTGGCGGCTTCCCGCTCGGGGTGTGGCTTCTGGGGATCATCCTGGCCTCCGAGGGCGCGATCCTCTTTGTGGCCGCGCAGACGGGCTTCATCGACGGCCCGCGGGTCTTGGGGAACATGGCCATCGACTCCTGGGTGCCCAACCGCTTGATGCACCTCTCGGAGCGCCTCGTCGTCCAGAACGGCATCCTATTCATGGGCCTGGCCTCGATCCTCATCCTCGTCTTAACGAGGGGGTCGGTCCAGATCCTCATCATCATGTACAGCATCAACGTCTTCATCACCTTCTCCCTGTCCCAGCTCGGCATGTGCATCCACTGGGTGAAGACGCGGGTTCCCCACCGTCGCAAGAAGTTCGCCATCAACTTTGTCGGGCTCTTGATGTCCCTGTCGATCCTGGCGGTGACGATCACGATCAAGTTCAAGGAGGGCGGCTGGATCACGCTGGTCATCACCGTGGCGTTCATCGCCGTGTGCGTCCTGATCCGCCGGCATTATAACCAGGTCAAGGACATGATGAAGCGGCTGGACGCCGTCATGGTCCAGGTCCAGCAGATGACCGGTAAGCACGTGCCTCCGGCCCGGGACGAATCGGCGCCGACCGCTGTTCTCTTCGTCCGGAACTTCGGCGGGCTGGGCATCCACTCGTTCCTCAATATCCACCGGATCTTTCCGAACTACTTCAAGAACTTCGTTTTCATCTCCATCGGGGTCGTGGACTGGCAGAGCTTCAAGGGCGCCGAGGAAGTCAGGAACCTCGAGGGTCATATCACCGACGAGCTCAAGAAGTACGTCCGGATGGCCAACGACTTCGGCTTTTATGCCGAGGCCATCCATTCCGTCGACATCGACACGCTCGAGGGCGTCGAGGAGCGCTGCGAGGAGCTTCGGCGCCAGTATAATAAGGCCGTCTTCTTCGTCGGCAAGCTCGTGTTCGAGGAGGAGAACCTGTTCACCCGGATCCTCCACAACCAGACGGCCTTCAGCATCCAGCGCATCCTCCAGTTCAAGGGCATCCCCTCGATCGTCCTCCCGATCCGGGTCATCAAGACCGTCAAATAAGAAGGGGTCAAACCTAAGGGGTCGTAACTTTAGCGATGCCAGTTTTTAACTGGCTCGCGTAAGGTTTGACCCCTTCTTGATGGCCTGGTTTGACCCCTTCTTGTTAATTGACGAGGGGGGAGCGGGGGGAGTCGAGGCCGAGGAGGCCCTGCAGGATGGCCCGGGCGACCTGCTTGGCGTCCTTGCCGCTCTCGTTCGTGGCCCCGACGCACGACGGGCAGCCGTCCCGGCAGGGGCAGGCCTCGAGCGTCTTCAGGGCGTGGTCGAGGAGTTTCGACTCGAGGGCGAAGAGCGATGGACTGAGGCCGATGCCGCCCGGGTAATTGTCGTAGATGAAGATGTTGGGCTCGAAGTCCGGGTCCATGATGACGGGCATCTCGTCCTGGCCCTGGCCGCCGACCGGCCGCGCCTGGGGAGCTAGCGGCCTGACCGGTTCACCCGACGTGTTGTCGCCGATCGAAACGCCAACGTCGTGGAGGTCGCACATCATGAAGATGGGCGACACGTGGTGGATGAGGTAGGCCAGCCCGAACAGCCCGTTGACCCTCTGCTCGGCCGGGTAGGGGATGGCCTGCATGAGCGCCGAGGGCACGGTCAGCCAGTAGGCCGTCGTGTGCATCTCGTTCTGCGGCAGCTGCAAGGTCGCCCGCGCCGACGTTCTCCATCGTGTGGAACTTGATCTTCTTGAACCCGACGACCTGCGTCGCCACGTGGACCTCGCCGTGGGAGACGCGGCCTGTCCCGGCCTCGATGCGCCTTCTTGTCGAAGACGTCGAGGATGGTGATCTTGGTATAGTCGATGGCGTCGGTATAGTAATCGATGTCGGTTTTCTTGACGTAGGCCTTGCGCTCTTCGAAATCGAGCTTCTCGACGAAATACTGCTCGCCCTCGACGATGTAGATGGCCTTGGGGTGCAGGGCCGTGAGCGCCGACGTGAAATCGACCTCGGCGATGACCCGGGCCTCGCCGGTGATGTCGACGACGACGAAGTTGTCCGAGCTGATGCTGCGCAGGCTGATCGCGTCGGCCGGGTAGGCCTCGGACGTGAAGAACCACTTGTCCTTGGAGTGGTGGAGGATCTTGTCCTCCTCGAGAAAATTGAGGATCTCCCCGATCTCGGCCCGGCCGAACTTCTCGCCGTCCTCGAAGGGCAGCTCGAACGCCGCGCACTCGATGTGGCTGATGAGAATAGACAGGTTGTCCGGGTTGATGAGGGCCATCTCCGGCGACTTGGAGAAAAAATACTCCGGGTTGTTGATGATGAACTGGTCGAGAGGCGAGCTTGTGGCCACGAGCACCGCCGCCGACAGGCCCGTCTTCCGCCCCGCGCGTCCGGCCCGCTGCCAGGTGCTGGCGATCGTCCCCGGGTAGCCGGCGAGCACCGCGACGTCGAGCGTCCCGATGTCGATGCCGAGCTCGAGAGCGTTGGTCGAGACGACGCCCAGGATCTCGCCCGTCCGCAGGCCCTTCTCGATCTCCCGCCTCTTCAGCGGCAGGTAGCCGCCCCGGTAGCCGCGGATGAGCCCCTCCTTCTGGATGTTCGTCTCGATGTCTTCCTTGAGGTAGGTCAGCAGCACCTCGGTGATGAGGCGGCTTCCGGCGAAGACGATCGTCTGCAGCCCGTTCCGGAGGAAGATCGAGGCCACGCGCCTCGACTCGTTGACGTAGGACCGGCGGATGCCCAGAGCGGCATTGACCACCGGCGGCGTGTAGAAGACGAAGTACTTGCCTCCCCGCGGCGCCCCGTTGTCGTCGACGAGCGTCACCGGGGCCTCGATCATCTTCTCGGCCATCTCGGCCGGGTTGGCGATCGTCGCCGTGCAGAGGATGAACTGCGGGTCGGCGCCGTAGAACTTGGCGATCCGCTTCAGCCGCCGCAGCACGTTGGCCAGGTGGCTGCCGAAGATGCCGCGGTAGTTGTGGAGCTCGTCGATGACGATGTACTTGAGGTTCTCGAAAAGCGTGATCCACTTGGTGTGGTGCGGCAGGATCCCGGCGTGGAGCATGTCGGGGTTGGTCAGGACGATGTGGCCGCGGGCCCGGATGGCCTTGCGGGCGTCCTGGGGCGTGTCGCCGTCGTAGGTGAAGACCCGGATCTCCTCGGGCAGCCGCCCGTTGATGTCGTCGAGCTCGGCCTGCTGGTCCTGGGACAGCGCCTTGGTCGGGAAGAGGTACAGGGCCCGGGCCGACGGGTCCTTCATGATGGCGTCGAGGACCGGCAGGTTGTAGCAGAGCGTCTTGCCCGAGGCCGTCGGCGTCACGACGACGACGTTCTTGCCCTCCTTCAACGCCTCCCAGGTCGAGCGCTGGTGGGAGTAAAGCCGCGTAAACCCTTTGGCCTCGAGCGCGCCGCGCAGGGCCGGGTGGACGTCGTCCGGGTAATCCCGGAACGACCCCTCCCAGGCCGGCAGGTGCTTGATGGCCTTGATCGAGTCGCTCTTGTAGCCGAAATCCTTGAGCAGCTCGAGCGACCGGAGGATCTTTTCTTCGTTCGTCA
>CAVUOW010000011.1:0-20637 GCA_963743205.1 Candidatus Aminicenantota bacterium
TCGCTGGCCGCGTCGGGCGTCGCGATGATGATATCCGCGGCCGACGAGATCCCGAGTCCCAGCTGGACGGCCCAGGAGATCTGCTCCTGGGCGAAGATGGCCGGCTTCATGATGGCGTCGTTCGAGCCGAGCTCCTTGAGGATGGCGACGCCGACGGCGTCGACGGCGATTCGGTCGGTGCCGGCCAGAAAGACGCCGGCGTCCTTGCGCGGCCCGGTCATCGGGCCCTCGTCGACGAAGGCCACGAGGCCGTCGACGACGATGACCGCCGGCTTGTAAGCGGTGTTGATCTCGGCGATCATCCGCCGCTGGTCGGCCGAGCCGTGGAGCTGGCGCATGTAGGTATGTCCGGCGCGCGGCACGATCCCGACGGAGTTCTTGAGCGACATCGTGAAGACGCCGCCGAACTGATGGGTCTTGAGGCAGCAGGTCGAGACGACGCACCCCGCGTCGACGATGGGCCGGGCGACGAGGAAGCCGCTTTTCCAATGCGAGGCCGGCGGGTCGAACTTGACGTAGCCCGTCTCGCCGAGAGCATCAAAATTCAGGACCTTGGCGTCGAAGGAGGCGGCCAGGGCCGGGATGCCCTTCTTCTCGAAAACCTGGAGCGTGGGCTCGGGTCCGCTGCGGTCGCCGATGGACAGGGTCTTGGCGCCCCCGTCCCGGATGCCCGCCAGGAGCGCCTTGAGCGTGTCGTTGTGGGTCGAGCCCGGCGTTTCGTCGGACGTGTTGAAGTTCGGTTTGACGAGGACCCTCTCGCCCTTGAAGGGATCGCCTCCCAGGAGGGCGAGGCATTTCTTCACCCCGTCGGCCCGGGAATCGGTCTTGACCAGGACGACGCGCGACTTTCCCGTCGGGACGGCCGTCTGGGCCGGGCCGACCCCCGCCGTATTCCTGCCCCCGAGCGGGGCGGCCGAACCGCCTAGCGTCGCGGCCCCGGCCGAGATCGCTGCGCCGCCGGCGAGGCCCGCGCCCGCGACAAAAAATTCCCTTCGCGTCATGCCGTCTTTGTTTTTCATGACCGGACTCCCTCCTCGGAGACTTGAGCTTCCCTTCTATTCCAATTGATCACAGGGCTTGGGGCCGCGACAGTCGCGGACACAGATGCCGCAGATGAACTGGGTCGTGTAGCCCTTCTTGCGGAACTCCTGGAGCGTCTCGAAACAGGCCAGGTGATCGAACGCTTCGCGCGTGTCCTTGATGGCCCCGGCCGGGCAGGCTTTGGCACAGGCGCGGCAGACGCCGCATCCGCGGTCGAGCGGGGCGTCCGGATCGAGCGGCATGTCCGTGAGCACGGTGACCAGCCGGAAATGCGCGCCAAGGTCGGGGTTGACGAGAAGATTGTTGCGGCCCAACCAGCCCAGGCCGGCGGCCCGTCCGACGTGCTTGTGCGAAACGTGGGCCCGCTGCTTCTTCCAGTCGATGATCTGCGAGGCCGCAATGGCCAGCGACCGGGACCCCCGCCTCTGGATAAAGTCGGCGACGAGAAGCGCTCCGCGGTCGAGGAAGAAGTTCATCTGCCGGTAGTGGTGAAAGTAGATCGACGTCGGGCGGTCCTGGATGTCCTCGAGAACGGCGTCGCTCAGCCGCTTGCCCAGCGAGACGGCCAGCCCCAAGCGGTCCCGCGTTGCGGGCTCGAGCAGAAAATCGTCCCTTAACCCGGCGACATCAGCGATTCCGAAGAGGTCGAAGCCGAGGTCCAGGGCGAAGGCCTTCAACTCCCGCTGATTTCTCGCTTCGATCGCCTGTTCCATGGGCGAAGTTCATTCTATCGGCGCCCTCCATGCCTGTCAAACGAACGGGGGCCTCCGGCTTTTTTCACCCTTGACAAGGGCCCCCTCGAGGAATAGAGTTGGGCCATCGGCGGGGGTCATGAGAATCTCTTTTCGAGGTTGAAGTGTTTCAATTTTCTTTTGATCTTTCAATCTCCAGTCATCGAGCATCATGAGGCCGTAAGGGCCTCCGGCGATAGAGGGGGGGAGGCGAGTATCATGAGAAAGTTCCTCTGGGTCATATCCATCGGCGTGTGCGCCGCGGGCCTCGTCTACCACTTTTCGGGTTCTGCGAGCGCGCCGCAGACCGGCGCCGGCGCGGCCGGCAAAACGGTCTTAGAGATGATCGGGCCGGGAAGCGAGAACATCGTATTCAGAGAGAGCCACTTGGCCAATTCCCGCCTGCTCTCGGCAAGCGTCTGGGGACACTGTACGTACTGGTATTTCACGCCGGCCGACCAAGGCGTCTCCGACTATGTCCTCTACGGGGTGCTGCCCGCGCCCGGGACCGTTTATGACCCGGACCTGGTGCCCCTGAAGGCCGAGCGGATGAACGTTACGAGATCCGGAGCGGCTCTGGAGGCCCGGGTGCGCCCGAACGGGACGATCGAGCCCGGCAGTGTTCAAGACGCCCCCTCCGTCGAAAAAAAGAACTGATCGCCTCTGGCCTTCGCCGCTTCCCCTGATCCCCCTCCCGGTCTTGGCCCATCTCGCCCGTCCTCCCAAGGGCGTAATCCGGGCTGGCATGCGCCCTAAATAGAGCGTCCTTACGGGACGAATTCTCTGTGAGGCGAGCCATGAATAAACGCATCTGGGTCATATTCCTGTTCCTGCCGGTCCTACTGTCATTGGGACGAACTCCCGAGCCCCGGGATGGTCAGGCCGTCGCGCCGCAGAAGGGCGTCGATTGGCTCGAGGCGTTGGTCCTCGCGGACTCGTTCCGGGATGCCGCGAAGCTCGCAGCGGAAGTGCTGGCCGACCCCGCCGCCGACGTCCGGACACGCGCCGTCTGCGGCCTGGCCTTCCTCAAGGCAGGGCGCATCCGGGAAGCCGAATCGATATTCCTGAAGGTGGTTTCATTCTCTCGCGACAATCCCGAAGCCCACCTCGGCCTGGGGAGGATCGCCCAGATCCGGAACGATCCGGAAGCGGCTATGGATCACCTGCGCCGGGCCGTCCCGTCCCGGGCCTTCTTCGACGAGGCGCTGCGCCAGCTGTGGCGAACCGCCTGGGAGCGCGGCCAGGTCTCCGACCTCCTCGAGATCTATAAGACGGCCGAAGAGCGCTACGGCCGTGAATCGAAGCCCCTCCCCTCCTGGTTCGGGAACGGCCTGGCCCAGATCCAGGGGCTTGCCGCGAAGCGGCTTTTCGAGAGGGAGGGCCGCTTCGATCGCGTCACGGTCCCCCTCGTCGCCAGCGCCGACCCTCGGATCCGTATCCGGATGATCTCTCTCAAGCTCAACGGAAAAGGCGAATATCTCGTCGACATCGATTCGGCCTCGGCCGACTTCCTGACGATCAGCCCTCTTCTGGCCGAGGAACTGGGCCTTTCCCTGACCGGGAGCTCGACGGCGACGGGCGTCGGGACGGCCACGTCCGCCGTCCGCTTCTCGGTCCTCGACGAGGTCGAGCTCGCCGGGATCGTGTTCAGAAACGTTCCCGTCATGGTTTCCGACATCCATCCCTTCCGGGGTTTGAAGAAGGGCCTGCTCGGCACGGGCCTGCTCAAACGCTTCAACGTGACGATCGACGTCGAGGCGAAGGTCATGGACCTCTATCCTCTCGAGCGGCCGGATCTCCTCTCCCGCGTCATCGACCGCGCGGCCGTGGTCGCGGATGTCCCTCTCTACGTGTTCGACGCCACGACCGTCGAAGCGTCCCTGGGCGGGGCCCCGCCTGCGCTCTACATCCTGGACTCGGCGGCGGCGACGAACCTCGTCGACGGGGCCTTCTTCAAGGAGCACCTCAAACCGAAGCTCGATCCGGGCCGGATCGCCCCCGGCGGAATCCAAGGCGCCGGCGGACCGCAGCAGGTCAATCGCATCGACGGCTTGTCGATCGCCCTCGGCCCTCTCGTCTTCGAGGGGCAGACCGCGCATGAATTCCCCATGGAGGAGCTGAACGCGATCGGCGGCCGGTATCTGGCGGGACTTCTCGGCAACCCCATCCTCTGGCCCTACCGCGTCCATATGGACTTCCACGCCGGCCGGCTCGTCCTGGAAAGGCGATCCGGGTCCTGATCGGGCTTGAACACGTCCGGCCCCGAGGAGTAGATTGGGGCCATGACAAACGCGAACAAGCGGATCATCGCTCTCTTTACATTCGTCCTCGCGCTCGCCGGCTTCGCCGCGGCCGCCGGGAGCCGTGACGGCGAGTGCTTCACCGTTCTCGTCGGCCGGAAGGCCAGCGTCGACGGCTCGGTCATGGTCGCCCACAACGAGGACGACCGGGGCGACATCATCGTCAACCTGCGCAAGATCAAGGCCCGCGATGAGGGGACGGCCCGGAAGGTCGACCTCGGCCAGGGCGCCTTCTATGAAACCGACGGCCGCACCAACGGCTTCCTCTGGATCGAGGCGACCACCCAGGAGTTCGCCGACAGCTTCATCAACGACCACGGCGTCCTCATCACCTCCGACAGCTGTCCCTCGCGCGTGGGCGACGAGGATACCACCGACGGCGGCATCGGTTGGATGCTCCGCCGGCTCATGGCCGAAAAGGCCTCATCGGCGCGCGAGGCCGTCCGGATCGCCGGCGAGCTCATCGAAAAGTACGGCTATCGCTCCACCGGCAGGACCTATTCCATCGCCGACAAGAACGAGGCCTGGATGCTGGCCGTGCTCAGGGGCCGCCACTGGTACGCCGAACGTGTCCCCGACGACGAGGTGGCCGTCATCCCCAACCACTACACGATCCGCGCGATCCGCCCCGGCGACGCCGACCATTTCATGGGCAGCCCGGACATCGTCGAATACGCCGCCAAGAACGGCTGGTACGACGCGGCCAAGGACGGCGCGTTCGATTTCAAGAAGGCCTTCGGGCGGCCGTCGACCCGCGAGCTGGCCGCCGACGGGAACGCCCTGCGCCACTGGAGGGGCTTGAGCCTCCTCACCGGCCGGCCCTGGCAGCTCGGCCGCGATTATCCGTTCTCCGTGAAGCTCGGGAAGAAAGTGACCGCGGATACGCTCATGGCCATCCTCCGCGACCACTACGAAGGCACCGAATACGACGCCACGGACGGCTACAAGACGGGCACGCCGAATCAGACGAAGTTCCGGACGATCTGCACCTCAACGACGATCGACGCCTTCGTCGTCTCCCTCGGAGCGAAGCGGCCGGAGCCGCTCGCCGTTTCGATCTGGCTGGCCATGGGCAAGCCTGACACGACCGTCTTCCTGCCCCTTTATTACGGGGTCGAAAGCCTGCCGCCGGGGGCCGGTCTTGGAGGGAACGCTCATGACGATGCGGTCTTCTTTAAGACGCACTTCGACGACGCCGAGCTCAAGGCCGCCAAGGGGGATCTCCTGAACACCAAGGTCCTCCAGCTCGAAAAGGCCGCCGAAGCGAACTACGGCCCGATGCACGAAACACTCGTGAAGGAGCTCTTCCCGGCCGAGAAGGAATTCATCAAGGGCCGGACGAAATTCGAAAAGGATTTCGCCGCCCTCTATGCTAAAGACAAGAAAACGGCCCTGAAGAAACTCGACGATTACGTCGCGGCGGCCTTCGCCAAAGTCGCCGGCCTCACCTCCAAGCTTCTGGCCGAAATATCGGAGCGATAGCCCAAAACCGAGTCCTGTCTGGCAGGAAACTGGGGGGCCCTTTAAAGCGTCCCTATCTGGCTTGGGCCTGTCAGGCGGACGCCTGCGCTTTGGCACATTTCTTGGTTAGGTGATGTTGAGGAGATAGGTCCATGTCCAAGACTGGCGCCCCGCTCGGTCTTTCGGCATCCTTTGGCGTCGTCATGCCCTTTGCGCTTGTTTTCGCGCTCTTGAGCTCGGGCCGAGAGAACTCCACGCCGGCCTTCCCGAATGATCTGCGATCGACTGGACTTTATTCGGATTTCGGCCATAAAACGATCGACCCGCAGAACCTCCACTATTCCCCCCAATACCCTCTCTGGTCGGACGGTGCGAGCAAGCAGCGCTGGATCTACCTGCCCCCCGGCACGGCCATCGATGCCTCGGACCCCGATATTTGGTCGTTTCCGGAGGGGGTGAAAGTCTGGAAGGAGTTCTCGTTCGGCGGCCGCCGGGTGGAAACGCGCATGATCGAATCTCTCGGAGGAGGGCGGCTGGCGTTCGCCGCCTACGCCTGGAACGCCGACGAGACCGAGGCCCGGCTGGTTCCGCAGGGGGGACTCAAAAATGTCGTGGAGATCCGGCCCGGGGTCGGGCACGACATCCCCGGCGTCTATGACTGCCGGGCCTGTCATGTCGGCGACAAGGAGGAGATCCTGGGGTTCAGCGCGCTTCAACTGTCCCCGGACCGTGACCCGAAGGCGCCGCACGCCGAGCTTCCCTCGGCCGGGATGGCGGACCTGGCGACGCTCATCAGGAAGAACATCATCCGTTCCTATCCGACGTCGTGGGCCTCGCGCGCCCCGCGAATTGCCGCCTCGACCGCGGCCGGACGCGCGGCTCTAGGGTACATGCACGCGAATTGCGGTAACTGCCACAATCCTTCCGGCCCGCTCGAATCCCGCGGCCTGATCCTCAGATACAGCGTCAAGCCCGGCGCGGCCGACGAAACAGCAATCATCGCGGGCCTTGGGCACCGCAGCCGCTTCCCGGTGCCCGACACCGCGCCCGGCACGAGCTTTTTCATCCGGCCCGGCGACCCCGGGCACAGCGCCATCGTCTACCGGTTGGGCACAAGGAATCCGCTTCGGCAGATGCCGCCCCTGGGCACGGAAATCGCGGATGAAGACGCCGTGGGTCTCATCCGCCAGTGGATCGAAAGGGACCTAGCCATCAAGGAGGAGAAATGAGAAACCATCCGTCCTTTGTCGCCCTTGTCGGGATCGCGGCTTTGTCTTCTCTTGCAGCCGCCTTCCTCATCGGACAGGATGCCCCACCCCGGGGGGATGTCGCGCGGGGCGAGTACCTGGTCAAAGGCATGGGCTGCGGCGACTGCCATACTCCGATGAAGATGGGACCGGCGGGACCTGAAGCCGACAGCTCTCTCACCTTATCGGGACATCCTCAGTCCCTGGTCATGCCGCCCGTCCCCGAGCTTCCCAAGGGGCCTTGGTTAGGGGTCGTTTCCGCGACCTTCACATCATGGGCGGGTCCTTGGGGCGTCAGCTTCACGGCCAACCTCACTCCGGACAAGGAAACGGGCCTCGGAGCTTGGAAGGCCCAGACCTTTGTCGATACCATCCGCTCGGGCCGGGTCATGGCCAAAGGCCGCCTGCTCCTGCCGCCCATGCCTTTCCCGGCGATGCAGAACTTGACGGACGCCGACCTCGCGTCCATCTTCGTGTATCTCCAGACGATCCCGAAGATCGCCAACCGGGTCCCCGATCCCATTCCGCCCAAGGACGCGCCTGTCCGCTAGCCCCGGGCTTCAGGCCCGCTTGTGGCTGTGGACGAAGTCGCCGATGCGGCGCATCCGCTCGACCTCGGCCCCCGTCATGGGTCCGTGGTCGAGGACGGTCAGGTTCTCGCGCATTTGCTCGACTGTCTTCGCCCCCGTCATGCAGACGTCGACCGCCGGGTTGGAGAGGACGAAGCGGTAGCAGTCGGCGGCCGTCGGGGGTTTCTCGCCGGACGGCATGTTCTTCGGGTCGAGCAGTTTCCCCCAGCGGGTGGCCGTGAAGGACACGGTCCCGGGGCGTTTCGCCCTGACTTCGGGCAAGTAGGGGAAAATATCGATCTCGGCCCCGCGGTGGGCGGCGTTGTAGCGGAGATGTAGGATGTCGAACTCCCCCTCCCCGGCCATCCGGCCCAGGAGCTTCCGTTTGTGGCTGGAGACCCCGATGAACCGGACGAGCCCCTTCTCCTTCATCCGCAAAGCGCCGTCGATCAGCCGCCGCGACGGCTGGCGCGAAAAGTAGCCCAGGATGAGGACGTCGGCATGGTCGAGCCCGACGCTCTTCAGCCCGCGGCGGAGCAGCCGCTCGGTCAGAAAATTGCTATGCGCGTATGTGAACGCCGCCAGAACCAGGCGGTCGCGCTGACCTTTGGCGACGATCGCCTTCAACGCTTCGCTCATGCCCGGCACGTAGCCTTTGATGACCGTGCCCCAGGTGAAATAGTTGCAGCCCCGCTCGAAGGCTTCCTCCACGGCCGCCGCCGGCGCCTTGTATCCGGACGCGATGCCCAGCCGACCGACCTTGAGGCCCGTCCGGCCCAGAACGACAGACTCCTGAAAGCTCATCGTTGACCTCACCAATACCAGCCTTTATGCCGATGCGTTCTCGGCGTCTCCTCGGGATGTGTCTTGCTCAGCCGCCGGAGCCAGCGGACCATTTGTTTCTTGAGCGATCTTTTTGTTTTGCGGGGAATGGGAAAAGTGTCCTTGAGGGGATGAAGAGTCGTACCCAACGGAATGATCCTCGCGAATGAATGACGTGAGGGACATTCTAATCGTTATGGCGCCCGAAAGGCAAGAATGCGCATTGACTCCCCGTCGCGGCCGGGGTATAAAAGGGCCTCACCCACTCCGAGGAGAGCAACCCATGGAACGGACCCTGGCCATCATCAAGCCCGACGCGACGAAGAAGAGGATCATCGGCAAGATCGTCGCCCGCATCGAAGAGGAAGGCTTCACCATCGTCCGGATGAAGCTCGTTCACCTGACCAAGGACGAGGCCAAGGGGTTCTACATCGTCCATAAGGACAAGGGCTTCTACGACAGCCTGTGCGAATTCATGTCCTCGGGGCCGGTCGTGCTCATGGTCCTCGAAGCGGAGAACGCCATCAAGCTCTGGCGCGAGGTTATGGGCGCGACGGACCCGGCCCAGGCCAAGCCCGGCACGCTCCGCCATACCCACGGCTTCTCCATCGAGCGCAACACCGTCCACGGCTCCGACGCCCGCGACACCGCGGAATGGGAGATCGCCTACTTCTTCAAGAAATAGGTTCTGCGCCGTTCGGATCGATCCAAGCGATCCGGCGACCCTGCGCCCGGGCATAGCGAACGACTTCAGCGGTGCCGCCCGGACCCTCTTCGGGCTTTCCATCCCAAACGGCGATCAGGACGTCGCAGTGGTCGACGACGTATCGGCCGGCCGCGGCATAGGCCTCTTCCCTGCTCGACGGCCGCGGCAACCTGTGGATCGTCCCGGCCCGGGCGAGCAGCGACCTGAACTCCGATCTGGACGCGTCAGTCTCGAAATCGGTTTCGTATTCGGATTCGTCCATGGGCAGGACAGCTTCGAGCTCGGCGGTGCCGGCCCTCGCCAAAACGAGTTCGGCGACCAGGCGGTCGGCCCCCTCGGCCAAAGGCGAGAGAACGGAAAGCTGCGGCGGGGCCTCGTTTTGTCTTGCGACCGTGCCATCGGCCGCCCGCAGCACGATCGTATCGAGGACCGCGTCGACGGCCGCGGCCAGCCGGCCGGCGTCAGCGATCTTCCGGTGACCGGTGACGCCGACGATGAGGCGCGCCCGAGCCCCGGTCATGTCTTTTCGCTCTTCGGCGCCGGCACTTCGAGGCCTAGGCCTTCTTGAGCCTGTACATCTCGAACCCGGCCGAGGCCAGAAGTTCGGGGATCTCCCTGACGGCCCGCCGGTCGTAATCCCTGATCTTCTCGTCGAGCTCGTCCCAAGGGACAAGGTACGGGCTGGTCTTCCGGGCCACGTCCCTCGGCCCGGCGCTGAATCCCGCCAGGAACCGTTCGGCCACGAACCGGTCGTGCTCCATCCGGGCCATCACTTCGACTTCGTCCGGGGTGAACTTCACGAGCTTGACGTTCTCCTTCGCGGCCGGCGCGAAATCGTAGCCCACGGCCTTGAGCTTTTCAGGGATATGGTCGGCCTGGCGCCGGTTCGACTCCTTGAGCGACTCGTCCAGGACCGTCCAAGCGGCCATGGCCGGATCGTCGCTCGCGCGTTTGTCGATGTTGTCCTTGAGGTATCGCTCGTGTATGGCTTCGGCCAAGGCCTCCCGGGCGCTGCCGAGCAGGACGTCGCGGACAACAAGGCGCGAGAACGCGTCGGCGTCGACGTGAAGCTCAAGCTGTTCGGGCGACGGGAGCGCGGCCTGTTCGAAGCTCTGCCGCCCGGCCAGCTGGCTCATCTCGATGACGGCCAGGATCGAGCGGATGCCATGCCTGTACGCCGGGACCTTGATCATGGCCCTGAGTACGCCCGGGTCGATCCGGCAGATCTTCGTCCCGTCGAAGATCTGGGGCGCGCTCTTCTCGAGCTGGAAACGCAGGATCTGGGCCCGCCGGACCAGGAACAGCCGCTCGCGATCGTCGACCGGGTTGGGGCCCTTGATGTTGACGAAACCCCTGAGGCGGCTGACGAAGTCGGGGCCCTTGACGGCCTTGAAGGACGCGGCGTCCTCGGAGCAGCAGAATTCGTCATAGCTCGACGACGTCCCGCCGGCGAAGACGAAGATGGCCCGGCCGATCGGATGGACGTCCCGGCCGTCGCTGAACGCGCCGTCCTGCATGGGCGCCAGGAAATATTTCAGCCAGCCCAGCCGGCCGTTGAAGCTCGAGTCGAACTCGTCGAAGAAGACGATCGGCATCTTGCCGCCGAGGGCGATGTCGCGGACCTTGTGGAAGGCGGCCACGAGCTCCTCGATCGAGCTCGTCTGCGACATGTTGAACTCGATCTTCTGCAGCCGCCCGGGGGCGACGCTTTCGGCCACTTCGTTGACGCCGAAGGACTTGCCCGAGCCCGGCGCGCCGAAGACGGCGATCGAGAGCGGCCGCGCGACGCCCGGGCTGGCCAGGTATTCGCAGATGAGGTTCTTGATGCCGCGGTAGCTTTCGATCTCGGAGCGGTCGAAGGTCCTCAGGTACCTGAAGCGGCCGCTGGGGACCTTTTCAAGCATGGGGTCCTTGCCCTTGACCACGAAAGTTGTAGGCGACGCTCTCGAGGTCGGCCCGTGACAGGGTGTCGAGGATGCACCAAAAACCGGGGTCTGACGGCTCCGCCGCGGCGGGCGCCGGGATGGGCACCTCGGCGATGGGCCCGTCCTGCGGCTCGAGCGGCCGGAAGATCTCTTTTCCGGGATATTCGAGCCGTTCGATGTCGCCCCCGAATCCGGCTTGCCAAAGCCGTCTCGAGGCGATGAGGCCCTTGCGGACCCCGTCCCTGACCCCTTCGAGGCCACGTTCGGCCAGGGACGCGGCGAGTCCCGCCGTGAAGGCGCTTCCGGCGCCGATCATCTCGCCGGGCCAGATCTCGCCGGAGCCGTCCTCGCCCGTCGCCGGATCGTAGAAGAGCCACGACTCGACGGCGCCCCTGGACCGCGTATAAAGGATGGCTCCGTCGACGCCGAAACGGACGACGACGGAGGCGCAGCTGTTGAGCGCCAGGAGCGCCGGATTCGAGGCCATCTGCCAAACGAAGTCTGTGGCCGTCCGCTCCCAGGACAGACGGCGGCTGATCTTGACGCCCTCCCGGCGCAGGTCGTCGGCGCTGAGGACGAGGACCAGCCGGTCGGAGTGGCGCCTGCGGAGTTCGTCGAAAAGAAGGCCCGCCGTCAGGGGCCGGCTCATTTTGACGACGATGACAGGCTTCGCGGCCTTGGACAGCGCATCCGGCCAAAGATCTTCGTGGTCCCGGAATCCATTGCCTGCATCATCTAAAACGACGAGATCCGGCGCAGCGGCCTTGCCCTGGATCGGATAGGCCGAGGGCTGGTCGCCCTCGGGGCCGGTGAATCCTTTGTAAGACTTGACCCGAAAGATGGACGTCTTCTCGTCCTTTTTGCCGCCGGCGAGCGGGAACCGGCCCAGCTCGACGTAAGAATGAACGAGTTCGCCGGCCGCGATCGCCCGGACATCGCCCAACGGAGGAGCGAGGACTTCGGCGTCGGTGGCGGCCCTGACGAAATCGGCGACGAGCCAGGCCCCGCCGGGCTTGGCCTCCCGGCGGACGGCCGGGTAGGTCTTCCAGTTCCGGGGGTTGGTCGGCTCGCCCTTGGTCTGACCGCGCGGGGGGGTCTCCGCCTCGAACCAATCGATCGAAAGATCGCCGGCGACGATGATCCGGGCTTTGGACGGTCCGGCCTTCCTGGCTGGGGGCATGTTCGACTCCTCTCGGGCTCGGAGCTCCGAAACGGACGAGGCTAATCCGGAGAGTATAGTCAGACGGGAGTTTTTTTCAACGTCCTTTTCCCGTAGAGGAGTGCGATCTCCTTGGTCCACAGGATGCTCTTGTCGGGCAGCCTGCGGCCGAGGAATAAGCGCGGCTCGTCGACGAGCAGTCCGCCGGTCTCGGTGCTGCCCGAACCCTGCCACCTGTAGGCGTCCCACCACTGACCAATGACCCTGACGTAGTCCTTGTCCCATTCCCGCAGGGGCTTGAACTCCGTCGGCCAGGCGATGGCTTTGATGAAATTGCTCTTGCCGTAGGCAAAGCGGATGCTCACGGGGTGGTCGTCAGGGACGCGGACGAGCGTGAGGTAGCGGTCGCGGTCCCCGCGCCAACGCAACCAGGCCCGCACCTGGCAGCGGCCGGATTTCCAGTCGACGATCGGGATCAGGAACGCGTCCTTCCCCAGCCCGGGTCTCGAAGTCTTATGGAGCTTGATGGCCAGCATGTGACATCCGCTGAGACTATAGGGGCCACGGCCTACGCAGTCAAGACCCCTGGGCGTCCGGTCGCCTCGTCGTTGACACCGGCCGTGCCTCGGGTCTATAGTCCGGGACCATGACCCGTTCCGGCGCGCCTCTCTCGCCCGCCCCTTCCTCCGACCGCGTCATCAGGGTCTTTATCTCCTCGACCTTCCGCGATATGCACGCGGAGCGCGAGGAGCTGCTCAAATTCGTCTTCCCGAAGCTCCGGCACATCTGCGAATCGCGAGGCGTCGTCTGGGGCGAGGTCGATCTTCGCTGGGGCATCACCGACGAGCAGAAGGCCGAAGTAGTCCCGATCTGCCTCAAGGAGATCCGCCGCTGCCGGCCCTATTTCATCGGCATCCTGGGCGAACGCTACGGGTCGGCCCCCGACCCGTTTCCCGAAAGCCTCGTGGCCGAAGAGTCCTGGCTCGAGCGCGCCCGGGACCGCTCCGTCACCGAGCTCGAGATCCTCCACGGCGTTCTCAACGATCCGGACATGGCGGCGCGGGCGTTTTTCTACTTTCGGGATCCCGCTTATATCGAGAGCCTTCCCGAACGGGAGCGCCCGGTCCACCGGGAGACCCCGGCGGGCGCGGAGAAGCTCGCCCGGCTCAAGGACCGCATCCGCGCCTCGCCTTTCCCGGTCCGCGAGGACTACCGCGATCCGCGCGACCTCGGCCGCCTCGTCCTCGAGGACATGACCCGGCTCATCGATGCGCTCTTCCCCGAAGGCGAGCCGCCCGACCCGCTCGGCCGCGAGGCCGCCGGTCAGGAGGCGTATATCCGCGCCCTGTCGCAGGTCTATGTCGCCCGGCCGGCCGATTTCGACGTTCTCGACCGCCACGCGGCGTCCTCCGGCCCGCCCCTCCTCGTCACCGGCGAGCCGGGCTGCGGCAAATCCGCACTCCTGGCGAACTGGGTGAAGCACTTCCGGGAGAAACATCCCGACATCCCCGTCATCACCCACTTTGTCCTGGCCACCTCGGAGAGCCTCAAAGAAGCCGTCCTGCTGCGCCGGCTCGCGGCCGAGCTCGGCCTGGCCTTCGGCCTCGACCTCGAGCCCCCGTCAGACGCCCGCGGCATGAGGGAGTACTTCTCGCGCGCCCTCATGATGTCCGGAGATCGCGGCCGGGCCGTCGTCGTCATCGACGGACTGGAACGCCTGGAAGACCGGTCGAGACCTTCGGACGCGAATTGGCTCCCCGAAGAGCTCCCGCCCGGCATCCGGCTCGTCATCGGGTGCTCTCCGGAAGGCATCCGGGAGGGCGCTGCCAACACGGCGGATCCCGTGATCGAGGTCCTGGCCCACCGCGGCTGGCCGGTCCATATGCTGGATCTTCTCGCCCCGGACGATCGGCGGGCCGTTGTCCGCAAGTACCTCGGGCTCTCCGGCAAGGCCCTGAGCCGCCCCCACGAAGACATGATCGTCGCGTCCGAACATTCCGCCAATCCCCTCTTCCTGAAGACCCTCATCGACGAGCTGCGCCAATTCGGCTCCCACGAAGAGCTCGAAGGGCGGATCGCCCACTACCTTCAGGCGCCGAGCGTCCCGGCGCTCTTCTCTCTCGTCCTGGCGCGGTACGAAGAGGATTACGAGCGGGACCGGCCCGGACTCGTCGGCGAAGCTTTCTCGCTCTTCTACGCGGCCGACCGCGGCCTGACCGAATCGGAGCTTCTGGACCTGCTGGGCGCGGACGGCACGCCTCTGCCACAGGCGATCTGGGCGCCCCTGTTCCTGGCCTCGGAAGGGCTCCTGTCCGATCGCGGCGGCGTCCTCTCGCTCAACAGCCCTCTCATCCGGGTCGCCCTCGTCGTCGCCTTCGACGGGCCCGGGTCGGCCGTGGCCATGAACCGGAGGCTGGCCGCATATTTCCGGACGAGAGAGAACGGACCGCGCAAGCTCGAGGAGCTGCCGTACCACCTTTGGATGGCCGACGACATGGCCGGACTGCGCGATGCCATGGCGGACCTGCCGTTCCTGGAGGCCCTGGTCGAGCACGATCTCGACGCCGCCTTGAGGATCTGGGAGCGGCTCGAAAAGGAAGGCTTCAATTTCTACGAGACCTACGGGGCTGTCTTCAAGAACACCTTGGAGTACGGCGACTATGTCGGCGCGATCTTCTCTCTCATGGCCGCGCTCGGACACGTCCATCAGGCCGTGGCCTTTGGAACGGTGCTGGCGGCCTGGGCGAAGTTCGGTGAGGACACCGAAAACGCGGCCAAGGCCCTCAATAACCTGGGCATCCAGTGCGTGGAGGCGGGCCGGTTCGACCAGGCCCAGAAAGCGTTCGAAGAGGCCGAATCCCTCAGCCGGAAGAACGCCAAGGCGGCTCAGCTCGTCCGGGCCCTCAAGGGTCGATCGAACGTCTCCGAGAACCTGGGCGACCTCGAGCTCGCACTGACCCTCAACGCCGAGGCGGAGAAGATCTGCCGCGATAGCGGCGATCGCTACCAGCTCGCCGGGGTCCTGCAGGGGCGGGCCCGGATTCTGAAGGCCCGCGGCGACCTCAAAGGGGCCAGACCCCTTTACGAAGAGGCCGCAAGACTCGACCGGGAGACCGGGGGGACATGGGGGCTTGCCACGGCCCTCCTCGGCCTGGCCGATCTCTCGATGCGCGCCGGAGACCTCGAGGCCGTCGAAAAGCAGCTGGTCGAGGTCGAGTCTTTGTTCAGGCGGGGCGTCTCCGGCTATCTGGTCCTCGGGTCCTATCTTTCCCACAAAGGAACGCTGGCTGCCGATCGCGGCCAGCCCGAAGAGGCGCTCCGGCTTTTCGGCCAGATGCGGGATCTCGGGACCGAGCAGAGAGACGTCCAGCTCGCGGCCAAGGCCAAGGAACAGGAGGCTGGGGTCCGGTACAACAGTCGGGAATTCGCCGCGGCCCTGGCTCTCTATCTGGAGGTCGACCAGACGGCGCGCGAGATCAAGCTCCGGGCATTGCTCCTGGAGGCGATAACGGGCCAGGCGAACTGCCGCCACGCCCTGAAGGAGATCGATCAGGCCTCCAAGCTATACGGCGAGGCCGAAGACCTCTGCGCGGAGATGGGCCTCAGGAACAGGCTCGTCGAGCTCTTCGGAGACCATGCCAATCTCCTTTACGGGGCGGGGCGGTTCGAGGAGGCCCATGCCCTGTGGGACCGGCTCGACGCGATCGTCCAAGAGATCGAGGAAGGGAAGACTCCGACCGGAGTGCTCCTGCACAAGGCGGATTGCGCCCTTCTCGAGTCGGATTGGGAGGAGGCCAGGCGCCTCGCCGGCGAGCTCGCCTCGCGGCTCGACGACGGCGGCGACGACGAAACGGTCCACGACTTCCTTTCGATCCGGGCCCGCCTCTTCTATCACGACCAGGATTACGGCGGATCGCTTGAGCTCTATTCCCGCATGGAAGCCCTGGCCCGCCGACGCAACGATACGAAGGGGCTGGCCGAAGCCCTCGGGGGCGAGGCCCTCTGCCTTCACTTTCTGAAGGACGACGATCGCGCCGTTGCCGCCTTCGCCGAGGCCGAGGCCGCCGCGAGGGAGCTCGGACGCTGGGATTGGCTGGCCGATAACACCCTCCATCGCAGCCGAATCCTTAGGGAGGTCGGCCGAATTCCGGAAGCGCTCGAAGCTTCCCTCGCGCTCGTTGATGCGGCCGGAAAGGCGGGCCGGCCGGACCTCGTCCGGGCCGCCTTGAGCGAGCAGTACGCCGCTCTCTTCGATATGAAGAGGCTGGGCGAGGCCGAGGCGGTCCTGTCGGAGTGGGAGCGAGGCAGCCGCGAGGCCGGAGATCTGACCGGGCTGCGGATGGTCCTCAACAACAAGGCGACTTTGCTGATAAGCCAAGGGAAGCCGGCGGAAGCCGTTCCCGCTCTCGCGGAGGCGGTCGATCTGGCGCGCAAGTCGGGAAGCGGAGCCGACCTCTCCAGGATGCTCGGCCGTCTCGCCACAGCGCTCTACAGCTCCGGAAAGACGTCCGAGGCCCGGGCCGCTCTGGCCGAAAGGGAAACGCTCTGCCGGACCTTGGATGACGCCAAGGACCTGGCCGAGACGCTGAACATGCGGGGCTGGGACCTCTCCCAGTCCGGCGACGATAACGGGGCCGTCGTCCTCTTCGCCGAGGCGGAGAAGCTCTATCGGGAGCTGGACGACAAGGAGGGTCTGCGCGACAGCCTGCTCTACCTGGCCCAGTGCCATTACCGGGCTGGCCGTTACGCCGAGGCGGCGAATTGCAGCGAGCAAGGCGAGGTCCTGGACAGGCAGGCCGGCAAGAAGGACCGACTCCAGGTCGACCTGGGATTCCGGGCGGCCGCTCTCGGGGCCTTGAACCGGCAAGCCGAAGCCATCCGGGTTTACGAGGAGCAGGAGGCGTTGCTGCGGGAGCTCGGCCGCGCGGCCGATCTCGCGATATGCCTGTCGAACCAGGGGATCTTCTATCGATCCACGGGCGACGCCCAGCGTGCGCTGAAGGTCTATCCCGAGGCAGAGCGTGCGGCCCGCGAGGCCGGCGACAAGGCGACTCTAGCCCAAGTCCTGGCCGATTGGTCCGAGGTCCTGATCGGCCTCGCTGCCTGGGACGAGGCCCTCGCCGTCTGGTCCAGAGCGGAGGCGGACGCGATCGAGCGCGGCGACCAGCGGGGTCTTTGGTATTATCTCTACGTCCAGGCCCACACGCTCGCCTACAGGAAGCAGGATGCCCGGGCCGCGTTGGCCAGGATAGACGATCTGATGAAGCTACCGAGGGAAGCCGCGACGGACGAGAATTCGCTAAAGACCGTTTTGGAGATGCGGGCCCAGCTTCTCGCCCATCTCGGCCGCCGGAGCTGAGCTCAGTGCCGGTTCATCGACGGCAGGGCGGTCCAAGCCGAGCCATTCCAGTAGCGCACGCCCTCCTTGAGGTTTCGCAGGTAATCGTCCCCGAGGACGCTTGAAATCTGTCCGGCTTCGGCCATCGCCCGATGAAACGTTAAATAGCCATGATCATAAGTAACCTGCACGCACGCAAGTCCGAAGTCGAACTGGTAGAACAAGCCGGGCCTGTAGGTCGCGCTGATTCGGTCATTCTTGGTGATAAACGCGTAATTGAAGCCGTCGACGACGTTCCCTATGGCCGCGGAGACGTCCGCGTACGGCACCGTAACATAGTAGAGCTCGGAGCCCGGCTCGTATTCTTGGCAAGCGTACTCCCCGCTCTGCGGCGAGGCGCCGCTGATCCGACGGGTGTCGAAGACGGCCAGGCATCCGCCCTTATATTCGTTGTTGACCCCGACGACGATGAGCTCCTCGCGGCCGTCGCCGTTAATGTCATGGAAAACGGGGTACTTGAGCTGGCCCGAGTTCCAGAACTCTCCAATCTTGACGCCGGCAGAATCGAGGAGGGCCATCTGGCAAGGCCAATCGGGCTTCTGGTAGGCGAAGACGAGGGTTTCGAGACGGCCGTCGCCGTTCATGTCGTGGCAGACGAATCCAGGGATGCGGTAATCCGGTGAGAAAACCTTGGCCCCGCACTTGAGCTCCTTGCCGGCATCGAACCGCCAAATCTCGTTGCCCTTCCGGTCGAGGCAATAGAGCCGGCCCAGGCCGGTCATCTCCTCCTTGTTCTTCGGCGCGAACAGGACCTCTTTGTCGCCGTCCCCGTTGATATCGTTGATAACGAGGCTGGGAAAGGCGTTGGCTGGATCTTGGCTGAGCGACTGGAATTCTCCCCGGAAGAAGCTCTCGGGCATCAGGCCCTCGATCTTCGTGTCGAAGCGCCCGATCTCCTGTTTCTGCTTGTCGAGGATGACGAGAAAGGGCCCGTCGATCGTGAAATCAGTGGGCTGTGGGCGCGTCTGTTTCACCAGGAGCAGGAAGATCGCCCCTGCCAGGACAAACACGCCGACCCCGGCAATGGCCCATTTGAGCAAAGGGCGGCGCTTCTCGTGCGCATCGACGTGGCCGTTTGAGCTTTTGAACGTTTCTTTGAACCAGGCGTCGAGCTCTTTCTTATAGGCAAACACGGGGGATCTCGCCTCTCCCCCCTCGGCCCGGTGGACCGGCATGCCGTGGTTGGCCTCCCAACGGTGGCAGGTCCGGACGTCGCAACCGAGATACGCAGAGATCTCCTTCCAGGATCGGAGGAGATTATCTTTGGAAAGCTCGTCCATGCCGGTTGACTTGGCCTTATAAACTTATAAAAGCTAGTATTTTACGCATCCGGCCAGGGGAGTCAAGGAGTTTGCTCAGCGCGGCGGCCAGGCCGTCGCCAGATCGCCGGCCGAAAAAGAATCTTTCGAAATCGGCAAAATAATTGGCCTTTAGTGAGAAATTTAGTTCATTATTTCCATCTATATTAATAGAATAACTTCCCTGGGGACAGCCCGAAGTCAAACCATTCAGATGGATAAATCTCGCCTCCCGGAAGAAGAGCTCAGGCGGATGCTGGACAACTATGCCCAGTACATGAATATCCAGGTCCAACGGTACGATCTTCCGAAATATGGCCTGGACCCTGAAGACATCCTGCAGGAAGTCAAGATCAGGATCTGGAAGCTCATTTGCAGCGAGAAGACGATCGCAAGCCCGCCGTCGTATATCAGGAAGATCATAAGCTCCGCGGTCATCGACCAACTCCGCAAACACCGCCGAGAGGACATCCTCTTCCGGCGTGAAAGACAGATCCGCATTTCTGAACAGAAGAATCCCTATTGTTGGGAGGCGGCCCGGAAGAAGGCCCTGGAGGAGACGGTCGGCCAGGCTGTCGATCGGCTGATCGACTCCAGGCGCCAGGTTGTGAAGCTCTATCTGATGAACCTGACCGTCCCGGAGATCTCAAGCTACTTAATGTGGAGCTACGACAAGACACGAAACTTGCTCTACAGAGGCCTGGCGGACTTGAGGGAATCTCTGAAGGACATGGACACTGAGAATGAAGACCGACGACGATAAGTTGAAAGAGCTCTTTCAGGGGTACGCCTCTTCGAGAAGGCCTCTGAATCGAAAAGGATGCCCGTCTCCGAAGACCATCGCACGTTCGTTCGAACCATCCGCGTCGGTCCGCAAGAAAAAAAGGATCGTCGACCACGTCTCCGGATGTTCGTCCTGCCGCGACGAATTCATGATGTTCCTCGAAATCCAAAGGCGCGAGCCCGCGTCAGACCGGCTCAAGAGTCGTCCTCCTCTCTGGCGATATGCCAGCGTTCTGCTCGGCCTCGGACTTGTGATGACGTCCGTCTTCGTGGCCGTCCGCCAGAAAGAGCTCGCCGACATCCAGCGCACCGCGGAGGCCGGCATCATCCTTCTCCACCCGAAAGCGGATCAGTCGTTATCGGGGCCTCCTGTCTTTCGATGGCAGCCGCGATCCGCAGCGGACTTCTATGTTCTCGAGCTCTTCGACGATGCCCTCTTGCCGATCTGGACGAGCGATAAGGTCCGGGATCTCCAGGTCTCTCTACCGCCCGACGTCACTGCAACCCTCCGGCCCGGAAGATCATATTTTTGGATGGTCACCGCTTTTTCTCAGGGGGCAAAGATCGAAGAATCCCGTCTGGGTCGATTTGTCATTCACCGGTGAGGAGAGCCAGGCGTGTCTCGGCAGGCGGTTCTCGCGGCTGAAGGGTTGCCCTGCAGAAGGAAACTGGCCCAATAAAAAGGATGCGCCCAAGGGGACTTCAACATCTTGGTCTTGGCGTTGCGCAGAGCATCAACCGTCGGCTGCCCTTGGACGAGATCCGAGTAGAAGTCGTGCATGAATGTCACGGTCGATTTATCGTTGATCGGCCAAAGAGAAGCGATGACGGAACGGGCCCCGGCAAAGAAGAAGGGCCGGGCCAATCCCATCGGGCCCTCGCTCCGCTCGAGCCGCCCAGCGGCGGTCTGGCAGGCAGAAAGCACGACGAGATCGGCGCTCAGGTTCAGCCCATAGATCTCCCTCATCTGAAGGAACCCGTCGTCCACCGACCCATCCGCGGTCGAAAGAGCCAAGGCCGACCGGAAGGGTGACGATTCATTGAGGAAGCCGTGGCAGGCGAAATGGATGATCCGGTAGTCCTTCAAAGGCCATTGCTTTACAGCGCTCTCGTTCGCCGCATCTCCGGTCAGGACGTCAACGCCGAGGGCCCCAAAGGATTTGGCAATATCCTGGACCTCCCTCTTGCTAAACGAGA